>NZ_VWOX01000009.1 GCF_008629675.1 Roseiconus nitratireducens | reverse complement strand
TGTTTGTTTGGTCGCACAAATGCAACAGGATGATCATTTAAAAAGTACGGCACCACTTGCCCCGTAAGCCCGCTACCTCCACATGAGGTGCAGACCTTTTCCCTCGCTGCTCCCGAGCCATCGCATCCGGAGCAGTTCTCTAGAATTAGAGGGTTGTGCTCATTTTCGTCATTAAAGACGGCCTCGTGTCTCCGGGGAAACCGCGCCAATTCGCTGTGAGTTTCCATGTACCGCTCTTTTCGGGAGCCGATCTCTCTGTCTAAAGCCTGCCTCTTCGACCTGGATTCACGCGTGAGCCATTCGTTGTACTCTTCATGGGGATCCATCTCTTTCAATCGCCGACAGACCGAGGGCGGCCATCGTCGTTGCTTGAACTCTTGTTGGAGACCGCAGCAGCGACACTCGAAAGTGCCCACGCAAAGCGAGGGCGCACCGAATATCAAATCGCGGCTAACGATGTAGCCTTCATCCTTCTCTCTCATCGGGATCCACGCGCGGACTCCTGAGCACCGGGGACAGAATCGAAACCGTTCTTTCAGCCGATTAAACCTCATTTCGGTCTTCAGCCATGGTGGAAGGGAAATCGTCGATGGTATCACTATCAGCTTGCTGGCCTGGCGGTCCGACGTGATGGTCAATTCGCACCGCGGCTCACAGTGGCGTCTGTGCATTTTAACGTGCAATCACTCCCTATTCCGCAACTGAGTGGCATGACGGGGCACGTGAATACGAGAAGACATCAATCCAACGGTGGATCAATCTTCATCGAGTGCGTGAACTAGGAATGCGACAGTGTTGGTAGTAATTCAAACGCGTACCATCTCGTTTGAGAGACGTTGCTGCAGCCGAAAACCGATATGCGATCGGAAGACGTCCGATGGAATGCTGCCACACTCGAGCCGTCTGGCAGGGCACTTTCCAACCCGGTTCATACCGACCCCGAAACCAACCGGGTTGTTAACCAGAACGGGCGTTCTGCGCAGAGAGCGCGAGAGTTTGGGGTGAGCATTGGTGTCGGGGGCCGTGTCCGTTTCGGTCGGCAGGGCTGAAAACGCTTTACGGAAATCTAAAGGCAGCACCGGCTGGGGCCAAGGGCTAGCAACAGCGATTCCCGATTGCCTCACGCCGAGGCAATCTCCGCAAGCCGCTCCGTCAGCTCCTCCGGAACCGGGAATGCCGAGATAAAGTGATAGCTCGACGTTCGCATAAATGGAGGAGCCTTCGCTAACGCAGTCGCCAATGCCAAAACCTCTTGAGCACTGGCATCGTCCCATGGATCAACGCGGACAATGAACATGCAGTTCTTCCCGTCTTCGTGACAGGAGAACACCATCCCAACTCCTGGCAACGGCTCCGCGAGCTCGTGCTTGTGTGCGTAGACACCGGCAGCTTCGAAAGCGGCGAGCGATTGCGAGAACGCTTCCTCCAGGGTCGCGCCGCGATCAAGCTGCACGTCAGGAAATGGCATTGCTCTCCACCTTCTTACAGCTCGGGATAGATTTCATCTTGTTCCAGCAGCTGAGCGTTACTGGACAAGCCGGAAGTCTCAAGGATGTCGTTGAGCCATTCGAGCCCTCGATCGGTATGCACCAGAAGGCTTGCTTCGCCTTTCCGGTATTCCGCTGAGGCACCAACAACTGGCACTGGTGCGAAACCTTTTGGGGCGATACTTGCTGTCCACGCAGGAAGCCTCGCCGCACATCCAGGATCGGCGAAGGGACTGTACTGCTCGCTCGCAATTACATCGGCCCTCAATCGCCAGACACGGTGTGTCTTAGCGAGATACGCAACGCATTCGTGCACTTCATCCTCAGGGCAACTGTACCGCAGCCTAATGTAGCTCGCAGCACCGAGGTGATTTGCCGCACACTGTCGCATCACATTCCATGTGGACTCCGCGGTTCCAAAATTGACGATTTTCCGAGCGGCAATCAACAATCTCCAGTCATTACCGTTGCCGTGGAGTTCGCCATCCTCAAGCTTGCACATCGTAGGCTCGAAAACGTGCTTCCCGGAATCAAGCGACAAATGCATCCTTCCAGCAAGTCCAAGCCGCTGCAACACGTGCAAAGCGCAGGACGCGGAAGCATCGAATAGATCGGCACCTCCATCTCGAAGGGGAACATTCAAGGCAGCCAATAGCTTGCTGTCACGATGATGGACCGGCGTTCCCCTTTGAAAATTGATTGTAACGGTTGCTGCAGACTCAAATCCGACAGTCAACCTCGCATCGAATACATCGTTGAACTTTCGCAACGTCTCAAGTCCCTTTACCGCTCCCTCGATCGAAAACGGGACAAGCAACTCAAACCCGACAGGAAGACCGCGGCACGGCGTCCAGCACTGGTGCCAAAACACTTCCCCCGGTGCAGCCTCAAGTTTACTTTCGCCCCTGACCGGATCCACCTTTAGCGAGGGATCATTTGACAACACTTCAGCCAGCGCAGCAGAAGCGGAAGCCACATCCCCGCCAGCCTCTCTCCCTAAGTTGATCCTGCAAGCGACTACGCGAAGATTCTCCCAGTCCATGCTCTATTGCCCTGCAAGTCTCTGCCATGCTCGCCATGGCGATTCCACTATTTCAAAGCCGTGCCGCAAACCAAATTCATTAAGTCTTGCCATCGCGACAGACGCATCCGGATCTCCCGACGTCGATGATCCCTTAGGGTATCGCCTGTGCGACGCGGTGATCGAAACCGGTATGCTGCCACAAGCGATCCATCTCGCACAACCCTTTCCGCGTCCGGTTCATTCCGACCCCGAAACCAACCGGGTTGTTAACCAGAACGGGCAATTGGCGCAGAGAGCGCGAGAGTTTGGGGTGAGAATTGGCGTCGGCGGTTGGTGACGGGCAGAACGTCGACGGCGCGAGAGCGCTCTAAGAAGTTCGCCGGTTCGCAAAAGTGCGTCAAACACGGGAGAAAACGCGAAAAAGCCGAGGGCGTTTGCTCTCGGCTTTGTGCGTTAACTGGTGTGGCGGATGAATTCCACGTTTTGAAAAAGCTCCCCGAAGGAAACCCTCTTCGTGAACGTTCTCAGTTTTCGGATATCGCCAAGCCGTTGTCAAGAGAGGGTTTAGCGATTCCGCGTCCGTTTCGGTCGGTCGGCCATGAAACGCTCTACGGAAAACTGTCGGCGTGAGGCGAGGGCAGAATGCGAGATAAGCGATAGCGTGGCAGTCGATAATCCGGTGGTGTGCTAGCTCCCGGATCAGACGTCGTGCATGGTGCCAGCTGGTAGGTGGACGGCAAAACCCCCAAAACTTGACCCGGTACATCCCACCAGCGAGAATGCCTCGGTTGCGATCCGGCCCTTCGGTGAGAACAGGTCGCCCAATCAGCGAGCATCGGTGGGGCCACCCATGGTACCGAAGGTGTTCCAAAGCACCCGCTCGTCGCCGGCTCATGAATCCTCTTTCTCGCTCGATGCGAAGCGTTTCGACGAAGTTTTGACGTGAGAATTCGGCGTAGCGACGATTCCAAATCAGGAATTACTTTCGATCACTCTTCCCAAAGGGTGCTCTATCGAGCGCTTCCCGCAATCTGTCGATCGTTGATTCCCCGCCCCAGTCGACAAAGCACCGAAATGCTATCGCAGCAGCATCTCGCGACAATCAGAACGGGGTCGGGACAAGGAGCGAAAGATTTGACGCTGCGATCCCGAAGGGGATAAGCTATCAATCTCAATGAGGGGCCGCCACCGGCAACGCAGTCGGATAAAACCCCCGATATTCACTTTATCCCCGGTCTGAGCCGGGATAATTATATTGTTATCCCGAAAGCATTCTCACATGAACTCTGTGGCACCAAGAAAATTTTGTCTTTCCGCCGCTATTGGAGCGGCAGTGTGGGCGTTGGTTGCGCTGTGGATGAATGTCCCTGCCCATCCATTTACGGACTCCACCGAGATTTTCAATCGCATCAACACTCCAGAATCACACGTATTTGTTGACCGCATTTACTTACTAAGCGGCTTCCCAATTTTCTATCCGGCAACGGAGATTATGCACGATGGAACTGAACGATTTCGCCCTGACAGCAGTTTGATTGTCTTAAATTCAGTTCTCTGCCTGGTGGGCGTCGCCAGCGTCTTCATCTGGCTCACAAAAACACGTGTCTCTCTGCGGCTTCTTCTGGGTTTCGTCACAGCATGTGCATTTCTAGTCGCGATTTCCGAATATGCGTATCACACGGTCTACTTCTACGTTGTTCCGTGCCTGTACTTCCTGCCAATCGCCTTCCTCGGACTTCGGGGTGTGATGAGCTTTCTCACGATTCCACGCGTTCGACCAGGGGCGGGATAACCATCGGATGCACGTGAGTCGCCGAGTTGCGTTGTTTGAAGTGGTCAATCGTTCGCGGCGACCACGTGATCCGTACCGTTACCCGACAGAACAACTCTTGCTGGCAGTTCGACGACTCGTCCGAATACCGTGGCACATCCATTTCTCGCGTCAGCGTTGTTCGGGCTCTTGTGCTTCGTCGCATTGGTCTGCGTGGCGACGGGCACATGCATGAGAGAGCGTCTTTCCGCGCGGGAGCGGATTGGGACTGTTGCGATATTCTCGGCTCCGTTCTTTCTGTTACTGCTGTTCACCACGCTATTTGCTGCATTCAACGGCGATCCTGGTCTTCGTTTCCCTGACACTCTCATTTCTTTGATTGTTTTGCCGGTAATTTGCGGTCTTGCATTTTTGGGTGCAGTAATTTCTTGGGGCTACCTCTACTACGGCGTTTCGAAAGCATGTTCAAGAATCGGAACTGCCATACTTACCTGGTACAATGGGAAGAAGCCTCGCGACGGATAGGTTTATCGGTATCGGCGGGTAACAACGCGATGCACGACGAGTCGCCGAGTCGTGGTTTTTGAAGTGGATGATCATTCGCGGCGACCGCGTGATCGCCAACGTTATCCGTACCAGGAAACTGGCTTTGCGAACTTTCTACTCCATTCTGCTGTCTTGTTCTGCGCTATTGTCGAATGCGGCCAGCCCAGCAGAATTTGAAACTGAGGATCAATTGGTCTCGGAGATTGTTCGTGGCTTTCAGGAAGCTTCCGCTGCGGACACAGACGTGCGACACGTAGTCCAGAATGCGTTAAACTCCAAACGTGCGGTTGTGTTTGTGCACGTCGACTGGGGAATGACTCACATTTGGCACACGCGTTTCGCGGAGTTCCTCGTCCAGTACCAAAAGCGGAACCCCAATGGGCGTTTGCATTTTCACTATGCCGACTGCACCGCAGTTTCTTCTGACTACGCGCCACTTAGAGAAATTCCGGGATGGATGAAATTGGTTGATGAAGCGGGCACTGCTATGATTCACGCAAATGGAGAAATTGCATGGATCGAAAACGGTCGCGTCCTTCATGTGCAGCGAATTAGTGATTTCCGCAACGCATCGAGACTTGTTGCGTTCACGATGGAATTGATGCCGGGGGACGGATAACAATCAAATGCACCGAAGTCGCCGAGTTGGGTTTGTTTTGAGGTCGCGTCTTTCGCGGCGACTCGGTGATTTGTAACGTTATTTTGCTGACCCAATGCGATGCTTGAACCACGATGGACCTACTCGAACCCAACTGGGCTCTCGAAATGGTACGGCCACGTGGACTACTACGGCCAATACGTCATCGGTCAATGGTTCGCACTCGATGCCGAAACTGGCACACAATATTGGACTCGCCGATTCTTCCGTCCGACGACCGTATGCGGATGTGCGCACGATGTGATTGTCGCATCCGAAACACGATCCGATGGTCCATGGACGGCCGGCTTCGGGGTTTACGGTATAGATGCACAAACAGGGAAGCTTCGGTGGGTCAATCACGGCCGTGGACTTTGGGGAAAGCTGCTCCGATGTTTCGACTACGTCCCGGGATTCACCAACGAATTTCGCGATGTACCTAAATGCCTTGTCGATCAATACGTCGTCACGACGCGTGGGCGAATACTCGATGTTCGCACGGGGCACGATTGTTCGTCCGTTAAGACTAACGAGCCAAACAATGAAGATCGATCAGGACCGCAACACAAACTGTACGACAATAAAACGCTGGAAACCGACGGCCACACGATAAAAGTCGAAGGGCATCGCGATGATTTCGTCATTCTTCGCCGCGATAAGAATGGCAACGACATCTGGCGTTTCGCGGCCAAGGATTTGTCATTGCACGTTGACGGTAACTACTATTCCTACCGATTTCACGACGGCCGCATCTTCATCATTCTGGGCGATGCACCAAACTATGTCCCGATCAACGAAGCCGAACCGCTCTACGTCAAACCGAATCCCGCAAACTATCAACTGGGCATTCTTGATGTCTCCTCGGGGAAATGTAAACTTGCACCAATGGCAAACGCCAAGCAGCGAAAAGAATGTCGCATCGAATCGATTCGAGATTCACGGATGCTCGTGAGCTGCGATGGCACGGAACTGGCCGAATACGAAATCGAAAAATAACAAAGCGTTGAACGCGAGTGGGCGATCACGCGTGTTCTGAAACCAAAGTCAAACGCGCCCACCGCGTTAACGCAGACGTTCGTCGAGGATAGTTTCATCAAACGCTTAAACTCTCGATACTATTCCCTGTTCATCGCAGTAATCGCCGTTTGTGGACTTGTCATCGGTTTCGCAGCACTCGTCGGTCACTCTTCGCGTGCCGCACGCATCATGTCCAGCCGCAACAACCTTCGGCAAGTGATGCTCGGCATCGACAACTACGCCGCTCAGTACAACCAACTCCCACCACACGTTCTCCTTGATCCCAATCGCAAACCTATGCACAGTTGGCGGACACTTGTTACGCCATATCTTGCTGGCGTTAACCAACTATATCGGTGGGACGAGGCGTGGGATGGCCCTTTCAACATGCGACTTGCTGGCGGACTTGACGTACACATTGATGCACCTCCGCTCGACGAGTTCGGAGAACCGCTTATCAAGACAATGGGCCCGTACGATGGACCGATCGACTACGCCTGGCCATTTCGCACTGCGGAAGTGGATGGCAACTCTGATTTCCACGTCCACTACTTCGCGGTTGTTGGAAACGAGACGGCATGGCCAGATGACTACGCGATTACATACGATGACATCGGCGACGGCGTCGCAAACACCGTCGTGCTCGCCGAATCTCACACCCTTGATGCCTTCTGGTCAGAACCAAACGACCTACACTTCGATCAAATGACGTTTGCGATAAATGATCCTAATGGCCCCGGAATCTCCAGCCCGCGCGAGCGTGGCCCGCTGGTCGCCTTCGCTGATGGTGCGGTGTTTCATCTGGACCCAAATACTCCACAAGAAATCGTACGTGCCTTGTTGACTGCAAATGGTGGCGAGACAATTGAGCGTTCACAACTGGTTCGAGACGGATTGCTTCGTTAGCGCCCTTTGGCTCTCTCCAAAACCCGACGAACCATGCGATGAACCGAAGTCGCGGAGTCGCCGTTTTTGACAATAGAGAATCCACCGCCGCGACTCGGTTATCGCGGCCGTTCCCCGACTAAATGTAGCTGGAGATGGATGATCGGCTCCGTCCGCTAATCGACGACTATAAAGCGACGGTTGCTCGCGCCGTCGCCGCACTCGAAGCCACCGGTATCCCCCGCCCCTCGTCGACAATCGAATGGGTTGGCTACGACGTTCCCGGGCGTGGTGAACTTGCCGGTGGGGGCGAATACTTCATTCACGGATTCGGATGCGCGGTACGGTTACCTGACAAGTCGGTTGATTTTGACTTTGGTGATGATGGACAGATCGACGGCTTTGACTGGTCTCGCCTGTCGTCGTTTGCTGGTTCTAAACTCGCCAAACGCTACGGAATACGCGACGAGATCGAATTACGTGCACTGATCGATGATGCACACGCAACCGGTGAACTGGTACACTCGGGATACATCCTTTCCTACACCCGCGACTCACTTTCGCCCGGTGCTGACGAGAAAGACTGCGGGGAACCAGACGATGCACGTGAGAAAGACTGCGGGGAACCAGACGATGCACGTGAGTCGCCGAGTTGAGTTTATTGAAGTGGTGAGTCGTTCGCGGCGACCACGTGATCGTTAACGTTCCCCGACTGAGATCCATGTGGCGATCACATTTTGATGTCGCTCCAGAAACGACGCAGTAGCCCAATCCACTACGACGGAATCGACCTTCGCTGGTCAGTATCGGTGCGTGCGATTCCTTCTTCGTCTCCAGGGGAAGGTTTGCTTGTGGTCCAATCCGAATGCGGGCAACGGTTGGTCGTCCGCCTGTCTCTGAATGACCTATGGATACACGGCCCCGGCGCTCGCCATTCAGTCAAACCGTCACTCGTTCGTCGCGTAATGGATGATGCGTGCAGACTGGGCTGGACGCCGGACGCTCCCGGTCCGGAATTCAGGGCTATACTGGACGACGATAACAGCCTGCACGGTGCCTGACATTCTCGGCGTGCTTGTTAGTGTTACTGAGGAGCGGGGAACCATCCGATGCACCCGAGTCCGCGAGTCGGGGCGTTTCGAAAATGTACGATCAACCGCGCGGACCGGGTGATCGGTAACGTTATCCGTACTCGATGTAGTTGCCCGTGATAAAGATCCTCGTTCTAGCGATCCTGGTTTCGTTTGCTTCGGTCTTGCTTGGATGTTCGGGTGAACCAAGTCGCGCAAAACTGAACCGTGAGGCCCTTAATCGCTACGTGCATCCAGATGGGCGCGAAGTTGCTCACCTTACACTCGAAGAGATTTCGCTGCCAGCAAGCAACAGTTTGCTGTATTGGACGGATGTTTCGTTGGAAGACGTCGACGAATGGTACACCGACAAGTTTCATGTGTCGCTTCGTGAGCCTTACGAGAGTGACAGCGGTCAATCTGGACTGATCTTCGAAACCGACGAAGAGTCTCGTGATTCGATGGTCTACATATTCGATACAAACATTCCGTCCGCGAACGATTCACTCCAATCATTTCTGACTGCAAAGCGGATCAAAGCGTTGCCGAGCAAATCGTGTACCGTGGTGGTTGCTTACCTGGATGACCCTGTCCAGGCGATTAAACTGCTCCACGAGTTCAACGGGGAAGAGGATGACGGATAACAATCGGATGCACGACGAGTCGCCGAGTCGTGGTTTTTGAAGTGGAGGATCGCTCGCGGCGACCGCGTGATCCGTGACGTTCGGCCAACGGAAGACACTCATGCGAGTCAGCGTTCATGACAATTGGGTGTACGCCCAATCGGTTGACCATGAGCGATGCCATATCGTCCTGCATACCGTCTACCCACACGCGGAGCCGCCCGAGTACACGGACATCCTTTTCGAGGGTGTTGTCGTCCACCACTTCGAGCAACAGAAGGTCGGCCCGGGGCCGTACCCGGCCAACGTACTGTTTGACGTGAAGGAGTCCGACCCAGTGTTCATGCTCGGCCAATATTCCGAGCTGTTGGCACGGACCAAAAACCACGGCTGGCCGGTGACCAGGTATGACGGAACCGAGGATTTGGCGTCTCAGCTCTCGGCTGGCGGAGCAAAGTGCTTTGTGGTTCACGGCACCTGTGGATTGCACGGTTTCGTGTTCGCGGCCAGCGTGGAGTTCCGTCGCCGACAGTCGCGGATGCAGGTCGCAGAGGCCGAACCAGCCGATGCACTCGAGTCGGCGAGCCGGGCCGTTTCGACAATGGAAGATCGCTCGCGCCGACCGAGTGATCGGTAACGTTATCCGAATGAAGTGCATGGGTGCTGGTGCTAAATCGATTCCGTTGTCATGGATAGATCATGGATACGCACCTCGCGATTTGTCGCAGTCGCTGCGGATATCGAAAACGCCGAACGGCGCAGAGGTTGCGCTGACACGATCACACTTGTACCACGGCCTTTTTTCGCTTGTCTGTTCAGTTCCATGTTTCGCCCTCTGGATCCTCTATCCGTGGGGCCAAGAACGTTACGATATCGAGATGAAATGGCTCGCCATTATCTTTGGCGTAATTTTCGTCCTGCTTTTCGTCGTCGCCTTGACGCTGCCCTGGAGGTTTCAGCGACACGGCCAGCACATCGTTTTCGATCTCAAGCAAGGTTTCGTACGCGTAGAATCGGCCGCATTGGCAGAAGAGGTTGCAGTTGATGACGTTGTTGGTCTGCAAACGCTCTCACGATACAATGAAACACAATTGAACATTGTTGGTTTTACGAACAACGTTCCATTCCGACTCTGGGTGCACACTGATCTGCACGGCAACATCGCTAAACTGGTTTCAGATTTCGAAGTTTACCTCGGCTGGCGTGTCGTTTCGCACATCCGTTGTGTCGGCAAACGCGGATAACCATCGGATGCACGACGAGTCGCCGAGTTGTGGTTATTGAAGTGGAGGATTGCTCGCGGCGACCGCGTGATCCGTCCCGTTACCCGACTGATCGCTTTTCGACTTGTGTTCGCAAACTTTCCCTTTCTTGGAGACATGCAATGTCATGCAACCTTCTGATGATCACGGTATTTCTCTCGGTCGCACTTCCTTTCACACAATTCGGCTACGCTGAATCACCCTCACCGGTTCCATCCGTTGATATCTTTGTTTCTGTAGATAGGTCTGATCTCGCTGAAGCAAAAATGCTGATCATGGCGAAGGATGGTACAGCGTTTGAGACATTGCAGGCTCTCGTTAACGCTATTCCGCAGATCGATGAAAGCAGAGTGTCTCTGACCGTTGTTCCCGCCAGCAAGCAATTGCTCGCACCTACTGCGAACGGCAATCGTCACCTCGGCATAAGGCTATCGGTCGAGCCAATTGAGGCTTTCGTGACGGACAATATGCCCTACGCAGTTACATCGGGTCTCTACCAAACACTCACAAACTCAAACTCCTCGAAGCCCGTAGTCGTAAAAAGCACCCAGGGCTTCGCCAAGCGGCTACAGGAAGAACAAGATACTAATGCTGGCGGAGACCCGTTCGGCGGGTAACCATCCGATGCACCCGAGTCCGCGAGTCAGGGCGTTTCGGCAATGGACGATCAGCCGCGCGGACAGGGTGATCGGTAACGTTACGTCGGCAGTCGTGATGGACTTTAAAAACCCATACGAAGCGTCGGTTAGATCAGACGCTGTAGCACCCAACAAGGAGAAAAAGAGGCGAACGCTTATCGCCAACGTAGTGTCGTACATCGTCGTCACGTTCCTATTGACGATGCTTTTGCCTCCGTCGCAAGCTCCACCCGGGGACCTGACGCTTCCCGCAATTGCATCAGCGACGCTCATCACTATTATGGTCGACGCGTTTGTTTCTCAACGTTGGTATTGGACGATCACTCTGGTAGCCGTGCTGCCCTGGATGCTAACGTTGGCTATTTTGGGATTCCGTCCCGTTTTTGTACTTGTACATGGCATTGGGTACTGGCAATTCATCAACTTAAGCCAGATATGGCTAGCCGGCGTATTGGTCTGTGGGCTTTCGCTGGTCTTGTCAAGACTTGATACACGCTCAAAGACGTAACCAAGCGATGAACCGAAGTCGCGGAGTCGTTGGTTTTGGCAATGGTAAATCACTCGCCGCGACTCGGTTATCGCCGTCGTTCGCCGACAATAGTTTGATCGCGGCTCTTGATCATGTTGACACTAATTCGCATCCTAACCCTGCTTGCGATTCTAGGTGCTGAAGACGTTTCTCTCGCACAGGATCTGGATGATCTATTCGCGGGTTCCGAGGCAGTTCCGCTCTGCGAGTGTCGTCATGACACATTCAGCCTGGATAATCCACCTGACTGGATGCCGGATGCCGTAAAGGCGGCTGTCGCGGATGCTGCTCGCTCGGACAAAGCCAAGTGGAAGGGAGCTGTTCTATTTTGTCCCACAACAAATGCAGTGCTTGAGCGGTTTCCGCTCAAACGTGCCTATCGATTTCTGGTATGCCCTTCCGATTGGAAACGATTCAAGCCGAAGATGGTGACCGACAAAACGCTCACTGAACACGGGATTCCGATTGATCAAATCAGAGCGATGTTTCAAAGCACTGTGATGGGCCCAATCGAGGTTTCGTTCAGAGCTCGACACAGTCGTGATATGATGGGACGCGTTGAGACTGAAGACCAATAGCGATGCGGCGAACCATGCGATGAACCGAAGTCGCGGAGTCGGGCGATTTCGCAATAGTCAATCAACCCCCGCGACTCGGTTATCACTACCGTTCCGCAATAGAAGATTCTTTTCCTCGAAATGATTTGGCAAACCCCTCAAGCCGCTGTCGACGAATTGCAGATTCAATTTGGACAGCAGATTGCGTACGGAGAATCCAATGGGCTGGTAAGATTTCCCGACTTGCGTCGTGATTCAGATCTCGTGCTTGCGGCCGACTATTCTGGCGATCACCAATCATCAGGCTACCAGCTGTTGACGTTCTTGCTTGCGGATCGCCCAGGCGTGCTCTCAGAATGGGAGTCTGAACGGATATCTATTCGGAACAAATATCTGGACGACGGGCGGCGACACGCATTCAAAAGCCTCAACGATGCGCAACGCCAGAAAGCACTCGTTCCGTTTCTAAAGGCATCGTCACGAATCAACGGCGTTCTGCTTTGCGTCGCGATCGACAAGGAGATGGCTGCGTCCAACCTTGGGTATAGTGTTGGAGACCCTTCGGCATTCAAGCCTCGTGTTCTCGCGAAGCTGACTCAAGTCGCCTTGTTTGGATCGCTCTTGGTCAGCGGCCTAGCGACGACAGGCCAGAACCTAATGTGGCTCACCGACGAAGATGAAATTGTAAGCAATGAGCAATCCCAGATTGAAGCGGGTAACGTGATCGGTTGTTTGCTGGATCGCATGTGTCCATTTGGAATGCCGAAAATACAGCTTGGAATCGCTGGAAAATTTGACGACGGCAGGCGTGCGGAGGACCTTTGCGCAATCCCCGATCTTGTTGGAGGCGCTGTTGCGGAATGTCTTACAAGCATCGACAAGCTCGGAATCCCGCGTTCTACAAACATTGTCACGCCAACGCTGAAACGCCAGAAGATGAAGACGAATATCATTCACAGTTGGTTCTCAACGCTTGACGGACCTTTGTCTGGTATGCTGTGCCTGGTCCGGCCTCACGAATCTGGGGTTCTTCTTTCGTTTGCGAATCCAGGCCTTACCTTGGGCGACGCGGGTGTAGCACGGCTATGGCTACCGCCTGACAAGTCGGACGAAAAATGGCAAAGATCGTCGAAAGCTTGGTAACCCAGAATATGCGGAACCATGCGATGAACCGAAGTCGCGGAGTCCCCGTTTTTGGCAATTGAGAATCAATCGCCGCGACTCGGTTATCGCGGTCGTTACCCGGCAAGTCTTGAAATCGGTCCGCTCGTGCATCAACGCCTTTTTAGCCCTGGTTGATATCGCTAGCCGACAATGTGGAACGCGTACGCCATCACGCTTGCGGGAGCTTCAATCAGCCTCCTTCTTGTCGTTTCTCTTCTGCTTGCATTCAGCGACACGATTACCTCGCTACGCGACCTTTTTGACCCCCGGATTCTGCGACGAGCTTTGCGTGATGCAAAGCGGATGCGGATTGGCTCGATGCTTTGGCTCACCGGCTACGTTGCCATTTCGTTTGCCATTTACAGCTCGTTTGAGAACTCTCCGCTTCCCTATTTGATCATCCCCTTCGTTGGGATCATGCTACTACTGACGCGCACAGCAATCCATTCGATGACGGATCAGCGCATTCGACGACTTCCTTCGAAACCGAATTTCAAAAGTCTCGACCACTTACCTGACGATCAGAAAAACGGCGGGTAACCATGCGATGATGCGGAGTCGCCGAGGATGGTTCTCGAAGACATCAGGTCCAACGCGGCGACCCGCATATCGCCAACGTTCTGTCGCAAAGGCCCACATGCAAACCGCTGACTCACCTTTCTCGAATGAAGCCAGCATTAAGGATCTTCCACATGTTCTTGATGGCACGTTCGCATGGCTGGCGGCAACTCCAACGCACGACGAATGGGCCATCGGGGACGAGCGTGCCGATGACCTTCCAATGCAACTTGACGCAGCAATCGCATCCGCCGAGGAAAACGGATCCAAACTTCCGCAAGAATTCGTGACGTTCATTCGCACACCGGAATGGCACAAACATTTGCGCTCGGTAACGGCGTGCTACCTGAATCTCGCTGAAAACGTCCTGCCATTCGCCAACGGATACCTGCTCCGATTCCTACACGATCAACAAGACTGCGCCTTCTGGTACTTGTACCTGAACGCGGATGGTTCGGATCATTGTGTGGTCTCGTCATACGAATATTTCGACGCCGACGACATGGACTACGAAATAGACGAACTCAAAGAAACCGAATTTAACATATGGGAAACATCCTTCGAGAGATTCATTTCTCGATTTTGGATCGAGAACGAGATCCTATTCGCTAAATATAACGAAACGGATCCGCCTGACGTTGACGCGAAGTTTCTCAAAATGCACGCCCAATAGCGACAGAACCAAGCGGTGAACCGAAGCCGCCGATGACCGGTTTTTTGAATTCAATGATTTTTGGCGGCGGCTCGGTTACCGCCGTCGTTCGTCGGATGATTAGAGCAGAACATTGCATGCGGTCTCGAACTGTCGACGGTGATGACCAAAGCGAACCGCCAAATTAATCGTGCTGTTTGACCCGGGATTGGTTGGAGTCGGCCGGACCCGATGCGGCTCAAAATAAAAGTCACGTTCCGACTCGCGTAACCAACGCCGAGGTATGGTTCGCCCCGCGGCAGACCATTAGCCCGTACGACAATGTCGAAAACCATCGGACTACCGACACCGCCACCACGTGACCTCGGCTCCCAGCATCGACGAACAATGCGGTGCACCTGAGCCGCCGAATTGCGTTTGTACAAGATTGAAAATCAACCGCGGCGGCCAGGTGACCGCCAGCGTTCCCCAAAACCGCGAACCACGGTTTTTCTTCGCGTCAAACTCAATCAAATGGTGATTCACGATCTGCCGCCGCCTGAAGCCGACGCAAAGCACTGGTACTACAAGCGTGCATGGCCACGATTGTTTCGGTTGCGTAAGACCGCTCATCGACGTAGCGAGGTCTGGCGGCGTCGTTTTCATGATACTGCCAGTGAATCGTTCGCTGCCTTCTTCGGCGGCTTCTCGCTGCTTACATTGCGGAGCGAGTTCCATCTGCTCTTGCGGATCGCTTTTGCCCTGTTCGCGCCGATAGTCTTCGCGATTGCGATTGTTTACGGCATCATTGCGTTAATGTACGCTGGAGCGCTGGCCGCTCACTACGCTACAGCAACGATTGTTGATGCGCACTACTTCCGGTTCGATCCAGTGCAGTACAATGGTGGGGAACCATGGCATGAACCGAAGACGCGGAGCCAAGGTTTTTGAAGTGGTGAGTCGTTGGCCGCGTCTCGGTTGTGCCCAACGTTATCCGAATGAAATCGTCGTTAACTCTTTATGGTGCAACGGGAGCAACGGTCGGACGTGCTCGTCAATCTGATTCGTTCCGCGGCTACAGTGCTGTCTGGTTCAAACGTCGGTTCGTTATTGATTCTCCTGTTGCAATCGACGAAGGACTTCTCCGGGAGATCTTCACAACGCTTCGCTCTTTCTGGCCTCCAGTAGATCCGCAAATCCTTGCCTCGCTTCAGAATCGTACCTACCGACAGAAACGCGCTTTTCCCGATGTCGGTTTTCAACTTACGGGTGAAGTTGAAAGTGGTGACGGATTCTTCATTTCATGGGAGGCTGGAACGGTGCGTGGCCGAGCAAATGGTTGCCTGCTAGGATTCGATATGGACCCCTCTTGCCCCGGATACGCAGACATAAAGAGCACGATTGACGACCTAGTTAATGGTGGCCAAGAAGTCGGATAACAATCAAATGAACCGAAGTCGCCGAGTTGAATCTTTTTTGAGGTCGCGTCTTTTGCGGCGACTCGGTGATTTGTAACGTTCATCGATCACGTGTACTTTCATCTGCCTCTTAATATCGGATGGGATCCTGCTCTCATCCAACGCGAATTGATCCGGCGCAATCAGACGATCAATTCGTCGCTCAAATCCTCTGAGATTCACATTGCCGTATCATCGGAGCAATCTCAATGGTGGAGGGAGCGCCGGCGAATTAGATTCCGCGAACGGGTTGATGCCAGCAATTCGAAACGATCAAACCTAATCATTCGTTTCCGCGAAGAGTATCTTGTAAGAAATGTGCAGATTGATTGCGACACTCTTAATGTCCATCCTGCTGACCCAAGTTTGTTACTTGCCGAGCAGACATTGGAAGCGAGCGGTGCAAAGCACTTGCGATCGATCGATGATGAATTCAAAATTGCATACTTGTACTGTGCACCGACGGAGAAACTCCTGAGTTTTCGAGACCGAATGGAGGAGATTGACAGCATCAAGCAACGCCATATTGACGCACGCGACTATCTTCTAGCTGCCAACGCACATGATCTTCAGGAAGAGTTGAGAGTCGAATTGGATTCGTTCTTGCTGGCCGGGTTAGACAGACGATAAACCATGCGATGATGCGGAGTCGCCGAGGATGGTTCTCGAAAACGTCAGGTTCATCGCGGCGACCCGCATATCGCTAACGTTATCCGAATGACGAACAAGTCGGACGCACCGGTCAAATGCCCAACGTGCTTAGATGGGCCAAGCATATCGACCCAACTCGAGCAAAATGTCTTCTTGTGCGATCGATGCCGCATGCCGGTGTTTGCGATACATGACCCGTTCAACCCGGGCGTGACTTTCGCAGCGGTCGCGAATGCTGATATGGTTGTCCGCGGTGTACCGGACGACGTTCTGTTGCATGAAATTGTGGACCAATCTCCGCTCGATGAGCCGCCGCGAGTACTGATGATCGAATGCAACGATCGCAAGACGGTTATTTTGGCGTACCCCGACTCACGTCCCGACGGACCTCGCCACCACTCTCGAAAGGCACTGGAAAAGACGGCGTCGGCGATTCGGCATGACGTCGTATTGGTTCAATTACCCGAGGCGCTATTGGATCGTATTCGACGATTCTCGCCCACCCGATGAGAGATCGGATAACCATGGGATGCACCCGGAGGCCGCGAGTCACGTCAATCGGTTTGGCTGAATCATTCTCGCGGCCCCGGTGATCCCTACCGTTCCCCGACTGAAATCTATGAGACGCGAATTCGCACTGCTTACCATCGCCATCTTTGCTGGTCACGCGAGCGGGCAACTCATTTCGCCTAACGGTGACCCACCGCTGAACCGCTTTTTTGGCGAGATCGCATCCAACGTTCCAACGAAGTTGCAGGGCAGCGCATCGCTCACATTCCGCGAGCTTGACATCTGCTTCGACGGCGGGTCACACGGGGCCAGGTTCGATCGCCACGATGGCGGCACGCTAATGCTGTTCTTTCCGCATTCCGGATATTGGACGCGTGCCGCACGCAAGAATCAAATGCAACCCGTCGCGGTGCTTACCCGCCGCGACCGCAAGGAGATGCTTGTCGAGATCAGGCCTGACTCCAAACTGAATCAACGCATTGTTGATTTGATTGATGCGGACATTTCAACCGGACGGCACGTGCCTGAAATACTTGGTACACTTCAACGCGTCAGAGACAGCGTTCGTGACCGGAGCCCGCTTAAAGAGATCGCGGGCCGAATGGACCCTACAACGGGAGAACTTAAGCTCAATGACGACCCCTTCGGTGGCGACCCGTTTAACTGACGCCAGAATCGGGGAACCATCGGTTGCACGCGGAGGCCGCGAGTTGACGCTTTTCTCGGATGGTGAGTCGCTTGCGCGGCCCCGCTGAACCCTGCCGTTATCCGATTTCAGCAGAGGATCCTTCACAGTTGTGACCGATGACGCTTCATTATCGCGAATACAGCAACTCCTGCTTGCTCTTCCCGGCGTTTCCCAGGCATCAGTTGTGCGTACCACGGGAGACGAGATTGTGGGCAAGGTCCGATGTTGTTCACTAACCGCCTTTGATGCGATTGCACGATGCGGGGCTGGTTCAAACGTTCCTATAACACTGGGAAATACTGAAGCCAAGGACTTTCGGAAATTGGATACCGTCACTGGGCTACATTGCCATTTCGCCTTTGATGATTCAGAGCCAGATTTGCCCACGCCGTGCCAGAGATTTGGGTTCTACGTTGCGTCTCTTCTGTACAGCGTGTCGCTTGTGGACGATGATCGGCTGGATGAGCTAGAGTCGTCTTGGAATGTCAACTTCTCACGGAATCTCGGATAACCATCGGATGCACGTGAGTCCCCGAGTTTAGGTTTTTGAAGTGGAGGGTCGCTCGCGCGGCCCCGCTGAACCCTACCGTTCGCCGACTGAGACGAAAGCCATTTGACGGATTTGCCTTTGAGTGACTCACCATACCGACCACCGTCCGAGAAGCAGCCCGCGCAGCACGCCGATATCCCACCCGCGATAAACTCGCATTCACTTCTGCCTTTTGCGCAACTTGGATTGCGCCTACTTGGCGTCCTCCTCGTTGCTGACGGACTTGGTGCAATACTCGGCGGGTTTGTTCAAGGTGTTATGCAGGGACGGGCGTATGCTGCTCAAGGATATGGTGTCGTTGTCGATCCTCATTCTGCAGGATGGGCGGCTGGTGGCATCCCTCATCTGATCATCGGTGTCTATCTGGTGGTCGGCGGAAATTGGATCCTTCAGAATGTATTCCTGCCGTCACAGCGTCCGAATTCCGACGCCCACATCGACCCAATGGTAGAAAGCGGCGAACCAGACGATGCACGTGAGCCGCCGAGTTGAGTTTATTGAAGTGGTTAGTCATTCGCGGCGACCACGTGATCGTTATCGTTACCCGCCGTGACTGACGTGCGATTTCTTCGATTTACGACTCGGACGCTGCTCGTTGCGATTACTGGATGCGCAGTCATCTTCGTCGCATACCCGTGGCCTTATCGTCCCTCCACGACGTCCTTCGAGGACCTAACCAAACACCCAGTGTTGATTCAGGATGTAATCGACGAACTTACGGACTTTCCTGGTGGGTGCTCAGTCGAGGAGTTTGAGTCGAGACTCGCACGGATTGGTAGTATCCAGGTGCCGCTACAGCACTTCAAAGATTTTGAATTCTATTGGAAGGTCGATACCGATCCTCGTGACTCAAAGGCATTCATCATCGCCGCAACTTTTGCACCGATTGATGGATACCACCTCACGCATGCAACGGTTAACGTAGTCGAACAGCCTGGAGGAACTTGGCGAACAATCTGGCTGGCTGATTACCCATCGAGTACGCCCGATGCCATTCCTCCTCGGATACGCCGTCAACACGATGATTAATTGGAAATGGCCGGTTAACCATCGGTTGCAACGGAGGCCGCGAGTGAACGTTTTTGAAGTGGAGAGCCGTTCTCGCGGCCCCGCTGAACCGTATCGTTACCCGGCAAATTGAACGTGATCGCTGAACGCTCCGTTGTCGACTTGGCTCTGTCCGATCTGGTTGCTGCTCGTGTGCGCACTCGGTTTCAGTTCCCGTTCATCAGCGCCGAGGAAGCGTCGGCTGAGCTTTTGAATTATGCCCGTTTGTCATCTGTCGACCGCCACCTGACGCTGCAGTTTTCAACTAGGCCGTTTCAGCCTGACACAAATTGTCATCAGCTTTCCAACGTCCATGTTTGGGCAAGTCCGATCGATCGTGCGGACTGGCAGGCATTCGTCGCCGTGGTGGACGCTGCGGCCGCTGAATTCCCTTCGATCGATACCCGGACGTCGCATGCGGCCCGGCTTGTTTTCATGTTTTCCTACGACAATCATAAGGCTGACGTCTCGTCCGATGTCCGTCGGGATTTCCTTGCTCCGATACTGAATCGGTTCTCCGGGCATTTTTCATACGTTGATCCCAATTCATATCTTGAGCAGGTGCATGTTGACGAATGGAACCCCCACCCAGCTGGAATGCCATTGGCGTGGGAAGGTGAGCACATTTTCCATGACCGAGTTGCGTTGGCTGCGATCAAGGATGCGGTGCGAGATCATTATGGCGTACCGCTTCGCCAGGGACGTGCGACACTGCTTCCGGTTCCGAACTCGAAGAAGATCCCGGTGCGTTTCAAGTTGATGCCGCGCTTCTTCTAGTAGACAATGCCGGGTAACCATGCCGTGCACCGAAGAACGGCTTGCGCGGTTTTTGAAGTGGAAGCTTTCTCGACCGTCCTCGGTGACGGCTACCGTTATCCGACTGAATCAAATGGATGCATACGCCACGATTCGTGCTGACGATGACACACAACCTCTCATGCACGATGATTGGTTGGCGTACATCGACAAGGCCACCGATTTGGTTCGGCCTGAAGGTCGTCCGGGCCGCAATCCAGCTAATGGACGGCCCATCATCCTACGCCCGCCTGCGGATACCGCACACTTCATTGCGAATGGCGAACGGATGGCAACATTTGCATGGGGACCACCGGAATTCCACTGCATCAATGTTGATTTCGATGCTGCAAACACGGAACTCGTGCTTGAGCGTGCACGCGCGATTGCTTCGGCTTTGAACGCTGACCTCCGTCAAGATTAGAATGGTGCGCACTGATGACGGATTTCAGGCTCACCCCGTTTTGTTGTTTTGCGATAAACTACGCTGCACGCGGGGCTACCCATATCGATGGTGCCGTAAACAATGCGGCGAACAATGGGTTGCAACGGAGGCCGCGAGTCGACATTTTTGAAGCGGAGAGTCGTCCGCGCGGCCCCGCTGAACCCCGCCGTTCGCCAATCAATGCTCAATACTCGATGACTGCGGACAAGATTTCACGCGAAGAATGGAACACTGATCCGCTTGCTGCCGGAGTCGCAATCTACTCATCTGTGCCCAACGACCGTCGGCCGGAATGGGCGGCAAGCATTTTGGCGGCGTGTTGTCATCGAGTCGCCAATGTTCCAAAGCCAATCCAATACGTAATTGATTTGGCATCTGACCCGAAAAAATGGAAACTTGCGCACGACGCTTTCTCGCGTGTACGAAAACTGACACTAGCCGCCGAACGGAGACCGATCGAGAAACTGGATCATTATCTCTTGTATGTTGCTGAAAACACGGCAAAGGTCATCTACAACGCTTCCGGATCATCCGCACCGTTCGACCGAGATCCCGGTGCGTGGCTCGTGCGATGTGCCAAGGAATTCGCAGATTGTGAAAATGATCCACCGTTTACGTTTTCATTATGGTCGCTTCTCACAGACTTCCCGTCGGCATCCGGTCCGTAGATGGCACGTCTTCAAACAACGCGTAGAATGGAACTGGGTTGGCAAATTATAAGGGCCTCTCGAAATAACTGGCGAACCAGCGGATGCACGTGAGTCGCTGAGTTGAGCTTATGGGAATGCAGAGTCGTTCGCGGCGACCACGTGATTGTTGCTGTTATTAAAGTTTTCGGGCTGATTACTCAATGCGTAGCACACTTCTGCTCCTCGGTTTTGCGCTACTCATTTTTCCCACGGCAACCTGCTGCGCAACACCTCCAGGTGAGACGGAGGACCATCAGTTCGTCAGGATCGGAATGCAATTCGACGACGCGAAGCGTACACTCATCGCTGTGGGTGCGACCACAACTGAGTATGATGAAGCGCGGGGGTTTGTGCCACGCAATCTATCCGCCGTACCGCGTCCCAATGTGCATCTTTACATGTTGGATGATCGTGTTCGGCTGGAGATTCTTGTCGACCGCGGATCGAATGTCATCCGCACCATGAAGATTCGCTTTGAGCCCGAGGTTCGCGCTCGCGTTAAGGCAAACTATTTCGAGGCCCTTTGTTACGCGGTGACATTCCACCAAGACCATTCCTATTCACTCCGATTGGGAATGAATGCTGCAACTGACGCGGAGAGTTCAGGCGAACGCGAGCGGCATCTCAGCAGATAACAGGCAAGCCATTGACTTCGCGAGGAACGAGCCGAACGTCATGGGCTGGGTTCAAGAAGCCCGATCGAAGTGCGGGCCGTCATGGGTGGACATGCCGAATCGGGCGGATCGCGAACCAAGAGTAAAGTCACTTTGACGTCGCGTCGTTCGCGGCGACCACGTGATCGTTGCCTTTTGCCGGCTTTTGGATACGCATCTTCTCCAGCACCAATCAAAACATTTGTCGACTGAAACACCATTTCAGCCACCGCGCAACTGCGCGATTTCTGAGCGTTGCATACAACCATCTCAATGGCAATCGCTCTTAATATCAGTCGGGACTCTTGTTTTTGGGCTTGCCGTTTCTTGGACGCTAATCACGATCTACGCGTTTTCAACTATGGTTGATCCGCAGGTAGTGGGAGAACGACGCGAGCGGTTAATTGTTGATCGTTTTCTGTTTGGTGACGGGCTACTTCAAACCGTATTTGTTTGCACGGCTGGGTTAGCGGCAACAACCGCGATGACAGCCACCGTCGTGTTTTTTGTGCGTTTCGTCACAGGCAAGCCGAGCTTTTGGCTGACGGTCACTGTCTCATTCGCAGGGAGCACCTTCTTTGCTGGTTCCGTAATCGCGTGGCTCTTATTTGCATGATCAGGTGCGTACCCCAAACCGTCCCCTCTCCACCTTCACGAACCGCGACTCGTCACCCTTCTTCAACTCGCGCAGGATCGCCGAGTACAGCGTCGCGTGGGGAGTCTTCCCGCCCGGGCTGGTCCAGTAGCCGGCCTCGGCCATCGCGGCGATCATCTCCTGGGTGTTCATCGGCTCGCCCCGTTCCTGGAGGACTGTGGCGGCGGCGCTGAGGCACGAGAACTTCTTCTCGCCGCGACCGTTGCCGCTCTCCCCGCCCGTCTTCCCCTTGGCGACCCGTTTTCGGGCACGCTTGCCGGTGGCCGCGTCGGCCGATCGCGCGGCCCGTGCTGGGCCCTCGAGCCGACCCGCCGTCTTGATCCGCACCGACTTGTTCGTCGAGAGGTTCGTCGCGTCCCAGCCGCCGGCGTCATTGGCCGCATCGATTCGCACAACCACCTTCTTGTTCGTCACCTTGGCGTAGTACTCGCCGCCGATTTTCACGTCTGCGTTCTTCATTCGTCTGTCTCCGCTCGATTGGAATCTTCGATGGGTGGCTGCCATCATCAGGCGGCGGGTACCACCCGCCGCGACGCCCGGCCCACGCCGGCGTTTCGGCTTCGGTCGATCACTCCTCGGTCGGTTCCAAATGCTCCCTCAGGTACTCAAGCTCTTCGCAGAGGTATCCCAGTGACCCGACGTCGCCCCAGTTGATTCGTGTCTCGCCGCCCGGGGCCGGCATGTCCTCGACAATCCGTTGCAGCGTCCCGAGCAGCTCGGTCGCGCGGGCGTGTCGGGCGATGTAGGCGTCGTCGACGTTCTGGCGTGTCGCGTCGTTCATGTTTGCGTCTCCGTGTCGGTGGGGTTGGGCGTTTCGCGTTAACACACATGAGCCATGCGGTCCGGCCCGCAGCAAGCGCTGCGGAAAGAGAATCTGCAGCATTTCCAGAAACTCTTTCCGTGGGCCGCGCACGCCCGGCCGTTAGCAGTCGCGGCAGGTTTCCCAGGCTCGCTTGCTGCCGTAGCCAAGCTGCCCGCCCTCGACGATGTAGACGATCTGTTCGTCGGCGACGTCCTCGTCGTCATCGTCGTCCGTATCGTTCAGCTCGCGGCCGCTGGTGAGCCCGCAGATGCCGTTCTCGAAAGGCCAAGACTGCTGCGTCATCAGACGCACCTCTGCGTCGCCGCCGAACTCTTCGCGGTAGTCGCTGAGAATCTCGATCAGGGTGTCGATGTCCATGTTCATGGTCCATTTGTGTGTGGATTGAAAACCGCCTTGCGGTGACACACATGAGCCATGGGGCTGGAAACGCATCAAGCTGAATCCGACAGCATTCGACAGCTTTTAAGAGACCGCACGTGACGCGACAGCGGGCACGGTGTGCGGTTCAGTGCGATGGCCGCAGGGTCAGTCGCAGACGGCACTACGACGCGACCGGGCGCAAACGTGTGGCCCCAACGAGAAAACGCCGGACGAATTGGCCCTGCGTTGGCGACAATCGTCGAATGCGATTAAAGAACCGCTCCCAGTCGGCTGCCCTTCATCGCATCGATCGCGGCGACTGCACGGAAGTGTTCTTCCAGAAGCGGTCCGGCCGTCTCCGGCTGCTTTGCGTCCTCGGTTTCGAGTGATTCGGCCAAGGCGTACAGGCCCTCCATCGCTTTGTAGTAGGCCTCGCGGATCTCTTGGGCGCGGTCGGCGTCCATGGCTGCGAAGATCTTGCGGAGGTCCGTTTCGGTTTCGTTCTTGGGCATCTGGTCTGCTCCGGTTCGTGTGTCGGTTGCCGTTACACACATGAGCCATGGGGCGGGCGACGCAGCAAGCGGATCTGCCTTATTTCCGCAGCTTTTTCGTCGGTTTCCGAGAATGTTCACGCGGAGCGCGAGCGGAGGCTGGTGCGCGCGGCCAATTTTCCAACCGAACTTCGTCGGCCCGCAGGACTGCCATGTTTAACTCACGTAGCGAATCTGCAAAAAATCGATTTGCTCAACAGGAATTAGCGCGCTAAGTGTCGGAAGCGGAGGCTCCATTCGAAGAGAGCAGCACCTGCTCGTCGCCGTGAGTCAGTCGTCTCACGTCAAAGCGTTCTCCTGATTTCGAAAGAGCCAAATGATGTCGAAGAAATCTAGCTGCTTCCGTCGGTATGAGCAGTGTGTCTACCGATCCCCCGATGTTTTCGGTGATCTGGACTGTGCGGTGGACCTCGCTTCATGCCTTAAGGACATCTTGTTGTCCGATACTAGCGGCGGTGGAGACGCTGAGGGAATCCGCGTCCGCTTAATTCCAACAGTCGAACCATGGAGGCGGCAATACGAGGTTCCAGACGGCTACCTCGAAACGCTACCCGACGAACGCGCGGCGGCGTTGCGTGAGGCAATCACGCTGGTGAACGCCGTCAACTCGATGCTGACTGAGAAGCCGAGCGATCCTCCCGAAGACGAATGACATACGAGTGGATTTCGTGCCCTCCGTAGGACGCTCCAGCGGGGACGCACACCGGGGAGCGTGACCGGAGGTGGTGGCCACCAGCCAATTCTGCTCTTATTGCACGTTCGAAATCGAGTACGAATGGCCGGATTGGTGAAGCTCCATTTCATCAAAGCCTGCTGCGATCCAAAGCATCCGTGCAATCTCCTCGGTATCTCCATGCGCTCGCTCTGCGAATTCAATGGTGCAAACGGCTTCCCAGTTTGTGAGCGGTTTGCGTCGCCGTAGTTCCTCTCGCGTTGCCGTTTCTTCGGTTTTCGTTTCGAGAAACTCCGGTTTGCCGTGTGCGACTCCGTCGCGTGCCCGAAAGAGTTCCGTCAATGTTTGGAAGGGGCGGCGACTACGATCGATCGTCACGTTTAATTCAGTCGCCAGGATTTCAAGCTTGTTTGCGTGAGGCAACCGTTCAACGTCGGCCCAGAAAGAGAATACCCGCGGGCCGAGATGATTTAGAAAAGCCTCAAATTTGAACGCGGACAGCACAACTGAGGCCATAGCCTCGTAGAAGTAACCATCGCGTTTCTTTTGCGCGTTCTCGAGTATTACCGCGTTACCGTGCGATAGTTCGGCGAACGCATTGACGTCTCGTTGGCGTTTAACGAATGCCCGTTCTCGCGTCATCAATCGTCACCATGGAATACTGGGAACTTGCGTAGCGATCGCCGTGAGCCGCTTTCTCCAGGCATTTCAAGTTTTGCCTTCGCTTGGTAGGGAGTTTGCGCCTCGCCACTCCGCGATAGTGCTTGTAATAAACCCGCCGTCACGCCCCGGCTGATCAGGATAGATGAAATTATTCCGACCGGCGAACGCGGATGCCCAGTAAACCGCTGCGAATGCCTGAAGACTCAATAGGTCCGCCGTGCATTCGGCGATTTCGTCGAATGAAAGAAATGCGTATGCGTCGTATAGTGCGAGGATGGTGTCCCTCGGCGAATGGCCGGTTTTGCTCAATTTTTCAATCTTCGCCTGGGCTGCCACGTCAATGAGATCTCGGGTATTTTCTTGTGATTCGAATGCCCATTCTGTATTTGTAAGGATCTCTTCAACGGTGGCTCCGAATGGACTGAACTTTCTAAGAACGATTTGTTTGGAACTCTCCGCGAAAATGACTTGCTCAATTTCCTCGTCGAGGTTCGCCGTGTCGGTGATATAGTCCAAGCCTGCGTCATACATGGGCTGGTCGCATTTTCGGCGTGGATGAGGTACTGGCGGAAATCGACGAAATTTCAGCAGATATGTTCCGCTCAAAACCCTCGCATCAAGAGCTCTCTCTTTGAGCGTCTTCGCCATTTGCCGCGCGTGATGCCTGAACGCTGCTCGCTGTATTATGCTTGTAACCTCAACAGGAGTGTCAACATTGTCGACCTGAACCCAGAAATCCGGCGGGTCTTTCCCAGGCTCGACTCTCGCTGGAGTGCCGACGACTAAACCAAGTGTGCTTTCAAGAACGTGGCACACGGAGTCGATACAGACAAGTTCTTCGTCGATGCGATTGCTAGGTCGTGCCATACAGTTTTGACACCAAGACGCAAGACAGGTTCATCATGGAGCGGTAGCCTTTGCGGAGTCGGGCGTTCGACTGTCTGTTTCAAAGGCCGCTCAAGCAGTCTTCATTGCCCAGGAAAGTTTAGTAGATTGATCAAGTTGGAGCTAGTTCCGCAGTTTAAAGCGGTCAGTTCCACAAATTCAGCTGGTGGTGTAAGCAGTTTTCGACTCACACCATAGCCCACGCCGGTTTCGCGAGCCGTTAACTCGCTTGGAGCAGCGTGGCGCATTTGCCGTCCTGCGCGATTCCTGCTCCGCGTTGTCACGACGAGACATAGAACCCTGTCTCTACCGATCCCCGATATTCCCCACGTCCGCCGCCATCTGCCGCAGCGACCGCCTCGGCCGGCGAACCCGGTGTTCTTCAACAAGCCGCACGCCACAGAAGTGGCCCGCCGCACAGGCGTTGTACAGGGCATCGAACCAGTGGTTCTGACGGCGCAAGCGTTCCCACTTCACCACGACGCCCTTGCCGGCGACAAACTCCTCGACCTTCTGTTCGGCCGTCAGGTGCTTGGCCAACGCTAGATGCTCGTGTGGGGCAGCCTGGAAGAGTTTGATCGCCCCGGGAGTCTCCAGCGGCGTCGTGAGACGTGCATGGACCCAGCTCTTCCAGTGGTCGGAATCAATCTCCACGAGTTGCAGTCGTTCGGCGCGGAGGTAGCTGAAGTGGTAGCCTTCTCCGATGTGCTTGACGATCGATCCGGTGGTCTTCGGGCGGTTGTACCACTGGCGATGTTGCTGGGCGACGCCGCGGCCGACGGCGGGACGGTAACGCTTTTCCCCCATCTGACGACAGAACGCGTAGACAACCGGCGTCATGTAGCCCGCATCGACCCAGACCTGGTTGGGGCGAACGATCTCTCCGTGGGCGTTGCCGATTGGCCAGCCGGACTGAGCCAGATCCTTGAATTCACGCAGCGCGACCGCGGTGGCCTTCTCAACGCCCAAGTCGTCGGTGGGCACTTCAATGCGTCCATAATCGACGATCTGTCCGCTGCCGCTTTCGGACCAGGCGACGAGAATCCAGTGGTTGAGGTATTTGCCTAGGTCCATTCCGGCAGTCAGGCGGAACGTCCCCTCGGGCACCACACCGCGGGGAAGACCAGCCATCCGCTGTGACAATTCATGGGCATCGACCGATGTCTCCTCCCATTTGCTCGGAGCGACCGGCACACACCACACGAACTGCCGCATCTCCCGTTCGGCGTTCTCCTCGTCGACCGCGCGGCTGGCACGCCACTCGTCGGCTGCGACATCACCGGCCGTGGTGAACAGGTTGTTGACCGCGGACCAGCGGAAGCCCAGCGTGTCGGTGGGCGCGGGGTCACCTTGCACACAACCCGATGAATCGATGGATTGTCCCTCGTGGACCAGCCGTGCATTGCGATTGGCCTCAATTCGATGGGCTTCATTCCAGAGCTCACCACACTGCGGGCAGCAGAATGAACTTGATGTGCGAGCCTCCGCCTGGCTTCCGGCGCTTTCCCAGCCGCTGAGGTGTTCGCGTTCCGGGGCCACCCAAGACTCGCAATGGGCACAGGGCATCAGGATTCGGCTCTGCGTACCACTCTGGTATTCCTGCCACGTCCGTCCCTGTTCGGTCGACACCGTGCATTCCATGTAGATGCGTTTGCGGTTGCCATAAGCACGCGTCCGGGCTTCGAGCTGCGTGATCTTGTCGCTCTCCCGGCTTGCGTTGCCGGCCTCGTCCATGCCGTCGGTTTCAGTGATCACGACCACACGGGAGGTGAAGCCAGCCCGACTCTTGTCACTGCCGCCGCCCGACATGAATTTCAAAGTTGCCCCATTGGCGAACTTGAGTGACTCGACGCGCCCGCCACGACTACCGCCCCCGCGCTTTGGAAGCAGGTCGCGGAAGCTTGACTGCTCAATCACCGGCAGGATATCTTCTCGCCATTTATCGCTTCCCATATCCATGTCGGGCAAGCCGCAGATGACGGTCTCGCCGATCTCGAACAGGTGATAGAGAAGAGGGATCACGAAGCAACTGAGCGTCTTACCGGACTGTGTGGGGCCGGTTGCCACACACCGGGACCAGTTGCCGGAATCGATCGCATCGAACCACAGACCGGCATAGGGCTGCCTATGACAGCGATAGCGGCGTCCCGAATAAGGTCCGTCGGGGATAACAATCTCCCGTTCGGCAAACTCCCTCATCGAACGACGTTTGCGCGGCCGTGACTGCGCAAGGAACCAGTGCAAGTCTTGCTGCGCGGGGCTGGCGATTGTTCCACTAGGAACGCCCATCGGCCTCCCCGCTGTCACGCTTGCCGAAGAAACGATCCAGTTCTAGCTCGGCATCATCGAGTGCTTCGTAGAGGGCATCCACGGCAGCAGAACCAAACTGGCGTTGCAGTGAATCACCGGCACCGCGGAGGATCGCTGCGACGCGTCCCAGGGCTTCACGAACCTCGTCTCGCGGAAGCAACTGCTGTTCACGTTGCAAGCGATCCAGTTTGGCGATCGCGGCCCGTTCCTCCCGGTAGCGTTCCAGTGCCGGGCTACCCGCGCCCTGCATGAGATCATCTTCGTCCCGCGCCAGCTTGTACGCGTTCTCGGCCAAGAAGTCATGGAGGGCACGCACGACGTTGGGGAGATTGATGTGAGCGCCGCCGAAGGGGATGCCGTAACGGGCGGCCTGCTCATTGAGCACCTTGGTTTGGCGGCCGGACATCTTGCGCCAGTGTTTCTGCGGGATGGCCTTGTAGTGTTGCCAACGCAGATGTTCCTCTTTCTCCCGCTCGTGGCGTTTGAGCGCCGCACGCTCGGGCTTGGTAAGATCCTCTTTGTTGACTAGCTTCTTGTAAGCGCGTGCGATCAGGTCCCGATCGACCCTCGCAGCGGCATCCTCGGGCATCGGCTCGGTTGCGTGGTCTCCATCGGCCATGTTACTTACTTCCCTGATTTAACGTGCTGCCCGTACAAACGCTGGGCCTCGCATCCCCGCTATTGCCCCTATGTCCCGGGAAGGACCCAAGAGCCCCAGGGGGCCTGTGTGACGCAGCTTCTCTAGATTGTTGCAAATATGGATACCTATGCTTCCTTTCTTCGCTAGGTTGCCACTTGGTGCCCAATGCCTCTGCTGGGTGGAATGTGGAAAAAGTGTCTCTATTTGAATACACCGAGCCCGTCGCCAACAGCATCCATTGGTAGGACAGAGCGTGGTGCAGCGCAATCTCCAGCGGGCTTTCAAGCAGCGCGAGTGGTGCCATCCACACGAGTCCGTATTCAACGACGCTGAGCTGGATAGCCGCTGGGATGGTCAGTGACGGCTTCGTGCGTCGATCGTTTTCGATTGGTAGTCGTCTCAGCATCGCGGGTCACCGTGCTTCCACGGCCTCCTGAGAGGCTGCTGATGCTGCTGCAGACTGACGCTCTGCTTTGCGTCCTGTGAACGTCTCCCAGCGCTCAACGATGACGTCGCAGTACATCGGGTCGAGTTCAATCAAGAACGCCTGCCGGTCGGTCTGCTCCGCGGCAATGACTGTCGATCCACTACCGCCAAACAAGTCCAGCACGTTCTCACCGGTCCGCGTGGAGTACTGGATGGCACGCACAGCGAGTTCGACCGGCTTCTCGGTCAAGTGAACCATCTTGTTCGGGTTGACCTTCTTGAGCCGCCACAGGTCGCTGACGTTGTTCGGTCCGAAGTAGCGGTGGGCTGCGTCTTCGCGCCAACCATAGAAGCATGATTCGTGGGCTCCCATGAAGTCTTTGCGGGTGAGCACCGGGTGCTCCTTATCCCAGATGATCAGCTGCGCGTATTTGAGCCCGTGGGCACGCATGAACTGCGGATACGTTTCATGGTTGCCTTTCGCGCCACCGCTGCCTGGATAGCCGCCGCCCCAGATGTAGAACGCATGACCTGGCAATAACACCCGAGCAATGTTGCCGAACCAGGCGTCGACCAACTTGTCGAACTCTTCGTCGCTGATGAAATCGTTGGCCAGCGGACGGTCTTTGGCACGTAGCTTTCCAGTTGTCTTTCCGCTGCAGTTCTGAGCGCGTAGTCCCCTCGAACCCGCCTTATGTGCGTTGTTGCTTCGCGGGGCCACACGAACATTGTAAGGAGGATCGGTGTTGACCAGATGAACGGGCTGTCCATCAAGCAAACGATCAACGTCCCCAGGCTTCGCTGAGTCGCCACACAACAACCGATGGTCGCCGAGAACCCATAAATCGCCCGGACGCGTTACAGGGTCATCTGGTGGCTCAGGGACGTCGTCTGGATCGCACAGGCCGTCTTGAACGCCAGGGTCAAACAACGATGACAACTCATCGGAACTGAACCCCAGCAAGCTCACATCGAACTCGGCGTCGCGCAGGTCAGCCAGTTCAATCGGTAGCAGGTCGAGGTTCCATTCGGCCAATTCACCGGTCTTATTGTCGGCGAGCCTGTAGGCCTTCACCTGGTCGGCTGAGAGCCCCTTGGCAACGTGGACAGGCACACGGTCGAGGGAAAGCTTCTGGGCCGCCTTGTAGCGCGTGTGGCCGACGATGATGACGTGGTCTTCGTCGACGACGATCGGTTGCCGGAATCCGAACTCGCCGATGGACTTGGCCACCGCGTCGACAGCGCCGTCGTTGAGCCGTGGGTTGTTGTCGTAGGGCACAACTTTATCGAGAGGCCACAGTTCGATCTTCATTTCGATTCATCCTTGATTGGAGAGGAATGATGGTTGGGCGTTTGAACGTTGGTCGATTGCCCGGTCGGTTGAAGACACTTCTCGGACGGGAACCACTCCGTCGCATGATGGAGACGAGCAGTCCCAATTGCGGAATTCGCCGATGACGAGGTCTGCTGGGACCAACTCGCCGCTGCATTTCGGGCATTTGGAATGAGGCCGGGGGTTTCGCGGGTTTTGAGGGTTTGTTTCCCCCGGTTCCTGTGCGCTGTGCTGTGTGTCACAGGGGTCTATATGCGACACAACACGTTCCGCGTGTAAGATTGGTGTGCGAAACCCCTGAAACCCCCTAAACCCCTCGTGGGAAACCCGCCACAGCCGGACCTTGCCGCTCCCCGTTTCGTCGGTGATCTTCCGTCCCTCCCAGATGCGACCAACGAGCTTTCGCATTTGACGGCCAAATTTCCTCGAGTTGAAGCGTTCACCACAGACTTCCCGCACAGCCTCGACGAGCGTTGGACACGGGGAGGTTTCGTCGGTGCGGTGGCTAACCAACCGCTCGATGTCCTGAGTGCGGAGGCCAGCGTTATCGGGGTCTGCTTCCTCAAGACCCGTGATGAGCATTGCCAACAGGCCGCGAGAGTCATCATTCGCTGTGGCCGCTTCACGTGTTGCAAGCGGGTCGTCGGCTCCGGCCCAAACGACTGCGCCACGGATGATTCGGCTCCAACTTTCAAACGATCCCCAACTTCCGCCGGGTTGATCTGGACATCCGGCGACGAAATAGGCCCGGAGGATCGTCAGGGCGCTGACGGCGAGACGTGGCCGGTTCTTCGCAATCCAACCGAGCAGGTCTGTGTGCTCAAATCCTGTCCTTTCCTCCGGTGCCTCCAGGGGGCTCTGCAGGCGGATGGGAAGCACGCGCCGGGCGACGTCACTGCCGAAGGCCATGTTGTTGCCGGTCGCACACCAGATCGTTTTCAGCGGCAGCTCGCCGGTCGTTCGGCTCGACCCCAGAACCCGCCCCTGCCACTTTTCACTCGTCAGGGCCGCGTCGAGGGCCGCTCCGCCGAGTTGCACATCGAGGTTGTCGAACAACACGCTCGGTGCGGCCTCCAGAGCGACACTGGTGATCAGTTTCCTGGCTTCGTCGTCGTCACGTGTGAACGCGTGACGGGCCGCTGACCGACCGTAGGCGATCAATGAGCCGCAGTCGACGAGGAGCGATTTGCCACTTCCGCGAATGTTTGCGGTGAACACGAAACAGGGCACACAACCGCGAACACATGGTCTTCCGACCATCGACAACAGCATGCACAGCCATGCCGACCGATCAGCTCCGTCAACAAAAGGAAAGTCGACCACAACGTCGAAAAGATCGTTGATGGCGGCCACCGCATCTTCACGTGTTGGCTGGTCCGGAACCTCCGGAAACTCACCCTTGGGCTGGTAGTAGATTCCGGTGGTCTCGTCGTAGCCAGGTTTCTGCAGGATGGACCCATCGGTGCGAATGGTGGGAGCCTGGACGATTCCCGCGAGCGGCTTGATGTGGCCGTCATACCAGCCGCGGTTGTGAACGGCATCAATCAACCACTTCGGAGGCCGCATAGGCGAAACCTCGACACGGTCTTTGACTTGCCGTTCGGTCACAAGTTGGCAGCACAGCGTGATGCGTTCGCGAGTCAGACAGATCGGCAGAGGCCTGATGACGAACTCCCCGGTGCTCTCCGGGTCTTCATTGGGAACCGTGTGGACGAGGAGCCCACCGCGCGTGTACAGCTTGGCCGCTTCGCGATCCTGCTCTGGAACCCACGGGGACGACCAACCGAGTTTGCCCAGGTGTTCGACGGTTTCGGCGGCGACTTCCGCTTCAGCGAGCGTGACCACAACCTCTGGACGGTCATTCGGGCTTCCCATGCCGTTTTCCAGCCGACACGGCTCGGCGGTTTCGATCGCTTGCTTGACCGCGTCTTCCCCATGACGCCGAAGGGCGTCTCTGAGATCGTCACCGCCCGATTCCACGATTGTGCCGGGCAGCCTGGCAACTTTCACCGACGAAGCGATTCCAAGAAGATTGCCGACGGTCGCGCTCGCGCCCTTCCAGCCCGCTTTGTCCAGATCGGGAACCACGATGACATCCACACCGCGGAAGAGGGCGGCGTATTTCGGATCCATCTTGTTGGTCGGTAGTCCACAGGCGTGATAGCCCAGTGAGATTCCCGCGGAAGCGTCTTTACCTCCTTCGACCAGTAACCAGCACTCTCCAGACTGGGGAAGTCTGCCGGGCAGGAAAAGTCCCGACATCCCTTTCCCTCGCTGGAACCAGCCCTTGTTACCCGGAGCAAAGTCGAAATACGAATGGATCTCCCCCGCCTCGTTGTAGACTCCGACTCGCGCCACGGGCGTTCGGTCTCTCCCTCGGGTCGCCGGCTTGGGATTGAATTGCCGAAACGCCTCGATTGGCATCCGTTTATCTTTCGCGACCGCCTCGATGATGTCGAGTTCCGGTGGCTTGCCGCCCTCCTGAGGAGATAGTCCCAAGTACTGGGAAATTCGTTTTGCGGCCTCGCCCTGTCTAACCTCATTGAATGCGGCAACAGTGGCGATGATGTCGCCCGTGGGCTTGTTGTCAGTGCAATTCCGGCAAGCGATGCGTCCGTGATGGTTTGCACCGCCATTTCGCTCGTCGGGCCATATCACCGTTTTGCCATCGCAGACCGGGCAGGGGTGATCGCTCGCGGCTTTTGAAACCACATCGGCGGGCAATGGAGTTAAGGCGGCGATGATTTCACCGCACCGGTCGGCCGAAGATCGTTTGATCTCTTCGAACGATGCCATCACCTCCCGGCGTCGCGGATTAGCATCGCATTGCGAAGGATCGGTGGCAGACCGACTGCCCTCCGTTTCGATCGAATCATCCGGTGAAGCGTTGTTTGCCGCGTCCATGGGTCGGCCCGTTTGGAGTTAGGAGGCTTTCCTGGTGGGTGGTTCGCTGAGTCGTTCGACCTGAAATGCGTCTTCCCCGAATTCGCGCCGGAGGAAGCCGACGAAGAGACGGTTGATATCGCGCCCGACCTCCGTGGAGGCATCGATCACGCAGTTGCGTTTGTCCTCGTCGATCGCGTGGGCAGCGTCGAGTCTCACTTCGGACGCCCCGTGCAGGCTCTCGACTGCCATGATCGACAGCACGAGGGAGGACTCGACCTCGGCGAAATCGATGTCGCCGGCAAACTCGTAACGAAAGACTTGAGTTGTCATGGTGTGGTGATTCCGTTGGATGCTCATTGGCGTTCGGTGCCTACGATTGACCTACCGGACCGCCGGCTGAGTCGTCCCATCAATTCACAAATATTCTTTGAGGTTTGCTCTTTCGAACCGCTCACGGATGGCTTTCTTGCGTGCGTAAAGACGCTTCACAGGAACGCCCATGTCGCGGGCAACTTGTGCGGTCGATTCACGCTTCAGTCGGTTGCAGATTTGGCGAAGCTGCGGTGAGAGGCCGTCGAGTGTGTCGGCGATGTCTTGGATGAGGTCGCTTTGTTCGATGTGCGTGCATGGATAGCGTCCACAGCGACGTCCGTATTGGGATTCCGGGAGCAGTGAGCCGGCCTCACAGGCGATTCCGTCCGCGTCGCTCACCTGACGGTTCAGGGATCCGGCTTCTCTTGCCGGGCTGCGTTTCTGCGCGGCCCTGTGCTCAAGGATCGTGGCGCAGTAGTTCTCACAGACGATCACGACAAACTTCTGCCAGCTGCCCAAATGTGGGTCGAAGCGATCCAGCCGTCGAAGCAGGTTTAGCGAGAACTCTTGGACGAGATCGGCGCGGTCCGATTCGGTCAGTCCGGCCCGTCCGATCAGCTGACGGGCTTTGGCTTGGATCAGGCGGGCAGTGAATGCGTCAAAGCAGTCCAGATTGGGGGTGGCATCCATTCTCTCGCAGCGGTTCGCTGTGACCGGGTTCCGTTTACCGGCACTCGGTGGCCGGCACACGGGAACGGTTCACGCCGCTGGAGCGAAAATCTGGATGTCCGCCCGGCGGACAAGAAAAACTGCAAATTAGCGAAAAATGCCGTAAATCATGCTGCAATATGAGCATCTGTCCGCGTGGCGGACATCCGCGGACAACTAGACACTTTGGCGATTGGTTTTCCAGATTTTGTACCAATCGTTCAAAGTCGTTTTTGAGTGAGGAAAGAACCCTTCTCGAGCGACCGCGCTGGGCATCTCACGCCATGTCACGCGAGGTGACGCATTCAGATTCCTCTGAACGCATTGCATGAGATCTTCGTGATAGATCTCGCCCGGTTGCTCAAGTTTCTGATTTGGTTGATGGGGACGTGCCGGCGGGGACGGGGGAACCGCGATGTTGACGTTAATTTCCGGGGAAGCGATCGCCTGGGCGGCGGCGATTGCCTGTGGTGCCGGACTCTGTCGCTCCTCAAGGTCTATCCATTGGTCGATATGAACCTTTCCCCGTAATGAGTTGTTGGAAGCCTCAACGATGGTCTGCCGTATCGATGCCTCACCCGATTCTGATTGGCAATCCCTGGCAGCATCTTCGCCAGAATGCCGGAACCTCACTTCGTGGTAATTCTCTGTCCGGACCTCGAATTTGCTCTGTTGGTAATGTCGCCTATCAATCAGTTCAGGGGCGACTCGGTTGAGATCGAAAACCGCCTGCATTACGACCTCCAACCGTTGCCATCCTCCCGTCACCTTGATTCGGAATGTGTAACGCGGCATCCCCGTATCAAAAATGACCACTTGGGCCGACATCCTGCCTTCGAACATCCACGCCTGGATCAATCGATGGAGTGCCTCCTCTGTGAGCCCCTTGGACTCAAACGGCGTCCACGCACGGTACTCGTCCGTCTTTAGAATCCGGATCGCTTCATCGAGAACGACCGGGGAAACGAATGGCTCGGGAACCATGGGGCTGTGAGGCATGCCAAGAAAAAGTTGAAAGTTCGATGGGAGTGCCCAAATCGGCGACCGGTAGGTTAACAGCATGAGGCGGGCATTTCATGGACAAGCCGGCAGAGTGCGGATTCCCGCCAACCCACTCTGACCTTCCAAACCAAGCAGATCGATGTTGCTTTGCACGGATGTTGCGGACATGTCACCGGATGAGCGTTGCCACGAGATCGTCAGCATCTTCGCCGGCGTGTTCCTTCGAATTGGAAGGGACGCGGTAGCCTCGCAAACGGGTGAAAACTCTTCCGAATCCTCTCTGAAACCCGCGCCCCAGCCGCTTGATCCGTCCGCGGAAACGGTGCTCAGTGTCCACACGGGTTAACTGTCCAGAGACGCCAAAAAGGAGATTCACACGTGGCAAGACTGAACATTGACAAAGAAGTCGCCCAGATGCGGCAAATGACCGTCGGCCAACTTCGCGAGAAGTACGCCGGCGTGTTCGGAGAATCGACCAACGCTCGAAACAAACAGTGGTTGGTCAAACGGATCGCCTGGCGGATGCAGGCCAATGAGGAGGGTGACCTCTCCGAGAGAGCGCGGCGGCGTGCGCTGGAAATCGCCAACGATGCCGATTTGCGGATGACACCGCCGAGGCCACCTAAGACTTTCACCGGCTCAGACGATCGCACCATCACAAAGAAATTAAAGGTGCAACCGACTAGGGAACTGCTGCCCGGCACGACGCTCCGCCGCGTCTACAAGGGCCGGGCTGTGATGGTGACGGTCCTGAAGGACGGTTTCGAATGGGAGGGCGAACGCTACAGATCATTGACCGCCGTCGCCAAAGCCGTCACCGGCAAACACTGGAACGGGTTCCATTTCTTCGGACTTCGCAACGGAGGCAAGTCATGAGCAAGGGAAGCGCGAAAAAGACCGTCCGCTGTGCCATCTACACCCGGAAGTCGACCGAGGAGGGCCTCGAGCAGGAATACAACACGCTGGATGCCCAGCGTGACGCCGGTGAAGCGTACATCGAAAGCCAGCGACACGAAGGCTGGACGTGCATTACGACCCGCTACGACGACGGCGGATTCACCGGCGCGAACATGGAGCGTCCCGGGCTACGGCGGCTGATCAATGACATCGAGGCCGGCAAGATCGACTGCGTGGTCGTGTACAAGGTGGACCGTCTGAGCCGCAGCCTGATGGACTTCGCCAAGATCATGGAGACATTCGATCGCCAGAACGTGGCATTCGTCAGCGTGACGCAGGCGTTCAACACGGCCAGCTCGATGGGGCGGCTGATTCTCAATGTGCTGTTGTCATTCGCACAGTTCGAACGCGAGATGATTTCGGAGCGAACCCGAGACAAGATCGCCGCGGCACGGCGCAAGGGGAAATGGTCCGGCGGGATGCCCGTCTTGGGTTACAACGTCGTGGATCGAAAACTGGTGGTCGATGAGACGGAAGCAGAGCGGGTGAGAGAGATCTTCGAGATGTACCGCCAGCGGAAGTCGCTATTGGATGTAGCCCGGGAGATCAACGGCCGGGGCTGGCGCACCAAACGCTGGCAGACGAAGAAGGGGGCAGAGCGGGGCGGCCGGCGATTCAACAAGTCGTCTCTCTATCAACTGCTGACCAACGTCACCTATATCGGGAAGATCCGTTACAAGGATGAAACCCACGACGGTGAGCATCCGGGCATTGTGGATGGCGATCTCTTCACGGCGGTCCAGCGGCAACTGGAGAACAATGGCAAGAGTGGGGGCCGTGGCGTCCGAAACAAGCACAACGCTCTCTTACGCGGCCTTGTGCGATGCGGCGCTTGCGACTGCGCGATGAGCCATTCGTTCTCAAAGAAGGGAACCCGGCTGTACCGGTATTACGTCTGCCAGCATGCCCAGAAGAACGGTTGGGCTAATTGCCCGTCGCCATCCATCCCCGCCGGGGAGATTGAGGCGTTCATCGTCGACCAAATTAGCCGGATCGGATCCGACCCTACTGTGGTCGACACGACGGTAGAGGAAATCCGCCAACAACGTGAGCGCGGGATCAAACGACTGACGAGCGAGAAAGCCGGGCTGAACCATGACATCCGGATGGACTTTGCCGAACTCGGCAGATTGGCAGGCGAAGATCCCGACGACGGTCGCCTTGCCGACGTCCACGAGCGAATCCGGGTGGCCGAAGCCCGGATGAAAGAGATCGACGCGGAATTGGGCACCCTCCGCGATGCCGTTGTCGATGACGCGCAGGTCTTGGAATCGCTGACACAGTTCGATGGCGTTTGGGCCGCTCTCCCACCACGCGATCAGGCCCGGATCGTGGAACTGCTCATCGAACGGATCATATACGACGGTCGCAGCGGCGACCTGTCGATCACGTACCGACCGACGGGTGTCCGGTCGCTGGCGGATGAGTTCACAAGCGAAGCGGAGGAGGCGGCGTGACGACGACCAACCACAAGGTGGCTTTTGGGGCGAAGGCTAAGTCAGGACGCTCCGGCAACGAAGAGTCTCCCGCCAGGTTGCCCCGCGTGACGAAGTTGATGGCGCTGGCGATTCGGTTGGACCAGTTGATCCGCAACGGCGTCGTGGCCGACCAGGCGGAGATCGCGCGGCTGGGTTACGTGAGCCGGGCGAGGTTGACGCAGATCATGGATCTGTTGTTGTTGGCTCCGGATATTCAGGAGGAGATTCTGCGGCTACCACCGGTCAAGCGAGGTGAATCCTGCATCTCCGAGCACGATATTCGGCCGATTGCGGCTACGGCGTGTTGGGATGCACAACGGCAGATGTGGAGGGCGTTGTGAACCGGGACGTGCTCGTGGGCAGTCTCTGGTATCCTGGCGATTAGATGAGTCTGTTGCAGCAAATGCAGGTCAACCAAACCTCCGGTGATGACCGCCGGAGCAGCGAAGCTCGCGTCGGTCGTGGGCACCGATAGAGACTCTTGGGGGCGGCAAGTCAGCGAAACTTGTCCAGCCGATGCATCACATGCAATTGGCCAATCCGCATAGGTGGCGGATCCAGTCAGTTTTGAATTGGTTATCGCGATAATTAGAGTTTGAACACTTCACTTCGGATTTCATGACCGACGCCCCGAACCAATCCGAAGAATGACCCATCCGGAAATACGCTTCCGTATATGCCTTCGATTTGCGAGAAATTGATGTCATCAACCGCCAAGTCGGGGAGCTCCAAGAGTTCTAGCGATTGCGTATTTGAGATCGCAGATTCTAAAACACGCATTCGGCTTAGCTCGATTCCAAGCACCAAAGCACCCGGAACAAAGAAGTTGAAGTCGTGATCGTAAATCATCGGGTATTCTAACCATGGACTAAAACCATCCGTAACAGAAATTGCAATGTCGAGATTTGCAACTTTTATCACTGGCAGCTCTACTGGTTCACCTGCTCTCTCTTCGATGAATGCCAAGGAATAAGCTGCTTTCGACAGACCCATCCCGTTAAGCCATGCACCGAAGTTGCCGCGGCGAACAGCGTCGTCCGGAAATTCGATAATTGACTCATCGTCGTTGTTACCAGGCGGGTCGACGTAGGCTAGAAGAGACTCGTCGCCTTGGTCACCAACTTCTCTCAAATAAGTCCCTATGCCATAAGCCTTTATCTTACCAGTGATAAGTGACTGCCAAACACATATTTGGCTAAGAGCTTCTCTAAGATCTCGCTTAAATCGTGGGCGTTTCCCCGGAGTGATCATGCGCCCCTTAGACTCAACTAGCGCACGCTCGTTATTAGGTTTCTCGAAAACAAAGTCAGGCTGCCTCATTACCCCAGTTTGATTCCTTTTCTTCTGTGCTGCTTTCAATCTACTCTTGATTACCCTTGCGCGATGAACCGACTCAGGATGCGATACTCCAATTCCCATAACTCGGTCAACCAAAGAGGGGAGATGGTCCCAGTAGTGGAAACCGCCGTCCTTCATGAACAGGTAGGCACACGCCTCGCCGAATCGACTAGAAAGATAAGTCCTTGAGGCATCCTTTCGCGAGAGAATACCTCCACGCCGAATGCGGAGTGTGGGTTGATCCCACCGCACCATGTTGCCATGAACGCCCGTGATCGCCATTCCGTGATAGACCGAACAGCCTGCAGAAAACGATCTTGCTAGCTCGGTCTTTGCTGCCGCGTGAAAGAACGGCCAAGCATCGAAGATCAAACTGGGTATTTTGGTTCCGTTGAGTAGCTTGGAGGTGAAAGCTGGGTTTGTTCCACAGTCAACCGGGTTGGCAGGGATGCCTTTGGGGCTGTTGATTTGTCGAGGATCGAATTCAAAAACGCCCAGCTTGCTACGGCCAGTAGGTGGCTGAATGATAAGCGGGTTCGGTAATCGAGTCGCGTGAATCATTTGACTACGTCGTTTGGTTGGGTGCTGCATCGGTCCAGTCAATCTGCATCCGACGGCATCATACTGCCCAACAGCCGATGAGGCCTTGGTGAGATCGTTGATGCGAGTTCAGTGTCGTGACGCTTCGGATATCGTAACCCATGGCAATTCTGTCCAATTCTCCCAGATGGAGAATGTGCAATCGAGTGAAGTATGAAAATTGTCAAGATTTATACAGGCTTCGCAATGAAAACTACCGTCACCGCCACGGAGAGGCGACTTTCCAACTGTGAAACCGCGCGGTGTAGACTCTGGAACCGCTCAAGCGATCCCATAATGCCGCGTGCGATTGCACAAATGGATTTTTAACCCAGCAGCTTAGCTTGCATATCACGTATGAACGACTTATCGATATCCAAACCAAACAACTCGAACAGCTCTGTTGCTGGCTCTACAGCGTTTTCCCTTGGAGACGAGAACACGGCGGACGTTGAGTATTGTTCTTCCCAAGTGAACTCGTCGACAGAACTCGTGTAGTTGAATCGCGAGGCCATCCGGTCCGGGCTGAGTTGCAACGCACGATCTCGTAACCCGGCGACTTTTACAGAAACTGACATCTCCTCTCCTACCGGCACGGCTCGTGTCCACTTTGCAGCAAACTCAAACGCCTCCACGAACCGGAAGATACTACTCTCAGCGCTTAACGAAGTACCAGATCGCCAGCCAGGCTCCGCTGGCCATAGTGTTTTGGATTGGTCTCGCCAATCGCAAGACATGCCACTTACCGAGATGAACTGACCGCTCTTGTAGGCTCGCCAAAGCTCGACGTACTGCTCCCAGTCAGTCTGCTGTTCGACATACTCGCTCATTCGGACCGGAACTGTATTAGGGTCGATATGCGGAAAATCCCAGCCACGCAATTCAACGCGAGAAGTTTGCACGGCGTCAACTAATTGCGCGAGTCTGTCAACGCGATGAGCTTCGAACTCAATCGGCCGAATCCGGATAGTCCAAGAGCCACGCGATCGAATCTTCTCTATCAAAGTGGTCACAGCAAATCCTCGGCCTCATTGTCAAATTTGGCAGAGAAAGTCTTTAAGGCATCTTCCTTGGTCTGTCTGCTCGTCGTGAGCATTTCGTGTGATGCAACGATCTCTCGTGCGACAATCTCTGCAGCCCGTTCCAACACCTCTCTCATCTCAACGTGCGATGGTACTTCAACAGTCTCGTTCTTGCCGCGACGCCGAACGTACATCGCGCCGTTCCTCAAAACGCCCTGGTAATCACGCTTGCAAATTACCGGGAGTCTTTCGAATTGACTAACCGTTACGACAACGAATGAGTCGCCGTCCAATTGTACCACTGAAACGTCGAAATCAATGTAGGGGTCTGCGTAGGTAGAAACGTTGCTTGCCAAGTCATCATATGACCAAGTTGAGATTTCATCGGCAGTGAGACCGGTGGGATTTAAGGCGGAGCCGTCATCGTCAACGCCGATAATCACATTGCCGCCACCTGGCTTGTTGGACATGCCCAAAATGGCGCGTACTACCCTCGCGCGGAAGTGTTTGTCAGTCCGCTTGCCTGGGCCTTTGAACTCGGTTCCTCGTTGCTCGCGTCCAAGCGTGATCGCTTGACGCAAGTCGTCTTTGTTCATGATTGATGGACTCCGACTAACAGCCAGTTTTCGCCAATTAGCATTTTAAGTCTTCAACCTGATGGCTAAGTAGTCATCCGTATTTCCATGTACCGCGGAAGGTACATGTAAAACTTGATCTATAGCTCTGTCCCGGACAACATACCGCTGTAGAGGTGTGGCATTCAAGGGCACCGATGCAGATTCGTAAAGCCTTGAATTGATGTCGGTTGCATCGCCCGCCAGTTCGAATAGCTCTCGAGATATCGCGCCGATATCGGCAGGACTGGAAGACCTTCGTCCCGAAATGTCTATCGCCCAAGGTTTTTCAATGTCATTGATCGGAACACAGTGATCCCTGTTGATACACGGGCGATAGAAACTTCGTACCATCTCTTCGCCAAACCACTACGAAGGTCGGAGGCCGGTTGCTAGGGAGTTGGGGGGAGTTGGGCAGCCGCTTTGCGTAGTCTCTCTCGTCGCGATGAAATTTTGTTGCGACGTGTCCAAGTAGCGATACTGCTGCGGAGGTTGGAATCCGCACCAACGTCGGCGAAGCTCTTTTAATGAAATCGGTTTTCTCAGTACCGCGATGTTGGATAAATGTATGCCAACCGCCTTCTCAGCACCTTCGTAGTATTCACGAAAATCTTGTTTGGACACTGCTGCCAATTTGCCAGAGTTCCGCCAAATCTCGTTTGGCTCTCCAACTTGAAGAGCCACCACAGTGGCGACAGCAACGACCTCGCATTTCGGGGTTGTAGCGTAGATCACCGCCATGCAACCGGGAGCGATACTCGGCTTGCGTTTGCGAAGCTCAACCGACTTTCGTCCTTCAACGATTGCCTGGACATGCTCTGGGTGGATCGAAAGAAAAAGCATGGGCTAGGTCTCGTTTCGCAGTGATCGTACATATATTGCGTGAAACGCCGCATCGGGAATCGCCACTGCGGAGGCAAAAATCTGTCGTTTCATTCCATGCGATTCCAAAATGTCGTTTACGTCGTCACGGGAAACCGGGTTCTCGAATAATTCGGTGCTGCTGAACTCAATCGCAATCCCCGAAGCGTCAGGGTCTTTGAAATGTTCCATCAAGTGACGCCACTCGTAGACGCCAAATCGCTGAAACTCCCGAAACAGGATTTTGACGGTACCAGCGACACGTCTGGTCAATGCTGAACATGCTCGCACGCGGCCACCACCCTTGTTCTCGTCGCCGCTGACGTACCACAGAATTCGACCAAGCGATGCTGTTGGACTATTTCTCGGGCGTTTGTAGTACACCGAGTCAGGATTGATGACCAGTGATGTGTCCGGGTCAAGGAGCGGTAGATCCCAAAGCCGAAAATCGAAAAGTTCCTGCGCCCATCGGGGGCGTATCGGAATAACCCAGTTTGGAAGTTGACCGAAATCGGCTTTGCCAGGATGGATCAACTGTTCTAGTCGCTGGGTTTTGGATTCGGTTCCGGCAGCCGAATGATCCAAAGTAACGAATCGCAGAGCCTGTTTGGTCACTTTTTCAGGAACGTTGCACGAGTCTCGCAGCGAAGACAACTCGGCTTGCAAGCCGTCTTGCGTCCAGCAACCCGGCAAAGAGATCCGCCACAGCGATCGATCTGCCGGGATCCATCCACGTCTCAAACAGGCGTCCAGTATGAGCGGCGAAGGACACGGATCCGTGATTGTCACAACTCGTCGTTCACCGCTTCGCCATGCACCGAGCGGTTGATCGGCTAAGTACTCCGCGAGGACCCTGCCAAAACGTGTACCCAAAAGACAACGATTCAAACGAATTCGACAAATCTGTCGTCCACCGTCGCATACGATTCGTATCGCGATTAGTGCGATGTTCTCGTTGGTCCGAGAGTGGACTCGATAAATTTCCCACTCTCGCGGATCGGCAAGCATGGCGTCTAGTGCGGCGCGAAACGACTTCAAATGTTCGCCGTCAGTTTGGTCGATGAAAAAATTCAAGTCGAATTCATCGACCGATCTAACGCGAGTCCTTTCGATGCCCGACCGAGACAATTCGCGAAATTGATAACGATGCGAGTTCAAAACCGAATCGTATTGCGTGATGAATTCCGACGGCGAAAGCAAACGCAATCCGAGAGAGCAGAGGATCGGTTCACGAAAACTCAAGATTTCTTCATCGCGTGTCACAAATGCCGCAGATTCGACGGCTGCCGCGATAGCGATGTGCCGCTGGTCCGATGCACTCGAATCATCTTTTGGCTCGCCCATGATGTGGCGGACTTCGCGTAATTGTTGTTCTACCTCTAGGTGGTCCGCCGCGACTTGATCCCACCCATTCTTGACAGCCGAAATCATTTCGCTTCGCAATGGCTCATCCTGTCGACCGAGATCAGCCATGACCTCTGGGGCAACTTTCAAATTGATCCCATCTGCCAGCCAATCAGCGCGAAGTCCGCTACTTGCTTTGTGGTGCGGTCGGTTTGGGTCCTCGATGTCAATGCAAACCATCGTGTCACACAAAACCGTTGCTGTATCACTGGGATCATCTAGTGCGTCGAAGAGCGGCGTTTCATTGATGGCTAATCCAAAAGAAATCAGCTCGCTGCCATTTTGTTTTCTGCCAGGGAATCGACGCAGTTCAGAAAATCCAAGGCGACGGTAGACGTTGGCGGCGTCATAGTCAGCTCTGCAATTGAGTCTGATTCGAGAGCGGTCGGGGTAGGCAGCTACGAGAGCAGCGATTAGTTGCTTTGCAATCTTGCGACTTCTGAATTCGGCTTTCACGCATAGATGGTTGATGCGAACCTCGTATCGCTGGTTGGTTGCGAAAAGCACGTACCCAGTCGCATTGCCTCCAGACCAAGCGATAAAGATTTGCTTGGCGTCGGCTCGCTGCTTAAAAGCTTCGTCCGGAAAAAATCCTAACAATGCTTTCTGGGTCCGATAGATCTCCATCACAGAGTCCAGTTCCCGAGCCGTCTCAATTGGTCGAACGACAATTTCGTGATCCATCAGATCCTGCCCCCTACTGACTCAAACATTGATTGCCGACGTTAGTTTTCTATCCCTTAATCTTTGGTGCTCCGATGGCCGACACCGGTTCGTCCGCATAGGTCACTACGTCAATTTCGCTCAATCAGGTAGGCAAAGTTTGATTTTGTTTTCGGCGACAATTTCAAGGAATCGCCCTGATTCAACGATCGGCTTTCCGTATCGCCTCGCCTTCTTGGCTTTCCCGGACGACGATGACGGATCGACCGCTACGACAAGATCGCAATTCGATTTAGTGACATCTGAAACAACAGTAAAGCCGCAGTCGGCAGCCAGCTTTTCAAGCTCGCTTTTAGATACCTTGTTTCCGTCGGCACCGACGAACGTTCCGGTAAAGCAAATGGCGGCACCGGCGGGAATTTGGTCGGAGACGCATTTGTCGTTAGTTGGCTGCGGAACTTCCGACGTGTCGAGCCCCAGCGTTTCCGCAACCGCAAACAATATCTGATGTTCCTCTTCTGTGACGACGCCGTCTTTCTCGGCACCCGCCACCATGGCTTGAAAGTACTGGCGGTGAGCTCGTGCGATGTCCGCGTGTGAGAGGCCCAGTTCGTCGGCCAGGTAGCTCAGATGCTTTCGTTCGTCGTCGGTCACCAGGAAATCATCGAGGACCCAGTCGAGAAGATCCACGTACTGAAGTAGGCGAGCATTTTCTTCGGTGTAGACAAGTCGGCTAAGCAGTCGCTCAAACAGGGGCGAACTTTCACCTGTGCTTCGCCGATGTGTCCGTTGCGAGAGTTCGCCCGGCACATTCGCCAGTCTAGAAGGCATTGCTTCCGCCGCGGGTTTTAACGCCTTCAATAGCGCGGCACTTGCCTTGGCATCGGCTAGGGCGCGGTGGTGCTGCGGTGGACTGACGCCAAGCATTTGGCAGGCGGCGGGAAGCTTTTGCCCCGTCAACTTCAGAGTGCACACTCCGCGGCCGGGATCGAAAAGTGCATCCAGACGCCCGAACTCCTGGCCAATCATCCGTTCATCGAACATCAGATTGTGAGCCACGATCACCCGGTTCTCGATTCGTTTGGCGACTGCGTGAGCAACTTCGCCGAACGACGGAGCCATGGAAATCATCTTCGGTGTGATGCCGTGGATGTGAGTCGGGCCAAGGTCCCGCTCGGGATCTACCAGCGTTTCGTACTCGTCGATGATCCGTAGCCGAGAATCGAGCACGACGACGCCAATCTCGATCACCCGATCCTTCTTACCGAATCCGGTCGTTTCCACATCAACGACCGCGTACTCCGCCCTTCCGCCTAACATGCCCGCTTGCCCCTGCTATTCAGTTCCTCGAGAAGGATTGGCCAACCGATGTGTTGGCTGGTTCTTGGCTCCGAAGCCGATTGCCGAAGCGGCTCCGCAGTACGATCTGCCGAAGAGAATCCCGCCTAAGAGCGTATGGTCTCGGCGAAGAAGGTGATCGTGGAAGTTGAATCTGCTCAAAAGTCCGCCCCGGTTCCGCTCCTTATTTCGTTGGTGGGCAGAAGTATAGTTGCTTGCGGTGCGTGGTGCGAGAGCGGCGATAAAGATGAAGCAATGATCGCCAATTTGTGAAGCTGACAAGAAGAAGCATGCTGCGCAGAGCGATCACTCTGACCCCTCGCTAGATTCTCGGTAGGACTAGCTATTCTGTGAGGTCATCTGCCATCTACGTGCCGGGGCACCATGCCACTCAAGGCCATCGTCAACGACGACAGTGTTATTGCTCCGTTACTGTCGGAAGATCAGTGGCAGGATCTTCGAAGCAATCTTCGTAAAGGGCATCTCGAAGCGATTCTGCCGTGTTGTGGCCGTAGGTGCTTTGCGCGAGAAAGCAAGTTGGGAACTCGGCACTTTTATCACGTGCGCCGGTCCGGATGTAATACACCTGCCGAGTCGTTGGAACACTTAAGGGCGAAGGAGCATCTCGCCATAGGGGGCGCAAAGGCCGGCTGGCAAATTGATGTGGAAGTATCCGGAGACGGTTGGCGGGCGGACGTGCTTGCTACGCGTAATGAATCGAAAGTCGCCTTCGAAGTGCAGTGGTCATCTCAGACACTCAACGAAACAGAGAGACGTCATGCCCGCTACGTCGGATCAGGTATCAGGTGTGCTTGGCTCTTTCGAAAGATTCCAAAGGGCGCATTGCCAAACCGGGACGTGCCCATGTTCGAGATCAACTGCGATGATCGAAGCATCCCAAAAGTGATGAGACTTCCATTATCCGAGTTTGGTAGAGCTATGCTTTCTGGGAAATTTCGGTTTTGCGACCGCACAATAGCCGCTTCAAGACAGGTTCTTGATCTGGAGGTGTTCGACTACGACTGTTGGAAATGCAATCGACAGTCGCATGTCTTTCAGGTCTCGAATGATTCACATTCACCGCTTTCTCGGCACGGTGACCCTGTCGAGGCGTATCTTCACGACGGGTTTCCTAAGGGGCCGGAATACTGCCCAGAAGCTTTCGAATACCTCGATCGTTTGAAACGCGACTCGCAGTGGAGTCATTTGCTGTTCGGCGAGATCAAGGATAGATATAGCCGTGCAGCGCAGACCTCTTACTTGTCCCAAGGCTGTCCACATTGCGATGCGATCTTTGGCGAACACTACCTGGGAAAGGAGCTGCTGTCGAAAACACCCATTCTATGTCACCAGCTCGTCGCAAGGTTGGAAGTACCAATTGTCGTGGATCAAGCTCATTGGTGCTATTCACCCACGAGATCATTTTGTTGCTAGACGAGCATATATCGAGAGCCGGTGAAGCTCTTTCCGCGTCCGGTTCATTCCGACCCCGAAACCAACCGGGTTGTTAACCAGAACGGGCGATCTGCGCAGAGAGCGCGAGAGTTTGGGGAGAGAATTGTCGTTGGCGGCCGGTGACGACCGAAACGTCGACGGCGCGAGAGCGCTCTCAGAAGTTCGCCGTTTCGCAAAAGTGCGTCAAACACGGGCGAAAACGCAAAAAAGCCGAGGGCGATTGCTCTCGGCTTTGTGCGTTAACTGGTGGGGCGGACGGATTCCGCTTTTTAGAAAGGCTCCCCCGGCAGGACTCGAACCTGCGACAAGGCGGTTAACAGCCGCCTGCTCTACCAACTGAGCTACAGGGGATTGGTTCGCTGACGTGAGAATTTCTCTCGCCAACGGGTCGGGGAGTTTACTTTGCCTCCCTGCCGCTCGCAAGCTCTGTTCGGCGTCCCCTTCGGATTCCGGTTGTTCGCATTCCAGCCGCCGGTGACCAGCCGATTCTCATCCCCCACGCCGCAGTCCAGTCGACCGGTTTGGACCGGTTTTTCCGGTGCCGGACGCCATGACGGCGAGCTGGTCCGGAGCGCCGGAGACCGAGGCGCCTGCCTCGCCGGCCGGTCTGCTACGCAACCCCGGCGGCGACCGTCACGCCGAGCGGGCTGCTTGTGGGTGGCCGGACCACGCGGCAGTGGTGATCGGCTAAGGTGTGCTCTGTCCCCCGGGTGCGGATGAAGTGCTCTGTCCCCGGCGGTGGATGGCCCTGGCTGAGGATTGGTGCTCTGTCCCCGGGTGCTTGGTGCCAGGCGGGGATGGTGCTCTGTCCCCGGGCGCGTCTGCGTGGATTGCGGGGCGTGCTAGCAATTTGAGTGGCGTTTGATGGCCGGGCTGATGGCGGTCCGGTCTGCCAAGGAGATCGATGAGCGTCGTTTTTTTGTTGCGGTCTGAGGAACAACTCAGCGACGGAACGCCCTGGTGCGTGGTGTTCGGTGAGGCTTTGGATGCCCCGATCGTTCCCGTCGTGTTGGGCACCGACCGCCGCGTGTTGGAGAAACACGTCGAATCGGTGTTGGCCGACAAACTGACACGAACCAACGGCGAGCCCACGGACGTTCAGACGATCGATCCGGCAACCGACCATGTTTTGAGCTTTTGTCAGGACGTCGGCTGCCGGCTGTTGGTGCTGATTTACGCGCCCGGGGAAGCGGACCGGCAACGCGAGCTGTTCGAATCGTCTCCGTTCCCCACCGTGTGGTTGCACGCGGTCACCGATCCGCCGATCGATGAGGCGCACCTGTTCGGCGGCTACGTCGGTCACCGCATCCTGACCGAGCGGGTCTGCCGCAAACTGTTGGGCATGACGCCGTCGGCTTGGGCCGTCGATGCCAGCGCCGCCACCGAAACGGATTCCGAGCGACAAACGGCCGCGGTCAACGAGCAGATCGACGCGTTCACCTTTCCCTCCGAAGCCGCGGTGGTGTTTGGCGTCGATTCGGTGGGGAAGGATTCGCTGACGTACCAGGCCGGAAGGCGGCTGATCGAACGGGAGCTGCAGCCTTCGGTGATGCTGGTCCGCGAAGGACAATCGGTGGTGCCGTCGCTGCTGGGAAGGCTGCGGCGCTGGTCCGACTCGGTGGCTCCGTCGCTGAATCGGGACGAGCGGGTCGCGTTGCAGCAGGACCTGGAAAGCGGCTCCAAGCCGAATCTGGAATTCTTGGGGATGATCAGCGCCTCCAGCATGCTCGCCTCCTTCGGGTTGCTGCAGAACAGTGCCGCGGTGATCATCGGCGCGATGCTGATCGCACCCCTGATGACGCCGATTCTGGGTGCCGGCTTGGCGATCGCCATCGGCAACCGGCCGTTGTTCCGCGACGCCTTCACTTCCATCGTGCTGGGGTTTGCCGGCGCCCTGCTGACCAGCGGGTTGTTTGGAACGCTGGTGTGGGCGGTCGACCAGCCGGATTGGTCACCGGAGCATGCCACCGAGATGTGGGCTCGCTGCAATCCGTCGGTGATCGATTTTTGCGTCGGTCTGGTGGGCGGAATGGCCGCCGCTTACGCCCGCACGCGATCCCATCTGTCTTCCGCGCTCGCGGGTGCGGCGATCGCCGCGGCGCTGGTTCCACCGCTGTCGACCGCCGGGCTGCAGATGGCGTTCGGTTTGTGGGAACCGGTGCCCGCGGGGATTCCGGTGTGGGGGCCGTTGCTGGTCGTCTCGATCAACGTGCTGACGATCATGGTGGGATCGTCGTTGGTGCTGTGGCTGCGCGGCATCCGCGCCCACAGCGGCGGGATCCGTCCGCAGGACCGCTGGGCGATTCGCGTGGTGATTTTGCTGGTGGCGTTGATGTTGTTGGTGCTGGTGGGGTTGGTGTGAGGGGTGTTGGGGCCTGTTCGTCGGTGCGGTTGGGCAGGCGGAGCGTGGCGGTTGGGCAGGCGGAGCGTGGCGGTTGGGCAGGCGGAGCCTGCGGGACAGTGGGTTCCAAGGCGGGAGCCTTGGAACCAGGGGGAGAACGCTGGGTCCACTCGTTCCCGGGCTCCCGCCCGGGAACGCGGTGAAGGCTGGCTCTGCCAGCTCACTTGGCCCGCGGCGATTGGCAATGCGGCAGGCGGAGCCTGCGGGGCAGTGGGTTCCAAGGCGGGAGCCTTGGAACCAGGGGGAGAGGGAGATTCTCGCTCTGGACCGGCGGCTAGCGCCTTGCCGCTGACTGTTGCTTTTACCGGCGGCTAGCGCCTTGCCGCTGACTGTTGCTTTTACTGGCGGCTAGCGCCTTGCCGCTGACTTGTGCCTTTGCCGGCATCTGGTGTCTTGCCGATGACTGGCCGGGCGGCGTTGTGGGTGATTGGTCTTGATGTTTGGCGGGCAGCTTTCTAGATGTAGGACCGGTGGACGTTACGGAGGACGTCCGATTCCCTCGGTTCAGGATGGTTTCAGCGGTGAACGCTCGGGAAAACTGGCGAAAAATCATGGTGTTGGGCGGAGCCTTTGCGCTGTGCCTGGCCGCCGGATGCAGCCAGAATCCGTACCTTGCCGGTCCGGGGGCTTACCCGATGCCATCGACGCCGATGACTCCGCCGGTCACCGGCCAGGCCGTCAATCCGGCCGATTCCCAACTGGCAGAATTGAACCGACGCGTCCAATTGCTGGATGACAACAATCGCCAGCTGCACACGCAGTTGGCTCAAAGCGAACAGCAGGCTCAGGTTTATCGCGAAGAGCTGGATCTGGTGCGGCGACAGCTAGCCGACACCACACGACAATTGGAAACGGCATCGATCGCGGCGCGGGAAGCGCAAAACACGGTTCGCGGCTTTCAGGCTTCGACGCAGCTGCGCGGCGGTGCGTCGATCCAGCCGAACACCAATTTGAATCAGTTGGCTTCGCGTCTGAACCTGGGCGGTCTGCCGGTGCGGCAAGACGGTGACCGGGTGCGGATCGCCATTCCCAGCGACCAGCTGTTTGCTCCGGGGACCGCGCAATTGATTCCACAGGCGGCCCAGGTGCTGGATCCGGTCGCGGCGCAATTGCGAAGCGTGTTCCCGCGGCAGCGGATCGGGATCGAAGGCTACACGGACAACGCTCAAGCGTTCGCCGGAGGAGCTGCGGCCAGCCATCAACTTGCTTCCGCCCAGGCCTCCGCGGTTTTGGACCTGCTGACGCGACGCGCCGGCATGCCGCTGGGGCAGTTCTTCATCGTTGCGCAAGGCGCCAACCAGCCGGCACAGTCAAATGCATCGGCCGCCGGTCGCGCGGCCAACCGCCGGATCGAACTGGTGATCTATCCCGAGACGTTCTGACGTCCCCGGCACGCGGTCCGCTCGCCGGATCATTCCGGTGGAAGGTCGGCAGAGATGTCAAAGTGATTCCAGCACCAGGCCGTGATCGACAGCGCCGATGCTGCGACTGCCCACGAGGCTCCGATCGCGCCGATCACGTAAATCGGCGTGCTGACCGGATCGGCAAAGGCTGTCCGGCAAAGCGTGATCCACAACATCAGGGCGGCCACCGCCACACCGATCACGGTCGCTTTGCCGACAAACATCACGTTGGCTCGAACCACCATCGCGAACCCCTGCGCACTTTCGTGGTGCGGGTAAGCCAGGAACAAAGCATTCTCGGCCGCGAAGGTGAACACGGCCAGCGCCGAAAGCATTCCCGACCAAACGATGATTTGCGACCAGCCCGGCGACACCAGCAAACCGGCGATCAACAGCGTGATCCATTGGAACCCGATGGTGATCAGGACCGGCAGGGTCAGCTGCCCCAGGACGGCATGGATGGGGCGCAGCGGAAGTGAACGCAACAGCAACATCCGTTTCAAGTCGCGTCGGAAGTCCAACCGGAGTGCCGGTGGTGCGAGCAGCATGGTGCACAATGCGATCCCGGCGACGACAAACGCCCACTGGTTTCCGGCGCGGCCGGTCAGCAGCGGCGACAGGCACAGAACGGTCGGCAGCACGAAGCTGAACACGATGGTGCCCGCGTAGCGACGGATCGAAAGTGCTTGACGCCACAGCAGCGCGACGGCGTCACGTAGACGTTCCGGGCACAGGGATTCAATCCGGTCGGCCAGCGTGTCGGCGGAGTAGGCGGTCCTCTGGCCGGTCATCCGTTGCTGCGGAGAGATATAGTCGCCCGCGGCCAAGCGTGCTTGTTCGCGTTGCAGCTTGCAACGTTCCGCCCAGCCATCGATGCGGACCAAGGCGATGATCGCCGTGGGGATCAGGGCAACCGCGGCGAGCAGTTGCACCGCCGTGTGCGTGGTGATCTGCGAGGTGGTGGCCAGCAGCGCGGCCGGCCGCCAGGGGATCGCCAGCCATTGGACGATGTCGCAGGAGGCGACGTACCCCACGGCGCGAAAACTGTTCAGGACGTAATGGCCTGGGTCCGAGCCCGGCGGGGTGATGCGGACCATGTGGCCGAACATTTGGATCAGGGCTGCGATCCCAACCGCGGTCAGTGAGACGCGGGCGGCAACGCGGTGACGTTCCGACAATCCGCCCAGCAAACGTTGCCAGACCATCCGCGCGGTTTCCAAAAGTACCAACGCAGCGAACACGCCGACGGATAGCAACGCGAAATGGGAAACATCCGGAGCGAGCACCACCGACAGAAAGAATGTCTTCAGCAAGGCCGACACCATCATTGTGTTGACTTTGTACGCGGCCACGGTCGATCGTTTCAGCGGCGCCCCGCCGAGCCACAGATTCTCGGCATCGGTGTATTCCATGTCGACCTGTTTCTCAGTCCAAACGCAGCGAACGCTGTGATAGATCAGGTACAGGATCATGCCGCCGGAAAGCCACAGCCGGAGCGACTGGGGATCGGCCGTGCGTCGCGACCAGAGGACGAAAAAGCCGTTGAGAACGTACGCGCTGAGGAACAGCGCAGCGAGAATCGTTGCCAGGATCCGCCGCGGCGATCGCATGCGGTCAACGCCGCGTCGCAGCCGAAAGATCCCGCGGTGGATCGTCAACCACAGCAGGTGTTGGTGGGGTGTTTGCATGATGCCGCTGGTGAGGTCACGAGCACGCGGAGAGTTCGCGGGCGGTCGCTTCGAAGTAAGCTTGTTCCAAGGAGGTGGCCGAAGGGAATTCGTTGCGGAGCGACTGGACGTCGCCGAAGTACTGCAGCCGGCCGTGCTGCATCACGATCAGGTGCGTGCACACGTCTTCGATCATGGCCAGCAAGTGGCTGGAGATGATCACCGTGGCGCCGGCGGCCGCCCGGTCCCGGATCGATTGCAGCAAGCGGCGGATCCCCGGCGGGTCCAGGCCCGTCATCGGTTCGTCCAGCAGCAACACCTGGGGGTCGTACAGGTAGGCGCAGCAGATGGCCAGTTTTTGCCGCATGCCTCGCGAAAGCGTCGTCGCGCCGGCGTTGACCTTGTCGTCCAGCTGGAAGTACTCCAGCAGCTCGCTGGCCTTCGCGCGGCGATCGGGAACGTTGTAGATCCGGCCAATAAACTCCAGGTGTTGCCCGACGGTCAGGTCGTCGAACAGCGGTGGATCATCCGGGACGTAGGCGAGACGGCGTTTCAGTTCCGTCAGGCTGGCCGAATCGTGGTCCGCAAGGTTGCAGTCGGCGACCGCCAGTTGGCCTCCGGTTGCAGGGATTAATCCGGCCAGGCACCGCATCGTCGTGGTTTTTCCCGCGCCGTTGGGACCGACCAATCCGCCGATTTCGCCCGGCTCCAGCTGGAAGGAGACTCCGTCGACGGCCAGGTGGTCTTCGTACAGTTTTCGCAGCTGATGACAACGCAGCATTCGGATTGCATCGGTTGTGAGCGGTTCATGAAGAGAGATCTTTGGAACAATAGGTTACGGAACGGGGCGTGAATTGCTTCCGGAATGAAGTCCAGACACGTTCTCCGGGAGAACACCTCCGCGGGGGCGGGAACGTGGCCTTCCGCGGGCGGATGGCGCGTTGAGTTGTGAGTTGTGAGTTGTGAGTTGTGAGTTGTGAGTTGTGAGTTGTGAGTTGTGAGTTGTGAGTTGTGAGTTGTGAGTTGTGAGTTGTGAGTTGTGAGGGGAAGGCAGGCGGAGCCTGCGGGAGCAGTGGGTTCCAAGGCGGGTGCCTTGGAACCAGGGGGGGAGCGAGCGTCGCTGCGCTACTTTCGCGGAGCGAAAGGCGACGATCGGGCTCCCGCCCGGGAACGCGATGGATGCTGGCTCTGCTATCTCACCCGGTTGGCGGCAGGCTGGGCCTGCGGGGCAGTGGGTTCCAAGGCGGGAGCCTTGGAACCAGGGGGGAGCCTTGGAACCAGGGGGGAGCGAGCGTCGCTGCGCTACTTTCGCGGAGCGAAAGGCGACGATCGTCGTTTTTTGATACGCTCCGACTCATGATCAATCCCTACCAGGCGCCTCCGGATCAAGCCGCGACCTTCGCGCCGACCGATGCGCCGGTCGCGCGATTTCGTTTGGATCAACGGATGATCCGCTACGCGGAGTCCAAGTTCTTGCTGTGGCGGTGCGGCGGCCGCGTCACCTTGGCCTCGATGGTGATGATCGCCCTGGCGCTGGGGATCAGTCTGATGCCGCCCGTCCCGGGGCCGATCGGCATCGCGGTCCGCGAAGTCGTGGTGATGGGGCTGGCCACCGTCATCTACCTGACGCTGATTCGCGGACCACGCAATGCAGCTCGAAGCGAGCTCGCCGCCCACGGGGTCGTCAGCGGGGCGGAGGTCGAAGTTTCACTGGGCGAGACGACGTTGATCTGGTGCGGCCCGGCCGGGACGCACCGCTTTCCCCTGGAATCGGTACGGCTAATGACCGTCGGCAAGGGGCTGATCGTGATCCCGGAACAAGACCTGTATCTGTTTGTGCCGCGACGGAGTGATTTTGGCGGGGCGTCCTACGGCGAGTTCGTCAAGCTTTTCAGGGCGAGAGTGCAGGCGGCTTCGGGGTGAAAACTCAAGCTGCGGCAGGTTGTGGCCAACACCACGGACCCGCAACGCTCGCTGTGTCAAGAACTGCAGGACAGCATCGAACAACCCGCACGATGTCGCGCCCACTCGGGACGCTTCTCAGCGAACCGTTCACAACCGGGCTGTTCCCGATACGGGTCACGCAAGACGTCCAGCAACTCGGTGATGCCGGCGTGATCACCCTGTTCGCTGCGATCGATTGCCAGCTGTGCCAGGTAGTTTCGAAGCACATACAGCGGATTGATTCGGTCCATCCGCTCGCGACGGTTGGCGTCGGAGATGTCGGCGCTGCGGACGCGGGCCCGGTAGCGATCAAACCAGTTCTGCGTTTGTTCACGGACTTCGTCGGTGACTTCTTCGGGTTTGTAGTAGGCGTCGCTGAGAGAATCACAAACCGCATCGACCTCGGACTCGCACGGGACCTTGGCCAGTTCGCGATAGAAAAGTGTCATGTCGGTTTCCGCCAGTTGCAGCACTTGCAGCAGGTCGCCAAACAGCGCCAAGTCGTCTTCACCGCGGAAGCGATCCAGTCCCAGCTTGGCAGCCATCATCGCGTTCCAGCCTTCCTCGAACGTTTGCACGTAATGCGACAATCCCGTCTGCAACGATTCGACACGCTGGTCGACCAGCGGCAGCAGGGCCCCGCCGAACTGGGCCAGGTTCCATTGCGCGATCTGCGGTTGGTTTCCGTAGCGATAACGTCGCCCCTGGGCGTCGGTGGTGTTGGGCGTCCAGTTCGGATCGTAGTCTTCCAGCCATCCGTACGGGCCGTAGTCGATTGTCAGCCCCAGAACGGACAAGTTGTCGGTGTTCATCACGCCGTGCACGAAACCGACACGCATCCAATGCACCATCAGTTCGGCCGTGCGCTGACAGATTTCCGCAAACCATTCTGCGTAGACTTCCGGCGACGGTTCTCCCAGGTGGGAAAAGTCGTTGCGGATGGTGAAATCGGCTAATTGGCGAAGTGTCTGCTCCTCCTCGCGACTGGCAAACAGTTGGAAGTTGCCCAAGCGGACAAAGCTCGGGGCGACCCGGCACACGATCGCCCCCGGTTCTTGTTGCGGGTTGCCGTCGTAGAACATGTCGCGGGTGACCCAATCGCCGGTCAGCACCAGACTGAGCGCCCGGGTGGTCGGAACGCCCAGATGATGCATGGCCTCGCTGCACAAGAACTCGCGGACCGAACTGCGGAGCACCGCCAGCCCGTCGGCAAACCGTGAGTAGGGTGTCGGTCCGGCGCCCTTGAGTTGCAGGGTTTGGTGGACTCCGTTGCGGTCGATGCATTCGGTCAAGTTGATTGCCCGGCCGTCGCCCAGTTGTCCGGCCCAATTGCCGAACTGATGACCGCCGTAGCACATCGCGAACGGATCCATAGCAGGATGCACCAGGTTGCCGCCGAAGACTTGGGCGAACTGGTCCGATCGGATCAACGCGTCGGGGATTCCCAATTGCGAAGCCAGTTCGGGGGAGTGGGCGATCAGTTCAGGGGCGGCGACCCGCTTGGGCGTCACCCGCGAGTAGCAAGCGTTGTGCACCTGTCGCGTTTGATTGGCGGTTTCCGGATCGGCCGGAAGTTCGTGCGTGAAGCGGTTGTCAAAGGCCAGTTCGTCCCACTCGCTGAGCCAGGTGGTTTCGGACATGCGATTGCGTTCGTTTGAAATTCGTGATGCCTCGCACCGGCGGATCGGACCGGTCGGGGGGTGAGGCCGCCGAAGTCTGGCAGCCAAGGGGGCGGCGGTGACGCCGCGTGTCGCTTTAAGGAGTATTGCGGAAAAGCAATGGCATTGCGAATGTAGTCGTGGGTTGTTCATCCAGCTTGCGATTGCGACGCGTTGGATGTTTGGCCGGCGCGTGGAGGTTGTCGGCGCACCGAGGCATTGCTGTCGCCCCTTCGGGGCTGGCGACGGGGTGGAAGAAACCGGCGGCCAAGGCCGCCGGCAGGTGGCTGTCGGCCCTCCGGGCCTGTCGACCGGCAGGTGGCTGTCGGCCTTCCGGGCCTGTCGACCGGCAAGCGGCCCTCCGGTCCTGATGGCTCGGGCCTGATGGTCGGGCGTGGTGGGCTGGTCAGAAACCCAGGATCTTTTCCAGGCCGGAGTTGAATTGATCCAATCCCGATCCGAGCTGCTTTTGGATGACGCTGTCCAATCGATTCTGAATCAGCTCCGCGCCCGCTTTGCTTCCCAGCCGGGTGACGACGTCGCGAACGGCGGCCAGATCCAGACGCGGCTGCGAGAGCGTTCCGGTGACCGGAAAGGTCAAGGTTTCGCCGGCCAAGCCCTGCAGATCGTTGCCCAGCCAGCGTGCATCCAAGGGGATTTGCGCGATCATGTCCAATTGTTGCTGCAAGTTGACGCGGCCACTGGTCATGATCTGAGCCCGGTCGACTTGGAAGTACATTCGTTGGTGAGTCGCCACGCCGTTCTCAAAGCTGAAGTCGACCGTTTGGGGCGCCATCTCGATCAACGCTTTTTCGCCGTCGGCCGCGGGTGCGGGTTTTCCCGAGGCGAGTTGCGTCAACGATTTGATCTGCCGAAGTCCCAGGACCAATTGGTTGGCCAGCGGGCCGGAAGCCAACTGCATCCGCCGGATGTCCAAGCTGCCACGCACCACGCTGGCCGACGGATCGCCCACGACGATCAACGTTTCGTCCAGTGTGGCACTCAGGTTGCCTTCGATCCGAGTTGCACCGGCGGCGAGGGGTGCCAGGTAGGCCAGCCAACTGGACGCGGTCTCCGGGGTGATTTGCAGCGAATCAATCTTGGAACCACTTTTCACCCGGATCGTTGCCGGTGTCGTCGCGTAATGAACCTCCGCGGCAAATTCCAGGTTCCCACCGGAGGACGCCGCGCCGCCGCCGCGCGGTGAATCGATGCCGGACCGGTTGGGCGCGAGGGAGACGATCGGGATCGTTGCCGGCGCGATCTTCAACGAGTCTTCCGACAAGCTGAACGGCAGCGTTGCTCGACCCAAAGACACACCGGCGACTTTGCACGCTTCCCAACCGAGTTCGCTTTCGAGCGCCAGCGTCAGCGGATCAACGGGGTGGGTTTTCAGTTTCAATTTGAACGGCGTTTCGTGCAGTCCCGTCGCTTCGATGCGGGTGCCAACCATTTCGGAAAGTCGCGCCGCAACGACATCCATTTTCCACTTCGAGGGGCCCTGCAGGACCAGGCTGGTCTGGTCGTCTTTCCGGTCGAGGTTGCCGGTTAGCGTTCCGGCGAACCAGTCGCAGGCGACCTGCAGTTCGGAAATCTTGACGGCGCCGGTTTCTCCGTTCAGCTCAATCGGGCCTTGGACCTGCAAGCGGGGCTCGTACCACAGTCGCTGGTCATCGCCGTCGGAACCGTCGCCGCGCAGCCGTGGTGTGCCGGGTGGTACCGGTTGGGCTTTTCGCGGCGCCGCGATCGCCAGCGACGTCGCCGAGGCGGTGGAGTCGATGGTCCATTGGTTTCCGTCGCCGGTGATCTTTGACTTGCCTTGGCACTGACCCGACCAACGGTACGGTTCTTCGCGGGTGGCGCGATAGCTAGCCGGCTGGACCGGGTTGGGGCGTGCGCGGGCGACGCTGGCACCGACGCTTTGCTGCAGCCGTTCCAGATCCAGCTTCCAGGCGACGTCCAGGTTGGTCTGTTCCGGTCCCGCATCTCCTTGCACCGCCAACGAGAGAGCTTCGCCGACGACCGTCAGGTCTTGAGCCGCCAGGCTACCGCTGGGCCAGTCGAGGACGCCTTGGAAGTGGACGGTCACGTTGGGTTGGCTGAACCACTGATCGGCATACGCGATGCGCGGTTGATACAAGTCGAAGTCGGCGCGCGAGAGTGATCCCTTGGACCGGCTGATCTGGCCGGTGGCCGAGCCGACGATGCGTCCTTCCGCGTCGCGGATCGACTCGGGCAACCAGGGACGCAAGGATTCGGCCAGATTCTCCAGCCGACCGTCCCCGGACAGACGCACCGCGTACATCGAATCGGCGGACGGGTTCTGGACCGGTTCGACCAACGCGGCTTTTGCCAAAACGCCGGTGCTATGCAGTGTGACGTCGGCCGACGTCAATTCCTGCAAACTCTGACCGCGCCAGCGACCTTCCGCCGAGACTTCGCCGCGGACAATCGCGCGTTTGAATCGGGTGCCGCCGGGCAGGGTGACCAGCAAGTTGTTGGCTTCGCCATCGCCACGCAGCTGCCACGTTTCCACGTCCGGTTGATTGCCGGGGCGGACGTTCCAGCGGATGCGTCCGGATGCCGTTCCGCCGAGCGAGCCTTCGGACAGGTCGATGATCGGGCGAAGCATGGTGTAAAAGCGGCCGAAGTCGATTTCCAGGTCGGCGTCGCCGCGCTGTAGGGTGCCACTGCCGGAGGCGCTGGCGAACGAGCTGGAGAGAGCAAACTGGTCGGCTCGCAGGGCGCCGTTTTCGCTGCTGACCATGGCGGTCAACTTGATCGGTTCGATCACCACGGCTCGACCGCCCGCGCGGGCGCGGATCGCGTCGCTGCGGAGTTCCAAGTTGCTTTTTCGGCCGCTGGACGGATCCGCAGACGCACCCGCGGGGATCGCTGTCTCCGCCGCCGGCGCGCCGGGCAAGGTATTCTCGATGGAGCCGCTGAGTCGTCCCGATACCAATTGGGCGTCCGATCGCAACGGGATCAGGCCGGGCATGGCACGATCCAGTGCGGCCAAGTCGACGTCCACGCGTGCTTTTCCGTCCAGGGTTTGAAGCCAGCTGAGCGGATTGTCTTCGGCGCCGGTCAAGGTCATCGTGGTCGGAAAGGCCCCGTCGAGCGTTGCGGAAGCGAAGTCGGTTGTCAGTTCCAATCCGTGTCCGAACAGCCAACCGCCGGAGAGAGACAGTTCGCCATCGAGTGTGGCCAATTCGTTGTTCCAGTGTTTTGGCGAGGCATCCTCGGGCGCCGAGTGGGACAGTTGCAGGTTGCGGATCCGCAAGTCACCGATGGCGGCTTGCATGGTCCCGCCGGGGCGACCGGTCAAGCGGACTTTTCCCGTGGTGTCGCCGAAGAATTGGTCGGGCATCGTCGCGGCGGCTTGTCCGAATCGACAGGAAGCCAGGTTCATCACCGACAACGGGAACGACTCGGCTTTCAGCGACAATTCCCACTCGGGGTTGTTCGACGCGTCGGGATGGCCGGAGACGGGCGTGATCGGGACGGCAAGATTGGGATTGGTGACGGGGTGCCAGACAAAGTGACTTTGGATGGCCCCGCCGCTGCCGCCGGGTTCTTCGACGACTCCCGCCAGATCGCCTTCGATCCGTTGTCCGTCAATCAGCACGTCCAGGTTGGATTGATCCAACACCCACCGTTGCTTTGTTTGAGCGTCCTTGATGTTGGCCTTCAAGTTTTGAACGCGGATGTCCGCCCGCACCGGTTCCGATGCGTCGGAGTCATCGGTTGTCAAAAGGTCGGTCAGATCAGTTTCGATGGATGACCCACCGGGGAACACCGTGCAGTCCACCTCGGCGCCGCGGACGGTGATCTCGCCGATCTGCTGGACGTCCAATCGCAACAGGTCCAGCACCGTCAGCGAGGTATCAATTCGCTCGATCTGGATTTTGCTCTCGCGCTCTTTCCCAACCAGGGTCAGGTTGCGGATCGACAAGGGGGTGATCCAGCCGACGTCGATCGCGTCGGCGGTCGCGACCCAGCCTTGCTGGTCGGCCCTGGTGGCTAGCATCGTACTGGCGACGCCGGTATGGCTGATCAAGCTTGGGGCAGCCAATACGATCAGGGCCAGGAAGCCCAGCCCGATCATCAGTGTGCGGCGGTAGCGTCGCGACCGATTCTCGCGTCTCCGTCGTGTCTCTTCTTGCTGGCTTCGCTCGATGTCATCCAGCAAATAGTTCTCGGTCTCCACGGTCACATCCTTGCTTGACGCCGGTCATCCATTGAAAAGAACGCGTCGGGCGCCGCTCCGGGCGCACTCCCCCCACCTTGAGGCGCTGTCGGGACCTTAGCTAGAAACCGCGGTCGAGCGCAAGGTCAGTTCGCGCCGTTTCGGCGGCGGTGGGGCAGGCGGAGCCTGGGGTGGCCAGGCGGAGCCTGGGGGACAGTGGGTTCCAAGGCGGGAGCCTTGGAACCAGGGGGGGCAGGAGCAGATGGAAGAGGAGCGTCTCGTTCCCGGGCTCCCGCCCGGGAACGCGATGAGGGCTGGCTCTGCCGGCTCAGTCCGACGGAGCAGGCGGAGCGTGGGGGACAGCGGGTTCCAAGGCGGGAGCCTTGGAACCAGGGGGGCAGGAGCAGATGGAAGAGGAGCGTCTCGTTCCCGGGCTCCCGCCCGGGAACGCGATGAGGGCTGGCTCTGCCAGCTCAGTCCATCGGGGCAGGCGGAGCCTGCGTTGCAGTGGGTTCCAAGGCGGGAGCCTTGGAACCAGGGGGGTGAGAAAAGATTAGCCGCGGATCACTCGGACTTGGATTCCGAGTTTTCTTTGGATGGGGCGTCCGATTGGTCGGCGGCTGCTGAGTCTTCCGAAGAGGGCCCTTCTGAGCCAGAGGGGTCTTCATCGGAGGGTTGCGGCTTGTCGTCCGATTCCTTGTCGTCCGCTTGCTTCGCTTCCTCGTCACCGCCGTCGGATTTGCTTTCATCCTTGGCTTGTTCGCCTTCGGGTTTGGGTTGCGATTCCCAGCCCACGCTGGCCGCCGCTTGCTGCTGCTGTTCGGTCGCCATCACCGGAAACTCGGCGGAGGACAGGCCCCGGTCGATGATCCAGATGTTTCGGAATCGGACCGGGTCGCCGTGGTCTTGGAACAAGATCGGCAGCAGCAGCGGCTCCTCTTGCTTGCCAGCACCGGTCTTGGTTGGCAGTGCCACGTCGTCTTGGACCTTCACACCGTTGACCCAGCTGGTGATGTGGGCGTCGCGAATTTTGGTGCCGTCGTTGGCCCATCGCGGGGCGGTGAAGCGGACGTCGTAGGTCTGCCAAGTCAATGGCGGGAAGGCCATGTTCACATCCGGCGATTTTTGGCGGTACAGCGCGCCCAAGCCGTTGAACATCCGTTCGGTCCCGAAGGAGTCCAGGATCTGGCATTCGTAGCGGCTTTGCAGATACAGCCCGCTGTTGCCGCGCGATTGTCCGTCGGCGAGGGGCATGTAGGGCAAGCGGAACTCGACGTGCAGATCGAAATCTTGGAACATGGGACGCAGCGTGGCGCCCTGTTTCAACAATCCGTTGTCGGTCCGTTGCGCGCCGACCCAGTGGTCCAAGGCCTCACCGTCGAAAAGGACCGTGGCGTTCTCAGGAGCTGGTGCGCCCAGCGTGGGGCTTTGACGCTCGATACGATCGAGCCGGCCCAGCATCTCGCCGCTGGAAGACACGATGGAGCAGCCGTCGGCGTCCACGAAGATCGCCCAGGGGCCACCCGAAAGGATCACGGACTCGCCTGAGAGGAGTCCGATCAGACGCATCGCTTCGGGTTCATGATCCGGTTGGCCGGGCAGTCCACCTTTGTACGCCATCGCTTGAAACTGGTTGCCGGCGATGGGGCGGATCTGCAACGCCAATGGTTGTGTGTCTTCACCGGATTTGATCTGACCGGCAAACTCTCCCATCAACGGAAAGCTCTTGTCGTTTTCCGGAGGCGAGGTGTAGGCCGGGCCTTTCTTGTTGTCATGCGATTGCGCGACGACGCGACCGTTGTTGGCCAAGTGCAAGGCGATCAGCAGAACCGACCAGGTGAATGCGGCAGGGACAGACAGTCGAAAAACGGCCATGGATGATGTTTGCGGTGGTGGGGGAGGTTCGGGAAGGTTTGGCGGCGGGCGGTTCGGTCCGTCGATCCAGCACGACCGGGGGACAGCGAACGGGCGTGGGAAGTTCCAACGCGGAGTGTGGAGCTTGGGGACTGGCAACGGTTTTGCCGGTCACTCCGGGCCACGGGAATGCCCGCCGTGAATGAAAATCCTAGTTCGCGGTGACGGCGACGACCACGCTGGGGGGCCGGATTTTTCCCAGGTAGACCGCCGGAGGCAGCCGATTGGCCACGTTTTCCGGCGTCCCGCCACCGTTGCGTTGAATGGGCCGGCGGCTCGAACCTCGGATCTGGTGGTCTCGGGCGTGCCAGGGGCCGGGTGTTTGTTCCGCCGCGCAGGAACGATTACGATCATGACCATCTTTCTCCCAGCCCCCTCCCGCCCCTTCCGTGTTGAAGCGACACCATGCGAACCCTGCTCCCCTTCCGAATGCTGCTGCTGGCGGCACTGTGCCTGGCTCCCGCGCTGGGCAGCCGGTTGACCGCGGCCGATGAATCTGGCCAGCCGAACATCCTGTTCATCTTCACGGACGATCACTGCACGCAGGCGCTCAGCGCGTATGACCCCTCGCGGATCACGACGCCGAACATGGATCGCATCGCGCGAGAAGGGATGCGGTTCAATCGCTGCTACGTCACCAACGGAATCTGTGGACCCAGCCGCGCGGTCATCCAGACCGGGAAGTACAGCCATTTGAATGGGTTTGTCCGCAACGGCAATCGTTTCAACGGCGACCAGCAAACGTTTCCGAAGTTGTTGCAGAAGGCGGGTTACCAGACGGCGATCGTCGGCAAGTGGCACTTGGCCAGCACACCGCAGGGCTACGACTACTACGACGTGCTGAAAGGGCAGGGGCCTTATTACAACCCGCCCATGATCACGGAAGGCTCCGACGGAAGCCCGGTCACGCGGCCGCACACGGGATACACGACGGAAATCATCACGGAGAAAACGTTGGACTGGCTGAAACAGCAGCGGGATCCCAACAAGCCCTTCATGATGATGTACCAGCACAAAGCGCCGCACCGGAACTGGCGGCCGGCACCGAAGTACCTGAACTGGTTGGACGACGTCACCATCCCCGAACCCGAAACTTTGTGGGACGACTATTCCGGTCGCACGCAATCGGCCCGACGGCAAGAGATGACCGTTCGAGAGCACTTGAACGCGAACGACCTGAAGCTGAGCGGTTACGGGAACATGAACGAAGCCCAGAAGAAGGTTTGGGACGCCGCCTACGGCGAAAAGAACAAGGCATTTGAAGCGGCGCGTTCCTCGATGAGCGAAGAGGAGATCGTCAAGTGGAAGTACCAACGCTATGTCAAGGATTACCTGCGATGCGTCAAGAGCGTCGATGATGGGATCGGCGAGGTGCTGGACTACCTGGACGAAGCCGGTTTGGCGGACAACACCGTGGTCATCTACTCGTCCGACCAGGGATGGTACCTGGGAGAGCACGGCTGGTTTGACAAGCGATGGATGTACGAGGAATCGCTTCGCACGCCGCTGTTGGCGCGGTGGCCCGGCAAGATCGCTCCGGGTTCGGTCAACGACGACATCGTCTCCAACCTGGACTTTGCCGAAACGTTCTTGGACATCGCGGGAGTGGACGTTCCCGATGACATGCAAGGACGGTCGTTGGTTCCGATCATGGAGGGCGACACGCCCGACGACTGGCGTCAAGTGTTTTACTACCACTACTACGAGAATCCGGGCGCTCACAACGTCGCCCGTCACTTCGGCGTCACCGACGGTCGCTACAAGTTGATCCACTTCTACGCCCTGGAAGGCGAGAAGATCGACGATTGGGAACTGTTTGATTTGAAGGACGATCCCAACGAGCTGCAGAGCGTTTACGGAAGCACTGACTACGCGGACGTGCAGAAACGGATGCTGGAGCAGTTGGCGGAAAAGCAAAAGCAGTTCGGCGTGCCGGCCGATACGGAATTGGGACCTCCCCGCCGAAACAATCGTCGCCGTCGCTGACCGGTTCGTGCCGCGCGCCAGAGGCGGCGAATTCGATGTAGCCACGCTCGCCAGAGCGTGGCTACGGTGCGGCCACCGTCTGGCGGCGGCTACGTCATGAAGTCGTAGCCCATCGATCAATGTCATGGGTTCTCTGCTGCACCCTCCCTCCGGGAGGGTCGCGGAGGAGCTTGCGACGACGCGGGGAGGGCTGTCCGGCACGATTGATGTCAGCGGGTTCACGAAGACACCCTCCCCAAAGGCTCGTGCCTCGCCTTTGACCCTCCCGGCGGGAGGGTGAATTTCAGAAAAGCCGCCGGTTCATTTGACGATCCTCCAGCAGCGATGGATGCGTCGGTTGCGAAAGTCTTCGGGGACCGTTTGTCGCGAGATCTCGTGGCACTCAGTGACCTCGAGCGCGTCAGCGTCAAATTTGAATCGGCGGAAGTTGGTCGAAAAGAAGATCACGCCGCCTTTGCGGACGAGCGGCAGGAGCTTGGCCAACAGCGGCAGCGCGTCGGTCTGGACGTTCCAGTCCTGCTCGGTCTTTTTGCTGCGGGAGTAGGTTGGCGGGTCGAACACGACCAGGTCGTAGCGTTCACCGGCGGGATGCTGGTCGATGAACTCCGCAACGTCGGAGGCGACGAATTGATGGCCGTCCTGTCGTTTCTCATCCAGGAAGCCGTTGACCCGCAGGTTTTCTTTGGCCCAGGACAGGTAGGTGTTGGACAAGTCCACGCTGGTCGTCTTTCGCGCCCCGCCGTCGGTCGCGTAGGCCGTGAAAGTGCCGGTGTAGGCAAACAGGTTCAAGAACCAAGTGCCCTGAGCCGCCTCGCGGACCATCGAACGCGTGATCCGATGATCGAGGAAAAGGCCGGTGTCGACGTAATCGTCCAGGTTGACCCAGAACTTCAGACCGCCTTCATTGACCAGCATTCGGTTGCCCGTCTGGTCCACTTTTTCATGTTGACCGTGGTCGCGTTGTCGAAAGCGGCGTTTGAAGTGCACGTGGTTCGGTGCGACCTCCAGCGTTTCGGCGGCGGTCCGCGCCATCAGGTCCAGCCAGTTGGCATGCTGGGCGGGGTCACGTTCATGCGGCCGTTCATACTCGGTGATGTGCAGATGATCTTCGTATCGATCGACGACCAACGGGATCTCGGGGATGTCCCGTTCGTACAAGCGAAAGCAGGTGATGCCGCGGCGTGTCGGCCACCGCCGCAAGTGTTTGGCGCGTTTGCTTAGCCGGCGGGCGAACAGTTCGGCCTGCTCGGAGGCTTTGGCGTCCAACTCGCCGAAGGCGGCCGGTCCGTCGGCGTGGGTGTACGGTTTGACCGGGGCGGCGTCGGCGGTCGTTTCCGCGGGCTCGCGCTGCTGGACGATTCGCTTGGGGCCGTGGAACTGGTAGTACGTGCACTCGATGCGACCGTTGTACAGTTTGCGTCGCCGATCGGCCGATCGGCCCACGGCGGCTTCAAACTTTGGATAGGCCGTCAGGAAGTAGTGGGACCAGGTCGGGAAACGACGCAGCACGTCGGGAAGCGAGCGATACAACGCGTCGATTTCCCGATCTTCGCCGATCCGGCGACCGTAAGGCGGGTTGGTGATCAGGCATCCGAAGCGACGCTTGCTGGTGACTTCGCTGACCGGACCGCATTGAAAGTGAATGTCGTCGCTGACATCCGCCCGCGCGGCGTTGTCGCGAGCGGCACGCAGGACGCGTCCGTCGATGTCACTGGCCAGGATGCGTTCGTCCAGCGAATCCAGTTGGCCGGCGGTTGCGTCGGATCGCAGATCGGCGATCAGTTCCGCGGAGCAATCGGGCCAGGACTCGAAACGGAACGCACGTTCGATCCCGGGGGCAATGTTCCGACCGATCCGTGCGGCTTCGATCGCGATGGTGCCGCTTCCGCAGAACGGGTCCATCAGCGGTCGGTCCCGTTTCCAGAAACTGAGCAACACCAACGCGGCGGCCAGCGTTTCTTTCAACGGGGCTTTGGAGATGTCGGTGCGGTAGCCGCGCCGGTGCAGGCTTCGTCCCGTGGTGTCGATGGTCAGCGTGGCGACATCTTTCAGCAGGGCGATGTCGATCTTGTACTTCGGCCCCGTTTCCTCCAGGGTCTCGCAGCCGTGGTCGCGTTGCATGGCATCGACGATGGCGCGTTTGACACTGCGTTGACAGGCCGGAACGCTGGACAGAACGGATTGAATCGACCGACCGGTCACCGGGAATTCCGCGTCGCGGGGCAACCAGGAACCCCAATCGATGGCGCGAACGCTTTCAAACAGTGCATCAAAGTCCGGCGCAGGAAACTCGGCCACGCGGATCAGGACGCGATCGGCACAACGCAGTTGGAGGTTGGCCAGCGCGACGGTTTTCAGATCGCCCTGAAAATGGACACGGCCGGATTGGCCGATCGTCGCCTCGATCCCCAAATCCTGAAGCTCGCGGCGGACGACAGATTCCAGTCCGAATGCGCAGGCGGCAATCAGGTCAAGGGTTGGGGGCACAGAGACTTTTTGGGCTGCGGGGTTTGGCGAAGGGGCGGCAGGCCAGCCGATTCGAGGTGATTCAACGGCAATCTGGTGCTGCTTTGTACCCGCTGTCGGATCAGAAGCCAGCAGGAGTGGCAGAGTTTCTCGCGTGGACGTTTCCAACGCGGGGCAATTCCTGTGCGTCAGTCCACGGAGTTTCCGGGCGTCAGCCGGCGAAGTTTCCGGACGTCAGACGACTCGGACCCGACTTTCGCGCCCGGTGCCCCGTTGGGTACACTCTTTGGCTGCCCGCCGACCGTTCACCTCCCTTTCCTCTCGCGACCGGATTCTCAATGAACCGATCTTCCCGCCAAGGAGCCTCTGGGGTTTGGATCATCGCCGCCCTGGTGCTGCTGCTGTTGATCTTGCACCAGGACAATTGGTTTTGGACCGATGACACGCTCGTTTTCGGTTTCCTGCCGATTGGTTTGCTGTGGCACGCCGGTATTTCGATTGGAGCCAGTTTGACGTGGGCCTTGGCGACGGTGATCGCTTGGCCGATCGATGAGGACGTCGAGCGGAAGCTGGTCGCCGAGGTCGAAGAGGACGAGGTGGCATCATGAACCATCCCGGACTCCCCCAACTGATCATCATTCTGGCCTACCTGGCGGTTCTGCTATTCCTGGGAGTGTTCTCCGGGCGGTTGTTCAAAGGAACGAAAGAAGATTATCAGGTCGCCAGCCACTCGATCGGGCCGTTCTTGCTGTTGATGAGCATGTTTGGCACGACGATGACGGCGTTCGCCCTGGTCGGCAGCAGCGGCGAAGCATTCAAGGAAGGCATTGGCGTTTACGGAATGCTGGCCAGCAGCAGCGGGATCATCCACTCGCTGTGCTTTTTCGTGATCGGCGTGAAGGTCTGGAAGATCGCCCATCACAACCATTACACCACGCAAATTGAATTCTTTCGCGATCGACTGGAAAGCGATTTCATCGGACTGCTGTTGTTCCCCATCCTGGTCGGATTGGTGATTCCCTACCTGCTGATCGGCGTGATCAGCAGCGGATCGGTCGTTCAATCGCTGACGGCCGGTCTGGCTCCGGACGCGTTTCCATCGCTCCGCCCCGATGGCAGCGTCAACATGGCGCTCAACGGCGGCATTCCCCCCTGGTTGGGATCGCTGGTGATTTGCGTCGTGGTGTTGATCTACGTCTTTTTCGGCGGGATGCGAGGGACGACTTGGGCCAACACGCTGCAGACCATCGTGTTCATGGTGTTGGGCATCGTGACGTTCTACGTGATCGCCAGCCGATTGGGAAAACAGGAAAGCCTGTTCGCAAACCTCCGCGTCCTCGCCGAGTCGGTTCCGGAGGAAAAGATCACCCGGATCGAGATGAGTAAGATGAAGTTCTTTACTTATCTTTTGATTCCGCTGTCGGTCGGCATGTTTCCGCACCTGTTCCAGCACTGGATGACCGCCCGCCGTGCCGCGACATTCAAGCTGTCGGTGATCTGTCACCCCCTGTTCATCATGATCGTCTGGGTTCCCTGTGTGCTGGTGGGGATCTGGGCAACCGGAACGCTGGTGCCTCCGAAACCACCGCTGCCGACCAACCCGAACACGATCTTGCCGTTCCTGGTGAAGACTCAAACCGGGATGGTGTTGGGAGGATTCTTGGCCGCCGGGATTCTGGCGGCGATCATGAGCAGTCTGGACAGCCAGTTCCTGTGCATCGGAACGATCTTCACCAACGACGTGCTGACGCACTACAAGGGCAAGGAGAACGTGACCGACAGCCAGCAGGTTTTGTACACGCGGTTGTTCATCATCGGCATTGTTGCGGTGACGTACTTTTTAAGTTTGGGCAACGTCCGCAGCGTGTTCGCGATGGGCGTTTGGTGTTTCAGCGGGTTCAGTGCGCTGTTCCCGATCGTGTTCGCAGCTTTGTACTGGCGAGGCTTGACCGCCGCGGGTGCGATCAGCGGGATCTGCGCGGCGATCGTCAGCTGGTGCATCCTGTTTTTCCAAGCGATGCAACAGGACGCCCTGCGAACGTTCGTGCTGAAGCTGCCTTTCGGCGGAGAAGAATACGAAGTCATGCCGGTCGTGGTGATGCTGCTGAGCTCACTGATCACCATGATCGTGGTGTCGCTGGTGACTCCCAAACCGAGCGACGCCACGCTGGCACGGTTCTTCGACGATCCGGAAGTGGCTTAGTGGGTGGCAAAGCGTTTGCGGTGAAACGCGTGCAACCGCTCGCCAAAAACGTGCCTCTCTAGAATTCACCCTCCCGCTTGCGGGAGGGTCAAAGGCGAGGCACGAGCCTTTGGGGAGGGTGTCTTGAACAACCAGCTGAGATCAATGCCCCCAGACGGGCCCTCCCCGCGTCGTCGCGAGCTCCTCCGCGACCCTCCCGCAAGCGGGAGGGTGAAATAAAATCCTGATGCCGAATCCCGCTCCGCCGATGATCGCTGAATTGCTCGGCCAACTGGAGGCACCGTTCACTGGGGAGGAGTTGTTTGACCATTTGTCCGACATCGTGTTCTTCATCAAAGGAACGCGTGGCGAATACCTGGTCGTCAATCAAACGTTGGTCCTGCGGTGCAACGTCGCCAGCAAACAGGAATTGCTTGGCCGAACCGCGACCGAAGTGCTACGGCCTCCCTTGGGCGAAGGGTTCGCAGAGCAGGACCGGCAAGTGCTTCGCACGGGACAAGCCCTGGTGTCCCAATTGGAGCTACACGTTTACCCGACGCGGGACGTGGGATGGTGCTTGACCACCAAGTTGCCGTTGCGGCGCAAGGACGGATCGATCGCCGGGCTGGTTGGCGTTTCCCAAGATTTGCGTTTGCCGGATTCTGGGGGTGACGAATACGAGCACATCGCCGACGTCGTCGCGTACGCCGATCGCAACCTGGCCGAGGCGCCCTCGGTGGAACGCCTGGCCGAGGTGGCCGGGATGTCCCGCTACCAGTTGGACCGGCGGATGCGGCGGATCTTCGGGCTGACCACTGGCCAGTGGTTGTTGCAGCGCCGCATCGACCGGGCGCAGCGGGCCTTGCGACAAACCGACTCGCCGATCGCTTCGATCGCGATGGATGTCGGCTACGGTGATCAGAGCGCGTTCACCCGGCAATTCCGCCGCACGACCGGGATGTCGCCCCGCGACTATCGCCTGGCCGGCCGGTCGGAGGACTGACGGCGGACGTCGCTCAAGCGGGGTCTTCTTGCATGTCGGCCTCCACCACGTTTTCGGCGAAGGGCTGGTAGGGCTGGCTGAACTGCTTGGCCATCGTGTCCGGCCAGGCGTGGAAATCATCGTTCTCCAAGGCCGCGAAGATCGCGTCGGCAACCAACGACGGCGGTTCGGCAATCTCATCCAGCCCGGCCTGGTGTCCCATGTCTGTTGCGATCGGTCCCGGATGGACACTGACGACCTGGGTGCCCTGGGCGCCCAGCTGATCTCGGAGCGCTTGGGTGAGCGAGTAGGCGGCGGCTTTGGAGGCCGAGTACGTTGCAAAATCGCTGAACGATTTCATCGAGGCGACACTGTTGAGCTGTACGAACGCCGCTTCGGGACGTGACGCCAGCACCGGAGCAAACGCCTGCGCCACGCGGAGCAGTCCGAAGACGTTGACATCCAGTTCGAATCGCAACGCATCGATCGCGTTCTCGCTGAGCGCCGGTTCGGTTTTCAGCACGCCGGCATTGTTGATCACCAGATCGACGTCGCCGGCCTGAGTGGCGGCCGCACGGATCGACGCTTCGTCGCTCAGGTCCACCCGGATCGGGACGACTTTGTCGCCTGCCTGTGCCACCAACGGCTGGGCGGAATCCAGGTCACGCACCGCGGCGTACACTTTGGCGGCACCCCGCTGCAGGGCGCCTTCGACGATCGCACGCCCAATGCCTCGGTTGGCTCCGGTGACCAGGACGTTTTTGTTTTCGACGTGAAATGCCATTTGGGAGTCTCCAGATTGCGGGTGGATTTTCGATGAACCCTTTGCAGTAAGGTCGCTTCAGACAATACCCGTCCCGGGAAGCTGGCTTACAGCCGGCGGGAGGAAAAAACGGTTCGGGTAGGGACAGGCGGAGCCTGGTTGGCAGCGGGTTCCAAGGCGGGAGCCTTGGAACCAGGAGGCCAACTCGTTCCCGGGCTCCGGCCCGGGAACGTCCTGGATGGCTGGCTCTGCCAGCTCTCTCGGCGGGCGGGCGCGTCGGGCGGAGCCCGACCTGTAGCGGGTTCCAAGGCGGGAGCCTTGGAACCAGGGGGTCGACTCATTCCCGGGCTCAGGCCCGGGAACGTCCTGGATGGCTGGCTCTGCCAGCTCTCTCGGCGGAGTCGTGGTGGACCGAACGCGTCAGGCGGCGTGGCGTCCGGTACCGTGGGCCAGGCCGGGAGCGGGATGATCCGCCAGGCGGACTTCGACCGGGGATTGGATGTCCAGATGGACGTCGCGTTGTGGAAAGGCGATCACGATCGAGCGTTCCCGAAACGCCTCGTCGATGGCAACGCGGAGTTCGCTGCGGACCTTGGCGGCGTCCATCATTTGCCGCATGTGGATCCAGAAGTGCGCTTCGAAGGCCAGCGAGTTGTCGCCAAAGTCTTGAAACAGCACGATCGGTTCCGGGGCGCGGAGCACGCGCGGATGGGCGTCGATCACCTGCCGCAATGTGCTGAGCACTTCTTTGACCGGGGAACCGTAAGCAACGCCGACGCAAACGCTGGTGCGGATCCGAGTGTCGGAGAGCGTCCAGTTCGTCACGTTGTTTTCCAGGAACCGGCTGTTGGGGACCAGGATTTCCAGGTTGGCCCCGGTTCGCACCCGCGTGCTGCGCGCTCCGATGTTGGTGACGTTGGCGTCGATGCCGTCGACATTGACCAGATCGCCGACGCGGATCGGACGTTCGGCCAGCAGGATCAAGCCGCTGATGAAGTTGTTGATCAGGTTCTGGCTGCCGAAACCTAAACCGATCGCGACCGCACCGCCCAAAAACGCAAACACGGTCAGCGGGACGTTGACCAGGTCCAGCGAAAGCAGGACCAGAGCCGTCAACATCGCGTAAAACGAAAGGGTTCGGAACACCGAGATGGCGGCTTCGCTCAATCCGAACCTTGGCAACAGGCGTGATGCCAACAACGTGGCGAGCGCGCGGCTGAACAGGTAACCCAAGAACAACAGCGTCAGACCGAACACGATTTTTCGAACGGTGATCGGTTCATCGTCGATTGACGTCAGTTCGTATTCCCACGCCGCGAGCAAGCCTCCCAGGGCCAATTGCGTCCAGTCGGCAAGCGAGAATTGCCGCTGTGTTGCTTCCAGGTCTTCGATGAATCGATCGATCAACCGCCCACCGTTGGTGGCCAGGGCCTGGATGCTGCCGTAAATGCCGACCATGTGCTTCAATTCGTCGACCTGACGCGCGGCGGCGGGGGCCACCGACTGGGTCGTCCCGATCACCTCGGTGCCGCCGATGGCGATCAGCTTTTCTTGACGCTGACGGTTTCGCAGTTGGATCGTTTCGGCGATGTGGGCGATCCGGCGTTTTGCTTGACGCGTCTCCTCCAGCCATGTCGCGATCTCTTCTGCCGTGGCGATGCCGGCGGCCAATTTGTAACGCCGCCGCCAACACTCCTTGATCAGGTTGGCTTCCGAAAGCGTTTGCTGCAGCAGTTTTGATTCTTCGTGCGCGACCTGATAGGTGGTCGCCGCGGTGTCGTCCGATCCGGCGGCGTGCGGGTGCATGGCGCGACGCAGTCGTATCTCGGCCTGGTCCAGCTGTTGTCGAAGTTGATCTTCCAATTCATCGATGCGGGCCAGCCGTTCGTTCAATTCGGCCTGCGTCATGATGAATCGCCCCGCGTACGCCGCAACCACCGCTTCCAACTGCGTGACCGATTGCTTTGCCGCAGCGACTTGACCGGCATCAAGCGAGACCTGTTCGCGATGCAATTCGCATCGGCTGGAGAGCAGTTGGCTTTCCAGCATCGCCAGCGATCGTTGACGCTGCAAACGGGCCCGCTGCGGCGCGACGCTGGATTCGATTTGGTCATTCAGCCTGCGCCGAAGCTGTTCCGATTCCAGAAGCTGGCGTTTGGCAAGTGTCAGCAGGTTCTTTTCTGCCTGCCATTCATTTTCGATCGCGAGCAATTGGGATCGCAGGGATGCCAGCCGATCGCGAAGCTGATCGTATTGCAGATACGTGGCGGGAGGGTCGTCCTCGAGACGGAGTCCCGTGTCGGGTGGGGTGCCGGCATTTCGAAGTTCATCGCGGACCAATTCGCGTTGCGCGGCGACCAGTTCGATTTCTTCCCACAACCGAAGTTCGTCGATCAAATCAGTGGGGGCGGTCGAGCCGGCGGTGCGGTGCGCCTCGATCGCGGCACGCACACGATCTGCATTCTGCCGGGCCGTTCGCTGTTGCGTTTCCAGATCGACGCTGTTTTCGGCGTCCGGTTGGGAACGTTCGGCGGACTCGGAAACGGCTGCGCGCTGAGCTCCCGGCAGCAACGCGATTTCGGCGGATTGCGTCCAGCCGTGAACCGGTGGCCCGATGAGTAAGTATCCCAATGCCAGCAAAGCCAACCCGTCGAGCCGCCGGATGGTTGGCCGTGCGATGAATTTGGTCAGGCGAGCAATTCCATCCATGGAACGGTCCGTCGATGTCGTTTGAGTGGACTGCGTTGGCGAGGCGGATGAACCAAGGAGCATTGGGTTTTGACGCCAGCGTCGGCCATTGAATCGAATTGCCCTGGCCGAGGGAAGATCGGTTTGGCCGAGTGGGAAGGGGAGGGGAGAGGAGGGGAGTGCTGGCGGAGCCAGCGTGCAGTGCGTACCCGGGCGGGAGCCCGGGCACGAGGTGGGCAGACGCACATCCTGGTTCCAAGGCTCCTGCCTTGGAACCGACTGTGTTGCCGGCTCTGCCGGCTGGTTTGGACTCGGGGGCTGGCGGAGCCAGCGTGCAGTGCGTTCCCGGGCGGGAGCCCGGGCACGAGGTGGGCAGACGCACATCCTGGTTCCAAGGCTCCTGCCTTGGAACCGGCTGTGTTGCCGGCTCTGCCGGCTGGTTTGGAGGGGAGTGCTGGCGGAGCCAGCTTGCAGTGCGTTCCCGGGCGGGAGCCCGGGAACGAGGTGGAGCAGGCTTTCTCTACTGCGGCTGGCAGCGATGCAGCGTCATCAACGCGAAGGCGGTGCCGTAGGGTCGGTGGTAATCGTACAGCGGGTAATCCCACCAGCAGCCGTTCTTTTCCTGACGCTCCAGCATCAGCTTGGTCAACATCGCCTGGAACGGAGCACGCTCCTCCGGGGGCAGCAGCTGCAGGCAGACTGCACCGTAGTAGTGACCGAAGAAGTAAAAGTAGCCGGCCACCTGCATCCAGGATTCGTGTGGCACCGGTCGTTTGCGACCGATGTCCAGCCAGCCGTTGCGGACGTACAGCCGATACAGCCAGGTTTGAATCACGTCATCGCTGATCGATTCGTCGCCCCACAACCGCAACGCCGCGTTGCAGCACTGGGACCGCCCCAGACTGCCTCCGGGTCGGTTGATGCCACGCGCCGGGCGGTACTTCAGGTACTCCCCGTACAGGTAGCTGAAATCGGGTTTCTTCTGACGCTGCGTGGCAGCGACGGCCCGCTGCACCATGCGCTGGGGCGGTTCGATTCCGATGTCGCGTGCTTCGGCCAGAGCGACCAGCACGGCGCCGTTGACGAAGCTGATCGAATCCGATGTCGGTTGGTTGGCCTGGTAACGAAAGTCGTAGTACCCCCAACCTCCGTCGACCGACTCGTAACGCTGCAACCTGTCGAACTGAGTGCGAATCAGTTCGACAATCTCGGCCTGTTTGGATTCGTTTCCATCGTACCGACGATGCAGCTTGGCCAGTGCCGCGACGGCGTACGCGTGACCCCAGACGTTGTAAATCGCGTCCCCGTTGGCGCGACGCAGATTTCGGATGTGGTCATACAACCAGTCTTCGGCGCGGCGAATTGTTTCCTGGGTCCGTTCGTCATCGGGGGCGACTTCGAGCAAGGCCGCCAGGCACAGGCAGCTGGTCCCGGCGCGAAAGGCGTGGTGGGCCCCCGGCACCGGGGCGTAGATGTTCAGACCCTTGGTTCGGGTGGCCGATCCCCAGGACCCGTTCGGGTTCTGGTCGTCGATCAAGAACTGGACGCCCCGATCGATGGCCGACTGGATCTCGTCGGGCGGAGTTGTGGCGACGTCCGGCAGCGGCCGAACTTCTCCGTCGATCGTGATCGTGCCTGGTTCCGTCGCGCCCGCGTCCTGCGCAACTGTGTCCTGCGCGTTGGTGTCTTGCACTACCGCGTCTTGCCCGACGGCTTGAGTCAGGGGCAGCAGTGCCAACAGCAGCGGGGCCAATGCGGGCAGTGCGATCCGGTGGAGTGGGCGGTCGCAGGTCATGAATCGTCTCGGTCATTTGATGGGTCGTCGTTCGACTCTTCCGAAGGTGACTCTTCGGATGTCGACGAATCGTCCTTCGGATCGCCACCGTCTTGATTGTCGGCGTCCTTCTCTTCGGCGGACTCTTCTTCCGTACCGGGAAACGTCACTTCACAGCCCATGGTTGGATTGATGTGATCGGGCGTTTGACCCTGCAGCGACACCAGGCAGTCGAATTTGCCGGGCAGGAACGGGACCTCGGCAACCGATTGGACTTTGCCGGTCAGCGTTGTGTCGGGCAAGCCCTTGGGCACGACTTGGCAGGTTTTGGCCTGCCGCGCCACGGCCAGATGTTGTTCGGGCAGATCGATTCGGACTTGGATCTTTCCGGGGCCGACGATGGTCGCCAGAACCTGGTTGGGGCTGGCGGACGTCCCTTCCTTCAGGTTGACCGGCTTGGCGGGCAGCACGCCCCGGGTCAGGGCGCCGTGCAAAAAGATTCCGTCCATGTCGGCCTTCAAGACAACGGCTTTGCGTTCGGCCCGCATCTCTTCCACCTTCTCGGATTGTTCCTCCAGTTCCGTCCGTTTGCGTTTGATTTCCAGTTCTCGCTTGCGGCGCGCGTTGTCCAGGTCCTGGTTGGACTTCTTGAATTCCATCAAGGCCCGGGCCAACGTTTCTTCCTGGTCAGCGTCGTTGCGAGGGATCGTTTGTTTGATGGTCCGATCGGTTTGAATGCTCGTCCGTTGCAATGAAAACTCGGCGGCCTCGACGGCGCGTTTGGCGCGACGCAACACGATCTCCTCGGACTGTTCGGTCAAGTCATCCTCTTCATACATCTGGGTCAATTGTTCGTATTCTTCCTTGGCGCTCTCCAGCGAGAACTCGGCATTCTTGAGCGAGAACTTGGCCTGCTCGATTTGTTGCTCGCGGTCGACCTTCTGGTAATTGTCATAGGCTTGTTGGGCTGCATCGCGTTTGCGTTCGGCGGCTTGCTTGTCCAGCTTCAGTTGCTCCAAGAACTGCGTGTGGTCAAACTCATCGGCTTCCAGTGCGAGTTCGGCGAGCCGTCGTTCGTGTTCCGCTTTCTTCAGTGACTTGTCCAGCGGTTCGGTTTCGAACCAAATCACCGCTTGGCCCTGTTTGACTTCGGTCCCGTGCGGCAGGACGCGTTCGATCTTCAATTCGGTCAGGTGTTCATTGGCGGCAGCGACCTCGGACTGTCGCGTCGATTGGAAGACGCCGTCGACCTTGACGGATTTGGCTTCGGTGTTCGGTGACGGGTCTTCCGCGATCGCCGGCGCGGCGATGACCAGCAGGAGCCAGGCGAACAGCAGACGCCCGGCGGGACGCAGGCAATGGGGCGGACGGACGTGGGAGAGTTCCATGGGACGGCTCGTGGTGCGGACAGCAAGTTGCGATGGGAGATGGGGCGTTGCCACTGCAGTCGACGACAACGTGGGCTTTCCATCGTACATCAAACCGTCGGACGGTTTGGTTCAGCGGCGGCCGATCAGAACCTGGTTGACTTCCGTCGGCGACAGGTCCGTCCACTGTGGCATCAAGCCGGTGCCGGAGTGGACTAGCGTCCAGACCAGCCACGTCGCTGAGGCGGCCATCACGCCCAAGGCGATCAACGGATGGAGCAGTTTAAAGATCGAGAGGTCGTCGGGCGGCTCAAAGTCCCGCGTCCAGTCTCCGCCCGTGTTTTGAGCCCCGCGGCGGAGCCACTCGATGCGACGAAATCGCGGCTGGCCATCCGTCGCCAGCCAGTAGCAGGCCTGCGGAAATTCCGCGCGGGCGAGGAACGGCTCCACCGCCGATTGGGAATGGCTGAAGGTGTATCCGGCCTGATGGGCCCGTCGTTGGAGAGGGATTGCCATTGTGACGCCGTCCATTGTGGGGAAATGGAAGCAGGAGGCGATGAGCATCCTGTCGGCAAACCGGGCCCAGGAAATCGACTCTCGACGACGTTCCAAAGCGCCGGTGATTGCAGAGGATCTCGCGTGGTCACCTACCCCTTGGTGTAACCGCTGGCGCGGTGCGGGTGGTGGAGAAACCGCTAAACTGGGAGATTTTTTGCCATGGCACCCAAGATTCGGTCAAACGTGTGCCGCTCTCCGAGCGAGAAAAAGAGGTGCGTTTCTGAAATTCACCCTCCCTCCGGGAGGGTCAAAGGCGAGGCACGAGCCTTTGGGGAGGGTGTCTTAAAGCACCAGCGGAAATCCATGGCGCCGGACAGCCCTCCCCGCGTCGTCGCAAGCTCCTCCGCGACCCTCCCGGAGGGAGGGTGAAGCAAAGCTGCACGCCCTCCGGGCTTCGAGAGACGGTTATTTGTCGCGCTTGATGCGTAACGGAGGGCTCGATTCCGACATTGGTGCTTGCGGTGCTTTAAACTACCGTACGCATCGACCGGGTGGTGTCGGTTTCTGAATCTTCACGTTTCAACGGAGCGCGGTTGACTTGTGAGTCGAGTTTGTGGCTGGTTCCTCGTGATGGTGGCCGTGGCCGAAATCGGTTGTGGCCGCGTCGAACCGTCTTCCGATCGCGTTCGTGACGGTGTTCACGATCGGGCCGGCTGGTCCGAAACCGCTTCGCCGGGGCAACGTCTGGATCCGGAGGACCTGGTGACCACTGCCCGGCTGCAGATGTCGCGGGGACAGTATGCTCAGGCCGGGCAGGTGGTTCAGTCTCTGTTGGCGGAAGACCCGAACCATGCCGACGCGTTGGAAATCGGGGGTCAGATTGCGGAGCATTTTGGCAAGTCCGCGCGGGCGATCGAGTTTTACGAACGCTCGATCGCCGGTGCCGACCAACCGTCCTCGGAGTTGTTGGACCGGTTGGGGCAGCAGTACATGAATGTCGGGCGGCCGTTTGAGGCGTTGCAGTCGCTACGAAAGGCCGTCGACGCGTCTCCGGAAGATGCCCAGCTTCGAGAAAAGCTGGTGGGGCTGTTCTGTGCGTTGGCGCTGCAACGGCAGAGTGCGCCCCACCTGAAGTGGCTGATTCAACACGGCCACGGCAACATCGGGCTGCTGGTGATCCTCTCCGATCTCCGACGCCCCCAGACGGTGAATACGACGTGCGAGTATGCGCTGGAGCACTCTCCGGACGATCTGCGACCGAAGTACTCCTTGGCGTGTCTTCCGGCTTATCACGGAAAATGGAATGAGGTGGTCGATGACCTGGCATCGGTGGTCGATCGCCATCCCGATTTCACACCGGCGCAGGGGCTGCTCGGTCGAGCGTTGGTCGAAACGGGCGATTGGGATGCGGTGGAGCGTTGGATGGAAGGCATCCCCCGGGAAGTGGAAGATGAGCCACAGTATTGGATGGCGCTCGGCTCACGGGCGGAACATCGCAACGACCTCTCTGCGGCCGCGCGGGCCTACTGGCGGGCGGTCGAGCTGAATGAAAACGACGGGGAGGCTTTGGCGCATTTGGCCGCGACGCTGGCGGAGCTTGGACGCAGCGAGGATTCCCGTTTGGCGGCCAAGCGGGCCAGCAACATCACGTCCCTTCGCGAAGCGGTCGATTCGCTTTTGTCCTGGCGGAACAATTCGCAGTCGGCCGCAGTCGACGTTGCGCTCGCACTGGAGGACTTGGGACGAAAGTGGGAAGCAACGGCGTGCCTGCAAGCGGCATTTCGCATGACGCAAAACAAAGATCCGCGACTGGACGAAGTTTACAAACGCGTTCGGTCGACTTTGACGGGGCGGACACCCTGGCAGTCGGAAGAGCAATTGGTCGCGGCCAATCTGGATCTGTCGGATCTTTCCCGTGACACTGAATTGCCAGCGGAGGAAGGTCACCGACCAGGCATGATTGCGGCGTGCGGGCAACGGATTCAGCTGGTCGACCGAGCCGCCGAAAGAAACTTGGATCACGTCTGCCGCATCGGGAAGGTCAGCGGCGATCAGGCGGGGCTGGCGATTTACCAGTCCGGCGCCGGCGGCGCCGGTGTGATTGACTACGACCTGGACGGATGGCCCGATCTCTACCTGACCGAAATGGACGGTCAACCGCGCGCATCGGACTCCAGCGCCAATGAGCTGTATCGAAACCTCGACGAGCGGTTCGTGCGCCAGACCGGTCTTGCGGACGTTGGTGACCAGGGGTTCGCCCAGGGCGTCACGGTGGGAGATTACAATGCCGACGGGTTCCCGGATCTGTTGGTGGCAAACATCGGGACGAATCGACTCTATCGAAACAACGGTGACGGGACGTTCCGGGATGTCACCGACCAGGCCGGGCTTTCGGGGAAAGAATGGACGACGTCGTCCGCGTTGGTGGACTTGGATGATGACGGTCACGCCGATCTGTTCCAAGTCAGTTACTGCGGCGGCGAGGCGCCCTACCACCAGCAATGCATGGATCCCGAAGTCGGGCAACCGCGTTCCTGCAATCCGCTGGCATTCGATGCGGAACCCGATCGGGTGTGGCGTGGGCAAGGGGATGGCACGTTCGTCGACGCCACTTCCCAATGGCTGGGTGAGCATCAACCGGGGCGTGGATTCGGTCTGGTGGTCGGGCAGTTGGACAAGCAAGGGAGTTTGGATGTGTATGTCGCCAACGACATGACCGCAAATCATTACTGGTCACGGGACGCCGAATCGGATGCCTGGCGATTTTCCGAACAAGCCATGCTCCGCGGGTTGGCCGTCAATGAACGCTCGCTGTCGCAGGCTTCGATGGGAATCGCGGCCGGCGACGCTGACCAGGACGGAGACGTGGATTTTTTGTTGTCCCATTTCTCGGGTGATCACAACACGTTCTACGAACAGGTCGGCCAGGGCACGTGGGCGGATCGATCGCGTCGTGTCGGGCTGGCCGCGCCGTCACAGCGGATGCTGGGGTATGGGACCCAGTGGGTGGATCTCCAAAATGATGGCAGTCCCGAGCTGGTGGTGGCCAACGGCGATATCGATGACTTTACCCACAAGGACCGTTTTTTCCGTCAACCGGTGCAACTGTTTGACCGGGGGCCGGATGGTCGCTGGAACGAGCTCACCGGTGGGCAGTTGGGGGAGTACTTCGCCCGTCAGCATTTGGCCAGAGCGGTTGTTACCTGGGACGCCGATCGCGACGGCAGGACCGATCTGTTGATCACGCACCTGTTTGAACCGGTCAGTCTGTTGAGCAACGAGACCGAAACGGAATGTCGGCGGAGTCGATTCTTTTTGAAAGCGACCAGGTCGCACCGCGATGCCATTGGTGCCGAAGTGAGCTTGCAGATTGGCGATCGCCGGTTGGAAGGCCAGCTGTTGGCCGGGGACGGATTCCAGTGTTCCAATGAACGCTGCGTCAGTTTCGGCGTCGGTTTCGTCGATCGGATCGACCAGCTGACGGTGCGCTGGCCGAGTGGTTGGACCGAACGGTTTGGTGCGACCGATTCGGGACACGATGTGTTGTTGATCGAAGGGGCGGGCGAGCCGTTCCGCATGGATGCTGCCCGATGAGAATCACGCACTGCCCGCCCGAGATTGGCAGGCCACTCGACGCACCTTCGCGGCCCGCAGTTTCGCGCGGATGGGTGCCGGCAATTCTGCTTTGCATCGGGATTCTGTTTGCCGGATGTGATCGAAGTCGCCCGTCAGAGGACTTGGCAAAACCGGTGACGGCCGAGTCAACGTCGGAAAATGACACGCCGTCGAAATTTCAGACCGCCCTGCAATTGCAACAGCGGGGCAATTATCGCGAGGCGTTGTCGGTCGTTCAGGCGATCTTGATTGAATCGCCGCAAGATTTGCGGGCATCCCAACTTGCCATGGCGCTGCACGATCAGATGGGGCAGAACTGCGAGGCGGCCGCGATTGCGGAGTCTTTGGCGGAGACCGGAGAATTTGATCCGGCCGCGGTGCTGTTGCGCGCCTTCGACTGGTATTTGCGATGCGGCGACTACGCAGCGGCGGAGAAAAGTTTGAGGCGCGCCGTTGAGCTGATGCCGGACGACGTCCAGGTCCATCGATCGCTGGCGGAATTGTTGAACGCGCAGGGGCGCCGTCTGGAGGCCAGCGAACACATTCGCGAGTTGATCCGGTTGAGAGCGATTCGGCCGAACGAGATTCTGAGTTTGATTGACCTTCGCGGTCCCTTCGCACTGGCGTCCTTTGATCAAATCGTCGACGCGTCCCAATTGACCCTGTTCTCACTCGGGAAGGCCCGCCACAGCTACGAAGTCGCGAAGGGGGATTGGCAGCAGATTCTTGATCGTTTGCAGCAGCTGACCCAAAAGTTTCCCGACAGCACCTCGGCGGCCGCGTTTCGCAGTCGACTGCTAGTCGAACGCGGACAGTTCGACACGTTCGCCGAATCGATTGATCAGTTGCCCGAGGGAATCGAAGAGCAGCCGGAGTACTGGAATGCGGTGGGGCGATGGATGGCGCACCAGGAGCGACATCGCGAAGCGGTGCGGGCCTACGGGGAAGCCCTGCGCCGCGATCCGACCGACCGCCAGTCGCTACGAGAGATGATCGGATCGTTGGAATCGCTGGACGGCCAGGATCGGGCGGCCGAGCTTCGCAAGACGCTGGCCGATTTGGACAAGATTTTTCGGATTGCCAAGGACGCCGACCCGGAACAAGCTCGCTGGATCTCCAACACGCTGCAGGAGTTGACGCGTCCTTGGGAGTCGGCGGCGTGGTGGATGTACGCCGCGCAGATGTCGGGCCAGCTTCAACAGCAGATTCCCGAATTGAACCGTCGAGCCGCCATGATAACCGCATGGGAGCAAGGCGCCGCGAAGGAACGAATCGCGGAGGCGCGACTCCGGAAAATGCTGGGCTTTGATCTCGCTTCGTGGCCGCTGCCGGAATTGGATGTGGCTCTGGCGCGACAAGTCCCTTCTGCACCGGAGATCCGCGAAGGCCTGCGGTTTGAGGACGTCGCCGCGGCCTCGGGAATCCGCACCCGCTTTCAAGGTGGCTACACCGGCGGCGGAGCCATGTACGCCTACCAGATCAACGGTGGCGGTCTGGCCGTGATCGACTATGACCTGGATGGTGTCAGCGATTTGTATGTCGCGCAGTCCGGCGGCGTTCCGAATGATTCCGATGGTTCGGAACCGAATCAATTGTTTCGCGGGTTGGACCGTGACTCATTTGTCGAAACCACCCAGGCTTCCATGGCGGGTGACCGGGGCTACTGCCAGGGAGTGTGCGCTGGCGATGTCAATCAGGATGGCTTCCCCGACTTGTTGGTCGGCAACATTGGCATCAACCGGGTTTACTTGAACCAAGGCGACGGAACGTTCTCCGCGGCCGAGCATTTGATCTCGGATGTCCGCCCCGAATGGACTTCATCGATAGCGGTCGCGGATGTGACCGGCGATCACTTGCCGGAAATCATCGAAATCAACTACATCGATGACCCCGAGGCGTACAAAGTTCGCTGCGAGGATGATCATTTGCTCTGTCAGCCCCAACGTTTCAATCAAGCCGCCGACCGAATTCTACGTGGCTTGCCGGACGGCCGCTTCGAAGTGTGGCAGGCAATGACAGGCCCGCTGACCGAAGCACCGAAGTTGGGATTTGGGACGGTGATTGCCAACTTTGATCGCCAGAATGGCAATGACTTTTTTGTTTCCAACGATGGAGACCTGAACCACTACTGGACCAGCCAGTCCGGCCGTGATTCGTCCGGTTCGACGTACACATTGGTCGAATCGGCGGGGATCCGCGGCTGCAGCGTCGGCCGCGACGGCAACAGCCAGGCTTGCATGGGCATCGCCGCGGGAGATTTCGACCGCGACGGGACCTTGGACTTGCACGTCACCAATTTTCGTGATGAACCGGTCAATCTGTTCAAACAGACGGAGTCCGGGTTTTTCTCCGACCAGGCGGATGCCTACCAGTTGGTGGAACCGTCGTTTGGCGTGTTGGGCTTTGGCACCCAAGCCGCGGATTTTGACAACGACGGTTGGCTGGATCTGGCGGTGTTGAATGGTCATGTTTACGACGCCAGGCCCGACGGTTTGCCGTTTCAAATGAAGCCGCAATTGTTTCGAGGCAAGGCGGGGGCGTTCGTCTTGCAGGATGCGGCCGCGGCCGGTCCGTTTTGGCAAACCGAGGCGCTGGGACGAACGCTTGCCCAAGGTGATTTCAATCGGGATGGGCGAATGGACCTGGTGGCCAGCCACTTGGATCAGCCGATCGCCTTGTTGCAGAATCGCTCGGAGGCCCAGCATTGGGTCCAGCTGGAACTGATCGGTGTGACCAGTGAACGCGACGCGATCGGCGCGGAAGTTCGCGTCCGTTCCGAGGGGCAGCAGTGGACCGGATGGGTGACCGGTGGCGATGGCTTGGCGTGCACGAACGAAGCCGTGGTGCACATCGGGTTGGGGCAGACCAAGGTGATCGACCAGATCCAGGTGCATTGGCCCAGCGGCAGTGTGCAGCAGTTTGTCGACGTCGACATTGACCGCCGCTACCTGGCGATCGAGAACTCAGGAACGCTGGTCGCTCGGCCTTAGGCTGTCGTCCCTTCGGGACTGGGGGAGTGCGGAGGTCGCTATCCGGCGGGCAAGCCCGCCGGCATTGGTCTGTCGTCCCTCCGGGACTGGGGCCATCACAGGCCCGGAGGGCCGAAAGCTCCCTGCCGGTGGGCTTGCCCACCGGTCAGAGTCCACCACCACCGCCAGCCCCGAAGGCGCGACAGCCTCCGTCTGGGTTTGAACGACGCGTGCAACACCAAGCGATCAAGCACTCTACTCAGGCTGTGGACGTGGTTCGGCCGTTGGTTGACCCTCGACAATCAAGTACTGCCCATCGGCCGGCAACTGGGAAAACGTTTGCCGCTGTCCGGACGGCCAAGTGATCTCCAGCGAGTCGATGAGGGTTGCGTCGCCGACTCCGACATTCAGCACGGATTCATGACGGCACAGAAATCCGTCACCGCCGGTAACACGCGTGGTCCATTGATGACCCGCCGCTTCGATGCGGGCGACCGCTCCGACCGCATCCCGTTCGCCGACCACGCCCACCAATTCCAAGCGGACCCAATGGCCCGACCGCGTCCGGTTCTCCAGCAGCGCGGCCGGGGAATCCAAATGATTCGCGACCAGATCCACTTTGCCGTCGCGGTTGTAATCCAACGCCGCCAACGTTCGGCCCTGGCGAGGCGTGGACCAGTACGCGTCGTCATCGCTTTGCGGCTCCAGGGGGTGAAAGCCGGCCGCACTGCCGCGCATCCGTTGGGGCTGCATCGCGTAGGGCTGGCCACGATGGCGGTTGTCCTGGACGTGCCCATTGAGAACGGCAAGGTCTGCCCAGCCGTCATGATCAAAATCGGCGGCGACCGTGCCCCATCCCACCGTTTTGCGGCTGACCTCGTAGGCGCCTTGGGTTCGACTTGCGGGGACAAACAGACCCGCGGTTTGTTGCAGATAGCAATCCGACGGTTCGTTCCAAAAGTTGGTGATGTACAGATCCGGCGTGCCGTTGCCGTCGAAGTCGCTGCAAGCGATTCCCATGCTTCCCTGGGGTGCGCCGGCCGGCCCCACGCCGCATCCGGAGATCAACGCATTTTCGCTCAACCGATACTCTCCCGAAGCTTCGTCGGGGCGACTGCGCCAAAAATGGTTGGCGCGAGTGTCGTTGGTGATGTACAGGTCATTGCCCGCCGAGTCGTCCAGGTTGGTCAACACCACACCGAATCCGAAGCTGGGCATGTCGGGCATGCCACGACAACCATCCCAAGAGTGAAGCGTTCCGTCGGTGGCGACCTGCCAAACTTGATCGGCCGCGGCGCGAAACCGTGCCGGATTGCAGTAGGCGGATTCCCGAGTGCAGGGATGATCCAGCGCCGTGGGATCATCGATGTAGTTGATTGCGACGACTTCCGGCAGCCCGTCACCGGACAGATCACCTGCGGCGAGCGAGGTGGTCCAATCACCCTGGCTGGCAATCCCCTTCAGTTCTTGCCGCACGAAGGTCCCATCGCCTTGATTGAAGAGGATCAGATTCGGTCCCACGTTGGCGACGACAAGATCGGGGAAACCGTCCTGGTTGAGATCCGCGACGGCAACCCCTTGGCCGTAGCCGCGATCATCGGTTTGCGAGCTGGCTTCGACACTGTCAAAGTGTGTGCCGGCAAGGTTGCGGAACAGTCGATTCGGGTCAGAACCGTCAGCGACAAAGGCATCGCCGCCGCCCTGGGTCAGGTACAGGTCCGGCCAGCCGTCCAGGTCAAAGTCGATGACACCGATGCCGCCGCCGGTCAATTGGTGGATCAGGATCTTGTCATCGCTGGGGTCGTCACCGTTGTCGTATTGAAAGTTCAGACCGACGGCATCGGCAACGTCACAGAGATCCAACGGCGGTCCTTCGCTGGCTAGATCGGCAGGTTGGGGCGCGTCAGCGGACGGTTGATTCGTCGGTGGAGTTGGCAGCGGGTAGCGGTCCAGGTCGATCCCGCAGGTCACCAATTGCTGCCACTGCTGGAGTGGCGTCGACGGGTCCCAGGGATCGTCCAAGGTCGCGTCGAACGCTTTGCTTGCCGCCAGATTTGGTTCCGGTTTCGCTACCGATCCGGTCGGCCCCGGTGGCCCCGTCGGATCGATGGCAGGCGGCGGTTCGGAGGTATCGCCGGCGAGCCGTCGCCAACCGGCGGCTTCGAGTGGGCGGTCGAGTGATGTCAGCAGGTCGGCCATCCGACGGAGCTGTTGGGGAGTTCCGGGTTCGCGGCCGATCTGCTTGGCGATGTCGGCGATTTCCGAGAGCCACTGCACCCTTTCCTCGGCGCATTGGGCAGCCGCTTCATCGCCGACCGATCGCAGCGAACCGGCCATTGCCGCATAGGCGAATCGATCCGTGGGATCCCGACGAACACACTCGGCAAAACATCTCACCGCGGAATCGTGTTGTTGCCGACGTTGCATCAACAGACCCAACGCGTGCCAGTATTCCGGTTCGCGTTCGATACCCGTTGGGAGATCACGCCGCCACCGATCGAGCTGCTGCTGGTCTTGCAGGTCGGAGTACACGCGACCCAGGAAGGCAGCGATGGCCGTCGAGTCCGGGTGGGCTTGGGCCAATCGCTCGGTTAAGCTTGCGGCCTGTTGAACGTCTCCGTCGGCCCGGAGTCGTTTGGCCTCGGCCAGCGCCGCGGGCGGCAACCGATTCCCAAAGACGGGCTTGGGGATCGACAGATCGATGAACGGATCGCTGTAAGTGATCATCGCGAACAATTCCTTTTCGCTGATCCGATCCATCCAAGCCAGGGCGCGCAGGTGCATGCCCGCTTCGATCCGCCGTCCCTGGTTGTTCAAGAGCGAAGCCAGTTTGCGGTGAACGGGGACGACCGCCTCAACGCGCTGGTCGTGCGTCAACGAGCGGTCGGCGACGATTCGATGCAGCAGTTCATCCAGTTTTTGACGCGCTGCGTCGTACTGCTGGGCATCGATCAGCCATTGGCCCGCGGTCCACAACGCCTGCTGCTGCAGATCGGTGTCGTCGGAACGTTCCAAGGGGGCCAGCGTGTCAACGGCCTGCTGCGTTTGACCGGCCGCCGCTTGGATCCGGGCAGCCAGCAAGATCACGCGGGGGTCGTCGGGATGCTGTCCCTGCAGCCCCGTGATCGACTGCCGGGCGGCCACCAGATTGTCATCGGCCAGGTAGCTTTCAGCCGTCTGGATTTGTTGGTCGATGGTCTGGGGGCGGACCAATTCGGCGGATTCCCGTTGGCGTTTGCGACGCAGCAGGGCTTCCGCGGTTGCGTCGGAATCCTCGCGTCCACAGCCGGCGGTCAAGCCGATCAGCGTGGCGCCAAGAAAGGCGTATCGGATCATTTGTTGCGCTCATCGATCCTGGTGATTGAAAAGAAAGTGTTGCCGAGTCGATGTGGCCTTAATTTAAATGCCGAGTTTTTCGGCTACCAAAGTCACTTCACCCTCCCGCAAGGAGGTCGTGCAGCTTTCCGAGCCAGGAAAAAGCATGCTTTTCTGAAATTGACCCTCCCTCCGGGAGGGTCAAAGGCGAGGCACGAGCCTTTGGGGAGGGTGTGTTCGTGAACCCACTGAAATCAATCGGGCCGGACAACCCTCCCCGCGTCGTCGCGGGGCTCCTCCGCGACCCTCCCGGAGGGAGGGTGATTAAAAGCTGCACGACCTCCAAGCGGGAGGGTGAAAACCAAACTGTACAACCTCCGAGCGGGCTAAGCGGGAGGGTGAAACAAACTGAGCGACCTCCGTGTGGGGCGAGCGGGAAGGTGAAATATTTCCTGTTCAATACTCATGTGCTTGCCCCGCTCCTTCAACCAACAGGTACTCCTTGCCGGCTTGAAGCGTGCCGAAATCTTCTTCGTGCCCCGACGCCCAACGGACCGTGACGTGCTGTAGCTGATCCTGATCAAACGTTCCAATTTTCAGAACGCGTTGGTCGCTGCACATGTACCCGTCTCCGGCGGTCAGCGGGGCGAACGTGGACGTTGAACCGACTTGGGCACGGACGCTGGCACCGATGGCGTCACGATGTCCCGCGGTGGACTTGAGCGTTAATTGGACCGATCCGCCCACGTCGGGTGTTTGGTTGACCAGCAGAGCAACCGGTTCGTACAGGTGCGTGACGGCGACGTCGGATCGTCCGTCTCGGTTGACGTCAATCGTCACCAGGGCGCGTCCCAGGTGATCGCCATCAAAATACTGCCCGAGCGATTCGCGATCGGCTTCGTTCCAGCGGCCATCGCCGGCCTGTTGAAACAACTGGGGTCGCATGCGGTAGGTGATCCCGTCCCGGTCCACGTCGTCCACGTGGCCGTTGGCAATGATCAATTCCAACAGCACGTTGTTGTCAAAATCGCAGAACGCGGTGCCAAAACCCAGCAACTTGATCGACGGGGCGGACAGACCGGTCTGGTACGTCCGGTCGCTCCAGACTCCGGGGCCGGTTTGTTCGTAGAAAGTGTTGTGATCATCGGCAAAGTGGGTCAGGAAAAAGTCGACATCGCCGTCCCGGTCGGGGTCTCCGGCGGCGATGCCCATCGACGCTTGCGACATCGATTGACCGCTGAACCCCAGTCCGCGGATCGCTCCCAGGTCCACCAACCGGAAACCGTCCGCCGGTCCATCCACCAGTTCGTCCGCCTGCCCGTCCACTCGGGCATCGGCCGACCAGAGGTGATTGACGGTCATGTCGTTGGCCACGTACAGATCCAAGCCGGGGCGCTCATCGAAGTTGCCGGCAACCACCCCCAAGCCTCGCCCAGGCGAAGCCTGTTGCATCCATTCTGCGGAGGCGTCGGCAAAGGTCCCATCGCCGCGGCCCCGCCAGACGCGATCGAGTTCGGCATCAAACTTCAGCGGAGGGCAGGTGCCCGTTTTCTTCCTGCCGGTTTCGCACCGTTGTTCATAAGGCGCCGTGCCAGCGCAGTAATCTGCCTCGAACAGATCGGCGTTGCCGTCTCCGTCGATATCCGCAATCACCGCCGAAGACGTCCAGACCGCGCCGGACAAACCGGCCGACTGGGTGACTTCGGTGAAGGTGCCGTCGCCGTTGTTTTGATACAGCCGATTGGAACCGATGTTGGCATCCAGCAGGTCCGGAAAACCGTCGTTGTTGAAATCGCCCACGGCGATCCCCTGTCCAAAACCGGTGTCGACATAGCCCGCAGCCGGCCCCGATTCGGTGAACTGTCCGTCCCGGTTGCGAAACAGACGATTGGGGGAAGAATCCTCCTGGAGGGGCGTGCCATCCAACATCGCCGCGGCGACGTCGGGCCAGCCGTCCAAGTCATAATCGATCACACCGATACCACCGCCAACGCTTTGGTAGATCCAGTGACCTTCCGTCTCGGCTTCCGGGGCAACTTCGCAGGTGTGGATCAATCCTCGCTGGATCGCCTGATCTGCGAAGACGATGTTTCCGGAGCTGACTTGGCGCCGGGGAGCTTTCAGGGAGTCGCCGTCGCTCCAGCGATACTCCGGCAGGTCACCGAGTTCCAGCGAGGCGAGCTTTGCATCGTCGATTTGCCAAGGCGTCTGGGCATTCAGTTTTTTATGCAGCGCCATGTAGCGATCTCGCAGGTCGGCCAGGCGATCCTCGGGCAGCGTGGCGGCGAATCGCGCCCAACTGACGGCTTCCCACAGTCGTCCCAAGTCGTTCATCGCGTCGGCAACGCTCATGGCCGCGGATTGAGAACGCTCTTTGCGTTCCAGATGCGTCTTGAGCGCGTTGCGGAGTGCGGCGCTTCTGCGAATCGAATCGGAGATCGCTTCGGCATCGTCCCCGCGCCCGATCTGCTGCAAGCTCAGTGACAATCCGGAGAGCGTTTCCAGGTCGACCGCATTGTCACGTCGGAACGCTTCCCAGAAGGCGCGGGCGGCCGAATCATGATCGTTTTGTTGTTGCGCCCACCAACCCGCGACGCGCCAGTAATCGGGATCCGAGGCTGCCTCGGTCGGAGCCTGTTCTCGCCACTCCTGGAACTCTTCACTCCGATTCAATTCCACCAACGCTTGGCCCAGCAGCGTGTAAGCGGGAAGGAAGTTCGGGTGCTGGGCGACGACGGGGCGCAACTGCTTGGCAACCTGTTGCCAATCCAATTTCAGGGCGTCCAATCGCGCCAACCCGTAGGTCGGACGGAGATCGTCGGGCCGAATCCGCAGCAGTTTGCGACAGAATTCGCCATCGGGTTGGGCGCTGCGTGGTTGCGCGAGCACCAGCAGCGTGTCTGGATCGCCACGACCGTGTTGGACCAGCCAACGCATCGAAGGCAGGGCCGCGTCGACGACACCCAGCACCGCCGCCAAGCCGATCAAATCCGTCCGGCCTTCGGGATCGTTGGGATATTGGGCGACCTGCTGTTGCAGGGCCGCCAAGCTGTCCAACGCGCGGCCGTCGGCCATCAGGTGCGTGGCGTGCTTTTCCATCAGGCTTTGCCGGCGTTCGGCCGGCAGGCTGGCTTGGGCATCCAGCGCGGCTTGATACATCGCCGCCGCTTTCGCGGCATCTCCCTGGCGGGACGCCAGATCGCCGGCAAGTTCGAGCGCGGCGGCGTCACCGGGGCGGGCCAGCAGATGGCGGCGGAGGGCCGCTTCGGCGGTTGACCAATCACCGCGTCGGAACGCGGCAACGGCTTGGCTCAGGTGATCGGTTGCCGCGTTCGCAGCGTGCTCAGCCTCGTCGGATTCCGTTGTCGGTGGTACGGAGACGCTCGGCCGGTCGTCCCGCGAACGCGGGTATCCGCCGGTTGAATCGTCGCGGTCACAGCCGACCCCGCAGAGCGACAGGCCCAACAACAACGCCCCAATCCGTGATCCGATCGGAGCTGAGGGGTTGGGTTTGGACATCAAAATCAATGAAAAGAATAAGGGACTCAATGACCGCAGGTTTCGGCCCGACAAAAATTTGTTTTGTCTCAACAAAACCGTCGGTCGCCCCCCCAACTTGTTGACGATGCCAATTTAATGGATGAAAATCGGCTGCTTAAGCCCTTCCTAGGCGTCCGATTGCCCGATTAGGGGCAAACGGTTTTCTCGTCCAGCATTTATCCTTTTGGAGCTTATTGATGAAGCGACGTTTCATTTTACCGTCTGCGTTTGCCGCTCTGGCTGTCTTTGCTGCTCTGCCCGGTTGCGGCGGTAGCGGTGGCGAAGCCACTTACGACTCGTCTCAAGCGGCCCCGATGACCGCCGAGGAAGAAGCCGAGGCTGAGAATTACATGGAAGAGTACAACAAGCAGAATCAGCGGATGCGTCAAGAAGGAAACTGACGGGTGGTTTGAGGCGGAGTGAGCATTTGCTCCTCGGGGCCACGTCTTCTTTTCGCTTCTTGTCAAATTTTCGTTCGGTTCGTTTGACGTTTTTCCGTCGGTTTAAGTCTCGGGGCATTGGAGTGCTAGATCGTCAGCGCAGGATGTCGCGGGCGATTTGACTTCGCCAAGGATCTTGGGCGTCGTTGATCCTGGGTAGCGATCTCGAGATCAGCCAGCCTGAAAGTGACGATTGCAAAGCCGTCACTCACCCAGAAAGCCATTCCGGTTCCCCCGGGTGGACGGGTGGCGGAGAGCGATAGGCAAGTATGGATCGATCGAGCTCCCCTTTGTGAGGGGGGGGCGGTCGTTCGGTGGATCTGGATTAGATGGCTGGTTCGATTGACCGGCGCCGATACTTCTGGTACTCCCAGCGAGTGTTATCGGCCGAATTTTTGTCGTCTAGGCGGTTTTTACGGGCAGTTACCGTTCATTAGGGGTTACCCTACTACGTTGCCGCGCAAGCGGTTTTCCTTTTCCTTTTTTTTTGGAGTGTCAGATGAGACGTTCTACACCTCGTCGAGAGGGTTTTACCCTCGTCGAGTTGCTAGTCGTGATTGCCATCATTGGTATTCTTGTCGGCCTGTTATTGCCAGCGGTCCAAGCGGCGCGTGAAGCGGCCCGGCGGATGTCGTGCAGCAATAACTTCAAGCAGATCGGGTTGGCATTGCACAACTACCACTCGGCCTACAAGAACCTGCCGATGAATGCCGGCGGTACGAAAGACTGCACCGGCAACGGCGACCTCAGCAACTACTTTTGGCTCAGCTGGACGGTGGGCAGCCTGCCGTTCATGGAGCAGCAGGGTTTGTGGGAACAGATTTCCAATCCCCTGGACCTGAAACGCGACGGCACCACGCGGACGTCGGCTGGTCAGCCGATCTTCCCGCCGATGGGACCCAATCCGTGGCACGAAGACTATCAGCCTTGGTTGACGCAAGTGCCGATGTATCGCTGTCCCAGCGACGGCACCGAGCCGACCTTCAACCGGGTCGCCTTCACCAACTACTCAGCTTGTGCCGGGGACGCGATCTTCGAACAGGCTCACGGTGGATTCGACGATCAGGGTCGTTCGCAGACGGACGGAAGCTGGGGTGAGGAAGCGACGGCACGTTGGGCACGCGGTGTCTTCCGCGCACGTCACTTCACCAAGTTCCGTGACATCACCGACGGCCTCTCGAACACAATCATGTGTGGCGAGAACATCGTCAACGACAACACGCTGCGTGCGGCCGGTACCGAAATGGCTGCCGACAACGCCGTTTGGGATCTGCCTCCATCCAACTGGAAGCAGTATCTGGATCCCGAGCGTCCGTCGTACATCAACACCAACACGTCAACTGGTGGTTTGAGTACGTGTGACCCGAAGCCTTGCTACGAGTCCAACCCGAACCACGGTCGTGGACGTCGTTGGTCGGATGGTCGGCCTGAATTCAGTACGTTCCAAACGATCACTCCGCCCAACAGCTACAACATCCAGCGTTGGCACGGACGGAGTGGTGCGTACTGTGCATCCAGCTTCCACCAAGGTGGTGCCCACATCCTGATGGGCGATGGTGCGGTGACGTTCATTACCGACTCGATCGAATCCGGCGACCAGAATCACGTGCCGTACGGCCGGGACAACGGCGACGGTCGCGGAACGAACGGTGGTGCCGGTCGGGAAAGTCCTTACGGTCTTTGGGGGGCCCTGGGTACCAAGGCATCCAAGGAAACGATCGAAGAAGCGTTGAACCAGTAATCCGGTTCCTGTTTCCTTGACTGAATCTGGCGGGCGTGGTCGAAAGATCACGCCCGCTTTTTTTGTGGGCCGCCGACCCTGGTTGGCCCATGATGCGTAGTGACCGGCGGCGGACGGAGTTCAGCGTCTTGCTTCACCCTCCCGTTTGGAAGTCGTGCAGCTTTGCTTCACCCTCCCTCCGGGAGGGTCGCGGAGGAGCTTGCGACGACGCGGGGAGGGCACGTCCGGCGCGATTGATTTCAGCGGATTCTTGAAGACACCCTCCCCAAAGGCTCGTGCCTCGCCTCCGACCCTCCCGCAAGCGGGAGCGGTAAAGGTTGTTGCCGACCATCGACAACCATCCCCGGTTTGATTCATCCGCGATCCGAACCGCGTAACGAACCGATACAATTCTGTTCTCGGGTAAGTCTCCGCCGGACTGCCACCTTCACCACCTGTTCGCCATCGGTCTTGATGAAGCTTTGTTTCACCGCCTTTGCCACCACGCTTGCACTCTTGCTGGCGACCGGATGCGATCGCGGCACGCCGCGAGGGTCCGGCGATCAGTCGTCCGTCCAGCCGGGCGTTGAGAAAGCTGGAAGCGTCGAACGTGATTCGGCCGAGCAGGCCGTCGCTCCGGAGCCGGTTGAATTCAACCGCCAGGACCAGATTGCCAAGGCGGACGACCTGAGCTCTTCTGGGAAGCATGTTCAGGCTGCCGCGGTATTGCAGCGGATCCTGCTGGCCGATCCGGAGGACGTGGAGGTTTTGTTCCGGCTGGCCAATGCAAAAGCTGCCCAGGGAGAACTGGACGAGGCCGTCGCGTTGTTGGAATCGATCCCCGAGGATCATCCCGAAGCGGGATTGCCAGCTTTGGGGCAAGCGGCGGATTGGTGCATGCAGTTGGGACGTTTTGACGATGCGGAACGACGGTACCTGAAAGTGCTGCAGCGGGTTCCCCAGGCGGCCGTTGCCCATCGGCAACTTGCCTACTTGTACAACCGCCAGGGTCGGCGTCACGAAGCTGCCGACCACATTCAAACCCTGTGTCGACTGGGCGACGTGCAGCAGGACGAATTGCACGCATTGATGATTCTGGGGCATGCCATCTTCACCGATCCCAACCAGCCGCAGGGAGAAGGGCGACAGTACTTTCCGATCGGTCCGGCCGCCGAAGCAAGGATGTTGTACACCGCCAGTCGGTTCAACGAAGCATTGGAAGTCCTCGAGCCCGCGGTAGCTTCCGATGACATCCCCCCGTCGATCATGGCGTTCTACGGCTTGCTGGCGATTGAGGCGCAGAACATGGAACAGTTCCGTTGGTGGCTGTCCAACGCGGACGATTCCGTGCGGGAGTATTCCGAGTATTGGGCCGCCGTCGGTGCGTACCTGTTGGGTGAGCGACGGTTTGAACAGGCGGTCCGGGCCTTGGGCGAATCACTCTCGCGCGATCCGACCGACCTGGCATCGATGCGACGAATCAACCAGGCGTTGACGGCGCTGGGCGAGACCGAGAAGGCGGAACGCTGGATGGACCGTTACGTCGCGCTGCGAGACGTGACGTTGGCCAGCAACCAGATCGGACAGTCCGATTCGCCGGACCTGGATTCCTTTGCGACGCTCAGCGAAGGGTTGGAAGCATTGGGACGTCCGCTGGAGGCGGTGACTTGGCAACTCTTTGAAGCCTTTTATCGTCAGGCGGGCGAAGACAAGGTTGCCGAGCTGAACTCGAAGCGCGCCAAGCTGTTGCAATCTGATCGGGCGTTTCCGTCACAAAGCGAACGTCTGTGCGGGCTGGATCTGTCCCGCTACCCGATGCCGGAATTGGACGTGCCAGAGCCGGTGGGTGATCCCCGGCAAAGCCCCGTCGTGGTGGATGTGAATTCCCTGGCGAAGCCAACCTTCGAGAATGTGGCCGCCAAGATCGGACTCAATCACACCTATCATGTCGCCAGCCAGCCACAGCCGTACCGATTTGCCCTGTACCAGTCGTTGGGCGGAGGCGTTGCCGTCCTGGATTATGACTTGGACGGCTGTTTGGATTTCTACCTGGCGCAGGGCGGAGGCGATCCTCCGGAGTTGATCGCGGAACAATCCAATCTGCTTTATCGGGGAGACGGCGTTGCGGTGGTGGACACGACCGGTCCGTCCGGAACCGGTGACACCCGGTATTCCATTGGTGTGACGGCGGGGGATTGGAACCAAGACGGGTTTGCCGATCTGGTCGTCGGCAACATCGGGAACAAGGTCTTGTTGATCAACAACGGTGACGGAACCTTTCGTCGCAAGGAGTTTGATGCCGATCCGGAATCCCGTGATTTGATCAGTTCCGTCGCGCTGGCGGATCTGTCCGGGGATTCGTTGCCCGATCTGTTGTCACTGTACTACGTCGAAGATCGGGCGATGCTGGATCGACCGCCGGTCAATGAGCAAGGAGAGATCGAAACAGTTTCGCCCGGGTCCTTCAATCCCGGGACGGATCGCATTTCGATCAATGACGGCCAGGGCGGTTGGACGACCGAGTTGGTCAGTCAAGCCGACGGTGCGCCCAGTACCGGCTTGGGAGTGGTGATCGCGGATTGGGATGGAAAGCCAGGCAATGACATCTTTGTCGGCAACGACATTCGGCCCAACCACCTGTGGGTCCGATCGGCCGACAGCGAATGGGTGGATACCGCGGCGCTCACCGGATGCGCCTTCGGACATGGCGGCACCTCGACGGCATCGATGGGCATTGCGGTTGCCGACTTTGACGCTTCCGGCACGATGGACATTCACATCGCGAACTTCTACCAGGAACCCGTCAGCCTGTTCATCAACCGCGGCGGCACGTTTGAAGACCGTTGTGTTCAATACAATCTGTTCCGTGCCAGCTCCGATGTGCTGGGATTCGGATGCCAGGCGATCGACTACAACCTGGACGGGCGGCCCGACCTGGCGGTCACCAACGGAAACATCGAAAAGGCCCCGGGGGAACCTCTGGAACAGTCACCGCAATTGTTTGCCAACGTGGGGACAGAGTTTCGCCTGGCGGACGTCCAAGACAGCAGCGGGTATTGGGACGGAAAGTACTTGGGACGCGGGATGGCCCGCTTGGATTTCAACCGTGACGGCCGTTCGGATTTGCTGATCACGCACCTCGGCGCGCCAACGGCCTTGGTCTTGAATCGAACCGAGACTCCCCATCATTGGTTGAAGGTGCAGTTGGTTGGTGCCCAGTCAGAGCGTGATGCCATTGGCGCCAAGGTGCAGGTGCACGGCGACGGCAAGGTTTGGACGAACTGGATCGTGGGAGGCGACGGCTACTTGTGCCGCAACGAACCCGTGGTCGCATTCGGGTTGGGCGACCTGACGCAGATCGACAAGCTGGTCGTCAACTGGCCCAGTGGCAGGGAGCAAACGTTCCGGGACGTGCCGATCGATTGCCAGGTCCTGTTGGTTGAGCAACAGGAAGAAGTTTTCCAGCGGTAGCGGGCTCCGGTCTTGTTATCCCGTCACTTCACCCTCCCGCTTGCGGGAGGGTCGCGGAGGAGCTTGCGACGACGCGGGGAGGGTTGTCGCCAACTCATGAGTTTCAACATCGCTTCCGATTCTGCCCTCCACGGAGCCTCGTGCCTCGGCTCCGACCCTCCCGCAAGCGGGAGGGTGAAGTTTGTTCTGGGTCGTTTGCACTGGTGTCGATCCATCACTTTTGACGCGGATTGGAGCAACCACTTTTGTTCCCCGAACCCCTTCGAGATCTTGGGTTAAATTCGTATTGAATCCCCATGTGATTTGCGATGGCACGTGCGACAGCTTCGGCATTGTCTTCAACTTCTCTATCTGTAAAGCGGATGATCTGCCATCCGGATTGTTCAATCAACTCTTGTCGTTCACGATCGGCTTCGATTGTCTGGTCGTGGTATCCGCCATCGACCTCCACGACAAGCATTCTCGACACACAGGCGAAGTCGACAATGAACGGACCGACGGGATGTTCACGTCGGAACTTCAGAACACATAGCTGCTTGGATCGAAGAATGCTCCAAAGCAGACCTTCTGACTTAGTGCTTCGCCGCCTTCGGTCACGCGAGTTGATCACTCTGGAATTCGATGAGGTTCGACTTTGTGCCATTGATTTTCTACAAGAGCAGTTTCAAGTCAGCGCATCACTTCACCCTCCCGCAAGCGGGAGGATAAAGTTTGACTTTCCGGGTCTACCGGCTCTCCCACAGTTGTTGCAGGCGTGCGGCGTGTTGCTCCGCTAGCGACTGGTGGCGGGCCGCGTCGGTGTCGCGGCCTAGCGATTGGAAAATGGTGCTGAGTGCCCGGTGCGCGTTGACCAGCGTGGGTTGCAGATCGACGGCCGTCTGCAATGCCTCGATCGCCTTTTCAGAATTGCCCCTGTTTTGCTCGCCGATGCCCAGCTGGAAATAGTCGTGCGGTTCTTGCTGCAGGCTGATGAGTTGTCGGTAACGCTCCACCGACTCGTTGAAGTCCCCTCGGTTGTAGGCCAATTGAGCCAGCAGTCGCAGTGACTCGATTCTGGCACGGGTCGGTTTGAGCTCTTCGTCAACCACGCCGGTGGCAAGGTCCTGGGCGATTTTGGGTTGGCCCTGGCTGCGAGCAAGCAACGCCAGGATCGTGTCCGCATCGGGGTCGGAGGCATCCGCGTTCTTGATCTGAATCAACGTCCCGGCGGCTTCGATTCCGTAGTCCGCGAAACTGGCATTGTCCGGTTCGGCCTGGGCAACTTGGAACTTTGCCAACGCCTGGCAGCGAGCCGATTCAATGTTGGTCAGCGCGGAGGTATCGAGGACCGGTGTCAGTCCGGCGATCGCAACCGAGTCGTCGGCGGATTCCGTATGGATGCCGATTCGGTGGTGCCGAAATGCAGTGTGCGGGACTTCCGTGTCCTTTGCCGGCATGTGGCAGATCGAGCAATCGTTATTCGCCTGCTGCATCCGCTCCGCGTGTGGCTTTCCGCAGGAGTCTTCCTGGTGGCAGTTCAGACAAATGGAGCGGTAGTGCTGGGCAGCATCTTCAGGGCTGGGTGTGTGGTGCGGATCGTGGCAGGTGATGCACGTCAGCGTTTCGGTTTGCTTGTAGCATTCGCTTTGATGCAGCTGTTCGACGTGGCCAACGACACGCATCGTGTCATCGCCCAGGCGGTATTGGTAGTCGATGCGAAAATCCGTCAGGGGCAATCCGGGACGGTAATCCCATTCGTCCTTTCCGGCCCGCACCGATTTGCCGGCGGCTTGCAGATGGCATTGCTGGCAGATCGCTTCGGAAAGCTCGCGGGGAAGCCGTCCGGGGTTGGCGATCGTCTCGTCGGGCCCCGCGGCGACCGTCGCACCGCGATGTTTTTGCAGGTGCATTTCGCCGGGTCCGTGACAACGTTCGCAGCCGATCGTTTCCTCCAGGACCGAGAAAACGTTTGGGTTGCCTTGCTTCCGGTCGATATTGCCGACGTGGCAGAAGAAGCATTCGGAATTCAACTTGCGGCCGAACCCGGGGTGATAGGGCAAGTCATAACCGGGTGACATGGCCCAGGTTTCGGTCTTCTCATACCACGACAACGGCGACTGCCCGAAGAACGGTCCCGATTGGTACACGTAGCTTTTGCCATGGTCGCCGGAGCCGATGGTGTACACGATCGGGTGGTCGGTTTCAGCCAGCCGTTGCCCGTTGATTCCGCGGATGATCTCACGATGGATCAGCTGGCCGTCCCGGCGAAGGACTTCGTACAGGTTGCCCGACAGTTTGTGTTCGAAAGAAGCGGGTGCGACCTCCTTGTCCGGATCCACACTTTCCATCGATCGGCTATGCGTGGTTTCCAGGTAGGTCTGATACTGGTCGCGATGGCATTCCACGCACTTCTGAGAACCGACGTAGTTCACCGAGTGCTCGACGTTCAGCGGTGGCGCCGCCACGATCCGGCCGGGCAACAAGCTGAGTGACAGGGCCGCGGTCCAGCAACCGACCAGCGTCGCGAGCAAGGGCTTGTGGCGAAGATCAAGCATTCTGGGCAAGGTCATGAAGGAAGGGTTTTGGCGTTGGCGGCAAGGGCAGCCTGGATCGCGGAGTCCACTTGATTCTAGCGGGTTGCCAAATCTTCGGCATCGAATGCGCTGATTGCTCGACAGTGGGCATGGCCAGCGGGCTTGCAGTGCCTGACAATCCGGTGTCAGGCACAGTCGGACTTCGGGAGGGTCAAAGGCTGCGTCACTTTCAATCAAAAACACCGTGAATTGCAGTGCAATGAGCGGCAAGGCGCTAGCCGCCGGTTGGTGCGAGAAAACCCGCGGCTCACGCAAAGCGGCGCTGTCAGCTGATAGAACCCGCTGAGATCAACGGCGCCGGACGTGCCCTCCCCGCGTCGTCGCGGGGCTCCTCCGTCGGAGACGAAGCGGGATCACTTCGGGATGACGGGTTTCAGGTTCCAGATGTCTTCGCAGTATTGGCCAATGACGCGGTCCGAGGAGAAGAAGCCACAGCGGGCGGTGTTCAGAATCGACATCCGGGTCCATCGATCCGGATCCAAATAAGCCTGGCAGGCTCGTTCGCAGCAGTCGACGTAGGCACGGTAGTCGGCCAGCACCAGGTACTCATCGTGGTCCAGCAACGAGTCGACAATGGGTTGGAACAGTTCTCGGTCTCCCCCGGAGAATCGTCCGTCGGCAATCAGATGAATGACTTGGCTGAGTTCCGGATCCGATTCGACATAATTTCGTGGTCGGTAGCCGCGTTCCTTCAGGTCCAAGACTTCGTCGGCGGTCAGTCCGAACAGGAAGAAGTTGTCTTCGCCAACCCGCTCACGGATTTCGATGTTCGCCCCGTCCAGCGTGCCGACGGTCACGGCGCCGTTGAGTGCGAACTTCATGTTGCCTGTTCCAGAAGCTTCTTTACCGGCCATTGAGATCTGTTCGGAAAGGTCGGCCGCGGGATAAATCCTTTCCGCCAGCGAGACATTGAAATTGGGCACGAACAGGACGCGCAACTGGTCGCGCACGTCCGGATCACGGTTAATCGTCTCTGCCAGGCTGTTGATCAACTTGATGATCAATTTGGCCATCCAATAACCCGGCGCAGCCTTGGCGCCGAAGATGAACGTCTGCGGAGGGACATCGGCACCAAGGTTCGATTTGATTCGGTGGAACAAGGTGATGATGTGCAGGGCTTTCAGCAATTGTCGTTTGTATTCATGCAGACGTTTGACCATCACGTCGAAGATCGAATCCGGATCGGCAGAGAAGCCGGTCGTCGTTTGCAACACCTCGCTCAACCGGTGCTTGTTGGCTTGTTTGATCACGCGCCACTGGGCTCGGAAGTCCGCCGAGTCCGCCATCGGTTCGATTCCTTTGAGCTGTTCCAAATCACGCAGCCAGCCTTCGCCGATGGTCGCGTCGATCAATTCGGACAGTTGAGGATTGGCCATCCGCAGGAAGCGGCGCGGGGTGACCCCGTTGGTCTTGTTCTGAAACTTGTCCGGCCACAGGTCCGCGAAGTCGCGCAAAGTCCGCTCGCGAAGCAGGCGGGATTGCAGTTCCGCGACGCCGTTGATGGCATGGCTTCCAACGCTGGCCAGGTTGGCCATCCGGATCTGACGCGGAGGTCCTTCGCCGATGATCGACATGCGTCGCACCCGGCCTTCATCGCCCGGGAACCGCTGACGCACCTGGCTCAAGAATCGATGGTTGATTTCGTAAATGATTTCCAGGTGGCGCGGAAGCAAGCTGCCGAATAGCTCCAACGGCCAGGTCTCCAATGCTTCGGGCAGCAACGTGTGGCAGGTGTAGGCAAAGGTCTTGCGCGTGATCTCCCAGGCTTGATCCCATTCCAGGAGATGTTCATCCAACAACAGTCGCATCAATTCGGGGATGGCCACGACCGGGTGGGTGTCATTCAATTGGATTGCGGCTTTGTCCGAGAATTGGTCCCAGGACGCGTTTTTCAGCCGGTACAGCCGGATGATGTCCCGCAGCGAACAGGAAACAAAGAAGTACTGTTGCCGCAAACGCAGTTGACGCCCCTCCGGCGTCCCGTCATTCGGATACAGCACCTTGCTGATGTTCTCCGAATAGATCTTCTGCTCCATGGCCCGCGCGTAGTCGCCTTCGTCGAAGAGCCGAAAATCAAATTCCTCGGTGGCGCGGGCTCGCCACAATCGCAAGATGTTGACGGTTTGCGTCCCGTATCCGGGGACCAACGTGGTGCAGGGTTCGCCGAGAACCTTTTCTTTGCAAATCCATCGACGACGTTCGTGTCCCTCGTTGTCCGTGTACGGCTGGACGTGGCCTCCAAACCCGACCTCCACCATGTCGGCCGGTTGAGGAAACTCCCAAGGGTTCCCGTGCAGCAGCCATTCATCGGGCTGCTCGACTTGCCAGCCGTCTCGAAACGTTTGTCGGAAGATGCCGAACTCATAGCGGATCCCATAGCCGATGGCGGGCATGTCCAACGTGGCCAACGAGTCCAGAAAGCAAGCGGCCAAACGTCCCAGTCCTCCGTTGCCCAGTCCCGGCTCCACATCGAACTGCATCAAATCGTCCAAGTCCAACCCGTAGGGCGTGAGCGCCTGGCGGGCCACTTCGGTGGTGCCGGTGTACAGCAGGTTCTGAGGAAGTTGCTTTCCGAGAAGGTATTCCGCCGACAGGTAGCAGACGAATTTGGGGTTGGAGCTGTACTGGGCTTCGACCGTTTTGCGCCAGCGATCGATCAAGTGATCGCGGACGGTGTAACACAGCGTCATGTAGGCATCGTGCCGGTCGGCCGTCTGAATGGCCTGGCCGTGGGTGTGCCAAAGGTTGTCAATCATGCGTTGACGAAAGGCGTCAACGTCGCTGTCGATCGAAGCACTTTCCGGAGTGGTTTTGCTCATTGAGGTCGCTCCTGTGCGTGATGCTGCGTCTCAGAGGGTGCGTCACGAAAGGGAATGCAGGCTGGGGAGCAGCGAGGCTCGCGAAAAGCCTCCGGGGGCTCCGCAGGACTTGCTCCGCCCGCTGTTCCAGCGCCACGCGGCAGCCGTTTTACCCGGCCAGGAAACAAAGGCCGGATGCCGCTCTAGCTTATCCCTTGTGACGTCCGGCAAGGGGATGGGGCCGGCCTGGCGGCTCCCCCTGTTGGATAGTGTAAGGGTGTGCTTGTTTCCATCGGGTGGGTCATTGTCAGCATTTGTGGGTGGCTTGGGGTGCGCAGTCGGCCTCTCCATAGGACATTTTGCATCCCGAAGATTGGTAATTTGGGTAATTTTCTTGGTTTTTTGTGCCCGGCAGCTATCGAATCTGAATTCCTTGAATAGTCTGCTCCGTGAGTTTTGCCTCGGGATCAATTCCCAATGAACCTCCCGTTTCAGGGTCCCCGGGCAAATTGGAAACAATCGAAGGTTTTGACCGTGGGCATTGTGAATAAATCGCTTCTGTGCGGCGTCGTGCTGGCAGCTTCCTGTGTTTTCGCCGGCCAAGTTTCGGCGGGCGTCATGCTGTCCGCTGCCAACATCATCCCGACCAGCACGCCTCCCATTTCGCCTCGGAATCCTGGCGAGTCTGGGATTCTGGATTATTTGTCCGGAAGCACCGATCCGTACAACAAAATTACTGACTTGGGGACCCAGCTGCTGAAGTGGACGCCCGGGTCGAACGGTGGCGTCGGCATCGGCCCGCTGTCAGGGAATTATGACCTGACCGACCTGGTGAATTCGGGACTGACGCAGGGAACGCTGTCTCACGATTCTGGTTTGATCGTTGATACCGAAGAGCCGGTGTTCCTGATCGTCAAAGGTGGCGGTACCGGGTTTGTCGTCTACGATCTGAGTGACACGTCGCCCTACGGTGTCGGCTGGAACGGGACCGAACCGTTGACGTTCAACAACGAAGGCTTGCTCGGAAAGCAAGGACAGCTTCAAGAGATTTCACACATCGAGATTTGGGGTGGTTCCACCACTCCGCCGGGAGGACCCACTCCCGCACCGAACCCGGCTCCCGAACCGACCTCGCTGGCCGTGTGGGGATTGGCCGCGTTGGGATTGGCCGGCGTCCGTCGACGACGCAGCGTGTCCCGCCGTTGATTTGTTCTGCGACCACACGGTTCGAAACATCAAAACCCCGCCGGATGCCCGGCGGGGTTTTCTTTTGGTTTTGGGACGTTTTCTGTCCTGCCTTGGTGCAGAGGAACGGCGTCGCCTGGAGTGCGAGGGGACCAGTGCCGCTCCTTTCGCGGAGCGAAAGGCGACATTCCTCGTCGATCACGAAACCGTTGTCGCCACCGTCGGCAGACGGTGGCGATGTTGCATCTTCCACGCTCTGGCGAGCGTGGCTGCTGGTTTTTACACAAAGCCTACCTGGACAGTGCCACTGTCAATCAAAAACACCCTGATTTGCAGTGCAATGCGCGGTAAGGCGGTAGCCGCCGGTCGATGCGTGCAAACCCGCGGCTAGCGTTACGCGGCTCACGCCAAGTCGCGCTGTTCAGCTAGCAGCCGAAGCAGTCGTCCGATTCCGTTGAAGCCCAGTTGGCGAAGATCTTCGACCGAACCGATGCGACGTCACCCAGGTTGTAGATCCCTCCCCCAATTCCGTCTCCCGGTTCGCCCACCGCGTGGTTGGCGAACACGAGTGATCGCTCCAGGCGGAGGTCGGAAGCGCTATCGTTGAACAGGCCGCCTCCCCAGGCGTCGTCTCCCTCGGCAAGGTTTTTCAGCACGAGGGTGCGACTGACCTCCAATGTGACATCGCCTCCGAACAGCGACCCCAAACTGCCCGAGGCAATTCCTCCGCCCATCGCCGCCGCGCCGTCGCCGCCAACGGCGCGGTTGCCTGAGATGACCGATCCGCTGATTTGAGCGCCGACCGGGCCGACGAAACCGAACACGAACACGCCGCCGCCCGCGCCCAGTCCGCCCGCACCGCCTTCGGCCAGGTTCCTCGAGATCAGCGATTTGGAAATCTCCGCGGTGCCTTGATAAACCAGCACGCCGCCTCCGGTTCCGCCAGCGGGGGCGTGTGCTGGCGGGATGGGAAACAGACCGGTGTTGCCTTCGCCGCCGAGGGCCTGATTGCCCAGGAACTGGCTGTGGTGGACCGACAGTTCGGCGGTCCGAACTCCGACCAGGGCGGTGACCGATCCGCTGGAGACTCCTCCGCCGTAACCGCCACCGGCGTTGATGTCGGCAACGTTGTTCTCGCCACCCTGTGCCACGTTGTTGACCAACACGCTGTGGCCGATGCTGAGGCTGCCGTCGTTGTAAACGCCGCCGCCGTTGGCGACGCCGGCAAACGAGCCCAGGTTGTTGTCGCCCGCCAACGCCGTGTTGCCGCTGATGCGACTGTGGCTGACCGTCGCCTGGTTGATGTTGTGGAGTCCCGCACCGACGGCGATCCCCGGATAAAGCGGCAGCGCCGTCCCCGCTGGAAGCATCAGGATGTTGGGGCCCGATGCTCCGTCCGCGCCGACCGCGGTGTTGTCGGCTAATCGCGATGAGGCGAGGTCGAGGGTGCCCAGGTTGGAGATGCCGCCGCCCAAGGCCGCCCCCAGGAATTCGTATCCGGGAACGAAATCGATCGTCACATCCGACTTAGCGATGGCGTGATTGGAAGCGACGACGATGCGATCGGCTTGGAGTTCACCTTCGTTGTAAATGCCGCCACCGATGCCGCCGTAAGCGACGTTCTCTAGGTAGCGATCCCGGTGGCTTTCGGCCGAGGCCGGTTCGGGAAGGAAACCCGCCAAAGCGAGTGATTCCACGCCCAACGCGCCGCCACGTCCGGACGCCGAAGTACCGGTACCAGCCCCGTCGCCGCCTTCGACCGAGTTTCCGAGGAACGCGTTTCGCTGCAGCATCAGCGTTGCCATGCCAGATGCGTTCACGGCGCCGCCGGTACCGATGCCGCCGTCGGCATCCATCCCGCCGTCCCCACCGAGAGCCTGATTGCCGCCGAATTCGTTGCGGCTCAACTCGGCCGTCCCCGCATTGCCGACGGCAACCGCGCCACCACCGGCATGACCGCCTTGCAGACCGGCGACCGAACCCGTCCCGCCGATCGCCGCGTTGTCGGTGAACGTGCTGCGGCTGATCTGTAGGGTCGACGGAGCAAATCCGAACGGGGATGCGTTGCCGCTCAAGACAGCGCCACCGAACGCGGGGCCGCCGGAAGTGGATCCGGCTTGTTCGATGCCCATGCCCCCGGTGGCCACGTTGCCTTCGAAATCGCTTCGCGAGATCGTCATCGTGCCGGTGACATTCAGCACCGCGCCGCCGCCGCCCAGACCGCTGAAGCCCACACCGTCAATGTATCCCGCTGTGGCGGCCGCTTGATTGGCGACGAACGAACTCCGTTCGATCGAAACCGTCGGTTGGTCCGTGGTCACCCCGTCACGCGTCGGTCCCAGGTCCGACGTGATCGCGCCGCCGACCGCGATCAAAAAGCCAGAGGAGGTGTTGCCGGAAAACTCGCTTCGCGACACCGTTAGCGATCCTCCAAACTCGTTCGCGACGGCACCGCCAGCGGTGACCACGCCCTGGGCACTGTTTTCATACAGGTGCACTCGATCGAGTTGAACCGAGCCGCCCAGGTTGTACAGGCCGCCACCAAAGGCGAAGCCGGGGTTGGTCGGATCGGCAGCGTCAAAGCCGGGCGCATCGACCGCCCGACCGCCAGTGATCGAAAGCTTTTCCAAGGTGACCGAAGGTGCTGATGCGACTTCTTCCAGCGATGGCGTCATCGAGGGGGCCATTGCCACGTCGGCCGGAAGCACCGCCAGGACTCTCGTTTGGCCGTTGCCGCTCAGGACCAACCCGTCTGTCCCGGGTCCGGTAATCGTGACGTCATCGGTGATCACCAGTTGGCTGGCCAGTTCGATGGTGCCGCGGGCGCTGGCGGCAAAGTCGATCGTGTCGGCGCCGGGGTTCTCATTGGCCTGGATGATCGCTTGGCGAAGCGATCCGTCACCGCTGTCATCCAGATTGGTGACGGTGTAGGCCGCCAAAAGTTTTCGGTCTTCAAGCGTCTCAAGCCGCAGGGAAGCGGAACGGCGCCGGCGTTTGGGACGTGCGCGTTTGCGGGTCAGACGTGCAGGGTAGGGACGGTGGGCTGGGCGCGTTGGGGAATTCGTTTGCATCGGACTTTCTCGCTGACGGTCGATCGTGACGGGGAAGGATCCGCGTCCGCACTGCGGACGTCGCTACATCGGAAAAGCCCCGGGAATCAGCTGCAGGGAGGAACCAGGATGACTGCATCGATCCCGGGTGGTTTGCCTATAGTAGCATTGCCCCCTGGCGGTGTGTTGTCCGTTCGCCGCCATCGGCGGCCACACTGGGGGTCACCCCGCGGGCGGACAAACGGCCCGGCCGTTGGCCCTCGGGGATTGTTTGGTTTGGAATTCCCAGCCCGTTCCGGGCTGGGCTAGGCATATGGCTGGGCCTTCGGCCTGGCGAATTCGGCGCGGGTCGTTGAGGTGCTCTGTCCCCGGACGGGACGGCGAATTCGGCGCGGGTCGTTGAGGTGCACAGTCCCCGGACGGGGCAACGCCCCGTCGTTTGTCCAGCCCGGCCCAACGGGCCCAACGGGCCCAACGGGCCGGGTTTTCAAGCAGAAACCGTACGCTAGGTCCATCGGCCCGGCCGTTTGATTGCCGCCGGCCGTGATGCGAACCTGCGGGGATTCGCTAGGAGCCGGGCCTATCCTCCAGCGGAGCCAGGATCCAGCCGCCGACGTTTTGGATGACGTCTTGGATCGGCGGCGGTTCTTCGCCCGTGAGTTGTTCAATCGCCCACCGACAGGCGATGTTGGTGCCGGCGAATTGGCGCAGCACCGGAAGGGCGGACTTGGCCTCCATCCGACCCAAGCTGACGGCACTCATGGAGCGGACAGCTTCGATTTCCGGGAAATCGCCTTGCACGTCGCTCAGACGCTCGACAAACAGGTCGACCAATGGTTGATCGGGATCGCCTTCATGGATCATTCCCAGCGCCCAGGCCGCCGCCGCCCTCGGCATGATGCCCAGGTCGAACTGCTTGGGGATGAACTTCTTCAACAGGTCTTCCGACGGCTCAAACTGTTGGTCGCCGAATGCATTGAAGAGATGCGCCAAGTGATAGGTGGCACCGGGTTGCGAGGACGTGATTTCGCCGGACTGGAATCCGGCGTACACGGACTTGGCGTGATCCAGCATGTCGGGCAGCAACGCCTCAACCCGCAACCGCGTCAGGCCCCACGCGGACGCGACCTGCACTTCACCGCGTGGGTGTGCCAGCAGCTGGACCATTCGAGGCCCGCCGGGCTTGTGGTCCAAATGGGTCAGCACGACGCATGCCTGCTCGCAACCTCGCCAGCGATCGTCGTTCAACACTTCCATCGTCGCGTCCAGAATCTCACCGCGCAGGTCTTCCTGTTTCGCCAAGTCAATCAGTCCCGACGCGACCTCACGTCGCAAACTCGGATTGACGTCGTCCAGCAGCCTTGCCAGCGGGCGAACCCTGGCCACGGTTTCGGACGCCAGCATGGCTCGCGCGGCCAAGCGGCGGACATTCACATCGTCGCTGGCGATTAGTTGGACGGCACGCTGGTTCACCAGTTCAGGATCAATCGCGTACAGTCGTTCCAAGGCTCGCGACTGAATGGCGGTGCTGTCAGCATCGATCATGCCGGACAACAAATCGATCGCCTGGGCGTCCTCGTGATTCGACAACAGCTCGATCGCCATCAACGAATTCAATTCGGGAGGCGTCGAGGGCGTGGAGGTCAACGTTTCAGCCAGCTCGGTCAGTGAGGTGTCGTGAATCTGTCCCAGCGACCTGGCGGCAGCCACCCGTAACGAATTCGATGAATGTCGCGAGCGGATCACCTGTTTCAGAGCTTCGGTGCCGCGTTCGCTTTTCAACGCACCCAAACCCGAAACGGCAAGCCGCAGCATCTGATCGGAAACGTCACGGTCCTGCAGCCGCTGTACCCAAACCGTTTCCATCTCGCCAAACTCCCACGACGCCAACGCCGGTTCGACGATCTCCGCCAACGACAGGCCGTGCCGGACCGAAAGTCCTTGCAGCAACGATGCGTGTTGGCGGGCATCGAGCGTGACCAGTGTCTGGGCGATCGATCGCTGGACGTCCCGATTCTGGTTCGGCTGTTTGGCAAGTTCGACCAGCCGCGGGATGGTTTCTTCCAGTCCCGGCAGGCCCTTGCGGTGCGCCATCGCGATGGTGTCGATCACCGTTCGCTGCAACTGTGCATCGGGTCGCTGCAGTGCCCGGAGCCACAATTCCTTCAGCCCCGGCTGAAACACCGACTGGATCTTGCTGAACGGCAATTCGGGCCGATCGAACATCGGCAGCTCGTATTCATCCAGGATTGACTGGCCGGCCACCGGGCCGACCGCCGGACCGACCAGCAACAGCCAGCCGGCCAACCACGCGAGCATCCGCGGTCGGAGCAAGCCCTTGGCGTCGATCATACCGGACGTGTCAGTCGCCATACTTGTATTCCCAAAACCAGTGCCATCAATGCTGTGACCGCTCCGGCGATCCACCAGGCCGCAGGCAGCAGCGTGTAGTTTTCGAAGCCCGGCGCTTCGATGACGTTCAGTGCCGCCCCGACCGGGGTGATCAGCAACGCCTTCTGCACCGTGTCGTGGCCGAACGGTGCGTCACGGCCCAGCCAAATCAACAGCGGCGCCAAGAACAAGGCGATCACGACGATGTAAACGATTGTGGTGGAGACGGCGGCCGACCGAAACAGGCTGCCGATCGCGGCACTCACCGCCAACGCGTACGCCGCGGTCCAGGCCAGGCAGATCAGCACCAATTTCACCTGCAGCCACATCGAAGGTTGGATCATGATCATCATCAGGTACCCGGGCAGGGTCGCCAGCAAGACCAGAGCCAGCGTCCAAAACACGCTCAGGATTTTGCCGAACACGATCCGGACGGATGAAAGCGGGGTCAACCGCAGCAGATCCCAGCCGCCACTATCCAGTTCGCTGCTGATCAGCCCGGACGCCAGGCTGGGCGTCAACACGACGATCAGCACGACCTGCAACAACACCAGCAGGCTGCCGATCCGGTCGACGCCCCAGGACGTCACGCTGGTCGCCGCCAGGAACGTCAAGACCAGAGAAACCACCGCGCACACCGCGACCAGCCGCAGCAACCATTGAGACCGGCCGAACCGGCGGCAACGGAACTCCTTGACCATCACGGGATTCAGGTACCAGGGGATCCCACGTTTTCGTCGTTGCGGATCGACGATGTAAACCAACCGCCGAACGATCCGCGCCAGCAGCCCGCGTTCGTCGGTCATCACACCTTGCGAACGCGAGCGATCGAAGATCCGGTAGTTCAGCCGGGACAGCGTCAACCCGGCGAAGATAACGCTGCTGAGAATCGATGCGAGCAGAAAGCCGCTGGTGTTGGAGCTTTCTTTCAGCCCCGTCGACACGACGTCACTGTGCCGCATGATCTCCATCACCGCCGGCAGCGGCGAAAGACAACGGATCGCCGAGGCGACCGAACCGAGCGCCGTGCCCCAACCGCCGGTGCCGCGAATGAACGCGGCGGGCAGCAGCGTCGCGAACAGCAGTCCCAGTACGATGGCGTAGGTGATGCGAACGCCGGCATCGCTGGACTGGACGTAACTGCTCACCAGCATTCCGATGGTGACATACTGCACGACCAACAGGAACAGAACCAGGTACAGCATCCCGAGTTGATCCCACAGCCCGATTCCGCCCATCGCATAGCATGCCGCCGAAGCCGGCAAACTGCACAACAACACCAACAGGCTGAAGAGCAGCACGCCGGAGAGTTTGCCGAAGTAAATCGATGCGGCGCTCAGCGGTGAGTTCAGCAGCAACGCCAGGGTGCCGCTGTTGCGCTCGTTCACGATGGACGTGGCCGGAAACGCCGGAACGAGAAAAACCACACCGGCCAACAGCCCGTACCCGAAGATCCGAAACACGTGGATGGACGTCTTGCCGCTCAGGTCGACCGAGGCATCGGCGGGCCAGTACATCAGCACGGCCGCTGAAAACACGGCGGTCAGCGCCACCAGCACTGCCAGGGCCTTGGGAGAGCGGAGGATCCCAAAAAACTCGCGCCGAATCACCGGGTTCATCGCGAAGGTGTCTCCTTCGTCGGCCCGGTCGGGTGCGACGATCGACGTTCCGCGGCGGCGGCTTCGGTGGCGTCTGCGGCGGCCTGGGAATCACTTCCGGGCGTCGTGTCATCGGATCCCGCCACGGACAGGAACGCGTCTTCCAGGTCCGCCGTGACTTCCCGGAACTGTGCGACCGGCTCGCCTCGGCTGACCAGGTGCCCGAGTAGCGGTGAAATGGCTTGATCGTTCAGGCTGGTGGAGAATCGAACCATCATTTCGGCTTCGGCCCCGGTCACATCCGTCTGGCCCGAAGTCTCCTGCGCCGCGTGTTGTTGAAACCAGTCTCGCACCAGGGCCGCGACGCGATCGACCTGATCGTGCTGCAACAACAGGATCTCAAACGTGCGCCGCTGGCGGACGTTTCGCATGATGTCGTCCACGGTGCCGAATGCACGCAATTTGCCTTTCGTGATCATCGCCACCAGATCACAAACACGAGCCAGTTCGGGCAGGATGTGACTGGTCACGATCAATGTCTTACCCAAGCCAGAGAGCCGCAGCAGCATGCCACGCATTTCGATGCGCGCTTGCGGATCAAGTCCGTTGGCCGGTTCATCCAGGATCAACACCTGGGGGTCGTGCATCAAGGTTCGGGCGATGGCAACCTTCTGTTGCATCCCACGGCTGAGCGCATCGACGAACAGGTCCTTCATGTGCGAGGCGTGCGTGATTTCCAGGACTTCGTCGATGCGCTCGGTCCGCCGCCGCCGGCCGATGCCGTACGCGGCGCCGAAAAAATCCAGGTACTCGCTGACGCGCATGTTGTTGTAGGAACCGAAGTCGTCGGGCATGTAGCCGACCAATCGTCGGATCTTGCGGGCATCCTGCAGACAGTCGGCTCCGGCAATGCTGGCGCTGCCGCTGGTCGGCTTGAGCAACCCAACCAGAATTCGGATGGTCGTTGTTTTCCCGGCGCCGTTGGGGCCGATGAAGCCCAGGATCTGTCCTCGACCGACTTGCATCGACAGGGAGTCCAGGGCGGTGAATTCGCCGTACTGTTTGGTCAGGTCGTGTGTTTGGACAACCACTTCGGGATCGGTCACGGTCGCCTCCCGTGGTCAGGATCGTCCGATGCGGACATTCGCGCTAAGAGGCGACAGCCCGGTGGCACGTAGCCGGTTAGCGGTGACGCGAAAACTCGCGAGGTCACGATTCGCACGGTCACAGGGTTATTCCTTCCAGGTTGACGTGGAGGTAATCGATTTGCCACGGGCTGCGGATGGGAGCCGGGTCGGTGTCGCGATCGTCATCGGATTCGTCCGAGTCCGCTTCGTCCGCTGCCGATAATTCTTCTTCGGCGGCTTCCCGCTGTTCGGCCGTTTCCGACACCGCGATCGCGATGACCAGTCCGCCGTCGGCATCCAGTTGCAGCGAATCGGTTTGATCGATTTCGAAACGCAACACGCCTGCCGGATTGCTCACACGGTGCAGCGTGACGAATTCGCCGTCGACACGGCCTTGGATTTCCAATTGCCGCGAGGGGGCCTTGATCTTGATTTCCATGACCGCCCGCGACAGTCGGCAGGGCAGCAGGACCGAGGGCGGCACGCACCGTAGCACGGTCTGAGTGGGCTGATTCATTTCGGCCAGCCACTTGCCCGTTTCCGAATTGAAGAAAGAGGTCGTGCCGCTTCCGCTGCCGACGGATTCCAGCCGCACGAAACTGGCCGGGACGCGGAACGGCGTGTCGGCCGACGGGCGTTCCAGTTCGACCGGAACGACGGCCAGCATCGAACCTTTGCGGTTGAAGTCACCGCCGATGGTCACGCCGCCACCAAGCGGGTCCGTCCAGGCGAGCAGCGTCGGTGTGGGACCGATCAACGGTGGTTCATCCGACATCAGTTCGCGGAGGTGTTGTTGCCGCCGGCGCTGAACATCGCTGAGCAACGTGTCGTCAATGAACTGGTCGGGCGACATCACGTCATCAAAGCCGCTGGCGGCGGTTGATTCGCTGTTAACGTCGACCGCAAGCGTCGGACGTCCGAGGGCAACGATCACTCCGTCGTCCATCTGCTTGCCTTCCAAGCCGATCAAACGAGACTCGAACCCGTCGCGGCCGAAGGTCCCGCGTAGCATCCAGGGGCGTGGGAACAGGGCGGTGGAGTCGGCACGCACCTGTCGCACCACGCCGGGCGGTTGCGACACGAATTGCCAATTGGATCGTCCGCTGTCATCCCAAACCAAGCGCCGCATTTCGCTGGACGCTTCCAGGTCGGGCAATCGTGTGGTCGTTTGCGGCGATGCGGACAATTCCAGCATCTGGCTTTGTCCACTGTAGATGGCGGCGACCGTCGCGACGCGGCCTTCGGAACCGCCCGGCAACACTTGCGTGACCTGGGCGGTGGCGATTGTCGCCGGAACGACCGACGTTTGCCGGGTGCCGATCCACAGCAGCGCCGCGGTGCCCAGCACTCCGGTCGCAGGAACCAGCCACGCCAGGTGGTGCAACGCATGACGCTGCATCAAAACAATCCCGGCACCCAGGAGAACCAGCAGATGAAACCCAAGCACGAGCGCGATGACCGATCGCTGCGGGATCTGATATCCGATCTGGTCGCTTAACGAAGTTGCCAATTCCAGACTCGGTTGTACCGGTTCCAGTCGTGCGACGAAGAAACGTGTCGCGAGTGTCTGGAGGGCTGTCGTGGGGCGGTCGGGATGGATCCAACCGTTGGCTTCCAGGGTCGTCAACAGAATCTCGCCTTCTCCGAATGGGAGCCAGACGGCCGCCGGCCAACCGTCAACGCGGTACGCGACTTCACCGGATTCGACCAGACAGCGAAGCAGCTTGGCCGGCTTCTCGGATGTCCACTCGTCGACGGTCGCCTCGTCGCTCGGAGCCAGTTGGCTGGACTGCCGCAACGCCAACGAATTCAATTCGACGTGGTCCACCGGGCTGAATGTCTCCAGGCCGTCGACCAGGGCGCGGGCCGCATCGAAATCGATCTGGTCCATCATGACCCAGAGTCTTCCGCCAGAATGGACCCACGAGCGGATCTGCGTGACGGCGCTCGAATCCAACAGCATCTGATCGCCCGCGATCACCAATTGATCCAAAGGGTCCAACGGCTTGGGAACCGGTGGCAGGAAGGATCCGCTGAAGTTGACGATCCCCAGATCTTGGTTAGAGACTCCCAGGGAATCGCGCGCGGCGTAAATGGTTCTCAGCAGTTGATCCATTCGCTCGTCCGTCCCTTGGTCGGGGTCGGACGGTTCCAACAGAACTCCGGTGCGCGAAGATTCCCAGGAAAGCAGCAGCGATCGGGTGCTGGTGGGCATCCCCACGGCATTGTTCTGAAAGGCTTCACCGCCGTCAGTCTGTTTCAGGTGAATCGACGACATCGTCAATTGGCTTTGCCCCATCGGGATGTCCTCGGGGATCCGAACGGGCAGCCACGATTGACGTTTGGCCTTCGCGGGAATCCAGAACTCTCGCGCGAACTGCTGGTTCGTTGCGTCGCCCAGCATCACGACCGCTGTTTCGACGGCGTCGGTATCGGATCGATTCGCGCCGGTGACACTCATGGTGGCCCAGCGACCGGTGACGTTGCGGGCCGGGGTCGCCGGGGAAACCAGCAAGTTGGTTTCGGGTTGGGCCGATTGCGATTGGGCCGCTGCCGTTGATTGGGCCGCTGCTATGGAACCCCAGGCTTGGAACAGCAGACCGAACGCGAGAGAAAAGAGAACGCGGGACACGGAACGTGGCATGGCGTGGGGCGGCCAGAAGAAGGGGCGGAGGCGACCGGGGCAGTCTACACGATTGTGAACGCGCGATGGCTACGGGGCCTGAACTTGCCTCCAATCCAGGTGTCGTTGCAAAAAGTCGAAGCTGCGTTGGCCGTGGATGGTGTGCGGGCCGTCAAAGAATTCGATTTCGGTTCGGTCACCGATTCCCAATTGGTCGTAGTGCCGGCGGACTTTTGCGTATTCCCAAGCCACCCATTCGTCGATCGCCACGCCATCGGAATGACCCCGCTCCACCATGAAGGGGCGTGGCGCGATCAGCATGCCCAGTTCGGCGTAGTTGGCGACGTGCCCCATATTCCACTCGTAAATCTCGTACTCCCCGGTCCACAGGTAGCTGAAGGGCGCATCGACCGAAACGTTCTTGGCAACCCATTCGTTGAAATCACCGCTGCAGATTGACAGGCAGTAGCCCGGTTGCCCCGCTTGCGGCCTCAGCACCATCGGGACGCGCATCGCTGTTTTGCCGCCGTAGGAAAGCCCATAGAAACCGATGCGTTGCGAATCCACGTGGGGCAATGTCGCCAGCCACCGCAACGCGACCCGGTGTTGTTCGATGATGTAGCTGAAGAGTGAAAGCCCGATCGGGTTCGATTTTCGCTGAAGCACGCGAAAGGCATCGCCGCCCCGGTACGGGTTCTGGGGCGCGTAGACGATGAATCCGCGGCGGGCCAGTTGGGCGCTGAATGACTTGTAGGCGCGGTACGCCTTGGACCCCGGTCCGTCGATTGTCTCCATCGGTGTGCCCTCCAGGCCGTGCTGGCAAACCACGACGGGGCGACGCTCACCGGGGTTCATCCCCGTGGGCAACAGCAGGATCCCCGCGGCGATCACATCCGGATAGACGTCCAACGAGATCTCGTAGCCGATGAAATCGTCCGTCTGGAGGATCAACCTGGATCGGGGATCGGGATCCATCGTCGGCACGGGCAATTGGCCGAACAGTTCCTGGTGAACTTGTTCTCGAAGGACCTGGGATGTCTGGTCCCAGCGGTCCGCCGACGCTCGGTCGGCCGCTTCGAATCGACGTTCACGTTCCCGGTGGCAGCTCCGCAAAACCCGCTGGGTGTCCGCGACCAGTTCTCGCAGTTGCCGCCGTTGCCGGTGAGCTGCCGAGAAACCCGTTCGCGAGTCGGACAGCGTCCCTGCGTCCGCGTCGACGGAGTGCATTGGCACATCCAACATTCGCAGCACGTCCCTGGTCACCGGCAACGACAACGGGGCGGACGTGGAAACCTGCCTCTCGATTGCACCGATTTGCGAGGGCGCGACGTCACGCAGTCGTTGCCAGCGTTTGGACGCACGCTCCAGTTCAACGGCGACGGAGGCCGGATCGGGACGACGAATCTGACCCGGAGCCGCAATGTTTCGCAGTTCCGTCTGGGGCGGTCCGTCGACTTCGGGTGACGCGCTCCCGGATTCGATCAGCAAATGCCGCGGGGCGATCATTCCTGCGATCTCCGCATCACCAAAGAGCGTCAATTGGTCCCAGACATTCCGGTAGATCGGTTCCTGCCAGACTCTTTCGCGTTGATCGAAGTACCCGCTGACGACCGTGGCAGCGATCCGTGTGTCCAGCGCGCCGCTGTGCAACGCGAGCAGTCCGCCTTCCCCCACACCCATCACGACGATCGGGAGATTTCTTTGATCATTGCGGTTCCGCAATTCCAACTGATCGACGGCGGCCAGCACCTTGTTGACTTCGTATCCGATGATGTGACGCCCCACTTCGAAGCCGGTGCGGTAAACGAACTCACGATGCGGCAGGTTCGTCTTTCGTCCGATGGCGTCGTTCTTGCTGAACCGGACGTCGCGGTCGATCAGCGTTGGCACCAGCACCTCGCAACCGAGCGACGCCAGATCCGCGGCAAACCGTGAAGGTGATTCGGTCAAGCCGCTGACCATTTCGGGCGTCCAGTCCGCATCCGGAATGGCGACGACCCTGGCCACCGGAGAATCCGTGGGACGCAAGAACAATCCCTCGGCGGTGATCGCATCTTGGACCGGCCAGCGAACCGCGGTGATTGTCATGGCGGTGTTCTGGGCGACCTGCGCATCCTGGATGGTCGTCGCTATCAATTCCAAACCGGCCGCGTCCGGGCGGTTGCCGACCGCGCCGATCAATTCCCGCAATCTGTCGCGATAAGTTGCCAAGCTCCGCTGATAGCTCTCCAGACTGTCAAAATCCAATCGCCAACGTCCTGGTCGCAGGTCACGTTCTTGGCGGATCCGCCGCATCACGAATCGGTCGATTCCCGCAACCATCTGTTCATCCAGCGGGTCACCGGTGGTCAACGGTCGGGTTCCCGGGAGCGTCTCGGATGCTGTTGAGGGTGGGACGACGGATAACAGTGCGAAAGCGACGATCAATCGCGGCATCAAAATCCCAAGGCGATGCAAGTTCACAATGTTTTCCTTCGGGTTTCTTTTTTGCAGGACCGTGATCGCCCACCGTGCGGACGCGTCGGCGCCGCGACGTGCGGTACATTGGATCGCCGACGGTGGTTGGGGTGAACAGCGCCGATTGGCAATGAGCAGCCGATGCGTTTTGCTTCAATGTAACTGCCGTCGCCTGCCGGTGGCTGTGCTCCAAGGCCAAACGATTTGGCCGGTGTTCCCATCGCCATCAACCGGCATCGCCTCGCCCATTGCTTCCCCATCGCAGACTCTGCCTGATCGGATCGAAACCATGCTTGATCCCAGCCAATACGAAACCTACCAATCCCTTCCGCCGCTCGCCGGGCTGTGCTCGCTGCAACGAGCCGCCGAAAGCGATTGGAGTTTGGAGGAGAGTGTCGCCCGGTTGAAGCGGTTGCACTACAGCTTCAAGCGGTTGCATGAATCGTTGACCGCGCGGATCACCGGCGAGCCCATCTATGAATTGAAAATGGCGTTCAGCCACCATGCCTACGTGCTGTCCGAACAGGTGACGCTGCTGCGACGTCGCGTCGGAGAAATGCGCGAACCGCCATTGGGTTTGGAGGACGTTCCGCACGCGGCGCTGGAACGGATGCATGACCAGATCGATGGGGCCACGGGCGACGAGCTGTTGGTCGGAGTCTATCAGGTTGTCTTGCCTGAGTTGCTGGCCGCTTGCGAGCGGTTGCAGCGAGACGCACATCCGCTGGCCGACGCGCCGACGGTGCGGATTGCTCGGTTGATGCAATTCGAATTGACCGACGTCTTGGAATTTGGACGGCAAGCGATCCGGTGCCTGATCGACGCGCGGCAACAGCCGAACCTGGAACCGTGGCAAGAGTTTTTGACGAAGTGCCTTGCGGCCGCCGGCAGCATCGATGGGACCGCGGCACCCGACGGCGAGATTCCCGAACCGTATCGAGCGGAACAGCCGGTCACGTTCGAAAAGGAACCGCGACGGGATGAACGGTTCATCGATCCGTACAACGCCGGCGTCAACCCGGAGGCTTTTCTGTACGACCCGAATTTTTCAGCGCGTGATAAGACGCTGATGATGTATTACAAGCGGCTTCGCGAGTTGGATGTTCCGGAAATGATGGCGAGCATTCTGGTGGAGTTAAAGAACGAGGAGCCTTGGGAGTTTCACCAGGAGATGTCGCGACAGCTTTGGGACGAAGCGCGGCACGCCATGATGGGCGAGGTCGGGTTTGTGTCGCAGGGAATCGATTGGCGTCAGATCCCGATCAATTTTACATGGTCACGAAACCTGAACTTGCAGCTGGATGCCAGGGAGCGGCACGGCGTGTTGTTCTTTATCGAGCAGGGATTGATGCCACGGACGGGAAAACGATACGAGTGGGAGGTCGCTAAGGAGAGTGGTGATCCGCTTTCGGCACTTTTTCAGGACTTTGATTGGGCCGATGAAGTCTTGCACGCCCAGATCGGCCGGCATTGGTACGTTCCCCGATTTGCTTCGCTCAATGAGTCACTTCAGTACGGCGACCGCTGCTGGACGAAGGTGCTCAGTCATTGGCGCGAGTACCGCGAACAAGGATTGACCGAACACCGCAATTGGTGGCCGGGGCTTTACGAACAGGCTTGCCGGATCTGGGGACGGGAACCCGACCCGAGGGCACTGGCTTTTTGTGAAACGTATGAAGACAGCCGAGCCGATTTGCAGAAGCTGGACGGCGGTTGAGGAGTGACCTGGGATGCGGGCGATCCGAGACGGGCCGCAGACGTTGCTTCGGCAATTTTCCGGCGAAGAGGCCGCATTGGCATTTTTTTTGGCGGGACGGAAGGATCGATTTCGGGCGTGAAGTATCAGCCATTTCACGGGGCTACTTCACATTCAACCCAGGAACGATCCCATGTCACGTCAGGCCATATTGCCTTCCGAATCTCGTCGAGCAATTCTTCAAGGGCACCACGTTCGAGGCGGCTTCACCCTGATTGAGTTGCTGGTGGTGATCGCCATCATCGCGATTCTGATCGGATTGCTGCTGCCGGCGGTCCAAAAAGTTCGGGAGGCCGCCAATCGATCCAGTTGCACCAACAATTTGAAGCAGATCGGAATTGCCGTCTTCAATTACCACCGAGAGACGGGGTCGTTTCCCGGTCGCATCTCGCCGGAGGACGGATTCTGGTCGGTCCAGGCTGCCGCCCACGGGCTGAGCCTTTCCCGGGAAGGCACGCTGGTCGGTTTCGGTTATGAGTGGGAGTACTCCGCGGAAAAGCGTGATTTTTGGATCGGGTGTGTTCCGGTTGCTCCGGGGCTGACGGCCAGTGATTCGTTGCTGCTCCGTTGTGATGCCGGGCGGGCGCCGAGTGACGATGACATGTTGGTCCTTTCGACGCCGGGAGCCGACGAGAATCGGGCGGCGGCTTTCGCCGCGATCCGACGCAGCGCGGAAGATGCCGTGGCCAACTTGTTGAGCAAGAGCGACGATGCGAAGTCCGTTGAGGAAACGGCGGATTCGTTCGCCAATCGCGACGCGTTGTCGACGGTGTTCGATGATCTGGACGGAAACGCAGACGGCGAATTGACGCTGTCGGAAATCTGTGATCGCCGCACCCCGCTGCCGCACTCGATCGTCGAGAGCATTGGCTTCTATCTTCAATTGGGAGCCGGCGGTGAGGACGTTGCCAGGCTGCCGGGTGCGACGATGGCAGACGTCGATCCGAACGCGACGGTGCCTGACCTGATTGGGAAGCACTGATTCGCCCAGGCGTCGCGATGACTTTCCCGGCGGGGTTGCTTGCCGAAGGCCACTTGGACGCGAGAGAGTTCCGGCAGCCATTCCGCTGACGTTTCGTTTGCGACGCAACGAATCGACGAAGGCCGGCCGGCTGCGGATTTCAGGATGTCACCAATCGCCGGTCGGCAATCAGACGGACCAAGTCCGAAGTCGTGACGATGCCGACCAGATCGCCATGGTCGGTGACTGGGAAACGGTGCACACGGTGCTCCATGAACTGTTTGGCTACCCGTTCGACCGGCATCCCGGTTGGCACCGTCAGCGGGTCTTTGATCATCACGTCCCCCACTTTCAAACTTTCGATTCGCTCACCGACACGATCCGCGATGTCCTTGAATGATTCCATCTTGTCTTCAAAGAAGCCGGTTTCGTCGAAGTGAAAATCGGACACGTACTCGGCCACACTTCGTTCGGCGCAAATCTGACGAACGACGTCTGCCCGAGACACGACGCCGACAAGCTTTCCTTGATCGACAACCGGAAACCCGCTGACTTTTTCCCGGATCAGCTCCTTCTCCAAATCCGGTAGCGTCATGTCGGACGGGACCGTCCGCACGGCCGAAGACATCACATCCACGGCCGTCAGTTCTTTCGTGCTCATCGTCTGTTTTGTACTCATCGTTCAGTTCGGTCAAAGCGGAGTTGTGAATCGTTCCAGCGTGGAGACCGTGCCAGAAAAGCTCGTTCCACGAAGTTTTTTACCTGCACTTGGCGCGCCGCCTTGGCGAATCTGGCCGGCAATTCGTAAGGAACCTTCCAAAGCTGCGGAGGTTTTACGTCGAACGCATCAACTCCTTGATCGGTCTTCCGTGATCAACGATCGGCGTCGGTCGACCGTTGAAATCTTCCAGGAAGACGTTGGAAGCGTCGATTCCCAGGTGATGGTAAAGGGTGGCCAGGAAGTCGCCGGGACCGCAGTGCCGTTCGATCACGTCTTCGCCGCGTCGATCCGTCGCGCCGATGCATTGTCCCGGCTGGATTCCGCCTCCGGCCCACAGATTAGAAAACGCGCGCGGCCAGTGATCACGTCCGGGTTGCTGGGTGCCGGCGGGCGCACTGGCGTTTCCGGCGCCGGTGCTGGGCTGATGGCTGATCTTGGGGGTCCGACCGAACTCCCCCGTCACCACCACCAGGACGCGGTCCTGCAGACCGCGCTCGTGAATGTCTTCGATCAGGGCGGTGACCGCTTGGTCGTAGGCCGCGGCGCGGAATCTGAGGGCATCAAAGACGTGATGATTGACCGCGTGATCGTCCCAGTTCTGGACCCGGCCGCACAGCGGACCCCGCAAGCTGCTTGTCAACACCTCCACGCCCGCTTCGACAAGCCGGCGGGCCAGCAGCAATTGTTGTCCCCAAGTGTTGCGGCCATAGCGGTCCCGCGTGGCGTCGTCTTCTTGGCTCAGGTCGAACGCCTGTTTGGTTTCGGGATTGGTCAGCAGCGCCATCGCCTGGGATTCAAATTCGTCCAGCGTTCCGGCCTGGCCGTACTCGTCGAATGCCCGCGACAAGTCGTCCAGCTTTTGCCGCAGGTCGACGCGCCGATTCAGTCGCCGGACCTGATGCGAATCGGTCAGCCCGATATTGGGAACGACGAAGTCGGGCGAGTTCGGATCACCGGTGACGGCGAAGGGCGAATAGGCGTCGCCCAGATAGGCGGGGCCGTTGTACTGCGTGGGCGGATTGATACCGACGTAGCGAGGCAACGGATTGCGTCGCTCGGGGTCGTTCCCCGCGGGATCATTCGAGCGCAGGTAATTGGCCACGGACATCCAATCCGGCAAACGGGGTTTGGGCTTGTCGCGGGTATCGGAATCGCCCGACAGCAGCTGCATCGAACCGGCGGGATGTCCACCCGCAGTTTGATGCATGCTGCGGAGCACGGTGAACTTGTCCGCGATGGCGGCTTGTCTGGGAAGCAACTCGGTGAATTGCATTCCAGGCACCTTGGTCGCGATGCGGCCGAAGGGACCGCGATACTCGGTCCCGGCCAGCGGCTTGGGATCGTAGGTGTCGATGTGGGAACACCCGCCGGGTTGCCAGACCATGATGACCGCTGTTTTCGCCTGCTGTGCCGTCGGGCTCGCCGCACGCAAACGCAGCATCCCGGGAAGGCTCAAACTGGCGAACCCGGCGATGCCCATCCGCATGAAGCTGCGGCGAGTTCCGCGTTGCAGGGGATCGCCCGAGGGACCGGGGCAGTGTGTGGAGGAAGGCGCCGCAGCGTCCTCCGCGCGGCGTTGCCTGATGGATCGGCTCATGGTTTCTTCGCGGGCTGGACTTCGATGGTGAACGGGCGTGAAACGACAATGTCAACAATGTCTTTGGTGGGAACGGGTTTGGTCGGCGCGTCAACAAGGTCCGACAGGGCGATCGCTTGCGGCGAGTACTTCGCGACGACGCTACCGCAGAGGGCGATTTTGTACTGGCCGGGGGCAACCTTCAGTTTGGCCAGGTCCAGCACGACATCGGCGCTGTCTTGATTCAAATCCAAATCGATTTTTGGATGTTTCTCAAAACCGTGCCCCATGACTTCCAGGCGAATTTTCGTCCCCGAAAACTCGCTCCGACGGATCAAATCGACTGGCAGGGTCAGCGACTGGCCTTCCTGAACCTGAATCGTTTCCGGCGAACGGGGCTGGACGGTCAGCGGGGCGATCTCGGCACTTCCGACGGAGACCGGGACGTCCGCCAATAATCTGGGATGCGGGATTTCCGCCCAGGCGTCTTTCACCGGCCAAGCCATGGACGCAAGGCGGCAGGTTCGGGTCACCGGTTTGCCATCGATCTCGGATCGTCCCACCAATCGAGCTCGGCTCCAGCCCGGCGGTGCTTCCGCATCGGCGGTGACCAGCATCACGCCCCGCGACTGGCCGGCGGGAATCGTCAAACCGTCCGCCGTCACCCCCGGCGGCAACAGGTCCATCGACAGTTCAATTGCCCCGTCAAACCCGTCGCGCCGAATCGCGACGACTTCCAGCGGCATGGTCGCGCCCGGTCGCAACGCGATCGGTTTGGAAAGCGCGTTGCGGTCACCGTTCCTCAGTTCCATGTGCATCGCCCACGCGACCAGGACAAAATCGGGCGACGCTTGCCGAATCACCAAGTGGTACCGGTTTCGTGGATCTTGACGCGTCCCGCCAAACAGATCCGAAAGCTCAAGCCGGTACAGTCCGTCTTCGGGGATCTCCAGCTTTCCAAGCACATCGGACGATCCGACGTTGTAGGGCGGCCCGTCGTAGGCGTAGTTGTTGCCAGACACCTTGACCGGACTGGGGATGTCGCTCAGCAACGCCACATCAACAAGGGTCGGCTGTTGTTTGGATTCAGGAAGCGGCGGCACGACGCGTTGCACCAGGACGGAGGGATCGGTCGGCAAGCCAAGGCGCTGCGAACCAACTTCGATCCACCACGTTTGTCCCTTCTTTGCCGTGAATTCAAACACGTCCACGTCCGCGGCAGGGAAGAACGTGCCGGCCAACTGACAGGGTGGGGTGATCGTTTGCGCCTCCGTCGCTTGATCATTGGGTTCCGTTTCCGGCGACGAGTCGCCGGGGGTGAACGATTCCGGCGGCCAGGAAGCGGCACTGACGGCGACGGTCCCCGCATCCGGCACGGGCTTCGCTTCGTCCGACAGTTCGCTCAGAGCGAGCCGATAAAAAAAGTCCGCACCGCCTTGAAACGTCAGTTCATGAACCTTGATCAAGTAGTCGCCATCGGCGGGGGCGGTGAAATCCAAGGGGTCGCCGGTCCGCTCCACCAACAGGTCGCGCCCCAGCGTGTCCGAAAGGATCACGACCGGTCGCAGCTTGGAATCGATTCGCCGCGCGGCACACTCAATGAAGATCCGTTGGCCCTCGGAAGCTGTGAAGCGATAGTGATTGATGGCACGGACGGGCATCACCGCGTTGCATACCGAATCAATCGCAAGGGGATGCGGCGATTCGGGTGACGTCGAGGATTCGGTCTGAGTCGTTTCTCTCAGGTGGCCAACCGTGAACACGCGTGGTGTGGAAAGCCCCAGCGAAGTCAGCACGCGAGCCTCGTGAATCCCCGTGGGGCAGTCCTCGGCGATCGAGACCAGGAAGGTATTGGGAACCGCGTTTCCTTTCTCGTCCCGCTTGGCGACGGCCCGGATGCCGTCGTTGGAGAAGACCAACTCACTTGCCGGGTCGATCGATTCGCCACGAATTGTGATTTCGACCTCCGATCCGGCCTGACCGCCCATGGGAAAGGTCGCCAACAAACGCGGCGCGGGCAGACCCACCGATTGCGCCCTCGCCGGAACCGAATTGATTGACAAGCATGCCAGACATGGCATCACCAGCCACACCATCGCCCGGAGGCGTGCCAGCCGGCCGAGTGAATTTGTCATCGGTTCGTTCATCAATCCGCCTGGAAAAAGGGTCATCAAATAGTCTCGCCAAGCCCGCCGATTTCATTTGGAGATCGGAGAGTCTCTCGCTGGACGGCGCTCCTTCGGGTGGGCCGCATGGCGCAAGCCGCGGGTCTACTCGCCTCAACCGGCGGCCAACGCCTTGCCGCGTTTTGCACTGCAAATCACGGCCTTGTTTGAAAACTCGCTCAATCCCGTAGCCGCCGTGGCGATCGCGGCGGAAAGCCACGCTCTGGCGAGCGTAGCTACGACGGTGTGATTGATTGAATGTGGTGCGGTGCAGCTAATGGTTGAACATGAATTCTTTGGTGTTGATCAATGCCCAGATCAGGTCTTGCAGATTCTGCTTGCGGGCTTCGCGTGTGCCCAGCGGCTTGCCGTCGGAATCGTTTCGCGGTTCGAGCAGGTAATGGACGGCCAAGTCGTTCTCGCTCGGGCTGGGATAGCGACCGAAAGCGGCCAGGTACAATTCGGCGACCGCGTTCTCCGGTGAAACCCCATCGGACTGCGAGAGCCGTTCGGCGCGACCGCCGGGAAAGGCAAGTTTGTTTTGGATGTCCGAAGCGCTCAGCAAATGCAGGCTTTGCGCCAGGCTGGCCGACTGGACGCGTTCGCATTCGCAGACGCTGCTGCTGTCTGGTCGACCGAATACTTTTAAGAACGGCGACGACCGGTTGTAGCTGTTGTCGGGCAACGCGACGGCCCTCGTTCCGATCGGAAGGTTGGCGAAATCCGTGCGGGCGCCGGTCAACTGATCGATCGCGTCCAGCAACACCTCTGCCTGCAATCGCGTCGGATAGTGGTGGGAGTAATTCTGGCGGTCGGACCGGTTCAGTTCGTTCGTGTGCGAACTCAATTGATACGACCGGGACGTGGTGATCACGCGGATCAACTGTTTCAAATCGAAACCGCTCGCGATGAACTCCTGCTCCAGGGCCTGCAGAAGTTCAGGATTGGTGGGCGGGTTCGTGTCGCGGATGTCGTCCTCCGGCTCGATCAGTCCGATGCTGAAAAAGTGTTTCCAATAGCGGTTCACCAGGGCCTTGGCAAAGAACGGGTTGTCGGCAGAGCTCATCCAATCGGCAAGTCGCAGCCGCGGGTCCTCTCCGGCCGGGATCTCACCGACATCCGTGCCCAACGCCGCCGGCCGCAGCCATTGTCCCGATTTGACATTTTGGGTTTGGGCGATTCCTCGCTCATGAAAGATCAGGTCTTCGCCCCGCACCGCGGTCGGCTTGCGTCCGACTTGGCTAAAGAATGCGGCCAGCGAGTAGTAGTCGTCCTGGCTCCAACGCTCGAACGGATGGTGGTGACATTGGGCGCATTGCATGCGGACGCCAAGAAACAGCTGGGCAACGTCTTCGATCTGCTGCTTGGGATCCTTCACCCGCTTGTACCAAGCGACTGGCGGGTTGCCGATGACAGTCCCCGTCGCGGCGAGCAGTTGGCGGACAATCTGGTCGTACGGCTGGTTGGCCAGCAAGCTGTCACGGACCCAAGCGTGGAAAGCGAAATTGGACGTGATGTCGCTGCGATCATCCCGGCGATTCTTTAGCAACGCTGTCCACTTGTTGGCAAAGAAGTCCGCGTAGTCCGGGCTATCCAACAACGCATCGATCCGTTTGCGACGCCGCTCGGGATCGTCACTACTTAAAAACGATTCGGCTTCAGCCACCGTCGGCAGTCGACCGGCGATGTCCAAGGTGGCTCGACGCAGAAAGGTCGCGTCATTGCAAACCGATGCAGCGGGAATGCCCAGCTTGCCGAGGTTCGCAAATAGGAATCGATCGACAACGTTTTCGGGATCGGCAAGCGGAGCCACCGTGGCACCGGCAGGGATGGCGGCGTTGTAGACGGCCACGTGACCCTGGTAACGAACCATGATCGCCGCTTTACCGGGAATGTCGGACGCGTCGATCCGTCCCGAGTCCGACGTTTCCAGCATGGCCGGCTGGTTGGATTCATAAAGCGCCAACGATGTGACGTCTCGCTCGGAATCGTTTGAGTAGTGTGCGATCGCGCGGATCTGTCGGCTGGCGCCCTTGGCAAGCACTTCGTCCGGCGGCTGGACTTCCAGCGACATCAGCCGCGGAGCGTCGGCAGCACCGCGTGGGGCTCCGGCGGCGATCCAGTCATGCAGCTGCCGGTAGTGAATGGAGTCCGGCTCGATACGCACGCCACCTCCGTGCGGCCGCCGCCCGGTCGCCTTTAACAGCAACAAGCTTTGGTCCGGCGCGGCCGGAGACAGCCGCCGGCCACGTCCCTCCCTCACCAGATGGTCGTAGTCTTCGTCCGGCTCGAACCCTAGCAGGGAGAGTTGAAACCCGTTTTGACCACCACCGGCCTTGGCGTGGCAGACACCGGTGTTGCATCCGGCCTTCGTCAGGATCGGAACGATGTCGTTGGTGAAATGCGGCGTGTCACCGTCGATCTGCTCAGACGGACCGACCGGGCTGGGACGCTCGGGCTGACCTTGAAACTCGGGCTGACCGGTGACGTCGCCGGCCAAACCAGGCGCCGTCACCAAAAGTCCGATCATCAGGCCGAGCCCGCGCGATCGGGCAATCGTTGAGAGCCGGATCTTTAGGAGCCGGATCGTCATTGGCAGAAGACCGACGACGCGGCGTAACGCCGCGCGGAGCAGGGGCCCCCGACAGGACAGGTCGTCTCGCATCGGCGTGCGTCACAAGGTGGGATGGGTTCCCGGCTGGACCCGGGGGCGGGAGAGTCCATCTGGACTGCTATGAGACTACTGACCGGGAGAATCACTGTCAAATTCTCCGACGGTTGTGCGTGATGGCGGATCGTCCGTCTCAGCAGGTGATTCCATCGATCGACTCGGACATCCGTCTGTCACAGCGTCCGAGACGTGGCCGGGTGGGAACTTTCCCGATGTCTTGCTCATCCGCGCAACACTTGTAGTAAATTGGTAGGCCCCTCCCGCCTGATCTCCCGCCTGCCCACCGGTCCCACCATGCGCCCCGTTCATCCCCAGCACGGCCTGGTCCGTTGCCTCTCGAAGTGTTGCCTCGCGCATCCCGGTCCGTGGTGGTCTCGCGGTTGGCTTGCTGCGACGATCGCAATGGTTTTACTTCACGGCATCCTCGATTCGGCGGACGCCCGAGCCGACCTGCCACTGAAAGTCGCCGAACTGGAGCGAACCGATCCGGTTGATTTCGGCAGTGAGATCCTGCCGATCCTGAAACGGAATTGTGTGGCCTGTCATCACAAGGGCGAGGCCGAAGGGGGCCTGATGCTGGAGTCCATCACGACGCTGAAGGACGGTGGCGATAGCGGACAGGCGGTGGTGGCCGGTGACGCCGCATCAAGCTTGCTGATGTCCCGAGTGACCGGTGAGGAAGAACCCTTGATGCCGCCGGAGGATAATTCGGTGGGGGCTTCCGCGCTGACGCCGGAAGAGTTGGGGTTGCTGCGTCTTTGGATCCAGCAAGGCGCATCGGGAAGTGATGCAGCCGCCGAGTCCATTCAATGGCAACCGGTTCCCGAATCGGTGCGGCCCACGTACGCCATCGATTTCTCACCGGCGGGCGATCTGGTGGCCTTCACCCGGGGAAATCGGGTGATCCTGATGGATTTGGAAACTCAAGCGGAGGAGGCGCGTCTGGTCGACGCCTCGCTGAATGTCGGTCCGGTGGCCGACGTGGACCTGGTGCAGTCCGTCGCGTTCTCGCCGGATTCTCGTCAGATCGCGACCGGCGGATTTCGTTCGGTACGTTTGTGGGAACGCACGCGAGTGGCGGACGACGACGCGAATCCGTTGCAAGGTCGGACGGCTCGGCGGGTGGCTTTCAACGCGTCGCGCGATCGGGTCGCCATCGTCAACGCCATTGGCGATCTGGAAATCTGGAATCTCAGCGAGAATCAACCCCAGGTCACCATCCGTTCGCTCGGGGAGCCGTTGGCTGGACTCGCATGGGTCGAAACCGCACCGCGTCTGATCGCGGGCACGACCGGCGGAACGATCGCCGTCTACGACGCCACGACCGGCGCGACAATCAGCATCAACGATCTGGCACTTTCGATCGACCAGGTGGCGGTTGGCCGCGACGGTGCGCATGTGGCCGTGTCGGATCAACAGGGAAGCGTGCGATTGATGAAGGTGAACCAGGCTGCGACAGAATCAGACGCCGGATTGGAAGTGGTCCACGATTCGTTGGGACAAGTCAACGATGCGGCAGCGATCGCCGTTCTGTCCAGTCCCAAAGCCGCCGTCGTCATCGCCAGCGAGTCGGGCGGCATGAAGATCATCGATGCCGAAAACAATCAGATCATTCGCACCATCGATGTTCCCGCTCCCGTCGGAACTATCACGGTGTTCGACAATGAGTCAAAAATGATCCTGGGTGGTTCTGACGGGATCGCTCGGGTGTGCGACATCGCTTCCGGGAACATCGTGCAGACCTGCCAGGGAACTCGCGGCGAACAACTTGCGATTGATCGAACCGAACATGATGTGGCGCGGCAAAAGACCATCGTGGCCGCGCTGAACGCCCGGACCGGCGAGTTGGACGGACTGCTGAAGAAAGAAGAGGAAGCATTGGCCGCCGTCGTCAAGAAACGTGACGAACTGGCCAAGACGCATGCCGACAAGGAATCCAAGCTGGTCGATGCGGTGAAAGCCGTCCAGCAGGCCAAAAGCAATTCAGAGAAAGCCGGCAAACAGGCTGCCGACGCCGCGCAAGCGATCGTCTCCACGAAGGCATCCATGCAGATGGCAACGGCCAAAGTGAATTCGCTCTCTGCGGTGGTCCCGAATCTGGAACAGAACGTACGCGCCGCCGAAGCGAAACTGGCAGCCCTGCCAGCGGCTTCTGAGGCAGGTGAGCCGGACCAGGGTTCAATGCCGGATAGCAAGGGTCCCAGCGATGTCGGTGATGAAGACGCCGCGGAACCCTCGAAGCCTGCAGACTCGACGCCTGCCGACTCGAAGTCTGCAGACTCGAATGCGGATTCCGGATCGGCCAGCGGCGACGAACCGACGGAGAAGGACAAACCGAAAAACGAAGAACCGAATGACCAAGATCCGTCCCCCCGGCAAGCCGCTGAAAAAGAATTGGAGCAATCCGCCGCCGCGTTGGCAAAGGCCAAGTCCGATCTGCAGTCGGCTCAGGCGTCGGTGAAGGACTTGCAATCCAAAATTGAAGCATTGACCCAAACGGAAGCTGCCGCCAAAGCTGCAAAGGACGCTGCGGAAAAGGAATTGAAGACGGCCAACGAGGCGGTGAGCAAGGCTGAAGCGGAGAAGGCGAAGAGCGAACAGGAGTTGAAGAATCAACAGCGCGCCGTCGATGCAGCGACCAAGGCCCGCGATCGGGCCGCCGCCGTCATTCCGGAACATCAATCACGGCTGCAGGCGGCAACGCGGCGGCAGACTCGATTGGAGCAGCAGTTGGCCGGACAACAGCAGCGACTCGTGGGACCTGCCAAGAGCGTCATCGACTGCAGCGTTCGGCCCGACGGTCAACGCTTTGCAACGTTGCACCGCGATGGGACGTCCACGATCTATCGTCTGTCGGACGGTCGCCCGGTCGACCATCTTGAGTCTGCCGCCACCGCCCAGGTTTCGCTGGTCGCGCCGTCCCTGACGCCTCAGGTGGTGCTGCTGCCCGAACGGTTGATCCGGCTTTCCGATGCCACGATCCAATGTCAGGAAACACGGTTCCGGTGGGAGCTGCGTCGCCAAATCGGCGCCGTCACAGACCCGCAAGTGATCGTTGATCGTGTCACGGCGATCGACTTCAGTCCCGACGGATTGACCGTGGCGGTCGGGAGTGGTGAGCCCAGTCGTTCGGGAACGGTAAAAGTTTTCAGCACGCAGACCGGTGAAATGCTCCGTGATTTTGGCGAGTTGCATTCCGACAGCGTGCTTGGTCTGGCGTTTTCTCCCGATGGACACACGCTGGCGTCCGCGGCGGCCGACAAAACTCTACGGCTAACCGACGTCGCCACGGGGGAATTGATCCGAACGTTGGAAGGCCACACGCATCACGTGCTTGCCGTCGCTTGGCAAAACGATGGTCGAACGTTGGCATCGGCCGGTGCGGATCAATCCGTCCGAGTCTGGGACTCCGGGACCGGGGAGACCCTGCGAACCATCGGCGGCTTTCCGCAGGAGTTGACGGGCATTGAGTTCGTCGATTCCGGCAGCCAGTTCGTCGCGGCCTGTGGGAGCGGTCAAATCCGTTTGGCCGATGGCTCCAACGGAAAGACGATTCGCAATTTTGATGCGGCCGGTGACTTTCTATTTTCGGTCGCCATTTCACCGGACGGACAACGGTTGGTCGCCGGCGGCCAGAGCGGCGTCGTCCGGCTTTGGAATCTGTCCGACGGGAAAAAGATCGCGGAATGGGAGTGATTCGAAGCGGCTTTGCCGGCGAGGGTCGGTGACGCGTTTCGTTGGTTGTCAGGCGGAGCCTGACTTGCAGCCGGTTCCAAGGCGGGAGCCTTGGAACCAGGGTGGTGGTGGTAGTGGTTTCACTCAGCCACCTCGTTCCCAGGCTCTCGCCTGGGAACGCACTGAGCTGGCGGCTCCGCCGCCGATGTTCGTTGAGGCGTCTCGTTAGTCGTCAGGCGGAGGCCTGACTTGCAGCCGGTTCCAAGGCGGGAGCCTTGGAACCAGGGCGGTGGTGGTAGTGGTTTCACTCAGCCACCTCGTTCCCAGGCTCCCGCCTGGGAACGCACTGGGTTGGCGGCTCCGCCGCCGAGTGGCGGTGACGCGTCGTGCTGGTGGCCCGGCGAAGCCTGAGTTGCAGCCGGTTCCAAGGCGGGAGCCTTGGAACCAGGGTGGTGGTGGTAGTGGTTTCACTCAGCCACCTCGTTCCCAGGCTCCCGCCTGGGAACGCACTGGATCGGCGGCTCTGCCGCCGAGGGTCGGTGACGTGTCGTGCTGGTGGCCCGGCGAAGCCTGAGTTGCAGCCGGTTCCAAGGCGGGAGCCTTGGAACCAGGGCGGTGGTGGTGGCAGTTGTAAGCAGCCACCTCGTTCCCAGGCTCCTGCCTGGGAACGCACTGCGTTGGCGGCTCCGCCGCCGAGTGGCGGCGATGGCTCGCATCGTTTTCTGACCCGTGCGAGACCCCCTCTTTCAGCGGAGTGCGGGGAGGCCGTTATCTTGTCGGGAGAGGATTCACCAGTCCACCTGCCGGTATTTCGCGACCTAAAGTTGCTGCGCCGGCCTTCAGCGGCTTATATTGGTAGGCGGATCTCCCCTAGCAGATCCCTCCCCACCTCGGTCGGATGCACATCCGGCCACCGCCCCACCTCCTACCTTCAGGGCGAGAATCATGCTGTCCATCATGGCGAACCCGGGCCGTCGGTATTGCGATGGCGTCAGCCGCCGCGGTTTCTTGAAAATCGGCGGGCTGTCGTTCGGGGCCGGCGGATTGACGTTGGCCGATCTGTATCGGGCCGAAGCCGGGATGGCCGCCGGCAACCCCCGCGGTTCCTCGCACAAATCGGTCATCAACATCTTTCTGGCCGGCGGCCCCCCACATCAAGACATGTGGGACATCAAGACGGAGGCGCCCAGCGAGATTCGAGGCGAGTTCAGCCCCATCAAAACCAATGTTTCGGGCATTGAGATTTGCGAAGTGTTTCCTCGTCTGGCGCAGATGGCGGACAAGGCGGCCTTCATCCGCAGCGTCGTCGGTTGCAGCGGTGGTCATGATGCGGTGCAGTGTCTGACCGGTTGGAAGCCCAACGACTTGCGCAGCATCGGGGGGCGGCCCGCGATCGGCGCCGCGGTTTCAAAATTGTTCGGCCCGGTCGATCCGTCGGTTCCGCCGAACATCGGGCTCGCCGCGCCGACGCAGCACAAGCCGTGGTCCGATTCCGGGACCCACGGATTCCTCAGCACCGCCCACGCCGCGTTCAAGCCGGACGGTCCGGGGATGAAGAACATGACGCTGAACGGGATCACGTTGGAACGATTGTCGGACCGCCGGGCGTTGTTGAACGAGATCGACACGTTGCGACGCGACATCGACATCAGCGGCGCGATGGAGGGGATGGATGCATTCGGCCAACGTGCCCTGGACGTGCTGACCAGCAGTAAGCTGATCGATGCATTGGACCTCTCCAAAGAAGATCCGAAGATCGTCGAACGCTACGGCGATGGGAAGCCTTACCAGTACCAGTACGACGGCGCCCCCACCTGCAACGATCATTTGCTGATGGCTCGGCGGTTGATTGAAGCCGGCGCTCGCGTTGTCAGTTTGAGCTATGGTCGCTGGGACAGCCACGGCAAAAACTTCGATCTGGTGCGAGACCATGGCGGTAAATTGGATCAGTGTCTCAGCGCCCTGATCGAGGATTTGGATCAGCGCGGCATGTTGGACGACGTGACCATCGCCGTCTGGGGCGAATTCGGACGGACACCCAAGATCAATGCCGGTGCCGGTCGTGACCATTGGACACGTGTCAGCTGCGCCTATTTGGCAGGAGGCGGCATGCGGACCGGACAAGTCATCGGCGCCACCAACCGCCTGGGTGAGGAACCCACGGAGCGGCCGGTCGACATGCAGGAAGTCGTCGCCACGCTGTACCACAATTTGGGAATCGACACGGCGACGACGACGATCCCTGATCCCACGGGACGTCCCCAATATTTGGTCGACCGCGATCCGATCCGTGAATTGATCTGACGGAATACCACTCGGTCCGAACATTCCGCGTCGTGTGTCCGCCGCAGCATGGCTGAAGCGACCGGGCGTTTGGACCTGCCTCCCTCCGACACGCCTTCCCCGTGACGCTGCCGGCTACCCGCGGCGTCAATCCCGCCCACCTCCCCCGCCGCCAAAATGAATACCGAAAGAGTCACTGACGGACTCGTCTTCGTTGCCAGTCGGTTCGTTCAAGTCCGCGGCGGCCCCGCGCGGATTCGATCTGCTGGTGCATTCCTTTGGCACGCGGCCGCACTCACCTGGGTCATTGCGGGTGGGATGTCGCACGGTGACGCGTGGGGCACCGACAGTGTTGATTCTTCCGCGAACTCGGGCGGTCCGGCGTTGGCGTTCGATCACCGTCAGGAAGACTTGGAGCTGCGGGGACGCGATGCCCGCCTGCAGTTGATCGTCAGTCGATCGGACACGTCGGGAAATGTCACGGATGCTACCCGCGAGGTGACCTACACGGTTGATCCCGATGGGATTGTTGAGGTTTCGCAGGAAGGCTTTGTCACTCCTCTGGCCGACGGTGCCTGCACGATCGTCGCCGAATCCGCGGAGGGCACGCGGGTGGCGACAAGCTTGGTCGTGGCTGACATGACGGCCAATCCGCCGTTGAGTTTTCCCGGACAGATTGTTCCGATCTTTACGAAGTTATCCTGCAACGGCGGCGGATGTCACGGCAAAGCGGCCGGACAAAACGGGTTCAAGTTGTCTTTGTTGGGATTTGAACCGCGCGAGGATTATCGCCACCTGATCGATGAGTCGCGTGGGAGGCGAATCTCGCCGGCGATTCCCGACAGGAGCTTGTTGTTATTGAAAGCCACCAACGCATCGCCTCACGGCGGAGGTCAGCGGTTGCAGGTGGATAGTCACGAGTATCGGATGCTGCGACGTTGGATCGCCCAAGGCATGCCCTACGGAAACGGGGACGAGCCGACGGTTGTTTCGATCGAAGTGTTTCCGCCCCACCGGCGACTTTCGCCATCGTCCAGGCAGCAGCTTTCGGTGGTGGCGACCTATTCCGATGGCAGCCGCGAGGATGTCACGCGCGGGGCGGTGTACGAATCCAACGATCCGGAGATGGCCGAGGTCAATGCGCGAGGGTTGGTGGAACTGCAGGAGTTCGTGGGAGATGTCGCCGTGATGGCGCGTTTCCAAGGACAGGTTGCCGTGTTTCGAGCGGACATTCCCCTGACGTCCACAAGCACGTTGGCGGGGGAAGCGTCGCAAATGGAGTTTCCGGAACCGCGGAACATCGTGGACGAACTGGTTTTCAAGAAGCTGGCCTCGTTGAGGATCCCCGCCTCACCACCGTGCGACGACGCCACCTATCTGCGTCGCGTGACCCTGGATATCGCCGGCCGGCTTCCAACGTTGCAGGAAGCGCAAGCGTTCGCGTCGGATGGCAGCCCGGACAAACGTGCCCGCTGGGTCGATCATCTGCTGGACAGTTTTGATCACGCCCAGTACTTCGCCAACAAGTGGAACGCCATTTTGAAGAATCGCCGGCAGCGTGGTGAACTGCACCTGTCGACCATGGCATTTCACGATTGGATCCAGCAAAGCATTTACTCCAATCAGCCTTACGATCAATTCGTTCGCGACATCATCACGGCTTCGGGCAGCGTGGCCAGCAATCCACCGGTCGCCTGGTACCAACAGGTCAACGATGTGAATCAACGCGTCGAAGATGCGGCACAACTGTTTTTGGGCCAGCGGATCCAGTGCGCTCGGTGTCATCACCACCCCTACGAAAAGTGGAGCCGTTCGGATTACGCACAGATGGCCGCGTTTTTCACGACGGTGACGAAGAAAGCCGACGGAGATCCGGCTGAGCCCGATTACGTGACGCGCGTCGCTGCGGCTCAATTGCCCGATCCGAAAACAGGCAAACCGTTGCCGCCCGCAGGATTGGATGCTCCGCCGGTCACGCCTCGGCCTGGGGAGGACCCGCGGGTTCAATTGGCCGATTGGATGACCGACCCTTCCAACCCGTACTTCGCACGCGCGATTGCCAACCGGTATTGGAAGCACTTCATGGGGCGTGGATTGATCGAGCCGGAGGATGACTTACGCGTCACCAATCCGCCGTCGAATCCGGAGTTACTGGACGCGCTGGCCGACACGTTGGTCAAGTCCGGGTACGACCTGAAAGCCTTGATCCGAATGATCACCGTTTCCAAAGCGTATGCGTTGGACAGCCAGCCGATGGAGCGAAACCTGGGGGACCGACGCAGCTACTCGCGTTTTTATCCAAAGCGGCTTCAGGCGGAAGTGCTCCTGGACGCGGTTGATCAGGTGACCGGGACGCCTACCCGGTTCGCCGGGATGCCGCAAAACGTGCGCGCGGTCTCACTGCCGGACACCGAATTCGATTCTTACTTTCTTGACGTGTTTGGTCGGCCCGATTCGACAACGGCCTGTGAATGCGAACGGAGTCAGGACGCCAATTTGACGCAAAGTTTGCACCTGCTGAATTCGGAACAGATGCAGAACAAGTTGTCAGATGACGGCGGCCGGGCGGCGGCACTCGCGGCGGACCCATCGCGTACGGACCAGCAAAAGGTGGAAGAACTGTTTCAGATCGCTTTGAGCCGGGAGCCGGCCGACGAAGAAATGAAAGCGATGGTCAGTTACCTGAGCCGCAAAGAAGACTCCCGAAAGGCGTACGAGGATTTGATTTGGTCTCTGATCAATTCCAAAGAGTTTTTGTTCAACCATTAGCCGCGACAGCGGCGTTCGCGATGCGACGCCCGGAAGGACGTGAATCGATGTCGCTGCCACAAACCTCTTTCAGGTTGCCAACTTGATGAGCCAACGACTTTTGGGGGTGGCGTGTCTGGTGCTGATCGGCGCCGGGATGTCGCCGGCGCAGTTCTTGCCCATCGAGCTGCGCGCGGTCTCGCGCAGCGGCGCCCAAGTCGGCTCCACCGTTGAGATGCGAGTCGTCGCCGGGGATCGTTTGGATGAAGTGAATCAGTTGCTGTTTTCACACCCCGGTATTTCGGCGGAGGTGAAGACGGGCGAAAAACTGCCGCTGAGCGAATCGCCGGAAGTCGAGTACGGGAGCTTTCGCGTCCAGGTTGCCGAGGAGGTTCCACCGGGACGCTACGAAGTTCGCGCGGTGGGACGTCATGGCGTTTCCAACGCTCGCGCCTTCCTGGTCTCTGAACGGCCCACCGCGGAGGTCGCGGCCAGCCACGATCCGCGACAGCCGACTCCCCTGGCGCGTGACACTTGGGCGACCGCTTCCACGTCCCCGGAGGCGCTGGACTATTACGCGGTTGAATTGACGAGGGGAAAATCGGTTCGCGTCGATCTGTTGGCGCAACGGCTGGATTCCAAGATGTTGGGGTACCTGAAGCTGTACGACCCCCAGCATCGATTGGTGGCGGTTTCTCGCGGTGCCGACGGCTTTGACCCGATCCTGGAGTACCTACCAGAAACCAGTGGCATTCACGTGCTGGCTGTGCATGACGTCCTGTATCACGGTGGCCCGGAGCACCTCTACCAATTGTTGGTCCGCGACCTACCGGCCGAAGAGCTCGTCCTCGCCGACTTGGGAAAGGATGCACGGACGTTGCCGCGAGTCTGGACACCCGAGTCGATCACGGCCGAAAGCGAGGGAGGTATCGATGAACCGGCGGATCCCGCCGCTCAGGTGCAAACGCTGTCCGTACCGCACGAAGGGACCTATTGGTTCGCCCCAAAGCATGGGGAGAATCTGTTCGAGTTTCCGGCGGAAGCGAATCAGGTCGTTGCGATCGATGTGATCTCGCATCGGCTGGGTGAACCGACCGATGGCCGGCTGACGGTGCAGAAGGTCGAACGTCTCGCGGTTGACCCAAGCAGTTCGGATCCGGACTCGTCATCTGCGGCGACGTATCACGACCTGGCAACGGTCGATGACTTGCAGGCCGTGGGCGACGCCGCCGTGCGACTCAGAACGTCCGATCCGGGTTTGACCTTCACGGCGCCTGCGTCGGCAACCTATCGCCTGGTGTTGCAGGATTTGGATGTTGGCGAAACCTTGCGGCAGCGGCAATGGTACCGCCTGCGGTTGACGGAGCCGAATCCAGGTTTTGATTTGGTCGCCTATCGCAGCTATCCCCATCGCGACGCGAGCCAATCCAAGCCGTTCGGCACCAAGCTGTTCCGAGGCGGCGCGGAAACGATTCAGGTCTTTGTGCTGCGACGTGACGGTTGGGCCGGTGCGGTGGAGGTGGTTGCGGAAGGTCTGCCCGACGGCGTGCAGTGCGCGCCGATCGTCATTGCGAAGAATCAGAATCAGGCTTGTCTGACACTGGTCGCCGCCGAGGATGCGGGTGCCGCACGGGCGGACATTCGGGTGGTCGGCACCAGCGTTGACGATTCTCACACGTCTCTCGCCGTCCCCGTCTGCATTGTCCACGCCCGCGGTGCCGGGCGTGATTTTGTCCGCTCACGAATCACGTCGTCATTGCCCGTGTTCGTTTCGGCAGATGATCTCTCACCGATTTCGCTGCATTTGTCAGCGGAGGCCACACCGAAGGTCAAGCAAGGCGAGACGCTGAAGCTGCCGGTCACGGTGACGCGTCGAGAAGGCGGCCAAGCCGTGTGCCTGCTACGGCCTCGCGATCTGCCGCCGGGGGTGAGTGCCGCCGAATTCAGCGTCGCGGCGGACAAAACGGACGCGACGGTCGAACTCAAAGTCGCTGCGGGAGCAGCGGTGGGACACTATTCCATCTGGATGCAGGGCGAAACGAAGGTCAAGATCCAGCCGAACCCCCAGCGTCTGGCGCGGGCCCAAGCCTATCGCCAGGAATTGCAGGAGCTCCAAGACGATCCGAATTCGACGCAACCCAAGGAAGCCCTTCAGGCCGCCGTGGCACGCGCCGATCAAGAGATCGAGGCCGCCAAGAACGCAGCCAAAGAACAGGAGATCACGGCGTTTGTGCCCACCAACGTGGTGACCTTTGAAGTGACCGGAGCCGCGGAGGGATCGTGACCTCAGCACAGGCCCGGAGGGCCGAAAGGTCCCTGCCGGTGGGCTTGCCCGGGCTCGCCCACCGGTCAGAGTCGGTTCGGGTTTGACATCTTTCCCGCAACCGGGATAACAGGGGCCTGCGGTGTCCGTTGGAGTAGAATCTGCAGGCGTGCCGCCGTCGCCTCGATCGGCAACCGCTGCCACAATGAATGCGATCGTCTTTGGACCCAGCCCCGAGAACCCCGTGCGACTTTATCCAGCCGTTCGTCACCGAGACCTCTCCAACCGTCCGGATCGGCCCCTTTCGAACCGCGGATCGGCCGAATTTCGGAGCCGTCCACGGAAACCGTCTTCAACGCATTGGCAATCAATCCGCTGGTGCTTGTGGATCACAGGCTTGATGCTGTCGGCCGGTGTACCGGCCGTCGCCGGGCCGCCCGAGGAGGCGACGTCAGCGGCGATCGATTTCAACCGGGACATCCGTCCGTTGCTGTCGGACAAATGTTTTGCATGCCATGGTCAGGACGAGCAGGCCCGCGCATCAGGGTTGCGGTTGGATATTCGTGAGGAGGCAATCGACAGCGGCGCGATTGTTCCGGAGGCTCCCGAAGAAAGTAGCCTGGTCGATCGGATCGGGGCTGATGACGAAGACCTGCGGATGCCGCCACCGGATTCTGGCAAGGAGCTGACCGACGAACAGGCGGCGCTGTTTCGGCAATGGATCGCCCAGGGGGCGGCCTACGAGCGGCACTGGGCGTTCCGTCCGATCAGTCAACCGGAAAGGCCGACTCTGGATGCCACTTCCGGTCAAACGTCGCGCAATGCGATCGACGACTTTGTGATCGACCGTTTGCGGCAGAGGGGGCTTTCCCTGTCCGCACCGGCCAGCCGGGAGGTCCTGATTCGTCGACTGTACCAGGACCTGCTGGGGTTGCTTCCCGAAGTGGATGAGGTGGAGGCGTTCGTCAACGACCCGTCGCCGGATGCCTACGAGCAACTGGTGGATCGACTGTTGAACAGCGAGCATTACGGTGAGCGGTGGGGGAGGCACTGGTTGGACCAGGCTCGGTATGCCGATTCCCACGGGTACACCATCGACGGCAGCCGCGAAATGTGGCCCTACCGGGATTGGGTCATCAACGCCCTGAACCAGGACATGCCGTTTGACCAGTTCACGATCGAACAACTGGCCGGCGACCTGTTGCCCCAGGCGACTAAGTCGCAGCAGGTCGCGACCGCGTTTCACCGCAACACAATGATCAATCAGGAAGGCGGCGTCAAAGCGGACCAGTACCGTCACGAAGCAATCATCGATCGCGTCAACACGACGGCCGCGGTGTGGCTAGGTTTGACGTTCGGGTGCGCCCAATGTCATTCGCACAAATATGATCCGGTCTCCCATCAGGACTACTACCGGTTTTACGCATTCTTCAATGGGGGATCCGACGCGAACAATACCGGACCGACCGTCGAAGTCGGCCGCGGGGAAATGTTCGGCTGGACCCCACAACAGCAAGAAGCACTGGCGGAGTGGAAGCGTCTTCGCAAGGAGCTGCAAATTGCCGAGTCGAAGCTTGCCGAATCGGACGTGGATCCGTCCGCCTGGACCTGGGATGCGGCAGAGATCGGGGATCGCACGACGGTCAGCAATGCGGAACTGCAACTGCTGACGGATGGATCGTTGCTGGCCGGCGACGACGTTGCACCCAATGACACCTATCGGTTGGAGCTGAAAGGACTGTCCGAGCCCATCACGGCGGTCCGATTGCGATTGTTGACGGATCCAAGTTTGCCCGCCAGCGGCCCCGGCAGAGCCGGCAACGGCAACTTTGTGTTGACTGATGTCGCGCTGGAGCTGGATGAGCAACCGGTGCGGTTCAGCCAAGCCTGGGCGGACCACAGCCAGAACGATTACGAAATCGGCGACGCCATCGACGAAGACTCGCAGACCGGTTGGGCCATCAACGTGAACGACCAGCAGCGCCGGGAAGGTCATGTCATGAACGCAGCGCACCAGGCCGTGTTCGTGTTGCCCAAGCCCGTTGCGACCGCCGGACGGTCGATCACCCTGGTGCTGCGTCACGACCGCAACGCCGACTACCAATTGGGGCGGTTCGCGATCGACACCAGCCATTCGTCGGTTCCGGAATCGGAAAGCCGGTCTCATTGGCCGGCGGAAGTGGCTCGGCTGAAACAGCGTCTGGAAGCCGTCCGACCGATGGTCCCTGGCGAAGGACGCACGGTGTCCCAGATGGTGATGGCGGAGCAGGCGTCGCCGCCGGAAACCTTTCGTTTGGATCGCGGCGATTTTTTGACCCCCGCGACCGAAGAGGGGCCGCTTCAGCCGGGTGTGCCGGAATCCATTGATGGTGACGGCGAACGAGCGGAGTTGCAATCCAGACTCGATCTGGCCAAGTGGCTCGTCTCTCGGGATAATCCCCTGACCGCCCGCGTGCTGGTCAATCGTGTCTGGTCCAAGTACTTCGGTCGCGGTCTGGTGCAAACGGAGAATGACTTTGGATTCCAGGGGACGCCACCGAGCCATCCGAAGTTGCTGGACTGGTTGGCCGATGATCTGATGCGGAACGGTTGGTCGCTGAAGGCGTTGCACCGTCGTATCGTCCGCTCGGCCACTTACCGTCAAAGCAGTCAGGTGACGGCCGAGAAGTTGGCCAAGGATCCCGTCAATCAATGGCTGTCCCGTCAATCGCGGTTTCGCGTTGAAGGCGAGATTGTGCGGGACCAGGCGTTGGTCGTCAGCGAGAAGCTGACGCCACGGATCGGAGGTCCCAGCGTTTATCCTCCTCAGCCCGACGGTGTGTTCGATTTCACCCAGCAAAAGAAAAGTTGGCCCACCGAGACCGGCCCGGATCGCTATCGGCGAACTTTGTACACGATGTTCTACCGCAGCGCTCCGTACCCGCTCTTGACCACGTTTGACGCACCCGATTTCAGCACGACTTGCACCGCCCGGGTCCGCTCCAACACGCCGTTGCAAGCCTTGGCGGTGGCCAACGATCCGATGTTTGTCGAATTGGCTCGCGGGATGGCCCAGTCGGTGTTGCGGACGCACGGCGATGACACGGATGCGACTTTGACCACGATGTTCCGCAAATGTTTTTCCCGGTCCCCGGAGCCGGCGGAAATGGAAGTCCTGCAAAACTACCATGCGCGACAGCTGGAATACTTCGCCGCCGCGCCCCAGCAGTGCCGGGAGTTTGTGGGAGAGGAATCCGCACCGCTCGCCGCGGCCACCAGCGTGGCCAGGCTGCTGATGAACAAAGACGAATTTGTCACCCGAAACTGATGCGAACGGCGCCGAGCCAGGTCGCTGACTTGACGCCAATTTGCTTTCCCACCCCACTGTTTGCTTCCCCAACTCCCAGTTGGCTTTCCCAATCCACCGGGCCGGACGCATCGACGTTTCAGCACCGCCAACCGAATTGATCGACCATGCATTCACCGTCGAACCACGAACAACTGCTCCGACGCCGATTCTTTCTTCGTCAATCGGCCCTGGGGTTGGGGGCCATCGCGTTTGCCGAGAACTTTGCTGACAAGAGCGACGCAGCCGAAGCGACCAGGCCGCAGGAGACCGCTCCACGCCCGATGACTCCACGCGTTGCTCATTTTCCGGCGAAAGTGAAAAACGTGATCTACCTGTTCATGGCCGGCGGACCCAGCCAGTTGGAGCTTTTCAGTCCCAAGCCCGTGTTGAACGACTATCACAATCAGAAGCCGCCGGAAAGTTTCATGGAGGGTCGCCGCTTCGCCTTCTTGAAGAGTGACGCCAAGCTGTTGGGAAGTGCGCGTTCCTTCGATCGGTACGGCGAGTGCGGCATGGACCTCAGCGAGTTGTTGCCGCACCACCGCAAGATCGTCGACGACGTTTGCTGGATGCGGGCGGTTTCGACCGATGTCTTCAACCACGGCCCGGCCAAGCTGTTCATGAATTGCGGTTTTCAGGCACCCGGGCGTCCCAGTTTGGGATCGTGGGTCACTTACGGGCTGGGCAGTGAATGCCAGGATCTTCCCGGATTCGTCGTGTTGCAGTCGGGGCCCCGAGGGCCGAGAGCCGGCAGCGCCTTGTGGTCCAGCGGATTTTTGCCGACCGGATATCAGGGTGTGCCGTTCCGCAGCAAAGGCAGTCCGATTTTGCACCTGAGCAATCCGGCGGGCATCGATCGGGAGCGTCAGCAGGATTTCACCAGCACGCTTTCGCAGCTGAATCAGATGCACATGGACCAGGTGTCGGATCCGGAAATTGCCACCCGCATGCAGGCCTATGAGACGGCCTTCGCGATGCAGATGTCGGCCCCCGAATTGTCTCGCATCGAAGATGAATCTCAGGAGACACTCGACGCCTACGGTGTGCAGGAGGGCCAGCCTTCCTTCGCCAAAAACTGTCTGCTAGCGCGCCGGTTGGTGCAACGTGGCGTGCGATTTGTTCAGCTGTACCACACCGATTGGGACCACCATGGCGGGAAAGAAAACTTGGAAGGCGCGTTGGATGCAATCTGCAAGGAAGTCGATCAGGCGTCGGCCGCTTTGGTGCTGGATCTGAAGCAGCGGGGACTGCTCGACGAGACTTTGGTGATTTGGGGTGGAGAGTTCGGCCGCACGCCGATGGGAGAAGTCCGCGCGACGATCGGTCGCGACCATCACGTCGATGCCTTCACGATGTGGATGGCCGGCGGCGGCATCAAACCAGGCTACATCCACGGTGCCACCGATGAACTGGGATTTGGGCCGACCGAAGGACGGGTGCATGTGCATGACTTGCATGCCACGATCTTGCATCTGCTCGGACTCAATCACAAACGCCTGACCTATCGTTTCCAAGGTCGTGATTTCCGGCTGACCGATGTCCACGGTGAGCTGGTGCCTGAGATCCTGGCCTGATGCGCGCGCTGATGGAGGCGACGCGTTCGGAGCAGTACCGGGCGATGTTCCGTCCGTCGCGTCACTCCGGATCCGGAGCGTCGGGCGCGAGCGTTTCTTCGATCAACCGATAGGCGCGCTCGCGCATCGCTTCGGGAAAGTCGTGGTCGCAATCGGGGTGCAAGACCTGCAGCCGGTCCGGGACGCCAAGCAATCGGTACACGTCGCGCGCGGCCGCGGCGATCCGGTCGACACTGGCAGCACGAAAATTGGTGTCGTGTTTTGGAGCGATGATCAGCGTGCGGCGCGGCGCGAGGGCACCGATCAATTCCGGAAAGTCGAACGGGATCTCCTGCAGCCGGTTCTGGTACGCGGCCATTTGCGGCATGTAACGTTGCTGGCACCAGCCGTGTCCCGGTCGCCAGCGTTCGGCATCTCCGTCGTAGTAGTCGACATAGCAATCCAACCCGCAACTGCTGACGATCACAGCGATCCGCTGATCGAAACAGGCGGTGTAGACGGCGTTGTGGCCGCCGAGTGAATGACCGATGGCGGCGAACCGGTTTCCCCGCACAAACGGCAGCGATTCAAGCAAGTCCAATCCTCGACGGTTGTCCCAGATCGCTTTGGCGGTTCCACTTTGCCAGCCCAGATTTTCCAGGTCGGGTTGATAGTCTGCCATCAAAGGGTAGCTCGGCGAGAGCGTGACAAAGCCCCGCTGGGCCAATTCAGCGGCGTACTGCCGGTTGGGCCTGCCGGCGATCCCGACGACAACCTGGTGGCCGTGTTGCAAATCAGTCGGATGCAGGCAGAGAACCGCCGGCGCCACGCGGCCGGCGGGGCCCAATGCCGTTTTCGGGACGCAGAGGTAAGCGGGAACATCACAACCCGGCTCACTCTGGTAGCGAATCAGCTGACGCTGATAGGAACCGCAATCAACGGTTTCGACCAACTGCATGTCCAACGGGCAACGACGCCGTTCCGCGTCGAAAGCTCCCATCACGGAGGACATCGCTTGCAGCACGCTGGATCGGCGCCGTTGCCAATCAGCTTCCGACTTGACCGGGTGCCTCTGGCCGCCTTCGTCACGATATTGCAGCAGGTCGAACCGTGGCAGTTGCCGTGCGGGCGGCTCTTCGGCCAACGCACCTTTGCCGGTACATGTCCCAATCAGGAATCCAACCAGGCAACCGGCCAGCAGCATCGCAAACGTCCGGACAAATGAACCTGGCATCGCGTCGGGAGTAAGACAGGGGAGGCGGTGGGAAGGCGGAGGTCTGAATTCTACCGCAACCGCGATGCGGCGACCGATCCGATCAGGTCGGCATCGCCACGCAGCTCCAATAACCTGCTGCCAAGACCACCGATCAGCCGATCGTCCGCTCGGCTTCCTAGCACCACGTCACGGCCGTCGCCGCCGTCAAATTCCACGGCGATCTCGGATCCGGCGGCTGAGAGGAAATCGTCACCTTCCAGCCCGAATGCTACGACACGATCCACGTTTGTTGGGTCAAGTGAGGCCACGGTTTCGCCATTGAGGGTCAGCACGTGAACGCCTCCGGCATCGGGGCGAATCCGGATCCGATCGCTGCCGACGGTTCCCCAGATCACCACCTCGCGAAGCGCGACGCTGGAATCACCGTCTTGATCTCGGACACGAATCTCAGGTGTCACCACGGGCAGGGCATCGTAGCTGTGCGTCAGGGAAACTCCGGCGGCAGTTCCCTGAACGGATTGCACTTCCCCGTCGCCCCAATCGACGGTGTACTCGAACGGGCCGTTGCGGTCATTGATCGAGGCGTCGTCCGCCGAAAGCCAAAGCTCCAGTTCACCGGCTTGGCCACTCTCGTGCCTGGCGTCGAGTGTCGGGACGGTCGTGACACCTGACACATCGATCGAGACTGTCCCCTGGTCGCTGAGGTGTTCCAGCACAAGGTCGGCGATCAATTCGTGGCCGCGCTGGGTGGGGTGAACGGAATCCCAGAACAGCGAAGTGGAGGGATCCAGAACGACTTGCGTTCCATCAAAACTGGCCTCCGTCACGTTGGTCAAGCCGAACGCGTCGGGGTCGTCGGTGATTTCTTCAAGGCGACCGTAGACGTCGATCGGCGTGATTGCCAAGCCGCTTGAGTCCAGGGTCGCCGCCAGGTTGGCATTGAACGCTTGGCTGATCGCGGACAATTGTCCGCTGAGTACCGGATCGGAAAGCCCGTAAGGTGTCGATCCCAGGTCGGGCATGTTCATCACCAGGACATGTTGCGCACCGCGGGCCTGCAGATTTCCCACGTGGCTGACAATGTTGGTGATCGCGTTGGCAATCACCGGAGCGGGATCTGAAAACGGTAGAAAAAAGTCATTGGTTCCAGCCCAGATGACGTACAGGGCCTGCGGATCAGCGGTCGGCCCGTAGGCATCCAGGTAGGCATCCAGTTCGTCGGCGACACCGGGCAAGTCCGTTCCCAGAAGCGATTCATTGAAGTTCTCCGTGCCCGAGGCGGCGCCCGCGACGGCGAAGTTATTGGCCAGCGTCGTCGCCAATCCCAGTCCCGGCGCTGCCTGTTCCACCCACACGGGACCATTGGAGAAGCGGCCCTGATCATAGGGCGGATCGGGAGGAAAGGTTCCCGCGGTGGCCGCGAACAGTTGTCCTTGATCGGAAAGGCTGTCGCCCAACACATAGATCTGGCTGAATTGGGGTGTGGCGGTGTAGTGGAAAGTGTCCACCGCCGATTCGCCGCCCGCCAAGCCTTGCAGGTCTGCTGATGTCCGCGGGTCGTAGTGGAAGTCACCGTCTTCTTCCACCGTCAGGATGGCTCCAGAGGGCAAGAAAATCGGAGACGATCCCACCGGTTGCCCGTTCCATTCTGCCACTCGCAATGTCAGGCCAGGGGCGACCGATCCGTCCAGCCGGTCCGAGGTCAACACGTTGCCCAGGACCACGCTGTCTTCATCGGTGCTGAACTGGTCGTCCGCCGCAATCGGCGTCAGTGAAACGCTGGCCAGCAGGTGGCGACGTTCCAACGTTTCGCAGCGGAGCGGACGAAACGGGGGGAGGACGCACGTTGCGAAGGAAGACTGCGGCGAACGCCGGCGTCGGAGGCACAGTGAGAGCATCGATGAGTTCTCCGGATGGATGATTGGGCAATTCGGGAAGGGCGCGAGAGCGTCGCCTAAATCCACAGTCAACTTTGCCGAACCAATCGACCGCTCGTGGAGCGAAATATTTCCAGAAAGTGTGTTCCGGAGTCACACCGAGAATGTGCCACGCGGGCACGCCGTTTCGGCATTGTGGGCCGCCGGTAAGCAGCCCACTCGCAGCGATGTTTCGCTCCGTTGGACGCCTTCTGCTGGAGAGTCGCTTCCGTCGATCGTTCGGATGGTGATCTCGCTCGCCATGCCGCGACGGCGGCGGTCGCCTTCGGACGGCGCGGCACGCCGCTTGCAACCCTGAAGCGAGTCAAGTCGGGCGGTGACGGAGTTGCCTTTGCCGCGGCCGCCGATTTCCGTGGCGGTCCGGACGGTTTGGAAAGAATCCGCAAAAACATTGGATTGACATATCGTGACCTCACGATATATTGATACATAGAGCTGAGTGAGATTCCCGAGGAGTTCCCCGATGGCCCGCGTCCAGCATCCCAACCTCTCCAAGCCTGCCGGCAGCGTGGAAGCGTTTACCGAGGCCGCCGAGTGTTTGCGGACGCTGGCGCACCCGGTCCGAATCCGGATCGTGCAGTTGTTGCTGCACGGCCGGTACACGGTCGGGGAGTTGGCTGAAGACTGCGGAATCCCGGACAACGCCGCCTCGGAACATTTGCGTCTGTTGCAGCGGTGTGGGTTTCTTGCCAGTGATCGGGAAGGGCGACGGGTGTATTACCGGGTCGCCGAGCCGCATCTGAAATCCTTGATGGCGTGCATCGAGGGTCGTTTCATCACCCATGCGGGGTGAGGGCTGTTGGTGGAGTCGTCTCAATTGGCCGGCCCGGCTGCGAACTGACGCGGGGCCATCGAAACAGGAGTGCAGGGTATGAAGACCATTGATGTGAAGACCATTGATGTGAAGACGTTGGCGGAAAAGCAGCGGGAAGGCGAGGTGGACTTGATCGACGTTCGCACGCCGGTCGAGTTCCGGGAGATCCATGCCGACGGGGCCCGGAATTATCCGCTTGATTCGCTGGATCCCAAGCGGGTTCTGGAAGCCCGCAACGGAAGGTCCGCCGAACCGCTGTACGTGATTTGTCGCAGCGGAAATCGTTCGTCAATGGGCGTCAAGAAATTCTTGGACGCCGGGTTCGACAACGTTGTCAACGTCGACGGCGGGACCAGCGCTTGGGAGCAGGCGGGCCTGCCGGTCCAACGTGGCAAGAAGGCCATTTCGCTGGAGCGTCAGGTGCGGATCGTCGCCGGGTTCCTGGTATTGCTCGGCGCGGTGCTGGGCTTTTTCGTGAATTCGTACTTCATTGCCCTCTCGGCGTTCATCGGGGCGGGCTTGATGTTTGCCGGCATCACGGACACCTGCGGGATGGGGATGATGCTGGCCAAGATGCCTTGGAACCAGTGCTGCGACGACACGGGCACGTGCGCGTCGTGAACGGGGGCCGCCGGCGGCATTTTCGGGAGAACGATCCATGTTTGGTTTGGCAGTTCTGTTCGGAGTCTTGGTCGGGTTTGCCCTGGGGCTGACCGGCGGCGGCGGCGGGATCTTTGCTGTTCCGTTGTTGGTTTACGGGCTGGCGGTGGCCCCGAGGGAAGCCGTCGGGATTTCGCTGGCGTCGGTCGGCGGGACTTCGCTGTTTGGCGTTCTGCCACGCTGGGCCCATGGCGAAGTGGAGACACGCACCGGGCTGCTGTTTGCGGTGGCGGGGATGGTCGGGGCACCGCTGGGCACCTACCTGTCGACGTTGATTTCCGAAACCCTGCTGTTAGTCCTGTTCGGCGGATTGATGTTGGTGGTCGCCGTTCGGATGTGGTCCAAGACGCGTGAGCGGGAACCGGTACCGGGCGAATGTGCCGTCGGCACATCACCGGAGGCGGACCGTTCGGCGTGTCAGCGTGACAAGGACGGGCAGCTGCGGTTGAACAGCCGATGCGCGCGATTGTTGTTGTTGATCGGGCTGGTGACGGGTGTCCTTTCGGGCATGTTCGGTGTCGGGGGCGGATTCGTGATCGTTCCCGCGCTGGTCCTGTTCAGCGGAATGGAAATCCATCGTGCCGTCGGGACATCGTTGCTGGTGATCGTGTTGGTCAGCATCAGCGGGGTCACGTCCTATCTGGTGACCGGAAAGGAGATGTCGGCGTCCATCACGCTGCAGTTTCTCGCCGGCGGATTCTTGGGCATGTGGTTGGGCGGCCTGGTCGCCAAACGGCTTGGCGGACGGACATTGCAGCGGGTGTTCTCGGTTGCGGTGGTCTTGGTCGCCATGTTCGTCATTAGCAAATCTTTGTTTCTCTAAATCAATAGGAACCGATCCGATGTTACTGAAATACTTTTACGACCCCGCCCTTGCGCATGCCTCCTATCTGGTCGGCTGCCAGCGTGCCAAGGTGGCGGTTGTCGTCGATCCCGGTCGCGATGTGGAACAGTACTTGGAGCTGGCCGACCGCGAAGGATTGAAGCTGATCGCGGTCGCCGAAACCCACATTCATGCCGACTACGTTTCCGGGGCGCGGGAGCTGGCCGACCGTGTGGGTGCCGAACTGTTCGTGTCCGATGAAGGACCCAGCGAATGGAAGTACGAGTATTTGACGCCCTACGATCACCGATTGTTGCGCGACGGGGACTCGTTCATGATCGGGAACATTCGATTTGATGTCCTGCACACGCCCGGTCACACGCCGGAAAGTCTGTCCTTTGTGTTGACCGACCAGGGAGGCGGCGCCGACCAGCCGATGGGCATCTTCACGGGCGACTTTGTGTTCGTCGGTTCGATCGGCCGCCCCGATCTGTTGGAACAGGCCGCCGGAATTGCCGACACGGCCGAACCGGGCGCGCGGGACCTGTACGGCAGCATCGAACGGTTCAAGCAGTTGCCCGATTACCTTCAGGTCTGGCCGGCGCATGGCGCCGGAAGTGCCTGCGGCAAGGGACTTGGGGCAATCCCGTCATCGACCGTCGGGTACGAGAAACGATTCAACCCGGCGTTGCAGTTCGACGACGAAGAGCAGTTCGTGCAATACATTTTGGCGGACCAACCGGAGGCGCCCAAGTACTTCGCCGTCATGAAGCGGGTCAACAAAGCCGGCCCCAGAATTCTCGGTTCGGGACACCACCACGAGATGCTCGACGCAAGCAAATTGCCGGAAGCCATCGAATCGGGAACGGTGATCGATCTCGCGGCGTCATCAACGTTCGCGGAGGGGCACGTTGCCCAAACGATCAATTTGCCGATGGGAATGTTGGCCGCATGGGCGGGCTGGTTGGTCGACTACGATCGCCCGGTTTATCTGATTTGCCGACCCGATCAGCTGGAAGAAGCCGCCCGCATCCTGCACAAGATCGGAATCGAAAAGATTGCCGGCGGGTTCGACGATTCCGTGATCCGCGGTTCCGGTTGGGCCACCGAAGCCTACGCATCCGGCAAGCCGGCGGAGCTGGCAGAGGCCATCAGTGCGGAACGCGTCCGCGTGCTTGATGTGCGCAGCGACAGCGAATGGGAACAGGGGCATCTCGAACAGGCGGAACATTTCTTTCTGGGGCGATTGCCGGATCACCTGGATCAGCTCTCGCGGGACGAGGATCTGGTCGTGCACTGTCAAAGTGGTGCCCGATCAGCAATCGGCGTCAGCGTGCTGCAGGCGGCCGGATTCAAACATGTCTGGAACATGTCCGGTGGGTACAACGCCTGGAAGTCTGAAGGCTTGCCAACCGTCAAAGCTGGCACGGATTCGGCAGCCAGTCCGGTGTAGCGTCACCCTTACAAACCAAAACGCACCCGGCAGCGGAACCTCGTGCCGGTGCGCGTCGACAGCATTTCTCTTTCACAAAACAGGTACGAAGATGAATCGATCGATCCGCTGGATGGCTGCCGTGATCATCACCTTGATGATTGGTACTCAAGTCTCAGCACAGCAGGGGAATCGCGGTCGTGGCGGAGCTGGCGGTGGTCCGCCGTTCGGTCGCGGACCGGGGGAAGGACGTGGCTTTGGCCGCGGCCCCGGCTTTGGACGTGGCGGCGGCGGTCCGGGGCAGGCCCGGGGGCATGGTCACGATGAACGGCACCAGGCTGACCAAGAAGTTTTTCACTTTCTGCTCGACAACCACAAGAAGATCACGCGAACCGTCAAGGAATTGCCAAACGGCGTGCAGACGTTGACCGAGTCGGAATCTCCCGAAGTCGCCGACAAGATCAAGGAGCACGTCGAATGGATGACGGTGCGGATCGAAGAATCCAATCCCATTCGGATGCGAGACCCGTTGTTTGCGGAGATCTTTCGTCATACCGACAAAATCAAGATGGTCCATGAGGACACCGCGAACGGGGTCCGCGTGACCGAAACGTCGGACGATCCCTACGTCGTTCGATTGATCCAAGAACACGCCAAGGTGGTGACCGGTTTCGTCAATCGTGGGTTTGATGAAGCGATGAAGAATCATGCCGTTCCGGGTGACAAGGGGTCGACCGCTGCCGACCAGGCAGCCTTTCCGCGAATCCAAGGACACGGCGGGGTCATCAAGATGCCAACAGCTGCCCAGCAACCGCGGCCGGGAACCAAGTTGTTGATCGATCTGACCCGGGGTGATGATCCGGAGAAACTGAACCACGCCGTCGAGAAGGTCGCCAAGTACGTCAACATTTACGCCGGGGCCGGTGCGGAGCCGGCGGACGCTTCGATTGCTGTCATCTTTCACGGTGACGCGACGTTGGCGGTGCTGAACCCCGATGCGTACTCGGCCCGGTTCGGCACGCAGGGCAATCCCAATTTGGATCTGCTGCGTCAACTGCACGAGGCGGGCGTCGAGCTGTACGTTTGCGGCCAGTCGTTGAACAGCAAGGGAGCCACCACCGATGAGTTGGTCGTGTTCGTCGATCCTGCCGTTTCGGCCCTGACGACGGTGGCGAACCTGCAGTCGGAGGGATACGCTCATATCCCGCTGGGAAACTGACTCTGGGAAACCGATTCTGCGGGACCCATTCAGCGAGGAAAATGACGGACCGCGTCTCCGTTCGGGCATTGCACAAGTGATGTCCGTCGCCGCGGTCCGACTCGTTTTCTTTAACCACGGTTTCTCGAATTGCTGTTCTGATCCGCCGGCCGGGTATCCTTTCCTTCCCGCTCCGGTCAGGCGATCGGATGCGTCACGATGTTTTCAGCGACTGATTCACGGAGTTCAATCATGGGATTCGCCCGGCCACATTGGCTGTTGTTTTGTTTGATGTTGGCTTTGACGCCGCTTGCGCCGGCCAGCGGACAATTCGGAAGCCTGTTCGGGACCTCGTCCAAGGTTCCCACCATCAAGGTGGAAGAGTTGTCCAAGCTGTTGGAGCAGCAGCAACAGGCGGAAGAGAAAGCGAAACAGGAGGGGCAGCCGGTTCCGGAACCGAATTTCGTTGTCGTCGACGTTCGATCGGAACCCGAGGTGAACGTGTCGGTCATTCCTGGTGCCATCACCAAGAAGGCGTATGAGGAGAACCGGGACGACTACGCCGGCCGCGTGGTCATCCCGTACTGCACGATCGGGGGGCGCAGCGGTCGCTACGCTCAGCAGCTGGCCGATTCGGATGTTCCGGTCAAGAATTTCAAGGGCAGCATCCTGGAATGGGTCAACCATCAGCTGCCGTTGGTCACCCTGGAAGGCAAGCCGACCAACCGCGTGCACATTTACAGCGATCGCTACAAGATTCCGGAAAAGTACGAAGCGGTCACGAAGTAGAAACGGATGCCGCAGCACGCAAGATTGAAGACGGTGGTGTTGCTGGGGATCGGGCACACCAACGCTCATGTCGTCAAGCAATGGGCTTCCGACCCGATCGCCGACTGCCGTCTGGTTTGCATTTCGAAGTTCCCCACGGCCACCTATTCGGGCATGCTTCCGGGCACCTTGGGCGGGCAGTTCGAACCGTGCGAGATGCGGATCGATCTTCCCGACTTGGTCGCAGCTTCCGGGGGGACCCTGCTATTGGCCGACGCCAACGGGCTGGACCTCCAGCGCGGCGAATTGCGGTTCGCCGATCGGGAACCACTTCCTTTCGACGCCTTATCCATCGGGGTCGGATCGATGCCGATCGGATGGGAACGTCATCGGTCCGTCGTTTCGCTGGTCACGATCAAGCCGATGCAAACGTTTCTGCAGCGGTTGCACGACCGATTGGACCAGGTGGATTCAACCGATCGGCGGCCGATCCGCGTTGTCGTCGTTGGCGGCGGTGTCGCCAGCGTGGAGATCGCGTTGTGCCTGCAGCAGGATTGGACCCGCCGCCGAAAAGAGTCTCCGTTGGAGATTCTGATCGTCACGGCCGATGACCACGTGGCTCGAGGAATGCGTCCCAAGAGTGTCCGACGGATCGAGCGATTGTTGCGGCAACGGTCCGTGTCGGTTGCGCCGGGGCAGCGGGTGACCGAAGTGGTTGAAACGGCGGTCACCACCGAATCTGGCCAAAAGTTCCCGGCGGATTGCGTGGTTTGGGCGACCGGAGCCGCACCGCCGCCGGTGCTGGAGACGCTTGGTTTGCCGAGCGACGATCGGGGGTTCATCGCGACCCGGCCGACGCTGCAGTCGGTGTCGGACGACCGCGTGTTTGCCGTCGGTGATTCGGGCACCGTGGTGGAGCATCCGTCGCCCAAGGCCGGTGTCTATGCGGTTCGGCAAAGCCCGATCCTGTGGCACAACCTGCGATCGTTCCTGACCGGTCGGCCGCTGCAATCATTCAAGCCACAAAGTGATTTTCTGAAGCTGCTGAATACGGGCGACGGAAAAGCATTGCTGGAATACCATTGGCTGACCGCCCATGCCCGCTGGTGTTGGTCGCTGAAAACATGGATCGACCGCCGGTTCATCCAAGAGTTTCAAGTCGGTCCGTCGTCCAGCGGACCCTGTCCGTCGGAAGTTGGATCGGCCGAAGACCGTTTCGCCTCGATTGAAAAGGAATCCTGATGCGCCACCCTCTGGTTTGCGTCCCTCGTCGTTTGACTCGTCGTCGTTCGCCCCTGACCGTCACCACGATGATGTTGCTGGCGACGATGGTCCCGATGGCGAAAGGAGGCGACGGGGAACCGGACGAATCAGTGACGTCGGCGGCTGAGGCGGTCCCGCCGGACGAACTGGGGCGGGTGGTTCGCTTGGGAGAAACGTTGGTCAACGAAACGGACACGCATCCGTTGACGCAACCGTTCGTCGGCAATTCGTTGCGCTGCACCTCGTGTCACTTGGACGCCGGGAGGCATCCGTCGGCAGCCAGCTTCATCGGTGTGGCGGCTGCCTACCCGGCCTGGTCACCACGCGAACAGCGAGTCATCACTTTGGAAGACCGCATTCTGAACTGTTTTATCCGCAGTCAGAATGGAAAGCGTCCGCCCAACGGCGGGCAAGCATCGGTCGCGATTGCCAGCTACATCACGTGGCTCTCGCGCGGCACTCCCATCGCGATGAACGCCGCGCAGCCGCTCGGCCCCCATCACTTGGCGATGCTGGATGAACCGGCAAGGGCACCAGACACCAAACGCGGAAAAGTGTTGTACGCCGATCGCTGCGCCGACTGTCACGCCGTTGACGGCAGTGGCACCCCGGAGGGCCCGCCGGTTTGGGGCGATGCCTCGTTCAACGACGGGGCCGGATTGTCCAAAGTGACCAAGATGGCGTCCTGGTTGAAGGTTGCCATGCCATTGGATGATACCGATCTCAGTGACCAGGAAGCGTTCGATCTCGCCGCGTATCTGACGGATCAGGCCAGGCCCCGATTCACGATGCCGCCGGACGATCAGCCTTGATCGGCCTTCTAGGAATCTGACGATCAACCTTGATCGTCCGTCTCGTGGATCATCCGGCCAGAGTTTGTGACCAGCGACGACGTGTTCCGCCACTTCACCCTCCCGCTTGCGGGAGGGTCGGAGGCGAGGCACGAGACTCCGGGGAGGGCAGAACAGGAAGCGAACGTCAACAACGCATGGTCCAGCAATCACCCTCCCCGCGTCGTCGCAAGCTCCTCCGCGACCCTCCCGCTTGCGGGAGGGTGAACCAGAGAAAGCCTGACATTGACGGCTAGATGGACCTTTACGGATCTGACCCACAAATGCAGAGCAGTTGATCCACTCGAACAACTTGTCGTGCCGGTTGGCTGGTTCGGCCACAGCGGCGGTTTCGGCGGATAGCTTGCCGAGCGGCGTGATCGATTGGCATCCATTGTGCTTTACGCAGCAGCAGTGAATCCCGGATCACCCGTGGGAGTCCCCGGCCAGTTGAATCTGCCAGCCGATTGGGCTCCGCCGCATCATCCTGGCCGCTTGGCGGCCAGGCGGCGGCCGTTCACGGTCCGCGCTCCCTGTATCGATTGATTTGATGGCCGACTGGAAATTTGGAAGTGCGTTGAAGTATGGCGCCCACGCGATCGAAAAACGGATCGATTCCGTCAAACGCGTGACCAAGCGGAAATTCAACTTGCTGGATCCGATCTGCATCATGCCCTATGACGGCTACGGCAACCAGGATCGCTGGTATCTGCGAGGCCGCGTCCTGGAAGAGCTCGGGATACCCGAACCATCCGAAGACGCCTCGTGGTGGCAGAACGCGCGTTCCATGACCCGGCGCTTCACGTCTGCCGAGATCCCCTATGTCCGAGTCCGGGCGACAGTGGATGATCAGAGCTGGGAAGTCCAAACCGACGAAGAAGGCTATTTTCATTTCGAGCTGCAACCGAATCGGTTTCGGGTAGACAAGCTTTGGCACCCAGTCCACTTGGAGGTGCTCGATCAGGTCGTCAAAGGCCAGGGAGCCGTCAATGCGACCGGAGAGATCGCGGTCGCGCCGCCCCGCGCCGAATACGGAGTGATCAGCGACATCGACGATACCGTGTTGCACAGTCGCGCAACCGACCTCTTCCGATTGGTGCGGCTGACGATGTTGCACAACTCTCGCACCCGAGTCGTGTTGCCGGGGGTGCCGGCTTTTTATCAGAGCCTGCGGCGGGGGGCTTCGGGCAATGCCGCGAATCCATTCTTCTATGTTTCCAGCAGTGCCTGGAACCTCTACGACGCCATGCAAGACTTCCTGTCCTATCACGAATTGCCGCGGGGACCGATTCTGCTGCGGGATTTGGGCATCGATAAGACCAAGTTCATCAAAACAGGGCACCGGCACAAACTGGACAAGATCTGTCAGATTCTGGAAACCATTGATTCGTTGCCGTTTGTGCTGATCGGGGACGCCGGACAAAAGGATCCGCAACTCTATACCGAAGTCGTCAAGAGGTTTCCCGGCAGGGTCAAAGCGATCTACATTCGGCAAGTCAGCTGGAAGGATCGGCGATCGACGATCGAGTCACTGGCGGAAGAAATGAAGCAGGCCTCGCCGGATGTCGAGTTGCGATTGATCGAAGACACCGCAGCGGCCGCCGAACATGCGGCACAGCTGAAGTTGATTGACCCGGCCAGTGTCGGCGAAGTCGCGGAGGCCTGCGCGGCCGCCCAGGAATCGTAGCGGACGTCGGCAGCACTTTTGCAATTCCGGGCCAGCATCAGAATTGCATGGGAATTGACGTGCGGCGTGGCTTTCTGAACGCCCCCCGTTCGGCGTGTATACTCAAGGCCGATTATCCTCCTTGAGCTGACACCATGACTTCATCTGCTTCGATGCCATCGATCACGTTTGGCATCACCACCTTCAATCGTCCTCGCCTGCTGCGGCGATTGATCGAATCGATCCGGACGCGCTATCCCCACGTGCGGATTCTGGTGGCCGACAACGGCAGCCAGCATGCGACGTTGCCCGACGACGTCCAGGTCCTGCATTTGCCGTTTGATTGTGGGCTGTCCCGCGCCCGAAACGCGTTGATTGATGCGTTGGAGACGGAATTCTTGCTGGTGCTGGAGGACGACTTTCAGTTCACCGACGAAACCGACATCGAACCGCTCTGGCGGGTGCTGCGGTCGGATCCGGAGATCGGCGTGGCGGGAGGAGCGATTCGGGGCTGTGACGGTCGGGTGACGTGCTACGCGTTGGACATCGAAGTGTGCCGAACGACGATGCGCGTGCGGGAGGCTCCGCATCGGATTGCCGTCACGCCGTGTGGGATCCCCTATCGACTGTGCGACATGGTGTGGAATTTTGCCCTGTTCCGGCGGGAGATGCTGCGCGAGCATCGCTGGGTCGACGCCTTGAAGATCGGCGAGCACTGTCCGTTCTTCTACGAGGTCAAACTGGCGCGTCGTTGGCGTGTCGCCAGTTGTTCGTTGCCAAAGATCTATCACGTTCCCGATCGGCGGCCGACGCATTATTTGAAGTACCGCCGTCGTGCCGCCGATTATTTCCGTGCCTACCTGAACGCCAGGGGCGTGGAGCACTACGAGCGTGTGTTACCCTATCACTACGAAGACGATGCAACGTTGCTGCCGCCGGTGATCGTTTTGGCGGTCGGGCACAGCGGCACGTCGGTCGTTACCCGGATGCTGCAGAAACTGGGATGGAACCTGGGGCGTCCGGTGGACAAGGTGTTTGCCGAGCACATCGAGATCCGAAAGCTCAATCGACAAGTCATCGACGGCGGTCAGTTGGACACGACGGCGGCACGCCAGGCGCTGGGGGCACTTCCAATGCCCTGGGCTCTGAAGGATCCCCGTTTCGTGCAAACCCTCCAGCACTGGTTGCCACTCCTGGCCGAGTTGGAGATCAAACCGGTTTTGTTGCGGTTGCGGCGCGAATTGTCCGCCACCAAGGGCAGCTACCATCGACGTGGGGCTCCCGGCGACGTGGACCGTCGCATCGAAAATCTGGCCGCCAGCCGTGACCATTTGTACGACCTGTGGCCCTGGAAGCGTTTGACGTTGGAATACGAAAAGATTGCGGCCGCCGTGTCCATGTTCGACCTGGATCGATTCGAAGCGTCTCAGGATCGTGACCCGGGCGAGGTGGAAGGGCCGTCGTTCACGCCATCGCCGCGAGCCATCGCGGGCGACAGCCGCGCACCGGAATTTGGCTTGACCGCCGCGGAATTCATTGATCTGAACGTCGCGGCGTTGGAGAATGATTCTTCGATGCTTGCTTCGTTGCAGCTGGACAGTGCCGGGGCGAATGCCTTGGCCGACGCGCGCGCCGCGTTCCAATTGGATTCCTCCTTTGGACGACCGATGGATCCTCAAGAGGAAGGCCCGGAGCCTCTTTCAATGCAGTTGGATTCCTCCGTCGGTTCGCCGGCCGCCGCGGACGCCGGTTTTGCGCTGGACTCCGGTGTGGACAGTCCGCTGGAACGAGCCATTCGCAGAGAATTGCGTCGCATCCCGCCGCCGACGGCAAATGAATCCCACGACGGATCGGATTGATGAATTCACCATTGCACCGCTTTATCGAGTTGTTGCTCAAGAGCGGGCTGGTCACCCGTGCCGAACTGAATCGGATCCGTTCGCAGTTGGACCAGGAGCAAGCGGGCGATGATTCTGAAACCGATCGCTACGTCCTGGACCAGTTGGCCCAGTCGGGCAGTCTGACCGATTTCCAGGCCGCCGCGGTCCACGAAGGCAAGTCGGATGAGTTGATCTTGGACGACTACCTGATCATCGACAAGATCGGGCAAGGCGGCATGGGACGCGTCTTCAAAGCCCGCCACACGCTGATGCAGCGGGAGGTCGCCGTGAAGTTCACGCTGGCCGATGACGCCAGCAAGGAGGCCGACCAACGGTTTCGGCGCGAAGTGGAAGCACTGTCACGACTGGTGCATCCCAACATCGTCAGCGCACTCGATGCCGGATATCGCGGCGAGCACTGTTACCTGGTGATGGAGTACGTGGAGGGAACGACGCTTTCCAGCTACGTCCGCCAGCACGGGCCGATGACGTTTGCCGATGCCTTGGGCGTCATCATTCAGGCGGCCGAAGGCCTGAAGTACGTGCATCGACAAAACATCATTCATCGGGACATCAAGCCTGCCAATCTGCTGTTGACCCCCGATCGCACCGTCAAGGTGCTGGACGTCGGTCTGGCGAAGTTTGATCCGCACGAAGTCGACGGGGACGATGACAAAACGGATGTCGATTGCACCCATGGCGGGACCATCATCGGAACCGTCGACTACATGGCTCCCGAGCAAGCCATCGACGCCCATTCCGTCACACCGTCGGCGGATGTGTACGCACTCGGCTGCACGTTGCATTTTCTCTTGACCGGAAATCCGCCCTATCGGGGACACGAAAAAACCGTGTTGGAGCGTTTGGTGGCCCATCGCGAGGAAGAGATCCCACGGCTGTCCGTGGCGGCTTTGGATGTTCCGAGAGAGTTTGACGACATCTTCGAGAAGATGCTCTCCAAAACGCCGGAGACACGCTACGCCAATGCCGGGGAACTGCTGTCGGATTTGAATCGGGTCCAACGCGATTACAGCAGCATGCTGTCCGGTGTGACCACGATCCAGATGGAGTGCCAGAATCAATCCCGCAAGCACAGTACCCGATTGCGTTGGCTGGCCGCCATCTCCTTGATTGCTTTCGTCGCCGCCGCCGGCTGGATGTTGCGGCCCGACCGCCGTCCGGCGGAGAGCTTGTCCTTGATGCAGGCGAACGCGGGTGTGACTTTCCCGGAGATTTCATTGATCTCACCCGGAGAGCTTCCGTTTGATTTGCTTGGCAGGACCGACCCGGCGATCCACGCGCTGACCGGCGAGGGCTGGGAATTGTCAGGCGGCACGTTGCTGGTGCCGGACAGTTCCCCCGCGAAGCTCTTGATTCCGGTGGCCGTGCAACCGGATTATCGGGTCACCGGTGAGGTGCGCCGGCTTGGGGGGAGTGGGCCGTTGGTGATGTTCCTGCCAATCGGGCAAACGTCCCAATGTTTTGTCCTGCTCGATTCGCAGCGTGCTGGCGTTTCGAAATTGGGGTTTGGGTTCAACGCCGTCGGGCGACTGGCGGCCGTCGCCGAGCACGATGCGATGGGGACCGAAACGCCGTCCCGGTTCGCCGTCGATGTTTGCGCCGACGGATTGACGTACTATTTGGATGACCAATTGATCGTCCGGTGGGATGGTGACCCGGAACGCTTGCAAATGGCCGGTGGCTGGTCGGCCACGCCGCAGCCGGCATTCGTCATCGGAGCCAACCATGGGGCATCGTTTCTCGTTTCGAAGCTTCGTATCGAATCGCTGCCGGCGTCCGAACGCTGATTGGCCGATCCGGAGCTGGATCGATTCCGCCGCGGAAGGCTCCTTAAAGCCGGTGGTCGCAACAGCCACTCACGCTGTCTTTTCACCCGCATCGGTCCGTCACGGGACGACTTGATACAATGGCCGATGCGTTGCAGCAGCCAATTCTTGTCGTTTGATCATGAAAGCGTTCAAAAAAACACGCCGATTGTGGCGGTGGCTGATCGGTATTGGCGTGACGCTGGTCGTCATCGCCCTTGGTCTGGTCGGATACGCATTTCGTCTACCATCCAAACAGCAACGGGTGATTGCCCCCGACATGAAGACCGGTGCCATGAGCCCTGAACAATCCGCCGAGATCCTGGCGGAGTTTCTTGCCGTCCAAAGCTACTCCTACCACGATCGGTCCAAGATGGATCCCGACGCGTTTCTGCGGTTGCACCAGATCTTGCAGGATCGCTTTCCGAATGCGCATCAGTCACTGCAGCGGGAAACGGTCAGCGAGTTGAGCTTGCTGTACCGCTGGCAGGGAACCGATGAATCGTTGGATCCGATTCTGTTGATGTCGCACATGGACGTCGTGCCGGTCAGTGAAGAAACCGCGTCGGAGTGGATTCACGGGTACCAGACCGGTGAGGTCGCCGACGGATACGTCTGGGGGCGGGGCGCCTTGGACGTCAAAAGCGGTGTGATCGCGATCATGTCCGCCGTCGAACAATTGGCGTCCGACGGATTCACCCCGCAACGAACGGTCTACCTGGCGTTCGGACACGACGAAGAGATCGGGGGCGAGCAGGGCAATGCGGTGATGGCGAAGCGATTCGCCGATCAGGGGATTCGATTCGCCTACATCCTGGATGAGGGCGGCGCGATTTTGGACGGCGTGGTGCCGGGCGCCCCAAGACCGGTTGCCTTCGTGGCCATTGCGGAAAAAGCTTGGGCGGATCTGGAGATCGTCGCCCACGGGGAGGGCGGTCACGGTTCGATGCCGGGCCGCAGTGCCGTCGCCCAGCTTTCGGAGACGATCCGTCGCATTGAGAACCAACCGATGCCTGTTCGGGTGACCGAGGCGACGGCCACGCTGTTTCGTTTCCTGGCGCCGGAAATGCCGCTGTTGCAGCGGACGGTGTTGGGAAACCGCTGGTTGTTTGACGGATTAATCGGTTGGCAATTCTCGCGTCAACCGTCAACGGAAGGCGTTGTCCGATCGACGATGAACGTGACGCAACTGTTCACTCGTAATCCGCCGAACGTGACTCCGGCGTGGGCCAAGGCGACGGTGAACGTGCGTTTGCTGCCTGGGGACACCGCAGAAGATGCGCGAGACCATCTATTGGCGATCACCAAAGACCAGCAATTACACGACGGTAGCCCAGCCATCGAATGCACGATCCGGCAGGATATCAAGGGGCAATTGGTATCGTCCGACGAATGCGAAGAGTTCGCGACGCTTCAGAAGACCATTCATGAAGTCTTTCCGGACGTGATCGTGGCGGCCGGTCTGACTTCCGTCTCCACCGATTCTTCTTGGTATTACGGAGTCACGGACAAGATTTACCGATTCATCCCGATGCGTGTCCGATCAGAGGACATGGCCAGGATTCACGGAGTCAACGAACGCCTCGCGGTCGACAATTTGGCCGAAATCGTGCGGTTCTATGAACTGCTGCTGCGCAACTCGACTGCAGAAAACGGAATCGGCGATTGATTTCCGATCAACGCGATTCTTTTAATCCGAAGACGACGTCGACCTGGGCGGAAATCGTTTGTTCACCCGATGCGATCGGCGTCGACCGGCCTTCGGCCATCATCATCATCCTTGGCCCTCCGACCGGTTGAGCACCGCCGCGTTCCTGAATGCGGAGCACGCGGCCCAGTGAAACGTCCGCGGCCTTGGCGAACAGCTGCGCCTTGCGACGGGCGTCTTCGATGGCGGCCTTTCTCGCTTCGTCCAGCAAATTGTCTTGGTTGTCCACGGCGAACTGAATGCCTTCGACTCGGTTGCTGCCGGCGGCGACGACGGCATCCAACACGTTGCCCAATTCAGAAATCCTGCGGACCTTGATCCGCAATTGGTTGGTGACCTGGTATCCGACAATTCGCGGTTGGCGTGATGCGTCGTCTTGCTGCAGCTGTTGTCGGCGAGGATCTTCACGACGGTATTGCGGTGAAATGTCGAATCGAACCGTTTGCCGGTCCTTGTCTTCGATCTGCATCTGATCCAGCGATTCAAACAGTCGTTGCATCGCTTCGTTGTTGGCTTCCAGAGCTTGCTTGGCCGATTCGGCTTCGGTGACGACGCCGACGCTGATCGCAGCCATGTCGGGTTTCGATTGAACTTCGCCCTCGCCGCTGACGCTGATCGACGGCAAATCGTCGATTTCCTGCTCCTGTCCGAAAGCGGAAGCAGGGAAGGTCAGGATTGCCGCGACGATCAAGGAAGAAAACCCGATCGCCGTCGCCAAGGGCGGCACCGATGCCGGACGGGCTGGTGCGGTGTCGGATGCGGTGCGGGGGAGGTACTTGCCTAGCATTGGAGGTTCCTTGTGGTGGCGTTGAAACGGTGCTGTGGGGAATCGGTGACGTGAAAGAATCTTGAGGACTCCGGTGATCCACTCCATCTTTGCAGCCCGCGTGCCAAAGCGGTAGCAGGATCCGTTGGGATGGAGTCGGGATGGACTCGCCTCACCCCGCCGGCGCGCCGTCCGCGGCCAGCCGCGATCGAGCGACGTTTTGTCGGGCACACGCGACCAGCCGATCGGCTCTCTATAATCGGCTCCGGCCAGCGAGTTCGCTGCCGCCGTTCGCTTTTCCCTCCCGTCCCGGACCGTCCGATGTCACGCCGACTCCGTTTTTTGATGCCCGCGTTTTTTCTGCTTGGTTTTGGGCTCGCATCACAGGTCTGTGGCCAAGAGAAAGCTCAGACACCCGCCCCGACACCCGAGCAGGCGCCGGGAACGATGGCTTTGCCCCGCAGTACACCCGAATCTCAAGGCGTCGATTCGGTCGGGTTGTGCGAATGGGTCCAGGCGGCCGACGAGCAGGTTGATTCGATGCACAGTTTGATGGTGTTGCGGAACGGCCAGGTGATCGCCGAGGCTTGGTGGAAACCCGAATCCGCCGAGAAACCACACATCCTGTGGTCGCTAAGCAAGAGTTTTACGTCGACGGCGGTTGGTCTGGCCGTCACCGAGGGCAAAATGAGCATCGACGATCGCGTGTTGGAGTTTTTTCCCGACCAGGCACCGGAACAGCCATCGGCCAATTTGCGGGCCATGCGTGTTCGTGATTTGTTGACCATGTCGACCGGTCACCAGGATCCGCCCTCGTTGGGCGACGACCAGCCTTGGGTGGATTCATTTCTGAATCAGGACGTCCCGCACAAGCCCGGAACCCACTTTCGTTACAACACACCGGCGACGTACATGTTGTCGGCGATCGTTCAGAAAGTGACCGGCGAAACCGTGCTGGACTATTTGAAGCCACGATTGTTCGACCCCCTGGGTATCTCCAATCCTCGCTGGGACGAAAGTCCCCAGGGGATCTCGATCGGTGGTTACGGGTTGTTCCTGCGCACCGAAGACATCGCCAAATTCGGACAACTTTATTTACAGAAAGGACGATGGCAGGGAGAGCAACTGATTCCTGAAGCGTGGATCGAATTGGCGACCACCAAGCAGGTTTCCAACGGCAGCAACCCGGACAGTGATTGGGACCAGGGGTATGCATTCCAGTTCTGGCGCTGTCGTCACGATGCCTACCGGGGCGATGGCAAGGATGGGCAATTCTGTGTGGTGTTGCCGGATCAGCAAGTGGTCGTGGCCATGACGGCCAACAGTCGCGATCTTCAAGGACAACTGAATCTGGTTTGGGAAAAACTGTTACCGGCCATCAAGCCACAGCCATTGCCGGAAAACCCGAGCGGGCTGGCGCGGTTGAAGTCCGCAGTCGCTGACTTGGAAGCGACGCGGTGAATCGACGCGGCGTCGTGCAGCGTCTGCCGGCAAACCCGTCTGCCGGCAAACCCGTCCCCAGGCAATCGCGTCCACGGAAATTCTGTCTCCGGAACAGCCGGCGAACGATCAGCCGGCATTGAGGCTGATTCCGGTGCCGAGATAATTTCGTATACTGACGGGAATTCTTCTGCCCGGTTTCTGACCTTGGGACACAGCTTTGATGGCAAGATTCCGTCGCATGAAGCCGCTGTGCATCGTTTTGATCCTCGCCGCCGTTGGTTGCCGTCGACAGTCAAACGTTTACGAGCCGCCGCCGCCCCCGACGGTCTCGGTGGCACGACCGATTAAGACTCAATTGACTCCCTTTTTGGAGTCCACCGGGGATACCGAAGCGGTGCGGGAAGCCGAGGTGCGGGCCCGGGTTCAGGGGTTCATTCGCGATGTGATGGTCGATCCTGAGAAAGAGGTTCGCCAGGGGGAGACCCTGTACCAGATTGAACCGGATCAATATGAAGCGGACTTCAACGCCCTGAAAGCCTCCGTTGATGCGGCGGAGGCCGCCGTGGGCGTGGCGGAGGCTTCGGTCGAAACGGCTCAGGCAACTCTGGATCAGGCCGAAAACGAACTCCAACGCACCACGAAGCTGCTCGAACGCCAAGCCGCGTCGCAGGCGGAGTACGACCAGGCGTTGGCCAACGCCCAATCGGGGCGGGCGGCGGTCACGGCGGCCAAAGCGAACGTTGAAGCAGCCAAGGCCGAACTGGGGGTGGCGACGGAGAATCGCAACCGGGCCAAAATCGATTTGGACTACACGACGGTGACCGCGCCCATCGGTGGCAGAATCACCAAGACGGAAATCAAACAGGGAAACCTGGTGGAGTTTGGCACGGTCCTGACCAGGATCGTGGATGCGTCTCAGATCTACGCCAACTTCACGATTAGCGATCGTCAGCTGTTGGAGCTGATGGCTGCTCGGCGAAAATCGAGTCCCGGCGGTGAACCGGAATCACAAGATTGGAGCCGGTACGACGTCTTCCTGAAACGCGAGACCGACACCGGCTATCCGTTCAAAGGCACGTTGGACTACATCGACCAGGCCGGCGTGGATCCCAATTTTGGGACGTTGGCACTGCGAGCGGTGTTCGACAATTCCGACAAGCGTCTGCTGCCCGGGCTGTTTGTGAGCGTTCGTGTGGCGATGCCTGAGAAGGTCGAGCGAATGCTGATCAAGGAATCTGCCATTTCGCGAGGTCCGTCTGGACCCTACGTGTTGGTCGTCGGTGCGGACAACCGGGTGGCCAAGAAAGACATCTCGGTTGCCGAAACGGTGGGCGGCTGGGCAATGGTCGAGAGCGGTTTGTCGACCAGCGACCAAGTCATTTTGTCCGGGATTCAGCGGGCAATTCCTGACGCGCCGGTCGTCCCCAAATTGATCGAATTGGATTTTGATGAGAGCCAGGTGCTGCGAGGCGTTTCCGATTCGCAGCTGTCAGACTTCCAACAGGACGCTCCGGACACGCCGTCGGACGGTGCGGATTCGGAATCGGGGAACGATGAATCGCAGCCGGACGCGTCTGACCCACCGTCGACGACGCCCCCAACGAAACCGGCTTCTTCCCCGCAGGCCGAATAGGCAAGATCGCACCGAATCGGAAGCCGCAGCATGTCGCGTTTTTTTATCTACCGGCCGATCTTTGCCACCGTCATCTCGATTGTGATCGTGATCGCCGGGGTGGTGTCGTTTGGTGCCTTGCCGGTGGCCAAGTTTCCGCCCATCGCCCCGCCGACCGTTTCCGTTTCCGCGGTTTATCCTGGTGCGGATGCGGTCACGATCGCCGATGCGGTCGCGACGCCGATCGAACAGGAGGTCAACGGCGTCGAAAAAAGCTTGTACATGTCTTCCACCAGTGCGGACGACGGTTCCTACAAATTGACCGTCACGTTCGAGGTGGGCACCGACATGGACATCGCGTCGGTGTTGGTCCAAAACCGGGTCGCGATTGCGGAACCCAAGCTGCCCAGCGAAGTCCGTGCGCAGGGGATCACAACCAAGAAACAATCGACCCAGATCCTTCAATTCGTCGCATTGACCTCCAGCGATGGTGATCTGTCGCCGCTGTACCTGAGCAACTACGCATTGCGGATCAAGGACGAACTCAGCCGAGTCGACGGCGTCGGCGAAGTCACCGTGTTCGGCGCCGGCGATTACAGCATGCGGGTTTGGCTGGATCCCCGCAAATTGAAACAACGTGGGCTGACGACGTCGGACGTGGTCAACGCGATTGCCGAGCAGAACGTCCAGGTGGCGGCCGGCCAGATCGGCGCCCCACCGGCGCCGGACCAAACGGCCTTTCAGTTTCCGGTGCGGGCCCAGGGACGCCTGGCCGATGTGAAGGAGTTTGGGAACATCATTGTCTCGACGGGCGAACGAGGACAGATCCTCCGGGTGCGCGATGTCGCCCGGGTCGAGTTGGGCGGAAAGTCCTATCAGTTTGATTCGAAGTTCAACGGCAAGCCGTCGGCTTCCCTGGCTGTCTACCAGTTGCCCGATGCCAACGCGGTGACGACGGCGCAACTGGTGCGGGAAGCGATGCAAGAACTGAGTTCGCAGTCCAGCTGGCCGGAGGGTTTGGAGTACGACATCCCGTTCGATTCGACAAGATTCGTCGAAGCGTCCATCCAAGAGGTCTACACGACGCTGGCGGTGGCAATTCTGCTGGTGGTGGCCGTGATCTTCGTGTTCCTGCAAGACTGGCGAGCAACAATCGTTCCGGTCGCGGCGATACCGGTTTCGTTGATCGGGACCTTTGCGGTGATGGCGGCGATCGGTTTCTCGATCAACATGCTGTCACTGTTCGGCATCGTTCTGGCGATCGGGATCGTCGTGGATGACGCGATCGTGGTCGTGGAAAACACGACCCGCCACTTGGCGGACGGGCTCTCGCCCAAGCAGGCGGCCGTCAAAGCGATGGAAGAGATCACCGGGCCGGTGATCGCGACGACGCTGGTGCTGCTGGCGGTCTTCGTTCCGAGTGCTTTCATGAGCGGGATCACGGGGCAACTGTTTCGCCAATTTGCGATCACGATTTCGTCAGCCGTGTTGATCAGCACGGTCAATGCGTTGACCCTCAGCCCCGCGTTGTGCGGCGTGTTTTTGCGTGCCCCGACGGAATCACAGTTCATCGGTTTTCGTTGGTTCAACCGAGCCTTCGATGGTGCAACCGGGATTTACTCCGGTGTGATCGGACGCTTTGTTCGATTGGTCACCGTCGTCCTGCTGGTCTATCTGGGATTGGTTGCCACGACAGGCTTGACCTTTCAATCGCTGCCGACCGGTTTTGTTCCGTCGGAGGATCAGGGCTATCTGTTTGTTAATTGCCAGCTTCCTGATTCGGCGTCTTCCTCGCGTACCCAGGAAGTGATGGCTGAACTGGATGAAATCTATCAGCAGATTCCTGGCGTGAAGGATACGGTTTCGATTTCGGGATATTCGTTGATCGGCGGCTATGCGGGTTCGAATTTGGGGCTGTCGGTGTTGGTGTTGGATCCTTGGGAGCAGCGGGAAGGCTTTGATGAAAGTGTCGAAGGAATCCAGAAGCATCTCCGCGAGCGGTTTGCGATGATCCAAGATGCCATCGTGTTCCCGTTTGCCCCGCCGCCGATTGACGGGCTGGGCAACGCGGGCGGTTTCCAGATGGAGTTGCGGGACGTGGGCAGCCAAGGGTACGAGGCCCTGCAGGCTCAGGCGGAAGATCTGGTGGCGACCGGGAACGGTCAATCACGACTGGTCGGGCTGAACACCACGTTTCGGGCTTCCGCACCCCAGCTGTTCGCCGATGTCGATCGCGTCAAAGCCAAGACCATGGATGTTCCCCTGGGAAACATCTTCGGCACGCTGCAGGCGTTCCTGGGATCGGCCTACGTCAACGACTTCATGAAAGACAATCGTGCCTACCAGGTTCGTGTCCAGGCGGAGTCGGAGTTTCGTGTCTCCGCCGACGACATCGCTCATCTGGACGTTCGCGACACCCAGGGGCGAATGATTCCGATGGGATCCCTCGTCAATGTACGCGACGCATTTGGGCCGACGGTGGTGCGTCGCTACAACCTTTACCCCAGCGCCTCCATCAACGGCGCACCCGCCCCGGGGACCAGTTCGGGACAGGCACTGACCCTGATGGAGCAGATGGCTGACGAGCGGTTGCCGGCCGGATTCGATTTTCGCTGGACGGGGATCTCGTATCAGGAGAAAGTTGCTAGCGGAGGTCAGGCGCTGGTCCTGCTTCTAGCGGTGGTCGCCGTGTTTCTGGTGTTGGCGGCGCAGTACGAAAGTTGGACCAGCCCCGCCGCGGTCATCGCCGTGGTGCCGCTGGCCGCCTTGGGGGTGGTGCTGGCATTGGTGCTCCGCGGTGCCGACAACAACACCTACACGCAGATCGGGATCGTGTTGTTGGTGGCGCTGGCCAGCAAGAACGCGATTCTGATTGTCGAATTCGCTCGTGAACAACGTCGTCACGGCGTGCCGATCGGTGACGCGGCGGTGAACGCGGCCCGGCTGCGGTTTCGCGCCATTTTGATGACCGCGGTCTCGTCGATCTTGGGCTTCCTGCCCCTGTTGGTCGCTTCCGGTGCGGGGGCCGCCAGCCGTCAAGCGATCGGCAATGCGGTCGTGGGCGGGATGATTGCCGCCACCTGCTTTTCGCTGTTGTTCGTCCCGACGTTCTTCGTTGTGTTCCAAAGACTGTCCGAATGGAAAACCACGGATTCGGCAGTGGGGATGCAGACGGCCGGTGCGGGAACAGGCCAGGGGGAGGAAAGTTTCTCGCCCGATGCCGCCAGCGGAACTCAGCCCGCCGCCGAAGCCGAGCAGGAACCGAGCCCGACAGCCGAACAGACGTCGGAAAACGATGCGTCGTCCGAGAAAGGTTCTGACGCCAAGGATCCACCACCCTCGTAGCGCTGTCGCCGCTTCGCGGCCGGTGGTGTTTTGGGGGATGCCGTTTCCGTCGGCTTGCGCCGACAGCAGGGGGCTTTCGTCGCTTTGCGACTGCGGGGCCTGCCGTTTTGCTTTACTCGCCTCCAATCGTCCGATCGCGCCGGTCAATCGGCCCGCGGGGCGAAGCTGACGCCGGTGCTGACCATCGCGTCGCGTGAGTCGGTCACGGACAGCATCCAAATCTGTGCTGCTTCCGGGACTGCGGCTGAGACTTCGGAACCGTCGCACGCTGCCGGGACGCTGGTCCAGGTGCGATCGACAAGGGTTCCGCCATCGATGGTGAAGTGCAACTGGGCCCGACGGATAGGAACGGGGGATTGGATCGACGCAGTTGCGATCCGGTCGCGGGTGACCAGGGGGCCGAACTTCGGTAAGGACGGCGTGCCACGCAAGTAGTGATTGACGAACAGGCCAATCTCTTTTGGCGCCCAGCCGGGCGGATGGCCGTGTTTCATTCCGACTTCAATCCGCAATTGTCGTGGACCGGGGACCAGCGAATAGGTGCGTTGATAACTTCGCAGCGGATAGTGCTTGTCATTGGTGCCGTTGACGAAAAAGATGGGCGTGTGGCATCGCGGAAGCCACGCGGAGGGATCGTAATCACGAATCCATTGGGCGCGCCTTTCCGGCGGCAAGGCATCGATCTGATTGCGTTGCACCGACTCGCCGTCAGACAGGAAACCGCAACCGTAGACGGGCACCGCCGCTTTGAAGCGATCGTCCAACGACGCCATCAGGCAGGTCAAGTAACCGCCCCAGCTAATGCCGGTCACGGCCGTCCGTTCGCCATCGACTTCGGGAAAGCTTCGAATCAGTGAATGGGCCAACATTCCCGCGGCGACCGCGTGGTACTGCCAGTCGTCGGTCACGTCTCCGCCGACGTTCTGAAACTTTCCCACGGGACCCTCCGCCGGTCCGCCGAACTCCAACCGCTGACGTGGAACCATCGCGGTGGTCAGCAATTCGCCGGTTGGCGCGGCGTAGTGGGGGGCTTCGGGGCGATTGCCACAGAGGTCCATCGCGATGGCTGCGTAGCCGCGGCGAGCCCAGAGGTTCACCCATTCGGCGAATGCCGTTCCGCCGCCGCCGTGCAGCAGCACGACCGCGGGCAAATTGACGTCCTTGCTGGGGTCACCGCTAACGGAACCTGGCGTGGCGTAGAATGCGAACACCTGCGTCTTGTGGCCTTCATACGGCACGCTTTCAAACAGCAGGGATCGGACGGGGGATGAATCATCCAGCCATTGGACCGGCGGCACTTGGTGCCACGCGTTTAAGTCCCAAGGGGACGTCTCGGTGGCGCTGCATGTTGCCACCGCGAACCACATCCAGACTGTAAGGGCACTCAGGCAAAGCTTCACGAAATCACCGGGCGGAGAGAACACGAGCGAAGGACGAGGTCAGTCAACGTCTCATCATACCTCGACGCGATTTCGCCGCGGTCCGAAGCGATTGGAATCTGGGACCGATTCACAACCCGGCGCGGCCGATCGAATAGACTAGCGGGATCAAGCCCCTCTCAATCAAAAACACCTTGATGTGCAGTGCAATGAGCGGCAAGGCGCTAGCCGCCGGTTGCTGCGAGAATGCCCGCGGCTAGCGCCACGCGGCTCACGCAAAGTGGCGCCGTCCAGCAAGCTGATCTCGCCCTGTCAGATCGCGCGGAGTCCTCCTCCTGCCCACGTCCCACCACCCCACCGATCCAACCCTCCCATCGAGCCATGTGCATTCTGTTTGATTTTGCCAACACGACGCCGTGTCGGATCCGATTCCCCAACGGTCGACATCCTGCTCAACGATCCTGTGCTCAAAAGTTGTCGATGCCAATGGCACTACTGCTGTGTCTGTGTGGACTGTTGGTCTTCCCGGCCGCATCCCATGCCCAGCCGCTGGAGCTGACGCTGCAGTTCCAGTCGCCGACTTCGCCTGATTCGCCACGGTTTCACCGACGGCAGCGACAGGAACGCTGGGTATCCGAGCGGACGGCGGTGATCGTGTGCGACATGTGGGATTCACACCACTGTGTCAATGCGGTCCGGCGCGTTGCCCAGTTGGCGCCGCGAATTGATGCGTTTTGTGGATCGCTACGGGAACGAGGCGTGACCATCATTCATGCGCCCAGCAGTTGCATGGATGCCTACCAACAGCATCCGTCGCGGCTGCGTTCCCTCCAGGTTCCCAAGCTGGAATCCTATCCCGATGAAATCGATTCCTGGTGCGATCAGATTCCTAGCGAAGAGCGGGCGGCCTATCCGATCGATCAATCCGAAGGCGGTGAAGACGACGACCTGTTGGAACATCGCCAATGGGCCCAACGGTTAGCCGCCGAAGGACGGGACCCACGTGCGCCCTGGTTGCGGCAAGTGGCGGAGATCCAGATCGACCCGCAGCAGGACTACATCAGTGACCGGGGGAGTGAAATCTGGGGCATTCTGGCCGCCAATCAAATCGACAACGTGGTGCTGGTCGGCGTGCACACCAACATGTGCGTGTTGGGACGTCCGTTCGGTCTTCGCCGCCTGGCTTCGGCTGGAAAGAATGTCGTGCTTGCGCGTGATTTGACCGACACCATGTACGACCCCCGTGCCTGGCCCTACGCAAGCCATTTCACCGGAACCGATCTGATCATCGATCATGTTGAGCGGTACGTTTGTCCGACCATTGCCAGCAGCCAGGTATTGGGCGGCGAGCCATTTCGTTTCTCGGCAGACGACCGCTTCAAATTGGTGATGTTGATCGCGGAAGACGAATACCAAACGGCCGCGACGCTGCCGCACTTTGCGGCCAAGCACTTGAGCCAACATTTTAGCGTTCAAACGTTGTTCGGCAGTGAACAGGATCGCAATCAGATCGTCGGTTTGGATGCGGTCCGGGATGCCGATGCCCTGTTGGTCAGCGTACGTCGTAGGGCGCTTGCCGCGAGCGAGCTGGCGATCCTGCGGGAGTTTGTTTCCAAGGCAAAGCCCGTGATCGGAATTCGAACGGCCAGCCACGCGTTTTCGCTGCGGGGGAAAGAGCCGCCGCCGGGACAAGCCGTGTGGCCCGAGTTCGACGCGCAGGTGTTCGGCGGACACTACACCAACCACCACGGGAACCAGTTGACCGCGGAGATTCTGAAGCCGGCCGCAGATGTCCGGCACGCGATCCTGGATGCCACGAAAGTCACTCAGATCCAGCCGGGCGGATCCTTGTATCAAGTTTCACCGTTGGCGGCCGGAACGTTCGTGATCGCCGAAGGCCAAGTCCCGGACGAACCGGCCGAACCGATCGCGTGGACCTTTATCCGCAGTGACGGTGGACGGTCCTTTTACACCTCGCTGGGGCATCCCGATGATTTTTCCCAGCCCGAATTCGAAGCGTTGCTTTCCGCCGGAGTTCACTGGGCCTGTGGCTTGAAGCCCCATCGCTTGTCCGATGTCCGCGAGCAAGAGGAACGTTATCAGGCCGGCCAAGGTAAGCAACGCAAGTAGCCGACGCAGTGCGATCCCGGTCGATGCGGAAAAATTTGCTTCCGCCTGATCGATCGCACAGAATTGATGATTCCTCCCACCCGTCCCGGTGCGCGTTTCGCAGCGACCCACCGGTCCCACCGCCACCCACCGGAGCAGCTGTATGGGCAACTTGAAACTCAATCGCCGGTCATTTGTTCGGCGATCCGCTGCGGCGGCGACGGCCACCGCGGCCACGCTGTCGGCACCGGCCATTTTGCGTGGCCGGAACTTGAATGACAAATTGAATGTCGCGGTGATCGGCGCGGGGGGACGCGGCGCTCGCAACAGCCAGTCTGTTGAATCCGAAAACATCGTGGCGTTGTGCGACGTCAATCGGACGAATCTGGCCGCGGCCGCCCATCGATATCCCGGCGCACGAACCGAGGTCGATTTTCGCAGACTCTTCGATCGCTCCAACGAGTTTGACGCGGTGATCGTTAGTACCTGCGAACACACGCACGCATTCGCGACGCTTCCGGCGCTGCAGCTGGGCAAGCACGTCTACTGCGAGAAGCCGCTGACGTACAACGTCGAAGAGGCTCGCGTGATCCGCATGGCAGCCCGCGATGCCGGAGTCGCCACGCAGATGGGGACCCAAATGCATGCCAGCGACAACTACCGTCGGGTGGTCGAACTGATTCGCTCGGGAGCGATCGGACGGGTGCGCGAGGTGCATGTTTGGGTTTCGCGGGCGTGGGGCTGGCATCCGACCGAGTCGGCGGCGCGGGAGGCGAAAGATCGCTACGTGATTCTGGGCAAACCATCGGTGGATCCCGTACCGAAGAATCTGGATTGGGATTTGTGGCTCGGCCCCGTGCCCGATCGACCCTTCAGCAACGACTTTTTTCCCGGACCGAAATGGTATCGCTGGTGGGAATTTGGCAATGGAACGATGTCAGATTTAGGCAGTCACTGGATCGATTTGCCGTTCTGGGCGTTGGAATTGAACGCACCGAAGACCATCCAGGCGCGTGGTCCCCAACCGCATCCGGAGATTGCCCCGGCGTCGATGCAGGTCACCTATCAGTACGAATCCGGTGGCGATCGCACGCCGCTGCAGCTGACCTGGTATCAGGGGCTGGAAAAGCCCGACCGATGGAAGCGTGGTGAGATCCCGAAATGGTCCGACGGCCACTTGTTTGTGGGTGATGAAGGCATGCTGCTATCCGACTACCGCAAACACGTGTTGTTGCCCGAACAAAAGTTTGTCGATTTTCAGGGACCCGATCCCTTCCTGCCACGATCGCAAAGCCATCACCAGGATTGGATCGACGCGTGCAAAGGAGGCCCGGCGACGTTGAGCAATTTTGAATATGCCGGCTTGTTGACGGAGGCCAATCACTTGGGGAACGTCGCGTACCGCGCCGGCGGCGAACTGCATTGGGACACCGAAAGCATGTCTGCGTCCGGAACCGAACGCGACCCGGAACCCTTCCTGAAGCGGCAGTATCGAGCGGGGTGGACGCTATGAGCGAACATTCAGACGGGCGTCTATCACGACGGGTGTTCTGCGCGGCCGCCGGATCCGCCGCGATCGCCACATCGATGTGGGCCGATGAGTCGTCTCAGACACAGGGGGAAGCCGTCATCGACCTGCCAGTTTTCAAGGCGGTCAAGGTTTCGATGATTCGGGGCAACCAGCCGTTGCTGGAGAAGTTTCTGATGGCGAAGAAGGCGGGTTTCGACGGCATTTCGTTGTTTGCTCCCGATCAGTTCGACGTCGACCAGGCCAGGCAGGCGCAAAAGCAAACCGGGTTGATGATTCACAACGTCAACAATGCGGTTCACTGGAAACAGCGACTGTCCGATCGCGACCCGGCGGTGCGGCAACAGTCGCTCGACGTGATGTTGGAGGCGATCCGGTTTGCCCACGCCGTCGGAGCCTCTTCGATCCTGCAGGTGGTCGGGAAAGTGACCGATCCCGTCGATGAGAACCATGATCAGGTGTGGCGGCGTTCGATCGATGCGATTCGCAAAGCGTTGCCCTTGGCCTCAAAATTGGGCGTTCGGATTCTGTGTGAAAACGTCGGCAACGGTTTTTGTGAACACCCGCAGCAGTGGGCCGACTACCTGGACGAAATCGGTGATCCCTGGGTGGGCGCGTTTTTCGACATCGGGAATCACCACAGCAAAGGCGGCGCGGATGTCTGGATCCGCACGTTGGGCGAACGCATCGTCAAATTGGATGCCAAGGGGCACGACTCGCAAGTGGGAAAGAATTGCAACCTGTTCGAGGGTGACATTGACTGGGCGGCCGTGCGGACGGAACTTCGTCGGATTCGGTTTACCGGTTGGGCGACCGCCGAGGTTCAGGGAGGTGACGAAGCGAGGTTGAGAGAGGTTGTCGAACGCATGGACCGCGCCCTGGGGCCGAGCGGATTGGCCGGCGAACCGCCGAGAGACGTTTGAACGTCGGGCGGCTCGCATTGCCCGGTGAGGTCTGATTGCCGTGTCACGCAGTCAATCGGCTCCAATCGGCAAGCCACCCGCCGCAGGTCATTTGAAATTTCGAGAACAGAGGGAGTTCTCTCCGGCGACGGGATTTCCTATTCTTCCCCCGCCATGAATTACGTTTACCTGATTGTCGGACTCGGGCTGTTGGTGCTCGGCGCCGAATTGTTGGTCCGGGGTGCCGTCGTGTTGGCGGCCCTGGCTCGGATTTCCCCGTTGGTTGTCGGGCTGACCGTGGTCGCCTTTGGGACCAGTGCCCCGGAGTTGGCGGTTTCGTCGGTTTCGGCTTTGAAAGGCAGTTCGGAAATCGCCCTCGGCAACGTCGTCGGCAGCAACATCTTCAACCTGCTGCTGATTCTGGGACTGTGCGCGGCAATTACTCCCCTTCGCGTTTCATCGCAATTGGTGAAGTTGGACGTCCCGCTGATGCTGATCGCTTCGATCGCCGTTTGGGCGTTGGCCGCTGATGGTCGGCTGTCGCGGGCGGAGGGGGTGTCGTTGCTCGTCGTTTTCCTGCTCTACACGGGGTGGTTGGTGCGTGCCGGCCGCAAGCAGGGCAACGACTTGGCCGACCCGTCAGAATCCCCCCACTTGATTTCGCGGCGTCGGCAGATTCCGGTCAGCTTGATCTTGGTCGTCGTGGGTTTCGGCTCTCTGGTGTTTGGGGGGCAGATGTTCGTCGAGGCCGCCTCGTCGATCGCCCGCAGTTTTGGTGTGAGCGAAATCTTGATCGGGCTGACCATTGTCGCCGGCGGAACCTCTCTGCCGGAGCTTGCCACGTCGACCGTGGCGGTAGCCAAAGGGCAGCGTGACATCGCGGTCGGGAACGTCGTGGGCAGCAATGTTTTTAACCTGATGCTGGTGTTGGCGACTGGCGCTGCGGTTTCCCCGGTTGGGGTACCGGTGACCGAAAGTGTGTTGCGGTTTGATCTGATGGTGATGACGCTTGTCGCCCTGCTGTGTTGGCCCGTGTTCTGGAGCGACGCCGAAGTGACGCGGGGCGAAGGAATTGGCATGTTGGTGTTGTTTGTGGGCTACACCGGTTTGACGATTGCCGATGAAATGGGGTGGGGAGACGCTTCAATGTGGAAGCGGATCTACAGTCTGGTCGTCTTGCCTTGGTCTTTTGTTCTGGTCAGTTTTCTGGCCTGGCGGGCCCACCGGAATGGTTCGACCAATTTCACGGATCGGGAAGCACCCGACGATTCCGACGAATAAGATTGACGCAGACCCGTTGCCAGGGGAGCCTGGATCTCCATGCCAGCTAGAAGAACGGCGTTGTGGTGGGTGGCGGAGCCGATGAGTTTTCAGGACCGTTGTTGGAAAGGCTCGCGATGAAGCACTCGCTGGATCTGGACATCCAGACGCAACCGTCGGATACGACGTGTGGCCCCACGTGTCTGGCCGCCGTCTACGCCTACTGGGGGTTCTCGATCGAGCTGAACCAATTGATTCGGGACATCGGTCAGCTGGGTGGCGGGGGAACCTTGGCCGTGAATCTGGCATGCGACGCCTTGCGACGTGGCTTTTCGGCAGAGATCGTGACGTACAACGTGCAGCTGTTTGATCCCAGTTGGTTTGATCTCAGCGGGAACATGATGTCGCCGGTCGACCTTTCCGCCAAACTGGGGCTGCAGGTTCAGGCCAAGGGGCACCGGTCCGATTTAGATCAGACGCGGCTGCACGCGGCCACCGCTGCTTTCGTTGACTTCCTGCGGCTTGGAGGGCGGGTGCGGATGCAACCGCTGGACGAGAATCTGATCGCGGCGTCGCTGACCGCTGGTAAACCAATTCTGTGTGGGCTGAGCGCCACCTACCTTTATCATGAACCGCGTGAACGCATCCTGGTGGGAAAGAACGGCGAGATCCGCAGCGTTCCAGATGACATCGTCGGGGACCCGACGGGGCACTTCGTGGTGCTGCACGGCTACGACCCCGCCACCCGGTCGGTGTTGGTCGCCGATCCGTTGCACCCCAATCCGTTGGCTCCGGCCAACAAGTACGCGACCACGTTGTCCCGTGTGGCGTCCGCAATCCTGCTTGGCATCGTGACCTACGATGCCAACTTGCTGACAATCTCTCCCGGACGTAATGTACGCTCCGGTGACCATGGAAGCTTCCGTGATCCGAGCCCTTCGTGACGGACTCACTGCTGCACTGCTATTTGCTGCCAAAGGCATCTCACTGAATGAACGCCGTTTTGATCGCCGAATCCGGCGACGACTGGCTGGGCGACTTCGACGGCGTGCGAAAGATCGATCCACGCGACTACGTGGCGACTTCCCATGCAGAACTTCGCCCGCGGACACGCGTCTACAACCTCAGCCGGTCCTACGCGTATCAAAGCATGGGCTATTACGTGTCATTGTTGGCCGAAGCCCGCGGGCATCGCCCGATTCCGGACGTGCTGACGATTCAGGACTTGCATGGAACCTCGGCCGTTCGCCTGGTCCCGCAGCATTTGGAAGAGTTGATCCAATCTTCGCTCCGCAATCTCGCCGGGGATGAGTTCACGTTGAGCGTGTACTTCGGAGACAACCTGGCGCGCCGTTACGATCGCCTGTGCAAAGAACTGTACGGTTTGTTTCAAGCTCCGCTGCTGCGGTTTCGTTTCATCCGCCGTGACGAACGCTGGCGCCTGCGTCGGGCCTCGGCCATCGCACTCAACTCCGTGCCGATCAGCCATCGCGAGTTTGTGGCCGAAGCCGCGGCACGTCACTTTGCCCGCGGTTCGGTGCACCGCCCCAAACGACGCTCGACGCGTTATGACCTTGCGATCTTGCACAATCCGGAGGAAGGCGATTTGGCGCCCTCGGATGATGTGGCACTCAAACGGTTGATCAAGGCGGCGGTCAACGAGGGGATTTCCGCCGAGCTGATTACACGACAGGACGCCGGCAGGCTGCTGGAATTCGATGCGTTGTTCATCCGGGAAACAACGGCGGTCAATCACCACACCTACCGACTCGCCCGGTGGGCCGAAGCAGCGGGGATGATCGTGATCGACGACCCCCAATCGATTTTGCGATGCACCAACAAGGTGTATCTGGCCGAATTACTTTCCAGGGCCCGCGTCCCGGTGCCAAAGACGACCGTGGTGCATCGTGGCAACGTGGACCAGGTGTCGCAATCTCTTTCGTTTCCGTGTGTCTTGAAGCGACCCGACAGCGCGTTTTCGCAGGGAGTGGTCAAGGCAACGGACGCGGATGATTTGATGAATCGGCTGAACGAATTCTTTGACGGCTCCGAGCTGGTGATTGCCCAGCAGTATGTTCGCACGGATTTCGATTGGCGAATCGGTGTGCTGGATCAACGTCCGCTGTTCGCCTGCAAGTACCACATGGCGCGAGGACACTGGCAAATTGCCAAGCATAACGGGGGCAGTTCCAAGCCGCGGTTCGGAAAGTGCGAAACCCTGCCGGTGGAAACCGCGCCACGCAAAGCCGTTGCCATCGCAACCAAGGCCGCCAACCTGATCGGGGACGGTTTTTACGGAATCGATATCAAGGAGATCGACGGTCATTTTTATGTCATCGAAATCAATGACAATCCGAACCTGGACTCCGGTGTCGAGGATGCCGTTCTGCGAGACGAATTGTACCGGCGCATCATGCAATCGTTTGTGCGTCGCATCGAAGCTGCCAAGCAGGGATGAGCATCGAGGGTGAATCCTCCTGAATGTTAAACGAACAACGCCAAGGTCAAGCCGGGATCTCATCGACCACGAACTTCAATGTAGCCACCGTCGCCAGACGGTGGGGAATGCCTTCGATGTAGCCACCGTCGCCAGACGGCGAAGTTTGCCTTCAATGTAGCCACCGTCGCCAGACGGTGGAGATGCCAGGCCCCTCATACTTGGCTCACGTGGCGACTTCACCGTGATGCCGTTCGTCGGCTGTTGCTTGCTAAATGATCTCCTGAATGGACCTGTCACTTGATTGAATTGAACCTTCGCCATGTCTGATGGTCGTTATCACCTGTTCGACGCTTACGGCGTCGAGATGGAGTACATGTTGGTCGATCGCCAAACGTTGGAGGTCCGGCCCGTCGCCGATCGATTGTTGGCGCTGATCGGGGGAGCGGCGACGACGAGCGATTGCGAGCTGGGTCCGGTCACGCTTTCCAATGAATTGACGGCGCACGTCGTGGAGCTGAAGTGCACCCGACCGATCAAGTCGCTGGACGGATTTGCGACGTTGGCGGGCGATGCCATCAGATCGATCCAGCAGGTTTTGGATCAGTTGCAATTGTCCCTGTTGCCCACCGCGATGCACCCCTGGATGGATCCGACGTCGCAGACGGTTCTTTGGCCCCATGAGAACCACGAGATCTACCAGGCGTTCGATCGCATTTTTGACTGCCGCTCCCACGGATGGGCGAACGTCCAAAGCGTCCATTTGAATTTGCCGTTCGCCGACGACCAGGAATTCGGCCGGCTGCATTCGGCGGTGCGGTTGATCTTGCCGATCCTGCCGGCCTTGGCGGCCAGTTCTCCGATCGTCGACGGACAGTTGACGACGGTCCGAGACAATCGGTTGCAGCACTATTCGGGGCATTGCCGGCGGTTGCCGTCGCTGGTCGGCGATGTGATTCCCGAGCCCTTGGGAACGGAACGTGAGTATCGGAGACAGATCCTTTCACGAATTGGCGCGGAAATCCGTCCACACGATCCCGATCAGGTGCTGCAGGAAGATTTTTTGAACGCCCGTGGGGCGATCGCCCGGTTTGACCGCGGGTCGATTGAAATCCGCGTGATGGACGTCCAGGAATGTCCCGCCGCCGACATGGCGATCTGCGCCCTGGTCATTGCGGTGTTGCGGACATTGGTCCTCGATCCGAAATCGGTGCCGGTCGATCAACGCAACCGGATTCCGACCCGAACGCTCCGCAGCATTCTGGACGCCGTGATCCGGGATGCAGAAAATGCGTCGATCGATGACCGCGAATTCCTGAACGCGTTCGGGATGGGGGGATCCGAGTGTCGGGCCGGCGAACTGTGGCGGGTCCTGCTTGAACGGCTGGCCGGGACCAATGCTTCGCTGGACCCCCATGTCCCGGCGTTGCAGGTCATTCTGGAACAGGGCACGTTGGCGTCGCGGATTGCAAACGCCGTTGGAGATGCCTCGGGGGCTGCCGCACTGCGGCCGGTCTACCGACGATTGGCGGACTGCCTGCGAGATGGGCGGATGTTCGAGCCCTGATCGAATGCTGCTGGCGAGTCACCGCTCTGCTAGCCGTCGCGTCCAATCGGCCGTTAGCGGACCGTCTGCCAAGGTTTGCCGAGCCGGGAGCGGGCCCGGAATCGACACGGGCGCCGAAGTGTTCGTTGTCCGCTTCTGTCGGGGTGTTGCCGGTCGGTCAGGAGGGCTTCGCCGGGAAGGGGCAATTTCACGCCGCTTTGATGCTGCTTGGAAGGTAAGAAGACCTTGGAAGCGATCGCGGTTTCTGCGATTGTTCTCGCGCCGGCGTGATCACAGCGGGAGCTCGCCTGCACAGTGACTTTTTGGGACCCTGGTGAACCCATCGACGCCCAACCGTTTCATCACGCTGTCTGTTTGAATAAGGTTGTCATTCTGATGATTGCCCATCGACCGCCACTGTCCGCCCAGAATTGAACGCACCGTGCCAGCATCGACCATGATGGAGCGATCCCTTTCGGATCTGGAAACCGTTTCTCGCCCGGCGGCTGGGGGAGGCGATGATCGCAACTTGACCCGCAGCATGGGCGATGCCGCCTGTTTTGGTGCGATGGTCGGCTGCGGGGAGACCTACTTTGCGCCATTCGCCCTGGCAATCGGACTGAGCGAAACGGCGGCCGGATTGGTGGCCAGCCTTCCCCTGCTGGCCGGAGGCTTGATCCAACTGGTGTCGCCGATCGCCATCACCTGGTTGGGCAGTCTGCAGCGGTGGGTCGTTGCCGGCGCATTCGTGCAGGCGTTTTCCTTCGTCCCGTTGGCGATCGCCGCTTGGTACGGGTCGCTCTCGTTGCCCTGGTTGTTGTTGATCGCGGCGGTCTATTGGGGGGCCGGCTTGGCGACCGGCCCGGCGTGGAACACGTGGATGGAGGAGGTCGTTCCGGCCGAGCGTCGGATCCGTTTCTTTGCCCGACGGTCCCGATTGCAACAGGCGACGACGTTTGTGGCGCTGATGGCGGCGGGCGTGTTGTTGCAGTGGGCAGAGGCTTCCCAGGTCGCGTTGATCGGATTCGCCACCACCTTTTGCATTGCCGCCGGTTTTCGAATTGCTTCCGCCCTGTTTTTGCATCGCACCGATTCAACGCCGATCGGACATCTTCCACTAGGCGATGCGGAGTCAGGCCAGCCGGATTCCGAGGACGCGATTGACCCCACGGAATCTCACGATGAGTTGGCACTGGCGAACTGGTCGACCGACGACCCGGTGGGGCCGGACGCGATCCGCTTGCTGGTTTATCTGGTTTTGATGCAAGCATTCATCCAATTCAGTGCGCCGTATTTCGTGCCCTACATGTTGCAGCAATTGGAATTCAGCTATGGCATCTACGTGATGCTGATCTCGATCGCGTTTCTCAGCAAGGTCCTGTCGATGTCGTTCTGGGCCGGCATCGCGGAAACCGCCGGAGCTTCGCGACTGCTCTGGATCGGCGGTATTGGCCTGGTGCCGCTGGCGGGATTGTGGATCGTTTCGAACAACTTGCTGTGGTTGGCCGGAATGCAAGTTCTCAGCGGCATTGCCTGGGCGGCCTACGAACTGGGGTTCTTCCTGATGTTTTTCGAAACGCTTCCGCCCGGGCATCGCACTCGGTTGTTGACGTACTACAACCTGGGCAACACGCTTTCGATGTGTGCGGGGGCGTTGGCCGGCGCGGCGGTGCTGCAATGGTTGGGAGTGAGCTTCCAAACGTATTACCTGCTGTTCGCGGTTTCTTCGTTCGGCCGACTGTTGTGTCTGGGCGTGTTGGGAGGCATCACGTTGCCGACGCATTCGCTGAAGACCATTCGGATGCGTATCCTGTCGGTGCGTCCGGGTGCGGGATCGGTGGTGACCCCGATCGTGGCCAGTGCGGAAGAGGACGGAATCTGATGGTCCAGCTGCTAGGTTCGATCCGACGTGGGCTTCCCATCACGTGGCGACGGCAGTTGTAACGACCGACCACGGTTTTGACGCGACCGGCCCAATGGCACCGGTCGGTCGACGCAGAATCGGCTTGAATACCTCCGCAATCTTGCGAGGTCTCGCCTCGATTCAGACCGAAACGGCGTAGGATCCGAGCCGTTGCATCAATCCATCCATGGCGGGCTGCAGAATCGCTTCCACGCCCGGAATCTTGTATGCGGTCTCGATAGCCGAGCGTAGCTTTTCAACCAACGGTGCCATCAGGCTCGCCAACTGCGTGGGGTTTTGTTCCGACAGCGTGTCCAGGCCCAGTTCCGTCAGCTTGTCTTTGAACTGTTTTATTTCAGGGACCGCCGCTTGAGCGGATTCGACATCGCTGATTCCCGCGATCGACTTTGTGACGTTGCCAAAGCTCTCATTCAATGTGTCAGTCAATCCGCTCCAATCCACTTCACCGCTTGGGGGCTTGTTGACTTCCACGGTGGCGTCGGCGTCTGGCGGCACATTGACCGCCGGCACGGTGGGTGTCGTGTCGGCGATTTCACGATCCGGTTGAGAGACAAGTTTCCAAATGCCAAAACCAAGGACGGCCAAAATGGCAAGCGGAACCAAGACCTTCCACAGGTTTGCTCCGGTTTCCGCGCCGGCCGTTCCGGTGCGAGCGGCTGCCTGTCGAGCCTTCGCCACACCGTCGTCGTACATTTCGGCAAGCCCCAGTTGCCGTCCCATTTCCGCTGGCAACGCGTCCTGGACGTACCGCTTCTGTCCTTGTAGCAGCTGGGTGAAATCGCTCAGTCCCAGATCGCCGGATTGCACTTGCTTCCCCAAGACGGCCATCAACAACGGAGCCAGTGCCGATAGCAAGGTCTTGGATGATCCTTTCCCGATCCCGACCAGTCCGGCGATCTTGGAGATCAGCGAATCTTGATTTGATCCCAGCAGCATGGGCAGCAGGCTGCCGGCCAGCGACGACAGCCGGTCTGAGTTTTGTGGATCGCCGGAGATGAGGTCTCCAAAGCGTCCCAGAATGCTGGTGTCGACATGCCTCGCCCCCTCGAACACCTCACGCGTCCCCTGCGGCGTGGAAGCCTTTTTCAATAGGCTTCCAAGAATTGTGGGCAAGGCAAGATCCATCGCGGACTGCGTCTTCGTCTCATCTTCACCGATCAGCGAAGACAGAGAACGGATTCCGGAGTCCCCGAGGACGTTTCGGGCAAGATCCAAAAGATTGATAGACATAGCGATCTCCAATGACCTGCGAACTGTGGGGAAAAACAGCCCTGACACGAGGAAGAAGAGCTGCGTGGGAACGTCTGGTCGCCCCGTTCAGAAGGTGCAGCGAAAAGACGCCCGTGCTGAATGCGAGGTGTTCACACAAACAGGTCATGTTGTGACCCAACCCAGGCCGTGACGAACTCGCACTAGACACCGGAGGCACCTTTAAAAAGGAGTTGTGGCTGCGGGGGAGAGACAAGAAACCTCAGCCAGAAAGTCTGGTCCGGATCAATTCACCTGTAGTCGCACGCCACGTTTCGGATTCTAGCGATCTATCAACCCATTCCAAATACAAAATGCTTTTTGCGTTCAGTTTGGTGTACCGGGCTCAATGATCTGGACGCCGTCGCAGTGCGGTAGCCGGCAAAGATTGCCAGGGTGCGGGAAACTCCACGCTACCTCCACCTGACGACCGATGAACTGGGCAAGCCGGGTGATTTCGACGGCCTCGCGTTTTTGGTCCGTTCGGTTTCAGGTGCTTCCATCGGCGACTTCCGATCGCGACCGATCGAGATCGCCAACTAACTGGACAGCGCCACGTTACGTGAGCCGCGTCTCGCTAGCCGCGGGTTTTCTCCCATCAACCGGCGGCTAGCGTCTTGCTGCTTACTACCCTGCGAATCACGGCATTCTTGATTGGAAGTGGCGCGGCCCTGCTAATCTCCGTGCGATATTGACACCCTTGCGTCTTGCGGCATCGACTTGAGTTGAAAGTAGATCGCCTCATGTCGAAAGAATGTTGGCCGCCGTGGCTCCAACGCGGTATGCTGAAGTCTCAGGGCGCGACTGGGCCACGCGACTGGACACTTCGCTGCACCGCCTGTGACGGGCTTGCGGCTGGTGGGTCGGCGTCTCTTCTCTCTTATGCAATTGGAGGGCCTTTCTGATGGTCACTTCATGTGAAGTTCACGGACCGGTCGGTTCGATCCGAATCGAGCATCTGTTGGTGGGGCTGTCGTCCCGGATTCGTCCGGAAGTGTTTCCCGGCTGTGATGGAATGACACGCGATGAGGTCCTGGGGGTGTACCTGGATCTGGCTCGCCAAGGTCAAGTGCCGGGATTGGAAGAATTGATTTGTCGCTATCCAAAGTGCGAACACGATTTGCGAGAGTTTTTTAAGGTTTCCTGACTCCCTTTTCGCTCATCCGACTTTTCAGACAGCGTCGCTTTCAATCAAAAACACCGTGAGTTGCCGTGCATTGAGCGGCAAGGCGTTAGCCGCCGGTTGAGGCGAAGGAACCCGCGGATACGCCACGCGGCGCGCGCATCCGACGGGGCCTCGCGTCGACAAACCAGCCCTAATCTTTCGAGAGCAAAGACCGTAGCGCCTGCGCGCTGATGTCGGTGTTTTCACATTCGACGTGTTGCAGGTAGGGGAGGTCACGCAGCGTCTCCAGCCCGCGGTCGGTCACGTCAGTATTGTCCAGCCCCAGTCCCGCCAGCAGGTGCAGTTGGGCCAAGGGGACGAGATCTTGGTCGCGGACCGAAGTGCCCGCCAATTGAACCTGTTGCAAGTTTGGCAGACCGGGCAAGGCTTGCATCAACTCTGGGCGAAAACTCTGTTTGTCGAAGGCGACCGCGTAGATGGGTTGGCCGAGAGATTCCTGAAGCATCCGTACGCCCGCTTGCTGGAGTCTGAAGATTGATCGTGGCGAATCCTTGGCGACACCAAGCACCGAAGGATCGCCAGCGATGATTGGAGTGGAGGCGAAGAAACTCGGCCGGTCAATCGGGACGGCACGTCTGTCTTGGCCGAGCACAAAGTACTGATCCTCCAGCAGCCAGCGCGGGTCGGCGATGTGAAGTTTTTCGCCGGGACGGGCCGATCGTTCGAAGTACATCCGCAGCGTCCGGCGTTCATTGGGGAACGGAACACCGATCGCTCCCCAACCCACGATTTCACGCAGGCCGTCATGCCGCGTGATCAGGCCGCGTGGGACGGAATCGGAGTACAGAACGCCGGCAAATCCGTGATCGATCCATCCCACAAAGAAGCCCAGTGGAGTCGCCATCCAGGCGGCAATGAGGAGCGGTTCCCAGCGGCCCAGAATCCACCGACCTGCAGAACTCCAGAGGATCCAACTGCCGATGACCGCCATGGCCAGATTCCAGGGAATCACGCTCGCGTTCCATGCGGCCAGTAGCGGCGAGAGCATTAGGATGATCCCCAGGTGCATCGGGATGCACGCGATTGCCGCCCAGCGTGGACGGACGCAAGCCATCACGCCCACAGCCAACTCTACGATTGCGACCGTGAGTGCAAACGGCAGGTACAAGGCATCGGGGTCGTCGATGCCCATGCGCTCGACCAACCAGTGTGACGCGAATCCAAACCAATCGGGTGAAAGGAGCTTATGCAGGCCGGCCCACAACCAGGTCGATGCCAGGAACCATCTGGCGACGGCCAGTCCGGCGGGCCACACGCAGGCCGTCATCAATAGGGCCAGCCCAAAAAACTGCGGCTGCAAACGCGTTTGGTCGAACAACGCAGCGATCACTAGCAGAAACCAGTGAACCGCCAGGCCACTGCGTGGTCGTACGCACACCCAGACCAACGAGCCCACGATCCACCAACCGAATGACCACGGGGGAAGGTCAAATGTCGGCAGATTGGGCGGATCCGAACGCGTTTGCCACAGTGCCCAGGTGATCCACACCGTCGCAAACTGGCAAGCCGCACCAAACAGCAGCAGACCTTGACGCGTGGTGATCCGCGAATCGACAGGCCAAGCCTCCGGCAGACGCGGCGCGACCCGCGCAACCATTCGCCGCCATGAGACGTCTCGGTCAATGGAGCCAACCTGATTCAATGCATCCTCACCTCGCGAGGATCTCTGGATCGCCGCTCGATTCCAGGCCCAGCGCATGTTCGATCTCTTCCAACGGTCGGCCCTTGGTTTCGGGCACCATCGTGAACACCCAAATCAATTGCAGCACCATCATGAAGCAGAAGAACGAAAACACGTAGCCGGGAGCAAATGCCGACACCATCGCGGGGAAGAACAGCGTCAACAACGCCGCGAAAATCCAGTGAGTGAAACTTCCAAGCGATTGTCCCTGAGCGCGATGCCGGTTTGGGAAGATCTCGGAGATCAGTACCCAGATCACCGTCCCCTGACCCAGCGCGTGCGCCGCAATGAACGCGAAAATGCAAGCCGGAACGATGGAGTACGTCTCCGTGAAAAACGCCCACGCGCACAATCCCAGCGAGGCGATGTAGCCCAGCGAGCCAAGGTACAGCAGGGTTTTGCGGCCCAGGCGATCGATCAACCAAAGTCCGATGAAGGTGAAGACCAGGTTGGTCACCCCGATGCCGATCGATTGCAGCAATGCCGCCTGTTCGCCCAGCCCGGTCAGTTCGAAAATGCGTGGAGCGAAATACAGGATCGCGTTGATTCCGGAGAGTTGATTGAAGAAGGCGACCAGGAATGCCAGCGAGATCGGAACGCGCAATCGCCAAGTCCAAAAGCCTCCGGTGCTGGACGGTTCGTGGGAGACCCCGGCGATTTCATCGACCAGGGCTTCGATCTCGGACTCCGTGTGGTCGGGATAAATCTGCCGCAGGACTTCTGTCGCTCCCGCCCGGTCGCTTCGTTGGCCGATCAGCCATCGTGGGCTTCTGGGCAGGGTGAAGCAAAGCGCGCTGTAAATCATTGCCGGAACAGCTTCCACCCCCAGCATCCAGCGCCACGCATTTTCGCCGATGCGTCCCAGCAGCGTGTTAGAAACGAACGCGATCAAGATCCCAAACACGATGTTGAACTGGAACATGCCAGCCAACCGCCCGCGATGCTCCGGAGGGGCGATCTCCGAGATGTACAGCGGCGCGGCGACGGTTGAGATCCCGACGCCCAGACCACCGAGAAAACGGGCGACCATGAACGAATACACGTCGGTGGCCAAACCACTCCAGACGGCAGACACGAAGTACAAAATGCCGATCCAAAGCAAGGTCGTCTTCCGACCGAAGTGGTCGGTTGGCCAGCTGCCACACAGCGACCCGGCAACCGTGCCCCACAACGCCATGCTCATCGCCAGCCCGTGCTGAAAGTCGCCAAGGTTCCACAACGACTGAATCGTTTTCTCCGCTCCGGAAATGACGACCGTGTCGAATCCGAACAGAAAACCGGCCAAGGCGGCGGTCAGTGACCAAAAGAACAGACGTTGACTCAAAGCGAGCTCCGTGCAGCGTTGAAGAACCAGCATTCGCTCTCAATCATATCGCGTGTTGACGGTCCGGCGTCCCCCGAGGTCGGTGGCGAATCACGTCTTTACAAGCTTTTCTTATCTCGGACCCCCGCTTGATTGAAGCCGGCGCGCGAAGCAGGACGGTCGTCGACCAAGGTGTGGACTCAGCGCGCAAGACTGCCGATTGATCCATGTCGATTTGCGCGTGACCGGGCGTTCCTCTTCCGCCCGGGATCGCCGTCGTCTGCCCGGTTAGCGACGCCCGGCGATCTTTCCGCTGACGCCGCGCATTGCGAAAGGCGCGAATTGTGCTCCGTCGTTGTTCATCGTTGCCTTGCGTCCCCCGGCGTCGGCAGCGAGCAACTTTCCCTCCTCTCGATACAACGGAGTCGACAATGTCTAAGTATTTCATCATCCCGGCGGCAATCACGCTAATCACTTTTGCGGGATCTTCGATCACGCTAGCGCAAGAAGAGACTGGGAATCGCTATGAAGCTCGCCGCGTTGCATCCGAAAATGGCCAGCAGAACCCCACGGTTCCGCAAGCACTGGTCATGAAGCTTCGGAAGGCCAATGACGCGTCGATCGAATTGGCGAAGATGGTTCAGGACAAAACCGACCACGCCGACATTCGGCAGCTGACACAGACGATTGCCCGCGATCATCAAATCCTGAACCGGGAATTAGAGAAGCTGACCAGTGATGCCCGATGGGCAGACGACCAGGGAAAGAGTCGCGTCGTGGCGGGGCAGTCTCCGCAGAGGGTCCCCGAGGAACTATGCAAGATTGCTGATCAGGCGTGTTCCAATGCGCTGAAGATGACCAAAGAGATGTTCGCGCAATACAGCGGGCAGGATTTGGACATGGCGTTCTTGGGCCATCAAATCGTCGCGCACACCATGCTCCTGTCCGAACTGCAGGCGATCCGCGACGTGGGGCCAGGGTCATTGCAACCATTCTCAGAACAGGCGATTGACAAGGTCCAGAAGCACCTGAAGCGTGCTCGTCAGTTGGCGAAGCGGTTTGAAGACGAACAGGACCAGGGAAAGGACTCGCAAAGCTAAGTTGCAAACGGATGCTTTCATCCGTCCGGCTCTTCCAGGTTTTTACTGGTCCTTGAAGCCAGTGAAGAGCTTTCAAAAGATCCTGCGTCCACGTAGCCGGCGTCGCCAAGCGAGGGAACCATGCTCTGGCGAGCGTCGCCGCGCTTGTTCGGAAACGCCTGGGGTTCGGGCAAGATCCGATGCGATCCTTTGCAAGGCTACAGGCAACTGTGCGACTTCGTCACGGTGGCGAGTTTTCGTCGATCGTGACCGTTCTGGCATCAGAATTGCCTCCCCTAATTGGCGAGGACCAGTTCTGAATCATCGCTCTTGCCATTCCCGCGAGGGTTTGGTCGGCAAGCATTCAAGCCTGGTCGATTTCAAGCCATTCCGCCTTATCTAGGAGAACCATCTGATGTCCGTTCCAACTTCTATCTCAATCAAGCGCGCTCTTCTCGCGATCCTGGCCGGAGTCGCTGTCAGCGGAGTTGCCGCAGCACAGGACGCGTCCAACGGATCCCAGGATGGTGCGGAAGCTGTCAAGTCAGGGCAATCGCAACGTCAAAATCAGCAAGCAGATCAGCAAACAACGGATTCCCAAAAGTCGGCCGAACGGTCTCCCGACAGTGACGGCGGATACTACGACGAACCGAGTGACTACAGCGACGACTATTACCAGTTCGACGACTACGACTCCGACTATGCGTCGCAGAAGAAATCGAAATCCGGTGAGCAGTACAACAACAAGCCCAGCGATTACACCGAGCACTATTACCAGTTCGATGATTACGGTGACGACTATGACAAAACCGGCATCTGGCATGAAAGCTGGTACAAGAATGACTCCAATGCTAAGAACGATTGGTTCTTCACCAGCACATGGTACGAGCCTCAAGGCGAGGGGCAGTTCGAGCAATGGCTGTCTGACGGAAAGCAGGATGCGGAGTCGGTCGCTGAACTGAAGTCGGATTCTCAGCAGTCGCCTTCCGAGGATGGAATGTTTCGCGTCAGCGGATCGGTTGCGGCCATGCGATCGTTCGACTTGGTCGATGGCCCGAAGCACCAATTCATCAAGCTTGATCTGAAAGACGGCGGCGTCGTTCCTGTCGATCTCGGCCGGGTCGATCCGCTGTCCAAGCTGAATCTGAAAGAGGGCGATCAGGTCACCGTTGAAGGGAAGCGTGTCCGGATCAACAATCGGCGAATGCTGAGTGCTCAGAAGATCACTTCCGGCGATCAGAGTGTCGATATTGGACGCGAGCGTGACCGCGATTTGAAGCTGCTGGATGGGACGGTTGCCAACCTGGTCAGCAAGAAGTTTCGTGACCGGGACAATCCGTTCCAAGTGGCGACGGTCGAAACGGCGGACGGCGAGAAGGAAACCGTGATTCTGGGTCCGGAGAACCGTTTGAGCGATCTGCAGTTGAAGCAGGGTGGAGATGTCCATCTGCTGGTTCGCCAGGGTCGCTACAACGAGGACTCGGTGTGGGTTGCCGACGCGATCTATGACGGAGAGCAAGCGGTCACGCTTTCAAAAATGGACGCGAAGAAGTTCGCTGCGCGTGATCAAAACGAATCCAAGCAATAAACCGCGTGGCTGCCGCCGCCCGAGGGCAGTGTCAGTAGGTCAGGATGTGCCTGACAATGGCGTTCTTTCGCTTCGGCGTCGCCACACTCGCCAGAGCGTAGAAGATTCGTTCGGCGGACGACGCCGTCTCTATCACGTAGCCACGCTCGCCAGAGCGTGGAAGATTCGGCGCGGAAGACCTAGCGATGCCACCGTCTGGCGCCGGCAGCTACATCGACGGAGCGCCGCGGCTGGTAGACGAAGCGGTTTCCTGGGGCTTGATCAAATCACCATCTCGAGGGTATCAACTGGCAAGGTCCACGAAACCTTCGATACCCCCAGATGGTGAATTGCGATGACGCATCCCTGGCATGATGTTTCACCTGGCGATGACGCACCTGAAAAGGTCAACACGATCATCGAGATTGCCAGGGGTGGCACCGTGAAGTACGAGTTGGACAAGGCGTCTGGCTTGTTGAAAATGGACCGAGTCTTGTACTCGGCGGTCCACTATCCAGCCAATTATGGTTTCATCCCGCAGACGTTGGCCGGCGACGGTGACCCGATGGACATTCTGGTGTTGTGCCAGGAGGCTGTCGGCCCGTTGACGCTGATGGAGGCCAGTCCGATCGGGATGATGACGATGATCGACAGTGGGGAAGAGGACCACAAGATCATTGCGGTCGCCGCATCGGACCCGGAGTACAACGTCTATCGGACGATCGATGAATTGCCCGAGCACCGAATGCGGACATTGGTTCGCTTCTTTCGCGACTACAAGACGTTGGAAGGCAAGGAGGTCGACGTGAAGGGATTTCAGTCTCTGGATGCCGCTCTCACCAGCATCCAACAGTCGATCAAGCGGTACCGGGAGTCTCCGCGAGAATCCTTTCACCGTGAACCCGGATGATCCTGCTTTTTCGTAGCCCCGCTCGTCAGAGCGTTGGGGGGTGACTCTTCGGGATCGGGGATGGGCTTGCACGAGAGCCCTCGGCCCTCTGGACTCAAGAGTTCACCCTGGGCCCGCCGACTTAAAAGCTCAACATCTCTTGATAGATTCGTTCGGCATCTTCGCGGCGGCAGAGTTCGGTGCCGTCCGTCATCACTGCGGCACTCCCGCAGGCGACGCCAAAACGTGCCGCGTCGGGTAGCGACTGACCGCGGTGGAGTGCGAGCACGGTACCGCCGACCGTGCTGTCGCCCGCGCCGATCTTGCTGCGGATCTTCACGGTGGGAGCGACGATCCGGTGTTCGTCGTCTTCGGTCACCAGCATCACCCCACCGCGGCCCAGGGAGACCATCACGGCTTTCACCTTTCCCCGATCGATCAGTTTTCGAGCGGCATCGCGGGCATCGAGGTCGCTGGTGATCTCGCTTCCGGCCAGTTCCTCCAACTCGCGCTGATTGGGTTTGAGCAAGAAGACGGATTGATCCACGCCGCTCCTGAGCGCTGCTCCGCCGGTATCGAGGATCACACGCGTCTTTTCTCCGGTCGCTTCAATCACGCGACCATAAAAATCGTCGGGTACACCCGGCGGCAGGCTGCCGCTGAGAACCAGGTAGTCCGGCGCGGGAGACAGTTGTTCGATTGATTGGATGCACGCCTGTTGCTCGTCAAAACTGAGCCGAGGGCCAGGCATCCCGAAGCGGTACTGATGCTGGGATTCCGTTTCGTCAATGATCACGTTTTCTCGCGTGTTCTCGGCAACCGGAATGAGCTGCGTTCGGATCCCGCGGCGATTCAACAGGTCTTTTAGAAAGTCGCCGACAAAGCCTCCGCACGTCAGGATCGCGAGGGCTTCCCCGCCGAGTTGATGGATCGCGGAAGCGACGTTGACGCCGCCGCCCCCAGGATCGAATCGCTCGTCGTTGCAACGCAATTTGCAGTCTGGAATGACGTGGTCGATGCGAGCACTTCGATCGACGGTGGGATTCATTGTCAGCGTGGTGATAGCAGACATGGACGACCATCCGGTGTCAGGTGTGAAAAGATTTGCAGGTGAAAGGATCTGCAGTGCGGGCAGACGGAAGAATACCGTCCCCGCCGGACGCGCACACGACGTTCGGCCAAAGGTTCATGGTACTACCAACCCAGCGCAGCAATCATTCTCGCTCGATCGACTTTACCGGCAAAGCCAAGTCGCATCACCGTCTTGATGGCTCGATTGGCATGGTGGTTGCGACCGTCGAATGGAGTGCGATCTGAAACCAGATCAGACCTTTCCCCAGCAGAAAGTTGCATCCAACGAATCAGGAGTCCACCAATGGAACCCGTCAATCGAAGCGGCAAACGCCCCGTCGTGGTGATCACCGGAGCCTCCGCTGGGATCGGGCGCGCCGCGGTGCGGCGGTTCGTCCGCGGCGGATACGACGTCGGTTTGATCGCTCGCGGCGAATCCGGTTTATCAGCCGCCGCCGATGAGGTCCGACGCGGCGGCGGGACCGCCCTGACACTCCCCTGCGATGTCTCGGACGCCAGCGCCCTCGATTCGGCCGCCGAACAGGTGGAGATGGAGTTGGGGCCCATCGACGTGTGGGTCAACAACGCGATGAGTTCCGTGTTCTCGCCGGTCGATCAGATGAAACCCGAAGAATACAAACGTGTCACGGAAGTCACTTACTTGGGCTACGTGTATGGAACCCTGTCGGCACTCAAACGCATGAAGCCGCGAGACCGTGGCGCGATCGTGCAAGTCGGGTCGGCGTTGGCGTATCGAAGCATTCCCTTGCAGTCGGCCTACTGCGCTGCGAAGCATGCGATCGTCGGCTTCACCGATTCGCTCCGGTGCGAGTTGATTCACGACAAGAGCAACGTTCATCTGACCGCGGTTCACATGCCTGCGGTGAACACACCGCAATTCGATTGGGTCAAGTCGCGTCTTCCCAACCGTGCCCAGCCGGTTCCGCCGATTTTTCAGCCGGAGGTCGCCGCGGAAGCGATCTTTTTCGCCGCGCACCATCGTCGACGCGAACTGTGGGTCGCACGCTCCGCGGTGCTGTCGATTCTGGCACAGAAACTCGTGCCGGGCCTGGCAGACCATTACCTGGCGGCCAACGGTTACAAGGCCCAGCAAACTGACCAGCCCAAGGACGTGGACCGTCCGCACAATCTGTGGTCGCCCGTGGATAGCAACGGAGGCGGAGATTTCGGGGCTCACGGGGCGTTCGACGACCAAGCAAGTGATCGCAGCCCGATGTTAGCGGTCAGCGAATCGCGAAAAACGCTGCAACGAATCGCCTCCATCGGGCTGGGACTGGCGGTTGGCACCTGGGCGGCCGGACGGGTGATGAATCGATGACCCGTCAGGCGTTCGGATCACCCGGAATTCGAGGGAACACGTGAGCCTGTCCATGCGTGATTGTTCACCATGTCACCGACCATCCCAGGAGCCTTCCGGGGCGGCGGGCAACCAAATCTGCAAATCGCCGTCCAGCGGTGATCGCACCTTCGAGAAGCAACACCCGCGTCGGCGAGGATCCATCGCGGTCAAACGCGGGCGCATGGTCGCTCTGGTGATTCTGGTGTTCGCTGCAACCGGTGCCAAGTGCGCGGAGCCGTCTCAGTCAACACGTCCAGAAGCATTGCTGCGGCAAGCATCGTATCGGCCCAAGATTGGATCTCGCCTGCCCACGCCGCTCGTCTTCACCAACCATGCCGGCCGTCCGGTCGACTTGACGGAGGTGGTCCGACAGCGTCCCACCGTTATCTGCTTGGTCTATTTCGATTGTCCGATGTTATGCAAACTGGCGGCCGATGGGTTGTACCGTGCCGTTGCCAGCATGGAACCGTCGGTGGGATCCGATTTCAACATTGCGGTGATCAGTTTCAATACCAAAGATACGCCACAAGATGCCCGGCACGCACGAGCCCACGCTCTCCAGCAAGTTCCGGGCGGCGAAGGCGATAGCAGTGGCGAAGGGTGGTATTTTCTGACCGGCGATCGGCCCACGGTGGATCGGCTGACCGACGCGTTGGGATTCCGATACGTTTGGGACGAGCGATCCAAACAATTTGCTCATGCTTCCGGGCTGGTGGTGGTTGCCGCCGACGGCACCATGACGGAGTTCTTGGATGGCGTTCAGTTTTCGCCCCAGCAGTTATCCCAGGCGATCGATCGGTCGCGACGAGGAGAGGTGAGCGATCGCGAGCCCCCCGCCACCTTCGTCCGATGCTACCTGTACGATCCCACCACGGGAAAGTTTGGTGCGTTGGTCCAGTGGTCACTGCGACTGCTGGGCGTGTCGACCGTCATCGGATTAGGCGTGATGATCTTTCGGCTAGCTAGACAGCGGCGCTTTGCTTGATCGGCGGGTTTTCCCGCATCGACCGGCACGAGCGTTTTGCCAGGCATTGCACTGCAAATCCCGACGTTTTTGATTGTAAGTGTCGCGGTTCAACCAAGCTTTGCGTGAAATCGAGTAGCGACGCTCGCCAGAGCGTGGCGTTCGGACGTCTGGTGACGGCAGTTCCAGGGTTGTGCGGTTTCTAGACAGGGCATAGCACCTTGCCGCGCCGCGCCCTGCAAATCCCGGTCGACATCAATGGATCAGCCGACGGCGTTACGATTCGGTCAGTTCGCCCGGGTGGGAATCGCCCAGTTGGTCGTGGATGTACAACATTTGCGTCAGGACCATGATCACCACGACCAGCGGCGCCGCCATCATGATGCCGATCACGCCCACCGTGACGCCCATCAGCAGTTGGGCGGCGATGGTCAGAATCGGAGGCAGAGACGCTTCGTGACGTTGGATGACCGGTGTGATCAGATAGCTTTCCACGCCTTGCAATGCGACATTGAAAATCAACACGTAGATCACGGTGCTGGACCCCAGGTTCAAAGCGAGCAGCACTTGAGGCACCGCAGCCAAAAGGGGGCCGATGTTGGGGATGAACGTCAGCAAGGCGGCGACGACACCCAGCGTGATCGGCAGCGGCAAGCCCAACAGCCACAAGCCGATGGCGGTCAACACACCAATGATGGCCATCGAGGACATTCGGCCGATGATCCATTGTCCGAGTGCCGATCGGAGTTCCCGAAAGACTTTTTCGGCGCGTCCCCGTCGGTGCTTGGGGACAAGTTTGATCAGACCGGTGCGGTACAAATCCGGTTCGTAAGCGGCATACAAGCCGACGAAAAAAATCACAAAGGCGCTGGTGATCGCCCATCCCAAGCCACGAAAACCTTTCAACATTTCAGGCAGAATGGCCGATTGCGACTCGGTCACCGCCTTTTTCACCTGGGAAGCATCCGGCAAGTATTTCTGAGCCTGCTCCGATTCACGCAGTTGTTCGGATGCGTTTGAGATCGCCGACTGCAACTGCACCCATAATTCGTCCGCTCTTTGGACGATCTGTGATCCCAAATAGAACACGCCCAGCAGAATCAGCAGGATCAATACGGTGGTGAGGATCAAGTACCAGGTTCGGTACGACAGCGGCGTGCGCTCGGCGCACCAACTGCTGACACCGTTCATGAGAATTCCGAACAAAATGCCGGCGAAGACCAACAAGACGACACTGAGTGACGGCACCAGCAATCCGGAGGCGGCCAGGATCAGTCCCAACAACAACACCGCCCACAACACGGGTTTGATGGTCACGTTTCCAATCACGGAGACCGTGTTCGTACTCTCGCCGCCGCTCTGCATCGGGTGCTCCATGAAAAAGGGTTCTTTTGGTTTGAGCGTGGGCGCCGGTGTTGCACCGGGGGCCGATCCGGCTTTGGTGGCCCATCCAGATAACGCTCTTGCCTGAGTTTGGTCGTGAGGCGGGTACGACGCAACTTTTGCGCCAACCGCGTCGGCAAGTCGTCCGATCAAAGCGAGCCGAGGTCGGAGTCGTCCAGAGCCCGACCACTCGCGGTGGGAATCTGGAATTCCGGTTGGGGCGGTTCCACCCGATCGTAGCTTTCAACGTGCTCGGTCTGGCGCAGCCAATGTTCGGGTGTTTCGCCCCAGCCGCGTGTGGTGTAGTCGGCCAGGGTGCACACAATCGCAAAGGAAAGCCACAACAGCCCCGCCGCCGCCGCGACCCTCACCGGTCCGATCGAATGAGCCAGGTTCATAAACACCCACGCGATCAGCAGCATCTTGGCCGTGGCGATGGCCAATCCCAGCCACAGGTTCCAGGGCCGGATGTCGACAAAGCTCAGTCCGATCGTTGCGGCCAGTAGCAACGTCAACGCCAGGAAGGTGAGGTAGATCGAGAGTTGGTGTGAACGCATGGGATTCAGCGAACCAGATAGAACAGCGGATACAGAAACACCCAGATGATGTCCACAAAGTGCCAGTAGAGTCCAATCACGCTCATCGGATTGGCCAGCGAACGGGGCTGTTCTGATCGGCCGATCGCGACGGCCATGCCTCCCACCAAAAGGATTCCCAAGCACATGTGGAAGGCATGCAGTCCGGTCATGCAGAAGAACAGCGTGAAGAACATTTCCACGCTACGTCCATCCAAAGGATCGGACGAAACGTCCGACAGGCGAAACGCGTGACCGGGAAACCGACCGTCTTGAATCAGTTGATGATATTCGTGGAACTCGAGGGCCAAAAACGCGATGCCCAGCACGGTTGTCGCTACCAATCGACGAACCACCGGCCCGCGCAGCGATGACCGATTGTCGGCTGATGGGGCGATCAGGTGATCGACAACGGCGACCAGCATGCTGCCCAGCAATAACAGCAACGTCATCGCGCCGCCCGACCAGAGATTCAATTCAGCGCTGCCCGTGCGGAAAGCTTCGGGGTACTCATAGCGATAAACCACATAGCCCACAAACAGGCCGCCAAAGAACAGCACTTCCGTCGCCAGAAACACCCACATTCCGAACGTCGCCGCGGAGCGCTGCTGGTCGGCGCTGTCGTACGGAATCGCGATTTCGCTGGACATCTCGTTGGCCATGAAGATTTCGAAGGGACCGAAAAGGGGTGAATGGCGGACGATCCGGTCGGTGCTTCTGCACCAACGGATTTGACCGGACGTTAAAGACTCAGTGGGGTTCGGGCTCTCCTTCCCCGATCACCAGTTCGGGGTGTGGCGATTCATAGGCGTACGGCGGACCACTGACCGTCGGTTGGGATAAGAAATTATGCTTCGGTGGGGGAGACGTTGTGCGCCATTCCAGCCCGGTCGCGTGCCACGGATCGTTGCTGGCACGCCGTCCGAACTTCAACGACCACAGCAGGTAGCAGCACGGCAGCAGGTAACCGATGCCCAGGATGGTTGCCCCCAGCGAGCTCATGACGTGGAACACCTGGAATTCATCGGGGTAGGTGTGGTAGCGGCGCGGGTTGCCCAGGATCCCGAGGATGAATTGCGGGAAAAACGTCATGTTGAAACCGCCGAACACGACCAGGGCGCTGACCCGCCCCCACCATTCGGAATAAATCCGGCCGGTGATCTTCGGCCACCAGAAATGCAGTCCGCCCAAATAGGCCATCAGCATTCCGCCAACCATGATGTAGTGAAAGTGCGCGATGATGAAATACGTGTCATGGACATGCACATCGAACGCCAAGGTCGCCAAACAGATCCCGGTCAGGCCGCCGAACGTGAACAGTCCGATGAATCCCAACGCGTACAGCATGGGCGTTTTCAAGAAAATGGTGCCCTTGTACAGCGTCGCGGTCCAGTTGAAAACTTTCACCGCGGAAGGCACTGCCACGAGCATGCTCAACAGGGAAAACAGCAGTCCGGCATACATGGACTGGCCGCTGACAAACATGTGGTGGCCCCACACGAGAAAACCCAGTGAGGCAATCGCCAGCGTCGCCATCGCGACGAACCCGTATCCGTACAGCCTCTTTCTGGAAAAACACGGGACCACTTCGCTGATCACGCCCATGCCCGGCAGGATCATGATGTAAACGGCCGGGTGCGAGTAGAACCAAAACAGGTGTTGGAACAGCAACGGGTCGCCACCGATCGACGGATCAAAGATCCCGACGCCCAGAATCCGCTCCACCGCAACCAATGCCAGCGTGACCGCCAAAACGGGCGTCGCCAGCACCATGATCAGGCTGGTGGCGTAAATCGTCCAAACGAAGATGGGCAGTCGAAACCAAGTCAGGCCCGGTGCCCGCAACACGTGGATGCTGACGATGAAATTCAAGCCGGTGGCGATCGAGGAGAATCCGGAAATGAAGATGCCCGTCGCAGCCAGGATCACAAAGGTATTCGCATAGGTGCTGCTGTAGGGCGTGTAGAACGTCCATCCGGTGTCGACGCCTCCGGCGACAATCATCGTCAATGTGAACAGGCCGCCGGCCATGAAGATGTACCACGACAGCAGGTTCAACCGGGGAAAGGCCAAATCGCGGGCACCGATCATCAGCGGGATCAGAAAGTTGCCCAGCACGGTCGGGATGGAGGGGATCAGGAAAAACCACACCATCACGATCCCGTGCAGCGAGAATAATTTGTTGTAGCTGTCGGCCGACAGCAAGTCTCCTTCGGGCGTGATCAATTCCAGGCGAAACAGCACGGCCGCCATTCCGCCGACGAAAAAGAAGAAGGTCAGCGAAAGCAGGTACAGAATCGCAATCCGCTTGTGATCGGTCGTTAGGAACCAGGACCGCAGTGTCGTCGATTCATTCAAGTAGTTCATCGTGATTCCTCCGCGTCCGTCGAAGGAGGAGAGCGTGATTCGGCCGCTTCCGGTGAATCGAGCGGTTGTTCCACGTCATCTTCACCGGTCGGCCCGGGCGGTGATGATTCATCGGGCGACTGCTGAACCGGTGACGATGCACCGGGCGATCTCGAATCGGTATCCAGCGTCCCCGGACCCGCCAGCGGACCGGTGGCGTCGGCTACCGAACGCAGGTAGGCGATGATCTCCAGGAGCTGTTCCGGATCGATCTGGCCGTCATAGCTGGGCATTTTGGGCTCAAAGCCTTCCCGGACCTCGGCCGCCGGTTCCAAGATGGAACGCCGCAGGTACTCCGGGTCGGCGACCACTCGGGCACCATCGGACAGGGTCACTCGATGGCCGTACAAGCCGGTCAGCGGTGGCCCGACTTGACCGCCGGGGATCCCACCGTGGCACTGCAGGCAGCCCATGGAATCCAGGTTTCGCCGTCCCGCCTGTGCGAGCGATTCCTCGGTGCCTTGCGCGATCCACTCCGCATACTCCTCCCGTTGCTGCACCACCACCTGACCAATCATTTGGGAATGTTCGGTGCCGCAGTACTCCGCGCAGAACAAATGGTACCGACCCGGCTTGGTGGCCCGGAACCACAGCGTGCTGTAGCGCCCCGGAAGAACGTCCTGCTTGACGCGAAACGCGGGAACAAAAAAGCTGTGAATCACGTCTTCCGAAATCATCGTCAATCGCACCGGTCGACCGATCGGAAGATGCAGCGTGTTGATTTCTCGGCGGCCGGAAGGATGGGCAATCTTCCACATCCATTGCTTGGCGACGACGTTCACTTCCACCGGGTCCGTTGGAGGCCGGTGAGCGCGGATGTACACGACGGCTCCCCAAGCGAATAGACCCAACAGAATCGCCAGGGGGCCCAACATCCAGGTGATTTCAACCAACCAGTGCATCCCACGCGAGGGTTGGAACTGACGGTCCACCTCGCGGCTGTGCCAATAGCGGGCGATGAAAACCAGGATCGCCAGCGAAATGCCCAGCGAAAACAAGACGCAAACGCCGAATAGCGCCAACGAGAGGCGGTCGAACTGCAAGGCGCCTTCGGACGCCGATTCCGGAAAGAACGAAAACGATTCATTCACGTTCGGTGTCCTCCCTCTTGGGTTCGCCCCAGCTCACTTGGAACTCTTGATCGACCATCATTTCCATCGCCCGATCGACCGGGACGTGAGCGATGGAGTGCTGGTCGTCCTGCCACCCGTAACTCTCCAACCGTTCGTTCCAACGCGATTGGTAAGCCCGTCGCGCATACGCCTGATTCGGCATCACGCCCGGTGAGCTCTCGGCACGGCTCCATTCGGTTTCGGCGTCCACCAAGCCGGTGTCCGGAAGCAACAGCTGCAGCCCGGTCGCCAAACCCAGCAGCACGACGGCGATCAGCCCAAGCAGCCCAAGACCGACCGCCGCAACCCACCAGGCAGCGAAGGAGTTCGGTTCGGGCATCGACGATGGATCGTGGTTCGGTTGGGGTGGCGTCATGACCCGATCTCCTGTTCCGGGGAAACGTCGTCGCGTCGGCGGTTTGGCGACCGTTTGAAGGCAGCGGAAAAGAGCAACCCGTAAATCGCCAGCAGCGTTGCCGCGAGCGGGACGGTCATTCCCAATCGCAACAGAGACGACTGACCGTCGGCAGCGGGCAAGACGATCCAGCAAAGTTCGACACCACGGACGACGATCAGACTGATCGCGAGAACGCCGACCCATTTAGCGGTGCGTTTGAATCGATAGGACAGCAGACAAAGAAAGGGCACCGCAAACCCCAGCAGTGCCACGGCCGGAGTGATGATCGCCCACAATCCGCGGCTGCGTACCAGGTAGTACTGGGCCTCGATCGGCAGGTCGCCGCTCCACATGATCAAGAATTGCGACCAGGAAAAGTAGGCCCACAGCATCAACATCGCGAGCAGCATGCCGGACAGATCGCCCAGGACGGTTTCCGGCTTTTCCACTTTCACGGCGAAGCACCTGGTGGCAATCGATGCCGCCAGGGCTGCCAACATCGCGCCAGAGCCGATCCAGATCCCAAACAAGGTCGAAGCAAAAAAGGGATCGATCGACATGATCCAATCGATGCATGCCCACGTCACGCTCAAGACCGTTGCCACCAGGCCGATGCCCGCGACCAGCGATCCGCCACGGACGGTCGCGAAACCGTCATCCTGGTTGCCCGATTCGCCACCGCCGCTACCGCCGCGGCGGACCGCCCACGCCAACACGCTCCAAAGGGCAAAGTAGCCAACGGTTCGCAACAAGAAGAAGGGCGTCTGGTAAAACCATTGCCGGTGCGACGTGTTCTCGAAACGGGTGAAGTAGTCATCCGCGGACCACGGATAGACCTGGTCAATTCCGATCGCCCAGGGCACAAACAACAGGGCCACCAAGGGCATCAGCCGCGCATGCGTCACCAGCGCAGGCCAGATCGCGATTCCCCACCGACCACCGGTCAAGCTGATGGTCAACAACCAGGCCAGACTGCCGACAGACAAACTCCAGGGCAGTAGGACCGCGGCCAGGTAAGCGAGAAAGAAGTTCTCCCAGGATGTCAGCCATCCAAGCAAAACTGACACGACTGCGCCGGCAGCCACCGCGATCCAGATGGCGTGTCGGGACTTTCGATTACTCATCGGCCACCTCCGACGAATCTTGACGCTTTTCGCCGGGTCCGGTGGCGCCGGCAAGCTGTTGTCGATCTTCTTCGCTCAGCCGTGACGCCGGGACATATTGGCTTAGTTGCAGCGCCCGCACGTAGGCCGCGATGGCCCAGCGATCCGATTCCCGGATCTGATCGCCGTAGGCCGGCATCTTGTTTTTCCCTTCGCTGATAACCTTGTAAAAGTAGGGCAGCGGTTTGTTTCGCAAGCGAGGCGTGTGGTAGCTGGGTGGAAACGTCATTCCCCGCCTTGCCGCCATCCCGTTTCCGCTCCCGGAACGATCATGACACGGGACACAATGGATCAGGAAGCGTTCCCGTCCGCGTCGCAACAGCGCACGTCGGAGGTCGCGAGACAGGTCCAGCGGTTCATTCAGGTTGATGCCGGATTCCCAGGCGATTCCGGAAGCGGAATGGGTGGGCCGTCCCCGCGCCGCGTCACTGGCTTGGACGACATGTGGCGGAGTTGGATCGACATCGCTTTGGTCGACGATCCCCTCACGAGGTTCCAGCGCATCGAGCCGCCGCTGGTTGGCCATCTGTTGCGTGCATCCGGCCAGCAGTACCGGCAATGACAGCACGAGGAAGCCGATCCTAGACATCGGGCACCTCCCACACCGAGATCGCACCCAGTTCATTCAATCGGTCCCGCCAGGGCCGCAATTCCCGGTCGGCCCCGGACAATTCCAACGTCAGAAAGAATCCGTCACAGCTGGCGCGGCGAAATTCGTCGATCTCAAAGAGTCGGTGGTGAAGTTGCGGCAAGCCGCAAAGGTAGAGCACGCCCAGCAGAGCGAAGATCGATGCGATCAGAACCGTCAACTCAAATGTCGGTGGAACGAACGACGGCCAGCTGTGAAGCGGCCGGCCGCCGATATTCAGCGGGTAGGCATACACGTTGATCCAGTACTCCAGCCCATACATCGAGACCCCGCCCAACACGCCTCCGATCGCGATGATCTTTGGCATCGGTGACGATCCGTGCCCGAGGGTTTCGGCCAGCCCTTCAATCGGGAAGGGGCAATACGCTTCCAGTGAGATGTCGGCGTTGTCCCGCAGGGCCTGCGCAGCGGAGCGCAGGTCATCGGCGGACGCGAATCGTGCGAGCAGGGTAGGGGACGCGTCGTCGTGCGAGGCACTCATTCGCTCGGCTCCTTCGACTGGTGGATCAACTCGCGGACCTCGGAAATCGAAATCGGCGGAAGCAATCGCACGAACAACAGCATCAATGTCAAGAACAAACCGAACGTTCCCGCGTACAACAGCCAATCCCAAACGGTCGGGATGTACATCGCCCAGTCCGACGGCAGGTAGTCTCGGTGCAGGCTGAGCGAAATGATGATGAATCGTTCCAGCCACATCCCGACGTTGATGACCAGCGAGATCACGAACAACGCGATCGCATTGCGTCGGATCCACGGTGACCACAGCAACTGGGGCAGCAGGCAGTTGCAGAACACCAAGCCCCAGTAACAAGCGGCGTAGGGGCCGCCGAAGCGGTTGGAGTAGATGTAACTGTCAAACGGTTCGTTCTTGTACCAGGCAACCCAGGCGTCCATCAGGTAGCCGTACGAAACCGTCAAACCGGCCGCCAGCATGATCTTGGCCATGTTATCCAGGTGTCGGACCGTGATCAGGTTTTCCAGGTGATAGAAGCGGCGCATCGGAATCGAGATCACCAGCACCATGGCAAACCCGCAAAAGATGGCTCCACCGACAAAGTAAGGGGGGAAAACGGTTGAATGCCAGGCACCCACGATGCTGACAGAAAAGTCCCAACTGACGGTGGTGTGCACCGAGATGACCAGCGGCGTGGCCAGTCCCGCCAGGATCAGATACGCCGTTCGATAGTGCATCCAGTGCTGGACAGAGTTTCGCCATCCCAAGCAGAGCACGCCGTAGCAGCGAGCGACCAGGCGGTTTGACGCGCGGTCGCGCATCGTTGACAGGTCCGGGATCATCCCCAGGTACCAAAAGATCAACGAGACCGTTCCGTAAGTTCCGACCGCAAAGAAATCCCACATCAATGGGCTTCGAAATTGTGGCCACACGGTGGTGGTCGCCGGGTACGGGATCAACCAGTAGAAAAACTGGGGGCGACCCAGGTGCAGCAATGGGTACAGCCCCGCGCAGGCCACCGCGAACAAGGTCATCGCTTCGGCGAATCGATTGATGCTGTTGCGCCAGTCTTGTTTCAACAGCAACAGGATGGCCGAGATGAGCGTGCCGGCGTGACCGATCCCGATCCACCAGACGAAGTTGACGATTGCCAGTCCCCAGCCGACCGGAATGTTGATGCCCCAAACGCCGACCCCGAACGCGAACAGCCAGCCGATCGAGACCAACAGCACGTTCAACCCAACCAAGCCGACAAACAGGCCGACCATCCAGGTTCGCGACGTGGGTCGATCCAGTACCAGTCCGGTGATTTGGGACGTCACCGACCGATCATCCGCCTCCGAGGGCACCCAGGGTGTCGTCGCGTTTCCGTCAGTCATCGGGTTCTCCCGGCTGGCGGTCGTTGGACGCCGGCGGATCGCCAAAAGCCTCCCTGGTCGTCGACGGATTGGTGACTTCCGCCAAGTACTTGGTGCGGGGCTTGGTGTTCAACTCTTCAAGCAGGCCATAGCAAAGCGGGTGCTCGTGGGCCGCGGTGACCTTGCTTTGCGGATCGTTCAGGTCACCGAAACGAATCGCCTGGGCGGGGCAGGCGGACTGGCAAGCCGTTCGGATGTCACCATCGACAAGCGTTCGGTCGTGAAGTTGGGCTGCGATCTTGGCCTGTTCGATCCGCTGGACGCAGAAGGTGCATTTCTCCATCACGCCTCGGCTGCGGATCGTCACCTCCGGATTGGAGAGCAGTTCCATCACGGGCTGGTCAATGAAATCCTGAGCGAAGTCCAGGAAGTTGAACCGCCGAACTTTGTAGGGGCAGTTGTTGCTGCAATACCGGGTCCCCACGCAACGGTTGTAAATCATCTGGTTCAACCCCTCATCGCTGTGGTTGGTCGCGGCAACCGGGCACACGACTTCGCACGGGGCGTGTTCGCAGTGCATGCACGGGACCGGTTGGTGCAACGTCTTCTCGGGGTGTTCCGGCGATCCCTGGAAATAGGTGTCGACGCGAATCCAGTGCATCTCGCGGTTCATGTCGCATTGCTGTTTGCCGACCACGGGAATGTTGTTCTCCGCCTGGCAAGCGATCACGCAAGCCGAGCATCCGACACAGGCCGTCAGGTCAATGCTCATTCCCCAGCGATGGCCCTCGTTGGGCCACGGCGGGTACAACGATGCTTCGGGCAGCGGCGATGGAGGGTGCGCAAACTCGGGATCTTGCGGATTCTCGCGCAGCGATCGCAGCGTTCCCGACCGGGCAAGATGACGTCCTTCCATCGCGAAGTGATGTTGAGTCGAAACCAGCGAGTGAGTGTTTCCGGTTGGCTGAATCCGGATTGCGGCTCGGGCGGCGGGTTTCAGCCAGGTCAGGGGACGAACATCGAATCCCGTGTCGCGGCCGACTCGACCGGCCGTCGGTTTCCCATAACCGGCGAACACGGTGACCGAGCCTTCGGCGTGACCGGGAGCGATCCAAACCGGAATCTCAACCGTGTGTGCGCCCGCCTGCATGGCTGCCATGTCGCCCGACTTCAATCCGATTCGCCGCGCGTCGGCCGGCGCGATCCAGGCGGCGTTGTCCCAGACCACGTGAGAAAGCGGTTTGGGAAGTTCTTGTAGCCAGGCGTTGTTGATGAAGCGGCCATCCCAGATGGTCGGATCGGGACGCACGACGACTTCCAGCGTTGTGTCCGAGTCCACGTCTTGGGAAGAGGCTGACGCCACGGCGTCTTCAACGCTCCCATTCGTCGTGGCATCCGATTCGACCGCTGCGAACTCAGTATTTGCGATCACTCCGTCGGCCAACGCCCGGCGCCAACGTTCGTCATTCTCTCCATCCCCCAGCCGCTCTCGCCAGGTTTTGCGTACTGCAGCGTAGGCGGTTTCCGCATCTTCAACGAGTGTTGCCAGCAGATCGATTTCACCAAGGCTCTGATACAACGGCCGGATCATCGGTTGCACGATCGACGCCGTTCCATCATGCCCCCGGGCGTCACTCCACTTTTCCAAGAAATGGGATCGCGGAACCGTCCACTGACTCACCGACGTGGTCTCGTTTTCGTGATCGGCCAACGCTAGCGAGAACTCCGCCTTGCGGATCGCTTCGGAAAGCCGCAGTTCGGGATCGGCGTTTCCGATCGGATCACCGCCCAGCAACAACAAGGATTGGGCATCGCCGGCGGACAGATCGGCGGCAAGTCGCGCCAAGGCGTCCGTATCCGATCCGGCTTGCTGCGGGTGAATTTGAACACTGGAGATCCAGCGCACACCGCGTCCGGTAGACGTCAAACGGTCGTTGATAGCGTGCGCCAGAGCATGCGTTTCGGCCGGCTGATCGGTCCCCACACAAACCAGGCCGTCGCGTCCGGCCTGCTGCAAGTCCTGGGTCACTCGCTGTAACCAGTCCTGGTGCTCGGCGGGCAGGGTGGCCTGGGGTAACTTCGGTCCGGCTCCCAGCCGGCGTGCCAGTTCACGCAACACCAACGTGGTGGTGGCGCGCGTGACGGCAAGCGAATGATCGGCCTTGGACGACGTCAACGTGGGGGTTGGCCCCAGATGGTACAGCCGGACCATGCCGGAAGCGTCGCGATCTTGGTTGCCGACCACGCGGCGGGCATCGGAGAATTGGCGGATGTAACAAGCAGGGTGGCCGCGAGCCGCCAGAAAATCCATGTCGATCGAAACCACAACGCTGGCCTGGGAGAAGTCATAGACCGGTGTCAGCGGACGATCGCCGGAACGGAAGCGCAACATTCCTGCCTGATTCAAACCGTCCTGACCGAATGGTTCATGGACCATCCAGCGGGCCCGGGGCCACCGGCTGGTCACGCGATCGAGTAGACGTTGAACGGTGGGGCTGGTCGAGCGTTCAACCAGGATCCGCAGTCCGGCACCCCGGTCGGCATCGCATTGCGTGCGTAACGATGCCATCGACTCTCGGACCCGGCCAAGCGAAACCAATTGCCCTCGACGGGTCGGGGTTCGTGGTCGATCCGGGTCGTACAGGTCCAGTGTCGCGGCCTGGGCGAACACGCCGGTCGCACCTCGGCTCGTCGGGTGCAGCGAGTTGCCTTCGATCTTGATCGGTCTTCCGTCGCGAGTCTGGACGACCAACCCGATCGCGGAGCCAGCGAAGTCCATTGCGGTCGTGTACTCGTTGGGCACCCCAGCCAGTTCATCAGCCCCCCGGCGCCAGGAGGCGAAAATCTTCTCTTGCGGTTGGCGGATGTCACATCCGGTCGCTCCTGCCAACGCCAGCGAGGCGGACATCAGTTTCAGAAAAGAGCGACGGGAACCTTCGGGAAAACTTGACGCTTCCGGTGGGAACTCGCGCTGCAGCATCGATCGCATTTCCGGTTGCGCGGCGAGTTCGTCGAGGGATCGCCACCATGACGATGCGGAGTCCACGATTGGCAGTTGGTGGGAGTCTGTCATGGGATCGAATGGAGGGTGGGGTCAGCCCCGGTCGACGAACCGTTTCAAGGGCGCACCGCCCAGCTAACGATGGCAGGTGTAACAATCGACTTTGCTTTGGATCTGATATTCGGAGACCAGGGCGGACCGTAGATGCGTCAGGGATGTTTGATCCGTGTCGATCAAAGATTCGAGTGGTTGAGGGCTGTAGACGAACTTTTTCGGGCGAACATGCCGCTGCGGGTCTCGATGGCAATCCAGGCACCACTTCATCGTGAGCGGAGCGTCCTGGCGGATCAGGGGCATCTCGCCAACGGCCCCGTGGCAGCTGTAGCACCCGATCCCTTTGTGAACGTGGATGGCGTGATTGAAGTAGACGTAGTCGGGCAGGTCGTGCACGCGATTCCAGACGATCGGAATCCGTCGGCGATAGCTTGCACGAACCGGTGCCAGCATCTCGCTATCGGCAAACACCTGGCGGTGACAATTCATGCAGATCTGTGTCGTTGGAAGACCGGCCGAGGCGGACGTTTCAACCGCTCGGTGACAGTACCGACAATCGATGCCGATATCCGAAACGTGGTGTTGGTGGCTGAAGGGAACCGGTTGCGCGGGCACTCGGTTTTGGCCGGTCAGGTAGGGCGACCGTGCAACCGCCAACGCGATTCCGACACTGACGCCCGTTCCGATCACCAGCACAGCCAAAATCATTCGGAACCAAGTGTCGGCGGCTCGCGAAAAGAGTTGGGGCATGACGGCTGCGGTGATTCGTCGAGCAGATTGATTGGTAACCCTTCGGCAAAAATCGCGGCGGAGGATGTCCGGTGAGACCGCCCACCGAAGGCCCGGATCCTTCTCGCCGGTCCTTCTCGCCGGCGCCGAACCGCTGCACCCATTGTGCCAAGGATGCTTCGATCAAGCGAAAGCCACAAACTTGATCTGCAGGTATTTGCAGGGGTTGGTGGCGTGCAAAGTTGTTGAAGCACAAAACAGGTGACGTTCTGATTGGCATGCTAAGGCAAGTTGTCCGTCGATCAAGGATGCGAATCAATTCCGCAGCCGATCGATGGCCGGGACCGGTTTCAATCCGTCACGGAATCCGGGAGTGATATTCTGGTTCGGTGCGTCCGCCGGTTGGGTAGGGCGCGCTGGGACCCACGGTGGAATATCCAGCGGGCATAATGTCGGTCTCCGAGGACGCGACCGAGCCCGGTCGTCAGGTAATTCCCGCTCTCTCGATCCCCAACGGATGCAACATGACTCGCTGGCCCGGCATTACCCAATTCCAACTCAGCGATCGCGTGGCGATCGTCACCGGTGGCTCCAAGGGATTGGGCGAATCGATTGCGGCGGGACTGGCTTCAGCAGGATCCGATCTGGTGCTGGTCAGCCGTCACGGTGAAGAGGCGCGGGCAGCCGCCGAAGCCATCGGTCGGGAATATCCGGTTCGGGCGGAGTCTATCCAGGCCGATGTGACCGATCCGGATCAGGTCGACCGGATGGTTTCTCAGGCGATGGACTTATTTGGGAAGGTCGACATCCTGGTCAACAACGCCGGGATCAATCTTCGCGGATCGATCGAGTCATTGACTTTAGAGCAGTTTCGCCAGGTGCAGCAGGTCAACGTGGACGGCCTGTGGCTGTGCTGCAAGCGGGTGGTCCCCGAGATGAAACGAGGCGGCTACGGACGGATCATCAATCTCGCCAGCACATTGGGCCTGGTCGGGCTGGCCAATCGGACCCCGTACGCATCGAGCAAGGGGGCGGTGGTGCAGATGACCCGAGCGTTGGGATTGGAATTGGCGCCCGATCAAATCACCGTCAACGCGATTTGCCCGGGACCATTCCTGACGCCCATGAATCAGCCGATCGCCGAGACCGAGGAAGCAAAGAAGTTCATCGTGGGAGCCACGGCGCTGGGACGTTGGGGGCAACTGGAAGAGATTCAGGGAGCTGCGATCTTTCTCGCTAGCCCGGCTTCCAGCTACGTGACCGGCAGCATGCTCACGGTCGATGGCGGATGGACCGCCCGATAGGCTTTCGGCCGCGCATGCGACGGCAGCTACCGGGTTGTGTGAGCTTTCGGACAGCACTTCGGGTGAGCCGCGTGGCGCTAGCCGCGGGTTTTCTCGCCTCGATTGGCGGCGAGCACCATGCCGCTCATTGCACTGCAAATCACGGTGTTTTCAATTGAAACGTGGCGCCGTCCAGGTAGCCAGGCAGCGCGGCACCCGACACGATTGATTCGGCGATTTCGACAAGTCACGAGTCTTCCAAAATCATCGCGATTTGTCGCCGCAACTTCTTGATGCCTCGTCGCAGCAGGCCGGCGATCGCGTCGCTGGACCGGCCCAGTTCTTCGGCGATCTCGTTCACCTTCCAGCCGTCGATGTATTTGAAGGTGATTGCGGCACGTTCGTCGGGTAACAGGGTGGCCATCGCGTCGGCAAGTTGGTCGGCCAGCTCCTGCCGAATCATGCGGCCGCTAGGCGTGCTCTGTTCCGCCGCCAATTCGGGCAGGAGGAGGGTGGTGGAACGGTGCAGCACTTCGTCGATGGAAATTTCTCGCCGGATGTCGCGTTTGGCGGCGGTGTACATCTTCGCCAGATTGATGACTTGGTGATTCAGGATGGCTCTCAGCCAAGCCCGGAGTTCTGTTTCCGATTGCCCGTGGAAGGTGTTCAAGCTGCGATGGGCTCGGGTCAGCGTGATCTGAACGACGTCGGAGATGTCGACTTTTTTGCGCAGCAGCGGGTTCAGTTTCATTTCCGTCAGCACGCGCAGGTATCCTCGATACCGCTCCAAGTCGTCGTTGCCCTGGCCGACAAAGGAGCCGTCGCCGCGCTGCATGGAATCGCCCGAAAAGTTCATGGTGACGCCGGGTCCACCCGGTATCATGACGAGTGCGACAGCGTCCGAAGAGGTCCGCCCGATCCATCAAGATACAGGTTTTTCTGGATTCGGCGGTCGATCGGAACGCAAAACTTGTCTGATACGCTCAGAGGCCTGCTTTTCTCCTGACCGGAACCCCGCGGAGCGTTGGCGATGTTCCATCTTTCTGACCGTCGTTTGGACTCAATTCTCGGCACACCACGTTGGGGTGTGCCACTCATCAGGGCGACGCTGGTTTTCGCGGTTCTGGCCGCGACCTGTCTCCGGCCTGGCGACGCCGCTCCACCGGGCGGGCCCGCCGCTTTACCGGGTGACCCCGACGGCGGTTCCGAAACAACTCCATCGGGGCCGGCCGGCCCGGAACAGGATCGGGAGCAACCCCCGGCCGAAAGTCAGACGATGGAGGACGCGCTGCGGGATTTGAGCAACGACCAACTTTCGCACTGGGTGGAATCGGAAGCGTCCTTCGCGCAGCGATTCGGCCGGTCACGCGACGAAGTCCGCTCGGCATTGATGAACGAGTTTGCCCGCCGGCTTCGAGGGCAGGCGCCGAATCGCGGGGAGGACGGTCCCGAAGCAAAGCGGCAGACTCCGCCACCGGCATCCGTTTCGCAGCCGGTTGGGGAAGTCGACGAGGACTTGCCCAGCCAGGAGCCGCTCGACGCGGACGGCCGTGGTCCCCGGAACGCCATCGAAGACGAGTCCCTGGCGGCGACGCCAGCCGTCGATCAACCCGTGGAAGTGACGCTCGATTCCGCGGCCGTTCAGGCCTACTCCGGTTCGCCGTTCGGCATCGCCATGCTCGAACTGCAATTCAAACCGGGGCAGGGCCCCATCATCTATCCCGATCAACCCTTGCTTCTGCAGTGCAACGGTGACCCACTGTTTTACAGTGCGTTCGACGTCCGTTACGAATCGTCCGAAAGACCCTTGTCCTGGCGTGCCGATCAAGTTCGCGCTTATGGACTGTTCCGGAATCGGCCGCCGAAGGAGATTTGGATCGGCGGGATTGATGGACTGCCGTCAGATTTCAAAACGATCGACCCGGTCGATGACCGCAGCCAACGCAGCGAATTGTTGCGGCACTGGTGGCAACTCTTTTCCCGCGTCCCCAGGCACTTGGACGACGAGCAAAAGATGTTGAATCGCGTCTTGTTGGACATGCTTGCGCGACGATTGTCGCTGCCCGGTCCCTGGCCGGCGGCCACGTCCGATTCCTCGGAGAACCAATCGGAACTGGAAAACCAGTTCGAACGAGCGGTCGGGATGTTGTTCGGAATCGAGTCGGTCAAGCTGGCGATGCAGGATCGCGTCAACCTGAACCAGGCGACGCGGCGCGAACCGGCCGACCGGCCCCTGCCAAATGAACCGAGACTGCAGAGTCTGGTGATTCCCCATTTCCGCCAAACGGTCCAAATTGAACCCGTCGCCAATCATGTGCCTGAAGAGTGCTTCTATCTTCGCACCGGGAACCTCGCCAACTACCTGGATGTTCGCGAGTTTCTGGTTGGTTGGGGTGGGACGTTGGAGGACATCGTCAGCACCAGTTCGCTGAAACGAGACACCCGCGCGAAGATCGAGTCGCAGCTGGGTTTGTTTCTTCAGGACATCGACACGGAAACTTTTGACGACTTGATTTCCGACATGGCATTGATCGGGTGCGATCCATTGTTTCAAGAGGGCGCGGCCGTCGGAGTCTTATTCCACACCCGTCATCGCCAAGCTCTGCTGGATGCGATCGGTCAACAGCGGGTCAAGGCGAAGACACAATACCCCGATGCGACCGAGAAACGCGTGCAGGTCGCCAATCAGCTGTGTTCTTTCCTGTCCACCGGCGACAATCGATTGCGATCATTCTACGCGTTGGATGGGGAGTACCATTTGCTGACCAACTCCAGCTACCTGCTGAACCGATTCTATGAAGCGGGGCTTGGTGAGCGATCGTTGGGAAACCTGAAGGAGTTTCAGTTCGCACGTGAGAAAGCCGTTGGGCACCGCGATCCCTTCGGGTTCCTGTACCTGTCGGATCCCTTTTTTCAACGAATGGTGAGCCCCAAGTTCCGCATCGAACTGACCCGTCGTCGGCATGCCGCCGAAGAGTTGAAGTCGTATCAGCTGGCACGGTTGATTGCCGAGCATGAAAAGTTGGATGGCGATCCCGACCAGGCAATTTATCGCGAGGGCATCCTCCCGGAAGGGTTTGCCGATCGGCCCGATGGAAGCCGCCCAATGTTCCGACAAGGACGATACGTCGATTCACTCCGAGGCGTCTCGGGGAATTTCTTGCCGATCTGCGACGTGCCCGTCGACCGGGTCACCGCCAGCGAGGTCCAGGCGTACCAAACCTTCTTGCGGAGCTACAATCGGCAATGGAAGCGGATCGATCCGGTGACCGTGATCTTTTCTCGCCGTGACTCCGCGTTCGCCGGTCGCCAGCGATTCGATTTGGAGATCATCGTGGCGCCGTACGCGCAGCAGCGCTATGCCAAGTTGCAGCGTCACCTCGCTCCGGCCAGTTCGATGCGCGTTGCACCGTTGTCCGGTGATCTGCTGAGCGTCGATACAGCAATCCAACAGTCTCCCGGCTCTCCGGCCCACTTGTTGCGTATCGGGCTGCGGGATGGTCAGGCCCCGTTCCAGCTTGTCGACGGCGAGATTGACTTGCTCAACGCGAACAAGGATGAAAGCTACGCCAAGGGCCACACTTATGCGGCGATGTCACCGGCCAGTACGGAAATGTTTCGACTGCTCGCGTCTGTGTTGCTCGGACGAGATTTTTCTCAGCCGGATCCGCAACGCGTTGCCCCGCGACGCTTCTTTCCGCCTCCGTCCACGCCGGGACAGGTGTTCTATTCGATGGGATGGGCGTTGGGGAATTTGACTCTGGGGTCCGATCTGATCGAGATCCTCAAACAATCCGGATACTTGAACAGCGCGGACGGCTGGATGGTGTTCGCGACCGACTCCAAGATTCGTGATCAGGTTTTGCAACGCATCAATCGACAGCGGATCACCAACCCGACCCAGGTGAGATTGCGGATGCGATCGCTGGAAGGTTCGCAGGTCGAGCCCTACATCCAGGCCTACACCTACGTGGCGTCTCGCCACAAGTCCGCCCAGAATGCCAGTTTCCTGAACGACTATTCGCGCTGGTTCAATCTGGATCCACGGGTCGGTCGGAACGAGCTGCAACAGATACTGGGGGCGGATGTGCAGTGTGCGCTCGGAGGGGAGTTTGTCTTGCGAAAGTCGGGCGCCCAACCGCTGTGGGCCAGCACGGCCTGGGAAGTTCCCAGCGTCTACCAGGTGACGTCGATCCCAGATCACTGGAGATTCGCCTTTTTGGATTGGCTACGCGAACTGCACGTCGCCTTCGACCTCGGTTCAAGCACTTTGCGGGCACAGATCAATCTGACCATCAAGCCGCAGGGGCAATCTGGCCAGTGGGGGCTGGTGCGTGCCGCAGCTTCCACAGGCGATGAGGCAAACAACGGGGCAGTCTTTGCCGAATCCCGCCCTGACGCAGAGTCAAACAGGCAGCGGTTCTTGTCGGTCACGTCCGCCCGAGCGGCGGATCCTGTGACGTCGCAAGCCGTGGTGCCGGATGCATCCTCGTGGATTCTGGGGATCCGCCTGGCAGCGAATGATCCGAACCGGGTGATCAAGTACGTCTATCCGGACAGTCCGGCATGGCGGGCTGGGATTCGCGTTGGTGACCGACTTCGCCGGGTGAATTGGGAATCTGCCGCATCGGTCCAGCAGGTCGAACAGATTGTGAGGCGATCGGAAGATTCGGGAGGGTTGGTCATCCTGGAACTTGAACGCAACGGATCGAAGTTGGTGCGCCACATCCGCTTAGCGCCAGCGAAACCCTGACGGGCTTGCGGCCGTCCTTTGGCGTCCCAGTTGTCGGGCACACCCGGCGGCATGAGTCCGCGACGCTGCAGCGGGCTGCACGGACGGTGCAGTCTGGTGCAGCGCTCCGCGAATCGAACGCTCCGCAAGATTACGCATCGGACCGCCGGTGACAGAAACGCGTTGTTTCGCAGGGGGGCGAGCTGGCTTGGGTACGGGAGTTGCACTCTCCAGAGAAGCCCAAGAGGCGCGACCGAGGGCAGGCTTATCTATCATTCGAAAAGATTCTGACGCAGTGGAGCGTTAGATGGAAACGGTGCAATCATCGGACATTCGTTTAACCGACGTCTTTCCGCCTTCCTGTTTCTTTGAACTGGGGGATCTGGCGGAACCGCGCGCGGTTTTCACGGCGTTGTTGGCGGGACTGGCGCGCCAGGGTCACATCAGCACATCCGATGCGCGCGACTTTGTTGAAATTCTCTGCGCGCGGGAGCAGTTGGGGCCTTCGGCGATTGGCAAAGGTTTCGCCTTTCCCCATCTCCGTTCTCATCGGGTGCCCAGGTTGATGGGGGCGGTCGGTGTTCTGAAGGGTTGCGATTGGGGAGCGCTGGATGGCCAACCGACGCGATGCGTTTTCTTGATGCTGTCCCCGATTTCACGGCGACGGGAACACGGGCGGCTACTGGAGAAACTGTTTTCGCTGATGCGTGATTGCACCTTGGCCCTGGTCATCGAACGGCCCGGCGGTGTCAGAATGATTGAGAAACACCTCCGAGACTTGGACGCCAACGGTTGAGCTCCGCGGCGGGCCATCGGATGTGATTCTCTAGCCCGGCGTTTCAGTCCGGACGCCGGCGCGGTCAGTGCAGGTTGTAGCGGCTCATCTTGTAGTGCAGCGTCCGGACACTGATGCCGAGGGCTTTGGCGGTTTGTTCGCGATGAAAATCACACGCCGCCAGGGCGGTCTGGATCGCTTCTTTCTCGGCGTGCTCGGTTGTCTCGGCCAACGTCGGAATCGGCGACCCATTTTCACCGCGACCCTGACTGAGTTCCGCCGGCAGGCTATCGACATCGATGAAGTCATCGACATGGGTGACAACCAGACGTTCGATGACGTTGCGAAGTTGTCGGACATTGCCGGGCCAATTGGCCGCAATCAACTGCTTCATCGCATCATCGCTAAATCGTTTGACGTTGCGTCGGTGGCGGTTGCAGAAATGATTGACAAAATGTTCGACCAGCAGCGGGATGTCATCACGGCGTTGCCGCAGGGGCGGGATCTGCAGCGGCACGATGTTCAGGCGATAGTACAGGTCTTCCCGAAACGAACCGTTTTCGATGAGCGCCAGCGGGTCCTTATTGGTGGCCGAGACCAGCCGCGCGTCGGAGCTGAGCAGGGCTTCACCGCCGATCCGGTTGAACTGCCCGGTTTCCAAAACCCGCAGCAGGTCCACTTGGCTCTTGGCTGGGATTTCCGTGATTTCGTCCAGAAAAAGGGTGCCGCCACGGGCCTGTTCGAAACATCCCGGTTTCTGACGGGCGGCACCGGTGAAGGAACCTTTTTCGTGCCCGAATAGCTCGCTTTCCAGCAGGGACTCCGGCAACGCGCCCAGGTTGACGGCAATGAACGGTCCACGTCCCCGATTGCTCAGGTCGTGCAGGGCGCGGGCGATCAGTTCTTTCCCGGTTCCACTTTCGCCACGGATCATGACGGTCGCATCGGTATCCGCCACCTGCCGCAACTGTTGGAACAGCTCCTGCATGATCGTGCAATTGCCGATGATTTCGGAAATCACGCCCGCATCGGCCAACCGGCTCTTCAGCGATGTGTTCTCGTTCTGCAACCGTTGGTGATCGAGTGCCTTGCGGACCTGCTGCCGGATCAAATTCAGATCGACCGGTTTGGTGATGAAGTCGAAGGCGCCGCGCCGCATGGCATCCACCGCGGTTTCCACGGTGCCGTGGGCGGTGATGACCAGCACCAGCGTTTGGGGGCTGCGGTCATGGATCAGGGAAACCAGGTCCAGTCCGTCGCGGTCTCCGGGCAGCCGGACATCGGCGATGACCACGTCGTAGTGGGTCTTTTCGAAGAGATCCAGCGCGTGATTGACGTCGCCGACGGAATCAATCACTTCGACGGATTTGGCCAAACCTTTTTCAAGGCCGCTACGGATGTGGGGTTCGTCATCAACGATCAACAGGCTCGTGGCGTCACTCATCGGGGTAATGAATCTCTGTCAGTAATTGGTCGGACTCGGAGTCGGATTCGTCCATCGCGGAGGCGACGCGCTGGGCTGCCGCCAAGACGTTGTCGGAACTGCGGGCATCGCGTGGCAAGGTGATTTCAAACGTGGTCCCCGAACTGGAAGTCTCGAAATCCAGGGTTCCACCATGTTGTCGAACAATTTTGTCCGATAACGCCAGCCCCATTCCGGTGCCGTCGCTCTTGGTGGTGAAATAGGGATCAAAAATATGGGAACGGGCACTTTCCGGGATCCCGCCCCCGGTGTCGCTGACCGTCAACCGAAGTTCGTCTGACGATTCGAGGGCTTGGGTCTGGATCGTTAGCGTGCCGCCGCTGGGCATCGCTTGCAACGCGTTGATCATCAAATTCAGCAACACTTGTTCGATCCGCACGCGGTCCAGCACGACTTGCGTTTGCGATCCTGGGCCGTACTGAACCTTCAATTCGACGCCCAGCTGTTCCGCACGCGGTCGAATCAACGCGACTTGTTGCTGGACCAGCGATTTCAGGTCGACCGCGTCGTGGTGCAACCGTCCGACCGACGCAAAGTCGCGAAACCCTTCCAGAACGCTGCCCACCCGAGACACCTCGGTCTTGATCACGTGCAGCATTGACTGGATTTCATCACGATTGGTCGGGTCTTCCAACTGTTCTTCCAGCAATTGGACGTGCAACGACAACGCCGCCAGCGGGTTCTTGATCTCGTGGTGCAATCCGGCAGCCAGCGATCCCAATCCCATGAATCGTTCCATTCGCCGCATTTGATTTTCGACGTGGATTTGTTCGGTCACGTCACGGAGCTGAATCACGTTGCCGATCGTCACGTTGTCGATGTCGCGGAGTGGCTGGCAATAGGTCCGCAAGCAACGTTGGCTGCCAAACACCGTTAAATGGAAATCTTCGATGGACGGTGTGTCGCCCTGCTGGTTGGCACGCCGTCGGAAGGCACGCAAATCGATCTGATCCGTCAGTTCGGCAAGGGGCTTGTCCAGCATGTCTCCCTGCAACCCCAGCAACTCGACCGCGCGGACGTTGAAACTGGTGATTTGTCCGTTCAAGTCGGTGGTGATCACCGCCTGGTCCATGCTGCTGAGAATGTCGCCGGCTTGCGCCTTGAAGTCTCGCAGCGAATACTGGGTGGTCTGATACGCTCGCCACAGCAGCAGCACCGCAATCCCCGTGGCAACCAGATTGATCAGGACCAGGATGCTCAGGCGAAATTGCCAACGCAATTCCCCCGCCAGCGTCTGGGCCGCCGCTTGAGATTCCGGCGGCAGGTCTCGGATCAGTTGTTGCACAATCCGTTGCTCATCCAGAAAGTCCACCATCACCCAGACCGTGATTGCCAAGGCCGCGACGCTCAGCGACAGCAGGCCAATGATCGCGCTGCGGTAGGACTTGGGTGGATCGTTCGACTGGATGCGAAACATCGATAAGCGGGCCGGTCGAGAATGGGAAACGCCCGAAGGAGGGCGCTGGAGTGGGAGATACCCTGCCGACGTCACGGAAATGGCTCTCCAGGACGCCATTCTCGCACAAGACCAGCCCATGATAAGGCGGGGCAGTGAAACCGAGGGCAGTGAAACCGGGTGCCAAGGAATCGCACAGCCGAGAGAAAGGGGGAGCCGGAAATTTCGACGCGATCTCCCTCACGCCACGGTGACCGAGCTGCAAAAAGCTGCACGTTCGCTGCAATGCGGTGCAGCACTTTGTCGCTGGCGGTCGCTACCTGCTCGGGGTTGGGAGCTTGGGCCGACGCGGGCTGTGGCGGTCGTCCGCTGCGTCGCTTTCAAACGCGAACCCCGGGGCCGCATCCCAGATCAGGATTCGTGGGCCGCAATTCGCAAAGATCCGCGTCCCGTCGGGACTCCAAAAAGCCGAACGCAGGGCACCGACCGGACTTTGCAAGCTGAACACTTCGCGTCCCGAATCCGCGTCCCAGAGTTTCAGGGTCCCGCGCGCGTCGGCGGATAAAATCCGCGATTGATCCGGACTGACGTGGACGTCCGCAATGTGTTCTCCGTGCCCCGACAAGACAAAACGCTCCTGCCCGGTGGCTCGGTCGTGAATCCGAATCGATTGGGCCGAATCGCTGGTGGCAATCAACTCCGATGGACTCACCCAGATATGCTCGGGGAAACCGTCGCCGGCGGTGGGAAGGCGTGAAAGGGCTTCGGTGAGCTCATCCGCCGAACGGAACCTTCCACCCAGGGAGACGCGTCGTTGCTCTGAATTCGGTTGGCCGTCGGAATTCGGTTGGCCGTCGGAAACGACGAGCAGCGGTTCCCCCGTGCCCGCGTCCCAGAGTGTGAGGCCACCGCTTGCGTACGTGGAGACCAACCGGGTGCCGTCGTCGTTCCAAGCGATCGCGTGAGCACGGCCGGTCTGTTTCGGAAAATCGATGTCGCACCGGCCGTCGGTCAAGTCCCAAATGGTGATTCCGCCATTCGAGCTGATCGTGGCGAGCCGTTGGTTGTCTGGCCGGAGCGCCAAATCAAGAATCACTGGATCGCCTGAAAACATTTGCTGAGGGGTGCCGGTGGCGGCGTCTCGAAGCACGATTTGTCCCGTTGACAAGGCTGTGGCGATCAGCGTCCCGTCGTTGCTGATTCGCATGGCCGTGATGGTGTCCTCTTCGGTCGCCAGCGTTTGGAACTCTTCGATCGGCGAGTTCGGCCAAAGCTTGACCAGGTCATCGTCGCCACCGCTGGCCAATGTGGACCCGGACGGATGCCAACAGGTGGAAAACACATGGCGATCGTGTCCCCGCGGTTGTCCCAATTGCAAACGGGATTCCAGGTCCCAGATCCGGCAGGTTCCGTCCCAGCCGGCAGACGCCAGCTTGGCATCGGTTGGGTGCCAGGCGACCGACGCGACACCGTGGGTGTGCCCGAACAACTGAGATGCCAGCTGTCCGGATGAGACGTCCCAGATCTTGACGATCGAGTCGCGGCTGGCCGCAGCGATCTGGGTTCCGTCGGGACTGAACACGGCCGCTTGAACGTAATCCACGTCTTCCAGGTTCATTTCAACCTCGCGGCTTTCGACGTTCCAGATGGTGACGCGTTTTCCGGATGGCGCCGCCAGTCGCTTTCCGGTGGGGTCGAAGCTGATCACTTCGGTGTAGATATCGGCGACGTGGCCGTCGATCGAACGCTGCCGCTGCCAGGTCGACGTCTCCCACAGTTCCAGCGGCCCGCCCCGAATGCCGATCGCCAGGAGTCCCCCGTCCGGCGAGAACGTACAACAAAACACCGAGTTACTCGTTCTCAACGTGTGGACCGGCGATTGGTTCGCGACGTCCCAGACCAGGACGCCTTCGTCCGCCGCAATCGCTACCAATTCACTCGGCGGGTTCCATGCCACGCTAAAAACTTCGCCCATTTGCGGTTCGATCGTCTGCAGGCATTCCCGAGACTTGCTATCCCACAGGCGTGCGGTGCCGTCCCGAGAGCCCGACGCCAATCGGGATCCGTCGGTGTCGTAGGCAACGCAGATGACCGGCATCGTATGGCCCTCCAAACGCGCCGTTTCGCGACGACAAAGCGATTGAAGGTAGTACCATTCCCAACCGCGGAGATCGACGTCGTCTGCGTTTGGTCGCCAGCCGTCCAGCAGCAATCGGCTGCGAAGCATCCCGCGGTGTCCCGGCAATGTCTGTTGCGCCAACGTCATCTGCGCGTGGTACAGGTTCCGCCGACTGGCATCGCGTTGCTGTTCCGCTTCAGCCCACGCGGCGTCCCGCGTCTGGATAGCGCGGAGGGCCTTGAGCATCTCCAGCCGGTTTCGTTCCGCCAGACGCTGATTCTTAGATGCCAAAGCGATCGCGGATGCGCGGAGCTTGCGTTGCTCTTGTTCTTGATCCTGAAAATACAACGCGGCCCCGGTGGCGCCGCAGACCAACAGGACCAACAGTGTTGCGATCCCCAACATCGCGTGTGCGAGTCCGCGATTGTGTCGTGCCCATCGTCGTGTTTGTTGGATGAGGGATTCACGCTGGGCCAGGATCGGCTGATCTCGCAGGAATCGTCGCAGGTCTTCCGCCAGGGCCGCCGCCGTCGGGTAGCGGTCGACGGGATCCCTGCAGATGGCACGCTGGACGATCGTCGCCAGATCGCGAGGGATGTCTTGGCGGAGCGAGTCGACGCGAGGCGGGGTGTGCTTGTTGATCGCCTGCAGCAGCACACGAGAGTCGGATTCACAGAACGCCGGTTGCAACGTCAGCATCTCGTAGAGCGTCAAACCCAACGAGTACAAATCCGATCGTGCGTCCGATTTCCCCTCGAACGCTTCAACCGGCAGGTATCGCAGCGTGCCAATGATGTCACCGGACCGAGTCAAATCTGGCTGGTCCGTTGATTTTGCCAAACCGAAATCCGTGACCCAGACGTTGCCCTGGGTGTCCAAAATCAAGTTGCTGGGTTTGACGTCTCGGTGAATGATGCCGTTAACGTGCGCGTGATGCAGGGCGTCGGCTGCGTCGGCGCCGATGCGTGCGACATGCCGCCAGTAGGCATCCGCGTGGTGCCCGATCGGATTCAGTCCCCGTTCGAGTTCAGGGCCCGCACTCGTTTCAGGGTCCGCATGGGTGTCGCTACAAGCCTCGGATGGGGCATCGCCGTCGGCGCTGAGCTCCGGACCAGATTGTCGGTCGTTCGCCCGCGATGACGCTTCATCGCCTTCGGGCGGTGGGTGCTTTCCCGCTTGTGAGTCTTCCAGCAGGGTGCGAATCGCCAGTGAGGTTGAGGCGTCCGCGCGGCATTCATGGCCGGACGGGTTGCTCGCATCCGGTGCAATCCCTTCCAGACGCCGCAGTTCGTCCAAGATCCGGTCCAGCCCGGCACCACGGATGAACTGCATGACGTAGAAAACGCGATCCTCGTGCCTGCCGATGCCAAACACCGGAACGATGTGGGTGTGGTGCAGCCGCGCCGCGGATCGGGCTTCGCGTTCAAATCGGCGCAATTGTTTGGAGCGATGGCCGGGCGCATGCGAAAGGATCTTGAGTGCAACACGGCGATGCAGCGACCGCTGCTGGGCTTCATAGACGATTCCCATTCCGCCCCGGCCGACTTCGCGAATGATCCGGTAATCATCCAGGTCACGGTCTGAACTGTATTCCCCTTCGACGTCCGTGTGACCGATCGAATCTGATCGCATCTCCGAACTGGTCGAGCGACCGGGCTTGACCTTCTGCATCACCGCCAACGCGGGAAACAAGTCGCGGATCTCGGAGGCGTGCTCGGGATACCGTTCAGCGTAGTCTTCGATGGAGGGATGTTTCCCTTGTCGACATTCATCGGTGAACGTGTCGACGATTCTTCCCAACGGATCGGCGACTTCGGTTTCCTGGTTTCCGTCTTTCATGGCCACAATCCGTCCAGGCCATCCGGCAGCGACTGAAAAACGGATCGTAATCTTTTCAGCGCGCGGACATGACGGTTGCATGCTGCGGTCGGTGAAATGCCCAAAACCGCCGCCGTCTCGGAATTGGTCAGTTCCTCGAAATGACGCAGCGCCAACATCTCACGGTCTTCCACGCTCATGTCATTGAGCGCTTTCTCGACCATCAGGCTCAATTCAGCCCGCATCACCACGCCGCTGGCCGTGGATGCCCGACCGATCAGTTGTCCCGCCATCGACGCGGAATCGACCGGGGGAGCCCCGCCGTGAAGAGAGACTTCGCCGTAGGCCGAACGCATCTTGGTGCCCAGGTGGAACCGGTGCACGTCGACCAGCTTTTGCAACGTCTCCAATCTTAACCACAGGAAGAACGGGTAGGGAGAATCCTTATCGCGGTAGGCGGCAAACCGATCCAAGGCCGCGACGAACGTTTCCTGAACAATGTCCGCCGGGTCGACCCGCCCCTGCAACGCCTGGTCCATCCGCAACTCGACAATCCGTTCCAGCCGTTCCCGGGATCGATTCATCAGCGTCGCCAGGGCGGTGCGGTCGCCCCGAAGGGCCGCAGCAAGCAAATCGTCGTCGGAAGGGGAAAACACTGCTGACATGAAGGCTTTGCCCAGGGCCATCGGGCCGCAAGAAAACAGATTGGAAGTTTAACGGAACATTTTAGGTGAACGATGCACCGCCGCTCCCGTGAATCCAGGAAGCCGCCGCGCTCCCTCCCTAACGGATCGTTTGCCGCGGCTGCGTCAGTTTAGTTCCAATGACCGCCCCTCGCCAAAAACGGCTGAAGGTCGGTGACGCCTTCCCCAACCCAGCGAAGTGTCATGGGTCCGTCTTCCGATCTCCGCTCGCACCGCCCCGATCCGAACCCGCAACCTGCACCGCGGCGACGCAAGAAGCGTTGGAACCGTTGGCGGCGGCGGATCGCCTATGAGGCGTTGGAGGCACGGCGTGTTCTGGCCGCGCAGCTGGCGTTTCCAATGGACGCGACCGATTTGACGCTCAGCCTGGAATCCGGCAGTTTCTACCTTCGCGACGGGATGGGCGACAGCGTGGTCACGCCCGTCGCCCAGAGCTCCTCGATCGACATCACCGGGACCGACGGTGACGATGAATTGACGCTGGATGCCAGCATTCTGGCCTCCGGATTGACGATCACCTTCATCGGCGACGGGTTCGACGCGCTGACGGTCTCGGAGGATGCCGATTTTGAGCTGCGTGACGGCGTGCTGGACGTGGGATCCGAAACGTACTCCCTGGACGGGTTTGAAATGGTCCGGTTGACGGGTGGTTCGTCGGCCAATCGGTTGCTGCTGAATGGCTGGACCGATGGCTTTTCGTTTGACGGAAGTGGCGGAGCCGACACGCTCGAAGCCGCCTATCAATCCGGCGATCTGGAGACCCTCTGGTCGGTCACCGGGGTCAACGAGGGAACGCTGCAAGCAGGGGAATTTTCCAATGTGGAGAACCTGGACGGGGCCGACGCAAGCGACGGCGACGACGTCTTCCGATTCGAGGCCGGAGGCAGCCTGTCAGGCACGATTGATGGTCGCGGCGGAAACGACTACGTCGTCGGTGGAGACCAGGACAACACTTGGAACATTTCTTCCGCCGACGAGGGCGATCTGGGAGGAAGCGAATTCGTCTCGATCGAGAATCTGGTCGGCGGAAATCGCGATGACCAGTTTATCTTTGCCGACGGGGCGACCATCAGCGGACAGGTTCGCGGGGGCGCGCTCGACGCCACCGGTGCGGAACAAAAGATCGATACCACCGCCGCGGAAACACTGAAGAACCTGACAGTCGCAGTCGATCAACTGGATTTTTCGGCTTACACCACCGCGATCGTGGTGGATTTGGATGCGCCTTCGGTGACCGGCATCGGGACGGTCGCCGAGATCAACTCCGTGGTCGGTGGGCAAGCGACCGACCAAATCCTGGGGCGAAAACTCTACTTGGATCCCCAGAACTCCCAGTTTGATGCGACACCACAATCGGTCCTGTGGACCCTGACCGGTGACGATCAGGGCACGGTCGACGATTTAGCGTTTCAAGGGTTCGAGGAACTGGTCGGCCAAGCGGACATTCGCGACCTGTTTGTGTTCGAAAGCGGATCAAGCCTTTCGGGAACGATCGATGGCGGCAGCGGAGGCCTGGACGGGTTCATGGTCGAGGGAGATGGCAGCGCGGGGTCGATTGACATCGCCTACAACCCCACCGGGAACGATGTCTCAGGAACGGTCATCGTCAACGCGGTAACGGTCCGCTTTGCGGGCATGGACCGTCAATCCATCACGCTCGGCGACGATCAAGACCGCGTTATCCAAGGCACGATCTTCGATGACGAGATTTACGTCCGGGCAGACCCCAATACCGCTGGAAAGATCGAGATCGAATTCAGCGAATTGATGATCTATGACGCGATCGATGGGACCAGCAACAACAAGCTTTCGGTGACGAATCCCTCCGGGTCTCTGACCATCGAGGGATTGGACGGAACCGACACCATCGAGGTGCAGTCCTTGGATCCGCTGTTCAGCGCCGATCTGTACCTGTTTGGTAGCCAGTACTCCGCCGCCAATGAGGCCTTGGGTTTGCAACCGGTGGTCGATGATCCGTTCGTCGATACCGTCATCTTTTCGGGCGATGTCAAAACCGGAAACGGCTACCTGGAAGTCTATGCCGAAAAGATCGACGTCAAGGATGATGTGACGATCGATACCGGCACCAACGACGTGTTCCTGCGGGCCCGGCTGCTGGGCGTCGCGGAACTGGAGAACTTGTCGCCATTACTTTACACCAACCGCGCCGTCTCGATTGACGTCGGTCAGCGGTCGGTCATCAAAGGCAATGGAATCTACCTCTATTCGCAATCGGAAGACCGCACGCTGTCGGATACCCTGGGCGCCAGCCAGGACTTAAACAATTTCGTGATCGGTCCGCTGCTCGGACAGTTGACCGACCAGCTTGCGCTGCCGGCCAAGGTTCTGCTGAAGACGTCGGACGCCAAGGTGACGGTCAAGCAGGACGCACAGATCATTGCTAAAGGAACCGTGGGGATTTATGCCAACGCCGTGGCAGAATCCAGCGGTGTGATCAGCAGCAGTCTGGTCACGATTGGCTACGTTCAGGCCGATGCGATCGCCGACATCCAGATCAATAAAAATGTGCTGATCAGCGCGGTCGATTCGGTCGTGATCACGGCCAACGGCAGCGCGACCGCCGACCTGTCGGCCAGCACGTCGCAGGATACGAGCGCGTATCCGACGCCCGGCGGGAAGCAGGTCGCCGGTTCGCTGGCGATCAGCAATGCGACGGTCGATTCCAACGTGGACGTGAAGAAAGGCGCCCGAATTCTCGCGGGCAAGACCGCCAACGTCTGGGCCGACGGTCAGCTTGATTCGTCCGCCGGTGCCGATTCCGGAACGTTCGCCGACGCGACGGCCGCCCTGGCGTTCAGCTTGCAATTCTCCAACGCCGAAATCACCACGAATGTCGACGGCACGATCGAAGCCCGCGCCGAACCCGGTTACACGGTCAAGATTGAGATCGATCCGACCGTCACCAAATCGGATCAAATCGGGTACGTCAACTACACGGACGACACGATCTACGTCGGGCCCCACGCCTTGGTCTCCGGTGATTCGATCACCTACACCAATCGCCGCGGCAACAGCATTGGATTTCTGGTTGACGGTCGGTCCTATGTCGTGGTGCCTGATCTGAACGATCCCGAACGCATCCGATTGGCCGAGAATGAGACCCTGGCTGCGATCGGAAAATACGTCGATCTGATCAAGGACTATGCCGGTGTGGCAACCGCCAACAACGAACATGTGTTCGAAGCTTCGGACGTCGATCCGAGCAACGATTCAATTGAGCTCAATCGGAATGGCGCGGCGGTTTTCAATGCCGTCGAATTGGGCCAGGCAGTCGTGCTGGAGGCCGTCGACAGCAATGGGGATCCGATTGACAGCTTCGATGACAACGGCGATCCGATCATCGTCGGCGGATTGCAGCTTGGCGGAACCTACTACGTGGTCGCCGACACCGCGGAAAACAACCTGCAGGGCGACACACGATTCGCCGACGCGCAGGTGATCGGGTTGGCGGAGTCGGAGAACGAAGCCCGTGCCGGCGTCCGCATCAGCCTTGGCTCGGTCGATCTGAGCAGCCTGGGCTCCGGAGTAAATCTTCGCATCAGTTCCAAGCACGTCCTCGATTCCGGTTTTGTCACCGGTGTCGGCGTGCAGTCCACGCTGGATGCATCGGATTCCTCCGTTGCCGGTTCCGGTCTGTCCAGTGAGAACTCGAAAACGTCGTTCCTGGAATCGGTGGAAGGGGTCGCAACGGCAAATGCGTTCGACACGATCTTTTCGAGTTTTACCAAGAGCTACAGCGACAAGGCGCCCAAAGGTGCGAATAGCAAACTGAGTGTCTCCGGTGCGTTGGCCTTTTCTTATACCGACCACGTGGTGACTACGGACATCGGCGCGAATGCGACGCTCCAGTCCAACGAGGACTTGGAGGTGGTGGCGACCATCAACGAATCCTACGTGATCACCGCGCATACGGATTCGGAACCGCAGCAAACGCAAACCCAAAAGGGGACCAATTCCGGCACGAATGCCGAAAGCAGTGCGCCGGTTGCGATCGGTGCCTCGATTGATGTCGGCATCTACAACAACTCGGCGACGGCCACGGTCGCCGATGGCGCCAAGCTGGATGCCCTCCGCGCGACGCGAGTGATTTCCGATGTCAGCTATCCGTTCTTGACGCGATTCGATGAATTCATCCCGCTGTCCCCCGGCGAGTTCGTCGACAGCGTTCGAGAAGAAGGGTACGAGTTCTTTACCAAGTACCTTGACGGAACGTTGGGACTGAAGGATTCGCTGTTCAACAGTTGGGCAACCAGTTCCTCCAGCGGCACCAAAGCCGGGATCGCCGGAGCGATCAATGTGTTGGTGTTTACGAACGCCTCCAACGCGATCGTCGAATCCAATGCCGAGATCAACCAAAACGCCAGCTGGCATGATGACTCCAGCAATCCGCATCCCAATCAGGCGGACCAGCAGGACGACGGTTTGGGGGAACAGACGGTGTCGGTCGAAGCGACCAACTACATGCAAACCGTGAACATGACCGGGATCTTCTCACTTCCCAACTTCAGTAAGGATCCCACGCGAAGCTACGACAAGTTCACCGACCGCATCTCACTCAATCCACTGGGAACCGATGGCAAGGTCGGCATCGGGGGAGCGGTGTATGTGAACGTGTTGACCAATACCACCAACGCGATTGTCAAGAATGGTGCCAAAATCGACAGCGGTGGCGATGGAGGATTCAACATCAAAGCCGAGGAGGCGATGTTCGTCGTCAACCTGACGCAGTCGGGGGCCAAGGCGGACACCTTTGCTCTGGGCGGATCGGTCGCCTACACGAAACAGACCAGCGACACCCTGGCCAAGTTGGGCGAATCGGCCATCGTGACGGGGCGAAACGTCCGGGTCTACGCGGGCGATCTCGTGACGCAAGCGAATTGGGTCGGCGCGCTCGCGCTCGCTGATGCGGTGGGGGCGGGAATCAGCGTCGCGGTCAACGAGGTCGATCGGGAAACCTACGCCGTGATCGGCGACGAGACGATCACCGACAGTCAGATCAGTTCGCCCCGAACGACCTCGGGGATCGACGTTTCAGAAGCGGTGGTCGTCAATGCGATTTCCGACGGAAACCTGTGGGCATTTTCCATCGCCGGCGCCGCCGCGTTCACCACCTCCGGGAAATCGATTCCCGACGATACGCCTCAACAGGGCCAGGTCAACAGCGATGTCAGCAGTTCGGTCACGCCTGCGATCGCCGGGGCCGCGTCCGGGGCGGTGAACATCGTCAAGAGTGTCACGCAGGCCTCAATTGTGGATGCCGGATTGCTGAAAGCAGGCGATGTCACGGTGTCAGCGTCGGAGACGCAGTTTCAGTTTTCCCTGACGGGAAGCGCGGCACTTGCATTTTCCGGAAGCAAAGCCGCCGGTGCCCTGACCGGCGAGTTCAGTCTGAACGATATCCGAGCCATCACCGACGCATTTGTGGTGGACACGAAGATCGAGGCGGACGACGTGGTCGTCGAAGCGATCCGCTCAGGCGATTTGCACGCGATCGCCGCCGGACTAGCGTTGGCGGCCGGTAAGAGTGCCGGGACCTTTTCCGGGTCACTTTCTATCAACCTGATGACCAACAGCAAGGACGAAAACGGCGATCCCACCAACGAGACGCGGGCCTATCTGGACGGTGTCGACCTGATCGTCGATTCGGTCTTGGTCGACGCCTCGGATACCATGACGATCACCGCCGATGGCGGGGGATTTACGATTGCCCTATCCAGCGGGGTCAGCGTGGCACTCGGCTTGGGAGTTGCGGTCAACGATATCGGATCCGCGTCTCGGGCCTACGTGAAAGATTCCACCATCAACGCCGCGGGTGACATCGGGGTGACGGCCACGATGGCACCCACCATCGACTCACTCAGCATGGCCGGATCGCTTGCCGTTTCCGCGGGAGGCATTGGCACCAATTTCTCATTGACCGGTGCCGGTGCCGGTTCGGGGAACTACATCGACACCACCGCCGAAGCGTACATCAAAGGCAGCGAGAACGGTTTGGAACCGGCGATTGTGACGACCAACGGGGGCAAGGTTTATGTCGTCGCGGACGATCAATCCAAGATTCATTCCGACGCGGGAGCCATCGGGGTTTCACTGGCTTTCAGCACCACCGGAAATCTGATCAACCTGACGTTCGCCGTGTCCGTCGGAATCCACGAGATCAGCAACACGGTGAAAGCCTACATCGATGGGTCGACCCTGGACGTCGCCGACGACCTGGAGGTGCTGGCGACGAATGAGTCGACCATCGAGGTGCTGACGATCGGGGGTGCCCTCGGCAGCGGAGCATTCACCGGCGCCGGGGCCGGCAATTCGATCACCAACACCACCAAGGCATACATCAAAGGCGGCGGATCAGATCCGGGAATCGATGTTGGTGGAGACGTCTATGTCGAGGCGAGTGATATTTCGACGGTTGCCGTTGACGCCGGTGCGGTCGGGCTCGGATTGGTTTTCGCGAGCACGCCGGGAATTGCTTTGGCCGGTTCCTTCGGAGCTTCTGCCGCCGTCAACGAGGTGGAAAATGTGGTCGAGGCATCTGTGGAAGATGCTACGATCGACGCGTCGGGCAAGATCGACATCACGGCCACGACTGAATCGATCATCGAGGCACTGACGATTGCCGGAGCGGGGGCTGTCGCGATCTCGACCGGGTCGAGTTTTCTGGGGCTCGCAATCGCGGGAGCCGGGACGGGGTCCGGGAACTCGATCAAGAACAAGACCAAAGCGTACGTCAAGAACGGAAGTGATCTGGAATCCGGAACCGGCGATCGGGTGTTCGTGGAGGCGTCCGACACGTCCACGATCAAGGCGGATGCCGTCGCCGGCGCACTGTCGTTCACGCTTGGAACGGGCGCGTCGGTCGCGATCGGTGTCACCATCGCGGAGAACACGATTGAGAACACCACCAAAGCGTTCGTTGATGACGCGGTCATCGACTCGGGTGGTGAAGCCGTGTTGTCGGCGATTTCCGACGCAACGATCTCCGCCTTGACCGTTGCGGTGGCTGCCAGCGTGACCATTTCCACCGGAGACGATGCGATCGCAATCTCGGCCGCGGGCGAGGGGGCGCAGTCGACCAACACGATCGCCAACACCACGCAGGCGTACGTCACCGGTGGCGGCAAGGTGTTCAGCGACGCCGGTTCCATGGTCTCCGTCACCGCGAGTGACACCTCGACGTTGACCGCCGATGCCGCCGGTGGCACCGTCGCTCTTTCGGTCAGTCCCAGCGGGTTCTCGGCGGCGTTGGCGATCTCGGCCGGTCTGTCTTACAACGACATCGGCAACACGGTTTCGGCGTACGTCGATGGGGCGTCGGAGATCGATTCCGATGGATCTGTGACAATCAGCGCGACCAGCAACCAGACGATCGATGCTTACGCGCTCGCGGTGGCGGCCGCCGTCGCCCTGGTCAACCCGAAGCAAGGTTTCAGCGTCGCGTTGGCCGGTGCCGGTGGAATTGCGAAGAATGAGATCACCAGCACGACTTCGGCCTACGCGTCCGGCGGCAGCACCGTCACCGGCGTCGGCGACGTGTCGATCAGCGCAACGGACACTTCGGTCATCATCGCCGATGTGTCCGGGATCGCGGGCAGCCTGAGTGTGGTCGGAGCATCGGTCGGGATCACCGAGACGACCAACGACATCGACAACCAAATCAAAGCGTATGTGGACGGCTCTGATGTGACCTCCACGCTCGGTGGTGTGGCCATCGACGCCACCACGACGGCAACCGCAACCGCAACGCTGCTGACTGTGTCGGTATCGGTGCAGATCGGTGCGGCGCTGGGGCTTGCGGATGGTGAAGCCGGCATTTCCGGCCAGACGCAAGCGTATGTCGGCAGCGGATCGACCATCACGGCGCGAAGTGGAAACGTGTCCGTCGGGGCATCGACCACCGCCGCCGCGACGACTCACAGCGAAGGTGGCGCCGGGGCGATCGGCGTCGGTGTGAGCAGCATGAGCGCGAATGCGACCATCGACATGGACACCGATGCGCACATCGCCGAGGACACGGTGATCGAAGCCGGGTCGGTGGATGTCACGGCCGAGGGAACCCATACCGTCGACAGCTTAATCCTGACGGTCGGAATTGGATTGGCTGTTGCGGGAAACACCGGATTCGCGACTGCGTCGATCGATTCCGACGTGAATGCGTTCGTCGGTCCGGCCGGTACGCTGGGATCCGGTGTGACGCAGGCGACCATCGAATCCGGCGGTTACGTCAACGTGGACGCAAAAAGCACCGATGACGTGACGGTGCTCGCCGAAGGCGGTGCCGGGGGCGGTGCCGCTGCCAAAGGGCATTTGTACGCCGACGGCGACATCGCCGGGGCCACCCATGCCTTCATCGGTGACGGCACGCACGTCTCGGGGCTGGACGGCGGTCAGATGCCGGGCGACCTGACGGTAAAGGCCGAGATGCTGGCTGCGTTGATCGACGTCGATGTGCTGGTCGGAGGCGGAAGCCTGACCGTCGCGGTCACCGGTGGCGACACCGGAGAGATCACGATCGACCGATCGGTGTACGCCTACCTGGCCGACGACGTCGACGTGCAAATGAACGCGACGGGTTCCAGCGGAGGCAACGCCACGATTTCCGCGATCGGTCGTGGCGAAGCCGATGCCAAGGTGGAAACCTATGCCGGATCGATTTTGGTCGAGGCCCACTCGCCAAAGTCGGTTGTCAAACTCACGCCGGAGATCCAGGCGTCACTCGGTGACAATTCCGTGCTCAATGCGTCCGGCGACGTTGAAGTCACGGCAACGCTAAGCGACCAGCCACCGGCGGGCACCACCACGCCAAGTGACTTGATTCAGGGCGTTGATGCCGCCAGCGATACCCTTGATTTTGAGTTCGACCTCAGCACCGGCGAGGTGGTCACCTACGTCGTTCCGAGCGGGCAATCCGCCATCGCGGGTCTGGAAGACGGTCGCGAGTACGAAGTCATTGACGCCGGAGACGACAAGATCAGTTTTGGCGCCCAGTTCGATGCGGTTGGCGGTGTCGATTCGGCGCGCGACACGATCACATTTTCCGCCGCCCGGAAACTGAGAACCGGTGATGCGGTTCGCCTGGACGACGGCGGTTCGACCTCGGTCATCGAGCCCTGGCAGCTGAATCTTCCCTCCAGCGACCCGGCGTACGTGGATCCCTCGCAGGTCTTCTATGTTCGAGCGATGGACCAGCAGACGGACAGCAGCGGCAACCCGTTGGGCGTCACCACCATCAAGTTGGCTCGCACCAAAACCGAGGCGGAAGCGGACTTGCCGTCGTTCGACGCAGCGGATGTGTCGGGCAGTACGATCACCGTCCCGGGCGTCGTCTTCGCGGAGGATCAGGCGGTGACTTACCGAGCTGCCGCCGTGAGCGAGTTTTCAGCGTCCAACGTCGATGTCAGTGTGCTCAGCGGCGTGCTGTTGACGGCAAATGGCGAAGTTGTCCCGAATACAGACGCCGACAATCTGTACCTGCCAAACCACGGGTTCTCCGATGGCGACGCGGTTGTGTACCGACGGCAAGGATCCGGCCCGGAGATCGGCGAGCTGCAGGATGGCGAAACGTACTATGTGATCAAACTTGGCGAGAACGAAATCCAACTGGCCGCAACCTACGAGAATGCGATCGGCGACGACAGCGTCAGCAATCCCCAACCGCCTGTCCCGATCGAAATCGAGGTCTCCAGCGACGCTGGTGCGGAAACCGTCATTCATTCGTTGGAACTGAGTATTGACGGACTGGAAGACGGCGTCACCTACTACGTGGTGAACTCGAATGCTTCCACCGGTGAATTCCAACTCGCCGAGAGCCCCGGCGCCAATCCGTTGACGCTGAACACAGCCCATCGCGACGGCCAGCACTCAATCGGCGTCGAGGGCATCGACCTGGTTGCGTCCACCGACACCCACGCACTTCTCCATCAGTTAGTGTTTGATCTGGGATCGTCGACGGTCGACAAAAACGATGGACATTCGTTGGCGGGTCCCGGTGGAATTTCGTTGGATCTGATTTCACCACCGACCGGCGATGGCAAGAGTTCGTCGACCGTCAAAGGCGGCGGCGGCGGGGCCATCGATGTTGGCGACGTCCGCGCGACATTGGAAGACGATTCGTCAGTGCAGTCCTTCCTGGGCGCTAATTCGGTGATCACCGCCGGTGGGGATGTCCAGCTTTCGGCGACCTCCCAGCACAACGCCTCGACGAACGTTGACAATCAGGCCGGCGGCGTCATCAAGGTCGGGATCGTGCGAACCAGGATCGACCAAACCACCGATACGGACGCCTACCTTGACGATTCGGCGTCCATCACCGCTGAGGGTGACGTGTCGTTGACCGCGCTGACGGACATTGAAAATGACCTGGTCGCCTATGCCGGCGGCGGGGGAGCCATCGGTGCGGCGGTATCCGACACAGCATCACGCGTCCAATTTGACACCACGGCCACGGTCGGCGAGGACGCCTCGATCGTGGCCGGCGGCGCCGTCAAGATCCACTCGGATTCCACCGTCGACGCTTTCACGGATTCATCTGCATTCGTGATCGCGCTCGGAGCCGGTGCCGACGCCGACGGGCTGGATGACAACGGCAAGAACGACACCGAGTTCGGAGGGGGGATTCAGATCGGTGTCGACAACGTCGCGGTGACCACCGACGTCGTGATCGGCAAGCGAGCGCTGGTGGAAGGCGGCACCGTCGACCTGGACGCCAAGGTCAGCAAGCTGAAAGCCAAAGCCGTTGCGGACGCCCAGGCCTATGGCGGTGTCACGACCGCGTACGCCGACGCCGAAATCAATATCGATTCGAATTCCAACGCCACCATTGCCTCCGACGCCGTCATCCGGGGATTGCAGGGCGTCGACATCCAGTCGCGACACTCCGAGGTCGATGTCGATCGAAAACCGACGGCCACCGCCGTCGGCTTGATCCCGCCTCAGGAAGCCAAGGAAAAAGGCGATTCGGATCTGAAGAGTATTGTGGACGCCGATGCCGGGGCAACCATTTACGCGGGGCCGCGGGTGTCGGCGTTCGCCGGTGATACCGACCTGAAAGACGATGGAGGCTTCTCGCACCTGGCCCTGTACGTCCAGGCCAACGAAGGTCAGGTCGATGGTGGCGGCGGTGGGAATCGAACCTTTGACATCCGCTGGGACGCCGACGTTGTGATCAACAGCGGGCCCAGCCCGGAATTGGTCATTGACGCGAACGGCACGATCCAAAGGGCAGTCAACGTGTCCGTGGACGATGGCGCCGCGGGGGCAAGTCGTACCAGCGGAACCATCGCCAGCGATGACATTGTCGTCAATGACATCGTCAACGATGATGCCGGCGAAGTCCTGTTTGAAGCCAAGGACGGGGTGATCAACGGCGATCAGGGTGAATTCAGCATGTTGGACGGCTATGAATTCGTCAGCATCATCAATGGGTCCGACAAGGACTTGATCCTGAACCGGATCGACGTGGTCAACACCGCCGCGACCAACTCGAGCAGTCCACCACGTCCACGGATCGTGCTCGTGTCGGATGACGTGAACATCGACTTTGATCTGCAGCGAGACATCGATCCGTCATTGGTCGATGTGCAGAATCTGGGAGCCGGCGATCTCGGGCTGAACGGCGCGATCAACAATCCGATCGGCGAAACCTTCCTCTACAACTCCGGTGGAGACATCGTCAACGGAGCTGACGTCACAAGCTTCGCACAACTGATCTCCCTGTACACCGGAAAGACCGCCGGCACGGGCAGCGTGTTGAGCAATGAATTGGACATCGACTCCGCTGCGGGCAGCGTCGGGGCGGGGGCGACGGGGCGAATCGTCGTCCAGTTGGTTGAGAGCAACGCTCGTAGCGAACTGCTGAAGGTGGTCGCCGACCAGAGCATTTGGTTGGACTTGACCGGCATTCAACGTGTCTCGGATACGGACACCGCGCCCACGGTTCTGGATTTGGACATCAAGTTCATTGAAGCGGGTGACACTGCGGATGTTCTGTTGCGATCCGGAGTCCTGGAGACTTCGAGTGCCGATATCGACGGCGTCTATGTGGATTCACCGAACGATAGTTCGGACGCGCCCGACAAGACCTTCTACACGCGGTACTCCAATGACGGCACACGCGGTCGGCGTGATGCCGGAGCCTATGGGGGGACCGCGGCGGACATCGAAATCGATTACGACTTTGAAATCATCCGATCAGGCGGGGTGGTCGACACGGGCGACATCATCATCGCGGCGGCCAACCCGTCATCACCGACTACTTCGCGGAATAACGTGGTCAACGTGGAAGCGGTGACCAACGTGAAAGGGAGCGGACATCTGGACATCGATACCAATGGCTTGGTCGATGCCACCGAAGGTTCCGGAAACATGCGGGTGGGGAACATCATTTCGCGCTACGATGACGTGATCTTGAGTTCGCCGAAGTCGATCGTGGACGCCGCGTCGGGGGACGGTGCCCCGCCGGCCGGTGATGCCACCGCCGATGTGTCTGGGAAAAACATCACGCTGGATGCTACCGATTCGATCGGTTCCACCAGCAATTTCCTGGAAATCAATTCCTCGTATTCCGCCTTTGGTGTGCTGGTCGCAACGTCGGCTGACGGAACCTTTGTTCAGGAAACCGCCGGTGATTTGAATATCGATACGGTGGACGTCAGCGCGGGCGACGCATCGATCGTTTCAGTGGCTGGAGCAATCCTCGATGGCCGCGGCGGCGGTTCCGGGGACACCGCTTGGAACATTCGGGCGACCAGCGTCGACTTGGATGCCAACGGCGGGGGCATCGGCGAGTCCACCAATGATCTGGAGATTGATACGCGTCAGCAACAGCAGGGGCATCTCTACGCCGACGCCAGCGACGACATCTATCTGGAGGAGGTCGATGGAGCCCTGGATGTGTTGCAGGTCGAGTCGTTTGCCGGTCTGGTTCGGTTGACGGTCCGCGAGAGTTCGGATCTTGATGAAGATTTGAACTTGCTAACCGGCGGGGTTGCCTGGATCGAAGAAGATGCCTCGGTGACCCTCAGCCGGGGGCGGATCGCGGCCGCCGAATCGGTCGAACTGCGGATCGGCGACGGATTCGTCCTTCCCACCGCGGCGGAAGTCTTGGCGGGTTTGGTCGATTCGACCGCGGGCATCATCGTCCGTGGCGACCACAACGATTCCGATTCGGGCTACGGCACGTCGATGGTCTTGCAGGGCGAGATCACTCCGGGGGATCAGGCGAAAACCGAGTTGTTCGGCAACGTGGACGTCGACAGTTACAGCTTTCTGCAAACCTTGCTCGGAGGTGTGACGCGAGCCTTCGGAAGTGCCTCCGCGGCGGTGCCATCCGACAGCACTGTCGACGACGGTGAAGATCAATTCCTGGTCTCGATGCTTCGCACGATGGATGTCGCGTCGCTGCACACGCTGACGTTGGATGGGCAGGCGGACACGGATACTTATCAGGTCCTGACCACCGGCAGTCGCAACCAGATTCGGAATTACATCATCAATGTGTTGGATTCGGGGGCCAAGGACGACGGTTCTGACACGCTGGACGTGCTGGGTTATGACAGCAGCGTCAACGGCCTGGACGAGTTTGCCGCCGAGCCTAGCGACGACATCTTTTTGCTACGGCGGACAAGCTACATCCCCGGCAAGTTCGGCAACGAAGTCAGCGAATCGCCGGCCTTCGTCGCGCTGCTTCACGGGACGATTGACCAGGCACGGCTGGCCGGTGCCGACGGAGACGAACCGAGCGAACGACCGCAAGAAGTGCAACGGATCAATTACGACGCCAGCATCAACGGGCGGATGAGCGTCTACGGGCAGGGCGGCAACGACTGGTTCGCGGTCGATGACAACAGCGTGATTTCGACATTGGATGGGGGGCTGGGCAACGACAACTTCCAGATCGGCCAGATTTACGGTTCGCTCAGGCAGCCCAGCGACGTCAGCCAGGCAGACGCTTTCCCCACGGTGGCCACGACCCGCGGTTACATCAGCCCGGGGATCAGTGCCCCGCTGGTCGCCCAGGGTGGCCAGGGGGACGATTCGTTCTCCGTCTACAGCAACCAAGCCGAACTGCGGCTGGAAGGGGATGCGGGCAATGACCTGTTTGTGGTGCGAGCCTTTGCCATTGCACTGACCGATCCGGTTACCGGCGAGATCCTGACCAACCCGGACGGGTCGGCCCAGGTCGATACGACCAATTTTTCGACCGGCGAGCAAACAAATATTCTGCCGGGAGCCGGCAACGACTCGGTCGAATACAACGTCAACGCGCCGGTCTCGATTGACGGCGGAAGCGGATTCGACAAGGTGCTGGTCCTGGGGACCGAATTCCCCGACAACTTCGTCATCCGCGACGACGGCATCTACGGAGCCGGAATCACCATTCGCTACGAAAACGTGGAAGTGGTGGAAGTGGACGGGCTGGAAGGCGACGACGACTTCTTCGTCGTCAGCACCCCTTCGGGTGTCGCGACCCGAATCATCGGCGGATTGGGCAGCGATCATGTCAGTGTGGGCGGTGACGTCGCCGATCGGATCGTCAGTCGCCAGCTGGAAGGCAGCAGTGGAACCATCAATCACACGACCACCTCGGGCGACGATCGCTACGACGGCGAATTGACGCCCGGCATCGATCTGAATGTTGCTTCCGAAGACCAAGGGGTCGTGATTATCCAGGAACAGAACGGAACGGTGGTGCGGGAGGGGGCGGTAGACAACACCGACACCTACACGGTGAAGCTGGCCGAGCCGATCACTGACCAAAACACCGTCGTCTTCGTCACGGTGTCGGCGGCACGATCCGTCAAGGACGAAGAAGATCAGGGCGGGGACACGATCACGCTAGCAGTCGATCGCGACGGTGATGGAACCATCGATCCGCCCGCGGATCTGTTCACGGGCACGGGGCAAGCCGACGCGTACACGCGAAAGATTGTCGTTGACGGTGTGACGACCTACGTCAGAAATCGGTCCGTGGTGTTGCGGTTCGACAGCACCAACTGGGATCTGGAGCAAACCGTCTTTGTGCAAAGCATTGCGGACGGTTTTGCCGAAGGCGATCGGGTGACCACGATCAGCCACAGTGTGCTGGTCAGTGACAATGCGACGGACGATTTGCGCGACGTCTATGACGGAGTGGCGGTCCGCAATGTGGAAGTCACCGTGATCGATCAGGACGCCCCCGGTTTGATCATCACGCCCACCGACGGAGAAACCCAGGTGGTCGAAGGCAGTTTGAACCTGCAGCAGGGTTACTCCAAGGGGATTGCGGACAGCTACGACATTCAATTGACCAAGGCGCCGTCCGGTTCGGTGACGGTTCAGTTTGCATTTGATGACGACCAGGTTTTGCTTTCCAGCAAGGTGGGTTCGCGATTTAGTACGTCCGGCGGGATCGCCTCACTAACGTTTGACGCCAGCAACTGGTCCACGCCAGTGACGATCGACGTGACCGCTTTTGACGACGGCACGCCATCGGACACGGGGGTCGCCGAAGATCGAAAAGTTTCTGTCATCACCCATTCGATCGACGCCACCGTTGTCGGACGCGACCCGGAATTCGACGATCTTCTGTCTCAGTTGGATGTCGAAGTCTTGGACGATGATCTGCCCGATTTCTTGGTGCAGGAGTCGGACGGTTCCACGTTGGTTTCCAAGGACGGCACCAGTGTGGTCGATACCTACACGATCCGATTGACCGCCGAACCAACGGCGGACGTGATGATCGACATCGAAACCGATGGCCAGACAATCACCTCTCCGACGCAATTGACGTTCACCGATGCCAACTGGTGGATTCCGCAAACCGTCACCGTGTACGGTGAACCGAGCTTCGTGCCGGTCGAAGGGACCGAGTATGATCGCGAGTTTTCAGCACAAAAGCACCTGTTGAGCAATCTCCGCGGGCCCTTGCACATTGAAGGTGGCAGCGTCGGACCGAGAGCCCTGGTGTCGGCGATTGTGTTGCCAAAGGAAGGGAACCAGGGCCTGCTGGAAATCGGCGACCAACCGCTGGAAACCGAGCAGATTGATGTCGTAAACATCTACGATGATTCCAGTGGCGAAGACAAACAGGGCGAGTTGTCCAGCAGTCGTTTGACCGGTCTGAATCTGCCACCCGACCTGGTCTTTCCCGACGGGACCGCTTTCGGTGAACCGTCCGTCTTCCCGGGCGGAATCAATTTCGGCCAAGTGAGTGTCGACGCCGACGGAAATATCCAAGCCGACGGTGCCCGCAGTTCGGTCGAGGTTTTGAATGTGATGCTGGGCGAGGGGAATGACCAGTTGTCGATCACTGGGACGTTGCTCGCCGCCGACGAGGGTTCTTCCGGGCCGGCGAAACATGGAACGCTGACCATGGTTCATGGTGGCGGGAACTCCCTGGTCGGTGGCGTCGTCGGGGGAGACACCATCACGATCACCGGCGGCGGTGGGCCCGGTTCGCCGTTGGTCGTCTTCGGCGACACGTCGCAAGACGGCGTTTGGTACTCCGGTGATGCGTCAATCACCGATCGGAGCGACAACGCCTACTTCGGCCTGAAATTGCACGACCAGGTTGGCGACGCCGATGATGCGTTTCGATACGGGCGGGCTGTGGACTTTGACTACAACGGCAACGACGTCATCGACGCGAGTGGTCTGGACATCAGCGACATGGTTTCCCTCAACGGACAAGTGACCGTCGGAGTGACTATCTACGGCGGAGGCGGAAACGATACGATCGACGGTTCCGAAGCGGGCGACCATCTGGCGGGAGGATCGGGTGATGACGTCATTCGTGGCGGCTCGGGGCCGGATCACATTTATGGCGATTCAGGATTCAATGTGGATCCGATCACGCGATCGTTGCTGGTTATCACCAGCGATCCCTCAGCCGACCCCGTCGCCTTCCCGCCCCGCGATACCGTGCTCGCTGGCAACGACACGATCCATGGCGGTGAGGGATCGGACGTGGTGTTTGGCGATCATGGAGTGGTCCAGCAGGATCTCTCGCCGGGAACCTTCTATTCGGATCACCTGACCGGGATACGTCGGGCGGTCATCAATGTGGTCGATCCGTCCGTCGGCTCGTCGGTCCTGACAACCGATGCCCAGGCGACCGAGAAACTGCTCAGCCTGCTTCGCATTCAGGAGCTGCGAACCGTTGAACCCGGTGATGGCGGAGACGACCATATTCGTGGAGGCTTGGGGATCGATCGAATTTTTGGAGGAAACGGAACAGACACGATCAACGGTGGTGGTGACGCCGATGTGATCTTTGGCGACCAGGGGCAGATCAGCTACGTCGGACCGGACTATTTCGGAACCGATGACAGCGATCTTGGCACCATGGATCTGATCAAGAGTATTGACACGGAATCCGCTTTCGGAGCTGACGACATCATCTTCGACGATTCCTCCGACGACATCATTCTTGGCGGCCAGGGCGACGACAGGATCGACGCCGGTTCCGGACAGAACATCGTGTTCGGTGACCATGGAGAACTGCTCGGCGTCGATTCCGGAGCGAATCAACCGGTCGGCGACCCCGATCCGTCGAAAGTCGATGACGCCTACGCCATGCAGACGCTGGGCCTGTTGCAGTCGATTGCTTTCGAGGTCGATACCTCGGGGGGCAATGACGTGATCACAACCGGCGTCGGGCGCGACATCATCTTTGGCGGGCAAGGCGACGACACCATCAACAGCTACGCCAGCGATGGCGGGCAGATCCAGGACGATGGCAACAACATCGTATTCGGCGATTTCGGATTGGTGGACTACCTGGCCGAAGAGCTGGCCGACGCGACACAAACACCGCGGACCGATGACATCGACCGCATCGCGTCGATCGCGGCTGCGACGGCGCTGGGCGGTCACGATTCGATCACGACCGGAGCGGGGAACGATATCGTTCTGGGAGGTGCCGGCGATGACGTCCTGTCGGTCGGCGAGGGGCAGAACCTGACCTTCGGTGACAACGTCGCGCTCGCCGCTTTCCATCGCGATCATGTCGCGGGCGATCCGCCGCTGGTGTTTTCCGTGCATGAATTCACGGTAGGGAGAATCGAGTCCGTCGGTTTCGGTGACGCCGATAGCGGGAACGATGTTCTGACCGGCAACGCCTCGAACGATGTGTTCTTTGGCGGCGGCGGCGACGACATCATCTATGCCGGCGGCGGCGATGATCTCGTCTTCGGAGACCATGGCTTGATCGAAGCGACCAACGACCATCCTTACGATCCCGCCACCAGTCTGCCACCGATCTGCTGGGATCTATTCCCCGGCGATGGTTTCGTCCGGTTCACGGCGCTGAACGTGGACCAGTCGACCGGATCCGGTGATGACCTCGTCTACGGCCAGGAAGGTCGCGATGTGCTGATGGGACAGCAGGGGAATGACGTGTTGGACGGAGGCTTGGGGGACGACATCCTGATCGGGGGCAGCAACGTCTCAGGCGCCCTGGACGGCGATGATCGTCTGGACGGTGGCATGGGTAACGACGTGGTCGCGGGCGACAATGCCGAGATCTGCTACCGGCCGGACTTGCTGGATCCCCGGATGCGAGTTCTACAAGGCACACAAATCTACGGCACCACTGCAGGAAACGATGGCCTGTCTTTGGTCAATGAACTTGTCGACGGAGTTCCTCAGTTCATCGATCCCCGCGGCGGCACCCAATACCACATTCGTTTAATTGATCACTCCGACACCGTCGAAGCGAGCCGACCGGAATGGTTCGGCAATGATTACATCGCCGGCGGCGGTGGCGACGACGAGTTGTTTGGGCAACTGGGCCACGATGTGATTCAAGGTGATGGGAAGATCGGTACCGATCCTCGAACCGATCTCAGTGTCATCGCGTTCGACGGCGCACCGACCACCTTCGGAGCGTTCCGCGACGGAACGGTCGATGACGAAAGCAGTCTAATCATCTCGCCCTCGCTGGAACTTGCCTCCGACGGAGACGACTACATCGAGGGGAATGGCGGGCAGGACGTCCTGTTCGGAAATCTGGGGCAGGATGACTTGATCGGTGGCAGTTCCAATCTGTTCGGATTGGAAAATGCGAACGACCGGCCCGACGGCGACGACTTGATCTTTGGCGGAGCGGGGATCGACGTCGCGCGAAACGATGCCGGAGATGCGGTGGTTGGGACCGACGGAGCCATTTCGGTGCTTCCCAGTGGTCACGCGTTGGACGCGGATGTCATTCTGGGGGACAACGGGGTGATCACGCGGCTGGTCGGTGTCAACGGGACTCAGGTCGATGCGGCGGCGACCACGGCGGCGTCAGGACTACCTGCGTCGGGCGGCTTCCTGAACTTCTTCCACGACAGTGGGCCGGTCGATTCCAATCCTGATACCTACGATCGCGTCGTGGCTCGATCTGTTCAGTTCCTGGACTACACGCCCGGCGGAGTCCTCCATGATTCGCGGGCGGCGAACGATCGGGGAGGCGACGATGAGATCCACGGGGAATCCGGTGACGACACCGTGTACGGCCAACGCGGCAATGACGTGTTGTTTGGTGATGGTCAAAACGATGATTTGATCGGGGGCTACGGACACGACTGGATCTCGGGCGGAACGGGAGATGACGGCGTGCTGGGGGATGACGGTCGGATCATGACCAGTCGCAATAGCACCACCGGGGAGCCGCTCAATGGAGTTGCCGGTTTGCTGGATCGTGATCCCGATCCCAAGAACGCCAACGGCAACGTGTTGGACGAATACATCAAGACGCCAGGAGCGATTCAGGAAGCGACGATCAACGTTTCCGGCGAGCTGAAGAAATCAGCGAACCTGGTGCCGTTCAGCGTCGACCCAGCGTTTAACGGCCAATTCGACGAGTTCGTTTACTCAGGATCCAAACAGAATGATCCGCTTGAATTCACTGACGAGGGACACTATTCCGATGACATTTTGTACGGCGGCCTCGGAAACGATGTGCTTCATGGTGGATCCGGCGACGACGCAATGTCCGGAGCCGAAGCGCCGACGGAATCGTACACCCAGCTGTACGACGCCACCGGCGTGTTGGTCGGAATCACGCGGTCGGACTTCGGGCATCCGATCAATCTGGGTGATACGTTGAGGTTCAATCCGGAGGATGCCGACGGCTGGCATTACGATTCGACCCGGCGGGCGGGTGAGTTCGCCTTGTACGACGAGTATGACCCGCGTCGGAAGATCCTATTGGACGTCGATGGCACCGCATCCGCGGAAGACACCGCCGCCAATTGGTTCCTGAACTTTGACCCCAGCGAGGGTGTTCATCGTCCGGCGGGTACGATCGAGAAAGCGACGGGGCAGTCCAGCCCGAGTTATTCCGAGGCGTGGGATGACGGACAGGACGCGTTGTTCGGTGATCTGGGAAATGACTGGTTGGTCGGAGGTACCGGGCGAGACAACCTGTACGGCGGTTTCGGAAATGACTTGTTGAACGCCGATGATGATCACAACACCGACACGCCGGACGTTCCCGGATCCTTTGACAATGAATCGCCGGATACGCAGCCCAGCTACGAAGACCGTGCCTTCGGGGGTGCCGGACGGGACGTCCTGATCGGTAACACGGGCGGAGACCGGCTGATCGATTGGGTGGGTGAATTCAACTCGTACCTGGTTCCCTACGCCCCCTTTGGAATGGCCAGCGTCAGCCGGACCATGCAGCCCCAATTGGCCGAGTTCCTGTACGCGTTGTCCTTCGGCGACGGTGCCGATTCGACACGCGCGACCGATGTGGGGAATCCGGAACGCAACGGCGAACCAGAAGGCGAGCTCGGGCTCATTCGCCAACAGGATCCTGCCTGGCAAGACCAGACTGGCGCGCCGACCGATCCCCAGGCCGGAAACATCCCCGGAGGCAAACGCGACGTCCTGCGAAGTGCCGGGTTCAATGACGGGCAGATGCATGGGATGGCGGCCGACAGTGGCACGTGGGAAGTGGTCGACGGGAGATTGCAGGTCAGCGCTCAATCCAACCAGTCCGACGCGGTCAGTGTGCTTGCTTTATCGGATGCGTTACCCACCTATTTTGAAGTCCTGGCTTCGGTGACCGCGGAAAAACCGACGGCCGGATGGAAGGCGAACGGGTACATCATTTTTGACTACCAAAGCGCCGATCAGTTCAAATTCGCGGGCATCGATGTTTCCAACAACAAACTGGTGATGGGGCACCGTGATTCGCAGGGGTGGCACGTCGACCGCCAGGCATCGGTCCAAGGCGGAATCAAACACGGAAAAACCTACAACCTGTTGTTGGCCGTCAACGGCCTCACTGCCTCCTTGCTGCTGGACAATCAAACGCTGTTCACGCATGCGTTCGAGCCCTCCGTTCAAGACGGTTATTCGTTCGGATTGAACTGGGGGCTCATCGGCGTCGGTTCCGATCAGTCGCAAGGCACCTTCGACAACCTTGCCGTCCAAGTGCTTCCGCCATCCATTGTCTGGGATCAGGCCGACGGTTTTGATGACGGATCAGCTCGGCTGTTGGTCGGACCGTCGACTGGAAACTGGTTGCTGATCGGCGGGGCGCTCACCGGCACCGCCGACAACGATGCGACCGCGATCCGGACCGTCGACTTCGGACTGCAGCAGGGAATACAAAGCGATGCGTACGTCGAGGTGTCGGCAAGCGTTGCGACGGAAGCTGTTGGTGGACTGTTGTTCGACCAGTACGCCGAGGACGATTTCAAGTACGCCTCCCTGGATCCTTCGACGCAACAACTGTTCCTGGGACACGTCACCCCACGGCGTGGAATCGTTGCCGATCAAGTCGTCCCGGTCTCCCTGGCACCGGGCCAGCCGTCGGACATCAAACTGGTCATCAAAGGCACCACGGTCAGTGTGCTTGTCAACGACCAGCTGGTCACCAGCCACGTTTACAACAGTGCTCTGACAGACGGCTCTCTGGGAGTTTTCTCGCAGTCGGGACAAACCACGTTTGATGATTTCAGGATTCGAACCGACGATTCCAGGCTGTTGCAGTGGGATGCATCGATCTCGACGGATCCGTTGGATGTGAACGCCGACGGAGAGGTTTCGCCGATCGATGCATTGCTCGTGATCAACCAATTGGCAACCATCGATCCGTCGTTGGAAGGCGAATCCACCCGTTTCGCGTCGGGCAGATTTGACGTCAATCGGGACCAGTTCATTTCTGCGTCGGATGCCCTGATGATCATCAATCGATTGGGAGTTCAGGCAACGGATGACTCCGCCGTCCCCGATGCGTCGCCGCAAACTCCTCTGTCGATGGCCCTGCAAGCCGCTGAGCTGGACAAGCAGGACGACGATTTGATCACATTGCTGGCTGATGATCAGGTTCGTTGGGGTTGAGGATCGACAGCGGCTCTGATTTCCCCGAAGATGTTCCGTGGTACCGCCGGAGCCGGGATGGTGTCCCGGCTCCGGCGGACCGCTTGAGTGACATCGAGCTTCGCGCGGGTCCGTTTCGTTGGACAGCGCCACTTTGAAGCGGAGAGCCCGACTATCGCTCGTCAAGGACGCTGTCGTTGACTGGCGGTGGATCGACTGGCGCTGAATCGACCGCTTTTTGGAATGCTCTGACGAGCTGCGCGACCGGAAAGTGGCGAGAGGTCCTGCCGGACGCAAGCCATTCTCGACCGCGGATTGCACCCTATTTTCGAGAGGATTAACGCATGCTGGGTCGTTTTCTACGCTGGATCCGCGGACATGAATTGGCGACAGCGGTGTTGGTGGGAATTGTGGGGGCCGGCATCTGGGGCTTTGTCGAACTGGCTGATGAAGTCACCGAGGGTGACAGCATGACGTTGGATCGCCAGATTTTGCTTTCGCTCCGGCAGCCCAATGACGCCAGCGACCCGCTGGGACCAAGCTGGTTTGAAGAGATGGCTCGAGACGTCACGGCCCTGGGAAGCGTGGTCGTGTTGATGTTCGTGACCACCATCGTCGTGGGCTACCTCTTTCTGGCCAAGCAGAACTGGGTGTCGCTGTTTGTGATTGTCGCGATCGTGGGCGGGACGCTTGTCAGCACGGGAATGAAGTCCGCATTCAATCGGGCGCGGCCCGATCTGGTCCAGCACGAGACGGAGGTCTACACCAAAAGTTTTCCCAGCGGTCACTCCGCCATGTCGGCCCTCGTGTACCTGACGCTGGGGGCCCTGGTCGCACGCGTGCAGCCACGTCGAAAACTGAAGGTTTACTTTCTGGCGGTGGCTGTTTTCTTGGCCATTCTGGTCGGCTGCAGCCGGGTGTACTTGGGCGTGCACTGGCCGACCGACGTTTTGGGGGGGTGGATGTTTGGCGTGACCTGGGCGGCCGCGTCCTGGCTGGTCTTTCGATGGCTGGGCCAGCGTTTTCATCAGAATCCAGAAGTGGACAGCTGACGCGTCAGGCTGCCTTGGGGCACCGACTTCACCCCAACGCTCAAGTCCTTTTAACGCTAAAGTCCCTCCAACGCTGAAGGAGGGCGGGCGTCAGCGTGGAGTGGACTTCCAATCGCCTCGTTGAGGATCGATTCGCAACGGGGACGCAGGGGATGTTGGCTGCAGCGACAACCTATCGGGTCGAAAAGAATCCTGGAAAAGTTTGTAACTCGGGTGACGTCTGACCGCTTGGCGACGTGGGTGGGCATCCGATCGGCGGTCAGGCGAGGCCAAAGCCGATCCATCGCCTCCCATTCCACTCTTTTCCAAAGATGCTTTTCTCAGGAGACCCGACATGTTTCGCCAATCCATTGCCGCGATGTTGTTCTCACTGTTTCTGTCCGCCGGTGCCGCCTGGGCGGATCCCACACCGATCGTCTGGTGGCAGATGCACGACGGATCCACGGGGACGACGCACGCGGTTGTTGAACACGTGTACGGAGACGGACATTCGGAGTGGTCTTACTGGGTCAAATGGGAGACCGAATTCGGCAGCGTCTACATGGAGTGGCCAATCCCCGATGCGGGTGATCCAAACCCGGACGATTCTGCCAACGGAGAAACGGCCAAGCCCAAAGACATTGCCGAACAACTGGCCCGCGAATTTGCCGACATGGGCGGCGAGGCAATGATTCCCAATCTGTGGGATTCGCCCGTCGGCAAGATGCTGATCCAACAAGGTGACGGTCCGATTCCGATCGTCGATCCGTGGGACTCAACCCTCGGAACCGACTACGACGGGTATGACAGCATCGCTGGTTTCGATCCCAACGGTGGACCCATCGAAGATCAGATCCTGCAGGGAACACCTGACGAAGAAGATGAGTCCGAAGATGACGACGAGTCGCGCAGCGACGATCCAGCCGGAGACTACGAAATCAACATCTACCCCGCCGATCCCGAGCTGGTCAATCCCGTGCCTTTCTGGAACGAGATTCTCCGGTAGACGCGGCGCCCGGACACCGCTCGACGGAGATCACTCAGGTACCGCCGGGCCCGTCAATGAGAACGTTTTGACGGGCACGGCAGGACGCAACGCAAGCGCAGCCTTTCGCTCCAATCCCCCAGGCTGCTTTTCACCATTGAGCGCGGCACCGACGATCTGGAACGATCCGCGGCGAGGTTTTTTGCCGGTCGACATCAGCTTCAACGTCACCTTCTTTGCCGTGTCACCTTTCGCTTCCGAAATCACCGATTCGCAGGTCACCCCGTCGGGCAGCCCCATTGCCGACACACGGATCATGGCATCAAACCCCCGGTCGCGGTCGACCGAAACGGTGACAGCAGCGGGGCCGTCCGCGGAAAGGTTGAAATGGTCTTCGGCGACGGAGAGTCGAAAATCCGGTTCGAACTCGGCGATGTGCAACCGATACAGATGCCGGGGGCCGAACCCCGCCACTCGATCCGACAAAACAACTTCGACCTCCGAATCCTTCTCAGCAGTGAACTTGAGTTCGGCGTCGAAGTTGCTGCGCGATGCGTCATCATTGCTGACGATCAGGCGTCGCGGAGAAGTTTCGTAGAGACTGAGGTTGGAATCGATCGGATAACCCATCGCTCTCGAATCGACGGCAGCCCGATAGGTTTGTCCTTTGCGCACCTCAAAACGGAAGCGAGCCAGGTCGTCGGGGCCGCTCAGGTGTCCCAGTCCAATCGCCGGAAGCGTCGTGAACTTGGCATCTTGGCTGACAATTGTGGACGTTTGCTCGTCGGTAACAGGCAACCAGCACCAGCCCAGTGCGTCATGAACAAAACCAACCGGCGGAGAAACATCCGTCGCCGGTTGGACAACCACCTTCGCCGGCGATGGCAGCCCGTAGCCAAAGCCGAGGACGGCGTCTTGTCCAGGGACGGCGTGGTCCAGAAACGCGCCCGTGGTAACGTCCAGGACATAAACGAACGACGGGGATCCGGAAAAGTCGATCGTGCTGTTTGGGGTCTCGGGGAACGCAAAGATCCGAATCAGGACGTCACCCGTCTCCGGCGCTTCGTAGACAAGTTGGGGATCCAAGCCGCGGACGTCGTCCGATTGCGCCAGCACATTGCCTTGCGGGTCAGTTAGCTGCAACACCGCATCCATCGGCGACCGCAGGACTTGATGGGCCGTCGCCGAAACGACCAACCGGTCTCCTTGTTTCAGCGGAACTCGAAACGCGTCGCTATCGCCTCGCTTGGCGAGACGTCCGGCGACGGTGCAGGGCAGCGTCAGCGCGTTCGCTTCGCTGCGGCGATCGTTCGGCTCGTGCTCCACAGTCACCGGAGCAGTGGAAACCAAGAGCGGGACGAGCGAGGTCGCCGCAGTTGCATCGTGCAAGCGAATCCAGGCAACGCCCGGCGCGGACTCCGCCGGGACGCGGACGTGCAGTTGGCCAGGTTTGTCGCCGACGCTCCACTCCAAGTCGGTGCGGTCGCAGATGATCTCTGCCGGCCAGCTCGGGAATTCTCCTTCGGCGGTCAAGTCGCCTGCGGCGCCCACGGCCACCACCGGCGGAAAGATCCGGTCCAGTTTGACTTGGGCTTGCACCGAAGCCGGCCACGGGCAGGCGAACACCATTGTCGCCAGCCAGAGCATTCGAGACTGCGGCATCACGATCACATCAACTCGGTGATGGGGGTCGCGTCGCTGACCAAATGCACCGGACGACCCTCGGGCGTGTACAGGATCTGACCCGGATCGATTCCGAGTTTGCGGTAGATCGTGCTGACAAAGTTCTCCGGCGCCAAAATTCGTTCGACAGCAGCGTATCCTTGGCGATCGGTCGCGCCGACGACTTGTCCTCCGGCTGTCCCACCGCCGGCAAACAGAACGCTCATGGCGTTTGACCAATGGTCTCGGCCGCCACGCTCATTGATCTTGGGCGTTCGACCAAATTCGCCCAACACGACAACCAGGGTGCGCTGCAGCATGCCTTGCTGTTTCAAGTCCTCGATGAGTGCAGCCACCGTTGACTCGAACGGCGGAAGTTTCTTGTCCAAGGATTGAAAGATGTCGGTGTGATGATCCCAGCCGCCGTGGTAGAGCGTGACGAAGGGAACACCGGCGCTGACCAAACGTCGAGCCAACAACGCACGCTGGCCGAACGGGTCGCGTCCATACGCATCGCGGACGGAATCAGGTTCCCGGTGAATGTCAAATGCCGCCTGCGCTTCCGGACTGCTGATGATCTGCATGCTCTGCTGATAGAACTCATCGACCGCCAATGTGGGGTCACCGGTCGCGGGATCGTTCAGCCGCAGCAAATTGTCGACGTGTTTGCGAATCTGTTGACGCGATTGAAATCGCTGGTCGGTCAGACCGGACGGAATGGTCACGTCACGGACGCGGAAGGAACTGCGATTCGGATCGTCCGGCACCACGAAGGGCGCGTACTTGCTGCCCAGGAAGTTGGGGCCGCCGGAGCGGGAAATGTTGGGAATCGAAAAGTACGCCGGAATGCCGTGCGGGGCACCGACTTCCTTGCTGACGACGCTGCCCAAGCTGGGGTGGAAGCTAACGAAAGCGCCGCATCCGACCGGAATCCGAGGCGGCGCGCCGGTCATCATGTAGTGGTTTCCGGCACCGTGATTGCCCTGATCGTGCCGGATCGAACGGACGATCGCCAAGGAGTCCGAGAGGGCCGCCAACTTCTTCATCGGTTCGGCGAAGAAGATTCCGGGCGTCCGCGTGGCGATCGGTGCGTAGGAACCGCGAATCTCCAGCGGCGCATCCGGCTTGGGGTCAAAGGTCTCGTAATGGCTGGGGCCGCCGTCTTGCCACACCAGGATGCAGGCATCGGCCTGTCGTTGCGGGTTCGCACTCGGTTCGGCGCCCCGAGCCGCCGCCCGCAATGCCCCGGAAAGACCACCGCCGATCAATCCGCCCAACCCGAGACGCAAACAGTCACGCCGCGTGGTTCCATCGCGGTTCCGCCAGGATTGAATCATCTGCGCTGTCCTTCAGTTTTGAATGATGAATTCGGGGGAATTGATCATCGCCCATAACAGGTCTTCAATGATCGGACGACGTTCGCCTTTCGTCATCCCCAGCAGTGGTTCGGCGTAAGACCGTTCCTCCGGGGTGGGGCGGCGAGAAAAACAAGCCAAGTACAATTCCTCGACAACCGCCGCGTTGGAAAGATCACTGTCGGCAAGCCGTGCCGCTCGGCCGGTGTCAGATCGTACCCGGCGGTCCAACTCCACAGAGTTCATCAGGTGCAGCGTTTGTGTGACCGACGAATCGGACACCCGCTCGCACGGAGGATCCTGGTTTTCGTTGGGGCGACCGAAGGTGTCCAGCAACATCGAATCGATGCGATGCGTCCAGACCTGGTTGGCACGCGATTGGGGAGCCAGAGCGGAATAATCCGTGGCGGTTTCCGTGACATCGGAAATCGCGTCGGCGATCACTTCGCCACGCAGACGATGACGGTAGTGACGGGAGTGATTCAAACGATCGCCGCGATTCGTTTCATTCGGGATGGAACTGAGTGAGTAGGCATGCGACAGAACGATGGATTTGATCAAGTGCTTTTGGTCGTAGCCCGACTCCCTGAACTCGCGCGCGAGTGCGTCCAAGAGGGCAGGGTTGCTGGGCGGGTTGGTGCTGCGCAGGTCGTCGACCGGTTCCACGATGCCGCGCCCCATGAAGTGCGCCCAAATCCGGTTGGCATGGACCTGGGCAAAGTAGTCGTTGTTTGTGGACGTCATCCAATCAGCGAGTGCTTCACGGGGATCCTCCTGCGCCTCGCCGCCGGCGGTACCGAACAACGGTTCGGGCGGCAAAACGTTGCCGGTGACTGGATGCCGGACCTCTCCCTTGTCCGATGCGTAAATCACCTCTTCGCCGCCGGAGATCGGAGGTGACAAGCCCGTGCCCTTGCGACCGACCTTTCCGAAGAACGCTGCGAAGGAATAGAAGTCGCGCTGGCTCCATTTCTCGAACGGGTGATGGTGGCACTTGGCGCACTCCAGTCGCACGCCCAAAAAGAGCTGGCTGATTAACGTTGCCACCTCTTCGGGGCTGCGGCGGTCACGGTACAGCGTTGCGGCGCCGTTGTGCCACGTGCTTCCCTTGGCGGTCACCAACCGACGCACAAACTGGTCGTAGGGGACGTCGTCCCTGAACTGCTCGCGAATCCAATTGTCGTAGTTCAAGACGGCTTTGATGCCGACACGGTACGGATTGGGACGCAGCAGGTCGGCCCACTGGTTGGCCCAGTGATCGACATACTCGCGACGCTGCAGCAGTTCATCGACCAAGTGAAGGCGTTTGTCGGGCGATTTGGAGTCCAGGAAGGATCGGGCCTGCTCCGGAGTCGGCAAGCGTCCGATGACGTCCGTGTAGACACGACGCAGGAAGGTGGAATCGCTGGCCGGGTCCGAAATCTTCACCCCAGTCCGCTTCAACTTTTCGTAAACCAGTTCATCGATAAAGTTGTTTCGTTGCGCCTGCGGGTAGAAATCCGGCGGCAGCGGATTGGCCTGGGGAATGTTGACGTTGGCGACACGAATGCGATTCATGTAGCGCGCCATCACGGCCGTCTCGCCCGGAATCGGTCCGGCCTTCATCTGGCCGTCGGCAGCGACCGAGACGATGGCTGCATCATTGGACAAGTAAGTCGTTTCGGCGGTGACATCTCGTTGGGTCCCATCGCTGTAATGGGCAAGGACCTGCAGTCCCGCGTGCTCATCGGGTTGCAGCAGGAAATCGTCCCGGACGAGTTCGACGGATTCCAGCACCGGCTCATCGACGGTGCGTCGGTTGGCACCCTGGCGGATCCAAGTGAGCAACGTTTGGTAGCGGTCACTGCCTGGTTGGATCCGTTCGCCGCCTCCGTGAGGGATCTCGGCCGTGGCTTTGCGGATCAGCAGGCTGGATGCGGGGGCCGAAATCGACAATCGGCGTCCGCGGGCCTGACGGACCACCGAATCGAAATCAAACTCGGAGTCGAATCCCAGCAGGGAGAGTTGGAATCCGTTTTGCCCACCCTGCTTGCCGTGGCAGGCCCCGGCGTTGCAGCCCGCCGCAGCGAGGATTGGCTGGACGTCCAGCTCGAAGCTGACCGGGTCGGATTGGTTCGGAGGAGATCCCAGTGGCGCATCGGCGGCAGCGACGCCGCTGAATTGCGGCCACAGCAGCAACAACATCGGCAGCGCGCCGGCGGCAACCATGGATGGCCGAATGGACCAACGGGGAACGTTGCGGGAACGCATGGCAGGTGGGAGGGGTGGGCGGAAGGAGGGATCCCCATTGTAGTGAATCGGGACACCCGCCGCACAAAATAGCCCCGGTGAACAGATTTTGCATGCCGCACGGGGACACCATGCCGCACGTGCATTCCGCGCGGGGACACTGCATTCCGCAGGGGGGCACAGCACCCACCATGCCGCACGGGGGCACTGCATTCCGCAGGGGGACACAGCACCAGTTGTCTCCGTTGGTGCTCTGTCCCCCGAAAGGAATAGCCACAGAGCACGCCGAGAGCACCGAGCCGACATATTCGTCCTCCGTGGTCTCGGCGACCTCGGTGGCATATCTGTCTGCTTTGCTTTGCTAGCGCAGCATCCGATTCCGTATGGGGACACAGCACCATTTGTCCCGTTGGTGCTCTGTCCCCCGAAAGGAGCCCGTCTGATTGCTTTGCTATCGCAGCATCCGATTCCGTACGGGGACACAGCACCATTTGTCCCGTTGGTGCTCTGTCCCCCGAAAAGAATACCAGTGGTCCGTGCGGGGACACAGCACCCGTTGTCTCTGTTGGTGCTCTGTCCCCTGATAGGACGTTGTCTCTGTTGGTGCTCTGTCCCCTGATAGGAATACTCGAAAGAGATACGAAAGTGCTTTCCCCCCGAAAGTGTCTGTCCCCCGAAAGGAATAGCCACACAGCACGCCCAGAGCACCGAGCCGACATATTCGTCCTCCGTGGTCTCGGTGACCTCGGTGGCAAGTCTGTCTGATTGCTTTGCTATCGCAGCATCCGATTCCGTACGGGGACACAGCACCATTTGTCCCGTTGGTGCTCTGTCCCCCGAAAGGACTCCGAAAGGACTCCGTGGTCTCGGCGACCTCGGTGGCAAATCTGTCTGCTTGCTTTGCTATCGCGGCATCAACTGGCCTGTGATTGGGCGCGTTGGGCTCCGTGCGGGGACGCAGCACCTCGTGCTCTGTCCCCCGAAAGTTCCTTTTGTCCCGTTGGTGCTCTGTCCCCCAACAGTGGACCGTGCGGGGACACAGCACCCGTTGTCTCTGTTGGTGCTCTGTCCCCCGAAAGGAATACGAAAGGAATAGTCCCCCGAAAGGAATACTCCGAGCCGACGAATTCGTTCTCCGTGGTCTCTGTGACCTCGGTGGCAAATCTGTCTGCTTGCTTTGCTATCGCGGTTTAACTCGGGCTTGCGATCGGGCGGGTCTTGCTTTCACTCCCGACCGGCCGACCGGCTGACCGACCGGGGCGAAATCATTGCCGGCGTTTCTTTCTTTTGCCGGCGTTCTTTGCCTGGGTCCGCTTCTTCTTGTGCGCGTTCGCGACGCGTTCGGTTTCAACCCCCTGATCGCCCTGGGATTTCATCCAGCTTTCCAGTTCCTTTCGCAACACAGCGATCTCATCGGCGAACTCCGGATGATCGGCCAAGTTGTGCATTTCCAGGGGGTCGTTGATCACGTCGTAGAATTCGACCGCGGGTCGATGTTGGTAGCGCAACACCGCTCGCTCCGACGGCTCGTCGCCGTCCTTGGCTGCTTCGACCATCGAGAGAAACTCGGGCGACTTCGTGCAAGCGTTGGTAAATGTCTGGTCCGGCTGCAGATTCAGAATCAGTTTGTGCGTTCGTGATCGAACGGATCGGATCGGGTACGAATCGTTGCCGTTGATGATGCCCTTGGTCGTCATGATTCCGTACACGTACTGCTTGTGCTCATCAGTCGCCCCGGTCAAAACGCCCATCATGCTCTTTCCGTCCAAGGCTGGAGCGGGTGTTCCACCGGCGGCATCCACGAACGTCGGCGTGACGTCCACGTACTCCACCATGGCGTCGGTGACCGAGCCCGGTTTCACCTTTCCCGGCCAGCGGACGACCATCGCCGACTGCAGGCCGTTGTCGTAACAGGTCCACTTGGCAAACGGCATCGAATTGCCTTGCTCGGAGACGACCATCACCAGCGTGTTGTCAGACAACTGGTGTTTGTCCAGCATCTGCAGCAGCTGACCCACCTGGTCATCAAAGTAGGTGATTTCGGCCAGGTACCGACTGTAGCCGTCGCGAACGACCGGAGTGTCAGGGATGTACGGAGGCAGCTTGATCGATTCGGGAGGGTAGCGCGAGGGATCGCCCTGATTCCACGGTGTGTGGGGTTCGTTGCTGCAAGCGAACAAGCACATTGGTGTGTTCTCCGATGCGCACTGCGACATCAATTGGTCCACCGCCTGCATGTCCGGGTTTCGGTTGCCGCTGTACTCGAAATCAAACACCTCACGTGGACCGATGTGCGTTTTGCCCGAGAGGGCAACGCGATAGCCCAACGGTTTCAGGTAGTGGGTGATGTTCTTGACGTCTGGGTAGGTTTCGGTGTGGTTCGGGTAGGCCCCGGTTTTGACCGGATACTGACCGGTATAAATGTTGTGACGTGTTGGCGAGCACATCGGAGCCGCCTGGAAGCAATGCGTCATCCGCATGCCTTCCCCGGCCAGTTTGTCGATGTTGGGGGTGTGCGCCTGGCCGCCGTAGCAACCGATGTCGCGGAAGGTGCAGTCGTCGGCAATGATGAACAAGAAATTTGGTTTTGCCGCATCAGCGGCGCACGCGTGGGACGCCGCCATTGCGGCCAGACCAAGCACGATGGGGAGCAGGCGTTTCATCGGTCAACACGTTTCAGGGAAGGGACGGAGTAGCTGGACAGCGCCAGTCGCTAGACAAAGCCCGCTAGACAAGGCCAGTCGCTAGACATGGCCACCGGACAAGGCCAGCGGGCAACGCCACGTTGGCCGCAGAGAGCAACCGACGATCGCGGAGTCAGGCGTCGCTAACGCGACCAATCAGACGCCGCTCGCGGGACCAACGGTGGACGGGCAACATCCTCCAAGACTCGAGCGATCCGGCCCGGCGGTGCAATCCAGTCGGACCAGCATTCTAACCCGCGAGCAGGCAAATCGTGTGGATCGAACGGTTGGACTCGTTCGCCAGCTCATTTTTCCATGCGGACGATCCCTGCCAGGTTGCGGCAGCGGTTTTGAATCGGCGGTTCGTCAGGGGGGCCTCGAATCCTCGCATCGGGCGTCGGGGCGGTCTACAATCGTCACCCGGCGGGGGCCCACGTGTGCCCGGACCACTTCTCTTCTCCGATCGGGAGCGTCTGGAATGTTTGAAAGATTCAGCAACGGCTTTGAGCTCGCACGTCAGAGTTGGCATGTGCTCAAGGCCGACAAACACTTATTGGTGTTCCCGCTGTTGAGCGGCATCTGCTGTTTGCTGGTGATGGCGTCGTTTGCCATTCCCCTGTTTCTGGCCGGCGGAGCGGATCTCGGGATGGACGATCTGGAACGGGCCCAGGATCCGATGGAGAACCCTCTCTATCTGGCGGTGCTGTTCACGTTCTACTTCGTCAACTACTTTGTCATCGTGTTCTTTAACAGTGCCTTGATCGCGTGCGCGGTGAAGAGCTTTTACGGGGAGCGACCGACGATCGGAGAAGGCATCTCGGCATCGATGGCACGGTTGCCACAAATTGCCGGATGGGCGCTGGTCAGTGCGACGGTCGGTTTGGTGCTGCGGGTGATTGAGAATCAGAGCGAAAAGTTTGGCGCGATCGTGTCCGGACTGTTGGGCATGGCCTGGACTGCCGTGACGTACTTCGTGGTCCCCGTGCTGGTCATCGAAAAGGCCGGCCCGATTGAAGCGGTCAAACGCTCCGGCGCCATTCTGAAAAGCTCTTGGGGTGAAGCCGTGGGAGCGAAAGGTGGAATCGGGTTCTTTTGCTTCCTGGCGATGCTGCCTTGCATCGCACTGATCATCGGTGGCGGCGTCTTGATGTCCCAGTCGGCCGTCCTGGGAATTGCTCTGCTCGCGTTCGGCGTGATCGGACTGCTGATCGTTTCGCTTGTGTCCAGCGCACTCTCAGCGATCGTTCAGGCAGCGATTTACATGTACGGATCCAGTGGCAGCGCGCCCCGTGGATTCGAGGCCTCCAACCTGCGTGGTGCATTCGCGGCACGTTGAGCTGGTTTCGGACGCGACATCATTGCCGGCAAAGCACCGACAACTCCCAATGCCCCCGCTGTTGGCCGGGGCCCGGTCGCCACGCGCCGCGGCTTTTTCGCGGCAAGTCCGCGGCAAGTCTGGGGCGATGCCGAATCTGGAACGGTTTTCTGGATCCATGCGGGTTGATCCGAATGGCGGGTTTTCGCCGATTGCTCGGCGTTCCTGAGCAATTGCTCGGCGCCCCGGAGCGACCGTGGAGGGGGGCAAGTCGGAAAAATCGGATGGCCAGATCGACTGCGGGGCGGTTAAAATGAGGGCCCACCCGCCCGGTGCGCGATCGCCCCACCCTCACGGCGCACCCTGTCTGTCGACTGACCCCGTCCCGCCGGCCATCGCCGCGTCGAATAGGTTCTTATGCGTTTGCTGCTTCTTCTCTTGCCACTTCTGATCTGGCTACCCAGCAGCGGTGCCGCGGACACGCTCGATTCAAGCTTTCAGAAATCGGTCCAGCCGTTCGTCCAACGCTACTGTTTGGATTGCCATTCCGCGGCCGACGCTCAAGGGGACCTGGACCTGACCGCCGACCAAGACGCCGCCTCGGTGGCTGGTAACTTTCGTCGCTGGGCGGTCGTGATGGATCGCTTGGAAGCCGGCGAGATGCCGCCTCCGGATGCCGGTGAGCGGCCATCAGATTCGGAGGTGAAGAAAGTCCTGCACTGGATCACTGAACTTCGCGACTCGGAGGCCAAACGCACCAGCGGCGATCCGGGGATTGTTCTGGCACGTCGGTTGAGTAATGCGGAGTACAACTACACCATCCGCGATCTGACAGGTGTTGATATCCGACCGGCGGAGTCCTTCCCGGTGGATCCCGCCAACGAGGCCGGTTTCGACAACACGGGTGAATCGTTGACGATGTCGCCTTCCCTGATCAAGAAATACTTGGAAGCGGCGAGGATGGTTTCGGACCATCTCGTGCTCGCCCCGGGAGGGCTGGAGTTCGCGCCGCACCCGGTGATGACTTTTACGGACCGCGACAAGTACTGCGTCAATCGAATCATCGATTTCTACCATCGGCAGCGGACCGACTATGCCGACTACCTGCTGGCCTTATGGCATTTTCAACAGGCCGATCCTTCGCGGACCGACGGGGATCGGAAGGCGTTGCAAGAGTTCCTTTCCGCTCGCGAAAGCGGCCAGCACGATTCAGCCCAATCCGATGGGACCAAACCGCTCAGCGCCCGCTACGCGTCCACGCTATGGCAAATCCTGACGGGTCCACCACGTCAGCAAGGGCCGATCGCCGCCCTGCAACACTTGTGGCGTCAGCTTCCAACCGGCGATGGACCCGAAGCAACCTCCCAGGCCAGGCAACAGTGCGAGCAGATGCGGGACTTCATCGTCACGCTCCGCCGACAATTGGTCCACAACGTCAGCAACTTGACGACGCCAGAGGTTCATGACGGATCGCAACCGTTGGTGCTGTGGAAGAACCGTCAATTCGTCGCCAATCGTCGTCGCTACGCCGGAGGTGCCCCGGACGTGATCGAAGCGAAGCTGGACGATCTTTCCTTGCCGGCCGGTTCGGAAGCTTCCGCGGCGATGAAACTGCCCGATGATCCCGCCGCTCTGGAGCAATACGAGCAAACGTTTGAAGAGTTTTGTTCGATTTTTCCCGACAAGTTTTACGTTTCCGAACGAGCACGCGTCTATCTGGATCCGGAAGAGGAAAAGGAGCGGACCGGTCGTTATTTGAGCGCGGGATTTCACAACCAGGCCGGCTACTTTCGCGACGACGCTCCGCTGTACGATCTGATGCTCAGCGATGCGGAGCGTCGCGAGTTGGACCGCTTGTGGACCGAGCTGGATTTTGTCTGCAGGGCGCCGCAGCGTCAGTATGCGGCGTTCATCTGGTTCGACCGAACCGATTCCAGCTTCATGCGAGATTCGCAGTTCGACCGCTACCGGGCCGAAGACAAAGATTGCACTTCGGAAGCCAAGGTGCAGGGGCTGAAAGCCGCCTATTTGGAGAAAGCGGAACGTGTGGGCGGCAATCCTGAGGCGCTGCAGGCCATCGGCCGCTACTTCGACGACATGTCGCAATCGTTTCGGTGGTGGGAAGATCAATGGGAAGCGTCGCAATCGGTTCACGTCGAAGCGATGATCGATTTTGCCCAGCGGGCGTTTCGACGACCGTTGACTCAGCCAGAGCGTGACCAGCTGCGATCCTTCTATCATTCGTTGCGGGATCAAGATGGGCTCAGTCACGATGAAGCCATCCGGGATTGTGTGGTCGCAACGTTGATGTCGCCCCATTTCTGCTATCGGGTGGACTTGCCCAGCCGCTCTGGCGACGGTGAACAACCGACGGAGATTCAGCCGCTGGACGATTTTGCTTTGGCAAGTCGCTTGAGTTACTTCCTGTGGGCCAGCATGCCGGACGACGAGCTGTTGGACCTGGCCCGAGCAGGCGAGCTGCATCGACACGACGTCCTGGAAGCGCAAACGCGGCGCATGTCGCGTGACCCGCGGGCGCGTGGCTTCGTCACGGAATTCGCCGGCAATTGGCTTGATTTTCGCCGGTTTCAAGAACACAACGGGGTGGACCGGGAACGGTTCCAGGGGTTCACCGACGGCTTGCGTCAATCCATGTACGAAGAGCCGATCCGGTTGATGATGCATGTGATTTCCGATCAGGCCTCGGTGCTGGATCTGCTGTACGGGGATTTCACGTTTGTCGACGAACAACTTGCCCGCCACTACGGGATGAGCGATGCGTACGCGGCACAAGTCGACAAGGTGTCGGCAACCAACGGCGGTTGGATCCGGATGGAGAATACCGGGCGGTTTGGCCGCGGCGGCTTGTTGCCCATGGGCGTGTTCCTGACGGCAAACTCACCTGGACTGCGCACCAGCCCCGTCAAACGTGGTAACTGGGTCGTCAAACGCATTCTGGGGGAACAGATTCCCGCGCCCCCGGCAGCGGTTCCGGAGTTGCCCGAAGATGAGTCCAAGCTGGGCGAATTGACATTACGCGAAGCCCTCGCGAGGCACCGCGCCGATCCCAGCTGCGCCGCCTGCCATGAACGAATCGACTCCTTCGGCCTGGTGTTTGAGAACTACGGTCCGGTCGGCGAGCGGCGACTGGAAGACTTCGGTGGACGCGCGGTCGATTCTCACGTCATGTTCCCCGACGACAGCGAGGGTGAGGGACTGTCGGGGCTACGGGACTACATTCGACGCGAGCGGCAGGACGACTTTGTCGAGAATTTCTGCCGGAAGCTACTCACCTACGCCCTGAGCCGATCGTTGCAACTTTCTGACGAGTTGACGATTGCTCAGATGAAAACGACGCTCGAGAAAAGCGACCATCGATTCTCCTCGCTGGTCGAAGTCATTGTCACGAGCCCCGCGTTTTTGAACCAGCGAATCAACGTCAAACTTGAACGGTAACACGGTTTTCCAAACACGATCGAACTGATGAAACAATCCAAATTGAATTTCGGGACGCCGTCTGGCCGATCCGCAGCCGTGGATTCGCGACTGTCGCGTCGAACGGTTCTGCGCGGTGCCGGTGTCGCAATGACGTTGCCGTGGATGGAATCGATTCCGGTCTGGGGAAGCGAGACCGTGGTCGGCGGCAGTCCGACCGACGCACCCAAGCGCTTTGCCGCCGTCTTCATGGGCTGCGGGATCAACAGTGATCACTGGTGGGCCAAGGGTTCCGGAGAGCAGATGGAGTTGGGCAAAAGCCTGGCACCGATGGAGCCGATCAAGCACAAGATGAATTTCATCACCGGCCTGTTCAACGAGAATGCGACCGACGTGGGGATTCACCCGGGCCAGACGGGAAACATTCTTTCCGGGGCTTCGCTGCAGAGGGGCGCGGAGCTTCGCGGCGACATCAGCATGGACCAGGTGCTGGCCAACCATTTCCAGGATCAGACGGTCGTTCCCAGCCTGGTGCTCGGTTGCGAGCAGCCGGTGACGGGCTATCACGAGACCAACTTCTCAATGGCCTACAGTTCACACATTTCCTGGCAGAACAAAACGTCGCCCGTTCCGATGGAGGTGTATCCCTCGTTGGCATTCGACGCGTTGTTTGACAACCAGGGCAGTCGGCGGAATGAGAGTATTCTGGATCGTGTTCGCGAGGACGCAAAGTCGCTGGCACTGCGCGTCAGCCGCAGCGACCGTGCGAAGTTGGACGAATACTTGAATAGCGTTCGGGAGGTCGAGAAGCGTGCGGCTTCGATGCGGACGGCACGCGAAAAGGCGCAGGAACGGGCCAACGATCGCGGCAAAGAATTGGCCCGCATGCCGCGTCCCGATGACGGGCTGCCCGAAGACATCCGCGATCACATGCGGCTGATGTGCGACATCGTGGCGTTGGGATTCCAGACCGACAAGTCACGGGTGGCGACACTGCTGTTGAACCGTGACCTGTCCGGATTGTTTTACCCATTCCTGGATGTCAAAAGCACGCACCACTCTGCGTCACACCGTGACAAGTCCGACGAGTACGAACGGATTTCACGTTACTACTGCAGTCAGTATGCCTACCTGGCGAAAAAACTGGACTCGATGCCCGAAGGTGACTCCACCGTGCTGGACAATTCCTGTCTGCTGTTCATTTCCAGCATGTGGTCAGGCAACGCGCACGACTCCAGCAAGGTGCCCGTGTTATTGACCGGCGGTCTTCGCGGGACGTTGGAAACCGGTCGCGTGCTTGACTATGTCGGCAAGGACGACGACGACCGACGGCTGTGCAGCATGTACCTGTCGATCATGGATCGGATGGACGTCAAGCAAGATCGGTTTGGCGACTCCGACCGGCGATTGGCAGGACTGTAAGCCGCCGTCGCCGCTGCTGGCAGGCGTGCCGGCCGATGCCGAACCGTCGCACGGCGGAGCAGAGCAGGGTGGGGCAGGGCAGTACAGTGCAGTGCTGTGCTTTGCAGTGCAGCGGTTCATTCGGTTCCGCCGACCGGCACTTCGCCGTGGCCATGAACCTGCTGGCAGATTTCACGCAGGGCGCCTTCGACGTCGCCGCTGGCGGTCTGGAAACTGTCGGCGTCGATCGTCAGCGGAGCGCCCAAAACGACCAGCGGGGCTCCATAACGCGGCGTCTGGATCGCCTGCTGAATGGACAGGCCGCCGACGGCTTGCACCGGGACGGGAACCGCCGCGACGACCTCCCGCAGTTGGTCCATAGGGCTCGGGAATCGTCCTCCGGCTGCGGCGATTCCACGCCGCTCGTCGTACCCGATGTGATGGATCACGAAATCGCATCCCAGATCGGCCAGCTTTTTGGCTCCGTCCACCATGTTTTCGCTGGCCAGGTTATCTCCCATCACGCGGACGCCAAAATCCTTTCCGGCTTGGACCACACACTTGATGGTTTCGTCGTGGGCCTGCGACATCACCACCACGTGGGTCGCGCCGGCCTTGGCCATCAGTTCCGCTTCCAGGTAGCCGCCGTCCATCGTCTTCAGGTCCGCGACGATTGGGACGTCGGGGAATCGTTCGCGAAGTGCCCGAACGCCATGCATGCCTTCGGCAATGATCAACGGAGTCCCGGCTTCCAACCAATCCACGCCGGAGCGCATTGCCATTTCGGCCAGTTCAATGGCTTCGGTAATCTCAGTGACGTCAAGAGAAATCTGTACGATCGGTTTCATGACAAGGCGAAACTTATCCAGCGGGCGCGGGTCGTTTATTCCAATCGTGGACGATCCGACCAGGGATCTCGCTCACGAAGCAGCGCATTGTACTCGCAAAACGAAACGGCGCGACCGTGGGTGTCCATCAAGTGATGGCAGCAGTTGGCGATCCGATCCTGGTCATAGTTGTAGCAGTCCATGAAGGGCTTGATCGCAATCCCGAACAGGTCCGTTGGTCGAACCAGTCGGCGTCCGATCGCACCGAGCAATCGGCTGCCCCACTGCGGGCGTGAGGATCCCACCATCTTGCGAATCTGGGACCGATCCAAGATGGTTTTGTAGGCGACCTGTTCGGTCACGCGGGCCAAATCGACATGTCGCGTGACGTTGAATTTCAATGCCCGACGCCGGACGAACAACGTCAACCATCCGCAGTTGGGATGGCTGCACGGGATGGGGACGAAATCCTGGTCACGGATCCGCGTTGCTGCCTGGCTCGTCACGCACTTCACCACGTCCGACAAAGTCAATCGATCGATTGGTTCTCGCGCCAGCTGGTAACGTCCCGAGTAGGTTACCGGCTGCAACGCGACCAACTTGATATGGGAGTGACGCATGGCGGTGTCGATCACCCAGCCGACTTCAGCGTCATTGACACCTCGAGTCAGCGTCATGGTCAGTTGCATGACGATCCCCAACTTTTCCAGCCGCTGGATCACCCTTTCACGAACATGCGTCGGGTTTGCGGCACGCAGATTGAGGTTGGCGTCGGCCGAGTGGCCATCGAACTGCAGCAGCACCATCAACTTGTCACGAAACGGTACCAGTCGTTGGGCGACTTCCGGACGATCGAGCAGCAGTCCGTTGGTGGGCAGGTAGATCTTTCGCACTCCCGGTTGATCATTCAAAAAGCCGATCATTTCCCAAAACTGCGGGTGCAGCAACGCTTCACCACCGGTCAATTGAACAGAGTCCAAGCCGTTCTTTTCGTGGATCAACTGCGTCATGTAAGACCGAAACGCGTCCAGTGACAGGACCCGATCGCCGCGGGCGTCGCTGTAGCAAACCTTGCAACTCAGGTTGCATGCGTTGGTGATTTCGACCAGCACCGTGCAACTCTTGTTTTGGGACTGGTCGGTCCACGGGAATCGCGGATCGCTGGCGTTTGCCGGGCCGTCTCCGCAGGTCTGGTCGCCGCCGCAGCAGCCCGTCTGGTAGGTCGGGAACGTCAACAAGCGGTCGTCGCGATACCGCTTCCCGCAGCAATCCTTGTTAGACAGAAAGTAAAACTGTTCGTCGTTCTCGATGACCGCTTCGCTCAATCCGTGTTCCGGACATTGCTTTTTGATCCAGACGCGACCGTCGGCCGTGTAGACGGCGGCGGGAACATGCCGAAGGCAACTCGGGCATAAGCTGATCGTGGTCTTCAGCAGCCGATCGCTGTCACGCAATTCGAACCACACCACGACGTCGCGTTGACTCAGTCCCTGAAGGCGGGTTCGAATCGGAGTCAGGGGCAGATCGGACGGCTGGGCGGATTCCAGATTCAAAACGGGCAGCGAGATTTTCATCCTGTCACGCAAACCGGTCGGCTCCGTCGAGGAAAAGTTGGCAGATCCGATTGAGCAGTATTTGGTGAGGGCGAATCCCGTCGTCAAAGCGGTGTCGAAACGTCCGCAACAGCCGGCGCGAAAAATGGAGATTGGCCTTGGCTTCGGCACGCCGGTGTGTTTCCAGGATCGCGGTCGCCCGTCGACGGGTGACCAGGTCGCGGACCGCCTCCAGGGTGTAGTCGACGTGCCGGGCTTCGTCCCGCATGACAGCGAACACACATTTCTCCGCCGCACCGCGGCCGCCAGCGCCGCACGCTTCGGCGTGGTATTCGATCGAATGACCGACACGCTTCTCCAGAAAATGGGCGTGGGCCATGAAGTTTGCCAATTTGAAACGGCGGACCTCGTCGGGGTCGTCCGGTAGGACGTGGAACGTCCCCGGAGTGAAGGATCGGACCACATCGTTGAAAACGAACGGGGGCGCAATTGGGACGATGGGTTGGCCAATCGTCGTCAACGCGTGGGTGTAAAGTCGCACATGCTTTGCTTCGTCAGATGCGTGGCGGTCGATGCTGTCCGCCAGGTCACGCGTGGGAGCAAATTCGCTTTGGAAATAATCGCACACCGTTTCCGGGTAGCGTTCCCCATGCAGGTAAAGATTCAGAACCCAACCATGAGCGATCGGGTTGGCAACCACATCGCGGTGGAGCCGCGACTTGATGGCGTTGATGATGAACATGTCAGTTTCCTTGTATCCCTGGACCGGCAACGCACAAGCCAAAGAACAACCCAAAAATGACGACCACGGCCAGCAGGCTGATCACGATCAGGCTGGTGAAGATCGAAGCCGCTGTGCTGTGTGATTTCCGTGGAACGGATTGGGGCCGCGGCCCGGGCGTGGTGGATTCGATCGGGCGAGCATAGGGCGACGGGTTTTCGGGCGGCGTCTCCGCGGCCTGCTGGTCGCCAGCTTGCTTTCCGCCGCTTGGTTCACGGTTTTGCCGCTGCTCGCCACCGTCACCGGGTTTTTCATGATTCGACATCCCATTGTTCCCCGTTAAAGGCTGGTGGCGACGGTCGGGTCAGACAAGTCGTTCGTCTGCCGATCTCGTTCTCTTCGGAGCAGATTGCGGCGATAAAAAATCCCACCCAAAACCACCATCAGAATTGACAACCATTGATATCCCGACAGAGAGCCCATCGGTTTCGGCGTCTCACGCAGAAACTCGGAGAAAAACCGGAAGCTCCCGTACGCCATCAGATAGACCGAAAACACGCAGCCAGACAGCCGTTGTTTTTTGACCAGCCAGAGCGCCACGCACCCGGCCAGCAGTTGAAACAGGATTTCATAGAGGGGCGCCGGGTGGCGGGCGATCCCGTCGGAGTACGTCACCGACCAGGGACTTTCAAAGGGGGTGCCGCGGCAGCATCCGGAGAACAAGCACCCCAATCTTCCGATCGCAAAGGCAAACGGCAACTGAGCGGCGAACCGGTCGTTGGGCGGAAGTGGATAGCGGAAGAACGGTTTTGCCAACTCGGCGCCCAACAGACCGAAGATCAGTGCCCCCACAATCGATCGACCCGAATAGACGACCTGTTCCCAGCTGTCCAGCGGACGCAGCGGCCACAGGAACTCACCGAATAGAAAAGTCAGCTTGGCTCCCAGCACCGCGCTGACGAATGTCACCAGCTGCACGCGGTAGTACTGGCGTTTCAGCTGCTGATCTCGCAAATGTCCGGTCACGGGGAACCACATCCCCACCAGCAGCGCCAGCAGCACTGGCAACGCGTAAAGTGGATACAAGTGGGGAATGGAAAGATCCATGAACGTTCTTTTACAGTCAGGTTCCGGCCAGCCGCGCGAACACATCGGTGGCGGTGACGGCGATCAAGAAACCGAGAAATGCGAAGTGGGTCTTGGCGTGTTGTTCGATCTCGGAGGGATGCAGACGTCGGTGAAAGATCCATTCGTCCGCTGATCTCGCCGACAGAAACAGCACCAGTCCGACCAGCATCAGCGAGGTGTGCCCGGCGATCGCGTGCGAAATGACCGTCAACAGCGCAAGCACGATTGTCACGTGCAGCAGGCGTTCGTTCCAACTGACGGCGCGGTGGCGAAAATGATGCAAGTTGTCATTCAGGCCGTAGTAAGCATACGGCAGCAGAAAGGCCGGGAACGCCACCGCTCGCCACCAATCGTGTGCGTGAGTCGGACGTGGCGCTCCGTCGATCGCGGATTCCCAGCCGAAGGGTCCGGACAGTTCTGGTGGCAATGTCCACTGGTGGCCGTCCAACCAGTCGACGACCAAGGCCACGACGACAAAGATCAGCAACGCGAGATGTTCCTTGGCGTGCAGGTCTGACTCTTCGGCCGGGATCCCGCGGTGCCAAACGTACTCGTCGACCGCACCGGCGATCAGGAACAGTATCAGTGCCACGGTCATCAGGACCAGGTTTCCCAGCACCGCCTGGGCGAACACCAGAAACAGGGTCACGCCGATTGCCAGGTGCAGCAAATGTTCGGCCATCGTCACCCGTCGGCCGCGAAAGTGAAAAGCGTTGTCTTTGGATGCGTAGTAGAGAAACGGCAGGAAGCTCAACAGCAAGATCGCGATTCGCATGTTGTCGCGCCCTCCCGCCGCGCGGAATCGGGTAAGGATGATCGCCAAACCGAAGCGTCCGACGGTCCGCAAAACGGTGAAAGTCGAGGCGAAGCGACTGTCGAATCAATTTGCAGCACCCGCCTCCGAGCATCGCGCGGGGACGGCGAGCATTGTGCGGGGACAGAACGCCGGTTCGGGATCAGTTTCGGTCGGCGTGTGCAGCGTAGCTTCCGTCGGCCGTTTGACGCGGCAGCTCCGGCATGTCCTCATCCTTCCTGGCCGGCAGATGCAGGTCGTCGGGGTGGCCGGTCGTCTTGGTCCGTGTCAGATAAGTGTAACCGGTCAGGGCTTGCTCGAAGGTGGCGACCGTCTGTCCGGCTTGCTGGTGGTCGATCCAGCCTTGCGAAATAGCTTCTTCGACCGATTCCTGAAGTTTCTCGATCAGTTCGCGGTCGTCGTATTGGACGTACGAGAGCACTTCCGAGACGGTGTCACCCTTGACGATCGAACGAACGCGGACCGCACCGCCTTCGGACTCGACGTGCACGGCATGCGTGTCGCCGAACAGGTTGTGCAGGTCTCCCAGAATTTCCTGATAGGCCCCCACCATGAAGACGCCCAACTGATAGGAATCACCGTTCTGAATTGAGTGCAGCCGCACGGTGCTGCGTCGTTCGCCACTGCAAACGAACGAATCGACTTTGCCGTCGCTGTCGCAGGTGATATCACCGAGCACCGCATGGCGGGTCGGGGGTTCATCCAGTCGATGGATGGGCATGATCGGGAACAGCTGGTCGATCGCCCAGGAGTCCGGCATCGATTGGAACAAGGAGAAGTTGACGAAATAGATGTCCGACAACATGCGGTCCAACTGTTTCAGCTCTGATGACACGTGCTGCTGTTCGCTGGAAAGCTGGCGAAGCCGATGGCAGAGCGCGAAATACAGGTTCTCCGCGGCGACGCGTTGCTCCAGCGGCAGGTAGCCGCCGCTGAACAGGTTCATGCACAGGTCCAGTGCGACCTGAGCATCGTGAAACGTCTCCATCATGTTTTCCGCGGACAGCGTCGTGTAGGCGCTCCACAGATCGTGCACCGGCTTTTCATAATCCTCCGGCGGACCTCCGTCGATCCCGGACTCCGCTTCGTCAGGCGTCGCCCAGGGCGGCAGGACCGTGTTGCCTTGGGAGGTCACGCCGAGGGTTTCCATCACCAGCACGCTGTGCTGGGCGGTCAGGGCGCGCCCACTTTCGGAAATCAGCTGGGGATGGGGAACCCCGGTCTCATCGCACACGCTTTGCACGTGAAAGACCACGTCGTTGGCGTATTCCTGCATGGAATAGTTCATGCTCGATTCGGTGTCGCTCCGCGATCCATCGTAGTCGACGCCCAGACCGCCGCCGACGTCCAGATAGCCCATGGCTGCGCCACGACGTTGCAGGTCGACGTAAATCCTGGCCGCTTCCAGAATGGCGGACTTCAGCTGGCGGATGTTTCCGATCTGACTTCCCACGTGAAAATGCAGCAGTTGGAAACAGTCGGCCATGTCCATGTCGATCAAACGGTCCAGGGCCGAAAGAACCTCGGCCACCGTCAAACCGAATTTGCTGCGGTAACCGCCGCTGGCCTGCCATCGCCCGCTGCCTCGCGTCGCCAGTTTGACCCGCATGCCGAAGGTCGGCCGGACTCCGATTTCGGAGGCCACGCGGAGAATCAAATCCAGCTCGGACATCTTCTCGATCACCGGCAGCATCTTTCGTCCCAGACGCTGGGCCATCATCACCAGCCGGATGAATTCCTCGTCTTTGAATCCGTTGCAGACGATCGGGACGCACGGCTCACTCATCGCGATGGCCGCCAAGAGTTCCGGCTTACTGCCCGCCTCGATCCCGAATCCCAGTTTGGCACCTTCGCCCACGATTTGCTGGACGACTTCGCGTTGCTGGTTCACCTTGATGGGAAACACGCAACGGTAGCGATTCTGATAGCCTTGTTCGGCGATCGCCTTGGAGAAGCAATCGTCCAAGCGGTGCAGTCGGTCACGCAGAATCCCGTTGAAGCGCAACAGAATCGGAAGTTCCAAGCCGCGGTCGCGCAGGCGATCGACCAGCGATTTCAGATCGATTCCGGAAGCGGGGTCTCGGTCGGGTGTGACCAGCACCGTCCCATCCGGGGAGATGGAAAAGTACCCGTCCCCCCAGCGATCGATGCCATACTCCGAAGCTGCGTCTTGGACCGTCCACGGATCATTGATTCTCTGCGCCAACGTTGCTGGACCCTTGCTAGAACGTGCGAAACCGGGCTGCTTGAAAGCGGCTCACTTTAACATTCCGTGGCGGGAGACGATATGCGGCCCGTCGAGATCCATAGGAAACTCTTGAACGCCGCCGGTCGACCGGACGGTCTGCCGGAACCCGGGCCGGCGTGGTCGGTCGTTGCCCGCGATGGTCAGGCCGGGCGATCGAGTCCCAACTGTTTCATGCGGTTCCGCAAGGTCGGGCGACTGACGCCCAACCGCAGGCTGGTTTCGCTCAAGTTTCCCCCGGTGGCTTTGAGCACCGTTTGGATCAGAAGCAGATCGACCGCGGCGTGAATCTCATCGCTCAAGTTGTGCGAACCGTCGTTCAGTCGGGCGGCAATCTCTTCCCCGAGCGGCTTGTGCCAGTCGGCGGTGGGCCCCGGTTCGGGCGCCGCCGGATCGCCTCCGGCAAAACCGGTCGGCAGGAAGGCCGGCACAATGACCGGTCCGCTCGCTTTCAACAGAGTTTGTTTGACGATCCCCTGCAGTTCGCGGACGTTGCCCGGCCAGCGATGTGCAAGCAACCGACGCATGGTTTCGTCGGCGATCGCCACAAAGTCTTTTCCTAGCGTGCGGGCATACACGGCAAAGAAATACTCGGCCATGCGGCCGATGTCGTCGCCGCGTTCGCGAAGCGGGGGCAGTCGAATCGTGAACTCGTTCAAGCGGTAAAACAGGTCGCTGCGAAAGCTTCCCTCAGTGATCGCGGCTTCCAAGTCGCGGTTGGTCGCGGCAATGATTCGAACGTCGGTCTTGATCGGGGTGCTTCCGCCGACGCGTTCGAATTCTTTCTCTTGCAGCACGCGCAGCAGTTTCGTTTGCATGATCGGAGACATCTCACCGATCTCGTCCAGGAACAACGTGCCGCGGTGACAGATCTCGAATTTACCAATGCGACGCTGGTCGGCCCCGGTGAACGAACCTTTCTCGTGGCCGAACAGTTCGCTTTCCAACAGCGTCTCGGGGATCGCGGCGCAGTTGATCGCATGGAATGTCTGGTCGAAGCGCCGGCTGTGCTGGAAGATCGCTCGCGCGACGACTTCCTTGCCGGTTCCGGTTTCGCCCAGGATCAATACTGCAACGTCGCGTGAGGCAACCCGACCGATTTGGCGGAAGACGTCGACCATCGCCGGGCAGTCGCCGAGCATCCGGTCGGCACTTTCGGGCGGCTGGTCCAGCGTCTGCGTGGGCAGCACCGCGGGCCGCCGAGCCATCTGGCTGGTTTCCAAAGCGGAGTCGATCAGGGGCAGGATCTCGTCCGGTTCGAAGGGCTTGGTGACATACTCAAACGCGCCCCCCGACATCGCCGTGATCGCGACTTCCGCGCTGCCGTGGCCGGTCATGACGATGACGGGAACGCGTCGGTCAAGCTCATGAAAGTCATGGACCGCGGCCAGGCCCGACCGATCGGGCAATTGGACGTCCAGCAGGACCGCATCGGGCCGATGACTGCGAAACGCCTCCAGCCCGCGTTCAGCCGAATCGGCCACCAGCACGTGGTAATCCGGTTCGGGCAAGCACAACTTCATGCACTGCAGGATCAACGGGTCGTCATCAACGACCAGCAATGTACGGGCGCCGGGTACGGAGCTCATCAGCAACCGTCCTCTGCCGTGGGCAAGCGAACCTCTTGCGGATCCGCCGTCGGTTGACGCTCCGTTGCGGACGCGTGGGGCGGCAGCACGATCGAAAATGTGCTTCCCCGACCAAGGGTGGAATCAATTCCGATGCAACCTTGATGGCTCTTGACGATCCCCAGCGTGGTGCTGAGCCCCAGCCCGGTTCCCTGGCCCCGTTCTTTGGTCGTGAAGAACGGGTCAAAGATCCGGTCGCAAATATTGGACGGAATCCCCCGCCCCGTGTCCGAAACCTCCAGGATCACGTACTCGCCCGGGGCAAGGGTCTTGGTCAAGAAGGCTCGCTCCGTGGTCAGAGTCAGTCGGGCGGCGCGGATTCCAAGATCGCCACCTTCGGGCATGGCATCGCGGGCGTTGATCGCAAGATTCATCACGACCTGGCTGAGTTCCGTTTCATCGCCCAGTACCTCCGGCAGGTCCGGTTCGATTTCCAGGGTCACACGCACGTCCTCGCGGAGGGTCCGGCGAAGGATGGCGACGATCTCCGGCAAGAAATCCGCGATCTGGGTCGGGCGGTGTTGGGCGTCACCGCCGCGTGTGAAGGTCAGCAGTTGCGCGATCAGGTCGGCACCGCGTGCGGCGGCCGATCCGATGGTCTGCAAGAGCGCCTCCCGATCGACGTTGGACTGCTCACGCTGGAGCATCTTGCAACTCATCAGAATCGGCGTCAGCAAGTTGTTCAGGTCATGGGCGATCCCACCGGCCAAGGTCCCCAACGATTCCAATCGCTGTCGCCTTCGTTCGACCTGTTCCAGCGTGGCGACCTGTTCCAACGTGGCCGGTCCCGCATCCGAGACCGTTGAACTGGGGGTGTGGTCCATGGACGTTGGACCACGGGGGTGGTTGGTAAGCCCGGTCAATGGCCTGTCCTTGAGATCGATGGACGCGATCCCAACGGAATCGCCAAAAGCACGAAAACGTCAGCCCGCCGCTCCATACGGCACGCCATTCGCATTGGCGCTAAAGTCTAAACGCCGGAGAAGCATCTCAGCAGCCGTAAAGTTTTCTGTTTTGCAAAGAGTTGACGTGGTGAATTTGCAAGCGTTTCAGACAAGCATCCAAGAGGCGCAGTCCGCTTGGCGGGGATGTGTTTGGCCGACGGAATTTGGGCCGCTGAAACTGAACCTCTGCGGTTTGCGCAGTCGGCAAGCCGCGTTAGCCGCCAATGCGTTGCGCGGGGCGGAGCGTCGCTGTTGGCAAGAGGCCGCGTGCTGGCTCTCGCGGGTCGAACGTGACGCCGATCGGGCCGCCGCTCTGGCTTCGCTGGCCGTCCAATCATTCAACAGCGGCAACCTGGATCTGGCCCAGCGTCTGTTGGCCCAGGCCGCCCGAATCGAATGCCAGTATCGTACGGAGTCGTTCTACGCCCGATGTCGGCCCTTGGCTGAATCGAGCTCCGGACGCGGCACCACGAATTGACGTAGCCACGCTCACCAGAGCGTGGAAGACGCAAGTTGATGTAGCCACGCTCGCCAGAGCGTGGTGATACCACCTTGCGACCGTCTGTGAACCATTGCGCCATCGACTTCGTGACGGACGAACAATCCGCGACAACGTGATGTTGTCCAGCCACGTATCTGCCCAGCCACGTAGCCGCCCACCCGGGCATCCGTCCTTAGTCGGACACAGACGGCTCGTTCAGTTCCGCCGCCGTTTCGGCGGCCAATTCCGGTTCCGGCAGGAAGAACGACAGCACCGCTCCCACGGCATACACCAGCAGGGCCACGATGCCGGCGGCCACGGCCGTTTCGCCGCTGGGCAATTGTGTGGCCAGGTACGCGGTGAGCGCGGCGAAGGAGGTCCCGATCATGCGACCGCCGATGTTGGCCGCAAAGCTTTCGCCGGTTCCACGCAAGTGCAGCGGATAGACACGCGGCAAATAGTTTCCCCAGAAGCTGAATTGGGCCACCGTCAGCAACCCCGCCACGAAGATGCCGACTTTCAGCATCGAAAGGTCTTCCCGTGCCGGGTAAAAGTACAACAGCGGAACGATCACCAAACCGGGCCACTGAAAGATGCGGAACAACCAGCGACGGCTGACGATCACGATCGCCAGGGTCGCCAGCGCAAAACGTCCCGCCAGCCCGCCAAGCTCCTGGTAGCCGTTGACGGTTGCGGCGACTTGCTGTTCGAACCGTTTCTTTTCCGGGACGCTCAGCTTTTCGGTCTGGGCGCGGACTTCGGGCAAGCTGGGAACAATCGACGGAGTTTGCTGAAGCGCCCCAAACGCGGCCCCGTAGCTGCATGCGAACATCAACGTCGTGACGACCGTCGTGCGACGGTAGGTCGGTGAGAACAGTTCCGCCAAACTGGGACGCTTCAGTGTTCCGGCTGCCTTCTGCTGGGCCCAGGCCGGTGATTCCGGCAGGAAGGGGCGGATCACGATCAATGGGATCGCCGGGATCACCCCCGAGATGACCGTGTAACGCCAGGCTTCGTGCCCACCGGCGATTTCCGGCAGCTGCGACGCGTACTGGACGGCCAGGTAATTTGCCGCGGTCACTAACAATCCTCCGATCGACGAGAAGGCTTGGGTGTAGCCCAACACCGCTTCCCGTTGCTTCGGTTGGGGAAACAATTCCGCCAGCCATGCCACGGCCGCGACGAACTCCACGCACACGCCGATGAATGTCGTGCAGCGAAAGAACAGCAGCCATTCGACCGACTGCACAAACCCGCTGGCCAACGCGCTGAACGCGTACAGCAAGATGCTGATAACCAGCACACGTCGTCGGCCCCAGAGGTCCGTCAGGTATCCGCCCAGCAATCCGAACACGCCACCGACCATCGCCGGCACGAAGAATAGAATCCCTCGCCAGTATTCAAATTCCGGCGTCCCGGGGGCGACTCCCGCCAGCTCCGACAAAGCCGGACGCAGGATCAGGGGCAGCATCAGCAGTTCGTAGATGTCGAACGCAAAACCGATCGCCGCGATCACGCACACGGTCCATTTGACGATCGCGGAGGGTGGGGAGGTAAAGTCCTGATTCATTCGTTGGATTCGACTCGCACATGATCAATGGTGATTTCCGCGTTGGTGGCGTTCCCGAACAGTCCCGGGCTGCCTTGCAAGTTGGGCGACGGATCGGTGGCGGTCAGCATCCAGACTTCCGGTTCCGGTTCATCGCGGGGCCAGACCTTTCCCCGCAACACCGACGTCCCGTCGACGGTCGACGCTTGGAATTTCAGGGTGTACCAGACGCCCGGTTGCCAGGCCAACGAGATGCTTTGTGCCATCCGCAATTGCGCCGTCCACGTGCGAATCTGCAATTGTTGCGATTCGCCCATCAGGTCCAACGTGTAGCGTTGGGCGATCAGTCCCATGTCGGGAAGCTTGTTGGGCCCGGATTGAGCCATCATGTCGGCGGTCACGGTGTAGTCGTGCAGGTCCGTGGGACCAAACCAGGTTTGGCTGCGGGTTCCCTTGGGAATGGTGGTGATCTTGACCATCGCGAACTTTCCATCGACCTTTTTGATCTCGTGCCGGTAGCGGGCACCGATCCACGTGACCGGCACTTCACCGTCCGAAAAATCGAATGACCAGGGCAGCGGCGGGATGATCCGCAGACGCGACGCAGCCGTTTGGCCGCCGGCCGACACGGTGACGGTGGCGGCTTGGTGGCCTGATGAGGCATCCGCGGTGAAGTTGAGTTCGTTGTCGATCGATCCTCCTCCGCTGACTTCAACGTGCAGATCCGCCGGGAGTTCCGCGAGCGGTTGTCCGGCAGCGTTGAAGGCCGTCAACTGAAACTTCATCGGATCGCCGGGACGGATCAATGCTTCTGCCGGCACCAGTCGCAGGGTGGCGATGGCCAGATCTTTGACGGGACCTTCTGGCTGTTCGTGTCGGTTTGGGGCTTCCGGTGAATCTTCACCCGCCAGCTGGGGTTGGATCGACGCGTTGCCCAGACAAAACAGACCGCCGGTCGTCGGCAGGTACAGACGTCCGTGGGAAACGATGGGCGAACCTCCGACTTCGTGGCCTCGCGGCAGTCGGACTTTGAACAGGGACTCCACGCCCGAATCGCTGGGACGCAGGATGTGGAAAACGCCGCTGGACGTGCACGCAAAGATCTTTCCGTCGGCGTACAAAAGACTTCCCCGCATGGCGGTGCCCAACTTCATCGGCTCCCCGATCTGCTGGCCGGTGACGACATCCAGCACATGCAGCCGCGAAGAATCCTCTACGACGTACAGTCGGTCCCGCACAAGCAGCGGAGAACTTTTGCCGACCATCAATTCCTCGGTCCGCCAACGTTCCAATGGTTCGGCACCGGGGGCTCCCGTTTCGTCGGCGTTTTCACCCTTCAAGTGGGCGTCGATCCGCACGATCGCACCCATCGCCGTTCCACGCGGGTTTTCTTCGCCGTGTCCGGCGTAAATGTGGCCAGAATCGTCAACCGCCGGCGAGGTATTGATGCCGCGACGCGAGAGCGGGACGCTCCACAGGATCTTTCCGGTCCGCGGTTGCATGGCATACAGGCTGCCATCGCCGGAACCGGCGATCAAAACCGGTTGCCCATCGATGTTGCGAATGACCGGCGTGCTGTAGGTGGTGTCCTCGGGCAACGGTCGCGTCCCGGTCACCCAGACCAATTGTCCGTTGAAGCGATCAAATGCGTAGAAGCGATGCGCCGGCCGCGCCGTTTCATCCCAGCCGGTGGTGACGCCGCTGATGATCACCAGGTTTTCGAACAGGACCGGCGTGTTGGTGCGTCCTCCGTAGGTGCTGAGCATCCCGAATTCTTCGCTCAGAGACCGGGCCCACTGGGTTTCTCCCGTCTCCGCGTCGATGCATTGAAGCAGGCAACAGGCGCCCAACGCGTACACGCGATTCGTGGAGGGATCCCCGCACAAGTTGGACCACCCGACACGCTCGGCAGGCAAGTCGGATAGAAAGACGTTGTAAATGTTCTCCCAAACGACTTCTCCGGTTTCGGCGTCCAGGCAGATCACCTTTTCAGCGTCGCGGATCGTGCCCGGAGAATCGCGGACGATGGTCATGACACGACCGTTGAACGCGATCGGGGTGGAGATGCCCGCAGCCGCTTCGCTTTTCCAAAGCACGTTGGATTGCGGTCCGCCGCGGGGGTCAAACCGATCGATCAAACCGATCTCGCGGGAGGTGCCGTCCTGGTGCGGTCCGCGCCAGGCAGGCCAATCCATCGGATCGTTTGCGGCCGAAAGCTGGCCGGCGAGCGTGAATACAACGGAGACAAAAGCAAAGGCCGGCAAGACGGCTCGCAGTAGCGAACGGTGCACCATCGATGGACTCAAGGAGATCTCCGACCGCGGCGAGAACAGACTGTCTGTCGGCGGCGGGGCGGTGGGGGGATTTTGCGAGTAAGCACGTCGCGGACCAATCGCAAAAAAATCCCCGGTGCGCGTTCTCATCCTTGGAAAGTCCCGTCGATCACCGACGCCCCGCCAAGTGTCTTGGGAGCCACCCGGAAAGAGACAGTTGCATTGGAAACATGTTTGCCAGCAACTGAAAAAGGTTTTCCGGTTCGCCGGGGATCATTCCGCCGAACCGTTGTCGTGGTCCTCGGCAAGATCGTCGGCAAACCAACCCTTTCGCCAGATGAACCAGATCAAACCGGACGCCAATAGCAACATCACCAACCATGCGAAGAGGTAGCCGTACGGCCAGTTCAACTCGGGCATGTTTCCCGGCTTGTTCGTGTTGAAGTTCATCCCATAGACGCCTGCCACGAAGCTCAGCGGGATGAAGATGGTCGCAATGATGGTCAACACCTTCATGATCTCGTTCATTCGGTTGCTGACCGTTGACATGTAGTAATCGCGAAGATCCGATGCCATCTCGCGATAGGTGTCCAACAAGTCCATCAGCTGCACCGTGTGGTCGTAGCAGTCGCGAATGTAGAACTGTGTCTCGCGTTTGATCAACGAGTGCGGGTCGGGCATCAGGTGCACCAGCGAATCTCGCAGCGGACGGATGGCGCGTCGCAGGTTCATCAAGTCTCCACGCATTTCATGAACATGTCCCATCACCGGCACCGAACGCGGCCCGGTGATCAGTTCGTCCAATTCGTCGATCTGCTCCCCGAACGCGTCGACGATGGGAAAGTAAGCGTCAATCACGGTGTCGATCAGTGCGTAGGCCAAAAAGTCGCTGCCGGAGGCGCGGATGCTGCCTCGGTTGCGACGCAGACGTTCGCGCACCGGATCCAGGCAATCGAGCGTCTGCTCTTGAAGCGTCATCACAAAATTGCTGCCCAAAAACAGGCTCAGCTGATCGTAGCGGATGGATCCGCCGTCGGGCCGGGAGATCATCCAGATCACGACGAACAGATGGTCGTCGTAGACCTCGACCTTGGGTCTCTGGTGGTGGTTGACGGCGTCTTCGAATGCCAGCGAATGCAACCCGAACAGCTCTTGGAGCTTTTCCAATTGCTCGGTATCGCCCAGTCCTGAGACGTTGATCCAATGGACCTGGCAATCGTCAATCTTCGAAGCAAGATCCTGGACCGACGATGTGCGATGCTCACGCAATTCGTCCTCGCAGTAGCGAATCAGATGAAACGACGGCGCAGAGGATCCGGGGGCGCTGTGCAGCGTTCCGGGAGGGCTACCGGGCGGATTGCGTTTGGTGACTCGCGGGGTGGCTCGACGTCCGCGTCGGTTTCGGTGACGTGTCACGGGAAAGCTTCTCGGGGCGGTGACGGACAGGGCTTCGCGGCATCAAGCCAGCTCGGAAAGAATAGCCACCGAGAGCACCGAGGACACGGAGCCGGAGATCTGGCCTGACCGCATCGTTTGGGAACCGGGCTTTTCTCAGTGGCCTCCGTGGCAACGACTTTCACGAACGAAAGGCCAGGGAGCCAGGCTGGTAAACTGGCAAGTTGTTGCGATTCGCACCGTGGTTTTACACCACACGAGTATCGATGGTGACCGAAAATATTGGGGCAAAAGACATGATGCTTGACCGACTTACCGAAGCGATTATTGGCGCGGCAATCGAGGTTCATCGCATCCTGGGGCCGGGATTACTGGAGTCGATCTATGAGGAGGCATTGTGCCACGAACTGCAATTGCGGGGGATTGCGTGTGAACGTCAAAAGGCGATTGATGTCGTCTACAAACAACGCGTGATCAAAGGCCAGAAGCTAGATGTTCTGGTTGAGCGAGAGGTGGTGCTGGAATTGAAAGCGGTTGCCAAACTTCCCGAAGTTGCCACGGCCCAAACGCTGTCCTGCTTGAAATCAACCGGTTTGAAGCGGGCCTTGTTGATCAATTTCAGCCAATCCAAGTTGGTCGACGGAATCAAGCGACTATGCCTTTAATCAATTGTGTGTTGCATGGAAGCGATTGTTCACGGAAGGGGGGAGCCACCGAGAGCACCGAGCACACGGAGTCGAAGATTTAGCCTAACCGCATCGTTTGGGAACCGGGCTTTTCTCGGTGGCCTCCGTGTCCTCGGTGGCAAACCCTCGGTGGCAAAGTTGTCGGCAGCCAGGTCGTTTCGGGTGCATCGCGTGCACGGCCACGCGTGCTACGGCGCTTCCCAGACGCAGGCCGCGATCAGCCCGGATTCTTCCGACGGCGACACGCAGAGATTCTTTGGCTGAAATCCTTTCCGCAGCATCTGTTCGCCGGTGAGACGAACCAGCTCGATCGGTTCGTTGCAAAGGGACAACGTCGGGGCATGATCACTGCGCCAGACACCCGAGTAGAGCGTTTGTTTTGTTCTCGGATCGTAGCTGAGGTGCAGGTAGCAGGCTGGGTGCCGGGAGAACTCTGGCAGTCGTTCTGGCAGGTTCTCGATACCCGAAAAGAAGCTGTGCCAAGGGTCCAAGTCCGGTTCGGAGAATTCCTCCCACACGTCGCAGACCTTTTCAAGCCCGTCTCGGCCCACGTAGGCGTTTCGCACCACCGGTTCGTAGTGGTCCTTCATCAGCTGGAAATTCAGGTCGGACTGCTGTTTGTCGTTCGAGAAGGTCACGATCTGGGTCTGCGCCGTCGAGGCATCTTGTTGCCAGACGGCAGCGTATCGTTCGTCCTTGGCGTCACCGTCGGCCAGATAGCCGGTCAGGTCGACCAACTGATAGCTGTCGGCAAGCATTTGTGCTTGCTGAAACTCCAACTCCTCTCGCGTGAGATTCCATTGGTAGCGCGCCGCTCGGTCGCTTCGCTTCCAGCTGGCGGCAATCCGCAACGTGCCTTCGTGGCGATACGGACGAAGGGACTGCGGGATGTACCCGTGTGATTGAAGTCCCGAGGCGACAGCGTTCAAATCGATCGGCTGAAGCATCAAGGCAAATGCACCGCTGCGGGAAACCGCTCCGGAGGCCGCGTGGATTTTGTCGAACGCCAGTCCGCTTTCCAGACCTGCTGGGAAGGATGTTTGGGGTGGATCGTGTCGCGTCACCCAGTCCGCGACCAGCTGCTGCGCCTGGCGCGTCGCCTGGGAAACGGGATCGGGGACCCGCCACGTCTGTTCGTGAGTCTGGACCGCTTCGGTTGCGTATTTTGGCTCGGAGTCATCGCGGTACAAAGCCAAGTCTCCCGCCAGTCCGGCGGTCCGAATCAGTCGTACGGTGCAGGAAAGGTCCCAGATGGCCACGCTGCCGTCGGACAGTCCCACCGCCAACCTGCGTCCGGACGGTTCCCAATCGACCGATCCGATGGCGGCACCTTCATCGGCAAGCCGGAACAGAGGGGTTCCGGCGTTGACGTCAAATAGGCCGAGGGTTGAGGGCGTGACGTTGGCGGCGATCAGGTTTCCCCCATCCGTCAGGGCCATCCTGGAGGCGCTCAACGTTTCCTGATCCGAGAGCGTTTGAATCACTTGCCCCCGATCCAGATCCCAAGCTTGGATGGTGCCATCGATCGCAGCGGCGTAGACAACACTCCGCGATGGGTCGGGGCAGAGATTGCTGGTGGCGGTGGGACGGTTGATGGTCGTCACTCCGCTGCCCTCTTTCCCATCGATTGCAAACCAACTGAAGTGGCGCGGTGAAGCGACCGCCACGTGGCGGTCGCTGCCATCGAAGGTGACCGTCTTACCAAACACGGGGTGCTGAAGTCGCTGGACCAGTCTTGGGGGTTCGTCTTCGGGTGCGGGAAGAACTTCCCAGACCTGTGTTCCCTGCGTCCCACAGGTCGCCACGTAGCGACCATCGCTGCTAAAGCAGACGTCCTGGTAAACCTTGTGCCCCTGACGTTGATCGCGGACCGGTGCGTTGCCGACTCCATCGGCGCGCCACACCGAAAAGGATTCGGTGGTGACGGCGGCAAACAAGGATCCGTTGGGTGAATAGGCGATCCCCAGCACCGCCCCGTCCAAAGCAAGCGTGTTGAGTTCACGGCCGGACAGCGAGTCCCAGAAGGTGATGCGGCCATCCTGCGAACCGCTGGCCAGGATGGGGGCGGTCGGATGGAACGCCAAGCAATGAACGGCTTGGTTATGCCCTCGCAGGATCAACTTTTCCTCGGTCTGGTTGAAATCCCACACGCGGATCTTGTTGGCACCGGCCGACAGAATCCTTTCGCCCGATGGGCTGAAATCCGCGGAGCCAACGGTGAGGGCCGATCCGGGATGTTTTAGCAGTGCGACCATCCGCTGGGTCGCCATGTTCCAAAGTTGGACGGAGCCGGACCGGGTTTGCAGCAGCAGATGTCGGCCATCGGGGCTGGAGCTGATATTGCACACGGGATCCATCCGCCAGTTGGACCACTGCTGAAAGTCCTTGCATGAATAAGTCACGATGCCCTGGTCGGAGCCCACGACCAGGAAGCGATTATCCGACGTGAAACGTAGATCGGGCACGCCCGTCGTCGGCGCTGCAAGTCGGCGAAACAGTTCGCCGGTTTCCGCATCCCAGACAAAGATGCTCTCGGGCGCGTCCGCCGCGGCAACGAATCGGCCATCCGGGCTGGCTGTCACCGACAAGAAACCCATTTGCGGGTAGCGAAACTTGTACAGCGAAGGCGGTTTCAACCGGCGAATCACCTTTCCGTCGTCCAGATTCATGATCCGAATCTGGTGGCCGTCGATTGCGGCGACGCGGTTTTGAAACAGACTGAGCTCCATGAACAAGCTGTTGAACGGCAGATTGGTTCGCCACTGACGCAACCATTCTCCGCCGGCCTGCTGCTGCCAACTCTCCAGGCTCTTCCGGTCCGCAACCAGCAACGTCTTGCCATCTTTGGATGCGGCAAAGCCCCATCCCATCAATCCCTCCCGAAAGATATGTGATTCCTCTTGGCCGGTGGCCAGCGACCGAACCGAAACGTTGCCGTCAGGTAACGCCACCGCCACACGGTCTTCATCCAGGAAAACCGCGCAGTCCTCTCCGTCTTCCAGGACCGGGCCGTCGATCGTGATGGGTTGCAGTCCAACAAAATCTCCCAAGCAGGCGACCGCCTGTTGGCGGATCGCCGGCCAATCGATGTCGATACCGGAGAGACCGGATGCATTCTTCAACAGCGACCAGACCTGGTCGCGGTAGCCACTCTGTCTGGCCAAACGTAACGCTTCGGCCTCGCGAAGTTGTGACTGGAAGAGGTTCTCGGTCGCATCCAATTTCGCCTGATCGGATGCCTCCCGGGCGACCACCGCTTCTCGCCACCAAAAACCGACCGAGACGATCCCAACCAGGAGTGCCAGCAGCAGGCTTGCCGCCAAGCCTGCGATTTCCGGGCGACGTTTGCACCATTTCCAGACCCGATACGCCGGGCCGGTGCGCCGGGCACGGATGGGCACGCCGGTCAAGAAGCGATCCAGGTCGTCCGACAATTCACCCGCCGTTGCGTATCGGCGTTGGGGCTCCTTGTGAAGACACTTCAGGCAGATCGTTTCGAGGTCCTTTGGAACGTTCGGGCTGAGCAGCCGAGGAGGGACCGGATCGCGTTCGATGACTTGACGGATCGTGTCAACGGTGGAGTCGGCGATGAACGGCGCCCGACCGATCAGGCAGGCGTACATCACCGCGCCGATCGAGTAAACGTCGCTGGCGACACTGACCAGGTGGTGATTGGCAGCCGCCTGCTCGGGCGACATGTAGCTGGGGGTTCCCAAGATTTGACCGGTCGCAGTCAAACTGATGATCCGATCGTTGTCGTCCAGGCATGATTTGGCCAAGCCGAAATCGGTCACGTGCGGATTGCCCTCGCGATCGATTAACACGTTGGCGGGTTTGATGTCGCGGTGCAACACGCCGTGACGATGGGCGTAGTCGATTGCCTGGGCAACGGTCCGAGTCATTGACGCCGTCCGCTGCGGCGAGAGCGAGCCCTCCGCCAAGCGGTCCGCCAAGCTTTCCCCGTCGATCAGGTCCATCGTGAAGTAATGGTGTCCTTCGTGTTGACCGACTTCGTGGACACCGACGATGTTGGGGTGTTGCAGCGCTGCGGCGGCTCGGGCTTCCCGACGAAAGCGATCGACGTCGATTTCCGAGGCGAGGCGGCCGGCCAGAATCATTTTCAACGCCACGATCCGCCCCAGACTCCTCTGCCTGGCTTTGAACACAATGCCCATGCCGCCCCGCGCGATCTCGCTCAAGACCTCGTACTCGCCGATGTACTTCAGGTGCTCTCCGATCACCAATTCCGGATCCGATTCGACGCCGGATGCCAGACGGGTCCGCTCGAACGCCGAATCCACCGGCCGTTCACCCGGGACTTCGCGAAACGCCCCCATCGCTCGGTGAACCAGCAGGTGATTGTCCAGAAACTCACAGACGGAATCGGCATGCCGGGGGTGGTCGCGCCGAAGCTGTTCTCGATCGATCGATTCGCCACGTTCGACCGCTTGCAAGCACTCGGTCAACAGCCTTTCAAGCGAATCATCGGAGACGGGTGCGGAAGGGTCGGACATGGGAACCGTTGGCGGTGGACGCTCGACGAGGCAACGGTCCGTTTCGGGTCGCGAACGGCCAGCCGATGCGGCATCGCGTTCCCGCGAGACGGGTTTCCTGAACTCCCACAGTGTACCATGCCCACCGCGGAAACACTCCAATCGGTATCGCAGCCGCCGCGGTTGACGCCGTTGGCCGGTTAGGACGCCCCGGAGGCTCCCCACGGATCCTGCAGGGTCAATTGCTTGGCAGCCAGTTCGGCATAGCAATCGGGAAGATCGAATCGTGCCAGGACGTCGGGCACCAAGGTCGACAGGGGCCAATCGTAGTGCTCGCTTTCGGCGATCTCGGCGTACGAGGTCAACGCGTGCTTCAGGCTGACCCGGACGACCCGATCAGACAGCACCGCCGCGAAGGTGGCGGGCAGGGTGCCCCAGCCGCTGGCGACCAAATGGATGTCCGTGTGTCCGAGCGATTCCAGCCAACGCAACACCCGCAAGACGTCAAATGTCTTTTGGCCCACGTACGGCCGGCCCAACATGATGCTGTGGATCGCGTAGAAGTAATCGCTTCCGTAAGGACTGTGAAACGATCCCGGTTGGCTGGTTCCCGGAAGCGACTCACCGATTCCGCGGACATCGCACGTGAACAACGGCGCCGGGTTGTCTGCCAAGACCTGACCGATCAGCGGTTCGTCACGCAATTCCTGGTCGCTGGAAAGGTGCGACACGTACAGGATCGCCTTGCTTCCCGACCGCGGTGGTCGCGAGTGCCAGGGTTCGTCCGTCAAGCGGTACACGATTGCGTGCACGCCGGGTTCGGTGTCGACGGTGTAGGCCATCGCGTGTGGTTTGGGATACCCGCGTGACCCGAGGTAACGCCAGTTTCGGTAATCGGGCACCGAGCGACCTTCAAGCTCCAATGCCAGGACTTCCTTGATCGCCTGCTTGAGTGATTCACCCCGCAGCTGTCCCCGAGCCTGCGACAGACGGTTTGACTTTTCACGTGTGAAATCAAAGACCGTCCGAGTTCCTGGCAGCGAAGCAACCTGGCCCGTGGGTGTGCACCACAGCGTGGCGTCATCCTCAATTTGGATCTCCGGCTCCGCGATGAACGGGACCGTCGCCGAGGCCTGCAGAACGCCATCAAAGGATCCGTTCGAATCGCCGCCGGAGTTTCCCGCGGCGCGCTGGAACCAGGAGAACATCGCCTCACGGTTCTCCTGAGAGTAGCCGTGTCCGGTTGGTCCGATGAACAAAGCGACGTTGTCTTCGGCGTCCAGCAATCGATACAGCCGTTTGAGCTGTTGGTACGTTTGCTCGGATCCGCGGACATCAAAGAAGTCCTTTTCCTTGGCCAAGATGATCACCGGTTTGGGGGCCATCGCCGCCAAGAAATCCGCGTGATCCAGGTTCAGAGGAAAGGCGTCGGGTGGGCACTGTTCCGTATCCTGCGGCAACTCGTTTTCCAGGTTTCTCAGGAACGTGGTCACAAAACAGCTGGGCGCGGCAACACTCCACCGGGACTCCAAGCCACACAACCAGGTCGTCATGGTCCCGCCGCCAGAATTCCCGGTCACGCCCACGCGCTGCGGATCGACCTCCGGACGCGTCAACAGGTAATCAAGCGCGCGGATGCCGTCCCAGGCTCGCCACATCCCAAAAAATTCGCCAACCAGAAACTGTTGGTTGCCAGCGTGCAAGTGTTCGCGGACGCCGATCCCGACGGTCGACGCCAGATCCTCATCGACGTATTGCAGGCGTTCTCCCTGACCGATCGGATCGTAGATCAAGCAAACGTGACCGAGCCGGGCCAACCCCTGGGCGAACGACTGATAGGCCTCCGCCGCCTTTCCGTTGGTCGAATGACCACACGTTCCCACGACCGCCGGCATCGGTCCTCCGCTTCCGTTTGGGATGTACAGGTTGGCGGTGACCGGAAACCCCGGTCGACTGTCGAAAATCACATTCTCGATGCGATAGGTGTCACGTTGGACCGTCCCGGTGACCCGCGGGTTCAGTGGCGTGCGTTCCGGTTCCGCACCAAACGATTGCCGGCATCGAAGCTGAGCCTGACGGACGTATTGCTCCGCGTCCGCTTTGGTTTTCAATTGCTGCAGCTGTCGTTGATGTCGTCGTGCGGACTGCCTCGCTTGGCGGACCATAAACTCGTGGACCATCCGCGGAAACCGATTGAGAGGTTCGGTTTCGGACGCCCCCAGAACCGACCGCTCCGGCCACGCCAACAGGGCGGATCCGGCAGCGATTTGGCCGGCCATTTGCCGCATCCATTGCCGGCGGTTGTGGTGGACGATCGGGGGGGCAGAATCGACGCTCATGATTCGGTTCTCCGGCGGGCGGGGTGGGGCGGGCGTGGAGGAGGGGCCAGTCGGGATCTCAATTGTCCGTCGGCTTCACCGGTGTCTATAATCCCTCAAGATATCACCGGACAAACTGGCGGGTGCGATCGCTCGGATTCTGCCACCGTTCGAATCAAATTGTCGGCCTGCATTTGGGCGTCCACCGCCATGAACGACCGTGGCACGACAAGGCGATTGTTGATGGATGTCACCATGGACAGGAGACTTCGACGGCCGAGGTCCCCGAAAGTGTCCCACCCACCGCCGACCCACCCCACCGAACGTTGGACCGACCGTTGGGACGAAACGGAGCATCAGGCAGATTGATGCCCAGGCTCGTTCCGATGCCCCCCACTCCTTGATGTGCCTGCCCGTCAGTCGGGCCGGTTTGACACGCGCCCCTCGCGGGCCGAACGTCACGTTTGTTCCGTCCGTTCAACAGACGCTTCAGAACAACAGGCGCTCCAGTCGTGCCTGTCCCCGCCGCCCGAACCCACCCCTCGACCGGATACGTTTGTGACCAACCGCTGCAGGATGTTCGCCGCCCCGACGGGCCATTGGAAATGGCCACGGGCTCGCGCGCCACGCGTCGAAACGCCGTGGCGAGCCGGTGACGTTCGCCGGACGGTGCCGCGGTGGGCGTGGCTGTGCCGGACGGCGCTGTGCTGGGCAGGTCTGGCGACGATATCTTGCTGGCCGGTGGCGCTGGTCGACAGCGTGCGGGCCGCGGAACCCCCGGCGGATGTGCCGTCCGCTGTGCCGTCAGCAAGCGCGCCATCGGAAGCAGCGTCATCGAACGCTGCAGGAGACGACCAGCAGGGTGACGGTCATGACGTCCCGCTGATGACCGAATCGGATGCCGTCGAACTGGTGCGTCAGTACTGCGTCGACTGTCACCAAGGAGAGGGTGCAGAAGCCGGGTTGGATCTGGCGGAGTTTTCATCGGCCGCGGAGGTCGTGGACTCGATCGAGACTTGGAACAAGATCGCCGACAGGATTCATGAAGGCCAGATGCCGCCGGAAGGCAGCGACGCACCGACGGGTGACGTCCGCGGTGCGATGGTGACTTGGATCCGAAAGACCATCCATCGGGCCGTTTGCGAGGACGGGATTTCGCCGGGCGGGCCGATGTTGCGGCGGCTCAATCGCACCGAGTACGCCAATACGGTGCGCGACCTGTTGGGAATCCACGTCAATGCCGGACATGCGCTGCCGGTCGACGGGGCCGGCGGGGAGGGCTTTGACAATGCCGCCGAGACGCTATTCATCTCACCGATCTACGCGGAAAAGTATTTGGACGCCGCCCGCTCGGCACTCGGGCACGCGTTGAGGGACCCGGGGGCTCGCAACCGGATCATCGTGGCCGAACCCGACGCGGAGCGGACGCCACGGGAAGCCGCCGCCGCCGTGTTGAATGCTTTCTTGCCGCGCGCGTTTCGGCGACCGGTCGACGCTTCGGAGGTTGACCAATATTTGGACCTGTTTCAGTCGGTCTATGACCAGGACCAATCGTTCCTGCCTGCGATCCGGTTCGCGCTGGAAGGAGCGATGGTGTCCCCAAAGTTTCTGTTTCTGTGGGAGGAGCCCAACCGATCGGAGACGCCACAACCGATTTCGCAGTACGAGCTGGCATCGCGGCTGTCGTATTTCCTGTGGTCCTCGATGCCCGACCAGGAATTGATGAAGCTGGCAGCGGAGGGAAAGCTTCACCAGGATGATGTGTTGGCCACTCAGGTTGCCCGGATGCTGCACAGCGACGTCGACCGGCGTGGGCTGCGACGGGATTCCAAAGTCCGCGGCTTTGCGACCAGCTTCATCGAACAATGGTTGGGGACACGAGCGCTCGGTCGTGAGTTCAAGCCCGACAAGTCGGTGGCCGGCCGCTATGACTCCGAGCTCGAGGGCGGCATGAAATACGAGCCGATTTTCTTTTTCGAAGATCTGCTGTCAGAAAACAGATCGCTACTCAACCTGATCGATTCCGATTTCACTTATGTCAATCGGCGGCTGGCCGGGCATTACCGGGTCAAGGGAGAGTTTCGCGAGCAACCCAAACGCGTCGATCTGCCCGAAGACAGTCCGCGGGGAGGCGTGTTGGGGATGAGCGCCGTGCTGGCAGTTTCTTCCTATGCCCACCGCACGAGCCCGGTGCTCCGTGGCAAATGGATTCTGGAAACGCTGTTGGGGACGCCCCCGCCCCCGCCACCACCGAATGTTCCGGAGTTGGATGAGGGCGGGGAGACCGCACAGCCGACTTCGCTGCGCGAACGGTTGGAACAGCACCGAGCCGACCCGACCTGTGCCTCTTGCCACAACGCGATGGATCCACTGGGATTCGGCCTGGAAAACTTTGACGTGCTTGGCCGTTGGCGGACCGAGGCCGACGGCGTTCCGATCGACGCCAGCGGTGTGCTGCCCGGTGGGGCCACGTTTGCCGGTCCGGGCGAATTGAAGTCGCTGTTGCTGCAGCGAAAGGATCAATTCATTCGGCACCTGACCAGCAAAATGCTCGGTTACGCGCTCGCCCGCGGACTGACCAATGAGGATCGGTGCGTTGCCGAGGCGATCGCCGAAAAACTGGCGCAAGACGACTACCGGGCGCAAACTTTGGTCGTCGAAATCGTCAAAAGTGTCCCGTTTCGATTCAAACAAGGCCAGAATGAACAGGCGGTGGTCGGGCCCGTACCGGCTGCCGTCCAGGATCAGGATCCAACCCATGAGCAACTCAGTGAATAAACAACTGGCATCCCGTCACGCGCTGTCCCGCCAACCGGTGTATTTGGACGACCAACGCAACCGCGGATTTCCGCTTTCGCGACGCACATTGCTGCGCGGTGCCGGAGCGGCGCTAGCGCTGCCGTGGCTGGAAGCCATGATGCCCGCTGCAGCCGATGCCGCTCAGGCCGAGGGCCAACGCCCTGAGGATGCTCCGGTCCGGATGGCGGCCCTGTTCGTGCCCAACGGGGTGCGCGAAGACATGTGGACGCCCGAGGGGGAAGGACACCAGTTTGAACTTTCTCCGACGCTGCAACCGTTGGCTGAACTGAAAGATCAACTGCTGGTGTTGTCCAATCTTTGGAACCAGGCCAGCAACGTGGGTGACGGACACTACGTCAAAACCTCCGGGTTCCTGACCTGCACCACGATCAACAAATCTTTGGGGATCGATCTGAACTGCAACGGTCGCTCCATGGACCAGGTTGCCGCGGATCATTCCGGCGCCTCCACACCGCTGCGGTCGTTGGAGCTGGGGATTGACCCGGTCACCACCGGTGTCGACACGAACGTCGGCTACACGCGAGTGTACGGGTCTCACATCGCTTGGAACGGGCCAACCAGCCCGCTCGCACGTGAGCTAAACCCGTCGTTGGTCTTCGATCGACTGTTCCGCGCGGCGCATCCGACCGCCGCCGGTGCCCAGCGCGATGTGTTGTTGCTCGATCGCGTGCTGGCCGACGCCAAGCAGTTGAAACAGCGGCTGGGAGCTTCGGACCGACAGCGGATGGATGAATACCTGCAGTCCGTTCGCACCATCGAATCACGGCTGCAACAGCATCAAGACGGCGACCGCCAGTCGTGGGAGCCGTTGGTGGCGTTGGATTCCAAACAGCGTCCTCCGGAGGAACGTCCCGACAGTTACCAGGACCAGGTCCGGTTGATGTTGGACATGATCGCTTTGGCTTTCCAAACTGACACCACGCGGGTCTGCACGTTCATGTTTGGCAACGCCGTCAGCGGTCGCAACTTTTCGTTTTTGGAGGGCGTCTCGGGAGGCCACCATGACACCTCACACCACCAGAACGATCAGGAAAAACTGCGACAGTATCAATTGATCAACCGCTGGCACGTCGAACAGTACGCGTACCTTCTGGGCAAGCTGGACAGCATGCAGGAACGTGACGGAACGGTCTTGGATCATTCCATGATTCTGTACGGATCGGGGTTGCGGGACGGCAACAGTCACAGCCCCCACAATCTGCCGATACTGGTGGGCGGCAGCGGCGGAGGCCGATTGGCGACCGGACAGCACCTGTCCTTCGGTCGAGACACGCCCCTGGCGAACCTGTACGCCGCCATGCTGCAGGCCTTCGGAACCGGAACGGATCGGTTTGCCGACAGCACCGGCGTCCTGCCCGGCGTGTTGGCCTGAACCGATCAGGGCACAGCGTCCAGCGTTGAAGATCCACGGTGGCGGATCGATGACGCCCACGCCCGCCTTCGGCCGACAGCCGTGAATCGTTGTTCGTCGCTGCAAAGAGGTCTAGACTGTGGTCATTGGAGTCGTGTCCCGGCCCGGCCGGTAGCCACGTCCTGGTCCCAAAAACCTTCTTTCTGCGACGTCGGACATTGAAAACTGCCGGTTGGATTCTTGCCATCATCACGATCGCCGTCGTGATCTTCTTTTTTGTGTTGCCGGATTCGGTCTCGATCGACGAGGCCGCGATCGAACGGTTGCAGCGACAGGCAGATCAGCAAGCCGGTCGTGTTGATTCCCCGCGAGGTGCGTCAGACGACAGGACGCCGCTGCCGCCCAACGACATGGTGGTCGCGTTGGTGGATGACGGTGACTACTGGTTCATTGGAAAGTACGAAGACGGTGGCGGGGTGGAGATTCCGTTCCCGCCCGGACGTCGTCCCGAACCGCCGGCCGATGAACCGCCACAGCATGCCAATCCCGGCTACGTCGGGCCGCAAAGTTGTCAGGAGTGCCACCCGCAGTACTACCAGTCGTTTCAATCAACCGCCCACTATCGGACCACGCGGCCTTGTTCGCCCGAAACGATCGACGGCAGTTTTGTCGAAGGTCAGAACGTGCTGCGGACCAAGGAACCCAATCTTGCCTTCGAAATGTTGCGACGCGACGATCAGTTTTTTCAACGCGTGCGGTTTTTCGATTGGCACTTCGAAGTCCCAATGCAAATCATTACGGGATCTTCCAAGATGGCGCAGACCTATCTGTATTGGCACGGTGACGGCTTGTACCAGCACAACGTCACTCACCTGACCGAGGGCGACAAGTGGATCAACAGCCCCGGATACATCGACGGGGATGCGGCGTACGCCCGACCGGTTCCGGCCCGCTGCTTGGATTGCCACATGACCTACTTTGACTACCGGGCTCCGCCGAATCACTACACCCCCAACTCGATCATCTTTGGCGTCACCTGCGAACGTTGCCACGGACCCGGCGAAGCACACGTCCAGTTCCATCAACAGCATCCTGAACAAAAGGATGCCCATGAAATTGTGTTGCCTAGCGAGCTATCGCGCCAACGTCAGCTGGACATCTGTGGCCAATGTCATGCCGGTTCAACCCGATTGCGCGGGGAACCCTTTCAATTTCGTCCGGGCGATGAGCTGACCCAATACTACACTCCGCCACCGGAAGGATCCGATGCGGCGAACAGCGTGCACACCAGCAATCAAGCCGACCGCATGGCCGAAAGCGAATGTTTTCGGCAATCCGAGATGACGTGCACGGATTGTCACAATCCACACGAAAACGAACGTGGCAACATGCGGTTGTTTTCCGACAAGTGTCTGCAGTGCCACCAGACGGAGTCCTGTCATTTCACGCCGCCGGGCGGGATCGATTTGGCCGACAATTGCATCGACTGCCACATGCCGACACGTCCGACCGAGGACCTTCGCTTGCGATCGATCGCCGGAGACGTGTTTCCCTCTCTGCGGGATCACTTCGTGCGAGTCGACCAACAGGCCACCGACGAGTTTCTCCAGCGTCACCAAAGCGAGGCCACTTCGTCGCAGTGATCGACGCGGCGCACTGGTGCCTGCAGTGTTCTGGGACCCGCAACGCTCTGGTACCCGCACCGCTCTGGGGCACAGGCGTGCCCACGCCTTGGCGGTGCTGCAGGTTTCCCGGGCCGGGGCCAGATGGTCCACTGGGAGGTGGACTGATCCGCAGTGTCCGTTGCACGTCCGTTCGCTAGCCAAACCTCCCCCGCAGGTTTTCACTCGGCCTTTCCGCTCCAAGCTTGGTTTGTTGAAGTGTGCCGGTTATTCGCGTCGATAGGGTCCTAGAAGCGGCGGCCGATGGCCGACCGGCAACGGCCAGAGATTTGCGAGGCGAAAGGATGCGGCGACGAACGTTATTGTGTCGGATGGCGTGCTGGGGAATCGGCAGTGGTGCCGTGGCGTTCACCGGTTGCGGCAGTATTCTGTACAGCGAGCGGATTCACCGGCCCCACAGTCGTGACCTGGATTGGAAGGTGGCCGCGCTCAACGGACTGGGTTTGACGCTGTTTTTCGTGCCCGGCGTGATTGCGTTCGTCGTCGACTTCTACACCGGGGCGATCTATCTGCCGCCGACGGCATCCCATCATCACGCGTCGACGCCGCCCTCGACGGAGGCGGCCTCCGATGGGACGACCGGCGAGTTCGCGACGAAGGAGAATCCGCCCAGCTCAAGCGAACTGCGGCGAATCGGGACGCTGACGCCAGATCACGCCGCCGACACGCCGTTTCGGGCAGCGGAACTCGAACAGGTCGTCGCGGAAGAATTGGGCCAGTCGGTTTCCCTGTTGGACTCCAACGCCCGTGTCAGCGAATTGGCGGCGATCTCCGATTACCGGCAGCAGTGCCGAAGGCACCAGCGGGATCCGTCTTTCGGGACCGCTAGCGGTGATTTCTTCCGGAAAATGCTGCTCGGCTGATCGCTGTTCGGCGAACCCGATGCCCGCGGAATCCAGCCGATTTGGCGGAACCGTCCTTGAATTGGCAATACCATGACGACCGATCGGTGTTCCACCACCGGAACGTTCCGAACATCTTTGATCCGGAGAAATGTCATGGGCCGAACATCCTCGCTGTTGCTTGCCGCCGCGCTCTTGAGTGTTTTTTCGATGCCAGGGGGCATCGCCGGCGCCGCGGAGAGCGACGTCAAGGAAACGTGGCCCCGCTGGCGTGGACCCGAGGCGAACGGCGCCCAGCCGGAGGCACGGCCTCCGGTGCAATGGAGCGAAAGCGAAAACGTCCGCTGGAAAGTCGAGGTTCCCGGTCAGGGAAGTTCCACACCGATCGTGGTCGGCGACCGCGTGTTCGTGAGCACCGCCGTCAAGACGGACCGGGTCAAAGAGGGCGCCTCCGAAGCGGAGTCGACGGCGGAGCAAGACGACCAATCCCAACCGGCGGGTGACCGTCCAGGTCGCGGCGGACGGGGACGATTTGGCCGACGAGGGTTTGGCGGCGGCGCACCCCCGACAAATTTTTTCGCTTTCATGGTTGTCGCGTTCGATCGGCAGTCCGGGAAAGAAGTGTGGCGGAAAACATTGACCGAAGAGGTTCCGCACGAACCCGGGCACAACACCAACACCTTTGCGTCCTCATCGCCGGTGTACGACGGCCAGCGGCTTTACGTGTCCTTCGGGTCTCGTGGCGTGTACGCCTTGGATCTGGACGGGAACGTGCTGTGGCAAAAAGATCTGGGGAAAATGCAGACCCGGGCACAATTCGGCGAGGGCAGTTCCCCCGCCGTGCACGATGGGACCGTGGTCGTACCGTGGGATCATGAGGGCGAATCGTTCATCGTCGCCTTGGGCGCCGCCGACGGACAGGAACGCTGGCGTCAAAGTCGCGACGAACCCACCACTTGGGCAACGCCACTGATCACCGAGTTTCAAGGGCGGACCCAAGTGATCACCAATGGCGACAACCGCGTCCGCAGTTATGACCTTGCCGACGGGAGCTTGATCTGGGAATGCGGAGGCCAGGCCAGCAATCCGATCCCTTCCCCGATTCGTTACAAAGACAATGTGATCGTGATGACGGGATACCGGGGCTACGCCATCTATTCGATCCCGCTGGATTCGAAAGGGGATCTGACGGACACGGATCAAGTCAGCTGGGTGGAGACGGATGCCGCACCGTACGTGTCATCGCCACTGCTGTATGACGGTCAGCTGTATTTCGTGAAGTCGAACAACGGCATCCTGGTTTCGCGGAGCGCGGAGACCGGCGAGTTGCTGATCGATCAGACCCGCCTGCCTGGGATTTCAAGCGTGTACGCGTCGCCGGTTGCCGCCGGAGATCACATTTACTTGACCGGACGCGACGGGACGACGCTGGTATTCAAACACGGCAAGACGTTTGAGCTGGTGGCGACGAACCGGTTGGACGAGGAAATCGATGCGTCGGCGGCGATCGTCGGCAAGCAGATCTTCTTCCGCGGGAAGGAGCACCTGTACTGCATCGAATAACCCCGGTCTCAAAAGCGGTGCGGCCACGGCGGTGTTGCTTTGGCCAGGCGTGGCGGATTTTCCGCCCGGCGGTTTGGTCTAAAATGCCAAGATCATTCTCCGAACCGCTTGAGCCGACTCTTGCCGCCAACGCCTCCCTTTCGTTCGCTTCGACTCCGATTGCTCGCACCCATGCTGGCGTCGGCACTGATGGCGGCGGTTGCGGTGGCGTTGGGATCGTCCTGGTGGGGTGCCAGCTGGGCCAGTGAGCAGATGCAGGATCGGTTTGTCGGGATCCGGGACACGCTTTCCGGTTCGACGTTTCCGCTGAACGCCGTCGTGTTGAATCTGTTGGCGGACCTGACGCAAACCGAATTGGCGACGGTGAACGCGAACGGCCAGTTGTTGCAGGCGACGGTGATCCCTCCGCCGAACGAGCCACTGGCGGCGAACCTGGCTCGGACGCTAGGCCGCGAATCTGGCGGCCGCGATGAGCACACGCAGCCGGCGGGGTTGACCGTCGGTTCACGTCGCTACCGCGTCTATTTTTTTTCCATGAACGACGCGCCGGTGCGCTCCGACGGTGTCGCCGGAGTGGCCGTTCTGTTTGACGAAGCCTTGTTGCGCGCCAGTCGGCGGCGTGCCGCGCTGCTTCCCCTGGTCACCGGATTGTCGACAATTGCCGCGATCAGTTCGGTCGCGCTGGTGCTGTCCTCGCGGCTGGTCGGACGGTTGGCCAAATTGCAGCATCGTGTGGAAGCCGTCGCGGATGGCGATTTCGACTCGACCGTCTCCGACGACGTCGGCGACGAAGTGGGTCGATTGGGCGGTGCGGTCGATTCCATGGCCAACCAGTTGAGCCGCTTGTGGGGACGGGTGAATCGACAGCAGAGCGAGAAGTTGTTGCATCAGATTGCGGGCGGCATGGCGCACCAGCTGCGCAACAGCCTGACCGGTGCGCGAATGGCCGTGGAGTTGCATGCCGCCGACTGTCCGCACGCCGACGACGAGGGATTGCAGGTGGCGATCAGCCAAATCGAGTCGGCCGAAAGTTACGTGCGGCGTTTGCTGTTGGTCGCGTCCGGTCGGCAGGACCAGAACCGTCCGATGTCGGCGATGGTTTGTTGGAACGACGTGCGGTTGAGCTTGACGCCGATCGCTCGTCACTTGAGAGTGGAGATCCGCTGGCAGGACGACGGCTCATTGTCGCGATATCAGATCGGTGACGGCCCCACGTGGGTCGCGGCGCTGACCAACCTGGTGCACAACGCGATGCAGGCCGGCGACCAAGTCTGGGTGGACGCCGAAGCGACGAGCGACGCCGGCGGACCACCCCAGCTGCGCGTTCGGGTGGCCGACAATGGTCCCGGCATCCCCGAGGAAGTTGCCGAGGACTTGTTCGAGCCGTTGGTGACGTCCAAACCGGAAGGGTTGGGTTTGGGATTGCCCGTGGTGCGCCGCGCCGCGGAGTTTCTCGGCGGCGATGTCAAATGGACGCGAGCCGATGGAAAAACCGTGTTTGAGTTAATGGTCACGGTGACCATTCAGGAGGAGACATGATGAACACAGCCGCGCCGGTGTTGGTCGTCGACGATGAACCGTCGATTTGTTGGGCGTTGGAAAAAATGCTGACCCAGGAGGGCCACCGCGTGGTGACCGCGTCCTCGGCCGAGGAAGGGCTGCGTTTGGCGGCGGAACATCGTCCGGTCATGGTCATCTTGGATGTTCGGCTGCCCAAGGAAGACGGGATCACCGCCTTGCCCAAGTTTCTCTCGGCGACGGGGGACGCGCCGGTGATCATCATCACCGCCTTCGGAGATTTGGAAACGGCAGTTGCGGCGGTCAAGAACGGTGCGACGGACTATTTGACCAAGCCGTTCAAGTTGGAAGATGCGCTGCGAACGTGCCGCCAGGCGCTCCGCAAATCGCGGACGGTCGCCGCGCCCGTGCAAACGCAGCCGATGGCGACCGACAACGCCGCTCTGGTCGGCGGATCGCCCGCCATGCAACAGGTCTTTCGGCAGATCGCGTTGGTGGCTGACAGCGACCTGTCGGTGCTGATCACCGGAGAAACCGGGACGGGCAAGGAATTGGTAGCTGCCGCCATCCATCGGCACAGCCGTCGAGCGGACAAACCGTACTTGCCGATCGCGCCGGTCGCGTTGAATACCGATCTGATCGAGAGCGAATTGTTCGGTCACATCAAGGGTGCCTTCACCGGCGCCGTCGATGACCGACCCGGTTTGTTTGAGCGGGCCGAGGGCGGCACCGTGTTGTTGGATGAAATCGGTGACTTGCCGATCGGCACCCAGGTGAAGTTGCTGCGTGTCTTGGAACAGGGGGAATACTGTCGCGTCGGCGACATCCAGCCACGGCAAGCCGATGTCCGAATCCTCGCGGCAACCAACAGCGATTTGCACCAGGCGGTTGGCGACGGCGAGTTTCGGGAAGACTTGTTTCATCGGTTGAGCGGCGTTCAAATCCATTTGCCACCACTGCGAGAAAGGACCGAAGACATCGGGGTCCTCTGTCATCATTTTCTGCATGCAATGAACTATCCCGCCGCGGAGACGGCGATCGATTCCGCCTTGTTGGCCGAGCTGGTCAAACGCCCGTGGTCCGGGAACGTCCGTGAATTGAAGAATGCCGTCGGACACGCCGCCGTCGTGGCCCGTGGACGAAGTTTGGCGATTGGGGACTTTCCTCCGCCAAAACCTGGTCGCGATCCGGCGTCACCTTCGACGCGTGCGTCGGTCGATCATGCGGTCCGCGAATGGGCCGGCGAGGCGATCGCGCGTTGGGAGGAGCAGGGAGAGCCTTTGCACGCCCAATTCCTTACCGCGGCCGAGCCCGCATTACTCAGGCGAGTGCTCGAACACACCGGGGGCAACCGCGCCAAAGCGGCGGAAATGTTGGGGATCCACCGCGGCACGCTGCGAGACCGATTGCGGGCCTATGGGATCGACGATTGAAGGACCGTGGCGACGCCGGTTTCCGCTGAGTTGAAGGGGCGATTCGTATCCAACGCGGCGAAGCGCGGCAGCGGTTCGATGGACAGCCGCGCGAGCCGATTCGCGAGCAGTGATTCGAGAGGGCAGGCTGCGAATCGCGTCGCTGGCTAGAATGAACCGGTCGCGTTCGATTCGCCGTCGTCTTCATTTGTTTGTGAAAGCGTTGCAGCCATGAGTGAACATTCCGACAATCCATCGGACCCCGTGGTGCCCGCGCGTCGAGACGTTCTTTGGCAACGGATCTCGTCGGCCCTGGGCATCTTGCTGCTGGTCTATCTGGTTGTGGCGTACTGGTTGATGCCGGTGTTTTGGGAGCACTACACCGGCCGCCATCCGGCACTGGATGACATGCCAGGGGTCACCGAAACCAGTGATGGTCATCCAGGTGATCCGATCAATCTGGCACTGATCGGCATGGAGCAAGAGCTGAAGGCGGCGTTACGTGCCGCCGGATGGTACACGGCGGACCCGCTCGGCATGAGAAGCGACCTTCGGATTGCCGTCGACTCGGTCGCCGAACGTCCTTACGACGCGGCACCGGTCAGCAGGCTGTACCTGTGGGGCCGCCCCGAAGACTTGGCCTTTGAACAGCCCGTCGGCGACGACCCGCGGCAACGACACCACGTCCGATTCTGGAAATCCGGTCAGACCGACGATCAGGGCAACCCGTTGTGGGCCGGTTCGGCGACGTTCGACAGGCGCGTCGGTTTGAGTCACACGACGGGGCAGATCACCCACCACATTGCTGCCGATGTCGACTTGGAACGGGACCACTTGGTTGGCGAACTCCGCCAAACCGGGCGGCTGATCGATATCGAATTCGTCGACGATTTCCATCAGGTTCGGCAGGGGCGCAACGGGGGCGGAGACCCTTGGCACACCGACGGCCGGTTGTCCCTGGCCAAGCTCCGCATCACGGCGACGGACTGACGCATCGTCTGGGCACGCATCGCTGAACGCTGACTCGGGCTGCGGCACGCGGTGTGCAAAGTGGTGTGGGCGTCCAATGGGTTTTCGCGTTGAACCCGCAAATCACGGGTTTTTGGGAGCTGATCGATGAACAGACGATGGAATTTTCACCGCGGCCGACGCATTTTTGTCACCGGTCTGTTGGTTGCCGGGTTGGGTGTCCCGCTGACTGCACAGGACGTCGCGACCGGACAGGCGGCCCCGACCGGACAGGCGGCCACCGCGGAATCCCAATCGGGTGAAGCGGTCGAGACGCAGCGCCAGGCGATCGTTCGCAAGGGGCTGGAGTACTTGGCGGGCGAGGGCCAAACCGACGCCGGGATGTTTTCGCCGCGTGTCGGGCCGGGCGTGACCGCCCTGGCGATTACGGCGGCCCTCCGCAACGGCCGCACGGTGGACGATCCGATGGTCGCCAAAGGCCTGAAGGCCCTGCAGGGATTCGTCAAACCCGACGGCGGCATCTACGGAAACGGACGACTTCGGAACTATGAGACCTGCGTCGCCATGCTGTGCTTCGCTGAAGCAAATGCCGACGGCCGCTACAACGAATTGCTCGGGCGGGCCAAGGACTTTGTGACCGAGATGCAGTACGGAGAGGTCAAGCGGGATCCATCGGATCCCTGGTATGGCGGCGTCGGCTACGGTGGCGCCGGACGACCCGATCTGTCCAACACCGGTTACTTCATCGAAGCCCTGCGGGCGACCGAGGCCGGCCCCGAAGATCCGGCGATCCAACGTGCGCTGGCGTTTGTCTCCCGTTGCCAAAACCTGGACGCGAAGTTCAACGACACCCCATTGGCCGGCAAAGTTGACGACGGCGGTTTCTACTACGAGATCCCGACGACAAAGATCGACCCGAGTACTTCCGAGGAACGTTACACGCCCAACGGAGGCTTGCGAAGTTATGGCTCGATGACCTACACCGGCTTGAAAAGCATGATTTACGCGGGCCTGACCAGCAACGATCCACGCGTCAAGGCGGCCGTGGATTGGATCAGCGAATTCTACGATGTCGAAAACAATCCCGGGATGGGATCGGCCGGTTTGTATTACTACTACCACACCTTCGCGGCCGCACTGAAAGCCGCCGGCGTTGACGAACTAAAAGACGAAGATGGTGATGTGCACGACTGGCGAGCCGACTTGGTCCAAGAACTCGCCAGACGGCAAAACGACGACGGATCGTGGGCCAACCAGAATGAGCGGTGGTTCGAAAATGACAAGGACTTGGCAACCAGTTTCGCATTGCTCGCGTTGGCCTACTGCGACCCGCCCAAGTCATCGCCGGGGAAATGAACCGGCACGCAGCCATTTGAAAAACTTCGACGGATCTATTTGAGCGGATGATCGTTTCCCTGCGCCCCCTCTTGTTCCTGCAAGCTCTGGCGATGGCTGCCCTCTCACTGTGGGCGGCATCGGACCCATGGTTCGAGATCATGCTGCAGCATTTGCAGGGCTTGTTCGTGGCTCCCGCCGCGACGATCCAGGAAACGATGGCCTGGGTTGGGCTGGGGCGGTTGCTGTCGCTACTGCTGTTGGTCACTGTCGCCGGTGGAGGCGCGGCGGTTTGGGTGATGGCGCTCTGCCGACGCGCCGGACACGACCGCTCCCTGGTCTCGCTGCGTTCGTTGGTGGCGCTGACGGGCGTGATGGCGCTTTGGTGCAGCTTGTTTCTCAACCACAGCGCGATCGCTTGGCAGGGAAAACGTGTCCGGCTGGCACTGCAGCGTGATCGGTTCGATTCGATCGCCCGGCCGCTGCGAAACGATTGGCCGACGCGCGACGGCTCGTTACAGCACTTGGGGCCCTACATGGCTTACCCGTTTGGCAAGCCACGGACTCTGATTCTGTTGACATCCCCTTCGGTCACTGGGACGCAACTTTGCATCAGCGCGATTGAACGCTGCGATTCCGGCGCATTGAAGTTACAGTTGGCCGGCCCCGATGGCGGTGACTGGGCCGAGTGGCATCCGCCGTCAAGCCAACCGGGATCGTTCACCGGAGGACTGAACGAGCACCACGATTTGCAGGCATCGTTGGAACTGGGCGGCGGATGGTACCTGGTGCGATACCGCGGCTAGTCTCACGCGGCTCACTCTTCCACTCCGTAGCTGCCGTCGTGCGACGGCGGACGGCGGACGGCGATGCTTGGGCGAACGTCGCCGACTCACCAGGACGCTGTCCAGTTCGCTTACCGCGAACTACCGAATGAATCGATCCCAGCTGCCGTAGGATTCCGTGATTTGTCCGCGGGGCAGCGACAACGCAGCGACCGCCACGGCGATCACCGAACACAACGCCGCGTATCCGGTCGTGGCTTCCGCGACCATCCAGGGGCCCACGGCGACGGCCGCGGCGAGCAACAGGTTCAGGAATCGACCGGTTCGAATCACTTCTCCCATGCAGATGACCGAGACCGTGACGATCAACGCGCCGCCGAGGTGTCCGATGTCGGCCGCGTGGGTCTTGATGTCGATGGAAAACCAAGTTGGTAGACACATCAGCAACAGCCCCAATGCGGACGTCGTGATCAGGGTCCAGGGAAAGCTCATGCCCCAAATCGATGCCTTCAGCACCGCTCCGGGCTGATCGGGCAGGCTGATCATCTCCGGCGACCGTTCGTCCATCGTGCAACCGTCGGCCCGGCCACCCTTCCAGAAGATCTTCCACAGCGATCCACCGCGGTCGCCGCGGGCCTTGGCTTGCCTCACATGTTGGATCATTGCGACCACCTCGTCGACCTCCAACGGGATCATCGGAAGCATCACCAAGGCCGCCAGCAAACAGAAGGCGCACCAGCGATGAACGATCACCGGTTGCGAGATCACCAGCACAATGTGCGTTAGACCCAACGGGATGACCAGGATTCCAAAGAAGCAAACCATCCACGGCATCGTACGCCAGCGCGACGGGCTGCCCATGTAGCCCATCAAGAACTCGAACGTGTAGGAAATCACACCCAGCCCGCCGTCCGAAATGGGCCACAGATGCGACATGTCGGAGTTGAGCACCTTCTCCGTGCCCTGGGTGAATCCGAACAGCGGATCCCAGACGTAGTCGATGTAGCCCAATTGGAACATGGCGAGGTATCGCGAGACCAGGAACCCCAGAAAGCCGGTCGCAATCATGATCCACCGCTGCGGCCAACTGGACGGGTTGTAGCTCCAACCCGGCGGCGTTGCCGCTCCGTGCTGCATGTACATGATCATGTTCGGCATGCCCGGAATCAGTATGGTCAATGCCATTACCAAGATTCCGATCAACGAATCGTTGGCATAGGACGACGCCGTCGGTGCCCAAAAAAGGATCGGGGCAAACGTCAGCCACACCCCGACAAAACAGCAAGTCCACAGGCTGTAGGGACGATTCGGCTTCAATGACCGCCAGCCGAAGATCAGCAACAGCAACCCACAAAGCACGTCGCTGCCGGTCATCAGTAACGCACGCTGGTGCTGAAGTTCCGGCGTCGACTGTTCGGCAAACCACGGCCCTCGCCCTCCGCTCGGGTCCACCCACAAGGCTTCATTCAGGTAGCCGAAGTTGAAGGGAGCCGTCAGCAACCAGATTCCCAGCAAGGGAAGCGTCCAGTAGATCCACAACGTCTGCTTGTGATGCATCGACAGCATCTGCAGCCGGTCGTCATGGCTCATTGCGTGACCGCTGCTGTGTCCCGTTCCGTGATTCGATCCTTCGTGATTCGAGCTGTGATCGCCTTGGCTGTGACCACTCTGGTCGTGATGCTCGTGATGCTCGTGATGCTCGTGGTCGCCGTGGTCGCCGTGGTCCTGTTGGCCGTTTTGGAGTTTCATTTCGGCCATCGGACGGGTCACTCCACGTGAGCCCATCATGTTGTGTTTGTCGTGATCGTTCATCGTTCATCCTGGTGTCTGAAGCTGCGCGAGAGATCGCCAGGTCTGCTGCGTCGCCCATGAAGGTCGCAAGCGGCGGTGGGCAAAGTTCGCCCGGGGAGGGGATTTCGGCGCGTGCAAATCACAGGCCGGCGTCGTCCCGGTCTCCCAGTTCGATTGCCGGGCCGTCGCCTTCGCGGCAGCGATCTGACAGAGACGCCATTGAGAACAACCCCGTGAGGATGGAGCCGCTTTATAATCAGGCGGATTCGGGCAATCGGGCCGACTGGCGATCCCGGGCCCGCACCGCCCTCGACGGCAAACGAGCTACTGATGATGCGAATCCGGATCCCCAATCAAGCCGATCAAGGTGGTTGCGACAAAGCAGTGCTGAAAAAAACAGTGCTGAAAGCTGCACACCCGACGTTGATGGAGCGACAGACGCTTTGGGCACGTTCTCCAGCGGTGTCGTGCTCCGTCGCCCTGTTCGCGGTCTGTCTGGCTGTGATGTCGCTTTCGACGACGTGTTGGGCGGCCGGCGACGCGGTGGTGGATGCCGGCGAGTATCATTCGCTCCAGGCTGCGGCCGACGCCATTCCGACCAGCGGCGGCGTTCTCCGTCTGCCCGCCGGAGTTCACGAGATCGACCAGCCGCTACGAATCAAAACGGGGGACACGCGTGTGGAAGGCGTAGGGACAGCGACGCACCTCGTGAATCGAAACACCGATGGTCAGCCGGCCATTTTGATCGAGAACCCGAAATACGCCGGCAAGCCGACGCCCCACCCCGAGCGGTTGTGGCGGGTTTCCATCGCCGACCTGAGGGTCACCGGCAACCCCGACAGTGGCGCCGGGATCGAAGCCCGCTACATCGAGGAAATCCAGGTTCACGGCGTCAGCAGCAGCGAGAACGGCGGGGACGGATTGCGGCTGTGGTTCTGTTACGAAGACCCTCGAATCAGCGATTGCCTGTTCACCTACAACAAACGCTGTGGCGTTTATCTGGAAGGTTGCCATGACATCATCGTGTCGGCCAATCAGTTCGAAGAGAATGTCGACGGTTTGAAATGCATCGACTCCTTCAACTTGGCAATGTCAGGAAACAACCTGGATGATCACTTGGGAGACGGAGTGGTGATCGAAAATACCTACGGTTCGGTGGTCTCCGGCAACATGATCGAAGAGTGCCAGGGCTGGGGCATCGTGTTGGATCGGGACTGTTACGGCATCACGCTTTCCGCCAATGTCATCGCCCACGAATTCACCGGCGGGATCGATCTGCGAGACGCTCACGGGTGCGCCGTGTCGGCCAACACCTTCACGATTGTCAAAAAGATCGGGATTGCGGTCCGTCCCGAATCCGCCAGCATCACCATCAGCGGAAACAACTTCAGCGACACCTGGATCGGCAACGATGCGGATGGTAATCCGCTGCAACGACGTTCGGACGATCCCACCAAACAGGAACCCAATCCGAATGAAGCGGCCGGCGTTCTGCTGGAAGAGTGCCAGGGGATTGTGTTGTCGGGAAACCTCTTTTCCCATCTCAGCACCGAAGCGGTCCGGCAAGAGGGACAATGTCGCAAGATCCTGCTGGACGGAAACGGGTTCGTCGAAAAACCATGAGAACAGGTTGGTTCCTCGCGGCCCAAAGTTCCCGACCACGGAGTTTTCCACCGATCACCAGAGGTTCCGATGAACATCATTCGCTTCGCGGGAGTCGTGCGGTTGCTCGGCGTCATGCTGGTTGCCGGGGCCAGTGTGGCTCATGGCCAGGTTCAATCACTGTCGGTGTCCGCCGGTGCCCAGTGGGTCGACCTGACGCATGACTTTGACGCATCGACGATCTATTGGCCGACCGAGTCCGGGTTCCAATTGACGGTCGACAAATTCGGGATGACCGAGAAGGGTTATTTCTACGCATCCAAGCGGTTTGCCGCGGCCGAGCACGGCGGCACGCACCTGGATGCCCCGATTCATTTTTCCAAGGAGGGCCACACCGTTGACCAGGTGACGCTGGATCGGTTGATCGGGGAGGCGGCGGTGATTGACGTCCGGGATGCCTGCCGTGACGACCCGGACTATCAGGTGGGTGTGGGAGATTTGCACCGCTGGGAAACCCAGCAAGGGCGACAGTTGGTGGACGTGATCGTCCTGATTCGAACCGGTTATGCGACGTTCTGGCAGGATCGGCGGCGGTACCTCGGCACCGACCAAACCGGACCGGACGCGGTGTCCCAGCTGCACTTTCCCGGGCTGGATCCGATGGCCGCCCGCTGGCTGGCCGACCACCGCCCGGTCAAAGCGATCGGGATCGACACCGCGAGCATCGATCACGGACAATCGGAACGGTTTCAAAGTCACGTCACGCTGTTCAAGCACAACATCCCGGTGTTTGAAAATGTGGCCGATCTGAGCCGGTTGCCGGCCCAGGGGGCGACGGTGGTCGCACTCCCGATGAAGATCGCGAAAGGTACCGGTGCGCCGCTGCGAATCATCGCGTCGCTGCCCAGCAATTGAGCCGTCTTGCATGACTGGACGCGGCGTCGCCACCGTGGCCAGACGACGGTGGACCGCATCCTTCACTTCGCTTGCACGATGCCTCTGCACTCGGGGCTCCCGTAATCGGACGCCACCACGGTTGCGATGCGTCGGATTGCGGACGCGATCGCGTCCCGCCCTCAGGACTCCGCGCGATCCAGTTGTTTGACCGCTTCAATCAATTCCAACATCGGCTCGGACAGCAACCTGCCTTTCCGCCACATCCAGCTGATGCGGCGGCGGCCGAAGTGCTTGTTCATTGAACGCGTCGCGAGCTTGCGACACAGATCGCCGTTGGCACGTCCGGCAAGGATGCCCACGCCCATTCCCGCGGCAACACAAGCGATGGTGAAGGCGCTGTTGTCGGTTTCCGCCACGATCCTCGCTTTCAGGCCTTCGCGGTGAAATGCCTGGTCCAGGGCGTCGCGGCCGTGGGTGCCGGTCGTCGTCACGATCAGGTCGTGTTTGGCAAGCTCTTTCAAACTGCCGGATCGCGCGGTCGCGTACGGATGTCCTTTCTTGGCCACCGCGAGAAACTCCACCGTGTAGGCGGGTTCATAGTGCAGGTAAGGCGATGCCTGTTTCAAGCCCGGCTCCAAGGTCATTGCCAGGTCCACTTCGTCCGCCAGCAATAATTCTTCGGCGCGATGTTCGTTGCCTTGCCGGATGACCAGGCGATTGGGGTGCCGCTGGCGAAACGCGGCCAGCGGACCGGCAAGGTCTTCCAGCATCATTCGCACGCCGGTGACGATTCGGATCGTCTTGTCGCCGGCCGATGCGTCGACCAGGTCGAAGGTCGATTCCAGCTGAACCAAGATCCGGTCGACTTGCTCGTACAGGCGTCGCGCCGCTTCGGTGGGACGTACCTGACGGCCCTCGCGATCGAACAGTTGAACGCCGTATACCTTTTCCAAGGATCGGATGTGCTGCCACACAGATGGGACCGACAGGTGCGAGACCTTGGCCGCCGCGGCGTAGCCGCCCTCTTGCATGACTTGGCGAAAAGTGTGCAGTTGAGCGACGCTCAGGTCGGCCGAGCGTCCACCGTCGGAGTCGGGAACGTGAGGCATGGTGTTCGACGCGATGCGGCCGGAGGAGGAGGGAAAGGTTTCGTTTCGTAATTCGAAATAAGTCTTTGGAGTTGTTTCATTGTACAAAACGAATTCGGGGATACAATTGCGGGCTCCTCGCCTTTGCCGGGAATTCCCGCCCGGCGCCGTTTTTGCTTCCGCCGGATCTTCATCGGAATGAACCAGACGATCGCAACACGTCAGCGATTCTGGCTGGTGTTCCTGTTGTTCCTGCACACGGTCAACACGTACATGGACCGAGTCTGCATCTCGGCGGCCAAGGGGTCGATGCAGGAGGACATCGTCGGTCTGGACGACCAGATGATGGGTTACGTGTTCGGCATTTTCGCCATCGGCTACGCGCTGTTTCAAATCCCGGCGGGTTGGTTCAGTGACCGAGCCGGGCCGCGGCGTGCCCTGACCATCGTGGTGCTCGTGTGGAGCATCTTCACGGCGTTGACCGGAGCGGTGTCCACCGCGATCAGTTTGCTGGTCGTGCGGTTCTTGTTCGGTGTGGGCGAAGCGGGCGCTTATCCGGGCGCGACCCGGGCTTTGTACAGCTGGCTTCCGGCTAACGAGCGGGGGATCGGTCAGGGGATCTTTCATTCCGGGGCGAGAATTGGCGCGGCGTTGTCGTTGGTGCTGATGCCCTGGCTGATCGATCAGATCGGCTGGCGGATGACGTTCGTCGCCAACGGCGTGCTCGGCCTGATTTGGGGTGGCGTGTGGTGGATCTGGTATCGTGACCTGCCGGCCAACCATCGACGTGTCAATCAAGCGGAACTGGGGCTGATCCACGACGGCATCGAGGGAGAGCAAGCCGCGCGGTCGGCCGTGCCCTACATCCAGATCGTCACCTCGGCCAACGTGTTGTTGGCCATGTTTCAGTATGCAGCCAGCAACATGACGTTCTTCATCAGCATTACCTGGCTGCAGCCCTACTTGAGCCAGACGTTTGGTGAGTCGTATGCCTATCTGGCATCCCTGCCACTGTTGTGTGGCGCGGTGGCGCTGTGGGTATCCGGATACGCCGTCACCGGATTGCATCGCCGCGGAATGCACGTCTGGTCGCGTCGCTTGCCGGCAATTGTCGGCTACACGTTGGGGGCCCTGGGGTTGTTGCTGACGACGCAATTGGGACCGTCCGCTTCGGTTTGGACCTTCATCGCCTGCTTTTCGTTGGCGACGTTTGGCGTGGAAATGACGCTCAGCCCCAGTTGGGCATTCTGCATGGACGTCGGCGGGGCGCGGTCAGGGGCCGTGTCCGCCGCGATGAACATGGTCGGGAATCTGGGGGCGGCGGTGAGCGCTGTCGCGTTTCCTTTCTTTGTGGCACACGTCACGTTGCCCGTGATCGCGGAGTCCACCGGGACGGCGAACTCGTTCTTCGCCTTTGCCGCGATGATGAACGTCTTGGCCGTGGTCGCCTGGATGTTCATGAATCCGCAGCGTCCCCTGACGAAACTTTCCGCTGCGGCGTTGCGAAGGCGAGTGGTGTGGTTCGTATTGTTGATCCTGGCCGTCGTTGGCATGCTGGTCTACAGCAAGTTCCTGCTGCCGTCGAGTCAAAAGAAACAGGCCTCGCACTTGGAATCCCCCGCGTCTGAAAGAGTCGGGTGGCAGACTTGGGAGGTGTCGCGATGGGAGTGTTGAAAGGGGTGGTGGTCGGAGCGGGCTATTTCAGTCAGTTTCACCTGGACGCCTGGTCGCGAATCGAGGGCGCGCAGATTGGCGCGGTGTGTGACCAGGACTTGGACGCGGCAGCGGCCGCCGCGGATCGATTCGGCATCGAATCGACCTATGCCGACTTTGAACAGATGCTGGACCGGGAACGACCCGACTTTGTCGACATCGTCACCCGCCCCGAATCACACCTGAGCCTGGTGAGTCAGGCCGCCGAGCGGTCGCTACCGGTCATTTGTCAGAAGGCGCTCGCACCAACCTTCGACGAAGCCAAACAGATTGTGAACCTGTGTGACGCTGCCCGCGTTCGCTTGATGGTGCATGAGAACTTTCGGTTTCAGCCTTGGTATCGTGAATTGCGGCGGCAGATCGACCACGGCGCCATCGGCGATCGGCTGCACTCGGTGTCTTTCCAGTGCCGCACCGGGGATGGTTGGGGGACCGACGCTTACTTGGACCGCCAGCCCTATTTTCGCGAGATGTCGCGGCTGCTGGTTTTTGAGACTGGAGTCCATTTCGTGGATACGTTCCGCTTTTTGGCTGGCGAGATCAGCGGCGTCTTTGCGTCTTTGCGACGTTGGAACTCGGCAATCGCCGGCGAAGATTGCGCGACGGTGATGTTCGATTTCCGCTCCGGAGCCGCCGGACTGTGGGATGGGAATCGGTACAACGAGCCGACGTCGGCCGAAGCCCGACTGACGTTCGGCGAGGCATTGATCGAGGGCAATGGCGGCTCGCTTCGTCTGCGCGGTGACGGGCAACTGACTTGGCAAAGGCTGGGAGAACCGGTGCGGCCGATCGAGTATTCCTACGCTCGGCGTGGTTTTGCCGGCGATTGCGTGTTGGCTACCCAACAGCACTTCATCGATTCGTTGCGGGCGGAGACGCCTTTCGAGACGGCGGGGCGCGAGTACCTGAAAACATTGGACGTCGTCGAAGGCATTTACCGTTCGGCGGAATCACGTCGGTACGTGTCGATGGAGGAAAACGGGGGATGACCAAGTACATCGACCTGAGTCTGCCGATCAGCGATCAAATGCCCGGCGTGAAGCTTGCCGAGGCCAAGACGCTGGAGCGAGACGGCTGGAACGCCACGACCTTGTCGCTCTATTCGCACTGCGGGACGCACATGGATGCGCCGCGCCACTTTTTGCCGGGGGGACGCACGTTGGATCAACAGGACCTGTCCGTCTGCTTCGGTCCTGCCACCGTAATCAATCTGGCACCCGCGGAGCCCCGGCAACGGATCGACGTGGCCAGCCTCGGCCATTTGGCCGAAGAGATCCGGCCTGGGGCGAGGTTGTTGTTCCGCACCGACTGGTACAAGCGATACGGAACCCCGGCCTATCGCGACGAGCTACCGCGTCTCTCGCTGGACTTGGCACAATGGCTGGTGCAGCGGAAGGTCGCAATGGTCGGTGTGGAGCCGCCATCGGTGGCCGATGTGAACAACCCGACCGAGCTGACTGAGGTGCATCAGACTCTCTTCCGCGGCAACATCGTGATCGTTGAAGGACTGGCGAATTTGGACCAGATCCGCACTCCCGTGGTGCAGTTTGTGGCGTTGCCGTTACGGATTGTTGGCGGCGATGGTTCTCCGGTGCGTGCGGTGGCGATCGAAAGCGAGACTTGAATCCGATGGCTGTCCTGCCCCACACCCGCCGAAGAAGCCCCGTACTCGGTTGTCTCGCCGACGACGTGACCGGTGCGACCGATCTGGCTCTGAACCTGGTTCAGGGTGGGATGCGTGTGGTGCAGTTACTGGGCATCCCGGAGCCGTCTGCCTGGGCACGCGTCGAGGGATTCGACGCCGTGGTGGTTGCCTTGAAGACTCGGTCGGTCACCGCATCGGTGTCGGTCCAGCAATCCCTCGCCGTATTGGATCAGTTGCTGACGGCCGGCATCGAGCGGATCTATTTCAAATACTGTTCGACCTTTGATTCGACCGACGAGGGGAATATCGGACCGGTGGCCGAAGCCTTGATGGAGCGGCTTGCCTGCGACCAAACCATTTTTTGTCCCGCGTTTCCCGATGCGGGGCGAACCGTTTATCAAGGACACCTGTTCGTCGGTGACAAGTTGTTGCACGAGTCCGGGATGCAGCATCATCCGTTGAATCCGATGACCGATGCCAACCTGGTGCGCGTGCTGCGCAAGCAGACGCATGGCGAAGTCGGGCTGTTGCCGGCCGGAGTGATCGACAACGGCGCCGCGGCGATCACGGAGCACCTGGATCAGTTGCAAAAACGCGGCTTGAAATTGGTCATTGCCGACACTTGCCGGCCGCCGCATCTGGAAAGTCTGGCGGCCGTCGCTGCGGACTTGCCGTTGGTGACGGGTGGATCGGGGTTGGGCAGGTTTCTTCCCGCGGCCTATCAGACGCGCGGCCTCTGGGGTCCGGTCGGAGACGGAGGGCAAGCTTTCGCGATTGACGGTCGCAGCGCCATCATCGCGGGCAGTTGTTCGCCGGCGACGCAGGCCCAGGTGCGATGGATGAAGCGGCGGAGCGCGTGTTGGGAGGTGGATGTCGAAGCGGTTTTGGCGGATCCCGAAATGCAAGTCCGCAAGCTGTTCGACTGGGCGACCAACGTCTCGGCCGAGTTACCACTCATGATTACCTCTTCCGCCTCGCCCGAGCACGTCGAGCGGTTGCAGCAGCGCTTCGGCAGGGAAAACGTGGCGACGGCGCTCGAACGTTTCTTTGCTTTGGTGGCCGTTTTGCTGGTTGAACGATTGTCGGTTCGGCGTCTGGTCTTGGCGGGAGGAGAAACTTCTGGCGCCGTCGCCGACCGATTGGGCGTCCGGGTTTTGGAGATTGGTCCAGAGATCTGTCCCGGTGTGCCATGGACGCAGACCCTTGGGAGTGATCCGCCGCTGGCTCTGGCGCTGAAGTCGGGCAACTTCGGTGGAGAAGATTTTTTCCAGGCAGCGTTGGAGCAGTTCGGATGAGCGAACGCGAACTTCGTGAACAGATGGTTCGGCTGGCCCGGTCGATGTTTGAGCGAGGCTTGACCGCCGGCAACTCTGGAAACCTCAGTGCCCGACTGCCCGATGGCATGTTGATCACGCCGACGAATTCCTGTTTGGGGCGATTGGATCCCGACCGAATCGCGAAGTTGGACTCCAGCGGAAAATGGGTCGCCGGTGACAAGCCGTCCAAGGAAGCTTTTTTGCATCAATCGATGTATCACTGTCGTCCCGCCGAGCGTGCGATCGTGCATTTGCACTCGACACATTCGGTCGCCGTGTCCTGTTTGGCCGATGTCGATCCGGCCAATGTCCTGCCGCCGATCACCGCGTACTACGTGATGCGGGTGGGTTCCCTTCCACTGGTCCCCTATTTCCCGCCAGGCGACAGAAAGCTTGCCGAAGCAATCGAGCAGGCCGCGAAGTCGGCGCACGCGGTTTTGTTGTCCAACCACGGACCACTGGTTTCGGCCGGATCGTTGGAGGCGGCGGTGGACGCGATGGAGGAGTTGGAGGCGACCGCGAAGTTGTACCTGATGCTACGCAACGAAAGAATCAATTGCCTCAGCCCCGACCAAGTTCGAGAGTTGGCAGAGCGATTTCCCCATCAATAGTTTTCCAAAACCCGGTGTGTGTTCGATGTACGTCGTCACGGTGCAATTTGAGATTCATCCAGAACACGTGGAAGAGTTTCGCGCGACGGTCATGCAACAGTCGCAGGATTCGTTGCGGTCGGAACCGTGTTGCCGACAATTCGATGTGTGTATCGATCCTGACCGACCGGGAAGCTTTTTCTTGTATGAAAAGTACGACGACTCCCAAGCGTTTCAGACGCATTTGGACAGTGCGCATTTTCGCCGGTTCGATGCTCGGGTAACGCCATGGGTGGTCAGCAAAGACGTTCGCAGTTGGGCGGAAGCTGGTCTGAACGATCACTAGGAATGTCAGCAACCTCGATTAATTGAATGCATCCCCTATGACTGCTTATCGCATTGCCCTACTTCCTGGCGACGGCATTGGGCCAGAGTGCATGCGGGCGACCCGCACGGTACTGGACCAGTTGGTTGCCGGACTGCCCGGGCTGGAGCTTTCTTTTACCTCCCATCAAGCGGGGGCGGAACTCTATCGTCAAACCGGCGAAACCATTCCCGCCGACGTGCTGCGGGATTGTTTGGATGCCGATGCGGTATTGCTTTCGGCGATCGGATTGCCCGACGTGCGGCAGCCCGACGGCACCGAAGTGCAACCCATGATGATGGTCGGACTTCGTCGTGCCCTGGGCGTGCATTCGGCCGTCCGGCCGGTCAAGCTTTACCCGGGTGCCCCCTGTGCCCTGCGGGATGCCGGACCCGGGATCGACTTCGTCGTGGTCCGGGAAAACCTGGAAGGTCTGTTTGCTTCGTTCGGCGGAGGAAGTCGCGTCGGGGAGGAGGTTGCGACCGACACAATGGTGATCACTCGGCAGGGGACTTCACGCGTCACCGATTTCGCTTTTCGTCTGGCACGGAGACGCAACGGACGGCCACTGGATGGTCAGCGTCGCGTCACCTGCGTGGACAAGGCCAACGTGTTCCGCTCACTGGCATTCTTTCGTCAGGTATTCTTTGACGTCGCCGGGCAGTATCCCGATGTGCCTAGCGATGCCGTCTACGTAGACGCGATGAGCTTGTACATGGTCCAACGACCGTGGGATTTTGACGTCTTGGTGATGGAAAACCAGTTCGGCGACATCCTGTCGGATCTGGGGGCCGGTCTGGTCGGTGGATTGGGTTTGGGGCCTTCCGCGGAGATCGGCGACGAACATGCTTTGTTCCAGCCGTCGCACGGAACCGCGCCTCAGATCGCCGGTAAGAACCTTGCCAACCCGTTGGCCACCATCCTGTCGGCTTCGATGATGCTCGACTGGCTTGGCGACAAACACCGCGACGCGGTTTGTTTGGAAGCCGCGATGATCATCGAAAACGCCGTGGCACAAGTGATCCGGCAAGGTGACTGTTTGACGCCCGATCTGGGTGGCAAGGCTGGGACGAGCGACGTTGCCCAGGCCGTCGCCGACCAGTTGAAGCTGGCCTCCGCAACGTAAGTATTCCCCTCAATCTTGGATCCAATGTTCTTCCCTGGATCCCCTGTTCATCCCTGGATCCCCTGTTCATCCAACTGATTGGCAACCTCTCCTCCTCGAGTCCTGATCACAGCCATGAAAAGAATCTTTCCCTGTATCGTCTTAGCTGTTTTGACATGGAATTCCGCAGCAAAGCCATCCGCCGCGGACCCGACGGTCGACGAAAGCGTGGTCTTCGCCGAGCAGGACGGGATCGTTGCCGTCGAAGCCGAGCATTTCTTTCGTCAAACTTCGACCGATCGTCGCGCATTCTACCTGACCGACGCAGATCAATCGCCGGCGGTCGGTCCCGACGGTGATCCGAATCATGCTGCCGGAGCCAGCGGAGGAGCCTACCTGGAGATCCTGCCGGATACGCGGCGGACGCACGACGACCGGTTGATCAAGGGCGAGAATTTTTCGCCAGAAGCCGGTGCGATGGCCGTGGTTCACTACCGAGTCCATTTCGACCACCCCGGACGGTACTACGTTTGGGCCAGAGCTTTTTCCACGGGTTCGGAAGACAACGGTTTGCATGTCGGACTCGATGGCGAATGGCCCGCCAGTGGCCAACGCTTGCAGTGGTGTCAGGGGAAAAACACTTGGCGTTGGGAAAGTAAACAGCGAACCGCGCAGGAACACTGTGGCGAGCCGCATCAAATCTTCCTGGATGTTCCAACGCCGGGCGTCCACACGGTCCAGTTCTCGATGCGCGAAGACGGTTTCGAGTTTGACAAGTGGTTGATGACGACCGACCGCGATTATCAACGTCCCGACGACGTTGGGCCGGCGGTCCAGTTGAAGCAGGGACAGCTGCCGCAGACGTCTCGGACCGCAGCGATCGATCGATCCCAGAGCCGTCCCTCGAATGCGGACGGTAGTCCGACGCGTCCAGTCAGCGAGAAACCGTTGCAGCAGCCGCGCGGGGTCGACGGAGATGCGACGGTCACGGTGACCGGCACCCCGCAGCGTTGGCATAAGTTGACGTTCAATTTGAGCGGGCCGTATGCCCACGAGCAGGACAACGCACCGAATCCGTTTACGGACCATCGCATGACGGTCCGGTTCCGTCATTCGGACGGCACCGAGTACACCGTGCCCGGGTACTTCGCTGCGGACGGAGATGCGGCCAATACATCGGCGGAATCAGGCACGGTTTGGCGAGCGCATTTTGCACCCGATCGAGTTGGGGCGTGGCGTTACGAGGTTTCGTTTCGAACCGGACGCAACGCCGCATTGGACGTGCAGCCTTCGGGGGCTCCGTTGGATCCGTTCGATTCGGTTTCCGGATCGATCGATATCGCGGAGAGCGACAAGAGCGGTCGAGATTTGCGGGCCCATGGGCGGTTGGACTACGTCGGCCAGCGTTACCTGCGGTTCGCAGGCACGGGGAAGTACTTTTTAAAAGCCGGAGCCGATGCTCCGGAGACGTTGTTGGCGTATGCCGATTTTGACAACACGATTGCGGGGAACCCTCGACGGGCTCCCCTGAAAACCTGGCAGCCCCACCGGGGTGATTGGGAGCAAGGGGACCCGACTTGGGCTGACGGGAAGGGGAAGGGATTGATCGGAGCGATCAACTACCTTTCCGGAAAGGGGTGCAATGCGTTTTCCTTTCTGACGTACAACGCCGGAGGCGACGGTGACAACGTTTGGCCCTTCATCGATCGCGAGGACAAACTGCACTACGACTGCAGCAAATTGGATCAGTGGGGAATCGTGTTTGATCATGGAACACAACGGGGGATGTACCTGCATTTCAAGATGCAGGAGACCGAGAACGATGACCACAAACGTGGCAAGAACCAGGGAAACGTTCCGGAGAGTCTGGATGGAGGCGACTTGGGGACCCAACGCAAACTGTATTGTCGGGAATTGATCGCCCGTTTCGGCCACAACTTGGCGCTGAACTGGAATCTGGGCGAGGAGAACACGCAGACCACCGCACAGCAGATTGCGATGATCGACTACTTGGCGGCTCTGGACGCGTACAAACATCCGATCGTCGTGCACACGTTTCCGGACCAACAGGATCAGGTCTATCGTCCGCTCTTGGGAGATCGTTCCAAGCTGACGGGGGTCTCTCTTCAAAACAGCAGTTTGAAGACGACGCACGAGCAGACCGTCAAATGGGTGGACGCATCGCGTGAAGCAGGGAAACCTTGGGTCGTTGCTTTTGACGAATCCGGATCGGCGGCGCACGCTCAATGTCCGGACCTGGGGTACCGCGGGTTTGATGGTCATGATCGACAGGGAAAGATGGCTCACACGCAACATGAAGTGCGAAAGTTCACCCTGTGGGGCACGTTGATGGGCGGCGGAGCCGGGAACGAGTACTACTTTGGATACCAATTCGACGAGAACGATATCGTCTGTGAAGACTGGCGCAGCCGGGATCAGAGTTGGGATTACTGTCGCATCGCAATCAACTTTTTTCACGACCACGACCTGCCATTTTGGGAAATGGCGAACGCCGATGACTTGGTCGGCAATCCACAACACGACGTGTCGAAGTATTGTTTCGCCAAAGCAGGGCACAGCTACCTGGTCTATCTGCCCAACGGTGGGAGCACCGAATTGGACTTGAGCGGCGCAAAGAAAGAAGTCTTTGACGTGGTCTGGTTCGACCCGCGAAGCGGAGGCGAATTGCAGATCGGTTCAGTCCAACAGGTCACCGGAGGAACCACCGTCTCCCTGGGACAACCGCCCGCCAATCCCGACCAAGACTGGCTAATCTGGCTGCGCTAAAACCATCGCCGCCAGGGGACAGAGCACTTCCCAGCGGACGGGGACAGAGCACCATCTCGTCCCCGCGGAGGTATCAAGAGGGACAGAACACTGTATCCGTTCCAGATATCAAGAGGGACAGAGCATTGCCGCCGACGAAACGTTGACATGGACCGGCTTGGCGTGTCTATTCTCTTGCAGTGGATATGGGCGGCACGTTGCCGACTCGATCAGCTGCGTTCGGGAGATCGGACTCCTCTGGCAGCTGGCATCGTTAGTCGAGTTACGCCCATTCGGAGGTGCCGCCATGGCCCGCCTGTGCCGTGCCGAATTGATCGATCCCGATCAAATCACACTCGTTCACGTCGTCAACCGCACCGTCCGTCGGTGTTTCTTGTTTGGTGACGATCCCGTCAGCGGCAAAAACTTCGATCACCGCAAAGTCTGGATCGAAGAGCGATTGGAACGGTTCGCCGGGTGCTTCGGGATCGACTTGCTGTGTTTCGCCATTCTGTCGAATCACTACCATCTGATCCTCCGCTCTCGGCCGGACGTCGTCGCAACGTGGGACGACACGGAAGTGGCTCGTCGGTGGCTGATGATCTGCCCACCGACGCGTAAGAAAGGTCAATCCGCCGATCCGACCGAAGCGGAACTCGATTCGATCCGCCGTTGCCCCGTGCGGTTGGCCGAAGTGCGTCGCCGATTGAGCAGTATTTCCTGGTGGATGCGTTTGTTGAACCAGAACATCGCCCAACGCGCCAATCGCGAGGACGAGCAATCGGGACGATTCTGGCAAGATCGCTATCGGGCAACACGGCTGGACGACGAAGAGTCCTTGTTGGCGTGCGCCGCCTACGTGGACCTCAACCCGATCCGTGCCGGGCTTGCCGAAACCGTTGAGGCCAGCGACCACACTTCGGTCCAACGTCGACTTGAGTCCCGTTTTGACGTTCGCCCCACGAGCGTCGCGTGTTGCCGCGGCCCTCGAACTTCGTCAGCGGCCCGCCGGGATGCATTTCTAGCAAAGCTGACGATCGAAAAAAGTGATGCGGTGGGTGCGGCTCCCGCGGAAAACGGACGCCGATGCAGCGACAAGGGATTTCTCTCGCTCAGTGAGGATGCTTATCTGGAGCTGTTGGATTGGACCGCCCGCCAGATCGCTCCAGGGAAACGAGGATCGACACCCATGCGGCTGCCACCGATCTTGAAGCGTTTGGGACTTGAGCAATCGTCTTGGTGCGAGTTGGTCGCCGACTTCGATCGCTGTTTTTACCTGGTGGCCGGTCGTTGCGACCGCGTGCAGTCGGTACGTAGCCATCACACAGGCAGGCGATTCCGAGTCCGCCCCCTGGCCCGACGTCTTCTTCCGGCAGCTGCCTGAACCTCAAGATGCGGTTCCGGCTGGGCGAATGTACCGATTGCTCGATCGGCGTTCGGCGCGTCGACCGCGGCAGTCGGATGACACATCGGTCGTCCCTTCGGGACTGAGGGGCAACGCGTTGACTGCGTGTTTTTTGACTGCGTGTTTTTTCCGGACCGACGGAAAGTGCTCTGTCCCTGGTTTGACCCTCCCTCCTGGTTTGACCTTGTTGGTGGTCGCCCGGTTGGTGCTGGGCGGATTGACGGTGCTCTGTCCCCGGATTGAACGGTTGGTGGACGGTTGGTGCTCTGTCCCCCATTGGTGACTGGTTGGTGGACTGTCCCCGGTTGGTGCCAATTGAAGGTGCTCTGTCCCCGGTTGGTGGAGCGGGGTGATTAGTGGGTTCCGGTGAAGTAGTCGGCCAGGCCGCGTATCTTGCGGATCATGGAGGTCAGGCATAGCGCCAAGACCAGAAGTCCGGAGAGGTAGATGACCGCAAACTCCGGGCGTTCCCACATGGGGTCCTGGACGGTCGCCAAGATGAACAAGAATCCCAGGCAGCACATCGCCGTTACGAAGAGCACGAAACGCGACCGGTAGAACAGAGCACTGGCCGCGATCATCATCGGGTATCCAATCATTAGCAACCCACGCGGAGGCGCCGCGATGCAGATCAACCAGGTGTAGATCAGCACGTCGAAGGCGGTCCATGCCCATTGCACCTGCATCTGCTTGCCTTCGATCAGGGTCATCCGTTGAAAGACAAAGCTGGATCCCGCCCACACCGCCAGCAGCCCCAAGATCCAGTACGATTGCGTCAACAGGCTGCCCCGGACCAGCAGCGAGATGAGCACGATCAACAGCGCAAACGTTGTCCCCAGCAAGTGGCTGACCAAGACCGGTTGTCGACGCCACCAAATGCTGGCCTGATCGGACCAACTAGGACGGGGGCGAGTAATGGGTTCATCGAGTATGAATTGTTGCAGGTCAGCCTGCATTTCAGCTGCGGTCGCATATCGATGCCGCGGCTGCTTGTCCATCGCACGCGTGATGATCTGGTCCAACGCTCGCGGGATGCGTTTGTCCAAGTGACGCGGCGAAGGCGGCTCTCGATTGAGAACTTGCAGCAAGACATCGACCGTCGTCGGTCCCGAGAACGGCGGCTGCCCGGTGGCAAGCTCGTACATGACGGTGCCCAATGAGTACACGTCCGTTGCCGCCGAAAGTTCTCGGCCTTGAGCTTGTTCGGGCGCCATGTAGGCGGGGGTGCCGAGGATCTGCCCGGTACCGGTGAGCGCCTGGTTGTGTCGGTTCTTGGCGAGACCAAAATCGATCAGGTACGGTTCGCCGCTCGCGTCGATCAAGATGTTGGACGGCTTCAAATCACGGTGAATGATGCCGCATCGATGGGCCGCTTCGACCGCATCCGTGACCCGCAGCATGATCCTGGCTAATTCTTTGAAGCCCAGTCGCCGCGTCTTGTTGAGTTTGCCAAGGTCCGTGCCGTCGACAAAGTTCATGGTGAAGTAGACCAGGCCGTGCACCTCTCCCACCTCGAAAATCGAGATAATGTTGACGTGATCAATGCACGCGGATGCTTCGGCCTCCGCACGAAACCTCGCCAACTCCTCCGGGTTGGACAATTCGCCGGAGCGAATGATTTTTAACGCGACAATCCGGGAAAGTTTTTCGTGCCAGGCCTGAAAGACAATCCCCATCCCACCGCGATCGATCTCGCGAAGCAGCGTGTAGTCACCGAATTCGATCGGAAACTCCGCATCGCCGATTCTGGCCAGGGACCAATTCGATTGATTGGGACGCTTCGTTGAATCCGTCGATGGGTTCGATGGGAGCGTGTCTTGATGCGCCGGACCGGCCGATGAAGCGCCATTGGATTCCAACGCCTGATACAGGAACTCCTGGTCGTCCAAGAACTGGCAAATCGATTTGGCGTGTTCTGGATGGTCGCGGTACAGCCGCGAGCGGTCGATGCTCTCACCACGCTGCTGGGCTTCGACCTGCTCGGCCAGCAACCGTTCAAATACGCTGTCCGGGGGTATGCGCTGGCGATCGTCGACATTCATGACGCGCTGGGTGGTTCCGTCGGGAGACGTTGCTCGACTCGATCCCGATGATCGGTGAAGAACTTTGAGAATGTCAGGTGGGTGGGGAGATAAACCAGCAACGGCAACCCGACCATCAACAACGCCAGCCACATTTCCGCCGCCATCCACTGTTGCGGTTGAGCGTCGTCCATTCCGAAGACATAGTTAACGTTGTGGGGCTGGTTGGGGTACGCCAGTTCCGCTCCGGCCGGCGGCAAAACGAAATAGCAGATCACCATCAAACACCATGCGGTGGCCGTCCACGCCCCAAGGGCGCGGCGGTCGTAGCCCAACCGAGCCACCAAGAAGACCAGCAGGATCGGCAGCCAGAAGTGGAAGAAGGAGAGTCCGCGGGCGAACAACGAGATTCCGCTGTCGAACATGTAGCTGGTCATGCCGGTCACCGGGAGCCCGGCCAACTGTCCGGTGAAGTCGACCTGCCACAACAGTTGTGGGACGGTGATCCCGATGGCGGCCATCGAAGCGTACAGCGATCGCTCAGTCCAGACGGCGGCGAGGGCCAGGAACAGTGCAACGTCGCAGTAGTAGAAAAAATTGGTCGGGCCGTACTCGATCCAATAGTACGGCACCAAAACGGCGACAAACGCGGAGAACGCCAATTTGACCGCCAGCGGAATGGAGCGATGTTTGGCGGGGACGGTGCGGGCGGTGGAGTCCGATCGGGCGTCAACATCAGACAGGGCAGTATCGGAGATTTCGAGATTCATAGGGAGCCTGGGGCCGAGGAGGCGACGGATCGCGGTACCATTCACTGGAGCCCGAGATGGTCCTAGACGTTGCGCCCCGGCGTGAAATTTGAGTCAGATTTGATCCGAAACGGGCCACCGCGGTCGGACGGATCGCCGCGGCAAGCCTGTGAAAGGCGGGTTCTGGCCAATCGCAGCCTGCTGCGGCAGGTGGGATCCGGCTGGACCAGCCATTACAATCAAAGGGTTCCTGGGAGCTGACCATCGGGCGATGAGCGCCGCGGATGCTTCCTTCTGCCGCCCAAAGCGTCCGATCGGAGGAGAGCAGAATTGTGAAAACGGCAGCGTCGGCGTTGAGCGATCGGGGATTGCGGCGGGACGGCAATGAAGACCACTACCTGATCGACGAAACACTGGGGCTGTACGTGGTTTGTGATGGCATGGGGGGGCACGCCGCGGGCGAAATTGCCGCGGGCCGGGCGATCGAGTTTGCCGCCCAGTACATCGCTCGCCATTTGCCGATGATGCGTTCCGCCAAGGAAACACCCAACGGTTACTACCGCGTTTTGAAGATTGCCGAACAGGCGGTTCAAACTGCCAGTCACGAGTTGTACCACTTGGCGCGGTCCAGTCCCGAGTTCCGGGGCATGGGAACGACGATGACGATGTTGATCGTTGTCGACGACAAAGCGGTGATGGCCCACGTCGGTGATTCTCGTTTGTACTTGCTACGAGATTCCGATCTGCACCAGCTGAGCACCGATCACACGCTGGCCAACGAGATGTACCTGGCCGGCGGTCTGACGTTGGAGCAAGCCGCTCGCAGTCGATTCCAACACGTTTTGACTCGCAGCATCGGTCCGCAAGAGTTTGTGGCCGTCGAAACGTTGCTGTTTGACCTGCTTCCCGGTGATCGTTTCTTGATCTGCTCGGACGGTCTGAGCAATTACTTTGACGAACAGAAAACGGTCAAGCGGATCTTGGCCGAACGGGATATTTTGGACCAGCTGCACCGGTTCATCGACTTTGCCAAAGAAGCCGGTGGGGCGGACAACATCACCGCGGTCGTTGTCGAAGCCAGGTCGGATTGTGACAGCCGTCCGTCCATCGACACGCAACAACGGATCGCGCGACTGCAATCGACCTTTCTCTGCAAACGTTTGTCCGTCCGACGGCTGATGCATCTGCTATCGATCGCGTCGACGATTCAATGTGCCGCCGGTAAGGAACTGATCGCACCGGGACAGGAATTCGCGGGTTTTTGGGTGGTGTTGAGGGGACGCATCTCGACCGACGACGACGAGGTTTGCGGACAGGAGTTCCGGCCCGGTGATTGCTTCGGCGAAACGGCCCTGGTCGAACCGGCGATGTCTCGCGCGTGCTTTAAAGCGGCCGTACCGTCGCAGTTGCTGTTTATCGAACGGGCACGATTCAATACGCTGACCCGCAAGCTTCCGCGGTTGGGCAACGTGTTGTTGCGCAATCTGAGCAGGCACTTGAGCAAGCGTTTGGCCGAAGCGGAATCGGTGGACGCCTTCAATCTGGATGATACCGGACCGTTGTTATGAGTCAGCGTCGCAGCCGAAGACGGAGCTTTCAGTGGGTTGCAGTTCAAGGCCTGGTCTTGTTCGGGTGCATGACCGCTGCCGTTTGGGCGCAGGCGGATCGACAATCGCCATCTGTTTCAGATGCGCCAACAAGTAGCTCGGACACTTCGGGCAGGGATACTTCGGGCTCGGATACCTCCGACACGGACGAAGCGGAAGGAGTGGCGGAGCGGATCGACCCGTCCGACGCACCGTCGGCTTCGAACCCGGATCTGCCGGACAAGCTGGTCATCGCGACGCGTGACGTGCCGCCCTTTGCGATGCGCGATGAAGGGGGGGCATGGCAGGGGATCAGCATTGATCTGGCACGCGTCGTCGCCGCGGAACTCCAGGCAGAATCCGGCCGCGAACTGCCGTTGGAGTTTCGCGACTTGGCGCTGGGCGAGATGCTCGATGCCGTCGAACGGGGCGAGGTGGATATGGCGGCAGCCGCGTTGACGATGAACTACGAGCGGGAAAAACGGATGGATTTCTCACATCCGATCCACCAGGCGGGGTTGGCGATTGCGGTGGGGACCGAGCAACGCAAGCCGGGCTGGACCGGAGTGATCCAGGCAGTTTTTTCGCCGGCGTTTCTGCGGATCGTTGCCACGCTGGGAGCAATGATGCTGCTGAGCGCGATTGCCATCTACGTTTTCGAACGCAAGCAATCCGATGGCGATTTCAAGGGAGGTTGGACGCGTGGGATCGCCAGCGGACTGTGGTGGGCCGCGGTCACGTTGACCACCGTCGGTTATGGTGACAAGGTCCCCAGAACGACGGCGGGGCGCCTGATGGGAGCCGTTTGGATGTTTTTGGGACTGTTCATTGTCGCCAGCTTCACCGCGGCGGTCACGTCGGCGTTGACCGTCACGCAGCTGCGCTCGCGTATCTCCGGACCGGCGGACCTGGCCAGGGTCCGGGTCGCCACGGTGACCAATTCGACTTCGGCCGACTACCTGCGTTCGCGTCATATCGGGCACCAGACGTTTGCCGACGTCGGCCAGGCGCTGCAACACCTCAAGGACGGCAAATGTGACGCGGTCGTGTACGACGACGCGATTCTGCGGTATGAAGTCTTCCAGCACCAGAGCGGCGACGCGTACGTGTTGCCGATCACGTTCGCTGAACAGAACTATGCTTTCGCGTTGCCCGAGGCAAGCCCGCTGCGTGAACGCGTCAACCAGGTTTTGCTTCGAGAGATCTCCAGCCCGGAGTGGGAGGCGGTTCTGGCGGGCTACCTGGGTGAAAGCTTGCCGTAACGTTTATCGCCTTATTCATCCGGGTGAATCCTTTGATCCCTTCGCTCTTTCGCAAACAGCACCCCAAGGTCGGTGCCCGTCCGGGCACTTTGGTGATTCCCAAAGAGGCTCCTGCCCCGCGGATCAGCATCATGCACTATGGGCCGCAGGGATGCGAAGAGCCCGACGTCGTTGGCGTCGACTCCTTGCGCGCTGCCTTTGACGCCGAGACGGTCAGCTGGATTGACGTGCAAGGCTTCGGGGATCGCTCGGTGATGCGTGAGATCGGCGCGATGTTTGATTTGCATCCGTTGCTGCTGGAAGACGTCGTCAACGTTCCGCAGCGTCCAAAAACCGAATCTTACGGGGATCACCTGTTGATCGTCGTGCGAATGGTCAGCTTGGACGATGAAACCCGGATCGAGATGGAACAGGTCAGCATGATCCTGTCGAAGCACTACTTGATCACTTTTCAGGAGCGTTACGGTGACGTCCTGGACCCGGTGCGCCGGCGGATCCGATCCGGGAAGGGCATGATCCGAAAGTTGGGATCTGACTACTTGGCGTACGCGATCGCCGATACGATCATCGACGGATACTATCCGGCGCTGGAATCGATCGGTGACCGGCTGGAATCGCTGGAGAGCGAAGTCATTTACAACCCGTCACCGGAAGTGTTGGCGGAATTGAACGCGATGAAGAACCAGCTTATCAATTTGCGCCGCGCGATCTGGCCACAGCGGGAGGCGGTCAACTCGCTTGTCCGCGGCGACCACGCGGTGATCAGCAAAGACGTCGGGGTCTATCTCCGGGATACCTACGACCACTGTGTGCAGACGTCGGAGGTCGCCGAAATGTACCGCGAAATGGTCACCGGATTGATGAACACCTATCTGTCGGCGATCGCCAACCGGACCAACGAGGTGATGAAGGTACTGACAATCATGGCCAGCATTTTCATTCCGTTGACGTTCATGGCGGGAATCTACGGAATGAACTTCGAACACATGCCCGAGTTGCATTACCGCTGGGCGTACCCGTCATTGGTGATCGCGATGACCGTCACCGCCGCGGGGATGTTGATCTATTTCTATCGCAAGGGATGGATCGGGATGCGGACGCGTGATTGACCGACGGACAGTTTGACGGGCCGCTTCGGCATTCAAGGGGTCAACAGGATGATGGCCAGATCGTCGGGTTTCCCCGGCGTGCCCTCGGCGCCGCCGGACATGCGTTCATCGGCCAGGGCAATCAGCGATTTCATCCGGTCCAGCGGTCGACCGACGCGGGCCAGTGAGGTGATTTCGCCGAGGTGCAGATTGTCCTGCAAGCCGTCACTGGCCACCAGAATGGTGTCTCGGGGGGCCAGCGGGACCGCGGGGCCGATTTCGATGTGCATGCTGCGCGATCCCACCAAGTTGGAAACGATGTGGCGTTCGTCGTGGTGCATCGCATCTTCTTCGGCGATCATCCCCGATTCGATCGCGTAGCCGACGGGGGAGTGGGACAAAGATTTCCATTTGATCGCGCCGCGTTGGCCGACGACCAGAGCCATCGAATCGCCGACTTGATAGCCGCGGGCCTTGCGGTTCTGGACTTCGACCACGGAGATCGTGGTGGCGGCACCGGTACCCATGTCCAAGATTTCGGCATTGGCTCGTTCGATTCCGTCCAGGATGGCCGGGCGAAGGTCCGCCCCTTCAGCGGACTCGTTCAGAGATTCGGCCAGGCAGTGCATCGCGATCGCCGATGCCTTGTATCCCAGCGGAGCGCCCCCGACGCCGTCAGCGACGGCCAACACGATCCCTCCGTCACGGGTGCGAATCACAGCGGCGCTATCGTCGTTCGGTTCCTGCTTTCCCGGACACGTCTTCAGAAACGCCACGATGTGCCCGTCCTCGGCGAGATCGATCAGCTCGGGCTGATCCAAATCGCTTTCCAGGAATTTCAGGGTGCGGGCGGCGAGGGCGCTGGATGACATCGCATCGATCGAGAATTGGAACGGAGAGCAGCCGATCGGCTCGGCACCTCATTCTACGTTCCCACGCGATTTCGTTTAGCGAAGCGAACGGCTTTCAGACGGCTTTTCTCCCAAGCCTGGGCCATTTTTCCGGCATCTGCGAAACGGTCGCGCGGTTTGATTGCAACAGATTTGCGGATGATCGCGATCAGGTCGGGATGGACACGTCGCCGCATCGACGCCGCGCCGGGAAACGGCCACTGGAAGGGATACTCCGCCCACTTGCCCGAAAACAACCGGTAGGCGATCAATCCGATGGAGAAGACGTCGCTCCGTGTCGAGGGTTTGCCCATCGCCTGTTCGGGCGCCATGTAGCCGAGTGTTCCGGTGCCCGATCCACTGATCGTGCGCTGCGCCACCTTGGCGATCCCAAAATCTCCCAGACGGAGTTGGCCGTCATCAAACAACAACACGTTCTCGGGTTTGATATCGCAATGGATCACTCCGGCCGCGTGGGCATAGGCGACCGCGGCGAGAATCTGGGACGTGTACTCGTAGGCCGTTTCGAATCGCATCCGCTTTTTCAGTCGGTCATCAAGCGTGCGTGAAGCCAGCGGCGTGACGATCACGAAGTGCCCATCGATGAAGCTGGCATCTCGAATCGGCAGGATGTTCGGATGTTCCAACCCGATGGTCAGCTTTGCTTCCCGACGAAATTCCTGGATCAAGTCGTCGGAGACCCAGTTCGTGTTGGGGATCTTCAACGCGACCTTGATCGACAGCAGCGTGTCGGTCGCCGCGTAAACGTCGGCGAAACCGCCACGACCGATTCGGCGTTCCAAGCGGTACTTACCCAAACGGCTTCCAATGCGAAGCGATTTGTGCGGTCCTTCCTCTGGCAGGCTGGATGTTTTTGACATGAACACTTCGCGTTGCAAACGGTGGATGCCCCAATCACCAGTCGGGGTCGGGACTTTGTCGGGCTATTCCTGGCGGAGCGAGGTGACATCGTACAAGTCGGTGCGGCGGTCTTTCCAGTTGGTGACGCTGCCGCGTTCGCGGTGCCGACGCAGCAGTTCCAGGTCCACGTCGTGAATGATCACCGTTTCCACATTGGCGTTGGCTTGGGCACCGATGCCGTCTCGGGCGAAGGTCACGTCGCAGGGGGTCAAGATGGCCGATTGGGCGTAGTGGATATCGGCATTCTCGACGAAAGGCAGGTTGCCGGTGCAGCCGGCGATCGCGACATACACATCGTTTTCGACGCATCGGGCCGCGGCACAAGTCCTCACCCTCAGGTAGCCGCCACGCGTGTCGGTGTTGTAAGGAACAAAGATGATGTCGGCGCCTTGCTGCGCGGCCAGCCGTCCCAGTTCCGGGAACTCGCAGTCGTAGCAAATTTGGATGGCGACTCGGCCACAATCGGTATCAAAGACCTCCATCGACGGTCCGCCTTCGACGCCCCACCACCGTCGTTCACTGGGGGTGATGTGCAACTTGTACTGCTTGTCGATGCGTCCGTCCCGGTGAAAAAGAAAGGCGACGTTGTACAGCCGCTCTTCCTCGACCGTGAAATGTGATCCGGCGACAATATTGGTGTCGAACCGCACGGCCAACTCGGCGAACAGTTCCAGCAGTCGCGGCGTGTATTCCGAAAGCTTCCGCGCGGCTTCGCCGGGACGCAACGCCGGCATGATCGAAAGCAGCTGGGTCGAGAACAATTCGGGGAACAACAGAAAATCGCATTTGTAGTCGCCGGCCACATCGACGAAGTAGGTGATCTGGCGGGCAAACTCTTCAAAGTCGTCGATCGAACGCATCTGGTACTGAACCGCCCCGATCCGGACCGGACGGATGGTTCGCCGATGTCGGCGGCGGTTGGCCGGGGTGTAGTCCAGGTTGCGCCATTCCAGGAACGTGGCGTACCCGCAGCTTTCCGTATCGGACGGCAAGTAGTTGCTCAGCAAACCCTGGAGGGAAAAGCCGTTGGCAATCTGCGCCGTCAGGACGGGATCAAAAATCGATTTGTTGATCACTCGGTCGACGTAATCGGAAGCTTTCATCTGGGCGGCGTACTTGTGATAGCCCGGGATGCGACCCCCGATGATCATGCGTTCCAAGTTGTGACGACGGCACAGGTCTTTTCTGGCATCGTACAACCGGCGTGACAAACGCATCCCGCGAAACTCCGGGTCGACCATGATTTCGATCCCGTACAACGTGTCTCCGTTGGGCCGGTGATTGCGGATGTAGCCTGAGTCGGCGGTCTTTTTCCAGTCGTGCCACTCCAGGTTGTCATCGAAATCCAGCATCAGACTGCTGCTGCTGGCGACCAGCCGGCCGTCACATTCGATCACGATCTGTCCTTCGGGAAACCGTCTGCATTGGCTCTCGATCTGGTCCCGGCCCCAGGGTTCCATGCTCTTGAAGCACTTCCGCTGGATCGCGACCAAACTGTCGTAATCGTCGACCCGCATTTGGCGGACCACCAGCTTGCGTTCGAACTCGGAAACATCGAAGTCGGGTTCGGGGGCGGTGGCGTCACGCGACGGAGTGTCAGATTGATTCAAGGGTAGTCTCTGCAATGCAAAGGGTGGTTCCAGACAGATCGGAAACTTGGACGCTCGCCGAGGAGGGCCTGATAGCCCGTCTCCTTCGCCGCTTGCGGTGTGCCCGGCAAGGGAAAGGTTGCTGGTCGGCGCGGTCCAGACGTCCCACTTCGGGCTGCGCTCCAGTGCGATCCGGCGCGGAGCTGCAGATCGACACCCCGGAGGCGGCGCGTGGTGCGGAAACGGTCGGACGAACCTGGGATCGGGTGGCCACCAGGATCAGAAGGGCTGCCGGGATCAATGGCGATTTGGAATTCTTGGGGCACGCCGAAGTGCCGTTGCGAGGTAGACCGGTTTGCGACCGCTGACGTGAAGATTATCGGACCGGACACCCGTCGGTCTAGGGCTTGTTGATCGCATTTGGAGACCATTTTCGCGGCGTCGGCACCGACAGAATCCGCGCCGCCCAGAGCGGGAAGCCAACCAGGTCGCGGGAGAATTCCTGGACGGATGATGGTGGAAACTCGGCCGACCCCATCGGTTGGTCAAGCAACGGAAACGCGAGTCACGGCAACGGCGCTTTGGATCGACAACCGGTCCGTCGTGTATCATAAGGGGCCGCCCAGATCATCGGACCTCAGCCCGCTCCCGGTGGGTCCGCCCGCCTCACCTGCCCCAAAGATTTCCCGTGCCCGGTCGTCGCGTCACCGCACTGTTGATAATGGTTCTGCTGGTCATCGGACGGGCCGCTGCGGTGCAATCGCAGGAGAGGGAGGTTCCGGAATCGACCAAGGTTTCTGAGCAGGCTGAAGTTTCGAAGCAGGCCAAGGTTCCTGAGCAGGCCAAGGTGATCGCACCGGTGCCCGTCGTTGCCGGGGACGCAGGCGATGAGAAGCGTTTGGAGTTTTTCGAATCGCGCATTCGTCCGGTGTTGGTCGAACACTGCTATCCGTGTCACAACTCCAGCGAGACCGCCGAGGGCGGCATTGCCGTCGATCATCGCCTGGGGATGCGCGGCGAAGGCGACTCGGGCGGGATCGTCGTTCCCGGGTCTCCGGAGCAGAGCCGGTTGATGGCAATCGTCCGTCATGAGATTCCGGGATTGGAGATGCCCGAAGGCGGACCGAAATTGGATCCGGAAGTGATCGAAGACCTGCAGCAGTGGATCGCCGATGGTGCGGTGGACCCGCGTGATGACCCACCTTCGGCCGCGGATCTGGCCGCTGCCACGGATTGGACCGCGGTTCTGAATCGTCGCAAGAAGTGGTGGAGCTTTCAACCGATTCAAGCAATCGATCCCGCCGTGGGAGCAAGCTCAGCAACGGGAGCCGACCACACGGCCGCGGAGAATCCGATCGACTGGTTCATCCACCGCCGCCTTCAATCGGCCGGTTTGGAACCTTCGCCCGCAGCCGATCCGGCAACGCTGGTTCGGCGGCTGTTTGTCAATCTGACGGGGTTGCCCGCCGGGGCAGCCGCCTCGGAGCGATGGACCGAACGCATCGCCAATGCGTCCGCGGCGGATCGTGGCTTGGTGATTGAGCAACTGATTGATCAGTTGTTGGACAGGCCGGCGATGGGAGAACGTTGGGCCCGGCATTGGATGGACTGGATCCGGTATGCCGAGTCGCACGGCAGCGAAGGGGATCCGCCGATCGTCAACGCGGCGATCTATCGCGATTACTTGATTCGCGCGATCAACTCGGATGTCCCCGTCGATCAATTGATCCGGGAACACGTCGCCGGCGATCTCCTTCCCGAGCCCCGAATCAACCGGACCTTAGGAATCAATGAGTCCCGCATCGGGACGGCTCACTGGCGGATGGTTTTTCACGGTTTTGCACCGACCGATGCGTTGGCGGAACGGGTTCGATTCACCGACGACCAGATCAACGCGTTCTCCAAAGCCTTCCTGGGCCTGACCGTATCGTGCGCGCGATGTCACGATCACAAGTTTGACCCGATCAGTCAGCAAGATTACTACGCGCTGTATGGTGTCCTGGCATCGTGCCGGCCTGCAAGGCATGCCATCGATCTTCCCGAACTTCTGGACAAGCATCGTGAACAACTGGCCGTCCTGAAAGAACAGATTCGTCACGCAATCGCCGATGATTGGCTGGGGCAATTCGCTGACACTCCAAAACGAATCATGAAGGAACTGAACCGCGAGCCAAAGGCTGGCGATTCGCAACCATTTGCTGCCCTCTTGAACGACTTGCCGCCGCGAGCCGATGACGATGGGGTGAGTCGATCGTTGAAACGGTCTTTGGCGGATTTGCGGGACGCTCGTCGACAGTGGGAAGACGACCCGAATCGTCAAGACGCTCGGCAGTGGGACATGTCCCAGGATTCCCAGATAGAACGCTGGTACCGTGTCGGAGCGGGGCTCGAAACGGCTCCGCAACCGAGCGGATGCTTTGCCGTTTCGCCGGACGGGGAACGGGCCTTGAAGGGGATCTATCCGGCCGGCGTGTACTCCCATTCGATCAGCGACAAACACGCCGCCCACCTGTCGTCTCCAGATCTGGGGTTGGATGGAGATTACGAACTGTGGTGGGACGTGATCGGTGACTCCGAGGCCAGTTTGCGGTATGTGGTCCAGGATTACCCGCGTCGCGGAACGGTGTATCCCGTCAACAAGTTGAGCAATCGGTGGCAATGGATTCGCCACGACGTTTCCTACTGGCAAGGCGATCGAATCCATTTGGAACTCACCACCGCCCGGGACGCTCCCTTGCTGGCGGTCGATCAACCCCGTTCCTGGTTCGGCGTGCGGCAGATCTGGTTGGTTCCGAAAGGTCAGCCGGCTCCGCGGAGGTTTCCCGAGCACCTGCTGCCGATCTTGGATGCGGCCGGCTCCTCCCCGCCGACGTCGCGCAATGAACTGATCGAATTGATCACGGCGACGCTGCGTCAGGCCGTCGAAGCCTGGCGCGACGGATGTGCCAGTGATGCCCAGGCATTGTTGCTGGATGAAGCGTTGCGGCGGAGGATGATCGACGATCGGCTGCCGTCGCTGACGCTGGCACGACCATTGATTCTGCGCTACCGAGAGCTGGAGTCAGAGATTCCGGCTGCCACGCGTGTGCCGGGGTTGCAGGAAACGGTTGCTACCAATCAACCGCTGTATCAACGGGGCGATCATCGGTCACCGGCAGCCCCCGTTCCGAGACGTTTCCTGGAGGCGATCGATAACGATCCCTACACGGGAGCGTCCAGCGGTCGGCTTCAACTGGCCGAGGACTTGCTTCGCGGTGACAATCCGCTGACGCGACGGGTGCTGGTCAATCGTGTCTGGCACCACCTGTTCGGCGCTGGGATTGTCCGAACCCCGGACAACTTTGGTCGGTTGGGGGATCAACCCAGTCATCCCGAATTGCTGGATTGGTTGGCCAATCAATTTGCCCGCGACGGTTGGTCGTTGAAGAAACTGATCCGACAGATCGTGACCTCCCGTACCTGGCAACGCAGTGTGGAGGTTTCTGCCGAGGCCGACCGGACCGATCCTGAAAACCGTTTGCTTTCTCACTGCAACGTGCGGCGTCTGGAAGCCGAGGCGATTCGGGATTCGCTGCTGGCGGTGTCGGGGCGTTTGCAGCACCAGGTCGGTGGCGATTCCGTCTCCGGGGATTCCAACCGGCGCAGCGTTTACGTTCGGGTGCAGCGCAACGCCCTGGACCCGTTCCTGCGGACCTTTGACTTTCCCGAACCCTTCAGCGCGGTCGGTCGACGCGATGCAACCAATGTCCCGGCACAGTCACTGGCTTTGATGAATGATCCTGCCGTGGATCGGTGTGCGGAATCTTGGGCAAAACGCGTCCTTGCCGAAGCCGCGAGCAAAAACGATGCATCGCGAATCGATCACATGTTTCGAGAGGCTCTGGGGCGTCCGGCAAGCGAGAAAGAGATCCGTTTGGCGCACCGCTACGTTCACTCGGTTCAACGCAAGATTGCCGACGTGCGACGGCGGTCGCAGCAACTGGATGCGGAAATCACCGCGGCGCTTGACCGAGTGGAGACGTTGCGTGCGGACGGACGCGCGAGATTGGAAGCCGAAGCCGGTTCGAATCGCGTGAGAACTCCCGGCGGGCCGAAGCCCCTGCGTCGCTGGACGTTTGATTCCGCCGACCCGAGCACAGACGCTTCGCGAGAAGACAGCTTGCGAGCGGACGATCTGAAGCGGGGCGCAAAACTCGCTCGCGGAGCGCTGGTGCTGGATGGAACCGGGTTCGCGGTGACACAGCCGCTTGAGACCGGGCTGAGCGAGAAAACGTTGGAAGCGTGGGTGCAACTGGATGATTTGCAGCAGCGCGGCGGAGGTGTGCTGTCGGTGCAGACGCTTGACGGAGTGACCTTCGATGCCATCGTGTTCGGGGAACGCGATCCGCGTCAGTGGCTTGCCGGAAGTGACAGGTTTGCTCGCACCCAGTCGTTCTCTGGAGACGAAGAGTCACAGGCGGCGGACGAACCAGTCCATCTGGTGATTGCCTACCATGCCGATGGAGCAATCATCGGTTACCGAAATGGGACGCGTTACGGCCAGCCCTACCAGAGTGACGGACCATTTCCGTTTCAAGCCGGCCAAACGGTGATCAGCTTGGGCCTGCGACACCTTCCCGCTCAGGGCAATCGGTTGCTTCGTGGACGAATTCTGCGTGCAGCCGTTTACGATCAGGCGTTGACCGATGAGCAGGTTGCGGCCCGGTACATCGATCGGCCACGTTGGTTCAGCGAGGAGCAGGTCGTTCAGGCCCTGGTAGCAAACGAGCGCCAAGAGCTGGATCGTCTGATGCAGCATGCCGAGGACTTGAAACGCCAGCGGGAAGCGTTGGGGGGCGTGCCCGACTCGGATGACTTGCATGCGGCGTGGACAGAGCTGGCCAAGGCAATGTTTTCAATGACGGAGTTTCTCTATGTTCGGTAGTCGATCCCGTCGAGATTATTTGCGTGACTGCTCGGTCGGGTTCGGCGCGATGGCACTGGCCGGTCTGTGGGATCGATCGGTCCGGGCGAATGGTCCGGAAAGCATCGGCCGTCTTCCGGCCCGCGCCGCGCTGGATCGTCCGCATCACGTGCCGAAGGCCAAGCACGTGATCTTCTGCTTCATGTCCGGTGGCGTTTCGCACGTCGACAGTTTTGACCCGAAGCCCAAATTGCAATCGCTGGACGGGCAACCGATGCCGGTCAAAGTGGAACGCACACAGTTCAACAACAACGGCAACATCATGGCCAGCCCGTTCTGGTTCACGCCGTCGGGACAGAGCGGATTGCCGATCAGCGAACTGTTTCCGAACCTGGCGTCGGTGGCCGACGAACTCGCTGTCATCCGTTCGATGACCACCACGGTCAACGAACACGCCCAGGGAAACTTCTTCATGCACACCGGTTTTCCGATCATGGGGTATCCCAGTGCCGGGGCATGGTTTTCGTACGGACTGGGAACGGAAAACCAGAACCTTCCCGGATACGTGGTGCTGCAAAGTGGTGGGGCGGTCGCACCACATGGCGGCGTCAGTCTGTTCAGCAACGGGTTTCTACCAGCGGAACACCAGGGATCGGTCTTTCAAGCCGACGCAGCCGCAGCGGTTCGCAACATTCGGCCTCAAGAAACACCGCTTCGGCAACGTTCCCGCATGGAATTCACCAAGACCTTCGATGAAGCGTTCTTGCAGGAAACGTCGAACGATGACCAGGTGGAAGCGACGATCCGGAACTACGAGACCGCGTTCCGAATGCAATCCGCGGTCCCGGAACTGTGTGACATCAGCAGGGAATCCGCTTCGATGCGAAAAGCGTACGGTGTCGACTCGCCCGATGCGGAAATGGCCGCGTATGGGCGACAGTGTTTGCTGGCTCGCCGCCTGGTCGAACGGGGAGTGCGATTCATCGAATTGAGCTGCCTGACACGCGGAATCGGGGCCGGAGGCGCACCGAATCCGTGGGATCAACACGGAGAATTGGAACGGGGGCACCGAGCGATGGCAATGCAGGTGGATCAGCCGATCGCGGCGCTCATCACGGATCTCCGGCAGCGCGGATTGCTAGACGAGACGCTAATCGTTTGGGCCGGTGAATTTGGACGGACTCCCTTCTCCCAGGGGAACAACGGTCGCGACCATAATCCGTTCGGCTTCAGCATTTGGCTCGCTGGCGGTGGTGTCAAAGGCGGCATGGCTTATGGGGCGACTGATGAGCTCGGCTATCACGCCGTTGAGAAGCCCGCCACCATCTATGATTTGTGGGCCACGGTGATGCACCAGATGGGGATCGACCACGAACGGCTGACCTATCGCTACAGCGGCAGAGACTTCCGCTTGACCGATGTGCACGGAAACGTGCTCCACGAGATCTTGGGCTGAGTCAGCTTGGCATTGGGCCGGGCAGAAGAGTCAGTTGGTCGGCCCGGCGACAGCGACGCATCGGCGCCAACGCGGTTAGGGCAGATAAAAGCCAAATGACGTTTGGACTCGATTTGCGCTGCCACGGTCACCGTCAATGTCGACGCGGTTGCCGTACAGGTATTCGATGCCGCAAAAGATGCTGGGATACGGATTGGCGATCAGGTTGACTGCGAAATAGGTGGTGTCGCGAAGATTCTCAGGGTTTTGACCCGGAATCGGGTCCAACGACAATTGGCTGATGGTGATGTTGGACGTCAGACACGACGACCATTCGTGGTGGACGCCAGTCATCCAACCGAACATCGGCAATACCGAGCCTTGTTGTGGTCCGGTTGCGACGACATCGGGGGATCCGCGGTAGCTGCCGATGCCGTCGCCGAAGGTCACTTGGAAGTAACCCCGCGTGCGCTCCAACAGCATCAGGGATCCGGTGAAGTTGAATCCCCACGCGCCGGCGGTGATGACGCGTTCCCCGGTCGGCTGGAATCCCAGTTCACGCAAAACCATCGCGACTTGCAGATTGCCCCAATCTCGGCTCAAACGCAGGCGACTGACGAAGTCGGGCGATTCGGTGCGGCCGGCACCGGTGAGCATCGGCGGAGCATCGATGATGATCTGAGGGTCTTCCAGTGCGACGGCAAGCGAAAGTCCGTCCCAAGCGAGCGGCTGATCCCAGCGCACCAATCCTTGACGTCGATTGACGTTGGAAACCGCACCCTCAAAATCCAGTGTCTGGGGTACCGCTGACGGATCGGTGAAGGTGGTCCATGTCTGTCCGGCCGTGAAGTTTTTGAATCGGCCGTAGGCGTGTCGTAGCCGAAGATCGCCGTTGCCTCCGTCGGAGCCGCCGAAGAAATCCGCTTCCACGAAAGCTTGCGCCGTGTCCGCACCAATCTTCCATCGCGTGTCGAAGCTCAACCGAGACTGTTTGGCATGAAAGCGAACATTGCGTCGCGGCTCGGCATCGGTCGGAATGGAAGTGGTGACGAACGAGTCGATCGAATCGATGGGGTCGAAGTCCCAAATCAGATCTGCCTTGACGTACCCGCCGATTTTCATGGCGATCCCATCACCGACGATGATCAAACCTTTATCAAATTCCGGGATCGCCGTGAAATTGTTTTTCAGTTCTGGACCCATCGATGGCTGGTCCGAAGCAAACTGAAGCGATTGCACCGCAGGGCTGTTGGGCGACAGCGTCAGACCTTCAAGCGAAGAGAGGTCGATCGATTCGGATCCCAGGAAGTAGTCGTCCGATGCAACGTTTTCCATTTCCACGGGTGTCGATTCGGACGCGTCTTGCAATGGCGTCAATGCGAGTGCCGAAGCAAGTTGAAACTGCGACCCTTCAAAGGGTGCTCCCGTCGGAATCGCGCCGATCGGAGTGATCGTGGAACCGGAGGGGGTGACCGAAGTGTCCGGCTGATTGCCATTCCTTTTAGAATCCGCCGGCGATTCTTGTCGCGGCGGCGCGGGAGGTGGCAGTCGCTTGCAGGCTGTCTGCGCCATCGCCGTCACACCGCAGCAGAAGCTGCAGAGGAATGTCAGGCATCGAAAGACAGTCGTCCGTTTTAGGCGATGCATACCCGTTCCGAGCAGCGTTCGGAGAAAACCCTTTTACACTCATCTTTTCCTATCGAAGGAATCAGCGACGGAATCGAGCGAAAAAAAGGATTCTGCCGGATTTGCGGGTTTTGTAGAGACGGCGCGACGCAGAGCGGTTCGTTGCCGATCGGCGGTCCGGGCCGTCGCTCTGGAAGCCGGAATTCCATGAGTTTCACAAAGTTTCACCGGGAGATTGCGATCGCCCGGTGGTTGGATGGAACCTATTTTAGAATTCCTTGGCCTCCCGCCCGTTGTTGACCAGCGTCCCCGATTCATCTCTCTGTCAATCAGCGATAGCCGACCGTTGACCGATCTCGCCCAACCTCGTCGTCTCGGACTCGCTCTTTCCGGGGGAGGGTTCCGCGCGGTGCTGTATCACCTGGGTGTGATACGGTTCTTGCGCGATGCCGGCCTGCTGAGCGAGGTGACGCACATCACTTCGGTCTCCGGGGGGAGCGTGATCGGCGCCCACCTGGTGCTCAATTGGGACCGCTACTGCGGTACCGAGCAAGAGTTTGATGCGGTCGCGGATGAACTGCTGACGTTTCTGCAAATGGATATCCGCAACCGGATCGTTCGGCGATTCCCGCTGGCTTCGCTGGCCAACACGGGGCGGAGGATTGTGCGGTTGGAATCACAGCGTCAATTGACCCGCGCCGGTCTGCTGGAGCAGCACTACGAACAATTCCTGTACGGCGACACGCCACTTTTTCACCTTCCCAACTCCCCTCGGTTGTACATCCTGGCGACCAACCTGAGTGAAGGGTCGTTGTGCGCATTCCACCGGGACGGCTTGCTGTTGCAGCGACGCGCCGCCGGTGGGCCCGGGTACGAGATCGAAGAAGTCGACATGGGGTTGGCGACCGTCCCCATGGCGGTCGCAGCATCATCGGCTTTTCCGGGGTTTTTCCCTCCCTTGGAACTCCGTGGAAAAGAGGTCGGGGCGAACGAAGGAGAATTCACCCGGCATGCATTCACCGATGGTGGGATCTACGACAACCTGGGGTTGCGGATGTTCCATCATTTGCAGCAACCGAGGCAGTCGCCAACGGCAAATCGGGATGACGCAAGGAACGCCCAGATCGATTTGCTGGATGAATCAACCCAAACCCCGTCGGTCGAGAGCACCGGAAACCAATTCGACGGCATCCTGGTTAGCGACGCGGGTGCCAAATTCAAGGTGCGGTCGTCCGGTCGGGCCGGCGGTTTGCTCCGCACTGCACTCCGCTCGACTGACATTCTGATGGACCGGGTCAATCAGTTGGAATTGGAATCGTTCCGCGACACGCCGGGCGCGTTGTTCTTTCCGATCAACCGGCTGGTTCGGCGAGACCAGGATGCGACCGCCCTGCACCCTGAAATCCAGCGACAGGCGGCACTGATCCGGACCGACATGGACCGGTTTTCGGATCTGGAAGCGTCGGCACTGATCCGCCACGGCTATTGCATCGCTCGGCAATGCTGTCGCGAACGAAACCTGATCACCGAACCGAACATGCCGGCGGATCCACCGTGGGATCCTGTCAGCCAGGGGAAAACCGACCATCCGTCGGCCAGCTTGTTGACGGACTCCAACCGGACGTTGGCGGCGGCAAGAATCTTGCAGCGATCCGCTGCGCGGCGAGCACTCAGCACGCTGTTCAGCCCTCGCGACTGGCCGACCTACTTTTGGGTTCCGCTGTTGGCGGTGCTGGTCCTGACGATCCCCACGGTTCTGATCCAATCCCGGCGGACGGCCATTCGACAGGCGCATGTGCTTTCCGCCGTCGCCGAAACCAGTCCCCTCTATGCCGACGTGTTGGACCTGTTGGAGAACGGACCTGGGACACAGATTCCTGCATTGGAATTCAAGAGTGTCGACACCGTGGAGCCGCTGGACTTTACGGGATACGACGTCGTGTCCGATGACCGGATTTACGACCTGCGCGGTTGGACGCGCGAGTCCCGGAATCGCACGCCCCCACTGATGCACGCGAGGTTCCGCATGCGTCGCACCGAACAGGCGGCGGACAAGCCGACGGTTCGAATCCAGTTGCCGTCCAGCGAGGATTCGATGCGGGCCGAGTACCTGCCGGAGACGCTTCGCCCGCAGCACTTTCGCGCCCAAACCGGTCCGGGACAATACGTGTTCGAAACCTTGTTGGACTTTTCACATGTCCCCATCGACTCCGATGCGACCCTGGTGGTGCGCCAGCTGATGCCGCCCAACATGGCAGAGCAAGAATTCGGGACCGGCCACTTCAAATTCACGATTGCCGCGAACACCGGATTGGTTCGAATCTGGGTGCTGCTGCCGGACGGACGGCCGCATGATCAGTTCAAGCTGAATCGATTCCCGATCGAGAATCCTGGGCAAATCGAATTGGTGCAGGCAACGACCACCCACGAATTGCCCATCGGGTCGATCGCCACGTTTGAGCTGATCAATCCGAAGAACTATTACCGCTATGAATGCCGGTGGCGGTGGCTGGATGTGGAATCAAACGCTCGATTGCGGCTGTAGATCCTGAAACGCGCGTCGTTGGCAATTGAAAGCAAATGCTTTGATTCTTCCGCCGAGCATGCTCCGGTGGTCGACTTTGATGATTTTGTCGCTGGTCGTATCAGTGGTTTCTGATTGAAGGGTCGATCGCAGCGTATTTGATGTCCCGAATGGTCCGAGAATTCCGATTAAGACGGTGAGCGACGGGATTTCGACCAGGGAGAGGAAGAGCGATGGTTCGGGCACGTAAATCGATCGATCGGGTCCCTGTGATGGGGACGTTGGTCTTTCTGCTAGCGGCGCTGGCCGTTGGGGAGAGCCACGCGATCGATATCAGCGTCACCACGGCTGCCGATACCGGGATGGGGTCATTGCGGCAAGCAATCTCAGACGCCAATCCAGGCGACCGGATCGTTTTTGATCCCGGTTTGGCCAATCAGACCATCACGCTGCAAAGCGACCTGCCAGCGTTTCCCTCCAACCTGACGTTTGACTCCCGCCAGGCTGTGGGCATCGTGGTCGATGGAACGGCTCCGGCGGTCACGGACCTGTTGCGGATCAACGATCCCGCCTCGAGCATCTCATTTCTGGGGGATGCGAACTTTCTGGGAACCACGCGGCTGAACTCCGGGCGGTTGAGTTTTGAAGGAACGTTGGGGGAAGACCTGACGATCGGCGATTCCGGAAGTTTGTTCGGCAACGGGACGGTCGGCGGAAATACGACCAGTCGGGGGACACTGAATGCCGGCGGACCGGGGTCGGACATTGACACGATGACGTTCAACGGCGACGTGACTTTGGATGCCGGCTTCGTGCAGGTGGACATCGCCGACACCGGCACGACGCCGGGCGTCGACAGCGACCTGTACAGTGTCGGCGGCTCGGTGACGATCAACGGCGGGACCGTCCGGGTCAACGCCATCACCGGGACCTACACCAGCGGCACCAGCTACACCTTCCTGGAGGCCGGCGGCGCGGTCACAGGAACCTTTGACAACATTGTCGACAATCTGGCTTTCCTGGATGCGATGTTGGAATACCAGGCGAACAGCGTCGGGTTTGTTCTGCAAGACAACGACGTGACGTTTGAAAGTCTGGCGGCAAGCTGCAATCAGCAATCAATCGGGGCCTACTTGGACGTGCTGGAGGAAGGGGCCAGCGGCGATCTTCTGGCGGTCATCAATTCGTTCCAACAATCGACGGTCGGTGGAGTCCAAAGTGGTCTGGAGCAGCTGGGCGGCCAGATCTATCCGACGCTGCTGTTCACACAACTGCAACACACCAGCATGAGCCTGGCGTTGGCACGCAACCAATTGGTGGTCGATGACCCGTTGTGTTGCTTTCCGCAGAAAACCCAGGGGTGGGTGCGGGGCTATGGGATCGGAGGCGACGCCGATCCGGACGATTGCGGCACCAATGGCTTCACCTATCGGATGGGTGGCACCGATCTCGGCGTGCAACGCGAGCTGGCTTGCGGGCTGTTGGCGGGAGGCTTCGCCAACCTGTCCTCGGGCGAAGTCAGTGCCGATCGTGTCGATCAGGTTGCCGAAATGGATACGTACCTGGCCGGCGGTTCACTGCAATACGTTGGAAACTGTCACTACCTTTTGGGAATGGCCGGCGGTGCAACGCAGCAATACGATGTCCGGCGCACAATCAACGCCGACAGGTTGCGGGTTGCCCGCAGCGATTTCGACGGGTCGCAGCGTTTCGCTTATTTGGAACACGGTCGCGTGTTCAATCATTACAACACTCTGTGGATTCCGCACGTGGCGGTGCAGTACGTGGATTTGGAGCAGGATGCGATCAATGAAACGGGCGATGATGTCGTGGCCCTCAGCGGTCCCGCGTTGGATACCGAATCGGCCCGCAGCATCCTGGGACTTTCGCTGCAGCAGTCCGGCCCGACCGATCTGGGGGCCGCAACGACGAAACTGCGTTTCGGCTGGATGCACGAGTACATGGATACTCGCAACGATTTCGTTTCATCGTTTGTCGATCAGGACAGTTTCTTGGTGCGAGGGTTGGACCTAGGTCGCGATTGGGCCGTCGTTGGCGCCAACGTGCAATGGTCGACGTTCTGTCACTGCACGCTGTTGTTGAGCTACGAGGGCCAATTCAACGATGTCCAGTCGTTCCACACCGGGGCCGGTGGCCTCCAGTATCGCTGGTAGGTCGGCAGAAGAGGAAAGGCCTGCAAGCGTCGGCTGCGGAATTGGCGAGATGAGTCCTGGCGTGCGAGCGGACGCCGTCGGGCTAGCCGATGGTACCTGCGGAAACGCTGGCATCGGCCACGGTGGCTGGCTAGGATAACCGGGCTTACGAACCGTCGCTCCCAGCCAGAGGTCTTTCGACGTGATGTTTTCTCGTCTCAACAGCCGTCCGCGTGTTGGCATGTTGGTGTTTGCGTGTGTGGCAATCTTTCCGCTGTTTCGCTCCACGCCCGCCCTCGGGGACGAAGGCGTGACCTTGCGGGCGGTCAGCTACAACATCAAGCACGGCTTGGGAATGGACGGCAAGCTGGATCTCAAGCGGACGGGGAGCGTCTTGGATGAATTGGAGGCCGACGTGGTGGCTTTGCAGGAGGTCGACCGCGGGGTGAACCGAAGCGGCAGCGTGGACCAACCGGAGGAGTTGGCCAAGCAATTGAAGATGCATGCCGCTTTCGGCTCGTTCATGGAATTGCAAGGCGGACAGTATGGTTTGGCAATTCTTTCACGCCATCCCATTGTCCGGGAGCACGTGATCCGACTGCCCAGGGGAAATGAACCCCGTGTCGCCTTGGCCGTCGAAGTTCGACTTCCAAATGCCGCGCCGCTGATGGTGGTCAATCTGCACTTCGATTGGGTGAGCGATGATTCCTTCCGGTTTGACCAGGCACGGGCCCTCAACGAGTACCTCGCGACGCTGAAGATTCCCTATCTATTGATGGGTGATTTCAATGATGTGCCAGAGTCGCGGACTTTGAAGCTGTTCAGCGAAAACTCGCTCGAAGTGGCGAAGCCCGCGGAGGATCGATTCACATTCTCGTCGGTCGACCCCAAGAAGGAGATCGATTTTCTTTTCGTTCATCCGAAAAGCAATTGGACGGTGGAACGGGTGAGGGTCATCGATGAAGCATTGGCATCGGACCATCGACCGGTCGCGGCGACATTGACGATTCGTGTTGGAGAGTGAATTCGCTTCTGGCGAAGAACCAGTTCGTTGACCGATCGGGGCGCATCAAAAAACACCGGTGACCTTCGGGTCGACCGGTGTTCCGGTTTGTCGCTACTGCATCGCTTGCCGTCGGCAGCTCGCACGCGGCGTGCGAAGGATGCTCAGTGACGAGTCATCGCTACCGTCTGGCAGCGTTGATTGGTCGCAATCAAGCTTCGTCGTCAATCAATTGCACGTTTTCGGCACGCGGGCCTTTGGGTCCCTGACCGACTTCATAACTGACGGCCTGGCCTTCGCGAAGGTCGTCAAAGTGCACGCCCTGGAGGGCGGAGCTGTGAAAGAACATGTCGCTTCGACTATCGCTCGTCGCGATGAATCCGAACCCCTTGTCGGTGATGCGTTTGATTGTTCCCTGTTCCATTTCTCTAATCCAAAACTCTTCAAAATAGTTGTGTCCACTTGATTCGGGTGAAACGTTCACGCGGTCAAATCGACACAGTGGTCGTGATTGCACCGGTCGCTGAACGTATCGAGCGACGCAGTGATGTTGGTTGTGCTTTCGGAATTCCTGGCGATGACTCGGAACTCCATGTTAATCGCTGGGACGAACCCCGGAGCGCGTTCAGGATGCCAAGGCGGGCGATCGTTTGCCGCCGGAACGCCCCCGTGATTTTCCGCGACCGCCGAAAGATCGGGTGGACGACTTGCGTCCACCGGACCGCCGGCCTTTGGACGCTCCACCGCGGCCCGACGGGCGACGGCCGCCGTTGCTGGTACTCGCGCTGGTTTGCCAAGCATCGGGATTGTCCACGGGAAGTCGTTGTCCGATCAATTTTTCGATCGCATGCAGGTGTTCGCGTTCGTCCGACGTGCAAAACGAAATCGCGATTCCGTCGGCTCCGGCGCGACCGGTGCGGCCGATGCGGTGCACATAGCTTTCCGGTTCGACCGGCATGTCAAAGTTGATGACGTGTGTGACACCGTCGACGTCGATCCCGCGGGCGGCCACGTCGGTGGCGACCAGCACGGTAACGCGACTTTGGCGAAACGCTTTCAGAGCGTTTTGCCGGGCGTTTTGGGTTTTGTTGCCGTGAATCGCGGCGGATCGAATTCCGGCCTTCTCCAGCTTTTTGGACAGTGCATTGGCGCCGCGTTTGGTCCGGGTGAACACGATCGCGCGATCGACATCTTTGCCGCCCAGGACATTGCAAAGCTTGGGCAGCTTTTCGGTTCGATCGACGACGTGGATCGATTGATCGATTTGCTTGACGCTTGGATGTTTGGGCGTGACATTCACCGACACGGGGTTGAACAGCAATTGCGAAGCGAGTTCACGGATCTTGGGTGCCAGTGTGGCTGAGAAGAACAACGACTGGCGTTCTTCAGGCAACGCGGCGATGATCTTTTTCAGTGCGGGCAGAAACCCCATGTCCAGCATGCGGTCGGCCTCGTCCAGCGTGAAGATTTCGACGTTGCTGAGGTCAACGTGCCCCTGATCCATCAGATCGATCAGCCGTCCGGGTGTCGCGATCAACACGTCCACACCGGCACGCAGGGCTTTGACTTGGGCGCCCTGACCGACGCCACCGTAGACGAGGGCTTGACGAAAACGGACATGCTTGCCGTAGACACGAAAGCTGTCGCCAATCTGGATCGCCAATTCGCGGGTTGGAGCGAGCACAAGCGCGATTGGGCGATTGGGCATCGCCCGCGGCTTTTCTTGTCCCAGGTAGTCCAGGATGGGAAGGGCGAAGGCGGCGGTTTTTCCGGTACCGGTTTGGGCACATCCCAGGATGTCTTGTCCTTCGATGGCCGGCGGAATGGTTTGAGCTTGGATGGGGGTCGGTTGTTCGTAATTCTGTTCGGCCAGGGCGCGTTTGAGCGGCTCGAACAGGTCCATGGATTCAAAAGTTTTCAAAAGTGTTCTCGGATGTTTGAGAGTTGCCCCGTGTCCGATCGCGGTTGGTTCCCGGAATGCAGATCAATATCCGCATCAATGGAGACCGGTCGTCGGACGGACAACGACCGAATCAGTCGCTGTCGCGGCAACCAGTGTCGAAGCGTGCTTCAACACTCGGTGCGCGCGGGACAATAGGGGATGTGTGTGTGTTCGCTGCAAAGCGTTTTCGGTCAACTCTGGTAACAGCAGACGCCGCTTCACAAAGATTCCGGACTAACAAGAAGGTCACGGAATTGGTTGTGTCGCTTTCACGACGCGAGCGGCTTTCCAGAGCGATCGACAGGACCGATAGTTGGCAGCAGAAGGCGAAAAACGTCATTCGCCGGACGAGAAAGTTGAGAACCTCGCTCAACAAATCATCTCGCTGATCGGACTACGCTTGCCGCGGTACGGCTTCGTCTCTCGTTAACATCCGATCGTCAAAGTTCGCAAACCGTCGAATTGGTTTGCGATTCAACAGGACTCTACACGCGCCCTAGCTGGGGGCCAAGGCCAAATGCACGGAATATTTGCCTCCGATGTTCGGGGGACCGTTTGTAACGGGCGGACGCCTGCCGCCCATTGATTTAGGTGTCCGGCGGTCGATCTCCCCTCAGTTTCATCGGTTTCGCAGCTTTCCTGGGATCAGAAAAAGCGAGCCGGCGGGGCAAAACAAAAACGCGGTCGGCCTGGATCGGCGGCAGGAATCAACCGGCTGCCCTCGTCGGCTTGTCCAGTTGAAGCTGATTCGGGGACTCGATTTCCAAATGCCATCGAACTCACTCCGGAGTGGTTGGGCGAGAAGTGGGTGCCGCGTCCAAAGGGGCAGCGGCCAGGGCGTTGGTGTCTGAGTCGAGGGTGTCTTTCTCAACCCGGTAGGCTTGGCAATCGGGGTCCCATTTCAATCGGTAGTCGATCGCCACGGTGTCGGATCGGGTTTCTTGGGCTTTCAGCACGCTTTGGTAGGTCGCCGCGTCCAGATCCGCCCCAGCCGGGGCGGGCGGGTCGATCGCGATCAGCAACAGCGTTTCCGGTAGGGCGTTCAGTTCCGTTCTCAGGTAGCCTTTGACCAGCGGGTAGGGGCAACACGGTGTGGGGGAGTTTTCAGAGAACAAGTCGTAGGTTGGTTTGTCGGAGAAGCCGTAGATCACCTTGATCGCTGCTCGCGCTTCATCAACTCTCAGTTTCGGCGCCACGCGCTGTTTGTCGGCCAGCAGCACGTAGGCTGGCGTGGGAGCCTGCGATGCGGGCGACGCAGGCGGGGTCGGACTGGATGCGGTATTCATCGCATGGTCTCCATTTGTTTCAGGAGTCTTCTTGGGAACGTGGTTTGATTCGGGCTGGCATCGATCGGTCCCCAAGTGGGCTTGAGGATGGATCGGACGGGCGATGATCGCCTCCGCCGTCTCCGAGTCGTCGTGAGCGAACCCTGGGTGGGGCGATTCGTTTGACACGGATCTGTCCGGCGCGAAACGCGGCGGCCAGTCCCTTCGGTACTTCCGACTCGGCGATGACCAATTCGGCCCGCCGCAGAGCGACGCGAGCTTTCATTTGCTGTTTTCTGGCGACCGCTTCGGCGCGGCGGACTTCAGCAGCAGCGCGGGCGACCCGGACGTCCGCGTCGGCCTGGTCCTTTTGCAATCTCGCGCCAATGTTTTCGCCGACGTCAATGTCGGCAATGTCGATGGAGACGATTTCGTAGGCCGTGTTGACATCCAGCCCGTGGGCCATGGCGCCTTTAGAAATCAGCGAAGGCATTTCAAGCACATCCATGTGCGAATCGGCCGAGCCGATTGACGTCACAATGCCCTGGCCGACCCGCGCGATGATCGTTTCTTCGGTCGCACCACCGATCAGCTGTTCCAGATTGGTGCGGACGGTGACGCGAGCGCTGACCAGCAACTCGACGCCGTTTTTGGCGACCGCGCTGAGTGTCCCCGCGGTCCGGTTTCCCGTTCCCTCATGGCCTTCCATGGGGCAGCGGATGACTCGTGGCGAGACGCTCGTTTGCACGGCGAGCAGCACATCGCGTCCGGCCAGATCGATCGCCGCGGCGCGATCGAAATTCAAGTCGATCCCCGCGCGGTGAGCGGCGATGATCGCTTTCATCACGTTCATGACGTCCCCGCCGGCAAGCTGGTGCGCCTGCAGACGCGCCGTGCTGATCCCGCCTTTGCGATCAATGTCCAGACCGGCTTGGCGAGCCATGACCTTGGCGGTCACAATCAGCCGGTGTTCGATCTTCAGAAAACTCATCGCGATCAAACTGGCCATGCTGACGTCGGCGCCGGACATGTAGGCTTGAATCCAATAAGATCCCCACCGCGCGAACACCGCGATCAAGACCGCCAGGATTCCCAGCAGTACCACTGCGACTGTGATTTGAGCTGTTGTGGGAACCCACGCCAGCGGCATCGGAAAGGTCATGGCTGCCTCCTGAGTCAGGCCGACCTGTGTGGGCTTGCCGAAAGAACGATTGCTTTCGACACAGCCATCAACCGCTCCAATCGGCTCGGAAACAAGCCGACGGGGCTTCGCCAAACATGGATGTTGGCAAAGGACTTTGGGTCCTCAGGTCTTTGCGACGCGCGAAAGCGTTTCGGCCAAGACCATGCTCAGGGCGATTCGATCACAAGCTTCGATCGCCAGGCGTTGAAGCCGGGGCACAGCGGAGTGGCCCCGGAGAGATTGCTAGGAACGGCCGACTCGGGTGCCGTCGTTTCGCCGGCGTTGGCGGAGAATCAGCACCTTGCGCGCGTGATGCTTGAAGATAGGATCAAGACAATCGGCAGGCGCCGGTCGGGCAGGGTGCATCAGTGAAGGCCAACGGTGCCGATGGAAAAAAGCCGGAGCGCTGTTCGAGCAATTCGCTGCGAATGACGCAACGGCGATTATATGGATTCTAGCGCCGCGGGGTGCCCGTGCAACGGAATTCACTTCGCTTTGGTGGAATCTGCCCGCAGGATCGCCGCTCGGACGGATCGGTACGATGCAGGATGCCGACCGAAAACCTTCACAGGACGGTGCGGCGGGTATCCCCCCTCACCGCGTCGCCGCGTTGGGCCGGTCGGCCAATTGTGGTTGGGATCCCACCTCCTGCGATCGAAACTCGGCCCACACCGGCAAGTGGTCAGATACTTTCAGGGCGTCGTCGCGCGAGATTCCGAACGCCTGCTCCAGATCAAAGACTCCCCAACGCCCGGTGTATTCACGGGTCGCATAGGCGCTGAACAAGAGGTTGTCGTAGGCTTTGGTTTTTCGCGTATTGGTCATGGTGTCGCGAACCGTCCAGGTGATTCCCGGGACCTGACCCAGTCGTCCCAATTGTGTCTGGTCGGCATTCAGATCGCCCAGCAAGATCACGTCGTCTTCGTCGGTGCGGGCGGTCTGCATGACTTGGAAGACTTCGGCCAACGAATCGACTTCCTCCGACACTTCGTCCGGATCGGTGTGAATATTGACCAACCAGAAGGTGAATCCGGCTTGGGGCGGATTGGTGCGAGCGCGAAATCGGGTCACGAACGGTTCACGATGGAGCAGGTCTGAAGGATCCATCATCGTTCCGACCGATGACGGATCGTATTCGATGCGTGTCGTGTCGTAGATAAACGCGTATTGCTCGGTGCTGACCGTTCGGCCAAGTCGCGGCCCGATCAGAAAACTGTACTGACTTCCATCGGCGTTTATTGCCGACAGAAATCGAGGCAAGATGTCGTCCGCTTGGGCACGCACCTCTTGAATCGCAACCAAGTCGAATTGGCGGACGGTTTGCGCCAAGACGTCGACGACACCGGGTTTGGAAAGCTTGCTCTCTCCGAACACCTGGATGTTGAAACTGGCGATCAGGATGCTGCCCGGCGGGCGCCGTGCGGACGCCAGTTGGACGCCGCCGCCCGGAGTTCGTTGAGGGCCGGCCGTCGGTCGGCTCGTCCTCTGGATATCGCCCGGCTGAGCAGCCGCCGTGTCCGTAGCGGCGCTGCCGAGTTGGGTCTGGATGCTTTTGACGATCGGTCCGATGACCGGCCAATCCGGATTCAAGTAGCCGCCCAGGCCGCCTCCGGAGACCCCGGTCAAAAGGGCCAGAATGTAGGCCTTCAGTCGTGATTTTCTGCGTGCCATGCCAGGCCTCCATGCCTGTCGAAGCAACTTGCGATTGCTGGCCCTGATCCCCGCGGGGCGTCAGGTCTTCTTGGGGCGTCAGGCGGGAGACCGCGTCAAGCCCGCTTTGGCCAGGCGGGAAAGCCTGGGCTGGGGAGACTGCGCCGCACGTTGCAGAGCATCGATGGCGGCGTCCGAGTCTGCACCCACTTTTTCCAGAGCCCACGCCGCACGTTCCCGGACGCTCAGATCCGCGTCCGAATCGAGTACCGCGGCGATTTCGTTTTGACGGGGTTTTCCCGCCGGGCCGGAGCGACCCAGCAGCGTGACCGCCCAATAAGCCACCAGCGGCGAGTCGTCTTTGATCCGGTCCGTCAGGGCGTCGAGCGTTTCGGGCGGCGGAACGCCCAGCGACTCCAGGGACACGACGGCGTACTCGCGGACCCGCGGCTCTTCATCGCCACAGGCCGTCACAAGTTCTACGGCTGCCTCACCGGCTGATTCTCCCATCGTGCTGAGTGCCTCCGCCGCGGCAACTCGCTGCTCAACGTCCGCACAGCACAATTGGTTTCGCTGGTCCATCATGGTTTTTTCCGAGTCGGGTCCCCATCGTTGGTAACTAGTGAATCTTGGCCGTCATGGCAAGATCATCCGCCCCCAGCGGAGCAGTGCGGGCGCGGGCGTCGGAGGGGACGCCGGGCAGCGATCAATGATGCCGGTGGCGGCGCTTTCCTGGGTCGCACTGCGGTACGAAAACTGCTGGCCGTTCTGGCATGGTCGCTCAGACATTCGAATTGCGATGGTTCCTGCCGAACCCGATCGAACCATTTCGGTCGTGGGAGGCTCCCGTGACTGTGCGCACCGATCTTTATGCACCCCTGCGGTCGGAAGCATCCAGCGTGAAACTGCGAGGCGATCAAGGATGGCCACTGGAAACAAAGTTCTTGATCCGAGTTTGTCCACCTTCAGTGGCTTTGGGATCCGTGGCAGGTGGTCCTGTCGAACAATGGGGGAAGCTCACCGCGGAGATCGACGAGACGGATCGACAGAGGTTCCGGTCGTCGATTCGGGCCGATTGGATTGCCGTCACGAAGGAACGCCGCCTGAGACACTATTGTTGGACGACGCAGGGGTGGGTGGAGAAGCAATCGTCGACCGCACCGGAAAGTGTGCAATTGGAATGGACCGTCGTTCGGGTCGGAGAGAAAAACGCTTGGACGTTCTCGCTGGAGGCTCCGAGCGTTTTGACCGAACAACGATTTAGAAACTTTGCCGAACACCTTTTCGCGTACCACCAGATCACTCTGCCGACTTCGGCGGAGTGCTGCTCGTATCCGCGCTGGCTGTCACGCTTCTTGGTGTGAAAGAAGGCAGACCGTTCAGGTTGTCGTTTGGATCATCCCTCGGGAGAACTCACTGCCGCAGTTTTGACAGATCGCCCGTCCGGTATCGTTGCTGCCGAGAGGCAAGATGGGAATAAAGAACAGCGTGAACCGACGCGCATGAACCAGCTTGGCGTACGACGCACGTCGGTTGCAAGCTGGACAATCGAATTGTCCTGCCGGCTTGCGTTTCTCTTTCGTGCTTAAACCAAAAATGATCATGGGTTTATCTGGTGCTGCGGGGCAGAGACGACCGTGTACAACGGCAACCGTGCGCAACTGATCACACGTCGAGATTCGGTCTAATGAAAACGCCGTCATTCACCGGCAGCGGATGTGCAATCCGCCCCGGCGCGACGTTCGGCGTTTTACGACTTGGCAGCCGGGGCTCAATCATCGACTTCCACGTCGTACTCGCCCGTTGCCATGTTCTCTTCGACTTCGACTTCCGCTCCGCTCGGAGTCTCTGCTTCCATCACATCGCGTTCGCATCCCAGAACGGCAAACGTTGCAGTCACGAGCATGAGCGCCATTGAAAAACGTTTCATTGCATTGCCCTTGAAGTTTCAAGTAGGAAATTGTGGGCGCCGCGAAATCGCCGACGCACAGGGCTTTTTCGCAACGCAATTGATGGACCGTTCGCTAGACAAATGCTGAGACGGCGCGATTTAAAGCTGCTGCCGGCCGGCAACGATGGCTGCCATCGCCATGGCTGTGGCGATCCAATGTGAGAAAATGAATCCGTACGGGATTCATGGCAACATCGACTCGGTATCGCGGATGAACGTTCAGCCGACCTCGTTTACGGCAGCAGGTCCTGACCGATTGCGCAGCGGCTTGGTCTGCCAGCGACCAGTCATCAGTCTCTGGTGATCGCCTTTTTCGTCAGCCGCGGGTTTTCTCGCGCCGACCGGCGGCTAACCCCTTGCCGCTCTCATTGCACTGCAAATCACGCTGTGATTGATTAAAAGGGGCGCTGGCCAGCTAATAACAATCATGGTTGTCGGGGCAATCATGATCGGAGAATTCGAATTCCAGCGTCGAATGCTCAATTCCAAATTCATGCTGAAGAAGTTCCTTCAGTGTTTGTTTGATCGCTTCCAGATCTCTGGCATTGCTCTTGGCGATCACCACGTGCGCCTCCAAAGCGGTCCGCTGCTCGTCCAATTCCCACAGGTGAAAGTGGTGCGCCCCTTCGACGGCCGGGACGGCTTGAACAGCGGATACCATGGCGTCGAAATCAAAGTCGTGGGGCGCACCTTCCATCAGGATTCGGGCCGCCTGGGGCAGCATCGTGGCAACCTGCCACAAGACATAACCCGCAATGATCAGTGTCAGCAACGGATCGATCCAGGTCCAATCCCACCAGATGACCGCCGCGGCGCCTAGCAGCACCGCCAAGGATCCGAGCGCATCGACCAGATTATGCACAAACGCGGCTCGGACGTTGATCGATCCTTGGCTCATCGACCACAGCAGGACTGCGGTACCGACATCAATGATCAATGCCAAACCCGCAGCGGATGCCATCAACCAGCCGACGATTTCTTGGGGCTCGATGAAATGACGAATCCCTTCGTAAATCAGAAACATCCCGATCAGACCCAGGGATGTCAGGTTGATCGTTGCACCGATCAATTCGGCGCGGCGGTATCCGAAGGTGTACCGCTGGTTGGCATCCCGGCGGGAAATGCGACGGGCAATGTAGGCAATTAGCAGCGCATTGGCGTCATTGAAATTGTGTGCCGCGTCGGAAAGCAGGGCGACGCTTCCGGAAAAGATCCCGGCAATGACCTGTCCCACGGTCAGCAGCTGGTTCAGAGCAACGGCCCACAGCAAACGGGAATCGCTGACACCGGCCAGTTCCCCGCCTCGGGTTAGCCCGTGGACATGCCCCCCGGAATCGTGTGCGTGATCGTGTGTGTGATCATGCGGGTGGTCGTGGTGTGATTCGGCCATCATGGTCTGGATTCAAAAGCTGGTGAGCGCGTTTCGGTTTGACGGGGAACGGTTGAACGTCACGAACCGATTGCCAGCGACGTCGGGTGAGTGACGCGCCTGTGATCTTCGATTCTAGAACACGAGCACCACGCATTGCCCGTGCCGCGCATTCGGATTCGAATACACGTTCGCACCTCGCCGCCAGATTTCGGCCGCAATGCCGATAGCGTTCGGGGTTTAGCGGTCGCATCGCATGCGAGAAGCAACGTGAAGCCCACACTGCAGGCCCGTCAACGCCAGAATGCCTGTCACCAGGACAAATCCGATTGCCTGCGTGATTCCGCTAGCCCAGTGATCGATCGGGTCTCCCGTCCTCGGGGAGGGGTCGGAGAACAGTCTGGCCCATAGTTCGCTTGATGCCAAGCAAGCGGCCAGCCCCAACGAGCCGCCGATCATCAGGCCGATCAGACCGGCTAGGAAGTAGCGGCGCAGTTGTCGCCGCAATTTGATTCGGCCCGTCGGTGCAGCCTCAGCGGATGATGGGTCACGCCTGCGGTCACTGCCGGCCCGTTCGATCCAGATGAGCAACCTTGGGGCAAGCTGCTGCTGAAAGAAATGCATCCACCATTCGTGCAAACGGAACACCACGGCGATCGCCAGGGCAACGCCGATCAGGACTGCGAATTGAAAGGCCCACCGCATCAAATCGGCGAAATCAACCGCTGACAACAATGAACACACGCGGGTTACGCTGATCGGCACGTAGCGAATGGTCCTTGGAGAGACGCATCAAGCCGCTCGACAACACGGATGCGACTCGGTTCACGAATCGGCTTCCGTGGCCACCGCAGCTTCTTCGCTTTCTTCTTCCGTTTCCGACTGCGAGGGGGTGTCGGCGGAGTGCCCCTCGTCTTGCTCGGAGTCCTTGCCGCCCTCGGAATCAGGGGAATCCGATTTCGCCTTCGTGGAGTCTTCCGCGGAACTCTCGGCTTCGGGCAAATCGATCAGGCCAGCCAAGAGTTCTTGCAGTTCCTCCCCGCGGGCCTTCAACGAAACAACCTTGCCTTCGCGGTTTACCAGGATCGCGGTCGGGATGGCGGAGATTCCGTACTTGATCGCCATGGGATGCTCCCATCCGGCTTTCTCTGCAAACAAACTGGGCCACGGAATCTCGGAATCGTCGACGTAGGAGGTCGCTTTCTCGCGGTCAGTATCCAGACAAATCCCGACGACGTCGAATCCGTGTTCGTGGTATTTCTCGTACTGAGCAAGCACATTGGGAATCTCCCGGCGGCAGGGGGCGCACCACGAAGCCCAGAAATCGACCAACACGACTTTGCCGCGATAGGACTGCCAATCGAAGGATTGGTCGTCCAGGGTTTTGCCGGCCAGGTCCATGGAGTTGCCCGGCAGATCGGCACGGCGGGCCGCGCCACGAAGGCTGTTGGCAAGCCGTTCCGCGTTTTCACCCGAGGCATCGCTGAAAGCATCGGCCATGCGATTGTAGGTCGCCACCGCAAAGTCCCGGTCGTCCAACGATTCCAGTGTACGCCCCAACTGGTAAGCCAAACGACTGTCGATTGACACCGGAACCTGTTCAGGACGCGACTTGAGCAATTCGACGACCGCATCGACGAACTCCTTCCGCTCCTGAGCTTTCATTTGCTTCAGTCCCATGACCTGACGGCCCAGTTGCAGCGTCTTGGCCATGTGTTGCATCGCTGGCGACTTTGGCGTGGAGTCCGGCAACTCGACTTCGGCTGGACGGTCCATCGCGACGACGTGGGCGCAGCTTCGCACGAACACATCGCCGCCTACCTTGGTCATTTGCTCCGGCGTTCCGGTGAATCCCCACAGCAGAAAGTGCGGTTCCTGGGACAGAATGACGTAGTGAGTCGCGTTGTCGGGCTCACGTCCGATCGGTTGAACGCCTTCGACCGGATCGGGAAGGTGAATTCCGACGTGAGCCGACTGCTCATACAGCTGGTGGGATCCACCGTCCTTGGCGGGGCCGAGGTCGTCCCACAGCTTGATCCCGGGGACCGGTCGCGCGGACGTCAGCGTCCCGTGCCATCCGCGCGGGGCACCGATGGCCAAACCCAGTTTGCCAAGCAGTTGGTAGCCGCCTTCGCCCAGACCCATCACAGGACGCCCCGTCTGGCGAATCAGGTTGGCAGCGTCGCCGTTGTCCCATGCTCCCGCGGTGTCGGACGTGACCAGGATCAAATCCACGCCGGCCAATTTGTCGGCCTGCAGCCCCTTCACGTCGACCAACCGAGGTTTCATTTCGTTCTGCTGCAAGAACTTTTGGAACTGAGGGGCCGCGTTGGCGTCGGCGCCGTGGATCACAGCGATCTGCAAAGGAGGCGTTTCGTCGGATTTCTCGAGGTCGCCCGGTTCGGCGGGTGGTGTGCTGCCGGGCAGTTCCAACCTGTCCTCGGCCACTTTGGTCAACCGAAACGATTCGAAGACGGGATTGAATGGAACATCGGTCGCGTTGATGGCCGCGATGCCTGCGGTCAGCGGTTTGACAGCGGCAAACTCCTTCACACCCAGGTCTTTCCAGGCCCCACCGTTCTTGCGGGCAAAACCTTGCACGGCTTTGCCTCGGACCTGGACCTTCAAGTCCAATTGGTCGTCGGCTCCCAGCGAAAAGTCGGCGGGCGCACCGAAGCGGAGCAGACGCCCGTCGCGGCGCAATTCAAAATTGACGTAGTGGCTAACTCGCTCTCCCCGACGCAGTGCGGCTCGTTCCAATCGGACGTAGTTGCGGTCGTCTTGCATCAGCACCAGCCCGCCGCCGGAGTAGGCTGTCCGCGTCTTCACGGTCGGTTCCCGGGGATCGAATTTTCCACCGACTTGTACCTGCATGTCAAAGCTGCCGGTGACCGATTGCACCACCCGAGGTGCATTCATTTTTTTCAATTCGATGCTCATCCCGTGAGCGGTCTTCGGGACACCGATTTCCACTCGGTCCGCCGCGACGGTGAAACTGCAGTCGCCATCGGGGTCCACCATCAGGCCCCACCCGTCGGCGGTCCCGTACCATTGTTCGGCGGCTGACGCGTCGGTCGTGAACGTGACAAGGGCGATCAGGGCGATCGCGAGATGGCGAAGGTTCATCAAGGAATTCCGGGGCGAGGGTGCGATGAGGGCGCTCGGCGCGCGGGCTATGAGTCGCAGAGGAGTAGCGTCTTTGTACCCGGGGGGATGACGGTCCATCAAGAAAAAACGTGAAAGATCTCCGCCGGGTCATCGCAGCATCCGTTGCCAGGGCGCCCTCATCGAATCCGACGCCGTGTTTGGAACGGGGGAGGTTCGATTCGAATTCGATGCTCGTTTTTTAAGATTTCCAGCGCAATCCTCCTCCCCGTCAGGGCTCTGCTGTTTCAGGCACTGTGCAGGGCACCTTTCCGGGCTCAGGGCACTGTGCAACGCACTGTGCAGGGCTCCTCCGCCAACCTTCACGCCGGCGAGCAGCGACTATGAAGGACAATTCGATTCCGGAACGCGCTCCCTGGCCGGAGCAGCACCGCGATTACCTGCACCTGTTGGGCAGGGCCCAGCTGGATCCCGAATTAATTGCCAAGATCGATCTTTCCGGCATCGTCCAGACGACGATGTTGGAGGCCTACCAAACGCGTCAAACGGTGCCCGACGTGTCCGCCGCTCGTCTCCCCTGGCTGCGGCGTGTGTTCATGAACAATCTGCTGGATGAACTGCGCAAGCTGCGGACGCAAAAACGTCGATTGAGTCGGGAATGGTCAATCCAGGAGTCGATCGGTCGATCGACGCTGCGTCTGGAAGCTTGCCTGGCGGCCGAGCAGACCAGTCCCTCCGAGACCGCGGCCCGCAATGAGATGACACATTTGCTGTTGGAAGCGATCGCGGAACTGCCTGAGGGACAGCGTGAAGCCATTGAATTGCATCACCTGGAATCGCTGCCGCTGGCAGAGATCGCCCGCCGAATGAATCGGCCCAAGGGTGCGGTGGCCGCATTGATCTATCGCGGCATGAAATCGTTGAAGTCCAGCTGGCTGGCCAAGCTCCCCGACGGGCCCTGATCTTTCGCAGGTTCACTGAGCACTCGGTCGTGCCATCACGTCCCGGACCTGAACGACGGCCCCCGTTCAATCCGGCATCGGATGTCAGCATTCACTGAGGTTGACGGCGATTCGCAACGCCAGGCCACCTTCGGACGTTTCCTTGTATTTGGCGTTCATGTCTTGAGCGGTCTCCCACATCGTGCGAACGACGTCATCGAGTGACACCCGGGCTTCGACGGGATTGGTCAACAGCGACAGGTGTGCCGCCGTGATCGCCTTGATGGCACCAAATGCGTTACGCTCGATGCAGGGGATCTGAACCAGCCCGCCGATCGGATCGCACGTCATCCCCAAGTGATGCTCCATCGCGATTTCGGCGGCCATCGCTGCTTGCGGAGGCGTCCCACCGAGCCCTTCGGTCAGCGCCGCTGCGGCCATCGCCGAGGAGACACCGATCTCCGCCTGGCAGCCACCCATTGCCGCCGAGATGGTGGCGCCTTTTTTGAAGATGCAACCGATTTCGGCAGCCGTCAACAGAAACCGTCGCGATGCTTCCGGTGGTGGATCATTGAAGCAAAGGTGATACATCAACACCGCCGGAATGACCCCGGCCGCTCCATTGGTCGGCGCGGTCACCACACGTCCGAAAGCCGCATTCTCTTCGTTGACCGCCAGTGCAAAGCAACTGACCCAGTCCAGAACCCTCTGGAAGTCTCGCGGTTGCTGACGAATCGCATCCAGCCATTGCGTCGCACCTTCCGGACAATCGTGTCCCAGCAAGCTGGACGCCACCCCGAAAGCCCGACGTTTGACATTCAGCCCGCCCGGCAGGGTTCCCGCGGTGCGACAGCCCCGGTGCACGCTCGACAGCATCGCGTCGCGGATCGCATCAATCTCGGTGTGGATCTGCGTTGCGTCCCGAAGGACAAGTTCGTTGCGCATCACGATCTCGGCGATGCTGCAGTTGTTTTCCCGGCAATGTGTCAGCAGGTCCGACGCGCACTCGATCGGAAAAGGAAACGCCTTTGCGGTGGTCGGTTCGGCTTCGCCTTCGCGAACGATGAAACCCCCGCCGATCGAATAATACACGGACTGAATCGTGGATCCGTCGTCCAATATCGCCGTGAACCGCAGACCGTTGGGGTGCCCCGGCAACTGGATCTCTCGATGAAACACGATGTCTTGTTGGGGGTCGAAGGCGATCTGGCGGACGCCGTTGGCCGTGATTCGGCCGGACGCCTTGATCGATTCCAGTTCGGTTGGAATCGAATCCACTTCCACGGTTCGCGGGTCGGCACCAAGGAGACCCATTTGGACGGCCAGGTCCGTCCCGTGACCTTTGCCCGTCTTGGCCAGCGAGCCATACAGATCGACGACCAGACGGTTCACACGAGCCAGCTCCGCCGATGTTCGTTCGTCTAGAAACCGCCGCGCCGCTTGCCACGGACCCATGGTGTGGGAACTGGACGGGCCGATGCCGATTTTGAAGATGTCGAATGCGCTTAGGGACGGCATGTTATTGGTCCGACTCCGGCGGTGCGGGCAGGTCAAGCGTTACGGGAAAGCCCGGGAACTGATCGTCGGGCTGGGGAGACTCGGCGTCGAACAGCAATCGATACAGTTCGAATCTGACGGTATTCGACGGGCGGTCGAAGGTAACAAGGCCGTGGCCACTTCCTTTGCGGTGTTCGATCGCTTCGACCGAACGCTCCTCGGATGGTTTCAATTCATTGCTGCCACGGTCCGGGTTGCCGGCCGCAAACACGGTGATCCGATTACCAAGGTCATCGAAGAACCGGCCCGTCCATCGCTTTGCCTCGGTGTCCGCCAACGCGCTGGAAGACCGCGCGCTGGCAGACCGCGCGTTGGCAGACCGTTCGGTGGCATCATCCGATTCGGAATCTCGGGGCGGAACCGGTTGACCCGGTGCCTCGGGCCACCAGGCTCGGGGGAACCCGTTGGAAGTCCCGGGAACCATGAAGGCGACCGCCGAGTCTTCCCACTGATCGACCCCGTGTTGCAGAAGCATTCCGAAATGCTGGTCTCCGTGAAGCATGACGGCTCCCGCCGGTTGCAAGCACTGCAAGGCGCGGTCCCGCGCCGACTGTGGCCATCCGCCGCTGTCAAAATCAAGCTGGCTTCGCCGGAGTTTCTGTCCGGAGTGCGTCGATGCTTTGGCGAAGATGGTCTGGGAACAGACGATGCGAAAATATTCTGCCGAGGACTGCTGCGCCCAACGTTTCAGAAATGCTTCCTGGCGATCTCCAAGTAGTTCCAGCCCCGGAAGGTCATAGCGGCTTGGATCGGACCCACGACGCCTGCCTTGAAAAACCGACCCGGGACCGGTTTTGAATTTTCGGTCTTCCAGAATGGCGATGCTTGCTCCTCCGTACCGCATGGTCGTGAAGTACACATCGATTCCGCTGGGGCAGGGTTCTGGATCGACCGGCTTGGGCAGGTGGGAAACCTGTGTCCGCTGGACCGCGTTGACCCAGGGAACCGGCATGATGTAGCCGCCTTTGGCAAAGGCCGCGCCGTCCGTTCCACCGCCGGGCACGGCCCGTCCGCCTTGCCCCCACAGGTTTCCCTGAAAGACGTCATGGTCATCGGGAATGATGATGCTGGGTCGGTCCTTCAAGACGTCTCTCCAGGACCAACCGAATTGCCAATACTTACGCAAGTAATCCAACATGGCCTCTTCGGTGCCGGCTGACCGAGCAGCGCCAAATCCGCCGTAGCCTTCGTAGATCTGGTCGCCCGCAAAGAACACGAGGTCCGGGTTTTGATGCAGCACGTTGTCAACGATGCGGCGATTGGGAAACAGTTCTCCATGGTCACAGGAGAACACGGCGACGCGGAATTGGGGCTGGTCGCGGGGGTCGCTTCGGATTTCTCCCTGCCAGTGGCTGTCCTGGCCTCGCCAGCGATAGGCGATGCGGTAGCGACGCGAGCGTGTCGCATCCCAGGCGCCAATTTCAAAGGTTGCCGTTCGAGACAGCTTGTCGATCTCCGATTCTTGAGCGTCCGCCCACTGCCCGTCGTCGCTTTGGAGTTGCAGTCGAGCACGCCAGTTGTCGGCGGTTCCCAGCGGGGGAAAGTGTGCTGTCAGCCGCAGCGTCGCGTCGCTCAAGGTGTACTGAGACCACAGAATCGGGCCGAACGTTTGATCCGGGTGCGCCGCCAATCCCGGCCCACCGGCGTGCCAGTCACGAAATCCCCACGTCGATTCGCTTCCGCGTCCATTCGTGCCGGCCGATAAGGCGATGTTTCCCACCCAGGATCCCGCCGGCAGGTTGGCCCGAACCTGAAACTCGGATTGGTCTTCCGTGGACGCCTTCAAAACGGCTTGGCCGGCCGCAGAGACGAAGAGCGTTAGCCGGACCGGACCGTTCAGAGAGACGGAGTCATCGCCCAGTTGATCGGCCAGGACTAGCTTGCCATCACTTCGGATACCGGCGTCAACCGACGTCTGAGGGTGCACCAGTGCATTTTGATAGCCGTCCAGAGTGCCACGGATTCCGATCGAGAAACCGGCCCACGAACGCGACCCGGGGCGGCCGCCCCGCTCGATCAACCGGACATGCACCGACTGCTCGACCGCTCCGGAGGTTGCCTCGATCTGGTGCGTCAGCGAATGGACGGTGTGCCCGCGGCCGGAAACACCCCGCAATTCTCCATCGACCACCCGCCAGCGCGGCATCGGGTTGGCCCAAAAGCCCGGTCCGACCCAGGTGCGTGTTCCTTGCCAGTCACTGTGCAGTTCCGTGGAATCCGAGGCCACTTGGGCGGACGACGGGTTCGCAACCAGCAACATCGCGTGGAACAACGTTGTCAGAAGTAACACGGTGAGAAACAACGTTCTGGGAAATACGAAGCGGTAGGTCATGATCACGGCTGCCGGACGAGGAACGGGTTGTCGATCGCAAGATCCTTCCTCATCATGCCGACGTCGTGCCGTCCCGACAAGGTTCGGACATGCCGTGGTATCCGCTCGTCAGATTGATTCCCCGCGTCGTGGCGTCCATCGCTGCGTCGGAGTTCCCGTTGATGTATCAGTTAGCCGAATGGATTGCCGTGATGGCCAGCGGGATTTACGGGATGTTGCTGGCACGACAGCACCAGATGGATTTCATCGGCGTGTTCTCCGTCGGATTCATCGTCGCTTTTGGCGGCGGGACGCTTCGAGACCTGTTTCTTAATCGGCATCCGTTGTTTTGGATCCAGCACGAACACTATCCCGTGGTCGTGTTCGCGATCGCGGTGGCATTCTCTCTGGTGCCCCGCATCCCCCGGTGGGCCGAAAGAGCGTTGACGGTTTCGGACGCGCTGGGATTGGGGCTGTACAGCGTCGTCGGCGCGACGATCGCATTGGAGGTGGGGACGTCCCATTTCATCGCGGCAATGTTCGGTGTGATCACCGGAACCTTTGGGGGCGTGATCGGCGACGTGGTCTGCAACCGCGTGCCCAGCCTGTTCACTTCGGCGCCGTTTTTTGCGACGTGTGCCTTCGTCGGGAGTTGGTTGTTGTTCTTGATGGACGCCTGGGGGGTGGATCGGGCGCTGTCGTTTCCCCTGGCAGTCGGATTCATCGTCCTGTCGCGTCTGGCATCGCTGCATTTCGACTGGCGGATGCGGACGTTGGAGTTTGAAGATCCGGGCGAGTGACAAGTCGACGCCGGAATTGGCACCTCGTTGCCTGGACCGTCAGGCGGCTCAGAACGGATCGTCTGACTGGATGCCGAAGGGATCGTCGTCGGGCACGCCCGCGTTCGGTTCCGGTTGCGACGGATCCGGCAAGGTGCCGAACGGATCCTCCGTCGGTTCGGAATTCGGGACAAAGTAGGAGTCCGCAGCGGGTTCGGAGGACGTTTGCTGGCGCTCGGCCTGCTCGCGCTTTCGCTTCTGACGGTAGGATCCTGACATCATGCGGTCCTCCCTGCCTTCGCCCGCCTGGACAATGATTGCGGACTCCTGCAGCAAGTGCTTTTCCTTCACGTTGATTCCGTAGCATCGTGTCTGGCACAATCCGCAGCCGACGCACTGATCGGCGATCACGTTCGGCGCCAGGAACCCGGTGCCTTCGATCGGTTGGCCGTCGTCGTCAACTTCTGCACGCACCTTGATGTACTCAATCGCGTGGTAGCCGGCGGCGTTGCATTCTTGCACACAGAGATCGCAATCCTCGCGACCGGCCAATGGCAAGCACGTGTCGGAATTGACGATTGCCAAGCCCATGCGTGCCACTTTCTTTTCCTCCAGCGGCAACGCACGAATGGCGCCCGTTGGACAGACTTGACCGCACGCATTGCAGCTGGATTCGCATCCCGCCCAATCGGCGTTGACCATTGGGGTCCAAAGTCCTTCCAGGCCCTGTTGGAAGGCTTCCGGTTGCAGGACGTTGTTCGGACAGGCTTTGAAGCACTCGCCACAGCGAATGCACATTTGCAAGAATTCTTGCTCCGGGACGCTTCCCGGAGGTCGAACGGGGTGAAAGGCATCGGGAGCATTCAGATTTGCCCCAAACGTTTTGGTCATTCCGGCCATGGCGACCCCGCCGGCAACTGCCGCAGCGCTGCCACCGGCAAGCGACAGGAAGCCACGCCGTCCCAACGCGGTCTCACCCGTTGGCGGATCGTTCGGAGCTTTTAACTCCACCAAGTTCCACCGTTCCACGAATTTGATGGCATGAGTTGGACAGACACCGCCACAAGACTGACACAGGGTGCAGTCGGTGGTCCGAGTCGTGAAGTCAGGTTTGATGGCATCGAACGGGCAGATTTCCACGCACTTGTTGCAGTGGATGCAGCTGGATTCGACCTTCCGCTCCGTCACGCGGAATAGATTGCCCAAGGAGAAAACGGCTCCGCTGGGGCAGACGTACTTGCACCAGAATCGCGGACGCAAAAAACCCAGTGCCAGCACGCCAATGAACAGCGTGATCGAAATCAGGTGCCCAAGGTTCATCGCCGGCACCAAATGCCAACCGCGTAGCGAACCACTTTGCAGGGGATCCACCAGGAACAGCATGCCGCGCGTGATCACCGGGATCGCCGAAACAAAGCCGGAAACCAAAATGCCCAAGACGGCGCACACCAAGGTCCCCGCCAGCAGGTAGTACTTGATGTGGACCCACCAACCGTCGTTGCCGACGCGAAAACGAGTGACCCGCCTGCCGACGGCCCAGTCAAACAAATCGATGGTGGTTCCCAAGGGACACAGGTAACCGCAGAAACCTCGCGGGATCAGCACGCAGATCAGCAAGATGATGCCGGCCGCAACCAGCGACCAGACATAGCTGCGCGACGCGATCGCTGTGGAGAGGCTGACCAGCGGATCAATCGCCAAGAACAATTCCGCCGGGATGATCTCCTTGCGCCGCAAATTGTCCGCGTAGTGCGATGGCCAGGCGGTCGGATCGGACTGCCGCAAAGTCCACGGACCTCCACCAATAAGCAGCGTGTCCAAGGCGGCACTTAAATCGTCGGTTGATCGCAAACGAATCTGGTCCGTTGTCACCTCGACGACGTCGTAGCTGCCGGCCGCGCCGGACGCGGGGTCGGGCACGCTTTCGTCAAAAACAAACAGCTGCTGGTGAGCCGCGATGGGCGATTTTCCCGTCTCTCCACCGGAAAACAAGAACTCGCCCGATTGCTGGTCGACGCCGTCAAAACTCCAGCCCGGCCAGATTTCGCCGACCGGTGCGGGACGCGCCGAGTAGGGCCAACACACGACGAAGAACAAGACCAAAAAAGTCAGCAAGCAAATTGATTGAATCAGTCGGCGGACGGGTGCCGCCCGCCAGGAGATGCCCAACTGGCCCATCCGTTTTCGGAAACTCCCACGCTTTTTGGTGGCCCAGTCGGACTGCCAGGATGCGGGAACGATGCGGCGCAGCATGCGACCCGCCACCGAGTGCGACGGCGAACTGCCGTCGCGGATGCGTTTGAGAAACGGCAAGAAGCAATCCAGACGTAACAACGCGCCGGTCCGACCTCGGTCCAGAGTCGTCAGCAACACGAGCACGGCCACCGCGATCAGCAGACCCCCGACGGCCACCGTCAACAAGCTGGAGCCGTCAGACAGCGCGCGAGAAAGCGGATGGTCGGTCCAGCCGGCCAGCAGGACCGCCGTTCCCAGCATCGCGATCGCCGCACCAATCGCCAAGCGTCTCATGAGCATCCCCGTGAGGCCCGGTGGGGTTCGGCCCAGAAGTCGGTCCGGTGTTGAGGGGCCCAATACGCTTGGCCCCGGTTGTTGGTGCGCCGCATCTGCGTTTTCCCTCGCTCACTCAACGGGCGTTCCGGCAACCGCTTTGGCCGTGGCGTTGACGATCGCCTGGGAGGTGACCGTCGCACCGCTGGTTGCGTCAACTTCCGTCAGACTTTGTGTCTGCACGATCTGGTTTGGCGTGTCGGTGAGCGCCGCGTAGAACTGCTTCTCGGAGTGGGAGGTCACGCGGACCGAGCGAATTTTTCCGCCACCGACCTGAACGGCGACGTCCAACTTGCCGTTGTAGCCGATCGCGTTGCCCGTGTACTTGCCGTCGGCAAGAGTCGCCAGATCGACCTGGTCGAACAACCGGATCGCTTCGATGCTGTCGCGCGCACGCGACTTCATCCGGTTCTCGTATTCCTTATTCCGGAAGTCCTGGTTGTCGACGACACGTTGATAAATCGTGATCGCCTCCTCGGCCCGACCCGCTTGCCGCAGCGCGTCTCCGGCCAGCAGCAGGGCTTGATTGCTTTGTGAGGTTCGGCCAAACGCCTCGGCCAGCCGGACGGCGCGATCGAGTTCGCCCATCTCACCCAGCAATTTGATTGCAGCCAAAGGCAGGGATCTTCCACGTGTCAACTTCAACGCCATCGGCCGATTTCCGAGCCGCCAATAACATTCGGCCAACCGGATGCTCTCGCGACTTCCCGGATCGGGTTTCGCCTTTTGAAACCAGAACGCTGCTCGCGCGTAATCCTGCAGCAGCGTGAAGTACAAGTTGCCAAGAGATTCCATGTCGCGTCGCAGCAGGACCGGGTCATCCTGGTGCAGTGACAGAACGTGATGGACCAGTTTGATTCCGGAATGCCAGCGTCCCGGATTCTCATTGATGACCGACCAGATGTACTGACCCATGTTTTTGTGGCTTTCCCATTCCTTGGTCGGCGGTCGCAGTGGCCAGGACAAATCCAACGATTTGGGATAATCCAAATCGGTTGATTCAAACCATTCCGGCGGAGTTTCGCCGGCGGCCTCGATCACGGCTTTGATTTCCGATTCGCTGCGACGGTCCGCCGTTTGGGAAGCTGCGGAATCACCGGCTTGTTTGGGAGTCAGCTCGTAGCGTTTTCCCTTCAGGATGACAGCGTGAACCTTGGCAAACGGATAGGTTCGTTTTAGCGTTCGATCGCCAACGGTGGTTTCAAAGTCGAATTCCCGATCCGTTTTGCGGATCGATTGAACCTTTCCTTCAATGGTGGTCCCGTTGAGGAACTCGACCTGGTCCTGGCTGTAGCCGATCCCGGGGGCGAAACCGAGCAGCAGTGCCACCAGGAACGGGACAAGTCGTGAATAGCCAAAGGCTGGGATGGGACGCGACGTTGAAGACATCAACACAGTTCTCCTCGACGGCACGTCAGCCGTGGGGCAGGGGCGGGCGGGGGGCTAGCTGGACGACGCCACTTTCAATCAAAACACCGTGATTTGCGGTGAAATAAACCGCAAGGTGCTATCCGCCGGTTGAGGCCAGAAAATCCGCGGCTAGCGCCACGCGGCTCACCCAAAGTAGCGCTGTCCAGCTAGCGGAACGGGCTAGTCTAGCAAACGGAAGATCAAGCTGCGCAACCGAACCGCCATCGGCGACCGCCAAACGACGCCCGTCGGACCACCGATGGTGCTCTGTCCCCGTTTGAGGTCCCCGTTTGCGACCGAATCCCATCCAATTCCCGCATCGCCCGGTTATCGCCGTAGCTGCCGTCGCCAGACGGCGGAAATCCTTCCGTTTTCAGACAAAGCCTGGTTACCGACCAAGAGTGCTCCGACCAAGAGTGCTCTGTCCCCGCGCCGATTTCCCCAATTGCCCGACCAAGAGTGCTCTATCCCCGCGCCGATTTCCCCAAGATGCTCTGTCCCCAATTGCCCGTCCCGCGGAACGCCACGCTCTGGCGAGCGTAGCTACGTGTGGTCAGCAGAGCCCAGTGCTCTGTCCCCGGTTTTGCTGTCCCCGGTGTTGGGGATCGGATTGGGGTATCCTGCTGCGTTGATGTGGACGACTTTCCCCGCCGGATTCTTGATGATGCTTGAAACGATCAGAAAAAAATTGCTGTCATTGTTGGCGCTCTCAGTGTTGCTGCCCACGACGGCGCTGCTTGCCCAACCTCCCGCACAGGATGCAGTGACGTTGGTGGACGTGCGGAAAATCTGGGACCGCGCCCCGCACAACGCTTTTACCGATCTGATCCGGTTTCAGGACCGCTGGTACTGCGTGTTCCGCGAAGGGGACGGGCACGTTTCGCCGCATGGCCGGATCCGCGTGATCGAGTCGGCCGACGGAAAGAGTTGGCAGTCCGCCGCCCTGATCGAACGTCCCGGAGCCGATCTTCGCGACGCGAAGATCACCGTGACGCCCGACGGCCAATTGATGCTGTCCGGCGCCGCAGCGCTCCCCGCGTCGGCAACCCACCGGCATCAGTCGCTGTCCTGGTTTTCCGATGACGGACGCGATTGGAGCGAAGGCTTTCCGGTCGGTGATCCCGATGTCTGGCTGTGGCGCGTGACATGGCACGGTCCCCGCGCCTACGGGATCGGGTATGGGACGGCGGACAGCCGCGGAACCTTGCGTCTGTATCAAAGCGAAGACGGGAAATCGTTTCAGCCGTTGGTCGCCGATTTGCGAAAGAATTCGTTCGGGAACGAATCTTCGATCCTGTTTCGCAAAGACGACACCGCGGAATGCTTGTTGCGCCGCGACGGCGCAGAGAACTCGGCACTCCTCGGGACGTCCAAGCCGCCGTATCGCGAATGGAATTGGCGCGATCTCGGCGTCCGAGTCGGCGGTCCCCACCTGATTGAAATACCCGATGGCCGTGTCCTCGCCGCGGTCCGCTTGTACGACGGAGGCGCCCGAACGTCGCTGTGCTGGTTGGACACGGCGCGGGCGACGTTGACCGAATGCCTGGAGTTGCCTTCGGGCGGTGACACCAGCTACGCAGGACTGGTCTGGCATGACGACCACCTGTGGGTCAGCTACTACTCCGGGCACGAAGCCGATGCCTCGCACGCGACGACATCGATCTACTTGGCCAAGGTGAAGGTTCCATTGTCCGACAAGTGATGCAGCAGCTCGGATTTGCGACAGGTCGCCCTCTGGCGAGCGTGGCGACGAAGACGCCGCTGACACGCCTGGTGGACCGTCAGCCGTTCAGGGCGCGGAGCCGGCTGGCTGTGGCAAATTCGCTGTCCGATCGATCGGCCGCACCATGACCGGGCCGGACGCATTGATGGACGTGGCTTTGTTCGCTTGTCCCGGAAACTCGCCCCGCTCGGTCCGCCGTTCAACACCCTCGTGCAGGGATTGGCGATCCGGTGTCGGGTTGTCCGGCACGCTGTCACCGGTTTCCGATTTCCAGCGGTCGAGCAAACCACCAAGCCGCACCAAGACGTCACGATGCGAAGGTTGGCCTGCCAGGTTGTTCAGCTGGTGCGGATCGTCTTTGACATTGAACAGCATCTCGGCGGGTTGCGGGACGCGAGTCAACAACGCTTGTGCGTCGCTCAGCTCGCCTCGTTCGGCCGCTTCCCACAATTCTTTCGCCGCTTGGAAGCGGTACGCGGAACTTTCGCCGGCGATGCTGTAACGCTCCGGCCAGGCGTTCCAGATGTACAGCCAGTCGCCGGTGCGCACCGCTCGTTGGTGATTCTGGTACACGTGCCAGTTACGCTCGGCGAACGCCACGTTGCGCGCCGGTTCGGCCTGCGGATCGGCGAGCGTGTCTGCAAAACTGACGCCTTGGATCGAGACCGGCGCGGCGACCTTCGCCAATTCCAAGAAGGTGGCCGAGAAATCAATCGAACTGACCAGTGTGTCGGTGCGGCCTGTGGCGACACCGGGACCGGAGATGATCAGCGGTGTTTTGATCCCGCTGTCATACAGGTACGTCTTGCAGCGTGGAAAGGGGCGGCCGTTGTCACTGCAGTAGACGAAGTAGGTGTTGTCCGCGATCCCCTGACGAGACAGTTCCGCCATCAGTTCCCCGGCATAGTGATCGGTGCGACTAACTTCGTGGGCATAATCAGCCAGTTCCTGCCGGGTTCCAGGTCCGTCGTACATCATCGGCGGGACTTGAATTTGCCCCGGCTGGTAAGTCGGGGCGTGTTCGTCCGGCGTGAACGGCCGGTGGGCGTCGTGCGAAGCGAACCAGCAGAAGAAGGGACGATCCTTGGGACGATCCCGCAAGTGTTGCACCCACTTTTCGCATCCGGACGGTTTGCTGTCGGAGGAGACGTCAAACCCCAGTTGCCGCGGCGGTGCCATGTGATTCTTGCCGGAGATCACCGTGTGGTAGCCGCTCTGTTGAAGCTTCTGGATGAAGGTCACCTGGTCGGCCGGGAGCGCCGAATGCAACTCGGGAGCTCCGGTGTTGTGCGGGTAGCGACCGGTGATGATGCTCGCCCGGCTGGGCGAACAAGAACTGATTGTCAGATAAGCGTTATCAAAGACCAAGCCTTGGGAAGCGATTTGGTCCAGGTGCGGTGTCTGGATGACCGGGTTGCCATAGACCGAGAGGTCATCGGGGCTGATGTCATCGGTGAGAAAGAAGACGAAGTTCGGACGCTCCTGATCGGCATCGCCGTGCTCCCGATCGGATGGTTCCACCGCTTTGCCGTCGACGGTGATCGACAGGATGCCGAGGGCCTTCTGGGGGCTTCGGGGCTGCATCACGATTCGCAGCGATGTTGCCTGGGTGTCGACCGGATGAACGGTGCAGAACTGGTCGGCTTGGATCGGTGCTGGTTGATCGGACTCGGTGCGTACGCCTTGCCAGCCGGTCGGCGTCAACGCTTCCACGTGCCAGCGTCGCGGCAGGGCGACGCCTCGTCCGTCGTCGTAAAAGTACACGTTGACGGCATCGATCCGGGTGGGGCGTTGCAAGCGAATCTCCACCCACTGGTCCTGCCCAACTTGCGGCCAACTGGTCCAACGGCGGATGGTGGTGTCGGCCGACGAAATCGGTTCGTGAGGCATCCGCACCGCCTGGACGGTGTCGGCGGGGTGGCAGTGCGAGGAACTCGCCGAGGCGAATCGAAGTTGGTCCGGTGGATAATTTTGCGTCGCATCCAAATCCTCCCAGCGGATCCAGGGAAAGGCAGCAATCCGCAGCGTCGTCGCGCCGTAGGGAATCAGCGTGATCTCTTGCTGTCGCGCGTCGTCCGACGGCATGGCCGAACTGAGCGGCGGGGGGGACGCCGAATTGCGATTCAGTTGCCAGTCCGCCAGCGGGATGCCCCGCGTCTTCAGACGCACCGGCGCTGATTCTCGGGTCCAGGGATTTGCCGGGATCGTTTCATCAACTTCGACTTTGAACTTCCCCTGCGGTTGATTCGCAACGGGACCGGGGAGGGCATAATTCCAGGCATCTTTGGGACGCGCTTCCAGGTAGCCACGGTGCATCGCTGAATCCGGAACGCCTTCGGGTCGCGGAAGCACGACTTCTTTCCATTCCGGAGCGATGTCCAAGGCGTACACCAGCGGTCCTCTTTCGATCGCACGTGACCGGGCGAACCACTGGGAACTGCGCACCGGCATCGGAAATCGGAGCTCGATCGTGTCGCCGTCGTTCCAAGTTCGCTTGATCACATGCATCGTCCCGGCGGCAACGCTTTTTTCCTGCTGCCCGTCGACGCGGATTTCGCTGCCGTCGGCCCAACCCGGGATCCGCAGGTGCACAGGAAACGAAACCGGTTGATCGGTCTTGACCGTGATCCGGGTGTTTTCCTTGAAGGGGTACCCGGTTTCGGTGACCAGGGTGACTTCGGAGCCGTCCCCGGTTCTTGCCGTGACGCGGCAGGGGGCGTAGCTCACCGCAGCCAGGCCTCCATCGTTGGATGCCATCCAAAGGTGTTGGGTGAACTTGGGCCAGCCCTGGTGCAAGTTGCAGGTGCAACAGGGGTATCCCTGCAACAAGCCATAGACGACGCGGTCTCCGTTGTCATTGAAAAAGTCACGTTCCCCAAAGGTGACTTGGACCTGATTGGTTTGCTGAAAGTATTGTCGGGCACGATGATCGTCGGTGCACTGCGTCGGCAGTGCATTGAATGCGACCCGCTCCAAGTGGTCGGCGTGTGCGGGATCCCCGGTGATCTCGAACATCTTTTCCAGCGAGTACATCATTTCGACGGCCGAGCAGAGTTCCGAACCACGATCGGGCGCGTCGCCATGCATCCCCTCGTCACCTCCGTACAGCCCGTGCGGTTGGCCGTGGAAAGTGCGGATGTCGGCCAGCGCGGTTGCCACCGCATCCAGATGGTTCGGGTCCTGGTCCTGTTGCCAGCGGATCACGGGGGTCTTCATCATCTGGGCCAGATTCACGCAATGCAGCGCGTCTCCCTGGTCGGCCCGCAGGATGACTTTATTGTCTTTGCGGTTGAACCAATCGGTGACCGGTACCGTTTGCTGATGAATCAAATCGGCAAGGTCCAACAGGAATTCATCGCCGGTGACGTTGTACAGCCACAGCACCACCATCAGGTTGTCGCCGCCGCGCTGGGCTGCCCACCAGGACCCGCTGCGGGGATTGGAGGGATCGTGAAGCGGACGGTCGGGCAATTCACGCAGTTGGAATCGAAAATAGTCTGTCAGGCATTGGATGACTCGCTGGTCGCCGGTCGCCAGATAGTGTTGCTGCAGGATTTTTAGCATCACCATCCGCGGCCACCAATCATCGGGCTTGATGGTCTGGGCGCCGGGTGGCGGGGGAACCTCACGATCCGCATCCTTCAATTCGCGCGGTCCAATTTGTCCGTCGGGTCGTTGATTTGCCAAAGTCCATTCGATCCAACGTTGTGCTTTGGCCTGCAACGCCGGATCGTCCAGCAGTTTCGCAAGCGGGTACAGGCCGTCGATCCAATAGGGGCCGCGTTCCCAGGTGTCTCCGTCTCCACCCAGCCAAGCGTTGCGTGGCCCACAAACCTCCGGGTACCACTGGTCCAAATGACCGGTCATGCCGTTGGCCATGCGGGTCAGCTCGTCCCGGAGCCAGCCCTGGGGTTGGATCGTGCCCAGCGGCAGTTCGCTGTAGGGCTTGGTCGCCAGCGGAGCTCGGTTGAACACGTAGGGCGTGTTGGCATTGGCAGCGTTGTCGCCCGCGTTTGTCGTTTCGGACGGGTCGGAGTCATCGGGTTGTGACTTCGTCTTGGTTGCAGTTGACGTCTTGCCTTCAGTTGACGGGGCGGGCGCGGCCGATTTCGGTTTGCGATTTCGCTGCCGCATTTCTTGAACGGCCTGATCAAATTCGGTGACCGACAAAACGCCGACGTCATCGGCCCAGGCGTCCCATTTGCGACGCAGCCGCTGAAACGTGTCCGGCCGGTCAGCCGCCAAATCGTTCAATTCCGTGCGATCTTGAGCAATGTCGTACAGTTCCCAGGGTTCGTTGCGACGTCCGACCAGTTTCATGTCTCCATCGCGAATGGCGCGATTGCCTTCGTGTTCCCAGTACAAGGTGCGTGGGCGGATTTGATCGGAGTCGAACGTGGGGGTCAGACTGGTTCCCTGCATCGGTTGAGTGGGCTGGCCGTTGAATTGTTCGGGGTACTGGGCCCCGGACAGTTCCACAAACGTGGGCATCAGGTCGATCAGGTGGGCGGGTTGATGCCGCAGCGCGCCGGCGTCCTTGATGACGGCCGGCCAATGAAGAATGAACGGGGCGCTGATCCCGCCTTCGTGGTTTTCTCGCTTGTAGCGTCGAAACGGGGTGTTGCTCAGGTTTGCCCAGCCCTGGCCGTAACTGCTGGTCCATCCGCCGACCTTCGCCCAACTGGGATAGTTGTTGACGGTGTGCTGCTGGCCCTTGATTCCAAACAGCCCCGTTTCCTTGGTCCCGCCGTTGTCAGAGAGAAACACAATCAAGGTGTTGTCCAGTTCGCCGATCGCCTGCAAGTGATCGATCACGCGACCGATGTTCTGGTCCAACCGATCGACAATCGCCGCAAACAGCGACATCTTAAAGTCCATGTCGTCGCGTTGTTGGTCGGTCAGCGTGTCCCACTCCGGAACGTCCAGCGGCGAAAGCGGCCAGGAGTCATCGAGGATGCCCAACTCGACCAGTTGTTCATAGCGACGTTTGCGGAAATGTTGCCAGCCGTCGCGATACGTGCCGCGGTACTGACCAATATCTTCCGGTTTGGCGTGCAGCGGAAAGTGCGGCGCGTTGTAGGCCAGATACAAAAAGAACGGCTCGCGATCCTGCTTGCGCACCTGATCGATGAAGTGCAGCGCGTAATCGGTGAACACATCGGTGGTGTACCATTCCTGATCCGGATGCAGGTCGTTGACGGGATGTTCCCCAACCGGCAGGACGATTTCGTTGTTCAGATACACTTCCGTGCGAGGCACGATCGTGTAGTAACTGTCGATGTAGCCGCGTGTTCCGTAGAAGTGTTGAAAACCTCGCGCCGTCGGACTGCCTTCATCCCGCCAGCCGAGATGCCATTTGCCGGTCATGATCGTGTGGTATCCCGCCTGGCCCAAGACCTCAGCCAGGGTGACAGCGTTGAAGCTCAGGCGGTCGCGGTAGCCGTCGACTTGCAGATCGCCGGCCATGTGTCCGATGTCGGCCTGGTGTGGATACAGCCCCGTCAGGATGGAGGCTCGGGAAGGACAGCAGCGGCCCGTGTTGTAGAAGTGCGAAAACCGCAGACCGCCCGCAGCCAGCCGGTCAATGTTCGGCGTTTTGATTTCGCTGCCATAGCATCCGACATCGGAAAAACCCATGTCGTCGGCGAACAGCACGACGATGTTGGGGCGATCGTGCCGATCGGGTGAGTCCGCCGCGACGTTCGGCGAGTGAATGGAGGCAACGGTACAGACGCTGCTGAAGGCCAGCGTGAGCCAGAGGAATCGTTTCATTGCGAAAGCGAGACGGGCACGCGGCGGCGGGAGATCCGCCAGGCGTGTTCGGTCATCGAAAAGTCGGTGGGGGAGGGCGTTGGAACGGCGGTGATCCATCATAGTGGCCGCGTCGGGGGCACGCGAACCGACGGTCCGTTCGCGGCGCGATGACCCGACGTGCTGGATCAACTCTGGCTCAGTTTGATTCCGGTTCGTCGATCGTGGAACCGCCGGCGCCACGGATTCGTTGAGACTCGTTTTCAAACTCTTTCAACCATTTCGCGGTGATCGCGCCGGCCAGCCCGCTTTGCGGCGATTCGGTCAATTCGTCCGCCGTCGCTCCCCAGTAAAAACTGATCCAACCATCGACGTGTTTGGACGAACGGCGAACGAATTCAATCAGCTCGTCCGGCGAACACTTCATCGGGAACATTTCCTCGACGACGATCGGTTTGCCAACCTCGTAGGCCAACAGCGATTCGACGGCACGGTCCAGTTTTCCCGACTCCGGGTAAAAGTGCACGGCGACGAAATCCAGCTCGTCACCGACTTCGGGGGAATGAAGCAGGGGCTTTCCGCCGCCAAAGACAAACACCCAGGGAATCACACCGACCGTGACCAGATGATGGTCGTCGTGCCGCTTGATCGCGCCGGTCATCTGCCGGATCCACTGTCCCGCCAACTCCTGTCGGGTGCGTCCATCCAGGTCCAGTGAAAGTCGCTGGACAAAGAACTTGCCACCCAGTTCACCGCCCAACCATTCGGTCGCCGGTTCCTTTCCGGGCAAGATCGGTTCATTCATCAGGTCGTAGCAAAACACCGCCGGGCTCTCGTGACAGGTCTTGGCGATGGATTCGCAGAACAAGGCCTGCACGTTCCAACGATCCTGTGCGGAAAGTGAGTCATACCAAGGGGGAATGTTCTTCTTGTGGTAACAAGCCAAGCCGGTGATGTCCAAATACAGTCCGACGTCTTCGGCCAGATGCAACAGCTTTGCCAACTGTTGCAACGCCCGGTCGTTGGGGCGGTCGGGTTGATCCATGAACTTGCCCAGTTGCAAATGGATCCGGACGCAGTTGGCACCCAATGCTTTGATTTCGCGGAAGTCCTGTTCCACGGTGTCCCAGTGCTCCATCCAGTACTCGTCCAGCAATTGCCCGTCACGGTCGTGATCGTAGTTGACGCCCCAAACAACAAACGGTTCTTCGGTTCCGTCGTAGACAAAATGCTTTCCGTCCGAGCTGACGGCGATCGGCCGCAAACGCTGTTCGCTTGCTTCCGCGGATTCGTGCGGTGCATTCTCTTGGCCAGTCGCCATGCGCGCCACAACGCCGGTGACGGACAGACACAGCAACAGGGGAAGACGAAGCGACGCAAAGAGACGATGCAACGGGTTCATGGGTGGCTCCTGATTGCAAGTCGTCGCAGGTCGCCCTGCGACACCTTTGGACGTGGCGGAAACTCATTCAAGTGACGCGCCGTGCGCCGGCTGCAAGCGATCATCCTGCAGATCCAGCCGATACAAGATCTGGTTGTAATCGTAGCGTGGGGTCGGCGGCGGTGAGTCCGCAAACTGTTTGGTGTAGGTCCCTTCAAACAGCAGGTACGGGCTGTCGGGGTCGGTCAATTCCGGATGAACCCGGGGGTTGTAAAACGTATAGTTATCATGGCTGAGGATTTTGATGGCCGGTCCCCAGGGGCCGGTGGGCGCATCCGATTCCGCGTACCACAACTCGCCGAATGCCGAGGGATCGCCAAACCGTTGCATGAACACGGTCACCCAGCGGTTGCGATGCGCATTCCAAGCGATCGACCCGCTGTGGGGGCGGACCGCCTTTTCGGTGCCATCACCGGCAACCAGTTTGGCTTGGGGACGCAGCGTTTCCCATGTCTGCGGATTTTGCCAGGCTTCGAAGGTGGCCGGCATGCGCATGGTCGGAAACGGGTCGCCAAACAATGCCCAGCGGTGTCCGGAAGCATCGTTCCACAATGCGACGTGACCCATCGGGGCGGGCGGTGGTTCGGGCGAGTCGTCGGTCTTGCTCCACAGCACCTGCGACCGCTCAAAGCGCTCCGTGCCGTCATCCCAAACACACAGACCTCGCTCGTAGGCTTCCAGCGGTGGTCGGATCTTGGTGTAGGTCGCGACCAGGTGCGGCTGGCCTTCGTGATCGTTCAAGCTGACGTAGCCGCTCAACCAGGTCGGACCGCTGCCGGGCATTTTTGCGACCCCACGCAGACGCTCCTCGTCATCGCGAAAATATTCGTAATCGATTTGCAGCGGCGGCCGGTCGTGATTCAGGGGCCGCAGCGACGTCGTGGCGCTGCTGGAGTCAAAGATGCCCAGCGGGTAGCGCGCCAGCGTGGTGTCGCCCCACAGCCAAAACAGGCGACCGCGGTGCGTGGCCAACTGGACGCTGTCGCAGCCATAGACGCCCGTCTCAGTGAAGCCCGCGGGAGGCTCGGAAAACTGTTGTCGGTGGACAAACTGTCCGGCACCCGTCAGCCGGCCGACGCGTTTGGCGATGATCGTTCGATGCACTTCAACACGCGCGGAGCCTCCGCGTTCAGGAGTCAAGCGGACGCCGCGAATGCCAAATCCGTCCGCCGCGACTTCATACCCGCGTCCATTGACGTCGAAAAAGACTTCTCGCCCCATCAGGTCGGACTGATCGATGGCGATGACGCCCGCGTTGTCCGTGACGAACTCGACTTGATGCGTGGTGGTCAGCGACACCAGTGGAACGGGCCAGCCGTTCTCCTGATCAACGACTTCGATGCGAAAGGGAGCGTCACGATCGGCCGCGGACACGGCAAGGAGTGGGCACCAAGTGATCGTGCTGATCCAGAGCAGGCCGAGCAAGGCTGTGAATGCTGTTCGACGAATGGGATGATCGGATGGGCTGAGCAAAGCGGAATCCTGTGCTGTTGGAATCCCAACTCGGCAGCCTCACGTTGAAGCAAAACGCTCGTCGGTTGCGGGCTTGATGTCGCAACCGTTGCAGACGGTGGCTGAGCCGCATCTTCGACGCGTAGGCGAGCGTCGCTCTCTGAAGTGCCGCAGTCCGGCGGTCGGGGAAACCTGGCCGGACGATCCTACCACGTTTTCCGGCCGACTTCACCCGAATCAACCCCTTGACCAGAGTGGGTGACTCACGGTGCGCCGTCAGCTAGTGGTTCCCGTGTTTTGGATGTGACCAGCGACGTCGTACTTGGCCAGTTCACCCTTGCTTG
>NZ_VWOX01000099.1 GCF_008629675.1 Roseiconus nitratireducens | reverse complement strand
TCCGGCGATATGCGGGTCGCCACGTTGGACCTTACGTTTTCGAAAATCATCCTTGGCGACTCCGCATCATCGCATGGTTCCCGTCCGTCTTTGAACATCGATCGGACAATGGTACCCGGCAAACGCCCGCGGTTCCATCATTACGCGAGTCCTCAGCGTTGGGGCATTCCAGTCTGGGTCCAGGCGTTGGTTCGATGCGTTTGGCGCGATTCGCGTGACAACTACGAATCACCTGGTCAGATTCTCAGGTTCGCTCTGCAGATCGGCGTTTGAACAAGAGTGTCAAAAATACGCCGCTCCATACGGCGCACGTCCAGCTTTGAGTTCATTGGCCAAACCGAAAGAGCCCGAGCCCCATAAGCCACACGGTCACCCTATTGGTCGTCTTGGTTCTACGCAACAATTCACGGGAAC
>NZ_VWOX01000098.1 GCF_008629675.1 Roseiconus nitratireducens | reverse complement strand
TCATGTGCATTCGCTGGTTCGCCGTGTCACAAAGATCAGATTTCACCGAATGTCGTGGATGCCCCAGTGCCCAATTACCCTTCCGTCGAGTGAACGCATGACTCCATGGTCGTCAACCCACCACGCTGTATCGCTGCGGAGTGAGTTTTCAAGCCTTTCCAAACGCTGCTCCAGAACATCCAAGCGTTTCATGATCGCGTCAAGGCGCTCGATAATCTGTGTATGTGCATCTCGGTTTGCGGGTGGGGCTGCGCAGATTGAACTGCCCATGCCAAATCCCCATGCTACCACAAGCAAATGTATTGCAAGTACGCGAAACATCCTGGACTACCTTTTGATTCGACCGTGTTAAAGAAGAGGGATTGAAACAGAAAAGTTGCTCGGACAGTAGCGCAAAACGAAATCGGCGAACGT
>NZ_VWOX01000097.1 GCF_008629675.1 Roseiconus nitratireducens | reverse complement strand
GCGACGGGAACGTCGCGTATCGCGTTGCGATTCGGAAGTTCGATGAACACGCAATTTGCCATCGGACGCTTTGGAAACGATCGAGCGGTTGCGGTTTCGAGATTTCTTGGAGGACATGGGTCGATAGCCTTGATGATGGCGAACTCGGATAACGAAAGATTCAGCGGAGACATTGCCCGCGAGTGGTGTTAAAAGAAGTTGGAGGGGATGGCGGTCAATCGCTTTCCTGACGTAGCAACGCCCGGAGAGCTTCCAATCCAAGCAATGCGCACTGCTGTCGAAGCGGAGAGATTGGGCAACCAAGCAGATCAAGCATGTCCTTTGGGGCCAACAAACGTGCCTTCTCCAGCGACATCCCATCGACTTGCTGGCAAAGCATCGAGGCGGCGGCCTGACTGATCACGCAGCCGTTTCCCAA
>NZ_VWOX01000096.1 GCF_008629675.1 Roseiconus nitratireducens | reverse complement strand
CACGACGCTGGTGATCGAAGATGGCGTCACGGTTCACGGCGGCAACGGAGCGATCGGTCGCAGCGGCTACTGGAACACGGCGAACAACGTCAGCGTGCTCAACCGTGGTGTGATCGACGCCGATGTGGCAGGTCGGACGATCGAGATTCGTCCCGACGGTGGAAGCTTCACGAATGAAGGTGTGCTTCGTGCCAGCGGCGGCACGCTGGACGTCGACGGTTTGGTGGGCAACGCCGGTACGGTGGAACTGATCCAGGGGACGATGAATCTGGACGGCAATTACCTGGTCGACCAGGACATCATTGCCAACGGCGACACATTGACGCTGGCGGGCACATGGGACAATCAGGCCGCGATCAATCTGACCAGCAGTAGTCTGACCGTTACCGGCAACTGGACCAACAACGGCACGATCACCACGACCGGCGGATCGGTTTTCCTGAACGACAAC
>NZ_VWOX01000095.1 GCF_008629675.1 Roseiconus nitratireducens | reverse complement strand
CCGGCGATCACCGGGTCCGCGGACCTTCGGTAGGTGGGTGACAGCCGTTGGCCCCGCTGCCCCAGAGAGAAGTTGAAAAGTGTGAGGACGAGCGGACTCCGTGTGCATCGCTTGGTTCCCGTCCTTCCCTGTGCATCTGAAGAACCATGTTAGCCGACGGAAGATCGCGGTGCCAACACGACGCGAGTCTTCAGCGTTGGGGGCAGACCGGTCTGAGGTCGGGCGTTGGTCGGTCGCGTGGGAGCTGCTTCACTCGTCAACGATCGGACAATGGAACCGACTCTCAGGTTCGCTCCGCAGTCGGGCGTTTGAACAAGAGTTTTGGGTATGCGCTGCTCCGCATGGAAGACGCCCAGCGTTGACATGTTGGCCAGACCGAGAGAGCCAGTGTTCCGTCATCCACACGGTCACTTTGTCGGTCGTCTTGGTTCTACGCGCCAATTCACGGGAACG
>NZ_VWOX01000094.1 GCF_008629675.1 Roseiconus nitratireducens | reverse complement strand
AAAAGCTGGCCGAAGTCCGCCGACGTCTCTCGGACATCTCCTGGTTCATGCGATCGCTCTGCGAACCGATTGCCCGCATGGCCAACCGGCAGGACGAATGCACCGGGCGGTTCTGGGAGGGCCGTTTCAAAGCTCAACCGATTGCCGACGAGGCGGCGTTGTTGGCCTGCGCGATGTATGTCGATCTGAATCCGGTCCGGGCTGCCCTAGCGGAGACTCCTGAAGAGTCCGTGCACACTTCCGCCTATGACCGGATTCAGGCCGAAAAGGGCAAACAAATTGATTCGGCAGCCTTTGACCTGGTACCGGTGTCAACCGAGGAGAGCGGGAAACAGATTTGCCACACCCCGGTGGACAAGCTCCGGAAGCGTCGTCGCGGCAGACGGAGAAATCCGACTGGCAGGCGGATCCGCCGCGACGGCTGGCTGGCTCCGCTGCGGCTCTGCGATGGTTCAACGGCGGATGATCCCCAACCGAACCGGGAGCGAATTCGCGCCAG
>NZ_VWOX01000093.1 GCF_008629675.1 Roseiconus nitratireducens | reverse complement strand
GCGATCGACAAGGCACAAACGCTTTCTCACCTTCGTCTGATGAACCTGAATGTTGGCTTGCTTCTAAATTTCCATGAAGCGAAACTTGTTGATGGTCTCCATCGAATCGTGAACAACTATCGCGGCCCACGAGTCTCTGAATAGCGGACGCAATCCACCCACCCTTCCGCACGGATCCTACTCCGCGATTCTCCGCACCTCCGCATCTCCGCGTTAAATCCCCCTGAATGATGCCAATCGACCGCGAATCCACCGAAGAGAATCTACGACTGCATGTCGATCGACTTGCGGGACTGAGCGGTCCGGATTTAATCCGGGGACAGAGCACGTTACCGCCATGGTCAGTGCATGGTCATGCATGTAGCGATCTTCGGTGTTGCCCTGGACGACGTTCCGTCAATACTGAACTTCATTCGGGCGTCTTCTCCGATAGGTGGTCGACGATGTACCCAGTTGCTCGCTGGGAGGTTTAAACGCGGAGTGGCGGAGGCGCGGAGCATCGCGGAGG
>NZ_VWOX01000092.1 GCF_008629675.1 Roseiconus nitratireducens | reverse complement strand
GTGAGTTTCCCGGGGGGTTTGACGCGTTTTTCGAATTGGACGTCCTTGGGCCGTTTTCGATAGGCCTCGCGTTTGTACTGCCGGGATGGCCGGTTGGGTAGCTTATCCTGCATCGCGTACCGCAACGCCGTTGCGAACGCCTCACGCCACTGCCGTGGCTCGCTGTGCAGGTGCCTCAGTAGAAACGTTTGAAAGGTCGTCCAGACTCGTTTGAAACTCATCCGTCGAGGCGGCAATCGGTTCAATGCCGCCGCTTCACGACGGAATTGGCTCGTCAGGTTGTAGGCCACAACCGACGTGTACAACTCTTTTCTGAACGTGTCGACACTCTTGGCCCGAATGTTTTCCGCACCCAGAACCACTTTGAAGTTACGGATATCAACCTCCACGTCATACCGCCGCTCGTACCAATTCGACAAAGTCCAGGCGTCGTGCTCCAGGCTGGTCACCAGCAGGAGAGTCAGGTTTTCGGTGACATCGATCTCGTGGAGCCAAACGACCAGCGAGGCATCA
>NZ_VWOX01000091.1 GCF_008629675.1 Roseiconus nitratireducens | reverse complement strand
CCGTTCGTCGCACTTAAGAACCGATGGTTGACCCCTTCCGCCCTCCGGATATTGATCCTCCGACTCAACCTCCCGATGAACACCGCAGTCAGCTTGTCTTGACTACGCTGATCACAGTTGGGATTTTCTTCGCAGCTCTGTTCATCGCGCTTGTGCAGTAGGTTGACGCCTGCTTGCGACTGAGTATTCCGATTCCCATCCGAGAGGCCTATGGGATTTGTCGAATTGGGGTGACTTACACGGACAAATGGGATGCCCCAGTATCCGTCGTTAGCCGGTTTGATGAGTCACGTGAAAATAACTTCGGACACCACAGCACCGCCCTGACACCAACAACTGGATGGACCCACACGACCGTCGCTAGCCGGTACGATGACGTCGATGGAACACTCGCTTCCGAGACCAACACTGCCCCCAAACCGACCGAGACAGTCGACGAACCATCCGATGCACCCGAGTCCGCGAGTCGGGGCGTTTCGAAAATGGAAGATCAACCGCGCGGACCGGGTGATCGGTA
>NZ_VWOX01000090.1 GCF_008629675.1 Roseiconus nitratireducens | reverse complement strand
TGCAATCAACTTCATTCTTTCGCGAGCGGATGCATGAAAAGTCTGTTGCGCCGACTGCGACCACGATTTTCAATTCGTACACTTCTTATTCTTCCTCTCCTCGTTGCAGTGTATTTTGCACTGGATGCAGCAACAAAGCGTTACGGGCCCGACGACGTCGCCCGGGTGTTCGAGGCAGAGCATGGAGGCGGTTTACCTGGCTATGTAGCACCGCTGATCTTCGAGCATTGGACGATGAACGCTACGGCCGGCCCCAACGCTTCGCCGAACAGCGAGGTCACGGCCCACTACTACGTTTGGTTTTTCGGATACGTTTGGCGTACCCCCTACGTCCGGGTGCAGCCATATACAATGCGCGGACCACAGTCAGCAAAGGAGATGATGGCTAAAACGTCGTGGGCCAAGTGGTAACCCGCCATCAATCGAAGCAAGGTGCAGAACCATGGGTTGCAACGGAGGCCGCGAGTTGAATTTATCGAAGTGGAGAGTCGCTCGCGCGGCCCCGCTGAACCCTGTCGTTC
>NZ_VWOX01000008.1 GCF_008629675.1 Roseiconus nitratireducens | reverse complement strand
GTCGATGCGGCGCTCCGATCAGAGCTTTGGCAAAGCCAACCCCAGTTCATCCCCATTGGGTTTGAATCCGTCGCCATCGACGTCGACGAAGATCGGGTTGCTGACGGCGATCGGCGGCAGGTCGCCCATCACCGGTCCCATCTCTTTCTGCATCGTCATCCCCTCGCCGATCGTCGCCACAATCAGGTGGGCGTCACGATCGAGCGTCACGTCGAAAGTCGAATCAAATTTTGTGACGTCTCGTGAGGCGCCGAACAGATCTGAATGCGACTTGCGAGTCCGATTCAATTCCTGGACGGGGCGTCCGTTGACAAATACCTGGACGCGGTTGACATCCAACCAGTTGGGGCACTGCACGCGAACGGCCAGCGTGACCTTGCCGTCGGCGGCGGCCAGGTCGTCGCCTGGAATGGCGGCGCGGTCCACCGCGGCCGATGTCCCACGCACCGTCAGGAACGGTCCGGTGGACATCACGATGTGCCCCGCTTCGGCTTGCTTGACCATCTCTTCGATGCTGATCTTGTCCGGATCATCGGTGGCGCTGGCGATCCAGTTTCGCAGCCATCCGCTGCCGTGGTGGTTGTAGTGCGCGTCAGTGTTGGCGACGCCGGGGATCCGATAGCCCTGATTGAGCAATTGCATCCACTGAAAGATCGGAATCTTCATCTCGCGGACGTTGGGCGGGTTTCCGGCAACATCTTCAAAGATCACTTGCAACGGATCGACTTCCACGACGTCCATCCACTGCAGCATGCCGCGAAACCCGTCGTCGGGACGACCGTCGACATCCAGGTCGCCGTAGATCTGGTGCAGGTTGGGGTGGTTCTCCTGGACCACCTTTGCGCTGCCATCATCCCACATGGCGATCCGTTCGATCTGGACCACGGGGTTGGGGTCGGTGCGTGGGCCGCCACCGTTTTGCGTGTGCGGATGGTGGTGCAACGGGAACGCGTTTTGGTGGTTGACCGGCAACGGTCGTCCGGTCAACTCGATTCCGCTGCAGGTGGCCATTTGGTCGGCCACACCCATCTGTTCCAAGTGGGGAACGTAGCTGCTGATGCGGTTGTGTTCGGTGCAGGGGGCGAATTCCAGGTGTTCGCACAACAGGTTTTCGACCCGTCCGTACTGGTCGGAAACGTTGTCACCCGATGGACTGCTGTGGCTGTGAAACTCGGCGCTGATCCAACCGGGGGTATCGACGACCCGATCCAGTTGCACGGCGATTTCCCGAGAGTCGCCCGCGGCCAACTCCAGCGTCTGGTGGGCGCTGTCGTATTCCGGCCCGTGGCTGAAATAGATTTCGTACCGGCCGGGATCCAGCGGGCAACGCAGCGAACCGTGAACGGAGTACACACAGTTCTTGATGAAGGTTCGCGTGCTGTCGGGCCCAAAGTCCGGGTGCTCTCCCTCGACCGCGTAGACGGTCATCTTGGCGGGAATCCGATGGCCGGACTGGTCGGTGACCGTCGCCGTCACGCCGGTGTAGCCGGACAGGGGAATTTCGACCGCGGTGGTTTGGTCATCCAAGGCGATCTCTCGCGTTGAATCTTCAAATCCGATTGCCGAGGCGGTGATGCGGTAACGGCCGTTGGGCAGTCGCACGTGTGCCACGCCCAGGTCGTCGCTGTGGACGATCGGCGGTTCCTCGGAGGCGCCGCCTGCCACCGGTTCGATGGCCAATTTCGCTCGGGTCACCGCCTGGCCGTCAAACGTTGGCAGGCCCGATTTGACGTGAAAGCTCCGCATCGTTGCGCCGTCCAATGCCCCGCTGAGATCCAACGGGCTGGTTGTCGGATAGATTTGGATATCCCAGCCGGTTTGATTGGAGGTTCGTTCCACGTGCGCGGCTGAGTAACGCAACTGCATGGGACGGTCACGTTGCCATTTGGGTGCCGGCGCGCCCCGGCCGGATCCGAATTCGTCTCCAGGCAGGAACGCGATGGTTTGACGGAAGAACGGATCGCTGCACATGGCAAGTCCATTTCCCTGATCAAACGAAAATGTGCGATCGGCGCGCACGCCATCGTAGGCGCGGACGTCCCCGGCTTGATCACCGCGAATGACGACCGAAACGTGGACGAAGGGAGAACCGTCGGACAGCTGGTAGGTGACCGTCGCGGTGGTGCCGTCGCCGGCCAGCGTCTTGGAGGATTGGCAACGCCAGACGACCGTGGATCCGTCGGTTTCCGTTTCGACTTTGGAGGGATCTTGAAAGAGGTACCTGCCCGCGGTCGGAGTGTAGGCGCTGAACTGGTCGTTCGATGGTTTGTTCAGCGTCAAGTCCAGCAACGAAGCACCGATGTCTCGAATCGTTAGGTTTGCGTCGCGGGTTTCCGTCGGGGCGGCAATGACCAAAGTGATCTGGTCGTTTTTCATCATGTAGTCGCCGTAGATCCAATCGACCTCTTTCCCGTCAATCGATGGAGAATGTTGCTCATCAATGACCGTCAGTTCGGCCGCTCGGATTGGCGTGACGAACGCGGAGAGCAGTAGCAGCAAACACAGAATTCGACTTGGTGGGCGCAAAGATTCCATGACCAGACACAGTGGGGAACGGTGGGCGGGACGGGAGGCTGGAACAAGAAATGATATCCGCCCGCGACGGACCGTGGGCGAAAGGTCGTCGATTGGCCATCTCCATGCCGGCAAGGTGATGCCGATGCACCCCGCCGCCGAGCCGTTCCCGGACCGGCATTCACACCTGGAATTCGGCTGCGATGGCCCGCTGCCAGACATTCCGCGGGCCGTTCGATCTACACTTGTTACTCGGTAGATAGGGCTCCGTCGGATTCCACGGCCGGTTTCTTTTTGCGTTCGGCCTGTGGTCCGTCAATCGACTTCTCGCTTTTCCCCGCGGCCTGTCATGCATCGTCTGAAATCGCGTCGACGCCTCAGCGCGTGGTTCGAGCCGTTGGAGCAACGGCGGTTGTTGGCGGCTTTGACGGAGCCCGGTAGCGGATCCGCCCCGGTCTTTGGCAACTATTGCGAGGCGGCCGATCCACGCTGGATCACGACCGCCCGTGGGGCGACGACTTTCGGTTCTTCCGGAGCCACGGCCGCGGTCGTTTACGGACCGCAGCAACCGGAGTCGCCACGCGCGATGTTGCCACAACCTTCGAATACCTCCACTCAGCGCGTCGCCGAAGCCGAAGGCGCCCTGCCGGTCGTGTCGATCGCCGACGCCGACATTGTCGAAGGAGATGTCGGCGGCAGCACGCTTTCATTTGAAGTGACGTTGTCAGCGGCGGCGTCCGAGCCGGTCACGGTGCAAGTGCAGGCTTTCAACGAAACGGCGTCGGCCTTCCACGTCCAGCGGATTGCGAGCGGGCTTTCGGAACCGGTGTTCGTGACCGTCGCACCGGGTGATTCTGATTCTCTGTTCATCGTCGAACAGGACGGCGTGATCAAGAAAATGTCGCGTGCCAGCGGCGTGGTCGCTTCGACTCCCTTTCTGACCGCTGGCGATCTCAGCACCGGTGGCGAACGCGGACTGCTCGGATTGGCATTCGATCCCGAGTACGAATCGAACGGGACCTTTTACGTCAATCAGACGAACGCCCAGGGGAACACCCGAGTATTTCGTTACCAGTCCAATCCCGATGGCCAGACCGCCGACCCCGGCAGCCGAACCACGGTGATCGGATTCAGCCAGCCATTCTCCAACCACAACGGCGGATGGATTGCGTTCGGACCCGACGGCTACCTGTACATTGCCACCGGCGATGGCGGATCCGGCAACGATCCACAGAACAACGGGCAAGATCTCACCGACAACCTGCTGGGCAAGCTGCTGCGGATCGATGTCAACGGAGACGACTTTCCGGCGGATCCCGAACGCAATTATTCCGTCCCGGCCAGCAACCCGTTCGTCGGCGTGACGGGCGACGACGAGATCTGGGCGTACGGTTTGCGCAACCCCTGGCGGAACAGCTTCGACGCGTTGACGGGTGACCTGTACATCGCCGATGTCGGACAGAACATCCTGGAGGAGATCAATCGGCAACCGGGGACCAGCTCGGGCGGGGAAAACTACGGCTGGCGTCTCCGCGAAGGAACGGAACCGACACCGACCGTCGGCGGCCCAAAGCCCGTCGGAGCCATCGATCCGATCTATCAGTACGAACACGGCACCGCCAGCAACGAAGGTTTTTCGGTGACCGGCGGATACTTGTATCGCGGCCCCATCGATTCGTTACGCGGCCAGTACTTCTTTGCTGATTACGTTCGCGGCCGCGTGTGGTCGATTCGTCCCCAGGCGGACGTGCCGGAGAACTATGACGGAACCAACTACCGTGACTTCACGGACTGGACCAGCCTGATCGCTGCCGACGCAGGAGACGTCCGCAGCATTTCCTCGTTCGGAGAAGATGAAGCGGGCAACCTGTACGTCGTCGACCGGGGCGGCGAGGTTTTTCGATTCACCGAGGGTGCCGATTACGTTCCAACGACTCAGACGCTGGTGTTTGATGTCGGCCAGACGACCAAGTCGTTCCAGGTCACCGTCATCGGAGATCGGCTTCCCGAAGCCGACGAAACCTTTCGTGTCGACATCACGCAGGTCACCGGTGCCATGCTGGGACAGTCCAGCGCCACCGGGGTGATCAACGATGACGATGTCCCCGGCGTCGAACGTGTGGAACTCAACGGCGGAGCGACCCAGCGATCCCACGTGGACCAACTGGTGGTGACCTTCGACGGGATCGTCGACTTGGACCTCAGTCACGACGATGCCTTTCAGGTGACCGATCAAACGTCCGGCGGCAGCGTCGACGTCTCGGTGGCGGTGTCCACGGCAACGGGGAAGACGCAGGCCACGTTGACCTTCGCAGGTCCCCTGACCGAGTCGCGAGGCGAGGCCGGGACGACCTTGAAAGACGGACAGTACGAATTGCGGATCGATGCCGCGCGGGTATCGGCTGCCGGGAAGTCGCTTGACGGCAACGGCGACGGGGTCGGTGGCGACGACTATCGATTCGGTGCCGAGAACGCCGACGCATTCTTTCGGCTCTTTGGTGACGTCGACGGTGACCGCGATGTCGATGGCCAGGACTTTGGCCGATTCGGTCGCACCTACTTGCAACCGATCGAATCAGCGGCATTCGACGGACGCTTCGATTTCGATGGCGACGGTGACGTCGACGGCCAGGATTACGGACAATTCAGTCGACGATTCTTTCGCGTGTTCGACTGAGTCGTGTTTTCGGACGCGCCGGGAAGATCGCAGCGTCGAAGTTCATTGAGGCCGGCACGGCCGATAACGCACTGCCGGCGGCCTTGGCCGCCGGTGCTCGTCGTCTCTTGCCATTAGCGCTGAAGGGGCGACAGCCCAGGGGGTGTTGCTGTCGCCGCTTCGCGGCTGGTGGGAATCGGAGGCTATTACCGTCGGCTTGCGCCGACGGCAGAGAGCTGTCGCCGCGTCGCGGCTGTGCTTCACCTTTCTCCGGGAGGATCAAAGGCGACGCATCGATCGCTCGATGGACCGCGACGGAATTGACCCACAAACGCAGGGCACATGTCCTGCTAACGGCGACGGCGGAACGCGTCGGTGAAGGGGGATCGCTCGAACATCACGTCGTCCGACACGCGCGGGTCACCGGTTTCGGTCAACTCCTGCATCAACCGCTCATGCAATTGCTGTTGCACCTCGGCGTGGCTTTCGCGGTCGGCCAGATTGTTCATGCAGTGCGGATCGTCTCGGATGTCGTACAACTCCAAACGCGGCCGTCGGCCCACGGCGAACTGGAATGATTGCGGGTCTTCCTGGCGGTGGGTCACCACCCAAGCCTTCGTGGGGCTGGCGTCCATGTCACCAAACGCTGCAAACGTGTTCTCACGCAGTGCCTCAAACTCCGGCATCGGGCCGTCCTCGGCACCGAATCCCGGTCCCACACCCATCGGCCAGCGTTCCGGCTGGAAATTCACGATGTACAGGTAGTCGTCGGTGCGGATGGCACGCTGCGGGTACGGTTTGTTGCCCGGTCGCACGGCGGCAACGTGACGTTCCCGCCCCGTGAAGACGGCGTCACGTGACGGATCGATTTGGCCGTTGCGATCACTTTGCAGCAGCGGCATCAAGGACCGGGCGGTCATCGTCGTCGGTGCTTTCACGCCGGCGGCTTCCAAGAACGTCGGGGCCAAGTCCGGCAACGAGACGAAGTCCTGGACGACCCGTCCCGGCGAGGCGATGCCCCGGGGCCAATGGATCGCCAGGGGAACGCTGGTACCCAGGTCGTACAGGTTGCACTTGCCCCGCGTGACACCGGGGATTCCGTGATCACCGCTGACGACCAGGATGGTGTTCTCCAGCTGACCCACCCGTCGAAGCTCTTCGATGATGACGCCCAACGACGCATCAAACGCTTGGGCTTCGCCCAGATAATCGGCGAAGTCTTCCCGCACGATTTCGACGTCGGGCAGATACGGAGGCAACTTTCCCTTCAGCTGGTTCGGATCGATTCCCCACAACCGTTTGCCGCTTCCGGCGATCCATTTGCGGTGGCAATTGGTCGGTCCGAACCAGTAGCAGAAGGGCCCTTCCCCATCGACCACTTCGTCATTGTCTGCGTCCAGGAAGGACCGAAGGTTCTGCCGGACCTCGTCAAGCAGAGCCGCTTTGCCCGCGGCCGGGTTGTCGGCCTTCATCGCGTTTTGCGAAAACCCGTTGAACTTTCGGCCGTGTCGGTTGAAGGACGTTTCGGCTCCGCCGTGTGGAGCATCGGCCGGGGTACCCGGTGACCAGACCTTGTAGGTGTGACCGATGCGATAGCCGGCGTCCCGCAAGATCAACGGATAGGCCGGGCTGCTGAAGTCCCACACAGCGCCCTGCAAAATCGAAGCCCGTCCACATCGCCAAAAGTGTTGGCCCGACAACAGGGAACTGCGACAGGGCGTGCAGGATGGCGCACTGACGTAGGCGCGGGTGAATAGGACACCGTCCGCGGCGAGCGCATCAAAGTGCGGCGTGGCGATCACATCATTGATGCCGCCGGGCTCGAGCTTTCCGTACACGCTGGCGTACTTTCCCCAATCATCTGCAAAGGCCATCACCACGTTGGGCCGCCCGTCATCGGTTCGGCTTTGCGCCGTGGCGGAATCGTTGCCAGCGAGGGTCGCTAGAAAAGCCAGGCAGATCGCGACCACGCGTTTGAAGTTTGTCAGCATGTGGGGATCTCAAGGGGTGCGTTTGGCATCGTTGTGGAGCTGTGGCGGACAGTTTAACGCCTCCCCGGGCCGATGCGAATCGACCGCTATTTTGACGCCCATTCCGGTGTCGCAGGGGGTCCGGACGAAGGCCAAGCCTGAAATAATGGATGCAAGCTTTGGACCAGCAACCCATCAATTGAAATCGCCATGATTTGTTCCGACGGACGGCTTGAAGAAACCCTCGCAGACCTCCAGGCCGGCGGGCCAGAGTTGGACCACGCGGAACTGGCCGCCCGGCTGGCGGAGCGGTTGCTGGTCCGATCGCATGAATTGCTGACGCCGGAAGAGAAACGCCAGCAGGCGGAACTCAATCGGATGATTTCGCTGCCGGAGGACAAGTCGACTCTGGTGCAGATGACCGACCAGGCGTTTCGCACCGGTCGCAACGTGCGTGTCGCCGATCAACTGACGCACATCTTGGACTTGCAGGGCATCCCGCGATTCTTCAGCCCGCTAGACCGCGCGATGTTGCGCGGCTTCCAGTCCTTTGGCGGGTACCTGCCCGGTGTTGCGGTGCCGCTGGTGAAGGACAAGATGCGCAAGGAGACGGCGAACGTCATCTTACCGGCCGAGACGGAAATGCTGCGTCAGCATTTGAGCCAGCGGCTGGACCAGGGAGTCCGGATGAACGTCAACTTCCTGGGCGAAGCCCTATTGGGCGAGCAGGAAGCTCAGCGAAGACTGCAGTTGTACCTGCACGCCCTGCAGATTCCCGAAGTCGAATGTCTGTCGGTCAAGATCAGTACCATCTATTCGCAGATCTCCACGCTGGCCTGGAAGCAAACGCTGAACGTTTTGGCGGATCGCTTGGAACTGCTGTACCGGGCCGCGGCTCGAGAGCGGTTCCAGTTTCCCGATGGTCGTGAAGTGCCCAAGTTCGTGTACTTGGACATGGAAGAGTACCGCGATCTGCATTTGACCGCCGACGCCCTGATGACGACGCTCGATCGGGACGGTCTGGGCGACGTGCGCGCCGGGATCGCGCTGCAGGCCTACGTTCCGGATTCCTACGACGTCTTGCGACGGTTGACCGAATGGGCGGGAAGCCGAGTCGCGGCCGGCGGTACGCCCTTGACCGTGCGGATCGTCAAGGGAGCGAACATGGAGATGGAACGCGTGGAGGCCAGTTTGATGGGTTGGCCGCAGGCGCCGTACAAGACCAAACTGCAGACCGACGCGAATTACAAACGAATGGTCGGCTGGGCTTTGGATCCGCGCCACCGCGACGTGCTGCGGGTGGGTATCGCATCGCACAACCTGTTCGATGTCGCCTGGTCTTTGATCACCGCGTATCGACAGGACGCACTGCAGCGGGTGCAGTTCGAAATGCTGGAAGGGATGGCCAACCATCAGCGCCGTGCCCTGTTTGAATTGGCCGGGAACATGCTGCTGTATGCGCCCGCCTGTCGTCGCGAAGAATTCCTGCACGCGATCGGCTACCTGATCCGGCGATTGGACGAGAACACCGGCGAAGAGAATTTCCTGCGGCACACCTTTGAAATCGAACCGGGCAGCGAAGCCTGGTCGAAACTGCGGGCCGCATTCGAAGAGTCGGTCCAAAACATCAGCACCGTCAGCGATCAGCCGCGGCGACAGCAGGATCGCAACTTGGCTCCCTGCCAGCCCGCCGCGCCGGAGTCCCTGGATGCATTCAAGAACGAACCCGATACGGACTTTTCGCTGCGACAGAACGTTCGCTGGGCCCAGGAGCAGATTTACGACGCCTGGAAGGATCGTTGCGGATCCGACGCCACGGAGTTGCCGCTGTATGACGACGGACGCCAACGATCGTGGTATGAATCCACCGACCCGTCACGTCCCGGCGTGGTGGTTTGCCGCTATCCGATGGCCGACGACCAAGATGTCGAAGCGGCCATCGCCCGAGGCCGAAATGCCGCGGAGGGTTGGCGGGAGATGGGGCCGGAGCGGCGGCGAGAGCTGTTGCGTGCCGCGGCGCAGCGGATTCGGGAGCGACGGGCTGATCTGATGGGCGCTGCACTGGCCGATGGCGGCAAGACGTTGCACGAAAGTGATCCCGAAGTCAGTGAAGCGATCGATTTCGTCGAATTCTACGCGCTGACCGCCACCGAGCTGTACCAACGCGAGTCGATCGAATGTGCTCCGCGCGGACTGGCGGTTGTGGTCAGCCCCTGGAACTTTCCCATCGCGATTCCCTGCGGCGGCGTCGCGGCGTCGCTGGCGGCCGGGAACACCGTGATTTTGAAACCCGCCAGCGACACGGTCTTGCCGGCCTGGGTGATCTGCGAATGTTTCTGGCAAGCCGGTATTCCGCGCGACGTCTTGCAACTGCTGCCCTGCCGGGGCGGCGGTCCCGGCCAGCGGTTGGTCAGCGACGACGGAGTCGACGTCGTCATCTTGACCGGCGGCACCGAAACGGCGGTGGCGATGCTGGACGACAAACCCGAGATGGATCTGCTGGCCGAGACCGGCGGCAAGAACGCGACGATCGTGTCCGGGCTGTCCGATCGCGACCTGGCAATCAAGCACGTGTTGCATTCGGCGTTTTCGCACTCCGGTCAAAAGTGCAGTGCGACCTCGCTGCTGTTATTGCAGGAAGAAGTCTACGAGGACCCGCGATTCAAGGAGTTGTTGTGTGACGCGGTGCGCAGCCTGCACGTCGGATCGGCATGGGAGGCGGACACGAAAATGGGACCGTTGATTCGCCCGCCCCGAGGAGCCCTGGAGCGGGGGCTGAAGGAATTGGAGCACGATGAACAGTGGGCCGTGATGCCCGAGCACCGCGGAGACAATCCCCAGCTGTGGTCGCCGGGTGTCAAGTGGAACGTCGCGGCGGGCAGTTTCACGCACTGCACCGAACTGTTCGGTCCGGTGTTGGCGGTGATGAAGTACCGGCACCTGGAGGATGCGATTGCCACGGTCAACGCCACCGGGTTTGGGCTGACCAGCGGACTGGAGAGTTTGGACGATCGGGAACAGTCGATCTGGATCGATGCGGTCAAAGCCGGAAACCTGTACGTCAATCGGTCCACCACCGGGGCGGTCGTGTTGCGGCAACCCTTCGGCGGCATGGGCAAGAGCGCCTTTGGACCCGGGATCAAGGCCGGCGGTCCCAATTACGTGATCCCGCTGATGGACATCCGCGATGCCGCCGAGCCGGCGACGGCGGGGCGCGACCCGTCGGTCCAATCGCCTCCGCTGCGCGGCCTGCTGAAGCGGTTGACGACCATGGACGTGTCGGAGCCCCCGATGAATTCAACGAGCACAGTCAACCCAACGAGTACAGCGAAATCAACGAGTACAGTGGAAACTGCGGGCACGCCCACCCGTCGCTGGACCGCCGCGGATCGCCAACGGGTCGTCCGCGCGATTGACAGCATTGAACGTTGGGCGGAGCAGGAATTTACTGCGGAGAATGATCCGATGCGTTTGATCGGCCAGGACAATTATCGCCGCTACCTGCCGATGACCCACGTCCGCATCCGGCTGGATCCGACCGTCACGCTGGCAGATCTGCTGATCATGGTTGCCGCGGCCGTGCGGGTCGGGGCGCGGATCACCATCAGCCATGGCGAAGGGGTGGCCGAAGCAATGTTGGACGACTTTGCGAAACTGACCGATGCTTGGGCGGGACGCGTGGAGGTGGTTCAGGAAAGCGAGCAAGCGTTGGTCGAAGCGATCGACGAAGGCCAGGTCGATCGTTTGCGGATGCCGGGCCGAGAGCCGGTGGCTGAGCCGATTCGGCGAGCGGCCAATCAGCATCAGATCTACATCGCCCGAGCCGAAGTGGTCGCCGACGGTCGGATCGAACCGCTCTGGTACCTTCGCGAACAGGCCGTCAGTGTGGACTACCATCGGTACGGAAACCTGGGGGCACGGGCCGACGAGGTGCGAGCCGAACCGGCCTGAGCGGGTGAGCCTGAGCGGGTGTTGCGCGGTGACCTGAGAAGCGATGCCCGTGGTCCGGCTAGCACAGGCGTCCGTCCCCCGTCGGAGTGCCTCCGGTCCGACGCGGCGAAAACCGACGCGTGCAAGGCTCCGGTATCCTGACACCTCGGCTGTTGGGGGTTATTCTTTCACCGTCCGTCGACCGACGACGCGAACGCCGATATCAAACCTGTTTGGGACACTTGGAAATCGTGAGCGAAATAGTAGACGTCGAGATCCCGACCGTGGGCGAATCCATCACCGAAGTCCAACTGGGACAGTGGATGAAATCTGAAGGCGATTGGGTGGACTCCGGCGAAGATTTGATCGACATCGAAACCGAGAAGGCGTCGGTCCAATTGCCGTCGCCGGCGGCGGGATTCTTGCAGGACATCAGCAAGGAATCGGAAGACTTTGCCGAGGTTGGCGAAGTGATCGCCAAGATCCGCGTCGCGCCCAAGCCCGAAGGGGCCGGTGGGGGCGACCAGGGCGGTGGCGACTCCGCCGGCGCGGAGCCCGCCAAGTCGGAAGGGTCTGCGTCGTCATCGGGGGCGTCGTCGGGTTCGGCCGCTTCGTTCGTGATGCCCGCCGCCCAGCGTCTGCTGGACGAAAACGGCTTGTCGGCCTCGGACGTCCCCGCAACCGGCCCCGGCGGCCGGTTGTTGAAAGAAGACGTGCAGAAATTTCTGGAGAACCGGCCCGCCAAGTCTTCGGCGCCCACCGCGTCGGCTGGCCAGACGTCCTCCAAAAGCGAACCCGGTCGCTCGGTTGCCGCGCCCTCCAAACCGCCCAGCCGCTCTTCGCTGATGACCGGCGCGCCCGATCGCAGCGAAGAAGTCAAACCGCTGAGCATGCTGCGCCGCACCATTGCTTCGCGCCTGGTCAGCGCCCAGCAGACCGCCGCCCTGCTGACCACGTTCAACGAGATCGACATGCAGCCCACGATGGCGCTGCGCAAGAAGTACAAGGACGCCTTCCTGGAAAAGCACGGCGTGAAGCTGGGTTTCATGTCGTTCTTTGCCAAGGCCAGCGTCGAAGCACTGCGGCGGTTCCCGGCCGTCAATGCGGAGATCCGTGAAGACAGCGCCATCTACCGCAACTACCAGGACATCGGCATCGCGATCGGCGGCGGAAAGGGACTGGTCGTTCCCATCCTTCGCAACGTCGAACGGATGTCATTTGCCGAAATCGAATGGACGATCGGCGACTTCGCCAAGCAGGCCGGCGAAAACCGTCTGCAGGCGGAAGACTTGATCGGCGGAACGTTCACGATCAGCAACGGTGGCGTCTACGGTTCGCTGCTCAGCACGCCGATCGTCAATCCGCCGCAGAGCGGGATCCTGGGATTGCACTCGATTCAGGATCGACCGGTTGCGATCGACGGGAAGGTGGAAATTCGTCCGATGATGTACGTCGCCCTGACCTACGATCACCGCATCGTCGACGGTCGCGAAGCGGTCGGCTTCCTGCGAACGATCAAGGAAGTGATCGAGGATCCGGCGCGGCTGTTTCTGGAACTCTAGCAAGCCCGCGCCGTCGGCAGATGATTCCGTTCCCAACCTCGTTCCCAGGCTCCCGCCTGGGAACGCGCTGCGCCGGTGGCTCCGCCACCTGCGTCCGACTCGAGCGTCATGCCCGGTCGGCAGGCAGAGCCTGATGAGCAGTGGGTTCCAAGGCGGGAGCCTTGGAACCAGACAGATGATTCCGTTCCCAGGCTCCTGCCTGGGAACGCGCTGCACCGGTGGCTCCGCCACCTGCGTCCGATCGAGCGTCATGCCCGGTCGGCAGGCAGAGCCTGATGAGCAGTGGGTTCCAAGGCGGGAGCCTTGGAACCAGACAGGCGGCTCCATTCCCAACGGGTGGCGCCGCCACGGGAGTGCGACTCGGACCTGATGCGCGGTCAACCGCTCAAGACGATCCCAGTTCCTGACTGCGTCGGGCGCTGGCCTGAACCGCGCCGATCAACGCCGACCTCAAACGCTTGTCCTCCAGCACCTGCAGGGCCGCGATGGTCGTCCCACCCGGGCTGGCCACCGCGTCTTTCAACTCACCGGGATGCCGGCCCGTTTCGATCAACATCTTGGCCGAGCCGAGGACCGTCTGCGCGGCCAACTGCATCGCCAGACCACGTGGCAGCCCGGCCAGCACGCCGCCGTCGGCCAGTGCTTCAATGATCAAGCACACGTACGCCGGTCCCGAACCGCTCAGTCCGGTGACCGCGTCCATCTGCGACTCCTGAACCTGAGCGACGGTGCCGACGCCGCTCAGCGCCGCTTCGATCCACTCCGAATCGTCCCGGGAAACCGACGGGGCGACACAAAACGCACTCGCTCCGGCACCGACCAGACTGGGCGTGTTCGGCATCACACGAACGACGCGGTCGTGCCCGACACCCTGGCAAAGCGTCTTCAAGCCGATCCCGGCGGCGATCGAGACCACCAGCTTGTCGTCACCGGCGAGTTCGTTCAGTTGACCGGTGACGGTCGCGATGACGTTCGGTTTGACCGCCAGGAACACGACCTCGCTGGATTCCACCGCCGCAGCCAGGTCGTCCCCGACCGCCACGTCGGCGTGGTGTTGCTTCCACCACTGACGGCTTTCCGGGTTCGGATCGACCACTGAGAGTGTTTGCGAATCGACGGTTCCCGATCCCAACATGCCCCCGGCGAGGGCGCGTCCCATTTGTCCGCCGCCGATGAACGTGACCGCGCGTTTCTTCATCAAGTCTTCTTCCTGTAGCTAGCAATTGGGAGGAACGGGTGGGGGAGCCGGTCCGGGTGGAGCCCAATGCGTCGGGCGTCGGGGCCACTTGGCCGTCTCTGATCAGCGGGCTCGGTTTGCACACGCCACGCGGATTCACCGCCCCGCCATCATCGATCGGCGGCCCCATGGCGGCACGCCCACGGGCCACGTCCCGTCGGGATTCCCCGGCCTCGGCCCGCCGAAATACCGGCCGGACGGCATTCGGACCGGTCTCGCCGTCGCGACTTCAATTGACCCCCATCGGGCCTGAACCTAGCATGGTCGGTTTTTCACCGCCCAAGCCCGGGAAAATCCGGTTGCCGAAGCGGCTTGACCGAGTCCAACGCACCCACCACCGGAGTGGACCACATGACCGAATCGGTCGCCAGTCTACCTTTCCCAGTCGCCGGAGTCTCCCGCGTGCAAGAAGCGATCGCCAAAGCCGACACCCTCATCGAAGCGATGGGATGGATCCGCAAGTTTCGCGGCAAGACGACCGTGATCAAGCTGGGGGGCAGTGTGCTGGACGACGAAAACGCCCTGCTGCACATCCTGCTGGATGTGATTTTCATGGAAACCGTGGGGATGAAGCCGGTGCTGATTCACGGCGGCGGCAAAGCGATCAACCGCGCGTTGCAGGCGGCCCGGATTGAGCCGCAATTCGTTCGCGGCCGGCGGGTGACGGATGATGCCACGTTGGAAATTGTCGAACGAGTGCTGGCCGGCGAGCTGAATGTGTTCTTGACGGAAGAAATTGAACGGCTCGGTGGTCGGGCAATGAATCTGTCGTTTTCCACGACCAACGTGTTGTTTGGAAAGCCGCTGACCCTGGACACCGGCGAAGACCTGGGACACGTGGGAACGGTGACGGATGTCGATCGCAGTGTGATCGAAGGGCTGTTGTACACCGACCAGGTTCCGGTGATCCCCAGCATGTGCGAGGGTGAAGGCGGTAGGCACCTGAACGTCAACGCCGACACGGCCGCGATGGCGGTCGCCCAGGCCTTGGGCGCCGAAAAACTGGTCTTCCTCTCCGACGTCAACGGCGTCCGCCGTGACAAGGATGATCCGGAAACCATCATCCACTCGCTCAACGAGCAGGAGGCGATGGAGCTGATCGACTCGGGCGTGATCGATTCGGGGATGATCCCCAAGGTCCAGGCCTGTCTGGACACGCTGGGTCGGGGCGTGAAGAAAGTTCACATCATTGATGGACGCTTGCGGCACTCCTTGTTGTTGGAGATCTACACCTCGCAAGGCGTCGGGACCGAGATTTACAAGACGTGAAGGATGCGGTTCTGAAAAGCCTGCCCGTCCGGCGGCCGGGCGTGATTTTTCGGATTCGCCGCGAACCTCGCCTTGTGCCGATGTGACCTGATCTCTTTTCCCCACCGACCCTGGATCTGATTTTGTCCGAGGATAGCGTGACCGAGCCGTCCGAACCCGAGTCCATGTTGCCAACGGAAGACGTGGCGCCGACAAGCGGTTCTTCGATCGAAGAAGATTTGCCCTGGATCGACGGTTGCGCCGGGCGACACAGTTTTTTTCCCGCGGGCGATCAAGCGATCGTTGCGGAGATGATGGAATCGGTCCGCGCAGGAGGCGGTGACCCGCTCCGCGATCGTTTCTTGCCGGATCAGTTTCGTGACGACAGGGAATTGAGCGAGCGGTTGATCCGATGGATTGCCGACCGACCGTCTCCGGTGGGGAACGGCGTCACGCAATCGATGCTATTCGCCTCGCCGGATCAAGCGCTCGAGGCGGCAATCACCTGGGCACGCCGACGCGATCCTTCGGCCTTCAAGATTGTGTCCCTGGTGGGAAGCGATCATGGCCGCACGGCCGCGTGCCGGACGGCCAGTGGGCGTCCGGAATTGCACGACGGTTATGGACCCATGGTCGCCGGCTTCGCTCATGTTGGGGCCGGCGACATCGATCGGTTGCGGCAGGTTGTCGACGAAACGGTTGCCGCCGTGATCCTCAGCCCGGTCAATCTGGTCGATGGTGTCGTTGCATTGGATCCCGAGTTGTTGTCGGCCGCTCGGCAAACATGCGACCAGCACGGGGCGCTGTTGATCGTGGACGAATCGACGCTGTGCATTGGTGCGACGGGAGAGCCGTTGACGTTTTCTTCGCTGGCATCGTCGCGTTCGACGCTGGCATCGCGTGGCGGTGCGGGTGAAATAGCCGATGACGAAGTGCCGCAGCCGATTGCCGCGGACGTGCTGATCGCATCGGCGGGCCTGTTCGCCGGGTTGCCCGGGGCGTTGATGCTAAGTGGTTCCCAGGGGTTTGCGGCGCCGGAGCATCCGCCGTCGGAACCGATTTGGGCGGATCCGACGCTGTCGGTGACCAGATCGGCGGTGCTGGCGACGCTTTCGGAAATGATCCGCCGTGACAGTCTTGCCAAGGTTGCCGAACGAGCCGAAGGCTTCGCCCGCGACCTGGCCCAGACGATTAGCGAATGCTCATTGGTTCGCGATCTGTCCGTTTGCGGGCTGACACTTGCCGTGCAGACCGACGTGCCGGCAGCGGATCTGGTCCGATTGGCTCGGCAACATTCGCTCTCCCTGCAGCCGATCGATCCGACCGGATTTCTGCTGCAACCGCCGCCCAGTCTGAATGATCAGGGATGCCGTCGACTGATCGACCGGATCGCGGGCGTCTTGCGGGATGCCGAGCGTGGCATGGCCACGGAAACTCCCGCCAGCCACTCTGACGAAACCAACCCACAGGCCCAGGCCGATCACGAGATCGCCGATCAAGAGGTCAATGCCGAAGCCGACGGCGTGGCGGAAGCCGACCGTGCGGTGGAGTCCGCCTCGGCCGACCCGACCGAATGAGAATCACTCCCAATCAAATCACCTGAGTAAGCAACAGTTCGATGCAACACTTTCTTTCTTTGTTCGATATCAGCTCCGACGACTTGAAGTTGATCCTGAAGATCGCGACGGTGGTCAAATCCAAATGGCAGGTGGGAGAGCGGCCGTCCATTCTGGGCAACATGGTCGTGGCGTTGCTGTTTGAGAAACCCAGCTTGCGGACCCGCGTCAGCTTTGAAAGCGGGATGGTGCAGATGGGTGGATCCAGCCTGTTTCTTGGCCAGGACGTGGGCTGGGGAAAACGGGAAGCGCCCTCGGACTTCACCAACGTGCTCGGACAATTCATCGATGCGGTGGTGTGCCGCGCCAAGTTGCACGAGCGGGTCGAGGAACTGGCCAGTTTCGACGCCATGCCGGTGATCAACGGCTTGACCGATCTTTGTCACCCTTGTCAGGCTCTGGCCGACATCCTGACGATCCAGGAGATCTTCGGATCCTACACCGGGAAGCATCTGGTATTCGTCGGTGACGGGAACAACGTGGCGCAATCGTTAGCCCTGGGTTGCGCGATGTTGGACATGAAATTCACGCTCGCCTGTCCGAAAGGTTACGAGATGGATTCGAACTGGTTGTCGCGATTGGCCAAGGTCTGTCCCAACGCCAGCGTCGAAACGATGCACGATGCCGATGCCGCGGTCGCCACCGCGGATGTGATCTACACGGACGTCTGGACCAGCATGGGCCAGGAGGCGGAGATGCTGGAGCGACGTCGCGCGTTCGCCGACTACCAGGTCAACAACCCATTGATCGCCGCCGCGCCCTCGAGCGCTTGCGTGATGCATTGCCTGCCCGCGGTCCGCGGGGAAGAGATTTCCGATGAAGTGATGGACGGTGATCGCAGCGCGATCATTCGCCAGGCAGGCAATCGGATGCACGCCCAAAAGGGTTTGCTGGTGTGGATGCTGGCCCGCGATTGGATCAGCAAGAATGTCTGACCGAAGCACTCGCTGAACCCTGTCCGCCCACGGCTTAGATTCTCGCCCTCCTCCCATCCCTCGGTCACGCATGCGTCCCGCCAACGAACTCCGGCCCGTCGAAATTCAACTCGGCTACCTTCCGAACCATCCCGCCAACGTGCTTTACAAGTCGGGTCAAACCATCGTGTTGTGCGCCGCCTCGGTGGAACCCAGCGTTCCGCCATGGTTGGAAGGAAAAGGCAAGGGGTGGGTGACTGCCGAATACAACATGTTGCCCGGCAGCACCGTGCCGCGGAAACGACGCGAACGCAGCAAGCTGGACGGACGGACGACGGAAATCCAGCGATTGATTGGGCGTTCGCTGCGCGCTGTCGTGGATTTGCGGGCCCTGGGAGAACGATCCATCGTCGTCGATTGCGACGTCTTGCAAGCCGACGGCGGCACGCGCACCGCGGCCATCACGGGTGGATTCATCGCCTTGGCCAAGGCGATTCAGAATGAATTGCCGGGCATCACGATCGGCGAAGGCCCGTTGCGCGACAGCATCGCCGCGGTCAGCGTCGGGGTCATCGAAGACGAAGTCAAATTGGACCTGGATTACGACTTGGATTTCGCCGCCGACGTCGACATGAACGTCGTCATGACCGGAAGCGGTCGGTTCGTTGAAATCCAGGGAACGGGTGAGGAGGCGACGTTTGACGATTCTCAGCTGACGGAGATGATCGCGATGGCGCGTCGTGGGATCGAACAACTGACGCAGCGACAGCGGGAAGTGTTGCAATCCGCTTGAGCGAAGGAACCCGATCCACGGGCGGTTGGTCGCCTAGCGGTCGGATCGGATTGAAATACGTTGGCGCTGGGCTTCCTGGCGTTCCTGCTCGGAGGCGAATCCCAGACTGTATGCCTGGAAGACCAGGATCGGATCGGCGATCAAAGCGGTGAATCCGTGCTCACGAGGATCGCGACCTTCGCGGTGCAATTGCAGTGCTGCGGCGACATCCCGAACCTGGGTTCGACGGGTCGTCTTCGGTTCGACCAACGATCGCCAAACGTGACTGGTGCGCGAATCCGTGCCGTATCGCTGGATCCAGGCATCGATCGTTTCGGAGGGTCCCTCCAGAGCGGATGCCGCCAACATGGCCGTGACGGTGGCCGATGGTGATTGCGAGGGGTCGTCCAAAACGAGTCGGCACAGTTGCAATGTTTGCTCACGGCATTCGAACCGCACGCCGATGGTCATCCGATCACGGACGTCGGCCGGTGATGTTTGCAAGTAGGCGCCGACCAAGCGCTTGATGACATGGCGTTCGCCCTCGGAGTTCGGCAGAGGACCGGTGCCAAAGCACCGTAGCGCCGATACCAGCCGAAAGGTGTTTTCGCCCAAATGCTGTTCGTGCGATTCGCAAGCAGCAACCAACGCCATTGCCCAGGCTGCCGAATCGTTTCGATCGAGTGTTTCCGGCGGCTGGATCAAGGATGCGGATTGCGAATCGGACAAACGTTGCAACTGATCGGGGAACCGCTGGAAAATAGTTGCGAACAGCCGACGCGACACAGAATCGTCGCCGGCGTGACGTCGAAACGCGGACCATCCTTCCAATCGATCACGGTCGAATGCCGGATCATGTAGGAAACGATCTAAACGTCGGCGTTCAGAGACCTGTGCCATCGCTTGCAGCAGGGACCGACGTGCCAGGTAGGATTCCAGGTCTCGACGCGGCGAGACCGGCTGGCGGAGTCGTGCTTCCACCGCTTCGGACTCTTCGGCGCCACGTTCGGCGTATTGCAGCAACCGTTCACGCGCGACCAGCCGTGCGGTGTAAGAATCGTCCGAAAGGTGCTTGACCCAGGTGGACAGGTCCTCGTCGGTTGGCTGCTGTGCACCGGCCGGGGGTGAAAGGAACCAGGGCAGCAGGCAGAGCAGCAATCGCGCAGGTTGCATGGGATCTGAACGTGAGGTGAACGCGTCGGTGCAACATCGAAACGCGCCAGCTCCGCCGGCCCGAGCACGCAAGCGTAATCGGTGACGTACGTTCGATGCGGGCAAATGCCCCTCGGTGCTACCGGAATCCCCGTCGGAACCGATGTCCGATTTGAGTACACTGCACGACCGATACAATCCGACCGGTAAACCGGCACCGTCCGCCTCAACACTTTTCGCTTCCACACTTCCTGGAAACTTCGCACGATGCAAATTGTCTGTTACGAGGATGGCCGCGTCGATCGATTGCAACCCATCACGCACGCGCGTCCGGCGTATGCGATCACCTGCGCGAGTTACCGGCTGGTGGATTGGTTGCGATGCCTGGGCGGGAATGTGACGGTTTCCGTTCGGCAGTACCTTGCCGAGCAACAACGGCTGGATCAGCAGCTCGCACCTCCCGATGACTCGATTTTGGAAGGCGATGACATCCTGCTGGTCAATGCCCGCCTGGTTCCCCGCGTCGAGTTGTTGTCGCAGCTGAAAACGTTGTGCCGCAACAAGGCGTTCGGCGCCGTCCAGTGTCCACACACCGGCGTGGTGCTGCTTGCCCGCATTCCGGCGTCGCAGTTCCAGCGTCAAGAATTCCCGCCGGGCGGGTCGGCCAAACCGCAACCCGCCGGGGAGATGGCGTCACCGTTTCAAGCGGCGAAGGCGAATTCCACGGCCCAGCTTTTGCGAGGAAGCGGCGAAGCAATCGTCCAACGACTTTTGCAGGCTGCCCAGCAGTTGCCGGCCGACACCCTGGACTTGGATGCCGGCGACTTGCCGACGTTCGATTGGCCCCACGACGTGGTTTCATGGCACATGCGTGAAATGCCGGCGGCAATGACGCACCGTCTGGCTGAGGGCAAGTACAAGGAGTCCGCCGAAGGCGTCTACGTCGCCGAAGGCGTCTCGATCGGACAGTACGCTTCCGTCGACACCAGTGAGGGCCCAATTCTGTTGGACAAAAACGTCAAGGTGGGACCGTTCTGCTATCTGTCCGGTCCGGTCTACGCGGGACCGGGAACGCGCGTGATTGAACACGCCGCATTGAAAGATGGCGTCTCATTGGGGCATACCGTCAAGATCGGTGGCGAAGTGGAGGCGTCGGTGATCGAACCGTACACCAACAAGCAGCACCATGGGTTTCTGGGGCACAGCTACCTTGGCAGCTGGATCAACCTGGGTGCCGGAACCTGCAACAGCGACTTGAAGAACACGTACGGAAAGATCAACATCGAGTACGGCGGCGAAAAGGTCAGCACGGGCATGCAGTTTCTCGGGTGCATCATGGGCGATTACAGCAAGACCGCGATCAATACCAGCATCTTTACCGGGAAGGTGATTGGGGTCTGCAGCATGTTGTATGGATTTGTCACGTCCAATGTCCCGGGTTTCGTCAACTACGCACGGCTGTTTGGCCAACAGTCGTTGTTGCCGGCTGACGTGATGGTCAACACCCAGCAACGAATGTTTGCCCGCCGAAAAGTGGAGCAGCGGCCCTGTGATGTCCAGTTGATTCAAGACATGTATCAACTGACATCCGAGGAACGCGAGTACGCCGAGCAGTACGGCTTGTGATTCGGCGTTCGGACCGCACCTGATAGATCAGCTTCTGGTGATGCCTCACCTGAACGTCGCGGCCGCATCAAGTTCGGTCACCAGATTGCCACTTCCATCGATTCCCCACCGGAAATCAGATCATGATTCAGGAACTCCGACGCCGCGCCGCGGCGATCTGCTGCACACTGTCATCTCTCGTGCTCGTGGGGTCGGGCGTCGCAGCGGCCAAATCGCCCAACTTGCTGCTGATCACCGCCGATGACCTGGGCGTGCAACTCGGCTGCTACGGCGATTCGCAGGCCCAAACACCGCGATTGGATGAGCTGTCACGTTCGGCGGTTCGATTCGAAGTCGCCCATGTCGCACAGGCTTCGTGCAGCCCTTCCCGTTCGGCGATGCTGACGGGGCTTTATCCCCATGCCAACGGGCAGTACGGCCTGGCCAATGCGCTCAGCGACTTGCCGCCGGCCCGAAAGTTTCACCTTCATGGTGAGGTCCAATCCAGGACCCTGCCGAACATCCTGAAACGTTCCGGCTATCGCACCGCGGTCATCGGCAAGTTGCACGTCAATCCGGAATCGTCGTTCACCTTGGATGTGAAGGATAATTCGGGCTTCGGTAGCCGACAGATTCGCGACCAGGCCGAATTGGCCAGAAACTTCATTCAAGATTCCGGCGGGCAGCCCTGGTTCCTGATGTTCAACGTCTTCGATCCGCACGTCCAGGCGGTTCGCAAGAACGGTCGGCGGACGGGCCGAACGGAATTCCCCGACCAGGTGGACGGCATCCCCGAGCAGCCGCGCACCGCCGACTCGGTCAACGCGTTTCCGTTCCAAGGCGTGGACAACGACAAGATGCTTTCCCGGGTCGCCGGCTACTACAACTGCGTTCGTCGCGCCGACGCGGGGATCGGAATGATGCTGGATGTCTTGAAGGAAACCGGACACGAAGACGACACGGTCTTGATCATTCTGGGAGATCACGGTCCGCCGGTCGGTCGCGGGAAGACCACCTGCTATGAAGCCGGACTGCGGGTCCCGTTTCTGGTGCGATGGCCCGGCGTTTCGCAGCCGCACGCCTCCAAGCGTCTGGTCTCGGCCGTGGACATCGTGCCGACTTTCCTGGACGCGGCGGGATTGCCAATCCCGGAAGATTTGCACGGCGCATCGCTACGACCGGTGTTGACGGACCGTCCCGATGAGTCCACGGACTGGCGAACCCACTTGTTTGCCGAATTCCAATTTCACGGCGGGACGCCCTACTTCCCCCGCCGAAGCGTGCGCACGCAGCGCTACAAACTGATCCACAATCCACTCAGTGCAACCGCACGACCGGCACCGTCGGTCGATGGTTGTCCCGCCCCCGCGCTGGCATTGCAGCGGGAGCCATCGTCTCCGGTGCGAAAAATCTTTGAACGGCTTCAATCGCCCCCGGAATGGGAACTGTACGATTTGCAACATGATCCTTGGGAGTGGAACAACCTTGCCGATGATCCCGACATGAAAACGGAGTTGGCAAAGCTGCAGGCCGCGTTGAAGCAATGGCGGGCCGACACGTCCGATCCGTTCCGCGACGCGGAATTCGTTGACGCACTGCTGCAACGGATTGCATCCCCCTGATCGGTGCCGTGCTTTCGCCGCGTCGGTCGTGGTTCATCCAATAACCCGTCGGGCTATCGGTGCATCCATCGCGAAAGGTGATGTTGGCAATTCACCGTCCCGCTTGGAGGTTGCGCCGTTTTATTTCACCCTTCTTTTTCAGGAGGGCGTCGCATCTTCCGCGGTGCATTCAGCAACCGCTTCAACGCGTCCGCGCGGTGGAATGTTCTCCGCCCCGGGCGGATTATGCATCGCGTCTAGCCGCTTGGTGATTGGTTCTCGGCATCGCCGTTTGCCGACAAGAAGGATTTTCGTCCCGCGATTTGCCGACGCAAAAGAGTTTTTCCGTTCGATCCATTCTGCTTGGTACATCACATGCGAAGTCGGGCAGCACACGACGAAGCATAGCGGCCTGAGGCAGAAACGGAGAACACGTGACATCCACGTTGAACGCACCAAAACGAACGGCATTCACCTTGGTCGAGCTGCTGGTTGTGATCGCGGTGATCGGAATTCTGGTTTCGCTGTTGCTGCCGGCGGTGCAAGCCGCCAGGGAGGCGGCCAGACGGATGAACTGCCAGAACAACTTCAAGCAAATTGCATTGGCGGCGTTGAATTATGAGTCCGCCTATCACGCAATGCCGCCGCGAAGGAACCTGTCGCGCGGAAACCGCCGCGGCTGGGGGCCCTCCATCTTGCCCTTCATCGAGCAGCCTGGATTGCAGGGCGACTACCGTTTCGACCGCGACTTCTACGCGCCGGAGAACGCGGACAACATTGCCGTCTCCTTGCCGCTGTTCCTGTGCCCATCGGCGACGGGCGAGCGCCAAATGGAAGTCCTGGTAAGCGGAGTCTCATCGATCGGGGCGGCGGGAGACTACTTCGGTCCCAACAGCTTTCGTTCGGATTTGTACGGCACGCCTTCGCTGAGCAAGAACAATCGAATCACGGCCATGGACGACCTTCCGCGGCGCCGGAAGTTGGCGGACATCACCGACGGGCTTTCCCACACGATGCTGGTCACCGAGCAGGCCGGCAGGCCCGATTTATACATTCGAGGGCGGATGCAGCCGTCCAACGCCGGGCTCAGCCAAGCGACCAGTTGGGGAACCTGGCCTTCGTTCCAAGTCTTTCAGCTGCAAATTTTCGGAGCCGACGGGATCACTCGAGACGGGCCGGGCGGTACCTGCACGATCAACTGCAACAACAGTCAGGGGGTTTACAGCTTTCACCCGGGTGGCGCCATGGCGGCGTTTGTGGACGGATCGGTCCACTTCCTGACCGAATCACTGGATGCCGAAATCCTCATCGGGCTGGTGACGATCAACGGTCACGAAATCATCAACGAGGAGTTTTAGCATCAGATGAAGTATTCCAACTCGGGTTCCGTTGGCCGGTTTGAGGTCATCACGGTTTTGGTTTGCCTGGTCATTCTGGCTGTCATGGGGGTTCCATGGTTGCAGGCGGCGCGGGCCGAGGCTCGTGAACTGCTGTGCCAAGACCACCTCCGTCAATTGGGGCTGGCATTACAAAGGTATGAGGCCGCTCACGGAGGGTTTCCGCCCCGGCGGACCGGATTCAACAATGGGAAGCCCTACGGCGGGTGGGGTGGACAGATCCTTCCATTCCTGGAGGGCCCGGAATCTTCGTCGAGCTACGATCCACGCTACGACTTTTTTGATCCGAAGAACCAATCCGCCGTCGCCACGCGCCTGCCGCAAATGATGTGTCCGGCAAGTCCGACGGATCGACACGTTGAAATACAATCGCAGGCCTCCACCAAGTCGCTCAATCCCGACAAGAGTTCGGTGTTTCGGTGCCGCGCCGCCGTGTCGGATTTCATCACGTCCAATGGCGTGTTGATGACAGATGGCGGATATGGCGTGAACGCGATGTCGGGGGCGCGTCGGATCGGTAACCAGCGTCAACCAATGACGGACGATGAAAACCTGCCGTTGTCCAAGATCGTCGACGGGCTGTCCAACACGCTGCTGCTGATTGAGCAAGCCGGACGTCCGGCCGCGTGGCGCAACGGGGCCAAATTAGAAGGGGATGGCCAATTCGGCGTCAGTCCCAACGCGCGGGGTGCCTGGGCCGGGTGGGGGTCCATTGCCTTCGGTGCCGTGGATTGTGATACCGGCGAGCGCCCGGGTCGGGGTGACAGCAGCGATTGCAGCGTGAACTGCAACAATTGGTTCGGAATCTACAGCTTCCACCGCGACGGCGCCGGCGTTCTGTTCTGCGACGGGAGCGTGCGGTTTGTCGGCACCGAACTCGACCCGATCACGTTCGCCCACATGACCGTTCGCGATGACGGTCACCTGATCGATTTGGACCTGGTTTCGGTGGAGGTGTCGCCATGACATTTCGCTGGATTGCCTGTGTCCTGTCGATCGCGATGTGGTGCGCCGCACCGTTTTGCTTCGCCGTTGAACGCCGTCCACAGGAGCTTTCGAAGCAAATCGATCAAACGCTGTTCGGTGGTGACGGCGAGCGGCATCGCGAACCGGCGGACGATGCAACGTACCTGAGGCGATTGAGTTTGGATTTGTTGGGACGCATTCCGACGGTCGCTGAGGTCCGCCAATTCTTAGATGATCGTAGCGATTCGAAGCGTCAGCAGGCCGTGCAAAGGATGTTGGACTCGGGGGCTTACCCCAGGAACATGGCGACCTTTTGGCGGCGTGGTTGGGTGCCGCAAGCGGACACACCGGAGTATGCCGCGGTTGCGGAGGGGTTTGAGCAATGGTTGGTGAAGCAACTGCAGCAAGAGGTGCGCTACGACGATCTGGTGCAAGCGGTGATCACCTGGGATGACGACTCCTCTTCGCCCCGAGGGCTCGATCCGCGCGGCTTTTATCACGCCAATGATTCCAGGCCGGCAAATCTGGCGGCCAGCGCGACGCGCGCGTTTCTGGGAATCAATCTCGATTGCGCTCAATGTCATGACCACCCATTTGCGCGTTGGTCCCGGCAACAGTTTTGGCAAACCGCAGCATTCTTTGTCGATTCGCCGCACGATGCCGACGGGGCCGTGAAATTGCCCACCATTCGGATTCCGGAGACGGATGTCGAATGCCAGCCGAGGTTTCTTACCGCCGCGACGAAGCCGACCGGTGCGGAGTATCCAGATCCGGGGGAGCTCCGTACCCAATTGGCCGATTGGATGCTGGCCGAGAGCGAGAACTATTTGGCGCGGAATGCCGTGAACCGAATCTGGGCTCACTTCTTCGGTCACGCCATTGTCGAGCCGATCGACGATCTGAGTGGCACGACCGCGCAGCAAACCGAGCGTGCAGACTTGCTGGACCAACTGGCCCAGACATTCATCGACAGCGGTTACGACATCGATTTGTTGGTGCAGGGGATCGTTTTGTCGGACGCTTATCAGGTGGCTGCCGTTCCTGCCGGTGGGCATCCTGGCCCGGCGAGGTTGGCTGCCGGTGTGTCCTTGGGGAAAGTGCGAGGGCTGACCGGCGAGCAACTGTACGACAGCCTGCGGACCGCGGCCGGATTGCCCGCCGAAGCAACCGCAGTGGGCAGCAATCGGGGATCGGAAAACCGCGATGCTTTCGTTGCAAAGTTCTATGTCGAACGACCCCATCAAGCCGAACGATCCATCTCACAGGCCTTGGCAATGATGAATGGAGCGTTCGTCAATGATCTCTCCTCGGTGGAGCACAATCGGTTGCTGGCATCGGTCGCTTCCTCGCCGTTTCTCTCGGCCGAAGAACAGATCGACACCGTGTTCCTGGCGGTGTTGGGCCGACACGCCACGGGCGACGAGATGGCCGCCGTCAACGATCGTTTCAAATCTCATCAAGGAATCGGGCTAGAGCAGAATCTGGGGGATCTGTTCTGGGCGTTGGTCAACGGTCCCGAGTTCAATACCAATCACTAGCGTGGGAATCGAAAATGCAGTTGAAGATTGAAGTACCACGACGAGAGGCGTTGTGCGCGGCGTCGGCAGGATTGGTCGGATTCACGACCAGCTGGTTGCCGGCGCTGGCCGCCGCGACTGAAACCGAACGTTCAAATCCGAAAGCGGTCATTCTGTTATGGATGAACGGCGGACCCTCGACCATCGATCTGTGGGACTTGAAGCCCGGACACGACAACGGAGGTCCGTTCCGCGAAATCGCGACGCCGGTCCCCGGGATGCGGATCAGCGAACATCTGCCGCAGCTTGCCCGCTTGGGATCGGAGTTCTCGATCGTCCGTTCCATGTCCACCCGCGAAGGGGACCATTCGCGAGCCCGTTTTGTCGCCACCACCGGCTACACGCCGCAAGGGGCGATTAAGTTTCCTTCCTTGGGGTCGCTGGTGGCCCACGAGGGCGATCAGGCCGCACAGGATATTCCCTCGTACGTGCACGTCGGGGGGCGTCCGACGGTCACCGGTGGCGGGTTTTTGGGGCCGACGTTTGCGCCGTTCGTCGTCGGTGATGGTGGCAGACGCGGCGCGTCCGGAGCGGAACTGACGGTTGCCGACCTGAGCACACCGGCGAACGTCTCCACCGGAGATCGACTGCGGCGTCTGGCGCTGCTTTCCGAATTGCGAGATCATTCATCGCTTTCGCCGCGGTTCGATGTCGTCGAATCGATCGAATCTGCTACGGATCGCGCCTTGCAGCTGATGCGTCCCAGCGCCGCTTCCGCATTCAATTTGGGTGAGGAGCGGGAGTCGATGCGAAAAGCCTATGGCCACAGCTCATTCGGTCAAGGTTGCCTGTTGGCGCGGCGATTGGTCGAACGTGGCGTGCGCTGTGTGGAAGTCGCTTTGGACGGCTGGGACACGCACTCGGATAACTTCGACCGCGTCAAAGAACTCTCGCAAACACTTGACCAGGGTTTTGCCGCGTTGCTCGATGATCTGAAATCTCGCGGACTGCTTCAGGACACGTTAATCGTTTGTCAGGGCGAATTCGGTCGCACACCCAGTATCAACGGCCAGTCGGGTCGCGATCACTGGCCCGCTTCCTGGTCCATGGTGCTCGCCGGCGCCGGCATCCGTGGCGGCCAGGTGGTCGGAAAAACGAGCGTAGACGGTCGCGTGGTGGAATCGAAACCGACCCGCACCTGTGATTTGATGGCGACGATCTTTCAAAGTATCGGGCTCGACCCCATGAAACAAAACATGTCCAACGTCAGCCGCCCCATCCGGCTGGCCGATCCCGAAGGCCAACCGATCGAGGCACTGCTGTGAGGCCATTGTGCGGTTTCCTGATGCTCGTGATCTGGACCACGTGCGTCAGTGGACAAACGTCCCAAAGCTCAGTCCCGCCGACCGATCACTTGAAATTCAGTACGGCCGGTGCGGCTCTGGGAATCGAATTGAATGTATCGATCGACGGTGTGTCGATGGAAGCGTATTGGGATCGAACAATCGATTCGATCTTTGCCTTCGCCGATGTCGATCACGACGGCTTGTTGGACGAAAGTGAAATTCGATTCGTTCCCTCGGCCCGGGCGATCCACTTTTGTCTGGACCAGGGCTTCGTGCCACCGGTCGCGAAGTTGAAAGGTCGAACCGAAGTCCTCGCCGGTGCGCCCGGAAGGTGGAACCCGGCGATGCTCAAGCGGTACTACACCACCAACGGTGTTGGTGAGCCGCGAATTGGACAGGGGGAACTGCGGGAGACCAAGGCGCTCACCACCGCCCTGCTCGATCGGTTGAATTTCGATGGGGATTCCCGAATCTCCCGGGACGAACTGCTGGACGCTCCCGGCTCGCTGCGACAATTGGATACCAACGACAACGAGTTGATCGAAGCAACCGAGATCCTGCCCAACTCCGTCTATCCCAGTGGTGCGGCGACTGATCCGCTGCGGGACGAAGCAACGAAAACGATCGAACGTAATGAGCGGCCCGCATTGACGATTGACCGCTCATTGTCTTCCAGCGACTTGTCGCTGATCGAGTGGAAGCTGTCGGTCGCGAAACGATTGGGCGGTCCGTCCAAAACGTTGTCGGTTTCCCAGAGGCTGAGGTGTGACGCCTGGACGGTTCCGGGACCGTTGGCGGACCTGCTTCAGACGCTACAAGACGAGTTACCCGAACGCGTTGAAGCGCCGCCAGGAAATCGCATTTCGAATGATTCGACGTCGTCGCGAGATGTTAATGGGCGCTGGTTGATCGAAGTGGCCGACCGCGACAGCGACGGCCGAGTCTCAGCATCCGAAATGGAACAATGGATGGCGTTGCAGCGACGAATCGGTCGCGGCCAGGTATTGATAAGCATCCTTCATGGCGGTGGCCTCTTTGAACTGCTCGATTCGGATCACGACGGCGGGTTGTCGGTCCGTGAGCTTCGCAACGGGTCTCAGATGCTTGATGACGCCGGCTGCATCGCCGAGGGGAAGCTTCAAGTGGAGCTGATTCCCGAAGTGGTGTTGGTCGTCGCGAGTCAAGGCGTCCCAAGATCGCTTGCCAAACGCGCCCACGTGGATGTCGCCTGGTTCGCAACGTCCGACCGGAACGGGGATGGCGATGTCTCCCGCCGCGAGTTCACCGGCCCGTCGCGAGTTTTTCAGGACATCGACTTGGACCGGGACGGACTGCTCTCGCTAGCGGAGGCTGTCCGGTTTGATGCGTTGATCGCCGATCAACGCAAAGGCCCGGGTGCCCGAAACGATTGAGTCGACGCTGCCGCGACAATCATCCCGAACTCCACGGGGCCGTTTTTCGATCCGCGAATTAGTGCCGGGGATAGTACGATCCGTGCGGGTCGTGGTGACCGTGCAGCGGACGGGCGTGGACGTCCAAGGCGTATTCCATGCGCCGGATCAGCGGAAACATTTCCTGGGCAATGATCACGCGCATGTGCTGGAGGGCGTGAAAGTCCTGAGTGCGAGCGCCGTCGTATCGCTGATGTTCCAACTCGCCATCCAAACGAATCGCCAAGCGTCGCACTTCGTTGACGTCTTCTCGCAGGTGGCGAATCTCTCCGGATGACAGGTGCCCAACTCCGGCGGCATGGTGCAGAATGTCGTGCATGTGCGCGTTCAGGCGATCCAGTCGATCCACGTACGCTTCAATGCCTTGCGAGTGTTCGTAGTCGGGGGACAGTCGGTGCGCGTCTTCATGCAGGTGGCGGGCAACTTCGGCCAGTTGGTCGGAGTACCGATCCAGCTGACGGAGGTCGATCCCATGGCCGCGGTGTTGATGGAAGTCCGTCGACGGTCGATACGACTCGTAGCGACGGGTATCGACAGTAGCACGCGGGTAAGCTCCGGAGGTCTGCGGAGGGTTGATCGCTGACAGGATGCGTTGCACTCTGGGCAGGACCTGGGCGTGGGAGGTCGTGGCGGAGAAAGCGACGACGAGGACGGCGGCAGCAGGGATCAAGCGGAGCATGGGTTTTCTGTGGAGTTAGGGGGTTCGGAAACTGAGATGGGTTTCACGAACGCATGTGGGGTGCCAAACGTGAAAATGACCAAAAACGCCCTGTTTCACGGTTTCGGCTGTCGCGGAAAGGATGCGAGTGCAGTCCCTTTGATATCGTTTCAAAACCGCGTCATCGCAGCGGTCCCCGGCCACCGACCGACCTGTTCGAACGGTTTTGCGGATTAACCGACATGGATCTTCCCGTCTTTGACATCAGCAGCGACGAGTTCCAGGCGGACCCGTTGCCGGCAGTGCGGCAGATGCACCAGGCCGGTGAGCTCGTCAACGTCAAGGTACCGCTGTTCGGCTGTTTGCCGGCGCTCACGCGGTATCGGGCCGTGGACGACTTCCTCCGCGACAGCAAACGTTTCGCCCGCTCCGGAAAAGCCGCAGGCAAACGTTCGCCGCCGGGGCTGAACTGGTGGATGCCAAAGGTGTTTCGCGCTTTCGCAAAAAACATGTTGGCAACCGACGGGGCCGACCACCGCCGATTGCGCTCGCTGGTTGATCAGGCATTTCTGAAGCGGAACGTCGATTCGATGCGCCCTGGCATCACGCGAATTGCCGACACGTTTTTGGACGACCTGGAACGCCAGCAGGGAGACGGTCCCGTCGATTTGCTCGACGACTTCTGCCGCCAGTTTCCGTTGGCGGTCATCTGTGAACTGTTGGGATTGCCGGATGAAGATCGTCCCCGATTCACGCGTTGGTTCGGCTCCCTGGGGCGTTTTCGCGGTTGGTGGAGCTTCGCGCAGATGATTCCCGGGCTGATTCGCGCCCGAGCCTACTTGCTGGAACAATTCCGAAGTTGCCGAAACTCTCCGCGTCCGGGATTGATCACGCAGTTGGTGTTGGCGGAGCAACAAGGCGGACGCTTGAGCGAGCCAGAATTGTTGGCGATGGTGTTTTTGTTGCTGGTTGCGGGACACGAAACCACGACGCATCTGATCAGCAACGGACTCTTGGCATTGCTGGATCATGAAGACCAGAAGCGGCAGTTGACCGACGACTGGTCGCTGGCGCCGACCGCGATCGACGAACTACTTCGGTACACGAGTCCGGTTCAGATGAGCAAGGTCCGCTACGCGACCGAAGCGATGGAGATCTCCGGACAAGTTATCCATCCCGGACAGATGATGATCGGCCTGTTGGTTGCCGCGAATTTCGATTCGGATCAGTTTTCAGATCCGTTTCACTTGGACCTGCAACGTTCGCCCAACCGGCATTTGAGTTTTGGGTCCGGGATTCACGTTTGCCTGGGGATGAAGCTGGCCAAATTAGAAACGGCGATCGCTTTGGAGCGGCTGTTCACGCGATTCCCGTCGCTGTACCTGGCGTGCGATCGGAAAGAGATCCGTTGGCGGTCGCGGATCGGGCTGCGTTCCCTGGAGTCGTTGCCGATCCGATTGCAATGAGACGCGGCGGGCAGGTCGGACACTCAGCATCTCCTCTTTGGGTGGACGCTCCACGACGCAACCTTCACCTTCCCCTCCGCATCAATGGGTGAGCCGTCACTCCGTCTGGTCGTCCGAAGGTTCCAACCCCTCACCCAAGCCTTGGGTCGAGGCAGCGACGGACCGCCGTACCGCTACAATGCGTTTTGGCAATTCGCCGGCTCGATACCTTCCGTCGTCCACCACTGACCGAACGATCATGAAGTTTCCTTTCGCAACCATGTTCCGCGGGTGCTTATTCGTCCTCGTCGGATGCTTCGCCATCGTTGAGGTGGCGGGCGCCGAATCCCAGCCCTGGACCAAGCACGTTGTCACGAAAGGCAGACACTGCAACACGGCTGTCGCAATCGACGCGAATCAAGACGGCTTGATGGACGTCATTGCCGCCATCGATGGTCAGGTCAAATTATTTCTTGCCCCGCAGTGGACGCAGGTCAATTCGTTGCACTTCCTGGCCCGCGGTGGGAACTGCATTCACAGCACGACCCTCGACGTTGATGCCGACGGAGATTTGGACTGGGCGGGATCGCTGGCCGCCGGTCGTCCATTCTGGCTCGAGAACCCGGGGCCCGAAACGGCAATGCAAACGCCGTGGCAACCGCGAATCATCGATCCGGAAATCACCGGGATTCACTGTTTGATGCGAACCGATGTCGACAACAACGGTCGTGACGATCTGGTCATCAACAACTTCGAACCCGATTCCGGAATCAAGGATTCAATGGCATGGTACTCCGTCCCGGACGACCCCAAATCGGATTCGACTTGGAACCGCCATGTGTTCGCCGATGGGGACGCGCGGGGCGGCAGTCATTACCTGGGTGCCGGCGACATTGACGGAGACGGGTACAAGGAGATTGCCGTGGGTGCCAAGGGAAAACCCTTCGCCGACGGGAACTGGTTTGCCTTTTGGCAGAATCCTGGTCCAAACGACGTGCGAAAGCCGTGGAAAAAAACGCTGCTGGCAATCGACCAACCCGGTGCGACCAATATCTTGCCGGCAGATGTCAATGGCGACGGAGCACTGGATTGGGTTGCGACCCGGGGACACGGGCACGGCGTGCTGTGGTTCGAAAACCCCGGCTGGGCGATCCATCCGATCGATCCGCAGTTGGAGTTTCCGCACAGTCTAACCGTCGCGGATTTTGATCTGGACGGCGACATCGACGCAGCCAGTTGCGGCTACGGCAGTGAGCGGGTGATGTGGTACGAAAATGACGGCCGAGGCAAGTTCACGCCGCACGTGATCGACCGCGGGCAACAGAGTTACGACCTGAATGCCGTTGACATGGATGGCGACGGCGATCTTGACCTCTTGAATGCCGGCCGAGCCACGGGGAACGTGGTTTGGTACGAAAATCCGGGAAAGAGATCGGCGGTTCTCAGGCGATGATCTCGCTGACGACATGGCCGTGCACGTCGGTCAGTCGGAAATCACGTCCCGCGTAACGATACGTCAACTGTTGATGATCCAGGCCCATCAGGTGCAAGACCGTGGCGTGAAGATCATGCAGGTGCACACGCCCCTCGACGGCGCGATAGCCCAATTCGTCGGTGGCCCCGTGTTGGAATCCGCCGCGGACGCCTCCACCGGCCATCCACATCGTGTAACCGTTGGGATTGTGGTCTCGACCGTCCAGATCCTTTTTCGCGGTGTCGGGTGTGCGGCCGAATTCGCCGCCCCACAGCACCAGGGTGCGATCGAGCAATCCCCGGCGGCGAAGATCCGTTAACAGACCGGCAATCGGCTGATCCGTTGCCGCCGCCCGGGCTTCATGTCCTTTCACCAGTTGGTTGTGCTGGTCCCAGAACTCATCACAAAGTTCGACGTGTCGAACGCCGGCTTCAACCATCCGGCGTGCCAACAGGCACTGGCGCCCAAAGTCATCGGACGGTTTCCCGTCCCCGATGCCGTACAGATCCAAGGTTTCCTGGGTCTCGCCGGAAAGGTCCATCACGTCGGGCAACTCACTTTGCATCCGGAAACCCAATTCGAACGAATCGATCACGGCATCGACGTCCGATGAATCGTCCGGTCCAATCTGCGCGGCATAGTCGGCGTTCAACTGCTTCAGGAAGTCCAGCTGGGTGCGTTGGGCCGGGCTCGACAGGATCGGGTTGTCCAGGTTTCCGACCTTGGCATTCCGAACCGGGGTTTTGATGTCGCCGATGGCGGTGCCCTGAAACACGGCCGGCAAAAACGCGGAACCATAATTCTTCGAGCCGCCGTTGATGACCGGCGGGCTGATGCTGACAAATCCCGGCAAGTTCTGGTTTTCGGTTCCCAGCCCGTACAGCAACCAGGATCCCATCGACGGACGCGTGAATGTGAACGACCCGGTGTGCAACTGCAACATGGCCGGCGTGTGGTTGCCAATGTCGGTGTGCATGCCAGAGAGAACGCACAATTCATCGGCCAGTTCCGCGGTGTGACGAAACAGATCCGACACCCAAAGCCCGCTGTCGCCTCGCTTCTTCCAGGCCCAGTGGGAAGGGGTCAACTTGCGACCCTTCTTCTCGCCTTGTTCTTCCGCACGCCGGTCAAGTTCCGGTTTGCGTTCGTAGGATTCCATCGCCGACGGGCCGCCCCGCATGTGCAGAAAGATCAACCGGTCGGCGCTCGCTCGATGATGCGGCTGCTTGGGCGCCAGAGGGCTGTGAACCGCGGGTCCCGGTGCGGAACCGCCTCGGTTGCTGGCGATCGGTTCAGCCGCTGTGGTTTGATTCAGCAGGTCCATCAATGCCAGCGAACCGAATCCACAGGTGGCGGAAGACAGCCATTGGCGGCGGGAGCAAAACATCAGAAAGGCTCACGAGTGGGTGGAGGTTGGATCGGATGCGAGGTGGCTGTTCAATCGATGAACCGGAACGGGGCGCTGGCCATCAGGTTTTGACACAGCACGGTCCATTGTCGGTGGTCGGTATCCGTGGTTCCTTCGATCTGCTCCATCTGCCGCAAGAAATCCAGCGTCCGTTGGGTTTCCGAGTCCGAGGGCGGTCGAGCGTAGCAGCGCAGAAAAGCCAGTTCGATGCGTTTTGCGTCATTCGCCAGCGACGGGTCCTGCAGCAAGTTTTCGGCGAAATGTTCGGCCGCACGCACGACGAAGGGGCTGTTCATCAGATACAAGGATTGCTTGGGCGTGGTGTTGCTGTCCCGCTGTCCCTGCACGTTGGAAGGCTCCGGAAAATCGAACAGCTTCAACCCTTCCGGAATGATGCCGCGGATGATCGGCAGATACACACTGCGTCGGTCAAAGGGCTTTTCCAGCACGGAGGTGTTTAGATTCCTGCCGACTTCACCTTCGCCGATCTCCATGACCAGCGATCCCGCCAGAGGCTCCTGCACCAGCAGTCCGCTGACCGAAAGGATCGCATCACGCAGCGGTTCGGCTTCCAGTCGTCGGCGGTCCATCCGCCAACGCAGCCGGTTGTCCGGATCGATCTGGTACGCCTCGCGCTGGAAGTCCGACGACATGCGGTAGGTGTTCGACAGGACGATTTCGCGGATCAGGCTTTTCTGGGACCAGCCGTGCTGGTGAGTGAATCGGTGGGCGAGAAAGTCCAGCAGTTCGGGATGCGAGGGTGGCAGGCCCGTCGTGCCAAAATTGTCCACCGTTTCCACGATCCCCTGCCCCATCAGGTGCTGCCAAATGCGATTGACCGCGACACGCGAGGTGAGCGGGTTGTTGGCGTCGGTCAGCCACCGCGCCAGCTCGAGCCGCCCGCTTCGCTCATCGTCGATCTCGGCCTGCAGCGATCCCTCCGGATCGACCACGGGGGCGAGCGCTGACAGGAATCCTCGTTGGACCCGGTCTCCCTTCTGGTTTTTTTCTCCACGCGTCAAGATGTTGGCATCGGTGATCTTGTTGGCATCGTGGACTCCCAGGGCGTAGTCCGGCGACGGAAGCGATTCGAGTTGCCCACGCGTCGTCTGGAGGTCTTCCCGACGCTGCCGCAGATTCCGAATGGCGACCTGATACTGTCGAGCGCTTTGCGTCTGCTTCTGGTTCCATTGAGCGGGAAGATCAAGATCCGGATCTTTGACCAGGGCCGCCGGAACTTGCTTGGCAAGCGTTGCCACGCGTTTCTCGCTGGCGCGAACCTGTTTTTGCAGCTTGGCCAGTTGGTCGTTCAATTCGGAACGTTCCTGAAGCTTCTCGGCCGACGGTTCTGGGCCCAACGTCACGTAGACTTCGCCCCGAGTCTTGGCGTCGTCGGGACGCTTGATCCCGCCGCCATATTTCGTGTTGGTGCTTAGAAAAATGCCGGCCAGCGAGTAGTAGTCGGCCGTCGGAATGGGATCGAACTTGTGATCGTGACAGCGGGCACACGAGACGGTCAGTCCCAGCACCGATCGGGAGACCACATCGATTTGATCGTCGATCACATCGTAAGTCAGGTTGCCGCCGTTGAGTGACTTGCTGCCGATCGCCAACAACCCCGTTGCGACTTGCAAACGTGACCGTTCCTGTTCCGATTCCGCTTCCAGCAGATCACCCGCAACCTGTTCGGTGACGAAGCGGTCGAAAGGCAGGTCGGTATTGAACGCCCGGATCACATAGTCACGATAACGCCAGGCATAGATCATCAGCACGTCGCGACTGCTGCCAGCCGATTCACCGTACCGGGCGACGTCCATCCAGTGCCGCGCCCAACGCTCACCGAACGCTTGCGAAGCGAGCAGCGTGTCGACCACCCCGACCACCCTGGCATAGTGCTGCGGTGACGGGTCAGCGGTGAATGCCTGGACCGCTTCGGGTGATGGCGGCAATCCCGTCAAATCAAAGTACACCCGTCGAAGGAGCGTTGCCGGATCCGCCGGAGCGTTGGGGCGCACGCCGGCTTGTTGCAAACCGTCATAGATGAAGCGGTCCAACTCCGTGAGCGCCCAATCCGGTTGCTCGATCACCGGCGGTTCGACGGCGACGATCGGTTGCAGCGACCAGAGTGTGACTGGATCGGATGATGCTTCGCCGGCGGCCTGTTTCATTTCCGCTTGCTCCGCCGGGGCCGAACGCGGGTCCGGTGCGCCCAAAGAAATCCAACGACGGAAATCGGCAATCACGGCGTCGGACAACTTCTCATCCGGAGGCATCTCCATCCCGTCGTACTGCAAGGCCCGCAGCAACAGGCTGGCCCCGGGCTTGCCGGGACGGATGGCCGCCCCGGAATCCCCGCCGTGCCGCAAACCGTCGCGTGTATCCAACAGCAGATTGCCCCCGATATCGTCGGAATCGCTGGCGTGGCACTCGTAGCAGTGCTCGATCAACACCGGCCGAATCTTCTTTTCGAACAGCTCCAGGCCGCGACGCCGCTCCGCTCGCTTGCCGCTGGAGGCATCCTCGGCCAAACCCTCGACGGTTGGGAACAAAACGCCCGCCAACATCAGGGTTGCCAGAAGGGGCACGTTTCTCCGACCAGGCAGGTTTGTCTTAGCGGGCAGGTTTATCCGAGCACGAATTGCCAAACGGGCGGGTTGCGAGGTGTCGCGCATCAAGGCATCCGGGGGCAGGACCCGAAACCGCAAACCGGACCACCTCCGGGCAGGTACCGAATCCAGTTGGTACCAGATCGGAGCGGTGCCGAATCGTCGCAAACGGGCAGGATAGGTGGGAACGGCGATCAACTTGGTTGGTCATCGACCAGTGGCGGCTGTGCTAATGAACAGTTGCCGCAAAAACGTTGGGTCGCCAAGTGCCAAGATAGCCATTCGGAGGGCCTGATTCAAACAAATCCCGCTCTCGGCCGCTGCCGCGGCGTGCAACCGGCGGCACCGACTGAACCCCGGGGACCCTCCGCATCAGCTTCGATTGGGCAACTTCTTTGACACGCCGCCAGATCGATCCGGTATCGTACAACGCTCGCAACCGTCAGATTCCTGAGAATCGGTTGTCTCCCCAGTCCCTTCCCTTTCCGTCGTACGACAGAGGATGATGCAATGTCCTTCAAATCTGTGTTCTGCAGCTCGTTGGCCGTGCTGCTGCTTTCTGCAACGGCCAGCGCGGGCCCGGCCGGATTCGATTACGGTCCGGTATCCCTGAAGTCGGTCGGCCCGATGACCTTCGCCACATCCGGCGTCCTGTTGATCGGTGACCCGGAGGCGGCCGCCGTCTACGCGATCGACACCGAAGACACCGCGAGCACCAAATCGGCGCCCAAGAATATCGATGATCTGACAAAGACCCTCGCCGCGGCGCTCGAAGCCAGCGACGTTCAGGTTGGCGAACTGGCCGTCAACGAAGAGACCGGGGCGACCTACATCAGTGTCGTCACCGATGGCAAGGTGCGCTTGGTGAAGATCGTCGGCGATAAAGTCACCGAGGTGAATCTGGACAAGGTCAATCATGCCAGCACCCAACTGGCGAACGCTCCGGAGGATCGTGAAGTCGAAAGCCGCGGTCGCCGTCGCAATCCGCGACAACAGTCGATCACGGACCTGGCGTTCTTTGAGGGCAAGGTGATGGTCACCGGGATGGCGGCCGGCGACTCCCCGTCGCGCGTCCTGGAAATCCCCTTCCCGTTCGCCGAAAACAGCGTCGCGACCAGCGTCGAAATCTTTCACGCCGCGCACGGCCGGGTGGAAGACGCCACAATTCGGACCTTCCTTCCCATTACGATCGACGGCGAACCTAGTTTGTTGGCGGGTTTTACCTGCACACCGCTGGTCCGATTTCCCGTTAACTCGCTGGACGGTTCGGGTAAAGTCCGCGGAACGACTGTGGCCGAACTCGGCAACCGCAACACGCCCCTGGACATGGTGATCTACGAGAAAGACGGCACGACGGCAATTTTGATGAGCAATTCGGCTCGCGGGATGATGAAGATCACGACCGACGGAATCGCCGATCGCGAAGGGCTGACCGAGCCTGTCCGTGGGGGCGGAACTGCGGGCCAACCCTTTGAGCGCGTCGAATCGCTGGACAACGTCCAACAAATGGACAAGCTGGACAATGATCACGCCGTGGCCATCGTCGACAACAACGGTTCGTTGAGTCTGAAGACGATCGACTTGCCCTAACGGTTTGCCGTTCGCTTCAACCTCCTTCTCAAGAAGGGTCGAGCGTCAGCGAGGGAAGGTTGCCCGACTTCTCGCTGACGCGACGTTGCTGTCGCCGCTTCGCGGCTGGTGGAGGTTTCGAGAACCGTTTCCGTCGGCTCGCGCCGACGGCAGGGGGCTGTCGTCGCGTCGCGACTGGAGACATGCGGTATTACTCACCCTCCTTTTTTTAAGGAGGGTGAAGCGCGTCAGCGTGGATCGAGCTTGCCGGCCAGCAACTGATCCGCCTGGCTTTCGGCCGCCTCCATCACTTCGGCGAGGGTGACCGCGTCTCCACCGCGCTGCTTGCTTTCGGCTGCCGCCTGCATGAAGGCATACAGTTCGATCGTTTCGGCGGGGTCAATCGGGACCTGCTCGGTCCGAAAGAATGCTGCGATTTGCTTGACCAGTGGCTGGTAACCGCCGTAAGGGCCGATCGGTTCAATTGCCGATTCCCCGAAAGCGGTTCCGCCGTAGCCGGACTTTCCGTTCCGCATGCCGTGGAACGTCCCGATGCGTCCACCCGACCACACGCCGACGGCCACCTCTCGCGATTCGGTGGAGGTGTGCCGGACCGATTGGCATCCCGTTCCCATGCAGGTGTACAACAATTCCACGCCGTGGATGCCATACCAGAACAGATCCACGTGTGATGGTTCCAACGCACACGGGCTGTAAGCGTTGCAACCCAGGACGGCGCCGACTTTGCCGCCGCGGATAGCCTGGGCGCCCTCGCCGTAACGCAACGACGAACTGGAGAACATCGGAACGTCGTAATGCCGCGCGGCACGAAAGATCGCCACGACCTCCGCCAAGTTGGAGCCGGTCGGCTTGTCGATGAACAACGGTTTGCCGGCCCGGAACACCTGCAGCGACTGTTCCAGGTGGGGTTGACCGTCGTTCGTTTCCAACAGGACGCAGTCCACCTGTTTCAGCAATTCGTCGATCGATGAAACCACGTCGACGCCCATGGCTTCCACCTGTTCGGTGTACTTGGGAATCCGGCTGTAGCTCGATTCAATCGTTTTGCTTCCGTAAGGATACGCCGCGACGACGCGGCAGTTCTTCATGTCCGGATCCGCGGGGTCCTGGTTGAACGATTTGGTGAATGCCGGCACGTGCGAGGTGTCCAGGCCGATGATGCCGATTCGCAGTGTGGGGGAGTTGTCCGCGGTTTGATCCGGGGTTTGGTCCGCGGGGGTCGCATCGCTCGAGGCCGGATCTTGAGCCGACGCCGTGACCCCGATCAGGCAAGCTAGCGTCAACCACGCCAGCCAGTTTCGCCTGGCGAACGTCGCCCGGTGATGTCCCGTCAGAGTCGATTCTTGACGGGGCGAAATGCATTTGAAAACGTTCATCAGACAACGGGCTCCCATCCCTTGGCGTACGACCGCGACCACAGTTTCTGGGCCTCGGGATGATCCTGGATGTGTCCGTTTGCCGGATCGGTGTGCAGCGTGCTGCTGGTGCGATAGGCGATGTTCCCCAGATGGCAAAGCAGCGTGCTTTGATGCGCCTTTTCGATATCCGCGTTGGGTCGGCTGCCGTCGCGCACGGCACCCAGGAAGTCCGCGAAGTGGTCTTTGTCGCCGCCGGCACCGTCGCCGCTGGCGACTTCGTTGCCCTTGAGGTCGTATTGGGTGTAGCCGGATCCAAGAATGATCAGCGAACCATCGGTGCCGTGAAAGCTGATTCCAAACCCAGAGTCATGGGGCCCCAACGGCGACCAACTCAGTCCTTCCCAAGTGATCGTTTTCTGTTCGGGAAAGTCATAGGTCACCATCATGGTGTCCGGCGTTTCCTGGTCATCGTCGTGGCGGTACTTGCCTCCGCCGGCGGTGACGCGGTTCGGATACGTTACGTCCAGTCCCCACCGGGCGACGTCCAAGGCGTGAACGCCGTTGTTGCCCAGTTCGCCGTTACCCCAATGCCAATGCCAGTGCCAGTTGTAGTGCACGACGTTGTCTTTGAAGGGACGCCGGGGTGCGGGCCCCTGCCAGAGCTCCCAGTCCAACCACTGGGGGACCGGGGCGGTCTTCCCGTGCCCGATAGAGCCTCGCCGATTGTTGTACCAGGTCCGCGCGTAGAGCACGTTTCCGATCTCGCCGGAGAGCACCTTTTGCACGCCTTCCATCACGCCGGGCCAGCTTCGTCGCTGCGTTCCCATCTGCACGACGCGATTGTTCTTGCGCGCCGCTTGGATCGCCATCTCGCCTTCGGCCGGGGTGTAGCTGCAGGGCTTTTCGACATACACGTGCTTGCCGGCGCCACACGCCATGATCGTGGCCGGCGCGTGCCAGTGATTGGGCGCAGCACACACCAGTGCGTCGACACGTTTGTCGTCCAGAATCCGCCGAAAGTCTCCGACGGCCTTCGGCGCCTGTGTTTGCCCATCGGCCACCAGCTGGCGAACGTCGTCCGCGGCCCGCTGGTCCACATCGCAGATGTAAGCGATCTCGACCTGACCGCTGGCTAACATCCCACGTGCGATGGCTTTGCCACGTCCGTTGACGCCCATGATTCCCAGGACGACCCGCTCGTTGGGTGACGCCGGGGCGTTTTCGTCGGCCCGTGCTGTCTTGGTCAGGCCGTAGCCGGCAATCGCAGCGCCGGTGCTCTTCAAAAAGAGTCGGCGGTCATCGTGAAGGCTCATCGCTCACCTTTGGGTTGGTCGAATTGCGAAGGAAGCATCATCGGGGAGGGACGCGGACCTCGGCCGCGAATCCGGTAATCCGCCCGCGGCTGAGCCGCGGGATTGGACGCCATGTGCGCGCGGGAGTGCGTTGATGATGCGGGAGGGCAAGCCGACCAATGTACTCGACCGCGAACCGCCAAGCGACCATTTCACGGCCAACCGAGGTCTGATGATGCTCCACGGCCATTCCTTGCCGACCACGTCCCATTTCCCCGGCCAGCAGGCCCGCTGAACCGTTGGCCCGCCGAATCGTTGGCCCGCCGAAACGTTGGGCCGTGAGTCCTGGACGTCAGCGGTGGCACCATTCATTCGCGTACGGTCCTGTGCGGCGTCTCGGAGGGCTCGAAGCGACCAGCCCTACCGGGATCGGCAAGCCGGGGCGGGCAAGCTGCCCGCCGAGTCACGCGGGGTTATCTTGTTGGGACGCTCCAACTGGACAACGACCGTTCAAAACGCAACGCTGGGTGCGGAGCCACGTCTGCCGACGGTGACAGTCTGCGACGTCGTTTCCCCTCTGATCAGTGAAGTCAACGCACCGTGAAGTCAACGCACCGTGGCGTTTTCCAGCGGCACCGACCGAGGCAACATCGATTCTTGAACCGTAGCCTGACGACATGAAGCAGTTAATCCGACTAGCGCTCTTCGCTAGCCTGTTGGGCGGCGTGGCTTTCGGAATCTGGTATTGGCAAAGCCTTCCCGACGGCGACGACGCAAATCAGTTGGAAGTCTACGGCAACGTGGACGTGAGGCAGGTCGAACTTGCGATCAACGGCAACGAACGCATTGGCGAATTGCTCGTCGAGGAAGGGGATCGTGTTAAGAAAGGCGATCTGCTCGCCAAGCTGGAAACCGAGCGACTGGAGTACGCCGTACAGCGGGCCAAGGCGATCATGGAATCACAGCGTCAGGTCGTTGCGAGACTTGAAGCCGGATCTCGCCCGGAGGAGATCGCGAAGGCCAAGGCAGACGTCGCACAGTCAAAAGCCATCGCGGACGAAACCGGGCAGACTTTTGAGCGGAAGAAAATGCTGCGCAAGTCAAATGCGGCATCTCAACAAGAACTGGACGACGCGCGGGCAGCCTATGAATCCGCGGAAGCACAGCTCGAATCTCGCCAGTCCGTCCTGGATCTTGCTCTGGCCGGACCCCGGCAAGAAGACAAGGATGAAGCGCGGGCGTTGCTCAAACGATACGAAGCCGAATTGGCACAAGCGGAACACGACCTGAAAGACGGTTACCTTTCCGCACCATCCGACGGCATCATTCAAGACCGCATTTTGGAAGTCGGCGACATGGCCTCGCCGCAAAAGACGGTGTTCACCTTGGCGCTGGTCGATCCGGTCTGGGTGCGGGCCTATGTATCCGAACCCGATTTGGGAAAGATCTTCGAAGGCATGAAAGCCTACGTCTTCACGGACAGCTTTCCTGGAAAAGAGTACGAGGGATGGGTCGGATTCATTTCGCCAACAGCCGAGTTCACACCCAAGCCCGTTGAAACCCGCGAGCTGCGCACCAAGCTGGTTTATCAGATTCGTGTCTTCGTCAAGAACCCAAACAACGAGTTGCGCCTTGGCATGCCAACGACGGTCAGAATCCCGTTGGATCAGCCCCAACCATCTCAGCAAACGGAGTAGAACACAGTGAAAAATGGCAGGGAAAAGCCGCGCGGGATTGAACCGCGGCCGTCCATCGGAACCTTGCTGCGCAGGGATTTCCAACTGCGGCACGCCATCTGATGACCGCCGACGATCGAATCGCCTTGACGTTCCGCGGTGTCACGAAGTCGTTTCGCACACGCCGACAAGCCGTCATGGCGATCAAGGATCTGAACGTCGAGATCCGTCTCGGAAAGATCACCGGCTTGATCGGACCCGACGGCGCCGGCAAGACGACATTGATGCGATTGGCAACCGGATTGTTGCGATGTGACAGCGGAACCGTCACGGTGTTGGGGTTCGACGCGGCCCGGCAAGCGCTTCAGATTCAGGGCCGCGTCGGCTACATGCCGCAGCGGTTTGGTCTGTACGAAGACTTGACCGTGCAAGAGAACCTTGACCTGTACGCCGACCTGCAGGGCGTTCCGGTCCAAGCGAGGAAAACGCGGTATAACGAACTGATTCACATGACCGGGATGGCCCGTTTCACCAAACGGCTAGCCGGCAAGTTGTCAGGCGGGATGAAACAAAAGCTCGGCTTGGCTTGCACGTTGGTCCACCCGCCACGATTGCTGCTGTTGGACGAACCAACGGTGGGCGTCGATCCCGTTTCGCGACGCGAACTGTGGGAAATCGTCGACCGATTCGTGCGAGAGGAAGGAACGACGGTTTTGCTGAGCACTGCTTATTTGGACGAGGCCGAGCGGTGTGACAGGGTGCTCATGCTGGATCAAGGGGAATTGATCGGCCAAGGACCTCCAGAGCAATTTTGCGAACCGATGACCGGCCGCACATTCCAGATCCGTTCGGCCGATGAAAAGAACCGTGACGTGTTGGAGCGTTTGTCGGGACGCCCGGATGTGGTGGATGCGGTGATTCAGGGTGACGCGGTCCGGCTGGTGCTGGCCGATGGTACCCCACTTTCCATCGATCGGTTGTTGCCCGGTGAAAATCGCGCAGCATTGATCCCTGTCCCGCCCCGTTTCGAAGACGGTTTCATCGACACACTGAGGCAGCGGAGGCACGATCAAGCCGGAACACCATTGCCCTCAGCGTTACAGGAAGATCGGCGGATTCAGGCGGAATCCAGCGGCACCGCGATCTCGGTCCGCAACGTCCAACGTGCCTTCGGCGATTTCTACGCCGTCAAGAACGTCTCGTTCGACGTGGGACGCGGTGAGATTTTTGGACTCCTGGGGGCCAACGGTGCCGGGAAAACGACCCTGTTCCGGATGCTGTGTGGATTGCTCCCGGCCAGCGACGGCAAGCTGCAGGTTGCGGGCATCGACGTCCGCAGGACGGCCGCGGCGGCACGGGCGAGGATCGGCTACATGTCGCAAAAATTCTCGCTCTACGGTTCTCTCAGCGTTGCCAACAATTTGAAGTTCTTCAGCAGCGCCTACGGGCTGACCGGTCGCCGCCGCCAACACCGCATTCGTTGGGCCACCGAACAGTTCGATTTGCAGCCGGTCTTGGATGACGGCAGCGGCGAACTGCCGTTGGGGTACAAACAGCGTTTGGCGCTGGCCTGTGCGTTGATGCATGAGCCCGAGATTCTGTTCCTGGACGAACCCACCTCCGGCGTGGATCCGCTGGCTCGCCGTGAGTTCTGGCACCGGATCAACGGTCTGGCGTCCACGGGCGTGACCGTGCTGGTCACCACACACTTCATGGAGGAAGCCGAGTATTGCGACCGGATGGCGATCATGATGGCCGGAGAAGTGCTCGCCCTGGGGACGCCGCCCGAGATCAAACAACTTGCTCGCTCCAACGAACATCCCCAGCCCAGCATGGAAGAGGCCTTCATTCACTTGATCGAGTCGAAAGACGAAGAGGCATAGATGACGGGCAAACGTGGTCGAAGGCTGATGCGGATGCGAGGGCTTGTCCGCAAGGAGTTCTTGCAGGTGCTTCGCGACCCGAGCGCACTGGCGATCGCGTTCGTGCTGCCGGTGGTTTTGTTGCTGTTGTTCGGATATGGCGTGTCGCTTGACGCCGAACGTGTCCCGATCGCACTGGTGGTCGAGAAGCCGACGCCCGACACCAACAGTTTCTGCGGAGAGCTGGAGCAATCGATCTATTTTGAACCGATCTTCCTTCACGGGATGGCGGCCGCTCAGCAAGCATTGATGGAGGGTCAGGTCGACGCGATTCTGCACCTGCGCGCCGACTTTTCCGACAGACTGCGGCGGCCGGGCGGGGCGTCCATTCAATTGATCGTCAACGGCATTGATGCGAACACCTCGCGGATCGTGAACGGATACGTGGATGGCGTCTACGCGAAATGGCTAGAACACCGGGCAATGCAACTCGGTCAGCCGCTCGCCGAGCCTGTGATTGTCGAACATCGGATTTGGTTCAACGCCAACGTCCGCAGCCGAAACTATCTGGTTCCCGGCGTGGTGGCGCTGATCATGACACTGATCGGATCATTGCTCACGGCGCTGCTGATGGCCCGCGAATGGGAACGCGGAACGATGGAAGCGCTGATGGTCACACCGGTATCCATGCTGGAGGTGTTGCTGGGAAAGATTCTGCCCTACTTTGTCCTTGGCATGGGAGGACTGGCGCTGTCGGTCGTAATGGCCGTCTGGCTGTTCGCCGTGCCGCTGCGCGGTTCGATCTGGGTGTTGTTGCTCGGGTCGTCGCTGTTCTTACTGACAGCACTGGGCATGGGGCTGTTCATCTCAACCGTCACGCGAGTCCAGTTCGTCGCGGCCCAGGTCGCGATTATCGCAACCTTCCTGCCGGCGTTCATCTTGTCGGGCTTTATCTTCGACATCGGCAGCATGCCACGCCCGATCCAATGGATCACGCAGATCATCCCGGCTCGCTACTATGTTGCGCTTCTGAAAACGACCTTCCTGGCCGGTGATGTGTGGTCCGTGGTCGTGCCGAATTGCGCGGCCTTGGCGGTGATGGCGATGGTGTTCCTGGGGATCACGCGTCTGCTGGCGCGCAAACGGCTGGACTAGGAGACGCGATGTTTCGGCTATTGGCACTGATTCACAAAGAGTTTCTGGCCCTGTTGAAGGACCCGAAGAGTCGCTTTGTGATCGTCGGGCCGCCGATCATTCAGTTGCTGGTTTTCGGCTATGCCGCGACGTTTGACGTGACGGACGTCCCCTTGGCGGTTTACAACCAGAGCTCCGGTGAGGCATCGCGTGACTTGGTTTCCAGGTTCGAGGGTTCACGCAATTTTCGTCGAGTCGCCACGATCACGCATGACGACCAGATCGCGCCGATGGTGGATGGACGCGTGGCGCTCGTCGTGCTGCACATCGGGTCGACGTTCAGCCAGGATCTGCACCGGAAAGGCCGGGCGAAAGTGCAAGTGATCCTGGACGGACGTGATTCGAACACCGCGCTGGTGACACTCGGATATGCGCGCAAAATCGTTGGCGATTTCAATGTGAAGTGGGCGACCGACCATGGGTTGGGCGCAGCACCGGCACACCTGGAAGCCCGGTCATGGTTCAACCCGAACCAGCAAAGCCGCTGGTTTTTCGTGCCGGGCATCGTCGGTTTGCTGACGTTGGTCGTCACGATGCTCGTCACCGCGCTGTCGGTCGCTCGCGAGCGTGAACAGGGAACTTTCGACCAACTGTTGGTGACGCCCTACCGCCCCTGGGAGATTTTGGTCGGCAAAGCAACGCCCGGTTTCATGATCGGCATTTTCGAGGCGACGGTCATCATCACGGCGGCCGTCTTTTGGTTCCGCGTCCCGCTGGTTGGCAGCTTGCTGACGTTGTACGTGGGCGTCGTCCTGTTTGTGTTCGCCGCCATCGGTGTGGGGCTGATGATTTCATCGCTGGCTGTCACACAGCAGCAAGCGCTCCTGGGAGCCTTTCTGTTCCTGGTTCCCGCAATCATCCTGTCCGGCTTTTCGACGCCGATTGCCAACATGCCGCCGGCCGTCCAGGCGATCACGTACGCCAACCCGCTCAGGTACTTTCTAATCGTTCTGCGCGGGGTGTTTCTTGAAGGGGCTCCAATCCGCTTGCTGTGGCATCAACTATGGCCGATGGCCGCGATTGCGGCGATCACCCTCACCTCGGCCGCCTGGCTCTTCCGGCGGCGGATGTCGTGACGTGGAAACACGTCAATCATGAACGATGTCGCCACGGTGTTGGATGGGCTATCGACCCTTCTTTCCTTTGCCGGGGACAACGTCGCCCGGTCGACCGCCCGAACCTTTGCCGCCGCCCTTATTGCCGACGGTCACATTCACGGCCACCATATTGTCGGGCAAGATCTCGCCCGCATCGGCCGCCGTGATAGCGATATTGGGGGCGATCACGGTGATGACGTAGTCGCCGGCTTTGGGATTCTGCCAATTGAATCCGTAGACAATGCGACCCGTCGAGTTGATTTCGGCGCTAAAATCTTCCATGTCTGCCACGACGATGCTGTCGTCGGTGCTGCGGATATCCAGCCGGACGTCGTGATCCCAAACTCGGACTTCAAGGAAATCGTCCACTTTCTCGCCGAGTGTTCCGTAATGGGACTCCCTGTCCAAAAGAGTTGGATCCAGCTTGGTCACCACGTAGCCGGGCATCGCGCGGTCGGCGACCGTCAGGAAGCCAATCTCCACGCGGATCGGAGTGCCCGCTTTCAGCGGCGCGTTGGTCAAATTGTCGCCCCACTCCGCCGCCACCTCGACTGTATGTGGATCCGCGCTGTCACAGTCGGCCTGCCATTGGGCGATGCCTTGAACGTAGTATTCAGTGTGCTCGTCAGGCACGCCGTCTCCATCGGTGTCGACGCCCATCGGACCCATCGGTTCTAGCGAGTCGTCTTCTGATGTGCATTTCCCGGCAAAAGGAGAGTCATCGATAGAGGGGACAAAAATGGTCGGGACGGACAGATTGTTGGCGCTCTCTTCTCCTGTTGGCGGATGGGGCGGTGCAGCGTCGACCTTTGCATTGCCGCTGAACGCCAGTGCCAACGCACTGGCCAGAATTGCCACGGGACACCAGTTGGTTCGTCGTTTAGTCATCGTCGTACCTTTTCAAAATGGGGAATGTTTACGAGTACTTGGAGATGCATCCCGGCCAACCTTCTGTGTCTCAGTGACGCGATCGGTTGCAATGGGGTGCGGCTGCGGAGATTACTTCTCGTCAGGTCGAGAGAATCCGTCCGGGCAGTGCCGCGACCAGGGTCGCACGGTGGGCGCTCAAGAGGCCTCTTGCTCGAAGCAATCGAGCTTCCGTACGCCAGATCATTTGGCGGGTGGGATTGCCGCGGCAATTTGCAAATGCTGGACCAAAACACTTAGGCGGCGTCGTCGCAACGACGGACATCGATTGCTCTCAATTGTGAATCGAGCTTTCCAGTGCTCTCTCCCGTGCGTCAACGCCTCCACACGATTTGCGTTGCCTTTGGATCATTAAAGGCGAAACGATGACAGACGATTCACGAAATCGCTTGTCGCTATCAGACAACGAGCCGTGATGCGCGGGCATATACGCGCAAATGCACAGGGGAAGCGCCCTGATCCGACACGGCGTCCACTTGCGGGATCTCCGAGGTTTCGGACGAGAAGTTAGCAAGCATCGGCCATAAACCCGTCCTTCCTGCCTCGGCTTGACTCGAGGGTGGGAAAAGTTTGGCCAGCCGGTGGCCAATCGCTTGCTCTCCCAGTCAACTTCACCCCCGTCGCTATCAAACCAGGAATCATTGTGGTTCTCTCACGTGAGGCCGCTCAGTCGATTGACGCTCCAGCAGACCAATCTTGTTGCTCGTGGCGTCTTTGGCGCATCCACCGAAGCGGTCGTTCCAGCGGATTCAGGTCGTGGCTGAATCGAAGTCCGCGTCTTTTGGGGGCCCAGAATGGGTCGACGGCTCTGGCGGCATCTTCCGGAATGTTTGAGAAAACAATTGAAGTCGGCTTGGGGATGCCGGACACTGCGGCATAAGCGCATCACGCGTTTCTACTCCCCTCTTCACCAGGAAGCGTTCCCATGTTTCGTCAAGCACTGTGTCTTCTCTTTCTTGTCGCGGCAATTCCTTCCAGCGAAACCTTCGCCGACCATCACGAACCAGGCCAAGTGGAGTCGGCCGTGAAAACGTTTTACTCCCAACTCTCGTCGGGTGAGTTTGAAAAAGCGATGGGTCATACCGCCAACGGTTCCAGTGGGTATGTCGCCAAGGGTGGCTTGACTGAAATTGGCAGTGACGAAGTTCGCCAGCAAATCGTGAAGATGCTGAAGGACGGCCAGGAACGAGGGGCCGAAATGGAGTTGCGGCCGAAGGACATCAAAGTGACCGTCCACGGCGATGTCGCGATCGCAACCTACATGGTCGACGCGGCGGTCAAAGGAGCTGACCAAGACGAGTCCGAAGAACAAGTCAATCGCGGCACCCTTGTGTGGGCGAAACAGGGCGACGATTGGAAAATCTTGCATTGGCACGTGTCCGAGTTCGTCCCCAACGAACAGTAGGGCGCGGGCGGACTTTCCGTCTGAGCAGTTTTTTCTGCGATTCGATCGTCCGGATGGTTCAGACAGAGAACGGCAGCACGCAGGGTGCTTCCCATCGGTGCGATACCGCTTCGATCAACGGTTGGTGACCGCAGATGCGTTGTCATCGGATGCAGCTTGCGACGTGTTCGTTGGCTGTTCCAAATACCGCATCACGGCGTCGGTCAGATCAATGGTGCTGTCATGGTAGACGACGTTCCATGTGACACCGCGGACGTCCGATTTGTCTTGGTCCGGGTCCGATTCTTCGCCGTTGAAGCGTAGAACCAGGTTGATGTCCTTGCGGGTCGCAATGACCCGCACCGCCGCAACGATTCGCTGATAGTTTTCAAAATAAAGTTTGACCCGGGCGTCGCTCGGGTCTTGATGTTTGTGCACCTTGATCAGCCGGAACTTTGCATCCAGATTCGCGACCCGCTCTTCTTGCCTGGCGTACTCCGCTGTCCCAACCTTGAGCGCTTTCAAGTGCTCCACGGCCTGCTTCAACTGGTCTCGCTCTCGTTTGGACTCGTCTTGGTCCTTCCGCGAGTCGGCTTCGAGCTTTCTGACATCGGCCTTGATCGCCGGAAGATTCTTGAAAACGTAGCCGACATCGATCAGCCCGATGCGGTGGCCCGCTTGATGCGTCGGTTCGGCCCGTTGGCCCGAAGCCGTGGAGGAAATCAGAGCAGAACCTTCCAAGGCCACCAACATGATGACAGCATTGCTGAACTGTCGCAGCACCTGGCTCGGTTGGCTCAAGGACGGCAGGAATAGCAACAGTCGAGCGGTCTCCTTGAGGTTTTTCAACACGGTCTCAATCCTCGTGATTCTGTGGAGTCATCCTGACGGTTGGCAGACCGTTGAACTTCTCAAAGTGGCAGACACGTCCATCTGATAAGAAGACTCTTTTAGGCGAATCTCGCTACCGATTCAATCTTGATGGTTTGCGGGCGCCGCGCCCTTGAATCAAGGCCTTGCAGAACTTCCCCTGGCCGCTCGGCCCGACAACTGTTTTGGTCGCGAGCGGATTTAACACGATCGGACGCCCTTCCTCCGTGTGCTCGGAGGCCTCGGTGGCTTGCTGGATCAACTCGATTAATGTCGACGGAATCCGGCAGACCGAGCGGGAAAGCGTCTGCTTGAGGGCGGAGGCCTTCTGTGTGGCTGTCCGTGGGGCGTGCCGTCTGGGACTTCCGTCGCGACATTTCGCGGCGGAGCCTTCAATCCTGATCCGCGCGAAGAGGGCCGCGAAGATTCTCACTTGGCGTCTTGCGTTGCCTCGCCAATTCGTCGATGTACCACCGGTACTTTCCCGTATCGACCGCGAACAGGTAGGGCTGATGGTCGTCATACCACCGGTTCCATTGGTCCGCGGTCGCATCGGGTCCGGGACCACACGGAACGTAGCGTTTCAGCAATCTGGCGGCACGAGATTTGGCTTCGGCAGACGTCCCACTCAGATCCGCCAGGACGATTTGGAAGAAGTCCGGGTCATCAAATCCGACATCAATCGCTTTCAGGTCTTGATCGATCCCCATCAAGTGCCCATCGCTGGGAAAAAAGAAACGCTGGTTCTGCTTGCACCACTGGATTCTGTCATCGATCGACTCGATCGATTTGAGTTCCTCTCCGGTCGGCTCGTCGAACATCTTCTCGACCCAATCCACGCGAATGCCTCCCCTGGCCAGCCAGCTCGCCGGTGTCGAACGAAACCTGGTGACTGGTTTTCCGGCAAAAACGGAAGGCCGAACCACAATGGGACGGTCTTGAGAGAACCGGGAGATGTAGGCAATGGAATTCAGCAAGAGGTGCTGCCCATGGTCATTCATTTCGGCCGGGGACTGCTGAAACCCAAAGTGCAGCAAGTTGCCTTGCCGCCACAGCCCCGCCGCGGTTGGCGTTTTGTGGTTGACGCCTCCGCAGAAGAATTCGACATCGGGGTGCTTTTCAAATTGGCTGGAATAGGTGCACCATCCGGATCTCCAATTTGCTTTGTAATTGTTCACCAGAGGCAGCACCTTGATGGTCGGGTCATCAAGATCATCTTCAAACGCTTCCGGTGTCGGAATCTGAATCATCGCGTTTCGATCGATGGCATACGGTTGCTCAAAGATCTCGTGGTCCGTGAAGCCGTAGGCGAGAGGATCCATGCAAGTGCACCCTGATCCACCATGGATTTCCCATGCGACGGCCAGATTCAAACCCGCACTTCCCAGCAGCACGGTGGGGCGACTCCATTGGTCGCGTGGTCCCAGAGGAGATTCCTGCGTGCGGGTCTCGCGAGCGGCGCTGCTTTGGGGCCAGTCCAACAAGATGACATCGAACTGGTCGGCAGATTTTGGATTGAAGCTTGACCGATCGACGGATTCAATTTGACCGACCTTGTCTTCTAGAAAACTGACGTAGTCCTCCGCACGCTCCGAGCCGACATACAGCAGTCGAAGTTCAGAAAGTGACTTTTCCCCTGGCTGTTCTCCGCGAAGGGAGACTCCGTGGGGGCTGACCAGCACGACCAACAAGGCAATAAGGATTCGCCGCAACATTTGATAAGCCCTCTCATTCACTTCCACTGAACTGAATCACGTCGTTCGATCGTTGCAGGCGGAAAACAGACCTCGTCGTTGCAAGCCTGCATTCGGATCACGGCGCCGATAGGAACCTGCGACTTCATCGAAGACCGTAGCTGACACGTTAAGGATACCGAATCCACGTAGGTCGCATGCCCATTTTGAATCAATGGAACCGGATAAGTCCATTCTGTGTCACGCGACATGCCATCGGGAAGTATCAGTTCAACCCTTAGCGGTTCAAACGGAGTGTTTTCTTCCAAGTCTCCATAGATGTAGTGACCGGAAAGAATCCGTAGGCTGACTTGAGCCTCGATTCTCCACCCATCACCGTCTTTGCGAGCCGAATAATTGACAGCAACCGTGACGGGACGATCGAAGCTTGGAGCTGACGCGGTCAATTCAGGGGATTCCGTGTCGACCGGACTTGTATCAAGACCAGCAGGATTGTCATCGTTCGCGTGCAGCGTCGCAGACTCCGCCGGTTCTTCCTTCCGCGATGGAATTTGGTTGGATTCGAAGTGATCCGCCGTCCGCTTGCAGCCGATTCCAATCGGCATTCCTGCAAGAATCAATGCCGAAGTCATCGACAGCAAGATGAACCGTCCTGGCGAGCGACGAAGACCAAGGCCAAGAAACGACCGCATTCGAGTTTCCTCGCATCGCGATTCAGCTGGACACTTGATCGATTCATCCATTTTGAAAGCACGGTGGCTGGCAGTGCAATGATCGGCAAAAACACCGTGATTTGCAGCGTGATGAGCGGCAAGGCGCTAGCCGCCGGTGGATGCGAGAAAACCCGCGGCTAGCGCCACGCGGCTTACGCAGAGTGACGCTGTTCAGATACCCGAAGGATAACAGATTTCGTCTCTCGGCAGCGCCGAATGTCATTTAGACGCTGGGCTTGGATCGTTGACCATTCTCTTCGTGGCATCCGCAGGGCAGCCCCGCAGCTTGACTCCACTGATCCGCCAACCGAGCTGGACCGTCCGCCTTTCATGGTTTCTCACCGATCCAATTGGACTAGAATCTGGGGCTTGTGGCGAAGCCGTTGGCCCAAAGTTGAAGTCCATTGACCCAGACGAAGAACCGTTCATGAAGAATCTACTTGCCGTATCGCTGTGCATCATGGTTTGCACCGCAGCGTCCATTGTCCAAGCGAAAGAATTCGACACCGTTCTGTTTGAAGACGAATTCGAGGATGGCACGCTTGATAAGCGATGGGGCAAGTGGAAGAGCGAGTCGGTGGAGCGTGATGGAGTTCTGGTGGGGATCACGCCCAAGGACGCCGACCACCCGTCGGTGAACACGATCGAGTTTGACCCACAATCCGATCTGGAGGTCAGCGTCTCGTTCCAGTTCAACGGTTCTCCAAGCTTCTCCGTCATGATCCGGGATTTGGAGTACAAGGGGTCTCACGCCGGTCACATTTGTCATGTGGCCGTCCGGCCGGAAATGGTGACGCTGTACGATGGCAAGACGGGCATTTTTCTCAAAGAGATTCGCGACAAACGAAAGGCGGGAGAAAAACTGGATGCAGCCACGCAAGCCATGCTTCAGCGGAAGTCGTCGCGCAACCCGGTTGAGCTTGATCCGCAGGGCTGGCACGACCTTGTGATCCGGATCGAGGGCGATGTCATGGAAGTTTCCATCGATGGCCAGCAAGTGGGGCGATTGCAATCCGAAGGCATCGCCCACGCTTCCAAATCGAACATGAATCTGACGACGGTGGATCGCGAGGTCCACTACGATCACTTCGCACTGCGGGCGCCGTAAAAACGCGGAACGGAAAACTTTGGTTCGAACAGGTCCGGTCGATGATCGGAAGGCCGTTCACCGGCTGTCGTCAAAACCTTGTCAATCCGGCAGGATGAAAACGTCCCGGGGAACATTCTTGATGCTCGTATTATCGTGAATGACGCTGGACAGCCTGAAGTTGTCCAGCTTGATGATCGACTTGATCGACTGGGGATCGAGGTCGGGGTCGTTCAGGAAAAAGAAGAAGTCGCCGTCGCGTAGTCGGGCGAACTGATCCGCCAACGCAACGCCGACCAGCTCGCCCACGCTGGCTCCCTGGACGTGATCCTCGGCCAGTCCACCGACCCAAGCATCGATCTCATCGGGTGACTCGTACACCATGGCCAGCGAGAGCTGAACCACGGGATCAGAACTGATGTCGTCAAAGTCTTCTGCGGGAGCAAGCCCGTAGGCCATCCGCACCGCGTTGTACGACGGCAGCCCGTGGTCACGCCCACGCTGGATGTTGAGTGAAGCGAGGTCCAGGCCTCCGTTACCGGGGGCGCCGAATAAGAAGTTCCGCACATCGTCGACTAGCATGCTGTCGACCTCCTGGGCCCTTTGATAGGTCAATCCATTGATCAGAAAGTCAACGCTGGCAGGATCGTTCTTCAAAAAGTCAGGATTGAAGAAAGCGTCGCGCAGCGGCAACTGGCCGAAAGGACCATCCTTATTTGCCAACACCAGATTCGGCGAAAGCATGCTGTGGCCGAAGCGGTAAGCCGCAGTGGAGAATTCGTTGGCGATGCCCGGATCGACGCTATCGTCAAAGCCCATGTAATCAGCCAACGACGGTGCCATTGGGCCCAGCAAGGCCGGCAGAAACTCGTTGTACGTGATGATTTGCAATTCGGCACCGACGATCTTGCGCGCCAATTGGTAGATCTCCTCGTCATCTGCGTGAGGAAATTGATTCGCGATGCGTTCGGCCAGTCGATTATGCTCGCGCATAAAAAGCGTATGCAGCGACGTTAACACCACGTTCTCGTTCGCCCGCACATCGCCGGCAAAAAAGAAACCACTTTCCAAAGGCAACAGATCCCCCACGCTCGATTTGAGCCTGCCACCTTCAAACGTTCTCAAGAAACTGGCCAACTCTGCGTCGGAGCCATGCACGTTGGAAGCGTCAATAAAAGCCGTGATCTCGTTTATCTGTTGACGAGGATTTCCCGGCGTGCCGGTACCCGCCGCGAAATCGGAGCGATCAAAAAGGATTGGACCTGGTGCGAGCGGGTCATTCCCTTGATCCTCGATTCGGATGTCAGCGGTGCCGTTAGCAGAACTGACCAGCGTCAAATCGATATCGTGGTCGATGAACTGCCCCCAAGCCCACACCATGTCGCTCAGACTGCGATCGTTCTGCAAGGAGTTGAGCTGGTTCACAACGACGTTGCTGATCGTCCGCGCGTTCGAGACACGCGGCGGTCGGTTGATCGCGTCGCCCGAACCATTGCCCGGGTAATTGGCAGGCGCAATTCGCAAAAGAGGCGTCCCCGCCGCACCACCGATGGTATTTCCGCTTCCGTCGAAGCTGCGGGTTGAGGTGAGCGGAAAATCGGCGGCCATGGCAAGACTGGCTGCTGACAAAACGACGAAGGGTAAAATGATACGTTTCATCAATGGGTTCCCTCATTTGATAGACACAGACGTTCGACGGTCAGAAAGAAGCATCCATCCACAGTCACGTATCGGTGGCGGTTCCATGTCTTCGGCGATCGCGTTGATCCGAGATTGAATCGTTCGCGAACGTCTCGCCGCCGGTTGTTTGTTGCGTTTTATTCCCCAGGAAGACGTTCGTGTTGCCACGTCGCTGCAGTCCGCAAACCATTGTTTGATCGACGGCAACTCTTATTCCCTTTCGTATTGGCCCGGCACAGTTGGTTCAACTAGTTGGCTGATAGCGCCACTTTCAACGGTTTGGCAACGCGGAGAAAGACAGGGACAGGCAAAGTGATTCCCCAATCCTGCTTTGGCTGCATCGATGATGTGTCGGATTCGCGCGCGTTTCCCAATTCTCCGCTCACCCCGTCAAGTCCAATACCGCTTAGTTAACGGAAGCTGGATCGTGCCTGGTGGGCACCAAAGCAACGTTAATGTGGCCCCTGTGAATCGCTTCGACGGCAGGATCGTCGAATAGATTCACCTTCGCTCAATTCGCCGTCGGCCCTCAGTCCGTCTCGTTTTCAGGTCGGTCAAACAGAGCACTCAATTCGCTGAAGAATCGTTTCAATTCGTCGTCGTCACTGAATTCTTCATGCTTCATGCTCACGATCAGTTGCTGATAGAGGCCATTGGCTTCTCGCACGTTACCGAGTTGATAGTTGCTCATTGCCAATAGAGCCAACGCCGCGGGATCAACGTCGGAGCGTTTGACCAACGACTGTAGTCCGCTCTGTTGCTTCAGTGGCCGCTCAACGGCTTCGATTGCCAGTTCATATTGTTCAGCACGATATCGTGCTGCTCCAAGTGATCGAAAGTAGGCCGACTCCGGAAACTGTTGGCATACGTCCGCAAATCGCACGAGTTCCCTCTCCGAAAGGGATCGCCCGTTCGCTACGGATACACGCTTCCAAACATCACGATTGATCTTCGCGGCGAGGCCAGCATTCATTTGTCGCTTTGAGGCGTTCAAAATCGTTGCCCCACAAATGATCCGTTTTCCATCAGGACTGAAAGCAACTTGTGAACCACCAATTGTTGGCAACGACATCGTCTGCTGACCCGTCGTCGCATCCCATATTCGAAGTCCATCCCCAACGCTGACGATCTGCCCGCCATCTGGACTGAAAGCCGCATCACGAACGGCCTCGGAGTGCCCTTTCAGCGAGACCAACCGGTGTCCTGAAAACGCGTCCCAGATCGCCAACTCCGCCGAGGGCCTATCGGGATCCCAATCACCCCCAGATGCGACGACTCGTTTGCCATCGGGGCTGAAATTGATACTCAGGATAGCGTGATCGATGCCGTCGAGCGCGATCAGCTCTTGTCCCGTTTCCGCATCCCAAATTTTTGCAACCTTCGACCCATGACGGTCGCTGCCGGTCGCCAGAAGTGTTCCGTCAGGGCTGAACGCCAGGCACCGCGCACCTCCGTCTAGCTCCTGCGCTAATTCACGCGTCGCGAAGTTCCAGATCTTACACGACTGATTCAAACCAACTGCGATTCGATTTCCGTTAGGACTGAAAGCAACACATTTCACAGAATCGAGGGGTTTGGCGAGAGAGACCGTGAAAACCTCCTTGCCGGATTCGAGGTCCTGAATCTTCAGTTCGCCAGGAACACTGTTTTTCTCCTCAAACGAATAGTAATGCCAGCTTCCGCTAGCCAAGAGTTTTCCGTCAACGCTGAAAGCCGCGTTGTCGACGTCGCGTCGATGTCCAGGAACGGTCTTTTTTTCCTCGCCCGTTTCAGGATCCCAGACAATCAGTCTCTTCTCTCTACTGCCACTGACCATCCGCTTTCCATCGGGGCTGATGGCAAGAGGGCGGCCATGTCTATTCACAGACTCTCGCGATTGCTCCCCGGCTATGTCCCAAATCACAATGCCTCTGCCATACCCACCGCTGGCAAGTTTCCGACCATCTGGACTGAAGGCAACTGTTTGGACGGCGGCAACATGTCCTCGTAACACGGTCAGTCGGCGCCCAGTGAATGCGTCCCAAATCGTTACCGTCCCATCTTCACCAGCTCCTGCAAGGCGTTTTCCGTCGGGACTGAATGCGACGCAGTTGATACGAGTGTCAACTCGAATCACATCCAGCAACCGACCTGAGTCAGCATCCCATGTTTTCAGTTTTCCGGCGCTAGAGCTCACGAATCTCTGACCGTTGGGGCTGAAAGCGATGCTGACAATGGTGCTGTCTTGAGTCTCAAGTCGTTGACGCAACTGCCCTCGCTGAGAATCCCAGAGGGCCAAATCACTCGTCGAACTGGTGACAAACCATCGGCCGTTCGGGCTGATCGCAGCTCTCCTAGCTCCGCGTGGTCTTCGAGCCAATGTCTTGATCTGTTTGCCGGTCGCGAGGTCCCAGGTTTTTAGCGTGCCATCGTAGTAACAAGACATCACTTCTTTCTCATCAGGGCCGAACGTGACGGCCCGAACGCTGCCATTTGCGCTGCCGACGCGACCCTTTGGAACCGAACTGTCTCCCAGTGCGTGTATCTGTTTCCCCGTGGTAGCGTCCCAAACAACCAGTGATGTCTTCCCTCCGGAGCTACCGCTCACGATTCGTGTGCCATCTGAGCCAAAAGCGATACTTGAAATCCGGCCCCCATGATCCCCGGAAAGTAATCGTTGCTGCCGGCCCGTCCTTGCATCACAGACTTGAATTGAACCGTTGTTGTTGCCACTCGCAATTCGACGACCGTCGGGGCTGTAGGCGATGCTGGTGGTGATTCGGGCACCCGGAACTGGATCCGTCGCTGCAATGACCTTGTTCTCTTGCGAAAACTGCGTGTACAGATAATCGTGCTCCCAGCCTCTCAGGTCCCAGCGGCATTCGGTCAATTGCTGTTTTGCTCCGACTACATTGTTTGCATCCCACTCATGTTGCGCGGATGCGATTTGATTGGCGTAAAGACGCCATCCCGCCTTTTCCTCCTGCTCTCGGGCGAGGTCCTTTTGCCTGTCTGCTCGAGCTCTGGCCGCGAGAGCTTCTGCAGCTTCCTGATCGGCGCGAAGTTTCTCCTTTTCGGCAAAGGACTTTGCCGTGAGAGCCGCGGCCGCATTTTGCTCCGCGAGGCTTTTCGCATTCAACGCTAACGCAGCGTCACGCTTGGATGCCAAGGCAAAGTATGCGGAAAAGGCCGTGCCAGAAAGCAGGAAGAATGCCGACAAGACCAGCAGAGCAGCGGTGGTCGGATTTCTTTGACACCATCGCCAACTACGCTCAACTTGGCCAATGGGACGCGACTGGATGGGTTCGCCTCTCAGGTAGCGTTGAAACTCATCGCTCAGCTCACGCGGTGAACTAAACCGTTTTTTCGATTCCTTATTGAGGCATTTAAGGCAAATCGTTTCCAGATCAATCGGGACAGCCGGGTTGAGTTGCCTTGGAGCAATTGGCTCCTTGTTCAATACTTGCAACAACGTGTCGATCGGAGTCGCAGCCTGAAACGGCGGTCGACCAGTCAACAGGCAATAAGTGATTGCCCCGAGAGAATAGACGTCAGCAAGTGTGCCAACATCTGGCTTACCAGACGCTTGCTCTGGTGGCATGTACGCCGGTGTACCGAGGATCTGACCTGTGCCGGTGAGGTTGCTGTCGGCTGCCGTTTTCTTGGCCAACCCGAAATCGGTGACCTTCGGCTGATCATTCCGGTCAACAAGAATGTTTGCCGGCTTGAGATCGCGGTGGATCACGCCACATTCGTGCGCATACGACATCGCTTCGGACACTTTCTTGACAATCTCAGCAGCTTCGATCGGTGGTAGCGGCCCGTCGGCGACCTTCTGCGCCAGGCTTTCTCCTTCGATGAATCCCATTGAGAAGTAATGCTGGCCTTGATGCTCACCGATCTCGAAGATCGGGACGATGCCGGGATGGTCCAGCTGAGCCGCCGCTTCGGCTTCCGTGTGAAACCGTTTGATGTCCTCTTCCCCAGCGAACTCGCCGGAGAGAATCATTTTCAACGCCACGATGCGATTGAGGTTAATCTGCCGAGCCTTGAAGACGACTCCCATTCCGCCACGACCGATCTCTTCCAGGAGTTCATAATCGCCGAAGTAATGAACTTTGTCGCCCACGGACGCATCGCCTTGCCTCGCCTTTGGGGGAATCGTGACATCGTCCTGCGTTTTCGCCGTCGACGGGAGGGTCGGATCATCCAGCCCTCTTGCACCCGGTGGCAGCCCGGAGGACTCAAGATCCGCCGCCGCCTTCATTCGGTCATGATTGGAAAAGAAATTTCGCAGCGAGTCAGCAAGGTCTGGATTGTCCTCAATCAGCGCATCCCGATCGAGGCCCCGGCCACTCTTTTCGGCCTCAATGTATCTGGCAATAAGTGATTCAAGAGCCTCGTTGCTTTCGCGTTCTTCGGGCGACATGCGGTGTACCTGAGTGCACGAACAATACCTGTTACGGTAATGAGCCCTTTTCTAGCAGGTGGATGCGCGGCGATCCACAATTCGAGGGGATTGCGCAGGTGGTTCGAACGAGGGACACCCTGAATCGACAGGGAAGCGTGGATCGCAACGCCACGAAGTTGGATCCACCGAGGCGTCGAACAGGCTTCGCGAATTGCACGAGGTGGTGGAGACCGACGCGACTTTCTCGGCCTGCGAACTCGGTCCGGCGGGCGTCGCCGGCAAGAATCAGTGTGTTCCGAACGGGGGTACACCGACGGCGATTCGAGCGTTTCTGAAGTTCAGCGGAGAGCTTCGGTCGATACATCGAATCGAGAGATTTCTTCCGTGCCAAGCTCTTCACCACTGGCGGTTCCTCTGCCGCGATCACGATCGTTGGTTTCATTCAGTCAGCCAGTGCTTTAAACGCTGCTTCTTGATCCGAATAAATTTCGAATCGCGTTCTGACTCGCATGATTTTGAACAGCTCGTTCAGATTGGGACTGATGTTACAAAGCACGAGTCGGCCACCTTGCTCTTTGATTTTTCTATTCAAAACGACAAGTTGCGTCAGCGCGGTAGATGAAGGCAAGGAGATGTTCTCGACGTTCAGCAATAGTCTTGGAGGTTGACGGGCAGTTCCCAGATGCATCAATTGATCCCAGGAAGACTCGTCGACAACTTCGCCGGAAGTAAAAGTCACAACGGCGATTGGCGGATCGGAAAACCAAAGCAAGTGACCGCAGTTCGGACACGGAGCATCCCCAGTCGGCTGTGAGGGATCCAGCCAAATCTCTTCGCGGCAGATCGGACATCGGTTTGGCTCGCCTTCGGGAGTTCTTGAAGAGATGATCATCAGGGAATCGGGAACCAATGAAAGGATTGCCTCGTCTCTCGGTGATCCGGAGTCGCTGTCGCCGCTCCGCGGCTGGTGGTGTTCTGGCGGCCGTTTCCGTCGGCTCGCGCCGACGGCAGGGGGCTGTCGTCGCTTTGCGACTGGAGTCAAGCAAGGTCCGGCGGCAGCTTGCCCGGCGCCTCACTTTCTCACTGACCCATGATGCCGCCGAGGAGCAAGCGATCACCAAGTCCTATGTCGAGACGCGGGCCGGTATGGAGACCTTGATCGAGATGATGCAGATCAAGGGCAACTCCGAAGTCGTGCCCGATTTCTGGCCCAACGACGAGTTCGCCGAGACGGTTCGACTAGTGTACAACGAACAGAACTGAGAATCGGATGACAGGCCCCTGGAGACTCTCGTAAGATGTTCATTGTCCCTCGTGTAGGACCGCTCCTGCTGTTTGTTCTTCTCGCTCAGCTTGCCAGCGCTGCCGAACTGCGAGTACCCGAGAACTATGTGACGCTCCAGGCTGCAATCGATGCAGCGGCAGCTGGCGACACTGTGGTGGTCGAGCCCGGCACGTACACCGAACGTGTTGTGCTGAAGGCCAACGTCACATTGCGGAGCGAAGGAGATGACTTGCAGGGCAAGTTGGGCCTCAAGAGGGCTGAGGCGACGATTATTGACGGTGGCAAAGAACAGGGCTCCGGAGCAGGCGTTGAGATGGCCGAGGGGGCGACGCTTGATGGTTTTACCATTCGCAACGTGGGCATCTACGACGACAATGAATGGAAAACGCATCATGCCAGTCAAGGCGACAATCAGTTGTACGAGCACATAGGAGCTCCGGGTGTGGTAGGCATCGCGGCAGTCGGTGCAACGTGCGAGATTCGCAATAACATTGTTTATCACATCGGAGATTCTGGGATCGGTATCGTTGGCGTCGAAGGCAAGATGTGTTCCCCTCTGGTCGAGAACAATGTCTGTTATCGCAACATGGGCGCCGGCATCGGATCGATGAACGGCTCCAGGGCCACCATACGTGGCAATACTTGCTTCGAGAACTTCTATGCTGGCATCGGCCACAGCTCAGCCAGTCCGCTTGTGGTCAATAACGTGTGCTACGGTAACGTGCGAGCGGGGATTGGCATCAGCGATGATTCGTCACCGGAAGTGCGCAGAAACAAGTGCTACCGGAATCGTCGGGCAGGGATCGGAGTACGGACCGGTAGCGACACGCGTCCACTGATCGAAGACAACGATTGTTATGAAAACGAGATGGCCGGCATCGGCGTGAGTGAAAACGCAGCTCCAACGATCCGCAAGAATCGCTGTTACCGAAACAAGCTCGCCGGAATTGGCGTACGCACGCGAGCCACCCCCAGAATCATCGAAAACGAGTGCTTTGAAAATGAAGAGTCGGGTATTGGCCAGATGGGCGGCACGGAGACCGTACTGATCGGCAACTACCTGCACCAAAACAATAGGTCAGGGATCGGGTTTGCGAGTGGCAAAGATGGCAAGTCGCACGTTGAGAACAACCGCGTGATCGACAACGCACTAGTGGCCGTTGGCATCAATCCCGGCTGGACGGTCGACCTGGTTGGCAACGAACTTTCCCGAAAGGACGGCCTACCGCCGATCGTGATGGTGTTTGCCGGATCGGTTGCAACTTTCAAGCAGAATGTCATCCGCGGGGGCGGCGTTGCGGGGATCCGGGTCGCGGGAACTGTGGTGGCTGCAAATAACCGGTTCCATGGAACAGCCCTGCGTAAAGTCGGTCCGCCGAATTTCGCGATCTGGGGGCTGAAGGGATCAACGGTCGTGATGACAGATAACGAAGTAACTGGTTGGCGACACGCTCTGCACTCCGCCGAAGGTCACGTGAATGCCAGGAGAAACTCCGCCAGAAAATTTCACCGTGCGGTGTTCGTTATTGAGAAGCCGGCATCGGAACCCATCGTTTCTGAGAACGAGGCTACGACCGCATCGCCGTCTGATCAAATCTGTCTGATCGACAACAAACCGTCCCGAGAAGATGCGAACAAATTGATTCGCTCGGACCAACGTTAAGATTCCAACTTGAAATGTGTGCGATCTTACGGTGGTGACACACCTGTCTGACCATGAAGAGCCTTTCACGCTCACCCTGCGGAGGCTGGACCAACCGCCAGCTTGAAGCCCTGCTCCGAATCCGCTTCGGACGATTTCACCCATGTGAGCGTCACAGTTCTCCGGACCTTCACCAGCGGCAGACGCCGGCGGGAATTGAGGCGTTCAGAACAGGAGAGCACCAACGGATACTTGGTCGTTCCTGAGGTGACCGGAGTCAAAAATCGCCGTTAATGAAGTCCCTAATACCTGACTTACGCGAGGATGGGCTGGACCACTTTGCCGTGCACGTCGGTCAGGCGGTAATGCCGGCCCTGGAACTTGAACGTCAGCCGTTCGTGGTCGATTCCCATCAAGTGTAGCAGGGTGGCGTGCAGGTCGTGCACGCTGACGGGGTTTTCCACGATGTTGTAGCCGTATTCGTCCGTCTTTCCGTGGACGGTTCCGCCCTTGATTCCGCCGCCGGCCAACCAAATGCTGAAGCATCGCGGATGGTGATCACGACCGTAGGCGTTGGGCGACAGGTCGCCTTGGCAATAAACGGTTCGCCCAAACTCGCCACCCCAGATGACCAGAGTCTCGTCCAGCAGGCCCCGTCGTTTTAAGTCCGACAGCAGCGCCGCGCTCGCCTGGTCGGTTTCCCCGCAACGCTGGCGGAGTTGTTTGGGCAACCCGTTGTGGGTATCCCAACCGCGATGAAACAGCTGGACGAATCGCACGCCCTGCTCGGACAACCGCCGTGCCATCAGTGCGTTGTACGCGAACGTTCCCGGCCGCCGGGCGTCTTCACCGTAAAGCCGGAAGGTGTCTTCCGGCTCCGTGCTCAGGTCCGTCAATTCCGGCACCGAGGTTTGCATCCGATAGGCCATCTCGTACTGCGCGATGCGGGTCTGGATTTCCGCGTCGCCGACCTGCTCGAATCGCATCGCGTTGAGTTGTCCCAGATGATCAAGCGTTTGTCGCCGCAGCGAATCCGACATGCCCGCCGGATTGCCCAGGTACAACACCGGATCACTTCCGCTACGAAACCGCACGCCCTGATGATGCGACGGCAGGAAGCCGGAACCCCACAATCGGTCATACAACGCCTGGCCACCACGGTTGGACGTCATCGCCACGTAGGCCGGCAAGTTCTCATTCTCGCTTCCTAGTCCGTAGCTGGTCCAGGCACCGACACTGGGTCGGCCCGCCAATTGGAAACCGGTTTGAAAGAACGTGATGGCGGGGTCGTGATTGATCGCTTCGGTGTGCATCGAACGAATCACCGCGATCTCATCGGCCACGCCGCCCAGGTGGGGAAGCAGCTCGCGGTTGAGTTCGATTCCGGATTGGCCGAACCGGGAGAACTTGAACAGACTTTTCGCCACCGGAAAGGAGCTTTGGCCGGCCGTCATTCCCGTCAACCGTTGTCCCTGAAAGACAGATTCGGGAACTTCCTGACCATGAACCTTTTCCAACAACGGCTTGTGGTCGAACAGATCGTGCTGGGGCGGTCCACCGCTTTGAAACAGGTAGATCACCCGTTTGGCCTTGGGGGCGAATCGCAGGTAGTCCGCCGGCGGATCGGTGGCGAGGCGCGCGGCATCGGCAGTGCCGCGTCCCAGCAATGAACTCAGTGCGATGCCGCTGAGCCCAAGTGCACCGCTGGCAAGGAAGTCACGACGCCCCGGGTTTGGAAACATCACAGCGAGATCACTCATTCACGGGTAATGACTTCGTCCAGATTCAGCAGCAGGTTGGCCACGGACGTCATCGCCGCGACCTCGGTTGCGGGAAGATCGTCGCACACCGGCGACTGTCCCACGGCGATCAGTTCCGCCGCTTGCTCCGGTCGCGATTCGAAGTGATCGCGGTAGTCCTGCCACGCTTTGCGCAGTACCGCCAACTCCTCCGCATCGGGTTGGCGTGCTGTCAGTGAACGGAATCCGTATTGCAGCGGATCTCGTTGGCGCAACATGCGGGCGGCAAGGTGCCGGGCGCTTTCGACAAATCCGGTTTCGTTCAGCAGCGTCAATGCCTGCAGCGGTGTGTTGGTTTGCTCGCGGCGGACCTGACACGATTCCCGGTCGGCCGCGTCGAAGACCGACATCACCGGCGGCGCCACGGTGCGTTTCCAGATCGTGTACAAGCTCCGCCGGTACAGGTCAGCGCCGGTGGACGGTTTGTACTTCATGCCCATGCTCATTTCGGCCCACAATCCGTCCGGCTGGTACGGGCTAACCGAAGGTCCGCCGACCTGCTCGCATAGCAGTCCGGAGACGTACAGTGCCTGATCACGAATTGCCTGTCCGCTCAATCGCAACCGGGGAGCTCGGGACAGCAGGCGATTCTGCGGATCGGCGACGCGATGCCGGGGCGTCACCTGCGATTGCTGGCGGTACGTTCGGCTGCCAACAATCAGCTTTTGCATTTCGGCGATGTTCCATCCACTTTCGATGAAGGTCACGGCCAACCAATCGAGCAATTCAGGGTGGCTGGGCGCTTCGCTCTGTGTTCCGAAGTCCTCGGGGGTCTTCACCAGCCCGGCCCCGAAGTATTTCTGCCAGTATCGATTGACCGCGACCCTGGCGGTCAGCGGGTGTTCTGGTGAAACCAACCACCGCGCCAGTCCCAGCCGATTGCGAGGCAAGGATTCATCCATCGGCGGCAGCATGGCGGGGACACTTCGTTGCACCCGATCACCGAGGTCGTTGTAGACGCCCCGCCGCCGGACGTAGGTCGGCTTGGGTGCTTCCGCTTCGCGCATCACCATCACGGTTGGCAAGGATTCTTCGTACGCCTGCAGTTGCAGTCGCAGATCAACGTACCGCTCGTACGGTGGCGTCGGCTTGATGCGTGCGAAACGCGTCCTTATTTCGCTGTCCGCCGGGGCACCCAGAACTTCGATCTCGTCCGACCACAGTGCGACGCTGTAAATCCGGAGGTCGCGCAAGGCGCCGCGCAGCGATCTTGATCCGGGGCGAATCCCCGCACCAACGATCAGCGGACGATCCGGTTTCACGCCCCCGGTGTTGCTGTTGGTGTTGTCGTCCACGACCGTCACGACCGGTTGCCCATTGATGTAGATCTTTTGCCCGTTGGCGCTTTGCGATCCGTCGTTGGTCAGCGTGACGTGGGACCACGTGCCGGTCGGCAAACCGTGTTCGGAAGTCACGCGTCCCACGCCTGCCCGCCAGCGGGTGATCAAGTCGAAGCGGACTTTTCCTCCGTCAACCAGAGCGACCTCGATCCCGGGTCGGGTGGTGCCGGGGTTCTGACGTGACAGGATGATGCCGTCCTGTGAATCGTCAGGGCGGATCCAGAAGGACACGGTGAACGGTTGGTTGGCACGAAACGTGACGGACTTCTTCAATCCGGTCAGTTCCAGCGAGGAGGCTCCGTCCAACTGCAGCGCATCTTCTTCAAACGTCGCCTTGCCGCGGGCGGCAGCCTGGCTTTCGGGAAGCGAGTCAAGCGGAAAGTGGTGCGCGATGCCTCGATCGATCAACACACCTTCGGCCGGTTTCGTCGAAGTGGGCCGCAATGCCGCCCGGGCGTCGGAAACGGCTTGGCGCATCGATTCCCAACGGGTTTGTTGACGTGCGTCGGGGGCCAGCATCACGGGTTCCGAGTTGCCACTTTTGATGGCCCGACCCGATTCCGGAACACTGTTAAAGAACGCGATCAGGCTGTAGTAATCCTGCTGGGTGATCGGATCGAATTTGTGGTCGTGGCAGCGTGCGCAGCCAACGGTCAGTCCCATCCACAACGTGGACGTGGTGTCGACGCGATCAACGGCGTTCTCCAGCAGAAACTCCTCGACGACCAGGCCCGCTTCGGAGTTGTAGCGGTGATTGCGATTGAACGCCGTTGCGACGTGCTGGGACAGGTCGGCACCTGGGATCAAGTCGCCGGCGAGCTGTTCGATGGTGAATTGATCAAACGGCAGGTTGCGGTTGTAGGCGTCGATCACCCAGTCGCGATATCGCCATTGGTAGCGCGGACCGTCGTATTGGTATCCATCGGTATCCGCGAAACGCGCCGCATCCAGCCACGGCAGGGCCATCGTTTCGCCGTAGCGGGGCGATGCGATCAGACGTTCGACCAGACGTTCCCAGGCCAGTTCTGGCGTTCGTTCATACGCGGCGACGAATTGATCGACCTCGCCGGGCGTCGGTGGCAGACCGGTCAGGTCCAAGGTGACGCGGCGAATCAGAGTTTGCGGTGATGCTTCGGGTGAAAACGGCAGTCCCGCCGCTTCCAGTTTTTCGGCGACGAAGGCGTCGATTGGATTGCGGGTCGGCTGAGCAACCTGGGGGATCCGCGGTCGCTGCAATGGCCGGAAAGACCAGTGCTGGTCAAATTCGCCGCCGGACAGGATCCAGGATCGGAGAAGTTCTTTTTGCTGGTCGCTCAGGGGAATCTTGGCATCGACCGGCGGCATCGGTTCGTCGTCGGCGTTGATTCGCCGCAGCAGTTCGCTTGAATCAACGTCGCCCGGCACCAAAGCGGCGTAACCCCCCAGGTCTTCCGTCGCGCCGGCGAACGTGTCCAGTCGCAGATCCGCTTGGCGGGTCTGGGAGTCGGGCCCGTGACACTGAAAACAATGGTCCGACAGGATTGGCCGAATGTCGCGGTTGAAATCAATGGCTTCGGCGCCGTCCGCCGGAGCGAACAACGGCGCAGCAAAGATCAACCCGAGGGCGAGGAGGTCGCGCAGCTTTATTTCACCCTCCCTCCGGGAGGGTCGCGGAGGAGCTTGCGACGAGGCGGGGAGGGGCACGGCGGATGTGATCGATTTAATGAGGTGATTGAAGACACCCTCCCCAAAGGCTCGTGCCTCGCCTTTGACCCTCCCGGAGGGAGGGTGAATTTCAAAAAGCAGGTCATTCACTGACTCGGAAAGCTGCACGGCCTCCGAGTGAGGGGGCAGTAGGCGGGACATCAGAAAGTCAATGACTGCCTTCGATGTGGCGAGGCGGGGAATCGTTAAGTTTACCCAAGAGAATTGCGTTGAACAAGAAAATCGGCCGGCATCGTGACGGCGACGTGATCCCATCGTGAATCACCGGACTTCCGAAGTCGCAGCAGCACGATCGGTCTTGGTGAGCTCCGAAGTCGGTTGGTCCCACAGTCGGTAGGGATCGTCGTGAGCTCGCATTTGCTCCAGCAGCAGGGCCTCCATCCTGGCCAAAGTCTGGGCGTGTTCCGGGGCGTCCGCCAAGTTGACCTGGTTGGCCTGGACCGAAGAGCCGACTTGATTGACCAAGTCGCTGTCGTGATGCGGCGCGAGAAACTCGTGGGGGTTGGCGGCCAGGTTGAACAGTTGCGTTCGGCGGACCGTTCCGTCCAGCACGTCGTACTTGATCAGCTTCCAATCGCCCTGCTTGACCGATCGCATGCCGGGCTTCGTTCCGCCACTGTACACACCGTACAGCACGTCACGAATCGCCGGCTGTTTGCCCATCAACACGGGAACAAAGCTGACCCCTTCATTGGTGTCGGGGACCTCCAAGCCACACAGGTCACAGAGCGTCGCCAGCACGTCCATCAGGTACACGTTCCCGGCAGCGCGCGATCCCGCCGCGATACCGGGACCTTTGACGATCATGGGAACGCGCCAGGTGTGCTCGTACAGATTCTGCTTGCCTTGCAAGCCGTGCCGTCCGATGGCCATCCCGTGGTCGGCGGTGTAGATCACGTAGGTGTTGTCCAATTCGCCCTGGGATCGCAGTTTGTCCAAGACCCGTCCGATCTGGCGGTCAATGTTTTCGCTGCACGCAAACTGGCGACCGATCTCGTTGCGAATCGTGCGCTCGTCGCGTCGCTTCCAGACGCCGCTGACCTTTTCCTCGTCCCGAAGACCGGGATGTCCATGCGGAAACGGGTGTTCGGGCAAGTAGTTGATCGGAAGCGGCGGCTGTTTTGGATTCGCGGGCGGCGGGGAGGAGGGATCAGTGTGATTGATCGCTCCATACTTTTCGTTCAGCTCGGGTTTGCCGTTGCGAGGATCGTGGGGGTGCGAAAATCCAAAATAGATCAAAAACGGATCGCGGTCGTTGGAGGCGGATCGCTGGTCCAAGTAGTCCAATACGCGATCGGCGTGCCAGGCACTCCCGTCGGCGTCCGTCGCCCCGCGCTTCGTTGCTTCGTGACGGACCTGGAATCGGGCATTGGCCTTGTCGTAGCTGTTGCCGCGTTTGCACGTCCGCATGGTGTCGTAACCGGCGCGGTTGAAGACCGCCGGTAGCGTGAACTGGTCCAAATCCGGCGGCACCAACTGTGGGTCGCCCACATTCGGATTCTTATTGCTGTTGGCACGTCGGTCGGGAATATGCCAAACGCTGCGACCGCTCATGATCATGTGCCGCGACGGAGTGCAGACGCCTCCCGACCAAGATCCCATCTGATAGGCCGCATCCAGGACCATGCCTTCGGCTGCCAGTTGATCCAGTCGCGGCGTTTGCAGGATCGACCGCTGGTTGTAGACCTTCAAGTCAAACGGCGACTGGTCGTCCGCCAGGATGAACAGAATGTTGGGCCTTTTCGATGCCTTCGATTGGTTCGTCGTCGGATCCGTCGACGGTTTGCCATTCTTGCGGATTGCGTTGTTCCTGGCTGGCTTCTTGGCCGGATTCTTTTTGCCCGCTTTCTGATTCGCCGCTCGCTTAGCGGCGGCTTCTCGGCGGGCGACGATTCCCGCCAATTTCTCCGCTTCTTTTTTCAGCGTCTCCGGCGGGATCGTTTCCGGGGTGACCTCGCTGGGATGGATGTCTTCGTCGGCGGCAACCGATCGCATTTTGATGTTGCGGTACCACACCGGATCGTTGTGGTCCTGCAGCATCAGATGGCCACCGCGACTGGTCAAATCACCGCCGCGGTCGTTGAGCATTTGGACATTGAACGCCCACCGGGGATCGGTGTAATCGAAATCGATGACCTTTTCACCGTTCAACCAGTGCTGGATGACGGTGCCTTTGCACACGACGCGCGATTCATTCCATTGTCCGACCGGCCGGGTCACATCCTTGGATGGCTGCATGCAGAAGTACAGCGATGCGGCGCTGGTCCGCGGGTTGGTGCCGTCGCGGTGTCGGTCATTGTCCAGAATCTGATATTCGTATTGTCCGGGCCGGTAGTAAACGCCGCTATTGCTTCCCGGGGCAACTTTCCATTCGAACCGCAACTCGAAATCGTCGGGGATTGTGGCGCGGGTGTACCGCAGTGGTCCGCCACCGTCCTTGCGCGCAATCACGCCATCTTCGATGCTCCAATTGCCGGCATGCTCCCAGCCATCCAGGCTGGTGCCGTCAAACAGGATTTGAAACTCGGGGGCGTCCGCAGCGGCCAACTTCTTGGGCGAACTGATCGGTGCCAGCAGCAACAGGCCGATGAGCATCACCAGGGAACATCGATTCATGGCGAATTGGGGATTGGGGAAAGCAGAACGTCGCAACGGACGATGGTTCAGGAGGGACCCGCAAGCTTAATCGTTTCCGCACCGCCGGGCGAAACCGCCGGCCGAGGGACCGGGTAATTCGATGAAATCGAGTTCAGATTTCGGGCGATTTCCTTGTCGGATTCCCGGGATCGGTCCGTATCGGGACGAGCCGGGGAAGGATTGGCGGGGATCACGGGTCGGTGGAAACGTTGCCGGCGGCATACGGTTTTCCAGTCACAGAGCTTCCGGAACATCGCTTGCGCCGACCGCGAAGCGTGCCGAATGATCTGTTACGATCCGTGTCGAATTCAAACTCGCCCTCTTCGTCTGGAGACGTGCCATGATTCTTCTCCGCCACCGCTTCGGTTTTTTTTCGCTGGCAACCGCCACGATGGTCGCGGTGTTTTCCGCCAGCGGCGCCGGCACGGCGACGGCGGATCAGTGGTCCCAGTTCCGTGGTTCGCGGATGGACGGCGTCGCCGAACCCACTCATCCGATCCGTTGGGACGAATCAGAAAACGTTGCCTGGAAGGTGGACATTCCCGGCGAGGGCTGGTCTTGTCCCGTGGTCTGGGACGATCGTGTGTTCGTGACGTCTGCCGTTCCCATCGACACCGCCGGAGCCGATTCGGCTACGGAGCCGGAGGCCTACCGAGGCGGCGGCGGTCGTTTACGCGACGATCTGACCGAGGTCACGTATCGTTGGGAAGTGTTCTGCCTGGATGCCGAAAGTGGAAGGACCTTGTGGCGTCAAACGGCTCGCGAAGGTCGGCCGACGATTCCGCGACACAGTTCCAATACCTACGCAACGGAAACGCCGGTGACCGATGGACAGCACGTTTATGCCTACTTTGGAATGATGGGCTTGTACTGTTTCGATTTTGATGGGCAGCTGATCTGGTCCAAAGACTTCGGCAGCTACGACATGCGTGCCGGTTGGGGAACCTCCAGCTCCCCGATTCTGTTCGGCGAGCAACTCTTTTTACAGATCGACAACGACGAACAGTCGTTCCTGGTGGCGGTCGACAAAGCCACGGGGGAAGAAAATTGGCGAGTCGATCGCGACGAGAAGTCTCAGTACAGTTCGCCCATTATCTGGAGCAATCGCGAACGCGACGAGCTGATTGTCGGCGGCATGGTTTACCGCTCCTACGATCCGCAAACGGGAAAGCAGCTCTGGCAATTGGACATGGACAAAGGACGAAGCTCCGCAACGCCGTTGGCCATCGGGGATCGTCTGTACGTGGGAACCGAGTTTCGCAACCGTGGCGGGGCGGACGACGGAGGCGGGTTCTTGTTTGCGATCAAGCCGGGGGGATCGGGCGATCTCACCCCCAGCGGCGATGTGACGGAGTCCGAATGGGTGCAATGGAAGATGCCGCGCTCGGGGATCCAAATGGCCTCGCCGGTGGCCTGCCAGGGATATCTGTACTTGCTGGAGCGCCGCAGTGGGGTGGTCCACTGTGTCAACGCCGAAACCGGCCAGGAGGTGTATCGTTTTCGCTTACCGGGTGCGCGTGCCTTTTGGGCGTCACCTTGGACCAGCGGTGACAAGGTGTTTTGTGTTGATACCGGCGGGACGACGTATGTGCTTTCGGCCGGGCCGGAATTTGAGGTTGTTGCGACCAATGAAATTGATCAGCAGACGTGGTCGTCACCGGCCGTCGTCGACGGGGCCATTTATTTTCGCACCGCATCCACGCTGTACTGCATTCGGAATTGAGTTCGCACCGTTGGAGCGGGCAGACGATACGGCAGGCAGAGCCTGCCCGGCAGTGGGTTCCAAGGCGGGAGCCTTGGAACCAGGTGGCGCTCTCGTTCCCGGGCTCCCGCCCGGGAATGGGCTGTCTTGCTGGCTCTGCCAGCTCCCTCGGGATCTCAATCGACACGGCAGGCGGAGCCTGCGTTGCAGTGGGTTCCAGGGCGGGAGCCTTGGAACCAGGTGGCGCTCTCGTTCCCGGGCTTCCGCCCGGTAATGGGTTGTCTTGCTGGCTCTGCCAGTTCCCTCGGGATCTCAATCAAGACGGCAGGCGGAGCCTACGTTGCAGTGGGTTCCAGGAGGGATTCAGTTGTCGGATGGTGTGGAGTCAGAGCCCTGTTTGCCCGCTGACGGGGTGCCGTCACTCTGGCCGGCCGCCCCGCCGCCGAACATTTCGAACATCTTGATGTAGCCGTCCAAAGCGTCCGCGCTGGGGCCCGGTCCGAGATCGCGTTGCAAATCTTTCAAACCGCGTTGCGTTTTCTGAAGATCTTGCTGCATGGTCCCGATGCCGCCAAAGCCACCTCCCAATGCCTGCTGCAACAGCCGATTGACTTGCTGTTGGACTTGCGGATTTTGCATCGACGGCATCGCGTCGGATGTCGTCGGCCCAACCGGAGCGGTCGATGCCGGTGCACGTTGCAGGCGTTCTTCCAGCGGGGTGTCGCCCAGTGCGATCAGGTCCACCTTCTCGCGCGGAATCTTCATCTGCCCAAAGTTGTCACTTTCAATGACCAGTTCTTTCTCATTCAATGACGTGACTTCGCCGCGAATCGTGTCCCCGTTGGTCAGGCGGATCGAGTCGGCATGAGCCGTATCGGCGGGCGTCAGCAACGCGGCGGTGGTCACACAGAGTGCAAGGTTCAGCAAAGGTTTCATGGCGAGTCTCCAATCAAAGCTCGGGGACGGGTTCGCCGGAGCCGGATGATTGGCCGGATCGCGGCTGGGGAGTCGTCTAAGGAAAGTGTGTCGCTGCAATACCGATGCCGTTCTGGTCTCACCATGGCATGATGTTGGAGGATTCTGCCGGGCTTGTCTGGGCGGGCTGGGAACCCGATGTGCGTGCCCGTCGTGTTTCCGCCCGGCGACGAATATCGTCTAGCAGTTCTTCGGCTCGCTGGTCACCGATCTGCGGGATCGGCGAATCCTCTGGCCGGTTAGCGCCCGCCCGATCGCCGGATCCCGATCCTTGCCCGCCCGGTGCGTTGTCGTTGGCGGGACTTTCCGATGGCGAATCGCTTCGATCCGGGGCAGCTGATCCAGACGGGCCTGACCCGGAAGGACCTCGTTCAGGTTCCCCGGAATCGTTGTCTTGCTCAGGCGAAGTGCTCTCGTTGTCATTCGGATCGGAACCTTCACCGCCGGGCGCAGGTGACTCATCGTCTTGGGCATCGTCATCCTGGGCATCATCACCGCCGGGGCGTTCTGGTCGCTCGGATGAGTCTGGGACCTGGCGTTGAATCTGCTCGATCAACCGTCGTGCGAGACGACGGTTGGCCGACGCGTCTTCGGGGCGATGGCCCAGCGCGATGCAACGCCTGTACGCAGTCACGGCCTGCTGCAAGCGACCAATTGCTTGCTGTTTGGACATTGCGACGCTGCCCACGGAGCGATAGAGCGTGTTGGCCAGGTTGAAGGTGGAACGTCGACGAAGCTGGGGATCCGCATCGTCCAAGCCGGCGCGGAATCCACGTTCGGCCTGCAGATAATCTTGGTTCTGGTAGGCGGAGACTGCTTGGTTGAATCGCAGAACCCTCTCCCGATAAGACAGTTGCGGTGTGCCAGCTTTGAAAACTTCCTCTCCGGTTCCGGCGCCAGCCACCAATCCCAAAGCGATCAGAACGCTGGAGGTGACGACGGCGCGTCGAAGCGTTCGTCGCCAATTTGCCAAGCTGCTCGATGGCACGATTTCAAGCAGACTGAAAACGAGCGCGACGAACAGGAATCCGGTGGCCAACGGCTTGGCCAGGCTGACCGATAATTTCGTGGCGTCCGGAACGGAGTCGGCCAGCCGATTTCTCGCCGCTTCGGCCAACTCTTCTTCGGCGGACATCAAGGCGTCGCCCGATTCGATTTGAAGGACGTGCCCACCGATCTTGTTCGCCAGACGCTCGACGGCGGAGGCGTCCGCCACGGTCGTGACGGTTTCGCCGTTGTGCATCAGAAAAGAAGTTTGGCCGGGAATCGGAATCCGCCCGCCCGTCCGGGAGTTGCCCACAACGATGAAGTCCGAGGTCAAAGCGTCGATCGGTTCGACCGGCTCGGGCGAATCCACCCCCGACGGATATTCCCCGTCGGTGATGACCACCAGCCATCGGTTGCCAGGGAATCGATCGGCGAAGCACTCCCGGGATCGCTGAAACGCCGAGGCAAAGTTACTTCCGTGTGACCGATTGTGCATCGGATCGATGCGGTCCAATGCGGCCAGCACCTGATCATGATCCCGCGTCAGTGGAATCTCGATGCGAGCATCGCCGGCAAAACTGACCAAGGCCATCGGCGTTCCAGGGGATTGTTCCAGCAACGCTTCGATCAGTCGCTTACCCGCGTCCATTCGCGATCCAGCGCCGGGCAGATCTTCGGCAAGCATCGAGCGCGAACGATCCAGCAGGCAGACGACTTGCAGGGATGGCTGGGCCACGGAGACGCGGTCACCTTCGACCCGCAAGTCCACCGCCGCCAACAAGAGTGACAACAGAATCATCATGCGGATTGCTAGCGATGACCAAACGGCGCGGGGACCAATGCTGCCGAACATTCGCTCCGCCCAACGTTTTTGAACCGGGATACTGATGATCCAAACACCGACGCACGCCACCACGGATGCCGCGAAGACGATTCGTTCGGGGGCCAGCATTTCAACGGCGGCGATCGGGTGCATCACGATCTTCCCTCCGGGCCCAGATAGATCGTCCGTCGCAGAACGCTCTCGGTCACGAACACGATCAAGGCGACAACAACCAACGCGGGCACCCTCCAGCCGTCAAGTACAAAGGAATCAACGGCCCAGTAGCGTTTTGCCAGCACCGGCCGAGTCCCGACCAAACGCTGTTCCAGTTGGTTGATTTCGGCGTAGACGTGTTGAAGTCCTTCCGTGTCGCCGACCGCAAAGAAACGTCCTCCCGTCTGGACCGCCATCCGTGTCAAACGCTGCCTCTCGCGTTGCAACCGCTGACGCGCGACCGATGAAGTGCTCGCATCAGGCTCCAAGCCGATCACATACACACGGACTCCAAAGTGAGCAGCCAAACCGGCGGCTTCTGCGGGCGGAATGTTGCCGGAGTTGTTCTGTCCGTCGGTTAAGAGCACGACGACGCGGCTGAGATCCTGTTGTTGGCCGTTGTCAGGAAGCGAACGACGGAGACTTTCCAGCTCAGCAATTCCCAGCGCCAGTCCGTCACCGATGGCGGTCCCGTCTTCGCGAAAGTCTCTTGCCACCGTTAACTGTTCCATGCGGGCGATCAACTGCTCGTGGTCCAGCGTCAGCGGGCAAACCGCGTCGGCCTCTTTGGCGAAAACGACCAGCCCGATCATGTCGTGAGCATCCGGCCGAGAATTTGTCTGTCGTGCGACGACAAACTGCGATGCCGCATCCACGACCGCGCGAAGCCGCGGGACTCGTTCGTCATTCAGGCGATAGTCGTCTTGAAGCATGCTGCCCGACCGATCCATCACCAGCTCGATCGCGATGCCCCGCACGTCCACCGGCGTGACGGCCAATCGGTCATAGGGTTGGCCGATTGTCAGCACCAGCAGCGTCAGGCCTAAGATTCGCAGCGCTTCAGGCAGAAACGCCGTCGCGGTTCTCCACGTCAAAGACGTCCGGTCGATCCGCGAAGACAGATTCATCGTCACCAGATTCTGGTTGACTCGCGCAAACTTGAACAGCGCGTACGCCGCCACGACAAGGATCGCGGCGCAGACAAATCGTCCCGGAGAATCCAACGTCATGCGGCCGCTCCGGCAGGAGGTCGGGCTGACGTGAACCCCGATCGGTCTGCGTCGGCAAACTGTTGCAACGCGTCGCGGACCAGCGTGGTGACGCCGCGAACATCGTCCAATGAAACCTCCGCTGCCGCGTAGGTGACGGAGTCGGAGAGTGAAAGCACTTTGTCGATGGATCCGATCTGCCGACGTGCCAACGGATGTTCGCGAGACCAGTGCTGCCATTCGGAAGTTGTCCGGTACGCGCCGGTGCCGCCGCCGCGAACGTCGACCAGACGCAAGGCTTCACGCAGCAACTGGGATACGGCGAGAACCGTTTCTCGGTGGCTCAGCTTGCGCCGTAAGCGTTGTTCCTCCAGCCGGCTCAGATCCTGGATCAAAGAAACGAAGCTCACCGAGCGTCGCTGCACCAGACGCCGCAGGGTGCGAACGGACAAGCGGATTAGGAACGCGGCGAACACCAGGGCGGCAGCCAAGGCCAGCCACTGGCCGATCGTCCAAGGGACGGGCAATTCCGGATCGATTTCCCGCAGCCCGTTGCGACCTTGCAACAGTTGTCGAAGCAACGACGTCACCAGTTCGCGGTTCATCGCAGTTGGCCTCGACGGTGAAAGTAGCCGCGCAGCGACACGGCCACGTCCTGGTCGCATTCGTGTCGAAGGGGAAGGCAACGGAGTTGTGAGAACATCCGATCCAAGTGCTGCTGCTCGACGCGAGCGGCCTGTTGCAGTCGTTTGCGTTGTCGCGAGCTGCGCGTATCGATCCATCGCTTGATCCCCGTCTCCGGATCACGAACCCGCAACAGCCCACACCGGGGCAGGCGAGTTTCGCTGGGGTGCCGGATGACCACCGGGATCAATTCGTGTTGGCTGGCGGTCGCACGCAACAGCTTTTCGTTCTCCGGGGAGACAACGTCACCCACGAAATCACTGAGCAGCACGATCAGGGACCGCGAGCGAGAACCGCGGAGGAGCGGTTCCAACGCCGGTCGCAGTTGCGAACGGATGCCCGCGGGTTTCCAGCACACCAGATCACGCAGGACGCGCGCCGCATGGGTCGGGTCCGACGCCGGCGCGACAAAGTGTTCGATCCTGTCGGTGAACAGCGTCAATCCGACCCGGTCCTGTTCCGACGCAGCGAGCATCGCCATCGTGCCGGCGATTTCAATCGCGGCCTGCGCCGGAGTGCGACCCCGGCCGGGAACGCCCAACGATCCGCTTCCATCAACCAGCAGGTGGATCGTCAGTTGGCGTTGTTGACGAAACAGCTTCACGTACGGGCGGGAAAACCTGGCAGTGACACGCCAGTCGATCCAGCGAACGTCATCGCCGGGAAGGTAGGGACGCGTTTCTTCGAATTCGATTCCCTGGCCTTTGAAGGTCGAGTCGTAGCTGCCGATCAGGTTCCCATCGATCCTTTTCAGGCACTGAAAGTGAATTCGATCGACGCGTCGCCGCAGTTCTCGGGTGGATCGAATCATCAGGGAATGTTTACCTTGGCGATCAGATCGCGCAGCAGGTCGTCGGCCGTCCGGTCTTCGGCCAACGCTTCGTAGGACAACACGATGCGGTGCCGAAACGCGTCCAAGATCACCGCCTTGACGTCGTCGGGCGTGACGTGGTGCTGACCATCAAGAAACGCTCGGGCTCGGGCCGCATGGGCCAGCGCCAAGGTGCCCCGCGGTGAAACTCCGAATCGGATCAATCCGTCCAACTCGGTGCTGAATTCCACTGGCTGACGCGTGGCACGCACCAAGTCCAGGATGTATTGCTCGAGACTGTCACTGACATGAACTTGGGCGCAAGCTTGCCGCGCCACGTTCAGATCATTCGGTGCCAGCTCCACGGGTGTTTGCTCGATGGGAGCCGATCCCGCAGGCGTGGCCGATGGCGACTCGTCGCGATGAAGTGAACGGTGCAGGATGGCCCGCTCTGCTTCGGCATCCGGGTATTCCACGTGCAGCTTCAACAAAAACCGATCCATCTGTGCTTCGGGCAAAACGTAAGTGCCCTGCTGGTCGATCGGGTTTTGCGTCGCCAGCACCATGAACGGATCGGGAAGGGGCATGGTTTGCCCGGCGATGGAGACCTGGCGTTCCTGCATGGCTTCCAAGAGCGCAGACTGAACTTTCGCCGGGGCCCGATTGATTTCATCGACCAGCACGAGATTGGCGAAGATCGGTCCCCGCTGCACCTCGAAGCGGTGGTCCGCCGGTCGGTAAATCTCACTCCCGATGATGTCGCTGGGCAGCAGATCGGGCGTGAACTGAAGCCGGCAAAAACTGGTGCGGATCGTGGCGGCCAGCGTCGCGACCGCGGTCGTTTTGGCCAGGCCGGGCACGCCTTCGATCAGAACGTGTCCGCCGCAGATCAAGCTGATCAGCATCCCTCGAATCAATTCCGTCTGCCCGACCACGACTTGATTGATCTGCGTTTCCGCGGCCACCAGCTTCTCGCGGATCTCAATTGCACTGGCCGTTTGGTGTTCGGTCGACGTCGGCATCAAGACTTACCACGTTGGAGTTGCTGTCGGATGTCTTCCAGGTCGGCACGCATCTCCAGCTGTTCGCGCCGGACCTCTCGAATCAAGTCCAGCTGGTGAGTGCGTGTGGCGTCGCGAATCAGATTCGCCAGCAGCACCGCGATCGTGCCCAGCACCATGACGGTTACCGCAAAGATTCCCGCCACCAGTGGCCGGTCCCACCAGTAAGCGTGCACGCTGCCGAATCCGAACAACACAATGACACCGGACAGGACGGCTGCCAAAGTCAGTCGGCGTCGAAGCCGCACGCGTTGGAACACTCGATCGGTCTCTGTCAGATTTGCTTGCCGGCGGGCCAAGGCGAAAGAGATCAACTCCGAAGCCACGATGCCGATCGGGTACAGCAGCATCAATGCGACCGATACCCAGACAATTTGTTGATGAATTCGGTACAACGGGTGCGTCTGCATCGAATCGTTCAGCATCGACGCGATATCCTCCAACGAACCTTCATTGATTCGTTCGGTCGCGCGTCGGAAAGCTTCGCTGGCCGCCTCGGCTTCCCGCGGCAGATCCTCGGTCGAGGACGGCGTGGTCGCTGATCCGTCGTCGGCCGGTGGATTCGGCCTCGGCGCGGCGGGCTGATTGAATTTCCCGGTCTGGGGGTCGATCCCCAGAAAGTCGTGCAACGGACTGTACGGTTGGGTCGAGTCGCCGGATGCCGGTTTGTTGCGGTCCGGTTCGGTGGAGGAAGCTTCGGCCGGTGATTGAGCCCGGCACGGTGCAGCATCGACAGTCGCAAGCACAGACATGCCCAAAAGAACACACGCCAAGATTTGGCATCGAGGCATGCGGCGGGCCTGATCAGACCGCCTTGGCATGTGATATGCAAAGTTCAGAACGAAACGAGACAAAACGGAATCAGAAATTGAGAATACTGCAGTGAAAGTGCCCACCTTTCATCGTAGCAACTTGCGTTCCTGACAATGCCGGTTTTGGATCTGCCGGCTTTTGACGAAAAACTTCTTCCACCTGGCCCCTTTGCCCACCCGATTTGGAACACCCAGTTCAGATTACCCCGTGCAATTTAGATTACCCAGTGCAATGCTTCTCGCTTCACCCCGCCGAACCAACCATCGCCTTCTGAAACCTGCTGCCCCTTGGGTGTCTGTCGCCCTCTGCATCTTGTCGTTGTTGGGCTTGGCGGCGGATGCAACTGCCCAGGCACCGACAGTCCAGACGCCAATCGCCCCGACGCCGATCGCGGACGAACGCCTGACAACTGGGGCCGGAACGGATGGCGATTTGGCGCAACCGGTCTCCCCGAGCGATCGTCCTGTCGAAGCGATCCCGCCGGCGGCGAGCTGGTTTCCCGGTGAGACGATCGCGATGGCCAGATTCGCCGATGTCGACGCCTTCCAGCGGCAATGGGCGGATTCTTCGTTCGGAGCGCAAATGCAGGATCCGGCGTTTGCGGAGTTCTTTGCTGCCGTCACGGAGCAGTTGTCCGGAATGTCGGACGGATTGGGGATCGATTTGACGCGGTTGTGGCGTGAAGCGGAAGGTGAGCTCTCGGTCGGGCTGACGCGCAATTCCGATGGCGAGCTGGCGATCCTTGCCGTGGCCGATCTGGCCGACGACACCACCGCCGAACAATTGCTCCAGCGGATGGAACGTCGTCTGCGGGGGGAATCCTCGGAGTCAACCTCCGCGACCTTGGGCGATTTGCGACTGACCTCCTGGCAGCGAAAGCAGGATCGGACGATTCGAAATCTGAGTTACTTTCGGAGCGGTCGACAGATTGTTTTTAGCGACGGATTTCAGACGCTCGCCGAGGTGGCGCGGCGGGGCGAAGACCGCAGTACCCAATCGCTGCTGAACAACGACAATTTCTCACACGTGATGAATGCCGTCACGCCCGGGCAGGACGCCAGCGGGCTGCAGTGGTACGTCAATCCGCTGGGCGTCGTGAATGCGGCTGTGCGAGCGAACCTGACCGCCGGGACGTCGGCGGAAGCTGCCGACGCGATGATTGATCGACTGGGGCTGGGCCAGTTCCGGGGCTTCGGTGGATCGTTCTACCTGGGCAAGGGTGGAATGGATAGCGTGTCCAGCACGTACGGCTACGTGCAAACGCCGGTCGAAGGATTCTGGAAAGCATTCCGGCTTCCGGCGACCGAGCAACGACCGCCCGATTGGGTCAAAGACGACGTCTCGATCTACAGCCAAATCAACTGGAGCGCTGAGCGGTTCTTGCAATCGGTGCAAGAGATGGTCGATCGGGCTCAGGGCGAAGGCGCATTCGCCGGCGCCATCGGATCAATGTCGGTAGGTAACTCCGAAATGACGGTCAGCGAGTTGGCCGAGCAACTCTCGGGTCCCCTGCATATCGCGGCGGAAATCCCTGAAAACGCCGCACAGCTCGCCCGCCAGAAGGCGGTCTTTGCGGTTGGTGTTGCCGATCCCGCCGCGATCGAATCGTTGGTCAAGTCGCTGGCCGACGGTGCGGGGGCGGACCCTTTGCCGGCTGGTGATCGAACCGTGTACCGGCTGAGCTTGGACACGTCCCAATTCCCCGGAATGCCGCCGATGGAATTGGCCGTCGCCGTGAGCGAACAATCGCTGATGTTTTCACCCAACGCCGGCTACCTGCAATCGACGATCGCGGGTGACAATCAAAAGCGTCCATTGGCCGAATCGCCGCAATACCAAGAAATCGCGTCGCAGTTCCCCGAGCAAACATCGATGATCAGCTACCAGCGTCAGGACGGTCGCATGGAAGGACTGTATGAGCAACTGAGATCCGGTCTGCTCGGAGCCCAGGGCCTGCCCAGCCTGAGCGGTCAGCTATTCAATTTTGACTTTCAGAAACTGCCTCCGTTTCCGGCGATGAGTCGATACCTGCAATCGACCGGCAGTTTTATCGTGCCGCAAGAAGACGGCTTTCGGATCGTCAGTTTCGCGACGCCCCCGCGCGAGCAGTAACGGCTCACGCCACCGGCCGTTGCTTCGTCACCATCGGACGAGATCGCTTAACGGATGGGGGAATAGTCGGTGGCGTTCATGTAGACCGAAATCGGTGGCTTGGCCAAACGTCCCACGCCCGATTCCCGCGCCGCTTTCTTCCAATCCGGATCCTGGCCGAACGTCTTCCACGACTCTTTCGCTGCCTCGGGACTGTCGTGTTCGATGATGTAGATGAGCGTGTCTTCCGAATCGGGGTCGTCCGTCGGGTGCCAGTATCCGACGGATTTGATTCCGTGCCGTGAGAACAGGTCAATCGTGTGATCTCGAAAGCGGGCGTCCAACGCGTCCAACTTGCCTTCGGCCGCTTTGTAGATTCGCAGTTCGAAAACGTCGTCATCGTCGTTGCCATCGTTCGTCCATGACGGCGAGTAGTCGGCCGCGGTCATGTACACCGACTCCGGCCGCTCGGCCAAACGCCCCACACCGGATTCTTGAGCCGCTTTCTTCCATTCCGGATCGGCCAAGAAAGATTGCCATGATTCTTTGGCGGCCTCTCGGCTGGCGTGTTTGATGATGTAGATCAGCGTGTTCTTCGACTTCTCTGCGTCGGTCGGAACCCAGTAGCCGATTGATTCGATCCCGTGCTTTTTGAACAATCGCATCGTGTGATCGCGAAACCGGGCGTTGAGCTCGTCCAGCTTGCCATCGTTGGTCGTGTACGTTCGCATTTCATAGACCTGTCCGCGGGCGGCCGAGGTGCAGCAGGCACAGGCGAACAGAAGCGCAACGGGCAGGAAGCAGAAGCGAACTTGAACGCGGTTCATGAGAGATCTCCGGAGCTGGACGGGACGGGAACGCCCATCGTACCAGCCCGCGGCGAGTGTGTTATTCGGCTGTGTTATTCGGCCAGGAAATGAATTTGCCGCGGATCGCAGTGTCCGGCGGGGGAGTCGCTTCGCCAGAGGCAGCGGATCGCCCTACAATGCCCGGTGTTTGACGTTACCCGCTGCGAGGAACTGCCACGATGCGTTTTTTCCGACTCTCACTGTTGCTCGGTATTTGCTATTGGGGCGCGTGTTTGTCCCCAGCCACCGACGTCGTCATTGATGCGGGGAAAAAGTACCAAACGATCGAAGGGTTTGGGACGTGCTTGGTGGCTTGGCAGCAAGGTTTTCGGGAGCTGTATCGAACGGAGGCCTTTCCCGAAACGTACGTCGACACCATGGGATGCACCATGCTGCGCGTGAACATGTGGGGACCGACTTATCCGGACCGGCAGGAAGACTGGACAAAGATTCGCAGTGAAGACTTTCAGATGCAGGCCAACGGCGGACGGCCGCAGATCTTCGTGGATTTTGGCCAGGCCATTTTGAAGCGGAATCCGGAGATCAAGATCATCGGCACCGTCTGGAGCCCGCCAGCATGGATGAAAGAAAACGGTTCGATCAAAGCCCAAAAGTCCAGCGCCATTCGCGCGGGCGGTTACGGTGAAAACCAGAACCGCGTCAAACAAGAGTACTTCCCGCACTTCTGCCAATGGATGGTCGAGTATGTCCGCAAACACGATCAGGCGGGTGTACCGTTTTATGCCGTCAGCCCGGGCAACGAAGTGCAGTTTTCGCAGTCATTTGAGAGCTGTGTTTGGGACGCCGACGACTACGTCAAGATCTTGCCCATGCTGCGGAAACATTTGGACGACGCAGGATACGCCGATGTGAAAATCTTCGGGCCCGAAACCATGACCAGTCACATGTATCCCGGCGGCACCGGCAGCTACGTTCAAGCGATCAAAGACGATTCCGCCGCGTTGCAGGCAATCGGGGCCTTCGCGACGCATGGGTACGAAGACGGCGTGGTCGGAGAAATGTCGGCGAATTCATCGCGTGTTTTCTGGGAGCAGGTCGCCGATACCGGAAAGCCGTTTTGGATCACCGAAGGTGGGACGGGCGAGCATGACTGGCCGGCGCCGATCCGAAAAGGCGTTGCCAACGCTTTGCATAACGCGCTGGTCGCCGGGAACTGTTCTGCATTCGTTCCCTGGCAGATCACCGACCGCCAAGCGAATGAGCACGGCCTGATGCGGATGGACGAACTGACGCCGAAGTCGCACGCCGCCCGGCACTACTTCAAGTTCATTCGTCCCGGTGCCGTGCGCATCGATGCGCAACCGGGATTTGCGGAGGTTCAGGTGGGCGCCTTCGTCCACGAGGCAGATCGACAGCTGACGGTGGTCGCCATCAATGCGACCGACGCGGAGCAACCGTTGAAGTTGACGCTGAAAAACCTGGCAACGGGTTCCACGATGAACGCGGTACGAACCAGCGCCGACGAACAATTCCAAACAATCGACCCCGTTCCCGTGGAGGGCTCGACGGCATCGGTCCGACTGCCGCCCCGAAGTCTGGTGACGTTCACCGCCGAAATTCGGCCGGATGCAGATTGACGCTTGACTACCCCGCTCCCGCCGGGAGGTCGTGCAGTATTGCTTCGCTTCTCGCGGACGCGGTGCAGCTGTCGCCGCTCCGCGGCTGTGGTGTCTTGGGGCAGCCGTTTCCGTCGGCTCGCGCCGACGGCAGGGGGCTTTCGTCACTTCGCGACTTGGAATTTATGCAGTTCGGTGATCACGGTGCGATCGCGACGTGCAAATGCCCCGTCGCTGTCAAACCATGTTCGTTGGTTCGCTGGACGGTCACCACGTAGTCTCCCGGTTTGTCGAATCGGTGTTCGGTCACGGCGTAACCGTCGGCCGCGTGGGGTGACCGGTTGCCGTCGGATTGCACTTGGACCGGCGGCGTGCCGTCGCCGAAATCCCAGGTTTCCTGGCCTGCCTTGGCGCGAAAGGAACGCACCGTGAACCGCACGGGATCGCCAACCTTCAAACCGAAGGTCGGCGAATACGTGGGATGAATGGTGGGGGGCAGCTTTGCCGGGTGTTCGGGGTCGATCACCTGAACGACGGCAAAGTCATAGGCGACATTGCCCGAGCCGTCGTCGGCCCGAAGGATCTCGCTGTAGGAACCGCTGCGCGGGTAAGCGCGTCGGACCTGCGGCTTGTCCGAATGGAAGCCGTCATGAAACGTCCAAGAGAAATTTGGCGGGTGACCGGACTTGGTCCAGGAGCGGGAAGCGTCCAGTGTGACGGCTTCGCCGGCGGCGATGAAATGATGAGGCCGTGCGACGGCGATCAAATCCGGGTCGTACTGCTGCAAATAAGCTTGCCACAGGAAAGCGTAACCGGCTTGGGTTCCCCACTTTCCGGACGGTTGACGCGCTTTGATCTCAAAGTGCAGGTGGGACCAACCGCCGCTGGCGCCCTCCTTGCCCAACACGCCGATGGCGTCTCCCATCGAGATCACGCGACCGATTTTGATCTGCGGATCGATGTGCTTCAGGTGGCTGTAGCGATAGTACCAGCCGCGGGCATCTTGGACGTAGACCACGTCGCCGCGGGGGCTGACCGGCGTGTCGTCTCGATGACCCTCAAGGACTTCGCCGGCGGAAGAGACCACCAGGCCGGTGGTCGCGGCGACCACGTCCACTTGTCCTTCGCTCCCACCGATATCCAGACCGCTGTGGTAGTAGATTTGTTGACGCGCCGGCGAATCGCCTCCGTCGACGTACGTCGGTTCATTGGCCATCTGGGTGAGCGAGGCGAACCAGCGTTGTTCGGCAGGATAGCGGAACGAATCGGCGCGAATCCACGGAGACCCGGCCGGCCACAGCCGCAGGCGGGCATCCTTTTCCAAGGCCCAGGATGCGGCACGCCCGTTGCTGTTGTAGCCGCGGGTCACGGCGCAGTCGATCTGAACGTTTCCAACGGTGATCGGCAAATGGTAGTTGGCTGCGATCAAGGTCGTTTCCTCGCCATCAATCCGCACGGTCACTTCGGCGCGGCGGACCGCTCCGCTTAACGAATCTCGATCTTCCTGCACGCGGAGCAATTGCACCTGCGTCATCGTGCCGTCATGCAACTGCACGGTCTCAGATTCGCCGACGGACAAATCGACCGCGCGTAGCAACGGAACCTGTTTGTGAGCGGCGTGGTGCAGATCAGGATGGAGCTGTTCCGCCAATGCCGGGGACCACCACAGGATCGCGGTCGCGAGCGAAAAGAATCGAAGGGAGGCGCGATGCGGAACAACGATCATGGGCGTGCAGTGGAGCGTTAGCGAACAGAAGGAGCCGAGGAGAAGTGGAGCGGCATTCTAAGGCAATCGTGCAGTTGCAGTGGGAATCGCTTGGAAATCGCGGTCGTCGGACTAGGCCAACGTCGCCGCGGCGGACGACTTATAATCTCCGTGACCCGATCTGATCGCGCGACGGTGGTTGGACCGGTCATTCCCCCCCGCCCGCCGCCCACCCACAGGTAAAGACTCCGTGATGTCCCACCCATCCCCTGTCATCGATCGGCGTAAGTTTTTGGCGGCCACGGCCGCGACGACCCTCGGAGCCGCTGGCCGGGCCGGTGCCCAAGAACGGCCGGAAGCGATCCGCACCGCCCAACGGACGCACCAGGTGCTGCACCCTCAGATGCGGGTACCCGTGTCGTTCATCATCGACGACTCCACGTGCCTGGTGAACATGGGCCATTTCTGCACGCCGCAGTTCGCGACCGCGCATCCCGGCCGGGCGGAATACGACAAGCCGTGGAGGTCGTGGCCGCGGGAAATTCCCGATTCGTTCGTCCGCGAATTTGGCGAGTGGTGCGCGGAGAATGGCGTCCGTGGAAAGTACAGCGTGGTGCCCTGTCCCGCCCTGGTGGGCTGGGTCGACCGGGAGCTGCCCGGTTGGTCGCGGCGAGAATTGCAAGACAGTTTGAAACTGGTCCGGGAGCTGATGGTGCCCCATTGGGACATCCATCCCGAGATGATCACGCACACCCGAGTCATCGATCTCAAGACGGGACGGCCGTTCGACGAGATCAACAAGGGAACGATGGAGAATTCCTACCCGCAGGAGGACAAGAGCGTTGACGAGTTGGCCGCCTACCTGGCCTACGCGCTTCGGATCTTGAAGAACTGTGATCTGCCCTGCGAAGGCATCACGACGCCGGGCGGATTTGGGAATCGGGTCAAAGACAAATTGCCGATGGCCGTCGACCAGGCCGTTCGTGATGTCTACGGCGTCGAGCTACCGCATTACTTCAAGTACATCTTTGGCGGTGAAAAGGGAACGGAACCGGTCCTGGAAGCGGTACGCGGGCGAGACACCGACGCGCCGCAAATGACCGTGAACGTGCCCGCGGGGACCGGGGACTGGTATGGCGGATGGCAAGGCGACTTGGATCCGCAGCCGGACCGTTATTTGACCGAAGACGGTCAGAGCGGTGCACTGGCGGAACTGATTTCCAAAGGCCAGCCGGCGACGTTTTTGTGTCACTGGCCCGGAATGTATTGCAACGGCGACCGCCACGGTTTTCACGCTTTCCAGCGAAACGTCCGCACCGTCAATGAAGTGCATGGCGATAAGGTGATCTGGATGAAACTGAGCGAGATCGGTCGCTACTGGGCGGCCAAAGAGTTGACGACAATCCAAACCACCGACGACGCGATGACGCTGGAAGCTCCGATCGGCACCGAGCGTTTCACCGTGCAAGTCGAGGGATCCAAGATCCCGTCGCACTTCTCCGCCGGTGAAGATTCGCACGCGTTTGCCGAGGTGGGATCGGCCAAGCAGTTGAAGCCGGGGCATTTCGTCCGGCAACAAGACTCGGTCGTCCTTTGTTTCGATCTGCCGAAAGGTTCTTCCCAAGTCACTTGGGCGTGAGGGCACCATCGCGCCCGGCCGAGAAACGAGGACCGACAGTCCGACGTCTATCGCGGTTCGGGATGATCGGCATCGTCAAGCCGTTCGTTCCAACGACGGATTTGGTCGTGCACCTGATGGGGCGCGGTCGACCCGTAGCTGGAAAACGCGGCGACGGCGTTTTGTGTCCCCAGCACCTCGCGAATCGATTCGTCGATTTGCTCGGCGTGTCGTTGCATCGTCTGGATCGGCAACTCCGCCAGTGGGATCCGTTGCTTCATCGCTTCGCCGACAATCGCACCGACGGCGTGGTGAGCCGTCCGTTGGGGAACGCCTTTGCGGATCAGCCATTCCATTAGCGTGGTGGCATCCAGGTAGCCTTCCTCGATCCGCGCGGCGATCGCGTCGCGTTGAAGCTCGCTGCCGGCCACGATCGGGATGGCCAGCTCCAACATCGCGGTCACGGTGTCGAAGGAATCGAACAACGGCGGCTTGTCTTCCTGCAGATCGCGGTTGTACGCCAGCGGCAAATTTTTAACCAGCAACATCAGCGTCTGCAAATTGCCCATCACCCGGGCCGATTTTCCGCGGGTCAGTTCCAAGGTGTCCGGATTGACTTTCTGGGGCATGATGCTGCTACCGGTGCAAAACTGGTGCGGCATCTTGATGAAGTTGAACTCGACGGTGCTCCACAGGATCCACTCTTCCGCCCAGCCGCTGAGGTGCGACGCGATCATCGCCAGCACGAAGGCGGATTCCTGGATGAAATCGCGGTCGCTGCTGGTATCCAGACTGTTGGCGGTGATGCCCTGAAAGTCCAACGCGCTGGCGGTCTGCTCGCGGTCGATCGGCAGCGTGGTTCCGGCGACCGCGGCGATCCCCAACGGCGATTGGTTGACGCGGACCCGGCAGTCGGTGATTCGCTCGCGGTCGCGCTGAAACTTTTCGATGTACGCCAGCCAGTAGTGCGGTGCCAACACGGGCTGGGCGCGCTGCAGGTGGGTGTAGGCGGGCAGGATCACGTCCAGGTCGCGTTCGCAGCGTCCCAGGAACGCCCGTTGCAGTTGCAGCAACAGCGCATCGGTGCGGTCCAACGCCTCACGAACCCAGATCCGTGTGTCGGTGCTGACCTGGTCATTTCGGCTGCGGGCGGTGTGCAGTTTTCGTCCAACGTCACCGATCCGCTCGATCAACACGGACTCGATGTGCATGTGGATGTCTTCCAATTCCAGCCGAATCGGAAATTGGCCCGCATCGATTTCGGATTCAATTTCCTTCAAGGTGTCCCGGATTTGAGTGAAATCCTGGGCCGAGATCAGTCCCACCGACTGCAGCATGCTTGCATGAGCGATCGATCCGCGAATGTCCTGGTGATAAAGCCGTCGATCGAAGCTGATCGATTCGGCGAAGGATTCGAGCCGTGCGTCGGTGCTCGCTTGGAAAACACCGCTGCGGGAGGGGCTGTCCACGGTTTGGCTGTCCAAAGGGGGCTAGAAATGGATAATGTCGTCACGCGGGCATTATCGTCGCTGGTTGGGAGGCTGACGACCCGGCCAGTTCACCCTTCCCCTCCGGCGGAATTGGGGGGACCGTCGACGATGATTCAATCCACTCTGATCGAATTGGGATGTTTTGATGCGATGTTTTATGTGGGCGATCATGCTGCCCTCTGTCTGGTTATTGTCGATCGGGCTCGCCGGCCGCGCGGCTGCCGTCGACGTCCTGGCGTCGGCAGATCTGGGCCCGGCGGACCAGCCCTACGGCGTCGGCACCATTGAACTTCCGCTGGCCAACCCGATCGTGGGTGCGGCCCCGCCACCGCTGACCGTCGCGTCGGAGTCTGGCCGTGTGCTGTATCCGGCAGCAGAGGAGGTGGAGACGCGGATCACGCCGGTGTCCGAATTGCCCGTCCCGCCGGCGGGCAACGGCCGATTGCTCGGGCGTTTGGGAAACCTGATTCGTGAATTGACCGACGAGGATGCGCCCAAAACGCAGATCGTCGCGCGCCGCGTTCATTTCCTGTTCACCGGTACCGAGCCGCTGCAGGTTCGCGTGGGCCAACCCGGTCAGGAGATCGGTGTCTATCAGCTGAATCCGCAAAGGAATCCGTCGGCATTTGCCGAGTCGATGGCGAGTTGGTGGCAAGCGTTCACGGCCAATGCGAAACGCCAGATCGATGACGGAGACTATCCGCCCTGGGTGGAGACGTATCTGATTGCGATGCTCAGCGGACGGACCGGCAACTCGCTTCCGGCATGGTTCTTGGAACGCGCCGAAGATGACGATCCGCTTTGGAAAACCCTGAAGGTGCTTGGCGGGGCGGAAGAAGTCAGCGGCGAAATCTTTCGACAAACCGCGGCCGGTTTGACCGACGACAATCGGCCTGTCCCTGCCAATCCGGACCCCGTCGACGCCCTGCCCCTGCCGGCCGGTCCGCGTTGGGTGCAACCGACGTTTCCCGAAATCGATCCCGACGTGCAAACCGAACCGATCGCATCGCGAGTGCCGCCGGAATGCTTTTATTTTCGATTCGGGTCCTTCGCCAACTACCTGTGGTTTCTGGATCTGACCAACGAGCACGGCGGCGACCTGAGTCGAATGATCACGTTGCGCGGAACCGGTGGCAGAGCGACGGAGCGATTTGAAAAACAGTTGAGTCTGAAGATCAACCAAATGACACGGATGCTCGGACCGACCGTGATCGAAGACCAAGCGGTGATCGGACGTGACTTGTATACCGAAGACGGAGCGACGATGGGCGTGTTGATGAAGTCCACCAACGCCTTCCTGCTGCGGTCTTCGTTGTCCAATGACCGCAACAACGCTGCCCGGACCGACGCGACACTCAGCCTGGAACAAGTCAGCATCGGCGGCAATCAGGTTTCGTTGTTGTCCTCGCCGGACAACCGGGTGCGATCGTTTCTGGCCGAAGACCAGGGGTACTTCCTGATCACCAACAGCCGATCGTTGGTCGAACGGTTTTTTCAGGTCGGGCAATCCGGCGAATCGCTCGCCGCCACCGAAGCCTTTCGGTTGTCGCGAATGCTGGTGCCCGTCAGCCGTCAAGACACGATCTTTGCGTACTTCTCGCCCCAAATGCTGCAGAATCTGGTGTCGCCGGAGTACTTGATCGAACTCCGCCGTCGGACGCGAGCCGAGAGCGACATTTCGCTCGTGCACTTGGCGCGACTGGCCGCAAAGGCGGAGGGCGTGCGACCGGAGACGGGCCAGACGCTGGGTGTGCCCCAACTGATCGAATCCGGATTCTTACCCGTCTCATTTGATGATCGCCACGATGGAAGCGGCGTGATCTCGGCCGGCGATCAAATGGTTGATACGCTCCGCGGGTCCCGTGGCACTTTCTTGCCGATCGGCGATGTGGAAATCGAATCGGTCACGCCGCAGGAGTCGCGCTGGTACAAACAAATCGCTGACGAATACACGCAGCGGTTTCCTCAGATGGATCCAATCATTGTCGCGCTTCGTCGTGAAGAGGTGCCCGGCAACACCGATTTGGAACGCATCGCGATCCACGCCGAGATCGCCCCGCTGACGCCGGAGAAGTACGGCACGTGGGCGCGGCAACTGGGGCCACCAACCAACGTCGAGATGCGATTCGCTCCCGATGACCTGGTTTCCGTGCAGGCGCACGTCGCCAGCGACCAGTTGGGGCCACCGACCCATTTGTTTGTGGGCATCAAGGACAACTTCCCACCGGATCCCAATGAGTTCAAAGGTTTGCTGAACACGTATTGGGCGTTGCGGGAACTGCCGTCGTACTTGGGTGCTTGGCCGCAACCCGGCGTGTTGGATCGATTGCCGCTCGGATTGGGACGCGGCCGACCGGTGGGCCCGGGGATGTCGCGGTTGATCGGTGGTTTGTACCGTTACACCGGCGGCGGTTTCAGCGTGCTGTCGTTCCAACCCGAAGTGCTGAATTCGACGTTGCCTTTTTTGGAAGCGACCGAGACGCAACAGTCGGCGACGGTCCGGGGACGCGTCGGCAGCTTGCTTGACAGCCAGCTGGAAGGTTGGGTCAACGATCAACTCTATCAGCGAGCCGCTCGCAGCAGCGTCGCGGGCGCTTCGTTTTTGAACTTGCTGTCACGTCAATTGAGCGTCCCGCCGGAGCAGGCGTCGGAGACCGCGACGTTCGTGCTGGGAAAGCCGCTGCAGTGCAGTTTGGGCGGTCAGTACGAATACAACGCATCCGACGGGCTTTGGCGAAGCACGGCCTGGAAGGGTTCGCGTCCGGCGGCGACCCCACCGAACGACTACGTGGCGCCGTTGCTGCTGTGGTTCCGTGGATCCGATTTTACGATGACGCAATATGCGGACCGATTGGTAGCGGACGCCTCGATCACCGTAGCTCGCGGTGTGGATGTCGGTCCTTGATTTTCGTTTCACCTTCCCGCTTGGAGATCGTGCAGTTCTCCTAGCCAGGAAAAGACGTGCTTTTCTGAAATTCACCCTCCCTCCGGGAGGGTCAAAGGCGAGGCACGAGCCTTTGGGGAGGGTGTCTTCATCAACCAGCTGAATCCATAGTGCCGGACAGCCCTCCCCGCGTCGTCGCAGGCTCCTCCGCGATCCTCTCGGAGGGAGGGGGAAGCAAAGCTGCACGACCTTGCGGCATCAAACGTGCCGCCGATCCGCCCCGTGATCTCGTGTCCGTCACGGCCTGTCCGCGTGCTTCACTCGACCGCCTGTTCGTTGTTGATCGTGGCGACCAACGGATCGATCCAGCATCGTGATTCGGCGGTGTAGTACAGGTAGGCTTGGCTTGGCGGTCCGCTGTAGTGCCCGGCAATCTCGGCGACGCAGGCGAACCGTACCCGCTTTCGTTCTGCCGGTGCCATCGTGCGCCAGTACAACACGACTTCGCGTCCGCGCAGTTCGTAGTAGTCGATCTGGCCCGCCTCGCGCCGACGCTCCAGGTCTTCGATCACCGGTTCCAGCCCACCGGGAAGTCCGACGGCGGCCACCGTCATGGGCTGACCTTGCTGGGTCCGGTTGACGACCTCGACTTGCACGTTGGCGGTTTGACCGGCACGCATCGTGAACGTGTCACCGGAATCGGGATTTGCCTGGTCGTCCTCCTCACCGGATCGCAAACGAACTTTGATGCCGATCGTGCATTCGGGATCACTTTCCGGCTTGGAAGTTCTGCCAGTGAGCTGCACCGTGAACGGCACGGAGGATGGCCCCGAGTGATGCAGTGTCAGCTGGCTGCCAGGTTCCGATTGCATGCGTGCCAGGATCGCAGCGGGCAGTTCCAAGGTCACACCCTCCTGCGGTGTTTCCTGCCAACGGAGTGTCTGGACGGGTTCCCCGGCAAACCGGACTTCGACCGAGCCGCTTTCATCGTTGCCCAAAACTTTGTGCATTGCGATCAGTGCCTTGAGTGCCAGCACGGTGGCTTGCGTCGAACCGAACCCCTGGCCGCTGCGATGATCGATCAACCAGCCGGTCGCCGATCGGGCGTGGGGTTGTGATTCGGGATGGTCGGCCCACGCCAGGATTGCCAAAGCGGTGGTTTCGGCGGTCCGCGAAACTCCCCCGCTTTGGGTCACGGTCGTCTCGCCGGTCAAGCTGCCGTCGGAAGCTTGTAACGTCTGCAACCGCTGCCGCAAGGTCCGGGCGGCGGACTGGCGGCCGACGTTGTCCAGCGTGATTGCGGCCAGGGCAATCAGGTAAGCATCTTCTGATGATGCCGCAGCACGTTCCAACGCCTGGAGTTCCGGACCAAAATCCTGCTGTGTCAATTCGGGGCGTCCCGCCTGAGAGTCGGCTTCCGACAGCGACCACAGGACGTAAGCATCGACGACTTCCTGACGGAGCGACCATTCATGCAGGTGTCGCGGATTTCGCTTGAAGCCGCCTTTGCCGTCGCGACGTTCCAACAGCCACCGCCGCGTCCGCTGCAGCATCTCCGCGTCGACGTCGATCACCTTGGCCATCTCGGTGAACTGCATCAAGCCGAACGCCGTCAAAGCTTCGTGGCCCGGATCGTTTCCGAACCACTCGTATCCCAGTTGGGCGCATTCGTACTGCGTCAGTTTCCGGTAGCCGCGTCGCAGGAGCGATTCTGTGTTTCGGCGGAATCGGTCGTCCACGCGGCCATCGACTTGCATCAGCTGGAACGCCATCACGTTCGGGTAGTTCGACGCCGACGCTTGCTCGAAACAGCCGTGCGGCTCGCGCAGAATGCTCTCCATCCCGGCGCTGACTTGCGAACGCGTGTTTGGGAACACCGTGATCGTTCCTTGCAGCGAATCGGTCGAGACCGCTTTGGGGAGGTTCATCGCGACGGAGGCCTGATCGGTGAGTGATCCGGAGCGATCGAGCTGAAAGGGAAAGCCCGAGGGCACGATGGAGACGTGGCGGCGGACCTGATCGGATGCCTGGCCGTCGGATTGCCTGGCCCAAACGGACACTTCGCTCCTGGCCGGACGCGAAACGTTGCTGACGTGCACGGGAAAGACAGTCGTCGCCCGGCCGTCGGTCGCAAGCGATACCGAAGTTGCTTGCTCGTTCGCTTGCAGGTCCGATCCGGTTTGCATGCCGACCTCGAACGCAGCGTCCTGGCCGGTCGCATTGACCACGCCGACGGGCAAATCGATGCGGTCGCCCGCCGTCACTTCCAACGGCAACTTCGGTTCGACCTGGACGGGCAGGCGGGTGACCACCGACCCGGTTCCGCTGCCCAACCGGCCGCCGGGCGCATGTCCCTCGGCTCGCAATCGGAACATCGTCAACGCGTCGGAAAGCTCGAATCGGACGCTGACCGTGCCCGTCGAATCGGTGACCATCGCGGGATTCCAGTACAGCGTCTCGGTGAAGTCGCTGCGGATTCCCGGTTCGCTCGATCGTCTCAGGTGGGCGTATTGGCGGATGGGGAATCGCAATTCTTCCATCATCCGATCCGCCATCGTTTGAGCGTCCAAGCCTCTTGCGGCCGCCCACTGGCGAAGCTGCTCGGCTGTAATCCGGGCGTTCCCCGCATCGACTTTCTCGGCGCCGCTTTGGCGAGTCAAAAAGTATTCGGCGAAGCGTCCGATCAGACCCGGTTCCGGGCTTGGCGATTTGGGTGGTTGAAGTTTCCCCGATCCCGCCGGTCCAGGCTCCGCAATCAATTCGGGCGGCGTGGCCATCTCGGCGAAGGATTCGTCCAGCGCGGCGTCTCCGGACGTGATCACCTCATTGGCTTGATGACCCCCACACCCCAAGATTGCCAACGAGACCGCCCCGGCCAGCAACACGACGGCCACAGAAACCGCCTTTCTTCGCGGACGAATCAGGAAGGCGATCAGCCACAGCGTCCCGATGATCATCAGGGCCCAACGGAGTTCCCGCAGGAAGCGGTGCCAAAGTTGCTGCACCGTTGTCCGATACTGCCGGTAACGATCAGCGATCGCCGACGCGTTCGACGAAGGTTGACCAGCGATCTCATCGCGATTGCCATCAAGCTCCAGCAGCCGAATCAAACGGTCGCGGAAGGCCATGTCGAATTGCTGAGGCGAGCCACTGACGAAACGACGCCAGCCCTGCGTGCCCAGCAGCAGGTCCAGGCTTTCGGCGGCTTCGGGAGACGCTTGCAGATAGAAGTTCGCGTGCTCCAGATCCTCGGGCGACTCGATCTCGCTGGTCAACAAGAAGTGCGTTCCGATCGAAGGCGATTCCCGTTGTTGCAGACTGAGCGCCGCGTCGTCGACGACGCTGACGCCCAACACCGCCCCGGGGACCGGTTGATCATTCTCATCCGTCACATGGACGGTCATTTGGACGGGCGAACCCGGCGCGTGCACCCGCTGATCTCCATCGACCGTCGCCCGGATCTTCAACCTTTCTTCGTCGCGGCGGTAGACAAGTCGCTCCACCAAGGGCGTGGCGGTCTTTGAATCCGTTTCCAGATCCAGCAGCGTCACGCGGATCACGCCGTGGGCACGCTCCTGAAGTGACACCTGGACCTCGTTGTCGCCGATCCCCAGTTCAACGGATTGCGCGCCCACGAGTTCGCCCCGACAGACGGCTCGCGCCAACACCCGCCGCCGCTTCGTGCTTCGGACGGTCATTTGCAGTGGCTCGGACGCCTCAAAAACTCCGGACCCCGTGTGCAACACCGGCAGCGCCTCGACGACGGACGGCAGCCATGGTGTTTCCGTGATGTCGACCGGCGATGTGACGCGGAGCGAGTAGCGTTGTCCCGATTCCGGTTTGAATTGAAAGCTGCCCATCCCGTCCCGCACGGTCTGCACGTCGGCAACGACGCGACCGGCTTGGGAAAGAATCTCGCCGGCAATTTCGATCGGGTCTCCGTCGCGGTTGTGGGCGTCAAAGTACACGCGGTTCTGGATCCCGCCCACCAGGTAGCCGCCTTCGGGAAAGAAGCGGATTTCGGCGCGGCCGGTGTGGATCGGGATCGGACGCACCGCCGTCTCGGTCACCGAACCGTCATCAATAGCGATCGACAAAGTTCCCTCTCCGGAACGCAGGTGCCCCGGCAGGTCGAATTCGACGGTCAGGGTTCCTTCTTCCGACAGCGTGTCTTGCGCGGTGTGAACGACCTGGTCGTCAACGGTCGCGCTGACGCGAGCCACAGCGCCGGTCGGGATTTCATCGTCGGCGCGACGGACTTGCAAGTCCGCCGTCACGCGGTCACCGGCGCCGTACGACCGCTCGCCGAATTCGAGCTCCGTTTTCAAACGCACCGGGCGATAGGCGCGGATCTGGATCTCACAGGTTTGATCCGGGAAAAAGCCGTCCAAACTCTTGGCGGCCAATTGATAGGAGCCGCCCGCCAACGACGACGGCAGCGTCCAGGCACCGTTGCCCACGCCGCGTTCGGTGATTCCCTCGCTGACCAATCCATCAACCGTCGCGCCGCTCGGATCCAGCAACTCATACCGGATCGGTACTTCCAAATGCTGCGTGAGCGTGCGGCGATTGAGCGTCACCGAGCGGAAGTACAGCGTTTCGCCCGGTCGGTAAACGGGGCGGTCCGTCGACAGGTAGGTCAGACAACGCGTCGGCTCCAACGGCACCGTCAAACGAACGTATTCCCCCGCCTCCTCCAGCGGTTCGGCATCGACGCGCAACACGGCATCGCCGGGGATCGTGACGTCGTCGGGAACCCGGATGGTTCCGTACGCATCCGGTTTCGTTTCGGTGCTGCCAAAGAACAGCACGATCCCATCGGAAACGACTTCGTAGGAGATTCGTGCCGGCACGATGGGTGCCGAGCGGTCGAATCCCGACAAAGCGGTTGTCGGGCGGGAGGGACCGACGGCGACAAAGAACTCGTTTCGTGCCGTCGCCTCGCTTCCCGTCACCGGTTGCAGGGTGACCTGCAGCATGTCGCCGGGAGAATCTGGAAGCGAAGTTGCGTAGCGGGTCGCGGTGACGATCACGGTCACCGCCGCCGCGACCGCCAACATGCCCAGCCAGAAGCGAAGGTCTCTGTTGCCGCCGACCGGTGCGGTTTCGCCATCAGCATGCTCCGTCGCCCGCTTGACGTGCGATGTCCGCCCGTCGGCATCCAACGAAGATCGAAACGGATCGTTGTCGGGACGTCCGGAGCTGGCGGTTTGGGCCGGCCGTTCCAGGGTGACTGATGCCGCGTCCAGTCGGGCCGCGTCGGCAAACTTCCCGGCCAATACGCGGGTTTCCCGCCATAGCCTGGCCGCCGTCGCGTCCTGGTCGATGCGCAGGCGAAGCTCGTCCGCTTCCTCGTCGTCCAGCAAATCGTAGTGAAGTTCCATGAGGCGTTGACGCAAAGATTCTTCGTCACGCTTTGGATCGTCTGAAGGAGGCAGTGCGCTCATGACAGATCTCCCACAGTCTCACGGAGCTGACGGATGGCGGATCGCATCCGCGTTTTGACGGTGCCGACCGGAAGCGACATTGCTTGGGCAATCTGGCAGTAAGTCAGGTCGCCGTTCTGCCGCATCAGGAACACTTCCTGTTGCTCAACGGGCAACTGCGAGATCGCCCGCCGCAGTCGCTGGCGTTCTTCGTCTCGCACCAGTCCGTCTGGCGAGCTTTCGGTTGTCGAGGGCATTGGTACATCCTCTCGCAAGGTTTGCCGGCGACGATTCCAGGCGGTCTTGCGGACGTCACGACCGGTATTGATCGCGATGCGAAAGACCCATGCCCTGAGATTCTGGACGTCGTCGATTTGATGCCGGCGGTGCCAGCACTTCAAAAACGTTTCCTGCAACGCATCACGGGCGTCTTCGACGTTCCCGACGACGTAGAACAGCGTGCCCAGGATTTCATCCCGGCATTGACCAAACAGCCGCTCCAAACGCCCCGAACGGGCGTCGCAGCAGTCGGGCTCGATCGTTTCCGGTTCGTCGGCCATGAAGTCTGTTCACCGCGGAGGATGCGTTGTCCGAAAAGTCAGACGATTCGCGGTGGGGCACGGATTTGCCGTGGGGCAGAAAAGGGCGTGGTTTTTCACCAGATTAGCGACACGCCGGCCCAGAAGGCTTGCCGCAAGTGCTTGGCCGCAGCAGATTTGGGATGATCTTTGGGGGCTGCGGAGGAGCCGAGAGGATTTGTCGCCCCAGCGGGGTTTGCGGGCGATGGGGACGCGGAAACCGGGGACTGGCGTCCCCGGCAGGAGGCTGTCGGGCCTTCGGCCCTGGACGACGGCACCCGCGCGGATCACTTCTGCCTCGTTTTCAACGAGGGTCAAACGTCAGCCAGGGAAGCAGCGCCGACAAAAAAGAATCGCTGCGGGTCGAGCGAGCTCAGCGTTCGTCTTTCAAGACCATCAGTTCCACTTTGCGAAACTGGACCGGATGGCTCTCTGATTGCAAGGAGATCGTGCCCTTGTCCAACTGAATCCCGCCTTGTTTCTCCGCCAACTCCTTGGCGTGTTCGTCGCGTTCATCAAGCTGGGGTTGGGTGTACTGCAGGACCACCTCTCCGTCGACAATGTGTTTGATGATTTCGTTGCCGCGGACTTCAATTTCGACCGTCACCCACTGTGGTCCGTGGTAGGTCTTCGAGGTGGATGAGGTGCAATGGCGAGTCACCAATTCGTCATTCATCACCACGTTGGTGCCCGGGGTGCACAGGTTGGCCGTCGTTCGCGGGTTGGTGCCGTCGCCGCCGAGCAACTGGACTTCGATTGAGGCCGGGAAGTCTTGGTCCTTGGCCATCGTTGTGGGCTGTTCGCCGTGAATCATCACACCACTGTTGCGAATCGCCCAACCGGGGCCTCCGTCACACTGCTCGCCGATGAAGCGATACTCCACGCGAAAACGGTAGTGGGAAAACTCGTCCTGATAGAACAGGTGGCCGAACGTCTCGTCGAACGTGTCATAGCCGTCGTAGTTGACTGTCAGCAGACCATCGACCACGCGGAACGTGTTGGCGTGATTGTCTCCGGCTTCGTGGTAACGAATCTTGGGTGTCCAACCTTCCAGGTCTTTGCCGTTGAACAGCTGGATCCATTTCCCCTCGGACGGTTCCTGGGCCGATCCGATGCTGTGAAACGTTGAGAAAGTGAAGGCGAGGATCAGGGCGAATGGCAAGGATCGGAAATTCATGTCAAACCAGCTTCGATGGTGGGAAAGTTCGGTGCGGACTGATTCTACACGCGCGGGTCGAAGCGAGAACGGATGCCGCCACCCGAGAGCGTGCGATTCCTGGTTCCAAGGCTCCGGCCTTGGAACCCAGCGGTGGGGCAGGCTCCGCCTGCCGCGTCGGCGCGGCGATGGAGTTCGCGTGAGTTTTGGCGCGGGGGAGCTGGCGGAGCCAGCGTTGCAGTGCGTTCCCGGGCGGGAGCCCGGGAACGAGATTGAGGTTGGGCCCCTGAAGGCGTGCGATTCCTGGTTCCAAGGTTCCGGCCTTGGAACCCACTGTCGGGCAGGCTCCGCCTGCCGCGTCGGCCCGGCGATGGAGTTCGCGTGAGTTTTGGCGTGGGGGAGCTGGCGGAGCCAGCGTTGCAGTGCGTTCCCGGGCGGGAGCCCGGGAACGAGATTGAGGTTGGGCCCCTGAAGGCGTGCGATTCCTGGTTCCAAGGCTCCGGCCTTGGACCCAGCGGTGGGGCAGGCTCCGCCTGCCGCGTCGTCGCGGCGATGGAGTTCGCCTGAGGCTTATTCGCCGTCCGGTTTGTCCTTTCGGGCGCGACGCTTGGCCTCCAGCAGACGTTCGGTGTACGACGTCGGGGCGGGTTCGTCTTTGGGGCTCTCCGGCAAGGAGCCCTTGCGTGGCTGGCCGGGATCGGCCAGATCAACCGGCTCGTCGGACCCGTCCACCCGCGTGGGCTCGAAACGAACACTCGCGCGCCGCTTTTCCAGATCATCGCCGAGCTGCGCCTTGCTTTTGCGGAGCGCGTCCAGCCGCGTGACGGCTGCGGATTGATCGACCTTCTCACCCCGCAACCGGCGGATCAGTCGCCCGATCCAGCTGAAGTCCAGTGCGATTCGGCGGATCATCACGTCGCCCAGGAACAAACAACATCCGCCCAGGACGAACCAGGGCCAGGCGTCTCGAATGCTGCGGGCCAGGGCCAGCCCGCCGCGGAACGGGTCCGAGTCGACCGACTCTGCCCCGGGACGTTGCTCCAGGGGCGGCGTCACTTCGCCCGCCGCACCGCCTCGCGGTTGTGTCTTGGCGAGCGATTCGATCAGTGAGAGGTTGGTTTCGCGGACGCGGTATTCGTCGCTGTAGGGAACGGTGACCCCGGTGGTCAGCGGCGTTGCCCCGGCGGTCGGCACCACGTTGACGAAGTAGCTGCCGGCCGAATTGGCGGGGAACGATCCGACGTACCGGCCCGGTGCGGTCTGGCGCATCTCCAACGGGATGGGATTCAATTCGGCATCCAACGCGGTGGCGTTCATCTCCAAAAAGTCCAGGAAGGAATCGTCTTCGGCCAAGGCGTTGACGACGACTTGTACCTGTCCGTCTTCCACCTGAGTCGCGATGGTGAACTTGCCGGTGTCACCGGTGGGGCGCATCAGCCAACGCACCAGCTGGCTGTAGAACTTGTCGTAGTCGGCCCAGTCGTTCCAGGCGCCCGCCCAACGGGCTCCGGCGTCCGTGGTCAGTGCGGCGGTCCGGCCCAACCCGTAGGTCCAGGCTGCCAGGATCGTTGCGTTTTCCGGCTGCTCAGGTTTGGGAGATTGGATCAAGACCTGGGCCAAAGGGCTGTCTTTGGTCTGCGTCATCACGAAGCCCGAGACGGGCGGGAGCACGCGATCGATCCCGTCGAGTAGTGGGTGCGGAAAGATGACTTCGGGGACGGCGCCGCCGGGCGGTTCGTAGACCAACGGCTTGGAGACACGCCGGGCTTCACGCTGAAAGATTCGCGGCAGGGCGCGGCCGGATTTGACGCTGTAATACTTTCCGCCCGTCGCGGTGGCGATGTTTTGCAACCGTTGGCTGCCGGCCAATCCGTGTGACGCGACGGCCACCGTGCTGATCGAGATGCTGGCGTTCTTGAACGCATTGATCGTGCCGGGCGTCGGATCGCTGGGATCGCCGTCGGAGATGATGATGCAGTGCTTGACCGAAGCAGGTGCGGCCGCGAGTGATTTGGCGGCCATCTTCATCGCGGGGTCGAACTGGGGCATGTCGCCCGGCGTCATCTTGGACACCCGCGCGAGCATCGCCCGGCGGTTCGGACCAACTTCCAGCAGCCCCTGTTGTCCGCCCCACAGCCAGGCGTCGCCGTTGAAGCTCCAGTGCAACACGCCCGCCAGGTCGGATGGTCCCAGTTGTTCGATCGCCGACTTGCAAATCACTTTTTGCCAGTGGTTTCCGTCGGCCATCTCACTGGCGTGCATGATCAGCGCCAGCGCACCGACGGCTTGGACCTTGGCGTTTTTGATTTTGAAATCGACCGGCATCGCTTTTTCCAGCTCGGTACCGGTCCAGCCACCGGCGCCGAAGGCTTCCGGTCCGCCGATCATCAACAGCCCGGCACCCAATTGCTGGGTGTTGCGAACCAGCATTTCGATCTGGGCGTCGCTGAACGAAACGATCTTGTTGTCGCTGTCACCGGAAACGCGAGGCACGCCGGCCAGGATGACCGCATCGTAGGCCTGGAGCTCGGCCAACGACCCGAACAGGTCGTCGTTGAATTGGGTGACGACTTCGATGTTGTTGTCACGCAGCCGATCCACCATCAGATCGAAATCGCCCTCATTGGACCGATCTTCGATCAACAGCACGCGGCCCTGGCCGCGAACGTGGGTGTAGGCGGTGGCGGAGTTGTTTTGACGCAGCCCGTCATCGTCGTCGCCGGCCGGTACAAATTCGGCTTCATAGATGTACGGGGCCGGACGATCGATCGTGTGACGCAGTGGAAAAACGTTCTTCCCGTTCTCCAGCGTGATGTCCTGTTCCAGCAGGATGGATTCGTTGTCACCGACCTTTTGTTTGACTCGGATCTTGCCTTTGGTGGGCTCCGCATCACTCCCGGCGTTGTCGGCATAGTTGCTGACGACGATCCGGGCTTCGAACGGTTGGCCCTTGCGTATATCGGTGGGCAGATCGATCTTTTCCACCAACACTTCGCTCTTGGCATCCAGCATCACCGGGACGACATCGATGCCGATCCCGGCGGCCGCCACGCGGGCGACCAGCTTGCGCGCCTGGCCCAGATTCTCATTGCCGTCGGTGACCACCACGATCCTGCGGGCCGTGTCCGCCGACATGGTGGCCTGCGCCAAATTCAATGCCGATTCCAGGTTCGTCGCGTCGGCGCGATCCAGCAGACTCTCCAAGCGGCGCAGTCGGATGTCGTCATCGAAGGGCGGGATCTCGATCGAAGCGTCGCGGCCGAACACGATGATGCCGGCGCGATCCTGCCGGCGGGCGTCCCGGTGCCGACGAACATTGCGGACCACGTAATCCAGCATCACCTGGCGCTTGGCCAGAGGGATGCTTTCGGATTGGTCCAAGACATACATCACCGTCATCCGATCGCTGACCCGGACGACTTGCACGCCAGCGAGCGCGAATACCAGCACCGTCCAGACCAGCGAACGCAGCAGCAGTGCCAAAGCGCGTCGCGTCTTGCCCAGGACCGCCAGCGACTGGTAGCCGAGGAACCACAGCACCGGCAGCCCCAGCAACAACCACAGGTACGTGGGATGTTCAAAGCTCAAGCGATACGGCAGCATGGAGTCCAATTCTCAGCGGGAGTGGTCAGCAATTTCGGGCCAGCTGCGCGGAACCTCCGGGCCCCGACGCGGCTTCGGCCGGCACGCGCCAACCGCCCCATCATACAGCAATCGGCGATTCGATCGGTCCCACAATCCGAGTCGACATCGGCGCGATGGCCGACCCCGCCGCCGATCCGATCCCCCACGCGCGCCCTGCGGACCGCTTGGCAACGCGGAACGGATGGCCGATCGCCGGCGCCGCGATCACGCCGGCCCCAGCGGATCCGAGGGCGCGGAAGCAACTTCTTTGGGGCCGGCGAACCGGACCGAAGCGGTCAGCGTCAATGCCGCCCCCAACAATCCGGCGCTGATCACGGTCAGCAGGAAAGTGACCATTTCGGCGGAGGGTTCGATCGAGGGATCTTCGGGCGAGAGTACCACGGCGAACACGCTGATGGCATTGTTGACGAAATGACCCAGCATCGCCGGCAGCAGCGAACCGCTTCTCCAAGCGACGAAGCCCAGGTACAGCCCCAGCGGAAAGACGGCCACCACGTGCACCCAGTCCATGTGGAAGGCGGCGAACAGCAGCGAGGAGACGAGGATGCCGCGCAGCGGACCCCGCGCCCGCACCAGACGCGTTTGAACGTAGCCGCGAAATAACAATTCTTCGCAGATCGCCGGGGTGGCTCCGATCAGCAACGCCAGCGGAATCAGAAAGCCGTTCGCACCGTGGCCGCGAAAGATGTCCGACATCATCCGCAGGTTCTCACTTTCCTCCATCAGCGAGCCGACCACGATCGAGGAAACCCATCCGACCAGGGGCGTTGCCGCCGCCGCCGCAATCCAGGCCCAGATCGGCCAATGGCCGCGGACCAGCGACAGCCGTTTGGCGAAACCCACCGGCGAGACCAGGGCGGCGAGGACCGACGGCAGAACCAGCGCGAGTTGGGGAACGACGACCAACAGGATCAGACCGATCCGGGAACCCGACACGGCTTTCATCGCTTCCGGATCGCCCAACAGTTTTCGATCCACCGTGCCGTGGACCACCAGGAACGCGATCGCCACCATCACGGAGCTGGTGATGAAAAACGTGGCCAGCGATACCAGCGGGATGGCGACCACGGTCCAGGTCCGCGGCCGCGTAGCGGCCGAAGCCACCGATGTCGGGTCAGGCAGCGTTGTCGGAACCGTGGGAATGCCGCTCGGGTCGGTCGGTGGCGCGGTGTCCCGACCCACTTCATAGGGATTGACCATCGATCCCTGTGAATCGTTCGAAGGGTCCTCGGGGAAATGATCGTGTTCGTCTTGCATCAAAGATCAATTTGCCGACGGTGAGAGGCGAGTCCAAATCGAACGAGCTTTGTGAGTGGATCGGCGCTGGCCGCCGGTCGGTCATGTCATGCCAACTGCCGCGGTCCGGCTAGCGCAGGCCGGTGGTCGGATCGATGCCGAACATGACGTTCATGTTCTGGATCGCCGCCCCGCTGGCCCCTTTGGCTAGGTTATCAATGGCGCAAAGCAACACCAGGCGATCGCCGGATCCCCGCGCCGCCATTTGGACGTAATTGGTGCCTGCGACATGCCCGGTGGCGGGCAGGTGTTCGACGGGGTTAACGAAGTGGCTGTCCGCGAAGGTGTCGCGCCAACACTGCATGATCTGCTCGACGCGATCGGTCGATCCGTGTTCGGCCGGGCGAGCGTAGATGGTCGACAGGATTCCGCGGCTCATCGGTGTCAGGTGCGGCGTGAACACCACCTGGATCGGTTGACTGGTGATCCTGCCAACCAGGTCTTCGATTTCCGGTTGATGTCGGTGGCTGCCGACGGCATACGCGGCGATCGACTCATTGGTTTCGCAATACAGTGTGGCGACCTTTGCGCTGCGGCCGGCGCCGCTGACCCCGCTCTTGCTGTCGACAATGATGTCGTGGGGGTCGATCAAGCGTTCCCGGATCAACGGGGCCAGGGGCATGATCGCGCTGGTCGGATAACATCCCGGATTGGCGACCACGTCAGCGCCGCTGATCGCGTCCGCAAAAAACTCCGGCATCCCGTAGACCGTGTCACCGACGCGTTGAGGCCAGGGATGCTTGACCTTGTACCAGGATTCGTAGACCTCCACCGAGGACAGACGAAAGTCCGCACTAAAGTCGATCACACGAACTCCGGCCTCGATCAGCTCCTTGACCGTTTCGGCCGATGCACCATGGGGCAGACAACACATCGCGACATCGCAGGACTGTGCGATTTCGTTGGCGTCAAACTCTTTCAGGGTCAGATCGACGCGTCCGGTCAGCGAAGGGTGCACTTCGGTGATGTGTTTTCCCGCGTCGCTCCGGGCCGTCGCGATTTGCAGCCGCGCGGAGGGGTGGTTCGACAGCAGGCGGGCAACCTCCAGCCCCGTGTAGCCGGTGGAACCGACCAAGGCGACAGAAAGGGTCATGGCATCAGTCCAAACGAGGGTGTCTCTGACAGGTGGAGGAGCTCAAGGGGCCGGTGGTCACGCATTGTTTCCGCTGGCCAAGGTCGTGTGGATGGAAGACAGGACATCCTGCCACCTGCCAAGTTCGCTTTGACGCACCAGCCGCATGCTGGGATACCAATCGGTTCGGTCGCCCTCGAGCAGCCATCGCCAGTCGGGGATTTTTCCCAGGATGACGGTCGTCGGAACGCCCAAAGCGCCGGCCAAGTGGGCGACCGAGGTGTCGCTGGTGACGACGTGATCCAGGTTTTTCATGACGGCCGCGGTGTCGGTGAATGCTCCCCCGGTCGTGTCGGTGTCTTCGGGCAGACGCCCGATCGAATCGGCGAAGTCCGTCTTGTCCAGCTGTTCGCTGCCGAATCCGAACTGCAGGCTCACCAGTTTCAACCGATCGTCTTCGGCAAGCGGTCGAAAGGCTTCCAACGGAACGCTGCGATAAACATCGGCATGGTGTTTGGGGTTTCCCTGCCAGGCGATTCCGATCCGCTTGCGGCCGTCCTTGCCCATGGCGTTGTTCTCCAGCCAGCGATCCCAGTAACTGACCAACGGGTCCGACACGTTCAGGTACCCGGCGTGGGTGTTTCCAGTGACGAAGCTGTCGGCCGCGTACGGCAATTCGTGGTACAGCTGGTACCAGGCGTCGGCGGCGTCGATGAACGACGCATGGTAATCGACCGGCGGCAGCGCCGTTCCGGTGGGCAACAGGGATTGGATGCCGCGGACGGATGTGAACAGCGGAATCATGGATGGATCGGTCAGCACCACCACCCGCGCTCCGACGCCCGCAAGCACCCCGGCCATGCGAACGAAATGCATCTCGTCGCCGCGGCCCTGTTCGGGATACAACAGGATGGATCGTCCATTGAGCGATTGGCCGGTCCAAAGCGGGGCAGCCACGGTGGGCCGTTTCAACGCGGGCATCCGCCACCGCCAACGATACTCCGGCCAGCCACGTCGATAATCGCCCTGCAGCAGGTAGATGACGCCCAGGTTGCGATGCAGTTCGGCATCCTCGGGTGCCAGCCGCAGGCCGCGCTCATACCACTCTCGTCCACGCTCGACCTCGCCGGACCAGACCCACAGCGTGCCGCGGTTCTTGTAAACCGACAGGTAGTCTGGGTCCAACGACATTGCCTTGTCGAAACAGGCGTCACTCTGCTGGACGTCGCCGACCATCCGCAACGAGTTTCCCAGGTTGTTCCAGGCAATCGGGAACTCCTTGCGAAGCCGCAGGGCGGTTCGGTAGGCCGCGATGGAATCGACAAAGCGACGCTGGTCGAACAGGGCGATCCCCAGGTAGACATGGGCTTCCGGATTGGCGGGCACCTGGGAAATGACGTGGCGGTACACTCGCTCGGCATCGGAGTACTTGCCGGCTTGGTGGACCTTCCAGCCTTGCGAAAGCACCTCGGCAACGGTCGGCATCGGAGGGGATCCGGTGGGAGAAGACGATGAAAAGAAAAAGGCGACGATGATCACATCGTCGCCCAGGTGATGGAACGGTCGTCGCCGGTGCGGGGGTCGTCGGCGGAGAACAACGGAAATCCCAGCGCCACGGCGCTACTTTCAGTCGAAACACCGTGATTCGCGGTGCGATGAACGGCAAGGCGCTAACCGCCGGTCGGTGCGTTAGGCCGACGGTCTGAAAACCTCACAGCCTGGTAGCCGCTGTCGCCAGACGGCGAAGCGCGACGCTCCGGCGAGCGTCGCGACACCGTTTCCGACCAGATTAGTCGAGGAACCCGACCAGGTCTTGGCTGCGACTGGGCTGCTGCAGCTTGCGGACGGCCTTGGCTTCGATTTGCCGGATCCGCTCGCGGGTCACCTTGAAGATGTGCCCGACCTCTTCCAGCGTGTAGCTGTAGCCATCACCGAGTCCGTACCGGAGCTTGATGATTTCGCGTTCGCGGTAGGACAGAGATTTCAGCACGTTGGTGATCCGGTCCCGCAGCATTTCCTGCGTCGCGCCGATCTGAGGGCTTTCGGCGGTTCCGTCGGGCAACAGGTCGCCGAACTGGCTGTCCTCGCTGTTGCCGACCGGGCGATCCAGCGAGATCGGGAACCGGCTCATGGTCAGCACGCGTCGGGCCTCTTCGACGGTCACGTCGGCGCGGCGGGCGGTCTCCTCAATGGTCGGCTCGCGGCCGAGCTCCTGCAGCAGTTGCCGAGCGACGTTGCGAACACGGCTCATCGTTTCAACCATGTGCACCGGGATCCGGATGGTCCGGCTCTGGTCGGCCACCGCGCGGGTGATCGCCTGACGGATCCACCAGGTCGCGTAGGTGCAGAATTTGAAGCCGCGGCGGTACTCAAACTTGTCCACCGCCCGCATCAAACCGGCGTTGCCTTCCTGGATCAGATCCAAGAACGACAGGCCGCGGTTGCGGTACTTTTTGGCGATGGAGACGACCAATCGGAGGTTGCCTTCGCTGAGTTCCCGTTTGGCTTGTTGGTAGTCGGCGTACACCGACTTGAGCATCTTGACGCGGTTGCGAAGCGACGTCGGGGTTTCCTGGCAAGCGGTCAGGATCTGGCGGCGTTCGTGCAGCAAGGCGTCGCGGACTTCACGGCCTTGCTTGGTGCGTTTCTGATCCTTGACCAGCCGATCGATTTCGGTCAGCCGCTTGCTGAACTTGTCCAGCAGGTCGATCCGGGTTTCGATGCGTTGGGTCCGCAGACCCAACTCTTCGATCAACCGGACGGCACGGCGGCGACGGCGGGCGAGAGCTCGCCAGGCTTCGGCGCGGCGGCGCTTGGAAGCACTCTTGCTGAGCGCCACCTTCCAATCGTGCTTGTTGCGTTTGAGCAGCGTTTGCAGGGTCAACAGATTGTGTGGCAACCGGCCGATGATCTGCTCTTTCTCCAGGCGATCGGTGACCGACACCTGCACGGTGCGGTCAAACGGCAATTGCCCCCGATAGACCTTCTTGAGCGTCTTGTAGGCTTCGACCAGGACGTAGTGGTTTTCCAACAGCTTGGTGCGAAAACGACGGCGAGTTTCCTCGATCCGCTTGGCCAGTTCGATTTCCTGGCGTCGGGTCAGCAACGGGATTTCACCCATTTGCGTCAGGTACATGCGGACGGGATCGTCCGACCAGGTTTCCGCTTCCTCGACAGCCAACAGCTCGTCGGGGCTGTCCAGTTGGACTTCGCCTTCGGCAACCTGTGACGGCGAAGACACGCCGCCATCTTCCTCGTTCTCATCAATGGGAAGCTTTCGAAAACCGCCGGTGACCGCTTCAGCGGACTGAGCGGCGACGTCTTCAAATTCATCCAAAAGGGTATCGAACAAAACTAAAACTCCGGGCGGAACAGTTCAGGGTGTCTGAAATAATGAATGATGTATGTGTCGGTTCGGCGTCCAGTGGGTGTCGCGGTGTTGCGGGACGTCGCATCGGTCTTCGATGTTACGCGTCGTTGGTGTGCATCAACCGCTGTTCGCCGGGAACCCTGGCATCGTCTTCAAAGTGCAAATCCATCGGTGCGAGCGAAACGGCCGCCATGGGTGCGCAGTTTCAACGCAGTCACTCAAATTCGCTTCGAAAACTCTACCACCCCCCTTGCGCATCCCTGGTAGCCTCCGCCAATTGGAAAAACTTTCCAATTGTCCCGGTCGGCGACGCCCGGTTGACTTTGCCGGTGCCTCCGATCGGGTTGTTGATCGCTCCGACTTCCAGCGTGGCTGACGAACCAGCGTGGCTGACGAAATCGTCATCGATCACTCTATCCTGGCTGGACCCTTTTCAACGTGGTGTGTGGGTTGGGCAACCGACCCGCGATTTCTCCGCTGGTGTTGCCGATTCAACGACAAACCCGTCGGCGTGAACCCTGACGATCGACACAGCGTAGATCGCAAGGCAAGACCGTTTGCGGCAGGGAGTTCGTGGTGACGATTGCGGGCAACCTGTGCTCGCGTTTCGGTGATTGCCGTCCTGGCTGTCCCCGACGGTTCTTCGCCACCAGTGGGGTCGCAGATCCGAGTCATTGGATCGCTGAGACGAACGATTCAGTTCGTTGTGGGGCCGCGATTCATCCAGGATGTCCGGCACCTTCACGACGTACCCCGACCAAAGGATTTTTTCCATGGCCGCGGACATGTGGGATGCGGGAGCGGTTTTATGGGTGGCGATGTCGAGTAACATCCCGATTCTAGTCCGACACCCGGGTCGGTCCACCCGCTACGCCTTCAAAACTTCTTCATATTTGGCCTCATGCACCTGTTAATTTGCCCAAATTGCCAAGCGGAACTGGCGGTCACCCCTGCGCAAGCGGGGGACAGCCTCACCTGCCCGAAATGCAACACCGTGGTGGCCGTTCCCAAGCTGGGCGAACTCCGGCAACTGCCGCGGGTGGAGAGCGCGCCGCAGGATCGACCGCCGCCGCCGACCGCCGCCCCGTCGGTCGGCGCCAACATCGCGTTCATCATGCTCAGCCTGATCGCCGCCGCGGCGCTGCTGGGGGCCGCCTACTGCGGCATCCGTTGGGCGTTGATTGAAGCCGATGAGAACACCGAAACGCACATGGCCGAGATTGCGGCACGCTACGAAAAGGTCGATCCCTCGGTCCTGATCCGCGAGTACGAAGACATGGAAGAGTACTCCGTCGATCTGGTCGCCCCGTACAACTACAAGGTCGTCGCGGACGAGAAACGGAAGTGGGGTTGGAACGCGGTGATCGCCGGTTGCGTGGGTCTGTTTTGCGGCATCGCCGGCCTGCTGGCCGCCTCGCGGAGCCCCGGCAAAGGGCGCGACGCGTTGGCCGACGACCCTTCCGGTTGATGCCGATGGACCGCTGCGGCCGCTTCGCGCGGCCGGTTTCGAACGCTGCCGCCCCCGGCGGGGTTCGCGGCGGCAAAGAAAAACTGTCCGCAAGCGCGACACTTGGGCGATTGCCCATCAAGTGGGAACGACGCGCCGCTGGAGGGCGCACCGCTGGAAGACATCACGGGATCCGTGACGTGCCGCGATCAACGCAACCGCTCGATCAGGGCTCGGCAAAAATCTGGCAGGTCGTCGGGTCGGCGGCTGGAGACGTGGTGCCCGTCGACGACCACGGCTGCGTCCTCGTACAACGCCCCGGCGTTGATCAAGTCGTCTTTGATTCCCGGTGATCCCGTCACGCGGACGCCGCGATAGACGCCGGCGGAAATGGGGATCCACCCGCCGTGGCAGATCGCGGCGATCGGCTTCTTGGCTGCGTCGAAGCGGCGCACCAGGTCCAGCACGCCGGCCTCGCGACGCAACTTGTCTGGCATGAAGCCGCCGGGGACCACCAACGCGTCAAACGCCGCCGGGTCCATCTGGTCCAGCGATGCGTCGGCGACGCACGGGTAGCCGTTCTTCCCCGCGTACTCCCGGCCCGCTTCCTTTCCGGCAACGGTCACCGCGGCCCCGGCTTCGATCAACCGCAGCTTGGGGTACCAAAGCTCCAGGTCTTCGTAGATCTCTCCGACCAGGATCAAAACCGATTGGCCGCGGAGGGGAAAGGTTTCGGTGGAGGCGTCGCTCATCGGTTCTCTCGGGTCGCGCGGGAAGAAGTGCCGTTGCCAGCGGGGCAGTCGTGGCAAATTAACATCCCGTCGCCGCCTTCACATCCCACCGGCCTTCACATCCCACCGGCCCGCGGCCGGCCGATTGAGAGCGCGGCCGGCCGATCGGGAGCGTCGACTACTTTTTGACTAGGTAACGCTGGTAGGCAGCGACGGCCAATTGGTCGCAACGTTCGTTCTCCGGGTGTCCGGCGTGTCCCTTCACGTGTTCGAACGTGATCTCGTGCATCTGCATCAGCCGGTCCAACTGCTGCCACTGTTGGACGTTCTTGACCGGGACCAGTTTCGAACCGTCACGGCGTTTCCAGCCGCGGCTTTTCCAGCCTTTCATCCACGACTTCATCCCCTGCAGGACATAGCTGCTGTCGGCGTACAGCGTGACCTGGCACGGTTCTTTGAGGACTTGCAGGCCTTCGATCACGGCTTGCAATTCCATCTTGTTGTTGGTCGCCATCGGTTCTCCGGCGGAGCGTTCGAGCTCTTTACCCGTCTTGCTGCAACGGAGGATGAAAGCCCAACCGCCGGGCCCCGGATTGCCGCTGCACGCTCCATCGGTGAATAGCTGTACGTGTTTCATGGACCAGGTGGATTCGGCGGAGTACCGCGGGATGAAGGGAGCAGGAACAGGGAAGTTGCGACGGAGGGGCGGACGCTGGCTGGACCAAGCAAACAAGTTGGCCGACCAAGTTGGCCAACCTGACGACCAGCCGCTGGCGTCCACGCCGTGCTCCGGTCGCGGGCCGTTAGCGGGTGGCGTGATCGGGCGACCGCTCGCTGCCGGTCGCATCGGGGGCCTCGCGCGATTCCGGATCCAGCGGTTGCGAAGCCGCGTTCGATTCCTGAGTCGGCCGCTGGGCCGGCAGCACGTTGGCCTGCGGGTCCGCCGGGGAAGGCAATCCCGGCGGGCGGGATAACTGCGAGGCCGAGCGGATCGTCTCGTCGCTCAGCCGCCACGGCAGGTCCACCCAGAACGTGCTGCCGCGGCCAAGTTCGCTGTCAAATCCGACTTCGCCGCCGAGCAGTTTGGCCAATTCCTTGACGATCGATAACCCCAATCCCGTGCCGGCGAACTCACGCGTCAGGCCTTCCCCGTCGAGCACTTTCCTGCTTTGACGGAACTTTTGGAAGATCACGTTCTGGTCTTCCTGAGCGATCCCGACGCCGGTGTCGATCACCAGCAAGCGAAACCGACCGGTGGACAGTCCGCCGGCCAGATCGATGATGCGGACCGTGACCCGCCCGCCCTCGGGTGTGAACTTGATGGCGTTGCTGAGCAGGTTGTTGACGATCTGCCCAAGCTTGTTGGGATCCTGGAACGCGGTCGGCAGCTCGTCGGGGACGTCCACGGTCAACGAGATGTTCTTTTCTTCCGACAGCGATTGGATCATGTCGCACTGAGCCGTGACCAACCGGCCGAGGTCAAATTCGCTGCGACGAATCTCCATCTTGCCGGCTTCGACTTTGGCCAGGTCCAGAATGTCGTTGATCATTTCCAACAGCAGTCGGCCGCTCTTTTGAATGTTCTGGGCGTAGCGGCGTTGTTTGTCGTTGAGCGAATCGATGCCCTGCAGGACGTCGGAGAATCCGATGATGCTGTTCAGCGGCGTTCGCAACTCGTGGCTCATGTTGGCCATGAAATCGCTTTTGACGCGGTTGGCTTCGTACAGTTGCCAGTTCAATTGCGCCAGCTGGTCGACCCGCGCATCCAGTTCGGCGTTGATCACCTTCTCCTTGGCCTGGCTTTCCAGCATGGCCCGCAACATCCGGTTGAACGCGTCGGCCAACTCTCTGAATTCGTCTTCGGTTTCGATCACCGCGCGCTGCGTGACGTCGCCGTGGGTGATCGAATCGCTGACGTCGCGGAGGTGGTAAAGCGGCTGCAACACCAGATAGCGAACGATGGCGTGCAGGACGTACAGGGTCGCGGCGACGATGAACATCGCCAGCGCCACCACGATCGAACTGATCCAGGTCGTTTTGTTCTCGGTGTCTTTGTAAGGCATGCTGACGCGCATCACGCGGAACGGCGCCAGGGCGGCCTGCTCGACTGCGTTGTCGTTGGCCGCCAATTCACTTTCGGCGCCTTCCGGGGCGTGGCAGGTGGCGCAGGTCAACTTCGGAAAAATCGGCCGGTAGTAGATGTAGCGCCCGTTGATCGGACCTCGCTGGTGATGCACCGGCAACGTGCCGAGCCCGATCATGCTCATCGGTTCATTCTCGCCCAAGTCCAACGGTTTGGTCACGTCGGGATGTTGCTCGGTGATGCGGCGGGCAAGTTGCTCGCGAAATTGCGTTTCCAGACTCCTCAGCCGCGCCAATTCGTCCGGGTCGGTCGGGGGCTGAACCGGCGGCAGGTTCGCGTACCGGACGGGATCGTCCAGACCCAGGATTTGGAACTCGATGTCGTTTTTGAGCAACTCTTCCCGCAGCCCCGAGAGCAACTGCTGGTTGACCTCCATGGCGTCGGGCCCACTGGTCCGTGACCAGATTGCATCGCTGTGCAACAGCATCAGTTGGTCGTCGGCCAAATCCTGGGCCCGCTGCTGCGTGGTTCCCTGCACCAGCCGGTTGCCGAGCGTCTGGACGACCAGAAACGCGCCGCACATCAGCACCGTGAACGCCGATCCGAAGAAAAGCAGGCACTTTCGCTCCAGGCTCATCGACGAAAAAAGGCCTTGAACCAAGCGAAACATGACGTTGAAGGGTTATCTTGGGGGACGAACGGGGCGGCCGCTTTCGCGATCAAGCCCCATGGCATGGCGATCGGCCGGGGACCGGCACGGCGATTGCTTCACGCTGCCAGAATCCAAGCTGGAAGAATCGCTGCACGCCGGGATGGCGGTTGCCCCACACCGGTGCGGCGATTGGGGCCGACCGGCACGGTACTTTTTATCGCTTCAGGTTGCATCATCGACAGAGAGATTCGGACAACTGCGACCGAACAGATCCACGTCAATTTGCCTAGTTTATCCGCTTGTGAGCGGTTTTTCTGCGAATTAGCATTGCTTGTTGCACAATCCTGCCGGCTGTCCCGGCTTTCCTCCCCGACAACGCTAAACGCATTTTCTCGTTTGAAATGGGCGATCCCACGGTCGCTCAGGAGCCCAAAACCATGAATCGAAAGGTCCGAAACCTCCTCCAGTGGACCCTCGTGCTCTGCCTTGTCGCGGTGCTTGGCATCAGCCCGGTCTCTGCCGGCCACTTCCTGCACCGGATGCGATGCCAGCAAGCCCAACCGGTTTGCAATCCGGCGCCGGTCTGCCCCCCGGCACCTTGCTGCCAACCGGCCCCGGTCTGTGAGCCCGTTCCAGCACCCTGTTGCGAGCCGGAACCGGTGGACTGCTGCGGCGGTTCACCCGCCGCGGAAGTTGTTTATCCGCAAGCGACGCCGGCCGCCGATTCGATGGTTCCGCCGCTGAACGAAGGGGAAGTCTTGCTGGATTCGCAAATCATCGAATCTCCGGCTCCCTCCGAACCCGCCGCCGACCAGCCGGCGGGCGACGATGCCCAGATGTCGGAAGAGAAGAGCGAAAAGCCTGCGGTTCCCGAAGCAGAAACGCCGCAACCGGAGATGCCGGAGCCGGAAGTCGCCGAACCCGAAGTTCCCCAGCCGGAGATGCCCGCCCCGGAAACAATCGAGGAGCCCGCCCCGGCCGCTGAACCGAGCCCGTTCGATGCCAGCGACGACTTGACGCCAATGCCGGAACCGGAGACCGCCCAGGACGCTGCCGACGATCTGTTCGGTGACGCCCCCGCTGCCGACACCCCGGCCGCGGACGCTGCCGCCGCTGGTGCCGCCGCCGGCGCTGCTGCTGGTGCCGCTGCCGCAGCGAACGAAGACATGGACGACTTGTTTGGCGACGCCGCTGAGGCCCCGGCCGAGGAAGCTGTCGAGGAAGCTGCCGACGCCGCTGCCGCCGGCGCAGAAGCGGCCGACGAAGAAATGAACGACTTGTTCGGAGACGCCGCCCCCGCGGAAGCGGAGCCCGCCGCGGACGAACCGGCTGCAGATCAACCGGCCGATGACCTGTTCGGCGATCCCGCCACCGAAGCCCCGGCCACCGAAGCCCCGGCTACCGAAGCCCCCGCCACCGACGCCGCGGATGAAGCGATGGATGACGTGTTCGGCAACCCGGCCGACGATGCCGCACCGGCAGCGGACGCTGCCCCGGCCGAAGAAGGCTTGGATGATTTGTTTGGTGATCCCGCCGCGGATGCGGCCGCAGCCCCCGCAGCCGAAGCGGCTGGCGATGATGCCGCGGATTTGTTCGGTGACGAAGCTTCGGCAACGCCCGCCCCGGCGGCCGAAGGTGACGAGGCGATGGACGACCTGTTCGGCGATGCGGCCGCGGAAGCTCCGGCCGCCGAAACGCCCGACGCCGTGCCGCCTGCCGACGACGCGGTCAACGATCTGTTCGGCGACCCCGCGGCCCCGGCGGCCGAAGGTGAAGACGCAATGGACGATTTGTTCGGTGACCCCGACGCGGCTGCCCCCGCCGATGAAGGGGCCAATGAACCGGCCGACGATTCGGTCGACAGCTTGTTCGGGGATCCCACCGAAGCCGCTCCGGCCGAAGCCGCTCCCGCCGACAGCACCCCGTCGGGAGAAGAATCGCTGGACGACCTGTTCGGCGACCCGAGCGAATCGGCACCTGCCGATGACAGCGGGATCGATGATCTGTTCGGTGATCCGGCCGGCGAAGACGCATCGGCCGCACCACCGGCAAACGAAGACGCCGCCCAGGAAAACCTGGACGACCTGTTCGGCGCCAAGGGCCAACCCGCTTCGCAAACGGACGCGGATTCGATCCAAGTCGTCGCAGCGACTCCGGCGGTCGTGACCGATCCGTTGGCCGAGACGCACGTGCGGACCTGGATCGATAACACCGGTCGCTACCAGGTGCAGGGCCGATTGATCGATATCACCCCCGAGCACGTCCGACTGATGAAAGACAACGGCCGCACCTGCACCGTGCCGGCCGGTCGGCTGTGTCCGGCCGACGAGGCCTACGTCGACTCGGTCCGCAAGCAGATCGAACTGGCACGCGTGGATCTGTTGAGCAGCAAGTGATCTGGCGGCGGCCGTGGCCGCCTCGGTCGTTTGATTGACGATGGAGAATGATTTGACGAGCCCGTCGCCCACCGCGATGGGCTCGTTTTTTTGTTAAGGAAGGGCGAGATGGATGAGACGGTTCGGCTGATGCACTACGACCCGCGTTGGCGCCAGGAATTCGAACAGACGCGGAGCGGCGTGTTGCAGAGTTGTCGCGGGTGGGTGGTCGACGTTCGCCACATCGGCAGCACCGCCGTGGGCGGGATGATTGCCCGACCGATCCTGGACGTGGTCGCGGCGGTGCAGGATGAAGGCGACGTGGAGCAAGCCTTGGCCGAGTCGGCGGATCTGATCGAAGGCTTGAACTACCTGCGGGGAGAAACGCCGATGTGGGCCGCAGAAACCATCGTCTTGAACAAACCCCGCCGCGGTGAACCGACCCACCGAGTTTTTTTGACCTATCTCGACAGCCCGTTCTGGCGGAGTTCCCTGGCCGTGCGTGATGCCCTGCAGTCGGATCGAAGCCTTTCGCTTCGGTTTGAGGAAACCAAGGTGGCGCGATGGCGGGATGCCGGCGGCGATCCGCAGCAGTACGCCGACGACAAGTCCGTGTTCTTTGCGCACCTGATCGAGCACCATCTTTGAAGACGGGCAATCGGACGGCCCCGATCGCGCGGTCGATCGGCCACCCCGGGCCGTTGCGGAGTGATGGATGTGTCCGAAGAAGCAGCCGGGCCGAAGCGAGCGAGTTCGTTCAGGACGATCGCAGGAACACCGGCTGGGAGGGAGTCGATGAATCGGGGTCGTAGCGGTACCCTTCCTCGTCAAACTGAATCAGCTTTTTGAGTGTCTTGGCCCGCGTGCGAATCACCCAGGACGCCATCGTGCCGCGCGCCTGTTTGGCGTAGACCGTGATGACTTTGAATGTGCCGTTTTTTTCGTCTTTGAAGACCGGTGAAACCACGTCGGCTTGCAAGCGATCGGCATCCAGGCTGCGGAAGTATTCCTGCGATGCCAGGTTCAGCAGAATTCGGGACTTGTTGGCCGACAACTGTTCGTTGATCAGCTCCGTTAGCCGCGTTCCCCAGAAATCGTACAGGTCCTTGCCCCGGGCGTTCTTCAACGGCGTTCCCATCTCCAACCGATACGGCAGCATCGCATCGAGCGGCCGCAACACGCCGTACAGGCCCGACAGGATTCGCAGGTGGTCCTGGGCGTACAGCAACTGTTTCTCCGTCATCTGATCGGCCTGCAATCCGCGATACACGTCCCCCTTGAACGCCAGCACCGCCTGCTTGACCGCATCGCGCGGCATCGGGCTTTCCCAATGCTGAAAGCGGTCATGATTCAGTTCGGCCAAGTCATCGCTGATGCCCATCAAGGCTTTCAGCTGTTTCTGACTGAGCTCTTTCAACCGGTCGACCAGTTGGGCGCTGTCGGCAAGCAGCGCCGGTTCGGTGATCTTCTTGGTTTGGGCCGGAGTGTCGTAGTCGAGCGTCTTGGCGGGCGAGAGCACGATCAACATGGGGTGGAATCAACGGGGTTCGGGAAGCAGGGATCAGGGGTGCACATTTCCAGAGGCCGCGTGGCGGACGTCATCAAAGCGTAGACGACCGGCCAACACACGTCACGGCGTCGGACCTCAGGCCGTAGACCTGGCGGTGCGCCCACGGCCGTAGGGCCGGTGGTATCCCGGCGATGAATTCGCCGAGGCGGGTTGCCGGCCGGTCGCGGACAAATGGCCGGGGCGTTGCCCTTTTCGACGATGCGGCCAGCCCAGATTGGGTGCCTAACGGAACAACGCCACTTTGGGTGAGCCGCGTGGCGCTAGCCGCGGATTCTCCCTCGCCTCAACCGGCGGCTAGCGCCTTGCCGCTCATTGCACCGCAAATCACGGTGTTTTTGATGGAAAGTAACGCTGTCCAACTAATAGCTGTGCGGATCAAGCTTCACCTTGCCGCGGAAGATCCAGTAGATGATCACGGTGTAGCTGAGCACACACGGCATGCCGATCAGGGCGATCAGCAGCATCGTTTGGAGGGTTTGCTGGCTGCTGCGGGCGTTGTCCAGCGTGATGCTGTAGCTGGGGTCGATGGTCGAGATCACAAAGTTCGGAAAGATCGCCACGCTGAACAGCGTCGCCAAAGCAAGGATCACCATCGCCGAGCTGAAGAAGGCGTAGCCGGGTTTGCCCAAGTGCATGGCGCGGGGAATGTTCAACACGGCCAGCACGTTCAACAGCGGGACGATCCACAGCCACGGGTGCCGGTGCAGATTGTCCGTGGCGTGGGACACGTGCCACCAGGTCGCCAACGTGACCAGCAGGTACAGCGTCGCGAACGCGAAAAACAGCGGGGTGATCCGTTGGCGGACGCGTGCTTGCAGGTCGTCTTCGGTTTTCAGGTACAGGTAGATCGCCCCGTGCAGCGCGAATAGCGACACCGTCAGGGCGCCCACCAGCAGCGGGTACCAGTACAGCTGGTCCAGCAGGTTTCCGTGATAAAAATACTTTTCGCCCACCGCCATCCCGCCGATCACGTTGCCACCGGCGATCCCCAGGAGGGCCGCGGCCGTGACCGACGAAGCAAAGAAACTGAAATCCCAGATGCCCCGCCAGCGTGCCGAATGGACCTTGGAGCGGAATTCCAAACTGACGGCGCGGCCGATCAGGCACATCAGCAACAAATGAAAGGCGGCGTAGAAACTGCTAAACACCGTTGCGTAGGCGTTCGGAAACGCGGCAAACAACGCTCCGCCGAACGTCACCAACCAGACTTCGTTGCCGTCCCACAGCGGTCCGATCGAATTCATCACCAAACGCCGCTCGTGGTCGTTCTTGGCAACGAACGGGTGCAGAATCCCGACCCCCAGGTCGAATCCATCCAAGATCGCGTAGCCGGTCAACAGGATTCCCAGCAGCACGAACCAAATGAACGTCAACCATTCGTAGCTCATCGCAGGCCCTCCTCCAGCATCGAACCACCCCAGGAGCTGCCGTGGCGTCCGAAGGTATCCGACAGCGGCGGCGATTCGCTTGGGTCTTCGGACGACCCGGTGTCGTCGGGCGCATCCGGGCCATGTTGGATCTTGTGATTGAGCACGAAGATCCAAATGCCGAACAACATCGAATAGATGACCGTGAACATGACGATCGAGCTGAGCACTTGTTCGGCCGTGACGGATTCGCTCAGGCCGTCGGCGGTGCGCAATCCGATCATCGGCTGCCCGTCCTGAACCGAAGGATAAACAATCCAGGGCTGTCGCCCGACCTCGGCAGTGATCCAGCCGAGTTGATTCGCTGCCATGGCTGCCAGCGGCATGGCTACGACAACCCACATCAATCGTCGCCGGTTGTCGTAGCTGCCTCGGTACCAGCAGATACAGGCCCACAATGCCACCCCCATCATCAAGGTGCCCAGCGCCACCATCAGGTGAAACGTCTGAAACGGCAACCACACCGGAGGACGTTGGTCGATCGGAATCTGATCCAACCCGGGGACCGGATGGTACGGATCGTTGTGCACCATGAAGCTCAGCAGGTACGGCACGCGGACGCCAAAGTGCACGGTCTTGCGATCCGCATCGGGCCAACCGAACAGGTACAGGCCGGTGGGCCGGTCGTCGGTTTCAAAGTGCGCCTCCATCGCCGCCAGTTTCGCCGGTTGGGTCTGTGCCACCTTTTGTGCGGAATCATGCCCGGTCACGGCCGACAGCACCGTGAAGATCAGTGCGGACGGCAACGCCACCGACAGGCAGCGGCGCGCGACTTCCTCGTGGCGTCCTTTCAGCAGATAGTACGAACACACCGAGGCGACGAAAAACGCCCCCAACACCAGGGCCCCGACGACGGTGTGGGACAGGCGGTCGACCGATGAGGGGTTGAACACCATCGCCCAAAAATCCGTGACTTCGGCACGCGGCACCCGCTCGCCTTGCACCTCGTGCCAGACGATGTGGTATCCCGCCGGGGTCTGCTGCCAACTGTTGGCAATCACGATCCACACGGCACTGAACACCGACCCCAGAAACACCATCGCGGTGCTGAGCAGGTGCAACTTGGGGCCGACGCGGTCCCAGCCAAACACCAGGACCGCCAAGAAACCGCTTTCGAGAAAGAACGCGAAGATGCCTTCGGCCGCCAACGCGGAACCGAACACGTCACCGACGAAGCGTGAGTAGGCCGCCCAGTTGGTGCCGAATTCGAACTCCATCACGATGCCGGTCGCCACGCCCATGGCGAAATTGACTGCGAAGACCCGCGTCCAAAACCTGGCCGCGGCCTCCCAGGCCGGCTGTCCGGTACGGACGTAAGCCAGTTCGCACAGGAACAATTGCAGCCCCAACCCGATCGACAGCGGAGGGAACAGGTAGTGGAACATGATCGTTCCGGCGAACTGCAACCTGCTCAGTAGTTCGACGTCCATTCGGATTCATCTGGCCCTGATCGCTCACGAGGATGGGGAAATCGCACAAAGATTCACCGCGTGAAGGGTTTGACGACGCCCCGCGAATTGCGAAACCCTGGATGCACCGTGATGAATTCTAGGCGCCCGCGGCCGCCGAGCCTCCCCGGCCGATTGTCGCACCTTGCAACTGCAGCACGTAGACCACGTCTTCGCTGGTCGAATCGACTTCGATTGGAGCGTCCAGGTCATAGCCGAAATCAAACGTCGCCAATGTTTTCCAACGCCCGCTGTGGGCAATCAATCGCGCCATCTGTTTGGCCGTGTAACTGCGCAAGACCAATTCGTCCTGAATGCGAAAGCTGCCCGACGGCCGATGGATGTCAAACCGGATGCCAAAGCGTTCGACGCGTTTCTTGGGGTCGCGTCCGTTGGTCCACATGTGCGTGTTGACCGACAAATGGCCGCGTCGCGCCGACCAGGATTCTCCTTCGCTGGGTTCGGCTTCGGTCGGGGTCAGGTGCACGCCCAGCAGATACAGTCCGCCGACGCGGAGGGCGCCGGCCATCGCGTCAAAGTGGGCTCGCGCCGCGGCCTCGCTGTCCAGGTGACGAAAACTGTTGATGGTGTTGAAGGCAATGTCCGCCTTGCGTTTCAATCGAAAATCGGACATGTCCGCCACGAAGGCCCGGTGCGGAATTCCGTGACGGGCAAAGCGGGCATTGCAAAACTCGATTGCTTTTGGATTCAGATCCAAGCCCTGGACGTCGCGGCCTTCGCGAGCCAGGGAGTACAGCAACCGCCCGGTGCCACACGCCGGTTCGAAGAAGCGTTCCACCGGTCGTTTCGAATAACGCTGGGCGCATCCCAGGATGAACTTGCGTTCGGCGGCACAGTCGGCTCCGAAAACCAGGTCATAGTACTTCGGATGATCGTAGATGGATTCGTTCAGGATTTGCATGCGAGTGGGCGCTTCCGAACTCGTGGTGGGCCGCGGGCGATGGGAGTGCCCATTTGATACCACGTCGATCGCGACCTCCACACCGGTCGATGCGTGGTCCGCCGGCGCCTTGACCGGGCTGGTCCACGCGTCCGCTCAGACGGGATCCGGCGCTGCGGCTGCCTCACGATCCTGGATCACACGTGTCGGGATCGCGATCCGGCGGCGGCGAAATTCTCGAAACAGCGAGATCAGATTGACGCACAGGATCAGCACGCCAACCGCCAGAATCAGCAACGCGATCACCCGCGACAGACCGCCGGAACTGAGCGCCTGGTCCCAGGTCCACATCCAATCGAAGGCGTGGACGACGGTGTAGTCGCTTTGGATTTCGCCATGCAAGGCGACATCGACCGTCGCCGGCACGATGACCGCTGCGAACACCACCACCAACGCCGCCGCCAGGGGCGGAATAAACGACGGGCCGAATCGCTTCAGAAACGGCATCGCCAACAATCGAACCGTCCCCAGGTAGGCCAGCAGGTAGCCGGCCATCATGGCGGCGAAGTAAACGGACAGGGTGTCCGGGGCGCGACGCACGTGCCAAGCCTCAGCGATCTGGCCCACGCCCGTCATCACGATCAGTCCGGAGAGGGCGGTGGAGACGACGAACATGAATCCCGTGCCTGGACCCGGCATCCACCAAGTGAACAACATGCGTGTCAGGTAGGTCGCGGGTAGGCCGCGGCGCACCCGCGGGCTCAATTCGACCGATTCACCGCACGTGAACACGCCCACCACGAACCAGAAGATTCCCAACGCCATCATCCCCAGCTGGATGATTTCAACTTCGTCGACGGTCCATGTGGCATAGCTGAGCATCATGATCCAAAGGACCTGCTGGCCGAAGAGAATGGCACGCAAGCGTGTCGAACGGTTTTCGGTGATCGGCGCGATTCGGGCCGACGCGGCAGCCAGAAACAGGACCACGAACGATCCCGCCATCAGAAATCCGGACAGGAATCCGAACCACGTTCCGCTCCACTGATCCGTCAACACGGCGGAAAACACGATCCCGCAGCAGCCGAATTCCACGAATCCGATCACCGCGATCAACCCGACCAGCAGGAACGTTTGCAGCGTTCGTCCCTGCGCGAGGGTCGACAGCATCAACGCGAACGCGGTCAAGACGAGCGCCGTGATGAAAGCGATGGCGATGACCAGGGCGATGGTGGGCAATCCGATGCCGCGCAGCAGGTAACAGAACGCCAGGCAGGGGACGATCGCGGAGAAGTAGATCAGCATTTGCAACACGCTGCTGTTCATCTTGCCGGTGACAATGCCCCAGGCCGAAAGTCGCGTGATCGCCAGCATCTCGTAAGTGCCTTCGTCCAACTCGGCCGCCAGCGAACGAAATGCAAACAGGGGGACAAAGGCGAATAGCGAGATTGAAAGGATCAAAAAGTATCCGATCATCATCGTGTCGCCCGTCGGCAAGAAATACACGTCGGGCGCGTTGAAGATGATTCCCATCATCGTCCACGCGCATGATGCGACCAGCAGACAAAAGAACGTGACCAGAAATTGCTTGCTCTTGAGCGATTGTCGGGCTTCCTTCAGCAAGATCGGATTCAACCAGGCCGTCACCCGCTCGGACCAACGGTCGATCCGCGCCCAGAAACCTTCGCCGTCTGGGTCAAGCGCCAGCGACGGATAGGCGTGAAGTGTTGCGCTGGTGCCGCCGAGAACATTGCTCTCGCTTGCTTCGGCACCGAGTTTCGGATCGGAATCGTTCATTGCACGTGCCCCGATGTCAGCTTCATGAACAGGTCTTCCAGGGATTCATCGACGACGCGGTATTCCATCACGGGAACACGGGCGTCGCACAGATGATGAAGGACTTGGATCTGCTTGGAGGGTCCGCCTTCGACGCGAAAACTGATCGTTTGATCGGTGCACCGGACGTCGCTGACGCACGGCAGTTGACTCAGGCTGTCGAGGGCCCCGTCGGTCGGTCCATCGATCAGGATGATCAGGTCCTGATGGAACTGGGATTTCATCCGCAACGCCGAAACGGTGTCGTTGGCCAACAGACGACCCTGTTCGATGATGCCGACTCGATCGCAGATTTCCGCCAGTTCGCTCAGGATGTGACTGCTGACGAGAATGGTCTTGCCCTCCGCAGCCAGCGAGCGAATGATCTGCCGCAGTTCGATCCGCGCCCGCGGGTCCAACCCGGCAGCCGGTTCGTCCAGAATCAAGACCGACGGATCGTGAATCAGGGCCCGTCCCAAACACAGACGCTGGCGCATTCCCTTGCTCAACCCGTTGATCGGCTTTTCCGCCATCGCGCGCAATCCGGTGAAGTCCATGACCCACCGCATCCGACGTGTTCGTTCACGCCCGACCAGTCCGTTGGAACGGGCAAAGAAATCCAGGTATTCGGCGCAGCTGGTGTCGCTGTAGGTGCTGAAGTGATCGGGCATGAATCCCAGCCGACGTCGGACTCGATCGGGATCATTGACCGAGGAAAGGCCTTCGACGAACGCGTCGCCGCTGGTCGGCAACTCCAACGTGGCCAGGATTCGCATGCTGGTTGTTTTGCCGGCTCCGTTGGGCCCGATGTATCCGAACACGCTGCCCTTGGGAACCAAGAAGGAAACGTCGTCGACGGCGCGTGTCGGTCCGAACACCCGCGTCACGTGCTGCAGTTCCAGCATCGGTCCCTGCCAGGGTGTTGGCATCACGGCAATCGCCCTCCGATCAGGCGAACGCACTGGTCTTGCAGACAACGTCGCAACGCGAACACGTCTTGGTCAACTTCCGTGCTCAACAGGAAAGATCGCTGCGGTGGCGATTGAGAAAATCGACGCATCCGGTCTTCCAAGTACGACCGGTCGTCGGTCGATGCACGCGACAGGTAAGGGGCCGGCATGCCCGTCTCCGCCGGATCGATGAAACCGGTTGCCATCGCGCCGAACACGTTGGCCGGTGTGGACGTCATTTCCGTCGTGGCGCCCGGGGGCAGATTGCTTGCTGTCCAGTAGCTCCCATCCGCGGCGCGTATCGCTGCCTGACGGATCGGCGTCGACAGGCGGTTGGTCAATCGCACGGGATAGGCCTTGAAATCAACCTCCACAGGTACCTCGCCAATGCTCGGCCGGGTCACCAGGTAGTGAACCTGGTCGCGCGTCGGCAAGAATGCGCCGCTGTAACGGCGTGACTGGGATGTCTGTTCGATCCGGTACTCGCCGGAACGCGAATCGTCCGCCGAGTAGTATCGGTTGCGTCGCAACCGTTCCGAATGGTGCACGGGCAGCACCAGCGACTGATCGTCAAAGTGCAGCCCCTGCTGGTTGTCGATGACCGTGTAGTAGGTCTGTCGGGATTGATCGATCTGCGGACAGGGATCCGATGTGTCCTTGCCGCGGGCGTCCACCCAGGTCAGTTGCCGGATCCGCGCCCGGTTGTCGAAACCGTCCGAGATGTACGCGTAGCAAAACAGTCCGGTCGTCACGAGGAATGCCAGGGCGGGTGCCAGGAAGTACAACAGGTACAGCCGCTTGCGCCGGCGGAGCACGAAATACAGGACGGGTCCGATCAACAACACAAACAGTCCGTTCAAGATCACAAACATGGTCACCGGCGGTTGGCCCACCGCCGGCATCAGCCAAGCCCAGTAGCTGTCATTGCCTTTCCGGTAGTCGATCCCTTGTCGCTGCTTCCATTTCAGCGGCTTGGCATCGAGGGCCTGCCAGAGTTGAAAGGACCCCGGGAACGGGTCCGATGCGGACAACAGAACGACCCGTCCCAACCCGTGGGGGACGATCTGCATCTGCGCGAGCAGCGCTGGACGGTTCACCCGTTTGACCATCGGGTGGTTCACGGCAGTCAGGTCGTCGTACAGCGTCTGACGTTTGCGGACCGTCGCGTTGACCGTGTAAGAATTGGTGTAGTACGTGCCGAAACCCCACGGCTGATAATCGATCGATGACGTGTCGTTGTTCCGATCCAGCGAAAGCTGCTTCGCCGGGTCGGGATAGAATTGGATTTGATTGACAGCGGAATCCGGTGGAGTGGTCAGCCATGGCACCGCGGCGGTTCCCAAATCGGCGGGGGCCGAATAGGCCCAGATCTGCCCCCCGGTGGAGGCCCATTTCAGCAAGGCGTCCAGACGCTCAGGCTGTTCTCGAGACATCCGATCCAGGATCGGGAAGGGGGCCAGCAGCAGATCCAATTGGCTGTACCCAAGCCACGAACGTTGCATCTCGTCTTCATCGATGATGCGAAAACGCACCCAGCTGTGCTTCAACTGGTCCACATAGTCCCGCGCCTGTTTGTTGGTGAAGCGTTTGATTTGAGGCCGGTCGTCCAGTGGGCCATCGCCCAACACCGTGACCAGGGACCGCAGGTCGGGGAATCTTGCCCAGGGTTGATTCGAGTCCGTCGGTGGACAAGTCAGAACGCCCACCGAGATGTGCTGACCCCAATTCTTGGTCGTCTGCGGCGGATTGAAGGTGCTGGGTACATCGCCGAGCAGACGACCGTCTTCGCTGATGCGGAGTGACAATCGTTCCCAGCGGTAGAACTGGGGGACCAGGATCGACGTCTCATAGGCTCGCTGTCCCTCGGGGACGGTCACGTCACAGCTGTACTGGAAATCCAGGGGCGTGGCATATTGGGCTCGTGGGCGAAACTGCAGCCGCAACCGTCGTTGGCGGTTGAACTGCTTGCCCAAGGCTTGGAATTTCAGGTGGACGGGTTGGAATCCGTCGCCGCCGAGTCGCGGCATAGAAACCCAGAGGCGAAAGCCGGCCTGTTTGGGATTCACCGGCGCCACACCCAACAGCAGCGTCTCGGCCCGCGAGCCGACGGCCAGCAGCAGTTGCATCAGGATCATGACGGCCAGAATGCGTTTCATGTCTGGTTCTGATCCGGCATGCGGGACGTCGGCACGTGAATCGGTTGTGGCGTTTCGGGTCGCGACGCGGCCGATCCGATCAGGGCGAATAACCCAGCCAATAGAAAGGTGGCGGCATACATCACCACCGGCACCAGCGTCGCGGCGATCACGACGGTTGCGATCGCCGCCCCCATGTGGTCGCCGGTCACCGCCTGGTGGATCACAGCCATGGCCAAGGAACTGACCGTGACCAGCGCGATCAGCCAGCGCAGAGAGATCTGCGGCATCAAGGGCTCACGGGTGGGGGATGCTTTCACATTCAGCTCCATCACGGTCGCGGGAAACCGATCACGCGACGGGGCCTGGGACCGACGCCAACTGGATTCAACGGTCCGGCGGATCGGCGGGCGTGCGTGAACGGAGGAGATAAGAAGCAGGCATTCTGGTCCGTTCCCGATCGCCCACGAGGAATCAACTTGCCGTCGGAGATCCGAATCGGTCCGCCGACCAGTCTAACGGATTCGGGGACATCCCAAGTGGCCGATTGATCGGATACCCAGCGGGATGGCTCCGGATGAGTCAGTGCGTCGGCCGATCGACGGTGTCGTGATCGTCCGAGTGCAATAAAAGTGATCGTCCGAGTCCAATAAAAGTGATCGTCCGAGTGCAATAAAAAACGGCCCCCGGAGAACGAATCTCCGGGGGCCGCTGGGTCATCGGGTCCGCCGAATCGGAAAGATCGGCGGCAACGTCTGGCGACGCGTTTACTGGCCGCAGTTGACGCAACCGGCACCGGTTGCCATCGGAGCAGCTTCGACGGCACCACCTTGCATCACCGGGGCGGCGGTGGAAGTGCCATAGCTGTAAACGGGAACCTGAACCGTCGTCGGGACCGGCTTGCAGACTTGCACTTGGACTTCCTTCATCGATTGCACGGGAACGCAAACTTGATAGGTTTCCGGGACCTCTTCGACCACGTTTTCGCAAACGGTGACGTTGTAGGTGCGGGTGCGAGTCTGGGGAACCATGACGCAGTACTGAACTTCACGCTCACGGGTTTCCGTTTCCATCCGGGTCTTGTTGACCGTTCGGGTTCGTTCCTCGGTGGTGTAGGTCGTCTTGGGAACCATGCGGGTGCGGGTTTCCATGCGAGTCTTTTGCACCGGGATCATTCGGGACCGCGTTTCGGTCGTCATGGTGGTGACCGGAACGGTGCGCGTGCGCGTTTCGTAACGGTACTTGGTGACGTCACGGGTCCGCTCTTCCTGACGCGATTTTTGGACGTTGACCATGCGGGTCCGTTCCTCGGTGGTCATTTCGCAGTAGGGAACTTCGCGGGTGCGAGTTTCCATGCGGGTCTTGCGAACCGGCACCATGCGGCTGCGTTGTTCGGTGACCATTTCGCAATAGGGGACTTCGCGGGTGCGAGTCTCGTATCGCTGTTTTTGCACAGTCACCATGCGGCTGCGGTTTTCGGTTTGCATGGTCGTGACGGGAACTTCGCGGGTGCGAGTTTCCATCCGGGTCTTTTGCACCGGCACTTCACGGGTCCGCGTTTCGTTGCGGTACTTGGTGATGTCGCGGGTACGTTCTTCGGTACGGCACTTTTGAACCTTGACGGTTCGCGTGCGCTGTTCCGTTCGGTACTTCGTCACATCAACCATACGCGTGCGAGTTTCGTTTCGCGTGCGGGTCACCGGAACGGTGCGGGTTTTGGTTTCAGTGACGCAACGCGTGGTCGTATACGTGTACGGCTCTTGCGTGGACTGTTGTTGGTAGGTCGTCACGGGGACTTCCTTGGTCACCATGTTCGGGACCCAAACCTGGCGATAGCTGACGGTCGGTGCACAAGGCGAACCGCCGACGACCCCGCCGCAGCCGCCGCAATCGGCCACAGCCGATCCGCAACCGCCACATCCGGCCGACGTCGATCCACAGCCGCCGCAACCGGCATCACCGCAACCGCTTCCTCCACAGCCACCGTCGCCGCATCCGGCACCGGTCGCGGGAACGGCCGATCCGCCACCAACGGTGACGGCTTGGCATTGATAGCTGCCTTGGTCTTCGCACACGGTCTTCATCGTCGTCACGGGGACGCACTTGGTGACCGTTCGATAGGCCGTCTTGGTTTCCGTCACGGGCACCTGCACCTGGTACGTTTGCTCAACTTCCTCGGTGTAAGGAACGCACACGGTGTAAGACTGCTCGACCTGCTCCGTGTAAGGAACCGACACGCTGTAGGACTGTTCAACGTCTTCGTAGTACGGGACCTGAACGGTGTAGGTCTGCTGTTCCGTGTACGGAACTTGAACGGTGTAGTCCTGAGTCATCGTCTCGGTGTACGGGACGCAAACTTGGTACTCTTCCGTCCGCGTCGACGTCACCGGCACCTGCACCGTGTAGGTCTGTTCGACTTGCTCGGTGTAAGGCACGCAGACTTGGTACTCTTCGGTACGAGTCTTCTGCACGGGCACCTGGACGGTGTAGGTCTGTTCGACCTGTTCCGTGTAGGGCACGCAGACTTGGTACTCTTCAGTACGCGTCTTGGTGACCGGGACTTGGACCGTGTAGGTCTGTTCCATCTGCTCGGTGTAAGGGACCGTCACGGTGTAGGACTGCTGCTCGGTGTAGGGGACGCAGACCTGGTAGCTCTGTTCCACTTCCGACTTCACCGGCACTTGCACCGTGTAAGTCTGTTCGACTTGCTCGGTGTAAGGGACACAGACCTGGTAGGACTGTTCCACCTCGGTGGTCACCGGCACCTGCACGGTGTAGGGGACTTCCTCGGTGTAGGAAACCGGGACTTGAACCGTGTAGGACTCCGTCTTGGTGCGCATTTCCGGAACATTGACCGTGTAGGTTTGTTCGCGAGTTTGCACCTTGGCGACACGTCGCACGACCGAACGCATGCGGGTCCGCGTTTCGGTTTGATAGGTGGTGGTGGGAACCATGCGGGTTTCCGTCACCATTTGGGGCTGCATCACGGTCCGCGTTTCGTAGGACACGGTCGGACCACAAGGCGATTCACACCCCGAGCCCGCTGCGCAGCCGCTGCAGTCGCCACAGGGGCTGGCCGCGGCGGCTTCGGCGACGCAGCCGGAGCCCGACGCGCAGCCGCCGCAGAGGCCACATCCGGCAAAGACGTTTGCAGAGAGCAACAATGCTCCGCATAGTCCTGCCAAGTACTGAAACAATCGATTAGTCATTCAGGGAGTCCTCCAATTTGTCTCACAGCCAGTGAGCGACGATGAAAATACGAGAGAGTGTTTAACGGCTGCGTAGTCTGGGCGACGCCAGCCCCTTGAATTTAGGCAGGCGTCTACCACTGTCAACAATCCGCCACGGTCAGTTGACTCAATTTGCACAGATTACTGAGGCTGACTGAGCCGCGTCGAATGGTCGGCGCCGTGCAAATGGTGCACCGACCTAGCCGAATTCATGCATTCGCCACGAAAAAAACACAATTCCGCGGTTCGGCCGGCATCGATGTTGGGGACTTCAAGGACGGTTCGGGGTGTCGTCAGATTGACCGTCGCCTGGACGACACTGGCATCCGGGGGGGCTCTCGTCGGGATGCTTTGGTCGAAATGCCGAGCAAGCTCGGTCTGGAGCTGGACTGTGTCTGACGAAGCGGTGTTTGAAGGCGCGGTGTTTGAAGACCTGGGACGAACTTTCGAACGCGTGACTTGCCGCCGCTTGTTGATGGCAGCGACGACCTTGGCAGCGACGACACCGTGCGGCACTGACAGCGGGCGGGACTGACATCGTGCGGCACGGACAGCGGGCGACGCTTCAGCACACGCCGCGACGCCGCGGCAAGGCGACGGCTGGGGATGGCGAGACTTCCGATGGCGGGTTTGCAGATCCGAATTCGCGAATTCAGTGCGGCAGGCATCATGAACCCGGCGACAAAAGCCGAGTTCAATGCAAGAGGTGCTCCAACGGCAGGAATGGCGACCGCAATCGCACCCCACAGGCAGCTGAAGCGATTTGTCGGACGAATGGGCGGTTTCGGGGTGTACGGAAGCTAGTTGTTTGCCCGTTTTCTCGTATCATTCACTCTAGTCGAGTGCCGATGATGCATTTCGGGGCGGGTGTCAAACGGCTTGGCAGGCGATTTGCGGACGCGGGTGGTTGCCAGTTCCACCGATCCCCTCCCAAAGTCAGAATTCCCCCCTGTGGTCAGAGGCGTGTGATGACGCAATCGACTCATCCGAACGGTCCCGGCGACGGCGACGGCCAGGCTGGTTCGATGCAGCAACCGAAACGCTTGATCTGTGTCGGCTCGGCGGATTCGCTTCCAAGCGACTATTCGCCCGAGGAGGTTCTCGTTCTGGACTCCTCCCAGACCGTTTTGGACCAACTCTCCGAGCCCGCGATCGAGGGGGTCTGGATCGCCCGCGAACTGCTGCCCGAACTGGGAGAATTGCGAGGTCTGTGTCAGAGCGGTTTGATGCTGCGCGATCTGCCCGAGGGCGCGGCGCTGCTGGATCAGAAGAACCGAGTGCTGTGGGCCAACCGGCGGCTGAAACGTTGGGCCGGCAAGCTGGAGGATGACCCGGTCGGGGAATCGATCTACGAACTGATGGGCAATCCGGACATCCTGGGGTCGGATCTGTGTCCGTTTCATTCCGCCTTTGTGACCGGCGAGGAGAGCAGCGGAACGTTTCAGACCCACGACAATCGGTATTTCCAGGTCCGTGCCGCACCGGTCGGTGACCAGTCACCGGCGACGCAGTTGGTGGTGACCGTGGGGGACATCACCGACGAGATCCTGCAGCAGCAGAAGCTTGCCGCGATCCACCGCGCCGGGCGCGAGTTGGCCGATTTGCGGCCAACGGAAATCTATCAGATGGGTGTCGATGAGCGCATCGAGTTGCTCAAAGACAACATCCGTCACTATTTGACCGACCTGTTGAATTTCGAAGTCATCGAGATTCGCGTGTTGGAGCAAGCCACCGGAAACCTGGTCCCGCTGCTGAGTGTGGGGATCGATCAGGAAGCAGCGGATCGTCAGCTGTTCGCCCACCCCCAGGGCAACGGGATCACCGGGTACGCGGCTTCCAGTGGCACCAGCTACCTGTGCTACGACGTGATCAATGACCCGCTGTTCATTCCCGGCGTGGCGAATTCGCGAAGTTCTTTGACGGTCCCGCTGATTCTGAACGATCAGGTGCTCGGGACGATCAATGTGGAAAGCCCCGAGGTGGCAGCCTTCAGCGAAAGCGATTTGCAATTCTTGGAGATCTTCGCCCGCGACATCAGCTACGCGTTGAACACGCTGGAACTGTTGGTGGCCCAGAAGGCCGACACGGCCCTGCAGAGTTGCAATGCGATTCACAGCGCCGTGGCGATGCCGGTGGACGAGATCTTGAACGATGCGGTCAACGTGATGGAAGACTACATCGGGCACGCGCCCGAGATGGTCGACCGGATTCGCCGCATCTTGAAGAATGCCCGCGACATCAAACAGACGATTCAGCAGATCGGTCAACGGATGACGCCCCTGGAAGCGGTGCCCCCGGGGATCTCATCGGAAGAGCACTCGATCTTGCGCGGCAAACGTGTCTTGGTGGTCGATGAGGACGGGACCGTTCGCGAGGATGCCCACAGCCTGTTGGAGCGTTACGGTTGCATTGTCGAAACGGCCCAGCGTGGTGACCAGGCGGTGCTGATGGTCCGGGACGGTGATTCGGACGACAAATACGACGTGATCATCAGCGACATCAAACTGCCCGAGTTCAGCGGGTTTCAACTGATGATGCGGTTGAAGAAGATCATTGACCCGGTGCCGATGATTCTGATGACCGGGTTCGGCTACGATCCCGGGCACTCGATTGTCAACGCCCGGCAAAACGGGTTGCACCCCAAAGCCCTGTTGTTCAAGCCGTTCCGTCTGGACCAATTGATCGACGTCGTCAAAACGGTGTTGGAAGCCAACCTGAATTCTGGCCAGGCATCGGGTGATGAATCGCGCAAGTCGCAGGACCGGGAAGCCAACCGCGTCTGACTTGCGTCCCCTCAATGCGCGGGTGCCGCGTAGGGATTGATCTGCTGCGGGGACCGCCGTGTCGGTCGTCGAGGTGCGCCGTGCTTGTGTGACGGATCGCAGTACGACCAGTCACCGCCCTGGGCGATGGCGCTGATTTCGCCGTAAAGCTGCATCGCGCGTTGGTAGCGAGCTTCAGACCTTAAGCCGCCCAACCCGTGGTCCCTGTGCGTGATCGGAAATTCCAACGGGCCCGTGTCCGTGCGAAATACCACAATCACGAAGTGCAGCCGGTGCAAACATCCCGCCGGCCGAACCGATTCGTATTGGACGTCGATGATCGAACTGCCTGGCACCTGGTAATACGCCCGGTCGCCCTCCATTCGAATCCCCCGCGACGTCACCTCGATCAGCAACACGTCTTCGGCCGAATCCAGTTGCGTCACGGACCATTTCTCACGCGGCAACCATTCCACCATGGCCGCCGAGTTTGGCCATGGCCGAACTTCCCGCCGGTGTGCCCGACGCCCGGCGAGCGCGGCGGCGGACCGGTGGGCGACGGCGCGGCGCAGACGCCAACGCAGGACTCGATTGATCGGCCACTCCGGATACGTTCCGGCCCAAGCGACCTGCAGCCCCAACGATGTCAGCAGAAGCACACCGGCGACCAATGTCGCGGCCAGCGGTTGTAGCCGCATCAACACCAGCGCGATCGGGACCGATGCGGCGATGATTGTCAGGGGGATCAGGCAAATCAGCACGTTCGAAGTCAGCTTCCACGCGAACGTCAGCACTCGGCCGGCCTCGTCGGGCGGCAGAGGCGTGATCGACGCGAGGTGCGATGCGGAGGCGTGTTGAGGCATGTTGCCGACCGGTGACGATGGAGATCAGAACCAGTCATCCATGATAGCCGCTCACTTTCCGGAAACGCTCGAAAGTGATCCGCCGATTGGGATCGCTTGCGTTCTGCCGGCCGGGATCCCCTGGGGCCGGCCGCCGGTGGGATTCATTCAATCCAGCCCAGCACATCGCGGGCGATGCACCAACGCGGTTTGCCGTCTTTGACGCCGGCGCCCTCGGTCCAGTGAGAGCGCAGTTCCGCCAGCGATCCGTCCAGCCGTTCAAAATCCAGCCAGCGATCCAGGAACCGCAGCCAGTTCAATTCACCATTTCGCACGGCGAAGCCGACCGGGCGCTGGAGGATCGGCTCTGGAACGACGACGGCGTAGTCCGGATACAGAACGTTCCAGGCCGCACCCTCTTCGGCGGCAATGATCAATCCGTCCAAAGACGGTTCGGGTTGACGGAAGAATTGACGGTAAGATTCGATCACGACGATGTCAGCCAGCGGCCATTGCCGCCGTGCCGCGGCGGCCAGCGTTTCGTCCACGGCCGCCATCCGGACCGACGTCGCCAGAAGGGGATCATCCCAGCGATCGAAGCGGTCGCGCAAGTGATCCGGGGTCACGATCGCCATCGTTGCGGTTTGGTAGGGCTGAGTGAACTCGAGCTGCAACATCCGTTCGGGATTCATCAGCAGGCCGCCCACCAGCAAGTCGACTTCACCGGTTCGAAGTTGTTCGGCCATGGTCTCGTAGGTGTACGGGACGAACTCCAATTGCACGTCCAGCCGATTTGCCAAACCGTGAATCAGTTCAATGTCCAGGCCGACCAGGTGTTGCCGATGATTCAGAAACGAGTACGGCAGGTGATCCGCGTGATAGCCGACTCGCATCAATTTGGAATCTTTGACATGTTCGAAAGTTTCTCCCGCGGGCACCGTTCGCGCGGGGACCTCCTCTCGGCTTCGATACACGATCGCATCGGGGTGCGGCCAGCGGACCTCCATGGCCAGAAAGCGGGTGTCCAGGTCGTAGTGAAAACTGGTTGACGCCAGGTAGTAACGTCCGGCCGCTGCCAAGCCCGCCACGCAGATCGCGATCGCGAGCCCCCCTGCCAGCAACCGACGCCAACGGATTTGTAATCGTCCGCTGAGCGATTGATTGACGATCAAGGTCAACGCCATCAGGTGCATCACGCCGACCACGTCGCCCATCCGCATGGTCACGAAGCCGGGCAGGATGAACAGCGTCATCAAGTCTTGCGGAAGGTGGTATCGGTCCAGCAGGTAAGGCATGCTGACCAACGGGCCGGCGAAGCTGGAGACCGTTCCCGATGCGGCCACGTGAAACGTCTGCAAAAGGCTCAACCGGTGACCGACGTACCAGGCCGCGAAGGGAATGAAGACATACGCCAAGAGCTTCCCCAGGTGCGGAAACGAATAGGCCAGTGGCACCAGGACACCCGGCGTCGTGTCGTCCACCCCAACCGGGTCGTCCTGCTCGTCCAGCAAGCGTTCGCAGTTCTCCACGATCTGCGGCAAGACGACCAGCAGCTTTCCCGTGGCAATCGCGGTCAACAGCGGTTCATACGCCGCCTTGAGAACGTCGCGAAAGCGGATGGCGGTCACGCTGCTGACCAGCAGCGGCAAGATGCCAAGCGTCGCGACGGCACAAGTCATCCCCAACATCATCAGGTAACCCTGCAGACGCGAAAGCTCTTCGATCCGCACCGTCCCGGCTGCGGCGGCGGTCAACATGAACAGCCCGATCGGCGCCAGCCGGATCAGGAACACATTCACCTGTCCCAACGCGGCGGCGCCCAGGTCCAACAGATCCAAGACGGGTTCTTTGGCGGGCACCACGATCAAGGCCGATCCGAAAAACAGGCAGAACACAACGACCGCCGGAACGATCCCCTCGGCCAGCGCGTGGAAAATGTTTGAGGGAATGAACCTGGTGACCAGATCCGGTTCGGCGACTTGATCCGCGGCGGTGGCGCTGAAGAACGAGGCCCCGCGGATTTCCGGCAGCATCCCCGCGGTGGCCACGACCAGGACGATGCCGATGCACCAGATCAGCAGCAGCACGACCAGGGCGTTGAGCCCCATCCGCCGTGCCTCGCCGCCACTCAGCCGGCCCATCTTCCCGCACAACGAGAGCACCAGGTACGGGAGCACGGTCATCTGCAGCAGCCCCACGTAGGCTTGGCCGAAATGTTGCAGCGCCGCGCACCGGTCGCCGAACATCAACCCGCAAAGTACGCCCAACAGCAGCCCCACGGCGATCCGACCGCCGGTCGACTTTCCGTGGCGGCGGTCGACCGGCCTCGTGTCGGAGGGCGAGCGGAGAGGCGTGTCGGGGCGATTCATCGCAGAGAGAAATCCGCAGTACGAGTGAACCCTTCAAACCATCGCGTCAAACGCACGGTCGTGGATTCCGGTTGGCATTCGGTTTGATTCAGGCCGTCAAACGTCGGGCAACCTTCCTGACGTCCTTTCGGGACGGACTGCCGCGCGGCGTTGTTGAATGTGGCCCGTCGGCGAAACGCATGTCAATGTAGCTGCCGTTGCCACCGCGTGCCGCTTCCACCGGATCGCCTGCGACACTCTACTTGGTACACGCATCCCACCTTGCCCAAGTGCTGGCCGATTTGCCCAAGCGCTGGCCACTTTGCCCGAGTGCTGGCCGGGCTTCCCCGTTTTCGGAAACCCCCTTCCATGGATCTTGATACCGCCGCCCGACAGCTTGTGGACCGACTGGCCGAACACGATCAACGCGTCGTCTTCGCCGAAAGCTGCACCGGCGGTCTGGTGGCAGCCACCTTGGCGACCATTCCGGGCGTCTCGTCTTACCTGGCCGGATCGATGGTTGTCTACCAGGAGGCGTCCAAGGTGCGTTGGCTGGGGGTGGATCAGGAGACGTTGGAAAAGCACACCGCCGTGAGTGCTCCGGTGGCCCACCAGATGGTCAGCGGGATCCTGAAAGCGACTCCCCACGCGGACCTGGCCGCTTCGGTCACCGGCCATCTGGGTCCTAACGCGCCGCAGGGGCAGGACGGCACCGTGTTCATTTCCGCGTTGCGGCGGGGAGGCACGCCGCGGACCTGGGGGTTCCAGTTGGAAGCCGGCAAACGCGTCGGACGCCAACGCGAAGCGGCGCTGGCGGTGATCCAGGCGGTGCTGAATCTGCTGCCGCAGTGACGCTCGGTCGGCGCCCGCCGGCCAATCCGCCCGCCGAATCGGCCGCTCGCCAACCGACCTCCCCCGTCCGGACGATGGGAGGGGCGGCGAAGGCCGGGTGATCACGGCCGGGCAAAAACTTCCGGTCAACTTGCCTAATTGGCGTTGACGATTCGATTCACTTTCTGAATATTCTCCGCTCCTCGCGAAGCCGATAGGTTTCCTGAGAAGTGGGAGAATTTGCCGCCGAGGTGCGTTTTCGCCTCGGGCCAGGTGATTTTGCTAAGACCACCCGACCACCACCTGAGTCGTGACCCTATGGGCAAGAAATCAAAGCGGTATCGCGCCGCGCTCGAAAAACAACCTGCGCAACCCCTTCCGCTCTCGGAAGCTGTCGAGGCGCTGAAGAAGTTTGACTCGACGAAGTTCGATCAAACCGTTGAAGTCCACATGCGTTTGGGCGTGGACCCCAACCAGGCCGACCAGATCATTCGCGGATCGCTGGTGTTGCCGCACGGGATCGGCAAACAACAACGCGTCGTCGTCTTTGCCAAGGGTGACGCGGCCAAGGCCGCCGAAGAAGCCGGGGCAGACGTTGTCGGCCAGGACGACCTGGCCAAGAAAATCAAAGACGGCTGGACGGAATTCGACGTCTGCATCGCCGCACCGGACATGATGGGCTTGGTCGGGCCACTCGGTCGAGTGCTCGGTCCCCGCGGCTTGATGCCCAGCCCGCGTGCGGGCACCGTCACGCCGGATGTCGGCAAAGTGGTTGCGGAGTACAAGGCCGGAAAGGTCGAGTTCCGCAACGACAAAGGCGGAAACGTCCATGCGATGGTCGGCAAGATGAGCTTCGATCCGGAGAAGTTGGTCGACAACATCGATGCATTCATCAAGTTTGTGGACGGATTGAAACCGCAAGCGGTCAAAGGCACGTACGTCAAAGGCGTGGCGATCTGTGCGACGATGAGTCCCAGCGTGCGAGTGGTTTGCTAAGACGGCTGACAGAGCCCGGTTTGGCGATCCGGCGGCCGCCGGTTTTCGGCCCACCGACGCTGCCCGACCTCCGGCCCGCCGCACCCGCAACCCTTTCCCGTCTCTGATTCGTCAGTGATTTTTTGTGAGCGATCCAATCGAACCAGCGATCCGACAAGTGATCCAACCCGGTGAACCTATCCGATGAGTAAGTACGTCAAAGATCTCGTGACCCGCGACATCCAGCGGCGACTTGACGGTGTCCAAGACGCCGTCCTGGTCAACTGCGTGGGGATGGACGCGAACACGACGAACGAATTGCGTGGCGAGTTGGCCGAGAAGAACATCACGATGTTCGTGGTGAAGAACTCTTTGGCCCGACGCGCCACCGAGGGAACCTCGTTGGCTCCAGCCTTCGAGGGTGCCAGTGGCCCCGTCGCCGTGTGCTACGGCGGCGAGGATTTTGTCTCACTGGTCAAGGAAGTTGTCCGTTTGGACAAGAATGACGAGAAGTACGAGAAATTCGAAACCAGCGGCGGCGTCATGGACGGCGAACGGCTGGACGCCGACGGCGTGCGTGCGGTCAGCAAATGGCCCTCCCGCGAAGAGCAGGTCTCGATGCTTGTCGGACAAATTTTGGGCCCCGGTGCGACCCTGTCGGCCGCCCTGCTGGGTCCCGGAAAGACGCTGAACAGCCAGCTGAAGAAGATCAGCGAGGGCGACGAGTAGTCTGCCGTCACAGCGATCGAAATCCCAACCGTTTTACACACCACCGACCATTCGTTTTTTTGAGGGAAACCTGTCATGTCTGATGAAGCCACTGCGGTTGCTGAGTTCAGCGCCGAAGCAAAAGAAATGGGCGACAAGATCGCCGAACTGACCCTGAAGCAAGCCAAAGAGCTCAGCGACTACCTGAAGGAAGTCCATGGCATCGAGCCCGCCGCCGGTGGCGGAGCCGTCATGATGGCTCCCGGCGGAGGCGGTGAAGAAGGTGCTGCTGCTGCAGAGCAAACCGAATTCGACGTCGTCCTGACCGGCTTCGGCGACAAGAAGCTGAACGTCGTCAAGGTCGTCAAGAACCTGACCGGCGCTTCGCTGATGGAAGCCAAGAAGATGGTCGAAGGCGTTCCGGCAACCTTGAAAGAAGCGGTTTCCAAGGAAGACGCCGAAAAGATCAAGGCCGAGGTCGAAGAAGCCGGCGGAAGCGTCGAACTGAAATAGTTCGGCCTCACGCAAGCGGTCGCCTCGCCGGCCGCGCAGGTTTCTCCATCACTGCGCACGTCAAGCTCTGCCGAAGCGGTTCCCACCGCACGTGCAGAGCTTTTCGCGTGCGCGGTCAGCGATGCCTGATCAAAGGTAGACGGCAGATCGGGAATCCACGTAGCTGTCGTCGCCAGACGGCGGTTGCTCGCAAGTTGCCGAGTGCTCAGCGAGCCGGGCGGGAGCAACCCGCCTCGTCGTTCCCGAATCGTTCTTCCCGCGTCCCGGGTGCGTCGTCAAACCGTCGCCCCGTCGACCAGCTTTCCATCCATCAGCTCGGCGCGCTTCTGCATCGCGTCGGCCAGCGCGTCGCTGTGCGTGACGCAAATCAAAATCACTTCGGTTTCCCGCTGCAGCCGCAGCAACAGCTCGGTCACCGATTCGGCCGTTCGGCGGTCCAGATTGCCGGTGGGTTCATCGGCCAGAATCATCGCCGGCCGCATCAGCAACGCTCGGGCGATGGCCACGCGTTCGCGTTCACCGCCGGAGAGTTCGCTGGGTAAATGAGACGTCCGGTCGGAGAGCCCGACGTCGGAAAGCAGTTCGGTTGCACGATCGATCTGCGCGTCCGTCGCATTGCCCGTCGCCAGTGCCGGCACCAAAACGTTTTCGATCACCGACAGCTGGGGCAGCAGGTGGTGGTCTTGGAAGATGAATCCGACCTGCCGATTTCGCCAGTGCGCCAGTTCTTGCTCGGACAGCTCAAACGGATCCTCCCCGTCGACCCGCACGGTTCCGTCGTCCGGGCGATCCAGGGTTCCCAGGATCTGCAGCAGCGTGCTCTTGCCGCTCCCGCTGGGACCGACGATGGCCAGCGATTCGCCTCCGGATAGCTGCAACGAGACGTCGCGAAGCACCACCAGCGGTTCGCCGGCGGTGGGAAATGATTTGGAGAGGTGTTCGACGGTCAACGTGGTCATGACGTGCAGTCTAACAACTTTGTTTCTTCCTGGAGGGGGCTTCGTAACTCAGGCCGCTGAACGTGGCCGCTGAACGTGTCGGCGAAGTTGAATGGCTTGCTCAGCTAGTGGTTTCGTCAGGCATAGCCTGACCTACAGAGTTGCCGTCTGAACGCCGTTCAATCGGTCGCCAGGGCCAGCGTGGCCAGCCCGTAGAACGTGTATTCGACATCGGCGATCTGGTCCAGCGAGAATCCGGTGAAGCCTCCATTGGCCGCTTGCATCGATTCGGCATAGCGGGCCACCGCCCCGACATCGATGGCCTCGCGGGCGTTCAGGTCGGTCAGGGTGATCAAGCCGGTGCAACTGCTGAGTAGGTCCGCGAACGGGATCCGGGTGTTGGCTGACAACCCTCCTTCATCCGACTGCATGCCGGCCAGGAAGTCGATGGTGGTGCCGTGTTCGGACGGGTTCAGGTGGCCGAGCGCCTTGAGCGTGCCGATCGCGGCGGCCGTCGGATTGACGCCGGCCCGCTTGGCGGCCCGGATTTCCAGGTAGCCACCGTCGGGGTGTGCCTGGGAGGCCAGGAACTGCAGGACCCTTTCCGGTTGTTCGGGTGCACGGCCCATCAGTTCCAGGCACAGCACCGAAAGAAACGTCTGGTAGGTGCTGCCGGCGCGACCTTCCGGGCTTTTGGCGAAACCTCCGTCGTCGGTGCGGAGCGATTCCAACAACGCCTGGACGTTGTCGGCCCAGGCGGTGTCGTCGTCGGGGATCACGACGGCTCCGACCGACATCTCGCAAATCGCCGCGGCGAAAATCAGCGAAATCAAATCGACGATTCCTTCACGCCGCTGCAGCCGCGTCTTCAGGAAGGTTGCCGCGGCACCGCCGATTTGCGGCGTCAAGGCATCCAGGATCCACAGGCCGCGTAGCGCAAACGCGGTGTAGTAAGGATCACTGTCGCCTTCGCGGCCGGCGAACCCGCCGTCATCACGCTGCTGAGCGGCCAGCCAACTCGCGTGCCGCTCTCGCAGGGCCGGATCCAAACGCGTCGCGCCGGCGGCCAGCCGCAGTGTCAGGTCGTGCAGATAGGGAAGCACTCAGCTTGCACCGCCAGAATTGAAATACGCCGGCTCCTGACCGGATTTCCATTTGATGTTGCAGCCCAGCGACGCCCGTTGGTTCTCGACGGGCGGCTTGCCGGCCAACACGGCGTCCAGGGCGCCGCGCAAGTCTTCGCCGGTCACCGGAATGTCGGTCTTGGGTCGCGACGAATCCAGTTGCCCCCGGTACACCAGCGTCTGGTCGCTGTCGAACACGTAGAAATCCGGGGTGCAGGCGGCGGCGTAGGCTTTGGCCACCGACTGGTCGGCGTCGTACAGGTAGGGGAAGGCATAGCCGCGGGCGGCCTTCTCGTCGGCCATCGCCGCCGGCGAATCGTCGGGGTATTCGTCGGCGTCGTTGCTGCTGATCGCCACGACGGCCACCCCCTTGGCCAGATAATCATCGGTCAATGATTTTAGCTGATCGGCGACGTGTTTGACGTAGGGGCAGTGGTTGCAAATGAACATCACCAGCAACGCTTTCTTGCCGGCAAAATCCGCCAGCGTCACCGTGTTGCCGTCGGTGTCGGTCAGGGAGAAATCGGGAGCTTTGGTGCCCAAGGGCAACATCGTGCTTGCGGTACGAACCATGATGGAGTTGTCGCTTGGAGAGTAGGAAATTCAGACGGTGAAAGTGTTGTCGGCGGGGAACCGGTCGAAGGGGGCCGACGGGAGCTGGCCGACGGGAGCTGGCGGACTATTGGACTTTGTCCAGCAACCGTCCCGGGCTGCCCATCGCGTGGTAGCCGCCGTCGACGTGCAAGATCTCACCGGTCACGCCGTTGCTGGCGTCGCTCAACAGAAACGCCCCGGTGCGACCGACCTCTTCGTGGCTGATGTTTCGTCCCAGCGGTGCCATGTACTCGTACAGTTTGAGCATTTCTTCGACGCCCGCGGCACGTCCGGCCAGCGTTCGGATGGGGCCGGCCGAGAGGGCGTTGACGCGGATCTGGTGGGGACCCAGGTCGTAGGCGGCGTACCGCACGGCGGCCTCCAGGGCCGCTTTGCAGATCCCCATCACGTTGTAGCCGGGGACGCACTTCTCGCCGCCAAAGTAGGTCATTGCGGCGATCGATCCGCCGGGGTTCATGATCGGTTTGGCAGCCGAGGCACACGCTAGTAGGGTATAAACACTGACATCCATGGCCAATTTGAAGCCTTCGCGACTGGTGTCGATCGTGTCGCGGCCCAAATCGTCTCGATCGGCAAACGCCATCGAGTGCAACAGAAAATCAATTTTCCCGAATTCCTTCGCGGTGTGGTCGAACACGCTGCGGATGTCTTCATCCTTTTGAGCATCCATGGGCAACAGGAACGCCGCGTTTTCGAACTTGTCCGTCAATTGCGACACCCGCCGACGGTTGCGCTGCCGTTCATCATCGGGGCGATCCGGCAGGTGAGTGAATCCGCAAACTCCGCCCGCGTTCATGATCTCCTGGGCAATCGCCCACGCGATCGAATGGTCGTTGGCGACCCCCAGAATCAAACCCTTTTTACCCTGAAATAGCATCTCGTATCATTTTCCTGCGCAAGAGTGAACAACCACGGACGGTGCTGCGGCGTGTTTTCGCGGCGACAACATAGCGTGAACTGCCCCGGTTCGTCCATTTCCCTCGGAAAGCCGGATCGATTCCGCGTGGCCGGCGGCCCCGTGAGTGTTCGGCCGGCGGGCTCTGCGAGCGTTCGGCCGGCGGGCGGTCAAGGAGCGAGTAAGTCGCAGGACGATTGGCATGGAAACTGCCCTTGCCGCAGATCCGGTTCCCGCAATCCCTTCCGTGGGTGTTAGGCTGTGTCTGAAGACCGCATTTGACAACGCATTGGCGTGTCGGAATCCGCCAGGATTCCGTTTTGCGTCAAGCTTGATTGCCGCCGTCGCAAGTCGGACGAATCCCGCGCCTGGTTTGCGAAAACGCCTCGCCCGCTGGTGATCGCCTTCCCGGTTCCCCACCCTTCCCTCCCCACTGACGCCGGCGCCCCAGCGTTGAAAGGCACGCGATGAAGCCCGATTCCTCCTCCACCGAAGATCAGCACGCGTTCGCCGCGGCTGTGGCCGAAGCGGTCCTGCGTGAACCCGGCCGCGACGGCTTGTTGGCGGCCCTGCTGCCGGCCCTGGCCGATGCTTTGGATCTCCGCTCGGCAGGCATGGTTTCCCAGCGGCGTGGTCACTGGTCGACCGATCACTGGTACGTCAAGCCCGCGTCGGATTCGCCCGCCGGGGCGGCCGACCGGGGCGTTCCTTTGCCGGAAAACAAGATCGCCGACGCCGTGGATCGGGGCCGGCCCCAAACCAGCCTGCCATGGTGGTTGGTGCCCTGCCAGGTGGATCTTGGAAACGCCGCCGGCAGCGGCATCGTGGCGTCTCCGCTGGTCGGCTGTCTGGTCCTCCGTCTGCCGGAAGGCTCCGCCGGCCCCGCCGCGCGGGACCAGCAAATGTGCGACCTGTTGATCGCGGCGCTCAGTCGGGCGGAGATCCTGTCGCGGCAACGGCACCGGATCGATCAGTTGTCCAGTGTGCTGGAGGCAGCGGCACGCTGGCAACGCACCCAGCTTCAAGCCTCCAGCGACGACGAAACGTTGCTGCGCCGGATCGCCGACACGGCCACGGAGTTGTTGGACTGTGAACGCGCCAGCATCTTTCTGTGGGATCGTCGGCGCAGCAAGTTGATCGGGCGACCGGCGCTCGGAATCGACGATCGTCCGCTAGAAGTTCCCGACGATGCGGGCGTGGTTGGCGAAGTCCTGTCGACGTCCGAGCCGCAAATCTGGAACGGCGACAGCGATGACGAATCCCGGGTCAATCGCGACGTCGATCGGTCGTTGGCTTTCGACACGCGGTCGCTGGTCGCGGTCCCGCTGGTCGGGCAACGCGGTGAAACGATCGGCGTGTTCGAAGCGATCAATCACCGCGCCAACCAGTTCGACGAATCCCACGTGCTGCTGCTTTCGGATCTGTCGAACCACGCCGCGGTGGCCATCGAAGCCCAGCGGGCCAAGAAGTCGTTGACCGAATCACGCGACCGCCTGGTCCGTGACGCGGCACGCAGCACGCCGCTGATCGGGGAGCATCCGGACATCGTTGCCGTTCGCGAAAATGCGACGCGTGTCGCCGGGACCGATTTGACGGTGTTGGTGTTGGGAAGCAACGGCACCGGTAAGGAAGTGCTGGCCCGGCACATCCACTACCAGAGCGAACGCCGCAACGGGCCCTTCATCGCGGTCAATTGCGCCGCGTTGGTTGAATCGCTGTTGGAAAGCGAGTTGTTCGGGCACGAAAAAGGTTCCTTCACCGATGCCAACACCACGCGGATCGGCAAGTTCGAATTGGCCAGCGGCGGAACGCTGTTTCTTGATGAAGTCGGCGACATGAGCGCCGGTGGCCAGGCGAAATTGTTGCGGGTGCTGGAGCAAAAGGAAGTCGTACGGGTCGGCGGCAGCCTGCCGATCTCGGTCGATGTCCGTGTGATTGCCGCCACCAACCAGCCGCTGGATCGGTTGATCGACGAGCGGAGGTTCCGGGAGGATCTGTTCTTCCGCTTGAACGTGGTCTCGTTGTCGCTGCCCGACCTGGCCCAGCGCGGTCGGGACGTGCTGCTGTTGGCCGATCATTTTCTGCAGCACTTCTGTTACCAGATCGGGCGGCGGGTCCCCGTGCTGAACCATTCCGCCCAGACGGCGTTGTTGTCGCATCCCTGGCCGGGCAACGTCCGGGAGTTGCGCAACACGATCGAACGTGTGTGTTACCTGAGCACCGGCAACGAGCTGTCGGCCCGAGATCTGGAACTTCGGCCCGCCGGCGGTGCTTCCAAAAGCCGCGTCGAACCGTTGTCGTCGCGTCCGGACACGCCGGAGTCACTGTCCGAGTCGACGCGACTGTTCCAGATCGAACACATCAAGCAGGCGATCGACAAGAGCGGCGGCAACATGACCGAAGCCGCCGCGCGGTTGGACCTGCATCGTTCCAACCTGTACCGCAAGATGAAACAGTTGGGCATGCAAGTCGGCGACGATCTGTAGCCACGCTCGCCAGAGCGTGAAAGCTGCAGAATCTGGAAGCTGCAGGATCTGGACGCCGCCGCCTCGCCACCGTCTGGCGACGATGGCAACATCGGCATCACACCCGCCGGATGAACTCTTCGGCATAGGAACGGACTTCGCGGCCGTTGAGCACGTGCACCATGCGAAGTTGTTGCACCTGTTCGTCACTGAAACTGCTGAGCGGGACGTGGACCAGTGTCTTGCGGTGCCGGCGTGCCAGCCGCCGCCAACCCCCGCCGGGTGGCAGGGCGCTCAGCAGGGCGACTTGGCGTCCGGCGCTGTGCATGCAGGCAGCAGCGATCAGCCGTTCTTCCAGCGTTTCGGTGTAATCCAGACGCGGGTCACCCCAGATGTCCGGGATCACGACCGGCGGGTACAGAAACATCGCGCCCCCGTAGCGGCTGAGTCCGATTCCCGGACCCACCATCTCTTCGCCAAAGTGCGTGGCGTAAAACGCCAACGTCGATTCGTCCTTGTGCTCGGCAAACCAGGTCGTCCGCCACGAATAGTCGCGGGGGTCCGAAGGCGAATCGAACAGCATCACGCAGGCGTCCAGTGTGCCGCGGCTGGGCGGAATGACCTTCACGTAGATCTGTCGATCGTACCAGTGACGGAGCGTATCGCGGATATCGATGCCGTCTTTCACGCTGGTGGTGAACTTCTCGGTGCGCGCCAAGTCGTTGCCGATGATGGCTTTGGCGCGATCAAACACGCGGGTTCGGAAGTTCTCGATGCGTTCGTCTTCCGGCGGGTAGCTGCATTGGGTGTACGGATTCCACTGATACTTCCAGCGGTTCTTTTCGGGGGACGACGGTTTGCGTTTCAAGTGCAGCGTCCGCCAGGTGATGGGCGGACCCGGCAATCGGTTGACCATCGAAACCACTTGGCCGTCGGGCAATTGCGCCTGATCGATGCCCATTTTGACCTCGCCGGCAGGGTCCGCATCGGAGCCGGTTTCGGGCGCATGGGCGTACGGATACTGGTTGGCCAGTTGGGCGACGTGGAGCGCGTACTGGTCGCCCATGATCTGCTGCGCGGCGGTCACGATCGTGATCAAGTCCGGAGTCATCCGCCGCGAGATCAAGGACAGGTTGCGGATGTATTGCAGGCACTTGGAAAGGTGCAGCGGCGTGATGCGTCGGGCGAACTGTTTCAGTTCGCTGCGGTAGCTCGATCGCGCGGCGATCAGCAGTTCCTTGACGCCGTCGATTTGCAAATCCTCGTCATCATCCAACTCGCGGCGGGCACGTTCGTACAGTCCGGTGATGTAGGGCAGTTCGCCGAATAGGAACATCAACGTGCGGGGATCCAAGTTGAAGCGTTCGGCCGGCAGCACGTCGTCCGGTTCGGGCAGCTGCAGCGCGTTGGACGTTTCGCTTTTGGTCGCCGCGTCACGGGAGAACCAATCGGTGTACGCCTCGCGCACCCAGGGCCACTGCAGCACGCTGGTGACGTACAAGATGCGTTGATGGTGTTGCTCCAATTCCGCCAGGCGAGCGGCCATGTGCAGGATCCGCGCCCGCGTTTGGCGGTCCGGCGGCCGGGGTAAACTGGGCAGCACCGCCGCCGCGAAACGCTCCGCGGAAACGTGGCGGACGGCGAACGGGTCCGGCATGACCGTGGAGAACGGCAGGAAGGGGTTGGTTTCCAGGTCGATGTACGCCCGCGGGATGTGTTCCCCCATCGCGGCGCGGATGGCCATGATCACCGGCTGGCAGGGGTCGATCGGCACGTAGCTGGCCGGATCGCTGTCGGCGTCGTCTTCCTCCATCGCGTCCTCGCCCGCTTCGCCGCCGTAGGGCTGGTAGTCGTTTTGGAAGGTGGGCGGAGTGAACTTGGGGGCCGCCGGCTGGATGACGATTGATGGCCGGGGAAGATCCAGAATGGCCGCTTCGGTCGGGTCGCGAAACGATTCCGGCAACGGCACCGCGATGCAGTCGAAGTCGTGTTCAAGCATCCACCTCCGCACGGTCAATGCGAACTGGCCACTGCCGTGGATCACCGGCAGGACGGCGATGCGCTCGCCCAGCCGGAGCAGTTCCGGGGGGGCGAAGCGGGAGTCGTTTTTCAAGTTCATTGAATCTGGTCTTGCGGAGTCGGCTCGTCCAGGATAAGTTCCTTTTACCGTGTCGAAATCATTATTGCTATGACTGCGGAACGGATTCGTGACGCTTGGCAACGCACGGTTCATTGAGGGTCGCGATTGCTGACCAACGCTACTGTTATTTTTGAAACGCAGGTGCTCATTTCCACCTGCGTTTCTTTATGCGCTTCTCCAGGCCGCGGCGGCCGCCGTTCCGGCCGGGCCGGAAGCGGTTCTCAACCTTCCTTAGCCGCCCGTCGCGAAGCGACAACAGCTCCCTGACGTCGGTGCAAGCCGACGGAAACGGCTGCCCAGACACCGCCGGCCGCGAAGCGGCGACAGCAACACGACCCTCCTTGAAAAGGAGGGTGAAGCCAAACGGCACGCCGTCCAAGCGGGAGAGTGAACAGCGGCAGGATTCTCCAAGTCTGGCTCTCAGCGCAAATCCCGCCAAGGTCAAACTGCTGGCCGTGATGGCGAGCGGGTCCGCTTCGTCGTATCCTATGGCCCGCGTGATTGGCTTGTTCCCCATCGGAAGCAGAGGTTCCTGCTTTCGTTGAGCCGCTTGGGCGGGAAGTCCCGTTGGCGCGCGAGGAGACCCGATAGGCGGCGGCGTCTCACGGTGCGCAGCGGAACGTCCCACGGATCACGCATCATTCTCCTTACTAACCGAGGTGTTTGTTGTGAGACAGGGAAAACGTTTTTGCGCGATCGTGGCGCTTGTGCCATGGATCGTTCTGCTTTCGGCGTCGGCCGCCTGGGCCCAGGCTGAACCTGAACCGGGGGCCGCCGACGCGACGCCCCCGGCTTCGGTCGCGGCGGTGGAGGGCCTGACCGATGCCGAGATCGCCGACACCTCCCTGGGAGCCCACAACGCTTGGATGTTGGTTTGTTGTGCGTTGGTGCTGTTCATGACCGCGCCCGGACTGGCGATGTTTTACGGCGGGTTGGTGCGACGCAAAAACGTGCTCAGCGTGATGATGCAGTGCATCTTCCTGATGGGGCTGATGACGGTCCTGTGGTCCCTGTACGGCTACTCATTAGCGTTCGGTTCCACCGGCGGATGGATCGGCAACCTGGACTACGCGTTCATGAACGGCGTCGCCCGAGAATGGGACGACGCCCGCAACACGGCCGTGACACCGATGGCGGGCAGCATGCCCCGGCTGACCCACATGCTGTTCCAAGGCATGTTCTTCATCATCACGCCGGCACTGATTTGCGGCGCCTTCGCCGAACGGATGAAGTTCAGTGCGATGGTGATCTATTCGATCCTGTGGGGCACGCTGATTTACTGCCCGCTGTGTCACTGGGTGTGGGCCGAGGGACCGTTGTCGTACTTCGCCGGCGAGGAGGCGTTGTTCGGCGGGATGGCCGGTGCCTTGGACTTTGCCGGCGGCACCGTCGTTCACATCAGCAGCGGTGTCTCTGCACTGATCGCGGCGATTCTGATCGGCCCGCGGATGGGGTATCCCAGTGAACCGATGCAACCGCACAACCTGACCTACACCGCACTGGGCGCGGCGATGCTGTGGGTCGGATGGTTCGGCTTCAACGCCGGCAGCGAGCTGGCGATTGACGGTTTGACCGCCAGCGCGTTCGCCACCACGCACTTTTCGGCGGCCGCCGGGGCTGTAGCCTGGGCGATGACGGAATGGATCGTGTTGGGCAAGCCGACCGTTCTGGGCGCCAGCAGCGGCGCGGTCGCCGGGCTCGTTTGCATCACACCGGCGGCCGGCTTCGTCCAACCGATGCCTGCGCTGTTGATGGGGGCCTTGGCCGGAGTCGTTTGCTATTGGGCCTGCAGCAAGCTGAAGCATTCGCTGCGTTACGACGACGCATTGGACGCTTTCGGGGTCCACGGCGTCGGGGGCACCTTGGGTGCGATTCTGACCGGCGTCTTTGCCACGCGTGCCTGCTGGGATGTGGCCGAAGGTCAGAAGTTGGGGCTGGTGGAATCGGGCAGCCCCGAACTGTTGATCAAGCAGATCGTTGCGGTGCTGGTCACGTTCTTGTTCGCCGGCCTGGGCAGCTTTGTGCTGCTGAAGATCATCGATGTGATGATCGGGCTGCGCGTCCCCGCGGAGAACGAACAGCGCGGGTTGGACATCACCGACCACGGCGAAGAGGGGTACATGTTGGCGTAGCCGCCGGCATGACCGTGTTCAGCCGCGTGGCCGCGAACGGGATTACGGACGCGAGCGTGATTCCTGCCGCGTCCCGTTGCTGATGCGAAAGCACAATCCGATCGCGGCGGTCACCATCAAAGTGATTGCCGCGATTTTTTGCGCCCGGCCGATACTCAGCGCTTCGGCCACCGATCCCCACAAGAACGAACCGGTCGACATCGAAAGCGCCATCGCCGTCAGGTAGCAGCTCATCCCGCGGGCCCGCATCCGGCTTGGCAGGGTGATCTGCGCCGACGTGTTCAACGTCGTCAGCGTCATCATCCAGCCACATCCCATGACGACCGCCGCCGCAGCCACCACCAGCCGCTGCGACGAGGAAGCCATCAGGTACAGTCCGGTGGCAAACACGAGCATGGCGGTGGAGACGGTGCGGTCACTGCCCAACCGCGACTGCACGGCCGGCAAGAAACGTGCCGCCAACACCGCGCCGGCACCCACGCACGTGACCAGGATTCCGAATCCGTCAGCGCCCCATTGCAGTCGAACCTTGGCGACCAGCGGCAGCAGCCCCCACAGAGCACTCGCCGGCAGCACGAACAGTCCGACGCGAAGCAGCGTGTTGCGCATCGTCGGCGTGCGGTACACGTATCGTAGCCCCTGGTACATCGATCGATGAAACGACAAGCCCCGCGTGGATTCGCTGCGGTCGCGACGCCAGCCCAGCAGGACCAGGATCACGCCGGCAAATGAAACCGCGTTGAAAGAGAATGCGATCCAGGAACCGGTGATGGCCACCAGCGCCCCGGCCACCGCCGGTCCGACCGCGCGGGCCAGGTTGAAACTGACACTGCCCAAGGCGATCGCGCGGGACAGTTGGCGCCTGGGGACCAGTTCCGGAATCGAAGCCTGCCAGGTCGGGACGTGCAAGGTCAGCCCCAGGCCGATCAAGAAGGTCAGCGCCAGGAGCAGCCAGCTGGTCACCCAACCGGCCGCCGTCAATGCGGCCAGGGTCGCCGTGGTGCACAGCAAGATCGCCTGGGTCCCCAACAGCAGATGTCGCCGATCGACCCGGTCGGCAAGCACGCCGGCCGGGATTGCCAGCAACACGATCGGCGTTGCCATGGCGGTGCGGACGGCGGAGACCATCTGCGGCGACGCGTCCAAGTCGGTCATCAACCAGCCCGCACCGATCTCATGCATCCACGTCCCCAGATTGGAGACCAGCGACGCGATCCAAAAAGACCGGTAGACGGGGTTGCGGAGAGGCGCCCAGGCCGAAGAATCGTCCTCCACCGGCGCAGCCGCCGGCGGCGGTTCGGACACCTCGACCGGCGGTCGGTAGGGGGACACGCTGCCGGTCATCCGCTCGGGCAGTTTCGTGTCGGTTGTCTGATCATCCATGCCTACACCATCCCAAGGCGTCCAGGGCTCGGCCAGGGGTCCTGTCGCTAATGGTACTTCGATGCGCCCTTACGATTGGATTGTTTTTGATTCCACCGGCACCTTGATGACGCCGGACCCCGAGCCCGCAGTGGCGTACCAGGCCGCTGGCCGTCGGCTGGGGCTGGACGTGCCGTTGGAAGCGGTCCGCCGGAATCTGAAGTCGGCCATGGGGAAGCACTTTCTGGGGGCTTGCGCCGACCTCCCCACCGATGCGGCCTACGAACGTCAGCGGTGGAAGCAAATCGTCCGTGACGCGTTGCTCGGCTTGCCGGAGCATCGGCTGGAGGATGTGTTTGATCAATTGTGGGAGTATTTCGCCGTTCCGGACCATTGGCAGGTTTTTGCAGATGTGGCTCCGACATTGCAGCGGCTGCGTCGGCAAGGCTACCGGCTGGCCGTCGCATCGAACTTTGATGCCCGCCTACGGCGAATCCTGGAGGGGATGCAATTGACGGACCAGGTCGACGAAATCCTGATCAGCAGCGATCTGGGATGGTCCAAGCCCAATCCGCGGTTCTACGGCGCCGCAACCGAACGACTGGCGGCCGCCGACCGGTCGCGTGTGCTGATGATCGGCGACACCCACCACGGTGACGTCGTTGTGGCTCGAGAATCGGGCTGGCACGCCCGCCATCTGGTCCGTGATCAAGCCGATGCGTTGAGCACGTTGACAGCGGACCTGTAGCAGGCCGGTCCAGGCCATCAAGTGCAGCCTGACCGACCGCTCCATGGAGCCCATCTAGCGATCGACGTCATGCGTTCTCTGCTTTACCCTCCCTCCGGGAGGGTCGCGGAGGAGCTTGCGACGACGCGGGGAGGGTGGTCACTGAGTCGAGAGATCTTGGGATTCGCTTCCGATTCTGCCCTCCCCGGAGCCTCGTTCCTCGTCTCCGACCCCGCAAGGAGGTCCTGCAGCTTTGAATCACCCTCCCTCCGGGAGGGTCGCGGAGGAGCTTGCGACGACGCGGGGAGGGTTGTCCGGCCCGATTGATTTCAGTGGGTTCACGAACACACCCTCCCCAAAGGCTCGTGCCTCGCCTTTGACCCTCCCGGAGGGAGGGTGAATTTCAGAAAAGCACGCTTTTCCCTCGATCGGAAAACTGCACGACCTCCAAGACGGGAGGGTGAAGGGTATTTGCGAGTGTCTGCAGTTCTGCAGATTCCATTGCCCGGAGAGAGACTGAACGATCCACATGACATTTAGCTATGGATGCTCCGTTACCGGTTCTCACGATCCCGTCGCTGTCGGGCCGTCGGTCTCTGACAGACTCATTCACGGCGAAGTCATCTGCGCGCGAATCTCTGTCGGCTCGGCGGCCAGGTAGCGTTTTGCGACGGCGGAAATCGCCGCTTGATCCACTGCCCGGATCTTCTCCAGGGTCTGGTCCAGACTCAAGTACTGACCGTACATCAGGTATCGATTCCCCAGTCCGAACAGCCGACTGCTGGGGCGTTCGCTTTGCATGATGTAGCCAGCCGTCATCTTGTTGATCGTTTGTTGCAGCTCCTCTTCGGTCACACCATTCCGGACCACGTTGGCGACCAAATCGTGAAGAAAGCGTCGGTTGCTTTCCAGGTCGCCGGGCGAACACACCAGGTAGGTGAACCAGGCACCGCAATCGCTGAATTCCTGCGGCCAACAAGTGGCGACCTCGGCCCGTCCGGTATCGATCAGGTCCCAAAAGAATCGGCTGCCACCCTCATCGCCCAGAATCGTTGCCAGTAGCCGGCCGGCGTATCGTTCATCGCCCTCAGAGGACGGGCCGTTTCCGATTTCGATCGAATACGCCTGCATCGCATCCGCGATCGCCAGCCGATTCCCAAGCTCGATGCCCGCGGGCAGCTGATCGGGATCGTCTGGCACCAAGGACTCAGCGGCGCGGCGTCCCGACCAGCCTTCGGTCGCGGTTTGCACCATCGCCACCAAGCCATCAAAGTCCACGTTGCCCGAGGCGGCCAACACGATGTTTTCGGGACGGTAGCGCGTGTGGAAATAGTCCCGCATCCGATCGGCCGTCATCGCTTCGATCGATTCGCTGGTTCCCAGCACGCGCCGTCCCAGGCCGCGTGGGGAGAAATGAATCTCCATGGCGCGTTCGAAAGCGCCGAAGGGCGGCTGGTCTTCATATTTGGCGATCTCTTCCAGGATCACCTGACGTTCGGTCTCGAATTCCTGTTCATCCAGTGTGGGCGTCATCATGTCGGTCAGCAGATCGACAATCCGGTCCTGGAACTTGGGCAGCACGGTGGCGTAGTACACCGTCTGTTCCTCAGTGGTGTAAGCGTTGGATTGTCCGCCCAACTCATCCAATTCCCGATTGACGTCCTCAGCCGATCGCCGCGCGGTGCCCTTGAACATCATGTGTTCCAGGAAATGGCTGAGCCCCGATTGGGGATCCAACTCGTTGCGTGATCCGGCGCGGACAAAGTACCCCAGCGACATCGAATAGCTTCGCGGATCGGTTTCGGCGACGATCCGCAGTCCGCTGGGCAGCGTGGCGTGTTTGAATTCGGGCATGTTGGCGGTGGCGGATTGATCGCCACGGGGGATGGTTGAAAGGATGGGGCGTCAGCCGGTCCCGCGCCGTCAGTGGGCCTTGGGTGGGATATCGGGACTGTCTTCGGGGGCTTCGGCGAATGACTTGAGTGGCGTCGGCAGCAGGCAGTGCAACCAGGTGATCGGCCTGGTTGAGGCCAACTCTTACCGGGACGTGGCGGATGTTTCCATCGGGACGGTCAGTGGCTGGGGGCCGAGTGTCACGATTCGGTATTGGCCGGGTCGATGCGTTCGCCAGTAGTCACGAACCTGTTCCAACGTCAGCGACTCGATGATGCGGCTCAGCTCCTCGGTCGGCATCGCGCGTCCGAGTTGGAAGTAGTCGCTGGCCAATGAACCGGCGCGAGAGGAACTGGATTCCTGTTCCATGATCAGGCTGCTTTCGATCCGCACTTTCCAGCGATCCAATTCGCTCTGTTCCAAGTCGTCGGCCAGGTTCTGGATCTCCTGAAGAGTCACGTCCAGAGTTTCTTGGGCTCGCTGCGGTGTGGTCCCGGCGTAGCCGAAGACGCCGCCGGCGTTTTTCAGCGAGTGGCAACTTGCCGAAACCGTGTAGCACAAGCCGCGCTTTTCCCGAACCCGGTCGAACAGACGACTGCTCATTCCGTCACTCAGGATTCCGATTCCGGCTCGCATGGCGAAGTAGTCGGGGTGACCGTAGGGGATGTTGGGGAACGCGAACGCGATATGAGTCTGGCTGCTGTCGGCGGGCAGGTGTTCGTAGGTGGCCACACCCTCTGGTTCTGGTGGTGCTTCAACCGCGTTTGATTTCCAATCGCCAAACGCTTCTCCGATCTGCTCGATGACGGCCTTCGCGTCGACGCGTCCGGCCACCGTCAGGATCGATCCGCCGGCGTGGTAATGGTCCCGGTAGAACTCCTGCACGTCCAGCGAGGACAACGCGGCCAGCGAGTCCATTGTGCCCTGATTGCCGCGTCCCAGTCGCGGGCCGTAGTGCAATTCCCTGACGCGTCGCATCACCCGCTGCGTCGGTTCATCTTCGATCGCGCGCAGTTCCTGCATCATCATCAACCGCGCGTCCCCGAGTTGGTCGGCTGGCAGGTGCGGTCGCCGGACGATGTCAGCATACAGCCGCAACGCCTGGTCGAATGATTCGGCCGGCATCGCGGCGCCGAACGAAACCGTGGCGGTTGAGGCACCGGAATTTCGGTCCATGCCCAAGTTGTCTTGCGCGGCAACCAGGTCGCGGCTGGAATGGTGGCCGGCGCCACGCTGCACCATCTCGCAAACCATCGAAGCCAAGCCGGACTTTTCCAACGGTTCGTCTTCCACGCCCGCGCGCAGTGACAGCGTGAAGGCGGCGGTGCGTAGCCAGGGCATCGGCTGCACCAGGACGGCCATGCCGTTGTCGAGGATCTGGGTGGTGATGCGTCCGGAAGCCGATTCGGTGAAAGAAGTCACAGGGAATCCGTAGAAGCGGAAAAGAGTGAGCGTAGGATCGCTGGAAGACGCCGCCGATCCGAATCCGGGCAGTTGTCGCAACCGTGAGAAGCAGATCTCGCGGGGGCGAAGCGGCGTTGCCGGCGCCGCCAGCGCGGCGGGCCGGGAAGCGGGCCGTCAAAGGGGCGATGCCCGTTGTCGGCACCGCGACGTGGAAGTCATAAGCCGATGGACACCACCTCCACGGTCTTCACCCGCCCGATCAGCGTGTGGCTGCTGACGTCGTCGACGTGCACTTGCAAGAACTGGCCGGCTTGGCGTCGGTTGCCATCGAACACCACGATCCGGTCGCAATGGGTCCGGCCGGTCATCTGCACAACGGCCTGATCCGAGTCGGCATCTTGGGCCTTCTTGCTGGGGCCTTCGACCAGCACCTCGACTTCTCGGCCAAGCAACTTCGCGTTTTCCTCTTTCGCGATTTCGTTCTGCACTTCCAGCAGCCGGTGATTGCGATCCGCCTTGACTTCCCTGGGGACATCGTCGACCAGTCGTTCGGACGCCTTGGTTCCAGGTCGGACGCTGTATTGAAAGATGAAGCTGTTTTTGAACCGACAGCGACGCACCAGATCAATGGATTGTTGGAAGTCCTGTTCTGTCTCGCCGCAAAATCCGACGATGAAGTCACTGCTGATCGCCGCTTCCGGCAGGATCCGTTCGATCCGTTCGATCATGGCCAGGTAGTCCGACACGGTGTAGCCGCGCTTCATCCGCTTGAGGACCTCGTCACTTCCGCTTTGGGCCGGCACGTGCAGGTACGGCGACACCTTGGGAAGGTCCCGCACCGTGACAAGTAAACGCTCCGTCATGTCCTTGGGATAGTTGGTCACGAACTTGATGCGTTCGATCCCGTCGACCTCGTGCAGCGATTCCAGCAGGCCCGCCAGGTCGGTGTCTTCGCCGTCGGTGGCGTATCGATAGCTGTTGACCGTCTGGCCCAGCAACGTGATCTCACGACAACCCTGCTCGGCCAACACGCGGGCTTCTGAGAGGATCTGCGCCGGTGGACGCCCCTGTTCCGGTCCGCGGGTGTTGGGGACGACACAGTAGGTGCAGAACTTGTCGCAACCGATTTGGATTCGCAGGTAAGCCTGAAACGGCGTGGGCCGCATCGAGGGGTCACGGAGCGGGTCGAAGGTTTCGTGGCTGCGAGCCACCACGGCCTGTTTGTCATCCTTGCGGCCCAGCGACACGGCCATCTGACGTCCCTGCCCGTCGCGAACGCGGCTGAGCAATTCAGGAATCGTGTGCAGCTGTCCGGGGCCCACGACCATGTCCACGTAGGGTGCCCGTTTAAAAATGATCTCTTGGTCCTTTTGGGCCATGCAACCCATCACACCGATCAGCTTCTCCGGATCCCGTTGTTTGGCTTCACGCAGTTTGCCCAGCGCGCTGTAGACCTTCTCCTCGGCGTTCTCGCGAATGCTGCAGGTGTTGTACAAAACGCAGTCGGCGTCTTTGGCGGATGCGACAACGGTGTACCCGTGTCGCTTCAGGTCCGCGATCACCATCTCGCTGTCCAGAACGTTCATCTGGCAGCCGACCGTTTTGATGTAGACGCGTTTGCTCATGGGGTGCCCACCGATGGTTCAGCCCACCGGTGCCGGCTTGCGTTTGGGTTTGTAGATTTCGGTCGCAGTTCCGAAGTGAACTTCACCGGCGTTCATCAGCGTTTCGCTGAGCGTCGGGTGCGGGTGGACGCTCTCGGTCACGTCATGAACTTCGCAGCCCATTTCGATCGCCAGGACCGCTTCGGCAATCAATTCTCCGGCACCCGAACCGACGATGCCGCAGCCGACGACGCGTCCCGATTCGGGATCGACCAGCCACTTGGTCAAACCTTCGGTGATCCCAAGTGCCTGGGCACGCCCGCTGGCGGCCCACGGGTAGACTTCCACGTCGACCTTGCGGCCGTCCCGCTTGGCCTCGGTTTCGGTCAAACCGGCCCAGGCGATTTCCGGGTCGGTGAACACCACCGCGGGGATCGCCACCTTGTCAAAGCTGGCGGGTTTGCCGGCCAGGACTTCCGCCGCCACGCGACCTTCGTGCGTGGCCTTGTGCGCCAGCATCGGGTCCCCGGCGACGTCGCCGATCGCCAGGATGTGGGGATCGGCTGTTCGCTGTTGCGCGTCGCACTGGACGAAGCCCCGTTCGTTGACCACGACGGCCGTGTTTTCCAAGCCCAGGTTTCGGGTGACGGGGCGTCGACCGATGCTGATCAAGACGCGATCGAATTGCTCGTGACCGAAGTGTCCCGGGCCCTCGAAAGTGACTTCGATCTTGTCACCGACTTCCGTCAGCGAGCCGACCTTGGTGTTGGTCATCACCCGGCCTTCGCACAGCTTGTCGATCCGCTTGGCGAGCGGTTTGACCAGGTCGCGGTCGGCCCCGGGCAGCAGACCTTCGGCCAACTCGACCACCGTAACTTTGGAACCCAGCTGGGCGTAAACGCTGCCCATCTCCAGACCGATGTAACCGCCACCGACCACCAGCATCGATTCGGGGATGTCCTGCAGTGCCAACGCTCCGGTGCTGTCCATCACTCGATCGGAACGGATGTCAAAGGCCGGCGGCATCGCCGGCACGCTGCCGGTGGCCAGGATGCAATGATCGAACGTGATCTGACCGCCCTCGGGAATCGACTGGTCGTCCCCTTCCAGCTGTAGCGTGGTGGAATTGACGAACGTGCCCCGCGCCTGGATCACGGTCACATTGCGTCGTTTGGCCAGGTTTCCCAAGCCGCCGGTCAGGTTGGCAATCACCTGATCCTTTCGCGCCCGCACTTTGTCGACGTCAATCTTCGGCTGGCCCGGGTAATCGACGCCCCAGTTGGAACGCAGGTCATCGACCTCATGCATCACCTTGGCGACATGCAACAGGGCTTTGCTGGGGATGCAGCCGCGCAGCAGGCAGGTGCCACCGAGGCGGGGCTCGGCTTCGACGATCGTGACGTCCAGTCCTTCATCGGCGGCCAGGAAGGCGGCGGCGTAGCCACCCGGACCACCCCCCAAGACAACAACAGGGCAATGCATGGATCAAAGGTTCTGTGGGCAGGAGAAAGGAAACTCGCAGGCTGCTCAACACGCTGGCTCACCCGACATGCCAAAAAACAACGGACGCCGAAGCGTCCGCGGCGGAAGCCAGATTGTATTCGCAAACCCGTGGGGCAAAACGCCAAATGGATCCGGCAGGGGATTTCCCCGCGTCCGCCACCGGCGTCCCCGCGGGCCGCCAGTGGGCCCCGCGTTCGGCAGCCAGGCAGCCCCGGAAGGGGCAGGCTTGTCGCGTTATCGCGACAAGAATTCGACCACGCTGTTGGCGTCGACCGGCAGGCTGATGTCGCTGGGTCCCGGCAAGCCCAAGATGGTCGCCTTCAGGTTTTCGCTGTCGAACGACACCCAATCCAATGCGTCCGGCGCGGCGTTGGCGATCACACCCCGGTACAGGTTCTTCAGGTTTTCGCGGTTGCGAACTTCGACGATGTCGCCCGGTCGCAGCATGTAGCTCGGTTTGTCGACCTTCACACCGTTGACCATGAAGTGGCCGTGGGCGATTCCCTGGCGGGCCTGAGGCCGCGTTTTGGTGAATCCGGTTCGGCGGACCACGTTGTCCAGACGACGTTCGCACGCCAGCAGCAACAGTTCCCCGGTGTTGCCGGCCTTGCGGGAAACCGCGTCGAAGTAGCGACGCAGTTGTCGTTCACCCAACCCGTAGTAGTGCTTGATTTTTTGCTTTTCCATCAACGCCAGGCCGTAGTTGCTCGGGCGGCGTCCGCGGACGTGCATGCCCGGCGGCGTGTTGCGGCGATCCAGGGCGCGAGCGGCACCGGCGGTTTCGTAAATCAGGGTGCCCAGGCGGCGGTTCACACGTGCTTTGGGACCGGTATAGCGTGCCATCGATAAAAGTCTCCGTCCCGACGCTGAATTCCCGGACCGCCACCGCCAATAGCGGAGGACGCGTGCGCGAAGACAGATCGCCGTGATTGAAAGGGGGTTGGGCCGTGAACCGGGGCGAAGTCCATCAACAGGACGTGAATGCCGGTTTCACCGCCGACGTGATCCGTCGCCCGGGAAAGACGCTTTCCCCGGGTGGTCACGTATCGGATTTCTAGCAGGGGCGAGAGTGTGGCCGTTGGCTACCGAAATTTCAAGTCCAACGGGACGGGAAGCCCGCGGATTCAGCCGGCGGAGCCGGCAGGGCAGCTGGTTCCAAGGCGGAGCCTTGGAACCAGGAGGGGGGGCGACACCTCCACACGCTGCCGGCCGGCTCACTGGCGGACGACCATCAGCATTCGCTGGTTTCCGCGGCGGATGCTGACGCGCACCGGCAGTTTCTGCCGCTCGGCTTCCGCCAACACGGCTTCCAGCTGGCGGGCGGAGGTGAGTTCCAATCCGCCGGCGGCTTCGATCACATCGCCGACCATCAGCCCCGCTTGCTCGGCGTCGCTGTCGTCCTTGATCCCGGTGACGATCAGCCCGCTTTCCAGGTTTTGGTAGCCGTACTTTTGGGCCGATGTGGGCGTGACCGGGACGAGTTCGGCGCCCAGGATTTCTCCCGATCCGAACTGGGCCATCACCTCCTCCGTTCGCTCTTTCAGGTCGACCCGCAGGCTGACGTCGGAACCGTCACGATTGATTTCCATCACCAGCGTGGCGCCCGGCGGACGGCTGGCGACGTAGTTTCGCATTTGGGCGCTGGTCTTGACCGCCCGACCGTCAATCGACGTCACCACGTCGCCGACCTTGATGCCGGCTTGAGCGGCGGGCATGCCATCCAAGACGGACTCGATCATCACGCCCGAGTTGACTTTCAGTCCGTACGCTTCGATCGTTTTTTGGTTGACCGGTGCCAGGCTGGCGCCCAGGAAACCGCGTCGCACGGTTCCGTTTTCGATGATGGACTTCAGCACGGGTCCGGCCAGCGAGACGGGGATGGCGAAACCGATGCCGGCGCTTGAACCGCTGCGCGACATGATCGCCGTGTTGATGCCGACCAGGTCTCCGTTCAGGTCGACCAACGGGCCGCCGGAGTTGCCCGGGTTGATGGCCGCATCGGTTTGCAAGAAGTCTTCGAACCCGGCCCCGTCACCGACAATCCCGCGGACGCGGTTCTTTCCGCTGATAATCCCGGCCGTCACGGTCTGGTCCAACCCGAACGGGCTGCCGATGGCGACGACCCAGTCGCCGACTCGGATCGCGTCGGAATTACCCAGGTGAACCGCTGCCAGGTTCTGGCGGTCGACCTTGATCACGGCCAGGTCGGTTTGCGGATCGGTCCCGATAATCTTGCCTTCGGCTTTGGTGCCGTCACTGAATTCGACCTCCAATTCGTCGGCTGCTTCCACGACGTGGTTGTTGGTCAGGATGTAGCCGTCTTCGCGGACGATCACTCCGCTTCCCATCCCGGCCGCTTCGCGTTGCTGCGGCATGCCTCGCGGCATCCCGAACAGCTCTTCGAAGCCCTGGGGCAGGCGGCGACCCTGGATCGTCTGCACCGTGTTGATGCTGACCACGCTGGGACGCATCAACTCCGCCACGTTGCGGAATGCCGTCGACAGGTCCTTGGCGGCCGTCAGGTTCTGGCCGCGGAGCGGCGCGTTGGCCGCCCCGGGAGCATTGCCGACCGATTCTTGAGCGCTGGGGTCGTCACGCAGGAAGTCGGGGGTCGTCAGGACCACGCCGGTGACGAGCGACCCCAGGATCATCGCTCCCAAGGCCCCGCTGATATGTTTCCAGGTCTTTGACATCGCAGTACTGCTCCGTGATGGAATTGGAAATGGAAAGCGGCCACATGGAGTGACACCGCCTTGCTTGATGCTTTCCGGGGTGTCTCAGCCACGTGGCGGACCGTCCGGCAGCGCGTCCGGCGGCGGGCGATCATCGCCAAAAGCCCCGCCCCCGGACAACATGGTTTTTCTCTGGGAAGCCGCAATCCTGCCCGCCGGAGTTCCCGGCAAACGAGTTTCACGGCCAATCAAGATTTTACGGTTTGACGCACGACCAGGCAGAATTCGGGCAGCCGACGAGGGGTTCGTCGGGGTGCTGAGGCCCAGGAACACTGACCCGCAGCCTTGACGCCGAGGGAGCTCGGGCACGGATCGCCCGCTGGCTTGTCGCAAGGACTCGTCCACAGTGACATAGCACAATGCCTTCAGGTCCAAGTATTGCGTCGAAGTCCAGCTCTAGGAGTCCTCGCTCTCGAAATCTTCGTCCCGGTCTGCAGAGTTCTGCAGTCCGTTTGCAGCGGGTTGGGCTTCGCTGGCCGCTCGGCCAGTGGCGTCTTTCGCGTCGTCAGCCAAAAGTGATCCGATCACCGCCGGCTCTCGGTACACGAGCAAACGACACGCCAATTTGATCAAAAACCCGGAAGCGCTGTCCCGGGATCCGTCGTGATGACGAAAACGAGTGACAAGTTTGTTAAGCTGAACCGACAGCTATCGTCGCGACCGCGATCCTCGCGTCCGGCCGCCCAGGCGTTGGTCGATAGCACGCAGGCAGAACCGAATGGAATGAGTGATGCGTGACACGTTGACGGTAATCTTGGCGGGGGGGCGGGGTTCGCGATTGGAACCACTGACGCGGGATCGGGCCAAGCCGGCGGTTCCCTTTGGTGGCTTGTTCCGGATCGTGGACTTCGTGCTCAGCAACTGTCTCAACAGCGGCATGAAGCGATTGCTGTTGTTGACCCAGTACAAGGCGCAGTCGCTGGACCGCCACATCAACCTGGCGTGGCGCAATTACTTTTGCCGCGAGCTGGGCGAGTTCATCGATGTCGTCCCGCCGCAGCAGCGGATCGCGGGAAACTGGTACACCGGAACGGCCGATGCCGTGTACCAAAACATCTACGCGATCGAACGTGAGCAGCCTGAGAACATTGTCGTGCTCGCCGGCGACCACATCTACAAGATGAACTACGGCCCGATGGTGGAGTTTCATCGCCGTCGCGGCGCCGACATCACGATCGGGGCGCTCCGCGTGGGCGTCGACCAGGCCCGTCAGTTCGGCGTCATGCAGACCGATTTGGACCATCGCGTGATCGGGTTTCAGGAGAAGCCGGCCGATCCGATTCCGACGCCGGACGACCCCGAGGTGTGCCTGGCTTCGATGGGGATCTATGTGTTCAACGCCAAGTTTCTGTACGAACAGCTTTGCAGCGACGCGACCGATGTTCACAGCGACCACGATTTTGGCAAGAACGTGATCCCCCGGGCCATCGACACGCACACCGTGTGCGCGTACCCGTTCTTGGATGAGAACCGCAAAACGGATGCCTACTGGCGCGATGTGGGAACGATCGATGCCTACTACGAAGCCACCATGGACCTGATCGGTGTCGATCCCCAATTGAATCTGTACGACGACCAGTGGCCCGTGCGGGCGTACCAACCGATGTTGCCGCCACCCAAGTTTGTGTTCGGTAGCGAAGGTGTTTCGTCGCGGCGTGGCGTGGCCTTCGATTCGATCGTTTGCCAGGGCGCCATCCTCAGCGGCGGCAGTGTCTCCCGCAGCGTCATTGGCCCCGGGGTCCGCGTCCACAGCTATTCGTCGGTCGAAGACAGCATCCTGTTTGATCGCGTCGACGTGGGGCGTCGGAGTCGGCTGCGGCGCGTGATCGTCGACAAGGGAGTCAAGATTCCTCCAGAGACGGAAATCGGTTTCGACCCGGTGGCCGACGCGGCTCGCGGATTCACGGTGACCGAGAGCGGTCTGGTGGTGATCGGACGGGACGAAGAAATCCACCCCGGTAGCGACGCCTTGAGCGGGCACCCGGGGCTACGGATTGCGGGCGGGTGACCCGGCATGCTGTGTTTGGCTCTTTCTTCGACGCAGTGGTTTGTCGTTGCGTTGGTTTCCCTCAGCGCGATCGCCGTCTCTTTGAAATGGCTGTTCGTCAAACAGCTTTGGCAAGATCAGGTCCGCCGCCGATCTCCGCAACCTGACCCGGTTCAGAGTGCTAGGGAACAGCACATTGCCGAACTGTTGCGATCTTGGGGCGAACAGTCCCAGGGGTTCTGTCAGCAGGCGACCGCGCTGTCACGGTCCCTGGGTGAATTGACCGAACGGTTCGCCGGCGCGGACTCGGCTGCCACCTCCGAGATGGTGCAGCAAGTCAAAGAGAAGTTTCAGCTGACCGAAGAGAAACTGCTGGGATTGATTGCCGCCGAAACGGATTTGAATCGTCAGCGACAGCAGATCGAATCGTATCTGGCCGAGGCGCGAACGGATCCGCTGACGGGGCTGCTCAATCGCCGCGCCTTCGACGAGCACTTGGAGCGTCGGTTCGCGGCGCACGCCCGCGGCGGTTCGCCACTGACGGTGGCGCTGATCGACATCGATCATTTCAAGTCGGTCAACGATTCGTTTGGTCATCCGATCGGCGACGACGTGTTGGCCACCGTGGCGCGTGCCTTGGAGGAACGTCTGGGCGATGACGTGATCGTTGCGCGCTACGGCGGCGAAGAGTTTGCGGTGCTGCTGGACCAGCCGCTGATGCTTGCCGCCCGGCATCTTGATGACGTCCGCGAACACGTTTCGGGAATGCCGATCGAATCGCACGGTCAGCGTCTGCAGGTACGATTCAGTATCGGACTGGGGGAAGCCGAGGACGATCGGACCTCCGGGCCGGTGATCCGTCGGGCCGACGAGGCGCTGTACCTGGCCAAGGATTTGGGCCGCAACCGCACCTGTTACCACGACGGGCGGGACGTCAAACTGGTCGGGGCCGCGGCTTGATGCCGAATCAACGTTGTCGTGATTTGCCATTGCGGCAATGATGTGCCGGAGAACGAATCGGAAGGGCCCGCGGGAGGTCGGGGGGGCAGGCGGTCCGTCCCGGACCACCTCTTCTGCACGCTGTCCTCCGTTTCCAACACCGCCCGGTGCGTGCTGCCCTTCACCACGACCTGGTCCGAATCCGTCCGATCCCTTTTGACGCTGGCGAGATCCCGTGCCCTACACCCCGCCCAACGATACGTCCGAGATGTCCTCCGGTTCCACCCCGGGGGAAGGCGGCCCGAGCTGGCAGACGACCCCGTATCCGATCGAAACGATGCCGCCGGGGATTCCCTACATCGTCGGCAACGAGGCGGCCGAGCGATTCAGCTTCTACGGGATGAGGGCGATCCTGATCGTCTTCATGACCCAGTACTTGCTGGGCAGCGACGGCGAGTTGTCGACGATGAGCGAAAGCGATGCGAAATTCTGGATGCACACCTTTGTGATGGTCGCGTACTTCACGCCCATCCTTGGGGCCTTCCTGGCGGACTGGCTGCTGGGGAAATACAGGACCATTCTGTGGCTGTCGGTGCTGTACTGTTTCGGCCACTTGGCACTGGCGTTGGATGAATCTCGGCTGGGGCTGGCGATCGGATTGAGCCTGATCGCGTTCGGAACCGGTGCCATCAAACCCTGCGTCTCGGCTCACGTCGGCGACCAGTTCGGCAAACGCAACTCCCACCTGCTGGGCAAAGTGTTCGGATGGTTTTACGTGGCCATCAACCTGGGCGCGTTCGCGTCAACGCTGCTGACGCCCTGGTTGCTGGATCGTTTCGGGCCCCACATCGCCTTCGGCGTCCCCGGGATCTTGATGGCGATCGCCACGTTCTTGTTCTGGTCGGGGCGAAACGTTTTCGTGCACATTCCGCCGCGCGGCCCCGGGGTGTTCCGAGATGCCTTCACCGGCGAAGGTTTGAACGCCCTGCTCCGTTTGGCGCCCCTGTATCTGCTCGTCGCGGTGTTTTGGAGCCTGTTCGATCAATCCGCCAGCGCCTGGGTTTTGCAGGCCGAGAACATGGATCGAACGGTGATGGGAGTCGAACTGCTGTCCAGTCAGATCCAGGCGGCCAACCCGTTCTTGATCCTGGTATTGGTGCCGCTGTTCAGTTACGTGGCTTACCCGGCGATCAGCAAGGTGTTCCCGCTGACTCCGCTGCGCAAGATCGGCATCGGGATGTTCATCACGGTCGCGGCCTTTTCCGTGAGCGCTCTGATCGAGACGGCGATTCAGAACGGCGGCCGCCCGAGTATTTCCTGGCAAATCCTGGCTTACGTTTTGTTGACCGCCGCCGAGGTGATGGTGTCGATCACCTGTCTGGAATTCAGCTACACGCAGGCGCCCAATTCGATCAAAAGCATTGTGATGAGCGCCTACCTGTTGTCGGTCTCGTTCGGCAACTTCATCACCGCCGGCGTGAACGCCATCATCAGCAATCCCGACGGGACGTCCAAACTGCCCGGGGCATCTTACTACTGGTTCTTCACGGGACTGATGGCAGTTGCCGCCGTCGTCTATGTCCTGTTCTCACTGGTGTACTCCGGTAAGGAATACATTCAGGAATTCGCCGAGGACCTGGAAAACGAGGTGGATGTCGAAGCGACCCAGTAGGACGCGGGACGCTCCGCCGTGGTAGCGATGGTTGCCGGAATCGTCGGAGGACTCGGCGGGATACGTTCCTGGCCGCCACCAAGCCCTCGCCGGTGGCCGTCACGATGGCGGGGTGGAATCGTCGATCCAGCGGACGAGCGCCGGCAGCACGCTCAGGTTGATCGCCGTCCCGATGATCAGCGTCCAGGCGACCAGGGTGCCGAACGTGGCCGTTGGGATGAACTCGCTGGTCGACAGCGCACTGAATCCGGCCACCAGGGCGACGGTGGCAAGCATCACCGGGGCGCCGATGTTGCCGGCCGCTGAGATCGCGGCCTGGCCGCTACCGCGACGCAGCGCCCGTCGGCGGCGGTAGGTCGCAAGCAAGTGCACCGAACCGTCGATCGACAGTCCAACCGAAACGGCGGCGATCATCGCCGCCCCCATGTTGATCCGTGCTCCGCCAAGCGAAACCGCTGCCAAAACCAGAAACGCCGGCAGCAAGTTGGGTAGCAACGCCGCGGTCGCCAACCTCATGCTGCGGGTGGCCGCCGTCATCAGCAGCCAGATCAGGATCCCCGCCGCTGCGAAGCAACGCCATTGGTCGGCGACCAACTGGTCGACCAGGCGGGTCATCAGCACGTAATAGCCGGTTGCCATCGGCGGCGCCAGCGTCACCGCGTCCAGTTCGTTCTGCCACCTCGCGACATGCTCGGCGGCGATCCGTTCCACGCCCTGAATCAAATTGCGTTTGGTGTCCGCCGACAGGCCCTCCGCGCTCCGCAACATGATTCGCAGTTTGCGATGTTCGGGATCCTCGGGCAGCGGTTTCGAAATCAAGGCGTCGATGAACGTCGGCAGCCGCGTCCGCATCGCGGCGATGCGGATCGGTGCCGACATCCATTTCCCCGGGCCGGACTTGCCGACGACCGCGGTGGCATCGGCGATGCTGATCGCCTTGGCCAATCCCCGCTGGCCGCCCAACTGATCGATCAGGTCCGCTTCCAGCGTTCGCACGTCGGTCAGGAACGAGTTGGAGAACGTTGCCGGAACATCCAAAACCAGATCCCAGACACCCGCCCCGCCCAGATTCTCTTCCACATTGCCGTAGTCGATGACGATGTCGCTGTCCTTGCGAAAGTTTTTCAGGAAGCTGGTTTCGGTTTCGCTGCGGCTGACCACGAAGACGGCGCCCGCCGCCAGCAGCAGCGACACGGCGACCGTGATGCCTTTGTAACGGACGAACTTCATCGCGATCAGCAGACAGGCGCGGCGCAGACGCCCGGTCAGCCAGCGTCGCACTTTCGCTGCGCCGTCGAACCACCGCCATTCGGGCAACATCAAACACATCGGGGTGAACATCAGCACCGAAAGGAAAACGCACAGGGCGCTCAACGCGATCATCAAACCGAACTGCCGAACCGGCAAAATTTCGGAGAACCAAAGAGCCGCAAAACCAGCGGCATCGGTCGCGCAGGTCCAAAAAATCGGCCCCGCCATCGTCTGCAGCACTTCGGACGTTGACTCGCGCGGCGTGAATCCCCGTTCGCGTCGGCGATGGTACCGGACTCCCAAGTGCAGCACCGCCGTGACCGCGACCACGGTGACAATTGCCGTCAGAATCGAGGCGATCAGTGACAGCGGGATTCCCAATGCGAACATCGTGGCTTTGGTGACGATGACCGACCAACCGATCAGCAGGGCCATCATCAACACCAGTCGATAGTCGAACAGCGACAACAGGACGACGACCGAGAGCAGGCTGATCGTGATGATGGCCAACCGCGCGCCGTCGCGCCGCACCAGGGCGAACGCTTGTTCGACCAAGACCGGTTCACCGACCAACGAAACCTCGCTGACGTCCGGTTGGCCGGACCACCAACGGGCCACCTCTTTCAATTCCACCACCGCATCGGCGGCCGCGCGATCGCTGACCATCGCCACGACGGCCCCACGGGAGTAGTCGCGCGAATGCGTGTAGCCCGCAAAGATCTCGCTGAGCCCGCTGCCGACCGGATCCTCCGGCCGCATCAACTTTGGCAGGTCGCTTTTGTCGCCTTTGCCGCCCAGGGAGAACGGAAGCAATTTGGAAGCGCTCATTCCTTCGGCGGCTTCGTTGAGCACCCAAGGCGACAACGTGGCGTTGACCCCGCGGAGGGATTTGACGCGTTCGGTCAGGCGGCGACTGCGGGACATCCCCTCTTCGCTGGCCAGATTGGCGTCCCGGTACATCAACACCAGAACCTGGTCCTTTCCGAACCACTGTTTCATTTGGCGGTACTGCTGCAGCGTCGGGTCGTCGTCGCCAAACAACGACTCCACGCTCTCGTCGGTTTGCAGTCGGGTCGCCGCGGGATAGGCCGCCAGCAGCGCCAGGATGCCACCCACGCCAAGCAACCATCGCCAACGGATCGCGAGTTCGGCCAGATGTTGCATGAAGGTCGGTATCGGTGTCGTTGGATCGGGGCGGTCGCGAAACGGGAGGCCGTCGACGGCGTCCGGATATCAACGTCGCGGCGCTCAGGCTACGATAGGCGTTGGAGTTGTCGAAGCCGAATTGTAGGGAAACTCGTTGCCAGATCGATCGCCCTCCCGTTGGTTGTTGTTCGCCGTGGCGGTGACGGTGGTGGTACGCGTCTCCATCATGTGGGTCACGGCGGATCGGTTCACCGCCGATCCAGACGCCTACCTTGGACTTGCCCAAACGCTTGCAGACCACGGTGTTTTCGGGCTGTTGTCCGCGGAGGGACGTCCGCAGCCGACCGCGTTCCGGCCGCCGTTGTATCCCGCCGTGCTGGCGTTTTGCCTGGCGGTGCCCTGGTCGGCCCGGACGGCGATCACGGTCCTGCATCTGTTGCTGGCTGTTTTGACATCAATCCTGGTGTTCTTGACCGGTCGCCGGATGGCATCGCCGATCCAGGCTCCGGCCAGTCGTTTCAACGCCTCGGCGGCGGGTGGTTTGGCGGCGGTCCTGATCGCTCTCGATCCCATTCTGGTGCGTCAGTCGACGGAGATCATGACCGAAACGTTGGCGGCGACACTTTCGATTGCGGTCTTGTGGGCGTGGGGAGGTTGGATCGACGCGGAGCGGCCCGCGCGGCGGCTGGTGTTGGCCGGAGCGCTGGGGGGGCTGATGGCGTTGGCCTACCTGTGTCGACCCACTTTCTTGGTCTGGGCCGCGCTGGTGTGCGCGGCAATGCTGTGGATCGGGGCCCGACGCCGCGACCTGACCTCGGCCATGGTCGCCGCAGCGATCGTCGCGATTGTGGTGGGCGGCTGGACGTTTCGGAATTGGCGTGCGGTTGGGCATCCCGTTTGGGCCACCACGCATGGCGGCTACACCTTGTTGCTGGCCAACAATGAATCGTTTTATCAGTACCTACAGCAGGGGCGATTCGGAACCGCCTGGGACGCTACGTCCTTCTTGCGTGCCTACGACCATCGATACGAAGGCGATCCTCGAACGGAATCCTTTTGGCAACGCAACTGGAAGGGGAAGCCGATCATCGATCCGGCGATTACCGAACACCAGGACGACCGCTTGGCGTACGAGGCGGCAGTGGCGACGATCCGGCGGCACCCCGGTTTGTTTTGCTGGTCCATGGTGGTCCGAGTCGGGAGGCTTTGGAGCCCCTTTCCGCACGGGGTGGCGTCCCGATCCAGAGTCGCGGTTTGGGCTGTGGGCGGGTTCTACGTGGTCGTTTACGCGCTGATGTTGTGGGCGGCCTGGCGGCATCGCTGGTCACTGCTGCAGCCACGCTGGTGGGCCGTGTGGGCGTTGGTGCTCGCATTGACGGCGGTGCATGCGGTTTACTGGAGCAACCTGCGGATGCGTGCCCCGGCGATGCCCGCATTGGTGATCCTGGCGTCGCTATCCCTGTTGCCGTCACGTCACCGTCACGGAAGCTCGGGGACAGTCATCGCGGACGCGGACGCCCGTTGACGCCGCAAACTGTGTCGCTGCGGAGTACCAACCGATGCCATGGCCGACCACCGACGGGATGCGGAATTTGCAAGGTGCCGAGGCCGATCTGGTCCGCGGGGCGATCGGGATGATGGTCGACACGCACGTCGGCCAATTGCGTGAGTCGTCGGCACCATGGCGCTACGGAGTGCCCTGGTTTGATCAGTGGGATGTCGGGCAGCGACTGTGGTTGTTGGACAAAGTCACCGTCACCCTGTTCGGACGCGAAACAATCGATTCACCGGCGGCGATGTTTGACGCCACCGTGGACGCCGTTTTTCATGAGATCTTGGACCTGGTGCTGATGGAAATCGACCAGCCCGAACCGACGCGTCGATCCTGGCGCCAGTCGGTGCTGGAGGCCACCAACGTTTTCGGCGGCGTCGGCACACCGATCCCCCACGATGAAACGGATCCCGCGGTCTGGCAACGGCAAGTGACCGCCATCGCCGATCGGATTCTGGGCGTTCGGCTTTATCGACGGGCGGAAGCCTTTCGTGACGGCGACTACGAACGCGTCGTGGTCTTTCTTCGTGATCGCGGATTGCCCGCCGATTATCTTTCACGCATCCCGCCGCTGCTGGCAACGAATGAGATCCAGCAAGCGATCGATCGAATTCAGTCGTACGTGTTTCGCTGATTGATCCCGTCTCCGAACCTTTCCGCCGGGGACTCCGACGGCGATCCGGTCCATCGACAGGTCCCCAGTCCATCGACAGTTCCCAGTCTATTCACAGGTACGGTGCAGCCACCCGATCAACAATCCTCCGGCCACTGTGCTGACCGATTCGCCGACGGTCCACCAAGTGGGCATGGCGGATTGGAAATCGATCACACCTTGCAGAACGCCAAACGCGACCGTCCCGATCGCGATGAATCCGACCAAGTGGCGATAGCGTGGCAGATCGGACGCCAGGTACAGCAAGGCGATGCCGACAAAGCCGTACAACAACGAAAGATGACGTGCCAGATAAAACGCCAACGGGGTCTCCGGAAACGGCTCCAGATCAAGCTCGTCGGTGATTGCGACAATGCACCAAGCCGGCATCAGCGCGGCGACGAACGCGAACAGGGCTGAGAATCCGACCAGTCGCAGCAGCCACGCGAGCCACTGATCGGAGATTTGTTTGCTCATAGGAACCGGATTCGCAGTGAACGGGGCAGGCGGTGCCGTGGATGGGCGGGAACCGGATCACCGGTGGGAGTGAATACGATAGACGCGTTTAGCCAGCCGCACGAGCTGCCGAGCGGTCGCTGGCGGAGCCAGCGGCCAGTGCGTCCCCGGGCGGGAGCCCGGGAACGCGTGGTGAGCATCGCCACTCTGGTTCCAAGGCTCCCGCCTTGGAACCGGCTGTCTTTTTCCGGCTCTGCCGGCGGGCCGACAACGCGCGCAGGGAGCCCCGCCACGTCGGTGTCATGGTGCTGCCACCACCGGGAGCTGGCGGAGCCAGCCGCCAGTGCGTTCCCGGGCGGGAGCCCGGGAACGAGGATTCCAATCCGCCGGGCCAAACAAGCACTACGCAGGCCGGACATCGACCGTCATACTTGCTCCGATGGACACGCCGACGCCCCAGACGACGCCTCTGACGACACGCCCGCCCGAATTGCTCGCTCCCGCGGGTGACTGGGAATGCGCGCGGGCGGCGATCGAGAACGGTGCCGACGCGATCTATTTTGGACTCGATTGTGGATTCAACGCACGCCACCGGGCCAAGAATTTCCACCTGGACGACCTGGAGGCCCTGACGCGTTTGCTGCGCGAGCGCGGCGTCCGCGGATACGTGACGATGAACACCCTGGTGTTCCCTTCGGAGATGCCGCGGCTGGTTCCGGTCATCGAGCGAATCGCCCAGGCCGGCGTCGACGCGGTGTTGGTGCAAGATTTCGGCGTCGCCCGAATGGTCCGGGCGATCTGTCCGGATCTCGAGATCCACGCCAGCACACAGATGAGTCTGACGAGCGCCGAAACGATCTCCGTGGCGGCAGCCCTGGGGCTCTCACGCGTCGTCCTCGCTCGTGAACTGTCGGTCGCCGAAATCGAATCGATCGCCGCGGCGACGGAGATGCCGCTGGAGGTGTTCATTCACGGGGCGCTGTGCGTCGCTTACTCCGGTCAGTGCCTGACCAGCGAGTCGTTGGGCGGTCGCAGTGCGAATCGGGGTCAGTGTGCCCAGGCTTGTCGCTTGCCCTACGAACTGGTTTGCGACGGCCAGGATCGAGATCTGGGTGACGTGCGGTACCTGCTCAGCCCGCAAGACCTGGCCGGCTATGGTGCGATCGTCGCATTGGCCCGCGCCGGTGTGGCGTCGTTAAAAATCGAAGGACGTCTGAAGACACCCGAGTACGTGGCCAATCTGACCGGGCACTATCGGCGGGCCATCGACCAGGCGGTCCGTCAGGGCGTGGTCGAAATCGACGCCGCCGCCAAGCAGGAGATGGAGTTGTCTTTCTCGCGGGGGTTCGCGCCGGGCTGGTTGCAGGGAAACGATCACAAGCGGCTGGTCCCGGGAAAGCACAGCGCCAAACGCGGCGTCCACTTGGGACAAGTGCAGCGAATCGATGGCGATCGAATCTTGACGCGGACGGAGGTCGAGCTTGCTTTGGGCGATGGGCTGGCGATCGAATCGACCGAGACGGCCAGCAGCGAACAGGCGATGCAGGGAGGGCGCGTGTATTCGTTGCACCGCGTCGACGGTCAGAAACTGCGTCATGTCGCCGCCGGACAGCCGGTCTGGATCGGCTTCGGACGCGGTGAGATCGATTGGCAGGTGATCACCGCCGATGCGTCGATTTTCAAGAACGATGATCCCAGATTGAATCGACGTTTGCGACAATCATTCAGCGGTCCGGATGCGGTGACCCGTCGTGAAGTGGACTTCTCCGTCACGGCGGTGACGAATCAGCCCCTGCAGCTAACCGCGGCCTTGGTCAACGGCCCCAGCTATTCGGTCCAATCCGACCGGCCGCTGGAAAGGGCGCGGCAGCACCCGGCCACGGAAGCCATGTTGGCGGAGAAACTCTCGCGGCTGGGGGCGACGTCGCTGGCGATGCGGCACCTGCAGCTGACCTTGGAAGACGAACCGATGGTGCCGGCCAGCCTGATCAACTCGTTGCGTCGCCAGGCGATTGACGGACTGATGCAGCAGATCCAGTCGCCGCCGCCCAGGGGCGTCGATCGCGTCGCCGGGGAACACTTGTTGGCACCCATCGCAAGCCCGGCCGATCGGGACCTCGGCTCCGAGCCACCCCAGTTGTCCGTGCTGTGTCGGACGATGGATCAGGTTGCCGCGGCGATCGACGCCGGTGTCGAGTTGATCTACGCGGACTTTCATGACATCCGCCAGTATGCCCAGGCCGCGGAACTTGTCCGTCCTTCCTCCAGCGCCTTCGGCATCGCAACGGTGCGGATGCAAAAGCCCGGCGAGATGGGCTTGCTGCGCGTGCTCAAACGCCACCGGCCCGACTTCATCCTGGCCCGCAACCTGGCCGCGATCGAGTTCTTTCGGGAATCCGGCGTGGAGGTCATCGCCGATTTTTCATTGAACGTTGCCAACCATCGTTCCGCTCAGTGGATCCGTTCGCTGGGCGTCCGTCGGCTGACCGCCTCCTACGACTTGAACCGCGACCAATTGGCCGATCTGGTCGGATCACTACCGACCGAATGGCTGGAGGTGGTGCTGCATCAGCACATCCCGATGTTCCACATGGAGCACTGCGTCTTTTGCGCAGTGCTGTCGCCCGGCACCAACAAAACCAACTGCGGGCGTCCCTGCGATGATCATGTGGTGCAGTTGCGCGACCGTGTCGGCGCCGAGCATCCGCTGCAAGCCGATGTCGCCTGTCGCAACACCCTCTACAACGCGACGCCGCAAAGCGGTGCGGAAACGGCGGAAAGCCTGTTGCGCGCCGGGGTGCGCTGGTTCCGTTTGGAAATGCTGGAAGAGTCGCCGGCCCAGGTTGCTACCACGATCGCGCTGTATCGCCAGTTGCTGTGTGGGACCGTCAGTCCGGAAACGGTTTGGAAACGGTTGCGTGCGACAAACCGTGTCGGCGTGACGCGTGGCACGTTGGAATCGAAACGCGATCCGTTGGCGGTGCTGTAGCCACCCGGCCGCCAGGCGGTGGATTCAGCGACGGTCACCTGCCAGTGGCTAAAGCGGTCGGAATCGGCTGTCACGCTGTTCCCTGCAAGGGTTTGGGATCCGATCGGCCAAGCGTATACTCGACGCCATGGATGATGCTTCGATCGCTCCGATGGATTCCGCCCGCGATGTCACGTTGCGGGGGGTGGCGTTGCAACTGCTTGCCGGCGGCGGCGTGTTTTGGAAAGCACGCCGGACGCTGTTCGTTGCCGATTTGCATTTGGGGAAGGACGCGACGTTTCGCAAACGTGGGTTCGCCGTTCCGCGGGGGCCGACCGAATCGACCCTGGGACGGATCACCACCCTGATCGAGCAGACGGCCGCCGAAACGTTGGTCGTGCTGGGTGATATGGTCCATGCCCGTTGTTCCGTTGACGCGGCCCTGCACGAGGCGATGACCGGCTTTCGGGCCGCCCACGCCGACATCGAATTGATCCTGGTGCGGGGCAATCATGATGCGTCGATCCGGTCCTGGCCGCAAAGTTGGCGGATGCGGGTGGTCGAGGAGGGATTCCGCAGGGGTCCCTTGCGGCTGCAGCACCATCCCGGAGAGCCTCCGCCGCCGGCGCGTTTGGCGCTGGCCGGACACGTCCATCCGTCGGTGCGCCTGCAAAGCGGCAACGACTCGCTGGGGCGAATGCCCTGTTTCTGGTACTCCGGGGGCTGTTTGACGCTCCCGGCCATGGGAGCGTTTACCGGCACCCACGTGATCCGTCCTCGCCCCCGGGAGCGAGTTTGGGTGGTGGCGCAGCAGCAGCTTTTGGAATTCCAGCACGGCTGACCGACGTGTCAATCAGCGCTACAATGGGCGAGACCTCTGCCCCCAACGGCCTTTGAGATGCAACAAGAACCGACCATCATCCTGTCCGGCACGGACCCGGATCTGCCCCGCAAGGTTGCCCCGGGAATTGGACGTTACAGCGGACTCCGTGAGATCGCGCGGGGCGGAAACGGCGTCTTGAAAGCCGGATTTGATCCCGTCACCGGCCGGACGGTGGCGATCAAGATGCTGCACGTGGAAAACCGCGGCGTGCCCAATGACCGCCGCCGACTGTTGCGGGAGGCTCGGGTGACGGCGCAGTTGCAGCATCCCAATACCGTGCCGGTCTACGACATCGGCAACGACCTGGTGCACGGTGTCTACTTTGTGATGAAACGGATTTCCGGGGAGAACCTGTTTGAAGTTCTCAAGCAGATTGCGCGGGGCAATCGAGACATTGCCCAGGCGTTTCCAGCGGCGCGGCGGGTCGACGCGCTGGCCGACGCCTGCAAAGCGCTCGCCTACGCGCACGCCCGCGGGGTGATCCACCGCGACGTCAAGCCGGAGAACATTTGGCTGGGCAATTTCGGCGAAGTGTACTTGCTCGATTGGGGAACGGCGAAGGTCTGGGGTTCGATGGATGATCAAACCATCACCCGATACGATGCCACTCGCTTGAGAAAGGCCGAGGAAGAACAGTTGCAGACGTTGACCGGGGGCGGCCAGCGTCCCGGCACACCGCTGTACATGTCTCCCGAACAAATCCAGGGGGTGCGCAGCATCGACGAGCGGAGCGACATCTTTAGCGCCGGCGTTTGTCTGTACGAATTATTGGCGATTCGCGAACCGTTTCGGGGCGCTAACATCGATGAAACGTTCCGCAACATCATTCATGCGGATGTCCCGCCGCCGAGTGAGAAATCACCGGACCGCGGCATCCCACCGGCAGCCGACAAGGTCGTCATGCGGGCGATCCAAAAAGATCCTTCCAAGCGATACCAGACGATGCGCGAACTGATCGATGCGATCACCAGTTTTGTGCCGCAGCTGGATCAGGGCTGAGCCGGCCAGATGTGTGGAATCACGGGAGCCGTTTGGCAATCGGAGACGCAGGCCGTCGACCGGGAAACCTTGGGAAAGATGACCGATGCGCTCCTGCATCGCGGACCCGATGATCAAGGCCACTGGATCAAATTGGATCACGTCGACGGGCAAGGTCGCCGTTACGGCGTGGCGTTGGGGTTTCGCCGCCTGTCGATCATCGACTTGGAAGGCGCCGCCCAGCCGATGTCCAGCGAGGACGGTTCGGTCCGGATGGTCTTCAACGGCGAGATCTACAATTACCGCACGTTGCGACGACGGCTTCAGGGCAGCGGGCACACGTTCGCCTCCGAGGGCGATGGCGAAACCATCGTGCACCTTTACGAAGACCTGGGAACCGATTGCTTCCGCGAACTCAATGGGATGTTCGCGATTGCGGTCTGGGACGCACGCCGCAATCGATTGGTATTGGCTCGTGACCGAATCGGGCAGAAACCGCTGTACTACGCCGTGGTCGGTGACCGGTTGGTGTTCGGCAGTGAACTCAAGGCCATCGCGGCGGTCCCCGGCGTGTGCAATGAGATTGACCCCGGCGCAATCGACGAATTCCTAACCTACCAATACATCCCGCATCCCGGCACGATCTGGAAGGGCGTCCGAAAGTTGCCGCCCGGTCACTTCGCGGTGTTCGAGAAAGGACGGTTGCAAGTTCAGCGGTACTGGGACTTTGACCCCACGGTGGAAGTCGCGGCAACGCGTGCTCAGGCCACCGAACGGCTGCGCGAACTGCTGACCGATTCGGTGCGGCTGCGATTGCAAAGCGACGTGCCGCTGGGTTCGTTTCTTTCCGGCGGAATCGATTCTTCGCTGATCACGGCCATCGCCCAAGGCCAACGCGACAGTCCCGTGCGGACGTTCAGCATCGGTTTCCCGGTCGCCGATTTTGATGAAACCGGCTACGCCGCCGAAGTTGCGGAATTTCTGGGGACCGATCACCAACGCTTCGAGGTGCGACCCAGCGGGGTCGACGTCATCGACAAGCTTGTCTGGCATTACGACGAGCCGTTCGGTGATTCTTCCGCCGTGCCAACCTGGTACCTTTCGGAGCTGACGCGACGGGAAGTCACCGTCGCGCTCTCGGGTGACGGCGGGGATGAGCTGTTCGCCGGGTACGACCGATACCGCGCCCTGTGGCTCAGCCGGCGATTGCAGAAGATGTTTCCGGTTCATCAGCTACCCGGCATCGGCCTGGTGCAACGATTGCCTGACAGCGACAAACGCAATTCGCTGATGCGGCGTGGCAAACGGTTTTTGGAAGCGATCGGCCAGCCCACCGCACGCCGGTACCTGAATTGGCTGCAGATCTTCCCGGAGTCGATGCGGGCCGACTTGTACACCGATGAGTTCGTCGAAAGTCTGCCGGGAGACGATCCGTTCGATTTCCTGGATGCCGCCTGGCGGCGAAGTAAGGGGCGGGACGTGGTCACCCGCGCGTCGATCGCCGATTTGCTGTCCTACTTGCCTTGTGATCTGTGCACCAAAGTCGACATCGCCTCGATGGCGCATTCGCTGGAGGTTCGACAGCCGATGCTGGACCATCGCGTCGTGGAATTCGCCGCTTCGCTGCCCGTCTCGCTGAAGTTTCGCGGCCGTCGTGGCAAGCTGTTGCTCGAGGACACGTTCGGGGACCTGATCCCACGTTCAATCTTCACGCGAAAGAAAATGGGATTCGGGATCCCGATTGGGACTTGGTTCCGGACGGAGCTGAAACCCATGGTGCATGACACGCTGCTGAGCGACAACGCCCGCATCGCACCCTACTTCCGTCGCGAGATGGTGGAACGTCTGGTCGGTCAGCACGAGCAGAGCCGCCACAACCACGGGTATCGGTTGTGGAATCTGTTGATCCTTGAGAAATGGTTGCGCCGCTGGATTGGGTGACGTTGCTTCCGGAGGAAGGAAAAGGGGACGGGGGTGAATAGTGCCAAGCACCCGCAGCGCAGGGCCGTTCCGGCTATTGACCCCCGTCCCCGTTTCCGCGACGCGTTGCAGAATGTCGCTTAGTTGGACGCCTGCTCGTTACTTCCGGCGGACGGGTTGCCACCGGAAGAATTGTCCTGTGAACCGTTCTGGTTCTCTGCCCCGCTTTGCGTCGCTTGCTGTTGTTCCTCGCCTTTTTCCAGCATCTTGTCGATCACCTTTTCGGCTTGCTGGAACATCGCTTGCGCGCGGTCGGATTGCTGATGGAACACGAGCAACGTTTGTCCGCCTTCCCAGGTCAGCATTTGGTGTTGCAATTGGAGCTCGCTGAGGACCCGGTGGATCTCTCTGGATTGTTGCCCGCTCAGCGGGATGACCCGGAGGTCCTCAATCTTCTGACGTTCCATTTTCTCCGAATCCACGTCGACGGCGTCGATGATGTTCCGAATCCGCTTCAGATCCGGTTCCAATCCGCGAACAAACAACAGACCGTTCTGGTTGTCGACGGAGATGGTGGGTTGTTCACGACGGCGATCCCGGATCGCGGACACCCCACCCAGTCCCGGGTTCGTCGTGGGGGTGCTGAAGATCGTGATCAGCTGTTGGATTTCACGGGGCGTGCGATGTTGAAGTTCAAAAATCTCCAGCTCGCGAACCTCTTCTTTCTGCTTCCCTTCGTCTTTGTCGGCTGACCCCTCCTCGTTGGTCGGAGATCGATCAGTCGGTTGGTTTTCTTGCGACTTCTGGTCTTGGTCTTTCTGATTCGCTTTTGGCTGATCGTCCTGAGCCGATAGCAGTCCCGGTGAGGCAAGAGCGAGCAGAAACGCTAGACCGAAGGAAATGAATCTGCGGGGAATCATGGTGGAAGACACGGGGGAATCTCCTGGAACGGGGAAGGACAAATCGCGGAGGAGAGCGGCAACGGGCGCTCTCGGAGCTTTCGGATTGGGAAGCAATCGTTGTGCCCGCGATGGGGAATTCTTGGGCGAACACCCATTCTTCACCAAGTACCTGCCGCGTCCTGACGGCACGTTTCCCGCTGGAGCTGCGAGGACCGAAGGCGGTCCCGGCGCAATAAAAAACGCCGAAGTCGGGGGGACCATCGGCGTTTTGGAGTGAGTCGGATTGAGAAGCGTGGTAACCGTCAAGCGCTCTTCGTGGTGGGCATCTGAAACAGCTTTTGGGTTCCCGCGACCACGTTCTCGTCAATCGTGTAGACCTTGCCCTCTTCTTGTTCGGGCAGCTCGTACATGATGTCCAACATCACCTCTTCCAGAATGCCCCGCAACCCACGGGCTCCGACGCCTTTTTCGAGGGCACGGCGGGCGATCTGGTGCAACGCCTGATCGGTAAATTCCAGTTCGCAGTTCTCCATTTGGAACAGCGCTTGGAATTGTCGGGTCAAGGCGTTCTTGGGTTCCTTCAAAACACGAACCAGACCTTCTTCGTCCAGTTCCTGCAGGTAGCTGACCACCGGCAAGCGTCCGACCAGCTCCGGGATCAGGCCGAACTGCATCACATCTTCGACCTGGATTTCCGAGACCAGTTCGGCGCGGGTCTGTTCGTTCAGCTGGCTGGTGCCGTTGCCGAAGCCCAGCGTCTTGTGGCCCAGTCGTTTGCGGATGATGTCTTCGATGCCGACAAACGTTCCGCCCACGATGAACAGGATGTTACTGGTATCCAACTGGATGTACTGCTGTTCGGGATGCTTCCGCCCTCCCTGCGGCGGCACGTTCGCGACGGTGCCTTCAAGCATCTTCAACAGGCTTTGCTGAACGCCTTCGCCGGAGACGTCGCGGGTGATCGAGACGTTGCCGCCGGTCTTGCCGATCTTGTCCACTTCGTCGATGTACAGAATCCCGCGTTGCGCCGCTTCGACGTCAAAGTCGGCGGCGTGAAGCAGTTTCAAAAGCAGGTTCTCGACGTCTTCGCCGACGTAGCCGGCTTCGGTCAACGTGGTTGCGTCACCGATGGCGAAGGGCACGTCCAACATGCGGGCGAGCGAACGGGCCAGCAACGTTTTCCCGCTTCCGGTCGGGCCGACCAACAGGATGTTGCTCTTTTCGATCTCAACATCGCAGCCACCCTGCCATTCACTGGTCAATCGCTTGTAGTGGTTGTGAACGGCCACGGCCAACACGCGTTTGGCCGCGTTCTGACCGATCACGTACTGGTCCAGGTGCTCGACAATCTTGCGTGGTGCCGGGATTTCACTGAACAACTGCTTGGTCGGTCCCCGGCGCCGTTCCTCCTGTTCCAGGATGGATTGGCACAGGTCGATGCACTCGGCGCAGATGTAGACATCGCCGGGGCCTTCGACCAACGGACCGACGTCACGATAGCTCTTTCGACAGAACGAACAAAACGCGTTCTTCTTGTTCGACGAGCTACCGCGAGTGGTGCTGTTGTTATCCTTGACGGGCATATACGACTCCTTATGGGCAATCGTGACTCGTCAAATCGAATGACCACGTCGCGTCGGACAGACGGGAGGTCTGTTCACGCCGCAAACGCATCCAGCCATCGATTGGGACGGGCCGTTGAATGCTTCAAACGGTTCGGCCCACAGCTCAAGCATCTCTTTCGCGTCAGTGCTGGGAAGAAGATACGGGACACGAAGTCCGGGATCAGCTTCCGAGCGGGAGGTGATTTGAAAGAGTCGTCCTTAACGGATGCCTGGGCCCTGGTCGGTAAAACTAGTGGGTGATGGGAATTCCGAAGCCGATTGCCCAGTAGATATTGGGAGGGCCAACTGCGGAAGGTTTCGCATCCGGGCGGTCGATCAATTGATTCGTCAGTGAATCAATGGAGGTGGTCTGAAGGAATGGGGTGCTCAGCGATGGGAGTCAGATTCGGTGTCGGAATCCGTCCCCGGTTGCGTTGCTTCCTTCGGGTCGCTCGCTCGGGTTGCTGCCTGTATTGTTCGGAATTCCTCCTCGCTGATGTCACCTTTCAAACGCATTTCTTCGAAGTTTGAGAGGCGGTCGTCGGAGGTATCCCAGTCTTGGGCGGTGTAGTCGCGCAACCTTGCCACGAGAAAAAATGCCGCTGCAGCCAGGACGATTACAATCAGCAGTGCAAGACCAGCCTTTACGGTCGGATCACTCAGCAAGTCCATCATCTTCGTCTTTTCTCAGCCCGACATGCGACAATTGAATGATAGGAGTGTCCTACCCGGGTGGTCCAGAAGAATTGCATTCGTGAAACGTTTTTTTCGTGTTTCACGCGATTTGGGCGGCTTCCGGGAGGCCCGCCGCCGCGTCTGAGTCGCACCCCGATCCCCCCGTCCTATCCGCCGCGGCCGCCGTGCGTCCTGACCAGACCGATCGCCTGCCGGGCCAGTTCCAGTCCGACCCAGGAATGGCCGCAAGCCCGGAAAATCCCGGGGCCCTCAAACCCGCTCTGTGTCATCACGTCCCACACCCGGCCTAAATCCATGTCTCCGCAACCGAAGCGTTGGTCGCAGCCGTGGTCCGGATCCGGTTCGCACAGGTAGACGCAGGTCAGCCGGTGGGGCAGCCGCGCCAACCGCCCGCCGATCGGGAATTCCCCGCCGAGCAGCATTTCGCCGACGTCGGCCGCCAGCCCCAGCGGCGGCGAGGTTCCCAGCCACTGCTCGAAGCGTTCGAAATGTGCGACCGTCGCGATCGCATGTTCGGCGACCGGACGGAGTGCCAGCCGGGTCCCCGTGGATTCGGCAAGCCGTGACAGATTGCCGATGGCCTCGGCCAGTTGCTCCAGCGTCCGTTCGCCGCCGTGGTCCAACGCCGCGTGGTCCCGCGTCAAACTTGATTTCATCCCGGCCGAACGGTCACCCCGAGTCACCCGTCCGGTGGAAAAGGTGATCGCCCGCGGTGACAAGTCGGCCGATCGCCCGATCCAATCGGCAAGCTGGGCCCGCGCCCGTTCCGATTCCTCCGGGTCCTCGCTGGCCAGCGAAAAAGGATCGGACCGTTCGGGATCATCGTAGTACGGCGCATCCAGATCGATCACGATCGCGACCTGGTGCTGCTGGGCCGCTGCGGCGATCTCGTCGCAGACGCCTTCGAACCAGGGTGCCCGCAGATCCCAAACCGCCCGCTGCGGCCGGATGGCGACCGCCCCAAACCCCAGCTGGGAAAGCTTTTCGATCAGCGTTGGCGGATCGTGGAAAAGTAAGCTGCTGCAATGGAATCCCGGTGTCATCGCTGTCCCGCTGGCGTGGAACCCCTAGCTGGACAGTGCCACGGTGCGTCAGCCGCGTGGCGCTAGCCGCGGTCTTCTTGCATCAACCGGCGGCGAGCGCCTCGCCGCTCATTGCACCGCAAATCACGGTGTGATTGATTGAAAGTGGTGCTGTCCAGATAGGCTCTGGCTGAAATCCTCAAGCCGTACGCGCTCGCGTCGGGTCAACGCATCGGCAAAGCGTCCTGTCGGGACCCGAGGCTTCGGCTCATCAATTCTAACCAGCCGGCGGCCGCTACATGGCAGCAGCCCGGAATCCCGTGTCACGAGCTACGTCACGCGCAGTCGCGCCGACAGCCCCAGGGCCGGGATCACCAAGGCGAACACGACCATCGCCCAAAACGGCCCGGCGCCCAACATCGCGAACGCGGCGGCCAGCGGGATGATGGTCATCAACGCGGCGCGGATCGTGTTCCCGATCGCGGCCGGGTCCGGGTTCAGCTGCACCCGCAGGGCTCGCACCATCACGGGCATCGCGATCAGCCCGATCAGCAGCACGAATCGCTCTCCAACGGTGAATGCCCAGCCGGCTCGTTCGTCAAATGTTGACAACCCCGGAGCGAACGCTAGCAGGACGACACCAATGATCATCACCACAAACCCGGTTCGTAAATTGATCAGGTGCCCACCGGTCGCTTCGTCGCGCGCCAGCGTCGTGATCCCCATGACGTACACGCCAAACCCGATGGCAATTCCCAGCAAGTAGCGCGGGATCACCGGAACACCGTCCACCAGGCCGAGCATCGGGGCGGCCCCCAGCAAGAAACTCAACATGCGACAGCCGCCCATCGCCAACGGAGCGATCGGGGTGGGTTTCAGCGGACCGTCATAAGCGACGATCAACGCCGCCAACGAAGCCGCGATGCCGCCGGGTAGCCACGTCGATGGCGCACCCACGGCCGGCACGTAGCCGGAGACTGCCGCCAGCACGACGCCCAGTACCAACAAGCCCCAACCGGCCCGGGCGGCGGTGGCCGGGGAGATGCGTCCGGCGGCGAGCGGCCGCGTGGACCGCTCGGCTTTGTCCTGCTCCAGGTCGAACACGTCGTTCAGGATCATGCCCGCCCAGTACAGCGACACGCCGGCCAACACGATCAAGACGAAACGGGCCGGTGGGACCGGTCCACCGGCAACCAACAGGAACGCGGCGCCGACATCGGCCAGCACCGTGAACACCGTGGGCAGGCGGACCAACTGCATCCAATCGGTCCACGTTCCATGGGAACCGGGATCATTCAAGTCTTCCGGCAACGGATCACTCTTTGCCGGCCGGAGACTCGGTTCCCGCGGACTGCTCTTCCGCGGCCGCTTTCAACTCCTCCAAGAATGGCATCAGTCGTTTCTTTTGCCGGTCGTCGGCGACTTCGATCGCCTTCTCTTGGGCGGCGATGGCTTGGTCCAACTGATCTTCAATCACGTGCAACTGGGCCAACGCGTTGTACAGCAGCGGTTGCAATTCCTTCTCCGCTCCCTCGACCTCGCTTTCCAAGGCGGTGATCGTTTCCTTCGCCAACGGGCCGACCTCGCCACCATTCTGAGAAGCGGCGAACAGCATCATGCCGAACTGTCCGACGGCGTAAGGAGTCCCCTGACGCTTCTTCAGGTCTTCCAGGTAGTAATCGAAGGTTTCTTGGTCGGCCTGTCCGGTCATCAAACGGAAACGGTGCCGAAGCATCATCCACTGCTCCTTGTATTCTTCCGATTCGGTCGATTCGATTTGATCGTTCAACAACTTGGCGGCTTCCTCGAACATGCCCTGGTTGGCCAAGCGACCGAACTGTTGCACGGCTTCTTCGAATTGACGTTCGCGCTCCATTTCCTGCTTGAACGCTTCGCGGTCCCAGGTTCCGTCGACGACGGCTGCCAACGGTTCGTCCAATTTCATCGGGTGACCGATCCACTCGACCAATCCGGTCTTGCCGACAACGAAGGACGTGGGGATGCCACGCTGCTCGGCCGCTTGCATGTAATCGCGATGCGTCGACCCGTCCGGATCCGTCGTCAGAGAATAGGCGGACGTCACGTCGGCAAACGACTCTTCCTTTTGCGGGTACGGCTTCTTCAGCAACGCTTCAACTTCGTCAAGCGATTCGTCCGACACGCTGACGATACGGACGCCGCGGTCGCGATACTCGTTTTGCAGTTGGGCCAAGTGAGGCATTGAGGAGATGCACGGTCCGCACCACGTTGCCCAGAACTCGACCACGTACACGGTTCCGGAATCGAAATCGGTCACCGGCTGGAACTTGCCGTTGCCGTCCTGGACCCAATGTTCGATGTCCAGCGCCGGAGCCTTGGATCCGATCGTCAGCGAAGGTTCCGCTTCGGCCGGCTGCAGCGTCGCGGCCGCAACGGCGGCACAAGTCAGCAGGATGATTGCCAGGCGTTTCATGAAAAATCTCTTACGGTTGAAAGGTACAGTGCCGGCACCCAACTGCGTCACGTCGCGATGGGGGAGCCGTCGAAGATGGCAAAAGGCCACAGGCGGTCAACGAACTGGTCGAAGGTCTTCGTGTTGAGGGGCCTTGTTGTCGACGATCCGTCGTGACGGACGCCGACAGCGACCAGGTTTGCAAATCGCGTTGGCGTTGGGTGGTTTGGGCGGGTGGTTGGGGCGGGGAATGGCCGGGTGGGCGATATCGGAACACGCGCGTTCGGGGGACAATTCGCGCATCCGATCCAGCCGGGGCTGCCCGAATCGATCGATCCGAGCGGTATGGGCCCGACCTGCGGGGAGCGACCATTGTAGGCGCCCGGGCACGTTGCAGCCCAGTCCCGGTGCAGACCAGTCCCGGTCGTTCCGGTGCGGGTCAAGCAGTCGGGGTCAGAAGCCGCACAGCGACCCTGGCGCCCTTGAAATGTCCTTCCGGCATCCTCTCCCGACGCGGACTGGCGGTCCGACCGCGCGGCGGACCCACTGTCGCGTGAACCGCGTGGTCCATTCGCCGGATCAGCGACCTTAGCGCTGTGCAATTCTCTTGCCAGAAACAACCTTTTGCAGGAAATCGTGGCCGACGCGTCAACCTTTGCGGTCGATTCGTCTGACTCCACCGCCCACTTCCGCCACGGCGGTCCCGTGTCCCGGCGGGTCTCGTCAGGCCTGCTTCCCGTTTTGTGGCCCATCCGGCCGAATAATCGATACTCGACCGTTTCAAATGGGTTATCAAGGACAATTGCTCGTCCTTATTCCGTCGGCACGGCAGCAACATCGATGTTGCTGATCGGATGACGGCTCCAGACCCCGACCGCAGCGTGCTGACCACAGTGTGCTGACCAAGGCGGGCTGGAGGCATCTCGCACGCCCCGGGAGACACCGATGAAACCTGCGATCCACCCAGACGGCCTCTGCTCCTCAGACCGCTTCCGCCCCCAGCGATTTTGTTCGGCAACCCGACGGCAACGCTCGCTGACTTTGAAGCGAATCGTGCCGCGAGTCCATCGCGCGGTCGTTCAAGCGGCGGCCGTGGCCGCGTTCTGTGGCGCCGGCGCTTCGCTCTCTCATGCCGAGGACTGGAAGCGGTTTCTCGGCTCCGAGGGGAATTCCACCAGCACCGAGCAGGAGGCGCCGCCGATTCGCTGGGACGACCAAACCAACGTGCGATGGAAAGCGGAGCTGCCCGGCGACGGAGTTTCCAGCCCGATCGTCGTGGATGACAAGGTGTTCGTGACGTCCTACTCCGGGTACGGAACCGGCGGCGAAAACGAGGAAATGGAAGACTTGAAGCGTCACCTGACCTGCTACGACGCCGCCAGCGGCGAACAGCTGTGGAGCAAAACGGTCGATGCGGTGTTGCCGGAAGATCCGTATCGTCCGCCGGGAGTCACCGCTCACGGGTACGCCAGTCACACGCCGGCCAGCGACGGCCAACGCGTGTTCGCGTTCTTCGGCAAGACGGGCATCATCGCATTCGACCTTCAAGGCAACGAGTTGTGGCGACAGTCGGTGGGAACCGGCAGCGGTCCCGAGCGTTGGGGGTCGGCCGCCAGTCCGATCGTTTACCAAAGCGGTGATCAGACCATGGTCATCGTGACCGCGTCGGAAGAGAGCGAGTCGATGTTCGCGTTTGATGCCGCCACCGGAAAGCAGGCTTGGAAAACCGAAGCCGGCGATTTCCAGGGCACGTGGAGCACGCCGACGCTGGTCAAAGCGGACGGCCGAACCGATCTGGTGATTTCCGTTCCCGGTGAAGTTTGGGGGCTCAATCCGGAATCTGGCAAGCTGCGGTGGTACTCGCGGGGAGTGACCGACAGCACGGCGTCGGCCAGTGCCGTGGGCGTCGACGGGGTGGTGTATGCGGTCGGCGGACGCAGCGGCGATGCGGTGGCCGTTCGCGCCGGCGGCAAGGGTGATGTGAATGATTCCCAAGTCGTCTGGGACGCCAAGATCCCCGGACGATTCGCCTCGCCCATCGTGCACCAGGGTCACCTGTACGTTTTCTCCGGCGGCGTGCTGTCCTGCTACGATGCCCAATCCGGTGATCGGGTCGGACAAAAACGGCTGGACGCATCACGGGCCGACGGCGGGGCCCAAGCCGATGGCGGATCACCGCCGGGTGAAGATCGGGGACGACGCGGTGGCCGCGGCGGCGGGGGCGGATTCGGCGACCGACGATCGATGGAATACGCCACGCCGGTGCTTGCCGGGGGCAACCTGTACGTGGTGCATCCCGGTGGCGATTTCTTTGTCGTCCGAGCGACACCCGAGATGGAACTCTTGGCGACCAATCACCTGACCGATCCCACCGGTTTTTCCGCCTCCCCGGCGGTCAGCCAGGGGCGTCTTTACCTCAGAAGTGGAAAAACTCTTTACTGCGTTGCCGATTCAGGGGAATAACTTGAATGGAAACCACGCGTCCTGAATACGATACTCCCCTGGAGTCCGAGAGACGCCGTCGTCGGCGCCGCGTCAGGGGCCGTTCCAGAATTTGACCATCACTTGATGATTCTTCGTCTGAATCAGCCAACCTTGTTAGCTCGACTTTATGCCCGTTTGGTTTTCTGGCCCACGCTCGCCTGGAATTTCCTCCTTGGACGCGTGCTCCGACGCCGTCGATGGTGGGATCGGATCGACAGCCATGTGATCGTGGGGGCCTATCCATTCGCCAGGGACGTCGCGGCACTGCGAGGCGAGGGGGTGCGGGCGGTGGTCAACACGTGCGAGGAATACCTGGGGCCGTTCCGGATGTATGACCAGCACGGGATCGAACAGCTGCACATTCCCACCACCGACTTCACGCACCCGCGTCTGGAGGACATCGAGGCGGCCGTTGAGTTCATTCAGAAGTACAAGCTGCAAAACGATTGCGTCTACATCCATTGCAAGGCCGGACGGGCTCGTAGTGCGACCGTGGCGCTGTGCTGGTTGATGAAGTATCGCGAGATGACACCGGAGCAGGCACAGCAGCACTTGCTGGCCTCGCGGCCGCACATCAATCCCCGCCTGGCAACCCGACCGGTCGTCATCGAGTACCAGGCGGCGCTGGAAGCCGCTGAAAAAGAGCCCGGGTTCTTTCCCAAGATCGACGAACCGATCGGCGCGGTTTCCCCACCGGAAACTTGATCTGCCACCACCCGATCGGATAATCTCCATCTCCGTCCGACCGGGGCAGAATTCAGGCGGCCGCGGTGGTGAGAATCCAAGTGTCCGCTTCGGCTGAAATTCATGTTCTCTGGGGGGCGTCGACGCCGTCATCCTTCGACGTCGTCTTGGGGTTTTCGTCTTTGGGTATCGACCCTCGGGGCAGGAGCGCGTCGTGAAAGGGGCAGATCGAACCAGTGGTGGGGCCGGGAATTCGTCCCCGCCACCACTCCAACCGGCGGCGGAATTGCGCGGATCGCAAACGCGGGCCTCGATCGACAAAGCCGAACGCTTGCGTGATGCACTGACCCTGTCGTTGTTGCCCGGCTTGGGGCCCCGCACCCAGGCGTCGCTGCTGGAGGTGTTCGGGGATCCGGGGAACGTGTTGCAGGCTGACGAATCGTCATTGATGTCCGTCCCCGGCGTCGGACCGAAGCTGGTGCACACGATCCGGACCGCCGCTCATCACGTGGATCCTCAAGGGGTGCTGGATTGGTGTCGCCAGAACGATTGCCAGGTCCTGCTCCGCGGAAGCGATGCCTATCCGAACTTGCTGAACGATTTGGATGACGCACCTTCCGTCCTGTTCTGTCGCGGGACGATGCTGCCGTGCGATGAGATTGCCGTGGCGATCGTCGGCACGCGACACGCCACCGCCTATGGAACCCGCCAGGCGGAGCGGATGGCGTTCGCCTTGGCGTCGGCCGGCGTGACGGTGGTCAGCGGGTTGGCACGCGGCATCGACGCGGCCGCACATCAGGGTGCTTTGTCGGCGGGCGGTCGAACCGTTGCGGTACTCGGCGGCGGACTCGGCCAAATCTACCCGGCCGAACACGCACCGCTGGCCGACTCGATAGCGGACCAGGGCGCGGTGGTCAGTGAGTTCGCCCCACAAGCCAAACCGCGTGGTGGCATGTTCCCGCAACGCAATCGGTTGATCGCGGCGCTCTCATTGGCAACGCTGGTCGTGGAGGCACCGGACCGAAGCGGCGCCTTGATCACGGCCCGTCTGGCCGGCGAACTGAATCGAGATTGCCTGGCGATTCCCGGTCCGATTTCAAGCCGTGCTTCCCGCGGTACCAATCAGCTGATTCGTGACGGCGCGACGCTGGTGCAATCGGTTGACGACGTTCTGGAAACCTTGGGCCCGATGACTCGAGCGGTAAAAACGTCCGACGGTCACGAGATCCGCAATCCGGCCGAGCTATCCTTGAACGACATCGAGCGATCGGTTCTGGAATGCATCCAACCGGACAGCACTGCGATCGATCGGGTGATCGGCGACAGCAAGCTGCCCGCCCACCAAGTGATGGCCACGATCAGTGTGCTGGAAATGCGACGGCTGATCCGTCGGCTCAGTGGGCAATACGTTTCCCGGATCTGACCTGCGGATCTGCCGGTACCACCATTGGATCCATACAATGGAGTCAGGCAGTGGATTTGTCCAAACGGACCCGGAAACGCCTCGTCGCAGATCCGCATCCACGCCCTTTCAGTTCCTTGCCGGCCTGTGCCGACCCATGACTTCGGATACTCCATCTCAACAGCCCCTGGTCGTCTCCCGCATCGCGCTGATCGTGTGCGCGATCGTGTTGGTGATCAGCTGGATCGGATCGCATTCGAATCGACCCTCCAGTCGACAGATGGAGGGCTACGCATTCGGGACCTGGGGTCGGCCGCCAATCCAACCGCTAACGCGTGATTCGGTCGAGTCCGTGAAAATGGGGTTGAAGGTCCTGCCCATCGAAGGGTTTCAATTCTTCAAGTCGCCTTCCGGACCCGACCCCGGCAACGTGACGCTTGGGTTCGTCAATCGCGGCGAGCAGTTGCTTGGTGAGATCCGGCGATTTGATCCCGAGCGGGACGCGTGGCCGCCGCGGCCGGACGAATTTGGTCAAAGCCTGCAGTTGGCCAGTGAAAGTGAACCGGACGCGGACAACGGGTTCCTGATGCGGAGTGACAGCCGCATCCAGGTGCAAACGATCCTTTACGACGACGCGGTTGTGACCTGGGCTTCGCCCAAAAAAAGTATGGCTTGGCCGCTGCGGGTGCACATCGGCCGCTGCGAGCTGGCCGACCAACTGCTCAGGATCACCCTGTATGAGGTCAACTCTGGCACCCCCGTCCCGGTTTACGACGAGGGTCCGATTGCGACCCTGGGCAATGCATTGCGTCCGCAGTGAACAATCTTGCCGCGGATGCGGCGAAGCTCTGAAAAAAACCGGATTCCACTGGCCGTTCGTTCAGGCTGAGCCACGTTGAAACAACGGACTACGAACCCCGCGTGGCCGAACTTTCGTGGCTTGCAACGACAGGATCGGCCGGACGGATTCTCCCAGGTGTTTTGCTGGCGCCGCCGCCTCGATTTGGAAATTGGCTGTCGGTTTCCAGTACGACCGCCTGCATTCTTGACGCATTTTCGCTATTTTCCGAGCTGCCGGTTTTTTCCGGATCATTGATCCAGCCCCTTCGGATTGATCCGCGTTCCCCGAGGATCGATCAAGCCCTTTCGGATAGATATGGCCTTCAATCAGAATCGTTGGCACCTGTTGTCCGCCCTGTTGATCGGCGGACTGATGCTGGTGCCTGGTGCCCGTGCGACTGCCCAATTCACTCCGGCCGAACGAGAATCGCTTTCCGAGGCGGCCCGCCGTTCAGCCGACCAACTGCAGGCGGATCGGATCGATGATGTCGACGCCAGCAAGCAGGCTTTCCTGCAGGCGGTCGAAAACTTGCGCGACTACCTGGGGCGTTCAACCGATCCGGAAAATGCCGAGGCCTGGTTGCAGTACTTGAAGATTCCGCCAGTGTTGGAAGCGATTGATTCGGATGCTGATGAGTCGTCGCTGGTCGGCGATGTGATCGAAGTGGAGCAGAAAGCCACTGCGTTGCACCCCGGATTGGAATTGGATGCCGTGCGGCGCCTGCGTTCCGCCGCGCAGCGGTACGGAAACTCGCTCCGCTTCCGCCGCAAGGATCGCACCATCGAGGCTCTTTCCAAGCAGCTGGATGCGTTTGCCGACAAATGGCAGGCGACCGACGCGGTCCCCGATCCGGACGATCTGACAACCCTGCGATTGCTGTTGGATCTGTTGGAGCGAATGAACCAGGACGTGGCGCTTCGCGACGAAGCCCGGCAGTTATTCGGCAAATCAAACATGCAGCTGACCGTCGACGGGTCGATGGTGCAGCGGTTGATCAATCGGCCCGTCCATCAGCCCTCCCCGGTGCGCGATTGCATCCTCGGGACGACGATCGTGGGCGACGCGTTGTTGACTGGAAACGTGACCGCGACGTTGCTCCCATCGATCGGCAGCGTGCGTCTGCAACTGAACCTCGACGGGACCGTCAATACGAACAACATCGGCTACAACGGGCCGGTCCGATTGAGGACGACCGGCGTCGGTCAGGTGCAGGCCAGTCGCGTGCTTTCCGTCGATGAAGCCGGCATTGCGCTGGAGCCGGTTCAGTCATCGGCCGCCCTGGCGACCCGCATCCACGCGATCGAGCATCCGCTGCGGCTGGTGCGAAAGATTGCCTGGAAACGTGCCGCCCAGCAGAAGCCACAAGCCGACGCGATTGCCCAACGCCATATGGCGGATCGTGTTGCCAAATCGTTTGCCCAACAGACGGCGTCGACCGCGGCCCGCCCGGCGCCTGATTTCCTGTCGGGTGTGACGCCACTGTTGCGGCGGTTGGACATTCAGGAACCGCCACGGACCATTGGATCGACCAGCCACACCGTCTTTTTCAATACGACCATCGGTGACTCGGATCAACTGGCCGCGCCGCTCGCCGCCCCGCCGATCACCAAACAGCACGACCTCACGCTGCAGATCCACGAATCGGTGATCAACAACACGCTGGGGACCATCCTGGCCGGACGCACGATGACCCGTTCCCAGTTAGCAGCGATGATGCGACGCGCACGCGGAGACGATGGCGCGGGGTCCGGGGACGATTCTGAAGCGTCGACGGAGGAGGACGCCGAGGACGAAGAAGAGTTTGAGATCGATTTTGACCGCAGCCGCCCGGTCGTGTTCGAGGCGCGTGAGGGCACGTTGCGGATCGGAATCCGCGGCACCCGATTCGCCCAAGGACGTCGCAGCTTGCAGCGGCCGCTGGAAGTCGTCGCAACGTATCGTCCGATCCGTGATGACACCGGGCGGGTGCAACTGGAACGCGTCGGCGAAGCCGAGATCAACTTTCCCGGAACCAAACGTCTGAGCGTGGCTCAGGCGGGACTGCGGGGATCGATCCAAAAAGGATTTGCCAAGGCATTTCCCGATGTCCTGATGAACAAAGCATGGGTCGTGCCGCAAACGGTTTCGATGCCGGCATTGCGTGGGCGAGAATTTGTGCCGCGGTTGTTCGAAACCCAGGAAGGTTGGCTGACACTGGGCGTGGATCAAACCCAAACGCCGGTCGCGATTGCCGGCACGACGCTGGTGGCCGACCCTTGTCGCATCAACTGACAATGGATGGCCGGTCGTCGGCCCTGGTGTTTGTCAGAGTGCGCTAATGGGTCTCCGCCGGAACGTCTTGTTCCTGTTCCGGTTGCCGTTTGGGCGCGTCCTCTTCGATTTCGGGTGGATAGCGTTTGAACACGGCCAGCGCCACGAAGAAGGCGACGAAGATCAGCAGAGCGCCCAGCAGGAATGGGGCGCCCGGGAACCGAACCGGCGCTTCCGCACGGGTGAAGTATCGGAATAAGCCGGTCGTAAATACCAGCGGCGCTGCGATGCTGGTCAATCCTTGCAACGAGGTCAGCGCCCCCTGGATCGTTCCCTGTTCGGAATCGTCGACCGTGCTGGTGACCAGGCTTTGGATCGCCGGACTCGCTAGACCGCCAAGAGCGCCGAAGGTGGCGATCACGGGCAGGATCCAGCCCTGATCGGCCAGGCCGTAGCCGAGGAACGAGACGGTGGAGATCAGTGTCGCAACCAGCAGCACGCGGCGTTCACCGAACCGGTTGACGGTCGGCCGCACCAAGCCTCCCAACACGATCGTCGCTGTCAGACCGACCCAGGCCAGAAAGTAACCGTTGGCCATCTCGTTCCAATCGAACTTTGCTTTGGTGTACAGAACCCAAACGTTCTCCAGGCCCCGCTGGGCGAACGCCTTGAGCAGGAACACGACCGCCAGTCCGGCGACGAAGGGGTACCGTCGCAAAGCTTTCACCGAACCCAGCGGATTGGCGTTGCGCAGTGAGAACGGCTTTCGTTTCTCCGGCGGCAACGATTCGGGCAGCACGAAGTATCCATACAGCCAATTCACCAGTGCCAACGCCGCCGCGGCGAAAAAGGGCAGACGCAACCACACGCCGCTCAACAGGCCCCCGAGTGCCGGGCCGATGATGAAGCCCAAGCCGAATGCGGCGCCGACCAGGCCAAAGTTCCTGGCCCGGTTGTCGTCATCGGAAACGTCCGCAATGTACGCGTTGCCGGTCGTGATGCTGCCGCCCATGATCCCGGAAAGCAGTCGAGCGACAAACAACAGTTCGATGGTATGCGCGAGCCCCTGGATGATGAAGTCAATGCCCAGGCCGAACAGAGAGGCCAGCAACACCGGTCGTCGCCCGAATCGATCGGAGAGCGCGCCGATGATCGGCGCGAACAGGAATTGCATCGTGGCATAGGAGGCGACGATGACGCCGTAGTACAGCGCCGCGACGGATTCGTTGGCTCCCAGAATTTCCTGAACGACACCCGGCAAGACCGGGATCACGATTCCGATCCCCAGGATGTCGATGAACAACGTCAACCAAATGAACAAGACGCCGGCCTTGCGACCTTGCTTGCCTTTCGGTTCGCCGTCTGGGGTTTCGGGCGTTTCCGCTGCCGGATCGTTAAGCTCGCCGGACGAATCGCTCGGCTCTGGATCGTTCATGAGTTTCCGTTGCTTTGTTACGCCGAAAGGTTCGAACCGACGTCGGTTCGGTAGGCGCTCCACGCGGGCAGGAAACCGGCGACCAGGGCCAAGATCAAGACCAACGGGAAAATGTAGCCTTCGTAGGAACTGGTGGTCAGGATTCCGACCTGAACCCCGGTGCGGTTCTCAATTTCTTCGCTGAAGAACCAGATCGCGGCGTGGGCCAGAAACCATCCGGCCACCGCACCAATTCCGGCGATCAACAAACTTTCCAGCAAAATAACCCCAGTGACGGTCTCACGGCGAGCCCCCAGGGCCCGCATCACGGCGATGTCTCGGCGGCGGTCGTTCATCGAGTTGTAAATCGCGACCAGCACGCCGACGGCGGCGACAATGCAGGTGATCAGCGTGATCACCAACAACGCGGCCAGCATCGGACCGATGATGGCGTTCATCAATTTGTTGATCTCACCCACCGGTGCGGCCGCCTGAGCCAACACGCTTTCGTTGATCTGGTTCTGCATCCCGGGTCCGAACATCGGATTGCCGTTGCGGACCAGGATCGATGTCACCTCCCGCTCCGGGATCGAGATGGGGGTCCAACCGTTGGCGTCTTCGGGAGCATCCGTCGGCGGCACGATGTCTTCCTCGCCCGTCAACGGCTTGGCATGATTCTCCAGCAAGTAGAACCCTTCCAGGTTGACGAAGGCGGCGCGGTCGTTGGGCGTGCCGGTCGGAGCCAGAATCCCGACCACGGTGAAGCCCTGCCCGTGGCCCTTCCCCTCCGGATCGCCGTGGGTGGATGAGAACGTCTCGCCCACTTGCAGGTTCATCCGCCGGGCCACGCGGAACCCCAAGACGGCCTCGAAGTAGCCGTTCTCTTCCGAGTGGGCTTGGAAGGCGCGTCCGCTGCGGAATTCAAATGGTTCCTCCAGCGTCGGCCCGTGACGCAACTTTTCAAAGAACTCCGGCGTGGTCCCGACGACGCGGTATTCGCCCAGGTAGTCACCCAGCGCCAATGGGATCGCATAGCCGCCGGAAACATACGCGGCGTACTTGCCGTCGCGCTCACCCAGCTTCGGGTCGCCACCGTACTTGCGAACCATCGCCGCCCGTTCGGACGCGTTGAAGAACTCCATGTACTCCGTGTACGGCAAGTTCTCGATCGGCTGGCTCAAGTAGTAAACGCTGTTGAGTGTCAGCTGCAGGGCGCTTCCCTTGGGACCGACGACCAGGTTGTATCCCACCTGCGCGTTGCGCGAGAACGCTTCTTGGACGATCCCGAACACGGCCAGGACCATGACCACCAACGCCACACCGAGGGCCAAGGAGACCGTTGTCAGGATGCTGGACAGGGATCGGTAGCAGAAGTTTCGCCAGGCGATGCGGAGCAGCCACATGGTGGGATGTTCTATTCGGGGAGAGAGCGGGTTGCGACGGCGACGCTTCAAACGTGCTGCAGGGCGCGGTTAAGTGCGTTCAATTCTTCGACGCGCTCGAAGCGCTCGGTCACCTCCATCGCGTGGGTGACCATCATCAGAGAAATGTTCTCGTCACGGCACGATCCGATGATCAAATCCAGCACGCTTTCGGCGCTGGCCGGATCCACGTTCGCGGTGGGTTCGTCAGCCAGCAGCAATTTGGGTCGCCCGGCCAGGGCTCGGGCGATCGCCACGCGTTGCTGTTGTCCCACCGAAAGCTGACTCGGCCGGTACGTCGCGCGGTCGGCCAAACCCACCTTGCTTAGCAGTTCCAGCGCCCGCGGGGTGTCGACGGCGCGGTTACCGAAAGCCATTCCCAGCTGGACGTTTTCCAACGCCGAAAAGGCCGGCAGCAGGTTGAACGTTTGGAACACATAACCGATCGTCGCAGCGCGGCAGCGGTCACGGCCCTGTTCGGACAGTTTGGCCAAGTCCACGCCGGCCACACGGATGCTGCCGGAGTCGGGTGCCAACAGCCCGGCAATCAGGTGCAGCAGTGTGGTTTTGCCGCCGCCGCTGCGTCCGATCAGCGCCAGTTGTTCTCCGGGGTCGATCCGCAGCTGGGGGATGTCCAACACGGTCAGCTTGCCGCCGCCCGGCTGGTCGAAGGTCTTGACCAGGTCGGTGATCTGCAGCGTCGGCTGCTGCTCCGCGGCGGGAAGGGGTTCGCTGGAACTCATGGGATGATCGGCTGGCGGGTGTGCGTCGGGTGGGGGTTGGGGTGGGAGGCGGGGGAGCGGCGAATGAACGGCCGTTGGCGGTCAAAGCTTCCGTCGCATGGCGCGCTGCAAACCGCGATCGGCATCCCGCTTCTTGAGCGTCTCTCGTTTGTCGTGCAGTTTCTTGCCTTTGACCAGGCCCATCACGCATTTGGCCAGGCCGCGGTCATTGAAGTACACCCGCAGCGGAATCAGCGTCAAACCACGCTCGTGGGCCCGACCAGCAAAGCTGTCGAATTCGCGCTGATGGACCAGCAACTTTCGCGGCCGGCGGGGATCGTGATTCCACATCCCGGCGTTGTTGTAATGGGCGATGTCGGCGCCGATCAGCCACAGTTCTTGGTCTTTGGCCCGGATGTGGGCTTCATCAAGCGACATTTTGCCCTCCCGCATCGATTTGACCTCGCTGCCAATCAACATCAGCCCGCACTCGATCGAATCCAGGATTTCGTACCGATGGCGTGCTTTGCGGTTCTCGGAAACGGCCTTGAAACCCTTTTCCGGCTTTTTCTTTGCCGATGAGCCCTTCTTTTTGGATTTGTTTTTCGCCATGGCCAGGATTGTATCGGCAGGGAGCCCGATGGCCTATGTCCGCCATCTCAAAGGACAGCCATCTCAAACGACACCGGGCCAATGCGACGCAACGCGGCTCCGCGATTGCCCCCCGGTTGTGCGGTGGTTTTCCCGGTCATCAATTGCCCACCACGATCACGCAAGCCGCAATGGGTGGCATGAATCGCGGTGCGACAACGCGTTCGGCATTGCCATCCGAGGGAACTCACTACAATGAGGCAGCCCAAAGGGTTCATTATCCGCTTGCTTTCCCGAACAATTCTTCCATGGCCTTTCGCTTACCCGTCGTCGCAGATCCCGAAATCCCCACCGGTACCGCTCTCAGCGGCAGCGGTCGCTTGCCCAAGTGGCTCAAACGGCCGATCCCGCGGAGCAATTCCAATCACATGACCGCGGGGCTGTTGGATGAGTTGAAACTGGAAACCGTCTGCGACAACGCCCGCTGTCCGAACCGGATGGAGTGCTACAGCCAGCAGACGGCCACCTTCATGATCTTGGGAAACGTGTGCACGCGTCCGTGCGGCTTTTGTGCCGTGCACCGCGGCCGTCCGCCGCAGCTGCCCGAAGCGGACGAGCCGCAGCGGGTCGCCGAAGCGGCGGCGCGTCTGGGGCTGAAGCATGTGGTGATCACCAGCGTCACGCGAGATGATTTGCCCGACGGCGGCGCCGATCATTTCTATCAATGCGTCGTGGCGGTTCGCGAGCGGACCGGGGCGACCACGGAAGTCTTGACGCCCGACTTCGTGCAATGCAAGGACGCGCTCCAGCGGGTCATCGACGGCAAGCCGACCGTCTTCAACCACAACATGGAAACCGTCCCCCGGCTGTATCGACGCGTGCGGGGGCCCAAGAGCGACTATCGTTGGACGCTGGCCATGATGCGGCAAGTCAAGCAGTACGACCCCGAGGTAAAGACCAAAAGTGGTTTGATGTTGGGGCTGGGCGAAGAACGCGGCGAGCTGTTGGACGCCTTGGCTGACCTGCGTGAATACGACGTCGACTTTTTGACGTTGGGCCAGTACCTGCAGCCGGGCGAAAAGTACCTGCCCGTGGTCCGCTACGTCCCGCCGGAGGAATTTGAAGAGTTGGGCGAGATCGCTCGCGGCATGGGTTTCAAGAAAGTCGCCAGCGGTCCATTCGTGCGGAGCAGTTACCACGCACGTGACATGGCCGAAACCGAGTAGGCGTGTCCGGATTGGGTGAGCCGCGTGGCGCTAGCCGCGGGTTTTCTGGCATCCACCGGCGGCTAGCGCCTTGCCGCTCATTGCACTGCAAATCAAGGCGTTCTTGCTTGAGGGTTTCGCTGTTCAGTTGGATGGGCCGTCCTCCCCTGATAGCACATCCAGTCGCAAAGCGACGACAGCTCCCTGCCGTCGGCGCAAGCCGACGGATACGGTTGCCCAAAAATTCACCAGCCGCGAAGCGGCGACATCAACACCGCGTCAGCGAGAGATGGACCATCCTCCCCTCGCTGACGCTCGGCCCTCCTGGGGATGATGGCTCACGCTTTGTCAGGACGCCGACTTCAGCGCCCCGTGTGGGTCGAGCACGAACTTCTTGGCCGCCCCGTGATCAAAGTCGGAGTAGCCTTGCGGGGCATCTTCCAAGCCGATCACGGTCGCGTTGACTGCCTTGGCGATCTGGCAACGCTCATGCAAGATCGCCATCATCAGCCCCCGGTTGTACTTCATGACCGGGCACTGCCCCGTTGTGAAGTGCAGTGACTTGGCCCAACCCAGCCCGATGCGGATTGACAGGTTTCCGTGTTTGGCGGCTTCGTCGACTCCGCCCGGGTCCTCTGTCACGTACAGACCCGGGATGCCGACGCCGCCGGCGACGCGCGTGACTTGCATCACTTGGTTCAGCACGGTGGCGGGCTTTTCCACGCTCGCGTCATGGCCGTGTCCGCGGGCTTCGAACCCCACGCAGTCGACAGCGCAGTCGACTTCGGGGACGCCCAGAATCTGTTCAATCATGTCCGGCAGCGAAGCTTCCTGCTTCAGGTCCACGGTCTCGCAACCGAAGCTTCGCGCTTGAGCCAGCCGTTCGTCGATCATGTCCCCGACGATCACGACCGCCGCCCCGAGCAGTTGCGATGCGTGGGCGCAGGCCAAGCCAACGGGACCGGCTCCCGCGACGTACACCGTGCTGCCGGTCGTCACTCCGGCGGTGTACGCGCCGTGGTAGCCGGTCGGGAAGATGTCCGAAAGCATCGTCAGGTCGGTGATCTTCGCCAGGGCCTGGTCCCTGTCCGGAAACGCCAACAAGTTCCAATCGGCGTAAGGCACCATGACGTACCGCGCCTGACCGCCAATCCAGCCGCCCATGTCCACGTACCCGTAAGCCGCCCCGGGCCGATCCGGGTTGACGTTCAAACACACCCCCGTGTCGCCTTCCTTGCAACAACGGCAGCGACCGCATGCGATGTTGAACGGCACGCTGCAAATGTCGCCCTGCTTGATGAACTCGACGTCTCGTCCGACTTCAACGACTTCGCCGGTGATCTCGTGACCCAACACCAGGCCCGACGGCGCGGTCGTTCGGCCGCGCACCATGTGTTGGTCGGAACCGCAGATGTTGGTCGACAAGACCTTCAAGATCACGCCGTGGTGGCATTGGCGTTTCTTGCCGCGATACTCCAGTTCCAGCTTGGGATCGTCGATCGATTGAACGTCGACCTGGCCAGGACCCAGGTAGACCACACCTTTGTTGTCAGACATCAAACCGCACCTCTTGGAGAATGATGGGATCAGCACGGCAAGGATCCATGCTGTGGGGAGGACCATCAATCTAACAGGTTCGATTTGGCCGCGGTGTGCCCGGCGGAGGCATCGGGATTCCGGGAGGGCCTGACCGGCGCGTCCAAACGTTTGCGGCGGTCGGTGCTCAGGTTTTCCAACTGGCCTTGCCGCCGGTGCGAGAAAACTCACGGATCCGGGCGGCTCGCCGGCAGGCCGGAGAATCCGGTGGCGGCATCCGCATCGCCCGCTCGATCTCGTCGGGGCACAGGATGCGGACGGGGTAGTCGGTTTGAGCAAATTTGCTGAAGTAGCCTTCCGGTCCGAGCTGGTGGTACTTCAAGTCGATCTTCTTCCTGGCGGCCGCGGATCCGTGCGGTTCGGTTTGTTGCAGCAGGAATTGTTTGGTGACCCAGTCGACACGGCCGATCAGCGATTCGGGGTCTTGCCGCAGCCGGGACAGAACGTCGTCCCAGCGGCGGAGGATGTCTTCCGCTTCGGTCACTCGCGTTTTCCGCTGGTCCGGGACATCGGCCGCCGCGTCGGTTGGTTTGCCCATTTGGTGAACGTCGTCCAGGTAGCGGCGGCAGCGTTTCCAAAACATCCGCTGAATTTCGATCGCGGTGCGGGGCCCCTCCTCGACCACCTGTGCGGTGGCCTGCAGCGTCGGGTCGCGGTCAAATCTTTTCAGCGCAGCGACGGGACGTCGGATGCGGATCGGATCGTCGAAGTAGCCCGCCTCGATTGCATCGATGACCAACGCGGTGGTTCCCACACGCAAGTACTCGGCTTCCTCGCAAAGGTTGGAATCCCCGACGGCGATCTGCACGCGTTGACGTGAATTCAAGATTTCGCCGGCGCGAACGATGCTCAGTACCGGTTTCAAGACCTGGCCCAAACTGAAGAAGCCGTGCGCGTACTCTGGAATCCCCGCCACCAGTCGTTTGGAGAACGCCTTGTCAGAAAGATGGAACCGGCCGCGGCGGTCCAGCCGGCCGGCCCCGGCAAAGATCAGGCGGGTCGCCAGAAACGGTGCCAATTTGCGATGCATCGATCCCAGCCGCGTGGGCAGCACCAACAGCCACATGGCCAGCGAAAGTGGCATCACCAAAGTGACGATCACCCCCAGGATCAAGCGGGCGGCCCAACCACCGATCGGGATGTCCGCGCCGTTCCAGCCTTCTCGCCAGGACCGCCCGATCCAAAAGTCAAAGCCGGCACGTCGTGAACGATCGTCGCGATAACGTCCCAACGCCGACAGACAACGATAAATGAGCGCCGTCAGGGGAAGGGTCAGCAGCAGCAACAGCAGCACGCCCACCGCCAGAAGCTGGGTCACCAGAGCCAACACCGCCAACAGGAACACGACGACTTGTCCGGCCCAGTGGTCGGAACGCGAGGCCGAGAAGACTTCGATTTCAAAGTTCTCTTGCGCGCCGTACGCATGGTCCTGCGCGTCGCAATCGTTTTTCAGCAGATCGATCCCGTGGGCCGCGGCGGCTTGGCACAGCAGTCGATCCTGCGCACGTTGGCAAACGATCGCTTGCCGCGGTCCGACGCACTCGGGTGTGGCGCCTTCGATCAGCCCCGTGTTCAATGACGGCAGCAGGCTTTCGAACCAGACCGCCCCGCCGGTTGCCAAGAAGATGCCAACCTTGCCGCTGTACGTCAGGTCGGCATCGGCACAAGGAAGCGTCGATCGCAGCTGCGCCGAGATGGCGTTGTAAGCATCACGCTGCGATTCGATCTGAACTTCGGAGCCGTCGGGAGTCCGCAGTGCGTACTCAGTCTCCAGCCCCAGCAAACGCCCCAGTGGCGGCAGCGTCATTCGCCTCCACCGGGTACCAGAAACGCTGCGGCATACTCGGCGGCTTCGATCACGCTGTCGGCGCTGATCTGAGAGAGCATCTGATCGAGCGGCATCGTCAACGGAACTTCAAGCAAAGCATCGCCGGCGGGCTCGACCACGGGGGTTTCCGATGCCGCGGTGTGCAAATCAAGTTCGTCGTGAAGAACGCTCATCTCAATCAGCTCCATTCGGGAATAGGTGTCGACGTGATCACTGCGTTACCGGCACGCGGCCGCTGCAGCCGTCCTGGGTTGATCGGGCGATGGCGCCTTTGATCAACGCTCCAGAGTATACCGCAAAGGCCCGCTGTGAATCAAAAAGTCGACGGTTGCAGCAAAAAGTCAACGCCATCCCAGTCCGGCTTCCGCCCGGTGGGGCCGAGTCCGCGGGGTGCTGGCAGAGCCAGCATGCAGTTCGTTCCTAGGCAGGAGCCTGGGAACGAGTCGTGGGGACTCGCCAACGCTAGCCGCCCCTGGTTCCAAGGCTCCCGCCTGGAACCGGCTGAATGGCAGGCTCCGCCTGCCGAGCGGGCAAGCTGGCAGAGCCAGCATATGCAGTGCGTTCCCAGGCAGGGGCCTGGGAACGAGTCGTGGGGAGTCGTTCAGCGCTAGCCTCTCCTGGTTCCAAGGCTCCCGCCTTGGAACCGGCTCAATGGCAGGCTCCGCCTGCCGAGCGGGCAAGCTGGCAGAGCCAGCATATGCAGTTCGTTCCCAGGCAGGAGCCTGGGAACGAGTCGTGGGGACTCGTTCAGCGCTAGCCGCCCCTGGTTCCAAGGCTCCCGCCTTGGAACCGGCTGGATGGCAGGCTCCGCCTGCCGAGTCGCCTGGCTCCGCGTGACGCATCACACCACCCCACTTTTTCCGCTCCGTCGCAACGATCGCCTGTGACCGGCGGTTACACTCAGGTCATGAGCATGACACGTGATCGCGACGAACCCTCCACCTCGGCGTCCATGTTGCAACGGGCCCGGCAGGGGGACGCCGACAGTTGGAAGCATTTGGCTCATGTCTACGGGCCGGTGATCTATGGCTGGGCCCGCCGCTGTGGTTGCCAGCAAGCCGACGCGGCCGACGTCATGCAGGACACTTTGGTGTCCGTCGCCGCCGGATTGACCCGATTTGATGGCGAACGTGACGGCGCGACCTTTCGTGGTTGGTTGTGGACCATCACCCGCAACAAGATGCGCGACCGCCAGCGTCGGGCGGGTCTGGATGCTCCGGTCGGTGGGACCCAGGCTCGATTGGCGATGAATCAGGTCGCCGATGCCGCGTCGATCGACGCGACCGATCCGCCCACCGACGCGGCCAGCGATGTTGCCGGGGCGCGTCGTCGGATGCTCGAACTGCTCCGGCACGAGTTCGATCCGCGTTCCTGGCGGATGTTTTGGGAAACCACGGCGGTCGAACGCGAGGTGGCGGACGTGGCCGCCGAAATGGGCGTTTCGAAATGGGCCGTCTACAAAGCCCGGGCCCGGGTGCTCCAACGTTTGCAGCAGGAAATGAACGGCTTGGAGTAAGCCTGCCGAAAAAAAATTCCCGGAGGTGTCCAATCGCTCCGTTGTGTAGGTGAACGCAGACGTGCAGCGTCCGTCACCGGCGGGGTGCTGCAGATCCGGACGCCCCAGGGAGAACTCAAATGATCGCGATGAAACGAAACTGTCTGGAACCCGATGAGTTGAAGTTGGTCCTTCAGGGGCGACTGGATCCAGACGACTTTGAATCGGCGATTCATCACTTGGACCAGTGCGGCGACTGCCGATCGGCCGCGGAATCGCTCCGCACCGATCAACTGACCGATTCTCCAGCATCGGCAAGCCGATTCGATGACGAGGCCGAATCGTTGCAACGGGAAACGGCCTGTCAGGTCGCTTTGCAGAATCTGATCAGTGATCGGTCCGTCACGCCGATCCAAAATGAAGATTCGGTTTCGCTGCCGTTCCAAACGCTTGGACCTTATCGATTGCTGGAACTGATCGGTTGTGGCGGCATGGGGGCGGTGTATCTGGCGGAGCATCAGCGCCTGCGGCGGCGTTGCGCGATCAAGCTGCTGCCGCCCGAACGCGTCAGCCAGCCCGGGTGGTTGGACCGCTTTGACCGCGAGATGACGACCATCGCATCGTTGGAACATCCCAACGTCGTTCGCGCGACCGATGCCGGCCACCAGGCCGGTTGGCATTACCTGGTCATGGAGTTCTTGGACGGACTGGATATCGGCAGGGTCGCGCGGCGGATGGGACCCCTGCGGGTGGCCGATGCTTGCGAGATCATCCGTCAGGCGGCTTCTGGGTTGGCGCATATTCACGACAGCGGTCTGGTCCACCGTGACATCAAACCTTCGAACCTGATGTTGACCCGCAAGGGGACGGTCAAGCTGTTGGATCTGGGACTGGTGCTACCCGGCGATGATCCGTTGTCGGCCGATGAGCGTTTGACGACGGTCGGCCACGTCATGGGGACGATGCCCTACATGGCGCCCGAGCAGTTGGCTGACAGCCGGGTCGTCAAACCGCAGTCGGACATCTACGCCTTGGGCGCGACGCTGTACCGATTGATTGCCGGTCAGCCACCGCACCGGTCCGGATTCGGCCTGGCAGCGCAAGTGCTCGCCATCACACATCAAGACGCGACGCCGCTCGACCGCGTGCGAGATGACGTCGACCCGGACGTGGTCCAGCTGGTCTCTCAAATGCTCGCCCGGGATCCTCAACAGCGTCCGGCGTCGGCGATGGAAGTGGCCGATCGACTGAGCGAACCGGCCCGGCACAGCGAATTGCGACAACTGGTGCGTCAGGCGTTGCGAAAGCCGGATGATCCGGCCTCGGACGCCACACGCCTGTTTCCGACGGTCCCGTCCGGAAACCGCGACGGCGGTCGGATCGGATGGGCTCGTTGGCTACTCGGCGCCGCCGCGATCGGGTTGCTGTTGGCAGCGGCGTTGGTGATCAAGATCCAAACCGATCGCGGCGAATTGGTGATTCACTCCGAACAAGATGGCTTAAGCGTTGCCATCAAGCAGGGAGACCAGTTGGTGGAACGACTGCAGGTGCACTCGGGCGATGACAACCGCACCACACTCCACAAGGGAACCTATCAGGTGGAAATTGAAGGCGGTGGTCCGGCGTTGGTTTTAAGCGAGGATGTCGTCACCATTGGTCGCGGCCAACAGCGTTCCATTGAGGTCACGCGAGACGCGCGTGAGGAGCTTCAAGAGGAAACGGCTTCGGCAACACCTTCCGATGCCAATCAGTCATCGCCGGCATTGGATCTTCCGTTGGCAAGTTCCGCCTTCGAACCATCTTATGATGGCAAGACGGTTTCTCAGTGGATCGAAGTGATTCGGTCGGAATCCGATTTGAACCAGTTGGGTGCGGCGATGTTCGCGGCCGTGCGTGCGGTGACGCCACCTCATCCTGGCTTTGGCGGCTATGGCGACCAATCGAAGAATCAGCGGCGATTGGCCGACGCGATCCTGATGCGGGCCAGAACGTTGGGCACCTCCTCCAGCGAGATACCGCCTCTGGTGAGCGTGGATGCGTCCTCGGAAAACGCGAAACAGCACTTCATGTGGTACGTCACCCGCGTGTTTCCCGACCCGGACAAGTCGATTTGGCTGGACGCACTCGCGGAAGAACTCGAAAACGGCAACGGCCGCAGCCGTGCGGCCTGCCTGTACCTGATCACCGAGGAGACGGCCAAATCGGGACTCTACCTGAGCCCGACCACTCCGGGGCTTTCCAAATTCACCCTCAGCCGGTTGCTACGCGCCGCCATCGGGTTGCTGACTTCCGCCGAGGGATCGCAGCAGTGGGGCGAGTTGCCCGACGAACAGCGAAAGGTCGCCATCGAGAATGCCTATGGGTTGGCGTTCAATATTACCGCCGGCCTTGGCGAAGATCCTCAGGAGATTCCCGCCCTGCGTGACTATCTTCAGCGATTTAATGAGGACGAGAAGGATCATCGCGATGACATGGCATCGGCATCCGCGACGGAACGCGGTGGTGACGCCGATCAGCAAGATGGCACTGCTCAGCAAGATGGCACTGATCAGCAAGATGCGGTGCGGGACGACGACGCGAATTCGGTGCAAGCGGTGTTTCAAGGGCGGACGCTGGATCAGTGGATGGAAGCCCTGCAGCGAGAACGTGACATGGGATCCCTCGGGCAAGCGATGTTGGCCGTGGAAAGGCTTTCGAGGGACTCGGCGCCCGCAGTGCGTTCGCAGGCCGCTGAGACCACGATGGCATTGGCCCAGCGATGGGGCGGGATCGTGATCGGCGGCGACGGTAATCCCTCGCACCAATTCATGGCGTTCTTTCTGGACGTGTTCGTCGAGTACCTGCCCACACCGGGCCGCGATGTCCTGATCACGGAACTGAACACCGGAAACACGCGCAGCAAGATCGCGGGCATCTGGGCCCTCAACAATTTTCTCGATGGTGTGGTCGACAGCGCCGAACAGCCCGGGCGGGCGCGCGCGGTCGAACGCGAAATGAAAAGCATCTCTCAAGATCCCGCCGAACTCGCGACCTGGATGGCATTGCGCGATGGGCTCCTGGATGCGGGGGACGAGATCAAAGAGTCCGATGTCGTTAGCCCCTCGGATGCCGAGACGTCTTCCGGTCTCGCGCGAAACGCCGCACTAAAGCTGACACGGTTGCTGGGGCAATCGGTGGCCGATAGTGAGCGATTGAGCGAGTTCGTCAAAGCAAAAATTCGGACGGCCATGAACCGACCGGAGAATTCGGGCAACTACGGTCAGACATGGATTGATCAAGCCATCTTGATGGCCGCCGTCGAAGTCGCCGAAGGCGATCCCGACTTCGGCAGTCAAGCGGTCTGGGATTTTCTGGCGACCGAGGTCATGAGTTCGACCTTTTATGTACGCAACGCGGATATTGCCGGTGCCTTCGAGTCGATTCAGAAGCAGAGTCCACAACGCTTGCTGGAGCAGGTGGAGAAGGCAATGTTGACCTCAGGGAACTACAACTTGCAAAACGGGGGCTACACCATTTTTGACGTAGCCCTGCCCTTTTACGCGGATCAGGTCGAGGATCCCGGTCATGGCTTGAAGACGTTGCAGCAGTTCGGGAATGCTCGCGCAGCGAGTCCCTATCCGTCGCAGCATGAGGAAACCATCTCAGCGGCGCGGAAAACACTTCAAGACCGAATGACCGCGACCAAGGAGAAGCGTTAACGGTTCCTTCGCCCAGGAAAGCTGGCGGAGCCAGCGTCCATTGCGTTCCCAGGCGGGAGCCTGGCAGCAAGTCCTGGTTCCAAGGCTCCCGCCTTGGAACCGACTGCATCGCAGGCTCTGCCTGCCGCGACGCAACACAAGCTGGCGGAGCCAGCGTCCATTACGTTCCCAGGCGGGAGCCTGGGAACGAGTCGAGTGTTTCCCCTCTGGTTCCAAGGCTCCCGCCTTGGAACCGACTGCATTGCAGGTTCTGCCTGCCGCGACGCAACACAAGCTGGCCAAACAGACATCAAGAAACTCGTGTTTTCGGAAAACCGCCAAGCCGTTATGTTTTGGAGCATAGCGATGGAAGCACGGGGGCTTCTGGACGGTTCGCGGGGCGACGAACGGATCGTTTGTTCGGCGGCAACCTTCACGTGCCGATGACCTTGGGGCATTGCGGCACGTGTCTTACATGGAGTGCGCCATGCTTGTGCTTTCACGTCGTGAGAACGATCGAATTTCTTTTCCTGCGTTGGGGATCACCATCCAAGTGGTTCGGCTGTCGCGGTCACGTGCCGCGATCGGCATCGAGGCTCCCAAGGGGATCCGTGTGATCCGCGAAGAGTTGCTGGATCCGATCACCGGTGACGATCCGGCCGCTGCCGGAGACGACCTGGTCACGGCGATTCAGACTCGGGCCGAACAAATACTGCGGGCGGAAATCCGCGACGAGGTCGATTCGGCGACCGATCTGATTTCCCGCGCTCGGCAGCGATTGAGCCAAGGAGAAACGGATCAGGCAATGTCCCTGATGGATTCGGCGCTGGAGCGACTGGATTCGTTCTGCGGGTCGCCCGAGCGTCGCGAGGTGAAACGGGATGCCCGGTCCACCGACCAGGTGGCCGAGGTGTCCGCGCCGTACGGTCGGGCGTATGGCCCGGCGGACGGATGCGAGCCCGACGCCTCCCGCGGACCACGCTGGGCGTCGCCAAAGCGAAGCGTGGTCTTTCTGGATGTATCGCCTCCGGATCAACCCGCGTCGGATCGGGGCGCTGCCGATCGGCGCGTCGCCGCTTCCGCCGTCATCGACGCGTAGCGGCCGTCACCAGACGGCGGAAACCGATGCTGCGGGCCGAAGGCCCGGCCATTTGCCCAGCCCAGCCCGACAGGCCCGACAGGGCTGGGTTGCCGTGACCCAATGCAACTCGAGGGCCAACGGCCCGGCCGTTCCCTCTCGTTCCCAGGCTCCCGCCTGGGAACGCACTGCAATCCGGCTCTGCCGGCCACTCCCCACCCCGGTTCCCCATCCTCCGCCTGCGCCAACTCCCGCTGTCGCCCTCTCGCCACCGATTTGACTTGGCACAAGGCACAGAAGACACTGCCTGCCAGACCGGGGATTCCCCTCCTTGGGTCGCTCGCGTGCGTCGAGCTTCGGCGCACAGACTTCCTCGCACAGACGATGTCGCGTCGGCTGCATCGCAAAGCAATCATCCACCCGTGCCCGCATTTCGCCCAATGAGATTCACCATGGTTCACTTCGTTGCCGGGGCGCAGGCCGTTTGCCGCCGGGCACTCCTGTGCTGCACGCGAGCTTCGAAACCCCGCCTGGCTGCCGTCTTGATCGCTTTCCTGATCGTCAGCGCGTTTGATCGGCCGACGTTGCACGCCCAATCCGATTCGCGCCCCAACATTGTCTTCATCCTGGCCGACGACCTGGGATACGGGGAATTGGGTTGCTACGGCCAGGAGAAGATCCGAACGCCCAACCTGGACAGGCTGGCCGGGGACGGCATGCGATTCTTGCAGCACTACAGCGGCGCACCCGTCTGTGCCCCGGCACGATGCACGTTGATGACCGGTCAGCATCTCGGGCACGCCGAAATTCGAGGCAACCGGGACTCGGGGAATGGACGCATCTTTCCGGGGCAATGGCCAATCACGACGGAGATCGTGACCATCGCCGAAGTCCTCCGCGATCAGGGTTATGCCACGGGGGCGTTCGGCAAATGGGGATTGGGGCCTTCCAACACGACCGGCTCACCGATCAAGCAGGGGTTCGACCGGTACTTCGGCTACAACTGTCAACGCAACGCACACAGCTATTACCCGCTGTTCTTGGACAGCAATGAACGCGAGGTGATGATCAACAAGTACCCGATCCCCGGTCACGACCAAAAGCCCGAAGGCCAAGTGCGCGCCGAAGACTATCGGGCGGAAAACTACGGTCCGGACCTGATCCTTGATGAAGCCGTCAAGTTTCTGAAGCAGAACGGCAACCGGCCCTTCTTTCTGTACCTGCCGTTTGTCGAACCGCACGTCGCCATGCAGCCGCCGCAGGAGTGGATCGACCGTTATCCCAAGGAATGGGACGACGACCATGGTCCTTACCGCGGTGAGAACGGCTACCTGCCGCATCCACGTCCCCGCGCCGCCTATGCGGCGATGATCTCCGACTTGGACGAACACGTTGGCACCATCCTGCAACAATTGGACGCACAAGGTTTGACCGACAACACGTTGGTCGTGTTCACCTCTGACAACGGTCCCACCCATGGAAGCCGCAATCCGGAATTCCACGTCGGGGGTGCGGCATGCAAGTTCTTTGATTCCAACGCGGGGCTGAACGGCTACAAGGGCAGTTGTTACGAGGGCGGTATTCGGGTGCCCTGCATCGTCCGTTGGCCCGGCAAAGTGGCCGAGGGTAGCAGCACGGATTTCCCGTCGTATTTTCCGGACTGGTTCCCCACCTTGACCTCTGTCGCCGGCGGCGCGCTGCCGTCATCGCAGACCATCGACGGTGTCGACCTCAGCGGGCTGATTGTCGGGCAAGACCCGCCGCAGCGGGATCAGCCGTTGATCTGGAGCTTTGCCGGTTACGGAGGGATCATCGCGGTCCGGCAGGGCGACTGGAAAGCCATCCGTCGAGACGTCAATCGAAAGTCGCCCCAGCCCTGGGAGCTGTATCAGTTGGCCGACGATCCGGCGGAGTCGAAGGACTTGGCCGCGGACCATCCGGAGATCGTCCAGCGATTGGAACAAGCCTTTCGCCAGCAGCGAACTTCCGAGCCAGATTTCCCGATGCCGTTGTACGATTGAGCCACGCGGGGTCGAACGGATCGGCTTTGACTAACAATCGTCGCGACGCTCGCCAGAGCTTGGCGTTCCACCGTCGGCCGACAGTGGCTACATCGACTTTGTGATCCACGGGCGTCCCGCTACAAGCGTCGCTGTCGATCGAAACGATTGACCGAGTCAGTCCGTTCGTTCTCGTCATTGATAAACGACCACCAGGTAGATCGTGGCCTCGCCTTTGCCGCGGTTGACGATCGCGTGCGGTTGATCGGCAAAATAATTGGCCGAATCGCCGGCCCTCAACGTTTCGGTGGACGCGTCCGATTCGACTTGGACGTTGCCCTTGATCACCGTCAGGAACTCACGCGTTCCCTCGAAGTGGGCGGAACTGCGAAGTGCACCACCGCGAGCGAGCTTCACCTCATAGATTTCGACATCCTTCTCCCGCTGCAGCGGCGAGAGCGTTCGCACCTCGCATTCCTCGTCGCGGCGGAATTGATAGTGGGGATCGTTCCCTCGAATGACTTCGATTCGCGATCGTGGCGAATCGGAATCGACCAGTTCGTCCAAGGTGATTTCGAAGGCTTGGGCAATCCGTAACGCGACCGCCAGCGTGGGATTGGCTCGCCCGCGTTCAATCTCGCTCAACATCGATCGACTGACCCGACAGCGGCTGGAAAGTTCATCCAACGACCAGTCACGCTGGGCACGCAGTTGGCGGACGCGTCGGCACGCATTGGCGGTCAGGTCTTCGATCGAGGACACGGCAGGGTGGTCGGGCTGGAGGGGCGAAATCCGCGTGATTCGGCGGGCCGTGCGGCGACGGTTGCGTCCCGGCGGCGTGTCTACTATAACGGAAATGAGTTCAGAATACAGGATTTCGCGGGCTTGCCGGTCGGCCGTGTCGGTGAGCCGCGAGGTCGATTCCGCTGCCGCGTTTGGGACGAGGTCTCCGCCGTTGATGAAGGCATTGGTCAAACAGTACGACCGACCCGGGCTGTGGTTGCAGGACGTTCCCGTTCCGGACATCGGCATCAATGACGTGTTGATCCGGGTCGAGCGGACGGGGATCTGCGGCACCGACGTCCACATCTACCAGTGGGACGCGTGGGCGCAGAAAACCATTCCCGTGCCCATGGTCGTCGGTCACGAGTTTGTCGGATCGGTCGTCAAAGTCGGGTCCAACGTTTCCGATTTCCGGCCGGGTGACCTGGTCAGCGGCGAAGGACACGTCGTCTGTGGGCGTTGCCGGAACTGTTTTGCCGGCCGCCGGCACTACTGCGCCGACACGAAAGGCGTCGGTGTCAATCGCCCGGGTGCGTTTGCTGAATACGTCGCTTTGCCGATGACGAATGTGTGGATCCACGACGAAGGGATCGACCACGACGTCGCCGCAATTTTTGACCCGTTCGGCAATGCCGTCCACACCGCACTGACCTTCCCGGTGCTGGGGGAGGATGTGTTGATCACCGGTGCCGGTCCGATCGGTTGCATGGCGGCATCGGTGGTGCGTCACGCCGGCGCCCGTCACGTGGTGGTGACCGACGTGAACCCCTGGCGGTTGGATCTGGCAAAGCAGATGGGCGCGACCCGAGTCGTCGATGTCCGGAACACCGATCTGGCCGATGTTCAGCATGAGTTGGACATGCACGAGGGGTTCGATGTCGGGTTGGAAATGTCAGGCAATCCGGCCGCGCTGCGTCAAATGATCGCCAGCATGTGTCACGGCGGAAAGATTGCCATGCTGGGGATCCCCAGTGAAAACATCGCCATCGATTGGAACAAAGTCGTGTTCAACATGCTGACCATCAAGGGAGTTTACGGGCGCGAAATGTACGAAACCTGGTACAAGATGGCCGTGTTGGTGCAAAGCGGTCTGGATCTCAATCCGGTCATCACACACCGGTTTCATTACACCGAATTTGAACAGGGATTCGACGTCATGATGTCGGGGCAATCGGGAAAAGTGATCCTGAATTGGCAACAAGATTGACGTCCCGTGCGGTTCGCGCCGCACGGCCAGCGTTCAACCACTTCCCACCAACCATAGCGATCGATGTACGGAAAGTTTCAAAACCATCTGGCAACACAATTGGACGAGATTCGCCAAGCCGGTCTGTACAAGACCGAGCGGATCATCACGACGCCGCAGGATGCGATGATCGGCGTTCGTGACGGCGGTTCGGTGTTGAACATGTGCGCCAACAATTACCTGGGTCTGTCGGAGAATCCCGAGATCGTGCAAGCGGCGGCGGAGGGCCTGCAGAAATGGGGATTCGGTCTGTCCTCGGTGCGATTCATTTGCGGGACCCAGGCGATTCATCGTGACTTGGAGATGCGGCTCAGCGAGTTTCTGCAAACCGAAGAGACGATCCTTTATTCGTCGTGCTTTGACGCCAACGGAGGGCTGTTCGAAACACTGCTGACGGCGGACGATGCGATCATCAGCGATGAACTCAACCACGCCTCGATCATCGACGGCATTCGGCTTTGCAAGGCGAAGCGTTTTCGTTATCGCAACAACGACATGTCCGATCTGGAGGACAAGCTGAAGGAGGCTTCGTCGGCGCGCTTTCGAATGATCGCGACCGACGGCGTGTTCTCGATGGACGGGACGATTGCCGATCTCGCCGGGATCTGCGAGTTGGCCGACAAGTACGACGCGCTGTTGATGGTCGACGACTGTCACGCCACCGGATTCCTGGGGCCACAGGGACGCGGCACCCACGAGTACCGGGATGTGATGGGGCGGATCGACATTCTGACCGGAACGCTTGGCAAAGCTTTGGGTGGCGCCAGCGGTGGCTACACCAGTGGTCGCAAGGAGATCGTGGAAATGTTGCGCCAGCGGTCGCGGCCTTACCTGTTTTCCAATTCGATCGCGCCACCGATCGTGACCGCGGCCATTCGGGCACTGGAACTGTTGACCGCATCAACCGAACTGCGAGACCGGTTGGAAGCCAACACGCGATTCTTCCGCGAAGGGATGACCCGGCTGGGATTCGACCTCCTGCCCGGGGAACACCCGATCGTCCCGATCATGTTGGGCGATGCCACGCTGGCTGGGAAGTTCGCCGATCTGATGCTGGAAAAAGGCGTCTACGTCGTCGGCTTTTCCTACCCGGTGGTCCCCCAAGGAAAAGCCCGGATTCGAACCCAAATCTCGGCCGCCCACACCCGGGACAACCTGCAATTCGCAATCGACCGGTTCGCCGAGGCAAAACAGGAACTCGGCCTGTAGCTGCGTTGGTGTGGAGGCTTCAGCCGACCGAACGCTGATGTTGGTGTGGAGGCTTTAGCCGACCGATCGCATGTCAGCGAGCCGCAATCCAGGTCGGCTGAAGCCTCCACACCAACCGCGATCAATGCGTTTCGCTGATGAACCGCGTTTTCAGGTCCATGAACAGACGGAACAGCGTGGGCACAAACACCAGCGTGAAAATGGTTGAAACCAGCAGTCCGCCCAGCAGCACGCTTCCCAGCCCTCGGTACAACTCGCTTCCCGAGCCGGGGAACAGCACCAGCGGACACAGGCCCAACACCGTCGTGGCGGTGGTCATCAGGATCGGCCGCACTCGGGTTCGCACACTTTCCAGAATGGCGTCGTTCGCCGTGTAGCCTTCGTCGCGGATCAGGTTCAACGCCTGGTGGACAATCAAAATCGCGTTGTTCACCACCGTCCCGATCAGGATCACGAAGCCCAGCATCGTCAACACGTCCAACGGTTGCGGAGGCCGGTTCTGCATCTCCAGGTAGATTCCCAAGGCCCGCAAACCCAGGATTCCGCCCACCGCTCCCAGCGGCACGCTCATGATGATCACGAACGGATAGCTCCAGCTCTCGAACAGGGCGGCCATCAACAGGTACGTGATCATCAACGCCAGCAGGACGTTCCAACGCAACGCCAGCCAAGTGTCGCGGAGTTTGTCGGCGGTGCCCGAAAGGCTGATCCGGTATCCGCCGTCCAATTGACCGGATTCCTCCAGCGGCGTGACGACTTGTTCGTCGATCAACGTCAACGCCTCCTCCAAGGGCATCGTTTCCGGCGGCGAAACTTCGATGGTCACCGCGCGTTGGCGCTCGCGGTGATTGACCTGTTCGGGGCCGCTGGAAATCTTGATCCGGGCCAGCCCTTCCAGCGGCACCAGTTGTCCACCGGGCGTGGCGATCGGCAGTGCCGCCAGGTCTTGCGAGTAGGAAACGGTATTGGGATCGCCGATGATCGTCAGGTCGATCTTGTCGCCTTCCAGGTAGTAGTCGCTCGCATAGGCTCCATCGACCAACGCATTGACCGCGTAGCCCAGCGACGTCGCATCCACACCCATTTGTTCGTTCTTGAGCACCAGCGGTGTGACGTGCACCTCCGGGTTGATCAGGTCCAGGCTGGGCACGGGCCGGGCCTGGGCGTTTGCGATCAGCGGTGCTTTTCCGCCGCCCATGATCTGGCCCATGATTTGGCCGCCGATCTGAGTCAGCTTTTGCAATTCCGGCCCGGTGATCTCGATGTCGATGGTCCGCCCCGCGGTCAGTCCCTGTTCGAACAGGCTGGATTGCTTCGCCACGATGATCGTCCCCGGCAACTGGGATCCGACCTGTTGAATCAGCGGGATCAGCTCACCGCTGCGCGTCGGATCGACGCTGCGAACACCCAGAAACACGGAACGCCCGCGGGCGACAAAGAAGAAGTCGTAGATCGCGGGGAATTCCAGTGCGGCCGCTTCGGGGCTGTCCGGGTCAACGTCCCAGTACGGCTTCAAATGCTCCTCGACCACTTCGCCCATTCGCGTCAGTTCGTTCATGTTGTAGCCCGGCGGGGGCAACACGATTCCGAACACCAGGTTGCGGTTCCCGGTGGGCAGGTACTCGACCTTGGGCCAAAGTGCGTACGCGATTGCGAAGGTGGCGGTCAAAAGCACCGCGACCAATCCGATTTGACGCAGTCGGCTGGACTGGACCCAACGGTTCAGCGCCACCACACCCAAGACAAACCGTTTGGACACATTGAACAGCGGCGCGACGATGCTTCGGGCCGCACCCGCCAGGCGTCCCGGGGGCGGGTTGGGCGACGGAGGCGACGTCGCTGCGGACGGGTCACCGTACGCCAATTGGCCCTCGACCGGGTTCCGAGCGTCCGCCTCGTTGCGTTTGGGCAGCAAGCGGGCGGTCAGTGTCGGGATCAGCGTGATACTGACCAGCAAGGACAATCCGACCGCGGCACTGATCGCCAACGCGATGTCGCGAAACAGTTGTCCGGCCTCCTCCTCGACAAACAGCACCGGCAGGAACACCGCCAGAGTTGTCAGGGTCGATGCCAGCACGGCTCCCCAGACTTCCTTGGTTCCCCGCACCGCTGCCTCAAACCGAGGTTCGCCGTTTTGGTAGTGGCGGAAGATGTTCTCCAGCACAACCACCGCATTGTCGACCAGCATGCCGACGGCAAAGGCCATCCCGGCCAGGCTGACGACGTTCAGCGAACGTCCCCACAGGTTCAACATCAAGAACGTGCCGATGATGCTGATCGGGATGGCCAAACCGACCACCAGCGCACCTCGGGCAAACCAGAATCCGGCGATCACGATCAGCACCAGGGTGATCACGAAGAACCAGGGATTGATGAGCGCCGCGGCGATTGACGATGCAATCACCAAAGGCACGAACAGGATCGTGCGGACCTGCAAGTGAAGGAACAGCATCAGCACCAACATCGTCAGCGTTCCGCCCACCATGATGTTCTGGTTGACCAGACTGACCGATGCGTTGATGTATTCCGATTCGTCGTAGACCTGCGTCAGTTGCAGACCCCGCTTGTTCAGGATCTCCTCATTCAATTCCTTGAGCGCGGTTTTCAGATCGTCCATCACATCCAGCACGTTCGTGCCGGTTTCGCGGATCACGTTGCAAGCGATCGAGGAGTCGCCAAAGCGTCGGACGACCCCGTCGGGCTTCTTGAATCCCAAGCTGATGTCGGCAACGTCGCTCAACAGGACGGGAGCGTTGTTGCGGGTGGCCAGAACTTGCTGTCCCACCTGCTCGGGCGTCTCGAACTGGCTGAGGGTCCGCACCACGTAACGGCGTTTGGATTCCCAGAAATCCCCTGCCGAAGTGTCCTGGTTCTGATTGCGGAGGACGCGCCGGACGTCGTCGATTGTCAGTTGTCGCGCGGCCAGTCGTTGCGGGTCGATGATGACCTGCATTTCTTCTTCCAATCCGCCCAGCACGTTGGAGTTGGAAACGCCGGAGACTCGCTCGAATCGCGATTCGATGGTGTCTTCGGCGAAGCGTCGCATCCCGGGGACGTTCAGGTCCGGCGGCAACAGGTCGGCCAGCTCCGGGTGCTTCTTGGCGGCGTTGCGTAGCCGGTACAGCCGCAGTCCGGGGTTGTCCGTTCGCAGCGTCGGCTCCAAGGCCTCCGACAGTTCGGGATGCTGCTGGGCGAAGTCGACGATCGCTTCTCGCGACGGTTGAATCGCGCTCAGGATGAACCAGGCGATCGGACGGTCCGAAGCGCTGCTGGTCGCAATCACCGGCTCGTCCGAATCCTCCGGGTATTCGGGGACCTGTTGCAGCCGGCTATTGACCTTCAACAGCGCCTCTTCCATGTTCGTCCCAACCAGGAACTCCAGCGTGATGCGACCGGTCGAGTCCATCGACTCGCTGGTCATCTTGCGGACGCCTTCGACGCTTTGCAGTTGTTCTTCCTGTTCCTGGACGATCTCGCGTTCCACTTCCTGCGGGCTGGCACCGGGCCACCGCGTTTCCACGGTGATCACCGGGGTTTGCACCTCCGGGATCAATTGCATCGGCATGCGGAACAGGGCGATAAAACCGAACAGGACCAGCAAGATCGCTCCAACGGCGACCTTCACGGGATTCCGGACACAAGCTTCGATGGGGTGCATAGGGCTGTTGGGATTCAGCGCGAATGAGAGGGTTGCTTCGGCGGTTCGTCTTCGCCGATGACCTTGACCGGTTGGCCGGGGCGCAGACGTTCGTTGCCTTGCGTGACGACCTTGTCGGCGGTCGACAGGGAACCGGGTTCGACCGGGGTGACCGCGATCCAGCTGCCCATCGCGGGTCCCAGGTTGACCGCAACCTGTTGCGTCCCCTCACCGCTGAGCTTGAAGACCATCGAAGCGCTGGCCGTGGAAATCACGGCATCCTTGGCAACCAGCAGCTGCGACTCCGGATCTCCGGTCGGCAACGAAACTCGAGCCAGCATGCCCGGCAGCAGCCGACGATTGATCGCTTCCGCATCGTTGGGCACCGTGACGCGGACCGGGAACGTTCGCGAACGGTTGTCCGCTTGGGGAATGATTTGATCGACGGTCCCGTCAAAGGATTCACCGGGCAGTCCTTCCGCGATGACCTGGCACGACGTCCCGGTCTTGACGAATCGAATGCTGGATTCGGGCACGTAGACTTCCACTTCCACCGGATCGATTTCGATCACCTCGGCCACCAGGTCACCCTGGCTCAGCCAGGCACCGACCTCGGTCAGCTCGTCGGTCACGTATCCGGCGAACGGCGACTTGATCGTGTACTTCTCTTTGCGGTCTTTCAGCTCTTCAACGATCTTCTCCTGCATCACCAGTTTTGCCCGTGCTTGAGCAATCCGTTCCTGACGCGGCCCTTCTTCCACCAGGTTCAGGGAACTTTGCGCTTCTTGCAACCTCGCGAGAGTCGTCAACGCTTCGCTGTTGGCTGCTTCAAATTCATCCTGTGAGAACCCGGCCGAGGAGCGGTACAGGCGTTCGGCCCGTTTGAGCTTGGCTTTGGCATAATCGTTGGCGGCCTTGGCGGCCGACAGTGTCGCCTGGGCAAGTTCGATCTCCGCCTTCCGCGACCCGTTCTCAAGTTCTTCCAACTCGGCGCGACGCAGTTCCAACTCGGCCTCGGCACCACCGATCTGGATGTCGATCGTGGCAATCCTCAAATCGGCCAACGCCTCACCCTTGTCGACCCATTGGCCGGCATCGACGTTGAACGATTCGACGCGGCCATCGACGGCACTGCCGATCACGCTCTTGCGGTGCGGACGGACGGTTGCCACAAAGGCTTGGCTCGGTGACACCTCGTCTTGGATCACCGGAGCGACGACGACGGGCGCCGGCCCGCGGCCCTGCGCTGCCGCCGGCGACGCGTGCAGGAGGAGCCCCAGGGTGGACAGCAGGACAGACAGACAGGTGCCCGCGCGGTCACGGGGAATGGCGTTTGAAAGCATGGAGGTAGGCAGGCATTCAGGTGGGAAGCGGTCGCTGGTCACAGAGTATAGCTCAGGAAAGAATCTTGACTTCCCGGCGCCGAGGACACCGCCGTCTGAACGGAAAGATCCCGGTGACTCGCGGCGGTGGATCGGCGGCACAACCCGCGGTCGTCCGGGGGAGCGGTTTGTCAGGTTCGGATTGGAGCGGTTTTGTCTGCTATGCTGCTAGGTTGTGCTGCCGACCGTCGCCGCGCCCGATCCCGTTGTCGTGTGTCCAGCATTCGTCGTTCTGGCGTTCGCCTGTCCGACTCTTGCGTTCCGGTTCGCCGTGCAGACCTCCCTGTCCCCGCTTGATCCCGCCTTCGTCGACTCCTTCCTCTCGACCACCATGCGCTACCCTCTCCGCTACCGAGTGAAAGCCCCGATCGTACGCATCCTCGTGGGCATCTTGCTGGTCCTGGCCGCCAGCAATGTTGCTCAGTCAGAAGATGACTTTCAACCGCTGTTGACCGACAGTCCGCTTACAGGATGGGTTCGGACCAATACCCCGGACAGCACCTGGAAATTCGAAGACGGGGTGCTGTACTGCACAGGGAAGCCGATTGGAGAGATCCGTACCGCCAAGATGTATCAAAACTTTGTGATGGAACTCCAGTGGCGGCACATGGTTCCTCGCGGCAACGCCGGAATCTTTGTTTGGGCAGATGACATCACCTCGCGCGGCGTGCCGTTTCATCGTGGGATTGAAGTCCAGGTGTTGGAAAACGACTACGGGAATAACCAAAGCCACACCACGCATGGTGACATCTTTCCGATCCACGGGGCGACGATGACGCCTTTCAACGGTCGCGGCGGCAGTCGGGCTTTCCCGACCGAGTTCCGTTCCAAGCCGGCCGGGCAATGGAATCACTATCGGATCGAATGTCGTGACGGAGAAGTCTCGCTCGCGGTCAACGGCAAGGTCGTGACTCGAGGCAAGGACTGCGTGCCCCGCAAAGGTTACATCTGTCTGGAATCCGAAGGCGGCGTCGTCGAGTATCGAGACGTGAAGATTCGCGAGTTGCCGGCGACCGAAATCGCCCCGGAACACATCGCCATCGCCGATCGTGGGTATGAATCGCTGTACTCGGGGCTGGACCTGGAGGGCTGGTCAGCAGAACAACCGCAAGCTTGGCAAAGCAACGATTGGGTGCTGGCGTATCAGGGGACCGCTGGACAGCGAGGAAAACTGACGTCGGCGCAATCGTTCGGCGACCTCAGCTTTGTCGTCGACGTCCGTTTGAAGGATCCTGCCAGCACGGTCGCCATCCACGCCGGACCCGTGTTTCAAATCGACTTGCAGGATCCGCGGTGGCGTTCCCAATTGCAACCCGAAGGGCGTTGGAATCGGATCGAAGCCGTTTCCCGAGGTGGCAAGCACAGCGTGGTGATCAACGGACATGAGACGCCGTTCGACGGCGGCGCAAGCGGCGAATCCGCGCCATTGGTTTTGATGCCCACCGGACCGGTGGACTTTTGCAACGTCTACGCTTCCACCCGGCAACCACCCGACCCCGAGGGGCAACGATGCCCGATGAAATCAGTTTCTTCCCCGTTCCCGATTCTCACCGGAGTCAATCATGAGACACACGCGATCGATTCTGTACCTGATACCCCTGCTGGTCGCTACCACGGTGGCCTCCGCCTCGGAAATCGACGATCTGCGCAAGCAGGCCCTGCAGATGCAGCGGCAGTCGCAGGAGCTTGCCGCGAAGGGGCAAAAACTGGAGGCTGTCAATCTGAAGAAAGCGGCGGCCGCCATGTTGGAGGAAGCCAAGCGTTTGTCTCAGCGGGCCCAGCAGCGTCCTGAACGGGAGGCGGCCACGGTCCGCACGGGCAACGCTAGCGAACCGTCGGCAAAGGTGGCGTTGCAAGCCATCGAAGAACGGCTGGTCCAGCAGCAACGCGACCGCGAACAGCTCAAACGTGAAGTCGCCATGCAGATCGAAGCGATCCAGCGGGCCGTCCGAGAGCAGTTTGAACGCGTCCAAAAGGAGCAGATCGAGCAAGCGAAACGCGAACAGCTGCAACGCGAGCAGGCCGAACGCGAACGGGTCGAACAGGAAGCCCGAGAGCGTGCCGATCGGGAACGAAGGGAACGCCAAGAACGCGAAGAAATGGAGCGGCGGGAACGTCAGGAAATGCAGCAGCGGGAAGAAATCGAACGCCGCGAGCGCGAGGAATTGGAACGCCGAGAAGAGATGGAACGACGCGAGCGTGAGCGGATGGAGCGTGAAGGAAGGGATCGCGGCGAACGACGCCGCATCGATCGGGAAGGTTTGGAAGGCCCCGGACGGGGTCGATCCGCGCGAGCTTTCCGACGTCCGTCCGGACCGCCGCGCGGCAACGAGGACCGTCGAGGGCCGCAACCGCCCCGCCGGCCCGGCCCGCCGCCGCACCCACCGAACGCTCCCGCGGCACCCGGCCCAGAACATCACGGTCCAGAACATCACGGTCCAGAACATCACGGTCCAGAACATCACGGCCCAGAACATCACGGCCCAGAACATCGCGGCATGGAACCCCATCACCCGCCACACCCCGGTCCGCCTGGCCGCCCGCCGCACGAACCGCATGACGGCATCGGTCAGCGGTTGGAGCATCTTCGCGCTGCTGAAGAACACCTGCGCGCGGCCGGTCTTCACGACATGGCCGAACAGATCGCCGATCAGGCCCGCGCGACCGAGCAGGAGATGCACGGACATCAGCCTCCGCGGGAACTGCAAACGCAGATCGAAGACCTGCGGCGGCAGCTCGATGAATTGCGTCGAGAAATGCACGAGCGTCGGTAGCACTCAATTCGCCGTTCTGAAATTCAACGGCATGACCTCCAGTCGCAATGCGACGGCAGCGCGCTGCCGTCGGCGTCAGCCGACGGAAACGGCTGCCCAAAATACGCACCAGCCGCGAAGTGGCGACAGCAACGTCTCCTCCACGAGAAGAGAGTCAAGCCTCCCCTCCCTGACGTACGCCCTCTCCCGCCTCACCCGTACCTCCCGCCATGCCCCGTCCTGCTCTCGCCGTACTGGCAATCGTCTTCCTCCCTCGGCTATCCTTCGCCGACTCGCCCGAGTTGTCCTACACCATCGACCGCACGGTGGCGCACCAAGGTTTTGACGGCCAGAAGTGTTGGGTACATGCCCGTGCCGGCGCAATTCCGCCAGGCATGCCGGGCAACGCGACCGAGACGCCGCGGGTGATCCTGACGATGCAAAAGCTGCTGCTCACCGGATCCGACGTGTTCTATGCCCTGCATCAAACTCGGTCGGACGATGGAGGGAATACGTGGAGCGATCCGGTGCAGCTGGATCCCTTCGTCCGCCAAACCTTTTCCGGCAAGGGCAATCCCCCGACCGGCGCCTCGATCGCACCAGATTTGCTTCAGCCGGGCGATCAGACGACGGTCTGTGACTTCACGCCGAAGTGGCACGCTGCTAGCCAACGATTGCTGGGGACCGGACAAACGGTTTGGTACCGCGACAATCATGTGATGAAGGTGCGGCCACGCGGCGTCGCCTATTCGGTGTACGAACCAGGCCGGGAGCGGTGGCGGGATTGGAAGACGTTGGAGTTGCCCGACGAGCCCAAGTTTCGCTCGGCCGGGTCGGGAAGTGTTCAGCGGGTGGATCTGTTGGGCGGCGACGTGTTGCTACCGATCTACTTCAAGCGGCCCGAATCAACACAATATTCGGTCACCGTGTGTCGCTGTCGTTTTGACGGTCGCGATTTGTATTACCTGCGGCATGGAACCGAGTTGTCCGTTCCGGTGAAACGCGGATTGTACGAGCCGTCGCTGACGCATTTCCGCGGACGTTATTACTTGACGATGCGCAACGACGATCACGGGTATGTCAGCGTCAGCGACGACGGGCTGCACTTCGATCCGCCGCGACGCTGGACGTTTGACGACGGCAGCGATTTGGGGAACTACAACACCCAGCAACACTGGGTCACGCATCGCGACGGGTTGTACCTGGTCTACACGCGCCGGGGTGCTGACAACGATCACGTCTTCCGGCATCGTGCCCCGCTGTTCATGGCCCGTGTCGATCCGGACACCTTGCAGGTTCGCCGATCGACCGAGCAGGTCTTGGTGCCCGAACGCGGAGCGCGTCTGGGGAACTTCGGTGTCGTCGATGTTTCGCCGGAAGAGACCTGGGTGACGGTGACCGAATGGATGCAGCCGGCGGGAGTGGAAAAGTATGGAAGCGACAATCGCGTTCATGTCGCGCGACTGCGATGGAGCAAGCCCAACGGGCCGGCGCAAGCAGTGTCGCCGCGGACGTCCGATCTTTCGGACCCGCAGCGGTGGGAATCGATCGCCGACTACTTTCAACCGCCACGCGTGTATCAAGACGACCTGGGCGAATACCGATCGCCTTTGCAGTTCGATGACGGGCGGCAGGTGAAAACAGCGGGCGACTGGCAACGGCGCCGTCGTGAAATCCTTCAAACGTGGGAGCAGGCGTTGGGGCCGTGGCCGGAATTGATCACCGAACCGCAGGTGGAGATCCTGCAGACCGAGTCGCGCGACGGTTTCACGCAGCATCGCATTCGATTCGATTGGACGCCGAACGAGTCCACGACGGGATATTTACTGGTGCCCGAAAGCCCGGGGCCGCACCCGGCGGTGGTGACGGTCTACTACGAACCGGAGACCGCAATCGGACAGGGAAAATCTTATCGGGACTTTGCGCTGCAACTGGCCCGCCGCGGATTCGTCACGCTTTCGATCGGAACCACCGAGGCGACCGAAGCAAAGTCCTATTCGCTTTACTATCCCAGTCTGGCGGATGCGAAGGTCCAGCCGCTTTCGATGTTGGCGTGTGCCGCGGCCAACGCCTGGCACGTGTTGGCCGCGCGTCCGGAAGTGGATTCCAAACGCATCGGCATCGTGGGTCATTCCTTCGGTGGCAAGTGGGCGATGTTTTCTGCGTGCCTGTTTGACAAATTCGCCTGCGGGGCCTGGTCGGACCCGGGGATCGTGTTTGATGAAACGCGTCCGAACGTCAATTACTGGGAGCCCTGGTACTTGGGGTACCATCCCAAACCATGGCGAAAGCGGGGCGTGATCACCGTCGACAATCCGGCGCGGGGGCTATACCCGCGTTGGCGTGCGGCGGGACATGACTTGCACGAGTTGCACGCGTTGATGGCGCCGCGGCCGTTTTTGGTTTCCGGCGGAGCGGAGGATCCGCCCAGTCGCTGGCAGGCACTCAACCATTCGGTTCAAGTCAATCGCATCCTGGGCCACGAAGACCGGGTCGCGATGACGAACCGCCCGGACCATGGACCGAACGCGGATTCCAACGAAGTGATCTATCGATTCTTCGAACACTTCCTGCGTCCCTGAGCGGGCCCCGGGGCTCCCGGGCCACCCTGGTTCCAAGGCTCCCGCCTTGGAACCCACTGTCTTCCAGGCTCCGCCTGTCCCCGTCCACACACGCTCCAGGCACTTTGCCAGCAACGGCCCAAGCTCGCATCCTCCGCCCGCACAGCGACCAGCGAAGCCGCAAATTCCGGCATTCACCTCACGAAGCAAGCGTCTTGCAAAACCGCGTCGGTGGCGACATACTCTCCGCACCAACAGCCAAGCACCCGTAGCTCAACTGGATAGAGCATCGGTCTTCGGAACCGAGGGTTGGGGGTTCGAATCCCTCCGGGTGTACTTTTGCAAGTCATTGCCATTGCGTCACTTGCAACTTCTTATGCGTCTCCGACTCGCTATGAGTCGATGTGCTGGCAGCGAGCGAACTCGCTTGAGTTCGGTGCGAGATGCGCGGCCCGGTTGCATTGCGTTTTTCTGGGTGCCCGGAGATTCGCCAGGCACGACCACACCCCAAGACTGACTCGGCAAGTCCGCGTTACCGACGCATGCCGTTGCTCGGTGTTTGGATTTTGCTGACGTTGATTCGTTCGGTCGATCGCGGCAAGATCCACTGGTTGTGCTTGAATGGCAGGTACGTCACCGCTGCCAGATCGACCTGCGGATCGACCAGCGGACGAGGAAAGTGATAATTCAACATGATGTAGCTGGTGGCTCGAACCTCGGGGCGCCGGCCCGTGGCCGTCTGCCACTGGTCTGCAACATGTCGAGCGTATTGCTGGATGAGCCTCGGCCGGACCGTGAATTGTTCTAACTGGTGAGAATTCATTTCGTGAAAGTGGTTCCACATCACGTGCAGGTTTCGATCTTCGAAAGTAACGAATGACCGCGGCAAACCTCGCCAATCCACAGGTCTCAAACGCGAAAAATCAACCCAAACGACATACGGTTCGCCACCGGATAGCTTCAACAAGGATGACCGATCCAAGCTGGTCTTTGACTCGGAGTCACTCAGCACCAAAAAACGCTCGCCGGTAAAGTCGGCACCCTGCAGCAGGAACGGGTGCAATCGACCAAAGATCGGTTGCAGGTCGGGGAACAACAAAGATTGGTAAAGTTGATGCAGTCGGTTTGTCAGGGCAACTTGCGTCACTTCCGATGGCTTCGACGATTGGTCTCGTTCGACGAGCATTTGCTCGAGCTCGGAGACCAATGAGAGCACCGCCTCGACCGACGATTTGCCAAAACGCTCTGCAGTGTCGGCTTCACGCACGCGCTCGCGAGTCGACTGCAATGCTTCGGCAAGAGAGATGGTCTGCTCGATTTCCGGTTCCCGTCCGAACGCGGATCGCCAGAGTTTCGACAGACTCTCTCGTTCGGTACTCAGCGATTGTTCATTCGCTTCGCTGGTGTTCGGTGAATTGTAGACGACACGTGTGCCGAGCGAGGGCTCATAGGTGACGGCAAGTCCCGGATGATGATCCCATCGAAAAAGGTGACTGTCGATCGATGTGTACACCGCTTTGGGAACATCATCGGAGCATGCTTGCCAATCCACCTGGGATCGTCCCCGCCCGTCGATGATCTGCACCTCGGGATCCACCACGCGATACGTCAAGTAACCCGCTGCTTTGGAACGCAGCATCATTCGCCAACTGAAATCTTGCGCTTCCTCTGTCCAATTCGCGTCACCCGAGATGAAATGGTGTCGCAGCGGCCAAACACTCTGCCATGTTAAGAACAGACAGACCAGTGCGAAGGCATAGCCGGGCATTGGGAATGCATGGGGAGTCACCTTTGCGGAGTCCGAGGGCTCTCTCGCCCGCCACGCAAAGCCCCCAAGTCGTTTGGTCAATCGCAGCGGCCAATCGGGTGAAAAGTAGATCAGGGATGCCGTGAACGCCATCGTTGGAAACACACCGATGGGGAACATGAAATGGTTGTGAAAGTGAAACAAAAACGTCAGTGTGATTGCCAGCCAGCGGGTGCGTTTCCAGAGCAGCAGGAATCCAATCGCCAAATCAAAGATCAGCCCCCCCCAGGCCAACAGCAAACAAAAATGGATGGTCTGCACGTTGTCGGGTAAGCCGACCAGGCGATCCGCCGTCAATCGAAGCTGATCGCCGATGGCAAATAACGGTTCTCCCGTCAGCCAATCGGTATTGAGTTTTGCGAGCCCACCAAAGAAATACACAATGAAGATCTGGAATCGCAGCAGGAACACCGGCCAAAATGGAATCATGCCCTCTGCCCACTCGCTGGCAGGTGCCTGGTTCCCTCGCGGATGAAAACCAATCAAGTTGTCGATTGAAAAACGCGTCGCAGCCGGCATGCAGAGGAGCAGGAATGCCAGCAAACACATCAGATAGTAGTGATTGTTGTAGTTGGTCGCTTCCAGCAGGAAGATGTAGCCGTAGCTGAGAAACAAAGTCGTCGCTGCAGCCCGATAGAAAAGCCCCGCTGCGACCAGCAAAGCCGAAATCACCGCGACACCGAAATGGATCGACAACCAGGGTTCGGCCCAGGGGCGGACCCATTCGAACCCGAGGTAAGTGAAATGCCAGGGCGGATTGACGTAGTACAGATCCAGTGGACGTACGCCATCGGTGGGGATCAGGAACTTGCCAATGTGCCACGCCATGACGAGGCCAAAGCAAATTCGGAATGCCGCGAGAGAAGCTCCATCGACGGGGGTGCTGAGCAGTGCCTTGAACTCCGCCACATAGTCTCGAGCACGCTTTTGTGGGGCACGTTTACGGGGCATTGCGGAGGAGCGTCGATCGAAAGGCTAGCTGTGGGGCAATACAAATCCTGCCACGTTCCAACTATCAGGCCCGGAGATGCACGTCAAGGTAAATCTCCATCGAACACGCGGCCGCGCAGCTGCGTCTCGCGGTGTTTGATCATCGGCGCTCCGTTGGACGCTCACTGGACAGCGTCCACTTTCAATCAAAACACCGGGATTTGAAGTGCGACGGGCGGCATGGCGCTAGCCTCCGATCGATGCGAGAGAACCCGCGGATAGCGCCACGCGGCTCACCCAAAGTGGCGCTTTCCAGCAAAGCCCGATCCTCTCGCATTCCTGACTTCCGTAGCCACCAAGGCTCTCCCAGGTCAGAACACAAACCCTGCTTCCAGCATCAGGCCGATGAAACCCAAGTCCTCATTCCGCGGGTCATCCGAGTTTGCTTCGTCGGAGTCGTCCGTGTAGATGGCGGACGGATTGGGACTGCCGACATTCGCCCAGTACTGAGTTTCCACTCCAGTTCGGAAATAGAGCCCCTTGGCGAATCGGTATTCACCTCCCAGTTGAAGCTCGAGCGAGGTGGCGAGATGACCATCACTTTCGATCAGCAGAATCTCTCCTCCGTCATCGTCGGTGGCACGAAAGTTCTGGTTGCCGAACAAGAGCGATCCACGACTGTTGCAAAAGAGCGCAAAACCCGACTTGCGAACCGGCATGACGAGCTCGCTTGCAAGGGTCGGACCGACGCCTTCAAACTCGATGTCGCCAATCGCGATGCCTGCATCCGTCTCTGCAAGGAATCCTTGTGAGATTTTGGCGTACCTCACCCCGCCGCTAATCTTCAGCGGTTTGGCAAGTTGGCGTTGCAGTTCCAAATCAAAGACATCCGTCTCGATGCTTTGAGTCATTGTCGCCGTATCCACATCCACCAAGCCAATGATGGTGTCGCCGTCGTCCGTTGAAGTCCAGATGATAGCGCCTTCATCTTGGACCAGTCCAGCATTTGAGTCGACGTCAAACGACGTGCTGCTGTCGAACTGCCAGTATCGAGCACGCCAGCCAAAACCGTCGGTTCCGCCAAGGTATCCGACTTCGACACGATAAGAATCTTCCAGATCCCATTCAAAATCTAAATGCTCGATGACGGGATCGTTTTGTGCAATGATCCCGGTCGAATTGGTCTGAAAGGGCGCGACAAACACGAGCTCGCCCATGCCGTAGAATCCCTTTTGGCCGGTATCACAGCAACACGTTCTGGGCGCAGTTCGATGAACGGGAGCTGATGCGTTCTGTTCCAGTCTTTCAACGCGATCCAGCAGGTTGTCGTAGGAGCCGAGCTCAATCTCTTGTGCGTAGCTGGCGGAGTGACTGCCGATTGTGAAGGCGATGACAGCGCCTAGCAAGATATGTTTTGGACCCATCCCTGGTCTCCATTGCGAGAGAGTTGAAATTGATTGGAAACCGGACGCTGGCGCTTTCCAGGTGTTCTCGATTCTCCTGATCTCGTTGCTGTATCGGATTTAGACCCCCCGGAGGCGAATTTCCTCGCCGCGACATCGCACACCCAATGCCACCGATCAAATCCTCATGTGCAAACGAACCCCTACAACCGGCACAGATTGACTACACGGCATCCGAGCACGGTTTGATGCACGGCAGTGAACTCGACACGAAGGACGCTCCGAACGATATTCGAGGGAAATCTTGATCAGCGAGACGTGTTCCGTTGTGACTGCGCTTTGGTCTCGATCACACGAAAGAATGAAATTCCTACGATCTCGCTTCTCAACGGAAGGACGCTGCCATCTGACTTCGTTTTATTCCCCCTTTCCCTTGCGTCGGGCATCCGTCGGCTGGCGGGAATGAGGGGCCCAGCCGTAATGTTTGGAGAATTCGACGATCTTGGGATCCAGTTCGGGATCACGCCCCTCAGCCTGATTGACAGCGCACTCGGTGTTGTCGAAGACAATCGAAGGAGGGACTTCGCCGAGCCGCCAGAACACATTCTCCAGAACTCGGATGATGTTCTCGTTGGTCAGTCGAACGACCGCTTCGGTGTAGCCACGAGGCGAAATGGCTGAGAACGAAAAAGCTGCTTTGCTTGACTGAGAATAGTCCGATGACGACAAATGCGGCCCAACTCGCGATTTGCCTCCGACGCGATTGGTTCGGCTGCCGGCGTCGATGGGTCGAGGGCCCGGTACCGCACTCGCGGGTTGGTCGCTTTTGAGGGATGTATTCTCAGGCTATACTCGAGGCACTGGCTTGTTTCCCAAAGAATTGATCCATCGACTATGAACGCGAACCGGCCAAGATGGCGGAAGGAGACTTTCGGAGACATCGGGAGCTTCCACGGTCGGCTTTGTGACGAGTGCCTGTCGCGTGAATCGTTCAGTCTCTTCGCGAAACACGGCCGCGACTCGGTCGGTGGAAACCTTCAGCCACTCCGCCCGCACAGCTCGCTGAATGGGCTTGCCCGTGCCGGGATCGACGCACGACCAACATGATTCTGCAACCCACCCCCTGGTCATCAGCCTGGATCAACTTTCAGGGGCATTCCATTACGATTAGAGTCAATGCCGTGAGATTGAAGGCTATGTGCAACGATCCTTTGGGCTTGCTGCAGGACGCACGATGGTAAAGACGATCATACTTTGTGGAGGACAAGGCACGCGTTTGCGGGAAGAAACCGAATATCGCCCGAAGCCCATGGTGGAGATTGGTGGCAAACCGATCTTGTGGCACATCATGAAACTTTACGCGCACCACGCATTCGATGATTTCATCCTGGCGCTGGGATATCGCGGCCACATGATCAAGGAGTACTTCTTGCAGTACCGTGCGATGAACAGCGACTTTTCAATCCGCGTTGGCTCGGAGCATGACATTCGCTTTCACGATGACGAAAACGAAGAAGTGTTTCAGGCCACACTCGCCGAGACCGGTCTCCACACCATGACGGGGGGGCGCGTGCTGCGAGCGGCCAAGTATGTCGATGACGATACCTTCATGATGACCTACGGCGATGGAGTCGCTGACTTGAACATCGCCGACCTGATGAGGTTTCACAAATCGCACGGCAAGCTGGCAACGATTACGACCATGCGTCCGATGTCGCGGTTAGGCGAATTGGAAATCGACTCAAATGGAATCGTCAACCAGTTTGCAGAAAAGCCACAAAGCAAAGCTTGGGCCAGTGCCGGTTTCTTTGTGTTGAATCGCGGCGTGCTGGATTTGATAGATGGTGACGACTGCGTGTTTGAGAAAGAGCCGCTCGAGCGATTGGCCCGTGATCGGCAGCTTTGCGCTTACCGGCACGAGGGTGCGTTTTACGCCATGGATACGTACAGGGAGTTTATCTTCCTGAATCAATTGTGGGACCAGGGCAAAGCGCCGTGGAAGGTGTGGTAGGTGTCAGAGGAATTGTTCGACGCGTTTCGCGGTCGCCGCGTCTTGGTGACCGGGCACACCGGCTTCAAAGGCTCCTGGCTCGTGTCTTGGCTGTTGCATCGGCGCGCAGAAGTGATGGGATTCGCGCTGGATCCCCCGACGAATCCTTCGCTGTATGCTCAGCTCGGACTCGCATCAAAAATCGAGCAGCGTATCGCCGATATCCGTCACCGCCGGGAGATCTGCGAATGTTTGGTCCGCTGGCAACCCGAAATCATCTTCCATCTTGCCGCACAACCCCTTGTGCGAAAGTCGTACGACGAGCCGATCGAGACGTTCGATGTCAACGTGATGGGAACGCTTCAGTTGCTCGACGCGATCCGAACGCTCAATCGCACATGCGTCGTCGTCGTCGTTACGAGCGACAAGTGTTATCGGAATCATGAGTGGGAATATGCGTATCGGGAGAATGACGCGCTCGGAGGAAAAGACCCTTATAGTTGCAGTAAGGCGATGACTGAGTTGGCAGTCGATTGCTACCGAAATTCGTTCTTGCATGACGCCGGGATTTACGTCGCCAGCGTTCGGGCGGGAAATGTGATCGGCGGCGGGGACTGGGCGGAAGATCGAATCGTTCCGGATGCGATACGCGCGTTGTCGAAAGATCATTCGATTTCCGTTCGCAATCCGCATTCTTCTCGCCCTTGGCAGCACGTACTCGAGCCCCTCCATGGTTACCTTCGATTGGCGGCACGGATCGTTAGCGCGAAGGATGAAGGTGATCGCAATGAACTTTGTTCGGCGTTCAACTTTGGACCACCGCAATCCAGCAACGTTGCGGTTGCCACGTTGATCGATTGCATTGCCAAGACATGGTCTGCATTCAACCCGTCATCGGCACCACGCTGGGAGGATGATTCCGATCCGGACGCACCTCACGAAGCTCGCCTGCTGCATGTCGCATCGGACAAGGCGCACCATCTGCTGGACTGGCGATGCGTATGGAGCCTTCAGCAAACCGTCGAAGAAACGATCTCTTGGTACCATCGAGTGCGTCAGGGGGAGGCTGCCATGTCCGTGACGCTGGAGCAGATTCAGCAATTTGAAAGTCTCGCGTAGGTCGTTTCACGGTCCTTCTGGCAGGTGTGCCTCCGTTCATTCCACCCGTACTGATTATGCCCGCAACATCCAGTAGCGATCGACCGAGACACAACATTCCTTTGGGGCGTGTGACTGCATGCCAGGTCTGCGGGTCGCCGGAACTTCACGAGGTTCTGGACTTAGGTTGCCAGCCGCTGTGTGATTCTTTGTTGACCGCCGAGCAGTTGAGCGAACCAGAAACGTTTTACCCGCTTCGGCAAATGTGGTGCAGCAACTGCACGTTGTCGCAACTTGACTACGTTGTCCCGGGTGACGTTGTCTATCACAATTCGTACCCCTACCGCACCGGCGTGACGCGAGAATTGGTGGAATACCAAGAGCAACTCGCTGCTTCCATCATCTCGCAGCTCCGTTTGCCGGAAGACAGCCTGGTCGTCGATATTGGCTGCAACGATGCCACGCTGCTGCAGCACTTTCGCAATTCCTCGATGCGAGTTGTCGGAGTCGAACCGACGAATATCGCGGAGTATGCGACGGCTGCGGGAGTCGATGTGCTCAATTGTTTTTTCGATCGCGAGGCTGCTCGCCAGATCGTCGAATCGCACGGACACGCCCGGGTCGTCACCGCAACCAACGTGTTCGCTCACATGGCGAGTATTGGCGATGTTATCGACGGTTTGGAGACTCTGGTCGCGGATGATGGCTACTTCGTCCTGGAGAACCATTATTTGGTACCAGTCATGGAACGCATGCAGTTCGACACGATCTACCATGAACACCTTCGGACCTATTCCCTGAAGTCGTTGGTGACTCTCTTTGGATACTACGATTTTCAAGTCGTTCGCGCGGAGAAGGTGAGCCGCTACGGCGGCAACATTCGGGTCTATGTCGCGAAAGGTAAACACCGCACGCCGGATGCGACGGTCAGCGAAATTCTGGCCGAGGAAGAGAAGACACTTACGAATCCAAGTTATTATGAGCGGTTCCGTCGAGAATCGATTCGGCTGAAGAATGAGTTGCTTAAATTCTTGATTGCGGAAGCGGACCGAGGACATCCCGTCATCGGCAACTCCTGCCCGGGGCGTTGCAGCACGCTGTTGAACTTCGCCGGCGTTGGCCCCGATCTGATGCCCTTTCTCTGCGAACAACCGACATCGCTGAAACTAGGGTTGTATCTCCCAGGTCAGCACCTCCCGATCGTCAACAATCAGCGATTGATCGAAGAACAACCGGAATCCGTATTGCTTCTGGCATGGCACTATGCGGAACCGATCGCACGGCAACTGCGGGAACGCGGATTGAGGTCCAAGCTCTACGTGCCGATGCCAAGCCTGCAGCGCCTTGATATTTGACGGTGGATGCGCGAGTGATGCGAACGATTGCTCTGGTCGGTGGCGGGAGGTGGAGCCGTGTGCTCCTGTCCGTGCTTTCTGAGGTGCCTGACGTCGCTCAAGTATTGTGGATCACCCATTACGGCTACGAAGCCGCCGTCGATTGGGTCGCCCAGCACGGCATGCAGAGCGTCCGAGTGTTGCGATCCCTTGACTCACTTGAAGAAGCGGACGCGGCATTGGTGGCGAATAGCCCGCATTCGCACTTTCCATCCGTGAATGCGTTGCTGGATCGAGGCATCCCGTGCCTGTGCGAGAAACCGCTCGTGATGGAGACAAATGAGGCTCGGCAGCTGCTGCAGCGGTCCATTGAGACAGAAACGCTGGTCGGAGTTGACTTGGAATTGAGCCGAGCAAGCTACGCCCTCGACTTCGCTGCGCTCGCCACTTCCCTACCGATTCATACGATCGACATGATCTGGCATGACCCATGGCTGGAAGATCGTTACGGCGAGCGCAAATCTCCATCGGTTCACACGACCTTCGCGCACGACATCCTGCCACACGTCTGGTCGCTGTTGCGCCTGCTGTTGCCTCACGAATCGGCACGCGTTTGTGATGTCGATTATCGACCTGATGCGACACGAATGTTCTATCGCCATCGAGATGCCGAAATCAATGTCTCTGTCAGTCGCCGTTCCGTGAATCGGAAACGACGGATTGTCATCAACCAGGGAGAGGCAGAACTGGACTATTCTCCCGAGCCAGGACGCACCACTTATCGCGGTCGCACGACCGACAACCGGTGGCGGGATCCTCGCCCGTTGGCTGCAGTGATTCATGAATTCCTGGCGGAACTTGATTCGCCGTCCGACGCAACTGATTGGGATTTGGCGATTCAGAATTGTATTGAATCGGTGGATTTCGCCGTTTCGGCCAACCGTCGTTTGGTTGAAGATCAGCAGGCCTGCTGGGACGCGATCCGCATCCAGGGGTTCGATCCGAAGGATCCGCATCAACTGGCCGTCGCCGTCGATCTCCTCGGCCCGCGAGCGGCGGCAATCGGGCATTATCTGCCGTTGGTCGATCCCCGCGACCAGCGTGAATCGGTTTGCCAATGGGTGTCGTTGCTAGATCAGTCATCCGATATCGAGGGTTGAGCAAGCGCCCGACTCAGCATTCGCTTGATCGACATCATCAGGTGGAATGGCGTCGACAGGAGACGGGGAGCATGGGGATGCAGCATCGCGATACAAAATGCTTTGAACAGCAGCCAGGGATAGCGTCCCATGCGGATCGCAAACTTGCCTGCTTCTCGCCATCCCCCGGCACAGTCGCGATTCCATAACAAGTCACCGAGCGCGTCGCCTCGGTCTGTGAGCTGGTAACGATAGTAAGGCCGTAAGACTTCGTGTGGGATTCCGGCGTGTTCGTACATTTCAAATAACGACGTGACGTGCAATAACGCCATTCCTCGGTACTTGGCCCAGCTGAAATCCGAGCTCGGCATCTCGTGAATCATGATCGACGGCTCACCGACAAGCCCGCATCGGGCTCCTGCCAAGTGCTCAGCGATCGTATAGGCACTCGGGTACATGGAACGAACGTCGGTAAACGGTTCGCCCACATACGGCTCGGGGTAGGATTCGACCCACCAGCGACGTCGCATCACTGTCGAGTAAGACGCGGTGAGATCAACAGTCGGGCCCGCGAACAACTCCTCGGCAGGGACAATTGAGGTCTTGTCGCTCTGGCGCAAGGTATAGTTGGGACGATCCGTGATTCCACCTCGCACGTCAAGCGCAGCGGGTCGGGAATCACCTGGACGATAGCCGACATTCAACGCGACCAAATCGACGGTCCGGTTTCGTTCGATGAAGTTAAGGATTCGCTGAACGGCCCCTGCGGTCACGACATCGTCATCACCGATCACCCACACATAGTCGCCCTTGGCAAGTTGGCCAGCGACCTTGGTGATGTTTCCCAGGATTCCGATGTTGTGGTCGTTGCGCGACACTTCAAATGTGAACTCCTGCTGATACTGCCTCAGCAACTCTGACGTCCTGTCGATCGAAGCGTTATCAGAAACGATGCACTCAATTCGTCCGGCATACTGCTGAGTCTGTGGTAGGAGTGATGCAAGACAGGTGTCCAACATTGACACACGGGAGTAGGTCGGTATGCAGATCGAAAGCAGAGGGGCTTGATAGATCACGCTTGTCGTTTGCAATGGGGCATTGGTATCGATACCAGTCATCAACGCGGAATTCAGCTCGCTCGGGAGCGTCGCAGCGGGGCTTGCGACGACGCGGCGAGGCAGTCGAGACACGCATCGTCACGGGTTCAGCCCCCACACCGGAGCCCATTCGCGGCTTCGGCCCTTCCACGCAGGGCAAAGTGATCAGTGTAGATAGCCAGGGCAATAGGGTACAACAACAGGAGTTTTTTCGAGGCCTACAACCGGTACAGATTGACTGCATGGCATCCGAGTATGGTTTGGTGCGCGGCAATGAACTCGACACGAAGGACGCTCCGAATGTCATCCATGGGAAGTGCCGAGATGCGAGGATGTTCTCTGGACCTGAGGCTGTATCGAAGGGATGGGGCAAACGGTGCCGTCGAGACACGATATCGCTAGACTGACAAGCGTGAAATCGCAGAGAGTTCGGAAAACGCGAAGGTAGACCAACGATGAGACTGGCAAGCTTCAAGAATTCGGAAAAGCTTAAGAAACAAGAGTTCGAAGCTCGCTTGCCAGCTCTCCGAGCAGAATTGCTGGAGCTGCAGAATTCGCTACGGCAAGCGGACTTTCCCGTCATTGTGCTCTTCGCGGGCGTGGACGGTGCGGGCAAAAGCGAGATGGTCAATTTGCTGAACGAATGGATGGACCCGAGATGGCTGATCAATCGAGCTTACGATCGGGCAATGGATGAGAATGCGGAACAGGAAAGGCCCGTCTTTCGCCGTTATTGGCATGACTTGCCGCCGCGTGGTCAGATCGGCTTGTTCTTGAGTGCATGGTATTCACAAGTCCTGCTCGGCACCGTGGCACAGCGAGTTTCGGAATATCAGTTCCCACGGCATGTCGAGCGCATTCGGCGATTTGAAAGAACGCTCGCGGCAGACGGCGCATTGATCTTGAAGTTTTGGATGCACTTAGACAAACGCGGACAGAGAAAGCAGTTAAGAAAGCTCGAATCGAATCCGGCCACTGCCTGGCGTGTGACACACACGGATTGGGCGCACTGGGCAATGTACGACCGCTTTGTGGTTGCCGGTGATCAGATCATTGAAGCTACCGATGTTGCACACGCACCTTGGCGAGTGATCGACGGTGCTGACCATCGCTATCGTTCCATGACCATTGCGGAGCATCTACTCGAAGCGATTAAGATTCGCTTGAATAGCCGCCAGCCGACGAGTGAATCGAGAGCGTACACACCCAGCCCCGTGAATTGGCTTTCCAGCGTCGACTTAAAAAAGTCTCTCAGCAAGAAAGACTATCAACGGCGACGCGATCGATCTCAAGGCGACCTCAATCTGCTTTGCCGGCAAGCGAAGTATCAGAAGATCTCCAGCGTTCTGGTCTTCGAAGGCTGGGACGCAGCTGGTAAGGGAGGCGCCATTCGTCGCATCTTGCGGGCCCTTGATCCGAGGACCTATCGGGTGATTCCGATCGCGGCACCAACCGATGAAGAGCACGCGCAGCATTACCTATGGCGTTTCTGGCGTCATTTGCCCAGCTCCGGGAACATTACCTTTTTTGATCGATCGTGGTATGGTCGCGTGTTGGTGGAACGCATCGAAGGCTTTGCTCGGCCGGGTGAGTGGCAAAGGGCTTACCACGAAATCAACGAATTTGAGCAGGAGTTGGCGGAAAGCGGGATCATGATCTGCAAGTTTTGGCTGCATATCGACCAAGATGAGCAACTTCGCCGGTTTGAAGAACGTAAGACGACTCCACACAAGGCTTGGAAGTTGACCGAAGAGGATTGGCGCAATCGGGAAAAGTGGGCTGATTACGAGTCAGCCGTCAACGACATGATCCAACACACGAATACCTCGCATGCGCCTTGGACCATTGTTCCTGCGAACGACAAGTACACCGCCCGCATTCATGTTCTCGAAACCGCTTGTGAACACTTGCGGAATACGATTGGCGGAACGTAGCTGCAGGAGTTGTCAAATGTTAAGGGTTTCGTCGCTTTCCGGCGGTGGACTGCGAGGCGCTTTTGCGATCGGCATGCCGGCCTGTATCGAATGACGGCTCGGCCGACCGCTGACGGACGACAGGCGACTACGTGTTGTCAAACATGGCGGAGAAGCGACGCTGCATTTCCTCGCGCGGGACATCCTCGATCTTGGAGCCCAGGTACCATTCGTGCCCGAAGGGGTCGAGCACCTTCGATGACCGTTCGCCGTGAAATTGATCCGCGGGTTCCATGGTCAACGTCGCACCTGCAGCAACCGCCCGCTGCGTCAGGGCATCCACGTCGTCGACGTGCAGGTGAATCGCGAAGCCGGTTGCTTGACCGGGTTGGGGAGCGTGAATGCCATACTCGGGATACTCATCGGAGATCATGATGGTGGTTTCACCGAATTTCAGTTCTGCGTGCCCAACGCGACCATTGGGCTCCGAAAGCCGAAAGTCTTCGACCGCACCAAAGGCCGCTTGATAGAATTCGATCGCCTTCGCCGCATCTGCGACTCGCAGGTACGAGATGACTTCGTGGATTTGATTTTCCATGATTACCTTGTCGTCAATGCCGGTGTCGAAAATGGTGAATGCTCGTGATCATGTTTGGCGGCTGAAGTACTCGGCATGCCCTTTGGTCGCGAAGGAGCGTTGCGGATCGACAGCCGGTCGAAATCTCCGGGCGGGGTGATTCATTCGAGCGAGCAACCACGGATTTCTCGGGTTTCATCGCTCATTCGCGCCTTTCCCTGAAAGGATCTTATTGCGAAACCTGGCGATCCTCGCGATCCGCGTCTCGGGCTTCTTCGCCGAGTTTAGGTTGATGACGTAGCTTCTCTGACGACCCGAAGAAAGCTTGGCGAATGCCTCGGCGAGCTCGGGGTCAGACGCGATCGCGTCCACAAGCTCAGTCGGCAATTCGATCTGGGCCTTCTTCTTGGCTGGCTTGATGCCGGCTTCGGCGTAGCTCATCGCTTCTTGCAGATAGGACAGAATGATCGATTCCATCTCAGCCACTTGTCCGCTATCGATGAACCGGATCATGTCGGCGTGCTGCGTATTCGGTCCCTGCTTCTCGAGCACGCCGTTGGGGTCCTTCATCAAGGCTGCTTGGAAGAAGCTGAGACGAAAATCGTTGCGTAAAGCTCCCAGAATCGCGATGTTGCGACCGGCGTGCATGTAACACGGGTGCCCCCACTTGGCCGTCTCGTTCAGTCCCGCAAGCAGGCAGATGCGACGAAGTTCTTTGAGTCCTACGTCCCACCGCTTCGTCGAACAGTCCGCGGTCGCAAAGCGATCGCAGCGTCCGCAACCTTTGTCGAAATAGTCGTCGACGTTCTTGATCATGTGACTGAAATTCTCGACATGGATTCTGGCCAATCCGGCGTGACACTGTCAGTTGGTCGCGCGCATTCAATCATCGTTGTTCGCACAAGGCGTCCGGCGACTTACAAGAAGCCGCCGTTCGGGGTCTTGATCTGCCGATTCGAGTGCCCGACGAAGTAAAAAAAGGCCTCTACAGTCTAACCGAGACGAAGTAGCAAACTGCCCCGCCCAGAGTGGGCCAAGTGATCGTTCCCGCAGTTCGGCTCGTTTCAATCTCGCCTAGTTCAACCATCGCGTTGATTAAGTGGATGGCAAGCAGGCCACGAATTTCTTTTTCGAAGAATCTCCGACGCCCGATGATGGTTCATATTCACTTCCGAATCGTTCTAAGCATCCGCCGAAGGCAGCAGCTTGGCCAACGCGCGGGTGGCGATGTCCAATGGGCGCCAGGAATCACGAGGTTCGTCCGGCAGCTTGATGGCTCGATAAGCGGCTGCCGCCAAGATGCCGGCAACGTAGGCCATGGCGAATGCGATGAGCGATCCGAACAAGAAATCGTCCCGGTACCATTCGTTGTAGGTGATCCACAAGAACAGGACTTCAACCACCAGGGCGGCGATCGAGAAGCGTCGATGAAACCCGCGATACTCAAGCACCGCAACCGGAAGCACGCAGAGGACGATGAAGTGAATCCCGAAAATATGAAATGCGAACAGCGTGTCAAATCCAAAGACATTGACGAACGCAAAACACAACGCGCAGTACAGCGTTACCCACAGGATCTTTCTGATGGTGAATTGAAACATTGATTTGCGTTGTTCGGGCGTTGTCGCGGTGCGATGCTGAATGATTGCCCTCCAAACCGTCGCAAGAGATCCGGCGAATCATCAGGGGGGCGACGCACGTCTTTGGCCGCGGCGATTGGAACGTCTATTCAGCCAGATTCATTGGCGTGTCATCGCGCTGCTTCATGATGGCATCAATCTGGCTGGTCTTGACCCGGTTGTTCGGTCCCAGCAGCAACGCCGCATTGGCTTCGTGCGGATCCTGGTCCCAACGAGAGATGATCGACAGAATCGCATCGGCACGTTCGGAGTCGGTTCCCAGGGGTTCGAGCTTCATGTCAGCTAGCCCGGGGAATGTTTGCAACGAACGGCGCGCGATCAACCGAATGGCCAGATACGGATCGTTCAAGACTTGAGCCAGGTAGATCGATTGCCAGTCGTCGCCAGATGCTTCTTGAGCCTCCGACCATCCCATCGTCCAAGCCGCCAGCGCCCGCTGTGCGGCGTTCCCCTTCAGGAGCCAAAGAATCGACGCTGCAATTTCCGATTGGTCCGCATCCAACTTGGGAGGATCGATCGAATACCAATCCTGCAGATGGTCCGCCGTCCATTTCAGCGTCTTGTCCAGGTGGCACTGATTGCACGCATTGGGCCGGTCCGCAGCCAATTCCCGCTTCAGGTCAGGACTGGTGATGGTGTGATTGCGAATCGCCTTGAGCAAGCCATACGCCGTGTGGGGCATGTGGCAGTTGTAACAGTTCGATCCCGATGAATCCGCCAGGTGATGGGTGTGCGCCGTTGAGTACTGCTGCTGATCGTGGCACTGGACACAAGCATCATTTCCGTAGAAGCCCGGCTTCAACTGATCGTTCGCCCATTCCTTTTCGCTGCGTGTGTCATCGGCCGCCTTGTGAAGTTGATGGCATGACAAGCAACTCATTTCACCTTGCTGGAAGCAAGCCGACTGTTCCATCGACGTGTACTCTCGCCCGGCCACGCGCACAATACCGTCCGGATAGAATGTTCCTCGATTGGTGCTGACCACGCGGTCGTGCATCGACTCGTTGTTCAGCAGTTTCTCCATTTCCGGGCTGTGAAGTTGCCAGATGTCGTAGGCCTCCCTCAGGTCGGCGCCCGGTCGGAACGTGCCACCCTGGACGTTGATTTTGACAAGGTCGCCTTTCGGGGTCAGCACCGAATGACATTGGCCGCAGACTTGCGAGGATCGGACATGCGGCAGGTTTTCTGGATTCACGATCGGGTCGCTGGATGGCGATTCGGCCGCGGCCTTTGCTTCAGCAAAATCGCGATGGTAGGCGATGTGTTGTTGGCCAGGGCCGTGGCAGGCTTCGCAGCTGATTCCGAACTCAGCCGTTTGCGTGTCCCATGACAGGTCGGTCATTTCACGTTCTTGCGGGTGCGTGGAATGACACTTACTACAACTGGCGTTCCAGCGTCCGATTTCGTGCGAAACGCCGGCCAGCGTTGGTTTCAAAAACGCGGCCGACCGGGGGATCCATTCCTGCGAATCCTTCAGGAAGACGAACGGCAAAATGGCCAAGGTCCGGCGGGCACCGACTGGGAACCAATAGGCCTGCATGTGATGCGAGCCGGTCGTCATCACGATCGGTCGTTGAACGCGCTTGGACGCTTCGGGGGTACCCGGGATCGCCGCGGGATCGAGCATTTCTACCCAGCACACCCCGTCGGCTTCTCGCAGATGATAGTCCTGTCCGTTGTGCGACAACTTCACGTCATCGAAGTCGCCCAAGACCACCTCGGGATTGGCCACCTGCGTCATGGTCCGATGGTAGGAGTCGAACCAGGTCGCGTGATTCTGGAGATGGCATTCGCGACACGCATCCGAGCCGACATAGCCGTGATCAGAAACCTCGATGGGACGAAATGCCGCGAGCTTGGCTGCCGTCGGTAATTCGTCCTCCTTTGCGGACGCCATCGCTTCGGGTTCCAGCGTCTCCGGCGCTGATGGGGTCGGCGCCGGCACCACCGGCGCGACCGCGGGCGGCAGAGCTAATGCAACAAGGCCGACCACGGCGACGGGCACCAGCAGCGCAGCAAGCAAGGAACGCTTGATCCACCAGACAAGCCCTCCGCACACCAGCCCCACAATGAGACTCAAACCGATGACTGCTCCATTCATGCGTGTATTCTACCTTCTGCCGAAATCGTTGCACCGCTGCTGCGGGGGGGTGCGGCGAGTTTGAAATATCGGGCGAATTGTGCTTCCGAAGTCGCTCTGTTTGAAAACCGGTGCAAGTCGCGTTGCTGCCGTCGCGAGGATTTCTCGGTCACAGTTTGAAACGCCAAGTTCATGCCTCGCCGCGCCCTGTTTCGCGGGCTACTGAATGTTTGGATCGTCCGCCAAGGTACCGGTCGACTCGAGCATCTGAATGATTCTTTTGGTGACGTACAGTTTGCCACCTTGGGACAGGTGGATGTGATCATCGATGAAAAGCTGCTGCTTGTTCATTCCATCCATTTCACTTGCCAAGTCAACGAGTGGGGCGCCACACGCGTTTGCCACTTCGCGGACGATCTGGTTGTAGCTTTGGTGCAACGGAACCAGCGAGCCTGCGTCCGCAACTTCCCCTGACTGAGTCAGATACGGCGGAATGCCGAGGTCGAATGCGTGTGGAGCCGTGAAGTACCAGACGGCGACGTCACGCGATTCGCATTCTTGGCAGATGCGGGCAAGATTCTGGCGATAGTCGTCGGGTTCCACTCGCATCACGTTCCGGTCGTCGCTCGTCACCCCTCCCAAGGCGAACGCCGTCAGCTGGACAACACGAAGTTCTCGCAGCGCATCGACCACCGCAGACGTTTCCGCGTTCTGATTCTTGTCTTGCCTTCCGCGGGCAAGCCAATGATCGTTCCATCCGAAGTACACGGTCACGAGATCGGGGGACCAATTCAGGACTTCGGATTCCAGTAGGCGTCGCCCCTGAAAGGATGTGTATCCGATCACCCCAGCATTGATGACCTCAAACTGACCGGGGGCCATTTCGTCCAGATACACTCGCAGCATGTCTGGATAGGAATCGGGGCCGAAGTGTGTGCACGAATCTCCCAGACAGACGATTCGGAACACGCCCGGCTGCTTCTCCACGTTGAACTCGGGGCCGTAGAAGCCGTGCGAATTGTGGTCCATCACGCCGGCCCGCGGTCGCCAAAACAAGGTGTCGTCGCGAACGAGGAACGGTTGAGGCGCACTTTTGTTGTAGTCATCGATCGGAAAGGTGAACGCCATCCTCTCGACGTTCAAATTGGCTCGGAATCCCGACAGCCGGAGCAAGAGTTCAATCGAGCCAAAAAACAGTAAGACGGTGATTGCGCTCAACAGGATCCTTCGCCGGAGCGGGACTGCACGGCGCGAAGGGGTGCTCTGGGGCGTCTGGTTAGCGGAAGCAGTCGATGGCATGCAACGGATTCGAATCGGGTGCGGAGGAACTCATGATACTGAATTTGGGACGCGGAGCGTCGTGCCGTTTTGCCTCATCCTCCCGCTCGGAGGTCGTGCAGTCTTCCGCGCCAGACAAAGACGTGCTTTTCTGAAATTCACCCGCTCTCCGGGAGGGTCAAAGGCGAGGCACGAGCCTTGGGTGGGCGTCTTGAACAACTGGTGAAATCAATGACTTCGGACGTGCCCTCCCCGCGTCGTCGCAAGCTCCTCCGCGACCCTCCCGGAGGGAGGGTGAAGCAAAGCTGCACGAACGGAAGAGTGAACGTTGTTTGCGAATGTCTGCCTTCCCGCTACCACGAGTCCGTACGGGGGAAGGGAGACTTGGGTTGGGGACATGCCAAAAAAAACCTCGCCCACAGATAGCGGGCGAGGTCGCGAATATCGAAGGGTTGCTTCCAACCTGGCGGTTGGCGGTCAACCTTACTGGTTAAACGATTCCTGGATGGTTTCCGAGGCGTCGCGTGTGCCCAAGGCACCCCACAACCCGTAGGGACTTGCCGTTCCGGGAACAGAAGCGACACCGACCACGTCGGAACGTTGGACACACACCGTCGGCAGCGTGGGATCACCGCCGTCGATGCTTTCCGTGACGAAGACCACGGCACCATCACCCATCAGCACGTGAGCGCCACCGGAGTGGCGGCTACCCGCGGTTGAAATCACGCCGGAGTGGTTCCCGTCGTTGTTGGCATCCACGCAATTCGCATTGTTGGGTGGAAGGATGGTGTGGAACGCGGTGTAGTAGGCCCGCGAATCCGCCCAACGCGAATGCTTGGCTTGCGACAACGATCCACTGACGGTTGCCGTTTCGTCATAAAACGCCGGGCGCTCCGGATCAATGTGAGCGCCTGACTTACACAGAGACGGCTGCAAGATGGTGTTGTTGTTGGCACCAGGAGCCCGCATCTGGATGTTTCGCACGAAGTCCGCTTTGACCTCACGCTTACCGCCCGAAGTACAAACTTCACCGGCAGCCACGGTATTGGAAAGTCCATCCAGAATGTCGCGGAACTTCATCGCATTGCGATTCCAGAAGAATCCACGCTGAGCGGCACGGGCACGTTCCACGGCCCAGTTCTCGTTGAAGGCCGATGCGTCGTTGTTGCCAAATTGTCCAAAGTCATTGACACCGCCATTGTTCGATCGGTCAACGGCATCGCCGAGCGAACACGCGTAGTTCGTTCGAGCGAGTTGACCGGCAGCCTGAGACTTGGCGGGGTCACTGGGGCAACGGAAACCGGGTACCTGCGTCACCCAGGGAATGTAGGTCGTTTGCCAGGGGCAAGGACCCATCGGCTGCCAAACACCGCCTGTCGCTGCCGGGGTTCCACCGTTGGCCGTTGCCTGGCTGGGGTTGGCGATTTGTTCCCACAGCCCTTGCTGTTCCATGTAGGGCAGAATCGGGACCAGCCAACTCAGAAACAGTCGATTGCAGTCGTTGGTTGGGTTGGGGGTCGAGGGCGATCGCTGACTCCCCGTGCCGTTAATCGGCAACTGCTTGTACGAGCTGTGATAGTTATGAATCGCAAGCCCAATTTGCTTGAAATTGTTGCTGCAGGACATTCGCCGAGCAGCTTCGCGAGCCGCCTGAACAGCCGGCAGCAGCAGGCCAACGAGAATGCCGATGATGGCGATGACGACCAGCAGCTCCACCAGTGTGAAACCAGGTCGTGACGAGCGAGCTCTTTGCATGTGAGACTCCTAAGAATAGCGAGGCAACAAATAGTGAGCGGGAATCCGCCACTAGAAGGCAATTAGGGTACCCTTTAATCGGTCTCAAATGGGAGACAAAATACCTCAATTTCGTCCGGCAATGCTCAACCGGGTATTCGGACGGCGTTTAAAGGACGACTTTTCTTTAGCATCGCCGCATTGTCACAAGCTCCTGCGCTAACATGCCCCCCGTAGGTCAGTGAACAGAAGTGCACGGCCTCCATGCGGGAGCCCTGAAGGCTATTCGCCCCGGTTCGCACGGGCGTCGACAGCCGTCCCGGACGACAGAGTCGAGGCTTCGTTTGGGGCATGCCAAAAAAAACCTCGCCCGCAGATAGCGGGCGAGGTCGCAAATATCGAAGGGTTGCTTCCAACCTGAGACGGTTGGTGGTCAACCTTACTGGTTAAACGATTCCTGGATGGTTTCCGATGCGTCGCGTGTGCCTAACGCACCCCACAACCCATACGGGCTTGCCGTTCCAGGGACAGAAGCGACACCGACCACGTCGGAACGCTGGACACACACCGTCGGCTTCGTCGCATCACCGCCATCAATGCTTTCGGTGATGAAGACCACGGCACCGTCGCCCATCAGCACGTGAGCACCTCCTGAGTGGCGGCTACCCGCGGTCGAGATCACACCGGGATGGTTCCCGTCGTTGTTGGCGTCCACGCAGTTGGCATTGTTGGGTGGAAGAATGGTGTGGAACGCGGTGTAGTAGGCCCGCGAATCCGCCCAACGAGAGTGCTTGGCTTGCGACAACGATCCACTGACGGTTGCCGTTTCGTCGTAAAACGCGGGGCGCTGCGGATCAATGTGAGCGCCTGCCTTACACAGAGACGGTTGCAAGATGGTGTTGTTGTTCGCACCAGGAGCCCGCATCTGGATGTTCCGGACGAAGTCCGCTTTGACTTCACGCTTGCCGCCCGAAGTACAAACTTCAGCTGCGGCAACGGTGTTGGAAAGTCCATCCAGAACGTCGCGGAACTTCATCGCATTGCGATTCCAGAAGAATCCACGCTGGGCGGCACGGGCACGTTCCACGGCCCAGTTTTCATTGAAGGCCGCGGCATCGTTGTTGCCAAATTGCCCGAAGTCATTGACGCCGCCGTTGTGAGCCTGGTCCACCGCGTCGCCGAGCGAACATGCGTAGTTCGTTCGAGCGAGTTGACCGGCAGCCTGAGACTTGGCCGGGTCACTGGGGCAACGGAAACCGGGGACTTGCGTCACCCAGGGGATGTAGGTCGTTTGCCAGGGGCAAGGACCCATCGCCTGCCAAACACCGCCGGTCCCTGCCGGAGTTCCACCGTTGGCCGTCTCGCGGCTGGGGTTTGCGATTTGTTCCCACAGACCTTGCTGTTCCATGTAGGGAAGGATCGGAACCAACCAGCTCAGAAACAGTCGGTTGCAGTCGTTGGTGGGGTCAGGCGTCGATGCCCGGCGCGCGCTTCCGGTGCCGTTTTGTGGCAACTGCTTGTAGGAGCTGTGATAGTTGTGAATCGCAAGCCCGATCTGTTTGAAATTGTTGCTGCAGGACATTCGCCGAGCAGCTTCGCGAGCCGCCTGGACAGCCGGCAGCAGCAGGCCCACGAGGATGCCAATGATGGCGATGACGACCAGCAGCTCCACCAATGTGAAACCAGGTCGCGACGAACGAACTCTTTGCATGTGAGACTCCTGAGAATAGATAAACATCAATACGTCAAATTGAGAGCGGAAACCCGCCACTAGAACGCTATTAGGATACCCATGGACCGGTTTTAAGCGGGAGAGAAAAAACCTCAATTTCGTCCGGGAATGCTCACTCGGGTGGGGCCGTGTAGTTCACTCGAGGGGGTGGTCTCGAGTTGGTTCTACAGGGCTAGTTTTGTCCACTTGCCCGGTGTCTCATTGGAGCCGGTTCAATGCCTCGGCGGCTCGTGCATCCGCGGGGTTAATTGTTAAAGCCCGCTGGTACTGCTCGATCGCCTGCTGACGCTTGCCGGAGTACTCCAGCGCCTCACCAAGCTGGTAGTGGATGCCCATCAGGCGGGGATCCAGGATCAGGGCATTCTGGAAGCATTGGGCGGCAAGATCGGGCTGTCGGTTCATCATGTAGGCCCGGCCAAGATTGACGTAGCCTTCGGCCATTTCCGGAAACTCGTCAATGGCATGCTGCAACATCCGGATCCCAGCTGGAAGGTCGCCCGCCTTGCAGGCGGAGATCCCCATGTTCATGTAGCAGCTGGCTTGCAGTGAGCGTTCTTCGTGAACGTGGATATTGCAAAAGATGCCGGACAGCAGCAGGACCACCGCAGCGCTGATCAATCGTCGCCGCTCTCTCACGCAGGCGATCAGGTCGGCGACACCGGCCGCGGCAAACGGGATGAGCAGAATCGCGATCGGGTTGCGGTATCGACCTAGGATAAAAAACAGCACCACCGCGGCGATCATCGTTACCAGGAGCAGGTAGAATAGCCACAGCTGTCGCCAGTTTCTCCGAGTCGCGATCAGTCCCCAAATCCCCAGCGGGCACAGCGTGCCAAAGTGCCAAATTCGGCTCAACTTCAACGGGCCGGAGTACTCGCGAAAGATGTACATGCTTTCGACATCGGGTACTTCGTAGCGATTGAAGACCATGAACGTCTTTGCGACCATCAGTTGCACCCAGCGGCCCGGAGCCTGTCGGATGTCTTCCCAGGCGCGCGACATCCAAAACTTGGAGACTTCGCGAGCGGATAGTTCGTGGCCCACCGTTTGTTCGGCCAAACGTTCCGCATCGGCCCGTTCGTACATCGGTGTTCCGCGACCGGGAATCAAGGGCACGTAGATGCCGTTGGCTTGTCGGTTGTTGCCGATGTAGAAATTGGGGCCCGCTTGAAAGGTGGTTGGCGACCACTCGCCGCCAAGTGACGCGTTTCGCGCCGCGACGGGCAGCAGGATCACGGCAAGGCCACCCGCGTAACAACCGACCAGTGTCCATCGGCGCCATTTCGCGTCGCGCAGCCCCAGCAAGATCCAAAGCGGAATGATCGGGGTCCACAGCAACGCATTCTCTCGCGTCAGCACCAGCATGCCCAGGGAGACCCCCGCCAACACGGCGTGCCACCAGCGTGGGTCCTTTTGCAGATAAGCGCAGGCAGTGAGCACGAGGCACAACAGGAAAGTCGCCAGGGCGGCTTTTTGAATGATGCCGTCGTAGTAGATGGCCGGCGGATAGGCGGCCAGCATGAGTGCGGAAACCAAGCCGACTTTCTCGGAAAACAGTTTCCGACCCGTCAGTCCGATCAAGGCGACGCCGGCAACGCCCAGTATCATCTGAACCAACCGGATCCCGGTGACGCTGGGGCCGAAGATCTTGATCAGGACGGCCAGGAAATAGGGGTACAGCGGAGCCTGGTAGAAGGTCTCGGTGCCATACCAATTGCCGTCGCTGATTCTGACGGCCCAGTCAAAGTACCCCCTGGCGTCCCCCAACAACCGAATCAGTGTCGGGACTTCAATCGTCTGCAAGACGTGGATGAAGCGCAGAAAAAAAGCGAGCCCACAAATGCTCGCTAGGAGAATCGCAAAAGAAAAGCGATTTGGAATTGCCGTGTCCGCCGAGGCGACCTCCGGATTCGTTGGCGCTTGACGGGCTGTGTGCAATCGATTCTTGCGTCTAGCCATCAAAGCGCCATGCGTTTTACGCAACCATCAGCGATGGCCGACTACTGCTGGATTTCCTCAACTGCGTTCATTTGCTCTTCGTAATCTTCCATTTCTTGTTGGATCTCGGCGTCCGTCCGAGTGTCTTCGATGACTTCGTTCTCAGAGCCGCAGCCGACGACGGAAATCGAAAGGACGAAAAGGCTGAAAGCAAACATGACTGAGCCGACCAAACGTGACATTGCAATTGCTCGTTCGTGGAAGAAAGGGGGGCAAATCAGCAGGAACGCGATATTCTTTCTCAACTCGGCCCGCCACGCAAGTAGCTCGAGCTCAATTTGCTCCTCAAACGGCCTCGGTCGATAGGCCCGCTGCGGCTCTCTCCGCGGTCGCATCTTGGGCTTCCGCCAACGGCTCGACGCGGGACAGTATTGGTGCTTTCGCATGTCACCCGGTCAGTGCCTCGGTTCCTCCGACGAATCACCGACACGGCCGAGACGCCCAGGGGCGGATCGAGGGCGATCCCGGCAGGGGTGGGGCGACGCGCATCAAAGTCTCTTTTGGAGGAATCAGCGGCGTGTTGTCTGCCAGAAGCAACGGCGTCGCTTGTCATCCAAAAGGGAAGCGGGTCAATTACGGTGGTCCGAGCATCCGGCTGTGCCCTCAATCCGAAGCATGCAAGGGATCGCGATGGGAATCGTTTACAAATCGATGAAGTCGGTCTGGCGTCGTTTCTTTCCCGATGCATTGCATGGCTACGTCTTCGGCGGTCACAACTTCTTCTCTCGGCAGTTGCTTGCCGCGAAAGTTCGGCTCGAGCGGACCGCTTCCCACAACGAGCTATACGACGAGGTGTACTACCGACGCCAGGATCGGGCGATGCTTGTTTCGGCTTCTGGAATCGCCGATTCACTGGTCGAGCATTTTTCCGTCGATTCCGTTTTGGATGTCGGTTGCGGCAGCGGTGCGGTGATGGCAGCCCTGCGTGCCAACGGGGTTCGGACGATCGGGTTGGAGTACTCACAGGCGGCGATCAAGATCTGTCATGAGAAGGGGCTCGAGGTGCATGAATTCGACATCGAGGGTGCACCCCCGCGAGACCTTGGAGAATTCGGTTTGGTATTGAGCACCGAAGTTGCTGAACACCTGCCCGAGGACTGCGCCGATCGATACATCCGTCTTCTGGCCGGGTACTCTTCGCGGTGGATGGTGATCACCGCAGCAACCCCGGGTCAGGGCGGAACGGATCATGTCAACGAGCAACCTCATTCGTATTGGATCGAAAAGTTTGAACAGGCGAACGCAAGATTCTGCCCGGAGCTCACAGAAACGTTGCGTGCGGATTGGCAGCAGCGAAGCGTCGATCGTCACCGGGCCAGCAATGTGATGGTGTTCGAGCTTTTGAAACCTTGAATCGCTGGACAACGCCACGTTGGGTGAGCCACGTTGGGTGAGCCGCGTGCCGCTAGCCGCGGGTTTTCTCGCCTCAATCGGCGGCTATCGCCTTGCCGCTCATTGCACTGCGAATCACGCTGCTTTTGGCTGAAAGTAACGCTGTTCAGTTAATCCCTGCAAGTTCGAGCCGATGATCCGAATGGTCGCAACGACGGATGCGGGGCGGATGGAGTTGGTTTGTTCGAATGCGGAACTGTCGATCTCGATGCTAGATGCTGTCGCCTTCGCGGCGCCCGCCGCCTTGGTCGCCGGGGCGGCTGACGATGTTGTTCAGGAAGCTGTCTTTGTTGACAGGTTTGCCTGAAAGGATGTCCTGTTCGGTGATCTTGGACAAAAAGATAGTGTGCTGGCCGATGACGCCACGCCCTTGGTCGTAGACGATGTAGATGGAACCGTCTTTACCGAGCGTTGCCGAAGGGTAACTGATTTGGCCGTCGTCACACAAAAGCATTCGGTGTGGAAACGTCTTGCCATCGTCTTCGCTCAAGAAAGCCGTCATGCGCGTGCGAGTCGTCTTGTGCTTCGTGAGCTCGCGTTCGTTGCCGTGCTCGTCGGTGAAGTAGTATTCTTTCTTGCCGCTTTCCTCTTTCATTTGGACATCGTTTGCGACAAGCAACACCCTTCCCGATGGAAGTGTCTTGAGAATGCATTTGGTGTTGATCGAAAACTGCATCGGGTAGTATCCGCCCAGCTTCCATGATTTGCCGCCATCAAACGATTCGGCGAACTTTTGTCCTTTCCTGGCGCGGTAGAAGGTGAACAGACTGCCGTCTCTTCTGAGGATGGGCATCTGCTCCGCAAAGACCGCGTCATTATCGACCGGAAATTCGGAAACGAAGATTGGCTTGCCGTCAACGTCTTCCTTCAGAAAGCGGATTCTCACCTTGTCAGGTTGTCCGACAAGTTTGAAGTCGTCCATCGAACGCATGATCGTCCCGTCAGGAAAGACCAGTGGCTTCATGACGGAAATGTTCTTGTTTCCCAGCAGTCGCGGTTCGGTCCAGGCGGTGTGCTCGTTCTCCGGGTCCACCATGGTGAACTCCCACGCCGAGGTGGCAAATTCGTCTTTGCCTTTGAAGTCGATGTTCCTGAGGCCGATGAAACGAATGTTTCCCTGGGGATCTTTCCACAGCATCGGGTCGGAGGCGCCTCCGCCGAGAAGCTCACTGGGGTCAAAGACAAAGACTTCTTTCCAAGTCTTGCCGTCGTCCGCCGAGGTCGAGATGACCGAGAATTGATCCTTGTGGTACGGCGCGCGTTCGGCTTGGACGTTGGATCCGAACCAAGTCGCCCAAAGTCTGCCGCCCTCGGAGATCTCCACCTGGGGGCAGCCCTGAAAAAGTCTCAGATTGATGCGATGCTTGTGGTAAGGCGGCTGTCCCTGGAAATTGATCTTGGTCAAGGACGGCGGCGTCTTGCCGGTGATTCCATAAGGAAAAGTTTGCGACACGTCATCGGAGGACGGCATCGTTGTGTCGCCCAGCACGGATTCCGGGTCCACGGTTTGGGCGAGAAGACTTCCAGCCGCTCCGAACAGCCAGCTGGTGATCAGGCCGCAAGCAATGAAAGTAGCGGCCATGCGGCGGATGTGCTCAAGTTGTTTCTGCATGATGATTCATTTTCTTGCCGACGGCGGGGGCTGTCGGCGTCGCGACTGGAGTCATGGGTGGGGTGTGGCCGGTGTCGCAAACCACCAGCCTCATTCGCGTCTAATTCGATTCGGCGTCGTCCTTGCGAAGGTCGTAGCACACGAGTGCGTCATTGAGTCGAATGACCAAACGTCCCCGGCTGAATGCCGGAGTGCTGCAGCGCAACGGACCGGAAAGGATCGCATTCTTCTGCCAGACCTTCTCAGCCTTCGCACGGCCATCCTCTTCCTGCTCCAAGGCGTCCATTTGCAGCTTTTCCCGCAAGTCCGTTTCCGTGATCAAGCGACCGTCGGAATCGATTTTGGCTTCGTACAGCTTTTGATCGTCTTTCGAGTCGGCCGCAAACGCCAACACGCCCTCCCAGGCAAAGAGCAGTTGATCGCCGACCACGATCGGCGACGTGTACTTGGGCGTGGAAATCCGCAGGGTGGTCTGCCAAATGCGGTCACCGTCGTCCAACGCGACCTTTGCTAAACGCTTCTCGCCTTGAACAAAAACGTTGCCCTTGGAAACAACCGGAGTCGACCCCGAGTCTGCCGCGCCGCGAAACTGCCAGAGCTGCTTCGGTGCGGCGTCGGTGTTCAGCTGGAACGCGGTCAACCCATTTTTGCGGGATCCGCCGTAGGTCAGCAGGATGTCTCCTGCGACAATCGGAGAGCTCCGCTCAACACCCGTCTTTAGCTCCCACAATAGCCGGCCGTCGGCCAGCGAGTAGCCGACCGTCCGTCCGCCGGCGGTGTTGCAGACGGCGACGGAGTGTTGACCGTGCTGCCAAACGGCTGGGCTGCTGTGCGACGGGAAATCCGCTTCCGCCTGGCCGTTCCACAGGATCTCTCCGTCGCTGAGCGACAGAGCGAAGAGCGGACCGCATGCGATCAAAGCGACGCGGTCGTGAACCGCAAAGGAGCTGGCGAAGAACTCGTCGTTGAACTCGCCCGGCAAACGCTGTTGCCAAAGCAGTTCACCCGTCGTCGCGTCGTAGCAACAGGCGATGCGCCCCGATCCAAGAATCAAGACCTTGCCTTCGGCGACGCATGGAGTTCCGGACTGGGTGAAACGGGTGTAGTCGCCAGATGATTTCTGCTCCCAGGCGAGTTCTCCCGTTTCCAAATCCAGGCACACCAGCCGCTGTTCGAACTGAAACGCGTTGGCCCGCCGTCGATCTTCGGCCCGGCGCTTTTCCTCATAGGCCTCGTATTCGGCATCGCTCATTCCGGTGCGATTCTCGGGTGACAGCCAAGGGTACTTCTTCTCGCCCGGATCGGCGGTTTTTTCTTTGGTGTGGGCATACACAAAGACCTTGCCATCGCTGATCACGGGCGATCCCCAACCGCCGGAATTCCCGCCCGGCAACCCATCGAACCTCCACTCGGGTTCCAGGCCATCGCGTGGCAAGGATGCAACCAATTCATCGGACTCGATGGCTCCCAGTCGATTTGGGCCGCGCCACTGAGGCCAGTCGGCGTGAGCAGAGAAAACGGCCGGCAGAGCGAGACAGCCAGCCAGAACAACTCTCGTCAGCATGATTAGAAATCCGATAGCGCCATGGTGGGGGGAGCGTGATGTGCCAAAGATCCTGGCGCAAAGAATCTTACTAAACTGCCCCGCGGGTCGCACAGAATTGCACCTTCCGAGTCTTGTTTCCATCAGAATGTGGGGCCTTGCTGCGAGAGCTGGCGATCATCCTCGATCAAGAACAGCGGGCGGATTTGAATTAGCAGGACATCGCCACCTTTAAACAAACACCTTCAAACCAAAACACGGTGATTTGCAGTGCAAAGGGCGGCACGACGCTGGCCGCCGGTGGAGGCGAGAAGACCCGCGGTTAGCGCCACGCGGATCACCCAAAGTGGCGCTGTCCAGCAAACCGGTTCCTGGCTCCTTACGCGACGCCCGCTGCGGCGTTCTCGGATCGGATGTTCGGCCGCCGGCTGTGCCGTCAGTAGCGCCAGCCGGCCTGGATCAAGAAGGCGTCGCCGAAATCGATGTCTTGGTCGTCACGCTCGTATTCCAGACGTCGTCCCAACGCGATGCCGGTTTCGGCGAAGCAGCGGCCGCCTCCGTCGACCAATCGCTCGACGCCCATCAGCAGCCGGTAGTCCCGGAGCGAGAGTTCGTCCGGCTGGCCGTTTGCCCGCGTCACGGACCATGTGTTGCCGCCCAGCCCGCCGGATGCGTAGGCCCAGATTTCGCTCCGCCCGCCATCTTTTGCAAGACGATAGCAGCAGCGGGCGAGTGGAAATCGCAGATCAAGTTTGCTGCGCGGCGTCGGCGTCCAAACCACCCCAAAAGCCGGCAGCACCGGAAGGTCCGCGCGCCCCAACGCGACGGCTCCGGCGGACAGCGTCAGCCGCTGCGGGACGCATTCCCAATTCAACAACGCCAGGGCAAACACGCGAACGGCGTCCTCACTTGTCGTCAAATCACTGCGGTAGGAAGGAGACACGACGGTCAAGAACGACAGCCGCTGACGGATCGGGCGGCGGTAAAAGAATTGGCACTGAAAGTCGTACAGCGATTCGGGAACGTCCAGTGAATCGATGGCGTCGATCCAGTCGACGCGAACGCGCGGTTCGATTCCCAGGATCGAATCAAACCCGCCCAGCGGAATCCCCGTTCCGACAGACAGTTCCAGAAACGACTGGTTCAACGTCCGGTCGTCGAACTCGAAGATCGCACCGCCCCCGATGGAAACGTTTTGCAATGCCTGCTTTTTAAAACGTTGCAGTTCGATTTCTTCGGCCTGCTGCTGATCGATCGCCGGCATGGTGGGGCGGGGCGGATTCGTCAGGCGCTGAGAAACGAGCGCGGGGTCGTCCGCGGCGTGGAGCGAACGGGAAACCAGCAACAGGATGGAAAAGATAGCGGCGCGCATGGCGGAAAATGCAAGTTCAATCGGAGCTGAGCCTGCTCCGGGTGTGCAAACAGGACCCGTTGGAGTTGCCGGCATTCCTAGCATTTTCTCCGCGCTGGTCGCAAGCGAACCGGTGAAACCCAGCGTGAAACATCCGACCGAGTCGACCTGCAAGAGCAGTCCCTGAGACGCAAGGCGTTTGCGGAGGTCGGACCGGCATGTGGCGCGCGCCGCTGATCGGGGGCGGTCATTGGTGGGAATCGTGAGGTCCAGGTGTCGCTTGTAAGACCGGCGGCTAGCGCCTTGCCGCTGACAGGAGGCGGTCTTCTGAGCGCCTCGCCGCTGACCGGGGTCGGTCTTGTGAACGTCGTGCCGCTGACCCGGGGGCGGTGTTGTGAGCGGCAAGGCGCTAGCCGCCGGTGAAGTGGCGTGAATGTCACTTGCCGCGGTCCATTCGGTCTTGAGCTTCCATGACGTACGTCACTGCTCGCTGCAGATCATCATCCCGGTCAATCAAGATGATGTCTCCCCCTTTCGTCCAGACGCGTTGCCGCGTCATGGGGTCTCGCATTCGTCGCAATGCGGTGGTTGCATTCGCCTTGAATTGATCTCGCACGCGTTTGGGGGTGACGCAAGCGGTGACGACAACGTGCACGTGATTGGACCGAACGGAAACGGCGTGCAATTCCCAGTTGCGAATGGCAGCATGCTGTCGGATCCGGTCGTTAACCGCGATTCGCTGGCGAGGATCCAGGAATACTGCAGGTTCCTTGAGCCGATTGCGACACCAATCCGCTAACAACGGCTGTGGCGGTTGCTCGCCGGTTTTCCGTTTTCGCCATCCGCGGTAATCACCCGGCAGCCAGGTGCCATAGGTCGTCCAAGTGATGAAGAGCGTGAAGGGGTCGCTGTTCATCGGACCGGCGGCTAGCGCCTTGCCGCTGACTGGATTGGCCATCGGCAACTCCTGGGTTATTGCACTTGTTCGGTCATTGGTGGGAATCGTGAGGGCAGGTGCTGCTGGTAAGACCGGCGGCTAGCGCCTTGCCGCTGACACGAGGCGGTCTTCTGAGCGCCTTGCCGATGACAGAGGGCGGTCTTGTGAGCGGGGCTAGCCGCCGGTGATTCCTTGTTGTTGCGTGGCGTCAATCATTCGACGGGGTCCAGCACGGGACGGTGGGCCGGGATTTGGGATCGAAAGTCTCCCAGACTTTGCCAGTGCAGGGGCTGATTCAAATCGACCTCGGCGATCGCAACGGTTCCCCAGGTCTCGGCGCGGGCCAACACTTTCCCGCTGCGGCTATAGATTGCCGACAACATCCAGTCGGCGCTGACATCGGTGTAGGTGCTCGAAACCAGGCACACGTGGTTTTCGCAAGCGCGAGCGGCGGCCAGCAGCGGGTTGCATCCCCAGACCGGCCAGGCAATGACCTCGGCGCCGCGGTTGGAGAGTTCACGGGCCACTTCGGGAAAGAAGCCGTCGTAGCAAACCATCATGCCGACCTTGCCGAAGCGGGTGTTGAACACCGGGTATTCATGTCCCGGCATGATCCCGCCTTCGATTTCGCCCCTTGGTAAAGCGACCTTGCGGTATTTCCCGATCAATTCACCCTCGGGCCCCAGCAGCACCGCGACGTTGTAGATCAGGTGCCGATCGCGTTCGAGCAGGCCGGCGACGATGTAGGTGTCGTGCTGCTTTGCCAACTGGGCGAAGTAGTCGCTCGTCGGCCCCGGAATCGGTTCGGCCGCATCGGCGTACGTGCCACCGGATCCGTAGTACGTCAACGTTTCCGGTAGCACGATCAAATCAGCGTCCTGCTGGGCCGCTTTCGCAATCAGCGGGGCAAACTGCTCGCGTTTTTCCTTGGGGGTTTTGCCTTCGGTCGGACGCAAGTGAACCGTTGCCAAGCGAACCGGACGGGGCGGTCGAGTTTCGGCAGCGGTCAGTGTGGGGAGCGTCCAGCGCACCGATGAGCCGGGAGCACCCCAGCGGAAATGCAGTTCGATCGTTGCCTGGGTGGCATCGGGTGGCGACTCATAGACGCCTTCCAGTTGGTCCCAGCCGTCCTCGGATGATGTCACGGTCGGAAACTCGGGCTCGGCGCGGGGGCGTTCCCCGCTTCGATACGAAAGATCGCTCGGCCGAGCGCGTCGGACTTTCTGTCCGGCGTCGTTCAACCAAATGATCCGGGCAATCGCCGTCCTTCGGGGCAGCTCAATGCCGTCTGTCTTTCGGTTCACTGCAAAGCGGTACGTTGTTCCGCCCTGAATGGGGAGGGTTTTGTTCCAAGACCCCGACAAGCCCTGGCGATCGTCGGCCTGGATGATCAGCAAACCATCCGCGGATGCTTCACCCGGTTCCCACGCGAACTGCGGCCGAATCTCCTCGCGAGGTGACACGGCGGTCCATCCCGGCGGAGCTTTGATGTGGGCGGCAACCGCGGCCGACTGACAAAACACCGTCGCAGCAAACAGCAATCCCCATTTCATCTCGACGAGTCTCCGTATTGGAAAGGCGGTGGCAAATGGATGCGTGCTGGAACATCGTCCTGGGCGGCACGCGTTGGAATCAACCTGTTGGGACGGCATCCGACATCCGTCAAACAGGATCCACCGCGCGGTACGCTTCGATTACGGCACGTTCGCCCTCCGGGCCGGGCATCGAATTTCCGTGCTCCATCCCCATGATTCCCCGATAGCCTTTTTCGGCGATGTGGGCGAAGACGTTCCGGTAATGGATCTCGCCGGTCCCCGGTTCCTTGCGTCCCGGGTTGTCACCGCATTGGAAATAGGCGATCTGTTCCCAACATCGATCGATGTTGGGAATCAGATTGCCCTCGGTGATCTGTTGGTGATAAATGTCAAACAGGATCTTGCAAGATGGACGTCCGACGGCCCGGCAAAGCTGGTAGGCGTGAGGCGATTCCGACAGCAGCACTCCCGGATGATTTGTCTTGGTGTTCAGCGGTTCGAGCACCATGACCAAGCCATGCGGCTCGACGGCATCACAGCAGCGTTTGAGGAGTTCGACGCAATTGGCGGTCTGGTAAGCGAGCGGCAACTTTGGGTCTCGGAGACCGGGGACGACGGTCAAGTAGGTCGCGTTGACGCGTTTCGCCGTCTCAACCACGTTGCCCATGGCCGCCACGATGCCGTCACGCACCTCCGAGTCGTCGCCCGCGAAGTTCACCGCATTCCACACTCCGCGAAGTGCCGAGATGACGCCCATCCTCATTTCCAGACGCTCCATCTCTTGGGCGATTCGCCGTTGTTCTTCGATGCTTCGATCCTTCATCGCGTTGTCTTCCCAGGCGCGGAAGCCGTGGTCGGCGGCGAAGCGGAGCTGGTCCAACAGATCTTTTCCGGCCGTCTTGGCAAACATCCCAAAGTGGGGTGCGAAATTCATCGAAAAGGGTTCGGAAGTGTCGACGCCTGAATTGGGCTGAGCGATGCTTGGTGAGGCAAGTAACGAGCTTCCGGCGAAGCTTCCGGTCAAAGCAAAAAAGTCACGTCGTCTCATGGTGGGCGTTCTCGATTCGTGGTCGTGCGGTTTTGCTTGACCCGCCTGTGCGGGAGGGACGCTCGCAATTGAGAGCAGGAGCTGCGAAGCTGGTGTCGGTCGGGTTCGACAGGCTGCCTGCCAGCGTTTAACGTAGTCTAATGGTGCATCTAGCGGTCAATGTTATGCAAAGGCACTTCACCCGCCCGCGAGCGGGCGGGTGAAGATTGTTCGGACTTGCGTGGGAGTGAATTGCTGAGATGACATTTAGCAAGGGACCCACCACTGTTGAGGGCGGCACCCGGCCGCCCCGCAAGCATGCCATCGGCACGATGTCTTACAAGCAAAGGCGACAATGAGCGGTTACGGCGAAGAGTTTCGGATGCGAATTTCAGTGACGGGCGCCGGTCAGCGTGTTCTCGCTCGCGTGCTTTTCGTGTTGGTCTTGGTCCTGCAGGGAATACCGGCCAGACCTCTCGCGGCCCAGTCGCCCGAGAGCCAGTCGCCCGAGAGCCAGTCGCCCGAGAGCCAGTCACCCGAGAGCCAGTCACCTGAGATTGGGACGCTGGCGGAACGCAAAGCGGACGCCGAGACGTTCTTTCGTAAACGTGTCACTCCGTTTATCAAGACCTACTGCCTGGAGTGCCACCAGAACCGGCGGCCGACGGAGGCCGGCGTCAATTTCTCTCCCGCCCTGAAGAGTCCGGGGCATGCTGCTTTCAGCGAGCAGTGGAAAAAAGCGGCCGCCAGGGTGAAGGCTTACGACATGCCGCCGGACGGGATCGAGCCGCCGTCCGATGAAGAGCGGCAGATGTTTTTGCAGTGGCTGGGCAAGGTGAAGTACCTCAGCCCCAAAGATCCGGGGCCGTTTGTCATCCGGCGGTTGACCAAAACGGAATACGGCAACACGCTGCATGATCTGTTCGGTGTCGATCCGGCGATCACCGACACGCTGCCAGACGAAGTCAGCGGCGAGGGGTATCTCAATTCACTCTCACCGCTTCAGCTGGAGCAATATCTTTCGATCGCCGATGACGTTTTGGATCAAGTACTCGCAGCGGAAGACGCGCCGCCCACGGAGCTCCAACAGCGATTGTTTGGCGAATCGCCGGTGCCCGGGGCTGACCCTCGCACGGCGGCGCGAAAGGTTGCCCGGTCGTTGACTCGAAAGGTTTACCGTCGCCCGGCATCCGAAACCGAAGTCGATGTGCTGGTGGACGTGTTCGACCTGGGTCGACGAAACGACCTGTCCTATCCGGCGTCCTTGCGTTTGATGCTCAAGGCCATGCTCGTTTCTCCGCAATTCCTGTTCATCACTCCGGCTGAAGAACCTGCGGCACAGGACGAGATTGTTTCGCTGGACGATCATCAACTTGCCTCGCGTTTGTCCTACCTGCTATGGGCGACGATGCCCGATGAAGAGCTGATGGGGCTGGCCGATTCCGGCAAGCTGCACGAGCCGCAGGTCCTTGAGTCGCAAGTGAAACGCATGCTGCAGGATCCTCGTTCCCGCGCTCTGTTTGACGGTTTTGGTGCCCAGTGGCTTGGGCTCGGGGATTTGCAAAGCAAGACCTTTGACGCGGCAAAGTTCCCGCAGATAACCGGTTCACTGCGTTCGGCGATGTATGACGAAGCGCGTCTGTTCTTCGAGAGTGTGGTGCGGGAAAATCGCAGCATCGCCGAATTGATCGACAGCGATTACACGTTTCTCAACCAGGAACTCGCGGCAATCTACGGGCTGGAAGAGACGGTCGCTGGAAACGAGATGCGAAAAGTTCAGCTGGCCGATCGAAATCGCGGCGGGATTCTGGGGATGCCCGGAGTCCTTGCGGCAACTTCCTTTCCCAATCGCACCAGCCCCGTCAATCGTGGCGTGTGGGTCCTCCAGCAGGTACTGGGAGACAATGTGCCGGCGGCCCCACCGAATGTTCCTGCACTGGATAAACAGGATTCCCAGTCCGTCGAGAATCTGACGCTTCGCGAACGCACCGAATTGCACCGCAGCGATCCCGTTTGTGCCAACTGTCATCAGTTGCTCGACCCGATCGGGTTCGGACTGGAGAATTTCGATGCCATCGGCCGTTGGCGTGATCGGGATGACAACGGTGAGTCGATCGACGCCACGGGGGAACTTCCGGGCGGCACGCGTTTCTCCAGTCCCGAAGAACTGAAGGCCATGATCGCCGGACGGCTGGATGACTTTTCTCGCAATCTGGTGGAGGAGTTGTTAGCCTATGCTTTGTGCCGAAAGCTGGAGGGTTATGACGAGATCGTCGTGGATGAATTGATGCAAGATCTCGTCCAGGACGAGTATCGCATGCAGACGCTGATCACCGCCGTGGTGACCAGCTATCCCTTCACGCATCGTCGGCACGCGGAGTAGTTCGAGACGTGGCAGACACGCCCGTGTCCGCCCAGACGACTCCGACCTCACCGCACGCTCCCCACCGCATCCACCGACCGCCGGTCTCGACTGGTGGCCGCCCACCTGCAAGGCCCACCCATGAGCAAACGACTTTTCATTGATCGTCGAACCTGTCTGAAAGGCGTGGGGGCTGCGCTCGCCTTGCCGCTTTTGGACGGCATGGGTTGGGCGGAAACAACGGGGGGACCCGCGTCCAAGCCGCCGGTTCGCTTGGGTTTCATGTACATGCCGCACGGCGTCATCATGGATCAATTCTGGCCCGCCGATGCGGCCAGTTTTCTGGCCGCGCCGCCACCGGCACTGGAATCTTTGCGGCCCGTGATCGATCAGTGTCTGCTGATGAAAGGTATTTCGGGTGTTCCGATCTCACCGTTCAATGGCGCACCGCACGCCCTCGAGTTGTCGACCTGGCTGACAGCGACGTTGCCGGACCCGGACAAGCGGGATGAGGTCAGCATCGCAATTTCCGCCGATCAGATCGCCGCCAATTACGTGGGGGCGTTCACGACGTTGCCGTCGTTGGAACTGGCGACGATGCCGCAGACATGGAAGGAGAACCAGGAAGGGCTGAACGAAGCCTATTATTCCCATTGCAGCTTCCGCTCCCCCACCCAGGCGGTCCCCGCCGAAATCAACCCACGCAACGTCCTGAAGCGTTTGTTCAACAAACAGGATCAACGCGGCGGCGGTAACGCATCGACCGAAATGAGTTCCTTGGACCGGAACATGTTGGATTTGGTGCTTGGCGGAGCTCGGGAGCTGCGCCGCACCCTGTCGGTGCCGGACCAGCGAAAATTGGACGAGTATTTGGATAGCGTTCGCTCGGTCGAACGGCGGATCGCAGCCATCGAGATGCGTCAGAAAGAGGCTGCGTTGGAGAAGGCCGGGGTCCGACCCAGCCGGCGTCGCGATTCGGATTCTCCGCCGATCGAGATCAAGATTCCGGAAGGCGACCGACGCAGCGAGTACATGCAGGTGATGTGTGACCTGAGTGTGCTGGCGTTTCAGACCGACACGACCCGCGTCTGCACTTACATCGGATCGACGCCGAACGGCGTGTCGTATCCGGAGCTCGGATTCAACGACCAGCACCACTCGCAGACGCACCACAACCACCAGGCGGAGAAGGTCCGGAAAGTGGCCGCCATCACGGCGTTCAACATCGAACAGTTTGCGTACATGGTGAAGAAGATGCACAGCTTGCGTGAGGGCGACGGGACGCTGCTGGACAACTGCATCATGATGTGGGGATCGGGCCTGGAAGACGGCAACAAGCACACCCGGGAAAACCTGCCCTTCATCCTGGCTGGACGCGGCGGCGGCTCCATCAACACGGGCCGATTCTTGCCGGACGTCAAGGGAAACCAGGGAGACCTGCTCACCACCTTGCTGACGTGCGCCGGAATTCCGCTGGACCGTCCTGTCGGCATCGCAACGAAACAGATCACGGAGATCGCCTCGAGCGCTTGAGCCTTCGGCGAACCTCCAGTCGTTGCCGCCTTGAACCGGACGCTTGCATTTCGCCCTATCGCATTTCCTCAAGCAGTTTGTTTTTCTCGGCATCGGTCAGGTCACGCCAGTCTTTGCCCTGCAAGCCTGCGGCCAACGCCCAAAGCAGATTCAGGCTGGCGTTTTGGTGGCTGCGTTTGACTTGTTCGTAGGCGAAAACGGGGCCAAAGTCTTGCAAATCGGCAACGGTTCGAATTCCCGACGCCCGCAGCCAGCCGGCGCTCACGCTTCCGAGGTTGCGCAGATTCTCGATCGGCTCGGGCAAGTCCACGTCGCCGCTTGAGCAACCCACGTCGGCGAACAGACGCTCGAGTTCCGACAGATGTTCGCCGGTCGCGGTGTGAATGACCAGCGCTTGATTCTTGCCGGCGCTTTGGATCTTTCGGACCCCATGCCCAAACCTCTTCAGACGTTTCCGAGTCTGGGAAGCGCTCAGGTTGACGAAGAGGAAATCGCCTTTCGGATCTGCCATGGATCAGATCCCCCCGGATGTTCCAAGATCCTGAATGGCGCCCGGTGACAGAGCCGGGAAAACTCGAACGCCACTCTAATGTAGCGTCGTTCGACAAAACGTGGGTCCCCGCGCTGTGGCGACGGCAGCTTTGGGCGGGACGGACCTTTTCGACCAAGTTCGGATGCTGCGACAAAACAAGGGTGGCTCGTGTTCGAGCGTCTGCACGAAGCTTGTGTCTCAGGGCTTGTGTCTCAGGGCTTGTGTCTCAGGGCTTGTGTCTCAGGGCTTGTGTCTCAGGGCTTGTGTCTCAGGCGTGATCTCGGAGGGGGGGCCCTGTGTGAAATAATCGCCCAGGTAGTGCTAATTTGCACACCATCCTGGCGGCCGGTGAATATCATGTGCCGCAGGGTGGATTCGGCCTACTTCCGGCGTTTCTGTGGAGAGCACAGAGACTTCTTCCGGACGCGTCACGACGTCCGATCATCAGTCTGAGTGAGTCATGGTGGCGAAAGCGATTTTGGAGCGGCTTGCCAATCGAAGCGGAAGCTTGGCGCGTCGCAAAGCTGGCAATGAAAAACGTCAATCTCATCGGATTCGCCACCGCCGGAGGATCCTGGCGGAGAAGCTGGAAGATCGACGTCTGCTGGCACGGGAGGTCGCGGGGACGTTGACCACCGACGATGTTTGGAGTGGGACAATCCATGCCACCGGTGACGTGATTGTCCCGGATGGTGTCAGTCTTCGAATTGAACCGGGAACCGTGGTCAAATTCGATCCGTCTCACTGGATGTCGGCTGCGGGATCGGTCGACGTCGTTGGCAGCGAGGCGGACCCGGTGATTTTCACCAGCGTCAACGACGACACGGTCGGGGAAGACTTGACTGCCGAAGCCACGGCCGCCGCCGCCGGTGATTGGCGTGCATTGTTCGCCTACAGCGGTGACTGGGAGATGAGCCATGCGGAAATCCGCTATGCCGGCGGCGGTGCTGAGGGCGCTCTTTGGATCCAGGAGTCGATCGATCTGACCCCGAGCGGCAACGGAGGTCGATTCGATCACGTGACCATCTTGGACAGCGACGACTACGGAGTCGAAATCGTCAACGGCACCCCGTCGTTGAGCAACGTTGAAATCGTGGGAAGCTCGGGTCCGGCGATCACGCAACTGAGCGCTGCGAATCCGACGTACGCGTCACTCACCGCGTTCGACAACCAGGGCGACCATGTCGAAGTTCAAGCGACCACGGTTACCAGTGATCGCACCTGGGATTTTGGTGGTTTGCCGGCGCACGTCGTCGGAAACATTTTGATCAATGGCGCGGACACCGCGTTGACGATTGCGCCGGGAAGCGTGATCAAGATGGCGCCGAACAGGTACGTTTCGTCAAGCGCATCGGGAACCACTCGCGGTGCGTTGCTCGCATCCGGCACGGCGGATCAACCGATTGTCTTCACATCGGTGTTCGACGATTCCGTCGGCGGCGATTCCAATTCCGACGGTGAGGCGACTTCGCCGCAGCCTGACGACTGGAACGCCATCTATCTCCACAGCGGAGACTCCGTGTTGTCGCATGTCGAAGTGCATTTCGGAGGCAGCGGTAATTACGGAAGTCTCTGGGTTTCCGAGTCGACGCCCGGCACCGCTGGACGGCACGTCGAATTGTCCGACGTGCTGGTTTCGCATAGCGGATCGGAGGGCATTCAAATCGATGGCGGGAGTCCGTCCTTGGTCAACGTGACGGTGACCGACAGTCTGAATGTTGCGATCGAAGAGGCCGGGGTCGCAAGGGCGACGTATTTCAATCTGGTGGCTGAAGACAATCAGGCGGGTGATCACATCGAGTATTGGTCACGTTCGATTGACCAGGACTTCACCTGGGACTTCGGCGGCTTACCGGTGCACGTCACCGGTGACATCAACCTGAATGGTTCGGGCACGACGCTTACGGTCGTTCCGGGCACCGTGGTCAAAATGGGGCCGAACGCACACATCGCGTCATCATCGGTGGGGGCTTCCCGTGGCGCGCTTCACGCCGTCGGTACCGCGGAGCAGCCAATCATTTTTACCTCCGTCAAGGACGACCGCTTTGGTGGTGACTCGAATGCGGACGGAGATGCAAGTCTGCCGTCACACGGAGATTGGGCGGGGCTCTACCTGTATCACGGAGATTCGCGGCTCTCTCATGTCGAGGTTCACTACGGAGGCAGTGACAACTCTGGCGGTATCAGCATCAATCAACTCACCGCCGGTACCGACGGAGCTCAGATCACGCTGTCGGAGGTGATCGTCACTCACAGCCAAGGCGAAGGCATTGAAATTTTCGCGGGCCAGCCCGTACTCTCCGATGTTTCGATTCTAGACAGCACCAACGTTGCGATTGAGGAGGGCGGTCTGGCCAGGGCACGCTATTCCAATATCACGGCCAGCGGCAACGCTGCCGGGGACCACATTCGGTACAACGCGCGTGTCATTTCCGAAGATGTTACCTGGGACTTTGGAGGATTGGTCGCGCACATTGCGGGTGACATCAACATCAACGGCGCGGGGACCACGTTGACGATCGTTCCCGGAAGCATCATCAAGTTCGAGAACAACCACCATCTCGCAGCGTCAACAAGCGTTATCAACAATCGCGGCGCTCTCGTCGCCGAGGGAACGCCCGACCAGCCCATTGTTTTTACTTCCATCCATGACGACTCGGTCGGCGGAGATACCAATGCGAACGCGGACGCGACGGCACCCGCGCCCGGAAACTGGGCCGGGCTGTATCTCTACCATGGTGACTCGCGATTGACCCACGTTGAAGTTCGATACAGCGGTGGCGACAATTCCGGGGGGATCAGCATTGATGCTCGGACCCCGGGGACGGATGGATCCGAGACGACACTCCGGAACGTTTTGGTTCTTCAAAGCCAGGGTGAAGGGATAGAGATTTTTGACGGCGCGCCGGCGCTGGTCGATGTCGCGATCGTGGGTAGCACGAACGTTGCCATCGAGGAACGCGCCAACGCGCGTCCCACCTACACTCGGATCTCCGCGCGAGACAACCAGGCCGGCGACCATGTTCAATACAATTCCCGAACCATCACGGAAAGTACCACCTGGGATTTTGGTGGACTGCCGGTTCATGTTGACGGCGACATTAATCTCAATGGTGCAACGACGACGTTGACCGTGGTGCCCGGCACGGTCGCCAAAATGGCGTCCAACGCTCACATCGGCACATCGACTACTCTTGCCTCCAATCGAGGAGCCCTCCATGCGGTCGGCACCGTGGACCAGCCGATCGTCTTTACGTCCGTTCACGACGACAGTGTCGGTGGAGATTCCAATGCGAACGGAAGTGCCAGCAGTCCGAGTCCGGACGCCTGGGCCGGGCTGTACCTCTACCACGACGATTCCCGGCTGCAGAATGTCGAGGTGCGGTACGGCGGTAGCGACAATCGCGGAGGCGTGACGATCGTCAGTGGTACCCCAGGAGTTCCCGGTTCCGAAATCGCCCTGGTCGACGTGATCATCGCGCAAAGCGGCAGCGAGGGGATCGAGATCGAAGGTGGGAATCCGGCGCTGCGGAACGTGTCGCTCGTGGGAAATCTGGGGGTCGCAATCAATCAAGGTTTCGCAACCAATCCCGACTACGACGGCGTCGTGGCTCAAAACAATGCGGGTGGCGATCACGTCGCGATGACCGGTGGGACGGTTGCGTCAGACCGTGTCTTCGATTTTGGCGGTTTGCCCGTTCACGTCTCGAGCGACATCAACGTCAACGGAGCAGGGACGACGTTGACGATCGTTCCCGGCAGCATCATCAAGTTGGGCAACAATGTCGCGATCGGGACGAGTACCGCCAACGTTGCTGACCGTGGAGCGATTGTCGCCGAAGGAACTCCTGATCAACCGATTGTCTTTACCACGATTCATGACGATTCCGTCGGCGGTGACTCGGGGGCAAATGGCGACGCAACAACACCCTCGCGAGGTTCCTGGGCCGGTCTATACCTGTACCACGGTGACTCGCGATTGAGCCATGTCGAGGTGAGGTACGGTGGTGGTGATCGAGCGGGAGCGGTCGGAATTGATGAGCGAACGGCTGGGACCAATGGATCTCATGCGACGCTTTCCAACGTGCTCGTTCGCGATTCTCGCGGTGAAGGCATCGAGCTTTACTACGGTAGCCCCAGCATCAACGTTGTGTCCATTTTCGATAGTGAGCAGGAAGCGATTTTCGAACATGGCACTGCCCGTCCCACCTACTCCAACTTGACCGCGGCCGGAAACGACGGCGGTGATCACATCGGATACGGATCGCGAACGTTCACGTCGGATGCAACGTGGGATTTTGGCGGGCTGCCCATTCATACCACGGGCGACATCAACATCAACGGTGCCGGGACGACACTGACCGTCGTGCCGGGCACCATCGTCAAGATGGGGATCAACCACGCGATCGGGACGAACACCGCCGATATCACCGATCGAGGGGCGCTGGTTGCCGAAGGAACACCGACGCAGCCGATCATCTTCACAACGATCCGAGATGATTCGGTGGGCGGTGATTCAAATGCCGACGGCGACGCAACGACTCCAAGTCCGGGCGATTGGGCGGGACTCTATCTGTACCACGGCGATTCCCGACTGACGCATGTTGAGGTGCGATACGGTGGTGGTGATCGGCTCGGCGGGATTGGGATCGATTCACGGACCGCCGGAACCGCTAGTTCGCAGATTGAATTGTCGGACGTGGCTGTTCACGGCAGCTTCGCCGAAGGCATCGAGTTGTTTGCCGGGCAGGTCGTCATCGACGGCTATCTGGCCAGCGGCAACCTGGATTCTCACCTGGAGGTTTCTTCGGCCGGTTCGGCCATCGTCACAAGCTCTGACTTCATCGGAGGCAACGAGGGAATTCGCGTCAATAACGGGGGGGCCCTCGTCGTGACCGGTTCCAGTTTTGTCGGCCAATCGGCGTTCGCCGTTCACCACCTCGGGACCGACGTCGGCAACGCGCTCGCCGGAGGCAACTACTGGGGCGATGCCGCGGGACCGAATGATCCGTCCGATGCCGATGGTGTCGTCAATCTGAACGTGGCCGGAACTGCGGTGACGGACTACGTGGACTACAGCAATTTTTTGACAGCCGCGGACCGCCCGCTGGGACCGCAGGTTGCGCGAATCGCCAAGATTGCCGAACTGCCGGCGTCGCTTCATCATCGTTACCTCGCCGAAGGAAACGGCAACGACGAATCGGGGCAACGCAACGGCGCGGTGCTTGGCAACACATCCTTTGCGCTGGGCCACGATGGCGGCCAAGCCTTTTTGTTCGATGGCGTCGGAGACTATGTCGACCTGGGCCAGTGGGCGCCAGCGGCCGATTGGACGGTCGCGGCTTGGGTCAATCCGAGCTCCGTCCCTGGTGCGGGCCGGATCGGCATCGCGGGTGGCGAGGCCAGCAGTCGGGATTGGTCCATCGCCGTTCGCGATGGCAACTATGGTGCGCACTACAAGAACGGAAGCTTCCTTGACTCCGGTGTCGCAGCGGTCCCGGGTACATGGGCCCACGTCGCGGCAACGCTCAATGGAAGCGAGCTAAGGGTTTTCATCGATGGGGCGCTTCGTAATAGCGTCGACATTGGTGCCTCCTACGTGCCGGCGGCGGACGGAGTGCGGCTCGGGAGTACGACCTACAACAATGCTGGCTTTTTTGATGGCCGCATCGACGACGTGTCGATTATCGATCGCGGCGTCAGCAATGCGGACGTCATCGAAATCCGCGACGGCCAGCCGATCGAAATGGACTCCGCGCGGGATCGTTTTCGAATCTATTTCACTCAGCAAGTCGACGCGGGCTCAATTCAATTGAGTGACTTCGGATACTCCGGCCCCTCGGCTGCCAACTTGGAGTCGATCCACCCGGTCACGGACCAAATTGTTGACGTCACACTCGATCGAACTCTCGACATCGGTGGCGACCACGCGATCTCCGTCGGGCCGCAGATTTTCAACACCGGCGGTATCCCGATGGATCAGGATCAAGACGGCATTGCCGGCGAGGCGACGGAAGACGTCTTTGTTGGCACGATATTCAACGACGTCACCGGGCCAAGGGTCGTCACTCACGATCCGAGTGGGACAACATCATCGGTTTTAGAGTTTGTCGACCTGACCTTCGATGAACCGGTCGATCCCATGACCCTCACCCGAGGATCGGTCTCGCTGTTTGATGCCGCGTCAAAGGCTTTGCTGGATGCCTACGACCCGCAGTCGATCATTGACGGTTTCACGGTGCGTGCCATTCAATCGACGGATTCGCTTTCCAATTTGGATGCCGCGATCCGGACTTCGGTGTTCGAGTCGCTGCAAGCGCGGGTTGCTGACGCCAATGAGGAAACCATCAATTTCGGTCCGTCCGTCGGCAATTATGGCTCGGGCCATGGTGTTCCTTTGCCCGAATCGGTCACGACCGATTACTTGCTCGATGCGGCGGCAACGATCACGATTCCAGCCGCCGGCAAATGGACGTTCGCGGCGTCAAGCGATGACGGCTACCGGCTGACAATCGGTTCGCTGAGCGGACAGTACGCTGCCTCTCGGGGATTCGCCACCGATCTGCACGTGTTCGATTTTCCCGCGGCTGGCGACTATCCAATTCGAATGCTGATGTTCCAGCGCAGCGGTGGTTCGGCGTTCGAGTTGTCGGCCGTGCAGGGCGAAGCAGATGAATTTGATTCGGCATTGTTCAAGCTGGTGGGCGCTGCCGACGGATTGACGGTCAAGACAAATCCAGTCGAACCCAAGTCCGACATCGAGACCCAGGCGATCACGCCACTCGACGAGACGAACCGGCGGTTTCGCGTTTTCTTCCAGCGTCAGATCGTCGACGCCACCTACGAAGTTCGCGTTGATCCGACCGTGCGCGATGCGGACGGCAACTTGATGGACCAGAACCGTGATCACGTCGGCGGCACCCCCGAGGATGTTTTTGCTGCGTCCATCACCGTCGATCGTGATCCCCTGGCCATTGTCTCGCAATTCCCGTCCGGAGCCATCAGCGGTGCGCTCGAACAGATTGATGTCATCTTCAATGTGCCAATCAATCAGGGCTCGTTTTCGACCGCTGATGTGCGTGTCCAGGGACCCGCGGGTGTTGTCGACGTCTTGGGGGTTCGACGTCTTGGCGATCTTACCTATCGGATCGATCTGGATCGCAGTACTGCAGATGGCGAGTATCGAATCCAGATCGGTCCTGGAATCACCGACTTGGCCGGTGAGAGAATGAATCGTGACGGGGACACCGTTCCCGGTGAATTGGAAGATCGCTACGAGGCCAGTTTGACGCTGTCCGGCGCCGGGCCATTTGTCGAAAGCTTTGCACCCACCGGAACCCTGGTGGACACGGTCGACTCCGTTGAGTTGACGTTTAGTGAACCGCTGAATCTATCCTCCTTTACCCCCGACGACGTGACCGTCACGGGGCCCAACGGTGCGATCGCGATCACGTCGATTTCGCGGATCTCGCCTCGTCAGTTCCGACTCGGGTTTCCCTCACAAAGCACTGGAGGCGACTACACGTTCGCCATCGGGCCAGACATCCTTGATCTCGGCGGCGTCGCCATGGATCAGGATGGCGACGGCATTGCGGGCGAATCGACACAGGATGTTTTCGTTCGTGGTTTTCGAATCGATGCCGGGGGGCCGCGGGTCTTTCGGGTCTCGCCGTCGGCCCCAAGCCAACCATTTGACTACTTCGAAATTGAGTTTGACGAACCCATCAATCCGCAAACGCTTTCCATTGCGGACATCGAGCTCTCCGGTCCCCAGGGTGTGATTCCGATCAGCCAATTGGTTTACCGAGATGTGGACCTGGTGCGCGTGCGGTTTGCCACGCAAACCATTCCCGGGGACTACGTGCTGCTGGTTGGTCCCGAGATCAACGATTTGGTCGGAAACCCGATGAACCAAGACGGCGATGCGGTGTTTGGCGAAGCCGCGGAAGACCGATTCACCGGGATCATCACCCTCGCCAGCCCGGATCTTGTGATCGAATCCATCGATGCGTCGGGCGCGTTCGAGAACGGGGGGATGGTACAGGTCAGTTGGGTCGGCAGGAACGACGGAACGCCGCTGGACGCGACCTGGTCGGATCGTGTGGTGCTGTCAACGGATCGCTTCTACGGCAATGCGGACGATCTCACACTGGCCAACGTCTCCGTCAGTGAATCGCTGGCGACAGGGCAGACGTATGCTGCGTCAACACAAATCGACATTCCCTATGGGCTGTCGGGGAACGTCTACTTGTTTGTCGCTGCTGACACCGGCGATGACGTCTTCGAGTTCGCTTCTCTAAACAACGCGAATTCAGAAACCGTCCATGTCGATTTTGTCAGCAGTCCCGTGGACTTGATGGCTGAAGCCGTCACGGTGCCGCCCGGGCTGGGCCGGGGGGCAAGCTATGACGTCACGTACCGGGTGCGCAACGTCGGAACGGCAACCACCGAGAACGTTCAATGGGTCGATCGGCTGTACCTGAGTCAAGATGACATTCTTGATGGCAACGACACGGCGATCGGTGCCTTCGTCCGCACCGGTGCGCTCGGCCCCGGAGAATCGTACACGACGACACAATCGATTTCAGTCCCCGCTTCGGTTGCCAATGGCGACTACCGTGTCTTGGTCGCCACCGACGTCGGTGACAACGTGGACGAGCCCGGCGGCGAAGGGAACAACGTTTTTGCCAGTGCCACGACGACGGTCACCAACCTTCCGTTGCCGGATCTAGTTGCCCGGTCAGTTTCCGTGAACGTTGGTGCCGGTGCGGTCAGTGGCGGTTCGGTGACCGTTGAGTACACGATCAGCAACGACGGCAGTTCCCGATTGGAAGGGCAGTGGACTGACGCGATCTATTTCTCCTTGGATACACAGCTGGATGTGTCCGATCAAAAGATTGCTGCCTGGCCGGAAGGAGGGGTGCTGGAAGTCGATGATCAGTATTCCCGTTCTCGAGCGGTGACGTTGCCCGATGGCATCGCTGTGACGGGTTATCTGATCGTGGTACCCGATGATCTCGATGCGATTCCCGAAGGTGATGGTGAGATGCTCGGCAAACTTGCCAGCGATCCATTTGCGGTGAGCTCGTATCCCTACGCGGATCTGACGGTAAGCGAGATCGATGCTCCGTCATTGATTGTGGGCAGCCCCGTCGAATTGCCGGTCACGTGGACGGTGTCCAACGTCGGCCAAGGAGTTGGACGCGTCAATCGTTGGACCGACGCAATCGTGCTCAGCCGCGACGCAGTCATTGGAAACGGAGACGACATCGAGGTGGCGCGTTTCTCCCACACGGGCGCCCTGCCGGTGTCGGCCAGCTACACGCGCACGGAGCGGGTCACCCTTCCGGCCAGTTCCACCGGTCGCTTTACGCTGTTTGTTCGTACCGATGTCGGTGATCAGGTCTTTGAATTGGGGACGGCCGACAACGATGTAGCCCTCGCCAATCCGCTCGACGTTGCACCGAGGACGTACTCAGACTTGGTCGTCGATTCCGTCATCGCCCCTCAGAATGCGACCGGATCCGAAACCATCGATGTGACTTGGACTGTGAGCAACTTGGGCATCGATGCGACCGACAGGACCAGTTGGCCGGACCGGATCTATCTGGCCGATGACGCATCCGGCCTCAACGGTCGTGTTTACCTGGGGCAGTTTTCGCGGCTGGGTGCGTTGCCGTCCGGTGGCAGTTACACCCGGACCGCGCAAGTTACGATTCCCAGAACCGCTGACGGTCAAAAGTACCTGGTCGTCGAAACCGGCGGACCCTACGAGTTCATCTTCAATGATGTCAACAACCGCCGAGTCTCCGATCCCATCCAGCTGACCGGATTGCCGCCTCTCGAGTATGACCTGACGGTGACTTCGGTTGTCGCGCCGGCGGCGGCGGAGGACACTCGAAGCATTGAAGTCTCTTGGACCGTCGAAAACCAGGGTTTGGATGAGATCCCCGGGGCGTGGCGAGACTATGTCTATCTGTCTCCGATCGATAACCCGAATCAGCAGATTCCTCTGGGGGCATTTGATCGAATCGATCCGCTGCCGCCGGGGCGATCCTATACGCGAAGTGAGTTGGTCCGGTTGCCGGGACTGTTGGGCGGTTACCGTGTCAGCGTGCAAACCGATTCCCGGAACCGTGTCTCGGAAACAAACGAGGCCAACAACATTGGCTCCGCTCAAGCGCTGACGATTTCGGCTCAGCCCAGACCCGATCTACAGATTCGAGAATTGACGGGACCGGACATGGTGACCGCCGGAACGGTCATCGACGTCAGTTTTATCGTCGAGAACTTGGGCGCAAGGGAGACGCCCACCGGTGGTTCGCGTTGGAGTGACCGCGTGTACCTTTCGCTCGACGGAGCGACGCTGGGAGGAGGTGACATCCCGCTGCGTCCAATCGACGGTTCCAGCACCTATCTGGACAACGGAGGCAAACTGGGAAGCGGTGAGAACTACCAGACGTTCGCCACCTTTACGTTGCCACGCGAAGTGTCCGGGAACGCGTTTTTGATTGTCTCGACCGACGACCGCAATCAAGTCAGCGAAGCCGCTAATTCTTCGCTCGGGGCGGAGAACAACAACACGCTTGCGATTCCGATTTCGATCGACGCGGTTCCGGTTCCCCCACCGGATCTGGTGATGTCCAACGTCGTCGCTCCGTTGGAGACCTTTGACGACAACACCATCACCGTTCGCTACCGCGTGACCAACAGGGGCGTCGGGCCCACCGATCCGGATTATTGGCGGGATGAAATCTGGTTGGCCCGAGACGTCGATCGCCCAAATCCGGCGCGAGGTGATGTTCGTTTGAAGTCCATCAGCCGCTACGGCAATCTGGACGTCGATGAGTTCTACGAGAATGCGGCCCAGGTCAATCTGCCCGCGGGGATCGAAGGACAGTTCTTTATCACCGTCTGGTCCAACGCAAACGATGCGGTCTTTGAAAACCAGTTCGCGACCAACCTGAATCCCGATGCGCCCAACGATATCGATGGGAACAATTTCCGGGCGACTCCGATAACCGTGTTGTTGACACCGCCGGCCGATTTGCAGGTCAACGACGTCGTTGCACCCGCGTCGGCAATCGGTGGCGAAGAAGTCACGATTTCGTGGCGGGTCGAGAATCGCGGTGCGACCGTTACCGACCGAGGACGCTGGGCGGACGGAATCTATTTGTCCGACGACGACGTTTTCGACAACACCGACACATTGGTTTTTGCGTTGCCGCACGACGGCGCGCTGGACGTCGGAGAGGAATACGAGCAAGCGGCGACCTTCACGCTACCACCGTCGGCTTCCGGTTCGCATTTCATCGTCACCACCAATTTGAACCCGAATCTGGCGATCACCAGCCAGCCGTCGCTTTTGGAGGAGGTGGAAGCCATCCTGAAACGCGTGGAGTCAGCGACGGGAAAGCCGCTATTGGAAGTTTCCTTGGCGGATCTGAATCAGTTCTCGTCAAATGAGCTTCGAGCGATCCTGGCAGGTCCAACCAGCCAACTGGAAACGGTTTTTGAAGGACCGTTTACCGACAACAATTCCCGCGCCGCAGCATCGGCAGTCACCGATGCCTTCATCGACTTGCAAGTCACTTCGATGTCGGTGGACCCCGGCATGCAGTTCAGCGGCGAACCGGTGACTTTGTCCTACACGGTGTCGAATCTGGGAACGTCTCCCACGTCGTCCGTGACGCAACGCTGGCAGGATCTGATCTACATCTCTCAGTCCCCAGAATTTGACTACCGCGCCGCCCGACGTGTCGCGACGTATGACCACGATGCCATCGCCTATCCCCTGGGCGTCGGAGGAAGCTACACGGCCAACGTTGAATTCCCGGTGCCGGTGGGCGCTGACGGGACGTATTTCATTCATGTGCTGACCGATTTGTCCGTCGGTCGCTACGGTCCTTACTACGCGTCGCCAAGTGAAGGCAGCTTCCCCAATTGGCCCAAAACGTTCCTGGACAGCAATTGGGAGCGGCGCGACAAGCGGAACAATGTTTCCGAACCGCTTGAAATCGATATCGTCTATCGGGAAGCCGACTTGGGGGTATCCCAGTTGCGGGTGGATTCGCCGGTCGACTCCGGTGGATTCACCGACGTCAACTTCCGCGTGACCAACAACGGTACTCGCAGGACGCGGACGGGATTCTGGAACGACGTCGTTTACATCTCAACCGATCCGACGTTGGACCCCTACGATTTGCCTTTGGCAGAGCTGCGGCATGACGGCGGTTTGGGCGTCGGAGAATCCTACGTGGTTGAGGCAAGTGTGCAGCTGCCTGACAACATCAGCGGAGAGTTCTATTTTCTCGTCGCAACGGACTCCGTCTACACGCGGTCGTTCAATCAGCACGGTGGAAATGTTGAACCCTATCCATCCAGCGTCGGGTTTCCGCGGATTCACCAGATCAGCGAATTCGGAGCCGTTGCCGAGTTTGCCGACGAAATCGACAACGTCAGCTCGATCCCCGTGTCGGTCAATTTGGTGCAGCAGCCCAACCTGACCGTGACCGACTTGATTGTTCCGGAGCGATTAGAAGCCGGTTTGCCGATCCCGATTTCGGTTGAACTTTCCAACACCGGCGGAGGTGATGTCCCCGAACGCGAACTTCCTTTCACGGTGCAGATCTACCTCTCTCGAGACGTCTCTCTCGATCCGCGCAGTGACCGATTGCTGGAACAGATCGACTACGAAGATTTGATTTTGTCGGGCGGCGCCGTCACCACCGAGATCTTGCCTCGGATGCCGGCTGGATTGTCCGGGCCCTACTACGTGATCGCGCGAGTCGATCCGATGCGGTCACTCCGGCCGTATGGAAACGTTCAAGAATCCAATGAGTCGGACAACCGAACCGTTTCCGCCGATCCGATTCTGATCGAATTGCCGCCGCCGGCCGACTTGGTTGTCGAAAGCGTTTCGTTCGATCCGGTTTCCGTCGCGTCCGATGGTCGCGTTACGGTCACGTGGACGGTCAGGAATGCCAGCGATGACCAAGTCGTCCGGGGCATCTGGGATGACGCCTTTTATCTCTCCACCGATGCGGAGATCGGATTTGGCGACCGTCTTTTGGGACGAACCGGAGTGGACGATCCGACGCCGTCTCGCACGCTTCAGCCAGGTGAATTCTATACCGGTTCGTTGACGGTCGCGTTGCCGCCGGTTTTGCCAGGACCCTATTCGGTTGTCGCCCGCACCGATGTGTTCGATGACATCCATGAAGGCAGTTTGCGACTGAATAACGACACGGTTTCCGCGCAAACCCTGAACATCGTCACGCCCGAATTGCTGTTGGATGTGCCCGAGGTGTTCACGCTCGGTGATTCGGGTGCGGTTGTGTATTCAATCAACGTGCCGCCCGGTGAGACATTGGAAGTGACCGCGGACGCGACGTCGGCATCGTTAGAGCTGTACGCGGCATTCGAACGCGTTCCGAGCTCCTCCGATTTTGATGGCAAGTTCGCGGGGGCGCTCTCGGAGTCGCAGCGTTTGCTGGTGCCGCGAACTCGCGGAGGGAACTACTACATCCTTGTCCGCGGGCGATCGGCTGGCGACATTCGGTTGCGTGCCAGATTGCTGCCTTTGCACGTCGCGTCGGTTTCGACGGATCGGCTCGGCGATTCCGCGTACGCAACGATCGATCTGGGGGGGGCGGATTTTGATCCGCTCGCGACGGTCAAACTGGTTCGTCCTCAGTTCGATGAGCACCTCCCCATTGATTACGAAGTGGTCGATGCGACACGGATCGTCGCGACGTTCGACCTGACCGGCGCTGAATTGGGGTTGTACGACCTGGTCGTCACCAATCCCGACGGTCAATCGGCTATCGTTCCGCATCGCGTGTTGATTGAAGCCGAGATGGAGTTGGACAGCGATGTCGGGATGGGCGGACCTAGCTTGATTGGGTTGGGCGAAACGGGGCTTTATAACGTGACGGCCGCCAGTCTGACCAATATCGATAGTCCTTACGTGCAGTGGTCGATCCACGTACCTCGGATCAAGAATCCGCAGCAAGATCTGATTCCCGGTGAAGCCATCCGCGTCACGGGCAATTTGGGCATCGACTTCGGAAGGTTTGACACGGGGCAGAATCTGGATCCGGTTGTCAACGTCAACGGCGTTTATGTCAGTGAAGCGTTCGTGATCGATTTGCCGACCGCCGCGATAGCATCGAACACATTTTTGGTTGAGATCTATCCGGAGTTGCCGAGACTGCTGGAGGAAGACCCCGACTTTTTGAAGTCACTTCGCCCCGACGAGCTGCAAGCCCTGTCTTTTGACTTCTATGTCCATTCATCGGTCACACCGATGTCGGCGGAAGATTACATCGCTTTTCAGTCCGAAGTTGCGCAAGCAGCTCGACAGACATTGCTCGATACCGCCGACTTGCGGAGCGATTTGCGAAGTGCCATTCTGGACGAAGCATCCTGGGTCGACAGCTATCTTCTGGCCCTGCGCGACTCCGGCTTGCTGCGTCAACAGGACGTTCCACCGGAACTGGTGATTGATCGTCAGATCGTGGGCGCACTTCCCGGGATCTACACGGCGCTTGCCGAAGGCGCGTTCCGGGATGCGTTCAGTGCAGTGCGTTCGAGCGGTAGTTTTGTCGACGAAGAAACGCTTGCCCAAGACCTGGTCGCCCTGGTGCGTGGAATCGTTGGGGAAACGCCAGACGCTTTCGGCGGAGGCGAGATCCCGGCCGAGGACGTTTTTGATTTGGGAAGTCGATTGGCAACGCGTCAGGTCGCCTTCCGGGTCCGCGCGGGATTTCCGGAAGTGGTTGGCATCTTGCCGGTCGATTCCCCCGATCTTCAGCAGTTTTTCGTCGGGACGGCGGGGTCTTCGCAAACCGTCGCGATCGACGGACCGAGCGGTCAAAGTGATGCAAATTTTCTTCCGGCCGATACCCCGCTTCCGTTTTCAGTCACGGTGGACCAGCCGATCAGCGCTGGAGAGTCGGTCAACGAATTGCGGATCGTCCAAAGCATCGATCCCGCATTGGACATTCGCACGTTTCAGTTATCCGATCTTCGCGTGGGAGACCTGCAAATCGACATCCCCGGCGCGCGCGCCGCGTTTTCCGGAGAGTTCGATTTTTCGGCCGACGGCTTCACTTTGCAGGTGACCGCAGGTGTCGATGCGACGACCAGAACAGCGGTGTGGTTGCTCCGCGCCGTGGACCCGGCCACCGGATTGCCGGTTCAGGATCCCAGTGTCGGATTCTTGCGTCCCGGACAAACGGCGACGGTCGGTTACTGGTTGCTCGCCGAACGGGAGATCCCGACCGGCACCCAAACGTCTGCGCTGGCTCGCGTCTTTGTCAATCAAGCGGATCCCGTCGAAACGGCGCTGTACGCTGCGACCCTGGACACGGTGCCGCCGACGACCACCTTGGTTACCACACCGCTGGCTGGTGATCGTTATCGCGTCGAGTGGTCGGCCACCGACGATCCAGGCGGATCAGGTGTGGCGGATTCTTCCGTTTACGTTTCTCGCGACGGCGGAGCCTATTTGGCGATTCAGCGGCGAACGTTCGACCGATCGTTGATCTTTCAGGCAGACCCTGGTGAGATCGTCAGATTCATCGTTGTGTCATCGGACCTTGCGGGAAACGTGGAAAGCGCGCCCAGCGGAGTCTTTCTGCCGGCTTACAACCCGAACATCAATCTTGGGACGCCTCCTGAATTCTCCGGAACGAATGAGAACCCGCTGCCGCCGGATTCCGTCCCCTCCGATGAACCGGGAAGTTTGGTGTTTCAGCAGTTGCGCGACCAGATCCCGAATCCCAGCGTTCCGCTGCGTGCCAGCCGGTTCGCGACAGCGTACGAGCCCTTTGTGGCTGCGGCCCTCGTAACCGGTTTTGCCGATAGCGGCGCCGGGATTGGACCGATGGGAGTGCTGGTCGATCCATCGGGCGAGTCGATTTGGGTCACCGGGGGTGCCGGACGCAATGTGCTGTCTCAGTTTCCCACGACAGGTGGCGATCTAAGTGATGCGATTCGGACCTTCACGCTGTCGACACCGATCTACGACCTGGTGATGGACAGCCGCGGCACGTTGTGGGCGACAACCGGCGGAGGTCCGCTGATCTCGATCGATCCGGCAACCGGAGCGGTAAGTGATGGGGGATTGCGAGCCGCCAAGACGATCACGGCCACGTTGGGGCTGGAGATTTCTCCCGATGGAGATCAGCTTTACGTCGCGACTCACGACGGCATTAGCATCCTGGATCTGATCACCGGTACGGTTGCTCCATTCACCGGCGTCCGCGTCGACGGGATGCGGTTTGATGACAATGGTGACCTGTGGGCGACGCAATGGCCGCAGAACGACCCGCAAGACGGCGGGGGCAATGTTCTTCGATTCAATGAGCGAGGCATTGTCGTCGAACGCATCGCGGTCGAAACTCCGCCGGAAGACATCGTTTTCGGCCCCGCGGATTCGCCGCTGGCGGGGCTGATGATCGTCAGTACCGAGTCCAGCATCTACGGTGAAGCGGGCGACCTGATCGCGATCGATTTGCAATCGCGTCAACAGACCCCGCTGGCGGTCGATGGGGCGAGGGGAGAATTCCTTGCGGTGCATCCCGACGGCACGCTGTATCTCTCGCAAAGTGGGCAAATCGATACTTTGGCTCCGACCGCGGTCCCGTTGGTCATCGCCAGTACGCCGGTCGATGGGGGCGCGGGGTCACCCCAATCACGACGGGCATCGATCACATTCAACGTTGACATGGTGACCGGCAAGGGCGGAGTGGATGACGTCACGACGTATCGATTGATTGACACTCAGAACGGGCAAACGATCCCGGTCGGTGCGGCGAATTACGACGTTGCCCGTCGACGGGTGACCTTGCTGCATGCGCCGTTGGCGGCCGGTCGGTACGAGTTGTCCATCGTCGGAGACCCGCAAAGCGTCAACGGGGATCCGCTGGGAGCATCCTTTGCGGCGGAGTTTGATGTGTTGATCGATGTGACCGCGGACGCGCAAATCGCGATTTCCCGGACACAGCTGAATCGCAAGGATGGCACCGTCCTGTTTGAGGCGACGGTCACGAACCGCTCGGCCACCGCGCTGGTCGACGACATCCGACTTTCACTTGACGGGATTACCGATGCGGACGGAGTTCGCCTGATCAACTCTGCTCCCGGCGACGCAGAAACGGTGGTCATCGAGCTCGGTGGTGAAATGTTGCCGGTCGGCCAGTCGGTGACGCGGACCATCACGGTTGCCAACCCGCTCAATGAGGACCTGGAGTTTCGAAACCGACTTTCGGCGACAGCAGTGCCAAACCAGCGACCGAGTTTCGATTCCAGTCCTCCGACCTCGATCGCCCTCGGGCAGACGTTTAGCTACGACGTCATTGCGACGGACCCCGACGGTCCCGCACCCGCCATCGTGCTGATTGACGGACCCGAGGGGGCGGCCATCCAGCCGGGGACGAATCGGTTGCGGTTCCAAACCGACTCGGCAGCGGAATCGGAGTCCTTTCGAGTTCGGGCGATCGACGCGTTGGGCGGGTTTACCGAACAAGTTTTTGAGCTGCAGGTCGTCGGAGGCAATCAGCGGCCGGTGATCGTCTCGCTCGACGACATTCGACTGGTCGAAGGCGAATCGCTTGCAGTGCCGATCGCCGCGTATGACCCGGAAGGAGCTCCCGTCACGCTATCGCTGCAGAACTTGCCGCCGGGAGCATTTTTCGACGCGCAGCGAAGCACATTGTTCTGGCAGACCACTGCCGAATCGGCGGGACGTTATCGTGACGTCACGGTCACCGCGGACGACGGGATTTCGCTGGCGACGGCCTCCGTTGATATCGTGGTCATCAATCAAAACCAGCCGCCGGTCGTGTCCAAGCTGGTCGATCGTGAAGTCCGCGAGGGCGACTCGCTTTCCTTCTCGATTTCGGCGTTCGATCCGGATTCGGACGGCCTGACGTTCGGGGCCGTGGCGCTTCCGAAGGGAGCATCAATTCATCCGGTAACCGGGCGATTCAGTTGGACACCGCGATATGACCAAAACGGGTCGTACGGGTTGACGATCGCGGTCTCCGATGGTGAGTCGACCGCGTCGATGCCGCTGGCGATTGAGGTCACCAACGTCAACGGGCCGGTCGCAATCGCTCCGACGGCGCGTCGTGTGGTCTATGAAGGTCAGCCGCTTGAGATCTTCATCGACGCGGTGGATCCCGACAATCCGTTTGCCCCGCCGATCGCTGCCCCCGACGGTACGTTCGACCTCGGAAGCTATGACGCCCCTCCGATTCACTTCGCTTTCGGTAACTTTCCCAATGATGCGGAATTCATTGCCGAGGCACAACTGATTCGTTGGCAGCCAAGCTTTCAGGCGGCAGGACGCTATGAGATCTCGGTCACCGTTACCGACGATGGCGACGGCAACATGGCAGCGACCACCGCAACGTCAATCATCGTGATCGATGTATTGGATCAAAACGCACCACCGGTCGTCGCGCCGATTCCCTCGCAATCAGTTTCGGGGGGCGCCGTGTTGTCGATCCCAATTTCGGCGACGGATACCGACGGGAATTCGATCCGCTTGACGGCGGGGTTGGCCGATCCGGTGGTCGGGCAACTCTCACCGCTTCCGGCTTTCATGACGTTCGTCGACAACGGCGACGGAACCGGGCGGTTGGAGGCCAGTCCGGAAATCGTCCACCGTGGCGACTATGCCGTTGCGGTGACCGCGACCGATGACGGGAACGGAAATGCGGACAACCTTGCTTCGGGAGCGTACACATTCAATCTTTCGGTCGAGGCGGTCAACGCGCCGCCGATCATTGATCCGATTCCTGCTCTGGTTGCTGTTGTGGATCGACCGTTCACGTACGCGATCAACGTCGAAGATCTGGATCAGGACCCGATCGCATTGGAAGCAACCGGATTGCCAGGCGGCGTGACCCTGATTCCGTCGCCGCGGTACGGAGAAGCGATTCTCGGCTTCACGCCAACCGCCGATCAAGTCGGTACTTATCAGATCACCGTGTCAGCTTTCGACTCAGGCAACGGGGTGTCCGGTGAAGGGCTGACCGATACGTTGACATTCGATCTGGTGGTTCGGGAAAACAACCAAGCCCCGACCATCGTTCCAAGCAGCATTCCCACCGTCGCCGAAGGAGACACGCTGATTGCGACTCTGGTTGCGACCGATGCTGACGGCGACGTGCCACATTTCGTCGCGACCGGCTTGCCTCCGGGAGCAGAAGTTGACCCGATATCCGGTGTGCTGCGTTGGAAAACGGGATTTGAAGACGCCGGCAACTATCCGTTCACGATCACGGCGAGCGACGGCGCGGATTCCCAGTCGGCGACCATGATGTTTCAAGTGACCCCGACGAACCGTGCACCGCTGTTAACCAAGGTTCCGCCGATCGCGGCATTGGAGGGACGGGAGTTGCTGGTGTCGTTCGGTGCGGCGGATCCTGACGGAGACTCTTTGGTTGTCATTGCTGAAGGTTTGCCTGATGGAGCCGCGTTGGTTCTGGAAGACGGCGGTTTGGCTACCTTGCGTTGGCAAGTCGGATTCGGCGACGCGGGTTCCTACGACGTGACGATTCGTGCAACCGATCCTTCGGGGCTCGTCGCGACGACCCCGGTCCAGATCACCGTCTCCGAGATCAATCGCGCTCCCAAGGTGGTTCCAACCGGCGGACGCGTCGCGGTGGTCGGAGAAACGACGAATATCGCGATCGTTGCGAGCGACGCCGACGGCGATCCGCTGACGTTCAGTCCCCGGAATCTGCCCGCGGGCGCGACGTTCGGTCCGACCGGTGTCTTCAGCTGGACGCCGACGTCGTTGGATATCGGAGAATACAACGTCTTGGTGGACGTCGGCGACGGAACAGATTCTGTCCTGGAATCGTTGCGGGTCGTGGTGGCCCCGGACCCGATCCCGCCCACGGTTCGGGTCGAGATGACACCCAGTTTTCCGGCATTGCCGGGCCAAGTCGTTGCGCTCCAACCGGTTGGGTCAGGAGTCGCTCCGATCGAATCGTTTTCCGTTTTGGTCGATGGAACCGAATTGCCGCTTGATACGCTGGGCCGCGGCTTCTTCACTCCTCCGCACCCGGGACGCTATGAGGTCGTCGCTGAAGCAACCGACGTTCAAGGTCGCACCACGGTCATCACGACAGCCGTTTTGGTTCGCGATCCGACGGATAATGTTCCGCCGCAAGTCAGTATCAATCTGGTGGCCGCCGCGACGATTGTGAGTTCGCAGAGTGTGTCCATTGATGTGCATGATCGAAATCTCGATTCTTGGGCACTGACGCTGAAGAACCTGCGTGACGGCACAACGCGTTCCATTGGATCAGGGGTCTCGACTGGGCAATCGCTTGACGGCGGAGTGATTCCCGCGTCACAGCTGTCGGCAGGCGTTTACGAATTGACCCTGTCGGCGGCCGACATCAGCGGACGCCGTTCGCGAACGAGCAAGCGAATTCAGGTTCTTCCCGATTCGCATGACGGAATCTATGCGTTCGACGCGATCGACCGGTTGCTCGACTTTGGCGACATTCAGGTTCCGCTGTTGCTACGTTATCGAAGTTCTGATGGAGCGTTGGGCGAAGATTTTGGTGAGGGCTGGTCGTGGCCGATGTTGAATGCCGCACCGATCAGCTTGACCGCTGCACCGGTCGGCGGCGAAACCGAGACGTTGCGGGAGGGTAGTCTTCTGCATTTGATTGCCCCCGACGGATCGGACCTGGTCTATGAGTTTCGACCGACTCAAGTCGCCGGCACCGGCGGCGACGGTGCGGTGTTCCTGCCGCGTTGGGTGCAAGCGGAGGGCACCGGTTGGACGCTCCAAACCGCACCGATGGTTTTGCAGCAAGCCGATGGTGCCTACTACGACGTCGCGGCCGGCTTGCCATTCTCGACCGAAAACTTTGGCGGGGGCGGTTCGGCGATCCGTTTGACCGATGGCTCGGGCCAGACTTATCACTACGCAGCCGATGGCGGATTGACGGGAATCAGCAACGGCACGGACCACATCGATTGGTTTGGCGGAGAAGCGGTCTCCGATGACGGTTCACGTTTGACCATTCGTCGCGACGATTCCGGACGGATCACTTCGTTGCTTGGAATCGATTCCGTTGCGACGAATTTACGATACGACGCGCTGGGACACCTGGCGGCCCTGGGCGATGGTGCGATACGCACTGTGTTCGAATACGAGGGCAAGCTGACAAGGATTCTGTCGGAACAATCCGGGCAGAGTCAGCTGGTGCGGTATGACACTTCTGGCGCTCTCGAATCGACTCGTTCGGTCAGCGCTTTCCTGGGAGGGCTTCGTAGCGCGCTGCTCTCGGCGGAGTCGGGAGATTTGGGTGCGGGTGAAAGCGATGCCGTCGCATGGTTCTTGACGGCTGAAGAACTGGCCACCAGCAATTCCGGGGTGGTGTTGGTCGGCGTCGCGATCGCCGGTAGCGGCGGGCTAGATCCGTCACCGCCGGTCGGGTTGGGGACCGCGGGACAGCAATTGCAACAGCGGTCCGGTTTTGCCTCTTCCCTTTTTGCGATCGGTTCCGAGAATTCGTTCGTGGTGGAATTGGCTGGACTCGACTCAACCGGTGGCTACGCCATCGACGTCTACCTGGCAGGCGACTTGGATGATGACGGCGACGTCGACGCAACGGATATCGCAACGATGGGCGGCCAGTTGGGACGTGTTCCCGGTGACCCGGGTTATCGCGTCGCTGCGGACGTTAATCGCGATGGTGTCATCGATCAAACGGACGTGCAATTGCAGCAGGCCAATTTTGGATTCGTCGCGGATGCACCGCCGGAGGTATTCCACCAAGCGGTTGTGACACTTCCCTCCGTTCCGATCGAGATCGACCTCCGCGGGCTCGTCAACGATCCGGAAGGCTCTCCGTTGGATTACCAGATCCTTTCGGTCAGCGGCGGAACGGCTCAACTACTTGCCAACGGATCGACCGTGTGGTTCGATCCGGACGACGGATCGGGAGGAGTGATTCAGTACACCGCCCAGGATTTGTTGGGACGCTCCAACGTCGGAGAGATCACAATCTCCGTTGATTCCCGCGAGGTGACGGAGTTGTCAATTCGCAGTGGCGACATTTCCATCGCTGTTGGTGATGCTTCGTCGGTCGAAGTCGTTGCGATCCTTGAGGACGGAACGGAGTTCGATCTACCTGCAACGTCAGTGTTCTACGACGTTTCGGGGGCCTTTGCGGTCGTGACCCCCAACGGTGCGGTGGGCGGGTTGGAAGTCGGTACGGGGTTCCTGGCCGCGACCGCGTTCGGGATCACGGCTGCAACAAGTCTTCGCGTCGGCGTCAGTGATGCCTTGACGACCTTTGACATCTACCCCACCCGCTACGCGTTAGAACTTGGGCAAACGAGACAATTCTTTGTCCGGGAGCGTCTGCCCGATGGCAGCGTGGCCGACCGCGCGGCCGATCCCGACACCCACTACGTTGTTGCTGATCCGACGATCGGCAGCATCAACTCGGACGGACTGTTCACCCCAAGTGCCGCGGGAACGACGCAAGTGACCGTGATTCGCAATGGTGTGTCGCTGGTCGCTCAGATTCTGGTCGACACGCCGTCCTTGGGGCCGACGATCGTCGATCAAGCGGGAGGGTTGGTCGCGACCGATGACGGACAAATCATCGTCGGCGTCGGCCCAAATGTTTTCTCCGAAGCCACGGCCGTTGCGGTGACGGAAGTCGGTGCGGGTGAGTTCTTCGACGAAGCACCGGAAGGCTTCGGGATGAGTCTTGGCTTCCGCCTGGAACTGGATGGAAACGACCCGGCCGCCGGATTGTCGTTGAGCACGCCCGCGGCGCCCGGCACCGATCCGGGCGACTCCATGTTCTTGTTCCGGGAAAGCCAGTTTTACAATCTAGAGACGCAATCGTTTGAAACCGCCTGGCAGCTGATTGATTCGATGGTGGTCGGCGAGGACGGGAGAGCGTATTCAACGAGTCCTCCGAATCCTGCGATCAACGCCACCGGGTTGTTTCTCGTCAGTGCGGGGCTGGGATCGGGGACGATTGCCGGTGCCGCGATCGGAATCACGACGGCGCTGGGGCTCTCCGAGTCTCGGGGACGTTACGTGGAAGTCGAGCCGGCCAGCGGGCGACCTTTCTATGCGGTTCCCGGCTTGATCGGCGACATCTTTTTGCCGATACCGGCTCCGGATTATTCCGTCAGTATTCGCAGCTTCGATTCGCCCTTGTCGTTTGAAACGACGGTGTTCGGAGCTCCCTACTCTCCCGGCAGTGTCTCCAGCCAGGTCATCGAGACGAATCCGCCCGCGGCCTCCAGCCGACAGGCAGTCGTGGATTCCATTTCGTACGATTTTGCCGCGGTATCCGACAACGTCTACGCCCCCGTGTTGACCCTGCGCGGCGAGCGGTTCGAGCAGGTTGCCGAAAGAAATCGCGTCGTCTTTTTAGACGATCGATTGGACGAATCTGATCCGGGGTCACTCGGCAATCGGCTGGGCACGATCCTGTCCGCCTCGGAAACAGAGCTTCGGGTGATTCCCCCCGCGGGGATCGCGGTGGGCGGGGCCTCGATTCGGGTGGATGCGTCTCGCAGTGTGCTGCTGCCGGTGCCGGGTGGAGACATGGTGATCGTCAACGAAGTTGTCAAAGGGCAAGCGACGCTCGTTGAACTGGATTCGCCGTACTTCGGCGCCGTGGCGAATACGCAGAGCGACACCGTTTCGATTCTGGATGTGCAATTTAGCGGTCGGGTTCCCGAGAACCGTCGGATCGATTTTGCAGCCTACAACCGCGAATTGATCGAGTTGAACGTGACGCAGGAGCGTCGCGAGCAACGTCAAGGTGGTGTGGTCGTTCCGCCGATCGTGGAGAGCACGACGTTGTTGAACCCGATCGTGGCGCAGATCCCGGTCGGCAAGAATCCTTCCGATGTGGCCATTACCCCCGACGGCAGGCTGGCCTTTGTTGCGAATACCGGCGATGGCACAATCTCGGTGATTGATCTGCTGACATTGCAAGAAGTCGACAACGACCCAAACGCTCCGGGGTTGCAGCGGATTTCCCCGGCAGTGCAACTTTCCACCGGTCAGACGCTCAGTTCGTTCCGACCCTATTACATCGCGATTCACCCGGTGCTTCCACTCGGCATCGCCACCGATCGATCCGGTGCGAACATCGCCTGGTTCAACACGGACACGACGAAGCCGGACTCGAGGTATGTCGAGCAATCACTCGACCCGGAAGATTCACTTCTCGCCAGGATCGGTGGGGCCGGTCCCATTCGCGCGCTCACCGATGCCGAGTTTAGTGAAGACGGTCGGTACCTGGTCATCAACACACCGGGAGAATCGTCCTGGGCGGGAGCGGATTTTGGAGCGCCCGTCGGCGGCAGCATCATCATCGATCTGGGCAACGACTACGTTCGGGAATTCCAAGTCTTTGGGCTCCCCCGATTTGAATCGGAAGATGTCAACATCGTGCAGACGGATCCCAAACCCTTTGGGATTGAGAACATCGGTGCGGCAACATTCGCAATCGCGGCTCGTGGGGGTGAATCGGTGCAGTATGTCGACGCGAGGCGAGCGACGGTATCCAAGCGTGTGCCGACCGAGTTGAGACCCAACGAAGGAGTCTTGCCTCCGGACGTCAACTTCTCGATCGGAGGACGCGATGCCGCGTTCCGATTCATCCAACAGTCGCTGTTCTCGATCGATTCACCCGAAGATTTCACGATGGCTCCGCCGCTGGGAGAGCCGATCCCGATCGCGGGAACGGGCAAGGTGATTCATGAATTGGCGTTTGTTCTGATGAACCAAACCTACAACGGCCCACAAGCGATTGCGAGTTCACCGGAGTTCGGTGGCGGTGGCAACATCGGAATCCTGGCCAACCCCAAGAGCAGTGAGCCGTTTTTTGTCGGTGCGACTCAGAAGGTTCCCTACTCTTGGCCCGATCAAATCGAGATGGGATCCGATAACAACACGATCCTGGCAACCTTCAAGGGCGTTCATCAAGTCTTGGTCTATGACTACGGCATCCTGCTGGCGGGGCTGAGAATTCTTGCCGGATCGAATCCGGGAGCGCTGGTGCAACCCGTGCAGCCAATGGAGACCCTGATCGAAGGGATTCTCAGAAACCCAACGGATGCCCGGAATTCGACACTGGGTGCCGCCGGCAATGAGGCCGCACGCGATCGATTGCTGGAAGAGTTCACGATTCAGGAGGTCCGGCTGTCAACCGGCAACTTCCTTCGCGGATCCATTCCCACCGGAAAACTTCCCTCGGGATTGGACGGCGGACCCACTCAACCGGCCGATTTGATCGCGCAGCACGTCAATCAAACCGATGCCATCGATGATTTGTTGGATGGCATCCAGATTCACTACACCATTCGCGGCGAAGAGGCCAAGCCGTTTCAAATCACTTTGGTAGCTTCGGACGACGATCAATTCGATGTTTCCGGACCAAGCGGGATGCTGCCGGACGTCGTCATCGAAACCTTCTTCATCAATGATTCGAGTCGTCTGTCACCGACCGACCACACGATCCGTTTGGCAATTCCTCACGCGTCGCTCGAGCAACTCGATCAGCGGCCATTTTTCGTCATCCACATCGATTCCTCCGATACGAACGATGAGGAGCGTAGTGAGAGCAACAATTTTGCATCGTTCAAGCCGACGCTGGTTGATTTGGTTGCCGAATACGATGGCAACGAAGACCCGCTCGTTTTTGGCCAGTACATCGAAGATGTTGTCTTCATTCAAACCTTCACGCTGAACACCAGTCGAATTCGCGGCCGCGTGGACTACGCAAAATTGTTCGTCACGCCGCACGGACTTTCGCTGGAGGAAGCCGGCGCTGCGGCACGCGAGACGCCGTTTGAGCGGTTGGGCACGAGTGTCTTTGAGGCGAAGCTTGCCGATTTGGCATTCCTTGAAGACCCAACGCTTCATGTGCTGATCGGGACGGCCGACGGAAACGAAACCTCGTTTGAGTACTCGGTGGAAACCATTCCGCTACCGCCTTGGTTGCAAGAAAACGACAAGGTTCGGACGAAAGTCAGTTTCGACGTCTTGATCGATAAGTACGTGATTTCGCGTCACGAAGAGTTCTACGGCGATTCTTTCCAAATGCCGGCGAACGTTCCGATCTTCAATAGCGAGTCGATCGGGTTTTCCACGGGCGTCGCGACTGCCTTTGCATTTGATCTCAAGGGCGTCTCATCGGAATGGCGAAGTGGTCCCTACATGTCAACGACCCTGTTCGATTTTCTGCCTGACTATCTCTCTAGCAAGTTCGGCGATATCGATCTGATGGTCCCGATGGATGTCGATCAGCAGTTGAGCGGTAAGGTGTTTAACTTTATCAACACGTTGTTCCTGAGCCAGATCAGCGTGGGGCAATATCAGGGCAGTTCGAGTGCCCCCAGCCCGACGAGGGCTGATACCAATCTGTACAAGTCGGCGGGACAAACGCTTCGCGTCAATCTCACGCGGTCGACGGACCCGGGCACCGGGACCGGATTTTTCGATACCGACCCGCAGCTGAATCAGTCGATTGAGAACATCATCAGCGATGGCAAGGCGGTCTTCAATCATGAGGTGAACTCTGCACTCAAGTTGGGAGAAGAGGTCGTGCGGACGGTTTCGCCGGGCGTCGGTGGAACCGCTGTCGACTACACGAAAGATCTGTTCTCTCGGACCCGGTCGCCCGACGATAGCCGGATCAAGAAGACCGTTCAGGGGATCCGGGACTTTGCCGAATCGGATCGAGGAAAACAGTTCGGTGCGCATTACTTGAGAACGGGTCCGCTGAAAGGACCGGTTGGATTCCTGGACGGATTGACCGGTGCGAGCGGCGAGAAATTGAAGTACGGCAAGATCAAGCCGAAGACACAATTCAAAGTCACACCGTTCGAGACCAATTCCGATCTGACCTTGAAAGATGTTGGCGGCATGGCGGTCAACATCGAAGTGCCGATTACGCTCACCGGTGAAGTCAGCAAGACGATCGCCGGCGGCTTTTGGGGGCCGATTCCGGTCACTGCGGATTTGGTTGGTTCGGTTGCCGCGGTGGTCAAGCCGAACGTGGAATTTGCGTACAGCGTGTTGAACGGAATGCCTCAATTGCAATCCCCAAAGTTTGCTCTGGACCTGGAGTTCCAGATCAGCGGGGGATTGGTCGGGTCGCTTGCCTTCGGCGCGGCGACTCTGGGCGCGGATCTGCAGGCTCAGTTGGCTGGCCGGCTATTTGAATCGGGTGAAAATGTCCAGTTGCCGCCCGTTTCGCTCGCAATCGGCGCCACGGGCACACTGATCGTCCTGAATCGGCCGTTCAACCTGATCAACGTTCCGATTGTCCAGGCATCAAATATTCTTGATACGGAAAGCTACAAGTTTGTCCTGCTGGACAAAGTTCGATCGGCATTGGGCATTGCCCTGACGTCGGAACCAGGCAATGAAGGAGAGAGACAAACGCTGGCAACTAGTGGATGGGCCGATCCGTTCGTCGACACTTCCGATGATCATGACGGTACTTATTCTCCCGACGATGCGACGGAACCCGCTTACCGTGCGGATCAATTGGCGTTGACGGCAATCGAAGAAACTTTCAACTACATCGGCAGTTCTGCTTCCCCAATTCACTACCAAGGGTCGATTGATCCCAACGCGGTCGACTCGATCGATTCTCTCGATCTGGTGCGTTTTCATCAGGTTGCTGAAGCGACCGACGAGCATTCGGTCGTCTTTCGGCCAGAGAGCGGGCAAATCGATTGGGCGATCTCGTTGCTCGGAGTCAACGACCTGGTGCTGGCAACCGTTCAGGGTCAGGGCGAGTTGACGATTCCCTTGGCCGGTATCGAAGCCGGTTCATTTGGTATCGTCATCCACGGAAATGCTGAAGATCCTAAGACTCCCGTCGACAACGGCGGTTTCGAACTGGAGGTTACAGGTCCGGATAGCCTTGGGCCCGATCTGATCGTCGATCTGCACGACATCGAGTCTTTTGTTTACACCGATCAGAAAACGATCATTACTTACACGGTGACCAACGCGGGAGACCAGCCGACCGCTGAGACGATTGCTCGCACCGTCATGTCTCGCGACGCGCAGATCGATCTGTCGGATGCAATGCTCGCACCCGTTGCAACAATTCCCGCCCTCGCTCCCGGGGAACGTCACACCGTGACGGTTGTGGGCGAAGTTGGCAGCAAGTCGCTCGACAGTTTTGCGGTGGGGGTGATCGTTGATCCGTATCGTCGCGTGCCCCAGACCAACCGGGACAACGACACGACATTCAAAACGATCGAAGTGGGGCTGCTTCCCGATCCGCTTGAGCCCAACGACTCGATCACGGGATCAGTCCATCTGCTCAAGCCGAATCCGAACTCGGTGGTCAGCGATCTCAACATCAGCCGAGCGGGTGACGATGATTTTTATCGTTTTTATCATGACGGCGAATTCGAGAGTCTGGTCGCAACCGGCTTCGACGGTGTTGCACCGACGATCCAATTGATTGATGACGCCGGCGACGTGATCCGACGCGCGTTTCCGACAACCAGTCGTGGAGTCCCGGAAACCGCCCTTTCGCTCGAGGGAATCCCGGCAAACGAATATACGATCCATCTGTATGGAGACCGAGCGGGTGAGTATGAGTTGAAATTCGTCGGCGGACGGAAGTCGACCGCGCCAATTCTCTCACTCACGCCTCCGGCACGCGGAGTTCCCGTTTACCCGGAGATTGACTATCCGATGCCGATCCAAGTGTTGAATTTTGGATCCGACGCAGAGGCAATCAAAGCGACGGTGACCATTTCGGTCGACGGGCAAAGCGTGTCGCAGCAGCAGCAAGATCTCGGCCCGGTCAAGGGAGCGACGGTTTTGGAAACGCAGTTGGCCATCGAAATCCCTCAAGAAATTGCGAATCAATTCGCCGACATTGAAATCGAACTTGTTGCAACCGGCGCGAACGGGGCACAGCACACCGTGGTCGAAACATTCTATGTGGCGGTGCTTCCCAAGGCCGATGCCTTGGAACAACGCGAACGTCTCAACCAACTGAACGACCTGGGGCGGCTCACGTCGCCCGGAGAGCTGAGCGGCGTTTCGATTTCCTCTCCCCTCGATTTTGATCTCTTTGCGTTCAATCTTCCCTCCGACCCGGATGCGGGCACGTCGATCTCAGTGGTCGGGAATCAAGTTGATTTGCTCTTCGTGGATTTGATCGATGCTTCCGGGACGATCGTCGATCGCTTGACTAGCGGGCCAGATCGGTTCATCGATCTGAGCGGGCGTCCCGCGGGAGATTACCTGTTGCAGATCAGTACCAGCCCAAACCGCTTGAAGGATTCAGTTGACGACTCCTTCGCGGGTGTGAATTACCGAATCCGGTGGGACGCTCGTTCATCCATTGGCCCTAATCTGATCGCGAATCCGCCCGGTCTCTCACAGGAGCTGTACGCAAGCGGCGATCCGGTGAGCTCTTTCGTACGCGTCAACAATTCTGGGGAGGCCGACGCGGGAGCGACGCAGATGATCGTGCACGTTTCCTCCGTGGAGGAAGCCGGATCGGATCGGTTGGACATCACCGTCGATGTCCCCGCGATTGCGGCGGGCGACTATGCGGAGGTTCCCGTCGACTTCTTCATTCCGGAAAATTTTCCAGGTGGAATCTACCAGATCTCCGCAACGGTCGACTCCGCGTCATTGTTGGGCGAAACGGCTGAATCTGATAATCTCTCCGCGGCAACCCGTTTTTACATTGCTCCGGCGGCGGATGCATTCGAGCCCAATGACGCGGTCGTCACAGCCGAGTCGGTTCCAATGGATCAGTCGGTCGTCAACTATTCCGGTCTGACGATGTCCGGGGACGACATTGACGTCTTCAAGATTGACTTGTTCGCGCTGGGCACGTCTCGAGATTCCGTGGAGATCGCCTACGACTTTGATGAAGGCGATCTAGAACTTGTCCTGTTCGATTCCGACGAGTTTTTGGTGCGGTCCAGCGCGTCGACTCGGGATGGAAAGGCGCTGTCACTGGCCGCGCTGCCGGCGGGAGAATACTTTGTAGCCGTGCTCGGCGCCACCCGCTTGGCTTACAGCACCGGTTACGATTTGGAGATACGACGTCAGTTCGTCGCGGGCACCGGATTGCAGAGTTCACCGGAATCGACCGCTGAAAGTATTCCCGTCCCTGCGTCGACGCCTGCGACGGCTGAACTCACGCAGGCGACATTGGATCAGATGCTCGCCGCAGCCGTGGGCCGTTTCGATGTTTCTTTCGATATCCCTGAGATCACTATTCAGACACGTGATTTGCCGATCGGATATCTGGGGACCGCGGATATTACCGCGTGGAGCGATGACGGTGTGCCGGTCGCCGGTACGATCACGGTCGACATCGATGCGGATGGACACGGATGGTTCGTCGACGAGACTCCGGATGAAGACTCCGAATTCACGCGAGTCTACAACGACGGTCAGGCGCTCGGACGACCGGGAGAATCTCGCTACGACCTGCTAACGTTATTGATGCACGAAGTCGGGCACCTGTCCGGATTCACGGATAACTTTGCCGGGTTTGCGTCTCTGATCGATTTCGATTCGGGTAACGCAACCATCTCGACCAGCGAAGGACCGATCCGGTTGCAGAATGATTTGGATCACGTCGCAACCGGAGATCGGCCATTTGATCTTCTTAATCCGGTGCTGCGTCCCGGGTTACGCAAGGTTCCCAGCCGGATCGATTTGGAGATTCTGCGGGCCGCGCACGACGCGCACGCCACCGGCATGGTCGGCGGCGAATTGCTTCCACTTTCCGCCAACCAAGGATTCGTGGCTATCACCAGCGGTGCATCGACCACCATTGCAGCGGGGCTGTCCGCGGGAATCACCAACCAGGATTTCCAGGTCGGCGACGCGACCGATTCGGGATTCGGATGGCGCACCGTGGGAGATGTGACAATCAACGATGGTGTCGCAACAATCCACGAAACTGTCGGCTTGATTGGTGACCTTTCGCAAACCTTTATCGTTCCGCACGGGGCCACAAGCATTGAGTTCACCCTCGGTGGCATCAACTTGGACATCGCAAATGGGCTTCATCCGTCCGAAGCGTTCGAAGTTGCGCTGCTGACGAGCGAGTTCGCGTCGATTGATCAGGCAGCGGACGGGCTCACCGGTGGTGATTTTTTGCTGAATGTTCAAGCCGACGGCACCGTTTACTTCTCGTCGCGAGTAAGCATCGAGGGGGTCAGCAGCGGGCAGATCATCGATCTTTCGCAACCGATTGATGTCACGATTTCACTTCCCGCCGATCTGTCGCGACAAACGACGACCCTCGCATTCGACTTGATCGGATTTGGCGACGACAATAGCCAAGTCAAGATAAGCAACTTGAATCTGGATGCCGGATTGCCCGCGAGCTGGCAGAACCCGGTCAATCGTTTTGATGTCAATGATTCCGGTACCGTGTCGCCACTTGACGCACTTGTCGTAATCAATCAACTCGGCAACCCGACCGTGCACGTTGCCGAAACAGGCTTGTTGTACAACATCACGTCCACGGTCCGACCACCGTTCTATTTTGACGTCAATGGTGACGGGGTGGTTTCGCCGATTGACGCGTTGCAGGTGATCAATCGATTGGCCGCCTTGGCGGAGTTGGAAGGTGAAATGATGACAACCCAGTTTTCGTCGGGAACTCCCTCTTCCGTGACCGGCAATTTGGATTCGCCCCGCAGTCCGCATTCCGTTTTGCCCCTCTCCGACTCGTCGTCCGACCAAAAGACATCCTGGTTGGTTCCCGCCGACGCATCGCCAGAAGACCTGAATGACATTTGGTCGGATCAACTTGCCAGTGCCCACGTCAGGTCCGACATCGTGCGGTCGCGTGTCCGGCTGTTCGAAGCAAACGACGAAGCGATCAGGGAGCTTGCGGGAGGGGAACGCAAGCTGTTCTGAATTCTTCCTTTCTCCAATCCAGTCCAGTGCGGATCGAGCAAATCGGAACCGGACTGAATGCGTAGAAAACGACGTGCGGCTTTGGCTCGCTGAAGTCAATGTCTTGGCGAAGGTGCAGGTTCCGTGCCTGCATCGCACGCTGGACTCAAGAATCGTCTGCTCGTTCTTCGCGATTCTGCTTCCACTGGGCAAGGGCATACATCCCCAATCCCATCGCGGCTCCGCCAACGAATGCGATCGACCAGGAAAATTCGCCGTGTTTGAAATAACTGACGGCAAGAGTCGCGACCGACCAGCCCGTGAAACTGGCGACGCCGGCGGTGATGGGCTTGTTCATGTGGGGTTCTCGATGAATCAATGGGGCGATCCGCATCCAAAACGACGCGGACAATCAGGTCGAGGAGGCGACGCCGTTCCGTTAACACGGTGTGTCCCACCGAGCGTCCGGTCCAAGTCGGCAATTGGTGGTTAGAGCCCGTCGTCGACAACTGCTTCGTTTTTTTTGCGGTGCAAGTGCTATCTCACGTGGCGCGAACGCCAAGTGAGATGAATGCATGATGAATTCCACCGGAAACTGGACATTTCGGTTGGGGACGCTGCCCGGTAACCATAGGATACTTGGCATCCCGGCGTTGTGTGTCGGATGGCATGCCAGAGCTTCGCGGACCGACGGCGGGCGATGCGGCATCGGCTTCACGGTCGGTGCCTCGATGGACGAAGTGGTTCGGGCCGGCCAACTCTATTGGGATTCCAGCTTCCTCCAACAAGGTGCTTGATCGATGCCACGTTTTGCTGTGTCCATCCTGTTTGGGTGTGTCGCCCTTGCCGCGTTCGGATTCGCCCAGAGTCCTGATCGTGAGAAGCTTCCGATGCCGTTGACGCCGTTCGAAGGCAAGATCGGAGAAACCTACAAAGAATCGAAAGCGGACTGGCAGGGTCCGGTTGCCGCTCCCGAGGGCGCGCCCAACGTGATCGTGATCCTGCTGGATGACGTCGGGTTCGGCCAGACGTCGACCTTCGGCGGACTGATCCCGACACCGAATCTTGACAAATTGGCATCGGAAGGGCTGAAGTACAACCGTTTCCACACCACGGCCATTTGCGGTCCGTCTCGGGCGGCGTTGCTGACGGGCCGGAATCACCACGAGTGCGGAAACGGTTTTCTGATGGAGTGGGCCACGGGGTTCCCCAACTACTCCACGATGCTTCCCAGGTCGACCGCCACGATCGGTCAGATTCTGAAGGACAACGGCTACAACACCTGGTGGTACGGCAAGAACCACAACACGCCCGACTGGGAAACCACCGTTGCTGGTCCTTTCGACCGTTGGCCGACCGGAATGGGCTTTGAATACTTTTACGGTTTCAATGCCGGCGAGACGCACCAGTACTATCCGGTGATCTTCGAGAACACGACGCCGGTCGAACCGGAGAAAACTCCCGAAGAAGGCTACCACTTCATGACCGATATGACCGACAAGGCCATTGCGCGGATGAAGTTTTCCAAATCGGTTGCACCCAACAAGCCGTTCTTCATGTACTTCGCCCCGGGTGCAATGCACGCCCCGCACCACGTGACCGCGAAGTGGCGGGAGCCCTTCAAAGGAAAGTTCGACATGGGCTGGGAAAAGTACCGGGAGCAGGTTTTTCAAAACCAACTGGACCGGGGCATCATCCCCGAGGGGACCAAGCTCACCGCGCGACCCGACTGGGTGCCGGAGTGGGAAGGTTTGAGCGACGACCAAAAGCGAGTTTACACCGCGTTGTTTGAAAACTTTGCGGGCTATTTTGCGTTCACCGACCACGAGGTGGGGCGACTTCTGGATGCGGTCAAGCAGTTGCCGGATGCCGACAACACGCTGATTCTCTACATCGTCGGCGACAACGGTGCATCGGCCGAGGGCGGCCCGGACGGGACGCTGAACGAGATCAAGAACTTGAACGGTCTGGCGACGGATCTGGACGAAGTGCTGGCGAATCTGGATAAGCTTGGCGGTCCCGAATCGGAGCCCCACTATCCGCTCGGTTGGGCCTGGGCGGGGAACACACCGTTCCAGTGGGTCAAACAAGTCGCCTCGCACTTGGGCGGGACGCGTAATCCGATGGTGGTTTCATGGCCGGCCAAGATCAAACCGGATGCACAGCCGCGCGACGCGTTCCTGCATCTGGTGGATGTCGTGCCCACGATTCTGGAAGCGGCCAACGTTCCGATGCCGGAAGAGGTCAACGGCTTCAAGCAAAAGCCGCTGGCAGGCAAGTCGTTCCTGGCGAGTTTTGACGACCCGGAGTTTAAAGGACGCGACGCGCAGTACTTTGAAGTCTTCAGCAACCGTTCGTTCTACGACAACGGTTGGAAGGCAAATGCCCAGCACACGCGACCCTGGCGCCAAGACATCGCGCCGGGCAACTGGGACCAGGACCGTTGGGAACTCTATCACCTTGAGGAAGACTTTTCGGAGGCCAACGACCTGGCGGCGGAAATGCCCGAAAAACTGGAAGCGTTAAAACGCGAGTTCAAAAAGGCCGCCGAGGAGCACGACATTTATCCGCTGGATGACCGGGGATCAGCGCGACTAGCGATTCCGAAGCCGCCCGTTCCCGGTTCCAACGAAGATTCATCCACCTACACCTACTTTGCCGGCGCCACCCGGATCGCCGAACCGGCCGCGCCGCCCATGAAGAACAACAGTTGGACGTTGACCGCAAAGGTGAACACCGAAGGCGGAAAGGCCGAGGGAGTGATCATGGGATTCGGCGGTGTGGCGGCTGGGATCGTGCTGTACCTGGATCAGGGTGTTCCCGTGTTCGACTACAACTATTTTGAAAAACACACCGTGGTCAAAGGCCAACAGCCCGTTCCCTCGGGAGACGCGACCATCACGGTTCATTTCGATTACGCCGGAGGCGGCGCGGGCAAGGGAGCCACGATCAAGCTGGATGTCAACGGCCAGACGGTCGCGGACGGGCAAATGGATGCGACCGTGGGCGGACGGTTTGGGATCGACACGTTCGGTGTCGGCGAGGACACGGGACAACCGGTCACCGATGCATATCAAGCACCGTTCCCCTTCACCGGCAAGATCGACAACGTGGTCGTGGAAATCAAGTGACTTGCGAGCACGCGCGGGCTTGAAGTCCGAGGTGCCAGGGCGTTTGCGTGTGAGCTCCGCCGGAGATCGTCGCTGACGGGATCTTGAAATGCAGCAAGATTGCGGCGACGATTCAGGTCGGCGGATGGAGTGGAACCACAACCCCAGAGAACCCTATGCATTACGTGACAACGGGACTGGCCGTGATTGCCCTTTTGGCGATCGTGATTTTTGCGGTCCAGAATTTGGCGGGGGTCGAAGTCACTTTTCTGGTCTGGTCGGCGACGATTTCCAAGTGCATCGTCATCATCGGTGCCTACGTCCTAGGCATGATCACCGGATGGGGATTGGTGGGACTGTTCAGGAAGTCGTTGCAGAAATAGCGTGTCGGCGGCACATCGAGGTGCCGCCGCGGGCTCGGGCCAGTCGACCCCGCAGGAATGCGTTTCGCTGAGTCTCAGTCCGCTGTCGGCTGAGTGTTGGTGTGATCCGGTGCGCGCGTCGAGGAGGCCAGCAGGGAGGCCAAGGTCGATGCCAGTGAGCGAAGGGCCGTTTCGTCTTCCAGTGTGATCGTCAATTGCGGTCGATCTTGCGCATCGCGGTCGACGGAATCGGACAATTGGCGCGTCAGGTCATCCACGGTTCGTTCATCGACGGGAGTGTCACCGGGTCCGCCCAACAGATTGCCGGCTAGCGACAACGCGGCGGTGACGAGGTCGCCGGTTGCTTTGGAAACGTTCCTGCGTCGCTCCGCGATGCGTTGTGATTCGGCGGTGACGTTCGCCCGTTTGCTTTCGTCAACGGGGGCCGCAAACTGCGGAAGCTTCATTTTCTCCAGCCGCTTGCGAAGATCGTCCGTGCCACTGGAAACGGCAACGGCGTGAGTTTCACTGTCAAAGTTCAGTGATGCATCGGCGAGTTCCTGCTTGGATGCCAGCGTGTCAAGCAGGCCTTCTTCGATTGTATCGGTTGTGACCAGATTGTAGACGTGCACCGGGTTCTTTTGTCCCATGCGATGGGCCCGGGCGATGCGTTGCTCCAGCACGGCGGGGTTCCAGGGCAGGTCGCAGTTGACGACGACATTGGCGGATTGCAGATTCAACCCCGTGCTTCCCGCGTTGGTCATCAGGATCACGCGGCATTCCGGATCATCTTGAAACGCCGAGACAATCGCCGGACGTTTTTTCTGCGTCACGCTGCCGTCCAGTCGGACATAGTCGCAGCCGATCTGGTCGAGTCGTGATTCGACGCGATCGAGCATTCGCTTCCATTCCGAGAACAGGACAATCTTTCGGCTGGGATCCGCGAGCAGACTTTCCAACAGTTCGCTCAGTCGTTCCAGCTTGCTGCTGTATTCGGGCTCCTGTTGCGTGACCAGATAGGTGCTGTCGCACGCCATTCGAGCGATCGCCAAGGCACGTCGGAGCCGCAGCAAATCCATCTCGGTGAGGAACTTCTTGCCGGTGATTTGAGCGACGATTCTCATTTGTCCGTTGTGGATTTCCAGTTGCTCGTCGGTCGGTGTCACGCGAATAATCTGGTCGATCCGGTTGGGCAATTGTTTCGCGACTTCGCCGCGCGTGCGGCGAAGCAAGATCGGCTTCATCCGCTCACGCAGCAGATCAAGATGCTGGTAGCCGATCGTTTTGCCTTTGTCGTCGACGACACGGTGCCGGTTGAAGAACTTGAAAGCGGAGCCGAGACGGTGTTCGTCCACAAATCGGGTCACCGTGAACAGTTCACCCAGATTGTTTTCCAACGGTGTGCCGGAAAGTACCAATCGGAACGGGCTGCTGATTGAACGGATCATGTTGCTGGTCTTCGACTCCCAGTTCTTGATTCGTTGACCTTCGTCCAGGATGACTAAATCCCAATCCACCGATTCGATCGGTTCCAGGTCGCGGAGCACCTGCTCGTAATTGCAGACGGTGAAGAACGTGTCGCTCTGGTACTGCTCGATCCGCTCCGGGGCGGTTCCCATCACCAATTGGACGCTCCGACCGCTAAATCGTGCGACCTCGTCGCGCCACTGGCTTTTCAGCGATGCCGGGCAAATCACCAACACGCGACGAATGCCTGCCCAACGCGACAGCAACTCTGCCGTTCCGATGCCCTGGATGGTTTTGCCCAGCCCCATGTCGTCGGCGAGGATCGCTCGACCGGAGGCGGTAGCGAATGCGATTCCGTCTAATTGGTAGGGCAGCAATTTGGCGGTCAGCAACTTTTCGCGGAGCGGGTGCCCTTCCGGATCTCGTCGGATCTCTTCGCACTTGTCCGCAAGCTGCTTGCGAATCAGCTCTCGCTGGATGAATTCTTCCGCGTCGGGGAAGATTTGCAGGTCTCGCCCCTTGGCTTCCAGGGCCTCGATGCGCTGCATCACGTCGTGGGCATCCGTCGTCGACTGGTCGACAAGATCGCCGACAATTTCGAGAACCGAAGGGTTCTTCCGCGTTGGCACATTGAAGCGGAGTCCAAAGTCTTGGCCATAGTGCATCCGCAACGAAATGTGTTTTCGAGTGTACGGTTCAGCAAGACGAGCGGCGCTGAATCGCTTTTGAACTTTCTCCGCAACATTCAGAACGTGCTTGCAGGTGCCCAACCCGTTGGTGCGGAAATCAGGACATGAGCAATACGATTGATGTGGCTCAGTCCCCCGCAGGGCGACCCGGTAAGATTTTCCGGTGTTGTGGCTGGTCACCACGTAATCGGCCCAGGGGATCGATGCGTCCATGCTGCGCACACGCATCGGCTCTTCTGCGGCACGTTTGCGACGTTCATCAAGAGCTCGGTCGAACGCCTCTTTCTCCGTGAGGTGTTCAAGCGGGACGGATTCGTCTGGGGGAACCGCCAATCCAAGAACCGATTTGGAATCCAGCAGGTAATCCAGCGTGACGGCCACGTGGTGACAGGGCATGTCGCAGGAGTCACAGTTGGTTTGGATCTGTTTTGCCCGTGCCGACTGCAATGTCAGCGTTACGATCACCGTTCCATCGGCCAACTCCGGAGGAGTGTCAGGCCCATGAAACTTTTCGCCCACGTCTGCGACTTTGGCACGCAGCAGGTCGCCGCCGAGGAAGACGTCGTCCGGGTTGATTTCAGAGAACCGGTCTCCCAGTCGCATCAGTTTTGCGCCATCGTCACCAAGCAATTGGATTGCCTGATGGAAGGTAAGCGATCCGAGTCGCTGATGAAAAACATTCCCTCTCTTTTGACGCGGCGACCGAGGCTTTGAAGAAGGCTTTGACGGGCGTTTTGTGTACGACCCGGAAGTCTGAGAATTCTTGGTCTTGGACGTCATGATCCGTCCCTCCTTGTTCGCTTCGATCGTCGCTGCGGTTGATGAAGGCCCTATTGAAAGGGATTCTCGACTTGCGGGCAATCTTGGTTGAACGCCCCTTATTCGGTCGTCAACGATCCTGTTGACGGCGCCGGCTAGCTGAACAGCGCCACTTTGGGTGAGCCGCGTGGCGCTCGCCGTGGGATTTCTCGCCTCAACCGGCGGCGAGCGTCTTGCCATTCATTGCACCGTAAATCACGGTGTTTTTGATTGACAGTGAGGCTGTCCAGTTCGCTGGACCGCAGGGCTTTGGAGCCGAAAGTCGGTGCATCGCTCGTCAACCGAGCCGCCGTCGCCAAGCGGTGGCAGGGGCCGCGTTTTACGCGTTCTCGCGGAATCTGAGTCGAAACGGATGCGTCGCGCTGCACGGGGCCGACCCCCCGCTAGAATGGCCGTGCTCAACACGACGTGCGCTGCACGCCAGCACGTTGTTCAACCATTTCGACGCTTGATGGCAGGACAACAACGCTAGTCGATGCCTCGGGAAGCGGCAAACACCCGCTGGGCTGGCGCGGCAACCAACTCGCCCCGGGCTACTGAGAGCGATTGTCGCCTCTTGTCCCGCGGAACTGCGACGGGCGCCTACATTCGAGGAACGGAACGCGACAGTGCATCCCACGCCCGAAGCTGTCGGGAAGGTGTGACGCTGCGCACGCCCGTGGCGATGCAGCCCGTTTGCCCGTCATTCACGTCAGGTCCAGCGACATTCGTAGGTGTTTTCCTCTCGGGGTGCCACCAGCATCCAGCCGAAGAGAGAACCGTCCGCCATTTGGAACTCGTACGTCGGAGAAATCGATTCCACGTTGACCGGCGCCTTGGAGTCGTAACCGATCAGTTTGAAACTTCGATAGGGTCTGCCCTCGGGAAGAAATACCCACATCGAAGCCACATCGGTTGGGGCGAAGATTGGAAACAGGATTCGATTGAGGGGCTCGACGCGTCCCTGAATTCCAGTGTCGGTGACTTCGAATCCAATGTCAAAATCCTGTCCTTCGGGTACCGACGAGAGGTCAAACTCTATTTCGTAAATGAACCCTTTCTGCCCCATTTCATTGACCGCGGGTGTGAATCGCAGGACTGGTTTTAGTTCCGGAGCGTTGCACCGGACAAAAGCCTGGCTGCTCAAGGTAAACTGTCGCAGACGAAATCTGTTGAAGTCTTGGACCGCGTCTTCGCTCGCGGTCTCTGGGGGCAGTGCGATTCTGCGAACCTGCATCCGACGATACACCACGGTTCGTTGCGGCATGTCCGAAGCGTCCGATTCCCACGCACGCATGTCGAAAACACGGGGGTCGGTGATCATCCGGAAGCCTTCGACGTCCACCGGTTTAAGTTCTTTCACCTCCTCCGCGACCAACGGAGTCCATTCGCCGGGAGTCGATCGCTGGCGGGCAAGTTGCAGCACATGCTGGAAATCAGGATTGCTGAAGGTGATCGCGTCGACAATCATCTCGGAACGGTGCGCCCTTTGGTACGCCTTGTAGGCCAGAATCGGGCCTCCGATCAGGATTGCCAGCACCAGGGGCAGATACAGGTAGGACGGCCAATCGCGAAACGAGAAGAGATGCGAAAATAGTTGGCGCTGGGCGGAATCGTGGAGACTCCGCGCCTGCCGTGTGACGGGGCTGGTTGCGTTGCTTGCTTTTACGGTTTCCGCGGAACGGATTTGCGTCGGATCCCACGGAGGACCTTCAGGCCCGCTGGTTCCAAAGACATCGGGGCGACTGCGGCAGACGCTCCGCATCACGCCGTAGCCGTGTCGGACCAGCCCGCTGATTTCCAGTTCGCTGAAACGATCCAGGTCGGTGCGAATGTCCGCGACCTGGCTCTGGATCTCCGGATGCAGGGCCGTCGGATCCTCGGCCAGGCTGACCGTTTCGGAAATCGGCGCGAACAGAAAGTCCGGCTCGGCATGGAACGTGTCACATTCCAATTCCCAGACACGATCCATCAGAATATCGCTGGCCCGAAGCGCGACACCGACCAGGCCGCCCGCTTTGGTTCGTCGTGTGACCGCGAGCTGGCGACCGGCGTCACTGACGATGACCGCATCGAAGTGATTGCGAGTTGCGTGAAAGAGTTGTCCCTGACCGGCTGAGGCAAACGCGGCCTGCATCAGCGAACGGTTCAGCCACAGGTGGTCTCCGAACTCCAGTTCACGGTCACGCTTGGCAAATCGCAGCAAGTCCGCGACTTGATCGTCGTCCACGTTGAGATCCGCGAATGCCGGATCGTTGTACAACTGTTTGTCGACGATGATGCTCCAGAGCCGTTCGGGCAGTTTGTCCGCAAACGTTTGGTGATCAGCGGCGGCGTCCTGGTGGACGTCGCATCGGGCCAAGCTGGCGAGACGTGCGAGGGCGTCAGGTCTCGATGCCCCTGCACCGGCAAGAGTCTTCGCGGCAGCTTGCAAGTCGACAAAATCGTGAGCACACAACGGCGTGTCGTGCCCGATCCAAGAGTTTTGGATGTGCCGAAACATCCGCACGCCCAGGTTGTCATACACGCCGCCATCAGTGAACAAGTGCGGCGGAAACTTGCCTTCGGCAAATCCGACATCGTTGGCGGTAATCGGTAGCGGCGGGAAGAAGCCTGGAAACGCCGACGACGCCGCGACGGCCATCGGCACGGTCGCCATCCTCGTCGGCAACAATTCAAATTGGCCTCCGTGTCCCGGTTGTCGCTTTTCAACCAGCAGTCCTCGTCGGGTGAACGAGCAAAGTCGGCCTTCGTTGATGTTGGTCGCCAGCATGTGAAGTTGCGGCAACGCGGGCAACTCGTACAAGCATTTGTCTCCGAAGAGATGTTTCTCGTACTCCTTCTCCAGCAGGCCTGGCCTGCTCCACTGTCGTTTACGGCCTTGGCCGGTCACCTGCCGGACACCGTTTCCGACCAGGGCTAGCGGAAATCGTCGCACGATCCGGTTGCGGACGTCCGTTCGTATGAAATCGAGCAATTCTTCGGCCGCTTCATCGAACTGTTCCTCCGAACCGGTGTAGCGGTCCCAATTCAAGACGAAGTGCGCCGCGGCGATGCTGCCGCCCGAGACGGACGTCAGGTGGCTGACGCGTGAAAGCTGGTTCGCGTCGCGGAGATAGCGGATGATGCCCAGGTGGAACAGCGTGGCGCGGAAACCGCCCCCGGAAAGTGCCAGACCGATAGTACTCATTGATTTCCCGCGTGCTCTAGCGTTCGCATGACGTGCTTTCTTGGCGATCGACCTCCCCCTGCACAGTTTAGGTCGATATTAGGCATGTTCATCCATTATGGTCGCCCGGACCGCGAGATGGCCTTCCGTTAGCTGCGGCGACGCTGGTGAACGGATTGGGAATCGCGACGGGGCCTCCGCCTCTCATCGCCTGATCTTCTGGTGCCGGGACCGCCGTCGAGGGTGGGGGGCCGGACCGGGAGTTCGGGAGACGTCACTGGCAACCGGACGGCCGGAGCGGAGAAGTCAGTCAGCCGGTTGAGCCGCTTTTCGGGCTTCCGCCCAAATTGCCTCGGCCGACTTGCCATAGCGAAGTTGCCAATAGTTCTCCCGGTAGCGGCCGTGACGACAGTCGGCGTTGATTTGCCGGATCGCATCGGGATCCATGTTCTGGACGATGTAATCCAGAAACGTTGCCGACGGAAAGTAGGCGTCGTCAAAATCGGCACGCTCCCAATTGATCCGCCGACGGTTTTCCGGTGGTTCGAACTGGTACCAACGGATGTGATCGGCGATCCCTTCGACCAACCAGCCCGGAGGACGTCGGTCACCGGCAAGCCCGTATTGCTGGACGACGTGAACCAATTCGTGGACGACGCTTCCGGTCGCCTCCGTTTCCAGGTTGGCCTGGTACCAGTCACCGGCGCAGTAAATGTTCTGCCCACTCGTGTAAGCCACGCCGCGCATTCCATCGCGAAAGACGATGCGGAAGTCTGTCGGCGGAGCGAAACCCTTGCTGGGCAGCGAAGAAACAATTCGTGGATACCACTTCTGGCAAGCGGGCATCAGCGTTGTCTGGACCCAGGGGCGAAGCGCCGGCACCTCCGTGGTGTCAAAGTGAATGGTGAATTGTTCATTGATCACCAAGTGATCGATGCATTTCTCGGGAGCATTCTGCGGAGCGGCCGGGTGGGTCTGACCATCAACGAAATCAATTTCGGAAAAGAACGTTTGGCAAAATCGCTTTCCGGCATCCGTCGGTTTGATCGCCAGCAACACGTACTGCGTGGTCGCGATGACACCTCCATCCGACGACGTGACGGAAGCACCCACCTGCGTCGCAGACGCATCCTCAGTTCGGGAGTCGACCACCGTGATGCTTTCCCAGCGGGAATCGAGGGTGGACGCTGCCGAGGTTTCTCTCGCTTCGGAGGGTTTCAAGTCACCGGTCGGGATAAAGATCTCGTACCGTTGGTCGGCTCGCGAATCGGTGTGCCACGAGTAACTATTGATCTGCCGCAGTTCGATGGGTTTGCCAAAATCGAAAAGCAGTCGGCCCGGTGCGTTGCCGGCCAGGAAGAAATTGGCATCGGGTTGGTCTTGGTGCGATGGCAATGCGCCGTCTTGCAGCACAAAAGCTCGACCGCCATTTCGATCCTGCATTCCACGCACCAGCATCGGTGTCGCCAAATTGCCGGCGTCGGTTGCGGATGGGGCGGGGACTCGCGAAAAAGTAAATGCAGGCGAAGCTTCCGCAGGTGTCCGGCGCTCGACTTGGACATTAGTTTCCGCGATCGCCTTCGAGTCGCCCGCGGCTGGCAATGCGACCAAGTACATTGCCGCGGCGAATGCTACGCGTCGTGCCCAAATGCCTTCCGTCGGCATCAATCTGGAAGGCGTGTTCGTTTCTGATTCTCGCGATGTGCCGGGCATGTTGTGATTTGAGTCGTGTTTGGATTGCGTTTCAGGACGCGTGGTCATTCGGTCGTTCAACCCAACCGGTCGGCCAGGCGACCGTTGCGAACGCCAAGGTTTCACGGTGACTCGGGTGATGATTGTCCGCCGGAAAGCTGCTGCCCCAGAAACGTCGTCATGGTTTCGCCCGCCCGATCGTAGTATTGGCTCAAGTTGTGGGATGTCGATTCAAGCGTGACCACTTGATGCGAGATTCCGATCGAGTCGAGTGTTTTCTTTAGCGGCGCGAATCCTTCGGGGTGGTCTTGATCTCCGTTGACGGTCAACAGGGCGAAGTGATTCTGTTTCAGCGTTTCGGCGGCGGCGATCGCCGCGGGAAGGAGCGGGCTGTCTTCACCGCTGCCGCGGCGGGACAGTGCGCCTCCCAAACTTCCCGCGGCGCAGAACAGGTTCGGATGGGAAATCGATAGATGCACGGCACCCGCTCCGCCCATGGAAAACCCCGCGACGGCTCGCCCGGTCGCATCCGCTTTCGTGCGAAACTCCTTGTCGATCAGCGGGATCAATTCATCAATGATCATCGCTTCCACCGGGCCGCGGTATCCGCTGAGCCCGCCGTTGGGAAACACGCAGATCGCTTGTGGAAACTTTCCACGACGGATCGCGGACGCGACGAGTGACGAGAACCCGCCGGAATCGGATGCCTCGGTTCCGCCGGCACCGTGCAGAAAATAGACGACGGGGTAGCGAGCTTCTTGCGATTGTTCGTAGCCCGCGGGGACCCACACGGCGTATCCGACGTCGTGACCGAGCGACTCGCTGGCGAGCACTTTGTGTTGCAGTCCCGGGACCTTCGCAATCTCGGGATCGACCCACTGGATCTGACGCTCGGGTCGCCGTGGGCCATCGGCACGCTCAGGGCGCTCGGGAGGCTGCGCCGACGCGTCGATGGCGAGCGTCAAGACAACAACACCTATGGCAAAAGCCAAAATCTGACGCATGATGCAATCCGGGGATGAGTGGTAGGTAGGCAGTTGGTCGGCGGACGGCGATCGATTTAGGTGGGACCGGCGCACCCGGCGTGCGCACCTCGCGGCGGCTAGGCGGTACGCTGCAGTTGGTCTCGCAGCACATCCATCGTTTCGGCTTGTCGCTGCTGCACGCGACGGCGAGCGGCTTCGGCCTTCGCCTTCGCCGCGGCGGGATCCTGGGCAATTTGAAGCACGGTCGGAACGACTTCCTGCACTTCCTCCGGAACGTCCAGGTTGAACAGCCAGTCGTCCAGGCCGATATCTTCCCACATGTAGCCTTTCGACGTTTGTTCCTCCCAACGACAGACGACCGCTGGAACACCGTGACCGATGCACATGATCGGGGAATGCATTTCGTTACCGAATAAGCCGGCGCTGCGGACGTAGGTGCTGATGGCTTCGCCGGTCAGCCAATAGTTCGGACGCCAGACGACGCGTTGCTTGACAGCTTCGGGAAGCGGGTCGAACAGCAGTTCCTTGCCGACTTTCATCTGCGTTTGATCCTCGGGGCAGACCAAGACTTTCATCTCGGTGGTCTTGACGATCTGGATAATGGCCCGGCGGAGCGGGGCGTGGTCGTGCTCCTTCATCTGTTCGTTGCGAGCATGCTTGACCGGATCGAAGGGGCGGTCTTTGATGGTCCAGTAGGGCGTGTACCGAAGTCGTGGGATGCAACACAGGAACTGGCCTTCGACCAGCTGATGACTCCGCAGGAATTCAGTGGCTTTAGCATCATCGCGAAGATCGCAGCCGAACGCTCCGTCGGGACCGAACGCCATGACCGGCGCCGAGCAGCCTTTGCGTTTCGCCAACGCCAACGAATGAGAGTCACGGAAGAAAACGAACTCGGCGGCACTCAAGATGCGGATCGTTTCCGCCATCGCTTCGTCACTTGTCGGTTCCGTGGACGACGACTTTTTGGGTGGCAGCGTGATGCCGTAGATGCCGAAAGGCTTTTGCGTTTCGCGGTGCCAGCGTTCGACGTCACGCTGCGCCACCAGAGACGCACCCGATCCGTGCAACAAGAAGTCACAGGATTCGAACGCCGTTTTCAGTTCGCCCGGCTCTTTCGCAATCGTCAGCTTCGGAAATCGCGTCAACAACAATTCTTCCACACCGTTGTCAACCTTGCTGGGCCACAGGGTGACTTCAACGTCGGGCAAATGTTCTTCCAGAATTCGCAGCACGCCGGGCGTATGGGCGATGTCGCCGATATTGACGGTTTGCCACGAGGATCGCAGCAAGATCCGCTTCCGCTGGTCGGTGCCCGCGTTCAAATCGCTGCCGAACGCGGCGGCCAGCCCCGAAAGCAGCAAGGCTTCGCGGCGATTCAAGGGGGACGCGTTCACTGGTTCTCGCTCCGAGTCTTGGGAGTTGGGTGATTTCGCGGTTGTCTTTCGGTCGGCACTGGACGCCGAAACCAGCGCGACAGTGTAGCCGAACACGGTTTGCGGGGTGCATGACGCTTCAATGGAGAGACGAAGCGATGGATCGGGCGCGTTTCGATGTCGTCTCCCGTCCGGGGGAACTGATTTCCGCTAGTGAGCGGTTGCGTCGGAGGCCGGCGTTGTTGGTTGGTGAATCGAACGGCCGGGTCGCGCTCGGCTGGGAAGCTGCCGTTGTGCGAACGGTTCGATCTGAGACGCTATTGATCGGACGACGTCGTTATGCCGCGCGATAGCGACCGTACCCTTCTCCTTCTGGAAGAGTGGCGAGACAATGCCGGAATGAGTCAGAAGCATGTCGTCGTCGTTGGGGGTGGATTCGCCGGATTGCAGGCCGCCCGTCGGTTGGGCAAGCAGAAAGAGGTGCGCGTGACACTGATCGATCGCCGCAATCATCACCTGTTTCAACCCTTGCTGTACCAGGTCGCGATGGCTGGACTCAGTCCGGCGGATATTGCGGGGCCGATCCGCAACATGCTGTCAAAGTACCGTTCGATTCGCGTTGTCTGCGGCGAAGTGACATCGGTCGATTGTGATCGACAGACGGTGACCACCAGCTACGGCGAGGAAAGCTACGACTACCTGTTGCTTGCCTGCGGCGCGATCCATGGCTATTTCGGGAACGAGAACTGGGAGCCGTACGCACCCGGTTTGAAGACGATCGAGCAGGCGACCGAGATTCGCCGCCGCGTCTTGAACTCATTCGAGCTGGCAGAGCTTTCCGATGACCCCGATGTCCGTAAACGAGAGTTGACGTTCGTCATCGTCGGTGGCGGACCGACCGGAGTGGAGTTGGCCGGTGCAATTGGTGAAATGAGCCGTTTCACCTTGGCCCAGGATTTTCGCAACATCGATGCTTCCTCGGCACGCGTGATCCTGATCGAGGCCGGGCCACGCATCCTGCCGATGTTTGACGCGTCCCTGTCGACCAAGGCGATGCGATTTCTGGAACAGCTTGGCGTCCAGATTTGGACCTCCTGCCGGGTCACGAAGATCGATCAGGCTGGAGTCCAACTGGGCGAAGAACGCATCGGCGCAGCGACGGTGCTGTGGGCCGCCGGTGTCAAAGCGTCCGGTCTGGGATCGAAGTCGAATCTTCCGTGCGATCGCGCCGGCCGCATCATTGTTCAGGAAGACCTTTCCGTCGAAGGGTATCCCAACGTCTTTGTCGCAGGCGACCAGTGCGCCTTTGTCGACCCGAAGACCAATCGTCAACTGCCGGGACAGGCTCCCGTCGCCGTGCAGGAGGGCCGGTTCGTGGCCAAGATGATCGCCAACGACTTGGCGGGTCAGCCGAGGGAGCCGTTTTCGTTTCGCGACAAGGGTCAGATGGCAACGATCGGTCGCAGCCGCGCAATCGTCGAAATTGGGTCGTTCCGATTTGCGGGGTTCTTCGCGTGGATTGTCTGGTTGGTCGTCCACATCTTTTTCTTGACCGGATTTCGCAATCGTCTGTTTGTCGTGCTCAGTTGGGCCTGGTCCTTCCTGACTTTCCGCCGTGGTGCCCGGCTGATCGTGCAGAAAGAATGGCAGTCGTATCCGGCCGACGTCGATTGAAATCCTCGATGGGTCCCGCTGTCACTGTCCCCCGTGGAACTTCCATCGGCGCCTTGAAGTGGCGGTGGTTCAACCGGCGAGGAAAAGTGAAGCGAGCAAGAAGACCAGCAGTCCGATTGGGTACACGAAGCCCACATTGGCCATGTTCGAACCGGTCAGGTTGTCCAGAGCTTCCTGCGTGTCGTGGAGCTCGTGTTGCCGACCCTCGCGGCGCGAGGCGGCATAGACGGCAAAGAAGCTGACCATTTCGGGGATGCTGGTCACGACGCCCAGGATCCAACCCGCGATCGCGGGTCGCACGCCCATCTGTTCCACGACCTCGGCCGTGGCGTTGCCCAAAAACGTGCCGGCGATTGCAATCGCAATCAGTGCCGAAAGGCCCAGGATCAGCCCCAGGGGAAGGTTGCCCACGGCTTCCATGGATTTTGAATCGGATTGCGATCGATTGACGCGCCGGTCAACCACCTGATAAATGGCAAAGAACAGGAGCAGCAGCGGAACAAGGTACCACTGCATGTCCATGTCCCAGCGCATCAGGACAATGGGGACGAAGACCGCGAGTGCGGCGAATGTCACCTCGTCAATGAAACGTTTGTTGAACAGTTCTGAGAACTGCCCGTGAAAAGACGCCGCGAACATCATCAATGCGGCGTTGATGATGTTGGAGCTGGCAATGTTCCAAAGACCGGCCGTCCACACGCCGGCCAGGCCCGCCGAAACCAGGCACACCAGTTCGGGCACGGACGTGGCGTAACCGGTCAATTGGCCGCGCAGTTTTGCATCCCACTTCATCGCGTTTGCGATGTTGTCGATTCCCCGGAGCAGGCCGAACTTCACCAGCAAAATGATCGTTGCAGCCGACGCGATCATGATCAAAGCTGACATTCCTTTTCCTCCCGGTCCCTGATCCGGCACAAGGTTGTTTCATCTCCCCGCTTGTCGGGGCGTTGAAACGCGTTTGTCTCACTCGCTGCAACGGATGCTGGTAAATTAACGCACTCGGCGACGTTGGGGGAGACGACCGATCGAACGGGAAACGCCTGCCCATGGACCGGAGAATCATTGGCGGGCGGGTTGGTTGCGGGAAACCGGTCACCGTTGCTGCGAATCTGCCACACCGCGGTGGGTTTTTGAAGGCGCGGATTGCCCGCGGTCGACGGACACGGCTTCAGGAGAACATTGGATGCGAGCGGTCGAGATTACCAAGCCCGGCGGACCGGAGGTGCTGCAATTGTGTGAACGCCCGGTGCCGGTGGCCGGTGCGGGCCAGGTTGTTCTGCGTGTTGCCTACGCGGGAGTGAATCGACCTGACGCGATGCAGCGAGCCGGAAACTATGCTCCGCCGCCCACGGCGAGCGACCTGCCGGGGCTGGAAGCTTCGGGCGAAATCGTGCAGGTCGGCGAGGGCGTTGACGGCTGGAATCCGGGAGATCGCGTTTGCGCGCTTCTGCCCGGTGGCGGGTATGCCGACTACGCGGTCACGAGTGCCGGACATTGCTTGCCGATTCCCCGCACAATGGATCTTCGGTCGGCGGCATGTTTGCCCGAAACCTTTTTCACCGTCTGGTCAAATGTTTTCATGCGGGGATCGCTCCAGCCGGGAGAACGTTTCTTGGTCCACGGCGGCGCCGGAGGGATCGGGACGACCGCCATCCAATTGGCGAAGGCGTTCGGTAGCACGGTATTCGCCACCGCGGGATCCGATCAGAAGTGCCAGGTTTGCTTGAAACTCGGGGCGGACCACGCCATCAACTATCGTCAAAGCGATTTTGTGTCGGTCGTGAAGGCGTCCGGTGGCGCCGACGTGATTTTGGACATGGTCGGTGGCGATTATTTTCAACGCAACCTCAATGCGCTGGCAGAGGACGGCCGGCTGGTGCAAATCGCTTTCCTCAAAGGTGCGAAGGCCGACGTCAATTTTTCCCGACTTCTGTTTCGGCGTCTGACCATCACCGGAAGCACGCTCCGCCCGCAGTCGGACGATGCGAAATCGCAGATTGCCGAGGGGCTTTTACGACGGGTATGGCCGATGCTGGACGCCGGCAGGATTGCACCGGTCTTGGACCAGGAGTTCGAATTGGAACAGGCGGTCCGGGCGCACCAGAGGATCGAGAGCAATGAACACATCGGGAAGATTGTTTTGAAGGTGCACGGCGACGTGCCGTCGTGAGGCGACGCGTTCGACGAGGCGGTCGCTTTTTCCACTCAACGTTTTGTTCGTCAAGTTCGGTCGTCCAGTTTCCTCGTTGTCAAACGTCAGATGAAACCTTTTCTATTCGCCTTAACGATCATCGTGGCTTGTCTGCACGTCGGGAATCCGTCACGGGTGGAGGCCGCGGAGCGGGACGCTCGAGCACTTCCAAACATCGTGTTCATTCTCACGGACAATCAGGGCGCGTGGCAGTTGGGATGCTACGGCAATCCGGACTTTCAAACGCCCCACATTGATCGCTTGGCCGCCGGCGGTGTGCGATTCGCCCAGGCATTTGCCAACAATCCGGTCTGTTCACCGACGCGGGCCACGTATCTGACCGGGCTCACGCCCAGCCAGCACGGCGTGCACCGGTACTTGGCGGCGGGGCGACTTCAAATCGGTCCCAATGCCGAATACACGTTGAAGGAATTCACGACGTTGCCGGAGGTGCTTCATCAGGCCGGATACGTTTGCGGGCTTTCAGGCAAGTGGCACCTGGGTGACAACCTGAATCCGCAGGACGGGTTCACCTTTTGGGTGACGAAACCGCACGGACACACCACCGGGTTCCTGAATCAGGAGGTGATCGAGGACGGCACTTCAAAGAAGATCAAGCAGCATCTGACTGAATACTGGACCGATCGCGGGATCGAGTTCGTGTTGGAAACGCAACGCGAGGAACCCGACAAGCCGTTCTTTTTGTTTCTCGCCTACAACGGCCCCTACTCGCTTTCGGGATCGATGCGGGAGAAAGTTCCGTCGCCATGGTCAGACCCGTATCAAGACAGCCAACTCCCTTCGTTTCCCAGGCCGGACAAGATTCATCCCTGGCAACACAATCAGCACGATTTGATTGGTAACTTGGAAGTCGGCCGAAATCTGGCCGGCCAAGTCACCGCGGTCGATGCAGGCGTGGGGCGGGTTCTGGACATGCTTCGACGGCAGGGAATCGAAAACGACACCCTGGTGATCTACGCTGCCGACCAAGGTGTGGCCGCGGGACACGCCGGATTCTGGGGAATGGGAGATCATTCTCGACCGTTGCACGTGCGCGATCGATCGATGCAGGTCCCGATGATCTTCTCCTGGCCCGGGACCATTGTTTCCGGCCGTCAGGAGGACCATCTGGTCAGTAACTATGACTTCATGCCCAGCTTGCTTCAGCTGATCGGTTTGCCGATGCCGGAGCAACACGGTCAATCCGGCGTGACGCTTGTCTCCCCGGGACGTGACTTTTCCGCGACATTGCGCGGAAACGATTTGGAGAGCTGGCGGGACGAGGTTTTTTTTGAGTTTGAAAACGTGCGGGCGATCCGCACCTCGCGTTGGAAATACGTCGAGCGCCTGGGAGAGGCGCCCGGGGTTGAACTTTACGATGTCCGGCGGGATCCCGAAGAACTGGAGAATCTGGCAAGCGTCGCGGCGCTGAACGAAGTGCAATCTGACCTCCGGGAGCGGCTACACGGTTGGTTTACCCGTCACAGTGATCCCCGTTGGAACCTTTGGCAGGGCGGCGCCAGCAAGACCCAGCTCCCGACGGCACGACAGATCCAAGCCGGAATTGAAAGTCGGTCCAAATAAGCTTTCGGGGTTGGTCTTGAGACATTGAGATGACAGACGGGCGTGGAATGGCGGATGGGGATCGAGTGATGAGATCGAAACTGAAGCAGATTCTTGAAACCATCCTGGACGGTTATGCGTTGCCCATCGACGGCGATCACGGCGTCGCGCACTGGGCCAGAGTTCTCGAGAATGGCCTTCGCCTGGGGGACGAGACCGGCGCGGATTTGGACGTCGTCGCGTTGTTTGCGATCTTCCACGATTCGCGGCGCGTCAACGAAGTGACTGATCCCAACCACGGGCTTCGTGGGGCGGAACTTGCAGCCCAGCTTCGCGGAACCGGATTTCAATTGGACGACCATGCGTTCGGTTTGTTGTACCGCGCCTGCGAAGGTCACACGGACGAGAGGACGCATCCGGATGTCACGGTCCAGACCTGTTGGGATGCGGATCGGTTGGATCTGGGACGGGTGGGGATCACACCGCATCCCAGTCGCCTCTGCACCGCAGTGGCGAAACGTCCTCAGACCATCAAATGGGCCGATGGACGGGCCAGATTCGCCGTGGTTCCGGAGTTTGTCAGGACGGACTGGGGAATCCGCCTGCCCTAGAAATGCCGTGTCGGTTGCGGGGACTGGCGCAGGATTTGCCCTTGGGCGGATTGTCTTTGCGCGGTTTGTCTTCTTCGTCAGTTGGGGAACCGACCGGCGTGTAAGCATTGGGGGCGGCCCTCCCGTCATCCATCGATGGCGGACAGAACGCGGCAGAGCGAATCGCAGCGGTGTTCGTTGGAGATGCGTCGCCGTGGAGAGAATCGATGCGGTGAAAACAGTTGGGAGTACGCCCGTGATCAATGAGGACCGTCGACGTGAACGACGCCGAAACATTCTTAGCCAATCTGCCGCCGCGTCGTCTGCGGTGGTCTGGCTTGCCCGTCAGCGGGCACTATCACACGGCCGCGGCGGTGCTCTCCGGTGTCGGAAGCGACCTCAGCGAATTTCCATCGGCCGATCTGCGGATACCGACCTCCGATGACACCGGCGATGTCTTGACGGCCAAGTGGCTGCGTCCTCGCGGATTCAGCCTGGACCAAGAGCCCCAGTGTCCCTTGATCGTATTGCTTCACGGATTGGGCGGCCACGCAGGCAGCTCTTACATTCGGCGTTCCGCGTCCTGGTTGCTGGAGAACCAGCGTGATGTGCTACTGTTCAATTTTCGCGGAGCGGGCGACTCGTGTGACTTGTGTCGCAAGCACAATCATCCCGGGCGCACCGAGGATCTGCGGGACCTGTTTCGGTGGATCGAGCGGAACACGGAGCCCAACGTTGTTCGCTGTGGTGCGGTACCCGTGGGGTTCTCATTGGGCGGCAACATCCTGTTGAAGTTCTTGGCGGAGAACGAACAGACCGGGCCGGTACGAGCAGCGGTGACGGTATCCGCACCGATGGACCTGGAGGAAACTTCCAGACGACTGAGTCGGTGGAAGAACCTGCCGTATCGGCTGTATTTGTTGCACAAACTGCGGAATCGCGTGTTGGACGAAACCGGGTTCCTGTCCAAGAAAGAGAAGCAGCGTGTCCGTTGGACAAAATCGGTGTGGGAGTTTGACAAGCAGTTCACGGCACCACGCAACGGCTATGAGAGCGTGGAGGCCTACTACGCGGACAATTCGGCGATCCCGAGTTTGCCCAAGATCGAAGTTCCGACGTTGTTGGTTTACGCGCGGGACGATCCCTTCGTCCCGTCCAAGACGTACGAGGAGTTCGCATGGGACGACCATCCGAATCTATTGCCGGCGATCTCGGACGCGGGCGGTCACGTCGGATTCGTCGGCTCCGATCACGATAGTTTGTGGCACAACCGCTGCATCCTCTACGCGGCCGAAAACATCGACACACTGTCCGCAACGGCGGTTGGAAGTGAACGGTGACGCCCGCAATCAATCTTCTTCATTTGTTGGGCTTTCCCCCACGACTCGCGCGGGGATTCCTACGACGGTGGCTCCGGCGGGGACGTCTCGGGTCACCACCGCGTTGGCTCCGATGCGGGCGTGATCGCCGATGGTGATCGGGCCGAGCACCTTGGCGCCGGCTCCAATGTCGACGTGTCCGCCGATCGTGGGCGGTCCGCTCGCATCCCGGCAGCCGATCGTGACCTGTTGGAATATCAAGCAATTGACCCCGATGTCCGCGCCCGGGTGGATCACGATGCCGTTGGGGTGAGGGATCATCAATCCGATTCCAATGTTGGAATTCAGCGGGATGTCCGCACCGCAAACCGCTGACCAGAACCGATGGCGAAGCACGCACATCCGGCGGCGAAACGTGGCGATCATGCCCCGGCGAGACTCCAGCGACTGGTAATCGCGGAGGGCGCGAAGCAGTCGGCGGCCGGGGTCCCAAAGACCTCGGCATTTCTCGCGGGCCGGTTCGGCGACGCTCGCTGAGACCGTCATCTACAGTCTTCGTCTTAAGGGGTGATTCGAGAATCCGGATGGACCGGGGCATTGTGACGGGACCGCTATGTAGCTGCAATCCGCTGCCTGAGGCCTCGTCTTGTTCGCCTCTCGGGGGGACGCCGCACGCCGAAACGTGTCCAGGTTGGGTGACCAGCGAGATGGCCGTCGGAAACTGCGGCACTCCTTCGTCGCGGACGGTACTCGCATTCTCTGTGCGACGGGCCCGATCCTTTTTTGGGCCTGATGTCGATTGCACCGAATTCCGTTCGACCAAGGGGTGATGTGACTTGATCGGCGGTCGAGCCGCCGGAAGAACAACTTTCCCAACTGAGGAACCAACGATGATTCGAGCTCTTACCTTTGGTGTTTTGGTGCTTCTCTCCATGCACACCGGATGGGGTGACGAGAAACAGGACACGCACGCGGAGCACCATTCAACTGCCGCGGAGAATCCCACGATGGCCACGCTGACAAAACTGGTGGGCACCTGGGTCGCGGCTGACGACAAGAATCAGCCCACCGATCAGGTCGTCTCCGTGATCAAATTGACCGCGGGAGGCAGCGTGTTGCATGAGACTCTGTTCCCCGGACAGGACCAGGAGATGGTGTCGATCTATACCGTTGACGGTGAGGACGTCGTGATGACGCACTACTGCATGCTGGGAAATCAGCCGCGGATGAAAGCATCCGGGCAATCGACCGACAACACGATCAAATGGGCGTTCGCCGGCGGATCGAATCTGGACCCCGCCAAGGACAAGCACATGCATGGAGCGACCTTGACCATCCTGGATCCTGACCACATCAAGATCGAAGGCGTCGCCTGGGATAACGGCAAGCCGGCTGAGGAGATGTGCGGGACCATGAACCTGGTACGTCAGAAGTAGGTGCGAAGGATCTGCTGGGATCGTTAGCGATAGGAACGTTGGGGTCGGCGGCGGAAAACCGCTTGCTTGGAGAGCGACAAGATCCCCGCTGGGCTAGAATGGAAGCTCCCAGCGAGGAGTTCATGGTGTCCGATCCCCATCAAGAATTGAATGACCAGCTGTCTCGGGCGAGTGTCTCAAAGATCGTCTATTCGCTGGTCATGCCCGAAACCGAATCCGTCATTGACAGCGTGTTCGATGGAGAGCCTGGTTGTCAGGGGCGCGAAGCCTTTCACGATTTGTTTCGGGAGGCATGGACGCAGAAACAAGACGCCGTCCATGAATCGTTCTTTGCCGTTTGGAAGCAGTGGTCAGAACTGATCGTCGATTTCGATGCTGCGGAGTTCCCGTTTGTCTATCCGACCGGTGGGGCGAGCGAGGCCATCCGTGAGGCGATTCACGCCTACGGCGTCGATGCGCGACGCCGGGCGGACGTTCCCAAGATTCACGTGTTTGATGGCGAATACGAAGGGTTTCATGCCTACGCGGATGCGGCGGGCATCGAAGTCCAATCGCATAACCGCCGTGACTGGCCGCGGGCGGTGGAATCGATGGGCAATCGTGACCAGTTCTACCTTAGCCAGCCCTCGGCGATCGACGGAATGGTTTGGGAGAACTACGAAGCGTTCCTGGGGTTGATGCAGGATCGCCGGCCGGAGGCGCAGCTGATGTTGGATCTGACATACGTCGGCTGCGTCGGCAAGGAATTTCGGGTCAACGCCGGGCACCCGGCGGTCGCAGCGATTTTCTTTTCGCTCAGCAAACCCGCGGGCGTGTACTATCACCGTGTCGGCGGCATGTGGTCTCGGCGAGCCTACCCGGGATTGTTCGGCAACAAATGGTTCAAGAACCTGACATCGCTTCGTATCGGAACGGTGTTCATGCAGCGGCACGCCGCTGGGGAATTGCCACGCAAGTACCGCCCGATTCAGGAACGGGTCACGCGAGAAGTCAATCGGCAGCTCGATTTGTCGCTCGAGCCGGCGGACGTCATGCTGCTCGCGACAGGAAGGCCGTCGTCAAAACACTCGCCATTGCAGCAGTTTCTGTTGCGGGGTTCCGAAGGAGAACGGAGAGTCCGCGTCTGTTTGACACCAAGAATGGCCCACGCGATCGATCCCGCTCTGACCCCCACCGTGTCGGCACGCGCCTACGAGCGGCTGGATCAATAGCGATTATTCCACGGATGCCCGATGCGAAACATCATCAAGCTTGTCACGGCAAACGAGATCTGCAGCTACGTGCGCGATCAACTGCTGCAAACGGAAGTGCTCCGACGCTCTTACGATCAGGGAGGCCTGGTTGCTTCGGTGCTGCGGCGGTTCGCGCGGCTGCCAAGGTTTTTTTACCAACCCTCTGCAGACACCATCACCGTCGCCGATGAAGGCGGCGGAGAAGTGACCGAGTTCATCGAATCACCGCACTTTTCGCCCTGGTGGGGCGGGATTCAATTGCGTGATTACGAGAACAAGCTCGTTCAGGACCTGTATTACCTGCATGAGATCGAACACGCCGGGACGATGCCGTACGGACCCGACACCCGGCACAGCTTGCGCGATCCCGTGACGTTCAAGAACAAGATCCGGGACAACGAGCATGAGGCCAGCACGTTGTCGGAAATGACCATTTATTGTGAATTTCCCGAGCTGCGGAAGCATTCCTTCGCTCATGAAATATTCGTCGATCGGTTTCTATTCTGCGACGGTGACTTTGACCGCGTGAACGTGCGAATGTTGCAGCGTTGGCGTGATGAGCCGGATTTGGTCAAGAAAGAAATGATGTATGCACGTGCCGCCGTTTTGACGGGACCCAAGGTGAGCTCCGACGATCTTGCCGCTTATTGGTTGAAGCGGTTTTATTCCCAGGGAAGGGAGTGGACAAAGATTTGGACGAACCCCAAAGGTGAGTCGAAGCAGTTGCCCCGCGGCGGCCGATTCGCCCTGGTCGAGTCCGCGATGGTGCGGTTTCGTGAGCAATGCGAAGCAGCCGGACGGGAGGCGGCGCTGGACGAGCATCTGGGCTGGTTGAGGTCATCGGACGTGACCGGCGGAACCGAAGTTCCGTTTTTCGACGAAGCCCGCGCATTTTGCGAAAGCTACCTGCGTCACAAATTGCGATACTTCGAAAGCTTGCGAAACATCGGTAAGCAGACGGAGACTCATTACACCGCGGCCAAAGCCGGTTCGTCGATCTGACGTTCAGCACAGTGACGTCGAGAGCTGAAAACAGTGATCGCCAGCAGTGTGACGTTAAACACATCGGCCCGCACCGAGCACTCGCGAAAGAGGTTCGCATGCGGGCCGGAAATCGGTGTCACCGCCGGTTACTGAAGGCGGTTGAGCGTGATGGTTTGCCCCGCCAGATTAACGCGGTTGGCCATCAGGACTCGATAGTTTCCCGACCGAACCGGGATGCCCCGGACCGTCACCTTCGTCGAAGGTTCAATCTCCGCTTTGTATTGGTCGGTCGGACCCATGTCGACTAGCTGACGCTCGCCATCGACGTCCACGACTGCCAAGTAGTGATTGCTCGAATCGACTTTCGTGGTTTTGACCGAGACGATTTCGCCGGTCCATTCGTCCCCACTTTGCCGGTTGATCTCCATCGCGGAACCTCCATCGATTTGGACGCGTTCGGCGATCAACAGATTCTTGTCTCCAATCGATTCCATGGCTCCGGTTGCGGTGATCGAAGTGCCGACTTCGAAACCTTTTCCTTGCATTCCATCAGCCGGGCCGAGGTCGATCGGCTGGCTCTTGTTGTTGTCGGTTGTGACGGCGACAATCAAGTTCTTGTTGCCGTTGACCTGAGCCATCTTCGTTTGCTTGATCTGCCCGCTGACGGTGTATTGTCGAGCATCCTCGGGGCCGACGTAGCGGTTGGAATCGTTTTGGTTTTGCGATTCGGCTTCGACGCGCGTCCGGGCTCGATCGGTTTCCGCTGATCGACCCTCGACCGCGTCCGCGGAATAGAAGTCATAGCGGTCATATTCGTCATAGCGACCGTCGTCATCCGAATCCCGGTACCGCGCCCGCGAATCAAAGACGCCGTCCCCGTCGGGATCATAGTAGCGAATCGCGCTCGCATACCGGTTGTTGCTGGGAGTCGTGTAATAGGTCGGCGAGTACGAGTAGTAATCGTAGAACCATGCGTTGGGTGCGGACTGGTCGCGATAACCATACTGGCCATCTCCAATTCGGGTTGCCGCATCAACGGTTTGTCGGACGGCGTTGGCCGTGCGTCCCAGCGGCGTAACGCCGTACTGCTGAATCCACGGATTGAGCTGCTGCCAGGATTGATTGGTGTAATAGTCGGCGCGGTTGATTTGCCGCTGCAGCTGACGAGCGCCGCGCCGGGCTTGTCGTTCCAGCGCGCCGGGCAACTGAGCCTCGGCTGGCAGCGATGATGAAACCACGACAAGAGGTAAAGCCAGAATGGTTGCTTTCTTGAAAAGATTCATTGGGAGTTCCTGATTGGGAATCGAGATCGAGGCACGCACAAATCAACCTGCGAACGCTGGGTAAATGGACCGGCCTCGGTGATTTGAGTGGTCTGCCATAGGCAAACCCTATGCCAAGGGGCGGATTTCCAAACGACTTGGCGTTTGATCAAGTTTTTTGCGTCAGCACTGCCCGATCGGCGACCCGGGCGGTCTCCGTGCAGCCACGTCGATTGGACGTTCGTGATCCGAAAGAGTTTGCTAGCGCGTTTCCGTCGTGGGAGATCCGGATGGAGATGCCAAGGTGCTTGGTGTGGACCCCGGCCGATGCAGCCCATGCAGTCGGGTTAGGCCGCTGCCGACGACAGGCTTCCGTGACGTGAACGGGGAGGATGCTTCGCCCCGAGACGCTGTGCGTTCGTCCAGCAATCCGCCGCGAAAGAAAACGTTCATTTCGAGCGACTTCGCGGTGAAGATCGGATAGAATCAGGCGGGTTGGTCAACCAGGCCAATCGGCGAGTTCCAGCTGATTCACTGGGATCCGCCTTGGGTTTTTCGCTCGGGGTTTTTCTGCGCCTTGTCAAAGCCGGTTTTCGGCCTGCCAGGAATGCCGCCGATGGTTTCGGTTTGGGTCCATTCAACAAGTTTTGCGAGGAGCAACGCGATGGCTATCGAAGTTCAAGTTCCCCCAAGCCAACGACAAACAGGCCAACGACAGGCTGCGAATCGCGTTCGACCCTCCACGGTGGATCCGGCCACCGCCAAGCCGTTCACGCTGCAACAGGAGCTTGAACCGTTCGGCACCTGGACGAGTGAACCGATCTGGGTGCCGCCGAAGGACTGCAGCCAGCTGCTCGCGGAAACGATGTTGCACCAGTCCGGTTTGATGACCTCCAAGGAGGAGAGCTGGTCGGGCGTATTTCAGTCGCACCGTGACCGATTCACGCAGGTCCGTGAAATCGAGTTGACCAAGGCGTCGATTCGGCTCCCCAAGGCAAAGTTGTTTGTCACGGTCACCGAACAGAAGGACTTTGGCAGCATCACGGATTCGATTCCGGCTTGTGTACAAACACGATTGGATGAATTCCTGGAAGGGCCGGGAAAGCGACGCGGCGTCAAGGTTTACTACCTCAAACCGTTGTGCATTGAGGTGGACGACGAATTGATCTTCACGTCTCAGGATGACCTGATGGCGGCAATCGACAAGATTCAGCAAGAAGTGTTTTCGGAGTATCGGCGGCTGTATTTATTTCGGCGTCCCAAGCACGTCACGCGGGCGGTCGTGGACCGGTCGCTGGCGGTGCCCCGCGCGATTTTCAAACGGGCGATGGCACGTCGCCAGCGAGCGCTCGACGCCTACCAGGCCAAACTGGAATTCCAACGTCGCAAGACCGCGCTGCGGGCCGCGAAGACCCATAAGAGATTCCGAACCGACGGTTGTACGTTTGATGAAATGTTGGCGTTGACCAACCCGCTTCAACGCACCGATGTGATCGAACAGTTTGGTATTGAACGCAATCTTTCACGCGCCAAGCGAGACCAAATGATTCGGATGGCGGCCGGACATTTGCCTTGGTTTGTCGCCCTCTCGTTGACGGCGTCCTACCTCTCCACGATCGCCATCAGCATCACCTTGACGCCTCCGGTGCTAGTTTGCGATCCGGTTTTCGTCGCGGAACTGCCCGGATCCAAAGGCACCGTGTTGAAGATCGGTCATTTCGATGAAATTGCCGGGGTGAAACACGTCGAGATTTGAGGTCCTAAGCTGGCGGACGCCTTTCAACTCAATTCGCAGAGGAGCGTCTGCTTCAACATGTCGGCCCCGATCCACATTGGTGACACGGCAAAAACGGTCGGTCCGCTGAAGCCCACCGGCCGTATTCAGATCCACGACCGTTTGTTCGATGCTCGCTCCGAAGGGGAGTGGATCGAAAGCAACACCGAGGTCGTGGTTGTTGGCGGTGACCACTCCAGCATTCTCATCCGGCCTCGCGCCGAAGTGACGGAGCCGCTTGCCCGAGAGGGTGAACCTTTGTCGGCGCGGGCTGCATCGGAAGAGACGCCGCTTCAGGCTCCCGCGGGACGGATTGAGCGGATCAACGCGGTCGCGATTGGTGGCCTTGTCGGTTTGATCCTGCTTGCCCTGCTGTGGTGGTCTGGGACCAAGGTCACCTGGCAGGCCGTGCTAGTTCCCTTGGCCGGAACGATTGCGGGAGCCCTGTTTCAGCTTTTCGTCAGGACCGCCAGCGATTTTGCCGGTCCAAGAAGCGATCACCGCCCCGCCGCGATCGGGATCGGATGCGTGGTGCTTGTCGGGACGATGCTCGGTTCCGTCGTTGGGTGGAATGTCGGAGCCGGTTTCGTTGAGCTCAGTGTCGGCCTGGTGACGGGGACCCTGCTAGCCGGCGTCTTGGCCTACGCCGCCCTGATGTTTGCGTCGGTCTGACGCCTCGTCCGCACAGTGTTCGGTGGCAATCTTAGCGGCAAGTGTGGGTGGTCAAAATCTTGACGATATCGGCAACATGCCCGGTCTTTCGGAAATCGAACGTCAACGGGTCGGCATGGCTGGAAAGCCACAGCTTGAGTTCCGAATCCAGATCAAACGTGCCGGCGCTCTCGATGGAGTATCGGACCACACTTCGGTAAGGAATCGACATGTATTCCGTTTTTCGCCCGGTAACGCCCTGTTTATCGATGACGATGATTCGTTTGTCGGTCAACACGATCAGGTCGCGAATCAGTTGGTAGCCGCGTTCGACCGTTTCGCCCTCGATCAGGATGGATCCGATTTGCTTCTCCACCTTTTCCAGGTCCGCCTCGGAAGCGGTCCCCATGATGCCCGAAAGAAGTCCCATCGATTGATTCCCAGTTGAGTGTTGGATCCGAGTGTCTGCGTCCTTTTCAGTTTAGCGGGCTGCGTCGCGTCTCAACCACCGCATCACGCGCGACGCGATGTGCTCCAGGGGTGAAGTGCATCATTTACCGGCGGCATTCACGTGATGCAGTTCATTGGTCAGTTGTTCGACGGTTTCGATTTGCTGCGGTTGGTCAGCGAGATTGACGTTTTCGTTCGGATCCAACTGGTGGTTGTAAAGCATCCGAGACAGCAGTTTGCCTTTCGCAGCGGTGTATTCGGTGAACCGGAAACCGTCTGTCCGAATGGTGTCTCCGTCGCGGAAACGCCCGACCGCCGCCGATTTCCAGGTCGAGCCGGCGTCCCGCATGACCCCCACGAAACTGTCGCCCTGCAGGTGAGACGGTTGTTCCAAACCCGCCAGATCGCAAAGCGAAGGATAGATGTCGATCGACTCGATCAAATGGTCGCGGCGTTGATCACCCTGGATGCCGGGGGCTTTGACGATCAATGGGATTCGCATGGAGGTTTCGAAACAGCAGTGTTTGCACCACAGCGTGTGTTCACCCAGGTTCCAGCCGTGATCTCCCCACAGCACCACGATCGTATCGTCGGCGATCCCCAGACGGTCAAGCTCGTCCAGCAGTTTTCCGATCTGGGCGTCGGTGTAACTGACGCAGGCGTAGTAACCGTGGATCAGGTTTCTTGCCATTTCGTCGGTGACCGGACCCTTGGGCGGAACGCCGTGATAAGCGCGGAGCTCCCCAAAATTGTGGATTGCTTCGCTCGGTGCGTTCTCCGGTACAGAATAGTTCTGTGGAAGTTCGATCCGGTCGTGGTCGTAAAGGTCCCAGTATCGCTGGGGAGCGACAAAGGGCAGGTGTGGTTTGAAGAACCCGACGGCCAGGAAAAATGGCTGGTCGCCATCGGCGAGGCTCTGCAATTGTTCGAGCGCCTTTTCTGCCAGCACACCGTCGGCGTAGGCGTCGTCCGAAACATCGGCAGCTTCGAATGGTGGGCCCCGTTTCGGATTTCGCTTCTTTTTCGAATTCTGCGCATGCAGCTTCTGGTTTTCTTCCAGACGATACGTTTGCACTCCGCGTGGACGCCAAGCCGGTTCGGACCATCCGTCGCCGTTGTCCTGCGGATGATGAAAGATCTTTCCCAATGAAAGCGTGCGGTACCCGTTGTTCTGGAAATGCGTGTTCATCGTCGTGACGTCCGGAGCATCTCGTTCGGCCCAGGTCAGGTAGTTGACGAAGCGGTCCCGTGCCGGGCGAATTCCCGTCAACATGCTGGCACGGGACGCCCCGCACGTTGGCACCATGCAGAAGGCGCGGTTGAACTGCACGCCGTTGCGTGCCAATCGATCGATATTGGGGGACTGGATCTGCGTTTGGCCGTAACAGCCGAGCTGCGGACGCAGGTCGTCGACCGCAATGAACAGCACATTGGGGCGGGCGGCATCGGCCGTCGTGACGCCGATCCCAAGCAGGAGACACAAAAGAATTCGATGCATCGCTGGAGAATCCAAGACAGAAATGGAGGCAATTAGGGACCGCGCATCATAGCAGCCTCAAAATCGCTCCGCGATCATCCTCCAACCATCGTGTTGCAGAGTGGTCCGAGGATGCGTTGCTCGCTGACCGGGAAACAAACCTGGACAGCGATTGCGACCCGCGGTTCGGTTGAACCGCGTCAGGGGGGCGGCGATACTGGGGCAATCAGAGCAATGTATCAAGCTGCCACCCTGGGGGCGTTTATCGTGATGAGATCGATCTGGCTGATAGGATTTTCGTGTGCGCTGCTATCCCCGGCCATGATGTCCGCCGCGGTCGAGCCGCCCGGTATCGAGCCACCCCGTATTCCGAACTACTTTGTGGCCCCCGTTAAAACCGAGGTGCAGCGGACGTTGGTTGCCAACGGCAGTACGGCCTTTGCAACTGTCAACGGCGGATCCCTGGCGGGTGAGGCCGGATTGGAATCCGAATCATTTGACCGAAAGGCGTTTGAATCAGAGCTCCAGCGGGTGGCGTCCACCCATCCGGACCAGTTGAAGCTGGAGATTCGCTATCAGATGCCGCAGCCCGCCGAGGCGACGAGGGCGTCGATCAAGTCCCGGTTGTCCGAAATCGCCCACTCCTGCGGATTCGAACACGTCGGGGCGAGCACGCTTGCTTCGTCAGCTTCATGGGAATCGGTGATGGGCCCGGTCCAGCAGTTTCCAGAATCAGAGGATCCGAGTGAAGCGATTTTCGAAAACGAATTGGCACGCGTGTTCGCATTGCGGACCCGGCTTTCCAAGCTGGTGATCGGGGACGCCGACTGCGTTGTCGAGATCAAACAGCCGTTCGACGGGCGCCAGAAGGAACTGTCCGATCCGTTGCGAGAGTTTATTCGAAAGGCGGTCACGTCCATGGACTTCGAAACGCAGAAAGGAAAACTGCTGTATCGCGTCTCCACCACCGAGGCCGGTGAATCGGATCTGGAATCGATCTTCGACCCGCGCCTGCCGGTTCCCATACGCGTTGACGCCGGACCCGCGATCCGGGCACTCCTTGAACGCCAGGCGGCGGAGTATCAGCCTTCGCCGGCATTGGAGTTGGCACTTGACCTGGGGTTCAATCGCATCGGCTACACGCATTCCCCAGGGGGCGGTGCTCCTCAAAAACTGATCGGCCAACGTGCCCCTAACTTCACGCTGCGTTCGCTGGCGGGCGAGGACTTGGAGTTGGCCGCGCTGATCGAGAATCGGCCGGCATTGGTGACGTTCTGGGGAGTCGCCTGTGGGCCTTGCCGACAGGAAGCACCCCATCTGACGCAGATTCACGAGCAACACGGGGCGGACTTTGCCGTCCTTGCCGTCAACGGTTACGACGAGGGCCGCGACGTGGTTGCCGACTATGTTGAGCGGGCGAAATTGACCCACCCCATCGTGATTCGCGGTGCGGATGTCGCCGATGATCTCTACCACGTCGGGTCCTACCCCACGACCTTCTGGATTGATCGTCACGGGACGGTGTTGGACTATGACGTGGGGTTTGATTCTGGCGAGGTGATGATGCGTCGCGTTCGCGACATGCTGGGCGATTAAGCGTTGACCACCGGCGCATCAGGGCAACGCATGGCGAGCGGTGTCGGTTACTCTTTTGATTGGCGACTCGCTGGGCAGCGCCACGTTCAATCAAACACACCGTGATTTGCATTGCGATGAGCGGCAAGACGCTAGCCGCCGGTGGGGGCGAGTCAGCCCTCGGCGAGCGCAACGCGGCTCACCCAAAGTGACGCGGTCCAGGCAGGCCCTGTACGCAAACTCGTAAAAAACCGCGGCGGAAAGCCACGCTCTGGCGAGCGCAGCTACTGGTTAAAGCTGAGCCTCCGGTCCAGGGAACTGTTAACGCGGCGGCGACTTGATTTGAAGCGACGCCCGTTTGGTCGTCGGAATCGTCGGTGGGTCGAACAGAAACGGACCGACTGTCCGCGGCAGATCGGTTTCCACAATGTCGGCTCCGCGGGCAATCAGGTCTCGATACGCCTCGGCTGCGGCCGGAACTTGAGCGATTCTTTTGTCCGCTACTTCTTGGTCCAGGTTCCGAGACGTTCCCACCATGGTGGAACCGCCCCGCTGGTGAACCAACTGGTACAGTTCTGGTTGGGTCGGCGGCTGGTGACCCAAAAACGCGATGACGTGGCTCCATGGAACTCCGCTCTGGTCAAACGCTTTCAGCTTTTGGCGGTTCGGAACCATGACTTCCATCATGATGTCGGGTGCGATCCGATGGACTTGCTTGACGTCGGCGAGGTTACCGACGATCAACATCGCAAAGGATTCTGCGTCGTGTTGTTGAATCTTCTCGATCCGAGTTTTCAGCGGGACATCTTTCTGGTCGAGAACCAGCACCGTCTTGCCACGCGCCCATTCCAACGCCTCGTCCAGCGTGGGGATGCGATCGTCGGTGACATTTCCTTCGCTGTCTTTCAGCCGTAACTGCTTGAGCTCGGCAAGCGTTTTGTCGGCCACCCGTCCGGAACCCGTCGTTGTGCGATCGAGCGTCGCGTCGTGGTGAAGCACGACTTCACCATCCCTGGTCAAGCGTGGATCGACCTCGAGCATGGAAAACGTCTTCGAAAGGGTGTGCTCGAACGTCGCAATACAGTTCTCCGGATACCCAGCTCCGGCACCGCCTCGGTGGGCACTGACGATGGGAAGGGGGTCTCCAGTCGGCGCGAACAGTTCTCGCAATTGTTGCGGCGAGGCTGGGGCGATCAGGTATTGTCGGTCCGGTGTTAGACGTTCCTGTCCCCAAATCCAGCTGCCCGGAAGACAGCTGAGGATGACGGCAATCAGAAATCGCGGGGAGAATAGCATGGCCATGGATCGAGGCAGTCAATGGGAAGGCGGGGCCGACGTCGAATGAGCCGGTTGTCAGGGTTGGGACACAGGTTGTTCTAAGATCAACAGCAACGCGGCGTCCGCGGCGAGTTCGCGGACGCGACGTTCCGCCGGCGAACGTGGCAACAGCGAAGACGGCGGCGGGGCAGATTCCTGTTCGATCCCTCCGTTGATCTCGCGAGCCATGCGATTGATCACGCTGAGAGCATCCGAGGGAGAGATGGATCGGTCACCATTGACGTCGAAGTAAGGGGTTCCCAGACGAGTCAGATCGACGGCCAGCACGCCATCGGATCCTGGTGGGGCGGCGGCCAGATGATTGATCACCAGGAGCGCATCCAGCGGCGTCACGATGCCGTTGTCGTCCACGTCTTGCGGGTCGACAGCGTTGCGACCGGGGTCCACGCCGACGTGGACGACGACGTTCGCCGGTTCACTGACCAATTCGGCGCTGCCGTGCAGGCGGTACGAGAACTGTTCGACCCCGACGAATGTCGCATTGGGAACGTACTCGATCGTTCCGTCTGCCTTCACAACACCTTGTCCGTGCGAGGGCTGCGAGATGATTTCGATTTGTTCGGGGCGGACGCCGTAGGCTTCGTCGTTGTGCAGGACGTCGATCGCCACGGGGGTGTCCGAAGCGGTCACCGACCCATCGTCGCGAGCGACCGGAGGATACAGTCCTTCCACGGAGAGAGAATAAACCAGGCTGGTCCCGGAAGCCGTGGCCGTGATTTCAATCAAGTATTCGTTTCCCGCGGACACCGCGACCAAGCGTGGTGTCTCTCGGGCAGCAAACGTCTGGATCACCTCAGTTCCCGGAAGACTTCGCACCGTGACGTTCACGTTGTCCAACGCGTCGGAAGATTGGACGTCCAACCGGAGCCAACCGTCGGCGGACGCCGTCCAGCGAAAGACGTCGATGTCGGTCGACTCGTGAAGGGTGAGATCTTCATACGAAGCGACATCCGATGCGATCTCGCTGGCCATGGCCGCTTGATTGTTCGGCTCCAACAGATCGGGTGGAATGGAATCCGGGTCAATCAATACGTCGACTTTGACATTGACGGAATCCACAACGATATCCCGCAGGCGACGCGGCGGCGAGACTCCGCCACCGGAAGCGGTCAGCGTGTAGGTGCCGGCGGGTACGGCCAGCGAATAGCCGCCGCTGGGGCCGGTCGTCGTTGAGAACGTGTTGACGCCGTCGAAGGCAGTGATCGTGACGTCTCCGTAGCCTTCCCCCAAGGAATAGAATTCATTCTGATTGGCATCGTGGTACACCACGCCGGTCAGGAATGGGTTGCCCGAGCGTGTCGCATACACTTGAGTCTGATACTGTCGGTACGTTCCGCTGGGGCTCTTTGGATCCAAGTCAAAGCCGTATAGCCCGACTCCGATCTCTCGAAAGTCGGGTGTCATCATGATGTTTCGGTGGACGGGACTATCGAAGAGCGTCCAGTGGTGGAGAAGAAGGTCGGCGTCCAGGTCCTGCAGATCGTAGCCTGGCGGATACGTGCCGTTGGCGTAGGTCAGGTTCTCCCCCCACAGCAGAAAGGGGTAGCCCGTCTGCTCGATCCGCTTGTTGGCTTGTTGGCCATCGGGATTGACGTGGTCGAAAAACGATCGGTCATTCATGTCCCGACTGTGCAGCCGAGCCGCCTGGAGCAAACGTGGTTCGGGAGCCACGGGCGGTTTGGGGGTGGGCGAGATCGTGCCGGCGGGAAGTCCCTGGTTCAGCTGGCCATTAAAAACGTTTCTGCCCGGAATCGTGTTCGCGCGGGTGTGGTTGGTCAATTCGATCAGCAACTGCTCCGCGTCTGTCAGGCCGATGGCAGCCAGCAAATTTCGCGACTCAAGCCGTTCCAGGCAAAGTCGGTGGCGTTTCGAAGCGGGAGGTCGCATCGGTGAATTGGAAGAAAAGGAATTTCACGGATCGTCGCGTCCTACCGATTGTAGGCACTGAAGCGGTCAGGGAAATCATTTTCGTTGAGTTCATCCGAATTGACGCTGGCCCCAAAAGGCACGCGCCGCCGGATTCCGGCTGCGCGGCGGCAATCATCTCCGTCGCTGGAGTCAAATCTGAACGCCAGATCGCCGATCCGCCGAGAAAGAGGGTGTGCCGCGGGCAGAGAATGACGCGCCCGGCATCCGGCTTCGAATCCAGGGCGTCGATTGCTATCGAGTGTCGCGTCGGTCGATGCCGACGATCTACAGGGCCGACAGGTGGTTGACTTCCGTGTAGCAGCGGCGCGAGATCGCCGCTTCTCCGACGCGTCGGATACCGAGCACAAAGGCAGCGGTCCGCAAATCGACCTGGTAGCGTCGCGAGATTTCGGCGACCGCCCGATAGGCTTTTTGCATGATGCGGGTCAGCTCGGCGCGGCTCCGATCCAATTCCCAGCGGAACTGTTGGATGTTCTGTGCCCATTCGAAGTAGCTGGCCGTGACGCCGCCGGCGTTGGCAAGGATGTCTGGAATCACCAGGATCCCGCGCTGCTTGAAAATGTGATCCGCCTCCGGCGTGGTCGGACCGTTAGCGGCCTCGACAATGATCTTGGCGCGCACATCGGATGCATTGTCGCCGGTCAAGACATTTCCAAGGGCGGCCGGGATCAGGACGTCCGCATCCCACGTCAGAACGTCGTCACTCTTGAATGCATCGCCCCCGGGGAACTCATTCACGGTGCCGTGGCGCCGCGCCCAGTCCAATAGCGAATCGATCGCCAGTCCTTCGGCGTTGCTGACGCCGCCGGCATGATCTCCGACGGCGACGATCTTGGCTCCCTTTTCCGCCATCAGGCGCGCCGCGAAGCTGCCCACGTTGCCAAAGCCTTGCAGCGCGACCGTCAGGCCTTCGAAAGATCGTTTTTGGTCTTTCAACGCTTCTTCCAGGACCACCATGACGCCGCGACCTGTCGCTTCTTCGCGGCCTTCGGCGCCGAACAGGTGAAGTGGTTTTCCGGTCACCACCGCGGGTGAAAAGCCGGCGAATTTGGAGTACTCGTCCATGATCCATCCCATCACTTTCGCATTGCTGTTCAGATCCGGGGCAGGAATGTCCAAAGTCGGTCCGATCACATCCTGTACCTGACCCACAAACGTTCGCGTGATATTGTCCAGCTCCTTTTCGCTCAGCTGGTGGGGGTCGCAGTCGATGCCACCCTTGGCACCACCGAAAGGCACGTCGACGACCGCCGTTTTCCAGGTCATCAAATTCGCGAGCGCCGTCGATTCTTCTTCATCGACCGTCGGGTGATAGCGTAAGCCACCCTTCATCGGGCCGCGTGCGCGATTGTGCTGGACGCGGAATCCATGGTGGTGCTTTAGTTTTCCGTCGTCGCCTTCAGTGACCACCACGACTTTGATGACACGAAAAGGGGCCAACAAAATGCCGCGGAGGTGTTTGGGCAATTCCAGCACGTCGGCGGCCTGATGGAAATAAACGTGGCTAGCTTCCAACATGATGTTTCTCTCGGGGCGCGGGCGGCGCTCCGTGGAGCGCCGGGTTCGCTAGCGGGTGCAAATCCAAGGGTCGTTCAGGCGGCGGCGCCAGCCCGGCGATCGCACCCGCGGTCGGAATCGCGGCTGCCATCATTCAACAGCATAATCCACGCGACGAATCTCGCGGTGCCGCCGCACAACATCCGCCGCGGGTGCCCACGGAATCGGGGCACGGTTCTCGGGCCCTCCCAAGCAATTTGATTGCCGGCAAGGAGTGGACGTCACGAGGGGCGAAATGCGACTGCCCGAAAGACACGGATCGAAAGCCGCGGGCGGGACATCACGCACCGCCGGAGAGATCCGCCGACAATCAAGTCTTGGCGGCGCCCGGCCAGAACATCTTCCATTTGCGTTCGTTCGACTTGGAGCGGCCCGCGTTTTGCGAGTCGTCTTCGCCGCGCAGCTTCGTCGCCAGGTCCCGCATGGCCTGCGTGATCTCGGCTTTGGGGGCCTGTGAAATCAGCGGGACGCCGTTGTTCCGCACTTCGACCATGGTTCGATAGTCGTTGGGCAGCAAGGCGAAGATTTCACGGCCCAGCGTTTCTTTGGCCTTTTTCAGACTGATTTGCCCGGACTCCAGCCCGGCCCGGTTGACCACGATGTCGACCTTGCTGGACAGACCCTCGATCTCTTCAAAACTCATCATCAGCCGTACGACATTCCGCAGGCAGGGCAGGTCCAGCTGGGTGACCAGCACCACACGGGAAGCGGCTTCCAGGGCGGCCAGGTCGATCGCACTGTAGGTCTTGGAAAGATCAATCACGACGTGGCTGAAGGATGCTTTCAGCAAACCGATCACGCGACGAATGTCTTCTTCGGTGATGTCGGTCGTGTCGTGCAGTTCGACCGGTCGCGGCAGCAGGTACAACCCGCTTGAGTGTTTGGTGAGAGATTGTTTCAGCAGCTGGATATCCAGTCGCGAAACGTTTTGGACGACGTCGGCGAGCGTGTAATCCGGCAGGGCATCAAGGAACACATCGGCATCGCCCAGGGCCATGTCGAGGTCCAGCAAGGCCACGCTGTTGCGTGTATCGGATGCGATGATGCAGCCCAGGTTGACCGCGGTGCTGGTCGACCCGACTCCACCGGTGGCTCCGGCAACGGCGATCACTTCGCAACCCCGGTTGCCCCCGTCAGCCGTTCCGAATTTTTGCTGACCCACGCGAAGCAAGGCCGCCGACAGATCGCCGCGTGAGAGTGGCAGCGTCAGGAACTCACGGGCACCCGCCCGAATCGTCTGCAGGATCAGGTGACCGTCGGTGCTCTCGCTCATCGCCAGAATCACCGTGTCGGGAACATCTTTGACAAGCCGTTCGATCAGACCGATGGCCTTCTCCGAGTCGCTGTCGAGCGAAATCACCCCGACGTCCGGCGTGGTCTGTTCGATCACTTCCGGAAAGAATTCGTAACGCGAGCAGTCGGCTTCCAGCCAGACGGTGTCCATGCTAAGCAGCATGGACTTCAGCGAATCGCGTGATTCATCATTGGGGTCAACCAATGCGATTCTAAGCACGTTACTCATCGTTGATTCTTTTCCGGTCGCTCAGGTTCGATCCACGGTTGGTACGTCAACGGGCTGGCCGGGCATTGGCCGATCCGTGCCCGTTGACGGATTCGCTGGGGCATCATTCAACGTCAGGTGTGGTGACGGTGACACCTTCGCCGACAACGGTCGGCGTATCGCCGGGGACAATGGCTCCTTCGGGCAAACCGTGTCCGGGTTCGATGGTTGCTCCGTAGGGGATTCCGTTGGGAGCGTTCATCAATCCGTCGTGTCCCGGCATGGCACCTTGTTGCATGATGCTGTTGTGGAGCATCGAGGTGCCGTTGACACCGGTTTCCATCGTGCAGCCGTCGCCGCCAAGCAGGTTCGGGACTTCGATGTGACCGTCGATGTACAAATCGTGGTCGTTGGGCGGCATGCTGTTCAGACCCGGGCCACCGCGGGGAACCTGGTAGGGATCCATGGCGTCGACCAGTTCAGGCGTGACGGTGATCAGCAATTCCACTTCGTTGCGTCGATCGCTGACCGAGCGGAAGAAGGCTCCGATGACCGGCAGTTCGCCAAGCAACGGGGTGGCATTGGTGGTGGCCTCGGAGCGGCTTTGCAGCAAACCGGCGATCGCGAAGGTTTGTCCGGCTTGAAGTTCGACGGCCGTTTCCACGTAGCGTTGGTTGAATCCGGGGATCGCGGCTCCTTCCAACCGGATTTGCAACGACGGATCGACTTCTTTCACTTCCGGACGCACTTCCAGACGGATTCGGCCTGGGCCGACGACGAACGGCAGGAAGTCGACCGAGGTGCCGAATTCTTCGTAGCGGACGGTGGGCGTTCCGTTCCCGGAAACAACGACGTAGGGGACGCGGCCACCGACAGTGAAGCGTGAGGGGCGTCCGTGGGTCGCGACCACGGTCGGCTCGGCCAGGAACTTCACCAAACTCTGCTGACGCAGGGCCTGCACGAGTGCGGTGAATTCATCGCTGCTGAAGATGTTGGTCACTGACGCCGGGTTCAGGCCACCGGGGGCACTGATGATGGAGTCGGATCCGTCCGCCCAACCGAAGTCCACACCCAGCTGACGGAGCTTGGTTCGCGAAACTTCCATGATTCGGGTGTGAAGCAAGACCTGCTGGACACCGACAACGCGGATGTTGTTAACGACCGTCGGATAGTACTGTTCGACGATTGCGATGGCGCGGTCGACGTCGTCCACGCTGGTCACGTAGCCGGAGACGATGGCCGACGTGTTGACCGGCATGACCTTCAGCGTGGCCAAGGGCAGTTGAGCCGACAGCACGCCTTCGATTTCGCGGGCATCCGCAATCACGGTGATGTCGACGGTGTATTGTTTTTCTTCGGTATCCCACAGATTGATCTGCGTGGTGCCGGGGGTTTTTGCGAACACCTGCAGCTGGTTCTGCGAGATTGGCGTCGCTCCAAGGACCTCCTCGTTGTGCACCTGGAAACGCGGGATCTTCGCGTCCAACGTCAGGATGCTGCTCGATTTGACGAGCATCTGCATCCGTTCGACGGGCTCGGTGATCGTATGATTCACCGCGTTGGCAGCCGCCGCCGACGTGAGTTGCGATTCCGCGTCCTGGGCGCCGACAGGGTCGACCGCACAGATGACTGCGAGAAGGGTGACGAGAGAGAGGGCGGCTGGGCGGACCGCGTTTTGAAACATTTCCATCGCAGGTGCATCCTTGCAGAACCGTATCCCGGAAAGTTCCGGAACTTCATGAACCTCGGCGAGTGCCTTCGTTCAGGTCGGTTCGTTGCGAGTAACGTCGGGTAAAAAAGGGTTGGGTCAAACTCTGCCGCCGCCTCGCGGGAGTGGGCGACAGAGTTACTGGTTGCTGTTGGGCAATCGGTTGCCCGCCAGCGGGTGCCTTACTCTTCGCTGCTGGGAGCGAAGAAGGGGCTCTCGGTTCCGCGGAGGTAATCATCCGAGGAGGGAAAACGAAGATCCTTTTCGGGTGTCGTAACGTCGGTACCGATGTCTTCACCGGGTGAGTCGAGCGATCCGGTGTCACCAACGACACGCGGCAATCCATCGTCATCGGCCCACTCGTATTCGATCAGACGACCGTTGACCATTTTCGTCATCCGGAACGTCGCCTTTCGAGGTTTTTTGGTAGCAGCCACAGTTTCTTGAACCTGCGGTTCGGCTTCGGCCATCTTGCGAAGACGTTCCTGTTCTGCGCGATATTCCTGCAAGTCCGTCAGGAACGCCAGTGCGGCGGGGCTCGCCTCTCCCTCGGGAATGCTCGTGTCCTCCGTTGAGGGGCTGCCCAGAGAGATCGAGATGTCGCCGAGCTTCTTGGCGAAGTCAAAGGCTTCGACATCGGCTTTGCGGATCAGCAGCTGGACGTTCCGGGCCGAGCGGGAGCGTTTCACGTCGTCTTCAAATTTGGTGATCCCGTCGACACCGTAGACCTTCACACCGGTCAGCACGTCCAGTGCCATGTCCCGGGGAAACATTTGTCCTTTGGTGAAGAAGCCGCGGATGTTCACGCGGTCTCCGGGACGAACCAGGTTGATGGTGCCGTCGTTTCCGGCCGGCAACGAAACCACGCTGTAACCCTGCGGGACCACCAGGTCCTTCAGTTCATTCATCAGCTTTTGGTCCAGCATCGGTTCGCCCTCGAACAGGGGCTGTTTGGCGTAGCGGCCGTCAAATTTGGTCAGGTCGGCGGACGCGCCTTTGGGGATCCGGTCGGCCGGCCATTGCTCCAAACGCAATTTGTCCGGCGTGATCTGTTCTTCGGCGTCGATCGCTTGGGTGGTGACCAAGACTTCGACCATTTCCAGGGTGCCTGTGTCGTTGTGTGCCTGCATCCATTGTCCGACGCCGATGGCAGCGATGGTGCCGCAAATGCCGGCAAGCAACAAGAAAAGTGATTTGTTTCGCATGACGATAGCCTGGCCGAAGCCAGTGAATAGCGTTTCGGGTGTGGAGGACTGAGCTGGGAGGAGGCTGTCGACCCAACGGTTGACTCGGCAACGGCGACCGCGCCGCTACATTGCATCCTCTGGAAGGCTCAACGGCAGTGCATTCGAAAAAAAGACGCCAGGGCGTAAAGCTTCCGCAACTTGACAGACTTAGCTTGCGGTTAAGGAGGATGGGTAAAAAAACCGGGGTCGGCAGACCCCGGTTCTGGACATCCGTTCCGTTCAGACGAGCATTCCCGCATAGGCAAAATATGCAATTGAGCCGATCGCCATGGGGATTCCGTAGGGCAGCAGGTACATCGTTGGCTTACGTTCCCGCGCGATTTTTGACAGCTTGGAAGGGTTGCGAACCGTTTTCCACTCCTCCAGGATCTGCATGCCCATGGCGTAGTGTTTGGTCCAGTTGCCACTCTTCCAGATCATGAAAACGGCCATGATTCCGCCGACGATCGCGGTCGCGGCAAAGGCGTACAGGGTCACGATGGTGCCCAGCCAGGCGCCGACGCCGGCGAGCAGCTTGACGTCGCCACCGCCCATCCCGCCGACATTCCGCAGGACCAGCAGCAGCATCATGCCGACGAACGTGCCCAGCAGGCTCCAGCCCAGGCCGCTGACGCCGTCTTGCAGCGTCCAGTGGATCCAGCCGCACATGATGAAGGGAAAGGTCAACCAGTTCGGGACCTTCAGGATCGCCCCGTCGATGACGGCGGCAACAATCAGGACGACGGTCACGAACCAGACCGTCCAGTTTTCGGTGATACCCTGGAGCAACATTTCCATGGTGGTGTTCCCCGTGTGTTTGTTCGAAAGGATGAAAGGGTGGGAGGCAGGTTCAACCGGTCGCAGCCTGCGTCAGCGTGATGCTTCGCGGGGCGAAAATCGCGGACGAACCGAGGGTCAAATGTTTGGCGGGCGAACGTTCGGCAGCCTGGACCGTCTTTAACGGGGGCCCAGCATCCAGCTGAACATCGCAAACAGCAAAGTGATGAAGCAGCACGAGAGCTGCCAGACATGTTCTGCAGCGTCGGTTGGGATCAGTGGATAGTTCACACTTCCATCCTGCGCGGGGACTCGATCGAGCCGGTAAGGGGCGCCGCGGTGCCGAAGGCCGTGCGGAGCGCAAAAAGAACTCGACGCGGCCGGTGCGAATGCAAGGACAACATCGCACCGGCCCAACGCCGAGAATCTCTCAAAGCATCACGACGGAATCTCCGAGGAAGTTCCGCCAGAAGCCAAATTACGGGGTGGTGCCGGCAATCGCGTTACCAACTTCCTCGAACTTCGCTTTCGAGCTGCTTCCGACCGTACCGATTGCAGCCAGGCAAACGACGACGATCAGGGCCAACATCACAGCGTATTCCACTGCGGTCGGGCCATCTTCTTCCTTCAAGAACTCAACGATGCTGTTAGCAAACTTTTTCATTATTCAACTCCTCGGTAGGGACTCTCGCCACGGAGAGATCCCAACGATGATTAAACGGGCCGATTCAACGTGAATAGGATCCCTTGGAAAAAGCAGCCGCGTCTCCGATTGACTTGCCATGGTTTTCCACACCGCGATGTTCCGCGTCGTGAAACCTTCCCTCGGCAGCTCGGCAATCCTGAGGCGAACCGATCGATTCACCCACGGACCCGTAGCTTTGCGCCCCGCCCTCTCGGACGGTTTGCCTTTGTCTGGGAGTCAGGCCGACTGGGAATTTGGTGGCCTTCGTTGGCCCCATTCCCAGCAGCGGGTCGTCGTGACTCGCTCTCTAACAGGGACCGTATGTCAAAAAGCGATCGAGTCAAAAAAGTCGGATTGGGCAATCCTGTTTGGCTGCGTCGAGCGCGCGGTTGGCGCGGTCGTAACGCATGCGCCGTCTCCACGGCCCGTGCAAGCCTTTTACAAGGCCGATTCGCGTCACCCAATCGACTTCTGGGTCAGGACGCAGCGGTCTCGATCGACGCGAAGTTTGCCTTTACGCCATCGTGATCTAACTTTGCTTGATCGCCCGCGCGGGTGACGCCGGGTTCACCCTGATGCACCGGTTCACCCTGATGCACTGTTCACCCTGATGCATTGGCAAACCCCGAAGAGAGGTTTCTCGAGGAACCTCATCTCAATTCCCTTGGTTGTCCGACAGATGCGCAATTCAATCCCCCGGTGTCTTTTCGTGATCGTCTGCCTTGTTGGTCTGACTGGATGCCAACCGGCGGCGATGACATCGGATGAAAACGAAACGGCTGGCAACGAGGTTTCGATTGACCTGGAGGGATCGCTTCGGCAGGCCCGCGCCCAGCTGCCCAAAAAGTTGGATCAGTACACGATTCTTCGAAGGATCGAGGAGAATCCTTCGGGGAAGCTGGATTTCTGGTACGAAGTCAACGATGAGGGAACGCGTTTGTGTCGCCGATCCGGACGTCAGAAACTGCGTGAAGTTGCCGACAAGATGATCAAGAAGAACGACGAGATTCAGGTATTTGCCAAAGCGGGCATCACGAGCCACCACATCTACGAAAACCGCTACGGCACCCACCTGCTGTCTTTCACCGTCAGCCCGGAGTCGATTGTCGGTGAGGAAACGGTCGGCCAGGAACAGCAGAATCCGTTCGCCGCGGGCCCCGGAATGAGCCGCTGAGTCGGCACGCCGAAACTTGATCGGCCGCCGACGTTGCGAACAACACGAACGTTGCGAACAATCTGAATCGGTCAGCGGATAAGATAGGGCCGATCGATTTGCCGCGTGTTGGCAGATCGCCCCCTCCTTGCCGCTGTTTTGAGCTCCCCAGATGTCACTTCTTCGATTGGCCGTCCTGGCTTCGATGACCGTTTCCATGGCTGTTGCTGCCACCGCCCAGCAACGACAGAATCCAGCCTTTGCCGATCCCAAAGTCGATCCCAGCCTGCCCAACGTGCTGTTGATTGGCGACTCCATCTCGATCGGTTACATGGTCGATGCCCGCGAAGCAATGAAAGGCAAGGCCAACGTCTTTCGCCCCGCGACCAATTGCGGCCCCACGACGCGCGGATTGGAAAACATCGATTCCTGGCTTGGGGATCGGAAGTGGGATGTTGTCCATTGGAATTTCGGATTGCACGATCTCAAATTCATGGGCCCTGGCGGCGAGAACCTGGCGGATCCCAAAGCGGCGGGATCTCATCGTCAAGTTCCGATCGAAGAATACCAGGCCAACATTGCGAAGCTGGCGGAACGGATCAAGCAGTCGGCGGGCATCGTGATTTGGCGGGAAACGTCACCGGTTCCCCAGGGAGCTGCGGGGCGGATCTCCGGCGACTCCGCCCGATACAACGCGGCAGCTGCGGATGCGATCGCCAAAGTCGGTGGCATTCAGACGGACCCGTTCTTTGCGTACGCGGAATCGATTTCCGATCTGCAGCGTCCGAAGAATGTTCATTACACGCCGGAAGGCTCCAAGAAGCTGGGCGAACACGTTGCCGAGGTGGTCCTGAAAGCGCTTGACTCACGAAACTGATCGCCGAGCCAACCAGAACCTCAAAAATATCGATGCGGCGTCGTGAGCCGCGTCAGGCGGCGGATCGACTTTCCGTTTCGTCACATCAAAGCTTTCGTACGTGCGGGATACCAGAAGTTGGTCGACGATTCTTTTCGTGCCGTCTATCGCATCTTGGATGCCTCGGCGAATCGAGCGAACGAGGGATTCCGCACGCTGGAAGAGTTCGTCCGGTTTGGGCTGGAAAACAAAACCTTGGTGGCCGCGGCGAAACAGCTTCGCCACGATTTTGCCCAGGCGCTGGCCCGGTTGCCTCGTATCCAACTGGTTTCCGCGCGCGACGCCAGCAGTGACGTCGGCGCATCGGCGCAAACCGTTTCGGAGTACCATCGCAAGACCACCGACTCGGTGATCACCGCTGCGATCGAACGGGTCCAGCAGTCGCTGCGAGTGCTGGAGGAGTACGGGAAAATCGTCGACCCGGCGTTTGGTCGCGACATCGAAGCCATCCGGTACCGGGCCTACAATCTGCACCGAGACGTGGAACTTCAGTCCTGGGTTGGACAGCGGTTGCAGCGATTGGCTGATTCACGGCTGTACGTGCTGATCGATTGCATGAGCGATGAAGAAGCCTTCCTGACGGCGATCCGGAAGTGGGCCGCAGCCGGCGTGGACATCTTTCAGCTGCGTGACAAGGCCGCCGACGACCGGACGCTGTACCAAAGAGCGCTGATCGGAGCAAAAGTTGCCGCGGAATCCGATGCGCTGTTCGTCATCAACGATCGCCCCGATTTGGCCGTCGCGACCGATGCGGACGGTGTGCACGTCGGACAGGACGAGTTGCCCCCGGGCGTGGCGCGGCGGTTGGTGGGGCCGGATCGATTGGTCGGCGTGTCCACGCACGACCTGACGCAAGTCCACGCGGCGATCGACCAGGGCGCCGACTACATCGGATGCGGTCCGACCTTTCCCGGTCGGACGAAGCAGTTTGATTCTTTTGCCGGTCCGGAGTTCTTGCGACAGGTGCACGCCGCGGACAAGACACGTCCGCTGCCCGCCTTCGCAATCGGCGGCATCACGGCTGAGAATCTTGGTCAAGTCACCGAAACGGGGTTTCACCGGGTTGCCGTCAGCGGTGCCGTTACCGCAGCGGCCGACCCCGTCGCAGAGATTCAGCGGTTGAAAAGGAAATTGGAATCGGGGCGCTGAGCGCGTCCGTCGAATTCTTTCAGTTGCCCGTGTTCGTTGGGTCTGCCGCCGATGTCACGACACGGCAGTGCCGCTTCGCTTGCCCGACTTGGGCGACGGGACTCGCGCATGCGGTTTCCAGTCAACGACGTGAATCTCGACCCGGCGGTAGCCGCCGAACTCGTTGATCACCGGACGGTAAGCGATTTGGATGGGACCGTCGCAAGCGTTCAACTCGTCGCACCAGTCTCCGGCTCCGAAGGCGACACCCCGGATGGTCTTGCCGCCTTGATTCAGCCGGACCGTCAAATGGCGATCGCCGGAGCCCATGCGGCGGGCCGGTTCGTGAAGCGTCACTTGTTGGCACAGCAACGTGGGACGCGGGTTTCCCGCGCCAAATGGTTCCATGGTTTCAATTTGCTTGATCGTGTTGAGATTCAACTGCGCGAACGGTGCTTCCGCGTCGATCAGAATCTCAGGCTCCACGCAATTGTCGGTCCACTGTTTGGAAACCGCTTCGCAAAACTCTTCGCGAAACGGATCAATCTGACGTTCGTCGATGGTCAAACCGGCTGCCGCCTGGTGACCACCGAATCGAACCAGGCAGTCGCTGCACTCCACCAGGGCTGCGTGCAGATCGATGTTGGTTCCCCCGACCCGTCCCGAACCGACGGCCGCGGCTTTTCCTGACGCGTCCATCGACAAGATGATCACGGGTTTGGCGTATTTATCGCTCAGCCGCCCCGCCACCACACCGATGACGCCCTGGTGCCATCCGACGCCCGCCAACACCAGTGCCGGATCGTTCTCCGCGTCGAAACGTTCCTTGATCTGTTTTTGCGCCGCCAACATGACCGAGCGTTGCAGACTGTCGCGGTTCTTGTTCAGCTGATCGATGTACTCGGCCAAAGACTGTGCCCGTTCGCCGGCCGGAGCGGTCAGCAGCTCCACGCCCAATTGCGCCTGGCCAAGACGTCCCGACGCGTTCAGCCGTGGGGCCAGACTGAATGCGATACTTTCGGTGTTCAGCGTCGACGCGCTGTCCAGCTTGGAGACACGCATCAGCTCGGCCAGACCCGGTGGAGGTTCGGCGCTGAGCATCCGTAGTCCGTGAGCGACCAGGATCCGGTTTTCGTCGATCAGCGGAACGACGTCCGCGATGGTCCCAATCGCCGCCAAAGTCAGCGACTGCATCAGGTACCGTCGCAGCGGTTCGCTCACTTTTTTGGAACCGCAGATTCGCTGGCACAGCGCCCAGGCCAACTTGAAAGCGACGCCTGCGCCGCAAAGCTCGCCGAAGGGATAGGACGTCCCGGGCAATCGCGGGTGAACGATCGCCTCCGCTTCCGGGAGCTGCGGCCCAATCGTGTGGTGATCGGTGATGATCAACTGGATCCCCAGTTCCTTGCACAATTCGGCGCAGGCGACACTGGTGATCCCACAATCGACCGAAATGATCATCCGCTTGCCGCGCGAGGCGAGCTTGCGGATCGCGTCGGCGTTGAGCCCGTAGCCGTCTTCCAGCCGATTGGGCACGTGATAGCTGACGTTGCCGCCAAGAAGCTTCAGGCCGTTGTAGAGGATGGCGGTGCCGGTCATCCCGTCGCAGTCGTAATCGCCATAAACGACGATCGGCGTCTCCGCTTCGATGGCGGCGGCGATCCGATCGGTGGCAACGGTGACTCCGGGCAGGGATTCGGGTTCACGAAGCTCGGTCAGCTTGGTCGACAGAAAAGTCGATGCCGCACCCGAGTCGTACACGCCCCGGCTGACCAACAGTTGGGCGACAACCGGGGGCAGACCTGACGTCCGGATCAGCTGCTCCACCCGGGCGGAATCGTGGGGCACTATCCGCCATTTGCGTTTCATCCCTGAATTCCGTCGGTTGCCGAAGAGGATTGTTCGCCTGAAAGAGAACGTGAATTCGCGTCAGGGGAGCAATCCCCGGTCCACAAATCCGTCAATGAGGCCGGAGGCCGGCGAGGGGGGGCATCCGGGTGCATGTCGCGTTAGCAGGCCCGCCAACGCGGGGGGCAGTTGCCAGCAGCTCAGTCCCAGCAGCGGGAAAGCGGCCCTGCCCGAAACGTCATTTTTTCTTTTCGACGTGCACGGTGTGCTTGCGCAGACGGGGGCTGTATTTCTTCAGACGCAGTTTTTCGCCGCCCGGCTTGCGCTTCAGCGTGTAGTTGTAGTCGCCCGTTTCTTCGCAAACCAGAAAGATCGTTTCAGCCTTTTTCTTGCTTTTCGCCATGGGTCATCAATTGAATCGGTAAGGGGGTGTTGGGGCGCAGCGGCGTGTCGGGCCGAGAATTATGCCCGGTCCGACCCACTTTGGGCAAGGCTTGTTTTGCTGCCCCGGCGTCGGAACTGGATCGACGGGCGCCGAGCCGCGAAAGGGCACCCCCCGGGCGGGCCGGCCTCCTCCGCGTGCATCGTCTGCCGGCCTGGCTGCCGGTCGAACCGGTTCCAGTTAAACTCGGCTGCGACGCAGCGTTCCAAACGCTTTCCACACACGCACCGGGTTCCATGCTGATGAATCGTTTTCCTATCTGGGCAGTCGCGCTGGTTCTGGGGGTCGCAGCGGACCAGGGGGCAGTGGCGACGGCTGACGACGCGCAGCGGCCCAACGTCGTCTGGATCATGTCCGAAGACAATTCGGCGGATTACCTTCGGCACTTCGGCCCCAACGGCGCCCCGGCGCCGCAAATTGAGGCGATGGCCGACCACGGAATTACCTTCAACCACGCGTTTTCAAATGCGCCGGTGTGTTCGGTGGCTCGGACCACCCTGATCACCGCTTGCTACGCGCCTCGCATTGGAACGCAATTCCATCGCAGACACACCCTCGCCCATTTGCCGCCGGGTTTGAAGATGTTCCCCGCCTACCTGAGGCAGGCCGGCTACTACACGACCAACAACAGCAAGGAAGACTACAACGCGGTGCGCGGCGACGACGTCTGGGACGATTCCAGTCGCAAAGCGAGTTGGAAGAATCGTCCTACCGAGTCGACCCCCTTCTTCCACGTCCAGACCTACACGCAGTCGCACGAGAGTCAGCTGCACTTTTCCGAGAAGCAGATGTCCGTCCCCACGGACACGGATCCCGAGAGTGTTCACCTGCAGAAATACTTTCCCGACACGCCCACCTTCCGCTACACGCGGGCCCGTTACCACGACCGTATACAGCAGATCGATGGTTTGGTTGGCGGTTTGCTCGACCAGCTACGCCAGGACGGTGTGTTGGAGCAAACGTTCGTGTTTTACTTCGGTGACCACGGCGGCGTGTTGCCCCGGTCCAAGGGCTACGCCTACGAGTCAGGATTGCACGTGCCACTGGTGATTCGCGTTCCGGAAGACTTCCGCGAATTGGCAGGACGCGATCTGGGCAGTCGGACGGACGGCTTTGTCGAGTTCGTGGATTTTGGTCCGACGGTCTTGAACCTGGCGGGCGTTGAGCAACCCGAAGAAGTCGACGGTCGTCCCTTTCTGGGGCCGGGTGTCGATCCGGCGGAGGTCGATTCACGCGACGAAACGCTGGGCTACGCCGATCGTTTTGACGAAAAGTATGATCTGGTTCGCACCCTGAGGATTGGCGACTTCAAGTACATCCGCAACTTCGAGCCGTTTTATCCCGACGCGTTGCAAAACAATTACCGGTACAAGTCGTTGGCCTATCAGGAATGGCGTGAGTTGAACGCCGCCGGCAAGCTGACCGGGGCAGCCAAGCAGTTCTTTGCCCCCAAGGCGGCCGAAGCACTTTACGACTTGTCATCGGATCCCGATGAGGTCAACAACTTGGCGGCAGATCCGCAGCATGCCGACCGGTTGCAACAGATGCGGGCGCAACTGGACGACCGGCTCAAATCGATGCCTGACCTGAGCTTCCTGACCGAGGCGGTGATGGTCGACTCCGCGTTGGAAAACCCCATCACCTTTGGGCAGTCGCACATCGCCCAGATCGCCGCCTACATCGATACGGTGAATCTGGCATTGCTCCCACCGGAAGACGCTTTACCCCAGTTGGAGGTCGCGTTGCAGAGCGAGGATCCGTGGCAGCGCTATTGGGCGTTGGTCGCTTGCAGCAGCCTCGGCGACTCGGTCAAGTCACTGGTGCCGATGATCGAAAACCTGTTGCTGGATGTCGAACCGTTGGTGGTGATGCGGGCGGTGGAGTACCTGGCCGTTCACAGCGACGTTGACACCCTGGGCTTCCTGTATCGATCGTTGTCGCGTGCCACCAACGAGCCGGAAGCATTGCGGATGCTCAATACCATCGTCTATCTGCAGGACTATCACGGCTACGAAGTCGACCCCCAGAAGTTCCAGTTCATCATTCCCGTCAATCCGAAGGGACAACTGGTTCGCCGGTTGGAATACCTGCGCGGCGAGATTTAGGCTTGATCGAAAAGCGTGTGGCCACGCTCGCCAGAGCGTGGCAATAGCGCCGAGCCACTTTGTCGTCGCCACGCTCGGCTGAGCGTGGAAGATACGGTGAACCCCGTTGCGGTTGGCCCGCTCGACAGTCGCGTGGGAGACTCGATGCGATCACGGCCTGGCGCCACTACGCATCAACCGGATCGTGTTCCCACGGATCGGTCCAGTCGCTCCAGTGATCCAAGTAGGTCGCGTACGCGGGGCAATCCCCGGCGCGGGCTTCGATCCAATGCCGACTCTCCTCGGTGATCTCCAATTCCTGCTCCAGGGTCAGTTCCCCGGTCAGCACCATCGATCGCAGGAAGACAAAGTACGTGTCCAAGACGTCGCAGCGGCAGTAGTCGCTGATGCCCGCCAGATCTCCGGCGGCAAATTGTTCCTGGACCTGATCGCCGGTGACAAACATCTTGCCAGGTTTTCCGAGCAGTTTCGTCGCCAGATTCAATCCGCCGTTGAACCGGGCGGCACTAAAATTCGTCAGCAAATCCTGAAGGTCAAGGTGCGCGTGCGTGCTGTAGCGGTTGCGGGGCGATCGGTAGCCATCGTTGCGGAACCAGGGCGCGATGGAGATGCCGTAGCGGTAAGCTGCCAACTCCATCAGCGGCAAATCAAAACTGCGGCCGTTGAAGGTGACCCACTGTGGTCGCTTGTAGGCTTCCCAGCCTTTCCAGAAATGCGCGGTGATCACATGACTTCGGAAATCGGGCTCGTCCAACGAGACGACGTCGATCAGGCGAAAGTCTTTGGCGACCTTGGCGATCACCACGGAGATGGGGATCTGAAACGTGTGCGGGATGAAGGTGGAGCCTTTCTGTTCCAGCAGTTCCGCCTGGTACCGCGCGATCGCCTCTTCGGGAGAAAGCGATTCGCCCGGGTAGCGGACTTTCGCGATCAATGCCCCATCGGCGATACTTTCGCAATCGAATACCAGATGGGCAACGCCTTCGCTCATGTATCCACAACCCAAGTCACGACGATCGGAATGGCCACGGTCGATCCTGAGGCCCGGTCCGGCGAGCTTAACACAAACCACCCCATGATCGAAATCAACCGACAGCGATTGCTCGAACGTTTTCTCAGATACGTCCGCGTGGGCACCTCGGCGGATCCCGACAGTCAGTGTTACCCCAGCACGGAAAGTCAGCGCGCTCTGGGGCGTTTGTTGGCGGACGAGCTGGTGGCCATGTCCGCGGTCGACGTGCGGCAAGACGAGCATGCCTTGGTGTACGCGACCGTGCCGTCGACGAACGGTGCGGGCAAGAGCGGCGCGGGCAACACGCCCACGGTCGCCTTGGTCGCTCACATGGATACGTCGCCCGAAGCACCCGGCGATCCCGTCCGCCCTCAAGTCGTTGAGAACTACGCCGGTGGGGACATCCCACTTGCCAACGGCGATCGGATCCGCGTCGACGCCTGCCCGGCGTTGAAGGACCTGGTCGGAGCGACGTTGATCACCACCGACGGCACCACGCTGTTGGGCGGTGATGACAAAGCGGGTGTCGCGATCATCATGGAACTGGCCGAAACGCTGCTCGAGAATCCGCACCTCGCTCACGGCGATGTGAAGGTCGTCATGACCTGTGACGAGGAGATCGGTCGGGGGACCGACAAGATCGATCTGGAGTCACTCGATGCGGCGGTTGCTTACACCGTCGACGGCGGCGGCGCAGGAGTGATCGATGTGGAAACCTTCTCGGCCGACGCCGCGACGGTCCGCGTGATCGGAGACAACATTCATCCTTCCATCGCGAAGGGCCGGATGGTCAACGCCGTTCGCGCCGCCGCAGATTTCGTGGCTGCCCTGCCCCGGACCTCCGATTCGCCTGAAACCACCGAAGGTCGCGAAGGCTTCTTGCATCCCTACTCCATTTCCGGAGGCGTCGGCGAAGCGACCGTCAAGTTGCTGCTGCGGTCGTTTGAGGTGTCGGGACTGGAACACTATGCCGAAGTCATTCGCAACGCCGCGGCGGAAGTGGAATCGGCGGTACCGGGGGTGAAGTTCGAAATCGTCATCGATCGGCAGTACCGGAACTTGCGTGACGGTTTGTCCAAGCTGCCCGAATCGGTGACGTTGGCGGAACAAGCCTTCCAGAATCTGGGAACGCCCTGTGTCAAAGAAATCATCCGCGGCGGAACCGACGGCAGTGCGCTGACCGAAAAGGGATTGCCAACGCCGAATCTGTCCAGCGGTCAGCACAATATCCACAGTGTTCGCGAATTCGCCTGTTTGGATCAAATGGTGACCGCGACCGAGCATCTGGTGGAGCTGTTGTCGCTGTGGTCCAACCAGCGGACATGACAGGGATCCTGGCAACCCGTCACGCAGTTGAACCCTGCCGGGAAGCATCGCCCTGATGTCAAATCCCGTTTCCACGTCGCGCAAGCCCAATGATCTGGCGATCCGATGACCGTTGCTCGCACCTCGCCGCCCGCCAAGCTGAATTTGTTCCTGGAGATTCCCGCCCGGCGTGATGACGGCTATCACGAGATCGACACGGTCATGGTGGCGATCGACTGGCGGGATGAATTGACGGTGCGTTGCAGCGACCAGCCCGGGGTCCGGCTGACGGCAGATTGGTTGCCCTCGGCCGAGGCCATTTCCCAGGATCTGGGGCTGTCCACCGGCGGCGACCGCCTTCCGGTCGCGCTGCAGATTCCCACCGATCAGACAAATCTGGTCAGTGTCGCCCTGCGGCGGTTCAGCGAACGTTTCGCGATCCCGGGCGGTTTCTCGGTGCAATTGGGAAAACGAATTCCGGCCGGCGCCGGGTTGGGCGGCGCCAGCAGCGACGCGGCGCACGCGATTGCCTGTGCGGCCCGGCTGCACGATATTCCTTTGCAGAACCGCGATCTGGTCGAGGTTGCGGCGTCGGTTGGCAGCGATGTGCCCTTCTTTTTGGGCCGGTTCGGGTTGGATTTGGCCTCTGGTGGCGAATCTGATTCGCTGGCCTTGGCCGGACCGGGGCCGGGGGCCGCTCGGGCACGCGGTCGCGGAGAGCGCCTGACGCCGGTTAGTTGCTGCACGCCTGTCCACTTCGTCGTGGCCTATCCGGCCTCGCCGCTTTCGACGGCCGCGGTTTATGGGCGGCTGAGGGTGCCGGGCGTACCGGTGTCGGCCGACGGCTTTGTGCGGGCGTTTGAGGCCGGAGATCGCCAGGCGTTCGCCGCATTGATGATGAATCGGTTAACAGAACCGGCTGCGGAAATTCTGCCGCGGACTGGCGAATTGATACAATCGCTGTGGCAATCCGGCTTGCAACCGTGTCAACTAACCGGAAGCGGATCGGCGTGTTTCGGTATAGCCCGTGACCAAGGGCACGCCCGGCAGGTAGTGGAGCGTTTGCGGGGCGAGTTGCAACCGGGAGTTTTGCTGCAAGCTGTTCAGATGGTCTCCGCCTCGGCTGAGATCACCATCGAGCCAAGTTGACCAGCCGTCATCAGCGAGGGAGTTCAGAAGCGTGGAGATAACGGAGATTCGGATCAAGTTGATGGAGTCCTCGGAGGACCGGCTGCGCGCGTTCTGTTCGATCACCATCGACGAATGCTTTGTCGTGCGCGACTTGAAGATCATCGATGGAGCCAACGGGCCGTTCGTGGCCATGCCCAGTCGCAAATTGACCGGTCACTGCAGCCGGTGCCATCATAAAAACCATCTCCGCGCCAACTACTGCAACAACTGCGGAAACAAGTTGTCGTTTGACCAGGATGGTGCTTTGGATTCGCCCCAGAAGCTGTACGCCGACGTGGCGCATCCGATCAACAGCGAGTGCCGTGAGATGATTCAGAATGCGGTGATCGAAGAGTTCGATGCCGAGCTGAAACGATGCGAACAGCCCGGGTATCGGTCGCGGTACGACGACGATTTTATGGACGCCGGTGAAGACGTGGAAACGGCGTACGTCGACCCGCCCCACGGCAAGCTGCAACCGCCGCGGCAATCCGAGGCGCGTCCGGGTGAGACGCAACCCAGCGAAACCCGCCCGGAAGGCGGGGGGCAGTCGGGTGGCGAAGGCGATGACGATCAGTTCGGCGCCGGTATTTTCTGAACCGCGACCGACCGAACCCGCGGTCGCAGCGATCGTGTTCCGCTGATCGAGAAACCGATCGCCGTGACGTTCCGGCCTCCAGAACGCCCTGGTCGCGAAGCTGGGGGTTCGTTAAAAGAGAACGCATCGGCACAAAACGCGTTCTCCGGTGCGATCTGACCGTCGGGGGCGGCTGTGACCGAATCCCAGATTTGACAGCATGAACCTTCAGCGGTGACCAAGGACGGCCCCGTGAGAACTCCCTTCGCTCGCGTCTTGAAGTCGGCTTTTCGCCGCTGGTGGGCGCTGATCGGCATTGTCGCTTCCTCGCTGTTGATCGCAGTTTTGTGGAGCGCGAATATCAGCGCGCTCTATCCCCTGGTGGAGGTCGTCTTTGACGGAAAAACGCTGCCCGAGTATGTGGCGCACCAGGTGGAGACCGCTGAGCAGGAGATCCAATCGCTGGACGAACAGATTCGTCGCGCCGAGGCCGGGGTGCCGGCTAAAACGGGTGCGATGCCAAGCAAATCGGCCCAACTGTTGGCCGATCGTCGCAGTTACCAGCAGAGCAAGGTGGCAAGCTATCAGCGGGTGCTGCCCTGGGTGAAGGATCACGCCCCGGAGACACCGTTCGGGACCCTGTTGTTCATCCTGGCGTTCTTGGTCGGCGGGACGGCGCTCAAGCTGGTCGCCCTGTGCGCCAACTTGATGTGGGTGCAATACATTGCCGGTCGGACCGCGATCGACCTGCGTGAAACTTTCTTTCGCAAGGCGCTGCGTTTAGATTTGGACGCCTTTGGAGAGAACGGTTCCTCGGACCTGACCGCTCGTTTGACCAACGACGTGGCGCTGGTTTCGGCCGGCGTGTCCACGTTGTTGGGCCGGATGATCCGCGAACCGCTGAAGATGCTGGCCTGCCTGGTCGGGGCGGCGTACGTCTGTCCGCGGTTGCTGTTGCTGGTGATGATCGTCTCACCGCTTGTTGCCGTGGTCATGCAGCAACTCAGCCGGGCGATTCGGCGGGCCAGTCGGCGTGCGATGGAGGAGATGAGCCAACTGTACGGCATGTTGAACGATTCGTTCGCCGGCATCCGCGTCGTCAAGGCTTCGAACACACAGGCTTTCGAGCGAGCCAGGCTCCGCCGCGGAACGTATGCGTACTACCGCAAGTCAATGAAGATGGCGTTCTACAACACGCTGGCCCGAGGCACGAGCGAGTTGATGGGGATGACGACGGTCGCCCTGGCCATTTTGGCCGGCGGATACTTGGTGCTCAATCAAGAAACGCACCTGTTCGGACTGCGCATGTCCGCCGGGCCGTTGGAACGCGGCCAGGTCCTGCTGTTCTTCGGATTCCTGATCGGTGCTTCCGATCCGGCGCGAAAACTGGCGGACGTTTGGAGCGGGTTGCAACGCGGCATTGCTGCTTCGTCTCGCGTGATGGAGATCATCGATCAGCCGATCCGTGTGGATGAACCCGCCAACCCGATCTCACCCAGTCGGCCGCACGGATCCATTCGCTTCCGGGATGTCGAGTATCAATACCCGTCGGGTCCCAAGGTGCTTCAGGGAATCGATTTGGAAATTCGGCACGGCGAAACCGTGGCCGTGGTCGGTCCCAACGGCAGCGGCAAAAGCACCTTGGTCAGTTTGCTTTGTCGCTTCGACGATCCCCAGTCGGGCAGCGTGCTGCTGGACGATGCGCCGTTGAACCAAATGCGAACACGGGACCTGCGGCGACGCTTGGCGCTGGTGACTCAGCGGACGGTGCTGTTTGACGACACGATCGAAAACAACATTCGCTACGGATGTCCCGGAGCGGACGCCCACGACGTGGTGCGGGCCGCCAAGCTGGCGTTCGCGGATGACTTCATTCGCCGTAAGACGCCGTCAGGGTACCAGACGCTGTTGGGATCTGGCGGGATGCGGTTGTCCGGCGGTCAGATGCAGCGGATCGCGTTGGCGCGGGCGTTCTTGCGCGATCCCGACATCTTGATTTTGGATGAAGCGACCAGCCAGATCGATATGGAAAGCGAACAGCTGATCCACAAGGCGCTGGAAAAGTTCCTGGTGGGCCGCACGGGGCTGATGATCACTCACCGGCCGACGACGCTGGCGATGGCGGACCGGATCGTGGTGATCCAATCGGGACGCGTGGCTGCCAGCGGCACGCACCAGCAACTGGTCGGAACGAATCGCTTCTACCAGAGTCTGTGCGGATCGGAGCGGCCCCGAGCCGCCTGATGGCATGAAAGCCGACCGTCGAAAACCAAACCGCGGTTAGCTCGCCCGGAATATCGACGCTGTCAGCCGCGCGGGTGTCCGTCCGACGCTCCGCGATCGGAGAGTCCACGCACCAGTTCGATCAGGTTGCGCGGGTTTTGGCCCAAATCTCCTTTGCCCACGCGGGATTGGCTTCGCGCCCGCAGTTGAACCTTTTCTTCGCCGTCGATCGGTCGTAGGGTGACGGTGATATCGTCGACGAATTTGAACACGGGTGTGGTCCGGGTCAGCTTGACGGTCGTTTCCGACCGGGTGGGGCTGGAATCGGTCGAGATCCACTGCCAATTGGCCTGTTGCTCCGCCCAGGCCTGGACGTCGCGGCTCGCTTGGTCAAGGCTACGGTTCAGTTCAACCGGGCGGAGTTCGGGACGCTGAGCATCCGGCTCCAGCTCGGCGGTGTTCTGAACAAAATCTCGGCCCCAGTCGTCGATCCGCCACGCCACGGACGCGAGAATCAAGGCGGTCAGTATCAGCGCAATCCAGCCGATCATTTTCATCCCCCTGTTTGGCGTTTTCTTCATTTCCAGTCCGGTGCGGTATGTCTCAAACCCCGTCGATGTTTGAATCTCAGGAACAGGACTTCCTTCACGCCTCGCAGCCTTTGGCGGCCCGCATGCGGCCTCAGTGTTTGAAGGATTATGTCGGACAACAGCATCTTCTTGGACCCGGCAAGTTGTTGCGGCGGATGGTGGATGCCGGGCAATTGGGATCGATCTTGTTGGCCGGGCCGCCCGGTACGGGAAAGACGACCTTGGCGCACCTGTTGGCTTCCGAAACGGGCAGCCGCTTTCGGCCGTTGAGCGCCGTCACCGGGGGCGTCAAAGAAGTCCGCGAGGCGTTGGCCTGGGCGACCGATCTGGTGGCCAGCGGCGAGCCGCGTCCCGTCCTGTTTATCGACGAGATTCACCGGTTCAGCAAGACACAACAGGATGCATTGTTGCCTGATGTCGAGGCCGGGGTGGTGTCGCTGATCGGCGCGACAACCAGCAACCCCTACTTCGCGGTCAACGGGGCGTTGATCAGTCGCAGTCAAGTGTTTCAACTGGAAGTTCTTTCCCCCGAATCCATCAAGGTGCTCCTGAACCGGGCGCTTTCTGATCCGCAACGCGGGCTGGCTCAGCCGGCCACGGTTTCCGATGAGGCACTGGAGTTCCTGGCGGACGCCTGCGAGGGAGACGCCCGGCGCGCCCTGACGGCTCTGGAAATCGCCGTGGCAAGCAGCGACGGAAAACCGGTCGATCGGGACGCCGCCGCGGAGTCGATCGGCAGCCGCATCGCTGGCTACGATGGAACCGGGGACGACCACTACGACCTGATCAGCGCAATGATCAAGAGCATCCGTGGCAGCGATGCCGACGCCGCCATCTACTGGTTGGCCAGGATGCTGGAGGGCGGTGAGGATCTGCGGTTTCTGTGTCGTCGTTTGGTGATCTTGGCCAGCGAGGACGTTGGCAATGCTGATCCGCAGGCGCTTCCCATGGCGGTGGCGTGCATGCAAGCGTGCGAGTGGGTGGGCCTGCCGGAAAGCGAATTCATGCTGGCTCAAACCGTCAGCTACCTGGCGTTGGCGCCCAAAAGCAATGCGGCGACGGTTGCGATCGGCAGCGCTCGGAAGGATGTTCGGCAGCAGCGCCGGGTGACCGTGCCCCAGCATCTCCGGGATTCCCATTCGTCCACGGCCGATCGAGAGGGACGCGGCGAAGGCTATATCTACAGCCACGACGCGCCCGATGGGATCGCCGCTCAGGACTACCTTGGCGTGGATCGCGTCTACTACGAACCCGTTCCACGCGGGTTTGAAAGAGAGTTGCAAAAGCGGAAAGAGTGGATTCGTCAGCGGTTGAAGCCCTGAGGCTGCGGCAGGTTTCATTTCGCGGTGAAGAGCTCGGTTCGGTTGCGCCGATCGGCACGACTGGAGCGAACAATCCGGCGTTTCGGCGCGCCACGCTCCCGCGGCGCAGCAATTCAAAGCCCGTCCGGCCGAAGCCGCGGCATGGCGATGGCCCCGGACCGCAGAATTCCAGCTAAAACCGCGTGAGCGGTGCGACTTTCCACCTATGTTTCAGCGTCGGCGTGTCCGGATCACACGGGCATGCTCCGGAAACCAGACTCTTGTGGAACGATTCGCGGCCGATGAACCTGCTGGCATTGTTGTTTGCGATCGCCATTTCCGTGTGGGTTGCTCCGTTGCTGAAGGACGGGCGTCTGATTCGGGGCTTGGCGATGTTGCTGATCGTCGGAACGGTTTTCGGCCCGCCGTTTTTTGCCATCGATGGTCCCGTGCAAATCAGTTTGGATCGCTTGCTGTGGGTGGCGTTGACGCTGACAGCGATGGTGCATTGGCGGCTGGGGAAAACGACGCCGCTGACGCCGACGAGAATCGATTGGTGTCTGCTGGTCCTGACGGCCTATCTGTTACTACGCAGCCGCGGCGGGAACGTCGCCGAGGCACACGTCGATCCGACGGGGCGCTGGCTGTTTTACATCTTCTTACCGGTCGCGACCTACTTCATCGGGCGGCTGGCAAGAATCCGACAGCGGGATTTCGATTGGTTTCTTAACGCCCTGATCGGGCTGGGGGTGTACCTGTCGTTCACCGCGGTGTGCGAGATGACCGGTCTGCACGCACTGGTCTTTCCGAAGTTCATGCTGGACCCGAATCTTTGGGAGTTCTATGGGCGGGGGCGAGGGCCGTTGCTGAACCCCGTCGGCAACGGGTTTGTGATGGGCATCGCTCTGGCCGCGGTGTGTGCTCGATTCGTCGGTGCGGATCGTCGCGGCAAAGCCGTTGCGTTGGCACTCGGTCTGATTTTGATGCTCGGTGGCTACGCGACGCTGACCCGGAGCGTCTGGTTGGGGCTTCTTGCCGCCGTCATCGTCGTGGCGTTCATTCATGTTCCGCGGTGGACGCGCGTTTTGGGGTTGGTGACCGGAGTGTTGATCGCCGGCCTGCTGATGACCGGCCTGAAAGATGACCTGTTGGCGATGAAACGCGACAAAGCGCTGTCCGCCGCCGACGCCGCCAAATCGGTCGAGCTTCGTCCATTGCTGGCCACGGTGGCTTGGGAAATGTTCAAGGATCGGCCGCTGACCGGACACGGATTTGGGCAATACTTTCAACACCACGATTCGTACCACACGATCCGCCGTTACGGATTGCCGCTGGAGCAGGCTCGTGATTACGGACACCACAATACGTTCCTGGCGTTTTTGGTGGATTCCGGTTTGGTCGGCCTGGCACTTTTTCTGGCGGTGTTGGCGGGGCTGGCCGCGGGCGGATGGCGGATGGCCCACGATCGGGAAGCACCACTGGCCCGCCGAAGAATCGGTCTGTTCACATTGGCCGTACTGGCAGCTTACCTGCCCAACGCCCTGTTCCATGACATGACCATCATCCCGATGGTGCAAATGTTCTTGCTCGCGACGGCTGGCCCGCTGATGACCATCGCTGGCAACGGCTTTCAGGCGGACGAGCCGTTGTCCACCGGCCAAGCGCCCGCTTCACGATCGACGCCGCGTTTGGAATCTTCGCCTTTGTGACGTGGCCGGGGCGTCGCCAACGGTTGTCGCATCGATCAAGGGACGTCGCCGACCAGGTCCTCTGAACGCTATTTCCATTGGTCGTCCATCAGGAAACCGCGGTACTGACGCAGGATCCGTTCTCGATGGACGTTGAAAAAGATCATCGCCACCAGCACCAGCAATCCGACCGCGATCAGGATCACCGCACGAGTGACGCCTGTTTCCCGATGGAATTGCAGGCCGAGTTGTCCGACGACGTTCAGGATCAAGAACGCCAGTCCCGTGTAAACGAACGGTTTGATGCGAAGCGCAATCCCCGCCACCACGCCGGCCAAACTGAGCGAGAGCACAACGACGAATTCAAGCAGACTGGACTCCCTGGAGACAAAGACCTCGAACGTGGAGACGGCCAGAATCAAGCTGGTCGCCCCCAGTCGGATCGCGGACAAGACATTTGGATTCAGGTCTCGGCGATGCAGGTGCGCGAAGATCAGAACCGTGATCGCCGCAGGGATCACGTACAGTTGGTACAGCCCGGTGATTTGCCGGGCCGTCGGAACCCACAAATAGATTGCCACATTGACCAGCAGGATCGCGGCGTAGGACGTCCAACGAGTGTGAGTCCGGTGGCTGACGGTAAAGTAGAACGATGCGGCGGCCAACAGGATGAACGCCGCTGGACCACGTTGTTCAAACGGAACGGCGGCCAGCAACGTGGCCGGCAAGGCAAGTGCCACGATGTAGCTGGGACGGACGAACGCCTGAAGTTTTTCGTCGCCCGATCGGCCGCAGAGTACGTTCACGGCATACATCAAATAAACGTAGACGATCACCAGGAATGCGGCGATGGAGTTTCCGATCAGGTCGATCCCCAGGACGCTGTGACCACAGTAGATCGCCGCGACGAAGAATCCCACGAGCGCCGAAAAGACGTATCGTTCCGTGCCTGATTGCCACGCCATGTAAACCCAGCAAAGGCTGATCAGCAGCAGGGACAAAGCGGTGGAGACCGTGGGTTGAGCCGCAACGACGGACCAAACCGCAAGGATCGCGACCGCACCGCCGAGCGCGTCGGCGACCACCAGCAAGCCCTGGGCGACACGGACGCGGAAGGAATCGGTCCCCGGTCCATCGCCACGACTCAGCAGCATTCGGCTGACGCCCAGGTAGATCGTCGCGATCAACGCCGATACCAAACCGCCGTATCCGAGTAGCTGCTGTTGGTAGCCGTAGTGCACGCAAGTCGCGGTCAGGCATAGCGGCAACAGGGCCGCGGAGACAAAGATGCCGCGGACATCACGCCAGCGGAGCCCGATCGTTAGCGCCGCCAGGATTGCCAGCAGCAGGGTGATCGACACGTTCGGGTAATCGGGGCGAGAGTGCATTCCGACCGGCAGCGTGATCGCCAAGGCGGTTCCAATCAACGCAATCGACCAACCACGCAGGATTCTTTCGCCTGCCGCTCGCCGGCCCGATGACACGGGCAGACGCATCCATCCGCTCAACTTTCCAGCGGACGGCCGATGGACGATGGCCGCCAGCAGACCCCACCCAAGTCCCAGGGTGGCGATGGCAACGTCCGGCGTGATCCCCCAAACGCTTGACAGTCCCATTCCCGCCAGGCACGCGATGCTTGATCCCACCAGCAGGTGCAGGTACGCGCTGCGTGGATGCAGAATAAAGATCTGCAGCAAAGCTAACCCGCAGAGCAGGTTCACACGCAGCCACGGCCAGGTGTTGCTCAATTCGGTGACGGCCGGCGTGCGAATCAAACTGAAGCGGGATCCCAGGTACGCGTTGGCCAGGAACCCAAATTCACCACTCAGAATCACCACGACCACCACCAACGGCCAGGCCAGGAACGGGCGTTCGCAATGGGTGTCCGGCAACCCCAGCAGCTTTCGAGCCCTGGTTCGGTTCGCCTTGACAAGTTGCCCCGCAAAGATCAAGGCATTCATCCACAGCAGGATGGCGATGGTCATCGTGTGCAAAGGCCAGGAGGTCAGGCTGGTCAGCAGCAGGATGACCCCGTTGGAGACCAGGAACACCGCGGTGTGCAACCAACCGATTCGCCGCTCCACCCGAACGCTGATCGCGGCCACGGCTCCGGCGAGCAATAGGGCGATCGCAGGGGTCCAGAGCTGAGCCCGGTCCGGAACGCCCCACTCGATTTGAGCGGCCGATGACGAGGCGGTTCCCTCAATCAGGATCACGATCGACAGAATCGACAGGGTGATGGATGTGAATGACAGCACCCATGCGAACCGGGAAAACGGTTGCCCAAATGACAGGCGGGCCGTGATCTTTTGCGGCTCCGATGGAGTGGCCGATCGGCCACTGGCGACAAGCATCCAGCCGAGAACCGACATCGCCAAAGCCGCCACGCCCGTGGAGGGACCCAGTTGGATCAAGTCCTGCCACTGAATCGAATTGAATGCGAGGTATCCGATCAAGAAGGACGTGCATGCCAGGTACACCAGTGTCTGCGCCCAATTCGGCTGCCTCAATGAACACATCGTGCGAGCATTCAGCAGGAAGTTGATCGCTCCCAGAGCGGATGCGATGAACAATGTTGGTTGTGCGGCAGACCAGCCCTCCAGGTTCCAGACCGCAAGACCGTGGCCAATCGCGATGATGGAAAGGAAGGCCGAGCATCGCAGGAAGGGATTGGCGTACAGTCGAATCAATTGCTCGGCCGCTGTTGGACCGTTGCGTTCCTGGTCGGAGAACGATTGACCGGCGCTGCGGGATGCGGATCGCCATTCGGCCAACACCGCGGCGATCCAGAACCCTACCGCCAGCGCGCCGAGCACGATGCCCAGCTGTGCATCGGTTCGATTCAGCAGTGACAGCACGGGAACCGAAGTGACCGCCAGAATCGTCGCCGCGACGTAGGTCCAGCCCGGGCTGTTGTAGAGTCGCGCTGACAGCAGCAAGGTGGCAAACGCAGCCAATCCGGTCAGCGCCGCATCGGCCGCACCCGAGGCGAAGTTTAGATCAGCACCATGCCGGATCACGACGGCGGCGACCGTCACCAGTGACAAGACCAGCGATGCGTGCGTCAACGGGTTCCGCCACGCCGTGCCTCGACAGGTCGACTGAACCGGCAGCGGTGAATCCTCCCATGGAGCAGGAAACCGGAACGGAAACCGAAAGTGGTTGTCCGAGGTTTTCAGCAATCGCGTGAGCCAGACCGCCAGGCAGGCCAGAACCAAACCGAGCAACGCGAGTGATGAAACCGCTCGAGGTGCCACGAGTGTGTCCGACGCCGTTGTAATGGCGGCCCATTCCGCCGTCCCCATCGCCAACGCGGCCAAGCTGAGGTAATTGCAGATCGACGACCGGTACGTGTCTCCGGCCAGTGCGAAATAAACCACCAGGACGAACGTGGCTCCGGCGACCGGAAGGGAGAGCGGATGTGGCGGCAAACACAGGAAACCAAGACCGCATAGCGTCAGGATGGATACCAGCAAGAGGACCTGGTGGAGCAACCCGCTGTAAAGTGAAACGTCCGCTTCAACCTGCAACTCACTCCGCTCGTGACCGGGGGTTGCGACTCTGGAGCGTCGCCAGGGTGTGTAGACGGTGGCCACCAGCCATCCCGCCACCACCAGCAGCGATGTCAACAATGCGTGCCAGCCGGCTGCCAGTGTCCAAGGCAGACCGCCCATCGCGACCAGTTGCAGCGTCGCATGGGTTGCGGCGCCAAACGTCAGGATCGACAACACGTACAAGACACCGCGTTCAGCCCAATCGGCGTTCGCCAGCTGCCGATCCGGCGCCGCGGTCGCGTCTTCGGTTGCGAACCGAAGCCACCGCGTGCGATGCGTCTTTGTCGCGATCAGCAAGGCGATCGACGACAGGTAGATCGGCAGGGACCATTGCCAGGGCGGCTGTGAAGCGGTCGCCTGCTGGATCCATGCGAACCCGACCCGGCCCAGCGCGAGCAGCGCTAGAGCGACCGATGCGTGAGAGAGCGGGATGCTCCACCGGGATGCGTCCAGAGACACCATGGGAAGCGGCGGGCTGTCCCAGCAGTCGTAAGGTCGCCGTGGGCGCTTCGGTTCCAGCGATTCCTGCGGGACTTCCCAACGTGCGATCAGCCACGAAGCCGCTCCCAGCGCGACGCCGGCCAACGGGATCATCACCATCTCGTACCGATGCCACGCTGCGGGCGAGAGTAGGATTTCCGCGAGCCCGACACATCCGATGCTGCCGGTGATGAGGGCGCCGTAAACCGGGATGCGAGACTGGTACAATCGCGCGAGCACGGTGAAGGACGCTGTCAGCAGGCTGCATCCGCCAATCATCCACCAAGTTGGCGTGGCGAGCGAATCATCGCCCAGCAGGACGACCAACGCCAATGCGATCAGTGCGACGACGGATGCGAATAGAGCGACGTGCACGGTCGTCCCCGCGTAGAATCCCCGCAGGTCTCGCAGCCAATTCGATGGCTCCCGATCGGGAGGTGGGATGCGACGGTTCAGCAGAGTCGCTAACGCGCCAGCCGCCAAACAGAATGCCAGGCAGATGACACTTGCCAGGGACAGATGCGTCCAAGCGATCGAACTGCCAAGCATCGAGCCGTACTGCCACAGCGCGGTGTGGGCGGCAGCAAACACCATCAGGATCGATCCGACATAGATCCCCACGTTTCGGAAGGTTCGCGTGCACAGGAACAGAGCCGCTGCGGCCGCCAGGTACACCAGTGGGGCCGTGGACGCGAGTTCGATTGAGCCGAGAGCCGTTGACGGAAGACGGAAGGTTGTGGCAATTGCCGCTAGCGTGCAGATGATCGAGTACACGCACACAGGCTGAATCCAAAGCTGGGTTCCTTGGGCCTGCAGCAACGAGGAGTCCGTTAGCCATTGGGTCGTGGCGATAGTCGGTGCATTCTCCGCTGGCCGTTTGCGGGGGATGAAACAGGAGACAGCAGCGGCGGCCAGACCTGCGATCACCGCCGCCCCGTCGATGGGCGAAATGCCGAAGGCATCGATTCCGATCAACAGCAGCAAACTCAGTCCGACCAAGGCCAGGGACGATCCGATCTGAGATCGGTAGACCGACGCGGCCCAAGCGAGGATGCCGGTGCAAATCGTGGCGGCCGCCATCAGCCACCACCGATTGCAGGGCGTTGCCAGCCAAGTCGACCCGATGGCAAACAACAGGCCAAGCGTGGCCGCCCCCGTCACGTGATACAGCAGGCCGGCGTAGTAGACGCGGCGTTCCCGATATCCGGCCTCCTTTGCTTCCGCGACTCGCACGAGCATCGCCCCGCACCACCAGGCATAGACACTCGCAATGATCCAGCCGGCCAGCGAGATTCCGGACGCGACTAGCAGGTGTGCTCCGAGCACATCCTTCGACGGCAGTTGGGGGACGATCGTTGCCTGGGCCAACGAGTGAATCGAGAAATACCAAGTGGCGAGTGCGGTGAGGTACAGCCATTTGGTGCGGTAAGTCCACGTCAAAATGATCAACGCGATCGCCGCCGTGAACGTTCCGGAAAGAACAAAGGTGGAAAGGTCGCCGCGGAGCACATGGGTTGCCGATACCACCAGACCGATCAAAGTCAGCGGGATGGCGCCAAAGGCCAGCGGCTTGGTGTACAGCGACGGCAGCACGTCGGCCATCGGCAGCGGGACCTGGCCGAACATCAGAATTCGATCGTCCAACGCCGTCTTGCGTTCACCCCGCAGCCGACTTTCCAGAATCACGCCCGCAGCCGTCGCTGCCAATCCGATCCAGGCGTTCCAGGGCGGAACGGCCGTGGCCAACGCGATCAGACAGCCGAACACCGGAACGCGCGAACGATACAGCCAGGCGGTTCCCAGAAACGCGCCGGCGGCGGCGACCAACGCCGCGGCGTCGAAGGGGCCGACGCGCTGGAATTCGTACGGAGCCTCGCCGAGTAGGTGTTTGGAAAACACGATCACCGTCGTCACGATCGCTGCGATCAAGGCGCTGTCGGACAGGGGAGTGCACCAGCTGAGTTTCATCCCGCGCCGTTGTCCGGCGATGGCCGTTGCCGCCCAGCCCACGCTCAGGAATGCGATCAACAGGGTTGATGCCCCGCTGCCCAGCGGTTCAATGCCGAACAGGGCGGCCATCAGACCCAGAAAACTGCCCACGTAGAGCAACGCGGGCGTTCGCCGGAATACCGCCAGCCCCTGAAAGAACAAGGCGTACACGACGAACGTCCAGAACAGCCAGGCCGGGGACGCTCCCGGAGTTGTGTAGAACCGCGTCCACAAGGTGACCGCGCACAGTGCGATGGCCAGTCCGATTCCGACCCATCGGAACGGCGTCGCAAAACGGATCGCATCCTCATCGGCGATGTGACCGGACACCTCCCGCTTGCGACGATCCCAATCGGAAAAATAGTGATCCAATGCGACCAGGCCGGTGAACAACGGCAGCGAAGCGATGCCCCAACATTCTGCCCCCCAGGCCCGGATCGCCCATTGCGTGACCAACACGTGGTACTCGCCGATAATCGCCAAGAGCAACAGAAACAGCGGCGGAATGGATTCGTAGCGATACACCAGCCACCCGTAAAGCAGGATCGCGATCAACAGAGCCTGGGCACTGAAGAAGTTGTGCAGGTGCGGTGTGCTGGCGGCCGTGATTTGCAACTGCGTGATCGCGTCATGCAGATGCGGAACGATCGACAGAGCCAATCCAACAAACGAGATCGCGTAGCCCAGAAACGTGAATCGGCCGAACCGGGGTGACTCGCCACGAGCGCGTTTCAAATGAAAGTCCGTGTGGAAGACCATCGCGGCCAGGAGGACCAGGAAGGGCCCGTAGTTGGCTGCCGAGACGAGTCCCGCTGCCGATTCCGTCCAGCCCGGTGTCGCCGTGACGGCCACGTGCAGAAACGCCAACGTGACCAAGGTGGCATTGGCAAGCGTCCCGAAGATGAAATAAGCGGCGGTGTGACGTTTGAAAAACAATCGCTTCATGAAATCGCGATTGAATCGGAACACGCCGTAACCCAGGATGCCGACCACCAGATACTGAGCGAGCGTCAACAGAATCGTCGCCGTCTTGCCGTCGGACGACATCGCCACCCATCGCAGCCCCGGAGCCAGCAACATGACCGAGCAAATCGCGATCAAGAACCGGCTGTACAGTCGATAGAAGGGACGTGCAAACAGTCCGCCCGTGATCATCGAGACGACGTAGCAGACAACTGCGGAAAGCACGCCATAGAACAATCCGATAAAAACCGCTGGCGTGTTCATGAATCAAAGGACGCTCGAAAGAAGGGCCGGGACGGGGGGAGTCACTGGGACCAGGGACGTCAGCATCGCGGCGGCAAAAACCAGTGGGATCAACAGCGCCACGATCACCAGCAAAACGTTGCTGGAGCTTTCAAGTTGTGGGTACTTCAGCCTCATGAAGTAGGCGGCTGAGAAAAATGCGCCGGTCGCCACCGCGAGCGCGACGTACACCAGCGAGTGCATCAGCACGCGGTTCTGTTCGATGGTGCCCCAGAACGAGACGATCAAGACGATGAATCCCGCCACGACCAGGAAGGCGCCCACGAACCAGCCGACGTTGTCCAGCAGGAACGGTTTGATCACGGCGGACCACTTCGACGCCTCCTCGATCAGCCGCTCCGTCGCGCTACGCTCGTTTTCCGCGTCATCGAGGAAGCGAGCTGAGGCGGTCGCGGGAACGGCGTCCGAGGTTTGTCGGGTCGCCACCGGGGCCGGCGTTGGACGAACCGTTGGACTTGACGTCGGTGCGGGAGAAATCGCGGGCGTTGGCGGGGCCGCCGCCGCTGGTGGTGGAACCGCTGCCGGAGGCGGTGCCGACGCGGCCGGTTGCGGAGGACATTGGGCGGGAGGGGCGCTGGCGAGGGGGGCCGGCTGAGCTTCTCGCTGGAATTCCGGCTGAGCTTCCCGCTGCGGTTCCGGCTGAGGCTCCGCGACCGTTTCTTGCTCGCGTTGTTCGCTGCTCGCCGTTTCGATGCGTTGCATCGTCGCGAGAATGTCCTTGTTGCCCGGATCGATGGCGCAGGCCTGTTGCAACTTCTCCCGGGCCGCTTCGAAACGTGACGCGTCACAGTCGTTCTGCGCCGCCTGCAGCAGGGATTGCGCCTGGTGGGCGGCATCGGAAGCCTGGCTATATTCTTCCTTCGCCAGCTTGATTTCGGCGATCACGCTGTTTAGCGGATAGATGCCGCGATTGACCGCGACCGCCTTGTGGAGATGATCCAGGGCGTCCTCGTGTCTTCCGTGCTGCGCCGCCTCGCGGCCGAGGACGACGGACTCGTGAACGGTGCGCATCCGTTTCAGTTCCGCCTCGGCACGCTCGGTGTCGACAATCTGTTTGCGGTAGAAAGACTGAATCAGATCGCGCGTGGATTCCGTGACGCGGCCCTCGCGAACAAGACGTTCCAGGTCGGCGAGAGCCTGTTTGTACAAGTCGGTTCGTGACTTCGCTTCTTCGGACTCGAGGCCCTTCGGAGGCGCGACGACGTACGGGAGCGAGGCTTTGCAGTCGGTGCACCAGACGCGATAAAAAGAATTTGATTTGCCGCATCTTGGGCACTTGGTGGTGATCGTCATGGCGCACCTCTAGCGCAGCCTGTCTGAGAGCCGGTGCCAGGCAATCTTTCGCGTGGCTGAATGTTCGGCAGGGCCCCCGTCCGTTCGCGGTGGCGGGGGCTTCGTCACGAAGTCGCGAGAGAAGACAAGCCGGTGCGAGCGGCCGCTCGTCGGCCACGCTGCTCAATGCACCGGCGCACAAGCTATTCGTCTTTCTTGTTGGCAACCTGGACTTTCAATGCGGCCAGTTCCAGTTCGACTTCGGCGGCACGCGTCTTCTGTTCGACCTCGCGATCCAATTCGTTCGAGGCGTCGTTGAGTTCCATCACGGCGGCCGCTTCGGCTTCCAAGTCTTCGACCCGGCGTTCCATGCGATCGAACTTGTCAAAGCTACGCTGCACCCGATTCATCGACGGCGCGACGTTTTGGACCTGCCATTGCGCCTCGGCAGCCATCTGGCGGGCGATCAAACTGTCGCGGCGGCGGATCGCTTCGTCCAACTTTTCTTCGACCCGGCGGAGGTCGGATTTCAGGGCGTCGCTCGTTCTTCGGGCGCGTTCCCACTGCGGTTGCAGGCTGTCGGCGATCCGGTCGTATTCCTTCTTTCGGGCCAGGCACTGGCGGGCCAAATCCTCGTCGCCCCGCTCCAAAGCCGCCTCGGCCTTTGCGTGCCAGGCGGCAGACTCCTGACGGTTCTTATTCAGATTGGCTTCCAGTTTCTTTTCACCGGCCATCGCTTTGGCGACGCCCTGACGCGCGGTGCCGATCTGGTCTTCCATCTCGAAGATCAGCATTTTCACCATCTTTTCAGGGTCTTCGGCGCGATCCAACAGGTCGCTGACGTTGGCGTTGATGATGTCTGAGACGCGTGAGAAAATGCTCATGGCCGATTTCCTAGTGGGGTTGGGATTCTTCGGGGAGGAAAAATGTCGGGGCTACTGCGGCACTTGTTTGGAGCCCTCCCGGACCCACAGAGCGCGCTGGTCCCGAAAAAAATGGCATTTTTGGGACCACTCCCGATTGGTGCGTTTTCGAACAGAATCGGCGATCCGATGGCCTTTCCCGGTCACAGGAGTGCTCTGCGGGCGCGCCCAACTGAGTCCCTCGGTTGGCCAAGGAATGGCCTGTGACCGATCAGCGATGACGCTTTGCGATCACACGGGCCGGACAATTTCGGGGAATCAGCTTTCCGCGCGGTAGCGGCATCCTCGTTGCTCAGGGCTCTGCTGCGAGTTCGTGCCCGGAAGAGGTTTCTGGATCACGGTTGCAGCTCTTCACTCTTCGACGGCGGGGACAGCATTCATGCGCTATGTGATGAACCAAAAGTTCTTTTCTCTTGGCGACGACTTCACCATCAAGGACGACGGCGGACAAGACTGCTACTACGTGGACGGAAAGGTGTTCTCAGTCGGCGACAAGCTGGCGATCCAGGACATGCAGGGCCGCGAGTTGGCGCGTGTTGAACAGAAGGTGCTGTCCTTTGGCAAGGTTTATCACGTCTACCGCGGCGATCAACGTGTCGCCACGGTGAAGAAAAAGCTGTTCACGTTCTTTCGAGAAGTGTTCGACGTGGAAGATGCCGCCGCGGGAGACTTGGACGCGACGGGCGATTTCATCGACCACGAATATCAGTTCACACGCGACGGACAGCCGATCGCGACGGTCTCCAAACGTTTCTTCTCGCTGACCGATACGTATGGAGTCGACATCGCCAGCGGGGAAGACGACGTGCTGATTCTGGCCTGCGCGGTGGTCATTGATCTGTGCTGTCATAACGACCGATAGCGCGGCGGTGGGTCGCCTGGCCGCGTGTGAGTGCCGGCGGCTTTTGGCACAGCGATTGCCAAACGAAGAGACGCAGCGGGGAGTTGGAATGCTGCCCGACCGCACCTGTCCCACCCGGTTTCCACTCAGGAAAGATCAATGGCTAGTGAAAAGAAATGCCCCTTCCAGACGCAGCAGTTCGGCCGACCGGTGGACGACAATCAGCACTCGCAGACCGCGGGGCCGCGGGGGCCGGTGTTGATGCAGGATGTCCATCTGGTTGAGAAAATGGCTCATTTCAACCGCGAACGGATTCCCGAGCGGGTGGTGCACGCCAAGGGTTATGGCGCCTACGGGACGTTCACCGTCACCGGCGACATCACCCAGTACTGCATGGCCGATTTGTTCAGTAAGGTCGGAAAGCAGACCGAAACTTTTGCCCGTTTCTCCACCGTTGGTGGTGAAAGTGGTTCGGCCGACAGCGCCCGAGATCCGCGGGGATTCGCGCTCAAGTTCTATACCGATCAAGGCGTTTGGGATCTGGTGGGGAACAATACGCCCATCTTCTTTATCCGTGATCCCTTGAAATTCAGCGACTTCATTCGAACTCAAAAACGTGAGCCGCAGTCGCACCTGAAGCCCCACTGGCGGCGTTGGGATTTCTGGGGCGAAGTGCCGGAGTCATTGCACCAAGTGATGTTTCTGTACGGGGATCGGGGGACGCCGAAGAGTGCACGCTTCATGAACGGCTATGGAAGCCACACCTTCAGCGTTTACAACGCGGATGGGAAGCGACATTGGGTCAAGTTCCATCTGAAAACTCAGCAGGGCATCGAGAATTTCAGCGACGAGGAAGCCGTGCAGATTGCCGGCGAGGCGCCCGACTATTCGACACGCGATTTGTTCGACGCCATCGACATAGGGGACTACCCGCAGTGGAAGATGTTCATTCAGGTCATGCCGGAATCCGACGCGGCGGGTTACGAATGGCATCCCTTTGACCTGACGAAAGTGTGGCCCCATGACGACTATCCGTTGATCGAAGTGGGCGTGTTCGAATTGAATCGAAATCCGTCCAACTACTTCCAAGACGTGGAACAGGCGGCATTCGAGCCCGGTAACCTGGTCGAAGGCATCGGGATTTCGCCCGATCGGATGCTGCAAAACCGCGTGCTCAGCTATCCCGACGCGCACCGCTACCGCTTGGGCGTGAACTACCACCAGATCCCGGTCAACCAACCCCGTTGCCCCTACGCCACCTACCATCGTGACGGAACGATGCGAGTGGACGGCAACGGCGGCGGGAGCGTCGACTACGAACCGAACACGATGGACGGCCCGGTCGAAACGGGCCGGACGAAAGAACCGCCGATGCCGGTTCATGGAGACGGACGTCGTTACGACGAGTTCGCCTGTGACGACAAGGATTACTATGGCCAGCCGGCCCTGTTTTGGAATAAGGTGTTGGACGATCCGGCGCGAGATCGGCTGTGCACCGCGATCTCCAATTCCATGGCCGATAGCCCTCAGCGGATTCGCGACAAGGTGTTGGAGCACTTCCGGAAAATCCATCCCGATTTTGCTTCCGGAGTCGAACGCCGTTTGGAGGCGCCCGCTGACGAACCCATCCCGATCGCATGAAGCTTGTCGAAGAGTTCAAGAAGTTTGCATTGCGTGGGAACATGATCGATTTGGCGATCGGCTTCACCGTCGGCGCCGCGTTCACGGCCGTTGTGAAATCATTGGTCAGTGACATCATCATGCCACCGATCGGGTTGGTGACCGGCAATGCCGACTTCTCGGATCTGTTCTGGGTGCTGGATGTTCCCGACGGTATCACGGTGCCCGAGGGCGGCTTCGCGACGCTGCAAGCGGCCCAGGAGGTCGGAGCCGTCACGATCAATTACGGCCAATTCTTGAACAATTGTCTGTCGTTGTTCATCGTCGCCCTGGCAATGTTTGCGATCATTCGCGTGGTCAACCGCCTGGATGCCCAACTGGAGGAGGCCTTTGGCGATAAGCCTCCCGAAGGCGAACCGGCAGATAAGAAGTGCGATTTCTGCCGCAGCACCATTCCCTTTCGGGCCTCGCGTTGTCCCCACTGCACCTCCTCGCTGGATGTTCCCGAGGTGGTCAAGAATGATGACAGCGCCGCGGGTGCCGTTTGAGGAACGGGATCGTTAGCTGCTGATCGCGGACCGCTTCCACGCTCCCCTGTGGCCGGTCACGTCCCGCCCGTCGGCGGCGTGTCAGGCGAGGCCGTATGGTCTGCGTGCTACAATGAACCATCGGATCGTGGCGAACGCTTTGCTTGGTGCGTCTGGGCAGCGCCGCACCTTGAGCGTCTGGCGATGGTGAATACGCTGAGTCCGCGAATCGCCGGCCGCCGTCCGAGCCTCCCCGCTTGCGAAAACCTCGCCGCCCTCCTTCCTTCTTCCCCGCCCTCCTTTGCAGATGTAACGCCGTGTTTGAGACGCGAATTCCGACGATGCTGACGGCATCGCTTCTCTCCGTCGTGTTGACCGGGGCTCTCCAGCCAGATTGTTGCCAGGCCGCGCCGATAGATTTTGCTCACGATGTGGTGCCGATCTTGCGCGAACATTGCGTCCGCTGCCACGGCGGCGCGGAAGCCAAAGGCGGGTTCTCAATCAACACGCGTGCCCTGTTCCTGGAAAGCGGTGTCGCGGAACCGGGTGTGGCGGATGAGTCGACGTTCTTGGAGTTGGTCGCATCGGAGGATCCTGATCTGCAGATGCCGCCCAAGGATTTGCCGCGGGTAACGAAAGAACAACAGCAAGTTTTGGCACGCTGGGTGGATGCCGGGATGCCTTGGCCCGACGACTTGACCTTTGCCGAGCAAACCTACCAGCCACCGCTTTTGCCGCGTTCGGTCCAGCTTCCCGAGGAACGCTCAGACCGGAACCCCATCGATCAATTGTTGACGCGCTATTATTCCGAGCATCAAGCGGAAGCGCCGGAACCGGCCGCTGACGCGACGTTCTTGCGTCGGGCTTCGCTGGATCTTGTCGGTCTGCTTCCCACGGAGGACGAATTGGATTCCTTCCTGGCGAACGGCGAGGCGAACCAACGTGAAAGGCTGGTGGATGACTTGCTGGCGCGGGACGTCGACTACGCCGAGCACTGGCTGACATTTTGGAACGACTTGCTGCGAAACGATTACGACGGCACGGGTTTCATCACCGGCGGGCGCAAGCAGATCAGCCAATGGTTGTACGAAGCCTTGGTCCAAAACAAGCCGTTTGATCAATTCACGCGTGAACTGATCAGCCCACCGACCGATGCCAGCCGCGGGTTCATCGACGGAATCAAGTGGCGGGGCACGGTCAGCGCCGGCCAGACCGTCGAGATTCAGTTTGCCCAGAACGTGGCGCAAGCGTTTTTGGGGATCAATCTGAAGTGTGCCTCCTGCCACGACAGCTTCATCGATCGTTGGAAGCTGACCGACGCGTATTCGCTGGCAGCCGTCTACGCGACCGAACCGTTGGAGATCCATCGTTGCGACAAGCCGATCGGCCAGACCGCCTCGGCGGGCTGGCTGTTCCCCGAGTTGGGAACGATCGATCCGAATGCGGCGAGGCAACAGCGGCTGGAACAACTGGCGGCACTGATCACCGATGATGACAACGGGCGTTTCGCCAGAACCATCGTCAACCGGTTGTGGGCTCGCCTGATGGGGCGCGGACTGGTGCATCCCCTGGACGCCATGCACACGCGTCCCTGGGACAGCGACCTGCTGGACTATCTGGCCGGTTACCTGGTCGAGCACGACTACGACCTGAAGGCGGTGTTGCGACTGATCGCCACGTCACAAGCGTACGGGGCACGGAGCGAAATCGTTTCAGAGGAGTCATCGGCTGGTTCGGAATACACGTACACCGGACCGCGTCCCAAGCGGATGACCGCGGAGCAGTTCGTCGACTCGGTGTGGCAGCTGACCGAAGCGGCCCCGCAGGAGTTTGATGCGCCGGTGTTGCGAGGGAAAGTGGATCCGGACGTGGTGGCATCGCTCGAGCTGGAGGGCCAGTGGATTTGGGGTGATGTGGCCGATGGCACTCCGGGAGGCGGACGGCTGTCGTTTCGAAAGCAGCTTCACCTGCCCGCCGCGGTTCGCTCCGGGGCAGCGGTGATCACCGCCCACGATGCATTCGAGCTTTATCTCGGAGGTCGCAAAGTAGCCAGCGGAAAGGGCTGGTCACGTGTGCAAACGGTTTCGTTGTCCGGGCGACTTCAGCAGGGAGACAACACCATCGTCATCGTGGCCGAGAACTTCACGGATGCTCCCGACCCTGCCGGCCTGTTCTTCGAAGCCCGGTTGGTGCTGGAGGACGGTTCCGAAGTCGCGTTCGCCAGTGACGACTCCTGGGAATACAGTTCGAAGTTGCCCACCGGTCGGGAAGGACGCCTGGGACGCGTCGCGGGTCCCTGGAAAGCGGTCACGACCGTGGGCCGGCCGGAGAAGTATCGCAGCATCGACGCCGCGGCAAAGAATGGGTTGGCCGCTGGTGTATCGGCTTCGGACAAGATGGTTCGGGCCGCGTTGATGAAAAGCGATTTCTTGATGCGGTCGTTGGGCCGACCCAACCGGGATCAAATCGTCAGCTCGCGACCGGACCAGTTGACCACCCTGGAAGCGGTCGACTTGAGTGCCGGCGAGAGGTTGGCGGAGGCTTTGGCTGCGGGGGCCCGCCGATGGAAGAACCAAGACCTGGCGACCACCGAGTTGGCTCGCCAGATCTATCGCCAGGCCCTTTCACGCGAGCCGACCGAGGCCGAATACAAAACCATCACCGAGGCACTCGGGCCGTCCCCTTCGGTCGAAGCGATCGAGGATCTGCTGTGGGCCGTGTGCCTGATGCCCGAATACTTGATCATCCGCTAACCCGGACAAGAGCTATGTCCAGAAACGTCAACGAATCGATCCGACGCCGCGCCTTTCTTCAAGAGCTGGCGGCCGCCGGCGCGGCGACATTAGCGATGGGGGCGCCGCGTGCGCTGGCTGATTCGGCGCAGGTCTCCCAACCGGAAGCGAAGGCCGATTCATGCATCTTGATTTGGTTGGCCGGCGGCATGGCCGCACCGGAAACGTTTGACCCCAAACGCTACACGCCGTTTGAGGTCGGATTGCCGGTGGATTCCATGGTCAGCACGTTTCCGGCGATCGACACGGCCGTCGACAACATCAAGATCTGCGCCGGTCTGGAGAACATCGCGTCGGTCATGGATCGTGCCACGCTCGTCCGGTCGGCCGTCCAGCCGGATCTGGGCAGCATCCTGCATTCGCGTCACCAGTACCATTGGCACACCGGATACGTTCCGCCCCAGACCGTCGCTTGTCCCCACCTGGGTGCTTGGATGGGCAAGGTGCTCGGCCCCCTCAATCCCGTCATCCCGCCGTTCATCAACATCGGCCAACGGCTGGAAGGGGTGGGCGAGAAAGAAGAATTGAAAGCTTTCACGACGGCCGGATTCTTCGGCAGCGAATTTGGTCCGATGAACCTTCCGCACCCCGCCGAAGCGTCCCGCAGCGTGACGCCGCCGGCGGGCATGACGTCGCAACGTTTCGCCGATCGAGATCGCTTGTTCCGCAAACTGGTTGACCAAAGCCCGCAGCGAAGATTTGCCAGCGATTACCACCAGGAATCGATGATGCGGTCCCTGGACAAGGCGTATCGATTGCTCAGCAGTGACGAGCGGAAGGCCTTTGACATTCACCAAGAGCCGAAAGAAAGCTACGAACGCTACGACACCAGTCGCTTCGGCCGCGGTTGTCTGCTGGCCAGGCGGCTGGTCGAATCCGGCGCCCGGTTTGTGGAGGTCACCACCGAATACGTTCCGTTTTTGCACTGGGATACCCACGCCAACGGCCACGCGACCGTCGAGCGTCTGCATCAAGAAATCGATCGACCGATTGCCCAATTGATTCTGGACCTCGAATCCCGGGGACTGTTGGATCGAACTCTGGTCGTGATCGCGTCGGAGTTCAGCCGCGACGCGATCATTGAAGGCAAGCCGGGTTCGAATGCCAACGACCAAGCCACGTTCAAGGTCGACAAAGTGACCGAGATGAAGCACTACGGCTTGCACCGGCACTTCACCGGCGGCACCAGCGTGGTGCTGTTCGGCGGCGGAATGAAGAAAGGCTTTTTGTACGGCGCTACCGCCGAAGAACGACCGCTGGTTGCGATCGAGAATCCGGTTTCGGTGACGGATTTGCACGCGACGATCATGACCGCGATGGGCATCAGCCCCAAGACCGGATTCGACATTGAGTCGCGACCGTTTTACGTCACGCAGGACGGACACGGTCGCGCCGTCGAAGATCTGTTTGCCTAGCTCGGCACCACCGTGTCGAAGCCGCGAACCGGGCAGAAGCGAAGGAGCGACCACCAGTCGCGGATCGGTGATAGCGACGCCGCGTCGGCTCAAAGAGGAACCGTGCAAGGAAAAGAGGTGCGTCTCTGCAATTCACCCTCCCTCCGGGAGGGTCAAAGGCGAGGCACGAGCCTTTGGGGAGGGTGCCTTGAAAAACCAGCTGAAATCGATGCCGCCGGCCGTCCCCTCCCCGCGTCGTCGCAAGCTCCTCCGCGACCCTCCCGGAGGGTGGGTGAAGCGAAGCTGTATGAGCTCCCGGCGGGAGGGCAAGTTCTCGGAACAAGAGTTGCCATTCACGCTGGACGCACGGGCCCGTCGTTGATCTTGGCACGCGGTGTTCCGCAGTGTCACACATGGCCCCTCGCGTTGAATACGGGAAAGCTAAAATGTCACACTTGGGTCGTTTCTGTCGCGTTTTTCTGGTCGTCATTCTGGTGGCGATCCCTGTCGCCTGTTCGGCCCAGGAGTCGGACCGTGAAAGCACGTCGCCGCCGAAGACGCGTTATGAGCTCGATCTGCAGTACGCGCAGACGCGTCTGAGGCTGGCCGAAGTGGAGTTGGCTGCGGTGATGGAAATTGAGCGTGCGGCTCCCGGGACGATTTCCAAGCTGGCGATCGAACGGTTGAAGTCCAGTGTCGCGATCGCCAAGGAACAGTTGGCTCAGGCGGAACTGGCGTCGGTCACGGGACCTGGCCAGGTCCGATTGCGGCAGGCCGAGGAAAAAGAACGCCTGGCAAGGTTGGACCTGCAAACCGCGCAGCAGCAGCGGGAGAAAGGTCAAATCAGCGAGCTGGAACTGGAGCGGCTGCGGTTGAAACATGAATTGGCCAAGCTGTCGCTGGTCATTCTGAAAGAACCCGAACACTTTTCGACGCTGTTGCATTTCGTCGAAGCCAAGGTCGACCGATTGGGCGACGAGATCCTGTCGCTGGATCAACGGCTGTCAAAACTGGAGCCGGTTCGCGGGGTGTTGCCCAAGAGTCGTTAAAGAGTCGGTGGGCGTCGCTCGGCGAACCGCACCAGCGACTGATGGAGCCTTCGTACCGGTCCGTTTCTCCAAACCGTCTTTGCAGGAGTTTCCCATGGCATTCCAACATCGGTTCATCGTGTCCATCGGCTTGGTGCTCTGCGTGGCCGCCGCCGCGGCGGCCCAACCTCCGTCCGACAGCGACAAAGTCGAGATGCAAAAGAAGTTGGAGTACTCGCGTCAAATTCTTGACGGTTTGGTCACCGAGGATTTCGACAAGATCCTCCGCGGGGCGCGCGCACTGAACGAGTTCGGCAAACGCAAGTGGATCGAAAATGAATCGGCGGAGTATCGGATGCAGAACCAAGTGTTCTGGTTCACGACCGGGACCCTGGTGATGGCCGCCGAAAAGGAAAGCATTGACGGAGCGACACTCTCCTACACGCAGATGACCCACAGCTGCGTCAACTGTCACAAGTTGCTGCGACGCCAGTAGGCGGATTCTCCTCGCTGTCTCACTGGATCACGTCGCAACCCATCCAGGGCTGAAGGGCTTTGGGGACGGCGATGCTGCCGTCGGCTCGCTGATGGTTTTCGATCAGCGCAATGATGGCCCGGCCGGTCGCGACGGCGGTGCCGTTGAGCGTGTGGACGAATTGGGTCCCTTTTTCGCCGGCCGTTTTGTAGCGGACGTTCAAGCGTCGGGCCTGGTAGTCGGTGCAGTTGCTGGTGCTGGTGACTTCGCCCCATTCGCCCGCCTCACCTCGGCCCGGCATCCAAGCTTCCAGGTCGTACTTGCGATAGGCTGGGCCACCCAAATCGCCGCTGGCCGTATCGACCACGCGATACGGCACCTCCAGGGCGTCAAAGAGCTCGCATTCCAGCTGCCGCATTTCTTCGTGCGTCGCGTCGCTTTGTTCGGGCAAGGTGAACGCGAACATCTCGACCTTGGTGAATTGGTGCACTCGGTACAAACCCTTGGAGGCTTTTCCCGCGGCGCCGGCTTCGGTGCGAAAACAATGGCTCAGACCGCACAGCTTGATCGGAAGTTGTTCGTCCATCACCGTCTGGTCGCTCATCATTCCGCCGAGCGTGATCTCCGCGGTGGCAACCAGGTTCAGTTCGGTGTTTTCGATGCTGTAGATCTGGGTTTCCGGTCCCCGTGGATTGAATCCGGTTCCCTGCAGGACACTTGTCAAAGCAAGGTCGGGCGTGGCGACAGGCGTGAAGCCGCGTTCGGACAGGAAGCAAATGGCGAACTGCTGCAGGGCGAGGTCCAGTCGGACTGCTGCGTTGCGGAGGAAGTAGAACCCAGAACCGGCGACGCGCGCCCCGCCTTCGAAGTCGAACAGGTCGTGTTTCTCGCCGAGCTGCAAATGATCCAGCGGCGGGAAGTCGAACTCCGGTTTGGCGGTCGCGCCCAGCGAAAGTTGTTTGGCGTCTTCTTCACCGCCGGCCGGCGCGTCGGGATGGGTCAGATTGGGAATCAGCATTTGGATCGCCAGGATTTCTGATTCCAGGCGGTCGCATTCCTTCTGGGCGGCATCCTTTTGTTCGCGCAGTTCGCGTCCCTTGGCGATCAACTGTTGGCGTTCCTGGTCGTCGGCGGCCTTGGAGATCTTCTTGCTCTGTTCGTTGGCCTGCCGGTTGAGTTCCTGGGCCAGTTGCAGTTTCTCCAGCCGCGACGATTCCAGTTCGACGATGCGGTCGACGTCACAGGGCACGCCGCGCAGTTCACAGTTTTTCGCAACGAGTTCGGCGTTTTGGAGAATGAATTTGCGATCAAGCATCGGTGGGGAGTTCTGCGAGGGAGTCGAGAAGCGAGCCAGCGTTCTGTGTCGATACGGGCGACGTCTATTTATTCTGGCGGGTTTGCGATTTCGTTCCAGAGCCGGGCAGAGGCTTCGATGCCGCGGTAGTAGTCTTGGACGCGAAATTTTTCGTTCGGGCTGTGCGCGTTGTCGTCCGAGAGCCCCCATCCCAGCAGCAGGCAGTCGCAGCCCAGGACTTCCTGAAACCGCGTGACGATCGGGATGGAGCCGCCTTCGCGGATGAACACCGGTCGGGTGCCGAACGCTTGCTCGATGGCGGCTTCCGCGGCGCGAGCGAACGGAGTGTCGATCCGCGCCAGCATGCCCGGCGCCCCGTGATCGACTTTCAGATCCCACGCGACCCCCACGGGAACGTGGGCGGCCAGGTGTTCGCGAAGCTGATTGGTCAAGCGTTCGGGGTCTTGGTGGGGAACCAGACGAAAGCTGAACTTGGCTGAGGCAAGGGCCGGAATGATCGTCTTGACGCCTTCACCCTGGTGTCCGGATGTCAGACCGTTGATGTCAAAGGTCGGACGGGCCCAGCGACGTTCATCGGTTGTGTAGCCGGTTTCGCCGAACAGTTGTTCCACGCCGACGCTTTTCGCAAAGGCCTCGTCGGATTGCGGCAGCTGACGCCATTGGTCGCGTTGGTCCTCGGGCAAGTCTTCCACGTCGTCGTAGAAGCCCGGCAGCTGGATCACGCCGTCCGAGTCGACCATGGACGACAGCAGATGGCACAGCGCGATCGCGGGGTTCATCACGGCGCCGCCGAAGGAACCGCTGTGGAGATCCTGGCTGGGACCGCTGACGGTCAGCTCGTAGGTCGCGATGCCGCGTAGTCCGTAGGTGATTGCCGGTTGTCCGTCTCCGTATTGGCTGCTGTCGCTGATCACGACGCAATCGCAGGCCAGCCGGTCCGACAGTTCTGGCAGCAGTCGTTCCAAATTGGCGCTGCCGACCTCTTCTTCGCCTTCGATCAGGAATTTGATCTGCAGCGGCAACGGATTGCCGGCAGACATCCACTGGCAGACGCTTTGCACGTGTGTCAGTACTTGACCTTTGTCATCGGTCGCCCCGCGCGCGAACAGGTCACCATCGCGAACGGTGGGGTCGAACGGTCCGCTGATCCAGTGGTCCAGCGGTTCGGCCGGCTGCACATCGTAGTGGCCGTACACCAGGACGACCGGTCCCCCGTCGACTGGAGGTGTTTCGGCGATCACCAGCGGGTGGCCTTCGGTGGGCATCACGTCCACCTTCAACCCGGCGGAGCCGAGCTTGGTCGCGATCCACTGGCAGGCCTGTTGCACATCGTCCTTGCGTCGGCTGTCGCTGCTGACGCTGGGGATTCGCAACCACTGCATCAAATCTTCCAGGTGCTGTGGACGCTCCGCGTGTAAATCCGTCAGCAGTTGTTCAAATGCCGCCTTGTCCGGCGATTTCGGGTGCGGATTTCGACTTTGTTGCGACACGGTGGCAATCCGACGCGGAGGAGTAAGAAATCGGTTAAAACCTTGAAAATCGGGTCTGCCGACGGTTTTCCGGCGGCGCTACAATAGGTCCTCGGAGTCCGAAACGACAGAGGGCTTACGTCCGGCCGAACGCCTTCGCGGGGTCTTGTCCAAGTGGGTTCCCATTGGACGCCAGGGCACGCCAATGGTGTCAGCGGCCATTCCTTTCGCAGGGAGCGACGAACACGATGTCAGACGATTTGGTCACCGTTGTCAAACCGGCTTCGAAGAAGGAGCGAAAGCGAAAACCGAAGAAGCAACCGCGGTACAACGTCGTCCTGTGGGACGATTCCGATCACAGCTACGAGTACGTAGTGATCATGATGCGGAAGCTGTTTCGGTACCCTGTCGAAAAAGGATTTCAGATCGCCCGCGAGGTTGATAATTCTGGCAAGGCGATTTGTTTGACCACCACCATGGAACATGCCGAGTTGAAGCGGGACCAGATCCACGCCTTCGGCAAAGACGACTTGATCCCGCGCTGCAAAGGCAGCATGAGTGCGACGATCGAGCCGGCAACTTGATCGGTTGCCGCCCACCGACTTATCCACCCTCACGAAGAATTCATGCCGGCCAAGCTCCGCGTTACCACTCTGGGTTGTAAGGTCAACCAGTACGAAACGGAACTCGTCCGCCAGGGGCTGCAGCGCGTCGGCTTTGAAGATTGCACCGACGACCAACGGGCCGATGTGTGCATCGTCAACACCTGCACGGTGACCAATCAGGGCGATGCCAAGAGCCGCCAAGTGATTCGCCGAATGGCCCGCGAGAATCCCGACGCGCGGATCGTCGTGATGGGCTGTTACGCGACGCGGGCCCCCGAGGAAGTCGCCCGCCTTCCCGGCGTCGCCGAGGTCGTGACCGACAAGCGCGAGCTACCTGATCTGATGTCGCGTTTCGGCGTGATCGACGTGCCCACGGGCTTGGACGGTTTTTCCGGACGCCACCGCGCGTACGTCAAGGTTCAGGACGGTTGTCTGCTGCGTTGCAGTTACTGCATCATTCCGCACGTCCGGCCCAAGCTGCACTCGCGGCCGCTACAGCACATTCTGGACGAGGTGCGACGATTGACCGAGGCCGGGCATCGCGAAGTCGTGCTGACGGGCATCCATTTGGGGCACTACGGTGTCGATTGGAATCGCAACAAGCCGCGCGAGCAGTGGACGCGGTTGTCGGATCTGGTGGAGCGGTTGTGCCGGCTGCCCGGTGACTTTCGCATCCGGTTGTCCAGCATCGAAGCGACCGAGGTGACGCGTCGTCTGATCGCCGTGATGGCCGATCACGGCGATCGTGTCGTGCCGCACATCCACTTGTGCCTGCAGGCCGGCAGCGATTCGGTGCTGCGACGGATGCGTCGAAGGTGGGGGACCAAGATGTTTCTCGATCGTTGTGACCTGCTGAGGCAATCGCTGCACAAGCCGGCGTTGACGACCGATGTGATCGTCGGTTTCCCCGGGGAGACGGATCAGGAGTTTGAGCAAACGTTGCAGACCTGCCGTCGCGCAGGTTTCTCCAAGATCCACGCCTTCCCTTTCAGTGCCCGCCGCGGAACTCCCGCGGCCGACATGCCCGATCAATTGCCTGGCGACCTGAAGACGCATCGCGTCGGAGTGCTCGGGGAATTGGAAGCCGAGCTGCGGCAGCAGTACTACCAGAGCCTGGTCGGTGAGCCGCTGCAGGTGCTGATCGAATCGGAGCATCCGGTCGCGGCGGATTCCGACGATGCCCTTCCGAGACGGTCGGTCCGCGGAACGACCTGCCGTTACGCACCGGCCCAATGGCAGGTGCCCGCCGATTCGCCGGTCACCACGGGGGATCTGGTGCGATTGCGTTTCGACGAGATCCGTGAGGATTCCTTGCGGTGCAATCAGTTGTCCGCCGCGGGCGTCTGAGCGTCCTGTTTGTCGACGTCCAGCTGCTGGACAAAGAACCGCACCATCGCCTCGGTCATTTGGGGGTTGATGAAGGCCAGCAGGTGTCCGTTTTTCGGTAACACCTTCAGCGAGGCATTCACACCGACCTCGGTCAGTCCCTGGTGAAACGCCTGGCTTCCCTCGACCGGCACGATGCCGTCCGCTTCGCCATGGACCAGTTGAAACGGCGGATCGCCGTTGGAAGCGTGATGCAGCGGCGAGGCAGCGGAGTAGACCTCCGGCACTTCCTGGCGGGTGCCCCCCAGGAAATAGGCCAGCGCGGAATTGCCCGGTGGCAGGTTTTGAAAGTTGGTCGGAGGCCCGCCGGCGCAGACGGCTCGGATCGTGGGGATCTCGTCCCAACGCGAATCCGCTTGCGGCCACGTCGTCGTGTTTTGAACCGTCTCCCACGGTTCGTCGGCCAACGTGCCCAAGAGCGAAACCAGGTGTCCGCCGGCCGAGTAGCCGAACAGACCCACGCGGTCCAAGTCCAGGGAGTACTCCTGGGCGTGCCGCGTGATCCACACCAATGCTTCGCGCAGGTCATCGACTTGTGCGGGAAATTGGAACTCTGGCGCCAGGCGGTAGTTGATCGACACCGCGGCGACACCGCTTTTGGCAAGTGCCTGGCAGTGGCCGTTCATCGTCCATTTGTCTCCGGCGGCCCAGCCACCGCCGTGGACCACCAGCACGACCGGCCAGCGTCGATCGACTCTGCCGTTGGGCGATGGCGTTGCAGCGTTGGTGTTTGCGTCGTCTTCGGTTGCGGGGCCCGTTTGTTCAGGAGCCAGATCAGACGCCTGCGGGGCTGGCAGATACACGTCGCACAAGCCGGCCGATCCGTCGCGGGTGCAAAACTGGATGCCGGACGTCTTGATGCACCGCAGGGTGGCGTCGGCACCGGCCGAGTCTTGTTCCGCGGCCTGTGTCGCCGGAGAGACAGTGGCCCCAAAAACGGCCACGCCGATCGCGATTGCAACGGCGGCCCACGTGGGGCAAGCCGTGATTGTCCTGCCGACCAATGCGCCGCGGTATCGGCGGGCCGAAGCCCCGGCAATCTGTCTTGGCTGCGTCAGATTCATCCCATCCTCAGTTGCACGAATGCTCGCAAATTCGGCAGGCACTCTGGGAAACCTGCTCATTGCCCTATAATACGACAGTGTCCAACGCCGCGACGATGCCGGATTTCCCCACAGGACACGTGTGTGTCGACAATCCCGGCGGTGGCGGCCAGACCAATTCCATCGAAGCTGTATTCATGCCTTTCCAAGAAGCGTCCTCCGCCAGCGACCATCCTCTCGATTCGATTCCGGAGGCTGTCGAAGCGGTTCGCCGCGGTGAAATCGTGATTGTTGTCGACGCGGAAGACCGCGAGAACGAAGGCGACTTCATTTGTGCCGCGGAGAAAGCGACGCCCGAAACCATCAATTTCATGCTCGGCGGCCGCGGCCAACTGTGTGTCTCGATCCTGCCGGAGGTGGGTAAACGTCTGGAGTTGACGCCCGTCGCCGGAGACAACAATGCGCCGCTGCGGACGGCGTTCGTGACCCCGGTGGATATCGCCACCGCACGCACGGGCATCACCGCCGTCGAACGTAGCGAAACGATCCGGCGGATCGCATCGCCCGATTGCAAGGCGGAAGATTTTGTCCGTCCGGGGCACGTGTATCCGTTGATCGCCAAGAAGGGCGGCGTCTTGCGGCGCGCCGGACACACCGAAGCGGCGGTGGATCTGGCCCGGATGGCCGGGCTGCAACCGGCCGGGGTGCTATGCGAAGTGCTGAACGCGTCGGGCGACCGCGCCACCCGGGAAGAACTGATCGAGACTGCCCGCAAGAACAACCTCAAGATCATCAGCATCGAGCAGTTGATCGCACATCGGCGTGTCAGTGAAAAACTGGTCAACCGTGCGGCGGAGGCGATCCTTCCGACGCGGTACGGAGATTTTGAAATCATCGTGTATTCGGTGGATTTTGAAGCCCAGGAGCCGATCGCACTGAAGCTGGGCGATTTGTCGTCCAACGACGGCGGTGTCCAACCGCCGCTGGTGCGGATGCACAGCAGTTGTTTCACCGGCGATCTGGTTTCTTCGCTGCGTTGTGACTGCGGCGACCAGCTTCACATGGCGTTGCAAATGATTGCCGACGAAGGGCGCGGGGCGCTGGTGTACCTGCCACAGGAAGGCCGCGGCATTGGACTGGCGCAGAAAATCAAGGCGTATGCCCTGCAGGATCAAGGGATGGACACCGTCGAAGCCAATCACGCGTTGGGATTCAAGGCGGACATGCGGGACTACGGCGTCGGTTTGCAGATTCTGAAAGATTTGGGAATCAGCCAGGTGCGTTTGCTGACCAACAACCCGAAGAAACGCCAGGCGTTCAATCTGCGCGGGTTCGATTTGACCGTCGTGGACCAGGTGCCGATCGTCACCGCGGTTAACAAACACAACAAGAACTATTTGCAAACGAAGCGTCAGAAGCTGGGGCATCAGCTTCCTGACCTGGGATAAGGTGGCGCGTACCGCCCCGGATCCTTTCTAGCCCGCTTGCGTGACGGTTGGTCAGAAATCGTCCGTTGTCCGCCGATGTGACGTCCAACCGTTTCGCCATGACCGAACTTCCCGAAAAACCTCTCTGGCTCCAACGCGCGGCGATTGTGGGCGTGGGACTGCTCGGGGGAAGCGTCGGCATGTCTTTGCGGCGGAGCGGTGTGCACGTCGTCGGCTACGCGCGGACAGAATCGGGTTGCCGTTCCGCGGTCCAGCAGGGCGCCGTGGATGAAGCCTTTTGCGATTTGGCAACGGCATGCCGGCAAGCGGACGTGGTCGTGATTGCCAGCCCTGTCGATCGGATCGCATCACTGGTTGACGCGTGTGCCGCCACGATGGCCGATGACGCGATGATCACCGATGTGGGCAGCACCAAGGCAAAGATCGTGGCCGGGGTTGCGGACCTGGGGGCGACGGTGGCTCGACGGTTCGTCGCGGCGCACCCGATTGCCGGCTCGGAAAAGACAGGCGTTGCCAATGCCAGCCGCACCCTGCTGGACGGCAAGGCCGTGATCCTGACACCGGGGCACTCGCCCGACCCCGGTTTTCTGCAACGCGCCCGAGAGTTCTGGCGCCAGACCGGCGGCGAGGTGATCGAAATGACGCCTGAGGAACACGATCGCCGGCTCGCCGCGGTCAGCCATTTGCCGCACCTGATGGCTTCGTTGTTGGCCGGATCGACGGAGCCGGAAAGCCTGCCGCTGGTGGGCAGCGGATGGAAAGACATGACGCGGGTGGCCTCCGGCGATCCGGCCATGTGGACCGCGATCTGCGATCACAACCGCGACGCGATTCTGGATCAAATCGATCAATTTCGCGGAGCCTTGGATCGGCTCCGCGCATTGGTGGCTGCCGAGGAAACAGGGGAACTGCGGCAGTGGCTGGAAGCGGCCAAAGCACGCAAGGACCAGGCGGTCGCCGCACGCCGCTGAATCCGTGCCACCGATGGGCCGACGCCGAATGCGACCGCTGGGAGCGGCCGGTAAGTTCTGATCGGTGGGCCGCGTTCCCGCGCGGCGGAACTCTTTCTGAAAAGCGGCGTCTATTCGGGTAGGATGTCACCGCCGCACCGGGCAGCTTCTCGCGGTCTTTCCACCGGATCATTGCTCGGATGCCGCGTCGGCGGTTGCCGAATCGGTACTTCATCTCGCATCTTTTCTGAGGAAGATTCTGGTGTTGATCAATGCTGCCAAGCGTATCGGTTTGATTTGTCTTTGTGTCCCGTTTTGGATCGCCGGGGCCTGGGCGGCCAACGTCGGCGACCAAGTCGAGTTCAGCCGTGCCGGGACCAAACTGCAGGGACGCGTGGTCGAAATTCGGCCCGGGGGTCGGTTCCTGTTGGTCGAAACCGAGATCGGCGGTTCGCTGCAGAAGGTCGTCGTGGTGGCCAGTCGGGCGACCGTGATGACCGGTTCGGCCTCGGAGCCTTCCGGAGCGCAAAGCCGCATGTGGAGTGACCAGTCGGGGCGTTTTCAGATCGAAGCCAGCCTGGTTTCTCAGACGGCGACCACGGTCCGGTTGCGAAAGGCCGACGGGCGAGTGGTCGATGTCCCGGTCGACAAGCTTTCTCTGAAGGACCAGGAGTATCTGGCGACGGTCGACACGGCCGAAGAAAACCCGTTCGCCGGCGGCACGTTTTCTCCGGGCCCGGCAGGCGCGGGTGGTGGACCGGCGGCGATGAATTCGACCGCGTCCGGCGGAGCGTCCTCGCGAGGTGGCTTGAATTTGGGCCAGGCGACGTCCTACAGCGTGACCCAGCCGTTGGTTTTCCAACGCATGGATGCGGCGAAACAGGTTTCGGCGGATCCCAGCCCCTATCAATTGAGCTCGTTGGACAACGTCTTGTTGCAGACCGGCGAGGTGCCGTTTGGAAGTGATCTTCACCGTCCGGTGATCGTCGCCGACGACGGATCACGGGCCGCCTATTGCCTGATCAATACCCGCTCGGACGAAAAGGGGACGCAGCTCTTTCTTGCCGACCTCAGCAGCCGACGCAGCAAACAGGTTGGCTTTTTGCCCGAGAAGGTTTGGCTGTCGACGGCCGAACCCCAGTCCGGAGACATTCTGGGCATTGTCTCCGGCATCGACGACCATCGCCCTTCCAGCCTGTGCGTGATCAGCGGGATGAGCCAGGGGAATCCGAACGTGATTGCCCACTGGAGGATGTTCCCGAACGATGACAAGAAGCAAGACTATGTGCGGTACCGGAAAATCTTGCCCGGCAAACTGGCGGTCACCGTTTACGACGGTCAAGTGCACGTGCACGACTACGGATCCGGACGCGAGCGTTGGCGGGCCAAGACCGAATCGTTCAACGAACCGACGATCTCACCCGGTGGCCAGTACATCGCCATGATGGCCGAGGATCAATGCGTGATCTTGCGAACCGCCGACGGTCAGCAGCTCGGTTCGGTTCCGTTCCAGCGAGGTGCCGGTTCGTTGGGCTTTTCACCCGATGGCACCAAGTTGGCCGTGGCGATGGGCACCAGCTTGTCGATCTTTGATGTTGCCACGGGCGAAGAGACATTGACCCACGAGGCCAACGTCGGATTGGCGGTGTTGGGAAAGAACATCATGTGGGCTGGCGACGATTTCTTGTTGCTGCCTTCCGGCGTGTTGTTCTCGATCCCTTCGAATCTGATCATTTGGAAATACAACCTGTCCGGTGATGCCTTGGAGTACACCGATCTGATTCATCAGGGATTGCTGACGTTTGCCGAACGTGGCTACGTGGGAATCGTGCGTGTGCCGCATGACGCGGCGAAGGCCGAGGCCGGCAAGAATCACTCGGGGCTGACCGCGCTGGAGTCGGGGGACACGATCTCGGTCCAGGTCAAGTCGGGGGCTCCGGGGATCAGCCCCAACGACATCACGGGATGGTTGACCGAAGCGGCCAAATCCTCCGGGTATCAGGTGGCCGGGAACGCACCGACGCGGTTGGAAGTGTCGATCACTCGGGGCGAGACCAAGCAGCGGACCTATCGCAACATCGGTGCATTCGGAAGTGAAACCGTTTCGTTCACGCCGTACACCAGCAAGATCCAATTGGTGCAGGGTGGCAAGACGCTCTGGCAGCAGAGCCGGACGACATCCATGCCGTTCTTCATCAGCGGCAGCAAGTCCCTGCAGGAAACTGCCAGAGAGTATGAGAAGCCGCGTGAGGACTTCTTCAAACAGGTTTCGATTCCGAAGCAGATTCTGAAGCCCGAGTATCAATCCGGGTTTGGGACCAGCCTGGTCAACGGCCAAGGGATCCGATGACCGGCGCCGGAAAGATATTGGTCCGGTCACCGTAAGGTCACCGCCAGCGGCGCGCCACTCGTCGAATCTCACGTAGCCACCGTCGCCAGACGGTGGACTCTTAGCAATC
>NZ_VWOX01000089.1 GCF_008629675.1 Roseiconus nitratireducens | reverse complement strand
GTTGATGGTCTCCATCGAATCGTGAACAACTATCGCGGCCCACGAGTCTCTGAATAGCGGACGCAATCCACCCACCCTTCCGCACGGATCTTACTCCGCGATTCTCCGCTCCTCCGCATCTCCGCGTTAAATTCCCCTCGAACGATGCCAATCGACCGCGAAACGATCGAGAAGAATCTACGACTGCATGTCGATCGGCTTGCGGGACTGAGCGGTCCGGATTTAAGCCGAGGACAGAGAACGTTACCGCCATGGTCAGTGCATGGGCATGCATGTAGCGATCTTCGGTGTTGCCCTGGACGACGTTCCGTCAATACTGCACTTCATTCGGGCGTCTTCTCCGATAGGTGGTCGACGATGTACCCAGTTGCTCGCTGGGAGGTCAAAAAGCGGAGTGGCGGAGGTGCGGAGTATCGCGGAGAATGGGCAGTTTGGTTTGTATGAAGGTGGTAGGTCGATAGGCGAATGACGGAAAATGAGTTGACCGATGCAATCATTGGTGCCGCGATTTTCGTGCATCGCAGGCTC
>NZ_VWOX01000088.1 GCF_008629675.1 Roseiconus nitratireducens | reverse complement strand
TCGCCGTAGTAGTCGTACTTGGCACGCTGAATGTCGGTCCAATCACCCGCATCGACTTTGCGGCGCAGCGTGACATGACGCAGCCGACCACGCTGCTCTCCGCTGCCAAAGTAATCGTAGGCCAGTGCCTCGGTGATCGTCTGGCCGTCTTGCTCGACGCTCCGTTGGATCGCCACGATGTGGTCGTCGTCGGTGTAGGCCGTCACCTCGGTAAGCTGTCCGCCAGCATCTTTATGCCAGGCCATCACCCCCGGCGGATGTTCGAACTGGTCGAAGTCGTGGTACGCGAACTGTTCGCCAACCGGCGTCGTCAGCACCAAAAGCCCTTCGGCTTTATCGTGAGTCAGAGTCGAGACCGCGCCGAAGCGACCGACGTAACCACCGACCCCGTTAAGCTCGAACCACAGGTTTCGACCCGGCCCGCGAACGACCGTGATCGTGCCGTCACCACTTTCATTGAGGTAACCCCACTGGCTGACGATCCAGTTGAACCCGTTGCCGTAGTCGTGGCTGCGCGACATCTGGTTGCTGTAAA
>NZ_VWOX01000087.1 GCF_008629675.1 Roseiconus nitratireducens | reverse complement strand
CAGCCGTCACCGAGGACGGACGATTGAATTTCTATTTTCGAAACGCCCGATTCCGTCCTTCGGTGCACGGCATGGTTACCCGATACCGTGCAGTGATACGGCAAGCATCGGGTAGGACGATTCCATGCCAGGCCTAACGCGACGCCGGTACGGGGACAGCCATCTTGCGGCCCTTTTCATCTACGAACACGAATGTGTCGAACGCAAAACTGGCATTTTCCTGATACGGAACAGGCGTCAATGCAGACGTGTAATTCGCCGGCACCGGATACCCGGCAACATCGTTTACGCGCCGGGAGTCGTCGAATCCCTGGTTGTGACCTTGCTGGGACCCAAGCCCGTAACCAAAGCCTGCAAACATGGCGAGGAGACTTGCCGCTGCGATGAATCTTCCAACGGATTTGAATTTCACCGGATTGACATCCTTGCGTGAGGGGAACGGGAAATCGTACAGATAGTGAATGCTGCTATCACAGAAAAGGGAAAACCAGTCAAGGCAGAATTGATAGAGCCGTTTCGCTGATTAGCTCCCCTCGGGT
>NZ_VWOX01000086.1 GCF_008629675.1 Roseiconus nitratireducens | reverse complement strand
GAACGCTACCGATCACCCGGTCCGCGCGGTTGATCTTCCATTTTCAAAACGCCCCGGCTCGCGGACTCGGGTGCATCGGATTGTTCGCTGATTTTCTGCTGCACCCACGGATCGTATAGACCCGGGTCAAAATCATCCGATTCAATCACTACACGTAGTTCATACTCGGAACCCGGCGTGAAGTCTCATGACAAATTGAAGACCTCACCCGGTTGTGAGCTCCTCAATCGGGAGCCAACGAGATCAGCCAAATCCCGAAAATCACATCGAGGAGCGAATATCGCGTTGGAATCAAATCCCCGTTTATGCGGGACATTCATGATCTTCAGGTACATATAGGGGCCGAAGTGGTCGTGTTCACCGGGCACGTCATTTCGGGAATCATTCGCGAATTGGCGCAGTATGTCGGCAAAACGTTCAATCCCTGAGATCGCGCCAGTAATCGTCCAAAGTCGACGATCGTCATCACGATCGTAGTGGAAACCAAGATCGCGCCATTCCTGAATTGTGCTTTCGATGATGTCCATTTGATTCAGCGAACG
>NZ_VWOX01000085.1 GCF_008629675.1 Roseiconus nitratireducens | reverse complement strand
ACCAGAAAGTCTCAACACACCGCTGGAGTAGCTGGCCGTGATCGAGGTGCCCGTCGTATCTGCCGTCAGAGATTCCGCGGCCCCATCGAGCAGGTTGGAAATGGTGACCGTCAAGGAGGCAAGGTTCGCACCGTCAACATCAGCGAGTACTGCATCGACATCCGCAATCAAAACGGCACCACCGCCCTCGACAAAGTTGGCCGTGAAGTCGGAGCCTGCCGCTCCACTGGAATCATCCGCATCCAGGTCTAAATTGGGAGCATCGTTGCTTGTCGCGATTGAAACGGTTGCGATAGCGGTGTTGCTGTCAAGCAAACCATCGTTAGCAACAAACTCCACAAGCCGGTCGGTGGCATCTGGATTAGCCGAGGCATTGTCGTAGCGGACGGTTCGCAGAACTAGCTGGTAGTTGGCAACTGTATCCGAACCGGAGAGCGTCAACACGCCGCTGGAATAGCTGGCCGTGATCGCAGTTCCGGTGGTATCCGCCGTCAGAGATTCCGCCGCGCCGTCCAGCAAGTTCGTGATCGTGATGGTCAAGGAGC
>NZ_VWOX01000084.1 GCF_008629675.1 Roseiconus nitratireducens | reverse complement strand
TAGATTCGTCTCGATCGTGTCACGGTCGATTGGCATCGTTCGAGGGGAATTTAACGCGGAGATGCGGAGGAGCGGAGAATCGCGGAGAAAGAGTTGCTGCTGAAGGGTGGGTAGATTGCGTCCGCTATTCAGAGACTCGTGGGCCGCGATAGTTGTTCACGATTCGATGGAGACCATCAACAAGTTTTGCTTCATGGAAATTGAGAAGCAAACCAACATTCAGGTTCATCAGACGAAGGTGAGAGAGAATTTGTGCCTTGTCGATTGGATGGATGGCTGACTTGGCTTTCAGCTCGACGACGATCAATTCTTCAACAAGCAAATCAGCTCGAAATGCACACGGGTCATGCAATTCGTCATAGTCGAGGGCGACAGGCTTCTCTTCGATGACGGAGAATCCACGTTTTCGAAGCTCATACGCAAGACATCGACGATAGACCGACTCCAATAAACCTGGTCCAAGCCTGCGATGGACGAAAATCGCGGCACCAATGATTGCATCGGTCAACTCATTTTCCGTCATTCGCCTATCGACCTACCACCTTCATACAAA
>NZ_VWOX01000083.1 GCF_008629675.1 Roseiconus nitratireducens | reverse complement strand
CGATGCCTCGCTGGCCGTTTGGCTCCACGAGATCGATGTCACCGAAAACCTGACTCTCCTGCTGGTAACCAGCCTGGAGCACGATGCCTGGACTTTGTCGAATTGGTACGAGCGGCGGTATGACGTGGAGGTTGATATCCGTAACTTCAAAGTGGTTCTGGGTGCGGAAAACATTCGGGCCAAGAGTGTCGACACGTTCAAAAAAGAGTTGTACACGTCGGTTGTGGCCTACAACCTGACGAGCCAATTCCGTCGTGAAGCGGCGGCGTTGAACCGATTGCCGCCTCGACGGATGAGTTTCAAACGAGTCTGGACGACCTTTCAAACGTTTCTCCTGAGGCACCTCCACAGCGAGCCACGGCAGTGGCGTGAGGCGTTCGCAACTGCGTTGCGGTACGCGATGCAGGATAAGCTACCCAACCGGCCATCCCGGCAGTACAAACGCGAGGCCTATCGAAAACGGCCCAAGGACGTCCAATTCGAAAAACGCGTCAAACCCCCCGGGAAACTTACCGACAACGATCTAAAGTAAGTGCCATTCGGCTAGCGCCACGCGGCTCAC
>NZ_VWOX01000082.1 GCF_008629675.1 Roseiconus nitratireducens | reverse complement strand
AACGTCGGCGGTCACCTGGCCGCCGCGGTTGATTCTCAATCCCGTACATACGCGACTCGGCGGCTCAGGTGCACCGCGTTGTTATCGCATTCTCGCAGACGGCATGGCTCCCCAGAAAGGGCATCGTTCAGATTCTTCCGCCCTCGATTGATGCAAGATCCTTTTTGACGCCAGCGAGCCACAGTGTCCGCGGCTTGCTGACTCCAGCTTCGTGTAGGACGGAAAATTCCGCGTCAGCGAGACGTTTTAACTCTTCAGGATCAACCTTGTTTTTTTTGATCTTCTTCGCGCACCGATCAACCCAAGCATCGAAACGGGACTTCCATTCCTCAATCTCTCCCTTGACTAAGTGCTGCTTCGTCGACCGGGGCGCTTGGTCGCAAAGTGCTCGCAAGGCGACGAGTGCACCAAGGAAATTCGTCTCCGACGAATCAAGATCCACTAGCGTTTCGGCCCAGTAACGGACCCGTTTGCGAAGAATGCAGAAACACACGCCATATTCAAATGAGGCGTCGTCACTCCCAAGCGGATTTGCGCTATGAATCGGCATTACGTTGGCGGTCTCTCAGAAACGGTGGTAGATCCATTGGCTGCGATAACGTT
>NZ_VWOX01000081.1 GCF_008629675.1 Roseiconus nitratireducens | reverse complement strand
CGTTATCCGGATCCATGAACCTCGCGACGAAGACGCTAGCTGCAATCGTATTGTTTGGATTGATTGCTGCGGTCGCTTTCGCGGCATGCCTTTTCTTGGATTGGTCGCGCGAAATCTCCCCCGCGACGTACGCTTCATGGCTTGATACAGATCGAACTGTCTACGCCGACGTTGATTCCATTTCTGAATCGGATCTTCAGCTTTACGCATACGCTTACGAACGAAACAAATATGCAAATGCAGATCCTGAAGCGACACGATTACCGAGGATCGCTAATGCTGACGGATATGTCCCTGCTTTCAAACTCGGTGACGATACGTTTATCTTGGTCTGGAAATGGGTGAATTCATCCGCGGGGTTGGCGATTTCTGATTCATCTGATTTCAAAAGGAAAATCGAGACGCTTGACGATTGTTTCCGAGTTCGCCATGTATCCGGTAACATCTACGAATGGGACCTTGACCTGGAGTCTGGATCTCAACCGTGAAACCGCAAATGCCGACTAGAACGCCGGATAACAATCAAATGCACCGAAGTCGCCGAGTCGGGTTTGTTCTGAGGTCACGTCTTCCGCGGCGACTCGGTGATTTGTAGCGTTATCCG
>NZ_VWOX01000080.1 GCF_008629675.1 Roseiconus nitratireducens | reverse complement strand
CGCTGAACCAAACGAGCGTCAGCCTCATCAAGTTGTTTCCTCACAAGGGCCCTGACGAGATCCCACTCGATGTCGGGTGCCAATGATTCGTCGCTGAACAGGTCAGGTTGCAAGCGAATGCGGTCCAAAAAAACGTGCCAATCCGGGATCGGCTCGGGCGGGTGAGCCGCCAAACGGGCATTGCTGTCATGTTGTTCGGCCATGGTTTCGTCCGTCCCTCGAAGGTAAGTGCGGTCCCGTCACTATTGTCGGTCATTCGATCGGCCCCTTCGCAATGATTCCGTCGCATCTTCGCCGCAGTGGAACGGAATCGTACCGCTTGCGTGCAACGCATCAAGTCGACAACCCAATCAAAGCAGCAATTCTCAACGCGTGCGGAGACTTTTCTTCCCGCAACGTGGGCGTCTCGTGGCATAGGTCTTCCGGCAACCAATAATTTCCGCCGGAGTCAAAAACATGCCTGCTTGGCCTTCGATCGAGACCGCTCCCGACGAGTTGATCGATCACATCGAATCGCCGTATCACTGCGGCAATTGTCCAGGATCTTCGATTCGGTTTCGGGTTCGCAATCCCCGCTGTGGAGACGAAGTCGAACTTCAACTTCGTTTAGACGATGGGCGAATCGAAGCGGCTTGGTTC
>NZ_VWOX01000007.1 GCF_008629675.1 Roseiconus nitratireducens | reverse complement strand
AGCTAAAAGTGCCTCGCGATCCAAGCCAGAAACACACACGCCGCGACCACCCCTACCAAAATCGTCGAGATGATTGTGGCTTGCAAAAGACCACTCTTCAATCGCAGCAATGAGTCGGTCTGCGCTGGAGTCGAAATCCAGACGCCGGTGACGCATCCGATGAACAATCCCGCGATCGAGGTGATGTAAGTCACAAGGAGGAGTTCTTGTTTGAAGCTTACGAGCATCCCTGCGATCGAACCGATCAAGAGTCCAAACGCCGACATGCTGTACGATACGATGCGGTTCGGTGCTCCACTCAAAACTGTTGTCACCCCGATGCCGAGAAGGCCTCCCGCCATGCCCCCAATAGGAATGCCGATCAGAATCGCACCGATGATTCCACCCAACGGACCAAACTCCTGGGCCGGAACAAGCCAGTTTCCAATGAGAAAGAACACTGGCGCAGCAATCACGGAACCGGCAAAAGCACCAAGGATGCCTCCAATCGATGATGCAAGAATCCGGATGCCCCCTTTCGTTCTCCCACTCTCTTTCTCCATCAGATTGCACTCCGGACGCGAGCGGCACGATCAATACCCCAGTTTCGGTAGTCTGAAAGTCGCCGGACTTCCGCGGGACGCAACTACGCTCAACCAAAACGCTTGCGTTCTTTATTCTGATGCGTTCCGGGCGGATATACTCGGCGGTTGACAATTCCCTCGCCCCTCGGAGTCCAGTCCCATGAAGCGTCTGTTGCACTTGTCAATCATCTTGGCCTCGTTAACCGGTGTGTTGCGGGCAGAAGACTTCAATCGAACTTCGCTTCCCATCCCGCAGTCTCCGTTTGACGGAAAGATTGGACTGACACCGGCTGAATCGACCAAGGACTTTCCGGCTGAGGTAAAGGCGCCCGAGGAGGCCCCCAATGTGCTGATCATCCTGACCGATGACGTCGGCTTCGGCGCCAGCAGCACGTTTGGCGGTCCGATTCCGACGCCCACCTTCGACAGGTTGGCAAAGTCCGGGTTGCGGTACAACCAGTTTCACACCACGGCGCTGTGTTCGCCGACGCGCGCCGCGTTGATCACCGGTCGCAACCACCACCACGTCTCCACCGGAGTCATCATGGAGGCGGGCGTGGGCTTCCCCGGATACAACACGTTGGTTCGCAAGTCGTGCGGCACGATCGGACAGATCCTGAAATACAACGGCTACAACACCGCCTGGTTCGGCAAGAACCACAACGTCCCGGATTGGCAGACGAGCCAAGCCGGTCCATTCGATCTGTGGCCCACCGGTCTTGGGTTCGAGTATTTCTATGGCTTCGTCGGCGGCGACACCAACCAGTGGGCTCCCGCGTTGACCGAGAACACACGTCCGATCGAACCTCCCGCTGACGATCCCGATTACAACTTTGATGAAGACATGGCTGATCGGGCCATCGCCTGGATGCGGATGCAAAACGCGGTCGCACCCGACAAACCATTTTTCTGCTACTACGCCACCGGAACGGCACACGCCCCGCACCACGCCCCCAAAGAGTGGATTGATAAATTCGACGGTCAATTCGATCAGGGCTGGGACAAAGTCCGGGAAGAAACGCTTGCCCGTCAAAAAGAACTGGGCGTCGTCCCCCAAGGCACTCGACTCACGGAACGCTCGAAGGGGATTGCGGCGTGGGATTCACTGAACGACAAGGAGAAAGAGCTGTATGCCCGGATGATGGAAGTGTACGCCGGAGCCCTCTCGCACGCCGACCATCAGTTCGGCCGCATCATTGACGCGATCGAGGAAACGGGCGAACTGGACAACACGCTGATCATCTACATCCAAGGTGACAACGGTGCCAGTGCCGAAGGCAGTGCGACCGGGTTGTTGAATGAAATGACCTTCTTCAACAACATCGAAGTACCGTTCGAAGACGTCTACAAACGCATGGATGAACTGGGCGGACCGATGACGTTCAACCACTATCCCATCGGCTGGGCACACGCCATGGACTCTCCATTTCAGTGGACCAAGCAGGTTGCTTCGCATTTCGGCGGCACTCGCAACGGCATGGTGATTTCCTGGCCGAAAAAGATCAAAGATGCCGGGAAGATTTGTTCGCAGTTCCACCACGTGATCGACATCGCCCCCACCATCCTGGAAGCGGCCGGCCTGCCCAAGCCTGAATCGATCGATGGCATCACGCAGGAACCGATGGATGGCATCAGCTTGGCCTACACCTTTGAAGACACCAAGGCAGAGCCGAAACGCACGACACAGTACTTCGAGATGTTTGCCAACCGCGCGATCTATGACAACGGATGGATCGCGTGCACCACGCCCCCGATTGCTCCCTGGGTGAGCGTCGCCGACCCCGTCGACGTCATCGAAGGCTACGACTGGGAACTGTACAACATCAACGAAGACTTCTCGGAGTCGAACAACGTCGCCGAAGAGAACCCGGACAAGTTGAGGGAACTGCAGCGTCTGTTTTACATCGAAGCGGTGAAGTACGACGTGCTGCCGCTGGATAACAGCAAGGTCGAGCGTTTGGACGTCAACAACCGACCCAGCCTGACGCGGGGTCGTGACGAGTTCACTTACTTCGAAGGCATGACCCGAATCCCTGAAGGATCGGCCCCCGACTTTAAGAACAAGTCATTCGGCATCACCGCCGTGTTGGAGGTCCCCGAAGGCGGTGCGGAGGGCTTGCTGATGACCCAGGGCGGACGATTTTCGGGACTCGGGTTGTACGTTCTGGATGGCAAACCCGTGTTCATCTACAACCTCGCCGACGTGGAACGCTACCGGGTGGAAGCGAAAGAACCGCTCGAACCGGGCAAACATGTCGTGACCCTTGACTTCAAGTACGACGGAGGTGGCATCGGAAAAGGCGGCGTGGCCACGCTCACCGTTGATGGCAAGGAAGCCGCCTCGGAGAAGATTCCTCAAACGATCGGCTATCGAATGTCGCTTGATGAAACGCTGGACATTGGCGAAGACACCGGCACGCCGATCAGCGAGGATTACGAGGTCCCATTCAAGTTCAGCGGCGAAATCGAGAAGGTGACGATCAAGATCACCGAACACGAACTCACCGAAGAGCAACTTCGCCAGTACCGCCAGCAACAGGTCAAAGCTGCGATGTCGCGTTGAATGCCAGCCATGGAGATGATGCCCGTTAGCTTCATCTAGCCAACGGGGCTGGTGCGGGAACAAACGGCCGGGCCGTCGGCCCTCCACCGTTTCCCTGTGAATTCAACACCCCAGCCCTGCCGGGCTGGGAGAAGCAAACCAACGGGCCTTCGGCCCGATAACTGAAAGGGGCAACGCCTCGTTCATTTGCCCAGGCCTGCCCAAGGGGCTGGGAAAGCGGCCACCATCGAACTCAGGGCCGGCGGCCCGATACATTCGCTCGTATCAATCCGTGCTAACGAGCGTCACTGTGGTAGGGCAGATTCGCGTTGACTTCTGTGAGCCACGCGTCCAGCTTGTTGCCTAGCTGCTTCGCCAACTCAGGCTGCTGGTCGACAAGATTGTGCTTCTCGCCGAGATCCTGCTTCAGGTTGTACAACTCGAGGGAACCATCGTCGTAGCGCCGGATCAACTTGTGATCCCCGGCTCGCACGGCGCTCGCGAGCCGGTTTCTTTTGTGAAAGGCGTAGTTGGGATAGTGGAAAAAGATCGCGTCTCGTTCGAACTCGCCGGTTTGCTTCAAAAGCGGGACCAGACTTTTTCCGTCAAGAACTGCATCGGGCAGTTTTGAAAGCTTCGCGACCTCCAGGATGGTCGGATAACAATCCGTGCTGATGACGGGGACGGAGCAGGTGGTTCCCGCTTCGACGACCCCGGGCCAGCGGACGATCCACGGGATGCGAATCCCGCCCTCGAAGATCATCCCCTTGAAGCCGCGCAGTGGGCGGTTGTCTCCGTTGTAACCGCCGTTGTCGGACTTGAAGATCACGAAGGTATCGTCTCGCATGCCGGCATCATCGAGTGCTTTCATGACGCGTCCGATCGCGCCATCAACGCCCTCGATCATCGCGGCGTAAGCGGGATCGCGGATTCCCTTTCGTTTTCGGTACTTTTCAATGGTGGCCTCGGGGGCCTGCAGCGGATAGTGGACCGAGAAGGGCCACCAGCTGAGAAAAAACGGCTCCTCCCTGGGCTCGGTGACGAATTCGATTGCTTCCTCCGCCAGCCGATCGGGAAGGTATTCTCCTTCTTCGCCATCGGTCAAAGCATCGTTGCGGTAGGGGGAGAAATAGCTGGGCGGGCCGCCAAGCCGTGTCCCACCGATGTTGAGGTCGAAGCCTTGATGCTGTGGCCTGAGTTCTTGCTCGGCGATCCGCGACTGGTCTTTCTTTGCCACGTGCGACAGGTGCCACTTCCCGATGTGCGCGGTTGCGTAGCCGGCCGCCTTCAGCCGTTCGGCAATCGTCGTGTAGGAGAGGTTCAGGTGCCGAACGGTCGGTGCTTCGCACAGGTCCGACCCTTCCAATGAGAAACCATCCGGATGCCCGGGCGCGTGGTTGGTGATCCCCAACCGCGCCGGCGTCTGGCCGGTCATCATCGCAGCCCGCGTGGGCGAGCAAACGGGCGATGCCGCATATGCATCGGTAAAACGCATGCCCTCGTTGGCCAGCTGGTCAATGTGTGGCGTATCGATTTGCGTGTTGCCGTAGCAGTGCAAGTCCCTCCAGCCCAGATCATCGACCATGATGACCACGATGTTCAGACGGTCCGCGGTCGCGTCGTTTTGCATCCCCAACGAGGTTGCAACGAAAGCCAGCCAAACGGGGATCCAGCGTGAATTCGAGAAAAGGTTCGTGTTCATGGAAGGATTCACTACACATCGCGAAGATTTGCCGGAGAACTGCGGCTGAGATGTTTGGCTCAGGGCGTCTCTCCCTGTTGAAGGTGATTGATGCCGATCGGATGACGGTCTCGCGGTGCCGTGCGTCCTTCACTGCCGACGAGACGTTTGAGCAGAGCTTGCATTTCCTTGCGTTTGTCGGCCTCAGCGAAAAACAGATTCTGCGTTTCCCCCGCGTCGCGTCCCAAGTGAAAAAGCTGCCCGGTCGCCCCGGGGGCGGTCTCGGGCAAGGCGTATTTTTTCAACATGCCGCGATCGTAGTTGTTGCCGCCCGAACCTGGGTGATCCAGATATTTCCAAGGCCCCTGGCGCAGCTGGAATTCTCCTCGGAAACTTTGCGTCAACATGTACGGGCGAATGGGCTGGTCGTCCGACCGCGTGCCAAGCATTGCCGGCAACAGATCGTAGCTGTCGACCGCGTCGTCATCGGACAACGGGTAACCAACGATGGAGGCAACCGTCGCGAACAGGTCCGTCGTGTTGGCAAGCTGGCGCGTGACGCGCCCGGCCGGAATTCGACCGGGCCAACGCACAATCAATGGCACGCGATGCCCGCCTTCCCAGCCGTCACGCTTCATGCCGCGGAAACCTCCACTCGCATCATGCTCGTGATCTTCTCGCATCCAGTCCGTGTGAACAGTTTCGGGACCGTTGTCGGAATTGAAGACGACCAACGTTTCGCGATCGATCTGCAACTCGTCAAGAAGGTCAAGCAAACGTCCCACCAGCGTGTCCAATTCGCGAACGAAATCCCCCCGCGGACCGGCCCCAGTCACGCCCCGGAATTCTTCCGCCGGCAGCACGGGAGCATGGGAAATCTGCGTCGACAACACGGCAAAGAAAGGCTGATCAGAAAACCGTTCCCGATGATCCCGAATGAAAAGAGCCGTGCGATCGTAAAACAACAAATCGGCGTCGACGAACCGATAGTTGGGCGCCATCCAGCCTTCGTCATTATCCCACCGCCACTTGCCACCGGGATTCGGCAGGTTCTCGCGGCGGTGCCGCTGGCTTGCGGGCTCGCGTACCATGCCGTTTTCCAGATACACGTACAGCGGATCGGTGGTCGGACAATTGGGGGTGACGAACGACTCGTCAAATCCGCGGTGATTGGGCCCGTCTTCCAGCGGTGTGCTTTTCTGGTAGTCGATCAGCAGCGCGTTTTCGAAACCGCCGCCCAGCCGCTTGCCTTCTTTGTCGTACCACGTCAGACCCAGGTGCCATTTTCCGAACACGCCCGTGCGGTACCCGACGCGTTTGAGCATCTGCGCGAGTGTCAATTGGCCGGGCGCGAGATAGCTGGGACCGCCAGGGCCTTCGAAGGCGGTCGAACGACGGCCGGTACGGCAGACCAACTGGCCCGAGAACAGCCCATAGCGTGAAGGCGAACAAATGGTCGACGGGCTGTGAGCGTCAAGGAATCGTACGCCTTCGGACGCCATCTGATCCAAGCGAGGTGTTTGATAGGCAGCCTGAGGGTTGTAGATCGACAGGTCGCCGTATCCCAGGTCGTCCGCATAGACGATCACGATGTTCGGAAGCCCCTCGGCGGGCTCTTGCTGCGGGGGCCGTTGCTGAGCGGGGCAATCCTGCGCCAACGTGCCAGACAGCGCGAACAGCAGGATGGCCAAAGAGCACGGCAGCATCCTTGGGGCGACGAATCGGAACGATGAATTCATACGAGTCTTCTGGTTCGTCTGGAGCAAATCGCGATGACGTTTCGATGCCATCCGAAACGAAAGGCGAGAAGACGGCATCCGCAGACAGAGTGTAGTCGATTCCGTCTAGTCCCCGGTTTTCACGCTGGCTAAGGTTTGAAAAACGGCAGCTCTGCCACCGTCCGACGAGGATCGCGACAGCTTGATCCATCAGTATTTCGCTCCCCGCGACGGGCTGGCCGCTCGCATCGCCCCGCCTGGCGTCATTCCATCCCATCTTTTCTACGTTTGACGCGAAGAATCTGGATTCGACGGGCTCCTAACGACGGGTGCGCGCCGCTGCCGAGGTAGAATCGGACTGGCGGTCGATTTCGCCGGAAATCAGCACGGGTTCTCAGCTCCGGATGGTTCATGGGCTGGAATCGAATCAATCCGTTCGCCGCTCACGTGGAGATCCAGCCCGTGCGATCGCGTCTCGCTCTTGCCATCATTTTCCTTTGCGGGGGAGGCGTGGTTGCCGACCGATGCTGCGGTCAGGACGCTCCTCCGAAGCTTCTTCGCAATATCGAGAAAGCGGTCGGTGCGATTCCTCAGGCCATCGGTGCGCCGCAGCCTGCCGCCCCGCTGGTGATTCCCGCGGCGCCGGCCTGGTCCATCGCCCCGTCGGAGACCATTGCTCTGAGCGTGGTGCATGACATGCAGGCGTTTAGCGACAAACTGGATCACGTCGCGAAGGCCTGCGGTAGACCCGCTCCCGCGATTCTGGAGTGGTCCATTTCGGAATCGAGAATCCGTGACGGGTTGGATCGCGGCGGATCATTGATCTGGATGTTCGGGAAACCCGAGAGACGTCATGACGGTGTCCCCATCGTCTATGCTCTGCCGACGAATGAATACCACCGGTTGATCGCGCCGCTGGACCCTCGCTACCGCGGCCCGATTGCCCAAGTCAATGCATACGGTACGACGCTCCACGCGAGAGCGACTCCGACACACGCGCTATTCGCGCAACCGGAAAACCTGCGTTGGCTTTCGGCATGTGCGCGGTCCAGTGGTGGTTTCGATCGCCGACTGGGACCGCTGAACGACTTTCTTTCTAGTCATGACGTCGCCTTTGCGCTGATGCAGGAAGGACTGATCGATCAAGGCGAGATCCGACTTCCCTTTTCGGAAGGGACCACCGTGGTTCCACCAGTATTGCGCCGGATCGCGAATGAATCATTCGAAATGTCGGGATTCACCGCCATTGCCAGCGGTATCGAGCTCGCCCCCGGGACTTCGCTGTCGGCCGCACTCGCCGCCTCCATTGACCCGCGAAGCGAGGTCAGCCGGTGGCCGGCGACCATGACGTTTCAGCCCAAACGGGCGATGGAAGATCTTCCCAACTGCCAGCCCGCCTTGATTGCGTCATTTGCAATGTGCGATCAATGGAACGAGTGGCTTGAGCGATTGCTCGAAGAACAACTCGCACGGGCTTCCCGTTCCACCCCCGATCAATTTTCCGAGTGGGTTGACTTCGACCAGATTCGCGGCGCAACCGTCCTGATCGCGAATGAATCCAACCCGGCCGGTGATCGCATTGACCAGCTGTACCATCTGCAGCTCCATGTCCAAAACGCGCACCAGGCGCTCGCGGGGATGGAAGATTGCTTGCAACACTTGCTGCGGTTCTACGAAGACGAATCTCCGATCCAGATCGTGCCGGAAGAACGGGAGGGCCGTCAATTCTTGCGAATCTCTGTGACCGGGTTGGAAACGCTAGGTTGGCAGCGGCGAGAGGAACCGCTTGTCATTTCGGCGTCAACCTTGAATGCGACGACCGTGGTGGTCCAAGTTGGCGAAGCACGCCGATTGAGCGAGACCATTGCCGAGATTCAGACGGGCGAGGGGCTTGAAGGCGTTCCCGGTGTCGCAAAGTCGCTGGACCTGGTGGCCGACCGCGCCCAAGCGTTCATCTTGGTGGATCCTTACAGCGCTGCGACGTTGCTGCCTCGGATGGGGTTTGGTCAAGAAGTCGCAATGACCTTTGCAAACCGGTTTGGTTCGATCAGCAGTTTGATGTCCATGGCGCCGCTGATCGCTCTTTCAAAAGACGCCCCTCCGCTGGCCATTGACGCAGAGTTCCAGCCCAGCCATCTGGTGCTGAACGTCGCGGCGACGGAGGAACTGGTGGCAAAACTCGGCAAGCCCACCCAGCGAGTTTTCCCACAGGTCGGGCGAGCCCCCGGAACACCGGTTGGAACACCGGTTGGAACACCACTCGGCTCACCCCGAGCTACCGGGGCACAGCTGATCAAAGTCTTTTCGAAAATTTTCTTCTGGTAGCGACTGAAACGAGTCCACGGATCCGCTGGAGTCACCCTCGATCTTTTTAGATCAAACCGCCAGATCATCGCGTCGCCTTTTATCCGGCTCGCTCGCAAACAGCGCCAACCCGAACGTGATCGGTCCGACGCGGCCGATAAACATCAGGGCAATCACGACCACCTTGCTGAGCGGTTCTAAATCACCGGTTAACCCACGTGACAGACCAACCGTGCCCAACGCGGACGCCGCCTCTAAAACCACGTCCTCAAACATGCTGCCCGACTGCAAGAGCAAAAGGATCGTGGCGCCAACAAAGAAGATTACAACGTAGAACACGATCGACGCGAATGCGAGCAGCAGACGATGCTGTGGGACTTCCACACCCCAGAAGGTGATCTTATCGCGTCCGCGGAGAGTACTATACACGGTCGCAAACGCCGCCGAAACAGAAGTGGACTTCAACCCACCTCCCGTGCCCGATGGCGAAGCCCCGATGATCATGATTGCCAACAACAAAAATGTCGGTGCTGCTGAAAACTCACCGATGGGTGTCGTGTTAAATCCGACGGTCGTCAGTGCCGTCATCGCTTGAAAGCCCGAGACAAGCAACCGCTCCTCGCTGGGCAGTTCTCGGTACGAAGGCTCCATCAGGAACAACAAGGCCCACGCCACGACTAGCGTCCAGAACGTCGCATGCAAAATAATCTTCGTCGTCAAAGTCCGTCGCTGCCGAAAACCCGTAAACGACCAGAAGAAGTCACTGAAAACGAGAAACCCTATTGCTCCCGACAGGCTAAGAATCGCAATGATCGCGTTCACCCAAAAATTGGACGCAAACTGTTCCAGTCCATTAGGAAACAAGCTGAATCCGGCGGTGCAGAACGCGCTTACCGCATGAAAAATTGCCTGCCAGAGAGGATCCTCAATACTGGCCGCACGAAACGCGAAAAAAAGGCATACCGCACCACAGATTTCAATCACAGCGGTAAAGAGCACGACGTTCAACAACAGCCCTCGAACGCTGAACCCTTCAGGCATCGCAAAAGTAAGCTTTGCAATCTCCTTATTGGTCGACGGAAGCTCCCGCTTTCGGGCAAGCAGAATAAATGAGCCGAGGGTCATGTAACCGATACCGCCCAACTGGATCATCACCAGAATGGTCGCCTCGCCCCAGAAGGAATAGCTATCAGGGGTACCAACGGTCGCCAACCCGGTGGTACTGACCGCTGACGTTGCCGTGAACAGATTATCGAGCGCTGAGATTCGTTCGTTCTGATGACAGACCGGCAAGCTGAGCACGATCCATCCGACAGTGATGTAAAATGCATAGCCGACCAGCAACAACTTAAGAGGATGAAGGGATTGGATGCGACTTCTCATAAACCCAAACGCCGGTAACCGGGGGAAAGTGATCGACTTGTTCGGCTTTCTATCTTCAACCAGAGGTTTTCGGCAATAGCTGCGAATCGATGCGGTTACCAAAGGGTCGTAACGGGAACGGAATGGTCTCCAGGGCAACCTACGAGACGCCCTGGAGTTGACGATCCCTGAAACGCGCGGCATCACCCGGCAATCCACTGTTGCATGCTGTGATCGTCCCTGCCCCAACGCGCGGTCAAAGCACGTTGCTTGAGGATGTGCTGCCGTTGCGTCACAGGATTGTGCCCATGTGGTCCCCGACGTGCGCGTACAGCTCTCTTTTCTGTTGCGACTGGACAAGCAGGTCGTCGTCGAAGCGGATGCGACCGGGCTCGAAAATCACGATGGTCGACGAGGCGCCGAAGCGGAAATACCCTTTCTCGTCCCCCTTCGAAACGTTCAAACCCGCCGAATAGGTCTGACAAATCCCGCCAACGCACGTGGCTCCGATTTCCAGAAGCAGCACCCTGCCTATCGTCTCGGTATCCAGCACGGTCAGGACACGTCGATTGGTGGCCAGGATCTGGATGTTCTGCCGAAGCGCGATCGGATTCACCGAATAGAGCGGGCCGTTGACGTGCCGGGGTGGTCCAGGACATCCCGCGACCGGAAAGTGAAAACGATGGTAGTCGACCGGACACAGACGTGAGACCAACAGCGATCCACGCGCGTAATGCCGCGCCAAATCCGCATCGGCCACCAACGTCTCCAGGTCCAACCGCTCTCCCTTGACCAACAACCCATCGCTTTCGGAGAGGTCCGGAATGCACAGGTGGCGTCCATCGGCGGGAAAGACAACCGTCGTTGGATCGGAATCGATCGGCCTCGCCTGGGGCTTCAAACGTCGATAAAAAAAAGCGTTGAAGTTCTCGAACTGGTCCGGGGCCCGCACAAATTCGTCAGCATCAATTTCGTACCGTTCGATGAACGGTGCAATTTTCTCGCGCGAGCTGCGTCGATCCATGAGCCAGCCGTAGAAGCGTGAGAACCACAACCGTTTGACGACCGTGGCCAACGCGATCTTGCCACCGACCGATCCATACGTCCAACGCAACGACTTGTCACCGTAAACCTTTTCGACGCATGTCTGCTGTCGGTACCGGTCAAAAAAGACGATCTCGTCCACAAGCCTGATTGATCATGGGTGGGGAAACTTTCGGCCGCGTCAGAGAGCATCTCGAAACCGATGCATGGCCGCTGCTGGGCGGATCGATTTTGCGACCGCGATCCGCCGCTTCACGATACGTCGCCAGATCGGTCCGGGGAATCCCAGGGGCGGTGGCGGATCCCAGAGCGACCTGAGCAGAGCGACCTGAGCAGAGTGACCTGGGAAGAGCGGCCGGACTTGCGTTTGCCGTGCGGCCCACCTACGTTGCAGACTTGTGAAGCACCGCGAGCCGATGACATGTCTGGGAGCAGCGCAACCGTGGAAACCGATCCGACCACGTCCGACGGGCCGTTGTCCCCCGATGGCCCCCAGGCCCCCGATGGGCCTTTGACTCCAGAGCACTACGACGAGCTGGCGCGGGCGAAAGATCGTATCAAGCCGATCCGCCGAGCCGCCGGCGTGGCGGCTTTCAACGGCTGGACCATCGCAATCATCGCGGCGTTGTCGCTGCCATTTGCCGTTCTCGGCTGGGACGGACTGCTGGTCTCCATCGGCCTCTTTATCGTTGCCTATTTCGAATTCCGCGGTCGCCGCCAACTGCTGAAGTTCGACCCCGGCGGGGCCTCCCTGCTGGGCTGGAATCAGGTCGGTTTTCTCAGCCTGATCATTGTCTATTGCCTGTGGATGCTGTTCGGAGGCACGTCGGATATTGAAAACCATCCCGAACTTTCCCAATTCCTTGGCACGGCCGGGAAAGAACTGTATCGATCGCTCGTGATCACACTTTACGGGAGCGTCATTGTGCTCAGCCTGGTGTTCCAGGGAGGCAACGCGATCTACTACTTCACCCGGCGCAAATACGTCGACGCCTATCTGCACGAAACTCCTCAATGGGTGAGAGACTTCCAACGCGCAACGGCCGCCAACTGACGGCTGTGGAACGGAAAGGAGAACCGCGGGGTCGCTATTGGTTGCAGGCGTCCAGCAGTGACCGTTCCAAAATGGGAAGGGATGCTTCCAATTCTGGCACCAGCGACGCGGCAGCCTTCATGTCAGCCTCGGCGGCGAAGGCTTCCAGCCGTTGCGAGGTTTCGAAGATCTGGCTGGCGCCGAGGGTTCGGGCATTGCTTTTCAACGTGTGCGCCGCGCGGCGCAGCAACTTGTCATCGCCCTGCTGCAATCCGTCGCGAATCTGCGAGAGCAAGATGGGATACTCCTCACAGAACGCCTGAACAACATCCGCGAACAGGGCTTCGTCTCCGCCCATGAACTCCAGGGCCGCGGCTCGATCGAAGGTCACGACCGGTTGCTGCACGGACGGTTCTTCATCGGACGCTTGCTGATCGCAGGGTTCCTGATTACAGGGTTCCTGATTAACCCGTTCGGCCCCGTCGGAACACAGCGAAGCCGATGCTTCCGTCGTATGCGCCGCCTCGGAGGTTGGTTGGGCCGAAGCGTTTTTTTCGATCGTGTCGAACAGGTCGCTCGGATGCAAGGGCTTGGAAACATAGTCATCCATTCCCGCATCCAGACATCGCTGGCGGTCACCCTCCATGGCGTGCGCGGTCATCGCAATCACCGGGACATGACCACCCGTTTGTCGTTCGCGTTGACGCAGCGCGATGGTCGCGTCAATGCCGTCCATCTCGGGCATTTGAACGTCCATCAACACCGCGTCAAATGTTTCCTCGGCCACCGCCGCAATCGCTTCCCGACCGTTTCCGACGACCTTCACCGAGTGCCCCCGCTTCTCCAGCAGGCGGATCGCCAGCTTTTGATTGACGGGGTTATCTTCGGCCAGGAGCAATCGCAAGGGCTTCGAACAGGTTTCCGTCGTTTGTGGTCCCTCCGGTGGTTGGTTCTCGGCGGCAGCGATCCCCAATGCTTCATTCAGCGATTCCATCAGCTCGACACGTCGAATCGGCTTGCTCAGGTAGTGCGAGACACCGATCTTCTTGCAACGGATTGCATCTTCACGGCGCGCCGCTGAGGAGATCATCATCAACGTCGCGTCGACCAATTCCGGATGGCGTCGGATGTGTTTGGCCAATTCAAAACCGTCCATCGTCGGCATCATGTTGTCCAGCAAGACCAGGCGATAGGGCTGGCCGGATTGGTGCGCGCTATCCAGCATCGCCAGTGCTTCGCGGCCGCTTTCGGCGGCTTTCACCGCCATGCCCCAATGTGACAGCATTCGGGTCAACACATGCCGGTTGGTTTGGTTGTCGTCGACCACCAGGACGCGGATGCCCTGCAGGTTGCTCGACGGCGGCGACAGTTTGCGTGGCACTTCCGCGTCGGACAGGCCGAACTGGGCCGTGAAGTAGAACGTGCTGCCGCGGCCCGGTTCGGCCTCCACCCAAATCCGGCCATTCATCATCTGGACCAACTGGGTGGAGATCGCCAGTCCCAATCCGGTCCCGCCGTACTTTCGCGTGGTGGAGGCATCGACTTGAGAAAACGCGACGAACAACCGCTCGCGTTTGTCGTGCGGGATGCCGATCCCGGTATCGGACACGGAAAACTGCAGTTCGACGGTCTGGTCATCCTGATGCAGGCTTTCGGCGTGCAAAACGATTTCCCCTTGCTCAGTGAATTTGATCGCGTTGCCGACCAAATTGAAGATGACTTGGCGGAGCCGTCCCGGGTCTCCGACCAGCGTGTCCGGCACATCCACGGAAACATCTTCGATCAATTCCAGCCCCTTCGCTTGGGCCCGCATGCCGAGCGCGGCGAGGATGTCGTCCAAACAGGCGCGAAGCGAAAAGGCGATGGACTCCATTTCCAGCTTGCCGGCTTCGATCTTGGAAAAGTCCAGGATGTCGTTGATGACCGCCAACAGATGGTCGGCCGATGATTTGACCATGCCCAGGTATTCACGCTGCTCCGGCGTCAACTCGGTGTCCAATGCCAGATCCGTCATGCCGATGATTCCATTCATCGGAGTCCGAATCTCATGGCTCATGTTGGCAAGAAACTCACTCTTCGCCTTATTGGCAGCTTCAGCATCACGTTTGGCTTGTTGCAGTTCCGCATCCGAACGGTTGAGCGAAAAACCCATCCACCAGATCAGCAAGCTGAACACGATGATGTTGGCGAGCACGAACAAGGACAGCCCCATCCCTTCATCGAAAAGGGCGTGCTGGCGGGCATACCAGCGCAGCATGCCGATCAGTGCCGGGATCAGAACGGCGGCGGGCAGCAGTCGACGTACCATCAGGCCGCCGGAGCCGCCACTACTGACAATCGCCATCAGGCCCTCGGCGGGCCGGGCGCACAGAATTCCAATATTCAAGACCGCGAATGCTACGGCGGTATTGAACGCCATCGGTATGAACGACTCGATACCGGTCAAACTCATGGCACGGTAGGAGTAGCCGACGATCGCCAGCAAGCTGATCAAGGACGCCAGTAACGCCAGGGATTCCGAAGGTCGAAACAGACGCCCGATGCGCACGTTCAACATCAGCAGAGCGGCACCGCTAAGCAGAAAGCAGGCGGCGGTGTTGGGCGCCATCCGGTTGGGAATCTCGTAGGCCTCCAGACTTTGACGAAACAGCCAGCGATCGGGCCCCTCGTCCCAACCGTAGGCGTATCCGACCAATCGCACCGCCGCCAGCGCGGTCACGCCGGCCGCCAGCCCCAGCCCCGTGGCCATGTGGCGCTTGCCGGAAGCCTCCTGCATCAACCACAAGGCGACCCCAGCCAATAAGAAACCGAGCGCCGTCCCGCCCGGGTTCATCGCCACCATTCCCGGGAAGACCGTCTTCAGCGTTTCGGCGTTCACAGCCCAGCCCAGCAGCACCAGCAGTGCCACGGCAACGACGGCAACCGACGCAGATTTCGAAGCGAAACGAAATCGCTGAACCAGATTCGGATCGTGAAGGACGTCCACCGCGAAAACCCCAGAAATTGGGCTCGGCCCCACCTTCATCGTATCCCACCCCCCGAAGAAAAACAGCCGCGTGGTGCCGGTTCATCGGTTGGAATCAAGATTCTTCAGGCGCATTCCCTGAGCGTCACGGCCGCCGAACGACGTCCAGCGGTTAACCGTCAGGCCGCTTTGCGGTCATGGCTGACGCGACCGCCCAGCCATTTGCGGATTGCTTGGCGGTCTTGTTCCCAATCGTCGCTGATGCGACGGTTGACGTAGGTCTGCAGCATCAGATCGGTCGTATCGGTCAGCTGGCGGATCGCGTCAATGCGGTCTTCGTCATCGAACTCTTCGTCGTCTTCCAAGTGGATCTTCGCCCCGCTGATACCGAATGACTCCGCTTGCAGCGTTAAATCAAATTGACGCCCTTCGCGGACGATCGTCATGCCGGCTTTTCGAGGCAGTTTCCCAGACTGAATCGCCTGCATCGCTTCGGGCAATTTAACGGGACATTCCGCGGCGATGGTTTCTTTGCCGGATTCGCCATAGGGGCATTCCAGGCTAAGCGTTTTGGCAAGCATCACCGTGACTTCGGATTCGTCGACCAGGGTGATCGAGTCCGATTCGTTTTCGAGCGTCCACCACAACCAGACCAGGAACTCATTCCCCAGGAAGTCGGGAGCCTGAGAATGCTCGTTGGACCAGACGTGGTCCCCGGCAATCAGATCGCTGACAAAACTGATCGGATGCAGATCATCCACTTCACCGAACACCTTGTTGTCAATCGCCCATTGGGTGGCGATCGAGCCGGCGCCGCGATGACTCAGTTCCAGACCGAAGGTACGTTGCAACAGCTCGATGCAATGACGGGCCGAGTTACCAACGGATCCTCCGAAATACAACATCTCCTGCGAAAGATCCCAGAGCAGCGGGAAGGTTTGCATCTTTCGATACTTTCCGGTTGCCGCTTCCTGCTCGCACCGTTGCTCGACCGCTTCTTTGGCCTCTTTGCGTTGAGCCTTGGTGATCACCCCGTCCTCGCTGTCTTTAGCAAATCCGGCCAATTCCATCTGCAACCATGCCGCACGATAGGACGCAGGGATCTGGTTTGTATCGATCCGAACGGCGGCGTGCAGAGCATTGTTGATCAGATTCTTGCCAAGATTAAAGTCAACATCGAAGAGATGTTCACCGGCCAGAAACCCGACGGACACGTTCTCAGCTGATGCAGTCTCGAAACCGCCAGCCGCCTGACCGGCGAGCGCTTCGAGGTGCTCGTCATCGAATGAGTCCGATTCGAAACCGGAGACACTAAATCGTTGAAATCCGAGGCTTCCACGCAGAAAAGGCATCGACCACCTACAAACGTTTGGGGGGAGCAAGACGACATCTTCGTGATCCTATCGACGTTTGTCGGCGAAAGTTTGAGCGAACCTTGCGGGAGGCTCCTGAAGCTGCCGTCGCCCCCTTGACCCGGTGCTTGGCGGAGCCAGACGGGAGGGTATGCGCGGGCAGGAACCCGGGGATGAGAGGGGGAGCCTCCCCAGCCGGGTTGCAACACTCCGGTCTTGGCAGCGACCGTCTTGCCGCGCTCGGCCGGCCAAATCAGCAAAGTCGTGTGTCGGAATCGCGACGCGTTGGGGAAAGGAAAGTGTCGCGCCGGATGCGTCGGGTATACGGGGAACCTCCACCCCCGAAGGACGCGGCGATGAGCGGTCAAGCCTTCTTAGCGATTCGTTGCCTTGCCCCACGCACGTCCGCACCCGAACGGTTGCCCCGAAGCAGGCCGTTGGTTTCCTGGCCCAGTCTGTTTCAAGGCAGTGTGTTTCAAGGCCCAGTGTTCTGCAAAGTCGCGTTCAGCTCGTCGTGAGCAGCCGGAATGGACGCAGCTTTCACGGAGTGCAAGGCGACGATCAACAATCAAAACGCCGCGTTTCTGTCTCTCGAACAATGAAGCCGGTTTCGGAAGACCGGAGGAATCATGGAGCACCAGACATCGAAAGTGCGTTACGTCCAACTGGACCAGACGCGAGGATTGGCGATCGCCGCGATGATCGTCGCGCACTTCGGCCCCGGTTTCTATGAACGGCTGGACATCAGCGGTGTGCTGCTAGACTCGCTCTTGTTCTTTGGACGACTGGCGACCCCCTCCTTCATCATTGTGTACGGAATCACACTGGGGCTGGTCTATCTGCCGCGGTACATGAGCAGTCGCGAGCAAACGTCCATCAAGTTGTTCCGACGCTCGGCGACGGTTCTGTCGTACGCGATTCTGATCAGCATCCCCGCGGTGATCGATTTGGTCGCCGACGCGGAGCCGAGTGACGACGATTTCACCTGGCAGTTTGCACTCTGTCTGTATTCGGTCCTGCTGTTCTACACCCTGGCGATGCTGATCACGCCCCTCGTGCTGGACTGGATCAAAGACGAACCGATGTGGAAGTCGATCGCGATCGGATCGGCGCTGATCCTCATCGGCACCAAACTGGCTTTCAGCGTTTGGCCGTACACCGGCCCGGGGCCCCTGGAGTACACAAGACTGCTGCTGGTGTCGGGCAAATACGGCCTGCTGACGTGCTATGGATGCGCCGCTTGCGTGATCCCCATCGGATACGCCTTGCACCAACAGATCCGTGCGCCGGCGGAAGTGGAACGACGGATTCTGTATCTGTCGTTCGCAACGATCGGGCTGTCGCTATCGGCAAGCTTTCTGGTGGGCGCCAGGCAGATCGGTGATTACGCAACCCAGTACGGCAACCCGCCCCAATTCTGGTACATCTTCTTGGCCGGCGGTTTGAGCGTGTTGTACATGATCACAATCGCAAAGGTGCACATTCCCTTCTACAGTCGCTTTCTGGAGAACACCGGCAAACACCCCCTGCAGATCTACGCCGCTCACGAGTTCGTACTTCCGGTTGCGAGTTGGTTGAAGGATGTGGTCGACCCGACGGTCGCCGTCGTGGTTCCACTTGCCACGTTTCTCCTCTACTGGGTTCTCAAAACGGGGATTGTCCGGACGTCTTCTCAGGCCGGTCCCTGATTCCATTCGCAAGCACGCATCCTCCCGCGGCGATGATCGCGGACCGTGTTTGATCGCTTACAATGCGGCTCCTCCAAAACCGCGATGTCTCTGACGGGAGTCCCTTTGTGAAGCCAGTATTGTCGACCGCTGCGTTCATCTTTGCCGTTTGCCTGGGCATGAGCGGCCCGGACATCAGCGGCCTGGGCATCAGCGTCAGGGCCGGCGAAGGGGATTCGCCACAGCCTCATCCGTCCCAAGGGCCAACGGAGGATTCGCGGCTGATGGCCTACGTGGGCACCTTCAGTTCGCCGATCAAGGACACCCTGCCGACCCAGGTGGATCTGCCGCCGGGCAATGGGCGGGGCATTCACCGTTTTTGGGTCGACCGGGAATCCGGTGCGCTGACCGAGGCGGGCGTCTACGAGATGGGCACCAGCCCCAGTTGCCTGGTCGTCAATCAAGCCGGCGATCGGTTGTACTCTGCCAACGAGACGGATCGGGTTGGACCCCATGGCCACGGCAGCATCAGCGCGTTTGCGATTGATGCGTCCGATGGTAGCCTCCGCCTAATCAACACGGTCCCGTCCGCCGGGGCGGGGCCCACGTACGTCAGCATCCATCCGTCGGGCAAGTACCTTCTGGTGGCCAACTACTTTGGCGGCTCCATCGCCGTGCTGCCGATCGAACAGGACGGCCGACTCGGCCATGCGGTGGACGTCAAGGAAGACTCCGGACAGCTTGGCCCGACGCGGGCAACCAACGCGCCGCTCGGCAGCAAAGCATTCAGCGGGCATGATCACACGCATGCTCACATGATCCAGTCCGACCCGTCCGGCAAGTTCGTGCTGCACGTCGATTTGGGCTTGGACCGAATCTTCGTTTGGAGAATCGAGATGACGACCGGAAAGCTGACGCCGGCCGCCACGCCGTTCGTCGCATTGCCACCGGGCGACGGCCCGCGACATTTTCATTTTCATCCCGACGGTCAATGGCTGTATTCCATTCAAGAGGAGGGCTCGACCGTGGTGTTGTTCGACTTCTCCAGCGAAACGGGTGAGCTTTCGCCTCGACAGACGGTTTCCACGCTACCGCCAGGGTTCGCCGGGAGCAATTTCTGTTCGGAGATCCTGGTCTCGCACGACGGACGGTTTGTGTACGCGGGGAACCGACTGTACGACAGCATCGCCATCTTTTCGGTCGGTCCCAAGGGCCGGCTTGAACGTGTCGGAGAAGTATGGACGCGGGGTGATTACCCGCGAAGTTTCACGTTGGATCCGTCGGGTCGATACCTCTACTGTGGCAATCAACGGGCCGACAATTTGGCCGTCTTCAAAGTCGATCGGGCGAGCGGCGGATTGGAGTTCACGGGGCAGTTCGTTCCCGTCGGAAACCCTTCCCATATTGTGTTTCTAAAACTGGCTTCGTCGACGCCCCAGGTTCTGACTGACAACCCGGTCAACGAGAATTGATGAGCCGTGGATGTTCGCGGGGTCACGCCGCCCGGTCGCGGGATGCGCGTTGATCACGAAGTCGATGGAGCTACCGTCGCCGGACGGTGGCGGCGCTGTCATCGCGGTCGCGTGCCCCCTCCGGACGTCTCGCCAGAATCCCCGATTGGATTTGATTCCGCTGACCCTTGACTCTCGCGATCGTGTAGAATTGCCTTGGGGGGTCGGGACGACCCTCGAATCCCCAACAGCGTCTTCCCGACGAGGAGAGTAGCGATGGCCAAAGTGCTTTTAGTTGAGGACAGCCCGACGCAGGCCGTCGAGATGCGAATGCTTCTGGAAGAAGGGGGGCACCAGGTTCGCCATGCGGCCAACGGCAAGGTCGCTTTGGACGTTCTTTCGAACGAGTCCACCGACATCGTCGTGACCGACTTGGAGATGCCGGAAATGAACGGCTTGCAGCTGGTTCAAAGCATGAACTCGTTGCATTCGTACGTCCCGGCCATCTTGGTCACGGGGCAGGGATCGGAAGAACTGGCGACGCAGGCGTTGCAAAGCGGCGCGGCCAGCTACGTGCCCAAGAATCACCTGCAGTCGATGCTCAATGACACGATCGCGAACGTCTTGGGGATTCTCCGCAGCGACGCGAGTTATGCGCAGCTGATTGCGGCGATGCAAAAGAGTGTGTTCGTATTTGAGCTGGGCAATGACCCCGCCTTGATCAGCCCGCTGGTCAGCCTGGTCACGCAGATGGTAGCCGGCATGGACCTGCTCTGCGGCCGCGAACTGACTCGACTGGGCGGCGCGGTGGAGCACGCGGTGTTCAACGCCATGTTTCATGGCAACCTCGGGCTGGGCTCATCGGTGCTTCCCTCTCACCGGGCGGTGATCTACGACGGGGCCACCACCGATTCGATTGAACGACGCAAGCAGGAAGAGCCCTTCAAAGATCGCAAGGTCTATGTCGAGGTATCGGCAGCGAAGGATCAGATTCGGCTGATCGTGCGTGACCAAGGACAGGGGTTTGCGAAAAGCAAAATCCCGGATGTTGCCAAGTCGGGCACGCTGGAGGCCGAATCCGGCCGCGGACTGGTATTGATCATGAGCTTTGCCGACGAAGTGACCTTCAATGACGAAGGGAACGAGATCACGATTGTCAAGAACTGCGTCCCCACGGAGTAATGACAAGCGTTTCCTTTGATACTCCTCACCGGAGAGAAGACCGATGTCCGAGCAGGGCATTCAAAACGTGGCGTCCGACGACGCGCGATCGACCTATGAGTCACTCGTCAACACGCTCCCCCTGAGCGTCCTGATCAAGGACTTGGACGGCCGGCGACTGTTCGCGAATCAAACGTACCTGGAACTTCGCGGTTTGAAGTGGGAGGACGTGATCGGCAAGACCGACGCGGACCTTTTCCCCGAAGAGATTGCCAACCGATACTCGCATGACGATCAGCGCGTCATCCGCGAGCACAAGGTCCTCCACGACGTCGAAGAATCCGTCAACCAGGATGGCAAGCCCTGTTGGATCGAACGCATCAAGAGTCCGATCTTCGGAGAAGACAATGAGATCATCGGGATTCAATTGGTGTTCTGGGACGTCACCGCCCGCCATTTGGCCGAGCGTGAACTGCAGCACGAGCGTCATCTGTTGAACGCGCTGCTGAAAAACATTCCGGACAGCATCTATTTCAAAGATCGCGATAGCCGGTTCATGCGAATCAGCAAGGCGATGGCCCACAAGTTCGGGTTCTCCGGGGAACAGGACGTGGTGGGGAAGACGGACGCCGACATCTTCACGGCCGCCCACGCCGAAGCAGCGAGAAGCGATGAATTGAGGATCATCGAATCCGGCAACCCGCTGGTCGACCTGGTGGAACGCGAGACGTGGCCGAACCGCGATGACACCTGGTGCATCTCCACAAAAATGCCGCTGTTCAATGACGACGGAGAGATCATCGGGACCTTCGGCATTTCTCGCGACATCACGGAATTGAAGCGTTACGAAGACGACCTTCGCGAGGCGCGTGATGCGGCCGACGCCGCCAACAAAGCCAAGGGCGATTTCCTGGCCAACATGAGTCACGAGATCCGCACACCTATGAACGCCATCATCGGCATGTCGGAATTGCTCGCCCAGTCGGAACTCAAAGCAAAGCAGTACGACTACGTCCACCTGATCCGTGATTCCGCCGAATCACTCCTGCAGCTGCTGAACGAGATCCTGGATTTTTCCAAAATCGAGTCTCGGAAACTGCAACTGGAATCGATCTCCTTTTCCCTCCGCGACTTGATCGAAAAGTCAGGACAGACGCTGGCCATTCGGGCCGCGGAAAAGAATCTGGAGCTTGCGTGTCGGGTCGCACCGAACCTTCCCGACCGCTGGGTCGGTGACCCGGGACGGTTGCGGCAAGTGTTGATCAACTTGATCGGCAACGCCATCAAGTTTACCGATGAAGGCGAAGTGGTCGTGGACGTCAGCAAGGGGAAACCGCACTCAAGCGATCCTCCCGGAACGACGCCCCTGCGATTCAGCATCCGTGACACGGGAATCGGAATTCCAAAAGACAAGCAGGCATCCGTCTTGGATCCGTTCACACAAGCCGACGCCTCGACGACACGACGCTTTGGCGGCACCGGATTGGGGCTCGCCATCTCCAGACAACTTGTCGAATTGATGCACGGCGAGCTTGAATTGAAGAGCCGGCCCGGCCAGGGGACGGAGTTCTATTTCACCGCGCACTTCCCTCTGGCCGACGAACAGGTGATCGACCCCAAGAAAGAACTCAATCGTTTGGCCGGACTGCCCGTGCTGTTGGTCGATGACAACCAAACCAACCTGCGAATTCTGAAAGAGATCTTCTCGACGTGGCGGTTGAAACCGGCACTGGCGACCGGAGGCTCCGAGGCACTCGATTTGATACGCGAGGCGGACGAACGAGGAAAACCATACGCTTTGGCCGTCCTGGACTGCATGATGCCCGGCATGGACGGATTCGAATTGGCCAAACGCATTCGAGAAACGCATTCGCGTGACCAGATGAAGCTGATCATCTTGTCCTCCGCCACCAGCACCGATGACACCGGCCGCTGCGAAGAATCGCAGATATCGCGGTACATGACCAAACCCGTCATCCAGTCCGAGTTACTGGATGCGGTTTTGGACGTGATGCACATTCGAGAAAGCGGCGAGCCCCGGAAGCGGAATTCGCTTCCGTCCTGCCCGCACTTGCGTGTTCTGGTCGCCGAAGACGGCTTGGCCAATCAGCAGGTGGCGATCGGGATGCTGGAAGCGGCCGGGCATTCCGCCGTGGTGGTCAGTGACGGGCGTCAGGCGGTCGCGGCGTGGAAAGAGGAGCCGTTTGACTTAATCCTGATGGACATGCACATGCCCATCATGGACGGATTGGAAGCCAGTGAAGCGATCCGAAATCACGAACGCACAACCGGAGGCCACATTCCGATCGTCGCGCTGACCGCCGCCGCGATGAAAGAAGACGCCGAAGCATGTCTCAAGGCTGGGATGGATGCCTACCTGGCCAAGCCCATCCATCACCCGGATCTTCAGGAGACGATGGCTCGATTTGCTCCGGAAAAATCAGTCCTGGAAGGACTCGAAGCGACCCGTTCGACGCCCGATACTGGATCTCCACCGGATGTGACCGAAGAGCCCTCCCCCGAATCGGATTCCGAAGCCGACCCACCGACGCGATCCAGCGATATCATCGACCTGGGTGCCGCGGCAAGCCGCATCCCGCATGGGCTGCGAGGCGTTCGGCAACTCGCCAAAGTGTTCGTGAACGAGTGCACGGACATGATCGCTGCGTTGCACGAATCCGTTTCGCAGACCGACGGGCCGGCCATCCGACGCACGGCGCACACGCTCAAGGGTTCTGCAAATCTCTTCTCGGCTAAACGAGTGCACGACGCCGCAGAAGAATTGGAAACGGCCGCGCGCAACGAGCAGTTGGACAATTCGCAATCGTTGCTGGAACGCCTGGAAACCGAAGTCGAGATGATGCTCGACGAGTTGAATCGGTTCATGGAATCAGGCGAGGAATCTTCCGGCGGTTAATTTCCTCAAGGGCACGTGTCGTCCGGCGTCGTGCTGCCGCGATTTCATTCGCACCGCCCGTCTGATGGTGAACGAAGCCACCGAAAACGGGGACTTGGTTTTGGAAAACGCACGACGAAGACGCTGATCGACAACGGCGCGATCATGCTCGCCGCAACGACGCCGCCGCTGGCTCAAGCCGATTCTTCACCGACACAAACGAAGTTTGGTGACACGAAATGTCACCGATCGATTTCGATCTTGATGTCGACTTCCCCCTGGAATCGCATCAACGAACGCATCTATCATCGAAGAACTGCTGGTCGCCGACCGATGAGTGGAACCTAGATCGGTCCCATCGAACCGCACCGCGAAACCACCGACAGTGACTGCGTTCCGGTCAACTTTAGATGAGCCAATCGAACCCCTACCGACCTCCGCGAAAGTCCGAGGAAGGTTCAAACGACGCGAAACCGCCGGGACGCAATCACCAGCATCTGGGAAAATTCATTGTGCTCTGCTTCGTCGCAATGATCGCGCTGACCGGCTTCCTGTCCGCCATCGACTACCTCGCGCGGACGCTTGTTGATTGGATCTGGTAGTTCCGCCGTCAGGATTAAAGCTGCACGACCTCCTTGCGGGAGCGTGCGACTTGACTGTCCAGTTCGTTTGCGTTTCTTTGCATCAGTCATGAGAGGACTCCACGAACTGACGTTGTTCGGCGGTCAGGCCCTGCAGCGAAGTCGGATCCAATCGGGTCGAGGAATCGATTGTTGCCGCCGAATGAGTGAAACCGGTCTGGTCGACCACGCAAAAAGTGGCGCCAAAGAGTGACGTCCCGCGCAAGTCAGCGCCACGAAGATCCGCGTCGCTCAGATCGGCCCCCTCCAGATCCGCATCCCGAAAGTCGGCGTCCCGAAGATCGGCCGACTGCAGGTGCGCGTTGGAAAGGTTCGCCCCGCGGAAGTCGGCATTGCGCAAATTGGCGCTGCGAAAGTCGGCGTTGCGCAGCAGGGCTCCCGTCGCGCGAAGCTTTTCCAAGTTCATCCCGCTCGCCTGCAGACTTAACAAATCACGCCCACTGAAATCCCGTTGCCGAATCAGCCGGGAAGCCTCTTGCTTGCCAACGGATGCCGCGATGTAACGCTGCTCCCGCCAGGGATCCGCGCCGTTGTGGTATCCTGCTTCGCCCTCCCAGTAGCCCGGCCGATCCGCCCGCAGGAACTCGATCCGCTCCAGCCATTTCACGCTTTTGTAAAAGTACTTTCCCGGGACCACCATCCGAACCGGCCCGCCATGCTCTTGGGACAGCGGCTGTCCCTGGGCGGAAAACGCGAGGATCGGATCGAGTCGCAGTAGCTCGTCCAATGGGAGCGAAGTCGAATGGCCCCGATCACTGCGCGCGACGAAGGAAACATGGGTGGCATCTTTCTTCCACAGCGGGTCGCCGGATTGGTCATGAACGATCTCGGCAAATCGCACCCCTTCGAACGGCATCTCCAACTTGCTCCAGCGGGTGACGCAGTGCACGTCGACCTGACGATGAACCTGCGGAAGCGATCGCAATTCCTCCACCGTCCACGTGCGACAGGACTCGACTTCACCGCACAGGGTGACGGTCCACGGGGCATCGTCCTCTCGTGGGGCGCGTTCGCCAACCACCGGCCAGCGATCGCCCTTGACCAATTGCTGGTTTGGGGGAAGTTGATCGTGATGCATCGCCATCCTGGGGGAACCGAAAAACGAAAAGGACGCTGTCCAGCTAGCGTGACATTCTGGCCCCGGGACGAACCAGTTCGTTGAACCGATCGACGGGCTCTGACGCCGTCCAGGCAATTCCCCGCAGCAGCAGGATTCGAAACAAGGGATCGTCGAAGGTCCAACTGTAGTGACCCGGGATGCTGACGAAGACCCGACCGCCCAGTCGTTCGGTCGCCCACATCTGCGGCGTGGCCTTGCCATCCTCACGGCTGGTCGCCAGCAAGGTGATTTGGCTCGGATCGCCGCTCAGCTCCCAATAGCTTTCGTCATACAACTGCAACTGTTCAAAGTTTCGAACGATCGGATGTTGCTGATGGTGGATCTTCAGCGTCAGCGGACCGTGACGGTACTTAATGCTTCCGCCCTTGGAAGCCAAGCCGATACGGTTAGCAAACTCCAACGATCGATCGTTCCCATTGACGGCCCAATGAATGTAGACCGCGCCACCGCCTTGTTTCAGGTAGGCATCCAGCTTCTGCTGACGCAGCCCACCAAAACTGCCCTTTTGAAAAAACACCACAACATCGGCCTGATTCAATTGCTCGTCCGACGGGAAATCAAACGCCGTGGAGACGGTTAACGTTGGGTCAGCCAAGAACAGCTGTTCCCAGACACGTTGCCAGGCCGGGTAGTCGTGTTCCCCAGGGCCGTGATCTTTGATGCCATCGACCAGGACCAGATTCAGATGCTTGCGGGTCGGATCGGCCGCTTTCGACCCGGCCAACGCTTGGGCAACTTCCGCGGCAGTTCGGACCGGCGGGGCGTCGAGCGGCGAATCCTCTGGCATCCGCGGCGGAGCGGACAGCAGGTACGTCATCAAGTCCCGACGCTGGCTGTCATTCAACGAATCCAGCAACCCCTTCGGCATGACAGAAACCGCAGACGGTTTCAGCTGGTCGATCCGGGATCGATCCAGCGTCACCGACTTGCCATCCTTGTCGCCCAGAATCAATTCCTGGCCTTCGGTACGCAGCACGCCCGTCATGACCCGTCCGTCATCGAGCAATGCGATGTGCGTGACATAGTCCGGATTGATCGCGTAGCTTGGCTGTTCGATGTCACGTCGCACCGAAGCGTAGTCGCGGTGGACCAAATTGCCGAGGTCCGGCCCAATCGGAACACCGCCGCTTTGGCTGAGGTGACACTTGAAACAACCGACCTGTTCGCTGAAAAACAGGCGACGCCCCCGTCCCCAGCTGCCGCCCGCGATTTCCGGCGGCGGTTCCGTCGCGGAACCTTCGGTGGACTCGGAATCTGACCGGACTTCCAACCAAGGGAGAATGAAGCGTCGCAACTTTAGCGGACGCTCGGCAGAATCTTCGTTGGTGGAAACGGTGCAGTGAAGTTTCAACGCATCGCCCCGGCCGGTCGGGACAACCAGCGAGAGCCGCACGGGCTCAGTCACGTCGGTCGGCATCTGAACCCGGTGTCGTTTTCCTTGCTCCGTCGACTGAACCTTCAACGCGGTCCGGAGCGTCGCGTCGACGGTGCACGGGACGTTGCAACGAAGACTCAGCTCCACACTCTCCGGCGGCCACTGGTAGTCGAGTTCCGCCCCGGGCTGCACCGCCGGACGGAGCACATCGCTTAGATCAACCTGGGTCGACAGGGTCAGCTTCCCCGGCTCGGACAATCGTTGCCAGAGGCTACGGTGGGCGGTGCTGCTTGAGAGCAGATGCCGGGAGACGTCCAGGTCCGGGTGCGGAACCCAGCCGCTCCATGACTCCATCTCGCTCGCGGAATCGGGAACCCACTTCACCGCGACGCCGCCGAGCGAATAACCGAGATCGATTTGATCCTGTTTCCTGTGTCGGGTTGCCTTCGCGGGATCGCGTTCCGTCGCGGAACGATCCACGGCATCGTCATCATGCGTCGCTGCCAGACGTCCCGGCAGGGTGATCGCATAACCGACGTGACGCAGCATGGGATCGGTCTGCAGGATCACGGTGTGCAGGTCGGCCGAAACCGACAGCCCTCGCACGGGAAGTTCAAAGCGTGGTGCCATCTGCTGACGCTGGACGACGGCATAGGGCGGCGTCAGATTCTCAAATCGATCACCGGGCTGCACGAACTCTCCGTATTCGATCCGGATTTGCGATGTGGCTTCGCGCAGCGACAAAGGATCCAGCGGGTGGTCAAACGTGATTCGGACCTCGCGATCCGTTTCGGCCCATGCCGCGACGGGTCGGGGAATCTCGGGCTGGATCATTTGGATCCGAAAAAGTTTTCCCGGACCCTCCGGACCGGTTCCCCAGTCCGGTGGACCGCTGTGGCAAGCGACGACAAGGTCACCGTTGGGTGCAACGCACGCATCGACCGTCAGCATTTGAAGACACGCCAACAACTGAGACTGGGCGACGTAGCCTTCAGCCGTTTTCACCAAATCAGTCTTCCAAAGTTTCCCCCGCGACTCGCCACAAACCAATGCCTGATTCACCCATTCCGGGGGACCAAACGTCGCGCCTTCGGACGCCGGCGGATTAAAGACCATGCCGCACGTGGACTGGTGTTGCGGACGGTAGTCGTAGGTGGAGGGTTCGTCGATCACATCGGGGTTGTGCCTCGGATGTCGAGGCGGAAAGCCGTAGTGCCGGTCCGGACGAATATGAAGCAATTCGTCGAACGGATTGCCGTTGGCCAGCCAGGTCGCGCCCTCCTGTTCGGTGCAAAACAAGTCACCGTGTTGATTGAATGCAAACGCGATCGGAAACCGGATGCCGGTGCACACGGTTTCGCGTGTCTGAAAATCGGCGGAGACTTTTTGAACGGTCCCTCGGTCACTTTCGAGCGAATACTCCGCGACGCCCCGGTCGTTGACCAGGTAGGCGTTTGCGTAATTGGCCGTTCCCAGTCCGAAATAAAGATTCCCGTCGGAATCCAACGCCATTCCAACCGCGTCCACGTTCTGCGGGATCTCTTCCCAGCCGTCCGCGACCACCGTTTCCTGATCCGCGCGGTCGTCACCATCGGTGTCCACGATCAGCGAAACCTTGCCTTTGCTTGGGACGAACATGCCCTGTCCCTTCGGGTAGTTCGGCGGAGTGAGGGCCAGCCCGATCGGCCCGCGAAGGCTTCCCTCGTTGTCATAGAACAGCTCCGATCGGTCCTCCAGCCCGTCGCCGTCGGAATCGCTTAGCAGATGGATATCGCCGTTGTATCCGAGCGTCACCAACCGACCGTCCGCCCGAAAACGCACGTTGTTGACGTTGGTCAGTGCCACCGGAATCTCCTGAACACGGAATCCCGGCACCAGCATTTGAATGGTCGGCGGATCCTGTACCTTGACCAACGGAATCCCCGGCTGCGAGATACCCGGCACCGTGTCAGGAATGGCCTCGGCCAGCTTCGAGTGCTTGGACAGCAAGTGTTTGCGAATCGACTGTGATTCTGATTCGTTGAGCGCCTTATCGTAGATGACGATCTCCGCGACGTCTGCTGCGGCGTGACCTTGCGCCCGCTGTTCGCCCGGACCGATGGTATGATGCCTCGCGCCCACGGTCAGCTGCTGGATCGAAAACGAACCGGGCTGGAACGGGCGAGTGCCTTCCCGATTGCCATCCACCCAAACTTCGACGCGTCTCGCGATCGGATCGATACGAATCTCGATCAATTGCAGGGTTCCGAATTCACTCTCCTGAGTGCGCAGATTCCTGGCCCCTCCGAAGCCACGTCCCTCCACATTCAGCTGGCTGAAGCTGCGAGTGGGACCCGCCCCCAAATCGACATTGAATCCCGATTGGTAATCGCGTTGTCCGTCCTGATTGGCTGCCAACAAAGCGCGATACTCGCCTTCGTTCCGGTGGGGCGCCGCGACGATGAAGATCGACGCCGCTTCCAAAGCCGTCGGCGAGGACTCTTCATGCAGGAAGTCGTCTTCGCCGTCAAAACGCACGAACCAATCATCGCCAAGCTGCATCAGCTTTGGCTGTCGTGACGCATCGCGCTGAACGCAATCGCGGCGACCCGCCGAAGCATCGGGCCAAACGGGCAGAGCGTCGCCTGAGTCGATCTCGGGGTCGCCGTTGGCGCGTCGTTGATCGTTGATTCTGCCGGCATCAAGCCAGAGCTCCAAGTCCGCAGACACCGTCGGCAAATCGGCCGCCGGCACCGGGCCGCCGGACGCCAGCAAGACGCAAAAGAAGGCACCAACGATCATCGCAAGCGACGGGCGAAACGGCAGCAAGGCATTCGCAGTGGACTGCATGAGAAAACCTTTCCGCAGGGAACGCGGAGGGAGGAGTCATCGCGGGGGAGAATGGGGCATTGATTCTACACAATGGGCTTCCTGTGCCGGGCAATTGAATACACCGTGACTTTCAGTGCAATCAGCGGGAAGCCGCAAACAGCCTTCACCGCTTAGAGGAAGTGTGAATCAGAGAACGTATGACACTCATTGCCAGGCACTCATTCGGCGTGCAATCGGCCGAACAACAAGACGCCGCGTCCGGTCGGATCAACGTAGAAACGTCGCGCGATGTACTGGTCTTCGACGTGAAGTTCGAACGGCTGCGGTTTCCCCATCAACTTTTCGGCGACCGCCTCCGGCAGGTCAGGGATCTTTTGCGCCGACGCTGCCATCCGCACGCCACGCTCCGGATCCGCCATGGCCCACACCTGTCCCTCGCCGTCGGCAACGAACAGTTCGTATTCCAAAGTCCCCAGGCCGGCGAGTACCTCTTGAACGCGGGTGGAAATGTCCGCCTCAATCACGGTCATGCCGAAGCATTCGCCCGACGCACCGCTGAACACCGGCGTCGCGACGATCAATCGCTCCAGCCCGAAAGAATCGATCGGATCCTGCTTGCGCGGCTCAAGCGATAGCTTCACATCCCCCGGTTCAAGCAATGCCACCTGATCCGCCAACGGATCTGATTCGATGGTTTTCAAACGACTCTGGGGCAGCACGCGGATCAAGGATGGATAGGCTGGATTGCGTTCCACTCGCACGATGTCTTCGGCATCCCCGCCGTTCTTCATCGCTTCGAATCCCAGCGTCAAGTAATCCGGGTTGGACCGCAACATTCCCGTGAAGATTGTCTGCAGACGCTCACGCCACGTTTCTTCGTCCTCGCCTTCCTGGCCGTTCCGGGCGGCGATGATGCCTTCGATGGGTGGAAGCGAGGCGGTGAAGCGAACGTCCCTGGAAAGCTCGGTCGCGACGCCCCTGAGTTGAATCTGGAGTTCGCGGACATCGCCGTTCATCTGCGAGAATCGGGTGTGCAGGGCCGCCAGCCGGTTTTGTCGCGCGGTCATTGCCATGGTGGTCAAAACGACCAAGACGACCATGGCGGCGGCGATCAAGAACTGCGTCAAACGCTGATGGGAAGACACCCAGCGGTTGACACGCTGCCAATGGTTCTCGCGGTAGGCGGTGACCGGTTCTCCCGCCATCCAGCGCTGCACGTCTTCCCCCAGGTCGGTCGCCCGCTGGTAACGTGCATAGCGGCGCCGCGCCATCGCCTTGCGGCACACGGCGTCCAACGCCGGATCCACGGACGAACTGGCCTCGCGGGCCGATGGGGTTTCGCCCCCGGCGATCACACTGATCATCCCGCGCGCCCCCACCCCAGAATTGACCGAATCTCGCTGCGTCTTCTCGTGCGGCGCGTGACCGCTGACGATCGCGAACAGGATCGCACCCAGACCATAGATGTCCGTTCGGTAATCCAGTTCGTCCAGGCGACCGGCGGCTTGCTCGGGTGCCATGTACAACGGCGTCCCCAGGACCTGTCCCTCGGCCGTTCGATCACCGCTGCCGATGGTTCCGGAATCCATCAGGCTCTCGACCGATGTTTCGTCCACCACCTTGGCCAACCCCCAATCGATCACGATCACCTGACCGAAACTGTCGATGACCACGTTCTCGGGCTTCAAGTCACGGTGGATGACCTTGCGTGAGTGCGCGTAACCGATCGCGTGACAAACGTTGACGAAGGCGGTCAACAAGTGACGCAGCAACATCGGGTCTTCGTCGCCGTCTTCCCGCCGCTCGTGGTACTCGATGATCGAGTCCTCCAGGGTGGAGCGTCCGAGGAAGCGCATGGCATAAAACAATCGCTTCGACGCAACGTCTTCGCCCAGTTGATAGATCGGGACGATGCTGGGGTGGTCCAAACGGCCGGTGATCTCGGCCTCGTGCTTGAAACGTTGGACCACCGCGTCACTAACGCCCTTGGACCGGCTGATCTCCTTGAGTGCCACGTAACGGTTCAGGTTGACGTCGCGTGCAAGCCAGACTCTTCCCAGTCCCCCCTGACCGATTTTGCGAATCAGCTCGTAGCGACCTTCCATCACGCGCGCGTCCTGCTCGCCACCACGACTGGCGACGGTCACGCCCAACAACTTGGCCACGCGCCCCGAACCATCCAGCCGCTCCAGCGTCGCCAGCAGCAGGCTTTGCCCCCCACCGCCGGACCCGCTGCCAAATTCCGAACCACCCGCGGCGCTCATTCGCGCCCCATCGACACGTTGCAGCGCCAATTGGCGAAGGGAGTCGATCTGCTCGGGCTTCAGGAACGACCGCTTTTGGAGATGCTCGGCAAGCGAAACATTGCCGTGAATGGACCAGTCCGACACGTTGGCGGCAATCTCCCGTTCACTGGCGATTCCCGACCGCATCAGCTCCGCCGCAAACGCGATGTCTTCTTCCTGGCGTGAAATCGTGTCGTCCGGCTCCCAGAGTCGCGTTTCGGCAAAGTGGTTTCCGTCAGTCGTTGGCGAGTCCGAGGCTGGTTGGAAATCTGCCATGGCGCAGAAGCTTCTCTGAAAGTTCGATTCGGGACCCATCGTCGATGCCGCCATCTTAGTTGACCGCACCAAAAAACCGCTGCTTTTTCAGCGGATCCGCCGCCAAATCGTTGCCCCGCAGCGTGAGCGTCGGCGGATTGGCCGGCGCGCGGGCGGTTCGCCGACGGCGGACTTGGTCCGCCGTTTGCACCTGCCGCGATGCCGCTGCCGGCGGTGGAGACCGATGGAGTCCCTGGTTCCGCCTGCGCGTCTTTCAACGCATCGCTCTCCCCGCTTTTAATGCCCCAGCATTCCTGATCCGCTTTGAGTTCTCAACGATGGTTCCCTGGCACCGCGTGTCCTGTCACTTCTTATCCCTGCCCGTCCTCGTCGCTGCAACGTGCTTGTCCCTGACGAATCCCAGCACCACGTTCGGCCAAGATCAGCCAGCTGCTGAAGTCGATGCGCCGGTTCCCGAAGCGCTTCGTGCGACCATGGTGTTGCGAATTTCCGAGGATCTGCTGCAAAAAATCTTTGCGCGAGACATCGACCGCCAAACGCCTGTCGATCGTTGCATCTTGGGAACGCATTCACGGGGCACCGCGGTGACGACGGGGCATGCCGACGTCGAAACGAAGCACGACATCGACGATGGTGTCTTTCAAATCCAGGTCCGCGGAACGACACGCTCACGAACCGTCGGCCGCAACGGACCGGCCATCATTCACAGCCAAGCGGTTGTGAACTGGACCGTTGCCAAAGTCATCCGGTTTGACCAGGGCCAATTCATCACGCGGCCGGGGTCGATTCGCAGTGACACCACGCTGAACCTGATCCGGGTCGATTCGAGCCTTCCCGGCTTGCGAGGGGCATTGGTGCGAAGAATTGCCAACAAGCGTTACTGTCAACAAAAGCCCACGGCGACCGCGATCGTCGATCGACTCACGCGACAACAGATTCTCGATCACATCAATCATTCGCTGGATGAACGCATCGAAAAGCTGAATCACAGGATTCAATCTCGTCCCTTTCTCAGCTATCTGTTGAACTCGCTGGACTCTCCCACCCTTCACCTTTCAACCAGTGAGAATTGTCTTCGCTTGGCCTTCCTTGACGATCGCGAGGACGCCCCCAGCTGCCCACTGGAGCAACTCGATCCGTCCGACACTGAACTCTGGATCCATGCGTCGTTATTTGGTCTGCCAGATCTGAAAAGCGTCGATCTGCCGGCCATCGACGAGGATTGGATGAAGACCCTGTTCCCGGACATGCCACTGGCAGCGCTCGGGGCGACCGCAAGCGATGCTCCGAAAGCGAAAGCATCGACGCCACTCGCGGCCCAATGGGTCGACCAATGGATCGTGCTGCGGCCGAAGCTGGCCCCCGAAATGGCTCAGCCAGAAGTCGCCGGCGAGACGTCCACCGGATCGCCCGAGCAAAAGTGATCGGCATCTCCGCTGTTTTACTTGCCGGTCCGTCGCGGGGTGATCTATCATCAGGCGTGTTCGGACAAGGAGTGCCCTCAATCTCGGCCTGCTGCGAAACCACCGCCGGTACGAAACACGCGGTTGCGGGCTCTCTTCTTTCTAACTCCTCAGGCGATGGCGGTGCGATGAATCGAACCTGGAGACTTTTGTTGGTCCTGCTTGTCTGGACCTGTGCAAGTGTTGCCGCTCGGGCACAACAGCGCGATCCGTTTTCCAACTCGAACGATCCAAACGATCCGTTTGTGAAATCCCAGCCCGCCGCTGGCAAACCGGTTGAGATCACGTTCAAGGTGCTGGACGAGAACGAACAGCCTGTTCCCGACGTGGTGATCCATCCGAGGTCCAGTCGCGATCGGTTTGTGACCGACAAAGACGGGATTGCGACCTGGAAGACGACCGAAGAACGGATTTCACAACTTGCCGCCGGCACACCCAAACAAATTGGATTCGCGACGGGACCAGCCCGAGACCGACCGATGCCACGGATCACCGCGCGGTTCACGGTGGATACTCTGACCGCTGGATCGGTGCTCACACTGCGCGGCAAAGCCGGCGTTCGGCTAAGTGGTCGCGTCGTCGGCGCTGAAAACGGAGAACCGATCAACAACGTCCGAATTTACTGTGCGGCGATCGAATATCCCAAACCATTGCAGTCGAATTGGTTCACATCGACCAACGATGCGGGCCAGTGGTCGATGGTGATTCCGAGAGTCGACACCAAAGTGATCGCGGCGGGTCAGGGTTTGTTGGGATACAAAATCGACCATGACCTGCGGTACGCCACCGACGTCAAGATCCCGGAGAACGTGGACGCAATCACGGTCCCCGATTTCAAGATTGATCCGATCCCGCCACTGAAAGTCGTTGTCCGGGACGCTGACCAAAAAGCCGTCGCCAACGCGATGGTGAAGGCGTGGTACCACCATTGGCTCAGCGACGACATCGTGATGCCGGAATCTTTTTCAGACTCCGTTTCAACCGACGAACAAGGACGCGCAGCCTTGAAAGTAAAAGAGGTCGAAGGGGTGACGGCCTTCGTGAAAGCGACGCGGGTGGTCGATGGTGTCACGCTGACCGGTCGGACAAAGATTTCCCCGGATGTCCCCGAATCGACCCAGCAACCCATTGAGATCGTCTTGCAACGTCCGGTCGCCGTCACCGGCAAGCTGACCCGCGATGGCCAACCGGCCAGCGATGTGGAGGTGGTGATCTACGAATCCATCGACGTGCCCAAGCGGTCACCTCCCTGGATCACGACGGGGCTGCGAGGCGAATCCACGACCAATGCTTCGGGCGTTTACGAGTTACAGGTTGAGCCGGGAGTCCGCTACGTCGTGGCATTGAAGCAGCGGGGCAACGATGGACGCCAGACGTTGCTGCATCGAACTTCCGACGCCCTCATGACCTCCTACACGGTTCCCGCCACTGAACTCAACTCGGTAGCCAAGCCGAGCAGGTGATTCGGCGGCAGTCCGGTGCGAAAAAAGGAACGGCACGGGATACCGCCGAACGACTTCACAGACACCAGCGTTTGATCCGTCGGTGATTCAACTGGGAGTCAACGACCGGCGGGCTGATGACCGGATGCTTGGGGTCATCTTGATGATGCAGGTGCTCTCCGGCTTCCAGACGCGCCTTGAGCACCTCCAGCTTCTCCGGGGTCCCGGGCAACGCGTTGGTCGGCGCCGGTTCTCGACAGGGGACGAATTGACGATCGTCTCGAAAATGAGTCAGGTGATCATGGATGGAAAGAATCATGATGCTCTCCTTAATGCCGCGACGAATCAACCAAGAAACGCATGTTCATAATCTCGTGGACGTCGATCGGATGGTGCGGCCGATCCTGCTCCTGCACCCAATCGCGATAGTATCGATCCATCGCTTTTAAAACGTCTCTGCGGCCCACGATCCCGACCAGGACTCCTTCCTCCACAACCGGAAAGTGACGCAGTTTGTGACTGGTGAAGATGGATGCCAGCGTGAACAAATCGGTTTTGGGGCAGACACACACCGGGTGCCGTTGCATCATCGTGCGTGCCGTCAAGGAAGGACTCGGGTTGCCGTAGAACAGCTCGTTGCTCATCTGTTCCAAACAGTCGGCTTCGGACAGAAACCCCAACAATATGGGTTGCCCATTCTCGCTGCGCACGACCGGCGCGTTGGAGATCCGATGTTGGAGCAAAAAGGTCACGACGTCGGCCAACGGTGTCTCCTCCTGGACCGCTTGCACGTTCCGATTCATCAAATCTTCGGCCAAAGGAGCATTCTGGGTTTTCATCCCGGTAAGCCTCGAAGAACGGGCCGCGACGCATCGCCCATCTCGGTTCCACGCTGGATCCAGCCGCACACCCAACGGTGATGTGCGTCAGTGCACAAAAGTCGCACCGGAATGTCCCCGACACGCCCGATTTCATCGCCGAAAACAGGTCCGCAGAATTCAACGCAAAAACGGTGCCGCGTCCACCGTTGAAAACGGCATTTCTCCCGGTTGCTCCACCGCTCGTTCTGAAAGCCCGGGCCACAGCCGCTGAAGATTCGACCGGTCGAGATTCAGGTCTCAATCTGCCGAAGTGTCGATGCGTCGAACCGAGGCGAGGGTGTGCGGTTGAGGCCTTTCAGCCGGTCCCCAGCTGTCGCTCGACAGCCTCACCTTGAAGTCGCCACGCTCGCCAAAGCGGACAGTGGGCGGCAAAGCCATGGTTCGGCGATGGTGGGTTCATCAAAGTTCGTCGTCACGCTCGGTCGAGCGCGGCGATCGGTGCTTCGATAAAAACCATCCGAGCCCGGTGCGGCGGACGTAGAGTCGCGGTGTCAACGCTGCACAGGTCGACGACTGACTTCCGCAGCGACATAACGCTGCTGATCCTCGTTCAGCTCTTTAAGGTCCTGCATCGATTCGCAGGTGCACTGAAAATGGCAGATCAACATCTCGTCCGTCGAGTCGCTGCCCCAATGAACCGTTTTGGGCGGTGTGTTCGGGTTCAACGGATTCCCGGATGAATTGTCGTACCACGCTTCAACCAGGATTCGAGACCCCTTGGGCAATTCCACCGGTTGGTCGTAGGCATATTGACCCTGCCAATTGAAATCCCAATCCTTGATCCACAGCAACGGAACGATCTTGCCGTCAGGCCGCTTCGCTCGCACTTTCATTTCCCGGCCCAGGACGTGCATGTGAGGCACGACATCCAACAACGTGGTGTCCACGGGCAAGGTGTACAGGGCCGTTTCCTTGTGGCGTTCGGCTCCGGCGGGGATCTCCAAGTGCAAACTTCCTACCTGCACTTCGGTCACCACCTGACGTGCCGATCGTGGCGCAAAGTACAGCCCGATTTTGGACCGATCCTGTTCCGGTTTGCCGGTGCTGACGTAATGAACTTCGGCGACCAAATCGCTGCCGCGCGGAATCAGTCGCCCCATCCCCTCGGGAAGTCGTCGCGCACGCATGCCGGGAAACCAACTGGTCAGCGTTCCCTGCGGTTGAAACTGCGGACCGCCGAACCCGCCGTAGCCGGGCCCCGGGTCTGCTTGATCCAATTTCCGCCCGTTCCCCTGGGTGTCCAAAAAGAAACTTGCGTGATGGATCGCATTGGGGGTGCCCGGCTGAAAGTCAATCGCGCTGACCAATCGGTTCTCCGTCAGCCCCGTGGGAAGAACAAAGTACTGACGCAGGTCGGGGCCGCTGGCTGGGACATTGAACACATCCTTCATCTCCAAAACCAAATCCGGCTTACCGAGTCGCCAGCCCCGAGAGGGTTCCGGCAGCACAGGAAGGTCTTCCGGATTTCCCTCCGGCTTTCCAGACCGGACCCAGGACTCCAGCAGTTCCAGATCCTGATCGCACAACCGCTGCTCGTCGCGAAATCGCGGTAAGCGAGTGGAGGGTTTCCAGGGCGGCATGAACCGCGAATGCGTCACCTCCAGGATTTGACGCGCATGCGCACTGACATCCTCGTAAGTCAACAGTGCGAACGGCCCCGAACCGTCGGGATGATGACAACCACTGCAATGGGCGTGGACGATCGGAGCGATGTCGCGCGAGAACGTCACGTCCCCCGAGGCTGCCTTATTGGGCGGGGCCTCCAACAAACATCCGATCGGCTTTGTTTTCGGCACTTCAACGATTCGGCCGGCCAGAACCGCCTCCAATGCATCGACCAGGTAATCCTCCGTCGCCGTTTCTTTCTTCCGGCCCAGCTTGACGTAATGGTCATCAAGAGCACCGCTATACAGTTGCTCTCCAGATCGATCCAACACGATCGCATGCGGCGTGTGAGTCGGCGACAGCGTCCGCCGCAATCCACCCGATCCGTCAAACAACACGGGGAAAGCAACGTGAAACTGGCGCCGATGCTCCCGTGCCTCTTGTCGCGTCACCGACGGATCGGAGATCACTCCATACACCCGGACTCCCTGGCGATGAAACCGTGATGAAACGTCATTGAGCAACGGCACGTAGCTGTTGCTGATCGGACACTTCGTCGAAAGAAAGGCAAATACCAACGCGCGGCACTGGTCGTTCTCACCGAACAGGTGAACGTTGCCATCCAGGTCAACGCCCCGCGATGGCAGTCGCCCCGCAGCGTGCTGCGCGAACGCGGACCCACCGTTCAGGACGCCGATCAGAACCAGTAAGCCGGTCCAGACTTGCCGAGCGGCGACCGCCCCCGCCCAGCCGGACGTTGCCAGCCGACGGATCGCGGACCACAAATCATGGCGGAAGAGGAGAAGGAGAAGGGGGTGATGAGACGTCCGGTGTGAAAAGTCGCTAAAAGTAGAAACGGCACTATCTCCGTACAGTAAGAATCCTCCCTGGGAGTTCGGTCGCGGTAAACGTCGGCTATGAACGACATCGCGCTCTGGCAGAACCGGGTTCCGTCAAACAGCGTTCCGTCGATCAGCGGCGGGCCGACCGAACGAGTCGGAAAGAATCGATAAGCGAAGAGGAAAAGGGAGTCGGGAAGCCGGACGCCAATCCGCGGGGACGGTTGATGAGGATGATCGCCCAGGAATCATCGCCAGGGGCAATGGCCTGAAGCGGCGATCAAGCTTTGGCGTCACGGTGCTTTGGCGTCACAGTGCTTCGACGTCACGGTGCTAGGCTCCGATTGCAGACACCAAGCTCCGGGCGGGAAAGTCTAACGGTGCCTTCGGCATTCGATCAAGAAAAACCGGTCACGAATCCAAACTTCGACCGGTGTTCCATCAAACTGACGACGTTTTGCTTCCCTCATGTTTGCCCCGCTGCCAGGGAGGCAGAGTTATCGCAAGGAGTGCCGACTGGAAGGATGAGACGAATGTGCAGCCACCGTGATAGAATGCGGCGGTTCGGACATGGAAGTGACCGGCCGACCGCCACAGGACAGTTGAAATACGTTCACCGCCGCGCCGCGTTGGCGAAACCGCCCCGACAACGCTCGTTTGACGACGGCGTCTGAGGCTTCGTGCGTCCAGCGCCCCGCCACTTTCACACAGCGAAACCGGAATTGGCATGTCAAAACATCCCCCGGACAAAGATGTTAAGCCGCGACGCTTTCGCAAAGCTTGGCGTCTGATTGCTCTGGTCTCGGTGATCGGGCTGCTGATGCTGGGCATCGCCCCCTGGCTGATCGCGAACACGCCGCTGCGTGACCGCTTGATCAACACCATCATCGGTGGTGACAAGATCGTCGCGACGACCAATGCGGCGTCATTCGGCTACGCCAGCCCCGTCTGGATTGACGGGTTGTCACTGAAAGCGTCGAACGGCTCGGCAGACGTCGCGATCGAATCGATCACGTCGGAAAAGTCCTGGCTTTCGATGGTGTTTCATCGAACGGACCTGGGGACGTTTACCTTTGATCATCCGCAGATCGACGTGGTGACGGGCATCGAAACCGCTGCGGAATCCAAGACGGATCCGCCCGAAAATCGGCCCCATCCGAATCAATTCCCGCAGTTGACGTCGGTGATTCGCGACGCGGGAATCACCGTCCGAGACGTGAGCCGCCCCGAGCCGTCGATCGACCTGAAGCATCTGGATGTATCGCTGCATCTGGACCAGGGTCCCAGCGGATCGCTGGTCCGAATCGAACCGGTCACGCTGTTGGACCAATTCCCACTGACTCCAGACCTCTGTGATCGGGGACTGCAGTTGATTGCTCCCATGTTGGCCGACGGCGTCGATGTGCAGGGCCGTTTGTCGTTCACACTGGACCGATTCCAGGTGCCCATCGGACCGATGGATGAGCAGCAACGGAAGGAAGCGATGGAGATCGCCGGGGAGATCCGCTTGCTGGACGTGACGGTCGGCTTCAACAATCCGTTGACGGAAAAACTGTTCGGATTGGTATCACGACTGGGCTCGGTCGAGTTACCCAAGACGCTCACGGTTTCCGAGCAAACGGCGGTCACGTTTGACGTCCACAACGGTCGCGTCCACCACCAGGGGCTGACGTTTCTGATGCCGTACCAGGACTCATCGCTGGCCATCACCTCGCACGGTTCGGTCGGCGTCGATGAGACACTGGACTTGGAGTTGTCCGTCAAGTTGCCCGGAGTGTTGTTGGGAAAATCCCGTTTGACAAAGTTTCTGGTCGAGAAGCCGCTGCTGGTGCAAGTCCGAGGAACCGTTCAGGAGCCGCAAATCGAGTTCGCTCCGGAAGACGGATGGACCTCACGATTGGATTCGTTGCTGAAAGGCTTCAGCGGGATTGCAGCGGGCGACGGTGCCGACGACGCGTCCACTGCCGAAGCGTCCACTTCCGAAACGCCCGACCCCGACACGAACAGCCTCGACCCCTCGGCACAGCAGGCCGCCGAATCGGTGCTGGAAATCGTTGGCGGATTACTGGAGAACGCCGGAGACCGCGAGCGTCCCGACCAATCCCTGCGGGACCGACTGCGTGAGCGGCGTCAACGTCGTCGGGAGCGATAGCACCAATTCAGCGCCCCCGCGTCGTTAGCGTTTGCGAAACAGATCGATGGAATACAGCAACGCGACCAAGTACAGCCCGGTGCAGGCCCAAAGGCAGGCCAAAACCAGACCAAATTGTTCACTCCATTGACGCTTCGCCCCGCGGCGGCGGCGGCGGAGTCGGCCGCCGATCAACAACGACGTGGTCACATACAAGCCCATCAGGGGCGTGCCCCATAGCCAACACACGCTGCTCCAAGGCATTTCCGACTTTCCCATCACACGCCAGGCGACGATCGGCGGCCACAGCAACCAGGAAGACATCCCCTGGGCAAACCAGGCGGACTTTCCGGGACCGAATCGCCCGCCACCTTTGCAGCGTTGCAACAGCAAGATGGGAACGCCCACCAACGAGACGCCTCCCAACACGGTGATGATCCATCGCAACCACAAGGGAATGGCCGAAATCGGGTCGTTGTCGTCCGAATTGCCACCTGCCTCCAAGATCGGGCCCAGCACTCCAAAGGCGATCGCAATCCCAGCCACCATCAGCATCAACCGCGCGATGCCGAACCGGTCGCTTGGGGCAGCAGGTCGACTTTCGTCAGGCGGGCCAGCACTAGGGTTCGTCATCCGGCGGTCCCGAATTCAAGAGCGACACAACACGCTTCCCATTGTGGCTTGAACCCACGGCACGATCCAGCCTTGACCGCGGACTTCCCCGTCCGCATGCAACCGTCCGCCGGATCCATTGAGGGATTCAGCCAATTCCCCGCAAACCACTCGCGAGATGTCCCCCACCGCCACGAAGATTCGGTCATCATGGCGACATCGACCGGGGGCAACTCAAAACGCCGCATCGGATTCGCCCTGGCCGCCCAAGAGACATGGGATGAGCTCCGTCTGTCCTAATTGCAAACGCACCATCGCCGACGAAGAGACCGTGATCTCCGTCGACGACCCGGAAGATCGTAGCGTGACCAAACAGGTCCGCACCTGCCCGGACTGCGGCGCCTATCTTTCGCTGGATCAAATTGACGGCTTGGAGTTCCCCACGCAGGCTCAGTTCCCAACGCAGGCTGAATCGCTGACCTCCGACGAATTCGCCCACTTTCGTCTGATCCAGATGTTGGGCAAGGGCGGTTTTGGAACGGTCTGGCTGGCCGAAGACCTGCAACTGGATCGACAAATCGCCCTGAAGCTGCCGTCGTTCAAACGGCCTGACATGGGCAACTTGATTCGCGAAGCCAAAACCGCGGCCAAGCTGCAACACCCGAACATTGTCAGCATCCATCAGGTCGGGGAGTCCGCCGGCCAGGTCTACATTGTTTGTGAATACATCAAGGGCATGGACCTGCGTGCCCTACTTTCCAAGGGCACGCCGCCGATCGCCCAATCCGTAGAACTGTTGCGTGGCATCGCCAAAGGCTTGCAACACGCACACGAACACAACATCGTGCATCGTGACATGAAGCCCGGAAACGTGCTGGTCGACGATGCCGGGACGCCACTGGTCACGGACTTCGGCTTGGCCAAGCGGATCGACATCGACGAATCGATTTCATCGCGAGGTCGAATCATCGGAACGGTGATGTACATGGCTCCCGAGCAGGCCAGCGGCGACAGCGATCAAGTCGACCGACGTGCCGACCTGTATGCCTTGGGCGTGATGATGTACGAAATGCTGACGGGCGAGCGGCCCTACCGAGGCAATGTCCAAGCGGTGCTACACGACAAGGTCAATGAAGATCCCGCGCCGCTTCGCCGCTTGCTGCCCTCGGTGCCACGCGACCTGGAAACCATCTGCCTGAAGTGTTTGCAGCGTTCTCCCGCCCGCCGCTATGAAAGCGCCGGAGAATTCATCGCTGAGCTGGATCGTTACACACGCGGCGAACCGATCGAGGCACGACCGGTTTCCAGCCTGGAATACGCTTGGCGGTGGTGCACGCGAAACCGAATGGTCAGTGGCTTGGCGGCCCTGCTGTTCGCCAGCCTGATCATCGGCCTGGCTAGCACCACGACCTTCTGGTGGCAAGCCACGCAGCAGGCGGAAAAGGCCAGACGGGCGCTCTACGCGTCGCGAATGGCGTTGGCCACCTATTACCTCGGACGCGGTGACATCACCACGGCCCGATCCTCCCTGGATGAGTTTCTCACGCCGGAGCTCGCGCACCTTCGCGCTTTTGAATGGTATTACTTGGACTCGCAATTGCGGCGATTCAAGCCGACCGCTCAGCACGGAAACCTGATCCACGACGTGGCGATGTCGCGTGAAGGCGATTGGTACGCATCGGTCGGCGACGATCGCAACCTGCGAATCTGGGAAACGGAAACGGGGAAGGTTCTCCGTGAAATCCCGGCCAGGATTGGTCGCTGGCAAGCGGCCGCCGTTTCTCCGCGCGACAACCAGCTGGCCGCCGGATCGAAAGACGGCAGCGTCTACGTGTGGGACGCTGTCGGAGACGCCCAGCGCCCCCCTCGCGTGATCCAACACGGACGCGGCGTCAGCCGCCTGGTGTATTCGCAAGACGGCCGCCGTCTGTTCTCGGCGGCCGACACGGGGGCGGTCCGTGTTTGGGACACCAAGGATTTCAAACTGATCAGCGAAATCCCCACTGGAAAAGACGGCTTGGTCTGCTTGGCCGTGTCCGCCGACGGTGCGACCCTGGTGGTCGTCGGAAGCGGTGGCATGATCCGAGCCTGGGAGGTGGATACCAGGGCCAAGATTTGCACCATCGAAGCTGGCCAGCGCGTGGAAGCGGTCGCGATGCGTGCCGACGCATCCCAGTTCGTGACCGGTTCCTACAGCGGAATGCTAGCGATCTTTGACACCAAAACGGGAAGCCGACGGCAAGAATCGGACACGGACTACGGCTGGATCACCGACCTGGATTTCCTGGACGACAGTCCCATCATTGCACTGCTGACCAGCGGTGGTGAAACGGTGTTCTTCGACACCGAAGAGTTCTCGCAGCGAAATATGATTTCCACGCACGACCGAGCGGGCGGCCGGCTCGCCGTCTCCAAAGATGGGCGAACGCTTGTCGTCGGATCCAGGAACGGAATGATCGCGGCGATCGACAGTTCCGATTTCCGGTCGTCATATGTGATGAACCTGGGGCGTCCGGTTCGAACGGTTCGGGTCGTTTCGGATCGCGTCTTCGTGGCCTCCGGCACCGACGGTTCGGTTCAATGGATGGATCTGGACAAACGGGCGATCCGTCCGCTGGAACCACCGTCGGATGCCGGCGTTGCCGAAATCGCCTGCTCGCAAACGGCCGCATTGATCGCAATCCACCGTCCCAACGGGCAGGTGGATGTGTTGGATGCTTCCGGTACCCCATTGCGTTCGATCCAAGTCGGTGCCGGATACCCCGTTCAAATCGCGTTTTCCAATGCCGGCGATCGTCTGCTGATTGCAAAGAACGCAACCACCTTACTGATGTACGACATGGATCCCGATCAGGAACCTTTGCTTTCGAACCGCACCACGATCACGGCGCCCCCATCGGATGGTGTGATCCGCGATGTTTGCTTCAGCCATGACGATTCCGTGGTAGCGGTGGCCTGGGATGAGGGGCACGTCCGATTCTTCGAAACCGATTCCGGGCAATGGCGTGCGAAGGCGTTGACCTTCGACGACCTCCCGGTTTCCCTGGCGTTTCAATCGGACGCCTTGGCGGTGGGGTTGCGAGATGGCGACATCGCTTGCTTTGACAGCAAGTCAGGGAAAGAACGCTGGCGATCAAAAGCCCACATCGGTCACCTGAATATGGTGGTGGCCATCCCCGGCAGCGCCGCTTTCGCCTCGGTCGGTCGTGACCGATCGCTCTACATTTGGGACGCACTCAGCGGCGATCTGCGGACCGGACTGCTGGGACACCGGCATCAGGTGTTTTCCGTCGACGCAACCGCCGACGGGAACGCATTGGTCACCAGCGGACTGAAAGGGGACGTGCGACTGTGGGCCAGCCGTGAAGACTGACGTCAACTCGGCGCCCGTGATTCCTTCCGTGCCGGTTGGCCCCCCGATCCCGGGATTGACGATACTGCAGGCTTTTTTGAAAACGACATCATCGCCGACCATCCTGGCGGATCGCGACCGGCAGAAATCATTGGATTCAAGTTCACGCCCCATTGCCACCCTTTCGCGGAAACCCTGCATGTCCGTCCTGCACCTGCCCAAACGCCTGCCAAAATCCGCGTGGATCACGTTTTCGATCGCGTGGATCTGGGTGGCCGGTATCAGTGCCGTGTGTGCCCAAACGAACCTGCATGATCCGCCGATCCGGTATCGCGAAACGCCCGGCGAGAATCCGGTATCGGAATTGTTCGCGAAATTGGATCGCGGCGAGGTGGTCCTGAACTACGAACCGGGCTTCGGCTCTCTGCGGTCGATCCTTCGGTCGCTTGACATCCCTCTGTCATCGCAAGCGTTGGTCTATTCAAAAACCAGCTTGCAGTCCGGCCGGATTTCGCCGGCAAACCCGCGGGCGATCTACTTCAACGACGACGTCTACGTCGGCTGGGTGCGTGGCAGTTCGCTGCTGGAGATCTCGACAGCGGACCCACACCTGGGTGCCGCTTTTTACACGGTTCAAATGTCGCCTCGAGGTGCCAGGACGCGACGAGAGAACGATCGGTGCCTGGCGTGTCACCAGTTGCCCACGGACATGGATCGGATTCCGGGTCATACCGTTCGCAGCGTGATGACGCGCGACTCCGGAAAGATCAATTTGCTGTTGGATCACTTTGTCACCGGACACACCAGCCCGATTTCTCAACGCTGGGGCGGTTGGTACGTCACGGGTGACCTGGGCAGTGCGAAGCACCTTGGCAATGCCTTTTTGGAAGGCGACCGGCTGATCCCGACCGGATCCCCGAATCCTTCGACGTTGTCTGAACGGCTTGAAATCAGCGCTTGGCCGACTCCCCACAGCGACGTCGTGGCGTTGATGGTGATGGAGCATCAAACCCAAATGCACAATCAACTGACGCGGGCCAACTTCGCCGTTCGCCGCGCCCGTCACGGGGACTTTTCTTCCGGGGAAGGTGAGCCGCTTGCGGAGGATTCGCCGGAAACGTCCTCGCGAGAAACGCTGGATCAAGTCTTGGATGAAGCCTCCAAATGGGTCGTCGATTACTTGCTGTTCGTCGATGAAGCTCCTTTGGAAGAGCCGGTTCAAGGCTCCAACGCCTTTGCAGCGGAGTTCGCCGCACGCGGTCCGACCGATTCCGAGGGGCGATCCCTGCGTGATTTCGATTTGACCCGGCGCATGTTTCGCTATCCCTGCAGTTACCTGATCTATTCCGACGCATTCGATTCGCTTGACCAGGACTTGCAGCAAAGGGTCTACCAACGGCTGCTCGACGTGCTGACCGAGCGAGACGCTTCGCCAGAATACGCGCACCTGAGCTCTCAGGACCGGGCGGCCATCTTGAGCATTCTGAGACAGACCAAGCAAAATCTGCCGGACGACTGGGGCGACCACGAAGAGGCCCCGCGCGACGTCACGTTGCCCTAGCAGGACAGCGGTACTTCGCGCTAGCCGCGTGGCGCTAGTCGCGGGTTTGCTCGCACCAACCGGCGGCGAGCGTCTTGCCGCTCATTGCACCGCAAATCACGGTGTGATTGATTGAAAGTGGCGTTGCCTGGCTGGGCGGAATCGCCGGTGCCTGGCGGGCATCCCATCGGTCACATCTCGGTTGCTATCAACACTTGCCCGGCCATCCATCTCGTGACCTCGGTGGCCGCAGTACGCCATCGACTTTTCGACCAAACCATCTTTACGGCGGGCGCGGGAAACACGTATAGCAGGAGGTCTCCGAGGCGACCGGGGTGCTTATCAGGGACGATTCAAATGTTGACGGACAGCCAAACGGTGGATGCGAACGACGCGGCACCGGAAAACATTCAGGGCATCTCGGTGGACGAGGCCATCACGGCGGTGATGGACGGCGACTTCGCGAGCATTGATTTATTCTTGCACCAGTCGGTCCTTCCCGCCCTGCTGTGGGCGTCGGTCGGATTGGCCGTTTTGTTTATCGGCTACTTTGTGGCCAACTACCTGTCGCGGGTCATCAGCCGCCCGATCCGCAACCGCATCGACGAAACGCTGGGTCGCTTCTGCGGCACCGTGATTTTCTACACGGTCATGGGAGGCCTGGTCGCCTCGGTCGCCAGCAAATTGGGTGCCCCGCTGGGTGGCCTGGCGGCATTGATCGCCGCGGCCGGCTTTGCAATCGGCCTAGCTTTTCAAGGAACGCTTAGCAATTTTGCGGCCGGAGTTTTGATGATTGTCTTTCGCCCCTTCAAGGTGGGGGACATGGTCAACGTGGCTGGCATTGCGGGCAAGGTCAATGAAATCGATTTATTCACCACCACGCTGGACACGCCGGACAACCGCCGATTGATCATCCCCAACAGCAGTATTTCAAGCAGCACCATCGAGAACATCAGCTACCACGCCCACCGCCGCGCCGAAGTGCTGGTGGGTGTGGAGTACGCGGCCGACTTGGACCAGACTCGCGAAGCACTGCAACGGGCGGTGGACTGTTTTGCCGACCAAATGATTCCTGGTGAAGGCCGAGGAAGCGCGGTCGTCCTGGCGGGACTGGGTGACAGTGCGGTGCAATGGAAAGTGCGGCTGTGGGTCGCCGGCACGGATTACTGGCCGATGCAGGAATGCTTGACCGGGGAAGTGAAACGCCAACTGGACCGGGCGGGAATCGGGATTCCGTTTCCGCAGATGGATGTCCATGTCCGTCAGACCGTCACCCAGGACATCCGTCCGACAACGCGGCCCCGCATGCGACCGGCGCGGCGGGCCCAGGCAGCCAACGAACCTCCTTCGATGCGTCGGGCGTCCTAACGTTTCTGCCTCCGTGAAAGCTGCGTTCAACCAAGCGACTTTTGCGAAGTAAAAGGCGACATGGCAGTTCGCAGCCTTGCCACCGTCTGGCGACGGTAGCCACACCCGCGCGTGATCGACGAGCCTTCCCCGACACGAGGGCGTTGCTTCGCGCCCACCAGCATCGTCATTCCATGTCTCGCCCAACCCCCGCATTCCGAACGAGCACATTGCACCGGATCGTTCGCCGAACGCGGTGCGTCCAGACTCATCAGCGATTCGCGATCGATGCATTGCCGCTGGTGGCGACGGCCGGAGGAACGCGGCTGGCATCCTGGCTCCTGGTCCACCATGCCCAGTATTTGCGGGGAGCGATTGATCCGGACATCCGTTTCCGCGATTACCACAACCACGTGATCCACGTTCGCGAAGGATGCTGGGGCGCCGCCCCGCGGGTCGCCCGCCACTGGTACTTTCGTCTGCAGCAGCATTTGCGATCGCAGAACTTCGCCCAGGCGGCCTATTCCGCCGGCGTCCTGTCGCACTACTTCACCGACGTTTTCCAACCGTTGCACACCGCCTGCAGCGAACGCGAGAATCTGGTTCACGGGCCGTTGGAATGGAGCATCGAACAGGCCTACGACCAGATTCTGGGCTGTTGGCAAACCGATCCATCCAGGATGGTCATGCCAACCATTCACCAGACGGATTGGCTGACCGGAATGATGCTTCACGGCGCCAAGCGGGCCGGTCAACATTTTGACCTCTTGAGTGAACGATATCGGTTGCTGCGTGTGTTCGAGAATCCGACAGCAGGTCTGGATCCGGTCTCGCTGCGGGTGTTGGCGGAACTCTTCGGGTTGGCGATCAGCGGTTGGGCAAGAATCCTCGAACGCGCCGCGGGTGATGCCGAAGCCAACCTCCGCAGGCCACTTCCATCTTGCGGCCACCGCATCACCCTTGCCGGAACGATTGCCGGATGCCCCATCCACCTGCTGAAAAACCGGGTAGCGTATTGGCGTCGCAGGCGGCTGATCCGGGCCGTCACCGACGAGTACCTGAGAACGGGCCATCTGGATCGGTGCCTTCCCGCGGAGGTCGATATCAAACGTCGCGTCATCGCGGTGTACCGCGACGAGCAGCAACGAAAGGCCAAGTTGCGACAAGACGCCAACGCGCGGCGAATCCTTGATGCGTCCATCGGCCCACAGCATCTCGGGCAGCACGACACGGTAGCGAGTTCGGAACGCCCTGCCGCACCGGCGCGTCGAACTGAAGGCGGGCTGAGCAAGAAGGATTCGATCCGTTGCCTTTCTTCACTCGGTCCCGCCATCGCCCGTCGCCTGGAAACGATCGGAGTCAACACGATCGGCGACTTCTTGCAGTGCCCGTCAAGGAAACTTGCCGACCATCTGGCAACGGGCTGGATTGACAAGCGTTGGTTGCGCCAGCGGCAGATGGAAGCCAATCTGCGATGCGAAATCTCGGGGCTTTCTTGCTCGGAGGCGGCCTGGTTGGCCGAAATCGAAATCGCCGATACGTTGCAGCTAGCCGATGCGGACGCGTTCGATTTGGATCATCGGATCCGGCAGCGACTCGCCAATCCGGATCAGCCATGGCTTCGCCAGGTAGCTCCCCCGTCGCCGGACCGACTCGAGTCCCTGATCGCGATTGCGAGACGATCCACGGCATGCCAGCCGCCAAACGCGTCACGCCCCCCGCGAGCCGCTTGAAGATCGGTGACAATGGCGTGAACCTCTAAGGACATCCCGACACGAGAACATCAAGGAGCCCGCAGGCAGACCAGCGGGTACACTCAAGCGATGACGATTCCTCCCTTTGAGCGACAGAATCAACCGATGAAAGCTTTTGAGGCCACGCGGCTGTTTTTCAACTCCGCTGCGGAATTATTGGACCTGGATGAATCGCTCCGCGAATCCATGCTGATGCCGCAGCGAGAAATTCAGGTCCAGGTTTCGATGCGGCGCGACGACGGTTCGCTGGCAAACTTCGTCGGATTTCGCGTCCAACACGACAGCAGCCGCGGTCCGATGAAAGGCGGTCTGCGTTACCACCCCGAAGTCGACTTGGACGAAACACGTTCGTTGGCAAGCTTGATGACTTGGAAAACCGCCGTGGTCAATCTGCCCTATGGCGGTGCCAAGGGCGGGATCGGCGTGGATCCGCGGTCCCTGTCGCTGCCCGAAGTCGAACGGCTGACACGAGCCTTCGTCGACCAGATTCATGACATCGTCGGACCCGACACCGATATACCCGCCCCGGACATGGGGACGGACCACCGCGTGATGGCCTGGTTTCGGAATCAGTGGGAAAAGTATCACGGGTTCAATCCCGCGGTGATCACCGGAAAACCGGTGGAAGAATACGGGGCCAAGGGGCGCGAGGAAGCCACCGGCCGCGGCGTCGGCTCTTTGACCGTCAAAGTTGCCAAACGATTGGGGATGAAAGCGGAGAAAACGCGTGTCGCAATCCAGGGTTTCGGGAACGTCGGATCGCATGCGGCAAAATTCCTGTCCGAGGCCCAGTTTCCGGTGATCGCCGTCAGCGACACGACCGGAACGTACTATCGCGAGGAAGGCTTGGACATCAATGCGGTGCTGCACCACACGCTGCGTCACTCGTACGGGCTGTTGGAAGGGTTCGCCGAGTGCGAAGTGCTGCCGGTCGACGCGTTGCTGTCCCTTCCGGACGTCGATGTGTTGATCCCCGCCGCCGTGGGTGGCGTCATCACGGAACGCAATGTCGACAACATTTCCGCCAAGGCGATCATCGAAGGTGCCAACGGTCCGGTGCATCCGATGGCCGACCACGCGCTGCACGAGCGCGGCGTGACCGTGTTGCCCGACATCCTTGCCAATGCCGGCGGCGTCACGGTCAGCTATTTCGAATGGGTGCAAAACCGCCAACACTATCGCTGGACGCTGGACCGCGTCCGTCAAGAACTGGACCGCACCTTGTCAGAAGCCTTCGAACACGTGTGGCAGACCGCCCAGGAGAAAAACGTTTCCCTGCGGACGGCGGCCTACATGATCGGCATCGCGCGCGTGCGTCGGGCCTCGGAGTTGGCCGGGATGCGTTGAGCCGAGTTCCCACTGCCGACCGGCTGTTCAGAGGAACGCCGCCGCGACGGTGTCGGCAAAGTGGATGCCACGCTCCGTCAATTTGACGTGAGCTCCGGATTCGGCAATCAAGCCTTGAACGCGAAGCTGCCGCAACGCGTCGCGGCAAAGCTCCCGAAGGTCGACGCCGGTTTGTTGTTGAACCGAATGCAAGTCGACTCCCTCAATCAGACGGACGCCGAAGGCGGCTATTTCTCGGGCGTGCTGCTCGGCCGTGATCGGTTCACTCTCGACCACCGGGCTCTGACCCCGCTCCATGCGTTTCAGATAGGTCGTGGTGCTGCGGTGGTTGACGGTGCGGGTCTGATTGACAAAGGCAGCGGCCCCCGGGCCAACGGCTAACCAGGGGTCTCCTTGCCAGTACGCCAGATTGTGCCGGCAGCGATCTCCCGGACGGGCGAAATTCGAAATCTCGTACTGTGAGAACCCCGCCTCGGCCAAGATCGCCCGCGCCGAATCGTACATCGTCACTTCCAGGGATTCCTCCACACCAACCAGGTCTCCGCGACTCTTCCTGGTCCAAAACGAGGTCCCCTTTTCGAACGTCAGTGCGTAGGTGGAGACGTGCCGAACCGGTAGCGACGTCGCGATTCGCAGGTCCCGCTGCCAGCCGCCGAGCGATTCACCGGGCGCCGCGAAGATCAAGTCGATCGACACGTTGGCGATCCTGGCAGCCACCTGCCGAACGATCTCCGTTGCGGTCTCTCCCCGATGCCCCCGTTGCAACACATCCAGTTTGGCATCGGAGAACGATTGCACGCCCAGACTGACGCGGTTGACGCCGTGGGCAGACATCAACATCAGCTTCTCGTCGTTGATGTCCTCCGGATTCGCCTCCAACGTCCATTCCCGCAATTCACTCAGATCGAACTGTTCGCGGACGACCGTCAGCAAGCGATTCAATGGTTCCGGCGGCAGATGGGTGGGAGTTCCGCCGCCGATGAACACGGTATGCAAAGGCGCCGATTTGAGCTCCTCGGGAATCTCGATCAATTCCCGCGTGATGGCCGCCAGATAACGCTGCATCAAGTCATCGCGATCGGCCACCACGCTGAAGTTGCAGTATCCACATCGGTGCCGGCAGAACGGGACATGAATGTAGATCGATCGTGGCAGCTTCAAGACGGTGTTTGGCAAGGCACGATCCGATCGAATCGCCACGACCGAGATGGCGGTGGCGGACCCGACAAACGGTGGACAACGGGAAACAGGCAACGGGGAACAGGGTCTTGGCCGCTGGGCCAAAACAGATCAATCCCCGGAACGCAGTTTGTTGAAGTAGTCCCGGACGTGTTCCTGCTCGTTGCGAGGCAGCGTCTGGTTCTCCAACGGATCGCTTTCTTCGCTGAAGGAACTTTCGATCGCGCGTTTCACGTCTTCGCGGCTGATTCCTTTTCGGTTGGGCCCGTCGGCGAAACCGGAGATGACCGCCTTGCCTTTACGGACCTTGCCGCGCACTTGGGTTTCGTAGGTGTTGGTGTCGGTTTCTTCTTCGGGGCGATCTCCCTGTCCGTTTCCCTCGCCCATCCCGTTACCCGGTTTGTCGCCTTGTCCCATGCCCATCCCCTGGCACTGTTGGCAGCCGGCTCCGCCACAGGACTGGCAGCGCATCTGCTGCTTGGATTGCGACAGGTCATTCATGGCGGATTCCAGATCCTGAAGCTCACTCATTTCCTGCTGCATGTCACCCAGCTGGTCCGCCATTTCTTGCAACGAGTTGGCGGCCTGCTGGGAATCACCGCTTTGCATCGCTTGCGCCGCCTGGCCCAGCTGATCAGCCATCTGCTGCATCTGCTGCATTTGTTGTTTCGACTGCTGCTGCATCTGGTTGAGCTGCTGCTGCATCTTGGCGGCGTCCTGCGAGCGACCTTCGCGTTTCGCCTGCTCGATCTTTTCCTTCAGCTGTTCTTGCTTTTGTTTTTGAGCGTCGATGGCTTTCTGCAGCTGATCCTTCAACTGCTCAACCTGTTTTTTCAGTTGCTCCTTTTCTTGATCGCTCATCTTTCCGTCGCGCAACTTGCTGGCCAGTTCTTTGACGACTTGGGACGCCTTTCCGAAATCACCTTTGGCAATGGACTTGGCCGCTTCTTCGGCGGGCCCGGCTTGCAAGGACTGCATCTGGGCCATGGCCTTTCGCATCTGATCGGAGGACCCGAGCTGTTCCCGCCGTTCCTCCAATTGCTTCTTCAGGTCATTCAGCGCGATCATCGCCTCCTTGCGATCGATATTCTTCTTTTCAGTGATCTTATTCAGATCCGTCTCCATCTTCTCGAACAGGTCGCGCGCTTCCTCAAGACCTTTGGCATCGGCATTGCGACGCTGCTGCTCGATCCGCTTCTTCAGCTGCAGGGCCGCGCGCTGGACCTGAGCCGCAACCGCCGGATCAATCTTGGTTTCGCTGCTCGCGTCGGTCGGACGGGCCGGTTCCACCAGCAGCACCACGATGGCCAGGATGGGCGTGACCGAAAGCGGCAGCCAACCGAGCTTGTTCAGATGAAATTGAAACTTGTCGGCGATTCTGATTTTGTCGGCGCGGCGATCCGCATCTTCGACCACCGCGATTCCAAAATCGCTTTCGCGATCCGTCGCCGACATGCTCAACGAATTGCTCAGCCGCTCCTGCAGCCCGAATCGCTTGTCCACCTCCAACGCCACCCGCTGGGGGCTGGGGGCGGTCAGCAAAGAGTACCCCAACGCGATCAACACCGCGGCGGCGAGGGATCCGAAGATCCAAGCCCGGTTCCAAAACGACGAGTCAACCTCCAGCACGAAAAGACCGGGAATGGCACACGCGATGCTCGCCACAATCAGTGCCACAAACAGTGCGATGCACAACGAGCGTCCGAACGTGCCCAAAATCAGTCGGCGACGTGCGGTTTTTACTTGCGATTCAATACGGTTCATTACGGTAGCCTAAGTTCGGGGTCGGGCTATGATTCAGTATACGAGCCGGAACCGCACGATCGGCAGCGTGTTTTGGCTCCAAACCACCCGTTTTTGCGTGATTTCATGCCTCAGCAAGCCATTCCAACACTCGCGAGTCCGGCCGACGGCAACAAAATCGACGCCGGCCTGCCCGATCCGAGCCAGCAGCCACAGGCCGATGTGGTCATTTTTGACGGTGATTGCAACTTTTGCACCGCTCAGGTTCGGAATCTGCGCCGGTTGGACTGCTGCGGCGGCCGCCTGTCGTTTCTGTCGCTGCACGATCCGCGGGTCCGGGAACGCTATCCCGACCTGACACATGACCAGCTGATGGAGCAGATGTACGTGATCGACCAGCATGGCGGGCGACACGGCGGGGCGGATGCCGTTCGGTATCTCAGCCGGCGTTTACCCCTCCTGTGGCCGGCCGCCCCGGTGCTGCACGTGCCGGGAACCGCGCGGCTGTGGCGTTGGATGTACGGACAGGTCGCCAAGCGGCGCTACAAACTGGCCGGCAAGCGGGACGGTGCGTCAGGCTGCGAAAACGATGCCTGCGCGGTTCATTTCGGCGACTAGCTGGACGGTGACAGTATGTCGCCACGCTCGCCAGAGCGTGGACGATGCACCTTTGGCACCCGTCTGACGGCTATAGTCGTTAAATGACGCAAATTGTTAGACGCGCCCTGGCCCGACGGAGCCGCTGCGAAGGTGGAGCTGATTTGCAGCGTGACCTCTCTCCCCGCGTTCAGCTCACATGGCGAGTCACGAACGTCCCACGCCTTCACTTGGTCGGGTGAAGCCGCCGGTCACTGAAAATAGTCGACCGCATTTCTAAACATCGCCAGCCCGTCGCCGTCCTCGGGTTGCGTCGGACGTCGGGTCCAAAACGGATGCTGCGTGGGATCGATGTGGCGTTCCGGGTGCGGCATCAATCCGAACACCCGTCCGGTCGCGTCGCAGACTCCGGCCACGTTGGCATCCGCGCCATTGGGGTTGGCGGGAAAGTCCAGCACCTGGTCTTCGACCCCGGACGCCTCGTCGGACGTGTACCGCAGACACAACCGCCCGGCGGACTTCAGCTCATCCAGGACTTCCGGGCTGCGGGCCACGAACTTTCCCTCCGCGTGAGCCATCGGCAAGTACATGTGCCGGATGCCGCGCAGAAAGACGCAAGGCGTCTGGTCACAGGCCAAGTGAACCCAGCGGTCTTCGAACCGGCCGTGATTGTTCCACGTCAACGTGGCCGGTTGCTCGTTTCCCGCCGAAGCGACCCCCTCGGTTAGCACACCCAATCGCATCAGGACCTGCATTCCGTTGCAAATTCCCAGGACCAGGCGGTCCGCATTGCCGTGGACGAACACGTCCAGCAACTCGGCCAGGTGCTTCCGCATCCGCGTTGCCAGGATCCGGCCGGCAGCGATGTCGTCTCCATAGCTGAAGCCGCCCGGCAGACACAGAATCTGATACCGGTCTTTCAACGCCGGGTTGTCAATCAAGCGATTGACGTGGACCCGCTCGGCCGTGGCACCGGCCCGCTGGAAAGCATGCGAGGTTTCTTCATCACAATTGGTGCCGGGGGCACGGAGAACCAAAACACGGGGAGACGGCATGACGGAATGTGGCGTCGAGGATCGCTCGGATGAAACGGCCAGAAGTCTATTCCTTCTGCTGCCGGTTTCCTAGCGGCGGTCCGTGGTGCGTCCTCGGCCCGGCGAGATTCGCCGGGTTTCTTCGGGTCGGCGTGCTTCGCCGGGTTTCTGCGGCGCGGGGGATTCCGGGCGGGGCGCGTTCCGCAGCCGCCGGCCCTCCCGTGCGACCGTCAGTGCGTCAGGACCTTGATCTGCAAGCGGCGGTGATCGTCATCCCAACCCACAATCGTGCCACGAAACCGCCAGGGTTCCCGACCGGCCTGTTCAAACTCGTCGGCCAATTCGTGGGGCACGTAAAGCACCAGCGGCAAGGGGGGATCGGTGTGATGGGCCCAGACGGCATAGCCGTCCCGGTAAACGTGCGGGTCTTCGCTGCCGCTGTAGAGCAACCGACGTTCGACGATCGCTTCCATGTCAAACGTCAATCCGGTGACGGCATCCACCAGCACGTTGACTTGTTCGCCGTCATCGCGCAGTTGCCACAGATGAGACGCGGTTTCGACAAAGGTGATTTCGTCGTCGGGGGTCGCGGCGGTCGCTTGAGCGTCCGGCATCGCGTGTGGGGCTGGCGATTCCGTTTTGGGCCGACTCCCGTCCGGAACGACCTGGAATTTCAGCTTCTGGTGCCAGTCGGGCCAACGAGGAATATCGACGCGAAGTTCCAGTTCCCAATTCAAATCGTTGTCGTTCAGATCGAAGGAGTAGGGCACGTCGGCGGGAATCGGCAGTGCCAAATCGAATTGCTTCGCCTGGCCGGCCTGCAGCGTGGTGGCACCCTCCAGTTGATGACGTTCCTCAAAAAACACATTGCGGTGCGTGGTGCGATTGCTGCCGCTGCCACTGACGCAGACCTCCGAACCGGTCAGGGTGGCGGAGATTGAATTGATTGCGGTCCCCCGACGCGGCTCGAATTCCAGGCGGGCCCGAAGGGTGTCGCCGGGAGACAACTGGGTGTCCTTCAGTTCGCAGGTCACGTTGCCCAGCAACCATTTGGGCAACAGGTACCTGGCGGTCAGGAACGCCGCAATCGGAACCAGAAACAATCCGATGAAGACCGCCACGAATGGGTTGGCGACCAACGCGACGAAGGCGCCCCCACATCCGAACAGCATGATGGCTCCGACCAACCCCAGCAGTCCGAAACCGACGCAACCGTTGGCTTGATTCTTGGTTGCGATTTGGTCGGCCGGCGGCGCGTCGGTCGGCCGCATCATGTATTCCGCCGACGCTTTCGGATCAAACGCCCAAGGGATCTTCGCCCTGGCATCAACGTAGTGATCCAGGTTGATGTAGTTGCCGTGATAACTGGGTGGCCAATAGGGCACCCGCAACTCGAATCGGTAGGACTCGCGCTGTCCGGCTGACCATTCGCCTTGAAACACGGTGACGGTGTCGTGGTTGCCCTGGGCGATGTTTCCGCGGCCGTGCGTCCGCCAAGTCGATTGCACCTCCAGGCCTTTGCAATGGACGTCGGCGTCGGCAATGACATGCACCGTCCCGGTGATCTTGTCTCCGCCAACGTACACCTTGTCTGGATCGTCCAGATCAATCGATAAATCGCATTTCGCCATGGTCATTCACTTGGGATTGCACGGTGTCGTACAGGTAGCCTTCGATGGCACGCACGTCCGTTCCGAACCGACGGATCAATTCGGCCGCGTCACGTAAAGAGATTCTCGGGACGGGGAGCTGTGGGTCGCGACGCGACGCGAGGATGCGTCGGTTCAGCATCTCCGCGAGTTCAGACGGTCCGAGTGTCAAACCGATCCGTTGGGTGAAGACCTGGTAGCCGGCACGCCTGAGCGGCCTGGTGAGGTCTCGATGCGTTGCCAACACCAGCGTCACCCCGGTCGCCAGCAGATCCTTTCGCACCCGGCGGGGTAGACGTTGGGCTTCGTCAATCAACAACGGCTCCCCTTGCGGAATCGACGGGCACGGCTGGTCTTCAGGCAAATAAACATAGCAAGCCGTGGGAAAGGCGCGTTGGATGGCCAACATGCGGGTCGTCTTGCCGCGGCCACAATCACCGACCCACTGCACCGCCGTGCGGGGAAGGAATTGCGCCGGGCCGCAGGACGGCCGTTGCGTGATGGCTGCCAGAATCGGTTCCAAATCCACCACGGCCAACTCGGCACGTTCGGCTCGGGTCAATTCGCCAAACGGATTGCGAAACAGATTGGACCGGGGCCAACAACGGCTCGGCGACGCGTCTTGACGACAGGTCCCCAAACTTCGATGCGTCTGGATGCGATCGGCATGGAGGCGAAAGATTTTTGAGATCGAGGGCATTCTGGTACTATGCCTGTTGGCTCGGGCGGGTGGCAAGCTCGATCGGGATTTCACGCGTGAAAAGCTTGGCCTCCAGCTCGCTCGCATCCCGCCGTCGTCTTCGCCGTCGCCGTCGTCGGCCAGCGTGGGCGTTGCGGCGGGAGTGATTTGACAAGTCGACTGGCGGGGACAAGTTGACTTGCAGGGACAATCGACGCCCCCTTTTCGATGACTTGGCATGATTTCGCAGACAGGCTCGGAACGCACCTTGAATGCCGAAGCGGATCTCCCGTCGGATCCTTCCCGTCCCGGCCGACCTCGGCTGGGGCGTCGGATCTGGCTGCCAGCGGCCCTGGTGACGGTCGGTTTGATCTTTTACTTGCTGGGGTTTCGGCTGGGCGGCCTGTCGGAAAGGCTGGAGACAACCGGCGACTGGGCGCCGTTTTTCTTCTGGTTGGCGGGCGTCGCGGCGATGTCCCTGATGATGCCCAAGACCATGGTCAGCTTGACCGCCGGTGCTTTGTTCGGCACGGTTCTGGGATGCCCCCTGATGTTGCTGACCGCGGTCACCGCCGCCAGCCTGAACTACGCCATCGGCCGGGTCTACCTGGCGGGTAACCCGGATCCTCCGACGTCCTCGGCAGCGATGGAACTCCTTCCGGACCAGTCCCTGTTGTCGTGGCGCCAAGCGATCAGCCGATTGGCACGTGATGCCGGATTCGGTTTGCACCTGCTGGCCCGGCTCTCGCCGCTGCCGACCACCGTCATCAGCTACTCGATGGGCGCCGCCCGGGCCCGCTTTCTGCCCTACCTGGCAGCCGCCACGGTCGCCGTGTTCCCCCAATTCCTCTACATCCACGCCGCTTCACTGGCCACTTCCCCCGGCGGCTCGGATCGGTACCGCTGGGCATCTTCGGCGGTGTCGCTCACCCTGGCGGCCATCGTCAGCGTGACGCTCCCGCAGATCGCGTTGCGACGATTGAATGAGATCCGCCGCTCGTCCGGATTGCCCGCGGACGGTCACGAGCATTGAAAGCGGCTGATCCCGGTGCCGTTCGCCGCGGCACAGCCGACCGACCGTCAAGGCTATATTGATTTCTGTCGCGATCGGCGGGCAATTGGGGCCGGGAGGCTCCGCGACAAGGTCGGGTCCGCGTTCGTGAGCAATACTTCTCCGTCGGGTTCACGCCAATTCTTCTCCACGCCCCATGCTCTCATGAACACTCCAGCACTGTATCGCCACAGCGGCAAGGTTCCGCCCGCCTCCCTGGTCATGGCCGCGTTCATTCTGATCCCACTGGGATTGCTGGCCGGACTACTCTATTCCGCCGCGGTGGTGTACCTGCCCTTCATCAAGCTGCGGGGATTGGTCACCTTCTTCTTCGGCGCCGGTCTGGGAGTGATCGCCGGGACGGTGTGTTACAAGTTGAAATACCGGAACCGGCTGCTGGTGGCGCTGACCACGCTGGGATTCGTTGCCATCGCCTACTACACCTCCTGGGCGGTTCATCCGGCGCTGGTGATCGGTGCGGGCGAGTTGCAGGAAGCCTTCATCCCGACGTTGATCCAGGGTTTTGATCCCCGCATGATCATCGGCTGGGCAACCCTGATTTTTAAAGAAGGGATCTGGGGGATGGGCCGCAACGGGGGCGCCCTGTCCGGCTGGGGTGCCGTCATCGTGTGGCTGATCGAAGCCGGATTGATTTTCATCACCGCTCACGTGACCGCCAAAACGACCTTCGGTGATCGTCCGTTCTGTGAGAACTGCTATCGCTGGAACGACGAAACCGAAGAATTGGCCGTGCTGCCGGTCGCGACCAACGATCCGGCCTGGGATCAAGTTCGCAACGGCAATGTCGACGCGTTGAAGAAGTTGCAAATCGTGCCCAACCAACAGGGTTCTTACGTTGAATTGCGATTGGCAGATTGTCCCACTTGCGATGAAAACGATTACCTTTCCGCCATCGGCATCGTGTTGACGATGGATGACGGGCAATTGAAAAAGAACGAAACGCCGATCTTTCGGCACCTGAGTATCAGCCGCGACCAACGTGATGAAATCGTCGCCTTCGCCGCGGCGATGGCCGAAGCGATCGAAGAGATGAATGAAGCCGATGAGATCGAAGACGAAGATCAGGTGCCGCAGGAAATGGGAGAACCCGAGACCAACGCATGAATGCCGCCGGACTGAATTCGGATGACAAGATCTCCGATCCGCCGCACGATCCGCCCGCCCAAGAGATGAAACGGCCACGAAAGTCCGTCTACCCGTCGGCGGTGGACTGGTGGCTGCTGGTGCTGTTGCTGATCGGACCACTGATCCTGATCATGATGTCCGTTCTGCTGCTGGGGCAAGGCAGAGCCCGTGAGGCCGGCTACTGCATGTGGGCTTCGGCGGGGACGCTTTTGGTCACGGCGATGTTCACGGTGCCCTGTCGGTACACGATCCTCTCGGACTCGCTGACCATTCGCTGCGGGATCCTGTTCAACCGGGTTCCGCTGGAACAGATCCGCGCCATCGAACCGAGTCGCAGTTGGCTCAGCGGTCCGGCGCTGTCACTGCGACGCGTCAAGATCAGCACCGCGTCGCGTTTCTACCTGGTCTCGCCGGCCGAGCGAGATCGATTCATTGCCGAATTGACCGACGCGGTCGATCGTGCTCACCCGTCTGGCGAATCCGCACCAGGCTGACCGGGCGCGGCTGCCGGCCTCGGCGTGACTTGCGGAAGCGGGCTTGGCGCGACCCTGCGGAACACGAACTCGTTGCAACCCCAGCCGCTTCCGACGGTCTTCAGATTGATCAGCGAGAACTGACGATCGACCAACGGCAGAATCACCTCTTCGGGTCGTGCAACTTCAAACGGCAGCCCGCCGACCCAGTCCACCCAATCATGCCAGGCCGACATGCCGCGATCGCGTTTCTTCGCGCGCCAGTCGTCAAACGGCAACGGATTTCGAAGTCGCAACAATCTCGCCACCGCAAATTTGGTTTCGTACCAGGAGGCGATTGCCACGACCCAGGCGGAACGAAGGAACCGCGGAAGGCGGTGGTAGACCCGCTTGATCGTCAACCAGCGGCGACTGGCGCCCCCCTGATCGTTGTAGATCGACACGGCCAGGATCCCGCCGTCGCCGACGCGTTCACTCGCGTGTCGAATGGCGGTCGCCATCTGACCGGTGTGATGCAACACGCCCCAACTGTAAACGATGTCAAACGTCCCCAGCGATTGCATCCACGACGGGTCCAAGACGGATCCGCGAACGACCCGCCAGGTGTTGCCATCCCGTCCACGGCCAAAACGATCACACAGGTCCTGGGTGCAATGAACACAGTCGGCGTCGTAGTCGACGGACACGACGTCGGCGCCCAACCGGTGGGCTGCCAACGAAAACAGCCCGCTGCCGCTGCCGATGTCCAGAAACGTCTTTCCCTCCAACGGTCGTTCGGACGCTAAAGCTTCCGTACCACCCTGTCCCCGCCCCAAGCAAAGCAACTCGCACAGCGAACGGGTTGCCTGATCGATTCGGTCCTGGTCAAGCGAGTCCAGAAACGAGCTCCAATTCTGGCCGAACGCAAACCGGGTCTCCGTCATGACGCTTCCAAATCCAACAGAAAACGTTTCGTCGTCAGGCCGCCGGGGGCGCTGAACCCGCGAAGCTTGCCGCCGACACTGATCACACGATGACAAGGGATCACGATCAAGAGACGGTTTCGCGCCATCGCCGCACCGACGGCTCGGCTTGCCGCTGCACGGCCGGCACGGCTGGCCAGATCCTTGTACGTCAGCGTTTGTCCGCAAGGGATCTTACGGCACTCCCGGTAGACCTGTGTCTGAAAGGGCGTCCAGCCAGCTGCGTCTACCTCGATCGAACCGAAATCCGCCCGCCCCGTCTGGAAGTACGTCTCCAGCCGCTGTTGCAAACGCTGTGCGCGATCATCGCTCGCCGACACCTCCGGCGACGACGCGGCGGCATCGCTGTCGGATTCCGCCCAGGCCAGCGACCACAAACCCCGCTGCGTCCATGCCGCCGACAGCGGACCCAACGGCGTGGAAAATGTCGAGGCGAACTTCATGGCGACCGCAGCGAAAGGGAAAATCTGGCTACTTGCCGATGCAAAACCGGCTGAAGACACGGTCCAGGATATCATCCGTGTACACGGCTCCGGTGACTTCGCCCAGCGATGCCGACGCGATTCGCAATTCCGACGCAACGTACTCCTGGCCTTCGCCGAGCTCTGCATGTTCAATCGCCGCCGCGATGGCGGATTCCGCAGCGATCAAGCTGCCTTGACAGCGGGCCGCCGTGCCCAGCACGGATGTCGATTCGGCTGAGTCGCGGGCGGACAACAGGTTCCCCAAAGTCTCGACCAAATCCGATATCCCGCGACCGGTCACGGCGCTGGTCGCGATCCAATCCGCCCCGGGCGCGTCACCGGCCAAGTCGCACTTGGTCGCGATCCAAATGTCGCGGACCGACGCCCGCCGGTCGGCTGCCAACTGCTGCATTGCCGCAAACGTTTGGTGCCAATCGTCGCGGCTGTGGTCGACACACCACAGGCGTACATCGGCGTCTCGGCCGGCACGATCGGCCTGGCGCTGCGCCTGCTGCGACAACTCTCGCAAGACGTCCCCGCCGGACAGATCGTCCCCGCCGGACAAACCGTCATCGGCGTCGCCTTCAATACCGGCCGTATCAACCAGAACCACATCGTGACCGGCGATTTGCGTGCTGACCCGCACGACGTCACGCGTCGTCCCCGCCTGGTCGGCCACGATCGCCGCCTCGCGACCGGCCAGCACATTGATCAGCCGACTCTTTCCCGCATTTGGAAGGCCGCGAAGGGCGATCACCGTTTCAGACTTGCCGCCGCCGCGCCCGGCCAACTGTTCGCGCGACGCGCTGACGGCGGACAGAATGGCCCCCAACCGCTGAAGCAACTCGGGCTCCGATATGAATTCAATGTCTTCATCGACGAAGTCCAACCCGGCTTCCACGTCCGCAAGCAAATCCAGCAGTTGCCCGCGCAGGAATTCCAGCGGCCGCGACAGATTACCCGCCAATTGCCGCAGGGCGTGATCGAGCGCCCCGCGGTGGTCGGCATCGATGACTCCCAAAACGGCTTCCGCTTGCGTCAGGTCCAAACGTCCGGCCAAGAACGCCCGCAAGGTAAATTCCCCCGGCCGCGCCGCACGGGCGCCCGACTCGGTTGCACGGCGGACCACCGCTTGCAGGATCGGCAGGGAACCGAACGTGTGCACCTCCACGGCCGGCTGACCGGTGTAGCTTCGTCCGGTCGGCCATACCAAGGCACGCACCGGGATGACTCCCAAAGGACTCCCCAGATCGATCGACGTTTCGACTCGCGAAGCCCCACGCTGGTTTTCCGGATGGATGCCCAGCCGCCCAGCAATCGTCAACACATCGGACCCCGACATCCGCACGGCACCGCGGTGCGCCGCCGCGGGCGAAGATGCGATCGCAACGATGGTGTCATCGACATCGATGGCGGTGGTCGAAGCCATCTAACGGTCAATGTTCCGACGTCGATTCGGAGACGGACGGTCTGGCCGAAGTCAGCCGTTGACCGTTTCCGGCGCTGCCGGAAGCAACCTTGCGGGCCGCGACGCTGGGACCGGCTTCCTGGAGCGCTTCCAGAACCGAAGTCTGCGACACCAGATCGCGGAGCACGATTGGCGAATCCGGCTTCTGCCCGGGAAAGATCGCCAAGACGGGAATCGACCGGCTATCCAATTCGCGGAGCTTGGATTCGATCTGCTGGTTCTGGTCGGTCCAGTCCGCCAACATCGCTACTCCGTCCAGTTCCTTGAGCAGCTTGCTGGTCGCTTCGGTATCCAGCGCGACCTTTTTGTTGACCATGCAGTTGACGCACCAGGCGGCGGTAAAATCCAACATCACGGTGGTGCCCGACGCTTGCAGTTCTTCTAGTCGAGCCTCGTCGTACTTTTCCCAACGCAGATGATTGTCGACGATGTATTCCACTCCGGGCGTGCCCAACGTCGGCGGGGCCGGTTTCTCGCCAAGCGTCGAGAACGCCAACCAACCGATCACGGCGGCACTGGCGATCCCGATCGTCCAGCCGCGAAGTCGTTTGTGAACCGACTCCCACGGGGGCACCTTGCCGATGATCCAGCAGCCGAACCACACGCCGATCAAGGTGACAAACACCGGCAACTTGTCCGCATCAGCGAATTGGTTGAAGAAGAACGCGACCGTTCCCAGGAACAAGAATGCCAGGAATTCCTTCAGCGTCACCATCCAGTTCCCCGGCTTGGGAAGGAAACCAACGGCCGACGGAAACAATCCCAAAATGATGTACGGCAACGACATCCCCAGACCGACCGTCATCATCACGGCCGCTGTTTCGATCGGTTGCAGCGTGATCGTGTAACCAAGCACCACGCCCAACAACGGACCGCTGCAGGGAGTCGCCAGAATCGTGGCGAACGCGCCCGTGAAAAATGCCCCGGTGAATCCTTCACGCTGTTGCAACTCGTGCGATGTTTCGCCAGAAGCCAGACCGGGTGTGGGCAATTCCCAAACGCCCAAGTACGAAAGGGCCAGCGCGAAAATCAAAACGGTCAGCCCCAAGCGGACGGGGAAGTAGGTGAATTGCTGGCCCCAGCCGAACGATGCGAACACGGCCAACAGCGTCAGTCCGGCGAACACGGCCAGAATCCCGGCGACGTAAGCAAAGTTCAACATGAAGATCCGCTTGCGATCCTCGCCCGCCTGCTGGACGAAGCTCATGATCTTCAGCCCCACCACCGGAAGCACGCACGGCATCAAGTTCAAGATGATGCCGCCACCGAAGGCCATCAATAGAATGAGCGGCAATGAGGCCCTGGAACCGGGCGTCGAATCGGCCTCCCGAACCTGCAACGCTTCGTCCACCGCCGGTCCCGTCGCATCCGGTTCCGTCGCGTCTGGTGCGGCAGCGTCTGTCGATGGAGCCTCCCCGGCGGAATCTTCCGTACCAGAGGAAGACGGTGTCTCGGTGGTGCCGTCGCCCGCCTGCGGATTCGCTTCCCCGGACGTTTCCGGTTCCGCGATCGGTTTCAACTCGTCCACCCAGTCGGTCTCCGCCGCCAAGTCGACCGCGGTCGAGTACTTGGCCGTCGCCAGCTCAATCGGCCGGGCGGTCGTCGCTGTCGAATCGGAGACGGTCACTGTGGCCGTGAACTTCATCGCCTTGGGTTGCAGACAACTGCTGTCGGTACAGGCCTGGTAGGCGACGTATCCGTTCAACGGGTAATCGCCCGCCGCGGTGCCCTCGGGCACCTGGATCGGAACCGTCCAAGTGACCGGACCGACGTGGTACTTCACCGGCGGCGCATCGGGCACGCCCGGAATCGAAGGGAACAGCGACTTGGAAACGATCGGCTGATCCGTCCGGGGCTCTCCGACCCGCAACCCGCCTTTGTCGGTGACGATAAAGTTGGTTGACGATTCCGAATCGTCGGTGACAGCTTGGTAGACGTGGTAATCCTTTTCCGGCTTGGCCGAAAACACCAGGTAGCCTTCGCCGCCGGGAGCGATCGACGCGGACACTCCCGCGGTCCAAACAACCTCGTATCCGTCATCGCGGAAACTCGTTGACTTGGATCCGTCTTGGGTCAGCAGGGCCGCAGCGTTATTCACCACCGACGTCGCGGACTTTGAATCCTCGCTTGATTCTTTCGATCGATCACCGGCAGGATCACTTGAGGCCTGCGCATCAGGTGCCCCGGCAAATGAAGCGGTCAGAGTTTCATTGGCCGGCATGCACGAACCCCCGGTTTGGCACATCAGGGCGCGAACGTCCACTTTGATTTCACCTTCGAAGTCCGACGGCAAGGTGATCGGTGCCGTCCAGCGCACCTTGCCGGTGTGCTCTTCGATCGTGACTCCCGGGTACAGATCGGACACGCTCTTCTCCGGCGGAGCAGCCGGCTGGAAGGGACCGTCAACGGAGACACTTTTGGGTGCGACGATTGAGAACTGGGTTGCCAGAGGACCGCCCGGCGGTTGCGTCGTCGAATACACATGCCAGGACTTGCCGACCTGGGCCGTCATCTCCAACTGGCCGGTGCCGCCCGCGGCAAAGTAACGTGCCTGCCACGTGATCGGTTCTTGCGCGGCGTCCGTCAGCCCGCCAAAGTTGACATCACCAAAGACATCGGTTCCCGCACCAAAGTCGGTACCGAAATCGGCCTGACCAAAGTCGGTTTGGTCGAACGCGTCTTGGGCCGACGCGGGACGGGGCCCGGCGATACCGGCCAGCATCCCGACCACCAACGCCACCGCCGCGAAAGTGCCCGAGAGCGATTTCGCCCGAACGGTGGTTGGGCCGAGCATACAAGTAGGGTGAAATTTCATGATCTTCAGAAGGCTCACGGGATGGTCCGCGATCGGATTCTGCTTGGGAATGAAGGAAGGAGAACGGCAATTCGCTCAAGCGTGATTGGATACAAGCCTAGTTTTGGTCGACGAAAACGGTCAACGCCGTCGCAAAACGGCCCGTCGTCGCTCGCCCCCCCCCCAAGGAAACCGAGGGAAACGGCGGCAAAGCCGACAGGCACCGCTCAAAGTGTGCAGCGGATCTGCTCCAGCAAGCGTTTCAGTCTCTCGTCGACGCGGCCCCAGTCCGGAAACTGTCGCCCCTCGACGACCAACCAAACCACCCAATTTGCCAGACTGATCCAGCCCGCGGAATCAATCAGGGCTCTTAACAGTGTACGCAACTCAGCCTGCGGTTGGCGATTGAATAATGGTTCCTGATCGCCGTAACCCGCCACCACCGCCTCGATCGTACCGTCCGGATCCTGCCAATAGGCGGCAAAACTTCCGGTCCAACGGGCCAGATCCGTCGCGGGCGAATCGACGCGAAGGGCGTCAAAATCGATAATTCCCGAGGGTTGCCCCTGTCGAAACAGCACGTGTTCCCGATGCACATCGCGCAGCACGTAATGAGCCAACCGGGGTTGGCGGCCGACGGCCTCCAACCGACGCGAGTGGGATGTCGACACCATAGCCCAGTGCGTCCGCAACCAAGCCGCCGCCCGCACCACGGTGTCGGCAAGCTCCGATGGCAGTTGGCGAGGCGGATCCGTCGCGACCGCACGGGGTAACGCGGCATCCAAAGCACCGATCCGCACCTGTCGGTCACGCACCGCAGCGACCGGTTGCTCCGACTGTCCCTGGATCCGCAACGCACGGTGCACCGCAGCGATCGCTCCGGCCCCCGCGGCGACCTGATTGCGGGTCGCGGCATACGACAGCGGTTCGCCCGGCATCCAGTCAACCAATTCCCAAAGGCCACCCCGCGCGTCGACGACCACCGTCTCGCCCGCCCGCCCCCGCTGGTACTCCGGCAACAAGGGACAGTGCTTTTGGGCTTGCGAGATCACGCGATGAACCAATGCAACTCGATCCAGCTTCGTCCCGCTTGGCCAACGCCGCAACACCAGCCGACGCGGCCCCTGGCAGCCGTACAACTCGGCACCACTCATCCCGGCAGCCAAGGGATGCACCTGCGTCAGCCCGTGATGCTGCAGCAAGCCGGATCGGATCTCTTCAGGAATCATGACAGGGAAGGCCTCAACGTCTGCCGCCTGGCGACGGACACGGCACGGTCCGGGCAGGGCTCCCATTACCGCACCACCGCACCCCAGGACTGGGCGTCGCGGCGCAGCGATTCCAGAGCCGGCCGCCACACGGCATCTTCACTGGCAAAGGTGACGATTCGCGCAGGAGATTCGCCCCCAGCCGGATCGACTTCCATGGTGATCCAAAGCGTCTCCGTGGGCAGAACAGATTCCACTCGGTCGGCCCATTCGATCAGGGTCCAACTCCGCGGCGCTTCGAACAACTCCTCCACGCCAAGTTCCAGAAACTCGTCTTCGTCGCCAATGCGGTAGGCGTCCAGGTGATGCAACTGGATTTCACCGCTGGGCAGACGTGCCGCGTAGCTGGACAACAGCGTGAACGTCGGACTGGTGACGTCTTCCGGATCGATGCCCATCGCGGCGGCCAATGCCTGCGTGAAGGTCGTCTTGCCGGCACCCAGCGTCCCCACCAAACCGATGACGGCTCGCGAGGGAAAACCGGCGACGATCGCGGAAGCCAGCTTGTCCAACCGCGCCAGGTCGATGTTCGAAAGTGTCAACGTGGTCATCAAGTCCGGTCCGAATTACGGAATCAGCCAGAACGCACCGGTCATGGCAGCCGCCTGCGTGAGTGCTCCGCGGGCGCTGATCGGCACCGGCGGCACAATCCACGGGGCACAGTCACCCGGTCGATAGTAGCCCAGGGCATACTGGCACTCGTTGGGCGGGTGAATTCCCATTTTGTAGGGCGTCACCGCGATGTTCGCAAAGAAGTGCGCCGATGAAACGACCGGCTGCAGCCAGGGACCCGCGGTGTGACCGTAGCGTTCCAAATTGACTTCTTCGTAGTACCGCGGCTTGCTGCACAGGTTCGACGCCTTCCACGTCATGGTCAGTGGTGTCCACGATCGCGGGGTAAACGCAACCTGTTCGATCAGGCATTCCTTGGGAAGCCCCCAACTCTCGGACAGGTAAGCCAAATCGCCTTCGCTCAAATCGTCCACCGGCAATCGTTGCTTGTTCCCATCGGCGGACTCGATGATCACGTGTTCGTAAGCCAGGTCGACCAGTTTTCCTGAGGCCATGGGGCGTCCTCGCACGTCGCTCCATTTGCGCACCGTCTGGCTCTGCTCAAACTTCTCTCGTTGCTTGCGATACTCTTCCTGATCAAACAGGTCCGGTCGGAACGGCGGACTGATATCCAGCGTCAGTTTGTCGATCGTTTGATCGGCAATCCGATCGCGGAACTCGTCGCACGTCAGTTCGTTCGCGGCGATGGTCGACGTGGCACCGCCGTCCCGAGCCGCAGCGCCAGCCTGGCCGTTGCGAGGTTCGAACTCGCGTCCCCGCTCTTTGCGATCGAAGGGATTGTTAAACGGCGGCTGATCGCCCGAAGCGCGGTCGGATGGCGACTCGGTTTGACGATCCGTCACGTCGCCCTTAGGAAGAAAATCAATCTCTGGATCGCCTGGTGATTTGCCGTCGGCGGCCGGAAGGTCGTTGCTGTCCTGAAGCAGGTCGCGCATCGAAGGCTCCGCATCGCTTGAAGGCAACTCCGTTTGCGGCAGTTCGGGTTGCGGAAGCTGGTCAGCATCCCGCGGACTCTCAGCATCTCGCGGACGCTCAATCGATTGCGGCATGGGCAACGACCTTGCCCCCGGTTGCGTCGGCGCGACGGAAGGCGGAACCGCTTCGGTTGGCCCTGCCGACGGTGGCAACGCCGATGGTTCAGCCCCGGCGTTGCCGCGAAGCAAGTTCGAGGGCAGTTCCTCGGCCGATTCGGCGGCTTGCCCGGCCGGACCGGTTTGCGGGGAGTCCGACGGCAGCTGAAAACCGCCTCCCTGTTGTGCGACTCGCACCGCATTCTGCGGCGCGGCGTGATTCTGCGGCGCAACGTTCCGCGGTGCCGCGGCACCACGGCCAGCGGTGTCTGCAAACGGGTTGTTAAAGAAGTCGTTCGGCTGGGCAATCGACTCGTCTGCGGGCCGGTGGTAATTGCCGACGGGCTGTTCGTGACCGGTCTGACGGACCTGGCCGGGATCAACCGCAACCGCACCCTGGCGGCGGTGATGAGCCGCAGCGGCGGTCTCAAACGCATTGGCGGTTTGAACGGCCGGCGTGGCATAGCCGACCGGTTGAACCGCCGCGTGAACCGCTGACCGTTCCCCGACCCGCTGCGTCTGACGTTGCGAGGCGCTGGCAACCGCGGCGGCTTGAACCGGGACCGATTGCGACGCCGTCCGTGGGGGCCGGGCAAAGACATCCTCGGCGGGAACATGCACCGGCTTTGGAGCGACCTGGGCACTGCGACGCCAACGCAGATTCCATCCGGGCGGGGTGGTCGACGACGGCTGCTGGGCGATTGCCGCGGCGGGGTCAACGGCGACCGCTCCGCAAGCCAGCAAAGCCGCGAGGGCGGCCGGCCAGGCGCGTCGCCGACCGACAGCCAATTTCGACTCAGTTGTTTTCCGGCGATTGAACGTCGGGACTGTAATTGGGCGCTTCCTGGGTGATCGCAATGTCATGCGGATGGTTCTCCCTAACCGTCGCTGCGGAGACGCGAATGAACCTGCCATCACGTCTGAGCTCGTCAATCGTCCGTGTTCCTAAGTAACCCATTCCCGCTCGCAAGCCGCCGACCAGTTGGTAGACGTAATCGCTTAGCGGGCCTTTGTAAGGCACGCGGCCTTCAACGCCTTCGGGGACCAGTTTTCCGGCCTGGACTCCCTTCTGGCGATACCGATCACTGCTGCCTTTGACCATCGCGCCCATCGATCCCATCCCGCGGTACGTCTTGAAAGTTCGACCTTGGTACAGAATCGTTTTGCCAGGGCTCTCGCTTAAACCGGCAAATAGGCTGCCGATCATCACGGTGTTCGCTCCGGCGACAATCGCTTTGGTGATGTCACCACTGAAGCGGATCCCGCCGTCAGCGATGATCGGTATGTTGTTCTCTTTGGCGACCGAAGCGGCTCTCAAAATGGCGGACACCTGGGGTACCCCGACACCGCTGATCACCCGCGTGGTGCAGATCGATCCCGGTCCGATTCCGACCTTGATCGCATCCGCTCCAGCGTCGATCAACGCCTGGGCCCCTTCGGCGGTCGCAATGTTTCCCGCGACCACGTCAATGTCCCAATTTGATTGCGCTTTGATCTCCTTGACGGTATCGATCACGTTCTGGCTGTGGCCGTGAGCCGAGTCGACGACCAACAGGTCCACGCCCTGTCGGATCAGCCCTTCGGCACGCTCCAGATCACCCACTCCGATCGCCGCACCGACCCGAAGTCTGCCCTGGGAATCTTTGCACGCTCGGGGGAACCGCTTCATCATGTCGATGTCGCGAATCGTAATCAGTCCCGTCAGTTTTCTTTCTTCGTCAATCAGCAAAAGTTTCTCGACCCTTTTTGCCGTTAAAATTCGTTCAGCCTCCTCAAGCGTTACATTCCCCGTCCCCGTCACCAGATTCTCACAGGTCATGACCTCAGAAACTGGGATATCTGGGTCTTCCAGGAAACGCAGGTCGCGTCGGGTCAGGATGCCCGCCAGGGTGCGATCCTCGTGCACGATCGGGATTCCGGAGACGTTGGCCTCATCCATCAGCTCACTGGCTCGCCCCACCTTCTCGGTGGGCGGCAACGTCACCGGATCGACGATGATTCCGTTGGCCGACCGTTTGACCTTCAGCACTTCAATGGTCTGCAAATCCGCGGGCAGGTTCTTGTGAATGATGCCCAGACCACCCTCCTTGGCCAGTCCGATCGCCATCTCCGCCTCGGTGACGGTGTCCATCGGAGAGGACAGCAGGGGGATCTGCAGTCGGATTCGCTGGGTCAGCTGGCTGCTGACATCGACTTCACTGGGCACGACGTCGCTGTAGCGCGGTTCCAGCAGGACGTCGTCGAAGGTGACCCCGGAGTAGCTGATTTTGTCTTCAAACATGCCGAACCTGATAACCGAGCGCGAGCTTGGAATTGGGAAAAGTCCAGCAGTATGACGAACGTCAATCGGACCGGGAAGTGGCGGCGAATTTGGTCAAAGGTTCGCCCGCGGCCCCCTCTCGCTAGCGGCATGCTGTGCCGCAGATTGGCGAAATCCCCATCCGCGCCCCGCTGGTCCATTATCATCAGCTCCATTCTGAACACGCCCCGTTTGCTAGAAAGGCGCGCGATGCCCACCGAAATCTTTCGTACCCTGTGCCACCGACTCCTCTGTCTGGCCGCTGTCCTGATCGGTTCGACCGCGACCGCGGCGGACCGGCCCAATGTTCTGTTCATCTTTCTGGACGACTTCGGCTGGCGGGACGCGGGCTTCATGGGGAGCGACTTCTACGAAACTCCCCACCTGGATGCCTTGGCCGCCAGAGGAACCGTTTTCACGCAGGCCTACTCGGCCGCGGCGAACTGCGCCCCGGCCCGGGCGTGTTTGCTGTCCGGCCAGTACACGCCGCGCCACGAAATCTTCAATGTCGGGACGCAGCGGCGCGGCAACCGCAAGCACGGCAAACTGATGCACATCCCGGGAACCGACACGCTGCGGACCGACATCCGCACCTGGGCCCAATGCGTTGACCAGGCCGGATACCGGACCGGAACGATCGGCAAATGGCACCTCAGCGACGATCCCTTGCCGTACGGATTCGATTTCAATTTTGCCGGAACACACAGCGGTGGCCCCCCGCAAGGTTACTACCCGCCCCACGGCAAGATCGAAGAACTGGCCGATGCGCCCAAGGACGAGTACCTGACCAATCGCTTGACCGATGAAGCCATCGGGTTCATCAATCAATCGGACCCGGCCCCCTGGTTCCTGTACCTGACTCACTTCGCGGTGCACACACCGCTGCAGGGCGAACCCGATCTGGTCGCCAAGTACCGCGACAAGCCCCCGGGGGAATTGCACGATCACGCGGTGATGGCGGCCATGATCGAAAGCGTTGACACCGGAGTGGGGCGAATCGTCGAAGCACTCCAACAATCTGGCCAGTCGGACAACACCATCATCGTCTTCACCAGTGACAACGGCGGCTACGGGCCGGCCACTTCGATGAGCCCGTTGAAGGGCTACAAAGGAACGTACTACGAAGGCGGGATTCGCGAACCGATGTTCGTCGTCTGGCCGGGTGTGACTCAGCCGGGGAGCGTTTGCGAAGTCCCGGTGATCAACGTCGACTTGTATCCGACATTCTGCGAGATGACCGGCGCCGAATTGCCAGACCAAATCCGGGACGGAAAGAGCCTGGTTCCGCTGCTGAAGTCACCCGATGCGGCCCCCGAATCGTTTGATCAGCGGGCCCTGTTTTGGCACTTCCCGGCCTACCTGCAAAGCTACGCCAGGACCGATCAGCAGCGCGACGTGCTGTACCGCAGCCGGCCGTGCAGCATCATCCGCGCGGGCAAATGGAAGCTCCATGAATACTTCGAAGACGGCGGTCTGGAATTGTACGACCTGCAAGCGGACGTCGGCGAATCGAATGATCTGAGCGAGACCCACCCGGAGATCCGCGATTCATTGCACCAGCGGTTGCGTCAGTGGCGCGAATCGACCAACGCGCCGGTCCCGACCGAACCGAACCCGAACTACGACGAAGCCGCCGAACGCCAAGCGATGCGAAAAGCGTTGAAGAAACGCGACTGATCAGGCCGTTCCCGTTTCAGGGCGCCCCCGTTTCAGCGCTCGGTTGGCCGCGACGATCGAATCCCGATGCGTCGGCCAATTCGCCGGGCCAATTCGTCTCGCCGTCTCGCGTCCTACCCGCGGGCGTCAAAGTATTCCCGCAGCGGCCCGATCATCGGCGTCAATCCTTTGTAATCCGCCACCGGTTCGGGGATCGTCCGCAACACGCCCGCCATGATCCGACACTGATCCGCCGTCAGCTGATCCAGCGGACGGCGTCGCGTCAGGATGGTGAACACGATCGCCCCGCTGTCAGGCATGCGGGTCAGTGTCTGGTACTCGACGCGAAAGCAACACCGCTGACCGGCGGTCTGTCGGTCGACTTGTCGGCGGGCGGAATTCAACTCCGCTGCCCGTTCGGGTAACAATGCCAGGTCAGCCGTCGGGACGATGCCCCAGTTGTACCGGTGGACGGTCTTCAATGGCCGCAGCGAAGCCAACAGCTTCACCGTCCGCGACAAAAGATGCTCGGCGAACCCGGCCACCGGACCATGGGTCGACGCCATCGACTGGCCAAGCTTGCCGCGAATCGACCAACCGCTAGGAAAACAGACCAGTCCCGCCACCACGGGGAACCCCGACGCGGCGTCATCGCTGACGACCGCCACGTCTTCTTGAATCTGCAGCCCCACGTCGACCAGTTGCGGGTCTTCGTCCGACCGCTCCTGGACCCAGTCCGCCTGTGACCGAATCCAGCGGGCAACCTCCTCGACCAGCGTTTCCGATCCGGGGCGCACGGCAAACACCTGGTCGCGGTGCGTCCGATACAGTTCCCGCTTGAGCCGGACTTCGTCCTCGAATTCCGCAGTCCTTTGCAGCGGAGTTGCATCCGCCGGCAGAGCCTGGATGCCAAACTGGTGCTCAAAGGAGGGCCGCGTCAGCGGAAAATCGATCATCAGCGTGACGCCTCCTTCTTCGCAACGCGTTCGATCGCGAACACCTCCACATCGACGCCCGGGCAATAGTGCACCAGATCCGGCATGCGACCCGGCGCAGGCATCCCGGCGGCGGCAAGCAACTGCTCTTCCAGGTCCAACACCTCTGCGGTCCAAGCCTGGTAGGGCGCGTGATGCACTTGGCCACGGTACACCGCCCCGCCGCGCAAGACGAACAACAGGTAGCGTTCCAACAGAAAGTATTCCAGCGTTCCCGGCAGGGAGGCGCCCAGCGGATCCTGCACGCGAAACGCGACACGGTGCTTGCCTTGACCGCCCCGCCGATGACTCTGGTAGCGATGCACCTGGTCCTGTTGAGACCCCGTCATGGTCGCATGATGGTACGGCAACGACCAACCGATGCGCGCGGCCCAGACAGCCAGCAGAGAACTTGCGTCCAGCGAAAAAAAGTAGACGCCCGGTTCGCCGCGGTACGTCACGTACGTGCGAACGTTGGTTTCAAAAAAGTTGAAGGCCCAGCGTTGCGGCAACCACGGCGGCTTGATGTCGCGCATTTTGAAAGGAACCAGTCCGACAAAAGCTTGGCCCTCGAACAGGTCCAATTCCAGCGACTCCGGCACGAGAGGGCGGAGCACGGCCGCGTCGAACCGCCAATGACAGAACAACAGCGATTCCCAGCTTTGCGTGCCGTCATTCTTTCCCGGCGGTCGGGCCGTGGGGCCGATCCGATCAGCCATTCGTGTCTCGCCGTTGGGACTTGGCATCTACCCAAGTCACATCACGCTCCCACTCAGAGGTCATGCCGTTTTGTTTCACCCTCCTTTCCGCACTCGAAAAGCTGGACGACTTCCGAGCGGAGCCGCGTAGCACTCGCCGCGGGTTTCTCCGCATCAACCGGCGGCTAGCGCCTCGCCGCTTATTGCATATCAATTCGCATTCTCTTGGATTGAAAATGCGCTGTGCCGCTAGAGCGGTTTGATTTCCAAGTTGCGCCAACGGACTTCGTACGGCCCGGCTTTCTTGCCGATCCCGTGGACCTGCAGACCGATCAGACCTTCAGGATGAGTCTCGTAGATCTCCTCATCGGTCAAGTCCGCGATCATTTCGCCGTTGATCCAGACCTTGATGTTGGGCCCTTTGGCGACCACACGATACTGGTTCCACTGGCCGTTCTTGAAGTGATCGTGTTGGTTGACCGATTTGTCTTCCGACTGGGGTTCCGGCGACAGCCAACCACGTCCGGTCGCTTCTCCGTAGATGTAACCCGCTTGGCCGGGCCCCGATTCGATTTCGACTTGCGGGCCGTACACGCGACCGCCGTAAGCATTCTTGGCGTCAGCATTCTTCAGCTTCGAACGAATCTGGACACCGGAATTCAAACCGTCGTCGACTTTGACTTCAAACTTCAATTCGAAATCGCCATAGGTCGCATCGGTACACAGGAAACTGTTGGGGCTGCCTTCGGCCGTCCGTCCGACGATCACGCCCCCGTCTTCCACGCCGTAGGTTGCGTAGCCGCTCTTGACGGAAAACCCGTCCAGCGTTTTTCCATCGAACAGCGGTTTCCAGCCGTCTTCGGCCGAAACGACGGACGGGACAGATGCAATCAATCCGATCAGCAAAGCAAGGGTCAGTTTATGAAGCATGGGAGGCACTGATTTCGTCTGAGGGGGATGAAATGGGAAGGTCGGCGGGCATTATAGATCAAGCGACTGTTGCCGTCGGCGACGCGCGACCGGATCGGCCACGCCAATCGGCCGACGCCGATTGACACCTCCCCAGAAACCCTCGCACGCCCCCTCCGACGAGGCCTACAATAAAACCAAAGGAATCCCCAGGCCAACGCCCCACTTTTCTGGCCTGTCCACGGCGCGTCCCCCGCGGCCGCCGGGCGGAACGATGATCGTGCTCTGTTCCTTCGTTTCCCTTCACCGGAGATTCAAGATGTCAGTTCAAGCCCTGGGCGAACGCGTGCTCGAAGTCGAGTACACCAACCGGAAACAACACACCGCCTTCATGACCGGGCAAATCAAATGTGAAGACGGCGGCGCCGGAGAAATCATGGCGGAACTCTGCGACGCGGACGGACAGCGAAAATTCGATCTGACCGCCGGTGCCCACCAACATTCCGACGCGCGGGTCGCCTGCAACACCCTGACCATGCCAATCCCGCCCCGATGGAGCGTCAAGTGCTATCGCATCGAAACCAAACCCGGCATCAACACGCGGTGGGCCGAGATTGACTAGCCGGTTCACCTGCCCTGCTTTGCTTCACCCGCGAGGAGGTCGTGCAGCTTTGCTTCACCCTCCCTCCGGGAGGGTCGCGGAGGAGCTTGCGACGACGCGGGGAGGGCTCGTCCGGGGTCGTTGTATTTCAGCGGATTGTTGAAGACACCCTCCCCAAAGGCTCGTGCCTCGCCTTTGACCCTCCCGGAGGGAGGGTGAATTTCAGAAAAGCACGTCTCTTACCGGCTCGGAAAGCTGCACGACCTCCGAGCGGGAGGGTGAAGGCTGTTTGCCAATACATCACGGCGGATTCAGTCTCCACCCAGACAGTACAACACTTCTTGACGTTTGCCGTCCCGCATGACTCCGTGTCGCGCGTAGATGCGGCCGCCGACGATCGTCGGCGTGGCGAAAGCGTCGTCGCCCAGACGGCTGCGGGCCAGACGTTCAAAGCCTTCCGGGGTGGCACGGAACACCGTCGTCGTTCCATCTTCGTCCGTCGCATAAATCCGATCGCCGACCAAAACCGGTGACGCGGTGAAGTTGCCGCCCAACCGAGCCTTCCATTGTTCGCGTCCGGTGGCCGCTTCCCAACAGATGGCGACGCCCGCATCCATCACCGCGTACAAGTAACCGTCGCGGATCAACATCGACGGGACGTACACTCGGTCGCCCGTCTCCCACGCGACTTCGCCGCTGCCGTCGGCACGAATCGCGGCAACATGGTTTCGCGGATAACCGCCACTGCTGTAGACCAACTGGCCATCGGTCACCGTGGACGTCACACACTCGGTCGTCGCTCCCTCGATCTCCCACAGTTTCTTGCCCGTGTCAGGATCAAAGCTGGACACCAATTCACAACCGGTCATCACCAGCTGATCCTTCCCATTCGCTCGAACAACGATCGGTGACGCATAGTTGGGCTTCTCGGGGCGTTGCTGCTTCCAACGCACCTCCCCCGTTTCCCGATCGAAGGCGACCAACGCTCCGCCGCCCTTGTTGTCGGCCGCCACGATCACCAGGTCGTGATAGATCAACGGCGATGATCCGTAGCCTTGATGGATCACGTAGTCGGACACCTTCTGTTGCCAAAGCACGCGTCCCTTGCGATCCAAGGCGGTGGTGAACACGGCGCCGTCGTTCAGAAAGTTGACGAACAATCGCTCACCGTCACAAGCCATCGTCGAAGACGCCTGCGATGCCTTCTCATTCTTTTTCATCAACCCGTCACGGTGCACGACGGTTTCCCAAATCAATTCTCCCGTCTCGCGCGACAGGCACAGCACCGACTGCACCTGGCGTTCGCGGTCGGCGGTCGGCAGGTAGACGTGATCGCCGACGACAATCGGCGACCCGTGTCCCCGCCCCGGGATGGGTCGCTGCCACAGGATGCCTTCCTCCGGCCCCCACTGCATCGGTGGATCCTGGTCCGCGTCGGCGCTCCCGTCCAGTCGAGGACCACGCCACCAGGGCCAATCCTGGGAGGTCAAACCAAGTTCTGCTTCGGGTTGAGCGCTGGCGGTGGAAGCAACCGCCGCAACCAAAGTAGCAGTCAAAAGAAGAGCCGGAAGGACGCGTGAATTCATGAGCCTGGGCAACGTGGGAAGGAAGATGGGCTTGTTTTCGGGGCCAGCTGAACGCGATCGAACCCTCGTCACCCGACGGGATGCGCCCGGGCGCGGGAGGCAACTCGATCGCGAAAGCGGCGCCACCACCGCCTGAGAAGTGTAGCCACGCGAGCCAGGGCGTGGAAGAAATGCGGGGTAGCCACCTCCTGCCGACGGTGGCATCCGTGGATGCCCCTGGTTGACGGCCCGTGATCGAGGATTGGTTAAGCGAACCAGTCGTCGACGACGCGACCATGCACATCGGTCAACCGGAAGTCGCGACCGGAATAGCGATAGGTCAACCGCGTGTGATCGATCCCCATCAGGTGCAACACCGTCGCGTGCAGGTCGTGAACGTGGACCCGGTTTTCGATCGCGTGCATCCCGAAATCATCGGTGGCCCCGTGCATCTGACCGCCTCGAACCCCGCCGCCGGCAAGCCACATCGAGAAGCCGGTGTGATGGTGATCGCGGCCCGCGTTCTTGGGATCCTTGTCCTTGTCGACTTGGGCATAGGGAGTCCGACCGAATTCACCGCCCCAGATCACCAGGGTGTCCTCCAGCATGCCACGACTTTTCAAGTCCGCCAACAAGGCGGCCGTGACCCGATCGGCATCGGCGCACAATTTCTCATGCCCCGCGTTGTTCTTGGTGTGCGTATCCCAAGGTTGCTTGCTGTTCTTCTTGACGTAGAAAACTTGCACCACGCGCACGCCACGTTCGAGCAATCGGCGGCCCAGCAGACAACTGCGGCCGAATTCCGAATCACCGTACGCCTCCCGCGTCGCGAGCGTCTCGCGTTCCAAATCAAACGCTTCGGAAGCCTCGCGTTGCATCTCGAACGCCAATTCCATCGCGCGGATGTGCGTTTCCAAGGCCGCTTCGCCCGGCCGAGCGCGACGGTGGATGTCGTTGATTGACTGCAGCAGATCCAACTGTCGCCGTTGCTCCGCGGGCCCAAGATTCGGATTGCGAACGTTGCGAATCAGCTTGTCGACTTGCGTCTGATTGGTGTCGATTTCGACACCCTGGTGCTGTCCGGGCAAAAACGCGTTCGACCACAATTGGGGACCGACCACCGGCAAGCCGGGCGAGAGCGCGATAAATGAAGGCAGGTTGGCGTTCTCCGAACCCAGACCATAGGACAGCCACGACCCCATGCAGGGACGCGTCGGCTGCTGGTGTCCCGACTGCATCAACAGCAACCCGGGCTCATGGTTGGGCACATCAGTGTGCATCGAGCGGACGACGCACAGATCGTCGGCGTGCGCGGCCAACTGTGGAAACAGCTCGCTCATCACCACGCCGCTCTCGCCATGCGCTCGAAACTTGAAGGGCGACGGCATGTACCCGGATGCTCGATTCTTCTTGGCGATCTCATCGCCGGTCGGCGTTTCCCCGGCATGTTTGGCCAACATCGGCTTGGGGTCGAAGGTGTCGACATGCGACGGAGCGCCGTTCATGAACAGAAAGATCACCCGCTTGGCACGCGGCCGGTGGTGCAGTCCTTCGCCGGCGGACGATTCTGCCGACGCGGCCGACAACACGCCGCCGGCGTCCAACGCCGACAGCAACCCCACGGCACCGAAACCGGCGCCACTGCGACGCAACCATTGACGACGAGAAACAGGACTCAACATGATCAATCCACCATGAACATTTCGTTACTGATCAACAACGCCTGGGCCAGCTGAACCCAGCGTTGATCGGGCTCCGATGGCTTTCCGGAAGTTGCCACGCCGGACACGTCGTCAGCGGACAGCTCGTCACCGGGGCCACCCAGAAAGGCTTCGGCCAAGGCCATTTCTTCTTCATCCGGCTGGCGGGCGAACAGCCATTGGTAGGCCACCGAAATCCTGGCCCTCCGCGTCGAAGCCTGCGCGGCGATCCGGTCGGCCAAGGCCTGACTGTGCTGCAGCAAAAACGGACTGTTCAACAGGAACAGTTTCTGCAGCGGAGTAGTCGTCTCATGACGGACCGGGCTGTGGGCATTCGGATCGGGGAAGTCGAATCGCGCAAGCAGCGGGTTCAGATCCAGCCGGCTGACCTCACTGTAAACCGTCCGGCGACCCGAATCGACATCGGACGGATCGATGGACCGGCCACCAATGACCGGGTCCAGCCGGCCGGCAACCGACAGGATGGCGTCGCGATACGCTTCCACGCTCAGCCGGCGACGCGGCATCCGCCACAGAAAGCGGTTGTCCGGATCTTTGGCGGCCTTGTCCGGATCCACTCCGCTGTTTTGACCGTAGGTCGCGGACAGAACGATTTCGCGCTGCAACCACTTCAGTGACCAATCGTGCTGCATGAACCGGACCGCGAGGTCGTCCAGCAGTTGGGGATGCGACGGCCGGGCCCCCAACGATCCGAAATTGCTCGGCGTCGCGACCAGTGGCGTTCCGATCAACTGGTGCCAGACGCGGTTGACGATCACGCGGGCGGCCAGCGGGTTGTCAGCGTCGACGATCGCTTCGGCCAATTCTTTTCGCCCGCTGCCGCTTTCAAAGTGCGCCGCCTCCGCTTCGCCCAACACCGTCAGAAAGCCGCGCGGCACTTCCTGCCCCAAACGCTTGGCATCGCCACGAATCATCACCTGAAGATCCTGCGGCTTGCCCTCGCGAATGATGTGGACGGCATCCTGTGGCTTTTTCGCCTGACCGTTTTTCGTCTCGACGGATTCGTCCAACGGCCGGTTGTACATTTCCGTGCTGGCAAACACGCCGGCCAGGGCGTAGTAGTCGGAGGTCGGGATCGGATCATATTTGTGGTCATGACAACGGGCGCAGGCCACCGTCAATCCCAACAGTCCTCGCGTCAGTGTGTCGACGCGGTCTTCCCATTCGTCGGCCATCACCTCCAGGTCATTGCGGCGATAGTACTTTGGCCCCAGCCCGATGAATCCCAGGGCGACGTGTTCCTGCGGTGATTCGGGAAACATCAAGTCGGCAGCCAGCTGCCGCTGCACGAACTGGTCGTAGGGCAGATCCTCGGCAAGCGAGCGGATCACCCAGTCGCGATAGAGGTAGGCGTTTGGATAGGTCAATGAATCATTGTTGCCCACGATGTGCGCCTGATCCTCGGCGTAGCGGGCAACGTCCAACCACAACCGTGCCCAACGCTCGGCATGCTGCGGGGAAGAGAGCAATCGCTCCACGACTCGTTCCTTGGCCAGCGGCGAAGCATCGCTTACGAATGACCGGACCTCCGACGGGCTGGGAGGCAGGCCGATCAAATCAAACGTGACCCGCCGCAACCAGACCCGCTTGTCAGCCGGCGCGTTGGGGTGCAATTCGTGCTGCTGCAAACGCGCCAGGACAAACCGATCCAGCGGAGCCTTGGCCCAATCGACAAACGACTGCGGGGGCGGAGGCAGTTCGGACACGTCATGTCGCGTCGGTGGCTGGAAGGCCCAGAACGATCGAGCGCTGTCCCAATCGATCCCTGGTGTTTTCTCGGGGGATGTCGGCGCAGCATGGGAAGACGCCGGCATCGCCGCTCCCGACCGGATCCACGTTTGAAAATCTTCAATCACGTCGTCCGGCAGCGGTTCGTCGGGCGGCATCTCCATCCCTTCGTATCGCAACGCGGCCAACATCAAGCTGGAATCGGGGTCCCCCGGCGCGATGACCTCCCCGGAATCTCCGCCGCTTCGCATCGCAGCCGCATCGTCGACTCGCAATCCGCCTTGAAGCGGATCGGCGTCGGCCGAATGGCAGGAGTAGCAGCGCTCGACCAAGACCGGGCGAATTCTGCGTTCAAAAAAATCCACCGCCGCCGGATCGACGTCAGCGACGCTCGGTGCGCCGCCGGAGCCGCTCGCCTGCTCGGCTCTCACCCCCGCCGTCCCGGGCAACAACGGTAGCGTGATCAGCATCAAGATCGCTCGAAAGCACGTTCCGATCGGTGGCGCGGCGGGCATGGCAAGTCGCGGACGGGGGCGGGAAGTCTTGGTCACGCGGCGTCCGTCGGACTCGGCTTCCAAGAAAATCAGGCGGGACCCGTCGTGTCGGTCGGACCGCCGGGCCCGGGCCAGTATAACGGACCGATCAGCCCATCGAACGTCAAAATCTGGCCGGGCGCAACCGGACGAGTCGCGAGGCGACGACAGCAATACCGCATCCGGATCAAGCAGAAACTAGGAACGCGGCGTGTCCTCCAAGCGAGAAGGAAGCGATCTTTTTGGGACACGACGCTTTTTTTGCGACCCCGAAATGTGACTTTCTGTGCCCCTGCCCACGGCCCTCCGCCCTCGGAATCGGCCGACCGTCGTTATCATCGCAGTCGTTCGGCGCTCTCGCGTTTAGAGGAAGAAAACGGGCAATCGCCCGATCCGTTGCGCTGCGACGACGACCCGCAGGCGATGATTTGCGGGTTCCACCTTTCACGGGTTGCACGCGAACGTCCGCGGCCCGTCTCCGGCGGAACGACCGCGATTGCAATGGAGCCGCACCGCGGATCGATCCTCACTGATCCTTGTCTTATTGGAGTAATCCCTATGTTACCCCTGGTCGGTTTCTTAGCTGGCTTGCTGCTGTACATCGCTGGGAAAGTCGTGTTCGGCTGCCTGTACACCGTCTCGCCCGACCAGCGAGCGGTGGTGACCAGTTTCGGCGCTGCGGAACGCCTGGCCGGTGCGACGCCAGCGCCCTCGGTCGTTGAAGACCAGACGCTCAGCCACGAAGAGCGTGAACGCTACGAATACCCGCAAGTTCGAGTCATCGGGCCCGGGGGCCCGTATTTCAAACTGCCGTGGCAACGTGTGCACAAAGTCAGCGTGGCGACGCAAGCCGTGGACCTGTGTTGGGATCCGACCAAGCGACAGGACACCATCGAAGCGGTCACCAAGGACAACTTGACGACCGGCGTCAACGGCCAGATCCGATACCGCATTTGCGAAAACAATCTGTACGCCTACCTGTTCGGTGTCGCCAGCCCGTTGGAACACGTGATGGGGTACTTTGTCTCCGTGCTCCGCGAACGGATCGCCAACTTTGTCGATCCCAAAGGTCAAAGCCTGCTTTCGGAAGACGAAATCTCCGAAGCCGATCCGGTCGCGACCGGTAGCAGCGCCGTGGAACTTTCCGAAGGCGTCTCGATCAATGACCTGCGAAAGAACTTGCCGCTGCTGAATCAGTACATGGAAGAACAGTGTCGTTCGACCCAAGGCCGATACGGGATCGAGCTGGATGCGGCCCTGATCACCGAAATCGACCCGCCGGCTCAAGTCGACCGCGCCCTGTCGGCGATCAACAGCACCCGCAACCAGGTGGCGGCGGACATCAGTACCGCCCAAGCCGATGCCGAGCAACAGATCACGATGAGCGCCAGGGCGGTCGAAATCGCGACCAACAATGCCCAGGCCGAAGTCGCGCCCCTGCAGGAACTGGCCGGAACGCTGGCGACCATCAAAAACGAGGGGGGCTCCGCTTGCCTGAGAGCGTACCTGCGTAACGCTCGTGTCCCACTTTACAAACGGGCGGGCCGACTGGTACACGCCGACCGCAACTCACGACGCTCGGAGGTTTGATCATGTTGTTCATTCCAGCATTCATCGCCGGCCTGCTGATCATCCCGATCGCATTGGGAATTGCCCGCCTGTTCGGCATCTACACCTGCGTCAACGAGTGTGAGTCTCAGGTCTTCACACTGTTCGGCAAGGTGATCGGAACCATCGACGAAGCGGGGCTTCACTTTCCGGTCAGCTACTTCGGCCCCCGCGCGATGCTGATTCCCTTCTTCGGCAAGAAGTACGAAGTCAGCACGGCGTTGCGGCAACACTACCTTCGCAGCCAGATGGTCAATTCCGAAGAAGGCACGCCGATGGGCGTGGGCATCTGGTACGAAATGCAGGTCAGGGACCCCGTCGCCTACCTGTTCACCAACGCCAACCCCGACGGATCGCTGCAAGCCAACGTGACCAGTTCCACCATTTCCACCCTGAGCAACCTGGAAATGGAAAAGATGCTGGAAGATCGCCACAGCTTGAGCCGAACCGTGCGGCGGACCGTTTCGCCACTCTCGGAAAAGTGGGGTTACCGCTTGGGGTCGGTCTACATTCGCAAGGTCGAATTCACCGACGTGCAAATGGTCGAGAACATCACCGAGAAGGTCGTCAAGCGGCTGGTGCAGGTGACCAGCGCGATGAAGCAGGACGGCGAGAACCGGGTCGGGCTGATCCGCAGCGAAACCGCCTACAAGGTTTCCCAGAAGATGGCCGAGGCCGCCGCGGCACGCCCGGACATCGTCGGGAAAAAACTGAACGAAATCGCCAAGCAGGACGCCGAAATCCTGGATACGCTGCTGGAGGTCATGGAAGTCGACGCCTTGCTGGAATCCAATGCTTCCATCGATATCCTGCCCGAATCGAGCAACCTGCTGATCGAAGTCGGTGAGTCGAAGTCAACGTCGACGACAGACAATTTCATTGAACGGGCGCGACGCGCCGATCGATAACCCCCCTTTACCCCCGGTGTCCCAATGGATGCAAAAGCAGCGTTCGGCAAGTGCGCCAACTTGAGCGCAACGGTCCTCAAGACCTACATCAGCGACATGGACGACAAGGACTTGATGGTCCGCCCGGGCGAAGGGTGCAACCACCTGGCCTGGCAGCTCGGACACTTGATTGCGTCCGAAGTGATGCTGCTGGAGAAAGTTGCCCCCGGCAGCGGCATCGAATTGCCCGAGGGGTTTGCGGACGCGCACTCGAAGGCCACCTGCAGCAGCGACGACGCCGATCATTTCCTGACCAAGGCCGAGTACCTGGAACTGTTCGACAAGGTGCATGCCGCCTTGCTAGCCGCGCTCGAGGATTACCCCGAACCTGATTTTGACGACCCGGCGCCCGAGGACTTCCGATCGTTCTGCCCCACCAACGGGGACGTTTTCAGCCTGATCGCCACGCACCCGATGATGCACGCGGGCCAGTTCGTGATCGTCCGGCGCAAGCTGGGAAAACCGATCCTGATGTAAGGGTCTATCCGCGTGGTTTGGCGGGAACGGCCACGGCCCTTCGATTTTGCAATCTTGAATAACGCAGCTTGGGAAACTCCGGCTTCAGCGCCTCCAAACCCTCCTCGGTCACCTGCGTGTCGTAGAACGTCAACGTTTGCAATTCGTCCAGTCCTTTCAAGTGAGGCAGGCCTTCATCGGTGATCGGTGCTCCGTAAATCCTCAAGGATTGCAGCGCCTTGATGTTGCCCACGTGGACGAGGTCGGAATCTTTCAATTGACATCGCATCAACGTCAATGACTTCAGATTTGCCTGGGGCAAGCAACGCCAACCCGATTCACCAATCAGATCGCCGCTCATCAGCGTGATGTCGATCGGAACCTCAATTTTCGCCAACAGACCGAGCTGTCGATCGGTCGCGTTGGAAAGCGTGAATCGGAGCGTCCTGAGTTGCTGGAGCTTCGCAAAGGTCTTCGGTGATTCAGGAGTCAGCCGGTAATCTGAAAGAGAGAGCGATGCCAATTGTTTTGCATCCGCCAGACACTCCAGATGGGCGTCACCGACGGAATCCGCCAAAGACAAATTCCTCAGCCCCGGAATCCGCTGAATCTGCTTCACGTCAGCGACTGCCAGTGACTCCTGACGCACGATCAATGATGACAGCGACGCGATTCCGGCCAGCCGGCTGAATCCGATGTCGCTGACGGTGGTGCGACTGAGTGACAGCGATGACAACGACGTCAATTCCGAGATGGATTGCATGCAGTCGTCCGTGATCCCGTTGCCGCTCAATTGAACCATCCGCAGCTGTGGCAAGTGGCGGAGGTGATCGACATCGCGGTCCCGTGAAATGCTGACCGACAGCACATGCCCCTGGCGATCGAGATGCAACCGCACGCCGGCCGCTTTCAACGCTTCGACCGCCCGTTCTTCGTCCGTCATCGTCAGCCGATCAAAACGCTGACGCGCCAGATCGTTGATCGGCAACGACGGATCGGAAGCCAACCGCTCCAGGACCGCCATGGCCGCCTGGACGGATTCCTCTTTCCTGGCGACCTCGCAGATGGCTTCCAGGCAGCGCGTCCGAATCTCCGGATCTTCACCGTTGCATTCCCGGGCAAGCAGTTCCAGTGAAGTTGCCCCCGCCTGGACGAGTTGCCGATACCCGGCCTCGCGTTCAGAAAATCGATCGCTGTGCAGCGAGTCGATCGCCCGTTGAAGCTCGGCCTCCGATACCACCGCTTCGTCGGCCTTCGCCAAGTCTTGGCCAGACGCCGGCGCCCAAGGACCGGCAAGAGACGCCAACACAACCAAACAGCCAATTGGCTTACAGGAAAAGAATCCCACGGAACCGGTTGCCTCCCGTCGCGCCGGCCAACGGCCACGCGACCTTGGGTGTCAGTGGAAACGTCACTCCCGGGGGCGCGACGAACGCAAGTGCCGATCGGCAAACTCAAGATACTGCCGCCAATCGTATTCGGTCAAATCATGCTTGCCGGTGCGGAGGTGATATCCGATCACGCCCTCGTTGATCGGCTGATCGGGCGACGGCATTTGTTCGGGTGCGGCATCGGAACCCATCCCGTCGGTATCCAGCAAACGGTACACCGGATCCGCGTGGACGGCCGACAGAAACTCGCCCTTGGGATCCGCCCACCGATCTTCGGTGGCGCTGGCCACGTACAAGGGACGCGGCGCGATCAGAGCCAACAATTCGTGCTGATCAACGGGCAATGCCGATTCGTTTTCGTTGTACTCGTTGAACTTGTCGTTGAACCAATGCGGAAACGAGGTGTTGATCCGACCGACGGTCTCACCAATGGCGCGCCGCGAAAGCGCGGCACCGCCGCACCCCGAATCGTTGCTGATCACCATCGCAAACCGCGGGTCCGAAGCTCCGGCCCAAAGCGAGGTCTTTCCCAGACGCGAATGTCCGATGACGGCCACACGGTCGCCGTCAATCGAAGGACACTGGTCCGATTGCAGGTAATCAAGGGCCCGGCTCAACCCGTAAGCCCAAGCGGCAATGCTGCCCCAGCGCGACTCGTCTTCGACGCCCGTCAGTGAATCTCCCAACGCGCCGTGGATGCCATTGTTGAACCCGTCATCAAAATCCGGATCGATGTCACCGTAATAGATCGTGACCAATCCGTATCCTCGCGAGACGATCAAGTCGACCGGCCAACGATCCGCCGCGACGCCGCGGGCCGCCTCGGTCGTGCGGTTGCCGTCGGTTGTTTCGCCGCGATTGCGAAACCAACCGGGATTCAACTGGATCGACGGGTCGGAATCGATGCTGTGATTGCCTTGAAAGTTCAACCCCAGGAATGCCGGAACCGGACCATCGGCCGACGTCGGCACGTAAATCAGCAACCTCATCGACGCCGCATCGTCGCCGGATCCGAAAAAGACGTCGACCTCGCTGCGGGTGGCCTTGCCGTCCAGGACTTGTTTTTCGCTGACACGCTCACTGCGAATCTGACAGGGCTCCGGCGAGAAACCGTAAACGTGCTTCCGGAACAATTCCAACAGTTCCGCGCGCCGCTGGTTTTCCCATCGGCCGGGGGTGGTCACTGCCGATCCGTCTTCCATCACCAAGGGATCAGGAAGCTTGTAGGGAGCAATCTTGGACTCGTCGTAGTTCGGCTCAAACGCCGTGGCATTGGATACACAGGTGGCCGCGGTCAGCAAGAACGCGGCGCAAGCCCACGCGTGCCGGAGATCGATCAGGTGTCGCATAGAGAACATCGTGCAGGAGGGAGAGCGGAGGGAGGCATTGTAACGCCCTGTGGTCGTTCACCGCGACAAATTGTAAAACGTCCGACCCGACGTTGGGGCTGCTTCCACCGGAAATCCTGGAGATCATTGTGACGGACTCATCGAATTTTCTCGGCAGCGTGATCGCCGCTTCGACACGACTGGGAATCGGATATGCCGACCGGATGCTGGCGGGAGTCTCACAAAGGCAATTCGCACGCTTCGCGATCGCCGGCAACACGGTGATCGAATCGAATCACCCCTGTTTCATCCTGGGCCACCTCAGCCTGTACGCTCCCCGCGTCGTCTCGGAACTGGGTGGGGATTGCAGCGGGATCGAACCGACCGAGGAATTCGTGCGGCATTTCAGCAAGGATGCCCGCTGCGTGGACGACCCGGACGGCAACATCTATCCCAGCATGGAACAGGTGGTTGAAACCTTTCGCCAGGGTCACGCCGCGGCGTTGCAGACGCTGCAGCAGACACCCGACGCGGTCTTTCAACAGCCGAACCCGAACGAACGGATGCAGGAAAAGTTCCCGACGATCGGCGCCATGCACGCCTTCTATCTGGGCGGGCACTTCATGCTTCACATCGGCCAGTTCAGCGCGTGGCGGCGGGCGATGGGGCTGGGCGCCGCCTGATCGGGTCCGGACAGCCCAAGTGTGACTGCAAAACGCCACTTTGCGTGAGCCGCGTGGCGCTCAATGCGCTGCAATTCATGGTGTTTTTGATTGAAAGTGGCACTGTCCAACGAGTGGTTCAACTGCCCTGCATTTGTAGGTCAATTCCGCAGAGGTCCATGTAGCGATCAATGTCAGGCGTTCTCTGGTTCACCCTCCCGCGAGCGGGAGGGTCGCGGAGGAGCTTGTGACGACGCGGGGAGGGTTGTTGCTGAGCCATACGTTTTTGACATTCGCTTCCGGTTCTGCCCTCCCCGGAGTCTCGTGCCTCGCCTCCGACCCTCCCGCGAGCGGGAGGGTGAAGTGGCCAAACACGTCGTCGCTGGTCACAAATCCAGAATGGAAGAACCACTAGACCGAAAGTCATGACTCCAAACCGCCAGTCATGGCGACGGTTGACTGACTCATGCCCGCCGTGCCAAAGCGGACTGGACTGAAACCAGCCAGTCGTCGTGGGCTACCATCTGACGTCGCTGTTCGACCAATTTCGAGTCGATGGTCTGCTGCAACGCGTCCAACCGATCGGCAATCCGCTGGCGACATTCGCCCGATGGATCAGCGGCGGCAAGGATGCGGGCGGCCAGATCCGCGTCGTGGGCCTGAATCAGCGGATCCTCGGCGGAAACAAAACGTTGGTAGCTGCCGGGATCCCCCTGCCGCGCCGAACGCCCAGCCAATTGACGGTCGACGCGCGCCGAAGGCTGCAATTCGGTCGACGCGACGTGCAGGCCGCCGGCGCGACGTGCCGCATCGTCCAAGCGAATGTCGGTGCCGCGGCCGGCCATGTTCGTTGCCACCGTCACGGTCGCCGCGATTCCCGCCCGAGCCACGATCTTCGCTTCCTGCTCCGTCTGCACGCCGTTGAGCACCGCGTGGGTGATCCCCTGTGCGCTGAACCGTTCGCTCAACCGGCGGCTTTCCGCGATCGTGCGAGTTCCGATCAACACCGGCTGGCCGGCACGGGCGCGACCGACGGTGTCCTCGATCACGGCGCGGAACTTTTCCTCCCGCGAGGCGAACGCGCGGGTCGGCAGGTGACGCCCCGCGCTGGGACGATGCGTCGGGATGCGGACCACCGGCAAATCGTAAAACTCGCGCAGTTCACCTTCGCTGCCGGCCGCCGTCCCGGTTAACCCCGCGACACGATCGTAACACTGCATGAAACGTTGCCGCGTCACGCGACCCTGGGTTTCGTTCTCCGCCGTGATGTCCAACTGTTCTTTCGCCTCGACCGCCTGATGCATCCCACGGCTCCAGGTTCGTTCGGGATGGATCCGTCCGGTGTGCGGGTCCACGATCATCAGCTTGCCGTCGCTTACCACGTACTCCGTGTCGCGGGAGAACAGATGTTCCGCCGCCAAAGCATTCTCGACCATTTGCGTCCACGGCCGCGTCAATAGCAACGACGTCTCCGATGTGGGCAACTGGGCTGAAACACGTTGCCGTCCACCGGGCGTCAACGCCACGCGTCGGTTGGAGGCGTCCAGAAGAAAATCTTCCGGCTCGCGGAGTGACTTCGCCATGTCTCGCGCCCGGTGGTAGGTGGATGGGGACACGGGGGTTTCGCGAGGTCCACCGCCGAGCACCAATGGGATCGTGGCCTCGTCGATCAGAACACTATCGGCTTCATCGACAATCGCCATCGATAGTTCGCGTTGACAAACTTGATGGCCGTCCGCGATCCCTTGCAGTTGCCGCAGATAGCGATCACCCAACGGCCGGTGAGCATCGGCACGAATCGCAAGTTGGTCTCTCAGGAAGTCAAATCCGAACTCGTATCCGGGACCATAGGTCAGGTCACAGGCGTAGGCCATGCGTTTTTCCTCCGGTGACGCACCGGATTCCAAATGACCGACGCTCAGCCCCAAAGTCTGGTAGACGGGCAACAGCGTTTCGTAGTCCCGCCGCGACAGATATTCGTTGGTCGTCGCAATGTGCACGCCTCGCCCACCCCAGGCGTGCAGCACGCTCGGCAACGCGGTGGTCACCGTTTTTCCCTCGCCGGTTTGGATTTCCGCCACGACGCCGGCGGCCAGCACAAATCCGCCCATCCATTGCACATCGTAGTAGTTCATGCCGGTGGCACGCCGCAATGCTTCGCCGGTCAACGCAAATGATTCGATCACGTGGTCCAGTTGCGACGTGATGTGCGGACCGCTCCCTGCCGAACGCATGCGGTGCCGCAATGCATCGGCCGCGGAACGCAGTTCGGCTTCGCCCAAGGTGCTCAGGCTCTCGGCGCGACGGCGGACGTCATTGATCCACCGCAGTGTCATCGGATGCACCGACTGGACGCCGCGGAGTGGGCTTCCAATGAACGATCGGTAGCTGGCGATGGTGCTGCGTCGTGAGAGCATCGAAGGGTGCACGGCGTCATTCGGAAACAGGATTGCTGCTTTCCGAAATCGGCCCACACGGTGTTGCGGCTTGACCGGCAACGTGATGGAAGCCGAGCGAAGCCTGCATTTCGCACTCAGGTAAGGGTTCGCCGACTTGGCCGGGTCCGAAAGCCTGTCATCAGAATCCCTGTGCCGTGCGATCCCTGCAGACGACAAGGTTCACGTAATCGTTCGCCTCCCCGGTCGGACGTCCGATCGGCCATCCGATCAGCCGCGACGGATTTCGCTGCCCTTGAAGAAGATGGCGATGCGGTAGACCTTCTGCTGGCGAACAATGATCTCGCCGGTCTTCAAGTCGATGCGTTCGGGAATGGCACGGCGACGGAGATCGATCACGGCGTGGTATCCCCGCTCGGAGAACACGTCGATCAACATCTGCAGCGCGAGCGGATTGTCCAGCAACTCATCTTCGCTGCTGACGGTGGCCCGACCGGAAATGGCGTGCCGCAGGACGATCGGAACCAATTTGCTCTCGATCAGCTCGACCACGCGGTGAAACAACTCGCTGTGTTCGTGTTCGTACTCGTCCAAACGTCGGACAAGGTCGCGTCGGGCGTGCTGGATGATGTTGCTCGCCAGCGGAATGTCACCGATCGCGTGAAACGTCCGGGGGTCCAACTCGAGCGAACTTTGGTACTCCAATTCGTTGAGGATATTCTCCTGGACCACCACCAGGTCGGCTTGCGCGTTGATGAAGTGGAAGTGGAACAGCTGTTTCAGCGAGACCAGGGCGTCATAGGTCTTTTCTTTGAACACCCGGTAGCGGTTCCGAGCCAGGGCTTCGTTGAAATCGGTTGGCCGTTCCTCCCACATCTCCCCGATGCCGCTGCGGGCGACCTCTTCGTTGTGGGCGATCACCTGCCGTCCGCGAGCGAGCTGGCGCTTGACGCTCTCGGATTCGTCGACAAACAACACCATGATGTGGAACACCGGCGGCTTCATTTGCGACAGGTGCGGGTTATCGATCAGCTCTCGGCGAAGCGCCTTCATGCTGTCGTACAGCATCTTCAAACACTCCACCTGCACCTTCGTCCGCGGGAATCCGTCCAGGATCGCTCCGTTCTGGTATTCGGGCTCCAGCAGCTTGCGGAACACCAGCGCGACCACCTCGCGGTCGCCGACCATTCCGCCCTGGGATTTGATCCGTTGAGCCTCGGGGGTGTTCAGCAGTTCGCTGACGATGATGGGAGGCGCCGTGATGTCGCGGACGTGACAGATGAAGTTGGTGTTGGTTCCCTTCCCGGCCCCCGGGGCACCGCCCAACAGAATCAATTCCGTCGGAAACCTCAGGTTCAGACGGCCCTTTTGCGCCTCCAACTCCTTCCAGACGGAATTGAAAATCAGCTGGGCGTCTTTGACTTCCAGGTCCTCGGGCGGCTCCGGCTTCGGATCGTTTTTGGAAGCGATGGTCACGGGGCGAATGTCACGGGTCGGGTGGGCGGAACGGTCAGCGGGTGGGACAATTTAACACGGCCGAATTTCGACAGACACCGGACATCCCGACGCATGCTGCGTCCGCGCTTTGGCGTAGCCACGTTCGCCAGAACGTCGCCGCGCCACGTTCGCCAGAACGTGGAACGAGAACGCCGGTCCGCCGTCTGGCGACGGCAGCGACGGAAAATTGATGAGTCCTCAGACGCGGCTTCGCCGGACAGCCCTACTTTGCGTGCGTCGCGTGCCAGACATCGCACCGCAAATCTAACTGGGGTAACGCTGCCCCGTTAGTACGGCACCCCGATGGCGTCGCACAGGAAACGCATCAGGGGCCTGGCCCGCTTGATGCGATCCAGGATCAACGCCGGCAAGTCGTCGCCGGTGGCCTGCTGCCGCGTCAGGGGCGCCGTGGCGATGAAGTCCTTGCGCCGCAGGTCTTCAATCATGGCGTGGTCTTTCGGATAATCCCGCGGCGAGGTCTTCAGGCTTTCGCCGACCAGCGTGAAGTGTTCGCGGAAGGCCTTGTGGTCCCGGGCTTTAAGCCAGTCCTTGGGCTGCTGATCAATCGCGCGGCGGATGTCCGCAAGGACGCGGCCTTCCGGGTGCCAACAACCGGCCCCGATGAAACACTGGTCGGGATCAAAATGCAGGTACACGCCGGGGGCGTGAATGTCCTTGCCCGCCTGGTGCCGCAGCGAGATGCCGACATTGGTCTTGTACGGATCCTTGTTCTTGCTGAACCGCGTGTCGCGATAGATCCGCATCAACGAACCGTTGTGCGGTCGCGGGTCGACCAGCAGCATCGGCGCGGACTTGGCCAACGGTTTCTCCAACCGCTGGATCAACCGCACGGCCGGGTCGCGAACGTCCCGCTGGAAGTCCGATTTGTGCTCGTTGAACCAATCGCGATCGTTGTGGCGTCGCAATTGCTCCAGAAAGTCGAACAGCGATTCGGTGAGGACAGGTTCGCTCATGAGGGACAGCCGATCGGCGTTCGGAAGACGGCTCGGAACGGCAGCAGGATAACCGAAATGCCGGACCCGTTTCGGCACGGCATCGTCATCAACGCCCCCGCCGCTCTACCGAGGCGTGCGGACACCGGCCGGACGCACGCCCGGGGGCTGCTGGGCCAGCGCCAGATGCTTGGCCGCGACCGAAACGATCACGCGAGCAAACCGAGCCTTGGTCGTACCATCCACCTGCGGCAATTGGTCCGCCATCTCCAACATCGCGTTGGGATTGGTTTCGCAGGCCTGAGAGATCTGGCTAATGAACTTGGCGGTCTCGGTGAAATTGTGGTCGGCGGATTTGCCGATCAGGCCTCCCAGAGACCGCGCGATCAGATCCGCTCCCAAGCTTTCAAACTTCACGTAGCAATCCAGCGACCCGCTGACCGTGGTCGAACCATCGGCGGCCTTGGCGTAGGAGCTTTGCAACACAAAGATTCCTTTGCCGGTGATCGGTTTCTGGGTGAACTTTCCGTCGTACATCCCGTCGGCGACAAAAATGTGCAAGTTACGGTCGCCGTACAGCAGATCGACGTGGCAGCTGGTTCCACTGCCGTCGATGGCGTCCATCTGGAAAGGTCCCGTGCGGGTCGCCTGGACCTTGGTGATTCCCATCAGGTCCCAAATGCCGATGATCGTTTCCGGCTGTCGCGTCAAGAACAGGAACAGCTCTTCATCACAGCGAATGGCCTGGGTTGGCAGCTGCCGATACAGCGTGGGTTGGTCGGTGACCGCAAAGATCCGCTGCCGCGCCTGAGGCGTCAGCCGGTCCAGTGGCAGCGATCGGATCAAATCCCGTTCGCGGTTGGCGTCTTCGTCACCGCCGCGAAAAATCGCGCCCAATCCCAACAGTCCATTCGGGGTGGAGGCCTGATCGGCATCCGCTTGGCCGCCCGTGTCTCTGGCCGCCGAGCGGTAGCGAGACTTCGGCCCCGGGGTCTCCGCGTGCGTCGACCGCGCCCCGGCGAGGACCGCCACCAGTAACATCAGGCGGACGAATCCGGCGGGCACCGCGACGAATCGCCGGCCGACAAGACAACGTCCGAAAGCCCCCGGCGGTGTCGTGCAGATCCAGCGAGCGGCGTGCGGGACGCCTGCAATCGTGTGTCCGGTCCTTTTCGCCACCGATATTCCTTGGTACTCGGGCAGGCCGATCGATCCGCCCAGGTGGAAAATGAGGTTTCGGTGCTGTGCGCACAGCCCAGTTTAGGATTCGGCCGTTGCGATCGACTGAGTTGAGCCAAAACGGAGGGTCACTCCATCGGGCCCGATCACGCCGGCGGCCGGTTGCGAGAAAGACGGCGGAAATCCAGATTTCGGATCGAATCGGCTCAAGTTGCCGGGACTCGACACTGTCGGGAGGATGCCGATAATCGACCCGTTGAGATCTTTGACCGACCATTCACCTTGCACCGAATTCACCGATGGCAAAAAAAACGATCGACCAAGTCGAAGTCGCTGGCAAAACCGTGTTGATGCGCGTCGACTTCAACGTCCCGCTCGATGACCAGCAGAACATCACCGACGATCGTCGCATCCGGATGGCACTGCCGAGCATCAAGAGTGTTGTCGATCGAGGCGGAAAGCTGATCCTGATGAGTCACCTGGGACGTCCCAAAGGCGAACCCTCCGACGCCGACAAGTTCTCCCTGGCTCCTACGGCCAAACGACTCGGTGAAATGCTGGGCAAGGAAGTCGCCTTCGCGTCCGATACCGTGGGCGAGGATGCCAAAGCCAAGGCAGCGGCCCTGTCCGACGGTGACGTGTTGGTGCTGGAAAACCTGCGTTTCAACGACGGTGAGAAGGCCGGATCGGCTGAATTCGCTGCCGAGCTGGCCAAGATGGCCGACGTTTATTGCAACGACGCCTTCGGAACCTGCCACCGTAAAGACGCCTCGATGGTTGCGGTCCCCCAGGCGATGGCGGGCAAACCCCGCGTGGTCGGCCACCTGGTCGCCAAAGAGATCCAGTACCTCAGCGATGCCATCGGGAACCCGGAGCGTCCGTTCGTGGCCATCCTGGGTGGGGCCAAGGTCAGCGACAAAATCAATGTCATCAACAACCTGTTGGGCATCTGCGACGCGGTGCTGATCGGCGGCGCGATGGCGTACACCTTCTCGCTGGCCGAAGGCGGTGCGGTCGGCAACAGCCTGGTCGAAAAGGACAAGGTGGACCTGGCGAAGGAGTTGATCGCCAAGGGCGGCGACAAGCTGGTGCTGCCGGTTGACACCCATTGCGGCGACGACTTCGGCGATCCGGAAGGATGCAACAAGGAAATCGTCGAGTCGGGCAAGATCCGTGACGGCTTTGAAGGCATGGACATCGGTCCCGCCACCAGCGCCAAGTACCAGGAAATCCTCTCGTCGGCAAAGACGATCGTCTGGAACGGCCCGATGGGCGTGTTCGAAAAACCTCCGTTCGATGCGGGCACCAAGGCGGTCGCCCAAGCGGTCGCCGACAGCGATTCGATCAGCATCATCGGTGGCGGAGACAGCGCCGCGGCCATTGAACAATTGGGCTTTGCCGACAAGGTCAGCCATGTCAGCACCGGCGGCGGGGCAAGCCTGGCGATGCTGGAAGGCAAGGCGTTTGAAGCGGTGGACCTGTTGGACGACGCCTGAACGACGATTTGAATGAACGCATGACCTGGGGTCGGGCGCGGCGTTTGCGGTAGGACGCTCGCGTGATCGATCGACCGCCAGGCCAAAGGCAATCTGCACGTCATCGGCGCCCCGAGAACGGGGCGACCGCGGACGTGCCGGCGGGCCGACATTCCCGGCACGCCCGATTTGTGGTTGTGACAACAGCCGCCGGATTCCGGCCGGCGTCACCACCAATGACATTGCGCCAATCGACGTTCGCGCCGACGCGCCGCCTTTTTTTCCTGTAACGACGATAGGTCGCCACTACCGATGAATGCCGAAGATCAACGTCTGATCGAAAACGAAAATCGCGAAAAGAATTGGCAGCGTTGGGGGCCCTATCTTTCCGAACGTCAGTGGGGAACCGTTCGCGAAGACTACAGCGACGGGGGCGATGCGACGTGGAGCTACTTTCCGCACGATCACGCACGCAGCCGCGCCTACCGCTGGGGCGAAGACGGACTGCTGGGGATCACCGATCGTCGCGGACGCCTGTGTTTCTGCATCGCGCTTTGGAACGGTCGCGATCCGATTCTGAAGGAACGGCTGTTCGGCGTGACGGGCCCGGAAGGCAATCACGGCGAAGACGTCAAGGAATGCTATTTCTATCTCGATAGCACGCCGACGCACAGCTACATGCGGGCGCTGTACAAGTACCCGCAAGGCCGGTACCCCTACGAGGAACTGGTCGACGTCGGGCGTCGACGCGATCGCACCGAACCCGAGTACGAATTGACCGACACTCGCGTGTTCGACGAGTCCCGCTACTTCGACGTCGAAGTCGAATACGCCAAGGCCGGTCCCGACGACCTGTTGATCCGCTTCAACATCACCAACCGCGGCCCGCAACCGGCCGTGCTGCACCTGCTGCCGCAGCTATTCTTTCAAAACACCTGGACCTGGCAGTGCGACGACGAAGGCTGCAGTCCCGCTCGGCCGTCGATGAAGCTGGTCGGCGACGTCGTCCAGGCCCAACACGACACGCTCGGCCAGTTCTGGTACGCCTGTGACTGCATGGGAACTCCGGACACCTGGGCCTGGCTGTTCACCGACAACGAAACCAATAAGGTCCGCCATCACGGCCTGCCGTCGGAATCGGACTACTACAAAGACGCCTTTCACCGATACGTCGTCAGCGGTGAGATCAAAGCGGTCAATCCTGCCCAGCGCGGGACCAAATGCGCTTCCTACGGATTGGATCTGATCCAAAGCGGACAAACGAAAACCGTTCGGCTGCGGTTGACCCACGTCGACGAACCGCTGATCACCGAGAATTGCGACGGACACATCGAACGCTTCTCCGAAGTCGCGTTCGAAGGTTTCGATGACACGTTCGAAACCAGAATCCACGAAGCCGACGAGTTCTACCAGAGTCGGATTCCGGAATCCGTCGACGACGGCCGCCGACAAATCATGCGACAAGCGTATGCCGGCCTGCTGTGGACCAAACAGTTCTACCACTACGTCGTCGACACCTGGCTGGACGGTGATCCCAACGGTCCGCCCAGCAGCGACACTCGCAAGTTTGGTCGCAACAGCGAGTGGCGGCACCTGTTCAACCGCGACGTGATCTCGATGCCGGACAAGTGGGAATACCCCTGGTACGCCGCTTGGGATTTGGCGTTTCACATGGTCCCGATGGCCCACCTGGATCCGCGATTCGCCAAGGACCAGATGATCCTGTTCCTGCGCGAGTGGTACATGCACCCCAGCGGCCAAATCCCCGCCTACGAATGGCACCTCGACGACGTCAACCCGCCGGTCCACGCCTGGGGCGTCTGGCAGGTTTACAAGGCCAGCGGCCCGCCACGCAACCGAGACAAACTGTTTCTCGCCCGGGCCTTTCAGAAACTGCTGATCAATTTCACCTGGTGGGTCAACCGCAAGGACCCGCGAGGCAAGAACATCTTCTCAGGCGGCTTCCTGGGGCTGGACAACATCGGGGTGTTCGACCGCAGCAAACCGCTGCCGCAGGGCCACCTGGAACAGGCCGACGGCACCGCCTGGATGGCGTTCTATTGCGGCACCATGTTGCGGATGGCCATCGAACTGGCCGAGGACAACGAGGCCTACGGGGACATGGCCAGCAAGTTCTTCGAACACTACGTCGCCATCGCTGAGGCGATGAACTGCATGGACGGCACGGGTCTGTGGGACGAAACCGAAGGCTTCTACTACGACCACCTGTTCGTCGACGGCAAATCGATTCCGATCCGTGTCCGCTCCCTGGTCGGGCTGCTGCCGCTGATGACCGGTGTCATCCTGGAAGAAAAAATCATCGGCCGCCTGCCGGGATTCAAGCGTCGCATGCGATGGTTCCTGAACAGCCGTGACGACCTTTCCACGCACATGACGTACCTGGAGGGGGAAGGCCCCGAATCGGAAACCATCACCCGGCGGCTGTTGGCGATCCCCAGCGAAGACCGTTTCCGGCGTCTGCTGGCGGTGATGCTGGACGAGTCCGAATTCCTGTCGCCATTTGGAATTCGCAGCATGTCGGCCGCGCACGGTCTCGAACCGCTGGCGTTCGAGTTCGGCGGCCAGCTGCACGAGGTGCATTACGTCCCCGGAGAAAGCGAAAGCGGCATGTTCGGCGGCAACAGCAATTGGCGCGGACCCGTCTGGTTCCCGATGAACTACCTGATCATCCAGTCGCTCAAACGCTACCACGCCTTCTACGGCGACAGCTTCCAGGTCGAGTGCCCAACCGGCAGCGGCAACTTGATGACCCTGATGGAAGTCGCCAAGGAACTGGAGGACCGTTGCATTTCGCTGTTTGAGCGGGACGAGGACGGAAGCCGACCCGCGCACGGCGACTTACAACGCTACGCCAGCGATCCCGCCTGGAAAGACCTGATCCTGTTCTACGAGTACTTCCACGCCGACAACGGCAAGGGACTCGGGGCCAGCCACCAGACCGGCTGGACCGCCCTGGTCGCATCGATGATTCGCAGCCAGGCCAACGTGCCCAAATACTCACCGGTCGCGGAGGCCGTTCAATAGCAGTGCCTAACCGGCTTGGCCCATCAGAGTCACGATCACCCGCCGCGACCCGCCACGGTCGCGGTGCTCGCACAGGTAGATTCCCTGCCAGGTCCCCATCAACAACCGGCCGCCGCCGACGGGAATCTGGACGCTGGCTCCCATCATGCTGGCTTTGACATGCGCGGGCATGTCGTCGGGTCCTTCCAGCGTGTGCACGTACGGCAGTGATTCGGGGACCGCGTGGTTCATCGCCGTTTCAAAATCGACCCGCACATCGGGATCGGCGTTCTCATTGATGGTCAGCGATGCGCTGGTGTGCTGAATGAAGACGTGCAGCAGGCCGACCTCCGTGGTGCCAATTTCGGGCACCGCATCGGTGATTTGCGACGTGATCAAATGGAACCCGCGCGACTTGGCCGGCAACGATAAACTCCGCTGGACCCACATGAATTGCCTCATCGTTCCCAAGAATCCTCGCCGGCCGGGTGAGATTCTGAAAAATTTCCGATTTTTTTTCGACGCCGACGATCGGCAAAGGCTAACGATTTTCCCACGAATTCCAATGCCGGCCCCGCCGTAAGAAATTCCGGTCGGGCAATTTGCGGCAGCCCCCCATTGACGCGCCGCCGGCACGGTATCACGCCGAAATCGTGCCGCAGCGTTAAGATTTCCCCCATTGCCGCGTGACGACCCCATGAACAGGTCCGGTCGACCCGAACCGCGGCCTGCAGAGGCTTGCCGATCGAGGTGATGCGGGGGTTGTGGCCCATTGTCGCGTTTCATTAGCAACCGGCGACTCGGCGACAACCCACCGCCCGACAATTTTCTTGACTCCCCTGATCCAACGTCAATAATCCCTCGTCGCCGCCCGGGAGATATGGAAACGTCCACAGGGCAGAATCGCACACCGATGCGTCAACCAGGATCGACCCATCGAACAGAACTCGAGTTTCCGAATTGGTACCAAATGAAAGACATGACACGTTGTAAGAACGTCTTCGAAGCCATCCTCCGTTATGGCCACGACGAAGACTTTGTGCCGCACGAGGATGACCTGTTCTCGCCGACCGATGCACCCGCCGGAAGTCCGGAAAAGATTGAAGTGCTTCGTCGTCGCGTGGAACTGGGCCAGCCCCTGTGGCACAACACCGACCGAGTCGATTATAGCGGCTTGACCGGGGCCATCCGTCCCCGCGAGTAGTCGTCGACCGCCTGCCGGCTACGATGCCGGCACCCTCCAGAGAGAGAACGTTTTCGCTGCGGCGAAAACTTGACCCAGCGCCCCGGCCAGTTCAGCTTCCAGCTTGACTCGCCGGGGCGTTTTTCGTGCGCCCCCCCCAGGTCTCAACCTGCGACGTCCTGCATGACGTCCCCATCCACCCTCTCACCGTCGGTTGATCTCGATGCCCGGCCGCTGCCTCCTCGCCCTCGCGTGCCACCTCGGTCTGGCCTCCGTGTTCGCCGCCGACCCGACTTCGGAACGAATCATCACCTGCGGCTGGAATGCCCCGACGCTGGGCCAGTTCGCACGCGACGTTCCGCGGATGCCAGGAGCGGTGCCACTGACCGGAGCCGTCCTGACGCTGCACGCCGATTCGGGAATTCCCGATCCGTTGGCCACCGCACACGGCCGCGCCGATTGGAACGGCTTGGATGTTGAACGATCGATCCAGGCCATGCGGACCGCCGCGTCGCCCACGATGACCGATAACTATCTGCTGCTGAAAGCGAATCCGGGCGATATCGATTGGTTCGACGATGCAGGCTGGGAAATCATTGTGGATCACTATCGCGTCGCAGCGGACATCGCCCGCCGCGCGGGTCTGCGCGGACTGCTGTTGGACGCCGAGCCTTACACGGATCCGCATCGCCAATTCCAGTACTCGCGACAGGCCCAGGCATCCCAACACACCTTCGCCGAATACCAAGTGATGGCCAGGACCCGCGGTCGTCAGGTCATGCAGGCGATCGCGAAGGAGTTTCCGGAGGCCCAACTGGCCAGCTTCTTCTTGCTCAGCTACCTGGTCCAGGATCATCCCCACCGCGGACCTTCACCGGTCGGGCGCGGCGACGCCGACTGGTGCTTGGCCGGTCATGCCTACGGTTTGCTCCCGGCGTTTGTTGACGGCTGGCTGGACGTGATTCCCAAAACGATGACGATCATCGACGGCTGTGAAAACGGCTATTGGTTCCAGTCCCGCGACGACTTCTTTTCCCACGCGGCCGCCGTTCGTGATGGTGGCGAGCAACTGGTTTCGCCGGCCAACCGAGACAAGTATCGCAATCAAGTCGAGATCGCGTTTCCGATCTTCCTGGACGCGATCCACCCGTCCCTGGCGGGCGAATACACGCTGCAGCCGGAACGTTCCGATCGCCTGGCATTGCTGCGACGCAATCTGGCCGCCGCAATTGACGCCGGCGATGGCCTGGTCTGGCTGTACGGTGAACACGGCCGCTGGTGGCCAGAAGCAACGGACGAAGCGCTGTGGCACGGCAAAGACGTTTACCCCACCTGGGAAACACAGCTGCCAGGAATCTCCGCGGCGATTGCGGAAACCGTCACCGCCGCCGCCCACAACCAAACCGCGGGACACCGCGCCGTGACGTCACCGATCGATCTCCAATCGCCAGCGACGGAGCGGAGCGACCAGACGACCGAGCGGAGCGACCAGACGACGGCAGACGGTGATGGGCCGACGGATCCGAACGACGGGCCGGAGGCTCCCGGTGACGGGCAGATCGAAGCCACCGTGATCGACAGCGTGCCCACCTGGGAATCCATCCCGGCCGAAGACGGAACGGTGAAGTTGGATAACGGTCAGGTTCACATCTCGGGCGCCGATCGCGGCTCAGCCATGGCCGTCCTGCAGGTCAAGCCGGATCGCCAATACATGGTTCAAATCCAGGTCGTTCAACAGGGGTACGGATTGACCCAAGTCGACATTCGCTGGCGAACGTCCGATGGCCACTGGGCGGACAAACCGTTCGAGGTGGTCGCTTTTCCTGCTGACGGTGACCCGACGCAGCCTCGCACCATCACGGCCATTGCCCAGTCGCCCCCGGAACCCCATGACTTGGTTGTCGTCTGCACGGCCTCACGCCAGCGGAACGAACAGGATGCCGCCTTGTTCGGAAACCTGTTGGTCGGGGAAGTGGATTCACCAACGGAAACCTCTTCACCGCCATCCGAAACCGCGCCCAGCCAGATTCCTTGACGACCGGCTGCCGAACCTGCCATTTCAAGGCGAACCTTGCCGCCCGACGGGCGTCTGGACGATCAAACATTGCCTGCCGGAGCGGGATCGACCTGCCGTAGGTCAGGCTGTGCCTGACGGCTACCTGATGTCGCCACGCTCGCCAGAGCGTGGAAGATGCGCGTCCGCTACCGTCTTCGGTTGATGCGAGGGAATCCGCGACTAGCGCCACGCGGCCCCCGCGAAGTGCCGCTGTCCAGCTGGACAGATTCCGGCACATCCCCGAAAGTTTATTGATGCCCGCTCCCGTTGCCAAACACAGCCCGTTGCCGAACCAAGCCAATCCGACTTCATGAAATACCCGCTCTCTACCTTTGGCCGTCGTCTGGCTTTGCAGTCGGGCATCGGAGAACTGATGCAGGATCTCGGCGACGCGTTGGCGTCCGGGGATGAGAACCTGTGCATGCTCGGCGGCGGGCAACCCGCCCACATCCCAGAAGTCGATGCGATCTGGCACCAACGCCTGTCGGAGATTGCCGCCGACCCCGAGCGGACCGCGGCGTTCCTGGGCGACTACCAGCCGCCAGCCGGCGACGCGGCGTTTCGCGATTCCGTGGCCCGACTGTTTCGCCGCGAATACGGATGGCCGATCACGCGTGACCACGTGGTGATCACCGCCGGAGGTCAAACGGCTTTCTTCTTGCTGCTCAATGCCCTCGCGGGGCGATTTGATGATGGCCGTCGCAAGAAGGTGCTGCTGCCGTTGGTCCCGGAATACATCGGGTACGCGGACCAGTCCGTGACCGGCGATCTGTTCCAGGCGACGCGTCCGAAGATTCAACGGATCGGTGACCACGAATTCAAGTACGCGATCGATTTCGACGCCTTGGAAATTGGGCCGGAGGTCGCCGCAATCTGCTTGTCGCGCCCCACCAACCCCTCCTCCAACGTGGTCAGCGATACGGAACTCCGCCATCTCGCGGAATTGGCAAGCGAGCATGGGATCCCGCTGCTGGTGGACAACGCCTACGGAGACCCGTTTCCCGGCGTGATCTTCACGGACACCAGTCCACAGTGGAATCCATCCATGGTGCTGACCTACAGCCTTTCCAAACTGGGGCTGCCCGGAACCCGGACGGGAATCGTCATCGCCGATCCGGAGATCGTTCAATGCCTTGCGGCGATGAATTCCATCACCGCTTTGGCCAACAACAACATCGGGCAAGGCATCGTGAAACCATTGATCGCCAGCGGCGAACTGCTGAACATCAGCCGCGAGGTGATCCGACCGTTCTATCGGGAACGTTCCGACCAGGTCCGGCGTTGGTTGGCGGCGACCCTCGATGACACGGTTCCCTACCGAATCCATCGCAGCGAAGGCGCGTTCTTTTTGTGGCTGTGGCTGGAGGGGCTGCCCATCACCTCGTCGGAACTCTACCAGCGATTGAAACGTCGCGGCGTCCTCGTCGTCTCGGGGCACTATTTCTTCTTCGGGTTGGAAGACGACGACTGGCCCCATCGCCACGAATGTGTCCGAATCAGCTTCACCGCGTCCGAGCCGGTGGTCCGTCGAGGAATCGAGATTCTGGCCGATGAAGTCAACCAGTTGTACGCCCACGCGGACCAGCAAGTTTGCTGAAGGAGTATGCAAGCGATTCCGGCCAACATCATCAAGCGTCGGACCACTCGGAGTGCTGCAGCACACGCTGATTGATCGGTGCGCTGGCATGCACAGCATGCCCTACGGAAGGACGAAGGCGAGGCCCGAAGGGCCGAAAGCGATCTGCCGGCGGCCTCGGCCGCCGGATTCCCAGCCAGACTCATGGCCAGCCCCGAAGGGGCGACAGCATGGTCCGCAACGCATCGCAGTATGATTTGCCAGGACAACAACCCGCCCTCAGCGTGACAACACACCAAGACCTCCCTTCAACACATCGCTTCACCGCGTGAACCTCGCGACGCGACTTTCGCGGAGCGAAAGGCGACGAAAGATTCCACGATGCCACTGCACCCTCAAGCCGAAGCGTTTGTCGCCTCGCTGGCTGAACAGAACCTTCCCGGATGGGACGCCCTGTCGGTCCAGGAAGCACGCCAACGATTTGCGACGTTCGAACCATTTTTTGGCGAGGGACCGCCACTCTCCCGCGTCGAAGACGACGTGTTGTCAAACGGAGTCTCGGTGAGGTTGTATTCCAACCGATCGGACTTGGCTCCGGTCGTGCTCTATTTCCATGGCGGCGGCTGGGTGCTGGGAAGTGTTGCAACGCACGATGCCGTGTGCCGACGACTGGCCTTGCATTCCGGCTGCACGGTCGTCTCCGTCGACTATCGACGTTCGCCCGAACATCCGTTTCCCGGTCCAATCGATGATTGCTACAAAGCGATCGAGGAAGTTGCCGACCGCGCCGAGGCGTGGAACATCGACCCGACGCGAATCGTCGTCGCCGGCGACAGCGCCGGTGGGCAGTTGGCCGCCGCGGTCACGCTGCGATCCCGTCAGGAAGGCGGCCCATTCGTTTCATTGCAGGTTCTGATCTACCCGGTCATCGAACCTGAGTTCTCAACGGAGTCCTACAATCGGTTTGCTTCCGGGTACGGATTGACCCGCGCCGGAATGCAGTGGTTCTGGGGCCACTTCCTTGGAAGCCAGGAAGTCACGCCATTGGCCTCACCGATTCGCGCCGACTCGTTGGCAGGGCTTCCACCGGCCGTCATCGTGACGGCAGAGTATGACGTCCTGCGGGACGAGGGCGAGGCGTACGCGGATCGGCTGCGCCAGCACGGCGTTGACGTCGAGCTCGAACGCTACGATGGCATGCTGCACGGATTTGTTCACTTCGCCGGTCTATTTGACCGGGGCGTGGAAGCCACCGAATGGATCGGCAGGACGATCCGACGCCGAATGGCATTGCAGTAGGACCAGCGTGAAACGCGCTGCGGGTCCACTGTCTGGCGACAGTGGCTAGTTGATTCGCGCTGCGGGTCCACCGTCTGGCGACGGTGGCTACATGATTGGGGTGACTTCGTCTCCACAGTGCCACGACAGTCACCGCGACGGGGCGTTCAACGTTCTGACTGGCCGGCAACGTACTCCGCTTCACTCATCCAGGCCAAGTCTTGCCAGTAACCGGTGTCGTTGGACTGCGACGGGCCCGGCGTTGTCCGACCGCGGGCAACGATCCGCGTGATCTGGCCCGTCAACCGTTTGACGATCTCCGGATGGTCTTGCGACACGTCGTTTTGCTCGCCGGGATCCTGTTCCAAGTCATAGAGCTCGGCCTTGGCCTTGCCCTGAGGCAGCACCAGCTTCCATCGATCCTGGGTAATCGCAAACCGACCGCGGGCGGCGTGGTTGATCAGAGGTGCCCGACGGTGTTCCGCCTGGGCGTCTCGCAAGACGTCCGCGAAACTCTGGCTATCGACCGCATCCTGAGGGTTCAGCGAAGCGTCCACGATCTCGGCAATCGTTGCCAACAAATCGATTTGGCCCACCAACCCATCAAATCGGCGTCCCGGCTGATCGATCCCCTGCGGCCAGCGGATCAGCAGGGGAACCCGATGACCGCCTTCGTAGACCGACCGTTTTCCCTCCCGGAATCGATCGTTGCTGCGATGTCCGAACTGTTCGATCCGCTGCTTCCAAGAGTTCTCCGGGCCGTTATCGCTGCAAACGACCAACAGCGTGTTCTGTTCCAACCCGCTGGAACGCAAGAAATCCAGAATGCGTCCGATGTGGTAGTCCGTTTCGATCACGAATTCACCGTACCCGCCACAGTCGCCTTGTCCGTGGAACTGCGGCAGCGGACAAACCGGATAATGTGGCGAGGTGTACGGCAAGTAAAGGAAAAACGGGCGCCGTTCGTCGCTGGCATGCGTCCGCTTCATCCAGTCAATCGCGCGATCGGTAAAGCGAGTCAAGCACTGGTTGTCGATGAAGTCAGGCGCAACCTCCAAAGCCGGTTTCCCGACGTTCTCAATCGTTTCCTGCGGCGTGTCCTGGTAGGGCGGCCGGATCCGGTAATCCACGTGCCTCGCGTTGGGCTTCTTGGCCGTGAACAAGGTGGGTGGCACCGCCGCGTGCCGTCCTTCGAACCATGCCAAGACACCGTAATTCAAGGACGCCGGTACCCCGTAGAAAAAATCAAATCCCTTGTCCAAGGGCATGTCGCGCACTGGCTGACTCCAGTCGCGATCGCGATAATCCTCTCCTGGAAAGTCCATCCCCAAATGCCACTTGCCCACCATCCCGGTCGCGTAACCTTGATCACGCAACATGGATGCGATCGTCCGCTGTCCGTCCCGGATCAGACATTTGCCCTCCGCACCCATCACCATCCGCTTCAACGAAGTGCGCCAGCAATAGCGACCGGTCAGCAAGGCATACCGCGACGGCGTGCAAACGGAGTCTCCGCTGTGCGCGTTCGTCATCGCGATGCCTTCGGCGGCAATCCGATCCAAGTTCGGTGTCGCAAACTTCGCCTCCGGATTCAAACATCCGACATCGCCGAATCCCTGGTCGTCGGTGTAAATGATGATCACGTTGGGTTGCTCGGCAGCCACCAACGTCGAACGGGCTAGCAAGAACAAAACCGAAAATGCAACCAAACGGGACATGAGGAGCCACCAGGGAGAACCGCCGACAAGAAGCTGTGAACGTCTGTGCGTCTAACGAATCCATGGGATGTCACAAGATCCGATTCGGCACGTGTTGCTTCTCATCGTAACGACTTGGCGGCGAGGGGTGGGCAGAGCGTCGTTGAGGGCGTTCGGGCCCTGCCAATTCATTCTCCCGTGCAGTGTGTTCGGGTCATGACAACCCTGGCAGCCTGACGATCGGTCGACGTGATCGCTCGTCAATCGCGATCTCAAATCTTCCAGTTTGTCCGCCCTGCCTGGATTGCAATCGATCACATGATCGCGACATCCGCGCAATCTTCTCAGTCCTGCCGAGCCATCGAACCCTTCAACGAGTGCGTGTTGTCTCGTGTTGTGATTGGCTTCTTGATCAGGGCGGCTGATTCCCGCGGCGACTTCGGAAATGGGCACAGCAAATGCATCTCATCACGCCTGTTGGAAACCACTGTTGGCGTGGACGATTTCGCGCCGCGTCCTGGTAGAGCTTTGAATCCAAACGTTCAGATTTTGACGCACACCGCTTTCTAACAGATCACTGCCGCGAGGAACTCGTCATGCGAAATGCTTTCGGATTCGACTGCGGCATCAGTGTCCAAGAACGGCTGGGCGTGCTTTCCTTAAACCACCAAAACCAATCGAGGCAAATGATGGCAATGAAAAACCTGGCAGATGCGTTCCATGACGAACTTCGTGACATCCTGAGTGCGGAGAAGCAGCTGGTCAAAGCACTGCCCAAGATGGTCAAACATGCCTCCAGCGACAAACTTCAGTCCGCCCTTGAGGAACACCTGGAGGAAACCAAGGAGCATGTTTCCCGAGTCGAGCAAGCGTTTGAGGATACCGGCAAGGCCGCTCGCGCCAAAACTTGCGAAGCCATGAAAGGGCTGGTCGAAGAAGCCGAAGAAATGCTGCAAGAAGATGCCGATCCGGCCGTACGTGACGCGTTGATCATCGCGTGTGCCCAAAAGGTCGAGCACTACGAAATCGCCACCTACGGAACCCTGTGCACCTGGGCCGAGTCGTTGGGCTACGACCAGGCACTCAAACTTCTCAAACAAAACATCGACGACGAAGAAACGGCTGACAAGAAGCTGACGCAATTGTCGAAAACGATCAACCAAAACGCCATGGCCAGTTGATCGGCTGTGTCGTAGGAGCCACGCTCGCCAATGCGTGGATCGATCTGGCCGCGTTGCCAGCAACTGGCGTCCTTCGAGACGCCCCACATCGATCCAGCCCTCTTAAGAACCATTCCGAAAACCACGCGATTCTCACGTCGAGATCGCATCTTTCTTTCCACAGGAGTTCGATATGAATTGGGATCAAATTCAAGGCAAATGGAAACAGGCCAAAGGTCAAGCCCAACAACAGTGGGGCAAATTGACCGACGATGACTTGGATCGCGTCGAAGGCAAGCGCGAAGAGTTGGTTGGACGGATTCAGGAGCGCTACGGCGTCGCGAAGGAAGAGGCGGAGCGACAAGTGTCCGAATTCGAATCCAGCTGCAATTGCTAGGCAGCTGCACTGCAACGTCCGCTGGCCCCGCAGCGTCTTCGTGAACCGATGGAAAACCAAGCCGTTGGCGAATGCTGCGACGCAGAGGGTAGCAACCTCCCGATCCATCCGAGTTCAAACATGCCAGGTGGGTTCTCCACGTCAGAATCCGCCGATGTTTGAATTGTGATTCCCCAAACCATTCCCAATCGGAACACAGTCATGAAACGACCCTTTTTGACGCTGGGCGCTCTATGCGCCTTTGCGTTCGCCCTGGGCACCTCCGTCTCCGCCCAGGATGATGCCGCCCTCAAACAGCGGCTGAAAGACCAAAACCAAACGCAACAACGCGACGATCAGTCGTACCGCGGTTTGGACCGACAGACCAGTGGCGAAACGGTTCGCGCCAGTCAGCTGATCGGCACGAATCTGGAGAACTCCCAAGGCGAAGGCGTGGGAGAGATCAACGACATCGTGTTGGACCCGCGTAGCGGACGCATTGCTTACGCCGCGGTCAGCTACGGCGGTTTCCTGAACCTGGGTGACAAGCTGTTCGCAGTCCCATTCGATGCGTTCAAAATCAAACGCGATGCCGAAGATCGTGATGATTACACGGTCATCCTGGACGTCACCGAGCAACAGATGGAAGGTGCCAAAGGTTTCGACCAAGACAACTGGCCAAACTTTTCGGACCAGAACTTTGTCCGAGATCTGAATCAGCGCTATCGCACCAACATGACGCAAAACCGTCGCGCCGCTCGCGACCGTAATGTCGATGTCGATGTCAATTTGGATCGCAGAAACGAATAGGAGCGGACGACGTTCTGCATCCGCCAAACGGTATTCAGCCAATGGCCGCGGGTCGGTTCAACCGATCCGCGGCCTTTTTTCTGCAGCACGACAAGCCGCGGAGGACACCGAGCCCGCAGAGATCATCAACTTGGTACTATCAGTGAACTCTGCGGCAGACTCTGGGCTTCAAGAACCTCTGGGCTTCAGGAACCTCTGTGCTTCAAGAACCTTTTTCCAACTCCACGGCGCGACCATCACTTGCCGACCGGTAACAGGCATCCACCAGTGCCATGGTCTTCAGATTGTCTTGACCGCTCAGGGTCGGCTGCTCGCCGTTCTCCAACGCCACCAACAGTTCGGCCATGGGTCCCAGGAAGGCATCCGGGAACCACACCTGGTCCCAACGTGGCCGGTGCCAGCGTCCGGTCCGAGTTGAAGTGTAGTCGATCGTGCTGGGCTGACGTTCCGGGTACTTGGGCCATCCGATCTCACCTTTGGCCAATCCCTGGGTTCCCTCGACACGCCAGTGGATCCCCAGGTCGGCCGCGGCGCCTTCCCTGGCCGGTCCGGTCCAGACGTCATCGCAAATCAGGCAACGCACGCCCGAATCGTACTCCAGCACGTACAAACCGATTCCATCGACGTGTTCAAACGCCGTCCGCGGGTCGGTGCGAAAACTAGCGAATACCCGCCGCGGCTCTCCCAGCCAGTAGCGCATGGTGTCCAGATGATGGATCGACATGATCCGGCAGGTCAGCCAACCCTGCCGCTGCTGCCAGGGCATCCAGTGAGGGATCGCTCGCATGTCGATCGTCGCCAGCACGGGATCGCCCAAAACACCGCCGTCCAACAGGTGTTTGCAGGCCCGTACCGACTGGTCATAGCGCATGTTCTGGTTCACGCACAACGTGATTCCGGCCTCGCGACACAACCGCACGATTTGGGTGGCCTGGGCGAGATCTCCACCGAGCGGCTTTTGCGCGAGAATCCCGCGGACGTGTTTTCCTTGGACGATTCGCCGCACCACCGGCAACAGGGCGTCGGGTGGAACAGCGACATCGATGACTTCGATGCGATCATCGGCCAGCATCTGATCGACCGAGTCGAAAACCGTCTCCAAGCCGTGACGTCGGGCAACTTCGGCGGCCGCTTCCTGTCGCCGTGACGTGATTCCCAGCGGACGCAGCCCGGCGGCGCAGTACGCGACCAGGTGGCAATCGGACATGATGAATCCTGCCCCCACGCAACCGATCCCGACGTCGCGATTGCGCGGCATCGTCGGCAGATAGTCCAGAGACTCCGGGTCGGAAAAGTCTTTCATGATGGCCGGTGCACTCACTCCCGCTCCAGCGAGCGGGCGCTGGCATCGTGATTGGGATCCAGAAAGGCCACGTCCGCATCGTCTTGCCCGAACCGTCGGGCACCGACTTCTTTGATCACCTCATCGGCGACCGGTTCCAGCGGCGTGTATCGCGGATGATGGGATTCCTTGTACGGATCATTGCTCTTGGCGTTGTAGCAACAAATCATCGCCCACCGCGGATGTTCGGATTGGTTGCGATCGCTGCGGTGAAGCAGATTGCTGTGGAAAAACAGCACGTCGCCCGGCTCCATCTCCACGTACAAGTGTTTCATCCGCTCCAGGATGGCCGAGACCCGTTCCATATCGGCCCCGGCCTGTTCACCACTCAATTGGTGATGGATTCTTCCGCAATGCTGCGACCCTTCAATCACTTGCAGGCAACCGTTTTCCTTGGTCGCCGGATCCACCGCGATGTAGGCGCTGACCAGATTGGGAGTCAACACGCCGTTGGAGTACCAGTAACCGTAGTCCTGGTGCCAGGTCCAAGCGCCTCCGACGCGGGCATCCTTCATGATCATCTTGGAATGATAGTGATAGGGTTCGTCACGGAGCAGTTGTCGGGCCCCTGAGACCAACCGATTGCAACGCGCGAACGCGCCATAAATGCCTTGGCCCGGATGGTTCCATAACGACAGCCGAACACTGCCGCCTTCCCCGTCGTCGCGTCCGAAGGCGTGGTCGTCCAGCGCCTTGTCCTCCTTCGCAGCTTTGCGGAGCAGGTCAATTTCCTCGCGGTCAAACAACGACCGTTTCAACACGAAACCCCGCGCGTCGTACTGTTCGACTTCACCGGTGCTGAGCGTTTCCTGGAAGCCCGGGGATTCCTGGGAGTTCAAGGGTGCCGAGGACATCGTCGATCCTGGATCGAAGGGGGGAACGGGACGGGGGTGAACGGCAGGAACTTCGGGAACGAAAGTTCCTTGCCGGCTGCCACCATCTTAACGCCCGCCCGGCCGCTTGAGCGACCGCCGGGCGGGCGTCAACCCGGGAAGGCTCAGACGCAACCGAAACGCCCAGCGAAAACTCGCAGGCTAAGGTAAACTCGATGCTCCTGTGCTTACGCACTCGATTCCGTGCCTACCGCCATACCGAAACGGCGATGTCTCCGGTTTCTGAATCGACCTACTGACATGACCTGTTTCGCTTCAGATCGAGCACCTGAGAAGCAATCTCGCGCGGCAAGGCCACCGCTGCGTTTTGCGGTGATCGGCATTCTGATTGCCGCAGGACTGGGTGGACCAACCCTTGCGAAAGTTGCGGCTGCCGATCAGAGGAAGCGAGTGGTCGTTTTGTATAGCTTCCATACACTGATGCCCGTCAACATCGATCGAGACCGAGGCTTGCGACGGGCCTTCGCGGAGGAATTGGGTCCCAACGTCGACTTAGACATCGAATACCTCGATCTATCCCGCTATGGAGACGACGAGTATGTTCGGGACTGGATTATCCTGCTGCAAAAAAAGTACGCGGACAGGCAAGTCGATGTGGTCATCCCCGTGGCCGCTGATGCCATTGAGTTCACTCTGGCGCATCGGTCGGTGGTGTTCCCCGATGCCCCCATCGTCTTCTGTAGTGCTGGAGTGAACCTGGCAAACGTCGCAACTTCCGAGCCAAACGTGACCGGCGTTGCCTATCGACTAGATTTCGACGAAACGCTTCGTGCGGCACTGCACCTCTATCCCCAAGCGGACCATCTGCTGGTCATTGGTGGCGTGTCGGACCAGGACAACCGCATCCATGCTCTCGCAGAATCCTTTGCGACTCAATACGAGCAAGCTCTGCAGGTGGACTTTCTGGTCGGGCTTCCGATGGCGGAATTGCTTGACCGTGTGGCTAACGTTGATCCCCAAACGGTCGTGTTGATGCTGACCTACAACAAGGACACTTCCGGCAACAACTACGTCACTCGGGACGTGGTCGAAAAAGTCAGCGGCGTCTGCCCCGCGCCCGTGTTTGGACTTTGGGATTCTCTGCTGGGACACGGAATTGTGGGCGGAAGTCTGATTGAGGTAGAAGCGCAGGGCGAGTTGGCTGGCCGGATGGCAGCCCGCGTACTCCGCGGAGAACGGCCATCGGAAATCCCCGTCGCAGGCCTGGACGCGAATCAATTGATGTTTGACGTTCGCCAGTTGCGTCGATGGGGCATCCGCGAAGACAGCCTGCCGGACGGCTCCATTCGACGATTTCGGGAACCGTCAAATTGGGAGCGTTACGGCTGGTTAATTGTGGCCACCGGCACCATCGTGCTGTTGCAGTCCGGGCTGATCGCCATCTTGTTGGTGAATCGATTTCGACGTCGGCGCGCCGAACAAGCACTCGAAGCCAATCAGGACGTCACGCGACGGCAACGAGACGAACTGGCGCGCGTCAACCGCGTGGCAACCGTGGGCGAATTCTCCACGTCGATCGCCCATGAAGTGAACCAACCGCTGTCGGCCATCGTCAGCAACGCCCAGGCCGCCCTTCGGCTGCTTCGGCAATCGCCTCCCGACACAGAGGAGGTTGCAGCTGCCTTGCAGGACATTGCCAACGATGGAAACCGCGCGGCCGGCATCCTCAGCCGTGTGCGATCGCTCGCCCGGAAGGAACAGCCGACGAAGATGCCTTTGGACCTGAACGAAGTGGTCCGAGAAGTGCTCCGACTCGCCGCGCCGGACACCGAAAACCGCGGAATCATCATCCACGAAGAACTCGACGGCTCGCTGCCCGCGGTCACAGGGGACAAAATCGAACTGCAGCAGGTCATCTTGAATTTGCTGATCAATGCCACGCAAGCCATGCAGGACGTCGATCTGCAGTCCCGGCAAATCACCGTGCGAACGACTCACGACACCGCGTCGGTGGAGCTTGAAGTGGAAGATCGCGGGATTGGATTGGCCGATGATCAACTGACACAAATTTTCAACGCGTTCTACACCACGCGGCCGGGCGGCATCGGCATGGGGCTATCCATCAGCCAATCGATCGTCGAATCGCACGGTGGGAAGATCTGGGCCACTCAGAACGTAGACGGCGGCGCGACTTTCCATGTCAGCTTGCCAGCCGCATCGATCATTGGCAGCAATGGACCAGGGCTTGAAAACCTGGCAATCAATCCTGGAGGCTCTTCATAGTGGTTCTCATTCTTGGGTCGTAGTGGTTAGGATGAATCCATGCCATTTCGAAACGCCATTGTCTACATCATCGATGACGATCAATCCGTCCGCACGGCGAAAGCACGGTTGCTGAAATCCGTCGGGCTGGGTGTCCAAACCTTTGGCTCAGCGCGAGAGTTCTTGGATCATGATCGTGCCGACGTCCCAGGCTGTTTGCTCCTGGACGTCCGCATGCCGGGACTGAGTGGTCTGGACCTGCAGCAGGAACTGGTGGCTAGGAAGGTCGACTTGCCAATTGTCTTCATGAGTGCTCACGGCGACATCCCGATGTCGGTCCGCGCAATCAAGGCGGGCGCCGTAGACTTTCTGCCCAAACCAGTCGACGATCAAGTGCTGCTTGACGCGGTGGGACAGGCTATCGACGCCCATGTGCTTGAACGGCGAGCGAACGCCGAGTTGAGCGACATTCATGCCCGGATCGAATCTTTGACGCCGCGAGAACGTGAAGTTTTGATGTTGGTCACCGAAGGTCTGATCAACAAGCAAATTGCCAGCCGCCTGGGAATCTCCTTGCCCACGGTGAAGATTCACCGCCGACACTTGATGGAGAAAATGGGCGTCGCTTCCGTCGCAGAATTAGTTCGCATGGTGGAAAAGTCTGGGGTCTCTACACCCTAAGTATTAGATGCTTCACCCCAAAAGATAATTTTCGGCACAACGGCCGAAAATTATCCTCATCCCTGAAGATGCTCTCGCGGGGATCGCGCTATTTCTCGTGCTACCGGCGTCGTTTTGAAGACGCATCGGCACGCTCGCTTTAACGTGGCTTTCCATCGCGACGCGGCGGCGTGATTTTGCGATTTTCCGACAGCACTTCGTCCTGGGACGCGGGTAAAGACCCGGAGGAATCCAACGCTACCGGAGCACGGATTTCCATGGCACGCCAGTTCACCGTCGCGGTCATTGACAATGATGACTCCATTCGCAAAGCGCTGCAGCGGCTGCTGCTTAGCAGCGGCTATGCGGTCCAGGCCTATAGCTCAGCCGAGGCGTTCCTGGAATGCGACGCGGCCGAACGCGCCGATTGCCTGCTCCTGGACGTGCGTCTCGGAGGGGCGAGCGGAATTCAGCTTCAAAGGAACCTTCTGGAAATGAACCGGCAAGTGCCCACCGTGTTTATGACGTCGCACCAGGATGAGAATTCGCGGCGAGCTGCACTGGAAGCCGGCGCCTCCGGATTTCTCTCCAAACCAGCCGATACTGATGCGCTGCTGGAATCGATCCGAAGAGCCCTGGAGCGATTGGACTGAAGAATAGTCCACACAAGACTCACGCGTTCATAGCGACTTGTCGCACATGCCAATGGGAGAACGCACACAAACACGACCAATCATTGCCGGTGGCAGGAACCATCGGGCGCCTCCGACGGATTTTGTTTCAACAGTTACCTACGCGGGAGAATCTCAACGTGATTAGAACCTACTCGTATCAAAAACTAGGCTTGATGGGCTTCGCAGCTCTGTTGAGTTGCGTCATCGCTGTGACCGACTTGCAAGCTCAGCAAGATGGCAAAAAGCCGAACATTGTCTTCATCATGGGCGATGACATTGGGATGTGGAACATTGGCGCCTATCACCGCGGCTTGATGGCCGGGCGGACTCCGAACATCGACCAGCTTGCTCGCGAAGGCGTGCTATTTACGGACTACTACGCGGAAGCAAGCTGCACCGCCGGGCGTGCCAATTTCATCACGGGACAGCTCCCCATCCGCACCGGGCTAACCACCGTCGGCCAGGCCGGCGCGGAAGTCGGCATGCCTGCCGCGGCGCCGACGATCGCCACGGCGATGAAAGAACTCGGTTATGCGACCGGCCAATTTGGCAAAAACCACCTCGGAGATCGAAACGAATACTTGCCAACATTGCATGGGTTCGACGAGTTCTTCGGGTACCTGTACCACCTCGATGCGATGGAGGATCCCTGGAAACCGAACTACCCGAAAGAATTGCTGGATACGGTTGGCCCGCGAAACGTGCTGCACTGCCTCGCAACCGACACCGATGACACGACAGTCGATCCCCGCTGGGGAAAGGTGGGCAAGCAAAAAATCACGGACATGGGCCCGCTGCCGCCCCATCCAACCGAAGGTGTCAAGTTGAACATGGAGACCGTCGACGACGTCATCCTGGACCACACCTTCGAGTTCATGAACAAGGCCAAGAAGGATGACAAGCCCTTCTTCGTTTGGCTGAACCCGACCCGCATGCACGTCTTTACTCACCTGGCACCCAAGTACGAGAAGCTCCGGACTTCGGAAAACGGCTGGGGCGTGTATGAAGCCGGCATGGCTCAGTTCGACGAAATCATCGGCAGCGTGATGAAACAATTGGACGAGATGGGTGTCGCCGACAACACCATGATCGTCGTCACCACGGACAACGGGGCCGAAGGGTTCACCTGGCCCGATGGCGGAACGACGCCGTTTAAGGGTTGGAAAGGAATGGGCGCCGAGGGCGGCTTCCGCGTTCCATGTGTCGTCCGGTGGCCGGGCAAGATCAAACCCGCGGTGGCCAACGGCGTGATGTCAGGCATGGACTGGTTCCCAACCTTGGCCGCTGCGGCCGGATACAAGGGCGACATCGTCGCGGACCTGAAGAAGGGCAAGACGCTCAACGGCAAGAAGTACAAAGTCCATCTTGACGGCTATGACCAAACGAAAATGCTTGTCGATGGTGGAGAGTCGGCGCGGAACGAACTTTGGTACTTCACTGAATCAACATTGGCCGCCGCCCGCGTCGGCGACTACAAGTACGTGTTCATCGAGCAGCCGGACGGTTGGTTCGGCCCTAAGGTAAAAGTGGACTGGCCCGGCATCTACAACCTGCGGCTGGATCCGTTCGAGAAGATGAACCTGGGCGAGTCACTATTTGCCGGCGAATGGTGGGCGTTCGAATTCTGGCGGTTTGTGTTCATCCAAAAGGAAGTTGGAAAACTCGCGCAGTCGGCACTTGATTTCCCACCGATGCAGGCCGGCGCCAGCTTCAACCTCTCGGCGGTCAAGGACAGAATCGAGAAGGCGATGGCGAACCGAACGGGCAACTAGCTTCCTTGCCTGTAATTCCAGCCTCCCTCCGTGCCCGGGGGGAGGCTGAAGCAAAGCGGCACGACCTCTGGAAAGAAGGGTGAATCAAAACTTCTCGACCTCCAGTCGCGAAGCGCCGCCACCCCCCTGCCGTCGGCGCAAGCCGACGGACACCGCCTCTCAATTCCAGCAACCGCGAAGCGGCGACAGCAACACAAAGACCAGCTTCCAATCGGGATACCAAGCCACTTCACAAAAGTTGCTAAAATTCGTCGCGTGAATCTCGCTTCGCAAACGACATGAATCGGAGCAAACTTCATTTGCCGCCGCGGTTCGATCGCGACGCGTCCCGGCACCGTCTTTTCTAGTATTCGGCAAGAAATGTCTTCCGCTTTCCGATCTCGGCCAGATGTCATCTCAGCCGAACGATGCAAGCGGTCTTCGTCGGCAATGGTTCCGACTCTCGCCCTGCTCGTGGCAGACGTTCTGGCTGGTGGCCATGCCCTGCCAGTCCGTGCCGGTGACCCGGACTCGACGGCACTCAATCGCATCTTTGGCGAGAGCACCCTTCAGCAGAACGCCGTGCAGGCCTGCCGATCGGCCCGTCACCTGCCACTTGCCGAACATTACGACAGTTTGATGCACTGGGTGTTGCCGGGTGACGGCCATGGACTTCGCATTGCCGGGGCAATCGTTCGAACGCCCGGGCGTTCGCCCGATCAAGCCGATCCACAGGTGATTGCGTTGGCCGACTACCCTGAATCGGACTGGATCCTCTGCCCGGCTCGCGATCTGGTCCAGATTTCGGAGAAGTTGGGTCGCTTGTCGGATTTAAGAGCACGCATCGACGCGGTCCAGCCTTCGAGCGAACAACATTCGCTCGCGAAACGAACGTTGATGACGTTGATCGACGTGGCCGTCAACGACCGTGACGCCATCGAACAGGCGTTGGCGGATCGATTCTCCGGGCTGCGACGCTCGACAGACGAACATGCTCACGACCAGTGGTGGACGGACCTGTTGGTGCTGTGGACGGTGACGGAAAATCCCGACACGTCGGATTTGGTGATCGAGGACTTTTTCGGTGTCTATCCGGAGCTTCGTCTCAAGATTGTCGATCCCACACTCGATGTGATCGCCGATTACTTGAGTTTTCTTCACGGCCATCGCACCCGACAGAATTACGCGTTCGATTTGCCGGTCAATGAACAACCACTTGAAGGCCTCGACGTTTTTAGTCGATCCGATGCGGCGTCGCATGGACGAGCCGCGCCCCTGACACGGTTTTGTTTTGATGATCGAGGCGTCGTGAAGGTGTCCGGCCACGAAGTGGATTACATCGCATGCCGCAGCCCGGTGGCGGGAGGTTTTGAAGTCGTCGGTGAAGTGGCAACCCGTCCCAACGCATTCAGTAAATTGATGGTCGACGGAGTCGCGTGCCAACCGATGCCCGATTCGAACAAAGTCTCCGTCGCCCGCTTTGGTGGCGGCAGTCAAACTCGCACGATTGACCCTGGCTTGGAACCGCTCGACGGCCGCACGTTGCTGCGTGCGGTGAGCCGCGATGCGAAGACCGAACACTACTGCAACGGCCGCCTGGTTTTTTCCACCGCCCCGACAGGCTCGTCTGCCCCCTGGGCGGCCATTCAAAGTTGGCGACGCTCCATCTGTGAGATCACCGACTTCAGGCTGGCCGGCGATCCCGCCGTGCCTGATCGCATCGACCTGCTAGCCGACGATTCACTTTCGGGCTGGGCTTCCTATGACGATCCGGCGCTGGGCGACTGGCGAGCCGTGGTCGACGAGAAGGGAAACACGATGGTGGTGGAGGAGCGGTCGGCAAGCCCGGCAGGTAGTCATGACGAAAGCCTGCTGTATTACGTGCGGCCGATCGTCTGGGATGCACGGATCACCTACGAGTTTCAATTCCGCGACGGCGTGTGCTCGGTCGATCCCTGCCTGGGGCGGTCGGTCTTCCAGATTCGTCCCGATGGCGTTCGGCTGCACCGAATCACGGACGGGCGTTTTGAACGGTCCGAACTCCGTCCCGACAATTCCCTCTCCTTGAACCTCGATTCCAAAGAGCCATCGTCCGGGGTCAACCCAACACCGCCTTTGCAGGACGGATGGAACCAGGCAGAGCTTTCAATCCAAGGAGATCAACTTGAGATTTTTTTGAATGGCGACCCAATCGTGCGGCATCGCATCAAGCCGCACACCGTTCGCACGTTCGGCCTTTTCCACAATCGGGACCGAACGCGTGCGGTGGTCCGCCACGTCAACCTGGCGGGAGACTGGCCGAAATCGATCCCTCCCCTTCAAGAACAGACGCTCGCTTCGAAGATCGTGAACGAGCTGAATGCGGCCTCCGAGCGACTACCCCAACGGTGGCAACACGATTTTCGCCGCGGTGCCCCCAGCGAATTCTTTCACTTGGGCGGCAACACTGACCGAGTCTCGCAGCAGCCGGACGGTTTGCACATGGACCGAATCGACGACTCGGACAAGCTGGCGATGGATTTCTGTGGCATCATCGACGGAGACTTCGATGTCGTTGCTTCATTCAAGGATCTCAAGATCGGCACCCAGAAGCCCACCTGGCACTGCGGTTTCGGGATAGCAACGCATTTGCAGAACCAGGACCGCAGTCGACTGGACCTCTGCTTGCGTCGCGACCGGCTGAACAGCCTTCACCACATCGCGTTTTCACACAACGAAGTCAACAAATATGGTGGGATCCGTTGGATCAGCGATTCCACTTCACGCGATCAATCCAGCTCGGGCCGACTCCGCTTGATTCGTCGTGGCCGGACGGTGCACGGATTCTTTGCCGGCGGCGATTCGACCTGCTTCCGGCCGATCGGCTCCGCGACGGTTCCACTCGGTCCCGTGCCGCCTCAGTTGCTGCGCCTTTACACCGTCGGCGGCGACGGAATGCACGTCAGTGGCACCTGGGTCGACCTGTCCATTCGTGCCGAACGCATCGACCTGTTGAAACCGGACAACGAATCTGCTTCGCTGAGAGTCCTGAATCAGGAGCGTGACCAGAAAGCTGAACTCCAAATCGATTTCGCCAAACAAACGCTTGAGGAATCCGGTTTGACGATTTCATCAGGCCGTGCGGAGGACCTGGAGCGGACACCGCGTGGTTGGGTCATGAACGCCGGCGGCGGGACGGCGCCGAATCGGATTGCGGTCACCAGGCCGATGCGGCCGACCCGTGCGTTCGACATCGAATGGGAATTCGAGCGACAACGCGCCTCCGGCAAGGTCGCCGACCAAATGACGGGTGAAGCGGTCCTCCGACTCCGTTTGGCGGAGCAGGCACGAACGAAAGACGACCCCACCTACTTGCCGGTCTTGGAAGCCATTTTGACTTTCCGGCACGAGCCCGACGGCCGCATCGCCCTCACGCCAAGCCTCGTGGTCCGTCGACGCGACGGCAAGTTGATGCCCGTTCGGCTACGGACGCGCGAGATCGAAACGCCAGAAACACTCCGCATCGTGCAACACGCTGACCAGCTTTACTTTCTCTATCGCGACACCGGATCCCCCACCGACCGGATCATCGCGACCTACCCACTGAAGTACCCCGTCAGCGCCACCTCAACGGAAGTCTCGGCCGCTGGCACCCGAGACAACGGAACGATGCAGATCCTTTCGAAGCGTTTGACGATTCGCAGCGGCAACGTAGCTTTGTCTGAAACCGAATAGCGACGCTCGCCAGAGCGTGGTTTTCCGCCGCGAACGCGACGGCAGCTACCGAGTTCTGCAAGTTTTCAGCCAGGGTCTGGTTCCGAAAGGCGACTCGGAGGATGACTCAATTCGACGATTCATCTCTGGCAAGCCATCAGAACGTTGCAGGGACCTCTTCTCAGCACCCCCGGGTATCTGGACCGCGGCTCAAACGACACCTTGCGCCGAAGGCGCGACCATTTACCCAGCCCCGCCCGATGGGCTGGGCAATGGACCGGGGCGTTGCCACGGCAGGCGAGCCCGCTGATGTAAAAGTGGACTTGTCTCGGACACCGTGTTTTTCTAGCGTCGCCCGAAGTGCGCCGGCGCCAAGGCCGGTTGATGGAATCATTTCGCGTAAAGTTGAAAGGTGCTCGTGTGCCAAAGGTAACTCGGAACATCGTGACGATTTTGGTCCTGGTCGTCGCCGCGACCATCGGCAATCGTGCTGCCGCAGCCGATTTTCCTGCGCAGATCAAAGCTGGAGAGCATCGTCTGCTACTCAACGGCTGGGGAGCGCGTACCAAGTTCTATCTGGAGATGTACGTCGCCGGACTCTATCTGACCAAGACCAACAGCGATCCCGCAGCCATTGCTGCCGCCAATGAGCCGATGTCGATCCGAGTGAAGATCACCTCGGGCATGGTCAGCCAGGCAAAAATGGTGCAGTCGCTCACGGATGGGTTTCACAATGCGACAGGCGGGAACGTGGCATCGATCCAGCCAGAGATCAATCAATTCCGGAAGTGCCTGACCGAAGCGATTACGAAAGGTGACACGTTCGATTTTGTCTACCTGCCAGAGCATGGGGTTATGATCAGCAAGAACGGCAAGCTCAAGGGCGTCGTCGCTGGAATCGAATTCAAAAAGGCATTGTTCAACATCTGGCTGTCCGACAAGCCGGCGGATGCCAACCTGAAGAAAGCCATGCTCACCCGATCGCTGCGCCGATAGTCCCCGGCTGAAAACGCGCAAAACCCCGCCGTGGCCGTCGCGATTGCGGCAGAAAGCCAAGAGAAAGGGGACGGCGGTGGGACGGGAGTCCTTTTTCTCGCTCGTGCCGATCACATCTGAAGCCGGAGGGTGACTCGTCGATCGCCACAGGAACGGACGCTCCGGAATCGGCCGCAGGGGCATCAGGCCGGCTGAGTTGCGTCGGTCTCCCTCACCGAAACGCCGCAAAGAATTGCTGGACATGTGTCGGTTCGCCCAACCGATGCACCGAAGCGAGTCGTTGAGCCGCATCACGAAACGCGGACTGTGTTCCGTTCGTCTGCTGGTCGACCGGTGTGGCGGCAAACGCCAACAGGTTCGCAACTGTTCTTAGGCTGAGGCTTTGGCGTGCGACGCATGGATACCACGTTGCAGCACGATTGCATCACCCTTGGTCGGACCACATTGAAGCTTTAGCGTGGCAATCGGGCAGGGTAAAACGAGGACCGTACGGTCGATGTCAGATTGCAAAGAACCAGTCGACTGCCTTTCGATTTTAATTGTTGACAGAAGACCTTTAGTTGGCCGACCGACACCGCCGAGAACTGATCGACGCCCTCAAAGTCTAGGAGAACACGGGAGTCATTCTGAAGCAGGTCGGCCAATCGCGAGAAATCTTTCGCGAACGGACAGGTTGATCGGTCCTCGCGGACATCCGTCTGCACAAGAGTTACTCGCACGAAATTTTCGATTTGTTGAATCGTTAAGCGTGTTAACGACGTCGGGATCTCGTTTGGGATCTTGCGCGAATCACGCGGCCGAACGCTCAATGTCGCAACAGCTTCGTTGTAGAGTTCGAACATCTCAAATGTTCGGTGGTGGTACTTGGCCATGAATCGGAGAGATCCGAGGGATTCGCAGCATCAGATGGTTTGCTGCTAAGAAGGAAGACCGCCAGCGATCAGGCTTGCTAGACCGCGGGCGCTGGACGGTCGTCGACGACAGATCAGCGTCACGTGTTCTTTCGCGGAACGCCAATTGCTTTACCAGCTTCGGCCGCGTTCGGCTCGCGGCTTCGCTTCATTGACGGTCACGTCCCGTCCACAAATCGACTTTTGATCAATCGCACTGATCGCTTCCATTCCCGACTCGCGGTTTTGCATTTCAACAAAACCAAAGCCACGAGAGCGACCGGTTTCGCGATCTTTGATCACGTTGACTGATTTGACGGCCCCAAACTCACCGAAGGCTGCTTCGATGTCGTTTTCGGTCGCATCGAAACTTAGATTTCCAACATAAATGTTCATAAGATGAACTCCTTAAAGAAGATTCCGCAACAGCGGACGCATAGGAGTCAAAAGGAGCGATCCCATGGCCTCAGCCAAGAGATAGTGAGTGGCGATGCCACTATAGAGTTTCCAGCCTAGAGCGCCAGAAGAATTAGCATGGATCAGAGAGAACTATGAATAGCCCGGCTCGAAACGAAATCCAACTCAACCGTTACGACAACTGTCCGAATCTACTTTACCAAAGCTCTCTCAATCTTCCTTTGTCGTGGAGTGGTCGTTGCGCACGAAGCGTCATAATTGACCACATAAATCACGAGCAAGCGAACTATACCATGGATCGGCAGCATTTCGACGTGCGTCCATCGGTTTGTCGTCGATTCCCAATCTCAGTTTTACGTAACGCGAGGCGTACACATTCTTTGGGAAAGAATTCAAAGTCCCGAAATAACTTCTAATTTCGACTCGCACCTCCCGGCGCGGCCCTTCGCTAGCAACGATTTTGGACTTCACCAGTCGAGCGGAGGCTCAGATACGGCTGATTTCACAAGGGTGTTCATGCCCCCGTGAACGAACCTGCATGCAGCCAGGCTGCATCGCCTGAGATGGGTTCGGTCGGGCTCAAATCCGCGGCGGTCAAATTCACCTTCGCGATGAAATCTCGTTCACTTCGGTGCTCCGGTTTCATCGACCGGGGCACCGAAGCATTAACTCGCCGAAGTCGGCCACCGGAGCGTTGAAACGAGTCCGGCTAATTCGCTTCGGTCACCCACACCGACTCGCTGAAGCGAGGCGCGGAATTTGCGTGGGCTTGGTCCAACTTCGGCGGCGAACGAACGCGGCTGTCAGTTCGTTCAAGGGCGACCACCCCGACGGGATGAGCGAAGCCATCGCACGTCGTACCGGCGGTAGGGGCGAAGCCCCGGTCATTTGCCCAGCCCAGCCCAACGGGCTGGGAAGAGAATGAACAGAAATGAAATGTTAGGGCCAACGGCCCGGCCCTATGTTTGTCAGTGTGCTTCAGCGTTCATCGAGAGTTGATTCTCACGGCACCGGGGCAATCGATACGCTTGGGACTGAATGCAAATGGCCGGGCCGTTGGCCCTCAGGTTTTCACTGGATTCTGAGACCCAGTCCGTTGGACTGGGCTAGGTAAACGGCAGGGCCTTCAGCCCGGACGATTCTGTGTTGGACGTTATCAAAGGCGCAAGGATTACCGCTGACCATCTTTGCTTTCGGCCACCTACCTGCTTCGGTTGCATCAACCGAACGGGTGAAGCCCGGTTGCTAACTCGCTTCGGTCCAATTCACCGAAGTTGGGAAGGACCATTGCGTTGAGCTCGAGGTGGGTCCAACCTCAGCACTGAACAATGATCGCAACTGATTTGATGAACGGAAGGGATTCCCGCCTTGCAATCAAGTCGCCGTAGGTGGCTTGAGGGTAACGCGGGGTTACGATCGTCGTTTCGCAATGGCCACACATTCCACCGAAGGGCGCGCGTGGGAACGACATCACTTTAACTCGATATCCACGTTCGTGATCGTCCCACTGAATCCGTGGGGTGCCACGTAAGCCTCTGATACGGTAGATCCCAGATCGGAACCAATGTCCAGCGTCTCGGTGGCGGAGAATCGCTTTGGCACGACATGTGGCACGTTGCCGCTTGCGACGCGTTTTCCATTCACTGTCAAAGAAACCGTTCCTCCGATAGCCGGATTGTCTTTCGTGACTGGCTTCTGCTGGTAGTCCATCGCGACCTCGACCTCGCCGCTGGGCAGTTTGGTGTCCGACACGACCCTGTTGCGTTCCTTACCAAAGAAGTTGTACTCGTAAACCAACTTGCCATTTTCGACGTAAAGTGTGAATCCGCCGGAGCTGCCTCCTTCAGCCAGAATCACACCATCGCTACCATCGTCACTCACTTTGAGCGAAGCGGTTATCGTGTGCGAACGCTGATAAATTGGCGGCGCACTGCCTTCGGGGATACGTGTCGTCCCAGGGGCGTAGCTAAAGGACGTTCGGCCACGGGCCACGGAGGGCCGCTCGGGGTTGACGACTCGCTCGGCAAATCGGTCGTCGAGTGGGTAGACCTTGAACTTCTCAGCTTCCTGGTCAAAGATCGCCTGCAACTGCTTGAGCTTCTCTGGGGCCTCGTCGGCTAGATCAACGGCTTCCGAGAAATCTTGTTCGATGTTGTAAAGTTCCCACTTGGTGTTGTCGAAACCTTTCGATCCAGTCAACTCCCAGGGGACGCCTTGAAACGCGGTAGCAACCCAACCGTCATGATAGATGGCGCGGTGGCCGCCCGTTTCAAAGTACTGCGTTTTACGTCGCCCGTCGGCGTTGGGGTTGGCAATCGTGTACCCCATACTGATGCCCGCGATTGGCGTCTGCTTAATTCCATTGACTATCTGCGGTTCCGGAATTCCCACCGCTTCGTAGATTGTCGGGGCAATGTCGATCACGTGATGAAACTGGCTACGGATGCTGCCCGCGTCCTTTACCTTGGCGGGCCACGAAATCACCAATCCGTTGCGAGTGCCGCCAAAGTGTGAGGGGACTCGCTTCATCCACTGAAATGGTGACGAACCGGCCCATGCCCAACCAACTGGGAAATGATTCTCGTGCTTGGGGCCGCCAATTTCTTCCATCTCTTCAAGCTGCGCCTCAACCGTGTCTGGAATCCCGTTTTGAGTCATCACGTTGTTGGTAGTCCCTGTGAGGCTCCCTTCGGCGCTGGGACCGTTATCGCCAGCGACGTAGACAATCATGGTGTTTTCCGCATCGGGCAACGCTCGCACTGCCTCGATCAATCGCCCCACGTGATAGTCAGTGTGAGCGAGGAAGCCAGCAAACACTTCTTGATGCCGCGCGTACAGTCGCTTTGCATCGTTCGACAGACTGTCCCAGGCATCAATCTCGTTCGGCCGAGGAGTGAGTTTGGTGTTCTCCGGAACGATGCCTAATTTTTTCTGACGGGCGAGGGTTTCTTCGCGCACTTTGTCCCATCCGCGATCGAACTCGCCCTCGAACTTGTCGATCCATTCGTCGGGCGCGTGCAGAGGAGCGTGTGTAGCGCCGGTTGCAAAGTAAACAAAATATGGCTTATCAGGACTGATTGATTGCTGCCTTTGAATCCAAGCGATGGCGTCATCGGCCAAGTCTTCGGTCAGGTGGTAACCTTCATCGGGTGTCTTTGCAATCTCAATGGGCGTCGTGTTTCGAAACAACTGAGGGTACCACTGACTGGTTTCGCCACCTTGAAAGCCGTAAAAGTACTCGAAGCCGAGACCCGTGGGCCAGCGCTCGAACGGACCGATAGGACTCGTTTCCCAGTCAGGGGTGTTGTGCCACTTACCCCAAGCGGCAGTACTGTAGCCGTTCTCCTTGAGCACTTCGGCAATTGATGCGCAACTCCGTGGCCACACGGAGTGATAGCCAGGGTAACCGGTGGACAGCTCGGTGATGGTTCCAAAGCCGCACTCGTGATGGTTGCGGCCTGTGAGCAACGCGGCCCGCGTTGGTGAGCAAATGGCCGTGGTGTGGAATCGGTTGTACTTGACGCCAGACTCGGCGAGGCGGTCGAGTGCGGGTGTTGGAATGGGGCCGCCAAACGTCGATGGATGCCCAAATCCCAAGTCGTCGATCAGGATCAGCACGACGTTCGGCGCGCCTTTTGGAGGCGACACTGGCTGTGGGTAGTCCTGCTTCGAACCCTCGAAGGTCTTGTCGATCTTGCCCTTAAACGGGGCATCGGGCAACGGAAGTTTCGAACGGTCGACCTGCTGAGCAAGACAAGGTGGTGCGAAAAAAGCTGCAAACACACACGCGAGACATCTGTCGATGCGGATCATCGTAGGCTCCGGATTCAGTTCATCACAAATAACTTGGCGGGATTAACAGAATCGCCGCCGGCCTTATGGTACCTCAGCGTCCTATTGCCTTCGAATTGATCATGTCGCTGACGCTGCCAACCTGTACCGACATGCTCTCTTGGCTGAGTGGATGCTCCTTGAATGTTTCAACGAACTTGGCGATCCCTTTGCCTGCCTGACCGAGAATCCAGCTTCGGTTTTCAGCCCACTCGTCATAGCCACGGGCTTCAATGAAACGCTCGAACGGGTCGAGTTTCAAGTTGATGATGTATGGAGTGCTCAGGGCAGTCTGTTCGCCTCGAAACCATTCTTCCTGGTCGATGAACAGAAGTTTCCAGTCCCCGTACCGCATCCCATGGAAGGTTGTCTCGGTGAAATAGAAGAACTCTTTACGATTGCTCTTGCCGTTATCCAGCGGAGGAGAAGCATCGCAGCCACCTAACAGTCATGGAGTGGACAAGGAAAATCAGCTGAATTTAGCTTATTGCCGATTATAGAGCCTGGAAAAGGCTTGGCGAGCCTGCTGGCAGGGAAAGGTATTGATTGGACATTAAGATCGGATCCTGGACGCGCAGGTGCGCGTCAAAACACGGGCTGACCCTCTGACAACGTTCTGAAGTCAGGACTCCCGATCGCATTTCCTGCGTCGGATTCGTGCGATGCCTGAAACTGAAGTGCCAATGGTATCGATTTCACCTTTAAAATGTCTCGATACCCTTCTCGAAACGCGGCGGGTGCATCGACCAAACGCTCGAAGCTCACGGCTGAACTAGCATCGGTGTCGCCAGGATCCGGACACCGACGCGCCGTAGCGATCATCCACAGCCTGTTCCGGTTTCATCGACCGGAGAATCATTCTCCTTAGACTTCCGGCGACAGCACGGACACTCGCCCTCGATTCCGCGCGGCAGAGCCGTGAAAGCGTAAGGCTGTGGAATTGTCGTGATTGCCTTGAACGCAGAGGATCGCGATGGGCATAGTGCCGATAGGTGACTCCGTCGACCGAGTGACCGAGAATTTCGACAGCAGACTCGGGCATGTGCTCGTCATAGTAGGTCGCGCATGTTTTGCGGAGATCCTTCAGCAACCAGTTTTTTACAGCACCAGTCGATCGCACGTAAGAAAACACGCTCCGGCGTCTTCCACCGGAGGTGTCCCAGAGCCCAATTCGCGGTTGAAGCGGGTACCGATGTTTCATCGAGTCGTCAGGGGCGGCTTCCCGCTGGTGAGCGAACCGTTCCCAAGCGTCCTCGAAGACGTATCAGTCTCCCAGCGCCTTGTCGCCGGTTCGCCCATCAGCCTGAAACCTTCTCATTCAGCAAATCCCAAGATACCGGCGCCGCGTCGTTGCCGGCCCGCGCAGACGCAGCGCACACTTTTTAGCGTTTCTGTCTTGTCAGCCGATTCGGAATCGCTACTCTTTTAGCGCTTAGGAGGAGACGACATGACGAATTTCGAAAAACTCTCGCGACGCGAACGACAGATCATGGAGATCGTGTACGAGATTGAACAAGCGACGGTGCACCAGATTCGCAAGCAGCTTGATGGAGACCCGACTCCAATGGCAGTCCGTCGGTTGTTGGCGATCTTGATGGAGAAGGGCTACCTGAAGCGAGTGAAATCAGGTCGCGAATTCGCGTATCTCCCCAAGCAGCCCAAAACAAAGGCCGGTGTCAAAGCGCTTCGCAAGGTCGTGAAGACGTTTTTTGAGGGATCCATCGGCGAGGCCTTGGCCACGCATTTGGAACGCCCGGGCGCGTCGTTGTCGTCGGAAGAGGTCGAAAGGCTGAGCCGGCTGATCGACGAGTTCAAAAAAGAACAGAACAAACGGAGAAAACCATGAATTCGTCTGTGTTCAGCTCGTATTTCGGTGGCGTTTTTGATTGGATCGTTGAGTTGACTTTCGGTGGAACGGTGGTCCTGATCACTGCAATCGCGGTGTCGCATTTAGCAAAAGGGAAGCGTGCGTCTTTGCGTCATGCAATTTGGGTTGCCTGCATGGCCTTGTTGGTGGCGATCCCCGCGATGCTGACGTTGCTTCCGCGATTCGATCTCCAGCTAGAACACTTCATGCCAACGGCCGTGTCCGAAAAAGCCAGTGAGCAAACACTTGATCGAAGGTTTTTCGCGACCAACCCTCATGGAAATGAACTGGCCCCACTCGCTGCTGCCACCACATCGAACGAGAACCCAACCGGCTTGATTGATCTCATCCGCTCGGTCGATCGCTCGGCGTCAGTAATTGACGCACCATTGCCTAACACGGGGGCGAATGAGCCGACTTGGTGGAATTCGCAAACGAGATCCGCATCCGTGTCAACCATCTGGAGCCTCGGAGCGTTCATTCTCTTGCTTCGACTTGGCGTCGCCTCCGTGTGGATTCGACGACTCGTGAAGCGATCAGCACACGCAACCGGACTGCCGGTTGAACGCGAGGCAAACGCATTGGCACGCAGCATTGGACTCTGCGGCAAGATTCGATTGCGAATCAGTCCACCAGGACTCATGCCGATGATCGTCGGGGTCGTTCGTCCGGTACTCCTGATCCCCGAGTCTGTCTTGGGAAGAGAATCCGACGACCGGCGAGCGGTCTTGCTGCACGAGCTCGGCCACCTGAAGCGACGCGATCCGTTGTCGCATTTCATAGGAGAGCTGGCCGGCGCGTTGTTCTGGTTTCATCCCCTGTATTGGTTCGCCCGGCGACAGTGCTGCGCGTTGCGTGAAGAAGCGTGTGACGATTTGGTGCTGCGAAGCGAGACTTGCCCGGTCGTCTATGCCCGCTGCCTCGTCTCGGTGGCGTCATCAAATTCGGCGAGTGGCGTTTTGTCGGTCATGGGGATCGCGATGTCAACGCGACGAATTGAGAGACGACTCCGAGCCATCCTCTGCGATTCCGCGGACCGGCGTCCGCTCGGCCGTCAATTGCAAGCGGCCATTATCCTTGCAGCGATGACTTTCTGCGTTCCGGTAGTCATGATCCGGGCCGAGCCGCAGAATCAGCTGCAGATCGCGGAACCGCAACGCGACCGGATCACGGGCGATGCGTTGGAAACGGATGCACCCGCAACGGATGCTCCGGCAACCGATGCTCCGGCTGAATCTGGCCAATCCGTTTCAAAATCAGTTCCCGAAGCAGAGCAAGCTGCTGAGCCTGAAACCGACAAAGCAGCCAAAGAGGCTGAACAGCTGGTGCAACGCGATGCGACAGGATCGCGCGTCGTCTCGGGAACGGTCCTCAATCACAGCGGTTCGCCGATAGAAGGCGCACGAATCCTCACTCGAAGTTGGAACAGCAAAGACAAATCAGAAATCAATGCCAGCGTCCAAACCGCCGCAGATGGAACATTCACGCTTGAATTTGCTGAGACGCATTCGGCTGAACGCGACATGTATCCGATCTGGGTTTGGGCGGAGGGCCATCAAGTCCAAGCCGCTTTATTGGCCTGGCTGTTTGGAGACCAAGATCACGTCCGCAATGTGAACTTTCAACTCCCCAAGGCCAAGCCTACCCATTACACGATCCTGAAGCCTGATGGCCAACCGTTGCCCAATGCACGGCTGATCCCAGAGTACGTCCGCACCTGCCAAGGTGTCTTCGTTGACGGTCGATTCGCCATCGACGAAACGGCTGGTGGTTCGTTTTCGGTTTCCAGTGACGGAGAACTCGCTAAAATCCTTGGCGTCACTTCAGACGAAGAAGGCCATGCGACGTTGGCAAACCTACCGCAAAACCTTTTTGACAGCGTTCTCGTGATCTCGCAGGAATTCGGAACGCAACGATTCGCTGCCCAATCATCGACGCACGAACTACGACTCTCTGAGGTCGGTGAAATTCGCGGTCGCGTGCAAATCGATGATCCGTCGCAGATAGCAGGAACCAAGTTCTTGTTGAAAACACGATCCTACTTTCGACCAGGAGGCCCCTTGGGCGGCGAGGCGGAAGTACGGCTGGACAATAACGGATGCTTTCATGTTCCCGCGCTGGCAGCCACGCGCGATGCGATGTTCGTTTACACGTATGAATGGAACGAGGAGCTTGACGTGCATCCGTTTCTTGATCGAAAAGTCAGACGCCAACTTCACGCGGGAGAAGTGCTTGACTTGACCATTGAGACCGTACCGACCGTCCTTGTGCATGGTCGGGTTCTCACCGCGGACACGCGAGAACCCGTCGTTGGGGCAAAGGCGTTCTTGAATTGCTTGTCCAGCCCGATCAACGGCGTCCGCGATCTCACCGATGAAGACGGTCGCTTTTCCGTCCGCGTCGCACCTGGCCCGATCCTGCAACAGGTGACGTCCATGGGTTCCGACAGATCCCTGTACGAGAAGTACGACTACCCACGATTGGACCGAATTGAGATTCCCAAGGATGTCGAGGAATTCGAGCTCGAACCGTTTCTATTGACGCCCAAACAAATTGTCCAAGGCGTTGTCTGCGGTCAAGTTCGTGACGCAATCGGGGACCCGATCGCAAACAAGACCCTTGTTTTTCACTACCGAGAACGGGGGCGGATCATTGCGCGAACCACCACGGACGAGCACGGCCAGTTTTCTGTCGCGGTCAGGGATTGGAACATCATTCATGAAACGCCAACACGTGCGGCCCGATGTGGATGGTCAATCCTGGAGAATGAAACCCGGATCGAGAATGGATATCAAAAGCGAGAACTCACTCCGCTCGAAGTGGTCGACAATGATGCTGACGCGATGCTATTGGTCCGACCGTAGACTCCAGTCGCAAAGCGACGTCAGCTCCCTGCCGTCGGCGCAAGCCGACGGAAACGGCTTCCCAAAACACCACCAGCCGCGAAGCGGCGACAGCAATCCGCTTCAAGCAGAGGTGAGAAAACCCTCCCTCGCTGCGCTAGCCCTTGCTTGGAAAGAAGGATGAAATAAAGCTGCACGACCTCCTTCCGGGAGGGTGAACTGGCGGAACACGTCGTCGCTGGTCACATATCCAGAATGGACGAAACGCTCGTGCGTCAACTTCCTTCTGTGGGTCAATTTGGTAGGGGTCATCCACAGACTTTCATTCTTGCTGTCCAGCGACGAAAGCACGCATCCCACACGTCGCAGATTTGACTCAGGACACTGGTTTTCGTCACGGCTTTGGAAGGCACGAGGTGCAAGCACGGGGCCGACGTGGCGAACCGGTGTTCGGTATACTTTAAGACCAGGTATTCTACGTTCCGGTGGAACCCTGTTCTTCATGACCTTCCTGGCTCAAACTTCATTGGCTCCCATCCGCGACGATGATGTATCGAACACAATCGGCGATCTTCTTGGCGCTTTCATTCTGTTTCCAGCTGCACGGTTCCGCCCAAATTCGGGTCACAGCCGACTTTCCCGGTGGTTCAGCGGTTGTCGTATCGACCGATGCTGCGAGTCAATCAGTTCATGTTCAACCGCAAGTCCGCCAGGAGCGAGGTTGGCCGTGCTGGTGGTACTTTCAACTACACGGTTTGTCCATTGGCAAGCCCGTCAGCGTCACCGTGAGCGCGAGTTCCACGCCGTTCCGCGCGGGGCGAGTGCTCAGCCCTACTTGGCTGCTACCGGATTCTGCGTCCATCAGCAGTGACAACATCCATTGGCAACACACACCGAAAGCTGAATCCGACGATCGAAAGGCCGTCTACACGTTCGAGGCAACGGCGGAGACGATGTGGGTCGCGTGGGGACCACCCTTCTTGCCGTCACATGCGGAAGCCCTTCTCAGGCAGATCTCGGAGTCGCTTCCCGATTCTGAGTTGTTCGTGCTTGCACGCACACGAGGCGACCGTCCTGTGCATGCCATACGATTCGGTGCCCGCTCTGACGACGCAGGCAAGCCATCAGCCATTTGGATTCAGGCCAGGCAGCACGCTTGGGAAACAGGCTCCAGTTGGGTCGCCCAGGGATTTTTGAATTGGGTGGCCAGTGACGATCCTGTTGCCATCGAACTGCGAAACAAGGCGACTATTTGCGTGGTCCCGATCATGGACGTCGACAACGTTGCAGATGGAACGGGGGGCAAAGATGCAGTTCCCCGTGACCACAATCGCGACTGGGACGACGATCCGGTCTATCCGGAAGTCCGGGCCGCGCAAATGGCCATCAAGAAGCTGAACGCGAGTCATCGATTCGATCTGTTTATCGATCTCCACAATCCCAGTCCCAACGACCGGCAACCGTACTTCTATGGCCCGAAGCTTGATCGTCTGTCGCAGGTCCAGTATCGCAATTACATCCGATGGAAAGCAATCGCCGAAAGCCAAATCGACGCCTTGGAACCAGACTACCGATTCACTTCGTATATCAAGTCACAGCAGGAACTTGACCGAGTAAGCAAGAACTGGGTAAGGAATCACACCTCACCGCAGGTGGTGTCGCTTACTCTGGAAACTGCTTGGAACCGACCGCAGGGAAGTCAGCAGGGGTATCAACAAGTTGGCAAACAGCTCGGCTTGACGATCGCTCGATACCTGAGCGCCGACGCAGATTAGTTGATGTCGAGAAAACGACCTGCGTCCCCTTTTCCTGCTCCAAACTTCGAGCCCTGACCAATGCATTTGATGACTGACCGAGCGAAAATCGTCCGACGGGACTTCGGAAAACTCTGCACGGGTATCGCCGGGGGACTGGGAGTCGGGGGGCTCCTAAGTCGGTCGGCCGATGCCGATGAACTGTCGGTCGAAACGGGTAGTCCACTTGACGATTCCTACCTTGAGAAAGGGCTCAATGCGCTGGCGCGTGCCCATCACATGAGTTCCATGGCAGGGCATCTCGGGGCATCGCTCATCGCCGGATACTTCATCGGAAAGCAACGTCCGAGTCTCGAACCCGAGGTCTTCAACGGGATCAAAGATGACCTGGGACGCGTGATTGGCGGCAAGTCAGTATTTGGCAAGAAGATGTCGAAGCTATCGAAGCTTACCGATGCAGAGCTGTTCGATGCATTTCCAAAGCAGAAGTCGGACGAATCTCTGATCGACGGGATCGCCGAGGGTCTCGAAAAAAGCATCGATCAACCTCGCCAATCTGGGCACAATGTGATCTTCGCATCCCTCGCGATCCGCGCTCTAAAGGAACATCCAAGATTTGCCACGCCCGCGGTGGTCGATGGCATCTTGAAGTTGATGGCCCTATTCGAGAACCAGACACCAGGCAACGGTTACTACGGCAAAAAAAAGGGCCGCATCTACGGGAACAAGATCATCCTGCCGGATGAAGATGGAACTCCGGAGTACGACGATATCGAGGGGATGGTCACCGCCGTGTTGGACGAAGCGATCAAACTCACACCGGAAACTCACCGCATCGGTTACGGTGGGCTTGTCCACGTGATCAACCACTCTGCGGCCATCGTCAATCTCGCTGCTGATGGCTACACCGACTTGGTGCCACGTGCGATCCGATCACATCGCCATCACCTTCGACTTTGGCGGAATCTCCCGAATGTCGCCGATGAAAAAGGGCCGTTGCAGGTTTCCAAATTTACACCTTATACGGCCGACTATTGGACTTCCGGAAGCATTCCCTACGATCGTGCCCTCCTGACTCATCGCGTCAAAACCATGTTCGGATTTGATGAATTGGCCGCTGCGGTTGACCAGGAGGCAAGAGAGAATGCAGCGTATGACAAATTGCGTTTCTTAATGTAGCTTCACGCTGGTTCGTAAACAAAACGAAACCAGGCGAGAAAAAGACCTGCGTCCCCTTTTCCTGCCTGCCAGCGACGGAACGATCCACGCGTCATGCCTGCCTTGTTTCAATCGTTGCCGAACGTCATGAGCCATGAGGATTGATGAACGCCATCGACCAGGTTGCTGGGACGTGACTGGCGGCGAAGTTCGTTGCCGTCGGCATCAAACTCGATCAGGTGCGTGTTTGTGGTCGCCCAGACCGTGCCATCGCCGCTCCCGTGCATTTCCGTGGCAAGTTCGTCGATCGTGCCAAGCAACTCACCGGACTTGGCGTAACGCCTGATTTCGCTGTTCGGGCCAATCACGTAGTCTTCTTGACGCTCGATGACGCTGACCCAAACCTGATCGCCGACGACGGCCAAACTGCTCAGGTGAAGTCCGGCGTAGGTGTTGTGATCGACGACGCCGAACTCGCCCACCCTTCGCATCCCGCGTTTGCTGATGTGCCACAATTGCTCGCGGCTGGCGGGGACATCTGGATGCGAGTCCTCGAGCGCCCAGCATCCGCCCGCCGGGTCAATCGCCAGGGCGGCGAAGGTGTACGCGTCGTCGGGCAACGAATGTTGGACGACCACGTCGCCGGATGGGGAGACCAACTTGGCGGACTTGCCGATCATCCAGAATCCGTTGTCCACCGCACTGTGACGAAGGCTGAAACCGGGGACGGGATGGCGATCGATTTCGTCGCCGTCGCTGCTGAGCACCAGGATCGTACCGGCGTTCAGGTACGAAGTCCGCAGGACCCAAAGATCACCCGTTTCCGGTTGGACGGAAACGGCTTGAGCGGACGGGACGGCTAGCTGATACAGCAATCGACCGTCATCGGCACAGGCATGCAGCGTGTTACCGGTGAGTGCGTACAAACGGCCACGCTGTCGATCCACGGTGATCCGATCCGGACGCTTCAGCCAACCGCTGGGAGCAATCGTCGGCAAGCTGCGGATCAGTTTCCCGGCGGAGTCGTAGAAGAACAAACCGTGTTTCGGTTGTTCCACCTCGCCGGCTCGGTCGCTGATGTAGGCCTCGGATAAAGCGAGTGCCACCAAAGCGTGGCGTCCGTCGGACTGAAAATCGTCGGCGACCGGCGAAGCCTGCATCTTCAGCGACACCGTCGGTGCGGGCGTGGGCTCGGCCAGTTCGTCCGTGATCATCGATTCGATCTTCGCCAAATCGTTGCCACGATACAAAATCGTTCCGTCACGTCCGATCAGAAACTTGACCGGCAAAGATTCGACATCGTAGGCGCGGGGGATCATGGCTTGGAAATTCCGCCCACCCTCGGCGACCACCCAGGGCCAGCTCTGATCGTCGGCCATCCTCAAAGCTTTCTGAAAGTCCTGATCCAGCGAAACAGCCAGCAGTTCGAAGTTGGGTTGCTGACCGAACTTCCGATGCAACTGCAGCAACCGCGGCATGTCGGCGAGACACGGCGCACACCAGGTGGCCCAAAAGTCCAGCAAAACGACTTTGCCGGAGAATTGATCCAACGTGACCTTGCCGTTATCAGTCTTGGCGACAAAGTTCACGGCCGGATCGCCAACTCCCTTAAGTTTGTCCCACTCACCTGTAAGTTCTCCAAGATCCACCGGGTTCGAATCGCCGGCGGTGACTTCAAACTCGAAGCCAGGAACACCGCCGATGCGGCGGCCGGTCCCGCAGACGTCCGGTGAGGGCTGGGCGGTCAGGTCCAGCGAGAATTTGTAGGCCCCGGTCGGAACATCGGGGATGCGGAACCGCCCCTCGTCGTCGACCAGGAATCGGTAGGTACGGTGTTCGGGATGGTCCCATTTGAACTTGGTGGTTTCGATACTACCCGCTTCGTTCATCTCCCAACGGTGTTTTGCCGGTGGCTCACCAGGCAAATCGACGCGGCCGACGACGGTTCGACCGCTGCCCCCAAATCGGATCGTTTGTTTCTGACCGGGACCTAACTGGATCGGTTGCGAAGCGTGCGAGTAGTAGGTCGCTCCGCGGTGGTACTCCTGGACCAACGCCATCGACACGGAGCCGTCGGTGGGGATGACACGGTCCAGCGTCGCGCGGCCGTCTTCATCAGTTTCCGCGTCGATCGAGTAGCTGAAGATGTCGACCACGCGAGTGCGGTCATCGCGGGGGCGAAACTGGACTTGTCGACCAGCGACGGGACGTCCTTCTTCGATGACTTCAAACTCCAGGCTGGCCCAACGGTCGATCTGTATCTCGGTGGACTTGGCCAGTTCCTCCAGCGTGACTTCGGCGTAGCCGCTGTCGTGAATGATTGCCACGATCCCGGCGATGCCTTCTTCGACGGCGTCCAGCTCGAATCGGCCTTCGGCGTCGGTGGTCTTCTGTTGAACCGGATTGTAGGGCCGATAGCCTCGTCGGAACTGGAACGTGTTGCCTTCCACTCCCAGCGCGACGACGGCCCCGCTTGCCCTTTCGCCATCGGGTGTCAGCACGATACCGCGGGGACCCGCGCCGGGCTGCATGCTGATTTTCAGTGGCGACGGTGACGCGGTCGTATCAAACGCCCCGGATATCCAAGGCTTGTATCCGGTCGCGGTCACACGCAGGAAAAGTTCGTCTTGGCCTTCGTCGTACGTCAATCGGAATTCACCATCACGTCCTTGGATGGCGTCTTGGTCGGTCCAGTAGACTTCGCCACCGTCTTGCTGCCAGCCGAACTGTGCTTTGAATTCTTCGATCGGCTGGCCCGTGTCGGCGTCGACAACGTCGCCGGTGACGACAAACTCCGGCGACAGCGTGATCACGTGAGGCTCATCTTGGGCGATGCGACCAAGATCGCGACGACTGCGATAGCCTGAGTGGCCCGAGTCGTAGATTACCGTGTCCGATGGGGCGCCCGTCCATGTGACCATGCCTTCCCCATTGCTCTTGCCACGCCAATCGACCGTGCGAAACCCTCGCCACGTGTCGGCCGTGATCCAGGCTCCCTGAATGGCGTGCCCCTCGGGATCGACAAACCGGAACTGAATCGTGTTGCCGGGCTTGAGTACGAAGTTTGCTTCAACGGTCTCCGAGCCATCAGGAACCACTTGCGTCATTTGCGGGGCAAAGCCATCCGCCGTTGCCGTCAAAGTCGTCTCGCCCTTTTTCAGCCCGAACAGTTCGAACTTGCCCGCATCGTCGGTCGTGGCATCAGGCAATGAGGATCCGAAGCGATCGGTTCCCGGGACGACCTTGACGCCGCTGACGGGATCGCCACTTTCGTTGGTGACCGTTCCGGCGATCGACCACCCACGCTCCAGCGCATAGGTCGCATCGGTGCTGTCCTGGACGTCAAAGTAGTTGTTCTGATAGCGACCGTGTTCGACCCTCAGTTGCAAACCTTCCGGTGGCGACGGTGCGGCGTCAAGTGTCCAGCGACCGTCGGGGCCGGTCTGCGCGTCCAACAAATCATAAACGTGGTTCTGTTTGGGCGGATCGATCGAAGGAACGTAAATCGTCACGTCGGCGTTTTCGATCGGTGCCCCGCTGGTATCGGTGATGATGCCGCCGATGACCTTTCCCGCCGACATGCGAATCGTCTTCGTCGTCGGAAGCAAGCGTGGCAATTGTCGATCAAACGACGCGTAGTAGGGCACGTAGCCGCTGCGATTCACTTTGATTCGAAGGAACGCCGGCTTCTCGGACTCGGGATAGATGAACTCCGCAACGCCGGCCTTGTCGGTGTGGACCGTCTGGCGGGTGTATTGCGTGTCGTGGTAGCGGAACGCGACTTGGGCATCGGCGAGCGGCTCGCCGTTGGCTGCGTCGAGTACGACGAACTTCAACGTGCGGGGCTGGTCTCCTGGCTGCTCGGCCATCACCTGCCGGACGTGAACAATCGTCGTGACTCCACCCGCCACAACCAGCGCCATCGTGCCGGCGGCGGCGAAGCGACCGATTCGCCCCAGCGGCCTTGCGGTGATCCGGCTAGCGAGCGTTCGTAGGCGATCGATGATTTGAGGGGACCGAGCCATCGCCATCCCAAATCCGGGTCGGGCGCCCAGTCCGGCGGCGATTCGAGCCAAGCTGTCTGCGTACCGCTTTCGATCGCAGATCATGTCGGCTGCGACCAAATCACAGACTCGCTCGCTCGCCGCGCGGTGGCAAGCGACGACCTTCCAAACCAGCGGGTGCGGCCAGAGCAAAGCGGACAAGCACCTTAGCAACGCATCCCAACGCAAATCATTTCCGGCAACATGGCACAACTCGTGGGCCAACGCGCTATCCAGATCGTCCGGAGCGATTGAGTCAGGCAAAATGATGGTTGAACGCCAAATGCCGACCACCGATGGTGTATCGATCTGATCGGAGACGACAACGCGTGGCACCTCGACACCCAACTGCCCGGCAAGTCGCCGCATTCGGTCTTCGATCGTTGCATCCGCGGCTCGTGATTGCATCAACAACCGTCGCACCCCGCGAACGCCTATGCTCCACCGACAAAGCGGCCACAGCACGCCAATCGCCCAGACGGACAATAGCAACGCACGCCAATTCCACGGACGCGTGATCGGTGCTGTTGCGGGAATCTCGCGGGGCGTCGGGGCAAGAGATTCCTCTACAGAAGATCCGCCAACTGTCGCGACCGGAGGCCGGTGGTCGGGCGGTGGCTGAAGTTCAACGCTTCGGCGAACCGGTGCGTTGGCGGCGCCTTCTTCGGGCACCGATGATAACGCGGGTGACGCCACCGGCGGCTTCACCGCGACGACCTCTGCCGGCGCCGAGGCGACTTCCACGACACTCCATTGAAAGAGAGGGGGCAAAAAGGACAGACCGGTAAGCAGCACGATCCCACACGCACCGATTCGAAAGCTGCCCTGCTGCCATCGTGGATTGCGACCGCGAAATCGAAAGTACACGGCCCAGACGACGGACATCAACAGCGTCATTTTTGCCAACCAGAGGGCAAGGTCGACCGTGTTCATCGTTTTCCCTTCTTGCCAGGCGTTTGGGTTGATTTGGTGAGACGTTTGATTTCCTGAAGGTCGTCTTCACTGAGCGACTCTTGCTCGGCGAGATTCATCATCAGTTGCCTGGCGGATCCGTCGCAGAAGTTGTCCAGAAGCTCACGAAGCATCGTCTTGTACGCTCGATGCTGCTTGGTGCGTGCTCGGTACACGTAGGCGCGGCCCTCACGCCGCCGCTCGACGTGGCCCTTTTCCAGCAGGACTGCCAAGCAAGCCCGCAAGGCCGCATCCTTGATCGGCGGCTTGTACCGCTCTCCGATCTCTGGCGGCTTCATTTCGCCGTGTTTCCACAGCAGTCGCATGACCTTCAATTCACCCGGCGTCAAACGCATCGTTCTCTCCAAATCCCTCGCGGGTTTCAATAGCGCAGGAATTGCTGCGCTATCCAGAAGCGCAGATCATACTACACTTCGGATTGCCCGACGTGACTTTTTGGGATTTTTTTCCGAACGACCGATCCAATGGCGGCCCGGCCGTTGGCCCTAGAGTTTCATTTCCATTCCTATTCCCAGCCCGTTGGGCTGGGCGAATCAATCGATCGGGGCCTCGCCCCTGCCACCGTCCGACTCTGGCGAGTCAAGGCTGCTGAGAAACTCCGCTTCTCTCGAATTTTTTCCGTAAAATGGACCGACTTCGCGGAGAGTTCCTGCATGGAGCCTGATCACAACGACATTCACGAACAGTTCCTAACGCATTTTGCCGCCAACGAGCCCGCGATTCGCGCGTATGTGCGACGCTTGGTGCCGACGCGACATGATGCGGCAGATGTCATGCAAGGCGTGGCTCTGGTTCTGTGGCGAAAGTTCGATGAACTTGACGACACGGAGCATTTTCGCCGCTGGGCGTTCGGCGTCGCGCGGCACGAGGCGCTCGGCTGGTTGCGCGACAAGGCTCGCAGCCGACTCACGTTGGCCGAAGATGTGCTGCACGTCGTCGCTTGCGAATCGACCCGAGACGACGATCGACTGTCCGCTCAGCGTGAAGCATTGGAAGGCTGCCTGGAAAAGCTGCCCACGCATCACCGAAAGATCATCCTGGCCGCCTACGCGCCCGATGCCGCCATTCAGGAGGTTGCCGGCCAGAGCGGCCGAACGGTCGCGGCCTTCTACCAGTGGCTGCACCGGATGCGTTTACGACTCCTGAATTGCACCCGCCAAGTGCTGCAAGCGGAGGGGCTGTCGTGAGCGAATCGACTGACCTGCGTTCGCTGTTTGCCGACTACGCCAGTGGTGAGATCACCGCGGAGCAGCTTCAAGTCCTGGAAGCGGCCCTCCGCCAGGATGCACTTCTTCGTCGAGACTTCATTGAGTATCTGAATGTCGACTCAGCCCTGGGTGAGCTGGCAGCCCTGCCCGAATCGGAAGTGGTGCGAATCGAATGCGAAGCCGCCGTTGCCGCGGCTGCCGAATCCAATTCGGGCGAAAAGACGCTGGATCGCCCAAGTCGACGTGTTAGCGCTCGCCTGGCCTTCATGGCCGCCGCGGCGGCGCTGCTGCTGGCAGCGACTTTGTGGATTGGCAATCTAACGAATCGTCCGATCGAACCGGTGGCGACGCTCGTCGCTGACGTGGATGCCCTGCTGCTGCGGGAAGGAAACGCGTGGAATGACCACCAACTTCCGGTCGGCAAGTACGAGTTGAACCAAGGCTTGTTGCACTTGCGTTTCGCAGGCGGGGTGACGGTCTATCTTGAAGCCCCGGCACAGTTCGAACCGCTGAGTGGCCAACGTTTGCTACTGCGAAGCGGCCGGCTGTCGGCGAACGTGCCACCGGAAGGAGTTGGCTTCACCGTGGAGACGCCCGAGGCGGAGGTGATTGATTTCGGCACGGAGTTCTCCGTCGACGTTTCCGCCAGTGCCAGTGAAGTGCATGTCTTCGAGGGCCTGGTTCGCGTTCAACCGAGATCGCGAGGAGACATTGCGGCGGCGAATGCCGTCGATTTGCGTGCATCGCAAGCGGTAAAGATTGAAGAGCGGGCCGCGACGCCGGTGGAGATTGAATTGGCCGCGGATCGATTCATTCGCACGTTTGATGAGTCGCGGCGCCGATACGCACGCACGATCAAACGGCTTGCTCCGGTGGCGTTCTACCAGATGGCGATTCGCGATCAGGGCCTGACCTGCATCCCGCCGGAGTACTCAGGCGTTGTGTTGACCGGTGACGGAAACCGACCGCCTCACGCCCGGGGGGTTTTCTCGGGCGGATCGCTGCGTGTCCTGGCGGATTCGACGGGGCGTGGCGGGCGAGCGGAGTCTCCACCACCTCTGCGAACCGGCGCATTTACGCTGGTCGCCTTTGTGTATCTGGAAAGCAGGGCAAAAAACGCCACGGTGGCCACCGACATCCGACGTGATCAGGGGAGCTTCACATTGGCACTTAATCAAAGTGGTTTTGTTCAGGCGACCGTCCGGGACGCCGAGGGCGACTTGCGGTCGGTCGCTAGCGAGTCATTGCTGCCGCTTCGCACTTGGTGTCATATCTCGATGACGGTCGATGGCGATCAGCTGCGTCTTTACAACGACGGTCGCCTCGTCGCCGCCTCGTCCTCAGCTCCGCTCGCGGGTCATGACGCAAAGTCCTTGTGGTTTGGAACGGACCCCGATGGACTTCACTTGTGGGATGGACGCATCGACGAAGTCGCTCTGTTCGACAAGGCGCTCAGCGACGTGCAGATCACAGATCTGTACCAGGCTGCGTTGGAAGAAATAGGGGAATCAGAATGAAGCGGCCCGCGCCTTTCCTGCCAGAAAACCCTGCTTGTCGAATGAATCACCCCATGCGTTTGAATCCAAAACTGCTTGCCAATCTTTGGCCGATCCTGGCGGGAGTTCTGCCGGCGGCGCCAGCAGGGGTCACCGGCATCCGCGCCCGCGACGAGGACGAAACATGATGAACCTGCTTCGAATCCTAGGCAGCAAGAAAGCTCCGAAGACAGGATTGCTCACGATGGTTGTCGCCTTTTTGCTGGCGATGATGAGCTCCACGGCCTGCCTTGCCGAGACCGGCCGACCGCCGAACATCGTTTTCCTGTTCGCCGATGACCTCGGGTACGGCGACCTCGGCTGCTACGGGCACCCTTACGCAAAGACTCCGGCGCTCGACAAACTCGCGAGCGAAGGCACTCGGTTCACGCAGTTTTACGTGACGGGCGTGACCTGCAATCCCAGCCGCACGGGGCTGATGACGGGCTTGTTCCCGGCTCGGTTTTCCAGATACGCGGCCGACTTCGGGTTCGGCGACCGCACCACCATCACGGAACTCCTGAAGAAGCGCGGCTATCAAACGGGCCACTTCGGCAAATGGCACCTGGGTCCCGACGATGCCGACGGGACGTACGGGATCGATACCGTCCAGACGATTGGCAAGAGCCGTGACCCGGCGTCCGGCCGCGATAGCGATCTCTACTCCGCTGCAATGGATTTCATCCGCGAAAACAAAGACCAGCCTTTCTATGTCAACGTCTGGGGCCATGCGACGCATTTTCCCGTCAACACTGCGGACAACCTGGTCGCCGAATTCAAGAATGTGAAAGTCGATCGCGCGGACTTTTCTCCAACCATGCAGCACAAGTTTGACGAGTGTGTGCAGATCGGCGGAGACCTTGACGCGTCAATGCAGCAGTACCTGGGCGATGTGTCTCAAATCGATCGGAACGTTGACCGCTTGCTGAAAACGCTTGACGAGCTTGGCCTGCGGGAAAACACGATCGTGGTGTTCTCCAGCGATCACGGCCCAGCGCCGGTGATCCTGGGAAAGAAAGGAGCACGAAAGTATTCGAACAACATGCTGGGTTACGCTGGTGAGTTTCGCGGCGGAAAGCACACTCAATTTGAAGGCGGCACACGGGTCCCATTCATCATCCGCTGGCCGGGCCACGTCCAGGCGGGACGAGTCGATTCGACCAGCGTTTGCTCGTTCATCGACTGGATGCCGTCGCTGTGCGCCATTGCGGGTGTCGAGGATCTGCCGGTGCAATTGGACGGTGAGAATGTCGCCGACATCTGGCTGGGCGCTGAACGCGAGCGGACAAAACCCCTGTTCTGGAAAGCCAGTGCAACCGGCAGCACGCCCGCCCTGCGAGAGGGAGATTGGAAACTTCATTTGCCGCGCAAGCAACGCGGCGAACCGGAACTGTACGACCTGTCGGTGGATCCCAGCGAAAGCAACAACGTCGCGGGACAACATCCGGACGTCGTGGCTCGCCTCAGCAAAACGTTGCAACGATGGGTCGCCGAGCTTCCCAAAGAGTACGAAAAGTCCGGTGCGGACAACAAAGACTGATAAGATTTTTCGTCGGCATCGAACCAGTGCAAACACGCGAAATCAACTGACATCCTCTGGCTGGTGGGCGGGTGAAAGAATACTACACGAACTCCCGTCGCGAAGTGACGACAGCTCCCTGCCGTCGGCGTGAGCCGACGGAATCGCCTCCCCAAACACCGCCAGCCGCGAAGCGGCGACAGCAACACCGTACCAACGCTGAGGGTCGCAAGATGAAAAGCACCGGACTTCAACTGCTCTTCGTCGCGTTACTGTTACTCCCGCAGTCGCTGCTGGCTGCCGAAAAACCCAATGTGTTGTTCATTGCGGTCGATGACCTGCGTGACACGCTCGGTTGCTATGGCAATGCGGCAGTCAAAACGCCAAACATCGACCGCCTCGGATCACGTGGAGTCGTGTTTGAACGGGCCTATGTGCAGTACCCTGTCTGCAACGCGAGTCGATCCTCATTTCTGACCGGACTGTATCCAGATCAAACGGGAGTCACCGACAATCGAACGCTGTTGCGGGACGTGCTTCCCGACGTTGAAACCTTCCCCCAGCGACTGAAGGGCAACGGCTGGCACTCAGCGGCATTCGGCAAGATCTTTCACCTCGGTGGCGGTCGCAATGCCTCCCTGCAAGCGAGGTGGATGGACTTGCCCAGGTCTTGGCACACCGCCCAGGCGTTCAAAGCCACGCCGCTTGGGACGCGCAAGCGGGCCGGTCGCGATCTTTCCGGCGGCAAACTCAAGTGGTGCCACTGGGGAGCGATGGAGGGAGACGACGACGATCAGCCGGACGGGCAAATCGCCAGTGCGGTCATCGCGGAGATGGAACGCCTGGGGGATCAGCCCTGGATCATCGGCTGCGGGTTCATGAAACCGCACGACCCGTTCGTCGCACCGCAGAAGTATTTCGATCTCTACCCGGAGGGTTCACTGGACCTGTTTCGCGACCCGGACGGCCAAACCCCCGCTCCGCCGCTGGCGGTCGGCTTTGGCCTGTTCGGCGAGGTGTTTGACAAATTTACCGATGCCGAGCGGATGGAATTCCTGCGGGCCTACTATGCGTGCACGAGTTTCATGGATGCCCAGGTGGGACGCGTGCTGGGTGCGCTCGATCGTTTGGGCTTGAGAGAGCGAACACTCGTGATCTTTGTCGGCGACCACGGCTACCATCTGGGCGAACGGTCCTGGTGGAACAAGAACACGCTCTTTGATCGCAGCTGCCGGGCTCCGCTGATCATCGCGGGTCCAGGGGTCGCGCCAGGCCGAACCGCCGGGCTGGTGGAGTTCGTGGATTTGTTTCCCACGATTGCCGAACACTGCGGGGTCGCAACTCCGGTGGGACGCCCCGGAGTTTCGCTCTGGCCGCAATTGAAAGACGCTGTCGCGCCGGGGCGTGAATCCGCCTGGACCATCGTCGTGCGAGGCAACAACCAGCGGGGCGACAGTCTTCGCACCGACCGCTGGCGGTTGACTCACTGGAGCGACGGTGCCATCGAACTTTACGACCACGCGTCCGATCCACAAGAAACTCGTAACGTCGCGACGCGTCATCCCGACGTTGTGGAACGGTTGACTGCCGAGATCAATCGACGCCGCTCGGAGACCAGGAAATGAATCCAGAGATTCACCGTGCCGTTCGCCGCTTTTGCGTATTCGCGATCAGCCTGGCAACTGTTTTCGCCCTCCAAGCCGCCGCGGTTGGCGATGGGCCGTTACCGAAGTTCACTTACGCGGGTGTCGCACTTCAGCCCTCAGACCTGACGATCGCTCCAGCCACTGAACTTGAGCGTGCTTCCATCATCAAAATGGAGGGCCGCGTCCAGAATCCGCTGGGGAAGTACTACCTGTACTATTCGCCTCACAAACATGTGGGAATTAGCCTGGCCTTTTCTGACAGCCTGGCAGGCCCGTGGGTCGAGTACCAAGGCAACCCGATCGTTAAAGATGCAGCCATCCCGGACGTTCGCTGGATCGAGGAAACGGGCAGGTTTCATCTCTGGGGACACAAGAAAAACAAACAAAGCGAAATGTGGACCAGCACGGACGGGCTGCATTTCGATTACCACAGCACCAGCATCACGGCGAACGTCATCGGCACCCGCAACGCCACCTACACCCGAACCTACGAATACCCGTTGGAGCGATATGGCAGCAAGTACATCCTGCTCTATTCGGGTTTTGACCTGAAACGCCAGATCCGCTGCGTCTGGCTGGCCCATTCTCCAGACGGCGAAAACTGGACCCAAGAAACGACGCCTCTCGTCGAACCGATCGAGGGGGAGAACAAAGACATCTACGGCCCCTCGCTGTTCCAGTGGCAGGGGAGAAACTTCATCGTCTACCAGGATCACACCGCCTATCGGGGCGGCAATGTGAAATACGTTGAGGTGGACCAGCAACTCAGCCCAGTCGGAGACCAGGGCGAGCGTCACTTTCTGATCGATCCCCGACCCGATTCACCGGTCGGCAATCGCTACCGCGGCGGCGAATTCTATCGAGACGGCGATACCTTGTATCTGTTCGCCAGCGGCGGCGACGATCCGCGACGAATCATCTATGCAACCGCCCACATCGGAGAAGCCCACATCGAAGAAGCCCGTGCGACGGAACACGCCGCTTCCGAAACAGCCGAGTAGATCCGGACCAGTCTTCGACGCTCGAGACTCGCAGAAGGGTAAAGAGGTAACGACCATGACCCGATCCCTGATTTCGCTTTTCGCGATCACGTCCGTCAGCGTGTTTTTGTGCGCGGCATTCTTTCCGAAGTGCGGCTTGGCCGCAGAGCCGTTTCCCACGGTCAATCAACTGCCGGTGAATCACCAACTTCCGGACCCGTTTCAATTCTTCGGCAGCGACCGAAGAGTCAAGACGCTCGAAGACTGGGAGCAGCGTCAGGCTGAAATGATGGAAATGCTGCAGCACTACATCTATGGCCCGGCTTTTCCGCAGGTCAATCAATACAAAGTCGAAAGCAGGGCGGAAGAACCATTGGCGGGTGGCGAAGTCATCAAGTATTCCGCCGACCTGAAACTCGGGCCGGACCTCAGTGCTCCGGTTTCGATCAGCTACTATCTACTCCCGAACAAGGAAGCCAACTCCATCCTGGTTTACGTGGTGGCCAGGGAAGAACCTGCGGACGAAGACGCCATCGCGATCGCAAGGCGGGGCTACGCCTACACGGCGCTCAAGGTGGGCCCCTACGAGAAGATCGCCAGGCGTTTGTATCCGGAAATCGATGGCACCCGGACGATGGGCTGGGTGTGGGGGATGAATGAAATCATCCACTACCTCACGCACGAGCACCAGATCGACAAAGTCATCCTCACGGGCTGCTCCCGGTATGGTCGAGTCGCACTGCTGACAGGCGCCCTGAACGATCGTGTTGATTTGACAGCTCCGATCACGACTCTGGCCCACGCGGTGCACCACATCGACCAGAGCATGTGGGGTCCGGGCAACGTGAAATGGGCCAACAAGGAATACGAAACCTTTGCCAACCAGATGGATCGGATGCCGGTGGATCGGCATTTCCTTGGAGCGGTGATTGCGCCACGGGCTTATCTGGGCATCATGGGAGCGGAAAAACCCGCCTTCAATCAAGGCCACATCAAAGCCTACGAGTCACTGGCTCCGGTCTACCAGTGGCTGGGAGCGCCCAACAACCTGGGCCTCTACGATCACAAGCCCCGCGGGCACGGCGTGACAATCGACGATCTGCATACGGTTCTGGATTTCGCCGATCAGTCCCTCTTCGGAAAGAATCCCGCCAGCGGCAAGCAGTTCAATCCGACTGATGCATCGGTGGCTCATTAGAACCTGATTGGACAGCGCCACACTCAATCAAAAACACCGTGATTTGCTGTGCAATGAGCGGCAAGGCGCGAGCCGCCGGTTGAGGCAAGAGAACCCGCGGCGAGCGCCACGCGGCTCACTCAAAGTGGCGTTATCCAGCAAATGAGGATCACAGCCGAGAACCGTCGATTGATGCAACCGCTGTGGCTAAGAATGGTAAGTCTTGCCACAGAGACCACCGAGGGCACCGAGAAAGGCTGCACTGAAAGCGAAGGGAAACGCAGATGCTGTCAGCAGTCGTGGAGGTAAAGCGTCACGCGTTTGCCCAGCCCGAAATAACGCCACACTCAATCAAAAACACGGTGATTTGCCGTGCAATGAGCGGCAAGGCGCTAGCCGCCGGTTGAGGCGAGGAAACCCGCGGCCAGCGCTACGCGGATCACCCAAAATGGCGCGGCCCACCTAATGAGCATCGCGGCCGAGAACCGTTGGCAGGTCCAACCGCGGTAGCAAAAAATGATAAGTCTTGCCACAGAGACCACCGAGGGCACCGAGAAAGGCTGCACTTGGCGGGGAGGAAAAGCTGTCAGCAACCATGGGGGCGAATCCCCAAGCATTGACCTGGCCCACCCGTCGGCCATGGCAGTTTGCCAGGATATTCAAGACATTTTCTTGGCGACATCGGTAACAATCGGTCATTGATTCCGCTTCGCTCTTCAAGCATGGCCCACCCACTGACTTGGAGAGATCGAACATGGCTGTCCGTCGATACCGACCGCGAATCGAAGGCTTGCAGGCCCGCCAAATGATGGCCGGCGATGTCGCATTGGATTTCGATTCGATTCTGGTCAGCAAACAAGAAACGACGCAACAAGAACAAAAATCGGCCGCCGCGATTCTGGAGGTCCGGGCGTTCGGCGAAATGACCGGCGCTTCCGACAAGGTCGTTGACCATGCGGTGGAGCAGGTCACCGCCGCCATCGAATCCGGCAAAGACGTGGCGAAAGTGACCGATGACATGAATCTCGCCATCGTCGTCGATGCGATGAACATGCCCAAAGAGTCGCTGCAATCCGGACTCTCCGCCAACGAACTGCTTCAATTCTCCGGCACCCTGCTGACCCTGGACAAGTCCGCCGACACAATCCTCAGCGACCCCAAGACGTTCGTCCGGATCGGCCAGGAGGGACCGAAACAGGGCGTCGAGAATGTCTACAAACGGTCGATCGGCAACCAGTTTGGCGTCCCCAAAGAAGTCTGGAGCCAATTCACGAGCAAACAAATGCTGAAGGGGATCAGCGTTTCGGAACTTCTGAGCGACGATGGCAGCGCCGCCAAGGACGACAAGTTCTGGTCCGACTTTGCCGCCGTGGAAGCGGGAAAGGCGTCCAAGGACGACTTCCTCAAGGAATGGTCCGGTGGAGACTACTCCGATAACGTCTTCGACGACTTTGGCACTCCCGACGGCACGTCGCAGGATACGACTCCGGGCGACAACTCGGCTCCCGAGACGGATCCCGGCTCGGATGTGCCGGACGATTCTCTCGGTGAGGGATTGGAGAACGGGGATGACGGATGGATTGACGTCCAGACGGATCCGATCGTGACCGTGACTCACACGTCCGATGGCGGATTCGACCTTCAAGGTTTCGACCAAGACGGAAACGCGATTTCCGAGCATTTCTCGCCAGACGGGAACGGTGGCTTCTCTGGAGACCAGGGCGGGTACTCCCAAGGCGTGCCACCGGAGGGAAGCTACGCGACAACGACATCCGAAGACGGCGAAACCAGTTTTTGGGTCGACACCAGCTCCGGTGACGATGACTCGGACAACGGAGGTGACAGCGGATCGGGAGACGACGGCAGCGATGACGGTGATGGCAACGATGACGACAGCAGCGACGATTCATCCGCCGATTCCGACAACTCTTCGAATGAAGAAAGCGACACAGACGAAACACCGGTCCCGGACCAGACGGACACCCCGGATCATCTCCTGCTTTGGGCTCTCATGAATGCCCAGTCGCCGGCTGGTCAGCAAATCCTGGAGATGATCGAAGCGGCCGTCGCCTACGCCCAAAACTTTGGGGGAAAGGTGGACCCGGTCGACGAACAATCCGCGATTGCGACGCCGCTACTGATCTGGTCTTTGACGCACCCCGACAATCCGATCGGCCAAGCCTATCTGGATTCGATCGGCCAATCGCTTGACCAACTGGACACCGCCGGTGGCGTGGACAACCACCCGGATGGGTTTGCCGCCAACCTTTGGGATCTCGCCTTCTCGTCCTCCAACATCGACCTGATCATGGCCGGTGGCGGACTGATCGATCCCATCGACGATTCCAGCGGCGGCACAAAAGCCGGGGATGACGGCATCGTGCCCATCATCGGCACGAAGGGTGGTCTGGGAGGCACACTGGCCGACGACGACGAGGGAGCAGGAGACAACGACAGTGGCGAATCATTCTTGATCAACGTCGATGTCGTTTTCAGCCTGAACCTCGGTATGATCGACGCATTGGCTTCCAGCATCGCCAAATGAGCGGCGAAGGAGACGGGAAGCCGCGTCCATGTGATCTCGCGACCTCCGAACGATGAGAAAGCGGGCGATCAACCGCTTGCACGGCAGGTGCCCGACGATACAGACGACGGGTTCGGCAACCTCGAAGCAGCGCCGGATGCCTTAACTGTTGCAGCCACTTGTCCTCTCACGCTGGATCACCAGTAGCTTGTAACGGTGTCACCGGGCCGCAGCTCCATGAAGTGCTCGCGACCGTCAGCACCCTTCACTTCGGTTTCGATCACCTGTGCGCGGGCGGCATTGCGTGAAACGTCGGTTACTTCCACCCAGGCAAAATACACTGAACTGCCTGGCTTGCCTTCGACCGGTCGACCGATGATCAGCCGGTCACCGACTTGAATGGGGCGATCCGGATGATTGTGTCGGACATCGATCGTCACCGTCCAATTGTCGTTCACTTCGTCGATAAACCCGATGGCGGCCACGTTGGGATAGGAACCCGCGCCGCTGTAAGGCCGGGGGACCTCCCTGGTCGTATATCTTGACACGTCAAATCGGGTTGGCTTCAGAGAGACACCCTCAACGTGCGGAACCCCGTCCGTCCTCTTGAGGGAACCGACATCGATTGCTCCTTTTTGATCGCTGGGGCGTTCTAGCTTGATGACAGCTTGTGCCTGGTTGTTTTCAAACACGGATGGAGGAGGCCCCGGCGGCTGCTCGTGATTCAAGCAGATCTCAATGCGATCCGCATTGCCTCGAATGATCCCATGACGAACGTGGACACCAATGTCGGGGGCAACTTCGCGGATCGCAAGTCGGGCCGCCGGGCGTCCGTCGTCAATCGCCAGTAGAAAACGCTGCGTTTCTCCCTCGGCATCCATCCAATGCAACACGTCGCCAACGACCTGAATCTTAAAACGGTCTTCGCCCGTCGAATCAGCGGTAAAACGGCCTTCCCAGTTTCCTTGCAACGCGGACAACAAGCGTTTTGCTTCCGGCAATTCTGCTTCTGCTCTCGGCTCCAAGCCAGGCGAACTCGTTCGCGGAGTCCCGCGTTCGGCGGCGGAACCATCCGACCGAAGATCCAGCCCGGGCGCGTTCGGCGAAGCCGACTTCCTCCGAGTGGCCGCATAGACTTGACGCCCCACTTTGAATGGGTCTTTGGGGTCATTGATCCGCAGCCTTGCCCAGGAACGATCGGTACCGATTGCCACGATCTCCGCTTCGCCCCCGCCTTCGGGCCACGTATGGATTCGTTGCCCCAACTCTAGTCCATCGTCTCTTCCAATAGAAAGCTCAACGGTTTCAGCTCTCACTCCCACAATGGTGCCGACGCAACGCACGTTCTTATTTAGATCGCCAGCTGCGTCGATCGCCGATGGCTGGTTATGCTCGTTATCCAAGTAGAGCATCATGCGGGCTCGATGAGTCATCAACGCATCGTCGACATCAATCACCGCGTTGGTCGCCAGTGACCGAAGACGCAGATCGATTCTGTCGCCAGGATAACATCCCAGCCGCCAGAGAACTTCGACGAGATCTTCGCTCAAACGCTTCCTCCATTTGTCGCGAAACATTTCACGAGTCTTGTCGACTAGTTCCTCGATCGAAAAATGCTCGACGCCTAGCAATTCAAACCGTTCACCATTGAACGTCACGATCACATGATCTTGATCAAATTCCATCCTTGTGAAGGGTGTGATCTTTGGTGGCATGTCGGCCAGAGCGACGCCGGGACCCTTGCGCCCGATGGTCACCGCCGAGGTGTCTCGAGATTCGATACGCACCAACCATTTGCCGCCGGCGTCGATGGAGACCTTGTCACCTTGCAATCGGATCGTTGAATCGGCGGAATCGACCTCGAGAACATATTCGCCGGCACGCAATCTTGCAAAAGTCCCGTCCCGCGTGGCGGACAGGTTGTCGACCACTTTTCCGTCGCGACGAATCAAGATGGGAATCGGGTTCTCGGAGTTGGTTTCGATTCGCAGGGTGCCTTTGCTGGTTTCAAGCAGAATGACCGTGGCGGCGATGGCAACGAAGGCGAATGCCGCCAAGCTGCCGATCCAACGCCGGGGCGGCGGCGACTTTCCTGCGCTGGCTGCCGCGGTTTCGATGGCTGGTGTGCGGAGAACCGGTCGATTCGCCTGGGGGTTGAGCAAATGGGCGTGCCAGTCGCGGAGCAGCTGCGCGACTTCGGCGGCCGTTTGGTAGCGTTCGTCGGGCGATTTGTTCAGCAGCACGAAGATGATCTGCTCCAGCCAACTCGGAACCTCCGCATTGATACACCGAAGCGAGCGAGGCTGGTCGCTTCCGATTCGGTTCAGCACTCCCATCGTCGTTTCGGCCCGAAATGGACTTCGGCCGGTGAGCATGAAGTACATCACGCTGCCCAGTGAAAACAAATCGCTGCGATGATCAATCGAATCGCCGTGAGCTTGTTCCGGGGACATGTATTGCGGCGTCCCGGCGATCACCCCCGATCGAGTCATGCTCGCGTCGTCGACGGCGCGAGCCAAACCAAAGTCGGTGATCTGGACTCGTTCCACCCCGTTTTCCAGCAAAATGTTGGCGGGTTTGATGTCACGATGAACCAAACCTTGACCGTGAGCGGCGGCGAGTCCTTCGGCGACTTGCGACGCTATGCGGACGGTTTCGATCACTGTCATCACCCCGTCCGTTTCGACACGCTGCTGCAGGCTCTTTCCTTCTACCACGGGCATCACCAAATACGGCAGCCCGTTGTGCTCGTCGACCGTTTGGATCGGGACGACATGCGGGTGGACAACCGCGGCGGCACTGCGAGCCTCACGCGAAAACCGTTTGCGAGCCGCCGCGGAACCGGCCAATTCGGGTGACAAGACCTTCACCGCGCAGTGACGCTGCAATGCCGTATCGTACGCCCGCATGACGATCCCCATCCCCCCACGCCCAAGGAACTCAAGGACCTCGAACCGCGAAAACCTCCCCAGGGAATCGTGTTGTTCCGTTGGATCAAGAAACGATGGACGCTGGGCGTCGGCCGAAGGAACGTCAGCGCGTGAACCACCCACCTCTGCAGCGAGCAGGCGAGTCGCTTCGTCCCAGTCGAAGTCGGCCTGCGCGATCGATTCCAGCTGGGCTTGGCATTCGCAACAGGTTTCGACGTGTTCTGCAAGTTCGCTGGAAGCTGAATCGCTCTCGGATTCCAGAAAGTCCTGCAATTGACGGCGGTCATAATGAATTCTCGCGATCATCTCGCCTCACCTCGGTTTTCAATTTCGCCATCACCCGGCAGCGAGCCACGCGGACGCTGCCTTCGCTGCGTCCGAGTTGTTGTGCCACCTCCGCGATGGATTGCTGCTTGATGGCTGTTAACCAGAACGACTGCCACGTCCCTTCGGAGAATTGATCGCGGATCCGGTCACACGCCAGTCGCAACTGCTCCCGCTTGACTTCAGCGTCCCACAACGTCGCCGTTGCAACGTCCGCTGCAATCTCACTCAGTTTCTGTCGCACGGCCGAATCGCCTGACCCAACATCGACGGCCGGTCGCCGCAGGCGGTCAATCGCCGTGTCGCGTGCCAGCTTTCGCAACCAACCACGAAACGAACCACAGGAGTCCGGATCAAAGTCGGCAACTTTGCGAGCCACAATCGAAAAGACTTCCTGCGTCACGTCTTCCGCATCGGCATGCTGCAACCGGCGAGCCCGCGCGACGCGGTAAATCACATCGTGGTAGAGACGCACGAACTCCGCCCAAGCTTGCTCGCAAGCCGGATCGGCCAATCGGCCAATGAGCGTCGGACGTGTTTCTGGACCGTGCAACCAGTCATCTCCTCAAAAGCAACCCGAGTGGAGAAGCCAATTGTTACACAAAAAACTCACGAACTCTCGGATTCGTCGGTTTTGCACCCATTCGCGATGGCCGTTCCGGCGATCGCTGGCCGCTGTCCAAACGGCGACCGGCACAGTGGGCCCGACGGAAATCGTCCTCTTTCCTTGGGCGGGACAGGGGATCCGAGATCGTTTGGTCGCGGTGCTCTCGAAAGACAGATCAAACGGTCTGCAAAAGGACGGCCCCGAAGGGAGAGATGGTCACCGCAGCCATGCTGTATTGGGACCTGACCGGGGTAGGGGTCGCCCGAAGCCAAGAAAGGCATTGCGAGGTTGGAATCTGATCTTTGTCGACTGGTCGATCAACTGCTTGCATTTGTGGGTCCGTTCCGCAGAGGTCCATCTAGCGGTCAATGTTAGGCGTTCTCTGGTTCACCCTCCCGCGCGCGGGAGGGTCGCGGAGGAGCTTGCGACGACGCGGGGAGGGTTATTACGGGTCCATGCGTTGTTGACATTCGCTTCCGGTTCTGCCCTCCCCGGAGTCTCGTACCTCGCCTCCGACCCTCCCGCAAAGAGGTCGTGCAGCTTTGCTTCACCCTCCCTCCGGGAGGGTCGCGGAGGAGCTTGCGACGACGCGGGGAGGGCTCGTCCGGGGTCGTTGTATTTCAGCGGATTCTTGAAGACACCCTCCCCAAAGGCTCGTGCCTCGCCTTTGACCCTCCCGGAGGGAGGGTGAATTTCAGAAAAGCACGTCTCTTACCGGCTCGGAAAGCTGCACGACCTCCAAACGGGAGGGTGAAGTGCCGGAACACGTCGTCGCTGGTCACAAATTCTGGCTCGATGAGCCAATAGCGCAACGAGCGGCGAGACGCGTGCCGCCGGTGGCTGCGAAAAGACCCGCGGCTCATGCAAGGTGGTGCCGTCCAGCTAGTTGACGTCGATGAGTTCAACGACGAAGTGAAGGTGCGAATGAGGCGGGATGGAGCCGGGAGAACCTTGTTCGCCGTAACCGAGCTTTGAAGGAACCCACAGTTCGATCATTCCGCCCTCACCAACAAGCTGCATCCCTTCCGTCCAACCGGCGATGACATTGTCGAGGGGAAAAGTGGTCGGTTCACCTCGCTCGTAAGAGCTGTCGAAGACATTTCCACTATGGAGCCAGCCACGGTAGTTGACCGTCACCGTCTTGTCGGCCGTGGGCTTCTGCCCGCCCGAATCTCTCAGAACCCGATACCTCAGCCCGGAGTCGGTCGCGACGAATTCAGGCACCTCACCGGCGTCGACCGGTCCGGTTCCCTCCTGAAACTCAGTCCGGTGGAAAAAAGTCGTGGTTTCCCAGGGCGCTGCCGGTGCATCGGATGCTGAAACATCCGCTGGTGCGATGCTTGAAGCGATGTCCGAGTTGCGTTTCGCAGTCGAACGACACCCCAACACAATCAACGCGCAAACCAATAAACACCACGACAATCGATTCTTCATCGCCCTACCTGCTCCAGCCTAGCGTCCTGCCACGATCCCCACGCGGGTCGGAGAAAATCTTTCCTCGACGGTTTCAAGGGAGCCTAGCGAATCACGGCGTCGACCGAAAGCCATTCTTGGTGGAGCGGGATGTCGTCAGTGGAAACGCCCGAAGCAGGCGCGGATCACGGCCGGATGACTTCGACTTGCCTGCAATCCGTTGGTAACAAGGCCGCCAAATGTGCGTGGGAAAGTGGATGGCGAAGCCTGGTTGGGTTACCCTGGGTCCACGCCGACTATTCAAATCGCTCTCAGCTCCTCCGTTGCCTGCGATTGGTCAACCGCTACGAGGGCACCTTGTCATAGGCCCCCGGCGGCCAAGCTGTCACGACGCGGTTTGGTCTGATGCGTTTGCCAAAGCCGCAGGCCATCACGCTTTTGGATCCGATCGGAATGAATCCCTATCGCCATCTGTTGGGAATCGAGACATCCCCGCAACCAAATCTGTTTGAGCTGCTCGGTCTTCCAGAGTCCGAAACTGATCCTCAAGCGATTAAGGAGGCTGCCAATGCGCAGATGCGAAAACTGCGTCAGCACAAAAGCGGTCAGCGAGGCGGTCCGGACCACGAGGCGTGCAGACAGCTCGCTGCCGAAATCAAGCGTGCCTATCAGGAGTTGGCAAGTCCTCCGCATCGACAGGACTATCTGTCAAAACTGTCTGCCGCGCGCCAATCATCCTCGCACGCAGCCCCGACCGCGCAATGCATGCCTGTCCCGTCGGCCGACACGGCCCCTGACGCACGGTCGTCTAGAAAGGCCGAGCTGTTCGTAGCGGCGGGCCTGCTTGTCCTCGTTGGTCTCGGTGGCGCGGCGTACTTTCTCATGGGCGGTGCAGAGCCAGCCGTCGTCGCAAACAACACCGCAAGCTCTCCGCAACCCGCGATACCGGAGCCCGGTCCCGCAGATACCGAAGCTGCCTTGAAAACGGATCCCGCCTCGCCGGCGGCTGGCGAGACAGTTGACCCGGCGATTAACGCTAGGACGGATCCCGCTTTGCGAACCGATCCAGCACCTGAATCGATCCGTAGGCGAAATGTGCCTCAGCCATCAGCCATTGAAGCTGACAACACTGCAACAAGCGAATCGTCGGCTGGCGGTGGAACGGTGGAACAAACGGAAGTCATTTCGTCGCCGCGGGTCACGATGCCGACTCAAGTCAATGCTTCGCAATCAAGCGAACCACCGAGTGCTGACACCGCTGCTCACTCTTACGAATCGCAATCTTTCGGTGAAAACCCACACGTCGTCGATAAGCAGCTTGCGTCCGAAGCAGAGGCCATCCTCCGCCGGAATTGTTATCGATGTCACGGAGAGAACGAGTCCGACGAGGGTGGATTCGGTTTTGTTACCTCGCGTAAAAAGCTGATCTCGTCCGGTTTCGTTGTCCCGGGCAGTTCCAAGGATTCCCTGTTGTTCGAGCGAATGGTCTCGGTGGATTCACCGATGCCTCCCGATGGAGAATCGCCACGTCCAACCGATGAGGACGTTGAGACCATTCGCAGTTGGATTCACTCCGGTTCCAAACCGTTCAAGGAATCGGTGCCGCAGCAATTCGTCACCCCGGATGCGTTTTATGAAGTCTTGGCTGGGGACTTGAACACCGTTCCAGCCAAAGAACGCGTCTATGTTCGTTACTTTTCGATAACGCATTTGGCGAACGCCGGCTATTCCGAGGATGAGCTCGAAATCTACCGCACCGCGCTCGCCAAGTTGCTCAACAGTCTGTCTTGGAATCGGCAGCTCGCGAATTTGCGGGTCGTCAACAACCTGGAAACGGTGTATCGGATCGACCTGCGCGATCTGAAGTGGACGGACAAGAGTTGGAAATCGATCCTGGCGGGCTACCCCTACGGATTGTTGCACCCGAGCGAGGCCGCTGTCACAGTCCGCGATCAAACTCATTCCCTGATTCCCGTGGTGCGAGCGGATTGGTTCACGTCGGCCGCCTCGCGTCCGCCGCTCTATCACGATTTGGCGCAGATCCCGGCGACCGATCGCCAGTTGGAGCAACTACTTCAAGTAGACGTTCAGCGCAATTTAGAAGAAACGCGTGTGGTTCGCGCCGGTTTCACTCGATCCGGTGTCTCGCAGCACAATCGCTTGATCGAGCGTCACGAGTCGATATTTGGAGCCTACTGGAAAAGCTATGACTTCGCCGGGTCGTCCGGCCGCAAAAACTTGTTTGACTTGCCGATGGGACCGGGTAAGACGGCAACCGACTTCGAACATGACGGAGGTGAGATTATCTTTCAACTTCCCAACGGGATGTTGGCTTACATGCTGGTGGACGCTGAGGGGAAACGCATCGACAAAGGCCCCACCAGCATCGTCAGTGACCCGCGTCAGCCGGACCGTGCAGTGGTAAACGGTGTCTCCTGCATGTCGTGCCACTACGGCGGATTCATTCAGAAGTCCGATGAAATCCGGCAACACGTGTTGGCCAATCGGGCAGTCTATCCGAGAGCGGATGACATTCTTGCTCTCTACCCCGATTCGGAAACCGTATCGGCTGCGATCGCCAAGGACACGAAGGCCTACCTGACAGCCTTGGCAGCCAGCGAGATTGGTATCGACCAGCCAACGCAGGCGGGCGAACCCATTGTCCTGGCATCCTTGCGATACAACAACGAGCTGGATCTGCCGTTGGCGTCGGCTGAACTTGGTATGACGCCGGAGTCAATGTTGGAAGAACTCACGAAACTTTCCGATTCCAATCTAAGTCGTCGCGTCGGCTCGCTGCTCCGCAAAGGAGGTGTTGTAAAGCGAGAAACATTCGTCGACTCGTTTTTCCAATTGACGAATGCACTGAATCTTGGGCGCCGCGCGACGGTGGCGGTGCCCAATGCAATTGCCGACGTGCCGCCGCAAGCTACCGCGCAGCCCCCCGCTCCCGCGATTAAGCGGATGAACATCTCCTCGTTGCCGATGGGGACCCAACCCGGCGTGGCAGAACAAGCGTTGGCAACAGCGAGGCAACTTTCTACTTCAACCAAGTGGCGCGACGCGGCTCCCCACTTTGAAATTGCCATCCGAGCTGCGACGACAGCAACGATCCGACTGAAAGTCTGTGAGGAAGCCGTTGAGTTCTACCAGCGAATGGAAGCGGTGGAAGCGGTGCTGGACGTGTACTGTTACATCATCAACAGCTGCCGCACGCCGCGGGAAGTGAATCGAACACGCGAACAGATGTTTGCCACGTTGCAAGCGATGACCGGGAAAGATCCTTCTTGGAGTCGCTCTACCGAACCGTTTCAATGGCCACTGTCAACCACGCGGGCGATCGCTAACACGTTCGAACCCCAGCTCGCCAAATTCCCCAATCACGAGCCTACCCTGCTCGTGTTGGATCATTTCTATTCGAACATCCAGCAGGACGACACAAAGCATCGGGTTGTGCTGGAACGACTCGACAAAATTCTCCGTGCGCGTGGCGAACGGATGAAAATTGAGCGCTGCGTCACGCTTGCCAACCTCATGGTGGAAGCGGGTAACGGACTGGAAGCCGCTCGGTTGACTGAAAGAGAGATCCCCTCCGCGTTCGGAACACAAAAAGCGAACCTGTATCTGCTGCAAGCATCGGCTTTCGTGGAATCCGGCAACAAGTCGAAAGCCATGACGTCGCTCGAGCAGGCCTTTCAAGCGTGGCGAGCTGCACGATCCCACGCGATCGCCAACGCCTACGTCGAGATGGGGGATCTCTACATGCGGCTTGATGAACGCGACTTGGCGGCCGAGCGATACCGATCCGCGCTCATCGCGCAAGCCCCCGACTACTCGGTCGAACAGTTGCAGGCGAAGCTTGCCCGAGCGGTCGGCCAGCAACCAACGCTTGCCGCCATGCCCGACGGCCAAGCAGGCTCCGGTGCGGATGCACCCTCCGACGAATCGTTGCTCGATCCCAAACGCCGATTCGCCATCGCTGCCGCTCAGGCCGAATCAAACGCAAGTACCCATCCAACCTTGATCGTGAATTCGATGATGGAAGCCGCAGACCTATGGATCAAAGCGGGAGACAACGCCCGGGCGATCAAAGCGGTCAAGAAGGCTTCGGCTGCCAACAAGCGTGCTGGCACATCAGCTCGCTCCAATCACGACAAGCTCGCCAAGTTGTTTGTCCGTGCGGGCGATCACCAAGCGGCTTTGAATCAATGGATTGTCGCGCTCAAGAGTGAAAAGCTTGCTTCGTCGATCTCAGGCTACCAGGTTCAGATCGAAGCGCTGATGCAGGAGGATGCTTCGCTGACCCTTGACGATCAAACGAAACCCCTACTCGATCCCAAGTATGCTCCGCGAGTCCAGGCCCAACAGATCGAAGCGAGCCGATCCTACGATGCTTCCGGGCGCGCGGCGAATCTGTTGCGGGCAGCGGGCTACTGGCACGAAGCAGGCGAGAAAGAAGAATCGTTGCGTTGCATGGCCGCTGCTGAGAAGGCCATCGACACCATCGCCAGCGGCGCAAACAGTTCACGCTCGGAGACGCCCTACACGCAGTTGGCAGACGCGTACGCTGAGCATGAGATGCCAGCCGATGAAGTCCGCTGCCTGGTCGCTGCGGTCAAGCATTGCCGCAGCGATAGCAGCGCGCAACGGTATTTTGAGAGGATCAAGCTGCTGTGCCAAACCCATTCGCTGCCCGTTCCAAAATTTGATGCTGAAGTCGCCAAAAAGCTTGACCCACTGAACCGATATCGCGTGCAGGCAGCCGACTATCACGAGCAGGCGAAGCAGACGCCCGCGTCCGCGGGAACGTACTACCGCATGGCTGTTGAGGCGTGGGTACGTGCTGAAGAATACGAGAATGGCTTGTTGGTCGCCAACGAGTGGGCAACGCTACTGTTAAAAGACAAAGAAGACCGACAATACGAATCCAACCTCGGTCGACTGGCTGACTTGTACGTCAAACTGAAGCGAAATGATCTGGCGAAGAAAAGCTACGAAGAACAGCTGAAGGCGACGACGAGCGACTCCCGCAAGCGATCCGTACAACGCAAGATCGATCGACTTAGCGAGTCGGAATAGCGGCGCGAATTTTGGCGGCCTGCGCCTCGGCAGCACGAGCCTTTGCGGCATCGATGATTTCTTGATTGGCCGCTCCCAGCAGGTCGATCGTCACGGTAGCCTTCGTTTTTTCTTCCGGAATCCAGTAGCCCTCTCCTGCTTCGGTCGGCTGCGTCACGCCATCGGTCAATGCGTCACGATCGTCCAGGTGTGTTGGCAGTGTTTCAATGCTGCTGACTTCGCAGGGCCGTCCCAGCGCGAGGTTCTCCGTGCCGGCATACACTTCGACCTCGGCGAGCCCGCTGCCGCTGCCCGCCCAACGCGTGGTTTCGATTCGAACCTTGTCAAATAAAACATTGGGGAGGCGAAAGGCGCTGTTGTCGCCGCGGCGATTGAGTCTGGCAAGTTGGTTCGTCCAAACCACGCGGCCTTGCTGCAGGAGTTCGATTTTGACCGCGACCGTGGATCGATCGTGCAGCTTGGCTCTGGCGGGAAGATTCCAAACCACGATCCCCAGCTTGCCAGCGTTTCTCTTCAAGCGAAGCGTCAGATTCGACTGTGCGACCGAGCGTTGGTAAGTCGCCTCGGAGTCACCCAGCGTTGCGGCACGCTTTTTCATCGCCTCTGCCACCGCGCGTTCGTACGTTTCGGTGGCTTCTCTGCGAGCGTCGGCAACCTGGGTCTTGGCCGCATTGACGTAATTCTCGCGGACTCGCTGTGAGACGTCGTTAATCCGTTCTTGATCGGCCGTGACTTCTTTTTGTCCATAAGTACCACCCGCCGCGATGATCTTTTCCGCACTGGCGATAGCCTTGTCGTACGCGCGAAGCACCAGCTTATCCGGATCCAGTTTGGTCGGGTTATCGCCCTTGTTGATCGTCTCCGTGATCCTGAGATGAGCTTGCCTGCTGCGCTTGAGCGATTCGAGGAAATGATTCGCAGTTGTCGATTCTTGCTTGGCAGGTTCTTGCCAGGCGGAGCACCGGGAGATCGCGGTCACCAACACTAGCACAAACACAGAGATTCGTTTTGCGTTCATCAACAGCGCGAGTTTCCAGATGGGAGGATCCACTACGGGTGGCTACAAGTGTAACAGGTTTGCGGCATCGCTCTTAAGGGACGCATCTGGACGAACCTCACTGAGCGACAAGATTGTCTGCCAGCTCGTTGAGGTAGTACTCAAGGTGAGAGTATCCCATGTGACGATCGTTTTTCGATTCACCCGCCGCCACCACCGTCGTCGCGTCGGCGGGATTGTTGAAATCCAGGTTGTGCGCCTTCTCCCAGACATCCGGCAGCCCGTCGTCGTCGGTGTCTTTGGGTGCTTGGTTTTGCGCCAGGCCCTCAAGGAACCATTCGTCGGTTGGCTCGAGCGGAGCATTGCGACCCCAAGCACCTGTTTTGGTTTTGACTTCCTGGACGGTGCGTTTCGTGACCCGGTCGCGAGGCCAGCAGCCCGCCCTGGCGAGAGTCAGCGCGAACGCCGTCTCCGCATCGACCAACTCGATGGGCGGTGTCTTGGCTGGGGCGTCTAACTCACGCCCATTGTTGTTGAATTGCACCCACTTTGGTGCGCGGTCCGGTCCGCCCCACTTCCAATGCCGAGGATGGCCCTGATCACCCCAGTCCTCGAAGTAGTTGTCGCGTACGTAATAGCTCATGTGCGGCGAAAGGGCGAAGGGGTACATTCGATCCTGCGTCTGCGGCCCGCGTCGGTAGTAATTCTGATACAAGTTGACGGGGCTCTTGGCCGCTGCACCGTGACCGTCATCGGCGTAGCCGCCACGGCAGTTGTAAATCAAATTGTTGCAAAAATCGTTTGCCGCATGTTCGCGGTACGGTGCCATGCAGGGGACGCGTCGTGCATGATGCGCCCAAAGGTTGTGGTGCACCGAGACGGCACCACTGTCTTTTGCAGCGGAGATCAGTCCAAAGTTATGTGCACCTTTGCTGTGCCCCTGATCGTCAGATTCCTCGATGGTGCAAAATTGAACCGTCACGTCATGCGCGTGGTACAGATCGATGACTTCGTCGTTGCCCCAGCTCAAGGACAGGTGGTCAAGGATCATGTTGTAGGTACCCGAACCCTTGGGGCCGAGACCACCGAGTTGAATGCAGTCGCCTCCGGAGCCAATGTCACGACGAGGACGAATGCGAAGATGCCGAATGATGATGTCGTGCACACCATGGTCATAACTTGAGACGACACCCTCGACCGTGATGCCCGCCCCCGGAGCCGTTTGCCCGGCAATGGTGAGGTAGGGATTGGTAATTCGAATGTTGCCGCGAATGACGCCACTCACCTCGAAAACGACGATTCGTGGTCCATCCGCGGCACAGGCTTCCGCGAGGCTCCCCGGGCCCGACGCGTCAAGATTGGTTACCTTGATCACCTTACCGCCTCGCCCGCCTTTGCTGGCCGCCCCCCAACCCTCAGCGCCAGGAAAAGCCTTCAATTCAGCGGCCTGTGCCATGGTCGAGCCGCTTGCGATCGCGACCAGCCAAGCAGCAGCGGTGATCCGATTGAATCCCAAAACGTTCATTCAGGCTACCTTTGCGTCAGTTGATTCCATCACTCCTGGCCAACACGCCCATTCCAAGATAGTGAACGAAGTACTGACTTGCTCGATGTTCTCGTTCAAACTGGTCGATCTCACAACGGATGTGTTCGCTGCCAAGAGTTTTTGTTCAGTCCCCGTTCGTCGCATTCGGAAACTCACCAGTCTGCATCGGCCGGGACGATTCTGTCGTAGCGCCACCAGACCGTGTTCGCATCCGGCCGATTGACGAGCAGGCTCTCGTCGTTGCCACAAGTGTTTGCCGAAAAAAGACTTGCAGGCTAGCCTGGAAACAAGTTCGCTCCGCGGGCGCGTGCCCGTCCAGGGTGTCGCCTGGCATCGACTCGATTGAGTCGATGCGACAATCGAAACGACGAACCGAAATGCCCGTTCACCACGGCAAGGCCTTGCGATTCGTTGATGGCGAGAAGAGGGTGATGCTGCGGGGTGCCGGTTGATGCGGTCCACGTCGCTCAAGTTTGAGTCTTTCGACTCATTGACATTCCGGATCACCGATTTGCAGAATAGTCGTTCCTGGGCCGTCATCTGGACTGCGAAGGAAATCATCCAGGCGTTTCAAGCAACCGGGTGGTGACGGATTTGCCCATCTAGAAAATGGCGTTCAGACAGGTTGTGAGAAAACGTCAAATGGACGCGTTGGATATCTTTGCCCTGATTGTCTTGCTCGTTCTGGCCGCCACGATCGCCGGTGGAGCGTTGCTGCTGGGCTATCTGCCGGGACGCATTGCCCGGAAACGCTCGCACCCGCAGGCGGATGCGGTTGCCGCTTGTGGTTGGATTGGCCTGCTGACGGGTGGCCTTTTGCTGCCGGTCGCCTACGTGTGGGCCTTCTTAGAGGTACCGGCGGATTCCCAAAAACGCATGGAGAGCGACACGTGATTGTCTTCCTCACCCTGCTTTACGTTGCCGCGCTGATGCTTGTGTGGAAATTGGGCATCATCCGCATGAACCTGGCCTGGAAGCTGTCACCCATTGTCTGGTTCTTGGTGTTGCTGGTCGGATTGTTCATTCCCATGCAGTGGGGCGCACCTGCCGGCCCGGTCGCCGTGTTCCGATTCGTGGACGAAATCGTTCCCGCGGTGTCCGGCCAGGTGACCGAAGTGCCTGTCAAGCCGCTCACCAAATTGAAACGGGGAGACGTGCTGTTCCAAATCGATCCAGCGCCGTTCCAGTACGAAGTCAGACGTTTGGAAGCAGCATTGATCGATGCAAAACAGCAACCCGAGCTACTTGCAAGTGATGTGTCAATCGCCGAGGCCGCACTGGCGACCGCCGCCGCCGAGCGTGAGCGAGCCAGCGGCGAGTTCCAACGGAGTGAGAAACTCTTGCCCAGCAACGCCGTTTCGCAACAGGAATACGACGACGACAAACGCACGGCGGAGGTGGCTGATCGTGCGTACGACGAAGCGGAGGCACGATTGCAACAAGCCAAACTGAAACTCGATGCCTCGACCAGCAGTGGAGTGAACACGGCGGTCGCCCAAGCCGAAGAGCAATTAGCCGAGGCGAAGTACAACCTGGAACAAACCACCGTGCGCGCTCCCGCCGATGGCATCGTGCAACAACTCGCACTGCGGCCAGGCACACGCGTTGCGGCGATCCCCCTGAGCAGCAAACTCGTCTTTATCGAAAGCGACCGGCAAAGGATTTCGATGGCGGTCAACCAGAATCAGTTGCGCTACGTGAAAGTCGGTCAACCAGCAGAAATCGTGCTCAAGTACCTGCCGGGAACAACGCTGCAGGCCAAGGTTCTGGGGATCGCCGACGTCACGTCCGGTGGCCAGGTAAGAAGTTCGGGTGTGATCGAAGATGTCTCGCCGAAGCAAGAATATCCTGAGCCCCTTCAGGTGGTGCTGGAAATCACCGATGACCGTGTGTCCGTCGAAGAGATTCCCGGAGGCGCCGTGGGGACCGCTGCGATCTATACCCAAAAATCGCAATTCACCCACCTGATTCGCCGCGTGATGATGCGCATGCAGACCTGGCTGAACTACATCCTTTGACCAAGCCTGGGCATCTCTCCGGAGCAAAATTGCCAATCGGCCAGCCTGCTCCCAACCGAGATTCGAATCAACGCAACCGATTCGTCCGATCAAAGCTTCGCGGCAGGCGTGCTTGGCGAAGCGGGCTCGAAGCGCCTGCACCTGGCTCACGAGTGTGCCATTGCGTGAACCGCGTGACATAGCCGCGGGTTCTATCGCAACTACCGGCGTCTACCGCCTTGTCGCTCATTGCACGGCAAATCACGGTGTTTTTGATTGTAGGTGGCGCTGTCGATCTACGCGACAGCGAAAAGTGTCGTCTTAGGGCTCGCTTTATGAATCACTGAGAGCGAGTCCAGTTACGGCGGACGGCGATCCTCGCATCTTCTTCACGCAATTTGAGCAGTTCCACTCTTGGACTTTCGATTCCGGCGATCTGCACCATGCGGGCAGATTCGAATGTGATTGTTCCGTTCGGCCGAGTGGTCTACTTCATGGCCTCTGGCAGACGACCGGTTGCTGTCGGACACAATTGAGAGGTTGGCCTAGCCCCAGCGGTGCGCGGGTGTGCCCACTGGTGGCCGCACCCGCCCACTGGCGCGCGTGCGATTTACCGGACTTACAAACCGAATGAAATACGACATCGTGATGATTGCGCACAACCCAATGCCAATGCTTGAAGGCGTGCGGAGCCTCCTGGAAGAGCAGTGCGATTCGGTTTTTATCGTGGCCGATGAAAGCGCGCTCCTGCGAACCGCCGGAAAGCTACGTCCCGATATGATCGGTCATCGATGTCTCGTTGCCAGTGATTGGCACAAAAAATGTGGTAATGGTCCATCGCGATCGATATTGCCCCCAAGCCCGTTGGCAAATGGCACGTTGGCGAAGCGAAAGGCACGGTGCCGACCGTCACGAACCTCTACACCAATTCCAAGGAAGACGTGTCCGACGGGGTCCGGCATCTCCCGCTTGTCATCCCGCTTGGCGACGAAGCAAGTCGGTAGCAGGTGCTCCAGAAGTACCCGCCGAACTTCAAGGTGGTGATGCTCGGTCGGACCAAATGACCTTGCCCTGCGAACTCGACGTGGGCCGACCTGCGATAGTCCGTAAGCCCACGTCCACCTTTCTACGAAGACCTTGAAACATCAACACGCTTTGCACTTTCGCGATTACTAAAAGGAACAGCATGAAAGTCATGAGGCCAGCTGTCGTCGTGGCGACGGCATTTCTTTTCGTCAGCTCCGCGTGGGCGCAACAAGAGTCGACGGACGATTCCTCATCGGATCTCCTTCGAGGATTCGAAGGCAAGATCGAGCTGGACGTCCGTGATTCCAAACCGGATTGGACACCGTTCATGCCCAAGAAGGCACCGGAAGGAGCGCCGAATATTCTGTTCATTTTGTACGACGACACGGGCCAGGCGGCCTGGTCTCCCTATGGCGGCCGCCTCAGCATGCCGACACTCGACAGCCTCGCCGCTGATGGGCTGATTTACACCAATTGGCATACTACCGCCCTGTGCTCGCCGACACGTTCCACATTGCAGACCGGCCGCACCCACTGGATCAATGGGTATGCCAATGTTGCCGAAGGTGCAGAGGGATTCCCGGGTTATAGCACTCGCTTTCCCAGAGAGGTCACGACCATTGCGGAAGTGTTGCAGTCCAATGGCTACGCCACCTTGTGGCTCGGCAAGAACCACAATGTGCCGGAAGTTGATGTGGCGCCGGGCGGGTATCGCGGCGAGTGGCCGTTGCAGAAAGGATGGGACCGCTTTTACGGTTTCCTCGGCGGCGAGACCAACCAGTGGTATCCGTTCCTGGTCAAGGACAACGATTTCATCGAGCAGCCGTACATGCCCGAGGATGGTTATCACTTGTCCAAGGATCTCGCGGATCAGGCGATCGAGATGCTCCGTAACAAGAACGCTTCGAATCCATCCAAACCCTTCTTCATGTGGTTCAACCCCGGGGCCAACCACGCGCCACACCAGGCTCCCAAGGAATGGATCGCCAAATACAAGGGCAAGTTTGACGACGGTTACGACGCCTATCGCGTATGGGTAACTAAACGGATGAAAGAGAGGGGCATCATCCCCGAGAATACCGTCAACACCGCCGTCAATCCTCTTCCGAAAGACTTGGCCAACCCGTTGGATTACGTCCGTCCGTGGAACACACTGAACGACCAGGAAAAGCAGCTCTTCAACCGCATGGCGGAGGTCTGGGCGGCCTATTCCTCTTACACGGACCACCAGATCGGCCGTGTCATCGACTACCTGAAGGAAACAGATCAGTACGAAAACACGCTCATCATTTACGCTGCCGACAACGGCACCTCCGGAGAGGGATCGCCCAACGGTTCGGTCAACGAGAACAAGTTTTTCAACAGCTTTCCGGACAGTCTCGAAGACAACATGAAGTATATCGACAAGCTGGGCGGTCCCGACACCTACGAACACTTCCCGACCGGCTGGGCTGCCGCCTTTTCGGCGCCTTACAAGTTCTTCAAACGCTACTCAGAGTACGAGGGGGGCACCGCGGATCCGCTGGTGATCAGCTGGCCCAAAGGCATCAAGGCACGTGGCGAGCTGCGCCACCAGTACCACCATTCAACGGATATCGTGCCGACGCTGCTCGAGATCACCGGACTCGAAATGCCGGAGTTCAATCACGGCGTAAAACAGTACCCGCTCTACGGCGTATCCATGGCCTACACGTTTGATGCCAAACCGGACGCCCCGACGCAGAAACGGGTCCAGATCTACGAGATGTTCGGCACGCGCGGTATCTGGAAGGATGGATGGCATGCAGCCTCCGTGCACGTTCCGCTGGGTGGAAAAGGGGACTTCGATCAGGACGAATGGGAGCTTTACAACATGGTGGAGGACCGCTCGCAGTCTAACAACCTCGCCGACAAGTACCCGGATAAGCTGAAGGAGCTGAGAGACCTCTGGATGGAACAGGCGAAAGAGAACAACGTGCTGCCACTGGACGATCGCCTTGCTGTAGAAATCATAACCGTCCCACGCCCGACCGAAGAGCCTCCCCGCGACACGTACCGGTACTACCCAGATACGGAACCTGTACCGGAAGGGGTGGCGGTCAACGTGCGGGGTCGTTCGTACAAGATCCTTGCCAACGTCGAGGTCACCGACAAAACCGAAGGCGTGATCTTCGCCCAAGGTTCACGCTTCGGCGGCCATGCGCTGTTCATCAAGGACCAGAAGCTCTACTACGTGTACAACTTTCTTGGCATCGAGCCGGAGCAGGTGTTCGAGTCTGACGTGACACTCAAGCCGGGTAAATACACCCTCGGCATGGCGTTCGAGAAGACTGGCAAAGGCGACCATGGCGAGACCCTGGGCGAGACCAAGCTCTATGTCGACGACAAAGTGGTGGCGTCCGGCAAGATGCGCACCCAGCCGGGCAAGTTCAGCTTCTCCGGTGAAGGCCTCTGCGTCGGATACGACAGCGAAGACGCGGTGAGTACGCTGTACAAGGCCCCGGGCAAGTTCACCGATGGCACGATTCAGGGCGTTGCAGTGTCGGTCAAGGGCGAGCCTTACCTGAACCTCGAACTCGAAGCCAAACGCATCATGAGGCGGCAATGATTTGTGCCGCTCGCAGGCAATGACTTGGACGGGAAATCGCCGTTTCTTTGAGTTGTTCGTTCTCGTCGTGACGCTCGGCCTCTGGCCGGGCGTCGGCGGGGCGGACGATCCGCAAACGTCGCCGCGCGATGTGCCGCCGGTGGCTCAGGATCAGCCGAAGCCTGAATTGGAACGCCCCACGGCGTGGGGCGAACCGACGGAGGTGCAGATCAGAGTCATCGTCCTTGATATCGATGAAGTGAATTCGGCCGATCAAAGCTTCGCCGCAAGCGTGTTCTACGAAGCCCGCTGGAAGAGTCCGTTTCTGGTTCACGAAGGCCCCGGACCAATCAATCGACGATTGACGGAGATTTGGAATCCTCAGCTGACCATCGTTGGCTTGCAGAATCAGTGGAGGTCGTATCCTGACTTTGTCGAGATTCAGCCCGATGGAACGGTGATCGAGCAGCAAAAAGTATGGGGCCATTTTTCGCAACCCTTGGAGCTGCACGATTTCCCATTCGATAGCCAGGTCCTCTCCATTCATCTGGTAGCGCCGCGACTTTCGGAACAAGACATCACCGTCGTACCACTCGTCGCGAACGGAATTCCATCTCAAATCGCAAAGTCGTTCTCGTTACCGGATTTCGACGTCGTCTCTTGGAAAGCGGAGCCACGGCCCTACCTGGGTGTCGAGACTGCGGAGGGTCGCGCCGGGTACGAGATGCGAATTGGCATAACCCGCCGGGCAGGCTACTACATCCTGAAAGTGATCATTCCCCTGTGCCTGATCGTCATCATGTCGTGGCTGCCAAGGTGGATTGATCCCGAGCAAGTCGGAACAAGTATCGGCATCTCAACTTCCGCTTTTCTGACGCTGGTTGCCTATCTGTTTGCAATCACTGTGATGCTGCCCCGCGTTTCTTATGTCACTCGCATGGACCGGTTCATCCTGTTATCGACACTCTTGGTCTTCGTGGGCTTGCTTCAAACGGTGTCCAACACCACCCTGTTAAAACGCGAGAGAAAGGCACTGGTCAATCGCTTCGACCGCTGGTCCCGCTGGCTGTATCCGATCCTGTTGATCGTTGTTTTGAGCGTTTCCTTCATGCTCTGAAGAAGAACCGGCCCCCATCGTGACTGACGCACACACAAACCATGGGGGTGAAACACGCCGACAGCACTCACCCGACCATGGTGTCGCGGTTGGCGGACGACCGTGCATCATTCCGTCCTGAACGATCTTTTGCGGATCAGCGTCTGTTGCCGCGAGGTTTTCCGCGAAGGCTCAATCTTACTCCTTCTCGGGTTTCGGTTTGATGCGTCGTCAGCCGTCGCCGAATCAGCCGTCTGGAGTGTCTCGAGCGAGTCTTTCGAATGGTGGTCCGTCAAGTTGGCGACGAACGGTCGAAATCACTCGTTGGTCGCAGCGAGTGAAGCGGCCAACTGCTTCTTGATGTCAGTCCATTCAGTTGCCGAAGCCACCAGCTTGCCGTCGGGGCCGATCAGGTAGTACGTCGGCACCGAGCTGATTGCCAATTGACGGGCCATGTCGGAACCTTCGCCGAGGTAATTCTGGCACCAGCTCCAGTTCATTTGCTTCGCCAATCGGCTGGCTTGACCGGAGTCTTCATCGATGTTCAGTCCGACAAAGGTGACGGCGTCTGCCGCCAGATCGTCGGCCGTGTGTTGGATGTCGGGCATGCTCGCGAGACACGGAGCACACCAACTGGCCCACACCTGCATCAGGACATGACGCCCCGCCATCTCGTTGACCGTCTGTTGTTCTCCAGTCGCATCAACGAACTCGAAAGCACGCATGTCGCTGCCCGGACGCGGCCCGGCGCGGCATGGCACTTCGATTCGACCTAGATCCATCGTTTCATCGCCTCTCACCTGGACGGGAACGATCTTCTCGCCCACGGTTTCGACCAGGCAGCCAGCGGGTTGCTCGTAAAGGCGAATCACGAGATCGTAGTCGCCCGGGGCAATTCCCGTCACCCGCAGGTCTCCGTCAGGGGTCAGCTTGACGAAATGGTGCTCGCGCGTCGCCAGGTAGTCAGAAAAATGTGGGTCCAGGCTCCAGGCGAGCTGCATGGGACTGGACGGATCAAAACTCAACGGCGGAAAATCTTCGGGCAACTCGCGTATCGAGCGGTCGCGGCTGACCAGGTAGTTGAGTGAATACTGACGATCCAGCGGGACTTCATCGCGACCGGTCGCCACCACCTGCCCGGTCAGGACGGCACCGTCACCACCAAGTTCCACTTCGCGGCGTTCACCCGGTCGCAGTTCCAGAGGCAGGCTCTGTGCCGACGTCAGCGGAGAATCGCGCCAGGGCCCCAGGTACGGTCTCAGGCTACCGGTGACGGGCGGAAGACGTTCAAACGAAAACGTGCCGTCGGGCCCGGTTTGAGCGTGGTAGGAATCCTGGAATCTCGGTTCGCCCAGTCCTCGATTCACCAGAGCGCTGAAATAGATGGACTGATTCCCCACCGGTTTGCCGTCTCGCATCAAGCGACCAGAGACTTTCGCCCACGGCTGGAGTTTCAGTTCGCCGACGGAATCGTCCTCCGGCTGGAGAAGCTTCTCGACGAAGCCCGCCTCGTGCAGGACCCGAAGCCGAACCGGCTCCGTGGTCGCGCCCAGTTCAAACCGGCCATCGCTGTCGGTTTCTCCGATCCGCTCGCGAAACCCGCTGGGTTCCCCGTTGCTCGTGTTAGGAACCCAGGTCGGGGTGCCTTCCAGGACGCTCGCGTTGGCAACCGGCGTGCCTTTTGCGTCCAGAACGCGACCTTTCCGAGCCGGCGCACGTTCCAGTTGCGCGTTGAGAGTGGCTCGACCGTCCAGCGGGCCGAAGGACTCTTCGCTGATGATGGACCGATAACCCTCCGCTTCGAAACGGACGCGATAGCGATCGTTGGGGTCGGCGCTGCCCGTGAGCGGCAGCTCGTAGCGGCCTTGGGCCCCTTGCTTCACATCCGCATACCGTGTGCTGAAAAAGTTGGGACGAAAGACAATGACCGGCATCACTTGAAAGTCTGCGATGGGCTCGCCCGTCGTTTTATCCGTCACCAAACCCGTGGCAACTCGCGCGCTCGCGAGCGTCACGACGTGGGGATCGCTTTTCGCAACGAGGGCAATCTCCTGTCGAGCAAACCCCTTGGCTCCCACGCTGTATCGAACTGGTTCTTCGGGTGCCCAGTCCCAGACGAACACGCCTTGTTCGTTGGCTTGTCGGGGAATTCCGTAGTCCGGGACGTTCGGATGTTTGTGGTTGTGCAGGGCGTTCGAGCCCTGCCAGGTATTCGATGCGCTTGAATTTGCCAGATAGACGCCCACCTTTGGCACGGGACTTCCCGCGCTGTCGACGAAGCGAATCGTGATTCGCTTACCCGGTTGCAGTTCGAACGGTTGTTCCGCAGAGTCACTGCCGACTTTGATCATGCGTCGCTGTGCGGCAAAGCCGGGAGCAACAATCGTGATCGGGTATTCGGCTTCGGGCAGCGGTGGCGTCCGAAAACTGCCATCGCCTTGCAGTTCTGCTTCAAAGACGCCGTCGTTGAAATATGGCTCGTCGCTCCAAACGACCCAGCCCTTGGTGACCGGCTTTCCTTCTCGGTCCACGACGGTTCCATGGACGGGCGTTCCGCGGTGCAGGACGACTTCCGCCGCACCTCGCCGAAGCTCAGCGGTACCGACACCTTGGGCGCGTTGAGATTCGCCCCAGTACTTGTCCGTGACAAAGTCGTCGTGGCTCAGTTTCAACTCGAACGTCCAGTCGGTTCCCTTCTCGCGCTGGGCTGGCGCATTGTTAAGCTGCCAACGTCCGTTGGAGTCCGTCTTCACCGTCGGTTGGCCAAAGGAATCGGTAAGCCACGTGCTGACGCCCGGCACGTCATCCACTTTCACGCGAACGTGCACGCCTTCGATGGGCTGGCCCGCTTCGTCGACAATCCGACCGCCGATGGGATGGCCTTTGGCAAGCCTGAACTCCAACTCATCAGGAATTAACTCGCCTTCACGGTGTGTTCCCTGTCCGAAGTTTTTGAATTGCCCGACGTAGCCCGGTTGTTTGGGCCACAAGCGAAGGATGTTGAGCCGCTTTGGCAACCGCAGAACGACCATTCCGTTTGCATCGGCAGTGTGCTGCTTTGGCGTGCGGTAGCCATCGTAACCCTCGGCGTACCAGACTCCGATTTGCAGCATCGCACCCTCAAGCGGTTTCCCCTGATCGTCCAGAATGCGAATTCGCATATCGCGAAGGCTGGCGTCGGCGGAGTCGCTCGCTTGCGTTTCACTCTCCGTTTCCTTCTCGGTGTCGGAGGAAGGCGTCTGGGCCCGTGTCTGGAACTCGGCCGTCCCGACAAGGCAGACGAGCGCCGCCGCGAACGCGAACAACATGCGAGCGGACGTCCGACTGAGCGACACATGCCGGCGAGTACTGTCGAGAATGGCCATGATCCGACTCTCGACATTGCTACTGTGAGCCATGCCGACGGCGGTCGCGTTGGCCTGATGGCGGTAGGACCGGGCAATGTCCAGCAAGACGTCGGCATACCCCGCGGGCTGCTGACCACAACTGAGCACCAAATCGTCACAGGCCGTTTCCCGCAGCTTCCGCATTTGAAGCAGGCCGTACCAGGCAAGCGGATGAAACCAGTACAAACCGAAAGCCAATCTCGCCACGGTTTGTGCGAGCACGTCTCTTCGTGCCACGTGAGCCAGTTCATGAAGCAGGACCAGTCGCCTCCGCTCAAGACTCCAGCACCTCGCATCGTTTGGCAGGATCACGGCAGGATGCCATACTCCGGAACTGACCGGTGAATGTGCTTCCGGGTGTTCGAGCAACTGAACCCGTCCCCTTACGCCAAGCATACGAGAGGTTTCGCTGAGCAACCCGATCCAATCCTCGTCCATCAGCCTGGTGCAACGGCCAAGCATGCGGTTGAGCAGCCAGTGCCGCCAAACGGCACGAAGCAGAATGATGCCCGCGCCGGTGCCCCAAACAATCACCAGCATTCGGGACCACGAGAATGCGAAACTGGACGCCAAGCTTGCGGTTGCCGACGCGGCAGGGGCGACCTCCGAGCCGGGCGATTCCTGCCCGCGTGGCATGCTCGACCCGCGTTCCTCCGCTGGCGGTCGCGAAGCTCGCGTCACAACGGGTCGCTGCTGGCGAACTTCGATGAAGGGAAGCGAGCCGTCGTTTCGCGGGGAGGAAAAGACCGCGGGTGGTTCCGAGTTCGCGATCGTGCTGACTTGGGGTTCCGCACCGATCTGCATCCATGCGGGAATACACGCAGGTGTCCATCCCGGCGAAACCACCGAGACAACCGGAATGAGAAGACAACCGACAAATCCCAGCGTCCACCAGCGATGCTGCGCGGCAGCCGAGCGTTTGCGGAGAACAAGGGATCCCAACCAGACGATCGCCAGGAACAGCGACGCTTTCACAAAGACGTCCAGCAACCACGTCGACAAAATCACGTTCTGGTGCACGACTATTTCCCCTGCTTTCGAGCTCGTTTGATGGCCTGTTCCAACCGGTCCAGATCTTCCTCGTTCAATTTCTTTGCCGAATCATCGATCAATGCAGCCAGCGCATCCCCCGGCGAACGCGGAAAAAAGGTGTCGACGACACTGCGGAGCGCCGTCCGGGCAGCCGACCGTTTCGATTCGACGGGCGAATAGTAGTGCTTGACGTCCGAGCGGTCTCGGCGGACGTGGCCCTTGCGTTCGAGTTGCCCGATCATCGTGCGCACGGCGGAATAGCTGGGCGGATCGGCAAGCTTTTCTCGCACCTCGCTGACGGAGGCTCGTCCCAATTGGAACAGGACATCCATGATCTGCTTTTCGCGAGGCGCAAGTGGAGAGCTGATTGTCTTCCTGGGAACCATGGTCGATCGGCCTTTGTGTCAATTTTTTGGCAGGTGTTAGCGTATTGGCACCTCCGGCCCAAGTCAACCGAAATCTCAGAACCTCATCCATCTCGCCCTGAGAATCGCTCCCAAGAACGCTTCAAGCCTGCGGCTCCACCGCCTCCGCCGCTGCAGAACCACTTCGTTGAACGTTGGCCAACCCGGGCATGCCGGCGTGGTCGAAGCATTGGAATCGGGATCCCTTTCCGTGAGCCGCGTGGCGCCAGCCGCGGGCTTCTTTGCGTCCACCGGCGGCTTGCGCCATGCCGCTGTTCACACGGCACTGCGGCCCCAATTCCCCGCCGGAATCTCAAGCATCGGCAACTCAAGTTGTCGAGCGTGCCGTCGTCGAGACCCGGCACGCGGATACCTGAAGTCGCATCGATCCCCGTGCGTAACAGACAAAGGAGCGAGAACTGCCAAAAAGAAAGGCCCGCCAGTTGGTGCTGACGAGCCTGATTGCGTTGGAGGTCCGCTTTGCCTGACGCGGTGCAGTGGGGACAAAATCAATTCGAGCCGCCGTTTTCCTTCAGTTTCTCGACGATGCCGTCAAGATTAAACGAACCTGGCTTCTGGCTCGGTGGGAACTCAATAAACGTCTCCGCGAATTTCGCCGCCATCTGCTGCATGGGCACGATGACGTAAGGACGATCGAGGGCCCAGTCATTGTAAGTGTTCGAATTATGCTGGGCCTTCTCGAAGGGGTCGCGACGTAGATTGAAAAGCAATGGGAGACGCAACTCGGTGAAGGGCTCTCGCCAGAGTTGAAAGGTTCGGCCTCGGTTCGAAAGAAAGACGGACTTCCAGTCGCTTAAGCGAATGGCAACCACTTTGCCGTCGTCGTTGAAGTACCAGAACTCCTTACGTGGCGAAGCCTGGTAGCTTTCGGTGGGGGACTTGTAAGTGTCGGCGTTGGAAAGGTACTCCGTCATGTCGTAGCCATCGAGATGGTTTTTGTAGGTCCGGCCGATGGCTTCGTACCCGTCGAGCAGATCTTCCTTGATGTCGGTCTTGCCAGCGGCGGAGGCGAAGGTAGGCAGCCAATCCTCGTGGGCGACAATGCCGTTGACGGTCACACCTTTGGGAAAGTGACCGGGCCAACGGACATATGCCGGGACTCGGTAGGCACCCTCCCAGTTGGAGTTTTTCTCGGAACGGAAAGGCGTCGTTCCCGCATCCGGCCAAGCGTTGTAGTGTGGACCATTGTCGGTAGAGTACTGGACAATGGTGTTGTCGGCGATGCCAAGGTCGTCCAGAAGTTCTAGCAGTTCGCCGACATGCATGTCGTGTTCCACCATGCCGTCGGCATATTCGTCGGAGTTGGGTCCGGCAAGATTTTTGTGTTCCTCTTTGACGTGAGTCCGGAAGTGCATTCGCGTTCCGTTCCACCAGCAAAAGAACGGTTCGCCAGCTTCGTGTTGACGCTTGATGAAATCCTTTGCGGCGGCGAGCGTCTCCTCGTCGACGGTCTCCATCCGCTTCTTGGTGAGTGGACCGGTGTCTCGGATGTCCTGGGAACCGTCAGCATTGACCTTGGATTTGATGACACCCCGCGGACCATACTGTTCCAGAAAGGTCTTTCCGTTGGGTAAGACATAGTCGCCTGGGTAGTCGCGATTCTCGGGTTCCTCCGAAGCGTTGAGGTGGTAAAGAGGGCCGAAGAATTCGTCGAAGCCGTGGTTCGTGGGAAGGTGCTCGTCGCGATCACCTTGATGGTTTTTACCGAATTGGCCGGTGGCATATCCGAGTGATTTCATGACCGCGGCGACCGTGATGTCTGACTCTTGCCAGCCCTGTTCAGCGCCAGGCAGGCCGACCTTCGTCATTCCTGACCGCACCGGGACCGAGCCTGAAAGAAACGCAGCGCGACCGGCAGTGCACGATTGCTGGCCATAGTAGTCAGTAAACGAAATCCCCTCCTTGGCGATGCGATCAATGTTGGGCGTCCGATATCCCATCATTCCACGGTTATTGTGGCTGATGTTCCAGGTGCCAATATCGTCTCCCCAAATCACAAGGATGTTGGGTTTTTCCGCGAGCGCCGGTTCAAGCCCGTACAAACTGAAAGTCGCGAGCAAACCGAGTAAAAAAATTCTCATCGATGTGTCTCCGTGGTTTCAAAAAGCCAGTAGCGATCAACATGGTAGCAGAAACTCTTTTGATCATTGATCTTCCCGAAATATTCATATGCAACTTGTTTGCTGGCCCCCCAGAAGATGCTCCGGTTTCATTCTCCGGTAGCAGTGACGAGTGACAAATGAGTCCTGGACCACACATGACTACTACCTCGATGACGGCTACCTGGTGTTTGACTGCACCGGCCGCTTTCACCGCGAGCGAAAACTTCGACGTCGGCGTCGATCTGGGGTCAGTCGTTTCTCGAGATTACTCCGAACACCGACCCTTTCGCTTCAACGGAAAGATCCACCAGGTGCGTGTCGCCCTGAAGTAGTGTCGCTTGTGGACGGGGCGACGCTTGGCTGGATCGATTCTGGCCTAGTCGATCTCGCCGCAGCTTCCTGCGGCTTTCAACACGACCGCCACGCGTCAAAGCGACACTACCGCGTTGCTACTGCCGTCCAATCGCCGCACGGATGGCTTCCTTCGGATCGATCAGGTGATTGTCCGGATCGTCGGCAATCGAGAGCCGCACACCCCGAATTTCACCGTTGAAGGCATTACCAACGGGCCCGTAGTCCGGAGAGACCGGGGCGCCCGAATCTTCGCCCACGTCGCACCCGTCATCGGCGGAAAACACGATGGCGAGCGTCGCGTCGACCTTGCCTTCACCGACTTTCTGGCCGTCCACATAGAGCGTTGACGTGCCGCCCTTGCCCATGCCGCCGCCCGCGTAGTCGAACTCCATCCGCACCTGGTGCTGGCCAGAAGGAAGCCGTTGGGCGGATTCCACGAAGAAGTTTTTGAAACCTCCCCAGTTGTAGCAATACTTGAGCCTGCCGTCCTTCGCGTACAGGCTCCAACCGCCGATGTTCGCGCCCTGAGAGATGATGACGCCCTCGGCTCCCTTGTCCGGCACGACAATCTCCGCCGTCACCGAGTGCGACTTGTTCTTGATGCTCAGCACGTTGTTCTCCAACAGCCGCCCCATCCCACTAAAGAGCAGTTGCTCATCGCCGCTGATCAGGATGGGTCTGCCAGCGGTATCCGGGTTCATCTTCTCGGTCAGGCGGTCGTCAAGGGGAAGGACGTTGTACCGCGTGGCCTCGATCAACCACTGCCGCTGAAGCTCGTACAGTTTCTCCGGCATCTCCTTTGCAAGATCGTTTGCCTGTGTCCAGTCCTTGTCGGAATAGAGCTCCCACTTGTCGTCATCCAATGCGGGCATTTTTGCGTCCTGCGGTGCCCAGGGCGTCCGGTGTTTGGTGACGGCCGTCCAGCCGTTGTGATACAGGCCGCGGTTTCCGAACATTTCGAAGTACTGCGTGGTATGCCGTTCCGGGGCGTCCGCATCGTTGAACGAGTAGAGCATGCTTTTCCCTTCAATGGCCTCCTGCTGGAAACCGTTGACGGATTCAGGATGCGGCAGACGGGCCGCCTCGAGAATGGTCGGTGCGACGTCGATGACGTGGGCAAATTGATGGCGAATCTCTCCCTTCGCTCGGATTCCGTTGGGCCAATGAATCACGGTTCCGTTGCGAGTGCCACCCCAGTGCGAAGCGACTTGCTTGGTCCACTGATAGGGAGTGCACATGGCAAGAGCCCAGCCAACGGCGAAGTGGTTGTACGACTGCGGGCCGCCGAATTTTTCGATCCGGGCAGTCAGATACTCGGGCGTCTCAAGGTCCTGAAGACCATTGAAATAACTCATCTCGTTGTAACAGCCGTTGATGCCCCCCTCGGCCGAAGCGCCGTTGTCACCCACGATGTAATAGACAAGCGTGTCGTCAAGGATTTCAAGATTTTCTAACGCGTCGATCAATCGGCCGACATGATGATCGGTGTACTCCAGGAAACCGGCGTAGACTTCCATTTCGCGCGCGAGTACTGGCTTGAAGTCTTCAGGGACTTCTTCCCACCTTGGAACCTCAGCGTTGGGCGCTGTCAATTTCGCATCCGCTGGAATCACCCCAAGCTGCTTTTGCCGTGCGAATGTCTGTTCGCGGAGCTTGTCGTAACCCTGGTCGAACTGGCCCTTGTACTTATCGGCCCACTCTTTCGGCACATGGTGCGGTGCGTGCGTGGCACCGGGCGCGAAATAGACAAAGAATGGCTTTTCCGGCATGAGTGCCTTCTGCTGACCGATCCACTTGATCGTCTTGTCCGTCATGTCGGGCACGAAGTGGTAGCCTTCTTCGGGCGTTCGTTCGATCTCGACCGGCGTGGTCCCCTCATAAAGCGTTGGATACCACTGGTTCGCCTCACCGCCGATGAAACCATAGAAGTACTCAAATCCGTTCCCGCCGGTTGGCCATGCATCAAACGGACCAGCCGGGCTTGTCTGCCACACCGGAACCTCGTGGCACTTTCCAAAATGTGCCGTGGAATAGCCGTTCAGCTTCAGTGTCATTGCCAGAGGCGCTTTCGAGTTCGGCCGCACCGAACTGTATCCCGGAGCGCCGGTGGCGATCTCGGTGATGCCCCCCATCCCGACGGAATGATGGTTGCGGCCGGTCAGCAATGCCTGACGCGTCGGCGAGCAGAGGGCGGTCGTGTGGAAGCGGGTGTAACGCAATCCGCCTTGGGCAAGCCGCTCCAATGCCGGGGTTTGACAGGGTCCGCCGAAAGTGCTGGAGGCGCCAAAGCCTACGTCGTCGATCAGAATGACAAGAACATTGGGCGCGCCCTTGGGAGGCCGAACTCGAGGGATCGGCGGAAACTTGCTGTCGGGATCCTTTGCGTCGTACGTGATCAGATCCGCGCGAATGGTGTTCGCCATCGGCAGGTGCGCGCGCGAAACAGAACCAGCCGCAGGCAATCCTCCCGTTTGACCGATCGATTGAGCGTTCACGCCGGAGAACGCAACCGCTGCGAAACAAAATGTGACGGCCATCACATGGGGTCGAATCTTCATCGTTGGCTCCAAAGGTGGTCGACCTGACACGCAAGACACTGAAATCTGAAAACGCACAGCCGAGTGCCTCAGGATTCAATAGACCTTTGGTCTCAGCTGGCATCCCGACACATTCTCCCCGACTGTTTTCTCAGCCGCAAGCAAAAGTCGCCAAACTATTGAGGGTTTCGGAGTCTGTGATACACCAACGGAAGCACTTCGCTCGTGGCTTGCAGAGAGCAGAAAGACGGGAGAGCGAAATCAGAGAACTGAGGACAAAATGGTCGTAGGAGCAAATCGGTATCGATCAAAGTTCACTTGGGGCACGCACGTCGTTTGATCCGGCTTCCTGTTTTTGCGACAACAACCATGTCGCATCCGATCGAAGCAAGTCGGTCCGTCGCGGTTGAGTGATCGACTGATCGATCATGACATGGCGTCACGATCCCTCCGCCGGTCCTCAATCAAACCCAATGGCGCAAGCAGGATTGCCACCGGCAAACCAAAGCAGGCACCGTACAAGCCGCCTTTCACCATCCACTCGGTACTGCCGGGTGGCAACACCTCCGCGGTGGCTCCAGCGAAAAAGCAGGCGATCATGGCCCCAATTGCGCTGGCAATGATCGAGGCGGGCCAATTGAACCGGAACGTCAGGAGCCGCGCGAAGCATGCGGCCGTGACCAGCCCGATTCCGATCAGCGTTAGCGCAGCCCCGGGTGGCCACCACAGACGACCAACGATCATCGCACAGGTCAGCCCGACAAGCGCAGAAACCGCGGAGCATCCACCGTATTTCAAAATTAACTTCATCCGTCGCTGTACCTCCGTTTGCTAAAGGGGGCCTGTTCGCTTCACTTCGGTGCGCAAAAACGGGAATTCCTTAGGCATCATCTGCTGCCCCTTCAGTCGTCTTCACCATTCGGCGCTTCCGGCGGCTTGTAGGGGTTCGGGGAATCCCTGTCGATTGGACGTCTTTGGCTGGTAGTCGGACCCGCATCGGTAACGGAACCCGGCCACCGACTCGCAAGCGCCATCCGGAATCCGTCTGAGCAATGCCACAACTCGATGACATCATCCGATTGCCGGATACCGAAGCGAGTTCGCTTCCAGGTTACCCAGGCCAAGACGAGCAACCAAAACGGAAAGAATCCCATCGCGGCGAAGCCGAGAATTGCCAGTCCATCCAACGCGTCGAGCCAACCGAGCAAGACGCCGATGCCGTAAATAGCCGCTGAAGCAAACAGGAGAATCAGACAGATTCGAGCTGGCCACTTCAGCCACTCACCCATGGTCTTTTCATCGGATTTGAAATGGTCGGCGCACAAAGGCAGACGAAGCTCATCTCGTGCCCATGAAGTTGCGATCGAACGCCAGAGCGGGTTCAACAAATACGCAATCGGAACGGCGAGAATGAAAAATCAGCCCTCCCGAATCACGGGTAACCGAATGGAGACGACAGAAAAGATGGCCAGGAAGACCACGCCAAGGACCACGGGACGACAAACCAATAAAATCTTGGGTCGGCCGACCATCGTCGCGCTATCCGATACACGATCGATTGATCACGACTTGACAGACACCAGACAGGAACGGATCGAAAGTCACTTGCCGGCTTGTCGCATTCGGCACAACAACCAAGATCATGGATTGGCTGCTTCGCGGGGATCAGGACGTTCGGCAAACCGTGCTCCCGCAAACGATTGGTACGAAACTCGTAGGGATTGAACGGTGACGACAGCGGGGACTGATCCGAGAACCAACCGATCCCGAAAGACTCAACTTCATCGTTTGATTGTAGCGTTCGTCAGCTCCACTGGAGGAAGTCCGCCGTTGTGCTGGCGCGGGCCAAGATTAGGACTGCACGGTTGCCGTCCGTGAAGTAGGGATCGCCCGTCAGGTTGTGTCTTGGTTCGTCTTCGCTGGCCCCTTCGACACCTGACACATACCCGTATTTCGCCACTCGCTGCGCCGAAAGAAGATTGTCGATCACGTAGTCGCGTGCTTCGTCCACGTCAGGATCGATACGATGGGTCGTCAGATTCCAGGTCTTGGCCGTGAAGCGGACCCCGATATCGCGGCTGACCTGGCCGATCCAAACGGGTTGCTGCTCGAACGCTAGCGGCGTTGGCCACAGTCGCAAATGGATTCGTTCGTTGATACTGGCGCGCGCTTTTTGCAGTGCAAGTGTCTGCATCTTCCCGTCCACGAACAGCGAACTGACTGGCGAATACCGGTATCCCGCATCCAGCAGGAAGGCGCGAGCAGTTTTGATGCAAGTCGACAAGGTGATCGCTTCGGACTCGTCCCACCTGCCGCCAAAACACTGCCGAATCGTGATCCGGTCGCCGATGACGACCAGGTTCAGCGGATCCCCTTCGATGGTTCCCAGCTTGTTGGTCGTGCACCTTGCGAAGGAGGCTAACCACGTTTTCAACTCGTCGCCGCTGACTTCACGAAGTTGGCTCGTTTCGGCAGGCTCGTCCGTATCGCGGACAACCAGTCCGGGAACCTGTAACGAAAAACTGAACTGACAGACTTTCCCTGCGGCGTTGAACTCGAGATCCAAGTTCTTCGTGCCTTCGTCCAAATGCGTGAAAACAAATCCCGCACGTTTGGAACCAGGTGCGATTGGACCGATCCGAAAGCTCTCTTGCTTAAAAAGTCGATTGATACGCTTGTTGGCGGCGTGGGCGCTCGCGAGCTTGAAGGGCAACAGCGGCAAGAGAGGCAAGAACAACCACGCCAGCAACCCAAAGCTAAGCAATCGTTCCCCGAGAGAAAAATGACTCACGTAGGCCGCCTCGAGCGGCGTGTAGTACATCGGATCGACACTATAGAGGTCGAGACGGTAGGGATGTTCGGATTGGTTCACGGACTCGATCCAAACAGCTTGCAAACCGCGGTGGGCTAGTTGCACACCGAAGTAACGTTCGCTTTCGCGGTCGCTCAGGACGGCGACCTTGACCTCCAGGTCATCGTTGGCCTGCCGTTGCACACGGTCCAGGAACGACTTGTCTTCGGGGTGCGGTTCATAACCGACGGTGAGTAGTCGCGGTCGCCTGGAAGTTACTTTTGGCATTGTTTTTCATTCTCGTCGGAGACGCCCCGCCAGCTTTGGGTTGGTTCGTTCAATCGTTGGATCGATGGTCCGGCTCACTCCATCCGTCGTCGACAACTCGGTGGGTGAAGCAACTGAGTGGAATCGCCAAAAAAATAATGCGAGCCGCGTTTAGATTGACAAATGAGAGTGCGATTGCGAGCAGGCTGACAAGCGGCGTGTAGAAGATACGTTTCTGCATACTTGCAATCACTTCCTCCGTCACTTGCTCGCCGATCAATCGATGACCACGCGTTGCGTAAGACCAAATCGCCATCAACGAAAGGCCGCACATTGCTTGAGTCAATGCGTAGAGAATCATCGCCAGTTCGTCGTTCCGATAGGTCACCTGCAGACCGGTCGGGAACGAGACGAATGTCACGCACAGGAGGAAAACGCCATTGAGGGCAATGAAGAACTTGTCAACGCGATTGATGTAGTGAAAGATCGCAAAATGCTGCACCCAATACGTTCCGATCAGGAAGAAACTTGTGACGTACCCGTGGATTGGGAGCAAGGACTCATTGAGAAATGCCAGCAGTTCCTTCTCGGGGACTTTCGTCGAGGAAGGAACTTGGATTCCAAGCACAAGAATTGTGATCGAGACGGCGATGACACCATCGCAAAAAGCGCCAACTCGCTCAGGCTTGAACATGACTTTTGCCTTCTTTGCGAAATGCCTGCGACACGATCCACTCTCTTGCTGGACAGCACCACTTTGGGTGAGCCGCCTGGTGCGAACGACGGGTGCTCTCGCATCGACCGGCGGCTAGCGCCTTGCCGCTTATCGCACTGCGACTCACGGTGTTCGTAATTGAAAATGGCGCTGTCCAGCTGGCCACGCAAGAGGGCAGCCAAGTCAAGCTCCCGCCAATTCAGGCTGCTCGGTCAGACGATAGTTGATCGTATTGCAAGCCATTTTGAAAGGAAAGCTTTAAATGGGGACGCGGGTCAATTCAGGAGCAGCGGCGGAGTGGAGGGCAATCGCACGTTCAAACAGCGTGCAATCAAGAGATTGCGTAAGCCATCGGTTTCAGACAGGGCCTCACCGCCACGGGTCACACTCCCTCCACGATCAGCCCTCGGTAGACGGCGCCCCGAAGCCGGTGCTGAGTGGCTTCCTGATACGCCGGACTGTCATACCAAGCACGGGCCTCCTCCAGACTCGGAAACTCGGCGATCACGACTCCCTCCACCTCTGGCCCTTCGAGCGTCACGTGCCGACCGTAAGCGGCCAGCGGCTTGATGGGATGGTCTTCCATCGCGGCAGGGGCTTTCTGCCAGTACGATTCTAGCTCCGACTGGTCGAGCGTCTTCTCACGGATAAATACGATGTATGCTGACATAAATGGACCTTTGTGGTTGCAAGTGAATTCGTCCGCGGCGACTATCGCAGGCCGCCGGACGCCAGGATGATTTCGCCCGTCAGCCAGCCGGCATCGTCGGACGCAACAAAAGCGACCACCTTTGCAATGTCCGATGGCGTCCCGATGCGGCCGAGCGGCGTCATGGCGACAAGCTGGCGTTCGAACTCGCTGCCGGCGCCATACAACCCAGCCGACTTCGTCCCTTCGCTCAACGTCGCCCCAGGATTGACGGAGTTGACGCGGATGCGACGTGAGGCCAACTCTTTCGCGAGACACCTTGTCACGGTATCGAGCGCGCTCTTGCTGGCGGCGTAGATGCAATAGTCAGGCGGACACATTTGCGAGGCTCCGGAACCGATGTTGATGATGCTGCCACTGGAACCAAAGTAGGCGAGCGACTCGCGGATCACGGTCATCGGCCCCAGGACGTTCGTGTTGAATTCCCGCTGAAACTCTTCCTCAGTGAATGCTTCAATACCCATAGGCTGGTAAACGCCCGCGTTGTTCACCAGCACATCCAGCGTGCCGAAAGTCTCCGCGACTTCCGCCAGCAACCGCCGGACGTCGTCCGCCTTCGAGACATCGCCCCGAGCCGTCACGGCACGACCACCCGAGGCGATAATCTCCTGAACGACTGCTTCTGCACCGCGTTGGTCCTCCCGGTAATTCACGGCGACCGCTGCCCCTGCCGCGGCCAGCTCCCTTGCGATCGCTGCACCGATGCCCTTCGATGCCCCCGTTACCAGTGCCACACGCTCTCTTAATTGCGACATCTCAAGTGTCCTCATTGCCAGAAAGAAACTGCCTCTCAATGGCACAGACCCGCCGCCGTGCCCAGTGTGACAAGCACCCGGGCAAGAATCTCAGTTTAGATCGAGTGTTGCGCGAACTTCCGGCAGATCGAGCAGCCGTCGAATCCACCCGGCCTGCTCCGAGGACTCGAGAAACGGATGATCGCGAAAGATGGCCGCGAAGGTTTGATCGGCCACTTCGTCAATTTCACGAATCGTGTCGGCGGCTGCGTCCCGAATCCGCTGGACGTGAGGAGCGACGAAGAGCAGGTGATGCGGGTCGACGTGCCCGGCGTCAATGAATCCCTTGGTCTTCTTCGGACAGCGGCAAGGATTGCTCGCATTCACCAGCCCGCATTGTCGGTTCATGAAGTGATAGAGATCGCGGCGAGCGCGTGCCAAGCATTGGCGAAAGTTGGCCGCCGTCATTTCCATGACTTCGCCGCCGACGGTATCGCACGCACCGATGATTTCCCCGAGCGTGAAGATCAACCGCTGCCGTCGATCCAGGCAAAGCAGCATGCCCGTCGTGCAAGCGACCTTGGTCTCTTCGACCAAAAGTGGAACGTCCACCGGCACGCTCCTGGGGTCGGGCAGGTCCAGGTCGGGGGTTCCGTTGATGGCATCGGCGTAAGTGGAAAAAGTGTGTGGCACCACTTCGCCGCCGCGGCGTTTCATGTTCAGGACGTGATTCGCCGTGATGCGGTACAGCCAAGTACGGAACTTGCTCTCGCCGCGAAACGTGCTGAGTCGGGTGACTGCCTTGATCAGCACTTCCTGGGTCACCTCCTCAGCATCCTGAGGATCGAAGACCATCCGGACGGCAATGTTGTAGATCCAAGCCTGGTGCCGTAAGACGAGTCTTTCGAGCGATTCACGATTGCCACCCTTCGACTGGCGTACCAGTTCGACGTCGTCAGAATCATCGTCCGCGGCTTCTGCAAAAGGATTGGGCATCGGTGTCCTCATGGGGGCATTCAAAGTTAGGTCGTGGTACCCACAGAGACACCTCCCGGAAGGCACTGTGACAGACATGAGACGATTTTGCCGCAAATGGCCCAATTGGTTGCTGTAGCACTCAGCCATGGGCGGGACGAAGCTTTCGATGGTGACGCGGGCCCTTCAGGAAAGCCACCGCCGTCCCTGCCGTGAAGCAATTTGCAGCGATTGGCCGCCGATCGCGATCCGGTGGCTGACCCCGCCCGCGGCTTCGGCTTCATTGCCGGACGCAGGTTGGCCACACACTCAGGAGACTTGTCCCCGCGCTCGGACCAGAATGTCACCAACCTCGACTTCCGGTGGCTGATTGATCATGCTCACGATGAGCGACGCGACTGCAGCCGGAGGCAACAATGCTTGAGCGTCCCGCAACTGTTGTTCGCGATCCGGATTGCGGCGAAGATAATCACCCAGAATAGGTGTATCGACAAAGCCGGGCGAGAATGCCCCGACGCGGACGCGACGACCTGCGGCACGTAATTCCTTGCGTAGCGCCTCTGTGATAGCGCTCACGGCGAATTTGGTCGGTGCGTAAAATCCGCCCGCACTCGGCACACGGTGACCGCTCTGGCTGGAAACGTTGACTATCAAACCGTCTTCTTCCATCAACGGCAGCGCACACTGGCAACACAAAGCGAGCGCATGAACGTTGATTTCCCACATCCGCTGCCAATCATCCGGGTCGCCGTCGGAAATTCGGGAGGAGAGAGCCAGACCAGCGGAATTGAGCAGGCTGGCGATCGATTCCTGGTCGTCGGCAAGTGATTGAAAGAAGTTCTTGATGGCAGAGACATCGCGCAGGTCCAACTGCGCCGGCTCAACCCCTTCAGGCAGCCTTTCGATCGATCTACCAATGCCAACGACCCGCTTCCCCTGTTCGACAAGCAGTTTTGCCGTTGCCTGACCGATACCGGACGTCGCTCCGGTCACCAGATGGATCGGTGTTGGCATGAGAGTTCTCCCTGAATGAATGATCGGATGTACCAGCAGGAAGTTGTAGCTTAGGCCAAACCTTTCGTGTGACTCGGGCCGGTGGGGATTCCTTCCCGGTCGATGAAACCGGAACGCAGAAGTGAACGAGTTTTTCGCGCGGAGGTGAGTCAAATCGATGTGGATCTGGGCCACACCGAACCCACGTCGGTCGAGATAACTGGGGAGATCGCGATGACCTCATCGAAACCGTGCGTGTGCCGTGCGTTCTCGACGAGAGTCCTCAGCGTCCTTTCCAGGAACGCCTCGACCTTTATCGTCAATGTCTGAAGATGAGTCGCCAGTTTCACCACGAGGTTCATCCGAAAACGGTCGGAGTCATGACAGGTATCTGCGCTGCTCTCTACGACTTGGGCCGGCACGACGAACTTGAACGACAAGCACGCGAAGGAGTGATGCATGCGACGACGCTCGGCTATGGAAACGGCATCTCCACGCTTGAGAATTTCCTGATCTTGTCCTTCCTGCAACGTGGGCTTGCTGCCAAACGCATTGCGGGGCTCGAGAAATATTTGAAATCCGAGACACAGATTGATTCAAATGACCAGAACGAACCGGCCGAAACAGGGCTTCTTCGGTTGAGACTCCAGAGTGACCTGGTGGGTGGGCTAGCCGCCTTCGGCGGGACCAACCGCTAGATCGATTCGGACGCTTGATGTGCAGTAGTCGAGACTTTATCTGACACCACTGTCTGCTAATGAAGAAACGTCTTCGGGTGCAACGCAGTGGAAATGGGCGCAGCGCCCGGCTCAAGTTGAAACACGGTCTACTTCATCAACGCGTGGATTCGACTTGGGAAAGTGATCTCACCCATGTTCAAGCACCCATTGGGCGGCGTATCGATTCAGTTCGGCACTGTTAGCGAGATTGAGCTTGATCTTCAGCTTCTCGCGGTAGGTGTCGATCGTGTGTACGCTCAGGTGCAGAAGCGTCGCGATGGCGCCGGTGGTCTGGCCTTGGCCGATCAGTGTCAAAACTTCCAGTTCACGATTGGACAGACTGTCGATTGGGTTTTTGCCGGATTCGACTATCCCGCCCACCCGACTTTTCAAGATGCGCTCGGTCATCTCCGGGCTCACGTAAGTCTTACCCGCAAGGACCGTACGGATCGCGTCAATCAGTGTCTCGCGCGCGGTTTGCTTGCACAGATACCCCATTGCCCCGGCGTGCAGCGATCGTTCCGCGTAGACCGTTTCGTCGTACGTGGAGTTGACCAGCATTTTGGTCTTTGGGTGTTGCGTTCGGATTCGTTTGATCAAGTCAATGCCGTGCCCGGTCTTCAGCGAAATGTCGACGATCACCAGATCCGGACGCAGATCACGCACTTTCTGCATGGCTTCGGCGACATCCTCTGCTTCCCCGCAAACCGAGAGATCCGTTTCGTCGGAGATTCGTGTCGCCAGACCGTCGCGCATCATGGGATGGTCATCAACGATCAGGATCTTGGCGGGATTCGACTTCCTAGCGGTCATCGTCTTGTACCTCCCCGTCCGCAACGGTGCACGAGACCAGCGTGCCCCCCGTCTCAACGGCTTCCACCGTGAGTCCGGCACCAATCAAGCTGGCACGATATTGCATGGTTTTCAATCCCATTCCATCGCTCCGTCGAGCTAAATCAAAACCCTTTCCATCGTCTGCGACACGAAGCACGATCTGTCCGTCTTCGTACTCCAATGCAACGAGGATGTGTTCCGGGCGGGCGTGTTTCAAAGCGTTGGTCAAAGCTTCTTGGGCGATCCGGTACAGGTGCGTCGCCGTCAAGTCGTCGCCGATCTGGATCGGCCGCTCGCATTTGAATGCACACGTGATGCCCGACAGCTGATCGGTCCGGGACGCGAGTTCACGCAAGGCTTCGACCAGTCCCATCTGATCAAGTCTTCCCGGGACCAGTCCCCGAGAAACCGTTTGTACCTCTCGGTGAGCTCGGTCGATTCCCTCAACAATTCGTTGCGCCAAACTACGTTGTTTCGATCTCGACGCGTCCGGTTGATCGCCAGATTCATTCGTGAGATTGTTCAGGAGCGTCTGTGCCAGCATCCCAAGTCCGGCAAGTTCCTGCTGCGTGCCGTCGTGCAGGTCTTGTCCGATACGGCGTTGTTCGTCCTCCGCGATTCCCACAAGGTCTCGAAGTAACATTTTTCGTTCGCTGCTGTCACGGATGATGCCGGTGAACAAATCCAAATGGTCAACTTCGCTGACAGCCAAATCAATCGGGAAGGTGGATCCGTCCTTACGCTTTCCCGCGACCTCCCGGCCGCTGCCAATGATGCGGGCCTCACCGGTCTCACGGTACCGAGCAAGGTAGTCATCATGTTCGTCACAATAGGGGGAAGGCATCAGGATCTTGATGTTCTGGCCGATAAGCTCTTGTTCCGTGTATCCGAACAGCCTTTCGGTGGCGGGGTTCACATCGGTAATAACGCCGTCCCGGTCGATATTGATGATGGCATCGGCTGCGGTATTGAGCACCGCCTGCAGACGCTCTTCCCGTTCTCGCAACGCTTGCTGATCCTGCAACCGCTCGGTGACGTCCTGACCCGTGCAAAGTAAGCCGTTGAACTCACCATCGGCGCTGGTCAACGGTGCATCGTACCACTCAATTCGGAGCTCCCGTCCGTCCTTGGCGACGATCGAATTCACTTCGCCACGTGTCCGTTCACCGCGGAGCGAACGATCGAACAAGCCTCTCGCGCTCCTTCGTTCGCGCTCGGGAACAAAGACCTCAAACCAGTCACGTCCGCGCACCTCGGCGAGCTGCCAACCGGCCAATTCCTCGAGGTAGGGATTGAAGCGTTTGATTCGCCCTTCGGTGTCCAGCAAGACGATGATGTGCTGCGAGGACGCGATGATCCCTTCACTCAACTCGTGCTCACGACGCAATCCCTCTTCGGATTGTTTCCGCTTGGTAATGTCTCGGTGGATCGCGACGAAATTCGTTCGGCGACCGTCTGAATCGAATAGCGGCGTGATGAAGAGTTCGGCATCATAGGGTGTGCCATCTTTGCGATAATTGGCCAGTTCGAAAAGCACCGAACGTCCGGCAGCTAATTCGGATTTGATTCGTTCCAGCGTATCGCGATCGGTGGCATCTCCCTGAAGAATACGCGGCGACTGGCCAATCAACTCCTCAGAGGTGTAGCCGGTGATACGACAAAGCGCATCATTGACGAAAACGATTTGAGGTCCGGGCCAGTCCAAATCGTCATTGGTGATCAAAATCCCTTCGCCTAAATGGGCGACCGCTTCGGTCAAGAGCCGCACGTGCTCGATGCTTCGATTCAGCATCGTCTCGCTGCCGACCAGCGATTGCCCCAGGTTGATGTTCAGACGCTGAAACGCCTCCTTCGCGATTTCCTGTTCAGCAATGTCGATCATCGCCGAACGGCAGCGATTCACGCTGCCGTCCGCATCGGAACAGGCACGACTCTCCAACCGAATCCTCTGCGGCCGGCCATCGGAAGCGCGCAGCGGAAGCTCGACAACCCTGTTTCGACTGTCGGCGAAGACAGTTCGACGATGCAGGTGCCAAGCCTCCTTCGCCTGATCGGGTAGGAAGTCGGTCAGCTTGCGATTGACCAGGCCGTTGCGTTCGACCCCCAACATGGTGGCGGCAGTCAAATTCGCCTCCAAGATTACGCCGTGTCGATCGAGGGTCAGGTATCCGACCGGTGCGAAATCGTATAAATCCGCGAAACGGTCTCGTGAACAGGCCAGTTCGGTCTGGGCTCGGCGTAGCTCTTCGTTTTGAATTTCGAGTTCCATCTGATGCACTTGAAGCTCGTGAACGAGCTTTTGAATGTCTTCTCGTGACATCCCGGAAACGTCGCTCCTTGACATAGCGAGCATTTCTTCGGCACGCGCACGGAGCGTGTTGCGAGGGGTGGAGCGGAGTTCGGATTTACGTTCTGCCATCGCGGTCGCCTTGGGCTAATTTTCCGAGATGTCTTCCATCGCCAGCAGGATCATGCTGGGCATTGAGGTGTGGTGATCCAGACGGCGGGCGTTGAGCACGAATACTTTGTGGCCGATCTTGGGGAATTCGTGCTCCACTTCGTAGTCATCGAATGTCGAATTCCGTGGCAGAATGTCTTCGAGCAACTCGCGTAATTCCGGGATATCCCAGGCTCCATCGCCCAATTCGCAAAGTGGTTTGCCTTGAACCTGTTTCGGACGCATCCGAAAAGTTTGATAAAAGGAGCGGTTGGCGGAGGTAACGCGGTGCTGTTCATCGAGCACAAGCAACGGCTGCCGCACGGTATCAAAGATTGCCTCAAAAAACGTCCGTTGTTCGCTGCTCTTCTCGGCTTCCTTCATTTCTCGAATGCTGACGAACGTCAGCACCAGTCCGTCGATCACTTTGTCGGTGGTGCGGTAGGGCATGATCCGCATCAGGAACCAGCCGCCGTCGGTTGTTTCCACTTCTCGTTTCTTGAACATCAGCGTATCCAGAACGCTCTTGCAGTCCCGCTTCAGGTCGACCTGTTTCAGGTACGACATCAATTCGCCGATCGGCCTTCCAACGTCGGTCGGACGGATCGCGATAATTTTTTCGGCCTGTTCCGTAAAACGCTTGATGTTCAAGTCGTCATCCAAAAAGATCGTGGCAATGTCCGTGGCATTCAGAAGGTTCTGCATGTCGTCATTGGCCTGCGACAGATCTTCGACTTTGGATTGCAATTCGGCATTGACCGTGGTCAGTTCCTCATTGAGCGACTGCATCTCCTCCTTCGACGTTTCCAGTTCTTCGTTGGTGCTTTGCATCTCCTCGTTGGTGGATTGCAGCTCCTCGTTGGTCGACTTGAGTTCTTCGTTCGAAGTCTCCAATTTCTCCAGGGTTGCCTGATGTGACTGCTTCATGTACTGCAGTTCCCGCTGGAGTACCTCGACGCGATCCGGACTGGCCCTGCTGCGGCGGCTTTGCTGTTTTTCCGACACGGTTGGGGGCGGGACGGGACGAAACGTGACGAGCAACAATCCACGGATCGGTTCGGGTTCCAAAATTTTGGCCACCACCAAATCGACGAACACGGAACCACCATTGGATTTGATGCGGACGTTTTCGCGAATCACCTCATCTTCGGTGGCTGCGGCCTGTCGTATGGCTGACGCCAAGTCGTGCGCCAATCCTTCGCGGGCCATGTCCAAGATGTTGGTCCGCAATTGTCCTTCGGCAAGTTCCAAGAATTCGCCGGTGCGTCCATGAACGTGAATGATGTCGCAGCGATCGTTGATAACGACAAATGGGGGACAGAAGCGAGCCATTGCCGATTTTTCCAGCATCGCTGCGATGCTTGTCTCACGAGTCGACTCGGCAAGCTTCGGGAGAGCATTGATGTTCGTCTCCGCCGGCGTCTGCGAAGCCGGCATTTCGGGCATGGAATGAACACTCGTTGCGGTTCCTCTGCGGCGAAAGATTTTCCACTTCTTGTCCACCGCTTCGAACAGTTCACCGAAGGTGCCGATCGTTTCCGATGGACCCAGCATCAGCAAGCCTCCTGGCTTGAGCGCATAGTGGAAGATCGGCAGCAGGCGTTTTTGCAAATCCGAATTTAAGTAGATCAGCAGGTTGCGGCAAAACAACAGGTCAAGTTTCGTGAAGGGGGGATCTTTGATGACGTTTTGCATCGCAAAAATTGCCATTTCGCGTATCTCTTTGCGAATGCGGTAGCCGTTCTCTTCTTTCAGGAAGTAGCGTTCCAGCCGTTTGGGCGAAACATCGACGCCGATCCCGCTCGGGTATTGGCCGACGCGGGCGGCGTCGACTGCGGCGTTGTCGAGGTCGGTGCCAAAGATCTGAACGTCAAAATGCCGCTTGGTCTTGTCCATGCACTCGCGAAGCACAATGGCCAGACTAAAAACCTCTTCGCCGCTGGCGCATCCCGGTACCCACGCGCGCAGCGTGTAGTTCTCAGGGCGCGACTTGAGTAGCTCGGGCAATGCCCGCTTTGCCAGTGCGTCCCAGGACTGCGGGTCTCGAAAGAAACTGGTGACACTGATCAACAGCTCCTTGAAAAGCATATCGATTTCGTGCGGATTTTTTTGCAAGTAGCGGACATACTGGTTCGCCTTGTCGATTTGGTGCACATTCATCCGCCGTTCGATGCGCCGGCGAATGGTGTTGGATTTGTACGCGGAAAAATCGTGCCCCGTGCGATTGCGGAGGAGCACAAAGATCTTTTGCATCGGCTCTGTCGGAACGATTGGCGGTTCGGCGGCGGTTGTCGCACCGGCGAAATACGGGCCGCGCACGTAGGCAACCAACTGTTTCGGCATTGCGGCGGGGGTCAGTACGTAATCGACCAATCCGGTTCCCTGGGCGCTGGCAGGCATCCCGGCATACTTTGCGGTGAGGGGTTCCTGCACCATCGCCATGCCGGATTCGCCCTTGATCGCCCTCAACCCCAGCGTTCCGTCCGTTCCCGTGCCCGAGAGCACAATGCAAATCGCTCTTTCTTTTTGATCTTCGGATAGCGAGCGAAAGAAGTAGTCGATTGGCAATCGTGGCGATTCTTTCGTCTCAATGTCCATTCGATGGAGCGTTCCATTGAGAATTGCCAGGTGGCTACCCGGCGGGCCGACATAAACGTGGTCACGTTCTAACTTCGTGCCGTCATCCGCTTCGACAACTGGCATCTTCGTCACTTTGCCCAACAACTCAGGCAGCAAACTCTTGTGATCCGGATGCTGGTGTGTGACGATCACGAAAGCCATGCCAGGATCGCGAGGCATGTTTTTGAGCAATTCTTCCAGCGCTTCCAGTCCTCCCGCCGAGGCGCCGACGCCCACGATCGGGAAATCAGACGCCGGCGTCTTGGCCTGGATGGACAATCCGGCAACGGGCGTTCGAGTTTCCGAGCGGTTCTCTTGCCCCGCCGTGGTCTTCGGCTGGCTACCGTCTTCAGTCTTGGCGGCGGGCTGACTGGGTTGGGGATCGACCTTCTGTTTCCCGCTCGACTTTACACGGGTGGCTTTCTTCTTTGCCATTGAATCCTGCTTGATAGTTGGCTGACCGAGGCTCGCTGAACATCCCTGTCGCGATTCTAACTTCGCGCGCTCTCATCGGCACCGTGCGGGTGTCGGCGAAGGCATGCACGTGGCGGCATTCGCCCCTTATCAGTGCCACAACAGCAAACACGGTGGTTCAGTGGCCGTCGGGTTTTACCGCCGCGGATTGCGACGCTGCGAGTCGTGACGATCTTATCCGAATTCTGCCAAATCTCTCCCTTTTCATCCACGACTGCTGTTCGTCAAATTCCACGTCCAGCGTCGACGCGAGCGTGGTCGCGGCCAAAGCTTCAGCGTCGTTCCCGGCGTCTTTCACGCATTGCCCCAAACTGTGATGTTCCGACAGGGATCCGTGGGCGCTGCGGTCACCGCAAACGGCAAGCCCCACCGAGGCGGCCAGCATCCGATGGGGCTCGCTGACTTTTTGACCAGCCAAGATGACAACCAGAACCTGACCCGGCGGAAACCGGAAATGGCTGTGCGCTGATCCGTTCAAGCGACTCGCCGCAAACCGATGTGTTCCCCGACAAAGACCGCACGCGCCCGAATCGATCCGCCCGGGCGAGTGCTTCCAGGACGGGTGAGAGCGGTGTCGAGGAATCGGCCCGCCAGATGGTTGTCGAATCATTTTTCCGTCGCAAACTTCCGGTTCTGGCATGACTCAGTACATGTCGTAATCTCCCCCGCGAGCGGACCCGTTGGATTCCTTCTTCGGTTTCTCCGCAATCAGCGCGTCACTGGTCAGGAGCAGGGTGGCGACGCTGGCGGCGTTCTCCAGTTCGGAGCGAACGACCTTGGTCGGGTCGATCACACCGGTCGCAACCAAGTCTTCGTAGGCATCTGTCATCGCGTTGTAACCTTTGTTGCCGGACATCTCCGCAACTTTTTCGCAGATCAGACTGCCGTCCCTGCCGGCGTTTTCCGCGATGCACTTCAGCGGCCAGCGGCAAGCTTTGCGGACGATGTTGAAACCCACCGTCTCATCATCGTTCAAACCGTCTGGTTGGCAGGCCTGGGCAGCTCGCAGCAGCGCCACGCCTCCTCCCGCCAGAATGCCTTCATCCGCGGCGGCTTTGGCTGCGTTGATTGCGTCTTCGTAGAGGAACTTTTTCTCTTTCAATTCGCTTTCGGTGGCGGCGCCGACATTGATCTTCGCGACGCCATTGGTCAATTTGGCCATGCGTTCCTCCAGCTTCTCTCGATCGTAGCTGCTCTCCGATTTATCCAACTCCAGTTTGATCTGGGCGATCCGCGAATCGATTTCGCCGCGTCCGCCTGCCCCCTGGATGATCGTGGTATTGTCTCGGTCGACGACGACCTTTTCCGCCCGTCCCAGATTGTCCAGGGGAAGTGTTTCCAGCTTGATTCCCAGGCTTTCAAAAATCGCCTTTCCGCCGGTCAGCACCGCAATGTCTTCCATCATCGCCTTCCGCCGATCTCCGTATCCGGGTGCCTTCACGGCACAGCATTGGAACGTTCCCCGTAACCGATTGACGACCAAAGTGGCCAACGCCTCTCCTTCGACATCATCGGCAATGATTAACAAGGGTTTGCCAGACTGAACGACCTTTTCCAAGATCGGCACGATGTCTTTGATATTGCTGATTTTCTTTTCGTGCACCAACACATACGGATCATCCAACACACACTCCATCTTGGTCGCATCGGTCACAAAATAGGGAGACAGATACCCTTTGTCGAATTGCATCCCTTCGACCCACTCCATCTCGGTCGTCGTGGACCTTCCTTCATCGAGCGTGACGACACCGTCTTTGCCAACCCGGTCGAGAGCTTCGGCGACATGTCGGCCGATGCTTGGGTCGTTGTTGGCAGCGATCGACGCGACCTTCACCAGGTCTTCCTTCCCATTGATGGGCACAGAGTTCGAATGGAGAGTTCTGACGATCGATTGGACCGCTTTTTCGATCCCTTGTTTTAACGCGATCGGGTTAACGCCCGCGGTGACCGCACGTAGGCCTTCGTCAAAAATCGCTTTGGCCAGAATTGTGGCCGTCGTCGTGCCGTCGCCGGCAACGTCATTGGTTTTCGACGCGACCTCACGGACCATTCGCGCGCCGATATTCTCGAACGGGTCTTCCAAGTCAATCTCTTTGGCCACCGTGACACCGTCTTTGGTCACCAGGGGTGGTCCGTAGCTCTTCTGCAGCAGCACGTTGCGACCACGCGGGCCCAACGTCGTGGTGACGGCACGTGCCAAGGTGCCGACCCCGCGTTTGATTGCTTCGAGGGCATCGTGGTCATAGGCAATGATCTTCGACATCTTCGATGTTCCGGTTAAGGTTACGTTCACTCCACGACCGCGAGGATGTCACCCTCGCGCATCACCAACAGTTTTCTTTGGCCGATCTCCACTTCGCTTCCGGCGTACTGGGAGAAGATCACCCGGTCGCCCCGTTTGACTTGAAGCGGCGTGCGTGTGCCCGTGTCGCTGAGCTGGCCCGGCCCAACGCGAATGATTCGTCCGCGAGCGGCCTGTTCTCGAGCCGTCTCCGGCAGCACAATTCCGCCGCGCGTTGTCGCTTCCGATTCGTCGCGTTCAACAATCACTCGATTGCCTAGCGGTTGCAGCTTGGTCATTCTTTTTGCAGCGGTCGCGGTTCCCATTGATGGTTCGCCTCCGTTGATGAAGTGAGCATCGACCGACCCAAGCACTCCGGCCCTCGAACAGCTGCGGTTGCAGCTTTCGTACCGAATCGATTTGCCGCTCGATTTGAAGTCTCACGACGCCGATGTTGTGCCAGAGAGCACCAAGTTACGGCTGATGGACGAAGACGCCGATGTGCGGTGCAGGACCTGGTGTGCCTATTCGGTGTGCCTGTGCTGTCACTGCCGTTGATCCAGTGGTGGAAACCACCACTTCAAGACGGTCTCAACATTCGATTGCGATCCCACGAGTCGAACGAGACGTTGTTTCCCGGTCCTGGAACGCAACTTGGAAATCGGAGAAATGTGAAATGTACAAAGTCGAGACGTATTGCTCCCACGTATGCCCCACCTGCGGACGTCGCTTACGAATCCCGACGCACCTGTTTGGAAGTGACCTTTGCTGCCCCCACTGCCGAGCGAACGTTGGAACAAGTGTCGACCCGGGGCTGTTGTGCGATCGGCTTTCCGACCGAGCGGAGGAACTGCTTCGCCTGACGTCATGCGAAGGAGTCTGAGACGCCCGAGGGCCAACACCGAGCAAACGGAACTCCTGGTCCGGGTCGGGGGTGATGCGGCGTCCGGTCCGGAGGATGGCGATGTTCCGTATGGTGGATTCCGCCATCCGGAATTACTGGCAGCCGTGATTCAAGGACTTGCTTCCCAGCGACCACAATTCTGCAAACAGTCTGGGAGAAAATCTGGATGAGCAAATTGGTTGACCGAGCAACGGTGTCCATGGAACAACCCAACGACAATGAGCCGTCTTCTCATGGCGATCAGCCGATCGGGCACCGTCCGACGCGTTACAAATCCGGGGCGACACGCTGCGGCACCATTGGATCCGATAGCGACGTTCGTCTCGCGACGATCGCAAAGATTGCCAATGACGGCATCATCACGACGGACGAGCGGGGACTTGTTGATACTTTCAATGCGGGCGCTGAACGGCTCTTTGGCTACCATGCCCACGACGTTATCGGGAAAAACGTTTCGCTGCTGATGCCATCGCTGGAAGATGGCTGGCACGAGGAATGCCACGCCGGGAACCTGTCCGGCGAGGATCGCTCCTTCGATGGAGGTGGTCGCGAGGTGATGGGGCGACGCAGAGATGGATCGACTTTTCCGGTACGTCTATTAGTCGGTGAGATGCGTCTCGGGGGCACACGATGCTTCACCGGAATCGTTCACGATATCAGCGCGCAACAACAGGCTGAAGAGCGGGCCCTGCGGGCGGAACGACTAGCGGCGATCGGCCAAATGATCAGTGCGGTCACCCACGAAAGCCGCAATGTCTTGCAACGGATGTCAACCAATCTGGAGATGGCGGCGATGGAATCCGCAGGTCGCCCGGAAGTACTGGAGTACATCTCACGTGTCCGGTCGGCGCAGAACGATCTCGCCAGGCTTTTTGAAGAGCTCCGTGATTTTGCAGCTCCCATCAAGCTTGACCTGGAACCTTGTTCGTTAGATGAGCTTATCAAAGAAGTGCTTGACGAGTTTTCCGGACAGTCCAATGAACGTCGGATAGAGTGCCGCTCCATTTTCAAGGGGTCCGATTCACGCTGCGAAGTCGATGTGTTTCGAATTGCCCAAGTATTCAGAAACATGATCGAGAACTCACTGGCCGCCTGCGACGACCCGATCTTCATTGAACTGCGAGCTGTGAACGCCGAGTTGAACGGCCAAGCCGCAATCAAATTGAGCTACCGCGACAATGGCCCAGGTTTGAATGAAGAGCAGCGTCGCAGGGTGTTTGAACCGTTCTTTACGACGAAGCCGAAGGGTAGTGGACTGGGCATGCCGATCTCAAAACGCATCGTCGAAGCTCACGGTGGTCGGATGGCGTTGGGAGCCACGCGGGATTCAGGTGCAGAATTCCTGATCACTCTGCCCCGCAGAACACTCGCGCGGAATTGATGATTGACGGACGTTGGCCAGAGCGATGCCCGCAAAGAGTCAATGCTCATCCCGCAACGTTCGAGAAAGCCGCTGTAAGAAGTGACGCGATCGCCCCGCCCGCGTCAGCGTCGCGGGAATATCCGAACTCCCCGCGATTTCGAGGATGATCGTGCCGTGAAAATGAAGCCGCGAAAGCTGGCTGACGAATGTTGGCCAGGCAATCCCGCCTTCGCCCGGCGGCAGGTGGTCATCACGCTGGCCGTGATTATCGCTGGCGTGAACCATCCAAAGATGGCCGGAAAGTTTGTGCGCGACGGTCTGCAAGTCTCCGGAAAGGTAAGCGTGTCCGGTGTCAAGACAAATTCCCACTTCGGTCGTCTCCAGCGCACCGAGGATCCACAGCACATCACGCGTGCGTCCGAAAAACAGGTGGGGAAGCATGTTTTCGAGCACCAAACGGATGCCAAGCTGCTGACAGCGGCGGGACACCTGATTGAGCGCGTTCGCTGCATGCTCGATACGAGCGATTCGCTGTTGGTCAGGAAGATTCGAATTCTCGGGACCCGGGTGAATCACATAGTACCGAACGCCGAGAGACGCTGCGGCCTCCGCAGCCCTGATCATCTCGTCGAGCGAATGGGACCGAACTTGATCATCCAGTGAGGTGATGTCGATGTGCTCCGCAAAGGGTGCGTGGAAAGAATAAGGATCCAGATCGAGTTCGCGAATCAGCTGGCTCGCACGATCGACCGCATTGGCGTCGTGATAGTCAAGGTGTGCCGGAAAGGAACAGACTTCGATGATCGAAAAACCCGCACTTCGGATGTGCGTAAGGCATTCAAAAATGCTGGTCTTGTAAAAACAGCCTGTTGAAAGGCCGATGGGCCACTGGCTCATGAATCAAGTCCTCATTTTCGACATTGTTTAGTTTGACCAGTCCGATCAATAGGTTGTGGTCTCGACTCGAATCCGCACTCGGTCTCGGTACCTCAACAGATTGTCGCTACATACTTCGACAGGGCAGTACTGTTTCTCTTGACATGAGCGGCAATTGAGGTCGACAAGTCCATCCCGTCCGGTGGCGATCAGTCCGGCAAAGGTTCGAACGTAAAAATCGGCGTGTGTCGCGGCATCGTACCGATACCACCGATCGCCCCAACCATAGTCGCGCTCGTATTTGGACCGGATCAGGCCTGCGATGTGTCGCGGGTGCCAATCAAACCCGAGCAGGATCCGCACCAAATGCTGGATCCCAGCGGGCTTGAGCAATCGATCGTTGGGTTGCTCCAGGATGATTCGGGCGCAGGGCGGAAGTGATTGAAGAGGTAGTCTGTCGTAGGTTTTCGGCCATTGATCGCTGGGGTCATGTTCGGCGGAGTAGAACTGGCGATGCCAGAGAGATGTTTGCGAAGTGGCGTATTCTTCCAGCAACCGTTCGGTGCCGCGCGATTGGTCGGGAATCTGTACTGAACCGCGGCGGGCCAGATCCTGAACCTCGTCCATCGCTCGCATCACCTGAATTCCCTGGTGAACCTCCATCTCATGCAGTGGGATCATGAACAATCCCGGTATCTCGTCCGCGATTGCACCGATCCGCCAGCGTTGCTGCTGCGGCTTCAGATAGGCCGAAAACGGAACACGCACACCGCGCGTGTGCAACGGGTCACCGTACTCCGACAAATCGATGGAAACGACTTCTCGACCGTGAGCGTTGGGGCCGGCTTCGACAGCCGTCAACATCACGGGAAGTTCGCAGTCGCCCGCCGCCACGTCCAGGACACGGTGAGCGACATATTCCATCACCATGCCCAGCCCCGCATGTGCGGTCGCTCGAGGTCCATCATGCCTCTGCCCGATCGATGGAAATGATCCCGGACAGCCGCATTGTGATGCCCCTGCAACGCTTCCGATCGCGGTAAGAGAATCGCAAGCGGTGGACCGAAGGTCGATCCGCCACACGAAGTGATGTCCGCGGCCGCTGAGCAGGTGAAGCGGAGCAATCCCATGATTGATCAGAAACTCTTGAATCGCAGCGACAACGGGACGTTGAAGGTCGATACAGCGATTTGGATGGATCCAGGGTTCGGCCGGGAAATCGAAATTGACGATCTCGATGTCCAGATGAGCGATCAGGGCTTCGTGATCCCACAGCGATCGGCCAATCTCTAGACCATCGTCCAAACAGTTCGGCAGTTCGGAGGGTGGGCGCGGATTGTGACAGACGTCCGCCGACGGGCCGTCCGCGGTGATGTACGCGCAGGTCACATTTTGTGGCGAATCACCGCCGAGAAACTCAAATATTCGTGCCCGGATGTGCGGATCGGCATAATACTCTTCAAGCATTTCCCGATTGTGTGCGGTGCGTTACTGAGGTGGTATCGCGTCCGCACTGATATCGGCATGGTGGAATCCACCAGGAGAAAGTCCGGGGTTCAGATCCTGGCACGCGACGCTGTCGCATCATTGAATCCGGTAAACACTCAAGCATCCGAGATCCGTTCGGACGGCAAACTGGTAATAGTCCGAGATTCGGGAAAGACTGCGTCGAAACGATCTGGCAAAGGCGTGTAGACCGATGCGACCGGCCGCGCGATGGATTCGCTTTTCGTGCTTGCGGTGTGTCGCGTCGGTTGCACCACTCGCGTTAATCAAGGTTTGTCCGCCGTGCCTTCGTTAGTCTCTCCGGGTAAAGCCCACAATCGTAAACCACATCATCACAGCAATGTCATCGGGCCTTCACGAACAATGGGACATTGGGAAAGCATGTCGGATCGGCACGGAAATCGCTTCACAGCGGCCGCCAGTTAGGTATCCCTGGCAATTCGCAAATAGTCTGCTAATCGTTGTGCCAGTAGGCACACGTGTACCGTACGGGCGCACAAGGATTGGCAACGAGTGCAACACACTTCTCAAGTCCATGCCAGCTCAGACTGGAATCGTCTGCCAAATCGCCGCCGCGAAATTTGATTCCTAGCAAGCTTCGGGCACTCCGAAGGCAGACGATTATTTAGGTTTGCAGGAAACCAGGGTGAGACTTTTAAAGCTTTCTTTAACGTTCTCAGACCAAGGTTAAAACCACATGTTCAGAATTTACTCACGTCAAGCGTTGGCCCTGACGGTCCTCTCAGCTCTGTTGAGTTGCGTCACCTTCGTGGCCGACTTGCCAGCCCAAGAGGACGGAAAACAGCCCAACATCGTCTTTATCATGGGCGATGACATCGGCATGTGGAATATCGGCGCTTACCACCGCGGCCTGATGGCCGGGCGGACGCCGAACATCGATCAACTTGCACGACAAGGAGCGATCTTCACAGACTACTACGCGGAAGCGAGCTGCACGGCCGGTCGGGCCAATTTTATCACCGGCGAGCTTCCCATTCGAACCGGGTTGACCACGGTCGGACAGGCCGGCGCAGCTATCGGCATGCCAGCCTCGGCCCCCACGATCGCGACCGCCCTCAAAGAATTGGGCTACGCTACGGGGCAATTTGGCAAGAACCACCTTGGCGACAAAAACGAGTTTCTGCCGACGGTCCACGGCTTCGACGAGTTCTTTGGCTACCTTTATCACCTCGATGCGATGGAGGACCCCTGGCACCCGAACTATCCCAAGGACCTGCTCGATAAGGTTGGCCCACGCAACGTCCTTCATTGCTGGGCGACGGACACCGACGACACCACTGTCGACCCTCGTTGGGGCAAGGTCGGCAAGCAGCGAATTGAGGATCAGGGACCGCTTCCTCCCCATCCCACCGAAGGCGTCGAGCTGAACATGGAAACGGTCGATGACGTGATCCTGGAACACACCGTCGACTTCATGGAGAAGGCGAAGAATGATGAAAAGCCGTTCTTCGTTTGGCTCAACCCCACGCGGATGCATGTGTTCACGCACCTCTCACCGAAGTATCAGAAGATGCAGACGCCCGCGAACGAGTGGACCATGCAAGAAGCCGGGATGGCCCAGTTCGACGACATCATTGGTGGAGTCATGAAGAAACTCGACGCGATGGGCGTTGCGGACAACACGATTGTTGTGGTCACGACCGACAACGGCACCGAGGGCTTCAGTTGGCCCGATGGCGGAACCACCCCGTTCAAAGGCTGGAAAGGCATGGGAACTGAGGGCGGTTTCCGCGCCCCCTGCGTCATCCGCTGGCCCGGCAGGGTGAAGCCCAGTCAGGTCATCAACGGTGTGATGTCCGGGATGGACTGGTTCCCCACATTCGCTGCCGCCGCCGGGTACGAGGGAGATGTCAAGGCAGACCTGCTCGAGGGCAAGAAGCTTGACGGGAAGGAGTACAAGGTCCACCTCGACGGGTACGATCAGACCAAAATGCTCACCGAGGGTGGAGAGTCCGCCCGCAACGAGCTCTGGTACTTTACCGAGTCGGAACTCGCAGCTGCCCGCATCGGCAACTACAAGTATGTGTTTCTGGAACAACCGGATGGCTGGTTCGGCCCGAAGGTCAAAATGGATTGGCCCGGCATTTACAACCTGCGGCTGGATCCATTCGAGAAGATGAATCTTGGTGACTCGCTATTCGCCGCAAACTGGTGGGCTTTCGAGTTCTGGCGTTTCGTGTTCGTGCAGCAGGAGGTTGCGAAGTTAGCACAGACGGCCCTCGACTACCCGCCCATGCAGAAAGGCGCGAGCTTCAACCTAACGGCGGTCAAGGAAAAGATCGAGAAAGCGATGGCCAACCGAGCAGGCAACTGACGTCGCGCTCGTTGTTCACTCTGGACGACAACACCGATTTGCGATTGGCACTCGTCGGTTGAGTGTCAACCGCTTTTTTTCTTCATCAACGAAGTGGAATTGGGGATTGACGTCGCCGGCGCCGTCGGAAACGGCAAGAGCTTCAATTTGAACAACGTAGCGTCGTAGACGCCGAAGGAAGAATCGCAAACACCTGCAATTCCGGCGGATACCAACCGCGTTTCGTCGCCAGAGAGAAACCAGTTCTCGATCAGATCCGCGACTGCGAGATGGAGAACCGAGTTTTCCAAGCGACTCCGGTCAGCACCACCGAATGCCCTTAGCAACCATGCCGACTCGCCGGGGTTGGACCAACCACCTTCACGAATCGATCTCCACTCGACGCACCGGTGTCTCGGGCGACCTGACACCGAAGCGAGTCGCAACACCTTCTTCGCTGCACAGGTCGATGCAACCGAAGCAGGTAGGTGGCCGAAAGCAGACATGGTCAGCGGTTATCCTTGCGCCTTTGATAACGTCCGTCACAGAATCGTTCGGGCTGAAGGCCCAGCCGTTTACCTAGCCCAGTCCAACGGACTGGGTCTCAGAATCCAGTGAAAACCTGAGGGCCAAAGGCCCGGCCATTTGCTACTCAGTCCCAAACGTATCGATTGCCCCGGTGCCGTGAGAATCGACTCTCGATGAACGCGGAAGCACACTGACAAACAAAGGGCCGGGCCGTTGGCCCTAACATTTCATTTCTGTTCATTTCCTTCCCAGCCCGCTGGGCTGGGCTGGGCAAATGACCGGGGCTTCGCCCCTACCGCCGGTACGACGCGCGATGGCTTCGCTCATCACGTCGGGGTGGTCGCCCCTGAATTCCGCGCCTCGCTTTAGCGCGTCGGTGTGGGTGACCGAAGCGAATTAGCCGGACTCGTTTCAACGCTCCGCTGGCCGACACCGGAGCAGTTGTTTTGGCGATACAGAAACAACTGGATGGGCACCGCATGCTTCTATTCGCTAGCTAGATTGCTCCGGCGGCCGACAGCTCGACTAAGTAATTCATCTTATCTCACACAATGCCGGGATGTGCTTTTGACGGATGCGCAAATGGCGGTCTGTTTTTAAGTCCTGGAACGAATGGCACGGGCTCAAGCTTAAGCGGCTGTGGCGTAACGGTTTCGGTTCGGATCCCGGGGCCTCTGCATCAGCTTGACTTCTTCGCTCTACGTTTTAATTCTGGGGCTCCCGCCGTCCCGGTCGGTGCCCGACGGCGGTGATCAGGAAGTTCATCCTTGGCGGAACCTTGATTTGGTATCGACCCTGAGCATCCGTCCGAGGCGTTGAAGAGTGGCGTTCGCCATGCTCTCCGGCGAGCGTTACGGTCGCGTCGGGGACCGGGTTCCCTTGTTGATCCATGACACGTCCGGAGAACGGGATGAGCCTTTCGATTTTCAAAGTTGCGTGAATGCCGCCACCGGCCGGGACGGCATTCGGATCAACGGTGACGCGCCGACGTGTCCATCCGGGCTGCCGGGAATTCCAAAAGGTCATCATTCGCGTCTGCCAGTCCGGAATCCAGTCGAACTGGGCCACTCCATCCTCATCGGTCGTCGATGTGAAATCATGGTGCATCAGGGACAGGTTGATCGCGGAAACTCGTTCGGGCGAGTTTAGCAACCAGCGGTAAATAGCGCAGGGCCTTCGCACGTCGATTTCGTTTCGGTCCAAGGGCCAGCGGGAGTGACCGGGGTCAACCTTCATGTCCGACGTTGAGGCTCAACGCAGTGGCTGAATTGTGGGCCGTCGAAATCTTCGTGATAATTCTCGTGAGGCGCTCCGGTCCACAACATCGCTTATCAACAGGAGCCGCAAAGTTACTGGAGAAAGCCGATCATGCACAACAGTTCCAGCCAAGTCGAATCGCTATTTGCTGCTGCCGCAGAATTGTCCGCGGAATCCCGGAAGGCATTCCTCGATCGGGAATGTGCGGGACAGGAGGCGCTTCGTAGGCAGTTGGACGGCCTGCTTCGGGCTCATGACCGGGTGGATCACCCGCTCGACCGTCCCGTTGCCGGGCACAACGAGCTGGAGGCAACTTGCCTTTCTGATGCCCAGTCGGTCGGTACGCTCATCGCTGGTCGTTACAAATTGCTGGAACAAATTGGTGATGGCGGCATGGGAACCGTCTGGATGGCGGAGCAAAAGGAGCCGGTTAGGCGGCTGGTGGCCGTCAAGCTCATCAAAGCTGGAATGGACTCAAAGGCGGTGCTGGCCCGCTTCGAGGCGGAACGGCAAGCCCTCGCGCTGATGGACCACCCGAACATCGCCAAAGTCCACGACGCCGGCACTGACGACGCAGGCCGACCGTTCTTTGTGATGGAACTGGTGAAAGGGCTGCCGCTCACTGAGTATTGCGATGCTCGCAAGCTATTCGTGAACGAGCGTCTTGACCTGTTCGTGCAGATTTGCTCGGCGGTGCAGCATGCACATCAAAAAGCGATCATCCACCGCGACCTGAAGCCCAGCAACGTGCTGGTCACCGAACACGATGGCAGACCTGTGCCAAAAGTGATCGACTTCGGCTTGGCTAAGGCGATCAACTCCTCGCAGATGCTCACCGATCGCACGCTGCACACCGCCTTCGGTACGGTCGTTGGCACGCCGCTCTACATGGCGCCCGAACAAGTCGGAATCAACGCCCTGGATGTCGACACGCGGACTGACATCTATGCCCTCGGCGTAATCCTTTACGAGTTGCTCACCGGCACCACGCCACTGGAGAAGGCACGATTCAAGGTGGCGGCCTGGGAGGAGGTCAAGCGACTGATTCGCGAAGAAGATCCGCCACGGCCGAGCACTCGGTTATCTTCGGACAAGACGCTGCCAAGTTTGGCGGCGTGCCGGCAAGTTGACGCATCGAAGCTGCCGAGCCTTGTTCGCGGTGACCTCGACTGGATCGTGATGAAGGCCCTCGACAAGGACCGTTCAAGGCGTTACGAGACTGCCAACGGGCTGGCGAAAGACGTGCAGCGATATCTGAAAGGAGATGCAGTAGAAGCCTGCCCACCGACGCTGGCGTACCGATTGCAGAAGGCCTGTCGAAAGCATCGCGTAGCGATACTGACGATTGGGGCTTTCGCAGGTGTTCTGCTCATCTCCACGGTACTCAGCCTAACTTTTGGCATTCGAGCGCACCATGCCGAGATGAAGGCCAGGCAAGAAACAGAGGCCGCCAGTTTTCTGCTCGACACGTTTCTGGGGACGAACGATGAGCACGAAGAACTCACGGTAGGAAATGTTCCATTCACAACCGTCGTCGATCGCGCGGTAAAGCAACTCGATCGCGATACAGAGCGTCTGCCGTTGACGGTTGCTCGCATTCGAGCGCGGATCGGGCGCGCTTACGCCATCCTTGGCAAGTACCCGAAAGCCAGGCAACAAATACAGCCGGCACTGGAAGTTTTGATGGACGAGCTTGGCCCCAACAACTTGGAAACGCTGAATTGTCAGGAGAGTCTGGTTTGGGTGCGTGAGTCGTGGGATGAGAAAACAGAGGCGATCCTTCTCGATGTTCTTGAGCGACGTCGCAAGGTTCAGGGACCTGATCACCCCGACACGATCAGGACACTGAGCGCCGTCGCCTGGATGCGTTTCATGAATAATGACATGGTCAAGGCTGATAGTCTCCTTCGAGACGCCTTGCAACTCGCGGTTGCGGGACATGGCGATGACAGCGTGATTGCGATTCGTTGTAAGATGCGCCTGGCAGCATTCATCGCACGGAAGGGGAAGCATGACGAGTGTATGCGACTCGCACAGGAAGCGATGGCCAGCGGGCAGAAGTTGCCCTCGGACGATCCCTATCGGCTTTTTCTCAAGTATGGGGCAAATAAATATGCAAAGCCAGCAACCGGCACATCGGAAGACAACCGACGAGTGGCCGAGCAGGACGTGGCACTGCTACCAGAATTCAAGGACGTTTTTGGTGAAGACGATCCCCGGACACTCGTTCTTTTGGACGACATCACCCTGCACTACGCCCAGGGAAAATGGTTCGACGAAGCAGAACCCTACAGCAAGACACTGCTGGAGAAGCGAACGCAACTTTTTGAACGTGATGATCGTGGCCGGTTGCGCGCCCTGTGGCTTCGCGGACTCACGTTGCTCGGGCTGAAAAAAATCGCCGAGGCCAAAGAGCTCTTCAATGAAGCGATCCCGCTTGCCAGAAGCAAACGGGAACACATTATCCTGGGAACAACTCTCGTCGGGCTGGGGGAGTGCCTTCTGCTTGAAGAGAATTACGCAGAAGCCGAACCGAAACTGGCCAGCGGTTACGAGATGATTCGAAGTTACTTCAAAAACGAAGGATTCAGCGCCCATCGTTTGAATCACGTGCGAGAGGTGCTCGATGACTTGGTCGCAGTTTCGGAAAAGCTGGGCAAGTCAGAGGCTGCTGAACATTGGCGGAAGGAAAAAGAGCGACTGGAGCAGTTCTAAAAATGACCGACGTTACGCAACTTCTCGAAGCCGCCCACCGCGGCGACCAACAGGCCGCCGCAAAGTTGTTGCCACTCGTCTATGAGGAGTTACGCAACCTCGCAGCCGCCCGAATGTCCTCTGAAAAACCGGGGCAGACGCTACAGGCGACAGCGCTGGTGCACGAAGCATATCTGAAACTGTGCGGCGACCGGAGCTTTAATGACCGCCAGCATTTTTTCCGCGTCGCGGCCGAGGCGATGCGACAGATTCTTATCGACCGGGCCCGACGGCGACAGCGCATCCAACATGGTGGCGATCATCAGCGAGTCGGCTTGTCCGAGGTGGCAAGCATTGCCGAAACGACCCCGGACGACATGCTGGCCCTGGATGAAGCCCTGACGCGATTCACCGAGTTTGATCCGCAGAAGGCGGAACTGGTCAAGCTGCGGTACTTTGCTGGACTCCCCGAGCAGGATGCGGCCGATGCGCTGGGCATTTCTAGAGCCACCGCCAGCCGGTACTGGAAGTTTGCCCGTGCCTGGCTGATTCAAGCGATGGAATCCGGTTCGTGATACGCGGCGCGTGATTCCGTCTCCACCACACTCGCTACATGCTCTCAACTCGTCTCCCCAGCTAAATGGTTCGGGTAGGAGAGTGTCCATGAGATTTGAACCCGTCAACTAGTTGTGTAGCAATAGCTTGCGCACGCGGATGGATGGGAACCTTGACATTCGGATATCCGTTTGAACCAGCTGATAGGCGTGCGACAGCACCGTAACTCTTTGTATCTCCAAGAGAAACAGCTCGCTGCAATTCAATGCAACGAGCCGGTTTGAACTCAAGTCGGGGCGACAGGACGCCAATAGAACTTTTTGCTCGCGGCGTACAATCCTTGCCTTCAATGTTAACGTCTGCTGCCAAAGCACTTACAGCGACATCTGCATAAGTGTCGGTCGGAGGCAATTCGCCGAATGGGCGAAAGCGACCGGGGTCATTTTCGAAATGCTTTCCTTTGCCATGGTGCGTAGCACCATTTATCGCTTCGTAGCCTCAATCAGCATTGATCGCCTAAGTCCAGTTCAACGCGGTCGCGCTACTAAAACATGTCGTGAATCAGGCGGCGGCGGTATTCCCCGGGAGTGAGCCCCGTCATTCGCCGAAAGCTTCGAACAAAATTGTTTGTCCCCGAGTAGCCGAGTTCGATCGAAACTTCGCGTATGGTCATTTGTGGAATAGCCAGCATCTCGCATGCAACATCGAAGCGCAGTCGATCGAGAAGTCCGGTGTAGCTTGTGCCTGCTGCCGTAAGTTGTCGTTTCAGTGTTCGTGGGCTCACGTCAACCATCGAACCAACAACGTCTAACGTCGGCAGTTTCCCATACGAAAACTGTGATGCGAGCAAGCGACATAATTTCTCCACCACCGGTTCGCTGTTCTGCGGACCAAACTCCCAATCATGCGATGGAGTCGAGCCAGACATGGTCTCTGGACCAGGCAACCGCCGGCTGAGGAACTCCGTTGGAAATGCTAGGCCGGTCGAGTCCGAGTGGGCGATGGCTTGGCAGTCTGCGAATAATTCCACTCCGCGATGGCGATTGATAATCGAGTCTTTACTTCGGAATTGCCGGGGCCGCCAATTCGTGTCCGCTGTCGCGCGAATCAGTTGACAGTAAACCGCAAGCGTCATGTCGTTGATAAAAGTCTGTCCCGCCGACATAACTGTGGGCTCCCGATAGCAGAACCACGTCGTCTCTCCCTCAATCGTTAGGAAGTACTCGTTACCCTCGTAGGCCGTGCTGCCGAGCCGGGCTCCCACTTCCAGAGCTTCCTTGACGGTCTTGCACAATCGCATTGCGTCAGCAATCGGGCCCAGGTGGTTCATTTGGAATTTGAGATAGGCAGCGAACACCGCGTCCTGGCAACCCAAACCCTGCACCATTTCATACGTAAAGTCGTAGGCCTGCTTCTTGCCGATCCAGCCGCCTGTTTCCACAACCTCGCGCGGAATTCTCGCGCGATCAAGGAATCGCTGACTGCGACTCCCGGCCTCTTCCAGGAAGAGAACGAGCGGAGCAAGCATGCGGGCATCAAAGAGGTGGATGTCCATGTGAGTTCCGAGCGACCGAGCGTGCGAATTGGCCCGAAATGAGCGCGCGGTATTCATTTTAAGGGCAATCGCACTCTGGTACCATCACTAAGTGACTCCGGCATCGATTGCGTTCTGGTCTTCTCAGAGTGAATTCGACATATACCTTTTCTGCCTCTCCGAAGGGATTTCCATGCAATACGACATCACAATAACACGACTTTGCATTGCGTTGGCTCTCATCATCAGCGTCGCATCGCAATCGGTCGCGCAGCAGCATTCTGTGGATCTTGCTGATGCGACGTTGAAAGGCGATCAACTGATAGAAACACCAATTGGGACGATTGAACTCGTTGACAACTACTTCGACGATGACGCGTCTCAGCGTTTGTTCGATGAGATGGACTACCAGCGGGCATGTCAGCTTTACCTGTGGTCGACCCCGCTGGTCAGCATCACCGCGTGGCGCAACGCCCAGGGCGAAGCCTTCGGTGTCACTAAGGACACGGACTTTGTCGTGCTGCGTTCGCTTAAGGAAAAACGCGGAATCGTCACCGGGAACCTGACCACTCCGTACATCTTCAACTTTTCGAATCTGCAGGATGGTCCGATCCAGATCGACTATCCGGCCGGGCAGACCGCGGGCGGTGTGCTCGATTTCTGGATGCGTTCCGTTTTCGACCTTGGCCTTACCGGGCCGGATCAAGGAAAGGGTGCCACCTACATCGTAGTTGGCCCCGAAGACGATCCAGCGAAATACGGTAAGGAAGGCATCAACGTCTTTCAGAGCCCCACCAACAACATTCTGGTAGGCATCCGCATTATCGATCCTAACCCAGCCTATTACGAAACCTACAAGTCGCAGTACAAGATGGGCAAGGTCGGCGAGACGCTTCGGCCAAGCCGTTTCATCGAGGACAAAAACGTCGAGTGGAGCGCCACGGCGCCACGCGGCATGGACTATTGGAAGTTGCTCGCAGGTGTCTTGAGTCAGGAGCCGGTGCGGACAATCGACAAGCCCTGGATGGCGATGCTTGAACCGCTCGGGATCGTTAAAGGCAAGGACTTCTCACCTGACGAGCGTCAGCGACGAATCCTGAGTAAGAGTGCCGCGATGGGTGAACTCATGACCCGCAACATCCAGGTTAATCCTCGCTACACTCAGCCTTATTGGCCGGGCACGCAGTGGTACAAGAGCTTCGACTTTGAGGTGGCAGAGGAGAACGAAACCATCCAGCAAATCGACCAACGGGCCACCTGGTTCTACGAGGCCGTTGGAGCATCCGAAGGGATGGTCAATCCCTCGCCGGGCAAGGGACAGGTTTACATGACGACCAAGCGTGACGCCAACGGTGACATGCTCCGGGCCGACAAGACCTACAAACTCCATGTGCCCGCCGAGGTGCCGGTCGGTCAGTTCTGGTCGGTCACCCTTTACAGCGAGAACACCCGCCGTCCCTACGACAATGGCGGCACCGAACTCAGCGACGTTAGTCTCGGCAGCCGCACCGAGGGCCTTAAGAAAAACAGCGACGGCTCGGCCGATCTCTACATCGGAGCCGATGCTCCCGAGGGCATGGAGAGCAATTACCTCAAGACTGTCGGCGATGATGGTTGGTTCGTCTATTTCCGACTCTACGCGCCGCTGCAGCCATTTTTCGACAAGTCCTTCAAGCTACCCGATTTTGAGGTCGTCGAATGAACATGCACTTGGTCCCCCCTCTGAAACTTCATCCATGCCGCCAGTCAACCTTAGTTCGGACGAGAGCGCAACGGCTCACCCTCGCCTACAAGAAGGGCGTCGACGGGTACCACGAGGTCGTCGCCGATCAGTGAAACATCCAAATACACAATACAACCGGCTCAGGTAAACGATGAAAACACCTATTCAATTTCGCAGCCGCGTGCTCACCTTGATCGCCCTCGTCCTTGTCGCAACTCCACTCTGGGCGCAAGATATCAGTCATTTCGAGCAGCTTGCCGATCTCCCGCTGGAAAACAACCGGGCCACGCCGGAAACTGCGCAGACGCTCAAGGACGAGTTACTTTTCCAGCGCGCCGGCCAGACATACCTGTGGGCGATGCCCTTGCTTAACACGATGGGCATGCGGGACGGTTTCAAAGAGTCGTTCGGCTCTGGATACAACGTCATGGCAATCTGGGAAAAGCGGCTGGACGCCAAGACGCATATCACAACGCCGAATTCTGACCTCATTTACGGGATGGTATTCGCGGACCTGGCGGAGACCGGCCCGCTGGTCTTCGAGGCGCCGCCCAAGCTGCAAGGCATCCTCCTTGACTTTTGGCAGCGCCCCATCCCCGTCGACGGCGGCAAGTTCTTCGGTGACCTCGGGCTGCCTGGCCCAGACGGCGGTGCGGGCGGGAAGTTCCTGCTTTTACCTCCGGGGTACGATGGTGATGTCCCAGGCGGATATTATGTCTATCGCTCAGGCACCAATAATGTCTTCATCTTCCTTCGGTCCTTTTATCAGTCGCTGGACAACATCCAACCTGCTGTCGACGTGCTGAAGCAGTCGGTCTTCTATCCGCTGGGAAAGAAGGACAGCGCCAAGCCGATGGTTTTTCACGATGCCTCTGGTAAGGCGCATGAGATGCTGCCTCGCAACAACGCGTCGGCCTTCGACCAGCTCAAGTGGCTAGTCGACTCCGAAGGAGAGCACCTCGCAGGACCAGACTGGCTGGGCATGCTCGCGGGACTGGGCATCGTTGAGGGGGAGTCGTTCGAGCCCGACGATCGCACCCGCAAAATCTTGGATCAAGCCGCTCGGACCGCCTACAAGACGTCGCGTGTGATCGGCATGGAACGTAATCTGGGTGGCGCCGATTTCCGAGTCTACAAGGACCGCCAATGGCTCAACCCGATTAACAACCTGACGTCCCGTTGGCCGAATTCGTTTGTGGACCTCAGCTTCACCGATCGCGAGCACGGTCTTCGGAACCTGGACGCTCGAGCGTGGTTTTTCACCGACTACTACTCCATCAGCCCTGGCATGGTATCGATGACACCGGGCAAGGGTGCCTTTTACATGATCGCGTTCAAAGACGCCAAGGGTGAATGGCTCAATGGAGAGAACAACTACACACTGGACCTACCTCCAGACATTCCGGCCGCCCTGTTCTGGTCGGTCACGCTCTACGAGGCCGAGAATGCCTCTGGGCTCGACAATGGTCAGCCATTCCCTTCGCTAGGGAAACTGAACGAGCCAGCAAAGAAAGACGATGGCTCAATCACGCTTTACCTGGGTCCGAGAGCTCCTGAGGGCAAGAATGCCAACTGGCTCGCCACCGTCCCCGGTCGAGGCTACTTCGCCATCCTCCGGCTCTATGCACCCACTGAACCGGCGATCAACATGACATGGAAACCTGGCGACATCCAAAAGGCAAATTGATCATGTATCAAACGCAACTCACATTGAAACACGGCCGAAATGATCGTCGGTAGTCGCATGACAGCTCAGATCGAAGTGCATTTCGGGCGGATAAAGTGAGGGTATCGATTTTGGGGGGAAGCGTGCTGGTCAGTCGATTTCTTTCGAAGCGTCCCCGGTTAGTGACACGTTCGACAGCCGGAACAATGCAAGCCATTTCACGGAAGGGGCTTACGACTCCATCAGTGGAAACCAAAATGACCGCGGTCAGTCGGGGTGACAGGATTTGAAACGAGAGATTGTCATCATTGAGTACTCCGCAGCTTGGCAAACAGAGAAATGAGTAGGGGGGGTTAGCTGCAGTAAACATAGCGAGATTGAGACGATCTTGGACGTTTCGGTTGGACCAACCTCCAGCACGAAGCGATTCAGCTTCGGCCCGGAGGTGATGTAGACCGACGCGAGTTTTGGCATGCCGCCAGCACGCTCCGGTGGCCGACACCGGATTTTCGCCCAGGGTGCAGTCGCCGGGACTTTTTATCGTCCGCAGTTCTTTCATCGCAGATCAAGATTTCGTGACGCCGGCGACGCGTTCGCGCAGGCTTGAGCCGCTACCGTCAAGATTCACTTGATGCTCCTGAGGCGACAAAACCTTGCTCGGATAGCGTCCTTCTATCTCTCAGTGAACTCGGTGCACCCGGTGCACTCGGTGGCTGGGCTTCCCTGGTTCGGACCGATGGCGCGACAGCGGTGCCGAACCGGCCGAACGTATCCGCCAAGAATCAATCCTCTGCTTCCGCCGGCGGATTTCTGGACATCAAACGCAGCAACTCCTCCACTTGCTGGAGTGCTTTCTATGTTTCAGGATCCGACAGCTTCAGCGATTCGTTCGTCGACTCAATCGTTGAGGGCCGCGACACGACGGTCCTGATGAAGTCATTGATGATGTGCTTGGAATCCTGATCATGGCGGGTATCTCCAAAGAGGCTGGTTCACGGCTGATGACCGGAAAGTATAGGCGCGTCGGGAATGCCGCAGAAAGTTGGGTTGTCTCGCATCGTTGACCCATACCTATTCGCCGTTAGGGTTTGCTGGCGAGTCGCCGTTATTGGAGGCTGGGACTCGATCTTTCATGTCCACCCGACCACCGTTTGGCTTCCGCAGGTTCCCCGGCACAATCCCTTTGGCAATTTCCTCGAACAAGTCAAGTCGGGGGGGACGAAAGGTCTTGCCCCGTGGCAACCAGGACGGCTTCGCTTCCGATCGGCCATTGACAGAAGGAGACGGCGCATCCGGACGATCACGCGGAACTGGCTCATTCCAGTGCTGAAATGCCGGATCGGTCAGCCAAGGCGAAATATCAATCCACCCGAGGTCGACGATCGATTCCGCTCGCTTCAACGCCATAGCAGCATTATCCGCTTCAGCCGAACAGTTCTCCAGCATCAAGCGGAACTTCCTCAAATGCAATCGAAGCAGCGATAGTTCGGGTCGATCATTAAGAAGTTGGAGATCGAAATCATTCCAAACATCTGCTAACGGTGAATCACGAATTTGCTCCGCTTGCAGATCTGATTCGGAGTCATCAGGTTCGTCAGATCCAGGTGGGATGGAATCAAAGACCTCAGGAGTCCTTAGGAACGGATCCAACAACTCATCGATCTCGAGGCCGGCGTCTGGGACGTCCAAGCCGACGCCGATGACCCCAAGCGTTATGAACGGGAGATTCGCACGCAGGTGTTCGACGGAAAAATTGGTGCTGAACGAATTGATAAGCAGGAAGTACCCGAGGTCGAGGCGATCATCGGTGACCGCAGGTATCGGGTGCGTGTCGATTCTCGGAAGCCAATTCAGAATCGGGGGCGTTCCGACCGCCAATTCAAAGGACGAAAATTGAACTTGTTCAGTCGGCAAAGGCGTGTTAGAGCCGAACAGCAAGATTGATTCGCCATCACCGGTTGCTCCCAACGTGATGGCGGCGTCCCCGGTGCCCACAACGCGAAACGATATCAAAGCAACGCGAAAGGGAGTTCCATCGGCATCCAAAGAAATCGCGTCCGCTGCATCGTAGTAGCTGCTGATGACACCGAAATTCCTGATCACACCCGGTTCTTGGTCGGAGCGAGGTACGCTGGGACGAAAACCATCGCTGATCGTCACGCCTTGCATGACCGGCCGAACCACGTCCGGATTAAAGAACAAGTCGACTTTGGCTTGAAAGACATTGATCTCCGGGATTTGGTTAAGCGAATCCGTCGCAGACGAACGGATCTGCAACTCAACCGAAAAATCATCACCGACTTTCGGCTCGACTTCTGGAGCGACTAGTTCGATGTCGACGCGATTTCCCACCAGATCGGACGCCGGCGACTCCGATCTCTCGGTCCCTCTATCGCCACCGCGACGGTCCTCCCCGTTAGGGTCGCTGACGTTCACCCATTCCTCGAGAAGTTTCCGGATTTCGGCAAGTTCGCTTGAAGCCGGCTGATCTGATGACTTGAGACGAGAATTCAGTCGATCGGCCAATTCATCGAATCTTATTTCGCCAGGAGGTGATGCGGACACGGAGTTGACCGGATCGACGGAGACGGCGGAAATCGGATCGGAGCCGACTGCCAATAGCGTCCGCATCTCGAGATGCTCGACCGTCAGCTTCCTCGATGAACGGCCACTCAGATGTCGGGAGTTCACATGAAGTTTGGAATTGATCATGGTCTTTCGCCTTGGCGTTGCGCGTCGAGCCTAGCGAGTTCGGCTGTCGTAGCACCGAGGAGTTCGGCCCGCGATTGACGGATCGAAGGATTTGATTCCGAGACCGACTGGGAGTCTGACCGTTGAATCAAGAGTGATCGCTGCAGCGCGTCCTTGGCTTCGGCGTACCGCCCCGATGAGCCGAGCGCTCGCCCGAGATTGAGGAGCGTTCCGGCGAGCGACCAACGATAGTGCTCGGCGGTCGAGTCGACACGGGCAAGCGATTCCAACAGGCTGATTGCTTTGACAAACCTTTTCGCGCCTTGATCGGTTTGACCAATCGAGACTAGCAGGCGGCCATGATCGTTCAGCGTCACGGCCCATTGTGCGGCAAACTGCCGGTCGAACGGTTCGATCTCCGAAATCGATTCCAGCCAATGCTCGGCCTGGCGGTAATTCGCCAAGGCATCGCCGGGTCGATGAACCTGAAGGGTGGCCATGTCAGAATGTGCGTTCGCCAGCATTTGAATAACCTCGACACGTTGCAATTCACCGCCGTCTTGGCGAGTCCTGCGCTCAAGATTCGTCAATCGATTGATCGCTTCATTCAATAGCGACTCGGCGCGCCGGGGGGAATCGTCGCGTGCCAGAAAGGCGAGGTTGCTCAGTACCATCGAGCGAACCAATTCGACTTCGCGACTCTCCTCCGCTGCTTCCAAGTCATCGAGGCTTCGTTCCAATTGCTCTGTGGCCTGACCAAATTGTTCTTCCCGAATCATCAGCATTGCAAAATTGCCACGGGTTCGGGCCAGATCCTCCGCAATCGGCTGGGGGTCGAGCGAGCGTTCATGCCAACGTCGCTGCTGCTCGATTGCCGCGTGGAACATCCAATGGGCTCGCTCGCGGCGGTCGGCTTCGGCATCAAGCACGGCGAGATTGTTCAGGCATAGCCCCAACGTACGCTCGGCGAGCGGAGAACGCCGACGCAGGTTCTTTAACAGCTGCATCGATTCCAAGTAAGCATGGACAGCATCCTGATCCGCTCCCATCTCATCGAGGATCTGGGCCGCCTTGAAATGGGTGATTCCGCTCTGCTGAGAAAAACCGGATTGACTCCCGACGCACTCGGCGTGTTCCTGGTAATACGTCAAGGCCGTGCTGAGCAATTCACGGCGAACGTTCTGGGCACCTTCGACATGCCGCAATTGGTCGGCAGCCAGTAAGCCGAATCGATCGAGAATTTCTTCAGACCTGTGCAGATTCTGCTGCGATTGGTTCAAGGCATCCTGCAGCTGATGGTGAGCAATCGCAAGTCGAGCGGCCACCAGCCATGCAATCCCTGTAGCCAACAAGCAAGTGCCCGCCAGGGTGATCGCCAATGTTCGATGCCGGACGAGCAATAGCGAGATTCGTCGGGCGACCGAAGGCGACGTGGCGGTCACCGGACGACCGTCGCGAAACCGGCGCAAGTCGTCCAGGAAATCCGATACGCTCGGGTACCGATCGACGACGTCCGCCATCGTTGCCTTCGCGACAATCTTGCCCAACTCCCGGGGCAGGCGTTTATCGAATTGCCGAAGGGAAAGCTGCGTCGTTCTTTTGCGAAAGCTGTCGACCTCGTCGATGGTTGCGCCTTCGATCGCGCGACGTCCGGTTAGCATTTCATACAGTGTCAAGCCGAGCGAATAGACGTCCGTTCGTTCGTCCACCGGATCACCGGCCGCCTGTTGAGGGCTCATATAAGCCAAAGTGCCCACGCGATCACCCGTCGCCGTCAGCGTTTCTCGGCAGTCAGTGGCATCCGCACGAAATCGAAGCCTCGCCAGCCCGAAGTCGGTCACCATCACGTTTTGGGCCTCGTCGATCAACAAATTCGACGGTTTAATGTCACGGTGGATCACACCACATTGGTGGGCATGGGCGATTGCTTCGGCAACATCGATCATCCACGCCACCGCCCGCATCGGCTCGGGAACTCCTTGTTCAAGCCGCTTTGCCAACGACTGCCCGTTGACCAACTGCATGGCCATGTATCGAAATGCTCCCCAGGAATCTCCTTCGCCGATCTGATAAACCGGCACGATCCTGGGGTGGTTCAGACGCGCCGCGGCTTGAGCTTCGATGATAAAGCGAGCGTGGGCTTTCGTATCGCTGGCGATAACTCCCGGAAAGACCTTCAGCGCAACACGACGGCCAAGCTTTTCCTCGATCGCCTCATAAACGATTCCGTTGCCACCTTGCCCTAGCTTTCCAACACATCTGAATCCCGTGATGTTTGGAAACGGCGAATCACTTTCCTGTTCATAGCAGGCCAACCTCGCCAAGGCATCGATCTGGACGATGGACTCACGCACCTCGTCAATCAGACCCGGAGAGGCGTCTTCGACTTGACGCAGCCATTCCGACCGGGCGAACGGCTCACCACCTTCGATGAGGTTCGTGTATTGCTCCAATAGCTCCTGCAACCGGATCTCCGCCGGGCTGGCCTGTTCGATCGAATCTGCAACCGGCATCGATTCGTCAATTGCCGGATCATCGACTTTGACCAACCGAAGATTCATTTTGTCGTCTCTCGCAATCGTTCTTTCAATTTCCTGATCGCTCGCAACCAGATCATCCGAACCGCGCCGGAAGTACGATCGATTTGTTCGGCGATCTCTTCGAATGTCATGCCTTCGAAGTGCCGAGCGAGGATGACTTGCTGATGAACCGCCGGCAACTCACCGACTGCTCTGGCGATCAACAACGCATCTTCCTGTTTCGCCATGGTCGATGCGGGCGACGCTTGCAGAAGCTCAACGGCCATCGTTTCCAGCCGGGAACTGGACTGGGTCAGCGTCTTGGTGACCGCGTCCATGGACACCTCTCGGCGAACATCCCGCCGCGCTGCACCGAGATGCTTCTCATGAGCATCGGCAATCCGGCTAGCCAGAATGGTTCGAATCCAGACGATGAACTCGCCACGCGATTGGCCGCGAAACTTGTCGAATGCTTCGAATGCCCGCAAGAACGTTTCTTGAACCACGTCAGAAGCGGTCACGCGAGACTGAAGGTGTCGTGACAGGGCCGTGGTCGCCAACATCTTGAGATAACACTGGTAGTCGGAAAACAGTGTTTCCAGCGCACGAGCATTGCCGTTCCGGGCTTCGGAGAGAAGTGCACTGTGCCGTTGATTCGCGGGAACAACCATGCGGCCATCTTATCTGGCGACGATCCCCGACCCATAGCGGGAAGCGACGGTTTTCCGTTTCCGACCGAACCGAATCCTATTTGTCACGGAGAAACTGGGCAATTTTAGCGACTTTTCATTTCACCGGCCGCTCCCTTTGCAGCCTCGTTCGTTGAACCGCTAATTGCGACAGGCGGTTCACTTTTTTGGCCTGGCTGAATCCGGCACGCACCGGCGGGAAACGGTTCAATGGATAGAAAAAACGAAGACACGGCGTGCGCCCGCAGGAACCTTTCCGTCTTCCATAAGAGAACGCCGATCGGATTCCAATGATCCCGCTCAGACGTTTCCTTCAATGGCAACGACTTCCCTGGACTGGCCGAACATGGAACGGTTCGTTCGGAGAATCGATTCTGCCATCCTCCTCAGAAAAGAACTTCTTGATCGAATGCAAAAACGAATGCGAGCCAAACGACATCTTCGAGTGCAAAGCCTGGAACAACGGCGTCTGCTGGCGGTCATGGTGGTCGATCCGCAGCCGGGCGAAACACCCGCAGCGGTATTCGCCAACGCACTCCAGCAAGCCAACAACACTCCGGAGCCCGATACGATCGAGCTCGCTCCTGCTGTCTACGATCTCGGAACCATCGATCAGCAGTCGCTCGAAGTGACGTCGGAGCTTTCGATCGTCGGACAGTCTCCCGCGGACACCACCATTCTTCCGCATGGAACCGCCACATCGATCATCGTGACCGGCGGGGGAAACTTAAAGCTATCGGGCTTGACGATTTATGCCCCCGTCGCGCGCACAAGCACGGCACTGCAAGTCGACGGTCAGGCCGAACTCTTTCAAGTTGCCATGATCGGACTGTCGGGCAGCATCGAAGACCCTCAAGGCTTTTCGCCTCCGACCTCATTGATTGTGAACCAAGGCTTGGTGTCGATCCGCGATTCAATCCTAACAGACAGCCCTGGAACCGCGATTCAAAATAGTGGCAGCCTGATGATGGAAGGAAGTATTGTCTCGGGCAGTCGGGTTTCGGGAATCAATTCGATCAACGGCGACGCCACGGAGATTCGCGATTCGCTGTTCTTCGAGAACGGAACCGGCATCGTCGGGCGATCCACTCTTCAAATCTCCGGATCGACCGTCGCCCAAAATGGACAGCTCATTGGTGTGGCGGGATTTCCAGGAGGAGGCATTCACTGGATTGGCAGCGAAGACGTGAGCGAGATTCAGATCGATCCTGACAACGTGGTTGTCGACAACCAGATCCAGTTTCCCGAACCGAAACCGCTTGACATCCAGGTGCGATGGCCGTCCGAAATTGAAAACTACTCGCTCGGAACGTCGTCGGAAGCAGTGTCGCGGTTGGAAGAACGGTCCATTGAAACCGTTGACGGTGTACTCCAATCCTCGGATCTGTCTCTCGAAGGAGTCAATGTCTCGGTACGACAAGTCGACGGGCAAACCTTGGTCGAATCGAGGGGACTGGGGGTTTCCAGCGTCTTCTGGAACGGCGTGGAACAGCGATTCATGATCGAATCGGTCCGTCGCAGGGTCGACGAGTTGTTCCCGATCTCGGATGAGCTGGTTGATCTCGATGCCGGGCGAGTGATTGGTTCAGGTTCTGCGATCGAATTCAGTACCCGTGACTTGTTGGGTGATCGAGAGGATCTGACGGTCGCGTCGCAGAACACGTGGAGATACCTGGACGTCACGAACGTCACGAGCACCTCGGGGGCAGAGGTTTCTTCCTGGAACCACGGCGGCTTCCTCAACTGGTTTCGATATCGCGCTCGACCTGGATTCGAAGGGCAAGACACTTTGATCGTTACCGGAACCGATCGCAACGGCGTGGAATTAGAGGGAATCATCATTGTCGATGTGGCATCGCAATCAACCGTGACCCTGAATGTCGCCGCGTCCGAGCTGAATGAGTCGATCGACGTGGCGCTCTCCTCGAGCGGAATGGGTCGCCTGAGTTCCTTTGATTTCTCAGTCACCTTCGATCCTGAGGTCGTCGATCTAGATGAGGTCGAATTCGGTCGAGGCTATCCGTTTTTGCAAAGCATCAATACCGATCGACCGGGCAAGGTCAACATCAGCGCATTGAACGGATTCTCCACTGGAAACGACTTGGTGAAATTGAGTTTTCGTCGGATTGCGCCCGGATCAGCACAGATCCAATTGTCGCGTTCCGGTTTCATTGCTCGCTCGGATGGACAGGATCTTTCCTTCGACGCGTTGCCGATGAAGTACTACCACCTGACGCAACACGATACGAATCGAGACGGTTCCGTAACGCCATCGGATGCCTTGATGGTGATCAACGGCCTGGCGCGGCCAAGTGCGTTGGAAACCGGGGGTTCGGAGGTGAGCTATGATCGGGAGATGGACACCAATGGAGACGCCCTGGTAACACCATCGGACGCGCTGTCGGTCATCAATCGACTGGGACAGGAAGCAGCCGTGGGGGAATCGCTAGCCGAACATCCCATCTTTTCTTCGACTGCCTCGGCGTTTCTCGCCGTCGGAGAAGACATCCCCGATTTTGTCGCCCGCCCCCACCTTCCGATCGACGACGGGACGCCCGCCGAGGGTGTCGACTTGACTCCGCCCACTCCGCAAGCGATTTCGTCGGCGGAGCAATTGGTCGTCGGCGACTCGGGGCGATCGCTACCGGGAACCCTAACCGGAATTCACGATTCGCGGCTTTATGCTGTACCTGCGAACGGTCAACGACTCGGATTCGGCTTGACCAATGATAGCGGACGGCACGATGCCCTGACCCTCACCATCTGGTCACACGACGGCTCGCTAATTGACGCGTACCCGACCAAGGTTTCTCAAGGAATCGCGGGCGGGGCCGTCGAAACATCCGCCGGCGACCAATGGGTGTACTTCCGCATCGGCCTGTCGACCGATGTGACGACGGACTTCAGATTCGATCTGGTTACGCTCTAAGCGTATGTGGAGCATTGGCATTGGAAGCGATCCAAACAGGAATGAGAGGTCGTGATCTCGGCCAAGCCAAATCCCGCTCGACCAGACGGTAGCCCACATTGGTTGGACAAGTCGAACGCTCCGGCTGTCACGTAAATCGGCTTTGGTCATTCTCACCGAAGCGGTTTTGGACAGTCTGACACTCCACTCCGGTGGCCGACACCGGAGCGTCATTTCGTTCGGCGATCGACGAGTTATTCCCCGGCTTCGGATGTGATCCGCCCCCGTTCCTCTCTCCACCGAAAACAATGGATCGGGCCGTTGGCCCTCGCGTTCCTTTCTGTTCCGCTTCCCAGCCCGTTGGGCTGGGCTGGTCAACTGATCGGGGCTTCGCCCCTGGCCGTCCGTTGGACGGACGATGATTCGCTGGTCACGTCGGATGGGCTAGAATCTTTGCCTCCGGATCGCTGCCGAACACGCTCGCTGCAGCCAATTCCGCACTGATAAATGCCGCATTCAAAACGATAGGACCCACGATGATTCACCTCCTTGCCTGGACAAAGGCCGGTTGCCGCCGGTCTTTCCCACGTCATCCGCTGCACCGAATGGTGACGCTGGCACTTGCGGCCTTGGCAGCCCTGGCGGTGCAAGCCGTGCCGTCGACCGTCGTCCAGGCGGAGGCGACCGACCGCCCCAACGTGTTGCTGATCATGACCGACGATCAGGGATGGGGTGACCTCGGATCGCACGGCAACGCCATCGTTCAAACGCCGGTGCTGGATTCCCTGGCGGGTGAAAGCGTGGAACTGGACCGCTTCTACGTTTCTCCGGTTTGCGCCCCCACCCGGGCCGCACTTTTGACGGGCCGCTATCCGGAACGAACCGGCGTCGCCGGGGTGACGGGACGCCGCGAGGTGATGCGGGCCGGGGAAACGACGATGGCCGAAGTATTCCGCGATGCGGGCTACGCGACGGGTTGTTTTGGCAAGTGGCACAACGGTGCCCAACCAGCACTGGATCCGATCGGCCAAGGTTTTGAAACCTTTTTCGGCTTTTGTGGTGGGCACACCAACCTTTACCACGACGCCGTCCTGCAACGTGACCGCACGCCGGTCCAAACCCGAGGATACATCACCGATGTGCTGACCAATCAGGCCATCGACTTCCTGCGTCGCGACCGTGATCAGCCGTTCTTCTGCTACGTGCCTTACAACGCGCCCCACGGACCGTTCCAAGTCCCCCAGGAACTGTTTGATCGCTACAACACCGGCGAAATCTCTGAGAAGACCGCGGCGGTGTACGCGATGGTGGAAAACATCGATCAGAACGTCGGTCGACTGCTGGCCGCCTTGGACCAGCAACAGGTCGCCGACGACACGATCGTGATCTTCCTGACCGACAACGGGCCCAACGGAAAACGGTTTAACGGCGGCATGCGTGGCGCCAAGGGCAGCGTTCACGAAGGAGGTTGCCGCGTCCCCTGCCTGATCCGTTGGCCGGCCAAGTTGACGCCCCGGCACATCGCGCAAATCACCGCCCACATCGATCTGCTGCCGACGCTGGCCGAGTGGTGCGGGCTGTCGGTTGAGTCGAAACAGCCGCTTGACGGCCAAAGCCTGGCTCAGCTGATTGCCGAAGGTTCCGATCCCGCGCTGACCGATCGAACGTTGCTGACCTATCGCCCCGACAAATCCGGACTGGAATCCTTCGGTCGAGCCGCGGCGCGGACCAACCGTTTCCGCTTGACGATCGAAAAGGGGAAAACGGCGTTGTTCGATATGCAAGCCGACCCGGGACAAGACCACGACGTCGCCGAGCAGTATCCGGACGTGGCACAGCAGCTTCGCGGCCAGATCGATCGCTACGTTGAAACGGTCACACCCGTCATCACGGCTCCGAGGCCGGCGCCGATTTCCCCCCGCCTTGCCACCTTTCTGCCCGCGGTCGATGCCCAACTTGACGGCGACGTCCAATTTGCCAACGGCAACGGATGGGCCCACGACTGGATCGACCGCTGGCAATCGCCTCAGGATCGTATCGCCTGGACCATCCGCGTCCCGGCGCCCGGACGCTACCACCTGCGTCTTCACTACGTCAGTCCGCAAGGCGATGCCGAAGTGGTCGCAGCTGTCGGAGAAAGCGAGACCACCACACGATTGAAACGATCGGCACCGGATCGTCGCGTGCGTCCCGATTTGGATTCGGAATCTACCCCGCGGCTGATGCAAAGCTTCGGATCCCAGTCACTGGGCACCGTTGACGTCGGTTCCGGAGTCCACGAATTGACTCTGCGGCGGACCGCCGAAGGTGGCGAACCGCTGGAAGTCGGCGGGATCACGGTCACGCGAGCCGAGATCCCCGCGAAAGACAAGTTCCACCTGTTTGTGCTGGCCGGTCAATCGAACATGGCCGGACGCGCCAACGTGCTTCCGGAAGACGAACTTCCTGACCCCCGGATCCTGATGCTGGACGCATCCGGCCAGTGGATCCCGGCGGTCGATCCGGTGCACTTCGACAAGTCGGTCGCGGGCGTCGGACTTGGCCGCGCCTTTGCGAGACAACTGGCGAAAGCCAATCCCGACGTGACGATCGGTCTGATCCCCTGCGCCGTCGGAGGGTCCCCGATTTCCAGTTGGCAACCCGGCGGATTCCATGATCAGACGCGTTCCCATCCGTACGACGACGCCGTCGAACGAATCAAGCTGGCCCAACAGCAGGGAAGCATCCAAGGCATCCTCTGGCACCAGGGAGAATCCGACTCCAATCCCAATCGAGCCGCCCAGTATCACGCGGCCCTGAAAGAGTTGTTCGTTCGGCTGCGAGATCTGGTCGGCCAGGATACTCCGATCGTGATCGGCCAATTGGCGCAGCCCGACGACGGCCAATGGAGCGATGCCAGGCAACGCGTTGACCAGGCGCACCGAGACGTCGCCAAAGAACTGTCCGCCGCGGCGTTCGTTCCGTCCGACGGGCTGACGCTGCGATCGGACGGCGTCCACTTCGATCGCCGGTCCTTGGTGGAATTCGGAAAACGGTATGCCCGCGCGTTCCAGTCGCTGGGCGAGCAGCCGTGAGGGACGAATCGGGCGAGTTCCTAATGGGCTGGCGAGCGCGGCGCGGTTCGAGACCGGCGCGGTCGCCAGAGCGTGGCAATGGGAATGCTTCCGCCGTCTGGCGACGGCGGCTACAGGAGGCTCGCAAGAAAGAGCGTCACACCGGTAGCTCGGCGGCGACTTCCCATCCGGAGCGGTATTGCTTGCGAATCAACGCGTCGGCTTCCGGACAGTTCGTGGCGCGCAATTGCTTGGCGTCCCAACGCAACGGCTTGCCGGCGCGAAACGCGACATTCCCCAACAGCACCGATTCGGTGAGCGCCCCCGAATAGTCAAAGTTGCACGTGGTCTCACCGCCCTCTTTGCAGGCCTGGATCCACTCGCGGTGGTGCCCGATTGAACGGGGAATGGTGGCCGGGGGAGGCTCGTAGCCCTGGAATTTTTCCTCGGGGTACAGCCGGTAACTGCCGTAGTTGGCGAACATCTCGCCCGCATCCCCGACAAACATCACACCGCTACCGGGCACCTCTTTCCCGTTGACCTGACTTGGAACCAGGTTGCCGTCGTACCACGTCAGCTTGACCGGCGGTGCGTCGCCGCGGGCGGGAAATTGGTAATGGACTTTCAGCCCCAACGGGCAGGTCTCCGGATGCACCTCGGGCCCCTCGGCGCGGACGTGGGTCGGATGGCGAAGATCCAGCGCCCAGAACGGCAGGTCCATGTAGTGGCACCCCATGTCGCCCAGGGTGCCTTGCCCGAAGTCCCACCAGCGACGCCAATTGGCCGGATGATAACGGCCTTCGGCGTACGGCCGCTCGGGAGCCGGACCCAGCCAGAGATCCCAGTCCAAGTGCGGTGGCGGAACGTCACCGTGCTCGGGGCGATCGCCGCCGCCCCATCCCTTGCCGACCCACACGTGAACTTCTTGGACATCTCCGATTGCTTTGGATCGGATGATTTCGACCACCCGACGGTAATTGTCGCCCGCGTGGATCTGCGTTCCCATTTGGGTCACCACACCGGCCTGCTTGGCCGCCTCGGCGATCACCCGCGCTTCATGAACGGTGTGGGTCAGCGGCTTTTCGCAATAACAGTGCAGCCCCGAACCGATGGCACGGATCGCCGCGGGGGCGTGGTTGTGGTCCGCCGTGGCAATGACGATCGCGTCCGCCTTGTCCGCTTCGGCATCGATCATTTCGCGATAGTCTCGATAGGTGGCTGCCGAGGCGTACTTGCTTTTGGCCGCCTCCAGGTACCGTCCATCGACATCGCACAGTGCCACAATGTCTTCCTGGTCCACCCCTTCAATATTGGCTCGGGCGCGATTGGCCGTGCCCACGCACAAGAGTTTCAACTTCTGGTTCGCCGAAAGCGAATCCGCGGCAGGCACCTCGCTCCAGACTCCGGAGGACAAAGTCGCGGTGGTGATAGCGGCGGCGGAGTGTTTAAGAAATCGACGTCTGGTCATCATTCGGCGGTGGGTACGGAGGTGAGAAATTCTTGGCGGGATGCTTCGACCGATTGCGAAGCCGGGGCCATTTTAGCCGACCCGACGGCCACCTGCGCCATCGATCGCCAGCATGCGGCGGCCTGGGGAATCCCCCACGCAACGCGCGCCGTTCGTAACCGAAGTCGGCTGGGGGTGTCGGGCGACAGAGGCCAACGCCTGTCATTCAAGAACGACAGGTCCGCTTTGGCACTGGGATCATTCGCCGGCAGGGCGTGCTGCATTTTTGACTTCTGCCCGCAAAACAGCGGGTTGGATCGCAACTTTCACGGAGTGAAAGGCGACGATCAAAAACCGACACGCGGTTGGGCTTTGCGAACCGAACGTGGTTCGGGGCTAGTCCGCCGAGGCCATCTCCGCGAGCTCTTCGTGGTCTTCCAACTGCTGATCGCAATCGGGCGGCTCGCATTCGCTGCTGCCGAGCAACGTAGCGACCGGCTTGGTCGTCTCAAAACAATCGAACACTAGCCGCATCGCGATGACCAACGGCACGGCAATGAAGACGCCGGGAATGCCCCACATGAATCCCCAGAACGCCACCGAGATCAACACGACCACGGGCCCCAGTTCCAAGTTCTTGCCGAGCACCGACGGCGTCACGAATTGGCCTTCGACCGCGGTGATCAACCAAAACACGACGGCGACCCCCGCCGCGTACGTGAACGAATCGAACTCGCCCACCGCGGCGATGAAAACAACTCCGCTGGCTGCGAGCGGCCCGACGTAGGGCACGAAGTTGAACAAGGTGGCGATCGCGCCCCACAACACCGGCGTGGGCATTCCCAACAGCCACATCGCGACGCTGACCACAATCCCGAGGCCGATGTTGATGACGGTGATGTGCATCAAGTAAGACCCGACGGCGTCGTGAATGTTGCTGGCCAACTCGATTGCTTTGTCACGATCCTCATCGGTGGGCAGGATTCGCAATCCGCGGTTGAGGATCTCGTCGCCGGTCGCCAGAAGAAAGAAGGTCGTGACGGCGATCACCGCAATCAACAGAAGCATGTTGCCCGTCCGGGTCAGCACAACGTCAGAGCTGATCAGCTGGGGCTGATCGACCTGGACTTCCAACTCCGCGTCTTCGGAAGCATCAGAATTCAACTCTTCGGTCGCCTTGTCGATCGTCTCCAGCGGTTGACGAATCTGGCGGATCTTTTCCTGGACCCTTCCCACCGTTGCCGGTGCCGTCGTCAGCCATTGCTGTGCCGGCGAGTACAGCAACACGATCGCGGTCCCGCCGATTGCCACCAAAATGATCATGGTCAGCATCGCCGACAGCGTCCGGGGCACGCCCAGCTTGCACATTCGGACCACCAGGTTGCGCAACGTCAGGTATCCCAACAGGGCGATGGTGATGGGCACCAGGAATTCGCTGGCAAAGTAAAGTGCCAAGCATGCGGCGACCGATGTCATGATCCATTGCGTCACCACGCTGCGGCGATTCATGGCGACCCAAAGGTCGCGCAGGTCGCCTTCGTCCGTTCGTCGTATTTCGGACGGTTCTGATTCTTGATGCCGATCTACATCACGGCGTTCCGTCGGTGTCTCGGTCTGCAAAACCGCCCTCTCAATTCAAACGTTCACAAGCGTTTCCCCGGCACGGACCTGTTCGTCTGCAAATCTCGCTCCAATCAGGGTTGAGTTGTCAGTCCGGCGGCAAGCTGGACGGCATCACTTTCAGTGGACAACGCCGTGATTTGCAGGGCAATGAGCGGCGAGGCGCTAGCCGCCGGTGGAGGTGAGAAAACCCGCGGCTAGCGCCACGCGGCTCAAGCAAAGTGGCGTTATCCAGCGAATGAGGATCGCGGCCGAAAACCGTCGGTTGGTCCAAACGCTGCGGATCAATCGGGCAGGTATTGCCACAGAGACCACCGAGGGCACCGAGACAGGCTGCATTTAGAGGGGAGGAAAAGCTGTCAGCAACCAGCGGGGGAAGCCCCAAGCAATTACGTGAAAGAGCCTCAAAGCGTGGAGAAGCTTTCAATCAAAAAACACCGTGATTTGTGGTGCGATGAGCGGCGAGGCGCTAGCCGCCGGTTGAGGTGAGAAAACCCGCGGCTAGCACAACGCGGCTCACGCAAAGTGGCGTGATCCAGCGAATGAGGATCGCGGCCGAACACCGTCGGTTGGTCCAACCGCTGCGGATCAATGGGGCAGGTATTGCCACAGAGACCACCGAGGGCACCGAGACAGGCTGCATTAGAGGGGAGGAAAAGCTGTCAGCAACCAGCGGGGGAAGCCCCAAGCAATTACGTGAAAGAGCCTCAAAGCGTGGAGAAGCTTTCAATCAAAAAACACCGTGATTTGCGGTGCGATGAGCGGCGAGGCGCTAGCCGCCGGTTGCGGTGAGAATACGCGCGGCTAGCACAACGCGGCTCACGCAAAGTGGCGTGATCCAGCGAATGAGGATCGCGGCCGAACACCGTCGGTTGGTCCAACCGCTGCGGATCAATGGGGCAGGTATTGCCACAGAGGCCACCGAGGGCACCGAGACAGGCTGCATTTAGAGGGAGGAAAAGCTGTCAGCAACCAGCGGGGCGAAGCCCCAAGCAATTACGTGAAAGAGCCTCAAAGCGTGGAGAAGCTTTCAATCAAAAAACACCGTGATTTGCCGTGCGATGAGCGGCGAGGCGCTAGCCGCCGGTTGCGGTGAGAAAACCCGCGGCTAGCGCTACGCGGCTCACCCAAAGTGGCGCTGTCCAACCGATTCTCACTGGCGCGGCGCGAGCGTTTGGACGACCTGCACGGCGCCCCGCTCCGGAGCGACGCCACCCCCGAAATTCTTCGCGTACACAAAGGTTGCTTCGGCGCCCAAAAAGAAAATCATGCTGCTGTAGTAGATCCAGACCAACAAGACCGACAACGAGGCCGCGGCGGAACCAAGTTGTGCGCCTGGATCGACGCGCCCCAAGTACCACTGCAAAGCGATCCGTCCGACCAGAAACAACACGGTGGTCAAGAATGCGCCCAACATCACGTCTTTCCAACGCACGACCGCGTCCGGCATGAACTTGAATATCGCGGCGAAGATCACAAACGTCGCCACCGCCTGGACCGAATGGTTGATCAAGTCGGCCGACGAGGCGTCAATTCCGGCCCAAGCCGTCAGTTTTTCCCCGATCTGGGCCAAAACGGTCGAGACGATCAGGGAGACCAGCAGCAGGAACCCCAAGCCCATGATCATGGCCAACGACAGCAGACGCTTGGTCAGAAAGTGGGCGACGCTGGATGATTCGGGGTCCGGAATCACGGACCAGACTCGATTGAGCGAATCCTGGATGGCGGCCACCACACCGGTGGCTCCGACCACGATCCCGAGAAAACTGAACAGAACCTTGTACCACGTACCGCCTGATTCCTGGTCCCTCATCAAGATCCGCGAAACTTCTTCGCTCGCGGCTTCACTGCCGAGCAACTGCCCCGCCTGTCGTTCCAACATTTGCTTGGCACGCGTCTCCGCGTCACCGGCGTCGTAAGCGACGTACAGACCATAGGTCAGTACCGTCAGCAACAGATACAACAACGGTGCCAGGGCAAAGACCGTGTAGTAGGCCAACGCCGCTGACATGGTCGTGCAATGATCGCTTGAAAACTCAGCAAAGACCTCTTTGACAAACTTCATCGCATTCCACCTGAAAGACCACGGCATTTGTGCCACGGTGGTGCGACTTCGTCGACTCGCGCCCCGACGGAAGATCCGTCAGCCGGACGCAACGGGCGCCTTCAGAGTGGTCGGCACCAACCGATCATCGGTTTCAAGTGTAACGCCTGTGTGGGCCCCCAGGGCTTCGATTGCGAAGCCCCCACTTTCAACGGCAAGCATTCCGGCGCCGTCCAGGGCGCTGCGGCCGGAATGCTTTCGTCCGCGAATTCACCTCGGATCCTGACGGATTCCCACCCATCCCTTCGGTGGCTCGTGATCCGTCCGTCACTTACTCATTCTCATCCGGCAACGTCACGTCCAGGTCCGGCGTTTCGATTTGCTTTTCCTTCATTTCCACATCGACATCTGGAACCTCGACGGTGGTCTCTTCCATCTGCGCGTCGACTTCCGGTCCTTCGACGTCGTACTCAGGCATGTTTCCGGGATCGCCGCTGACGTCGACATCGACGTCCGGCAATTCTCCCTGCTCGGTCTGGTCGACGTCGCAACCGAGCGCGCCTACGAGCAAGACACCGGAAAACAGCAAAGCAAGCGATCGAATCTTCATGGGTACTCTCAATCGGGCAACAGGCAGCTCGGCCGACCCTTTGCCTGTTGCGGTAAGGATTGGATGGTCAGCCGACGGAAGCTGTGAAAGCACGCCACGTACCAATGACCGCAAATCCAAGAAACGGCCAAAAAACGGCTGGTCAGAAACCACGTCGACCGACCAGCGATCGATTTTTGCCACGCAAGCCCGGAAAACGGTCGTTGCGCTATCACGGAACCGGCGTCAACATCCGTGCCCACCGGGACAGCCCCCCCGTTCGACCAACCTCACACCCGCCCCCACCTCACACTCGACCGCCCGCTTCCTCCGGAACGCTCTCGGCAGCGGTTTCCGCAAGCGATCCGGCTGCCGGCGTCTGATCATCACCCGGCTTCTGATCGAGACACAGCGCGTGTGCCTCGCGGACGACGCCCCGCAACATGCCTTTGAAGACGAACTGGTGAAGCGGCCACACGGAATACCAGTAAACCAGCCCAAACAGCCCCACCGGGTCGAACTCCGCCGTCTGATGGATTGTCGCACCGCCGCCGGGCTTTGGATTGACTTCGTACTCCAACCAACCACGGCCGGGAAGTTTCATCTCGGCCCGTAACCGCAATCGATGATCCGGTTCGAACACCTCGACACGCCAAAAGTCGACGGCGTCGCCGACGCGCAGTTTCCGTGAATGTCGACGCCCACGGCGAAGCCCGACGCCGCCGACGACCAAGTCCATCCAACCACGAACCCGCCACAACCAGTCGGCGTAATAGTAGCCCGAATCACCGCCCAAACGCACGATGGGGGCAAACGCACATGCCGGCGGTAAAGCAACGTCGACCTGACGTGCATCCAAAAGACGATTGCCAAACGAAACGCCTCCCCACTTGGCAATCCGACCGGAAGACGACAAGGCGTCGGACCATCGCGTTTCCACCATCTCGCGGTTCTCTTTCTCGATCGCTCGAGCAATGGCCTCGCGGACGCCGCAGGGCTTTACCTTGAAATCCCGGTCGGCCGCATCATCGGACACCACCGTCGGATTGACCAAGCCTTCGACCAACTTTCTTCCGATCCGGGCGTACACCGGAGTGACCAGGCCCAACCACAGGCTGCTGATGCGAGGTGAAAGAAACGGAACCCGGATCGTGAACCGACGCAAGCCGCGTTGTCGGGCATACTCCTCCATGATTCCGCCATAGGACACTGCCTCCGGACCGCCAATCTCGTAGATCTTGCTCGGGCCGTCCGGCAATTCAAGTGCTTCGAGCAGATAGGCAAGGACGTCCCGAATCGCGATGGGTGACGCCTTGGTCGATACCCATTTGGGCCAAATCATGACCGGCAACTTGCGAACCAGGGCGCGAACCAATTCAAACGACAAACTGCCCGAACCGATGATGATGGAGGCGCGGAACTCAATCACCTGTGCTCCGGAGTCCCGCTTCAGGATCTGCCCGACCTCGTGCCGGCTGCGCAGGTGGCTGGACAGATCATCCTCGTCGTTTCCCAGACCGCCCAGATAAACGATCCGCCGAACGCCGGCACGCCACGCCGCGTGTGCAAAGTTCTCCGCGGCCCGGCGATCGTCCGCTTCGAACCCTTCTCCCACACCCATCGAGTGAATTAGGTAGTAGGCTGTGTCGATTCCGTCGAACACTCCCTCCAGCGTTTCCGGCGCCAACACGTCTCCCTGAACGACCTGAGTCTTTCCGTCGACGCGCCCGACCAGATTCTCCGGCCGCCGAGCCATGCAGCGTAGATCAACGCCTCGGGATTCGAGCTCGCGGCGCAATCGACCACCGACGTAGCCGGTCGCTCCGGTCAACAACACCCGCCGACGACGGTCCGAATTGCGACGTGATTCTGGCTGCTCAGCCGACGGGTGTGAATCGGTCAGTTCGCTCGGGCTGCTCATGTCCCATTCTATGCACCGGTACACCCCATCGCGTCCTGAAGGTCGGTCGACCTATCGTTCGAATCCGACTGGAAGCGACTGGCGACGGCAGCCAAACTGGCGACAGCGGGCAAAGTCGGACCGCCCGCATTCTCGCGGGCTCACCGCGGCACGAACGCGTCCGAAGCACCGTGCGGCGGATGAAATCGCACATCGATCATGTTGTGGGGCGTCCTGGAACCCGCTTCGATGGCAAGATCCAACGCCATCTGCCACTGCCGCCACGTGTCAACGGTTCCGGACAGGATGGCGACACCATCGACAACCCGCACCTGGATCCTGTCCGCCTTGTCATAAAACGAGTACTTGAGCTTGCGTTGCAGGTCTTGCTTGATTTGTTCGTCGCTCTTGTCTTTCTGCGGCTTCTCGACGGCCAACACGTTGTTGACGTGCACGACGCTCGGGATGCCCCCGGCGATCCACCCGGCAATTTCCTTCTCCAATTGACTTTCGACGGCACCGTAAAGTGTCACGTGGGCCCGGTTGCAGTGCACGCGGAAATCGCGACGGTACAAATAAGGGCTTAGCTCCAATGCCTTTTGAGTCAGGTCGATGATCTCGGCATCCGAATAGGGCGTCTGGTCGTACTGGACCTCCAGTTCATTGACCACGCGATGCACGCCAACAACATCCATCGCCAGCCGTTCCGCGATCTCCTTGACACGCAGTCTGGAAACGGTGCCCTGCAACGTGACGACGCCATCGTGGACTTCCGGCTGGATCTGATCAACCGCGGAAAACGCGATCGGATGGTTCGACAGGGACCGCCGGATGGCCTGGGAGATTTGCTGGTCGCTGACATCGGCGTAACGACGTTTGCGAACGGTCTGGTCGACCGAGTCGGGTTGGACCTCCACTCCTTCCACGTCGACCTTTTGAACACCCCAGATCTCCGCCACCGCTTCCAAACGCTCTTTCTGCGCCGCGGAATGCACCTTGCCCGCCAAAGTCACCACCGCGTCTTTGACGTTGACGTCGATGTTCAAGTCGTCCAGGTAAACGCTTTGAATGATCAGAGCATTGACTTCCTCACGTAGCTCTTGATCGGAGCGGTCCGGGTCCAAACGCACGGTCAGTTGATTGGCAACCGAAGTGACGCCGCGAACCCCCGCGGCCGCCCTTTCGGCAACGCGTTTTTCGGCCAACGAGTCGACTTTGCCGGTTAACGCCACCTCACCGCCGTTGACCGCCGCGACGATTTCCAGCTTTTCCAGGCTGTCGTTGGTTTTCATCCGCGAAACGACATCTTCGCGGATATCCGCGTCGGACCGCGAAGTGGGCTGGACGATGATTTCATTCAGAACGGCCTGAACGCCACGCACACGTTTGGCGACGTCAGCGGCTCGCCGCTTATCCATCAAGCTCGCCACGGTGCCCGAAAGCGTGACCAAGCCGTCTTCACTGCCGACGGTGATTTCATCGACGCTCAGCGATTCGGCATCGTCGATGTCCGCCCGGATGACCTCCGCAAGGTCGTCCTTCGCGGTGTCGTCCTTCGCGGTGTCGTCCTTCGCGGTGCGCTTCTCACTGGCGGCCACCGTGGTGTCTTCCGCGGTCGCAAAGTTTCCTCCGGCTGCGGGCAGCATTCCGATCGTTGCCAGCGTGAGGACACCGCAACCGATGCTTCGCCGCGCCCTGGAAGTCCCGGACGAACGGGTGGGAAAAATGAAATGGGGAAGGGTTCGATATCGCATGTCGGAACTCTCGATTTTCATTCGTGGGGGAATCGGGTCAATGATGAATGAACCCGGCCGGGCTGCTGGCATGCAAAGCTCTCGATTGCAACGCACTCTCCTGCAATCCTCTCGACTGGCGATCGCAAGGAACCGCAACCACTTTCGACCGGTTCATGACAGGGTGGACATCTCGAATCGTCCGACTGGGATCAGCAGCGAACCAAGACGTCATCACCGGGGAGGTGGGAATCAGGTTTTCAAGTAGGTCTCGCGGTAGCCGCTGGAAGCCAACGGGGCAGCGACCTCGAATCCGCCATCGACGGGCCAACAGGTCCCGGTGACAAATCCGCTTCGAGGGCTGGCCAGGAAATCGATCACCCAGGCGACTTCGTCAGGGTGCCCGGGTCGTCGAACGGGAATGGCTGGCCGGGGTTGATCATCAAAATCCTCCGCCTGCATGTCATTCATTGGCGTTGCAATTTCACCGGGAGCAACGGAGTTGACCGTCACGTTCTTCGGTGACAGGTCCAAAGCCAGACATTTCACCATCCCGCCGAGTGCATGTTTGGTCATCGTGTACAACGTATCGGTGGGGTTGGCGATCGTCTCATGCACACTGGTGACAACGATGATTCGTCCGGCGGTGTCGCGTGGCGGGCCGTCCATGCCTTCCGGCAGCAGATGTTTGATCGCTCGTTGGATCACCATCATGGCACCGAAGGCGTTGACGTTGAAAATCCGATTCGCGGTTTCCAGATCAACCGAGGGCACTTTCTGCGAGACCATCATGCCGGCGTTGCTGACCAATACGTCCAGCCCGCCCAGATCTTTCGCCATCGCATCGACGCAGTCGGACGCCGTGGTTGGTTCGGACAGATCCAAGCGATACACGAAACACTTCGCCCCCGCCTGTTCCACTCGGCGAGCGGTCTCTGATGCTTCATCCTCGCTCGATGCGTAGGTGATCGCGACGTCGTGGCCTGATTTCGCCAAGGCGACCGCTGTTGCACGACCGATACCGGTACTACCGCCTGTGACGATTGCTTTACGATGGGTCATCGGCCTGCTGTACTCCGGGGCTGGAACGGGGTCGAAAGAGAACGATCATTGCTTGGCACGCAGTGCGTCGATCAGTTGTTGCTTGTTCATATCGCTGCGTCCTTCAATCTGCATCTCGCTCGCCAGCGAGTGCAATTCTTCCACCGTTCGGTCTTCGTACGGTGTGTTCGGGTTTCCGGTGCCCTGGGTGGTCTGCTGTGGGGTGCGCCCTTCTTCTCGCCGCTGTTTATTCACGGTCCGGCTGGCGATTTCCTCCGCACGCTCGGTCGACCGACCACGCGATTCCGCACTGGATTTGATGTGCTCGTATTGACGCTTGTCTTTGTCGCTCCACTCTGGCATAGCCAAGTCCTCCACCATCGGGTGATTGATGATTGATCTCTGCGGGCTCCTTCCATCACGGCGGCTGTTTAGCCACCGCCAGATGACCGGCAGAGACAAGAGCACAGATTGACTGCGATCACACGCAGTGATGACAAGAGGTAGCAACAATCACGCCGATTCCACTTGTGCGGTGCAGCAGAGAGAGAATTCCGATCCACGCGGTCTCCAATCGTCAAAGTCGGATCGATTTCCTGAGAAGGCCGGCCGCGGCAGTTCACCGCAATGGCGTGCGAGCGGACGACCTGGGCGAAGAACGACCAAGGCCGACATCAAGCCGATAGGACAAGGAACGATCGCCTGTGGGCGGGGGCACCGGGGAAAACGGGAGCGAACGGCTGTCGCGGCACGGCGTTTGCCAACCTCCGCTGGAACTTTGAGGGTTTCGTGTTCCGAGTCGACCGTAATGGTGCCGCGTCAGCCGGAGGCGAAATGTTTGGTTCATGGCGAAGTCGACGTCGCGACGATCGCCTGAGAGTGGCGGCGCTGCCAATCCCACGTTCCGAAAAGTGCGGCGACTGTGAACAACGTGTTGTCTTTTACAAGCCCAACTGCCATGAAACGAATTTGGAATACCGCCAGCGTCATCCTGATCGCGGTCGTGCTAATCTTGGCGATCGAGCACGTGTTCTCCGAAGCCTTGGCCGAGGCACAGAATCGGCCGCTCGTCGCCGAACCTGTTCATGACGCCGAAGATCGACCGCGGAAGCAAAGCGGCGATGGCGTCGTCGCTCCATCAGCAGTCAGCTCAGCCTCGGTCAGCTCGGCCTCAGTCAACCTGGCTCAGGAGGCCGAGGGTTCACGTCCTTCCGAGGACGCACCGCCCGCGGCGACTGGGAGCGGCGCGTCCGGGTGAACCTGTGACTCTTCACCGGTGATCTGCCACGTCTTGGGTACGATCAGGCGAGCCCCTCGGGCAAACGTCACGTAAGACCAGGCCCAGGAAAAGAAGACGAACATCCGGTTTCGAAAACCGTTCAGGTAGACAATGTGCACGAACAGCCATCCCAACCAGGCCAGCGTGCCCTTCATGGTCATGCCGCCGCTTTGCAGCACCGCCCGGCGGCGGCCGATCGTCGCCATCTGGCCTTTGTCGCGGTACTCAAACGGTTTTTGTGTGTGACTTGAATCACCCGAGGCCTTCTGCCGGATCAGCTTTCCGACATAGCTTCCCTCCTGCATCGCAACCGGCGCCAAACCTGGCAACGGATTGCCCTGCGAATCCTTGGCGGCGGCCAAGTCCCCAATGACGAACACCTCGGGATGGCCGGGGATCGACAAATCACTTTCCACGACCACTCGACCGGCACGATCGGTTTCGGTTCCCAGCGTTTTTCCAATCGGATTCGCCTTGACTCCCGCAGCCCAAATCACCGTGTAGGCTTCGATCCGCTCGTCCCCCAGCCAGACCCCCTGGGCATCGACGTGGGTGACGCGATCGCCCAACCGCACCTCGACGCCCAGACTTTCCAACGCCCCCTTGGCGTACTCGGAGAGAGGTTCGGGGAATTGATTCAGGATGCGGTCTCCGCTCTGCACCACAATCACTCTTGCCAGACTGGCATCGATCGTTTTGAAGTCGCGTTTCAACGTGTTCTTCGCCATTTCCGCGATCGCCCCGGCCAGCTCAACCCCGGTGGGTCCGCCGCCAACGAGCACGAACGTCAACCAACAATCTTGCTGCCGCTTGTCGTTGGTTCGCTCGGCCGATTCGAACGCCATCAAGACACGTCGGCGAATCTCCGTCGCTTGCGGGATGTTCTTCAGCCCGGGCGCGAACGCTTCCCATTCATCGTGACCGAAATAGTGATGCATCGCGCCACAAGCGACGACCAGATAGTCGTAAGGCAGTTCTCCCACGTCGCTGTGCACGATCTGCTTATCGGTGTCGATTCGAGTGACTTCACCGAGTAGGGTGGAGATGTTGCTGTAGCGATTCAACATCGAACGAATTGGCGAGGCGATATCGGACGGATCCAAACCGGCCATCGCGACTTGATACAGCAACGGCTGAAACAGGTGGTGATTGCGGCGGTCGATGATGATCACATCGCAATCGCGCGATTTCCCCAGCTGTTTCGCCGCGTGCATCCCAGCAAACCCCCCACCGACGACGACAACTTTCTTTTTCTGGGTCATGAGTCCACGTCACGAAGGAAAACGGGATGCAGGTGGAAAACGAACGGCGATCGGGCGGCATGGCTGCTTCGCTGGCCCGCGTCGACCGCCCATGCAAGTCAACCCATCGTAGCGACTCAACCCATCGTAGCGACGTTGCCAACACCTGCGAGACGGGGGTGCCGGCCCGGCATCTCAAAGGTCGCGGCAATCCGCCGCGGACGCCCTGCCGCTCCGTGAATCGGACATTCGTGTGTGAAAGGCGGCCGTGTGTGAACGGCAACCGTGCGTGGGCCAGGCGACTGGTCGACGGGAACCACCTCGCCCTGGACGTTCCGAATGGGGTAGCATCCGACTTGAGCGACCGCCGGCGTCGACGTCGCCACTGCCCAGTTGACCAGTCGACCAGTCGACCAGTCGCGCACCGTGATCCCCTCGAAAGACGCCACGGCGGTGTTTTTCCATGGGACAACGGCCGATGGGACAACGGCCGACGTCCCAGTTCCGATGCGATCGGCAAGACCGCCGCACCGACCGATGGGCGGCAAAATACACTGTCACTGAAAGTGAACACCCAAGACGCGGTCGTTCGCTCCCCCGATTCCGAATGCAAGATTGCCACCATGTACACCGAAACCGCCGGATCCCGCAAGACGCTGGGCGACGTCGACGTCATCTATCACGACGGGATCTACCATCTGTTTCACTTGGTCCTCCCCAACCATGACTTCGTCGCTCACGCGGTCAGCAACAACTGCTTCGACTGGCGGCGGGTGGAGAATGCGTTGTTCCTGGGGGATCCCGGCAGTTGGGATGATTCCATGCTGTGGACGGTGCACGTCACACCGCATCCCCATCGCACCGGCGCCTGGCGAATGTTCTACACCGGCCTTTCGCGACGCGACCACGGGCTGAAGCAACGCATCGGGATGGCCGAAAGCGACGACCTGTATCGTTGGCGGAAAGCCCCCGTATCCTGGCAAGATCGCCGCACGACGCTGCCCTACCAACTTCCGGGGCGTCCTCCCCAACCGCCATTCGACTACGATCCGGAAAGCTGTTTCCCGCTCAGTCCGGACCGCAAGTACTACGAAGCCGAAGCGGACGAAGGCCGGCACCTGGTCTCTTGGCGAGACCCGTTCTTCTACAACGAGAACGGGAAAGGGTGGTTGCTCGCCGCGGGGCGCGTCAACACCGGGCCGATCGTTCGAAGGGGATGCGTCGGCGTCATGGAGGAAACCAAGCCGAACCACTTCGAAGTCCGCCCCCCGCTGCACCATCCGGGACTGTATGACGACGTCGAAGTCCCCAACCTGATCAAACTGGATGGTGACTACTACCTGATCGGTAGCATGCGCGAAGACGCAAAGATTCGCTACTGGCATACCGAGACGCTCGAGAAGCCTTGGCGGACCTACGCAGACAATGTGCTGTTGGCCGGCGGCAATTACGCAGGCCGTGTCTGCCAGGATGACCAGGGGTTGCTGTTGTGGAGCTTCTTCACACCGAGCGGACTGGATCGCATGACCCACAATCTGATGCCGCCACCGAAACGGTTGTTCCGATCCGAAGCGGGACAACTGCGAGTCAAATCTTTCGAAGGCTTCGAAGCCCAAATCAAGGGTCCTGCCGATGTGAGCCACTTGTCCTGCCTGAAGGACTTGCTGCCGGGCAACTATCAGCGGATCAACGAAAACGCCATGCATTTGGAGTGCGAATCCGGCTTCCAAGCGTTTGCATTTGACAGCGACTTCGAGTCGTTTCGCATGCGAGCATCCCTGGAAATGCTCAATGAGGGAAAATGCGGGCTGGTGTTCCGCGTCGATCGCGAATCACACGACGGCTACTACGTTTCGCTGGACCTTTTCAAAGGCGTCGCGCAACTCCGTGCCTGGGGCAGCGGCCCCGCCGGAAGCGGTGAAGAGATGATGCAATTTCGAACCCTGCAAGCCGGCTACTGGGAACCGGAATCCCGAGGCAAAGTTGACCTGCAGTTGCTGGTGTATGGCAGCTACATCGAGTTGTCGCTGGGGCATCGCGTGCTGTTGTCGCTGGCCGACCAGACGTTCCACCGGGGCGCACTCGGCTTCTGCGTTGAGAGCGCGCAATTGCGGGTGACCGATCTACGCGTTTGCCATTTCAGCCCGCCGTTGCAGACGGATCAGCATTTGGCTAACGGTTAAAGCCACAATGCGATCGGATCAGGTGGCTCTGCGTGGCATTCCTGGCCTGGAATCCCTGGCCTGGAATACCTGGGCCCGACACTCCGCGTCCGCCTTCGGCTGACACCATGCGGAACTTTGACCGACGGTCTGAATCGTATTGACTGTTGGGTGGACGAAATCAACAGTCAGGCACAGCCTGACCTACTCAATCGACATTTCGAGAGACCCGGATCCCGCGGCTGATGCCGTCGGCTCGAATGCGTGCCCACCGCCGGGTGACGGTGGCTACCCGCGACTCAGCCGCCCTCTTCAAACACCAAGGATTGGGGGTCCGCTCCCAAGTCCGCCAACTGGCGACGCAGTGACTTCACCATGCCGGGCGGACCACACAGGTAGAAGGGCTGAGCAAAGTCGTCAATGCGGTTTCGCAACCACTCCGCGTCGATGCGGCCGTGTTCGTAATCCCGGTGTCGTTCTTGCGTCAGCGTGCACACGACCTGCGTGCCCAACATCCGAAAGAGCTCGCCCTGCAGAATGACATCCTCAGCCCGACGGTTGCTGAAAAAAAGCCGATTGCCGGCCAATTCTTTGCGTTGCTCCAATTGGCGGAGGATGGCGATGAACGGCGTGATGCCGGCGCCACCGGCGATGAAGGTTCCCGGACCGTTGTATTCAATCGCACCCCAGGCATCGCTGAAGATCAATCGATCACCGACGACGATGTCGCGGCCCAGATGTTCGGTGACGCCGTCGTGCTCCGGATTCTCATCGGTCGGATAAGTCTTCACGATGAATTCCAGCCGGGGATTGGACGGCAAACTGGTCAAGGTGAACGGTCGCTTCCGTTCCCGCCAACCCTGTTCGTCGATCGCAAGCTCCACGGCTTGCCCGGGGCGAAAATCAAACCCCTCGGGCTTTTCGACGATGTACAGGTTGACGTGGTGCGCGACCCGTTCGCGATGAAGCACACGACCCCGATGTTCGCCGTAACGCTGCCAGTCGCCGGTTCCGCTGGCCGGCCGCGGGGGGGTTTGGGAAGTGGTCGATCCCATGTTCCAATTTGCTCCGAAAGAAAAGGTGCGAGTGTTGGTATGGCTTGCCGCTTGAATCGCGACGACGATTGCGAAGCTTCGTGACAGACGTTCCAGTTGTGAGCGCGACAGCGTTACTTTCCATGAACTGCGTGACGCCAGCCACTGTCTCAAAACTCGCTAACCGCGTGGCTGCCGTCGCGATCGCGGGGGAAAGCCACGCTCTGGCGAGCGTAGCTACTCGTTTTCAGTCGAAGGCTAGGCGTGGATTTTCTCGCCTCAACCGGCGGCTAACGCCTTGCCGCTCATGGCACTGCAAATCACCGTGTCGATGATTCGGAACGAGCTTGTCGGACCGCCTTGACCAGGTCCGCCTTGAGCAGTTTGCTGCGGCCCTTGATGCCGCGGTGCTTCGCTTCTTCGTACAACTGGTCCCGGGTCATTGACTCCGGATCGTCCTGAAACTTGTCGTGAAGGTTCTCGGCAAGCTGGTCTTTGTTCATCGTAGAGCGATGGTCAAGATCCTCTTCACGAGCGACCTTTTGCAATTCGTCACGATTGAGTCGCTTGAGCTGACCCTCGTTCAAGTGGCTTGCATCGCCGTGTTCCGCGTAAGCACGCGCGCCCTCCGCCGCCGGTGTGTTCTGGACGTACTGATTCCCGTCCCGATCTCCTTCCTGTTTCGTTTCGTTAGCGCGACGTTTCTCTTCGTCGCTCATCAAGTCCCAGGCTTTTTCCGGCAAGTAGCGTTTCATCTGAGACCCCTGGTCGGCTCTTGCGGAACCTTCATTCGTTTGCCAGTCCTGCCGAGTCCAAGACTGCAAGTTTTTGGCGTCTTCGTCTTTCTGATCTTGCTTGTATCCCCCCCCGCGTCTTTCATACTCCTGGACCAGCAGTTGGGACTTCCGAGCGGACCATTCGCCCGAGCGGCCACCTTTGTCACTTCGCATCAGGTCGTTCTTGATCTGGTTTCGCAATTCGGGCTTGGTGTATTTCTGTTGGGCTTCTTCTTGCATGGCGGGACTCCAAATCTCTGGCGGGGCGAAAGCTTCTCCTCTCAATGATTAAGAAATTGATGCAGTCAACATCGCTGCGGACAATCTGCGCATCGGAACATGGCGATGCACGACCGCATTTCTGAATCTCCTGGGCTCGGTCCGCTGGCGACAGGAGCCACTGACGAATTGATCGATGCAACGATCGCCACGGCGGTGAGCCAGTCGTTTGGGTTGCAAGTCCGGGGCCGCGAACGCACGGCAGTCCGCCGAAAACCGTTTTCGTTTCCGCCCCGTGATTCGCCGACTCATGTCGGCCACCAGCCCGAACCAGCCGGCCGAGGGGAACCGCCAGACTGACCGCCGATCGCCCACGCTGGTCGGCGACCAATCAAGCTCTGGGGGGTGTGGCTACCTCAAAGTAGCCAGCGACGGATGCACCGTTAGTTACACATCGCCACTTTGTGTGAGCCGCGTTGCGCTAGCAGCGGGCATTCTCGCATCAACCGGCGGCTAGCGCCTCGCCGCTCATTGCACTGCGAATCACGGTGTTTTTGATTGCGGGCGAAAACGACCTAGTTGACCAGCCGGTCGACGAGTTCTAACAGCTTTCCGGCATCGATCGGCTTGCTGAGGTAGTCGTTGCAGCCGCTATCGATGCATCGATTCGAATCGCCATCCATGGCTTCGGCCGTCAACGCGATGATCGGTCCGTCGAAGCCCATTTCGCGGAGCTTGACCGCGGTGCGATAACCGTCCAGCCGAGGCATCTGCATGTCCAGCAAGATGCCGTCGAAAGGTTCGCCTTGCCGGATCGCCGCTTCCAGTTTTTCGATGGCATCGATCCCATCAACGGCTTGGGTCACCGTAGCACCCGCCTTCTTTAGCAAACGTTCGCTGAGAAAGCGGATATCGCGGCGGTCGTCCACGACCAGCATGTGGCAATCCAGCTTGATCTTGGTCCCGGCGGTCGACGGTGGCTGGATGCTGGAAGGCGGCTTGGGGTCAATCAATGAAACGTCATCCACGTCGCCCGCATCGATCAAACAAATGAACCGACTTCCGTGGCCGCGACGACTTTTGCAACGGATGGTCCCGCCGAGCGCCTTGGCCAATCGCTGGCTGATCGCCAGGCCCAGCCCGGTGCCTCCGAAATCGCGATCGATCCTGGCATCTCCTTGAGAAAAAGGATTGAAAAGCCTTCGCTTCTGATCCTCGCTGATTCCGATTCCGGTATCAATCACGTCGATCTGAATGACCGGACCGGTGCACTTCAGTGCGTTTGGCCCATGATTCGATTCCATCTCGGACAGATCGATGGACTCTCCCTCCGGATGATATTGCACCACGATTTCGACGTGGCCCTCCTTGGTGAACTTGATGGCATTGCCCACCAGGTTGACCAGGATCTGTTTCAATCGCTTCGGATCACTCTCGATGCGTTGAGGCAGTTTTCCGTCGTAGCGGACATTCAGCTGCAGGTCCTTTTCCTGGGCGCGAACGTTCATGATCGACTGCACGTCGGCGACCAGCTTGGTCGGTTCGAAACTTTCCCGTGTGACTTCCAACTTACCCGCTTCGATCTTGGACAGATCGAGAATGTCGTTGATGATATCCAGCAGGAAGGTTCCGTTGCGGCGGATCGTCTGCAAGTTGTCGATGACCTCACGATCGTGCACCTGGTCCAACACCAAGTCGGTGTAGCCCAGGATCGACGTCATCGGGGTCCGAATCTCGTGGCTCATGTTGGCCAGGAAAGCGCTTTTGGAAGCGTTGGCGTTTTCAGCCTGCCGCCGCGCCGTTTCCAATTTCAATTCCGACGTCTTGCGGTCGGTGATGTCCAGTTCCACGCCGATCATCTGGACCGGTGAATCTTCATCTTCGACGCTGACGTGTGCCATTGCCAGAACCCAACGGTACTCGCCCTTCCGCTTGATTCGATATTCGGTGCGATACGGCTTGTGGCTATCCAGGCAGTCACGCAGGCGATGCTCCACGCGGTCCCGGTCATCCGGGTGCACCGCCCGCAAGTAGTCCGCCAGAGAGCCGGCCGATTCCATCGATGTCACGTCATCGGGCAATTCGCCGGACCAATACCAGCGGTCCTCTTGAATGTTCCACTGCCACAACTCCAACGCTGCAGCGCCGAGCGCCAGCCGGAGGCGCGCCTCGCCGGCACGGATTCGGCGTTCCTGCTCTTTGGATTCGGTGATGTCCCAGTTCAATCCCGAGAGCCGGGTTTGGCCGTCGCTGCAAACGCGTTGCCCGCGCCCGCAGATCCACCGAACCTGGCCATCGGGACGGCGGATGCGGAAATCACACCGGTATTCCGTGCCGTTGTCCAGGGTTTCTTCCAACGCCCGTTCAACGGCTGGCAGGTCTTCGGGCAAGATCAGGTCGATCACGCTTTGCCCGGCGATCGAAGGCGAGGACTCATCGGCATCGATCGACGGCAATCCCATCATCCGTAAAAAGTTGCCATCGACCAGCACTTGATCGGTTTCCGGTGTCCATTCGAATGCCGCCATATCCGCTGATGACATCGCCATCTCCAGACGCCGACGATTTTCCTCCAACTCACGCGTGTGGTTTTTTTCGCTGGTGATGTCGCGTGCCGCGATCAACCCGCGGACCGGCATGGCGCCCGAGTTTCCGACCTCAAAGAAGATCTGCTTGCGCACATCCAGCCAACGGACATGCCCATCGGGCAAGACGATCCGGTGGACGCACGCAATGCGATCACCGCGTCGATCGCCTTGCACCAGCGCGTCGATTTCGTCTTCAACGTGATGGCGATCATCAGGGTGAAACCGCTCGTGCACCTGTTCGCGGCTGACGGTGATCTCCTGCTCGCCAAAGCCATACATCCGGGCGGCCGCCGGCGACAGGTGAATCTGGTTCCTCGTGTAGTCAATCCGTCCCAACGCCACGTCGGCGACATCGATCCCCAACTGCAAGCGGGCTTCGGATTCACGAAGTTCCAAACGGGCACGGTGCCGCTCGGTGACGTCGGCCCCGGTCGCCACGATGAATAGCAGCCGTCCATCGTCGTCCAGGCCCGGCGTGTAGATGAAGTCGCAGATCCGCTCGCTGCCGTCGGTTCCCCGGAATGGCAACTCTTCTCGATACTGGCCTCCGGCGAGTACCTGCTGGAAACCGGCTTGCAACCGCTCGGCGACGCCCGGGACCTCCCGCCACCACGGCATGTCCCAAAAAAATTGTCCGACGGTCTGCTCCCGCGCGACGCCAAAGGTTTTCAAGGCGATCTCGTTGACGTCGGTCAACACGCCCTCGAGATCCAGGATGCCTTTCCAGTAGTAGCTCTGGTCAAACAACACCCGCAGGCGGTGTCGTGCCGACTGCACGGCCTCCATCGCTTCGACCAGTTTGCTCCGTTCGGCTTTCAAATCCGCTTCCCGCGCGGCGACCGCATCTTCGGCACGTTTGCGGTCGGTGATGTCGATGAACGTCACCACCAGGCCGTTGGTTTCATCATCGCCGGACTGGTAGGGAAGCACGCGTCGCAGCATCCATTTGCCCGAGTGCAATTGCACCGTGTCCTCCTGCGGGCGCTTCGCGCTGACCGAATTGATGGGTGGAAGCGGCGGCATGGCGTCCGCTTTGGGCACAAAAATGGAAAGCGGTCGTCCGATGTCGGTTGGAATGATGTCGTAGACCTCGGCCGCCGCCGGCGTGAAGCTGCGGATGGTCCAATCGTTGTCGACAAAGATCGTGGCAACCTGCGTGCTGCGCAACAAGTTGACCAGATTGGTATTCGCCTCCGAAAGCGCATCGGTTCCCGAACGAATCTCCTCGTTGGCCGACTGCAGCTCCTCGTTCATCGACAGCAATTCTTCGTTCGATGACTTCAACTCTTCATTGGCTGATTCCATCTCACGCATCGATTGGTTCAGCTCCATCCGGGTCGAAGCCAACTCCAGCTCCAACTTTTCCACCAAATCCTCGGCGTCCAACGAGGTGGAGCCGTCCTGGGAAGTTGTGCCCGATGCGTCCAGCCGCTCTGGGGTGCCGACGTCCTGAAAGACGATCAGGAACAGAGGACTTTCTTCGCCCAGCCGGGGCATCGGTTGAGCGGTGATCATGACTTGCTGGACACCCTCCTGGAGGTGCACACGAAGATTCTCCTGGACCGCGCGTCGCGACGTCCTGGCAGCCTCGCGCAGCGTGCTCCGCAGCCCCGTCCTCAACCCGCGGGGCGCCATCTTGATCACATTGTTTTCGAACGATCCGCTGGCGACGGTCAGGTACTTGTTCATACCGGCCGACGCGCACAGGATCTGCCCCGCTTCATCCACCACTGCCGTCTTGGGGGCAAATTCATCCAGGTTGATCCGCTGCATCACTTCGACCAGGTCGTCATCCTGGCCGCTGATGACTTGCTGGACCGGTTCCGGCAGGGACGCTCCGCCGGACCGCGTCTTCTCCGACCGTATCCCCACCGACCGTCGCTGCGAAATGCGATGCTTGCGGTTGATCGGCCGAAACAGTTCGGGATGTGACGTCAGAGTTTCGCTGGGACCGAGAAACAGAAACCCTTTCGGACGGAGCGCGTAGTGGAAAACGGAGATCAACTTCTTCTGCAGGTGCGGTCCCAAGTAGATCAGCAGGTTCCGACAGGAAATCAAATCCTGACGACACAGCGGTGGGTCGCTGATCAAATTGTGCGGCGAAAACAGAACCTTCTCGCGAATCTCCGGAACGACGTGAAACCGGTTGCCCCGGGCCAAGAAGAATCGATCCAACCTTGCTGGCGAAAGCTGGTCCCGGATGCCAGCGGGATACTGTCCCTGACGGGCGATGCGCAGCGCCTTTTCGTCGATGTCGGTGGCAAAGATCTGGACCTGTGGCGCGGCCGACAGGCCCTCGGTGACCTCACTGCACAACATCGCAATGCTGTAGGCTTCCTCGCCGGTCGCACAGCCCGGGACCCAGATCCGCACGGTCTCCTCAGCCCGCCGTCGAGTGAACAGCGGCTGGAGCACCTCTTTGGCGAGCGCATCGAATGCCTGGGGGTCACGAAAGAACGCCGTCACTCCGATCAACAGGTCCCGGAACAATTGCCCCGCCTCTTCCGGGTCGTCGTAGACCCGACCGACGTAGTCGGAAACCTGTTCGGTTTTGGAAACCTGCATCCGCCGCTGAATCCGGCGTACGAGCGTCCCCGGGTTGTAATGTTCGAACCGGTGTTCCGAATGCTGGGTCAGCGCGTCGGCGATCGCCGGAATCGCATCGCGAATCTGTCGCTGCAAGGACTCGTCGGATTGTTCGTCGTGGAGACGTTCCAGGTAGTCGATGTAGCGGGTCAGTTCGCCGGCAATCTGCTCCGGAGCCAGCACGTGATCGGCCACGCCCAACGTCGCCGCGCTGCGGGGCATGCTGTCGAACCTGGCGGACTCGGAGTCCTGCGCGAACGTCATCCCGCCGGCGTCGCTGATCGCTTTCAGCCCAATCGTGCCGTCGGTGCCTGAGCCGGACAGGATGATCCCGATCGTTTCCAAATCGGTCTGGGCGGCCAACGACTGGAACAAAAAGTCGATCGGCTGAATCGCCAAGCCATCGTCGGGCTCCGCGATGCGAACCGCCGATCCAAAAACTTCCAGACATGTTTCCCGAGGCGCCAAATAGACGTGACCGGCAGCCAGCTTTGTGGTCCCCGAAACGACTTCGACGGGAAGCCGGGTGGATTCCCGCAAACGCTGCACGTCCAATTCGCCGCCTTCCGCTCCGCCGGGTTGGGCGATGATCAAGGCAGCATGCGGGTTGCCGGAAAGTGCCTTCAGCAATCGGCACAGCGATTCCGACCCGTCCCCGCTGGCACCCACGCCGACGATCAAACAGGGGGCAGGATCTTCCCGATCCGGTGAACAGGACGAGTGCTTCGTCATTCGACCGCCGTGATGTGACTTACTGACAACGCGCAACCGGATCGGGCCGCCGCTCGCCTGCCAAACGGTGCCAGTTTCGGCCCCGGGATTTCTCACCACTCAGACTCGGGCGAGTCTCTGGAAATCTGACCTGGCGGATTCCGCAGAGCCGTGGCATGCAGAGCCACGGCCTGCTGGGCAATTGACCGGGCAGCCGAATTCGACAGCCCGGTCGGTGATCCGTTGGTGGCGAGACTCGCAATGCGACGGAACTGGAAACCCGGCCCCCAATTCCAGACGGATCAGGTCCCAGAGGAATTCCGGCCCTGGAGGGATTCAGGTCGCGTTCACCTGGCCCAAGGCCGCGATCTCTTCCAGCAGTGATTCTATCGCAGGAGAAATGTCATTCCAGATGGCCTTTGCTTCCGCCCGGCGGCCCCCCCGACAAGCCTCGATCAGCCGTTGCAGATGCGACGTCGGTTCACCGGCCTCAAACCCGCTGAGCAATCCCTTCAGGGCGTGAGCCGTCTTGGCGGCCTCGACACAGCTCTCCGCTTTCACCTGTTCGTCCAGGCGAGCGAGCATTTCCGGTCCGTCCTCGGAGGCAATCTCTGCCAACATGATCAGCATTTCTTCGTCCCCCGCGACTCGCTGCAGAGCCTCAGAGAAGCGAATTCGTTGTGATTCGTTCAATCGACTTTCCCTCTTCGTCATAGCCAATCCGCGATGGTTGCTAATCGCCCGATCAGTGGTCAGCGATCAACCACAACGGACGATTGTTTCCAACGGGCGTCTGAGAAGCGTCAAAACTTCCCGGCCATTCCCGCCGCTGCCGACGAACGCAAGGTCCGTGCCAAGCGAGATTCGGGATCGATGCTCCGGCTCCGTCCTGACTCAAATCCTCCTGTTCGAGCCCCTCGAATCGCCCCACGTGGCCGGCGATTCTGCCCCAGAGCATAACGAATTTCCCGCCAGCGTGGCGGAGGGTGCCCGGCCGATCTATGGTGTGCGGGGGAAGGATCGACTCTGGCAATCAGCCGCCGTCGCGGCGAAGTCGGTTTCCCGCCCCCAATGCCCCCAAACCGGCGGAGCAGGAATGGCCAACCGGCCACCAAGCACCTTTCGAACCCTTGGTCATTTTGATTACCCCGGCATGCCCGCTGAAGCGGGGCTGCGACGCTGGACGACCAAGCTGATCCAGAGGGTTCGGGGGAAGGAAGAAAACCCCTTCGTCGCCCGCGACAAACTCCGCTTGGCAAGCAGCGACCGCCTGGATCGACTGGTCCCACCGCCCGCTTGCGGACCGCTGCTCCGCGAGATGCAGGAGACGTTCGCCGACTGGATCGAAGAACCCGAACCTTCCAATTGGATGCAATTGGTCGTTCTGCCGCCCTGCGACCGCAACAACCTGGTCCAGCAATGGGCCGAACAGCAACAGTTCGAGGTCGTCGCCGCACCGCAGCGCGATCGGATCCTGACCGCTGGAGACGCTTCTGAATTGCCAGCCGTCGAGTTGCCAGCCGTCGAATCGGCAGCAGCCCAGGGAGAACACGTGCTGGTCATCCCGCGGCTGGAACAGTGGTTCCTTCGGCACCGACGTGGACTGGACCTGGTCCGCTGCCTGCTGGACCGGCTGGCGTTGCTCCGCCGGCACTGCGTGGTCGGTTGCAATAGCTGGGCCTGGGGATTCTTGTCCCGGGCCGTCGGTGCCGACCTGGCGTTGCCCCATCCGGTGACCTTCGAATCATTCACGACCGACCGCCTGCAGGGCTGGTTCGGCGAATTGGCCGAGAACGGCGAAACGGAAGCTCGCACCTTCCGGCGTTCGCTGGACGGCAAAGACATCTTCGCGACCAACGAAGACGGCGCACCGCAATCGGACTACCTGGCCACGCTGGCGGCCCAAAGCTTCGGCATCCCCTGGATCGCCTGGCACCTGTGGCGAAGCAGTCTGCGTCTGGGGCCAAAACCGGAGGACGGCGGTGAAGAGAAGTTCCCCGACGAGCAAACGTTGTGGGTCACCGAGCCCGAGGAGTTTGATCTGCCTGCATCGCACCGGGGTTCCGCCTTGCTGACCCTGCACGCGTTGCTGCTGCATGACACACTGACGGCCGAGCAGGTCCACACCGTGCTTCCCAGCATCGACGAGTCAAATCTGTTGACGGCTTTGATCAACAACGGCTTCGTGGAGCAGGAGAACGATCATTTCCGCTGTCGCGCCGTGGCCTACCCGACCATTCGACGCGCCTTGAACGATGCGGGATTCCCGATGGATCGGCTTTGACGCCGGTTTGCTTCCCCGCCCTCCGACACACGCCTCGACCCGACACACGCCTCGAATTCATGCTTGCCGCCGCCGACAGCCTCGTTCCCGATACCGATCAAGCCGTCAAGCTGATCAATGACTGGAAAGACATCAGCCTGGTGCAGATTGCGGCCATCGCCGGCGGCGCCTGGCTGATCATCACCGTCGTCCGCCACGTCCTGCCGTGGCTGGCCCAGCAGGTCCCCAATCAGCTTCGGCTGTACCTGTTGGGAGCCGTGCCGATCATTCGCCTGGTGGTGATGGTCGCGGCCATCCTGTGGATCTTTCCGATCATCTTCAATGTCACCTTCCAGAATTTCCTGGTCATCGCGGGGGGTGCCAGCGTCGCCATCGGGTTCGCGTTCAAGGATTACGTGAGCAGTCTGATCGCCGGGACCGTCGCCGTTTTTGAACGGCCGTATCGGCCGGGTGACTGGGTGAAGATCGGAGGCAACTACGGAGAAGTTCAGGCGGTCGGCTTGCGGGCATTGACGCTGCGAACCGAGGACGACGATGTGATCACCGTGCCCCACCTGCGAATCTGGCAAGACAACATCTGCAACAGCAACGATGGCGAGCGCAGCCTGATGTGCGTCGCCGATTTCTTCATCGAACCCGATCACGACGCCGCGGAATTGCGGGCCGCCTTTCGCGATGTCGCGCTGACCAGCGCCTACCTGGAGTACGACAAACCGGTGCTGGTCATGCTGAGCGAAAAGCCGTGGGGAACGCAGTACCGCGTCAAAGCGTACCCGTTCGACATGCGCGACCAATTCGCATTCATCAGCGACTTGACCGTTCGCGGCAAACTGGCACTCGCCGAATGCGGTGCCCAGGAAGTCTCTGCCACATTTGCAGGAGAGTTTTCGGGCGAACAGCCACCCAATTCCGCCACGCAGTCTTCAGGAAAAACGGACTCGATCACTTGATCGTCCTCTCCGGTGCAATCCCCAAAGCACCCCAGCGTGCCTGCCGTGAAACTGGCTGCGCCGAAAACGGTGCACGTCGGATTTGAAATCGGGCCGCGCGGCACGAACCTTGCACCGCTTGCAGGCATCACCTTACTTTGCCAAGCAACTTTTTTAGGAATGCTATCATGCGTCAAGTTCACGCCCCCATCGAAACCAATCATGGTGTCTCTTACCCGGTCGTCGGCGTGGGTCGATTCCGGCAAGACCGTTTGGGCAACGCTGACGCGTCCGAACCGCTGATTGAGGATGATGAAGTGCCAATCACCGCGACGACGTCCACCCCGCCCACCCTTACCACCGAATCGAACACTTCTCAAAAGAGCTGACGCCTTCGCTCTTTCGCTCCTCTGTCTTGAAGCTTGGTTCTGCCCCGCCTTCAACCCAAAAACCGCGAAATGCAAAACAATGAGCGGCAAGGCGCCAGCCGCCGGTTGAGGCGAAAAAACCCGCGTCTAGCGCCACGCGGTTCACCCAAGGTGGCGCTGTTCAGCGAACGAACCAGCTGAAATCCAAGCTGAAATCAACGACGCCGGGCGTGATCCGTTGAAATCTTTTCAGCCGCGTTGAAACTTTTTCAACGGCGGCCGAGTTGGCGTCAGGAGCCGCCATCGGCTTGCGCAACTTGGTTCGACCCCTCTCTCATCAGCCGGTCAACCATTTTGACTAACCGCCGCCCATCAACAGGTTTGGCGATGTAGTCGGTGCAGCCGAAATCGATGCACGCTTCTCGTTCGCCGTCCATCGCGTCGGCCGTCAGTGCAATGATCGGGACATCGAAGCCGTCCTGGCGGAGCTTGATCACGGCTTCCTTCCCGGTCATGACGGGCATTTGCATGTCCATCAGGATCAGCTTGAACGGGTGACCCTCTTCGCGGGCGGCACGCGCGGCATCGACCGCTTGCCTTCCATCTTCGGTCACCACCACTTCGGCGCCGCATTTTTCCATGAAGTACTTCACCACCCTCCAGATATCACGACGGTCGTCGGCCAACAGGACTCGAGCGTGAATCTGGGGGAACCGAAACGTCGATTCGCGTTGGGTTCGCTCTGGACGTTCGGGTGAAGGCCGAACCAGCTGAGATAGTTGTTCCGCCGTGACGGGCAACCGCAAGGTGAAGACGCTACCGTTCCCTTTCCGGCTTTCGACTTGGATATCGCCGCCCATGGCATCGACCAGTCGCTTGCTGATGCTCAACCCCAATCCCGTGCCGCCATACTTTCGCTTCGCCCGATGGCTGCCCTGGGTGAAGGGTTGAAACAGATCCTGAAGCTGCTCGTCGGACATTCCGATGCCGGTATCAGCCACGCGGACAACCAGATCGGCCGCCCCGCTGCCGTTCGATTCGGCATCAGAATTTCGCTCCAGCGCGATCGTCACCCGGACCTCGCCCTCGTCGGTGAACTTGAGGGCATTGCCGATCAAGTTGACCAGGATTTGTCGCACCCGAACTCGATCGGCGGTGACCTCGCGGGGCACTTCGGATTGGAATTCGACGATCAGCGGAATGCCTTCCTGACGGGCCCGAACGTGCATCAGGTCGGCCACATCTTCGATGACCTGCGCCACGTTGACAGATTCATTGTCGATATCCAGCTTTCCGGCTTCGATCTTCGACAGATCCAGAATGTCGTTCAACAATGACAGCAGGTACTTGCCGTTGCGGGTGATCGTATCGATCTTCTCGATCGCATTGGAATCGTCCGTCTCGGCGCGAAGCATGTCCGCGAAGCCCAACACCGCGGTCATCGGTGTCCTCAATTCGTGACTCATGTTCGCCAGGAATTCACTTTTCGTTTCACTGGCGGCCAACGCCCGTTGCTGCGACGCGCGGAGTGCCGCTTGTTTGTTTGCCAGCGTTTCGTTGGCACGTTTGAGTTTCTCTTGCGCCTCGCGTTGGGCAGTCACGTCGTGCTGGACGCCGACAAAATGCGTCAGGGTACCGTCACCTTCATGAACCGGCGTCAATTGCAACTCGTTCCAGAAAGGGGACCCATCCTTGCGATAATTCAACAGTGTGACGACGCATCGTTTGCCTTCGTGAATCGATTCGCGAAGTTCGGCAACTTTCTGACGGTCCGTTCGCTCACCTTGCAGGAACCGGCAATTCTTGCCCAACGTTTCTTCGGGGCTGTAACCGGTCATTTCATAGAAACCGGGATTGGCATAGATGATCGGGCAATCATGTTGGCGAACGTCGCAGATCAGAATCCCGTTGACGGCGGATTCAATCGCCTTGTATTGCAAACGCAACTGTTGTTCGTCCCGCCGACGGGCGGTGAGATCCCGCATCGTGGCGAACAGAAACTGTTGGCTCCCGAATGAAACCGAGCTGACCGAGATCTCGACGAAAATCTCCTCGTCGTCCTGGCGTCGCAAACGACTTTCAAACGGCGCGATTCCCGTGGATTCGCACTGGGATAGCATTTGCGAGACACGGGAGTTGTTCATCGACTGGTCGATCACCGCCAGCGACTGCCCGACCAGGTCGTCGCTTTGGTAACCCAGCAAGGTTGTCACAACCGGGTTGACGTACAGCATCTTGCCCCGAGCGTCCGCCAGAACAAACAGGTCCATCGCCGACTCGGCCATGTAGCGAAACTTTTCCAGCTCGCGTCTGGCATCGACCAGGCTTTGAACATCGATCAGCGTTAGCACCACGCCCTCGACTTCGTCACCCGATCGGTAGGGCAACATTCGCAGCAGGAACGCCGTGCCCTGGCGGTCGTAAATATTGACCTCCTTTTCTTCCCGCGATTCGAAAACCTCTTCCAGGTCTTCCAGCAGCCGACCGTAATTCAAGTTGTGGACGAAACCTTTGATCGAGCGTCCGACGTCCTGCGGGACCAGATGGAACACGCGAGCGACTTCCGGGGTGAACCGCCGGATGCAGAATTCCGAATCCAGAAAGATGACGCCGACGCGGGTGGTCGCCAGCAGGTTGTCCATGTCATTGTTGGCCTGCGTCAGCTCCTCCACCCGCCGTTGGTGTTCCGCGTTGACCGTGTACAGCTCCTCGTTGACGCTGTGCAATTCCTCATTGGTGCTTTGCAGTTCTTCGTTGGATGCCGTCAGCTCCTCATTGGTCGCTTGCAACTCCTCGTTGGAAGTTTCCATCTCTTCGATGGTCGCCTGCAGGTTCTCCTGGGCGTAGCGCAGATCCGTCTCCAGGTGGTCGATGCGGTCTTGCGAAAGCTTGCCAACGTCGACGGCCGTCTCGGAGACGGGGTTTTCGTTTCGGGCGGCTACCGCATGGATTTCGACCAGCAGATTGTCGATGCCTTTGGCGGGATTCTGGATCGGCTCGACCGTTAACTGCAGGTTTTCGACACCGGCGTCCGTAGAAATCTGCAGCCCGGTGTAGCGGGCCAACTCCCCTTTGCGTTTGGCGTGCTGCAGTGCTCCTGTCAGCGGCGTTTTGAGCGAGGGCAGAATCGAATCGAGCAAGTTGTTGCTGGGCCGACCGCTGGTGTACTGCAGGTAGCGTTGCGCGCCGCCGAAGACGTGCAGAATCTCGTGGGTCTCATCCACCAGGATGCTCGGCGGCATCTTGCGATCGAGCAGCACATCGTAAGTGGCCAGCAGAGCGCTCTCCACGCCGCCGCGATGCACGGCGACGGCACCGCGCTGCCGCGTGTCGGTGGGCATGTTCATTTTCAGCGATGGCTCCAGCGGCAGCCGCACGTCACGACGTTTGGAGTAAATCCGCCAGCGTTTGTCCAATTCGCCGAACTCGTCCGACAACTCGCCGGTGGTCTCGCTCGGCCCCAGGAACAGCGTCCCCCCGGACTTCAGGGCAAAGTGGAACAGAGACAGCGCCTTTTTCTGGGCCGGAGCCTGAAGGTAGATCAGCAGGTTGCGACACGTCACCAGGTCCATCTGCGTGAACGGCGCATCTTCCAGCAGATTGTGCGGCGCGAAGATCACGTTCCGGCGTAACTCAGACCGAACGTGGTAGCCGTCGCGCTTTTGCAGAAAATAACGCTGCTTGCGATCGGCCGACATCTCGGACATCGAATCCGGCGGGTACACGCCCCTGGCACCAATGCTCAGCGATCCATGATGGGCGTCGGTGGCAAAGATCTTGACCTCCAGGTTCTGCCCCCGTCGCCGCATTTCCTCGTCGATCAAAATGGCGATCGAGTACGCTTCCTCGCCTGAGGCGCACCCGGCCACCCAGACCCGAATCGTGTCCTGCCTGTCTTTTCCTGAAAACAGCTTGGGAATCACTTGGGACTCAAGCGTCTCGAACGCCGCCCGATCACGAAAGAATTTCGTCACGCCAATCAACAGATCCTTGTACAGGTCATTGATCTCCCCGGGATTGTTCTCAATCTGAGCGATGTACTGCTCGATGGACTTGGACCGCGAGAGTTCCAATCGGCGTTGAATCCGCCGCCCAACCGTGCTGGATTTGTAAAAGGAAAAATCCAGACCGTGTTGCTGCTGCAGCAATTCAAAGATCCGGTCGATTCCCTCGGATCGGCCAGCCATCAGTGTGCTGGCGGCAATCCGCTCGGCGTTCCAACCGTCCCGCGTGTAACGCAGCAAGGCCTCCGCGATCGCCGCGGGCTCCGCCACCACGTCGACACACCCGGTCGCCGCCGCACTCAACGGCATCCCGTCAAACCGAGCCGAGTTGGCATCCTGGGCCAAGACGAAACCGCCGGCCTCATGGATGTGCTGGATGCCGCGGGATCCGTCACTGCCGGTTCCGGACAACACCACCCCGATGGCCTTCTTTTGGACATCACTTGCCAGCGATCGGAAAAACTGGTCGATCGGGTGGGAAAGCGAGCCATCGGTCGCTTTCTCCGTTAGCAGCAACTTGCCGCTGGAAATCACCATCTCCTTTCGCGGCGGGATCAGGTACACGGCGTTTGAATCGACCCGCATCCCGTTTTCCACGCGATGCACCGGCATCTTCGTCTTGCGGCCAAGCAATTGCTGCATGTGGCTCTTGAAGTCCGGTGACAGGTGTTGGATGACGACAAACGCCATCCCACTGTCTGTGGGCAATACCGAAAACAACTCCTCCAGCGCTTCCAATCCGCCCGCGGATGCTCCCACGCCAACGACATGAATCCCCGGGCGGTCACGTTCGACGGCCGGTTGTTCTGACTGGTGCCCCTCGGATTGCAGCTTGGAAAGCTGCTGTTCAGCTGATTGCAGCGGTTCGCTCGCCATAGTCTCGTTTCATGATGTCCCTATTCAACCTTCGGTCGCTTGTAATCGATGCCACCGCGAAACGAAAGCTGCCCCACTCTATTCTATGCCGTCGCAGCGATTGCCCAACGGGGAGCGCAAGCCGGCTCCAACCCCGCATCACCATTTTGCGGTGCACGAAAACCGACCAGGCCGAACGGGGATCGCGCAGCTGCGATGAACGATTCGCCACCGTTGGTTGGTCATCGCTCGGCACGGCAGTCCGGTCACGCCGCAACAGCTTTGCCAAATTCTCCGGAAAGGCTTACCGGTCTCCCGGAAACTCGCAGCGAAGGCCTGGCTGTCGACGCATTTCCGCGTGCCCTCGCGGGCAGTTTCCGCCGGTGGCATGCAACTGGCGGACCACCAAGTTCGATCCAGCTTCCGCTGTGACAGTCTGACCGCTGGGAGTGGCTTGAGTCTGGCCCCAGGAAAGAGCCGCCGACGGAGATCTCCCGGGCGCTCCGGCACCATCGCCCGCGGAGGTTTCAACGGAGCAACGGGAACGAAAGACGCGAGGCGGTGGACGTTGCGACACGGCATAGCGATTGCATCGCTGCGCTCGCGATCACGGCGGAAAGCCACGCTCTGGCGAGCGTCGTGACTCGCTTTCAGACAAAGCCGAGCTGAACAGCGTCACCCCCCGGGCCGGCGAAAGAAGAACGTCAGCGAAACAATAGAATCGGTCACGTCATTCGACCGGCAATCAATGAAAATAGCGGATCGGCTGAACGTCGTCCCTATGGGACACGGCAAACGTCGGCGACCTCCGGCGACTCGATTCCAACAACCAACCCCGGCTCCCCCAACGTTCACTGGCCTTTTTCACACTGGCCCTTTCCAGGGAAACCGCCCATGGAACCTCAACGCACCCCCAAAGCCTCCGATGGCCCCGTGGCCGACAAGGTCCACAAACTGGTCCGCGCCAATGTGGATTCCGCCCATGGATTCCGCGAGGCGGCCAAACTGGTCAAAGATTCCGATCTGACGTCGTGGTTCAGCTCTCTGGCCGACCAGCGTTCGGCCTCCGCCCAAGAGCTTCGGCAATGGCTTGGCGATCGCACGGACGCGGACGACCGTGGCAGCGTCGCGGCGACCACGCATCGGCTGTGGATGGACCTGCGAGCGCGACTCAGCGGCGGTGACGCCTATCCGATCCTGGTCGAGATCCAACGGGGAGAGGGTTTCATCAAGGAAGCTTACGAATTGGTGCTTCGGCTGATCAACGACGAACCGCTGAAGACCCAACTGCAGCGGCAATATGAAGAAATCTCTGTGACCGACGACAAACTCTTCCAGTTGGTGCAAACGCACGCCTCACAGGGCTGAGCACGGCGTTGACGACGGATCCGGCCGGGCAGTGCCAGACAGCGGAGATCGACAGGGCAGTCGGTCACCGAGGGCACTACGGCGCACCCGTTTCCGCAACCGCCTTTTTGTGGTCCCGGGCACGCCATCGCCCCGATGGCGCGGCGGAAAGCCGGTATGGATCCGGCTGCCGGCCCGCCCTCATGGCCGCCGGCGTGAGCCTCACGCCGGCGGCCACCGTGCATGCCATCCGGTCGGCAGTCGCGACCTGTTTTTGCCGCGGGCGCCGTAAAATTGACGTCGGATATTCGACATCCGGCTGACATTCCGTATATTGATGGATCGTGCGGAATCTCCTATGGCAGCAGGCATCGCAACTCGTTTCCCGTCACTACAGAACAAAATACGTTCAACGCCCGTCGCTTGAGTGGTCCGTATGCCTAAACTACTTGTCATTGATGATGACCGAACCGTTCTGGCTTTTGCCGAACGGTTGCTATCGAACATTGCCGAAATCGAAACCGCCGCGACGGGTGCGGACGGACTGGCAAAGCTCCGGCGGGGGTCCTTTGACGCGGTTTTGCTGGACATCCAGTTACCGGACCAGAACGGGCTGGCCGTCTATTGCGAGATCAAGGACTTCGACCGCCGCATTCCCGTGATCTTCATGACCGTCGAAGCGGCCAGCGGCACGGCTATCGAAGCGATGCAATTGGGCGCCTACGACTACGTTGCCAAACCGCTGGCGGTGGAACCGTTGCGAGACCTGGTCGAGAAAGCCATTGAGCAACGGCAGATCAGCAGCGTCCCCGTCGCCATCAGCGCCAACGACCAACACGACGATGATTCGGCCGAGTTGTTCATTGGACGTTCGTCCGCGATGCTGGACGTGTTCAAGGCAATCGGGAAAGTCAGCAAGCAAGACGTTCCCGTTTTGGTTCGCGGTGAAAGCGGAACCGGGAAGGAGTTGGTTGCACGAGCGCTCTATCAATACAGCCACCGCGGCGACGAACCGTTCCTGGCAGTGAACTGTGCCGCGCTCCCGGACAACCTCCTGGAGAGCGAACTGTTTGGGCATGAGAAGGGCTCCTTCACGGGCGCCGAGTCTCGCCGTATTGGAAAGTTCGAACAGTGCAACGGCGGCACCCTGTTCCTGGACGAAATCGGGGACATGGCCCCAGCGGTTCAGGCGAAAGTGCTGCGCGTGCTGCAGGAACAACGATTCGAGCGGGTCGGCGGCAATAAGGAACTGACCACCGACGTCCGGATCATCGCGGCAACAAACCGACCGTTGGAACAGATGGTCACCGATGGCGAGTACCGCGAAGACCTGCTGTACCGCCTGAACGGCGTGACCATCGAACTGCCACCGCTGCGAGAACGTCTGAGCGATGTGCCCGCGCTCATCCAGTTCTTTCTGGCCCAAGCGAAGGCCGAGTTCAAGAAACCTGACCTGGAAGGACTTTCGCCGGAGGCCGTCGATATGCTGACGAACTATCACTGGCCAGGAAACGTCCGCCAGTTGCGAGCCGTCATTCGCCGCAGCGTCTTGGACTCGGTCATGCCGGTGATCACGCCTGACGTGCTGCCCGCCGAGATCGTCCGATCGACGACCGGTGCGGTCGACTCCCAGCAACGCCCTGCCGCCAACGGCAGCCCGGCGGCATCCATTCCCGGATCGGGACTTCCGCAACTGGTTCGCAAACTGCTCTCGGAGAAATCGTCCAACGTGTACGCGGAAGCCACCGAGTACATGGAACGTTACGTGATCACCGAGGTGCTCAAGGCGACCGATGGCAATCAGAGCCAGGCGGCTGAGATTCTCGGGATCACCCGCGGAAAACTTCGCGACCGCATTACGACGTACAAGATTTCGCTGAAGAGCAACGTCGAAATTGAGCCGGTCGCCTGATTGTTGATCTGTGTCGCGGCTTCCGTCGGCCTACGCCGACGGCAGGGAACTGTCGGCGCTTCGCGACTGGAGTCAATGAAGGGTCAGCGTCTGGAAACGGGCTGCTCTACGAGTGAAATCGACGGTAGGCGTGCGAGGATGCACGACGCGACGCGATTCGGGCAATTCCGATCAAGGCCCCAGAAACGGCGCCCCACAGCAGCGCCTCTCGCCATTGAACCTCATGCGAGGCGGGATTCTTTGGCGGCACTTCATCAAACGTCTGCTTCCAACCGGCTTGCAAAGCATTTCTAGCTAGAAAGGTCGCTCCCATCGCCGCGACGAACGCCAGTGCATTTTCTGCCGGAGCGATACCCGCGTTCGCATCGTCTTCGGGTTGAAACTCGCGATCGGTCGCGTTCGATTTCAGTTCGTCAAGCTTTTCTTGGATTTGCTCAAGCATCATTCAAGGTTTTGGAAATGTGGCAGCAGCCATCATCGGCTGCGCGGTCAATGAACCAAAGGTTGCCAGGGGTGACCTCACGGCGTCCTGGCATTGGCGAACCAGTGGCGGATAACGGGCGACCACCGGCTGGGACTGGCCCTGTCCGGTGGCCCTGTCTGGCGAAGGCGTTCGGCCCATTCAGACATCAGGACTTCAAGCGAGTCAAAACTCAACGGGTCAGGGCTTCAGCTTCCAGCCCAGCAGGAAACCCAGACCAAATGCCCAGCACGCCGCCACGTCCGGGTTGTCCTTGGCGTATTCCTTGGCCAGTCCGAACAGGTCTTTTGCCGGTTCCTTGACATAGTGCTGCGCAGCTTCCTGGCCGACTTCGACGGCCGAGTGAGCGAAGTGCTGGGCCTGCTCTCGAGCCTGTTCGGACAGCTTTGCGTGTTCGTGCGATGCGGCAGTCTCATTTTCCATCGAAATCACCTGTTGGGCGAAGGGTAAGCGGAAGGTCGGTCACCGGCCGAACCGTTCGGCCGATCGACACTGTCTTCATAAGTTTGGTAGCGGGGAAAGGATTCGTCCCGCAATTGGTTCCGTGCAGACGTTTCGGGCGAGATCAAGGTTGCTTTCAGCCACCGCAGATTCTCAGCAAATTCCGACTTGGTTTCCGACATTGCGGCGGCAGCCGCGTTGAGGGACGAAATGGCAACGAACAACATGATCGCGACAACGACAAAGACGGCGCCGCTGACGATCAACATCGAAACTCCCACGGTCAATTCCGTTAGCTCGTGCAGCAGGTACCCGCCTCCGAAAACGGCGGCAGTCAGCGCCGATCCGGCGAGCACCGCAGCGGTCGCTCCACAGGCCACCGCTCGGGTCAGTTTTCGTTGTGCCGACTGGGCATCCACCGACAGCAGCTGCATCTGCAACTCACACAAGTCGATGACGTCGCCCATCACGCGTCGAACACTCGATGGTGATTCCATGGTTTGGCCTGTTCTCTGTCTGAATCATTTCAAGTGACGTTTCACGAACCAACCGAGGGAGACCCCGATGGCCGTGGCCGTCACGAGAGCGACGACCGGGTAATTGCCGATCGCGCGTGAGACGAAATCTTTCTGCGCGACGGATCTTTCAAGATCTCGCTCGACGGCGGACACGCGTCGATAGCCGACGTCAGATGTGGTCGGCTTGTGAGCGGTTGGAGCAATCATGTGAAAGTTCTTTGTTTGGTGCGATGACGTTTCCGAAGATCAACCCGTGTCGATCTATCCGTCGTGATGTGGACGCTCCGGCCGGAGCATGTCCGAGACGTAACCCGCTGCCATGGTGGTCGCCTGTTTCATCGCAATCGTCGCAATTGCTCCCACGATCCCGCTAAGAAGCCCCTTCTTAGCAGGCTCCGAGGCGATACCGTCGCCGGACTCGCGATGCACAACCACTTTCTGGGGAGATGCCTTCTCCGGCACCAGCAAGTACCCCAGCACGACCGCTCCGGCAACAATGGGAAGCGGGTGTTGCTTCATGTGATACTTCCAGTCGGTCAGTCTTTTGACGCGTTCGTTAACTTCGTCACGCGCGTAGTCAACGCGGTAAGGCAGGTCGGTGCGGATCTCTTGCATCCGCTGCTTGATCGCCGCGGCCTGCTTTTCAGTTGCCAATGTACTAACCATGAATTCTGATCTTGTCGTGCTTCAAGGAGTGCCGAATTTCGGAGCGTTGGATGCCACGGTTCGAAGGTAAACGACGCCCGATGTGCGACCCCATGCCATTGAATCACGCGCGGTTTTGACCACGCGATTAACCTTCTGCGCCTCGCTGGTGGACGGGAGAGCCTTGCTCCGGTCGGCGGGACCTCGCCAACGCTGCTCCCGTGGTCAGGTGGAACCCCAACCACGTTACGCAACTTCTGCCGGTCCGGACTTGAATTACGTTTCGGTCCTAGCGGCGCTTGCCGCCGAGAAACAGCAACGCCCCCGCAGCGATTCCCAGGCCGAACGCGATGGCCATCGATTCGCCGGGTCGGGCCCGGACGCTTTCGGCCAACTGCTCGGTGTAATTCCCCGTCTGCGAAGCAACGCGGCGATAGCGGTCGCGGGCGTACTCGGCAGCCTCGGAAGCCAGCTGCTGCGCCGCTTCGGAGTACTGCTGTGCCGTTTCACCCAGCTGATCGGTCACACTCTCACCGAACATGTTATCCAGAAACCGTTCGACTTCGCTCCGTGTGGCACCCGTTTTTTCCTGAACGACACCGACTAGGCGGTCGGTCGAGCCCTTGGCCTGCTGCAACTCGTCATCGGTCAGCTGGCCCCAGTGCTCTTTCAGACGGCCCTTCACTTCGTTCCATCGACCCTGAATTTCTTCTCGTTTCACCATGATTCAGACTCCTTGACTGACTATCGGTAGGGAGCCGGCGGAATGGAAGTCATGCCGCCGGCCGTGAAAATGTGTTGGATGGTGCTTTGTCGCGCAGGCCAATGGTGCACGTGCCGTGCCGAAACGACGCACTTTATTACGCACTGCTTTGCAGCTGGTTTTCGGCCTTCGACCCTGCCGGACAAACATGCGTGCTGGACGCGAATCGACCGCAGATATCCGGGCCAGAGATCCACTCTGCCGCAACGATCGCCCGTCAAATTCGTTTCAGTTGGCGAAATCGCTATCAGCGACACGACGGCGCCGACGAACCTGCGGCGACGACACCGCGATCGAAGCTGACGTTGACCGAAGGTGGACCTGCTCAGCTTGGCCGACACCAGCTGTTTCGTTGGCATGGCGCTTGCCCCGCGCGCTAAATGTCAACGTGCTCGTTCCCATTGCTGCCTGCTTCCAACCCCGGACGATCTGATGACTGAAAACTCTTCGTCACCTCTCAATCACGTGCGTTGTCCCGGATGCGGATACGAAGTCGACGATCGCGCCGTGGCCTGTCCGCGTTGCGGCGAGAAGATCTACGTGGAACACCCCGGCGACATCACACCGACGCGTCACCCGCCGGTGTCCTACCCTGGGCGATCCGATGCGTCGCCGAAAGGACAAGCTCCCACGAATCAGCGGCCCAAGGACCAGCACTGATCGTGCTGTAAGTCGTGTTGCCCGGATCGGCACTCGATTGCTCCTCGCCAGCGGATACGGTCCGGGGCAAAATGCCCCGGCGGGGCAATTCGCGACGGGGCAACTCTTCGAAAACCCACTCAAAACACGGTGTTTTCCGCTGTTTTTCGGTTTGGTACGGCGCCTGCAAATAGCGGGAACCGTCCCCACGTGTCGGCATTCCCGGACGACGATCCACGTCCACGGCACGGGTTCATTCGATCCAGATCAACGACGAAAGCGTCGTTGCTTACCAACCGAAACGAGAGATCCAACAGTCCATGCACGCAACACGAAAACCCAATCGCCATCGAAAGCTGACCGCATTGGCCGCCACACTGGCCCTGGTGGGCGCCGGCGGTGTTTATGCCGGTACGGAGTTCCAAGATCAGAAGCCATCGACGCAGCAATCGATCGCCAAAATGGCGCCGGAAGTCAAAGATGCCGTCTCGGCAGCGAATGACCTCTCGACAGCCTTCCGAGCGGTCTCCCAGGCGGTTCTGCCGGCCGTGGTGGCCATCGAAACGCGTCCTGACGTCGCCTGGCAACAAGCCTCCGAGGGCCAAGCCCAACCGTCGGCGGATCCGTTCGGCGGACGCAACCCTTTCCAGGGCACGCCACTGGAGGACATGTTCGAAGACGGTCAATTCCGGATGCAGCCTTTCCGCGGCCAACCCTTCGCGCAACCGGGCCCTCAAGGTCGGTCCCCGCGACAGCCGATGCCCCGTGGCGGCATCGGTTCCGGCGTGATCATCGACCCGTCGGGGATCATCCTGACCAACAATCACGTGGTCGCCGGGGGCGGTCGAGTCACCGTCAAGATCCATGACGGCCGCGAATTCGAAGCATCCAACGTTTGGACCGACCCCAGCACCGACATCGCGGTGGTCCAGATCGAAGATGCCAGCGGGCTGGTCGCGGCACCGCTGGGTGACAGCGACAACGTCGCGATCGGCGATTGGGTGCTTGCCCTGGGGCAACCCTTCGGATTGGAAAGCACGGTCACGGCGGGAATCATCAGTGCCATGCACCGCGGAATCGGGATCACCGATCGGGAAAACTTCCTGCAAACCGATGCGGCAATCAATCCCGGAAACAGCGGCGGACCGCTGGTCAATCTCCGCGGTGAAATCGTCGGCATCAACACCGCCATCCATTCGCGTGGCGGCGGGAATGATGGAATCGGCTTTGCCGTTCCCTCCAACATGGCTCGCTGGGTCAGCGATCAACTTCGCGACGGCGGCAAAGTGCGACGGGCCTACCTGGGTGTCGGAATTCAACCGGTGACACAGGAGTTGGCCAAGGAGATGCGCGTCCAACCGCGAAGCGGTGTGGTGGTCACCGATGTCTACCCGGACACCCCGGCGGCCAAATCCGGTCTGCAATCCGGCGACGTGATCGTCAAATTCGGCGGCAAGCCGGTGACGACGCCGCAGGAATTGCAGCTGCTGGTGGAGCGTTCCAAGTTCGGTGAAACGGTGACGATTGACATCAATCGCGACGGAGAATCGGTCGAACTGAGATACGAGCCGACCGAACGACCGGGGGACTTTGGAAAATTGGCCAGCAACTCATCCGGTTCGCAAGACGGAGCCCGGCTGAACGATCTGGGAATGGCCGTCGCCACGCTGACCGACGATGTGGCGAAGAAACTGGGCGTGAAAGCCGATTCCGGTGTGGTCATCACGATGGTCAAGGACGGCGGCGCCGCGGCGCAGGCCGGACTGGAACCCGGAATGGTGGTCACCGCCGTCAATCGCAAATCGGTTTCCACGATTGATGAGTTCAAAGAATTGGTCAAGGAATCTGATGACGACGTGCTGATGCTGGTGCGCACCGATGCCGGATCGCGATTCGTCGTCGTCAAACGATAAGGCTTGCGACAGCCGGGGATCGATCGAACCTGTCTGCCCCGGAAATCCTGGAAAGCAGTTCGGCCGGTGCCGCGACCCCGATCGCGGCGCCGGCCGTTCGTTTTAAAATGGAACCCGTTGGTTTTTCTGTTCGGGTGGCTCGGTGCATGTCGGCGCGGGCTCGACGCCGTCCTGAATTCGTTCCCGCTTGACGCGATGACACGATGCGATTGGCCGCGAAACTGATTCTGTTGTTCCTGGTCGGTTTGATCTTGATCGTGACCGTGTTCGCCGTGTTGACGTGGCGCAACGATCGCCGACTGGCGATCGTCGAACACGAGAAACGGGCCGCGGAACTGGTCGCGATGTTGCGTCCCAATCTGGAAGACGCATGGCGACGAGGCGATGCCGGCCAAGTCCGCCGTGTGCTTCGTGAGACGACGCGACGGATTCAACGCTACGACCTGCAGCTGATCACGGCCGACGGAAATGCGTTTCCGGAGCACCTTCCGGTGGACGTGATCACGACCCGCCACTTGATCACCACGGTGGTCGAACCCGACGCCAGCGGCCGCCGGCGGCTGGCGACCTACGTTCCACTCGGCGACGACAACGCTGCGATCGAGATCTCCTCTCCGGACGAACAGACACAAGACCGGCTGCGGGATTCCTTGATCCATTCCGGGATCGCGTTGCTAAGCGTCACCTTGCTATCGGCGGTCGTGGTCGGCGTCGGGGGAATCTACATGGTCGGCCAACCGTTGGAACAGCTGATCGATAAGGTGCATCGCATCGGTAAAGGTGATTTCGATCGACCGCTTCAACTCAACCGCTCCGACGAACTGGGCAACCTAGGCACCGCGATCGACCAGATGTGCGAACAGTTGCAACACCAACGGACCATGATCGAAAAAGAAACGCGATCAAGGATTGCCACCGAGCAACAACTGCGGCACGCCGACCGGCTGAGCACGCTGGGAACGTTGGCAGCGGGGATGGCCCACGAAATCGGCACACCGCTGGGCGTCATCTCGGGACGCGCCCAACTGATCGCCTCGGGCGACCTGCCCGCCGACCAGGCTCGCAACAGCGCCCGCGTCATCAAGGAAGAGAGTGACAGGATCAGCCGGATCGTCCGGGGATTGCTGGATTTCGCCCGCCGCGGATCCTTGCGCCGAACGTCGGTCAATCTACGTGACCTGACGCGCCAAACGATCGAGCTACTGGAACCGTTGACCAGCAAATCGAAGGTGATCATTGATCTCCAGGCAACAGACCCGACCCTGATGTCGGAAATTGACGCCAACCAGATGCAGCAGGTGCTTACGAATCTGCTGATGAACGCCACCGAAGCGATGCCATCGGGCGGCACCGTCGACGTGATTCTCGATCGCGAGTCGCGAGTGCCGCAACAATCGCCGGACTCCCGGCCCGAGATGTTTCATCGCATCGACGTCATCGATCGGGGTGCTGGTATCGCCGAGGAAGATTTGGAACACTTGTTCGAACCGTTCTTCACCACCAAAAGTATTGGCAAGGGAACCGGGCTGGGACTTTCAATCGCCTACGGAATTGTCCACGACCATGGCGGATGGATCGAGGTCGACAGTGAACCGGGACGCGGCAGTCGGTTTTCGGTTTTTCTTCCCGTCGCCAGTCAACAGGAAAGCGGGACATGAACCAGGATTCGGGGACGTCCGGCGGGCAGGTATTGGTCGTCGACGACGACCAGGCCATGTGTGAAATGGTGCAAACGGCACTCACCCTCCGCGGGCACACCGTCACGTGGGTCCGATCGGCGGATGAAGCGATGGAGCAATTGGGGCGAACTGACTTCGATGCCATCGTCACCGATGTCAAAATGCCCGGCACCAGCGGCCTGCAGTTGTGCAGCCAACTTGGGGAATTGCGTCCCGACCTGCCGGTCGTAGTGATGACGGGATTCGGCAGCATGGACATGGCGGTCACCGCGATCCGTGCCGGCGCCTACGATTTCATTACCAAACCGTTCGACATTGATCTGCTGAACATCACGGTTGACCGTGCCATCGAACACGGCCGATTGAAAACGCAACTGCGGCGTCTGGAGGACGGCCGTGAGGGTCCTTCGGGGTTTGGCGAGATGATCGGCGAAAGTCAGTCAATGCGGAACCTGTACGATCAGCTCAGCCGAATCTCTCAGTCGGATGCTTCGATTCTGATCACCGGGGAGAGCGGCACGGGCAAGGAAGTGGTCGCCCGCGCGATCCACCAGCACAGCGCGCGTCGCGACAAGCCGTTCATCGCCGTGAACTGCGCGGCCCTCAGCGAAACGCTGCTCGAAAGTGAACTTTTCGGTCATGCCCAGGGCGCGTTCACTGACGCCAGAACCCAACGCCGCGGACTGCTGATGCAGGCCAACGGTGGAACGCTGCTGCTGGACGAAATGGGCGACATGCCGATGGCCCTGCAAGTGAAGTTGTTGCGGGCACTGGAGGAACGCAAGCTGCGACCGGTCGGCAGCGATCAGGAACTTGAGTTCGACGTCCGCATCCTGTCCGCGACCCACCGCGACTTGGAAACGGCTGTGGAGGAGCATCAATTCCGAGAAGACCTGTACTACCGGATCAACGTGATCCAGATTCACCTGCCCCCGCTGCGGGCACGCGGGATGGACATCCTGTTGCTGGCACAACACTTCGTCCAGCAATTCGCCCAGCGGAGCGGAAAATCGGTTCAGGGCATCGCCGAACCGGCCGCCGAAAAGTTGCTCAATTATTCCTGGCCGGGGAACATCCGCGAACTGAGAAATGTCATCGAACGCGCCGTTGCCTTGACCGTGTTCGACCGGGTCGGGGTGGAAGACTTACCGGACAAGATCCGCGAACACCGCGGAAAGACGGTGTTCATCGGTGGGGACGATCCCAACGAATTGATGTCGCTGGAAGAGATCCAACGCCGCTACATCAATCACGTGCTGGAGTCGGTCGATCACAACAAGACACTTGCGGCACAGATCCTGGGTGTCGATCGAAAAACTCTCTACCGCAAGCTGAAAGCGGAAAACGAGTGAAGCCGAAGCGCGGTCACGCCTGATCCGACGGGTACCGAGAGTTCACCGATTCGACATACGCGTCGACATCGATTTTCCGATCCAATCCGCCGGCGGACATGTACCGGACCTTGCCGAAGACGTCGCGTTCCTGGTGAGCCCGATCGTGCAATCCGAACAGCCACAGGACGTTGGCATAGGAATTCGCATCGCGGCCGTCATAGAAATACTTGTTGTTCAACTCCAACGCCGTCCGGTAGGCGTGATCGGTGGTATTCGTCCACTCGATGATTTTCTTGCCCCAATACATTCGCAGGTGATTGTGCAGGTAGCCGCGGCATCGCATCTCGGTCATGCACGCGTTCCAGGCCACGTCTTCGGTCTTTGCCTGTTCCAACTCCCGTGCGGTGAAGTGGTGGGGACGTTCGTCCGCCTCGTGCTGTTGCAATGTTTCGGCGGCCCAATCCGGGAGGCATTTCAGACTGTCGTAGTCTTTCTCGTAGTACACAAAGTTGATGGCCAGTTCTCGTCGCACCAGCAACTCTTCGATGAATTCATCCTTGGCATCGCGGGGGCCCTTCCAGGAGTTCACCTCCAGAGCGACTTTCACCGGTGAGATCTGCCCCAGGTGCAGGTAGGGACTGAGCAACGAAGCGTTCGAATCAACCACCGCCGTGCGGTCGCCATACTCGCATATTTTCTCATCGATGAACGACTGCAACCGGCTCCTGGCTTGGGCGGTCCCCCCGGACCACTCAGCGACCGGTTTGACGCTCTGGTCGATCTGCATTCGATCGAGCAGTCGTTCAAAGCTGGAGGGATCTTCCCCGGACACGGACAACGCGGAGCTGTCTTTATCAAGCGATGTCGGGGTCAAGTCGACCAGGTACTCGTCGGCGGCATCTTGAAGCTTCGAACGGATCGTCCTGGCGGCATACTCGCGTTTGTCCGATGCCTTCTCGACCGGAACGATCGCATCCGTCTCAACCTGCCATACGCGACAGGGGGCGTGCTTTGCCAACGTTTCACGCCAGCGTCGGTGGTGCCGCAGGTAACCGCGATCGCAGATCACTTCTCCGGCCCGCTTGGATAGCTCGACTGCAACCTCGTCGGGATTCCCCAACCGCAAACAAAACGCAATCTTCCTCCGACTCAGCGCCGCGGCGGTTTCCCGCAACCCCTGCAGCATGAAATGGTAATGCCGCAGGTTGGCATCTGGATAATTCTCCGTCAGCCCAAAAGCGACCAGTAATCGCTGCCCGTTATCGTTTGCTCGCTGGATCGCGAACTCGAGCGCGTGGTTGAACTCCGCACGCTGCGAATGCTGCATCCAGTACAGCGTGTACTCGCCGTCGCAGACGTCACGATCATTCAACGTCTGGATTCGGTCCGGATGAATCTTCTTGCTGCTCAACTTGTTGTCACTCTCCCGGCGTTCGAATCGACACCGCAGGGATCATTCGATCAGATTCTCTTTTCCGGCAACGGTCTGATCGTCTTCGGTCACCTTCATCACTTCAGCCTGCTCGTTCGAAAGATCCCCTTCGCCCTCGCTGACACTCTCTTCTCGCGGGAAGCTGCTCGGCCGAGGCGGCTGCGGCACAGGCTTCGTCTCCGTGGACGCCTCGAGCATTCTTACCGGCACTCCATCGGGGAATACCAGCTCCCGCGCCTCGTCAGGCATGCTGACGCCCGAAGCCATCAGGACCTGCTTGACCGTTCGAATCACGCTGCTGCCCACCTTCAGTGGAGAGTGTTGCGACCGATCAAACCAAAAGTAGCAAACCAGATTCACCGTCGCGGACCCCAACGAGTCCACCAGGACCAATGGTGCGGGATCCTCCGTCACCGCCACGTGTTTGCGGAACACGTCCATGATCAATTCTTGCACGTCGGCAACCGAGTCTTCGTAACCGATTCCCACTTTGAAGCTCAATCGCATCAGCGGGGTCGCGGTGTAGTTAAGCACCTTGTTTTTGTAGACGGTGCTATTGGGGATCTGGATCTGATTGCCCTCCAACGTATTGAGAATCGTGCCGCGCGTGGTCACTTTTCGCACGAACCCTTGCGATCCATCGACCTCGATCAGGTCGCCGACACGAAACGGCTGGTTCAAAGAAATCAGGATGCTGGCCAGGTAATTTTCAGCAATGTCCCGAAATGCGAAGCCCAGCGCCAGACCGACTAACCCGGTACCTCCTAACAATGTCACCGCCAACCGCGTGAGACCGGACACACGCAAAGCGATGTATGCGCCCACAATGAAGATCAGGACGCCGACGACGTTCCCGGTGACCTGCCGCAACAGTTTGTTGTCGACGCGCCGATTCGCGAGCGAACGAGTGGCCCGCGCGGCCAGACGTGCAACGAAATAGGACAGGACCACGATCACCATTCCGACCAAGACCAACGGCAGAATTCGAATGGTCTCGGCGCGGAGCTGACGCATCGACTCCAAAGCGGGCGCAAAGTTCCAAAGCGGCTGTTCGGCGACACGAATCTTGTTCACCGCGGCCACCACGTCGGTGGTTTTCATCGCCGTCGCTTCTGCCCACTCGCGGTGCGCAGCGGTGTCGGCCACGCCCTCCAGAAAGACCACACCGCGATCCACATGGATATCCAAATCGTCGTACCACCCGGTCGCCTGAAAGATTTCGCTCAAGCGGTTGGCAATTTGGGGATCGCTGGTGTTCGGATTGATTTCGACTTTCTGCGCCACGTTGGGCGCTGCTTCCGTGTCGGACTCGGCCGCCGAAGGAGGCTCAACGAGAGCTCCCTTCTCCTGAGCCGACACGGTCGTCGGGCGAACGAGTGATGCGGTGCCAATCGAGAGGGCCAAACCGAATGCCAAGCAGACCCATCGACTGGACAAAATCGTCATCCGACTCTCGCTTACAATTGCTTTAACGACCGGCGTAGCTGGCGGCCCGACGGACGCTCAACGGCGCCCCAGAATGCTCAACGAGCACCGCGGCGGTATCAACCTCCCGGTGGATTCTACATCGAAACCCGCGCGTTGATCGATTCGTCCGTCGATGCTCTCTCGCCCTGCAAGTAAGCTTTGCCGGCTTCGATCAAATACTTGACCGCCTGCACGCCTGAGTTGTCCCAGTACTCGCCGCGTTTCGGCTCGACCTTCAACAGCGCGATCGAATTGCTCGCCTTGCCTTGGGGAAACCAGACCTTCCAAGCTTCCTGCCAAAGCTCCTCAAGTTTCGCTCGGTCGTCTACCAGGTGGGCTGTGGCGGTCAGTGTCACAAACTTCCGTGAGCTCTGCATCGTCACAGCAACTTCGTGGTCCAGCATCAGGTCCGCGACCTTACCGGAATTTCGATCCGTCACGAACCACAGATCGCCATCCGGTTCCAGCTCAGCGACCGCCATTGGACGGGCATCCAATTCACCTTCGCTGGTGCGAGTCACCAGCATCGCGTTGTCAAAGTCTCCAATCAGGTCGACCAGTTTTTCAAACTTATCCATGATCACTACTCCCTAAAAAAAGAATGAGCAGACCGGCGGGTGCCGGTCTGCGGTTGTCGGACATTGCCGACGGTTTACTTCGTGGTATCGCGTCCCCCAACCGCTCCAGCGACCGGTACGGTCATCAGTAGGCCGAAACACGACCGGCCTTCATTCCGATCAAGAGCACGATGACCGCTCCAACGATCGAGCCGATCCAGCCCGATGCCTGAAATGCATCGCCGCCGAATACCAGGTACCCGACGAATCCGCCCACGAACGAGCCGATGATTCCGAGCAGCATCGTTTTTAACCAGCCCATCCGTTGCGAACCCGGCACCACAAACCGTGCGATGGCACCGATGATCAACCCGAACAACATCCAACCAAGAATCGGAATCAACATTTCATATCTCCAGAATCGAATTGATTTTGTTTTTCGTCTCACCCGCGATGGGACGCAGTGCAATCGGATGCAGAGCGACGCGGTACTCGTCATCAGTGCAAGCGACGTGCCAATCACGGAGCGTCAGGGACTCTCACAGCCTGGGCAGACAATGAGACTGTTGGCATTTGGAAGGCAGTGAAGTTTTCCAAGCCCGCCGGTTCCGTCGGCTTGCGCCGACGGCAGGGGGTTGTCGTCGCGTCGCGACTCGAATCTGCCGGTTCTCAGTTGAACTCGGGCAACATCAACAGATCCGACGCGTACTTTTCCACCAGCGCCGTCAGTGCGTCTTGCTGTTCGGCGAGCCCCGTTTCCGCCGAACGTTGGACCTCACGATCGGCGGTCCCGGTAAACAAGCGGGGCACCCGCACGGTGATCACCATTTGCACCGACAAACTCACGCGCGTGCCGTCAGCATCCGGCACCGCTTCCAGAGTGGTTTCGTAGCGCTGGATGCTGCCCTGGGGATCGGTCGATCGCGTTTCCACGCGAACCCGATCCTGATCGATATCGGCATGCTGACGCAAAACCAGATCGGTGGATTCAATCTGAGGATTGTTGACGTGCACCGTCAGCGTCTTGGTGGCATCCACCTCCGTCCGCGACTGCCCACGAATCGCATTCAACAGCGGCTGATCATCCTGCGATGTGTCAACATTCAGCCCTTCGATCGATTCCGAGATCAGCTCCATTCCACCGTGAGCGACAATCGCTTTGGTGGGATTCTTGCGAACCAGGATCTGACGGAACCGGGCAAAGTCACATTGCACCTGGAATTCCCGCTGATCAGACCCCTCCGCCGAATGCTCGACCGGCCAAAAGGCCCAAGCCGCGATCGCAGCCATGATCAACAGCAACACGGGTAGAATGATCCAAACTCTTTTCATCGCAAACAAGTCATCACCATCGGGACACAAGACGGAAGGATTCACGAACGATTCGCCGAATCGGCGCCGGGATGCTCGCCGAGAGCGAGAGTCAATCCTCCGGGGCGTTGGACGGCGGCGGATCGCCCGGGTCTAACTTGACCTGCGAGTAATACGTTGCCAATGCTTCGATCTGATCATTCGATAACTTGTCCGCAATCGGGTGCATCAGGTTCGCGTGCTCGCTGCCTCCGCGGGACCGCGATTGAAACAGCTCCAACTGCCGGCGAATGTAATCCGCGGACAGGCCGACCAGCATCGGATAGTCCTGGTGACCCGCGGGCGGCTGCAACGCGTGGCAATCGATGCAGGACGGAATCTTCTTATTCTGATCACCGTTTCGAGCCAAGTTTTTCCCGACCTGGAATTGCGAATCCTCTCTGCCCGCATCCCCACGCAAAGTTTCGCTACCCGGATTTTCCGAGCGAGGCTGCGCGGCAAAATACTCCGCCAACCCCGCGATCTTTTCATCATCCAAGTCGGCCGCGACCGGCTGCATGATCCCGCTGAATCGTTTGCCATCGCGATAGGCGCGTAGCGCGGCCGACAAATAATCGACGTGTTGCCCGGCCAGATCCGGCACCCGGGAACCTGCCCGCCCGCCGCCGCTGAGCCCGTGACACGCCGCACACCGCTGTGCAGCCAAAACCGCACGTTCGCTGGTGTCCGACGGATCGACCTGCACCACGTCGCGATAGTCCTGCTCGGTCCAGCTTGGCATGTCCCGCAGGAACGCGACGACCGGCCAGACTTCATCGTCCCGTTGACCGGTCGCCCACGCGGGCATGCCGGCAAACTTGATTCCGTGTTTGACGATGTAGAACAGCTCGGCTTCCTCCCACTGCTGAACCGCTTCGCTCAACCGTGGCGGTCGCGGTGTCATCCCCGCGGCCACGGGCGGTTGCGCGATTCCGGGAGCACCGTGGCACCAGCGACAGTTGTTGTCGAACGTGGCAGCGCCTAGGTCCGCGATCGACGGCTGGTCCAATTTCGGCACCTGGATACCACGGCTGTGAAACGAGACCGAGCGGCTGCTGGCAAAATCCAGAACCCAACGCGTGATCGCCCAATGCCCGCTGCTGGCCTTGATTGGAACGACCCCCGAGACCAGCACCACCGCACCCAACAATGCCAGGCAGACGATCAGAATCGACAGTTCTTTCAATCGGCGTTTCATCGCATCTCCAAGTCTTTCATTTTGTCGGCAGCTCGTTCCCTGGTGGCGGGGAAACGGCGGGACTCGCGTTCCAACGGACGACCAGATCCCGCGACAGCCAGAGTCCTCCGCTGAGGTAAGTGATCCCGCCGACGATCAGCATCACGGCGCCACCGACATGCTGGTCCTGCAACGGATCCATCAACGCGCCGGCCGCATGGTGCTTGAAAAGCAAGCGAGGCGACATCGCCAACAAAGCGCCCAGCAGGGTCATGTGCATTGAGGTCAACAGCAGTCCCAAGACGCCGGCGGCGCTGCGTCCTTGCTGACGCGGTTGGGGGCCGCCGAAGGCAGAGAGCCAAACCCACAAACCCGCCAACAGAAACATCGACTGCTCGATCACGAACCCCGGCAACTGGTGGCGAGCCCAGTGATGCAAGCCGGGGGCATGCCAAGCCCAGACGATCACCAACTCTGCCACTGACGCCGGCACGGGGGCAAACCAGGCCGGCGCCTTGCAAACGGGATCCCATTGCCGTCCGGCCATCCCGATCGCCAGCAAGGGCGCCGCGACGGCGACCACTGCCATGTGAAGCGTCATGTGGGCGGTGAACGATGTCTGCGCCCAGCTTGGCAGCGGGCCCAGCCACGCCGCCGCCAGCAGCAACCAGCCGAGATTCCACAGCCACTTTTGTCGGGCAGCTTGGCGCATCAGTGACAGCTCCCGACAAACACCACGACCAAGGCAGTGAATACCGTGGCAACGAAGCTCAGAATCGCCAGCAACGTCGTCGCGAACCCCAAGAACCGGTGCTGGTCGGCTCGGCTGTCAAAGTCATGCGGAAGCGTCGCCTCCCCCGTGCGGTGCTTGCGAAAGGCGATCCATCCGAACACCGCAATCAGCGTCAGCGCCACGACCGTGTAGGCGGCAATGGCCACCCGCACCGGATCGGCATCGCCCGCTTGCGGCCCCGCCTTCGCACACCAGATTGCCGCCGTCAGGTAGCTGGCCAGGAAGTGCACCGCCCAGACCAACGGCGGGAAGGTCAGCGACCACAAGCGATCGGGCTTTTCGGGAACAAATTCGTCGTCTGCATCGGTCATGAATCGCTCCTAGGAGACCAACGGAAAGAGCGAAATGACCAGGCTGGTGATCAACGAGGTCACGGCCATGAAATGCCAATACAGCGTGACGTTGACGATGTCCGCGTCGTAGCGTGACGTCATCCGCGACGCGGCACGGCGTGCCAGGCAATACAGATGCATGGTGACGCCAACCGCCAAATGCACCACCGTCCAGAGCACCAGGGCGCACACGATGGCCGGATAAACGTGCCGAGTCGGATCCATTTGATGGAAGTAGCATGCACCGACCAGCGCAAGCGCGCCAACAACCGCCGCCGTCGCCCCGGCGGCAATCGACCCGTAGAATCGCGGCGCGGAATCCTGTCGGTTGAACCGCTTGGCCAGCAGGGTCGCGGCCCAGGCGAACAGCACGCACGCCATCGACACCAGGGGCCAAAGGATCCCCGGCCCCCGGGCATCTTGCGGCGGAAAGTCTTCGTGAATCGTCCAGTAGAAGAAGTATCCGAACACCAGGGAAACAAAAGCCGTCATGTCACCCAGCATGGTGATGAACATCGCCCACCAGCCCACGGCACGTGGGCCAGAGACATACGTGGGAAGCTCCAGCCCCAAGCCAACGTCTTTGCGATCCTTCTCCGGTATCAACGCGGTTCCGGTCCACAGCCAAGTCAAGATGGTCACCAATGAAAGGACGCCGCTGACGCCGGCCGCCCACCACCAGTGGTACGTCGAGAAGATGAAAACACCGCCGGTGAACAGTGCCGCGAACATCGTCAAGAAAGTGGGGCCGGGTACACGCAAACATTGGATCGGTGTGGCATCCACGGTCGTCGTGACCAGAGTTTCGCGGAGCGTCTCTTCGGCGTCCGACAAGTAGAAGTTGCCCTCGTCCACATCACGGACGAAGTTCTCCTGGTCCCACAACGGATAGCGAGATTTCACGATCGGGATGCTGCGCACGCCCCAGGGCTTGTCCGGAACCTCTGCCAACCACTCCAGCGTCCCCGCGTTCCAAACGTTCCTCGGCGCCAAATCCTGTTTGGACTTCGGACGCAACACATCCCACAAAAAGACGACGAATCCCGCCGCCAGAATGAACGCGCCGATGGAAGACACCAAGTTCAACGTCTCGAAGCCCATGCCGGCCGGATACGTGTAGATCCGCCGAGGCATGCCGATCAAGCCCGTCAGATGCATCGGGAAAAAGCTGACGTTGAAACCGATCAGCATCAACCAGAACGCGATCGTCCCCAACCGCTCCGACAGCTGTTTCCCGCGGACCAGGGGGTAAAAGTAGTAGAACCCGGCAACAATCGGGAAGATCGTTCCACCGACCAGCACGTAGTGCAGGTGACCGACGATGAAATAAGTGTCGTGTGCCTGGTAGTCAAATGGTGCCAGGGCAACCATCACGCCGGTCAGTCCGCCGATGATGAACGTTGCCAATCCCGCCAGCACGAACAATAAGCAGACGGATCGGGTCACGCGACCGACCAGCAGCGTCGCGATGAAACAAAAGATCTGGACACCGGTTGGAATTGCCACCGCCTCGGACGCCGCGGAAAAGATCCCGATCGTGATCCCCGGCAATCCCGTGGTGAACATGTGATGCACCCACAGCCCGAAGCTTAAGAATCCGGTGCCGACGGCCGCCAAGACGATCCATCCGTATCCGACCATTGGCGTTCGGGCAAACGTCGGGACGATCATCGCCACCAAGGCGATCGATGGCAGAAAAACGATGTACACCTCCGGATGACCGAAGATCCAGAACAGGTGCTGCCAAAGCAACGGATCGCCGCCCCGCGAGGCATCAAAGAACGGCCAGTCCAAGGCCCGCTCCAGCTCCATCAGCATGTCACCGGCAATCAGCGGAGGAAATGCGAACAGAATCATCACCGCGACCACCAGGATGTACCAGGCATACAGCGGAATCAGATTCAGCCGCATCCCCGGCGGCCGGCATTTTAACACTCCTACGATCAGCTCCACCGCCGCGGCAATCGATGCGACCTCGATGAACGACAAACCCAACAGCCAGATGTCCACGCCGACGCCCGATTGGTATTCCGTTGTCATGGGCGGATACATGAACCATCCGCCCTGGGGCCCGACCCCAAAGAACAGCGACCCGCAGACGAACACGCCTCCGATGACGAAACACCAGAATCCGTACGCCGATAAACGGGGAAAAGGTAGGTCGCGGGCACCCATCATTTCCGGAAGCAACATGATCGAAATGGCTTCCAGGATCGGAACGGCGAACAGAAACATCATCACGCTGCCGTGCATCGTGAAGATCTGGTTGTACTGGTCCGCCGTCAGAAAATCGTTTTCCGGAAATGCCAGTTGGATTCGCATCACCAGTGCCAGCACGCCGCCGAACAGAAAGAAGGTGAACGCGGCAATCGTGTACCACAAGCCGACCTCGGAGTTGTTGACGGCGGACCAGTACCGCCAACCGCGCGGGGTTTCCCAAGCCTTCAATAATCTTCGGGCGCGGTCGTCCAGCGGCGGGTCTTGCCGAATCTCCGGAGCACTCATTTCAATTGCTCCAAATATGCGACCAACGCCGTCAACTCATCCTCCGGCAACGCCTCAAAAGCCGGCATTTCGACCTTGGGTTTGACCTGATGGGTCTGGGTGATCCAACGGCGAAGGTTCTGCCGCGTGTTGTCCAGCAGGCTCGCACCCAATCGCAATCGGCTGCCCAGGTGCGTCAGGTCGGGCCCCACAAGCCCATCGGCCGCGGTTCCTCGGATCGCATGACATGCACCGCAGCCGCGCTGCGAGAACACGGCTTTGCCGGCTACGGCCAAGTCGGTTTCCGGTTCGCTGGCGGGCGCACTCTGGTCTGCCAACCAACGTTCAAACGTCGCCGCGTCACTGACCACGACGTCAAAGTTCATCTGCGCGTGGGCTCCACCGCAGTATTCGGCGCAAACGCCGCGAAACTGTCCCACACGGGTCGGATGCAATTTCAACCGCGTTGTCCGCCCCGGAATCATGTCGACCTTGCCTCCCAGCGACGGGATCCAAAACGAGTGAATCACGTCCTCGGAGAACAGTTTGAATTCGATCGGCTGATCGACGGGCAACCGTATTTCGTTGGCGGTAGCGATCGGCTGGCCACTCGGGCCCAAATACTCAACACGCCACCACCAGCGGACGCCGTGAACATGCACGGTCAAGCTGCCTTCGGGCGCGGGCCGCTGCAGTTCCGGCATCATCGAAAGACCGTAGCTCAACAGACAGGTTAAGACCACGGTCGGAACCACCGCGCCACCGCCGATGACCAACAGACGCGTCAACCGGTAGTGATGCGCCTGGGGCCGGCGGATGGCATAAACGGCCAATCCGATCACCAAGCACCAGATGAGCGCTGCCCCTCCGCTCATCCAGTAGAACAGCTGAGCAATCGATTCGGCGCCCTGGCCGGCCGGATCGAGTGCTGACTGCGTGGGAAAGGAATTCATTGGGCGGACGATTTCCGGTCAAGCTGGGGCGAAAACGCGCAATTCGCAGGCCCGCCAACTTCTGCAAACGCGTTTATCAGGCGTCGGTGGCGGAGCTGATGTTGGCCGCCTTAGACGGCGTTCCCCGCTGAGGTTGCTCCGAGTCTCGCTGAGCGAGATCGTCAAATTGCTTCTGCAACTTGTCAGTCAGCGAAGTCAGCGCTCCGCCGCGGTGAATCGCACGCTCCTGACAACGGTCCTTCACGCGAGACTCAATTTCTGAACGCAGATCCCGACCTTGCTTCCTGGCGAACCCGCTCATCAGCAGCGATTTCAAGAGCGCATCGCTTCGCTCGGCAAGCATCGGTTCGCCGCCTGTCAGTGTGTCACAGCACAATTCGGCCAGCGTATCGAGTTGCTGTTCGATTTCCGGATTGGAATCAGTTTGTGAATTTGTCATCGATCTTCCTTTCTCTTGTGTTATCGGCAATCAGCCGGAAACAACTCGTCTATCGGCTGGCAGCCTGCTGACCCGGAACGCCTGGCGGAGGGCACGCCTTCGTTCTGCACGTCAACCGGTTGGCCGACGGCAAAACGATTCGCACCGGATTTGGCGGTCGTCATGGCTGCGGTTTGCCAGGCGGCGAGCCAACTTCGGCGCCGGAAATCACGGGCAAACACGTTCATCGCGTTCCAGCGGCCGGCAGCTTGAACAACTGAAGCAAATGGTATGCCGCAAGTCTCGACCGCCCGAGCCGGGCCCGTCTCGGCCCCTCGGGCTGCGGAATCCAGGCCTCCGAAAATCGGTTGACTTTCAGCGCAGCGGACGGCGGGAATGGCGAACCGGCACAACGATTGCAAAACCGGAAACGGTCATGCTTGAATTCACCGATCGGTCACTCTTCGTCAACGCCGCGATCTTTACCCTCGGTGCGCTCGGCGTCTGGTTGGCGGGAACCAAGCTCAGCCGATACGTGGACTTGTTCGCCGAGCGGACCGGTCTGGGGCAGGCATTCGCCGGAGCGCTGATTTTGGGCGGGGCCACCAGCCTGCCGGAGCTGGCAACGACCCTGACCGCTTCTTACTCCGGCGCGGCGAAACTGGCGGGGACGAACTTGCTTGGCGGCGTCGCCATGCAGATTGCGGTCCTGGGTTTGATTGACGCCTTCGTCCTTCGCGGCAAACCGCTGACCCTGTTTTCACCTCAACCATCCTTGTTGATGGTGGGCGTCATGTTGATCGTCATGGTTGCTTTCGCGTCGGCAGCCGTCGCCAGCGGTGAAATCTTCTCAATCGGATCGGTCGGCTTTTGGCCACTGTTTCTGCTGGTCGCCTACGTTTCGTCGCTCGCCGTGATTTACCGTTACGAAGGCAACCCGCGTTGGGAACCCAAGGGTGACGTTGCCCAGCCACCAGAGTCCGCTCGCGATTTGAAAGATGCCCACCAGGCGAATTTCTCGCAAACTTCGACAACGCGAATCGTCACCTACTTTCTGCTCGCCTCCACGGTGGTCCTGATTGGAGGGTTTTTCGTGGCCCGAACCGGAGAAGCGATCGCTGAGCAAACGGGGACTGGGCAGAACTTTGTGGGGGCAACCCTCGTTGCCTTGGCGACCAGCTTGCCCGAATTGAGCACGACGTACTCGGCCGTCCGTTTTGGTGCCTACAGCATGGCAGCGGCCAATATTCTGGGCACGAACAGTCTGGAGATTGCGTTATTCCTCCCGGCGGAGTTGGCTTACCGCGAAGGTCCAATCTTTGATGCGTTGGATCCGTCAGCCAGCTTCCTGGCTTCGCTGGGAATCATTCTGACCAGCCTGTACCTGTGGGGAATCCTGGAACGCCGGGACCGAACCGTTGCCGGAATGGGCGTCGATTCTTTCGCCGTGCTGTTCATCTACGTCGCGGGTCTGGCGATCTATTACACACTCTGAGCTGTGACGGCGCTGTCCGACAGGTCGACGGCGACATGGTCGCGTCTTTCCATTGAGGCCGTTGTTGGCAAAGTCGACAAACTTCGCCGATGCCGGCAATCGCAGCCGAAAGCCATGCACTGGAGAACCGAGCTTCACGTTTCAGGCAGAATCAAGCTGGGCGCCTTCGGCGGCCCAACGCCATAGATGTTGGCATAAGACTTGCGTTGATCGATGTGACTCACGAATCGTGATTCAGCCGACGTTTTCATGTGACACGGCCGACCCGACGCACTCGGACGCGTTCGCTTGAATGATGCTCCCTGGCCTTCACGTCGTATTGGTTCTCGTTTTACCGCGCTATGCATCTGCACCATGACCGAACAACGCCCTGCCGTGATCGTGACCGGAAGTTCCGGGTTGATTGGACGTCCTGTCTGCCTGGCGCTCGCTGAGCACGGATACGATGTCTACGGATTTGACCGAGTCGGCTTGCCGGAACCGCCGAAAGAGCACGAACACGTGACCGACGTGGAGTGCGACGTCACCAGCTATTCCTCCGTCCGCGGTGCCGCGCAACGTGTTCGCGAGTTGACCGGCGGTAAACTTGCCAGCGTGGTTCACATGGCCGCGTACTACGATTTTTCGGGCGAACCCAGTGATCTGTATGAAAAGGTCACCGTCAACGGCACCGATCGGCTGCTCAACGCGCTGGAACCGTTCGAGCTGGAGCAGTTCATTTTCACCAGCACCATGTTGGTGCACGAGCCATGCGAGGTCGGCCAACACATTCAGGAGGAAGACAGCCTGCAGGCGAAGTGGCCGTACCCGCAAAGCAAGATCGACACCGAACGACTGATCCGCGAAGGCCATCCGAACGTGCATTCGGTTTTCCTGCGGATCTCGGGGATCTACACCGACTTTGGCCGTCAGCCGACGCTGGTCCAGCAAATCAAACGGATTTACGAGAAAGACTTCCAAGGACACTTTTTCCCCGGGGATCCACGCAGCGGTCAGTCCGCCGTGTACCTGGATGATGTCGTTGACGCGATCGTGCGCACGGTCGAACGGCGTCACAACATTCACAGCAAGACGGCGATCCTGATTGGCGAACCCGATCCGCCGTCCTACGAGTCACTGCAAGAAGAAATCGGTCGACAACTTCACGGGAAGGAGTGGGCGACGCTACACATTCCCAAGCCGGTGGCAAAAGTCGGCGCTGCCGTGACGGACAAACTGTCTGGCGGCGAGGCATTCATCAAACCATTCATGGTGGCGATGTCCGACGACCACTACGCTTTGGACATCTCCCGCGCGAAAGAATTGCTGGGTTGGCAACCAGAGCACGAGCTGATGTCCATGTTGCCGAAAATCCTGCAGGGCTTGAAAGAGAATCCCGACCAGTGGTATCAGCAAAACGGGCTCAAGCGATGACAAGCGAGTTGGATCGCAATGTCCCTCCGTACAATCACAATCCCTCCGCGTGGAGCCAGCGGATTCCGATCTGCGTGCTGGCCTTCGTCGCCGCAGCCATTTCTGCGCACCTGTCCCTGTTCCAATGGGGCTTCATCGAAAGTGCCTGGGACCCGGTGTTTGGCGATGGCAGCAATCGCGTGTTGAAGTCGTCAACCGCCGAGCGGATGTTTGGAATCATCGGAATTCACGATGCCGCGTTGGGCGTCTTGGCCTACCTCGGTGACGCCATCCTGGGTTTCGCCGGCTCGACGCGGCGGTGGCAGTATCGTCCCTGGCTGGTAATCCTGTTCGGAATCGACGTGATTCCGCTTGGCATCGTCAGCGTGGTGTTGGTGTTCTGCCAAGCGGTGGTGGTCGGTGAATGGTGCTTTCTGTGTTTGGTTTCAGCGATGATTTCCCTGATTCTCGTGTACTGGGCATGGGATGAAGTCCGTGCTTCACTCAGCTACCTGCGTCTGGTCTGGAAGCAGAATTCCAGTGTCGGTCTGCTTTGGAGAGCCTTTTGGGGATACCGCAGCGAAGCGATGGAGCGTGCTGCGGAAACGTTATTGTCCAGAGAGGTGAGGTGATGTGGGGACGAGTCATCGAGATCATGACTGCGGTCTGGTTGGCCGCCAGCCCGTTCATCTTCCGGGCCTCCGACAACAGTACGTTCGTGTGGGCTGATTCATTGATCGCGCTATTGGTCTGCGTCTTGGCCGGACTTTCCTACTGGCAACCGACCCGACACGCTCACCTGCTGATCCTGGTTGTTGGCACGGGCTTGGCCTTGTGGGGCCGATTCGCAATTTCGCCCCCACCACCCATTCACCAAAACCACATCGTCGTGGGCTTGTTCCTGTTGATGATCGCGTTGATTCCCAATCACGCCTCACTGCCGCCCCAGACCTGGCAAGATGACGTGGCTTGAGCACAGAGGAACGATGCGATTCGATCGGCCCCCGATTCGGAATTCCATGGGGTGTCCGTCGCCCGACGCTGGCTCAGCCGAGAAGACCTCGTTCGGCACGCATCGATGCTTCAGGGCGATGGCTTCGAGATCCTCGAACGCTCAACCGGCCAAAGCGACGTCCAGGACCATCATCACGACGAATCCCAGCATCAAACACAAAGTGGCCAGATCATCGTTGCCTTCTTGCTGCGTTTCCGGAATCAGTTCTTCGACGACAACGTAAACCATCGCACCGGCCGCAAAACTGAGGGCAAAGGGCAAAACGGGGGCGGCGTACACCACCACGGCGGCGCCCAACACGGCGGCAACCGGTTCGACCACGGCCGAGGCTTGACCGAACATCCAGGACTTCAGTCGGCTCAGCCCCTCGCCGCGGAGTGGCAGCGCCACCGCCACACCCTCGGGGAAGTTTTGGATCCCGATCCCCAATGCCAGCGCCACCGCGCTGCCCAAGCTGGCGACCGCCGTCTCGCCGCCGGCGCCGCCGAACGCAACTCCCACGGCAAGGCCCTCGGGAATATTGTGCAACGTGATCGCGGTCACCAGCAACACCGAACGGCGCCACGTCGTTTTCGGTCCTTCAGCCTTTTCCTCCGGCAATCCCAAATGCAAGTGCGGCAGGGCCCGGTCGAGTCCGTAGAGAAACCCGCCGCCGAGCAGGAAGCCGACAGCCGGAGGCAGCCAACTCGGCCAGCCCTGTTCCGCTGACACGTCAATCGATGGCGCCAACAAGCTCCAATAGCTGGCCGCCAACATGACGCCACCGGCAAATCCCAGCATCGCGTCCAACAGCTTGCGATGAACATTGAGTAAGCCAAAAACAACGGCGGCACCGATCGCCGTCACGCCCCAAGTGAACATGCCGGCGAGAAAGGCCTGAAACACGGGGCTTTGAGATTGAAACCAATTAACCATGCCGACACCGCCCGCAGCTTTCGTGCCCGGCCATCACCTTCGTCTGAAGAACGTTCGAATGATCACATCGCATTCGTGAAAGTCTGGTCGACGACGGCTTCGCTGAAAAGCAGCCTTCTTCGCCGCAAATCTGCGGAAACCGACTCGATTTCGACGAAGCCGGAGCTCTGCCGGCGAGAATACTCTCCAGGCGGCACTCGATCCATTCCACCCTCGCGTTCCTATTCACGGAGCCCTTGAAGTGATTGATAGACCTTACGACGCGTGCCTGATCGACATCGCCGGCGTGATTCACACGGGAGGACGGGCGATTGCGGGATCGGTCCAGGCGATTGGTCGCCTGCAAGCTTCCGGGATGCCGTTTCGATTGCTTACCAACACGACATCCAAATCGTCGGGCATGGTCCTCGCAATGCTGACCGAGCTCGGGGTTGACGTTTCCGCGGAGGATCTTCTGACCGCCCCCAAAGCGACCATTGAGTACCTGAAACAGAATGATCTCCGCCCGCACCTGCTGATCGCCGACGCGTTGGAGGAAGATTTCCAGACTTCGGGGCTGGAGCTGCAATCTCCGAACTGCGTGGTACTGGGCGACGCGGGTGAAAAGTTCACCTACCCATCGTTAAACCAAGCATTCCGGCTTCTGCAATCGGACGATCAGCGACCTTTGATTGCGATGGGCGGAAATCGATACTTTCGAGAAGCAGACGGAGACTTGTCGTTAGACATCTTTCCATTCGCAGCCCTGCTGAGTGAAGCCGCCAGCCGCGAGGTGGTCATCACAGGGAAACCATCCGCGGAGTTCTTCGCTGCCGCCGTGGGGTCACTCGGGACCGAGCGCGAGCGGACCGTGATGATCGGCGATGACCTGGAAAGCGACGTTGGCGGTGCATTGAACGCCGGAATCGATGGCATCTTGGTTCGCACCGGCAAATTTGATCCAGCCGAATTTGACCGGTCCGCAATTCAACCCACGGCCGTCCACGAGGATCTTGCCTCCGCCGTCGATGAAATCTTGCCGTAATCAACGATGTTCGGTTCGGCCCGAATCGATGACGAGATTCTTTCTTACGCGCCGGATTTCGCGCGAGTCCGTTTCGCGCGTTGAGTGACCAAACGGTACAACCACCAGCCAAAGAGCCCGAGCACGACGGCAGTGCTGACGTAGCTGAGGGGCTTGGCGAGGCTTCCGTAGTTGTCAGCCAACCACCACCCCAACCCGGCCAACAGGGCCGTCCAGGCGATGGTCCCGATCGCCGTGTACAACGAAAATTTCCCGGTCGGCATCTCGGCGAATCCGGCGGGAACGCTGATCAATGTCCGAACACCGGGGATCAACCGGCAAACCAGCACGGCAAGGGATCCCCAACTTTCAAACCAGTCTTCGGTCCGCCGAATATCCCCCTCCGACAGCGTCATCCACCATCCGTGACGCCGGACCCAATATTTCAGCCGCTCTTGACCGATCCATCTGGCAAGCAGGTACCAGAACATCGCGCCGGCGAAGGATCCGACACTACCCGCACCAACTGCGGCCCAAAAAGACATGTTGCCTTGAGACACGGAGTAGCCCGCCCACGGCATCACCACCTCCGACGGAATCGGAGGAAAGATGTTTTCAAGCAGCATCAGCGCACCCACACCGGCGGCGCCGAACTGTTCCAGAAACTCTTGAATCCATGAAGTCATGGTCCGGTGAGGGGTGCAATCGGTGTTCCAGATCGCACACCGACTTCCCCCAATACGTCGAACCGCGGAAGCAATCGACAAGCGTGGAAGTTCGAAGCAGCGAAATTCGGGGATCTGATCAGCCGGGACGCCGAAGTCGGCGGGGCGGGAAGAACGGCACGCCGGTTGCACCAAGGGGATCGCGCGGAGGGTTTGGCTGAATCGTTGGCGAACCCGTTGCCACCCTCCGCGTTTTCGGCCCGGTGATTTTTCACCGATCGGCGTACCGCCACTCCCTCGGAGCGGACTTCGTCGCGGTCGAACTTTTCACCCTTTCCACCCGGACGTCCCACACGGAGCACCACCCCGATGTCTCAACGCATGAAGATCAACGATCAAATCACCGTCGGCCCCCAACCCGACGAAACGGAGATCGCCACCCTGGTGGACGATGGCTTCAAGTCGGTGGTGAACTTCCGCACGGATGGCGAAGACGAACAGCCGATTTCACCGGACACGGAACAACGTCTGGTCGAGGCAGCCGGGCTCCGCTACCTGCACTTGCCGGTATCGATGAAATCGATGGATCCGAAACTGGTCGACGAGTTCCGAAGCCAGCTGGAGGCTCTTCCCAAGCCGGTGTTCGCGCATTGCAAGAGTGGCAAGCGGGCTGGTGCGATGACCATGATGCACGTCGCCGCGGAGCAGGGAATGAGCGGCGAGCAAACCTTGCAGAAGGCCCAACAAATGGGGTTCGAGTGTGATCAGCCCGAACTGAAAGAATTCGTGAAGAGCTACGTCGATCAACACGCGCAAAGTGGTGCCTGATGACGGCTCCCGGCCGCACCCGACCTCCTTCCCAAGAAACTGTTCCTCTAGCGGGATTCTCACCTACCGATGCTGATTCAGTCGTTCTTCGTTCCGGGCCTTGCCATCGCTTCGTACCTGATCGGTGACGAAAAGAGTGGCACTGCGGCGGTCGTCGACCCGACGCGCGATGTGGACAAATTTATCGACTTTGCTTCCGCTCATGGTTTGCACATTCGTCACATTTTGGAGACGCACGTCCACGCCGACTTCGTCTGCGGATCGCGTGAACTGAAGTCACGTCTGAAGGACAAGCCGGTGATTCATTGCAGCGGCTGCAACGGTGACGAATGGACACAACCGTTTGCCGACGACCATGTTCGCGAAGGCGACTCAATTGACCTGGGTGATCTCCGCCTGGAGTTCTTGCACGTTCCCGGACACACCCCCGAGCACATTGCGATTCAAGTCTTTGATCGCACGCGGAGCGACCAGCTTCCCTGGTTGATGTTCACGGGGGATTTCCTGTTCGTCGGCGACGTCGGACGTCCGGACCTGCTGGGCGAAGAGGCTCAGCAAGAGCTCGCGCATGAGCTCTATCAAAGCTTGTTCGAAAAAACCGCGGCATTGCCGGATTTCACCGAGATTTTTCCAGCTCACGGTGCCGGATCGCTGTGTGGAAAGGCGATCGGATCCCGGCAATCGTCTACCCTCGGCTTCGAGCGTCGATTCAACAAGTCGCTCCAGCAGCAAAACGAATCGACTTGGGTCCGCTCGTTGTTGGATCAGATGCCGCTCGCGCCGGCTTATTTCAAACGGCTGAAGCGGATCAATCGAAACGGGGCCGACTTGATCGGTCCCCAGTTGCCCGGCCAACGTCGCTGGAGCGCCAAGCAAATCCGCGACCGGATTTGCGAAGAATGCTTGGTCGTGGACGTCCGGCCAAAAGAAGCCTTTGCGGCGGCACACATCCCCGACTCAATCAACATCCCGCTGGGGGAAAACCTACCGACCTGGGCCGGATGGGTGTTGCCGTATGATCGCCCCACGCTGCTGGTCGTCGACGACCCGGACGATGCGGCGAAGGTCACCACCCATCTGTTGCGGGTGGGCTTTGACGACGTGCGAGGCTATCTGGATGGCGGCATCGAATCCTGGGAAACCTCCGGCTACGAACTGGCATCACTGAACACGGTGTCGGTCCACCAACTGGACCAGTTGATGCGAAACAGGTCAAACCTGACCATCTTGGATGTCAGGACGGAGAAGGAGTGGGATGGCGGACACATCGACGGAGCCATTCACATCCATGGCGGGATTCTCCAAGATCACTTGGATGACGTTCCCAAGGACCGGCCCGTGTCGGTCATCTGCGGTTCGGGCTATCGAGCTTCCATCGCAGCATCGTTCCTGAAACGATCCGGCTTCGACGACGTGACCAACGTTGTCGGCGGAATGACCGCGTGGCAGGCCGCGAAGCTGCCTACGGTGTGAGTCATCCGCACCGGCTTTTCCAACGTCTTCCGCCCCGCGGCCTGTCGCCTTTGAACTACCATCGATCCCACCCGCTCTGGTCGCGGCAGGCCGACAGGGACACGCCATCAGGAATCTGAACGCGGCCCCTTCCATTCGCGAATCACCCGTTTCGCCTGGAGCAACTCGGCAACGCCCCACGCTTGCGCAAAACAACCCTTGGGATGATGCGGCGGATCACCGTCAAAGATTTCGCTTACCTGACCGATGCAGGCGTCATCCAAATGCCGTTCCAGGCCGTTCAGAAAGGTTTCTGCTTGATCGGCCCGATCGGGAAAAGCCCTGCACCAGGCGCGAACGAACGGTCCGATCAGCCAAGACCAGACGGTCCCTTGATGGTAGGCCCCATCCCGTTGCCACACATCGCCGCGGTACACACCGTGGTATTCGGGATCATTCGGCGACAATGACCGCAGGCCCACCGGCGTCACCAGATCCCGCGCGACGGTCTGCACCATGTCCGCCCAATGCTCTCGGTCCAGTACCGGGTGTTCCAAGGAAACCGCGAATAACTGATTGGGACGCAACGCCGCGTCATCGCCGTCGTCCCCGTCGACAACATCCAGAAGGTACCCCAGGTGGTCACTCCAGAAACGTCGGTTAAAGGACACGCGTGCCATCTCAATCCAGTCATCGACCGGGGGCGAATCGTTTGAATCACCGCAACGCCGATCCCAGCCACGGAACAATTCCAGTGCGTTGTACCACAGGGCATTGATTTCGACCGCCTTTCCGCTTCGCGGCGTCACCACCCAATCTCCGGCCTTGGCATCCATCCAGGTCAGTTGCACATCCGGTTGCCCCTGGATCAGCAATCCGTCCTGCGGGTCCACGCCGATCCCGAATCGCGTTCCGGACAGATGGCAACGGATGATCGACTGCAGCTTGGGCATCAGTTGCCGAACAAGATCCAGATCTCCGGTCGCGGCTTCGTATTCGTGGATTGCCTGAAAGAACCACAGCGTCGCGTCGGCCGTGTGGTACATCCCTTCCTGCCCTCCTTCCGGAAACAGATTGGGGATCAGCCCGTCACGGACATAATTGGCGAACGTGATCAAGATGGCGCGTGCGTCGTCGTATCGCCCGCAAGCCAGCGTCAACCCGGGCAGGCTGATCATGGTGTCACGCCCCCAATCGGTGAACCACGGGTAGCCGGCAATCACGCTTCTGCGACTTTCGGTGACCACATCCGAAGCTTGATCCGGGAGATCGGCAAGCCGCCGAGGGGGCTCGATGATGAACTGATCCGCCGCAAACACCAGTTCCTTGAAACCGACGTCCGCCGACTGAACGGACAACCGAGCCAGGAGCTCTTCCCGCCGACGGTTCTCCGCTTCGAAGGCCGCTGCGGGATCCCAAGGTTCGCTCGCGAATTCATCATCGGTGAACGCAATCACCGTGAACGGCTGGTCTGGCTTGATCACCCATTCGAAGAAACCCGGACTGGCCAGCGCCCCCACGTGATCGTAGCCTCGCGCTTCTTCGATCGCGTAAAGGCAATTCGAATCGACCAGGGGCGCATCCGACCACGTCACTTGTCCGCCTGCCATTTGAAGCTGCAATTTCCGACCGCTGGATCCATCTGAGAACTCGAAACGATCGGCCGCTCGTTGAGTGCATTGGCTGAAGGAACGGGAGTCAACCGAATCATTGTGCCCACGAAATTGAATCATCGGTCGGACACGAAACCGAAGATCTTCATCGACCCCCGATGGCAGGTATCGAACGCAAACCGCGTTGCGCCGATGTGGCATGATCATCGATTTGACAATCTGGCCTTGGCCCACACGAAATGTCCAGGATGGAAGCCCGTCACGCAACTGAAACCGCTTGAACGCCGGTTGGCAATGGATTTCCGGCAATGACCCGGCATGCTGAACGCCCCAAAACGATCCAACGGTGTCCCCCTTTGAATCCAGAACGTCTTCCCGCAGCTGGCTGAGCGATAACACACGTCCTTCGGGGTGATTGGAAATGAGCAATCCATGGTGACGCCGCGTCGGCACAAAACCGAGGGTGCCGGAGGCGTAGCCACCATTGCCGGCGGTGACAAGCCATTCTCGCTGATAGAGTTGACGGAGCTGTTCCGGAGTGCTGCCAGACCACGTCGGCTCTCGAACGAAGGTGGGCATACCGTGACGAAGGGAAAAAGGGGCGATGGAAGAAAACGCAAGTGGTCGTGCGACGCGCGATTCGGGTTTGGGAGCAGATAGCACGACTTGCGGGAAAGGCCACTAATGAACAGGCCACTAAGGTTCCAGGCGAAACCAGCGATAGCCATAGCCGGCGACCTGGATTGGCAGGGTGATCCGTTTCGGAGTGTCATACCGGTCGTCGGTCAGCAGCTCGGTGACTTTGGCGTTCTTTCGCTCTGCCAAGTCGAGGGTGACCTCAAGATCCTGATCGCTCAGATTGTGCACGGCGACGACGCTGTGGCCGTCCCAAGTCGATTGATGGGCGATCACGTGGGAATCTTGAGTCTCAACCAGAGAGTGCTCACCACATCCGAATGCCGGATTCTCTTTCCGCACGCGGATCATGTGTTCGGTCACGTTCAACAACGACTCGGCGTCCCGCTGCTGATCGGTCACGTTGACCTTCTGATAGGAAAAGGGACCTTTCGAGACCACCGGACGAATCAATTCCGCCGCATCGGCATTGGAAAAACCCGCGCCTTTTGAGTCGGACCACTGCATGGGCGTTCGAATACTCGAGCGTTCCTTCAACGACAAATCCTCTCCCATCCCAATTTCCTCGCCGTAGCGCAGCACGGGCGTTCCCGGCATCGTCATCAGCAGGCTGTGCGAGAGTTTCAGGCGTTTCATGTCGCCGCCCAACATGGGTGGCAAGCGACGGCGGATCCCGCGGTCATAGATCCGCATCGATTCTTTCGGAGCCCAGGCCCGGTAGATTTCTTCTTGCTGCGACTGACTGAGCCGCCCCACGGCGAACTCGTCATGGTTGCGAAGAAAGTTGGCCCACTGGCAAGTATCCGGGATTCTAGGCGGCTTGTAGATCCCTTCGCGAATCGCCGTGGCATCGCCGCGAACCAGCGCCAGCATCACGTGCTGATTCAACACGAAATTGAACATCATGTGCAGCTTGTTTCCGTCCCCGAAGTAGTCGGGAACTTCGTCCATCGCCACGTTTGCCTCGGCCAACAGAATCGCGTCGCCCTTCAGCCAGGACAGGTAGTCGCGAAACTCACTCAAATACTCATACGGTTCATCGACCTGCACTCCGTCCAACGATTTCAGTTCGATCAGGAAAGGTGCTGCGTCGACGCGAAACCCCGACACACCCAACTTCAGCCAGAACGCCATCACCTTGCGGATCTGCTGGCGAACCTTCTCATTGGCAATGTTCAACTCCGCCTGGTGCTTGTAGAAACGGTGAAAGTAATATGCCTTGGCCTTGCGGTCGTAGGTCCAGGTCGTCTTTTGGTAACCGGGGAACACCAGAAATTCTTCCGCGTCGTCCGGCTTGTGGTCCTTCCAAACGTAAAAGTCTCGATAGGGCGAATCCTCCGAAGACCTGGCCGATTGAAACCAGGGATGTTCAATGGAGGTGTGATTCACGACCAGATCGATGATCACGCGGATCCCCCGTTCGTCCGCCGCGGCAATGAAGTCAACGAAATCGCCGAGGTGTCCGAGGCGGGGATCGACGTTGAAGTAGTCCATCACGTCGTATCCGTTGTCCCGGTTGGGCGTCGGATAAAAGGGCATCAACCACAGGCAGGTAACTCCCAGCCCAGCCAGATAATCCAACCGTCGTGTCAGCCCGATCAGATCCCCAATTCCATCGCCGTTGGAATCCTGAAAGGTTTCAACGTCCAGGCAATAGATGACGGCGTTTTTGTACCACAGCGTTTGCAAAACCGGCTCCGAGATCGATGAGGAAAACCGCCTCGCGAACCGGCAGGCCACGGCAACGGCGAAAAGTCTTGACGAGAGATCTTGTCAGGCCACCGCGCAAAGACAACCGTGCAACGACACACGAATGTGCAATGATTCACAATCGCGTCGCGGACAAGAACGTGTCGTCGCAATGCAATCACCGTGCCACATCGTGTCACTGCGCAGCGCCACCGCTCAGTGGCAGTGTGCGATTTCATGCCGGTCGCGTCTGTGAGCAGGCCACGAACGAAGCGGAAGCGCACGCCCCGCCGCGACGCACTGCCCAGATGCTCGCGCGATCCGTCGGCGCGGCCACCGGGCTGCGGAACGCCGCGCTCGAATGAGCGTCGCTACCGGTTGCAGAGGAAGCCAGACGGACCGATGGCGCGTCACGGCCGTTCGATCAGTGCGCCTTAGAAAGCTGATAAGACGGCTCGGTCCAGCATTTCGGAAATGATTCACCCGAGGGGAAGATCAAATCCTCTTTCCGGTACTCGTCCCGATCCTGCTCTTCCTCGCCTGCTTGCCGGCGTCCGCTGACGGTTTCCGCCAGCGGGTCGGCCAGAACCAAGACGTCGACAGGGTCGATACGAATGAGGTCGCCAGAGCTCTTTTCTTTGACAAACATCGGGTAGATCCTTGTTTCTCGGTACGAATTCAGTTTCTCGGTACGAATTCACACGACCACTCACCGACCGGGCTGATCGACCCCAGCGGAATCGAGGCCCCCAGGAGGCTCGGTAGTCGTTCAGTTTTGGCAAAAGCGATGCAATGCCTGTTCCTTCCGCGAAGAACACCCGCACTTCCTGGGTCTTCGAATCGATCGCCGCCTCTGGCACGCTGGCGCAATTCTTGCGTCGATTCGACGTGTTGCGATCGGGGAACGTCCAGTCGTCCACCACCGGAGACGTTCGGGGCTGGTCTTCCATAACCCGCCCTCGACATTGTCCGATCCGCGACCAGATTGATCGTCCACACGCAAGGAATGATGAAATGAACATGCAAGCGACTTCCATCGACCGTGACACGCTGGATCAGTTGGCTCGACAGATTCGCCGTGCGATTCTGCGTTCGACGACTCAGGCCGGTTCCGGCCACCCGACTTCATCTCTGTCCGCTGTCGAATTGATGACCGCGTTGTTTTTTCAGGGGCATTTTCGCTTCGATGCGGATCATCCCGAACACCCCAACAATGACCGACTGATCTTTTCCAAGGGACACGCATCCCCGTTGTTTTACTCGCTATGGGCCGCCGCCGGCCAAGTCAGTTCGGCTGACTTGATGACGTACCGTCAGTTTGGAAGCCCGATTGAAGGGCACCCCACCTCGCGATTCGAGTTGACCGAAGCCGCAACCGGTTCGTTAGGGCAGGGGCTGTCGATCGGCCTGGGGATGGCGCTCAACGGCCAGTACCTCGACCGACTTCCGTATCGCACCTTTGTCTTGCTCGGTGACAGCGAGATGGCCGAAGGCAGCCAGTGGGAAGCAATGGAGTTGGCGTCCCATTATCAACTGAACAATCTAATCGGAATCCTTGACGTGAATCGGCTTGGCCAGCGAGGCGAGACGATGCAGGGACACGACCTGACGGCGCACCAACGTCGAATCGAGGCTTTCGGCTGGGAAACCATCCTGATCGAAGACGGCCATGACCTGGCGGAAGTGGATGCTGCCTACCGAAAAGCCTTCGCATCTGATTCGAAACGCCCCAAAATGCTGATCGCCCACACGATCAAGGGAAAGGGCGTCAGCTTCCTGGAAGACCAGCCGGGTTGGCACGGCAAACCCCTTGATGAAGATCAACTGCAGCAGGCTCTGGCCGAGCTGCCGGCCGAAGGCGAACCGATCACCGGCAACCTTGCCAGCCCGGAGAACGCGCAGCCTGAAAAATCTTCCCCGCAAGCTTCCCAACCCTTCGACTACAAGATTGGTGACAAGGTTGCGACCCGGAACGCCTTCGGAAATGCGATCCAGCGTTTAGGTCCGCAATGGCCCAACCTGGTTTCGCTTGACGGAGAAGTCAGCAACTCGACGCGGGCCAAGTTCTTCGCGGAGGAGTTTCCCGACCGGTTCTTTGAAATGTTCGTGGCCGAGCAGAACATGGCCGGGGCAGCAATTGGCTTGGCCAGACGGGGTAAGATCCCGTTCGTCTCATCATTCGCCGCGTTTCTCACCCGAGCCTTCGATCAGATTCGAATGGCACGCTACAGTGACGTCAACGTGAAATTTGTGGGTTCGCATTGCGGCGTCTCAATCGGGCAAGATGGTCCCTCGCAAATGGGGCTGGAAGACATTGCCATGTTCCGCACCATCCAAGAAAGCGTTGTCCTGTATCCGTGCGACGCCGTTTCCGCCGAACGGCTGGTAGAAGCAATGATGCAACATCACGGCATTTCCTATTTGCGGACGACCCGCGGGAAGACTCCCGTGCTGTACGACGATCAAACCCGATTCTCGATCGGCGGGTGCAACGTGTTGCGCCGCTCGTCGAACGATCAAGCGACGTTGGTCGCGGCGGGAGTCACTGTGCATGAAGCGTTGCGGGCCCAAGAAACGTTGCAACAGGACGGCATTCAGGTTCGCGTCATCGATCTGTATTCGATCAAGCCTTTGGATCGGGAAACGCTGCGACAAGCCGCAGCAGAAACCGAGGTGCTGATCACCATCGAAGACCACTTCCCGGAAGGCGGCTTGGGCGAAGCGGTTCGCAGTGCGGTTGCCGAATCGACAGCGTCCATTCGATCGCTGGCGGTTCGTAAACGGGCCATGAGTGGCACGCCGGAAGAGCTCCGTGAGGACCAAGGGATCTCCGCGGACGGAATCGTGAAGGAAGTGCGTTCATGCGTCGGCCAGAGAGTGGGCTGAAATCAGCCGAACCTGTTTAGCTTCACTTTGCGTGAGCCGCGTGGCGCTAGCCGCGGGTTCTCTCGCATCGACCGGCGGCTAGCGACCTGCCGTTCATCGCACTGCAAATCACGGTTTTTTGCCTGAAAGTGACGTTGTCCCGCTAACCGCTGTCCTTGCCGATCCGACGCTCGCGAGTCACGAGACGGTGCCTCGCGAGCGTCAAAATCGATTCGCATTGCGGTTGATGCTTATCGGTAGTAGCTGTCTCTCAACCGCTGCCATGTCGTCGGTTCCGGCTCCCGCCGAGAGCTCATGAACAGGGCCGTCACGGCTGCGCCGACCACGATTCCGGCGACGAAGCTGGTCAGCACGGATTCGCCCGGCCGCTCAGCAATCACCTCGCTGGTCTGCTGGTAGGCCGCTCGCAACGACTCTCCGGCATGCTCGGCCTGCCTGCGGGCACGTTCAGAAAGTGAATCCGCGTCCGCGGGTGCAAATTCTCGAACGACGGCCTCGACTTCGTCTCGCTTAGCTGAGACCCGCTGTGAAACGTGGTCAACCAAATCGCTGACATTGTTTTCACAGCGCAGCAATTCTCCGCGTTGGATCTGCGGCCAACGGTGAAGGATTGCCTCGTGAACTTGATCCCACGCCGCTTCACTTTTGGTGGTGGTTGTCGTACTCATTTTCTATTCTCCGATGAAGAGTGTCAAAATTGGATCAACGTTTAATGGATTGCATCACTTGTTCGGCCGACTGGCGGTGTTGCATGGTCGTCGCGAGTGCCTGATCCAACGTGCTTTTCAGGTCGCCGTCAGCGTGATCACGCAGCACCTCCAAAACAGCCTGCTCCTTCAAATGTGCCGCCACGAGGACACCGACAAATGCGGCATCGAATTCATACCCGTCGCGGTTTTCCAGGTCATTACGGACCGCTTGCGACCACCGCTGGCTGATGTCGCGATGAATGGCCAGCCATCCAGCGGCTGCCGCGCCGCCCGGACGTCTACGGACGTCGGCGACATTGCGTTCGACGGCATCACGAGTCTCTTCCACGACACGTTCGGCGCGATTGGCCAACCGATCCACGCCGCTTTCAATCCGGTCGGCGATCCCTTCCAACGCGTCGCGACCTTCGCGGCCGTCCGCCTCGCCACGGTTTCGAAGCAGATTCCGCCGCCGATCCCGGCGCTGGTCGGATTCATCGGCTGCCTGGTCGTCGTTGCGATCGCCCGCGTTGACCTGCCTCAATTGCTTACTGAAGTCCTGATGATCCTGAATCACGGTCTCCGCGAGCTGCCGCACCTCAGGCGACTTACTGCGGTCCAACCCGTACTTGGCCAGGTCCACGATTTGACGCTGATCGACCAGTAGCCAGTTGGCCAGCTGGCGATTCGAGAGCGAAGCGTTCATCGCGCGGGCGCGATCGGTGCCGCGACGCCGATCGGACTGCACCCGCACCTCCACGTCTTCGCCACCAAGCCCCTCGTCTTCGACCTCGACCTGCCCACGCGGCGTCGCAACATCGACGTCCTGGCCCGAGGCGGAAGGGGAAAGCCCGCACGTCATGGCAATGGCCAGCGTCAAACCGCCAACCTTGACCGTCATTGGTTCGAAAATAGATTTCACGGTGGAACTCCCGTTTTACTCTTGTTTGAAAAGCTGACGTCACCAAATGCATCGGACGCACGCCCGCGATGACGCGATCCTGCCAGCGGATGCAAGTGACGTACCGAGATGCCCGAGAGTGGGGCGTGCGGGAGACGATTCTTGATGTCTTGCCATCACTTCGCCCGCCAACCCGACGCCGCGGTGCCCAGAGTCAGTGGCCGTGTGGCGCCCGTGGCCGTTGTGGCCGTGCTTAGCGTCCGTGGCGGGCTCAGGCGTCCGTCGCTGAACTGATGTTCGCTGCCTTCGGCTTCGAGGTCGTGTCCGGCGATTTAGATTCCCACCGAGCCAGTTCGCGAAACTTCTCCTCCAACTTTTCCGACATCGACGAAAGTTCTCCACCACGATGCATGGCGTGATGCCCGCATCGAGACTTCACGCGCGCTTCCAAGTCGGCCTGGAAGGATCCCTTGTGCTTCCAGACGTATCCGCTCATCAGCAGGGACTTCAGCAATAAATCCGAACGCTCATCGGCGGGCAGTTCCCCCGACAGACGCTGACAGCAGAGATGAGCCAGCTCGTCCATTTGAGCTTCAATTTCAGGATTGGTCTCAGACATCTCCATTCTCCCTCATTCAAGTTGCGCTAGCTTCATCAATGGCATACCGCTACAGAGTGACGCTGTCCAGCTTGGCCCCGCGTGAAAACCCGCCTGAAAACGCGTTTGACTGGAACAGATGAGCCAAAGGCACTCGCCTCGGGTCTCAAGATTCCGAAGTGTCACCATGCTTCGGCCTGGCGCTGGTGCCTACGGCTTCGGGCCTCCAGACCGACGCTAGGTTGGTGCAGATTCCATGCCGTCGGCGGCAGCCGAGCGTTGAATCGACGAAGATTTCGCTTCGTCCTGATCGGAATCTTTATGCGGCAAGACGTGAGACTCTTCTGCGCCCAGAATCAGCGCAATCGGATGCAATCCCTCGTATCCCTCGCAGATCATGCGGGTCGCGATCAGAATCGGTACCGACAGGAAGACCCCCATCATTCCCCACATCCAGCCCCAGAACACGATGAAGATGAACACCAACACGGGGCTGATCCGCATCGACCTTCCTAGAATGGCGGGGGTGATCACTTGGCCCTCCAACGAGGTGAGCCCGATGTAGCCGAGTGTCACAACCGAGGCATACCAGGCGGTGTCGAAGTTGACGATGGCGACAAAGAAAATGATGATCGCCCCGCAAATCGCCCCCACGATGGGAATGAAGTTGAAGGCGAATGCCATCGTGCCCCATACGAATGGCGAGGGCATCCCGAACAGCCACATCGCGACGGTCACTGAGATTCCCAACCCCGCGTTGATCAGCGAAACCTGGGCAAGATAACTTCCCAGACCCTCCTGGACGTTCTGCAAAACTTCGATCATTCGCCGGCGGGAAGTAAAATCGGGCAACGATCGCATCACGTTGCGAAGCAAGTCATCGCCGGCCGCCAGTAGGAAGAACAGCAGCACCCCGGCGACGGTCACGAATGAAACAAAATTCCCGGTTCCGTTCACCAGGGTGACATTGCTGCTCCAGGCAGGCTGTTCGATCTCAACCGGCACAGGTTCGTCTTCCCCCGCGGCTTCCTCGCTGCCGTCGGTCGCCTGCGACATTTCTTCGGTCGCCTGATCGACCTCCTCCATCTTGTCGAACACGAACGCCAATCGCTCCTTTGCCGTCGCGATGTGACGCGGCGCATCAGCCAGCGTCTGTTTGGCGGGGGTAAAGACCAAGTACGTTGCCGATGCGAGCAATATCACCAACCCGGCCATGATCGCGATTGCGGTGACAGTTGACGGAATCCGGATGGCCCTGCCGCGACGAACGATCGGCCGCAACGTCAAGTACAAGACGATCGCCGTGACCACTGGAACGAACAAGGACCGCGCGTAGTAAAGCGCGTACAGCACCAACATCGTCGCACAGATGCGAACCGCAAGCGTTGACACCAGCGAGGTGGCGGGTTCGGTCGGTTCGTTGTCGGTGCGTTCGTTCATGGGCGGGAGACGTTCCAGATGGGTTCAGCGGTGGATCATTGATTGCGTCGACGTGGAGGCGTCGCAACGAACCTCCGACGATCGCGCCGCCGCCCAACCGGCAGAAACTTTCAACCTCCATTTCCGCTCCAGGGAGACCTCTCGGCCAGGCCCCGCGCCGGCTGGAAATCACCCTTGCGACGGCGTTATTCCTCCAGAAACCAACGCTTCCGGGCCCCGGAGCTGGTCGCGACGAAGACGCAGTCCCCGCCTCGTCTGAGCAAACTTCATGCCGACCTGACCTCTCCGACATTCTACGAAAGCTTGCCCGCACATCCACGCCGGTGCATTCTCCGTCTCGCTGTGCTGCAGTGGCGCACTTGGCCGACAACTGACGACCAACGCGATGCCAGAACAAACTCCGCGGGAATGGCATCTGATTTGCGACCTGTTGGTGGACGGAATTCTTGACGATTTGAAACGCCATGCGCGATGAGGCAAATGAGATGAGCACAGCAACCGTTCTGGACCTGAGAAACCTCCGACGCGGCGACTTGAATGAGTTGGCCGCAATCACGTCGCATCCCTGCGTTTCGATCTACCTGCCCACCTCTCCCAGCGGTCCCGAGACGCGCCAGGGAGCCATTCGACTGCGAAACCTGCTCGACCGAGCCTGTGACCAACTTTCCGAAGCGGGATATGATCCTGCCTTCCTTCAACCGTTGCGAGCGAAACAAGAAGACCACTCCTTTTGGCAGCACCAATCGTACGGACTGTGCATTCTGGCGACCGCGGAAGAAATCAGACTGCTGCGGTTGCCGCACGAAGTGGAGGAACGCGTGGAGATTGATGAAGTCCCGTTCCTCAAACCGATGCTGCCGACGCAAGCGTCCGGAGGGGACTGCTTCGTGCTGACGCTCACCTGGGAGAAGGCCAACCTGTATCGGCTTTCCGAGGGCGCCCTGGAACCGGCGGACGCCTCCGGATTCCCGGCCAGCTTTGACGACCTGATCGTACCACGCGACCCGGAGGAGCAGCTGCAATACTCTAGCCACCGGACCTCCGGTGACGGCAGTGGAACTTCCACCGCGATGTATCACGGTCAAGGCGAAGGCGAACAGAAGATTGAGGCCGATCGCAACCATTATTTGGTGCGGATCGCCCAACTGCTCCAGCCGGCTATCTACAACACCGGAACGCCGCTGGCCGTGTTCGCCACCGACGAAGTCGCCGGTCATTTTGACGCCGCCAGCGAATCCCACTTGGATTTTCGGATCGCGGGAAGTCCGGCGAACTTGACCGCCGAGCAGGTAAAAAAGAAGGTGATTGAGACCATCAGTCACGCCCGGTCGGAGCAGGAAGTTAGCTCCGAGGATTTCTCCGAACGGTTCGGAACCGCATTGGCGAAAGCGCAGGCAACGACCGACATCGAACAAGTCGTTTCCGCGGCCCTGCAAGGTCGCGTGCGCAGCCTGCTGGTCGCTGCGGATGCAGAGATCTACGGAACCATCGATGAATCGGACCAGACCGCCAGGACCAGCGGCGATCCCAACCGGGGTGTCGAACTGGGCAACCGAGCAGCCATCGCAGCGTTGCGAAGTGGAGCTGAAGTTCGCCGCTGCGTCGCCGGGGAACTTCCCAGCAACGGGCGGGCTGCCGCGGCAATCTTCCGGTTCTAGTCGACGATCCTTGCCCTCGCGACGCTCGCCCTTCTAGGAAGAGCGGGTAATACACGTCGCACGTACTCGAGTCGCGAAGTGACGGCAGCCCCCTGCCGTCGGCGCAAGCCGACGGATACGACTGCCCAAAACACCACCAGCCGCGAAGCGGCGACAGCAATCCGCTTCAACGAGGGGCGAGGCGATACTTCGCTGGGTATCTCTCCACGCTCTGGCGAGCGTGGCTACAGGCGAGCGTGGCTACAGGCGAGCGTGGCTACGTGCGGGCGCTCGTCATCGCTGCCGACTATTTCCGCAGCGTCTCCACCACGCGCACGGCATTTTTCTCCGGTCGAATCCCACCCCCATACTCGGCGGCGTACGCTTGCGTGGCTTCTGCGCCCAGGAAGAAGATCATGCTGCTGTAGTACACCCAAATCAGAATCACCGCCAAGGATGCAGCAGCAGATCCGAGTCGCGCTGTCGGGTCGGCGGTGCTCAAGTACCACTGCAAGACGTACCGCCCCAACAGAAACAACAGGGTGGTCAGCAGTGCACCGAGCAGCACGTCGGCCCAACGAATTTCCGCGTCCGGCATCAATTTGAATAACGCCCCGAAGATCACGAACGTGACCGCGCCCTGAACGGTAAAGTTGACCCACTGAGCAATCACGTCATCAATTCCGATGACAGCCCCCACGCGCTCGCCGACCATGGACATGATGGTGGATACCACCAGGGAAACCAACAACAGAAATCCCAACCCCAAAATCATCGCCAACGATAGCAACCGTTTTAACAACAGGTGCGTGATGCCCCAGGACTGCGGGTCGGGTTTCACCGACCAGACCCGATTGAGGGAGTCCTGAATGGCCGCCACAACGCCGGTCGCGCTAACCAGGATGCCGACAAAACTGATCAACGTCTTCCAGCCACTTCCCCCCGACCGTCGGTTGGACTCCAGCATGTTGGAGATCTCATCCCGGGCAGCCTGATTCCCAAGCATCTGTTCGGCATGACGCTCCAACAGGAGACGCGCCTTTTCCTCAGCGATATCGCCTTCGTAGGTCACGGACAGCCCCGCCGTCAGCACCGTCAGTAGAAGAAACAGCAGGGGCGGCAGAGCGAAGATGGTGTAGTAGGCCAATGCCGCTGACATGTTGATGCAGCGGTGCTCCATAAAATCATTGAAAGTTCGCGTCAGGAGTTTCATGCTGGCTCGGAATCTTCCGCCACGTAGTCGATCACCCCGTTCATAAAATCTGGATGGATCCGCCGGTGCGACTCGTCGGCTCGCAAGACCGACACGTCACCGGTGGTTTCGAACACCACCGCCAGGACCTGATCGTAGTCTAACGCATTGGCCTCGCGCAGCTTCCCGTAAAGATCTCCCCGCGTGACATTCGCACGCTGGAGATTCTGGTCGTAGATCTGGCTGCCGCGCATCAGCAGCAATGGTTCATTGTCCACCCATTTGCCGAATCGTCGGGAGTGCCGTCGCAGGTAGGCGATGCTCCACTGGCCGGCATACAACGAAGCGATCGCCACCAACCCTAGAAACAGTGTCGGTGTCGGCGAGGAAATCGTTGCCCCAAATAATGAGCCCACCGCAACCGTCATGGCAAAGTCAGCGGCAGTCATCTTTGACAAGCTTCGCAGTCCAACCCATCGGGTGTAAACGATGATCGCAAAGTACGTGACGACTGCGGACAGGATCACCATTGGAAATTGATTCGCGTTCTCCGTGATCCATTTCTCAATCATCACTGGTTACCAACAACGTTGGATGGCTGCGTTGTCCGCCCCGCACAGGGTTCTCCGCACTGGGTTCCCCGCACAGGCTTCATCGAAAGTTGGCGGAATAGAAGTCACCACAAGCGGTGCGTGGAATCCTCGAGGAACGTCTGCGACCGGTTGCGCGGGTCCGGTTGCATGGAGCTGCGTCGAAATTGTCATTGCGTGCCACTGCCCGCCGTCTGGCGACGGCAGCTACAACAATGTCTGGCGACGGCAGCTACAACATTGTCTGGCGACGGCAGCTACGACGACTCACAACTTCCATTGAAGCGGACGTGCTGGAGCAGGCACTCGGGTTATCCGATCAAAGCACCACGATCAGCGCGTGGATGATCCCAACGACCCAAAAGCCCAGCAGCGTCAATACGATGTTCAAGAAAAACTGGACGCCTACACCACGATCCATGAAGACCGCCAGCGGCGGCAGCAGAATCGAAAGAATGACCTTCAGCAGCGTATTTTCATTGGTCCTGGCAACAGACATCAGATTTCTCCTTCGTCGGGATGGCACGTCACGAGCAACGTCACTCGTCCGACGACTGGGTGATGCAACGTCCATGCCAATGTCACCATGCTTTCATGCCTTCTGCAGCGATTCCCGCTCAATCAAATCGTCGGCCAATTCTTCATCCGAGGAACTCGCCTCCAACGATTCCTGCTCATCCGCCTTCGACTCATTCAGTTGCAGTTCGATCAGAATCGGAAAATGGTCCGACCCGACCGGCGGCAAGCGACGCAGTTCCCGAAGCGTGAAGTGCTCGGAATGAAAGACATGGTCCAGGGGGAACCGCAGGTACCAGTGTTTGGCATGAAAGGAGTTCAGCAGCGCCCGGCCTCGACGGGGATCCAACAGGTCACTGACCCGCAGAAATAGACGCGTCGTGCGTGACCAGGCCACGTCGTTCAAATCGCCGCCCAATACGACCGGCGTGTGGACCTCCGAAAGCCGTTTTCCCCACAGCATCAGCTCGGCATCCCTCGGCGCCGAATCCATGTCGCGAATCGGTTCCGGCGGCCGCGGATGCACCGCAATGACACGCACGGTATCCTCCGAATGCAGCTTGATCTTGGCTTCGATCGAGGGAATGTCATCTTCGACCAGGTACCGCACTTCCGACTCCAGGATTGGGAACCGCGACACCATCAGCATTCCGTAACAATTCTCCTGTGGGCAGGTCACCTCATGGGCGTAAAGCTTGCGCCATTCGGCGATTTCATCCAACCAACGCTGGTTGGTTTCCAAAGCGATCACCACGTCGGGGCGCTCCTTCTGGATCGTCGCAATCCAGAGCCCGTACGACTCGTTGTACATCTCGACGTTCGATATCACCAATCGAAGGGTCCGCTGAGAATCGATGATGGGAGATTTCTCAGTTTGCTTTGCCCACAGCGGCGTATAGGGCAAGACTCGATAGAGATGCCACGCGATAATGAAAGTGGTCAGCCCCACCACGGCCCAGGCCATGGGAGTCATTTGAGGCCAGCCTTCGATGGCTTCGGCAAGGAAGTACACGGCCGCGATCAACAGACTGATCGCGATGATCTGAATGCGCGGGAAATCCCAGCCCCGAATGAACCAATGTGATCTGACGCTCAAGTTCAGCAACGAACCGAGTGCAAGAGCAAGCAGCAATAGCAGACAGGCTGTCTGGAGAATGGTTTCCAACATGGAAAAACTCGCGATCACGGGCAAATGATGCGACCGGGCAGGAGTCGTCATTCGCACCCTGGGCACACTCGTCGATTTCTTGGCACACAGCCCGCATTTTAGAGCAATTGGCATGCCCGGTCCGGCGAAGGCCCGATCCCCCGAACCTCGTCTCCAGGGTTGTCCAGGTGGCCCGTCAAACTCCCGAGGCCGCCGCACCGGAAAGTCTTGCCGCGTCGATTCTTTTTGCCCAAAAGTTCCCTGAACGCTCCTGGGGCGCAAGGCTGAGGCCCATTCCCGGTCGAGAATGGGCCTCAGTTCATCAGAAATGAATGTTCAACCCGCCGCGAGCCGCAGAGGACAATCCCCCGCGGCGCGGCGAATAGCGGGACGCCCTAGTTCTGGGCCTGACGGCTAAACAACCGCGTTGGCTCCTCAGCGGCCACTGCCTTGTTGAGTGACTTGCTGGTCAGCTTCGCTTCCAGCAGCACATTCCCTTTTCCCTTGCTTTTCGTCGTCACCTTAAAGTCCTCGCGATCCCCCGGCCCCATCGAATCGACCGGCTCGAACGTCACGGTTGATCCGTCCTGGCTGTGCTCCGTCGGACCTTCGGCGCTGACGAACGTCAGGCCGTCGGGGATATTGACATTCAGCTTCACGTTTTGGTCCTTGGCGTCACCCTCATTCCACACGCGGACCGTGTAGACTACCTGTTCGCCGTCTGCCGCGGGATCTTCGTCGTCAATCACGACCAGCTGCATCGCGGGCAATCGCACCACGCTGGCTTTCGCCATTGCCATCGAGGTGGTTCGACGCTTCGCATCGGCCTGATCGCTCGCTGCATCGACGGTGCAGACGTAACGAACGTCTACCTTGGTCGGGATCTCATCTGCCTCGCCCGATCGAATGGCGTACTCAAATTGTGCCGTTTGACCCGGCTTCAATTCATCGATCGTGACCACGCGTTCGCTCATCGACTGACCCGATTGTTGCGAATCGCTCGACTCTGAATCGCTTGAAGATTGCGAACCGTCGTTGGACTGATCTGCCGATTGGTCCTTGCTGGAACCTCCATCGGATGACTCCGCAACCGTCGGTGTGCCTTTTTGGTTGGACTTGTTGGAAGAATCCGAATTCGACTTCTTCTTCATCGTGATCTCACCCAGGTCGGCAAGGTTCGTATTACTGGGCCACATGACGCGGGCGCGGACATTCTTGGCCGGCGCGTTTCCGGTATTTGTGACCATCGCAGTGAACGTCGCCAACTGATTGCCATACAAGCGGCTGGGCCCATCCAGTTGCACATCCAGATCGGCGGCAATGATCTTGGTAGAAGTCTTCTTACTGCGAGACTTCAGGTCGCTGTTCGTCGCCTTCGCGACGGCGCGGCTGGAGTAGTCGCCCGGTTTCGCTGCATACACCTGGGCAACAAATCGACGCGTTTCGCCCGACTTTAGTTGGTCGATATCAAACTTCAGTTGATTGTCGCCTTCGATGGTCGCCAGCCCGTCACCGAGTTGGTCGGTGATTTGGATGGCGCCCACGTCACCGCTTCCGCCGTTCTTGAGCGTGTACTCCAACTCCACCACATCACAGCGATCCGCCTTCTTCGGTGCAGTTTTAGTCAACTCGAGTTCCGGTTTCACCACCTGTGACATCAGGCACAACGCCGGGGTGTAGCTCACGATTTCCAGGCAACTCTTCAGTTGGCCCTCTTCATCGGCGGCCGCTTGGACATGAATCATCTTGCTTTGACCAGGCTCCAGCTTGGCGATGGTCATGACCGAGTCGTTACCGGATTGCTGCGAGCCGTTGGAAGCTTGTTGATTGCCACGCTTTCCTGATGACTGCTTGTCCTTCGACTGGTCGTCGGAACCATTCGACTGGTTGCCAGACCCGTTCGAATTCTTTTTTGAGTTCTCCGATGCGTTACCGGAATTTTTCGATTGATTGCCGGACTTCTTGTTGTTGCCGGAATCCTTCGGCTTCGATTGATTCTTCGACTTCTGATTCTTCGATTTTTTTTCCGACTTGGCTTGCTTGGACCCGTTGGAGCTTTGCTGCCCCTGGGAACCGCTCTGTCGACCCTGGTCGCCGGAGGTGCTGACCGACTCCACGGTAAATCCTTTGGCTTTCCGCTGTTTCAATTTGATATCGTGGAGCGTGACGTTGTCACTGCTGTTGGTCACGCGAATCTGATACTTGAAGGACTGACCGACTTCAGTCTGTTCAGGCATCTCAGCATCGAGTTGCAGCAAACCGTCTCCGGTTTGAACCGATTGCTGCGCGTGCAGCGTGCCAGACAAACAGACAAGCAGGCCCAGCAACGGGCCGGCCGTGCATAGATGCGAAAATAATTTCATGGAACAACTCTTCATCACTTGGGGAAAGAAAGTCGACTCGCCTTCGAATCGACATCGGGTGGACAAACACCCGGCCGCAGAGCTGATGCCAAACCGCGAGTGAATGAAAAGATTGGCGCGAGCCGGACGCCGCCCCAACCCGCAAGCGACGCGTGATAGCCGCACGAATTCCGCGTGCATTCGATGAGGGAAAAACGAGATGTTTTTCTTATTCAGAATCGACCAGGCGGATACCATCGCCGTGCCATAAGACACGCATGTCATCGATCGACCACCTTTCCAGCCCTGTCGATGGATCAGCAACCACAAACGTCGCGTCGTCCAACCCGCTGTGACCGTCATCAAATCCCGCGATGACGACCGAGTGCCCCATCCCGGGAATCCAACCCCACTGTTCCACGTAACGAGGATCGCTGACGCCGTAAGGTAACTTCACGGCGATCAACACCGGCCACCGGTTTTGTTCAATCAATTCCTGCAACGAACGTTCAACAACCCGAACGTCCATCGATTGACGGTTGGCAATCAATTTGACACCCCGGTAGAGCCCCAACGTCGGTGTTCCCGCTGAATCGGTCAAACACAGCGGAATCATTTCGCGTTCACTGACCGGAATACCTTCACCGCGAAGCAAGGTGGCCGCCGCCGCGGGACTGCATGTCGCCCAGGATGTTTGCAACGCGACAGGTCCGTCCCAGTGGTCGGCGCCTTCTGGCGGTGGACGGAGCAAGATTGAAAGTAGTGGCCAAAAGAGCGCCACCACTGCGGTCAACGAAAGAGCCAATGCCAACCCCGCGCGACGGCCTCTGGGAATGCCGGGCACACGCGTCGCCCACCCCGCGGAAGCACCGATCAAGACTGGAGCGACGTTGCTGTAGATGATCGCCGCCGAGGATGGCATCACCGTCGCCCAAAACAACTGCCCAGCACCGTAGAACTGAAAAATGACGGCAGAGAAAATCGCCACGGCCATCAGCAAGATGACCCGTTGCCCTTTGTCAGACCAAGCCCACGTCCCAGTGCACAGCCCCGCGACTGCGGAAGCCACGGCCATCACCAACACGGCGAGGTAAAGATCTTGCATCGTTTAACTGCGACTTGTTGGCCACGGCCTGGCAGACTGATGGTCTCCTCTCGTCGGCTTTCGCTCCGCGGAAGCCAGTTGCCTGGCGACTTTTTGCGCAGGACAACTCCGTCGGACTTCTAACCCTTGTTCACGTTGAATCGGCGGTACACGCCCATCAAGATCATGTGGACTGCGTACGCCATCAATCCGAACCCGGTGATGCCGATCAGAATCTTACCATAAGGCTGCGATGCAATGGTTGCCAGTGCGTCGCCCATCCCGCCGATCTCACCGCCCCGAGTCCCGCTCCAGGCAGCACTCAGGAAAAAGCCGCCGATAATGATCACGGCAACTCCCCTCGTGATCAGCCCGGTTCGACCGGCGTGGAACGCCAACTGGCGGAACCGGTTGCTCATTTCAGCGAGGTTGTACTTCTCCATGAACTTCGCCTTGTACCCCTTGATGATGAAATAGATCCCCGTACCGATGACGATCGCGGCAATGATCCCCAGCAGAACACGGCCGCCGGTCGAGTCCATCAAAAAGGAAGGACCATTGCCCCCGCTTTGGCCTCCGCCTCCCATGCCCAATGCCAACGAACCGGCAAAACATCCCAGCAACAAGTAACTGCCGCCGCTGATGGCGTAGCCGGTGCGTTTGACCAAGCCTTTGGCGTCGGTCCCGACCCCTTCAGTGTCCTTGCCGGCTTGGACCCAACGCCAAGCGGTGTAGCCGAGCAGACCAATTGCGGTCAGGCCCAACAAAACACGACCGTACGGCTGTTGCCCGATTTCTCGGATGGCGTCTCTTGCCCCAGCCGTTTCGCCACCGGCACCAATCGCCAACTTGAACGCCAAGAAGCCCATGATGAAGTACACGACTCCCTTCGCGATGTGGCCGAAACGACCCAGCGTTTCAACCCATGACGGAACCTGTGGGAGCGAAGCCGGACTGTAGCCGTGCCAGGAAAATTTCGTGGGCATGCTAGCGGGCGCATTGGTGGACATTGGGAATCTCGTTGATTGGAGTCGAAAGTACTCCTCGTGACGGCGGGAGTGATCACTGCATCGAGGTAGCAATCGATGTGCCCAATGGCCCGCGTCCTGGCCGCGATTGACCACGTGCCGGTGACAATCGGTCCCGTACGACGTTCGCCGAGCAATCCGATCGATCGGGACCCAAACCGCGTTCCACCTCCATCAGATACATGGATATCGTGCCCTAAAGCGGTGGATCCGTCCGGTTGGCGGACCTCCATTCGACGCCGGAAGCCGGCAATGGCCTGTCAATGCTGCACTGTCGCCAGCCGGTCGACATGCCGCACTCTTCGCACTCTTCGCGATCGGGCCCGCGCAGGCACCGTGAGACCGGCCTTTTGGTCGAAAAAGAACCGATGTGCGCGACTCGGCGGCAGCCTTAGTTCCGACTCACTCAACCGCTCGTGCGGCCATCGACAAGAATCTCGGCGCGTCGCATTCCATGAGGGAGGTTCGTGCGAAAACCCACTTAGCCCCTGATCGCGTTTCGCACCCAATTTGATCTGAACACCTGTTTTCGATCCGTCGCAAAATCCGGCTCCGGGAACGCTCTCGCCAGGAACGGTAATTGCCTCTCCGTTCCGGCGATTCAGCAGAAACTTGATTGAATGCCTTCCGACGCATCGAACCGAAACCCCAGCGAGCCGCTCTTGTGTCACAATCGGAACCGACGCCAGGCAACCACGTTCTCCCAACCTTCTCCCATCAAACGGTGATGCCCTCCAGCCCAGCCCTCCGGGTAAAAGCGTACGCGGTCCACCTGTTGACCGCCTCCGGCATCGTGCCGGCGGCGCTGGCGATGAACGAAGTCGCGAGGCCGGACGGGGATCCGCGGATGGTTTTTTTGTGGCTGCTGGTCTGCACCATCATCGACGCCGTCGACGGCCCTTTGGCCCGACGCTACCACGTCAAGACCAACGCTCCCGCGGTCGACGGACGAACGATCGATGACCTGCTGGACTACCTGACGTTCGCCTTCATCCCGTTGATGCTGGTCTGGCGAATGGGTTGGTTACCTCACGGGACGGGATGGACGGTTAGCCTGGCGATGGCGGCCAGCTTGTTCGGCTTTTCCCATACCCAGGCCAAGGACGAAAGCGGCGGCTTTTTCCGAGGTTTTCCGTCCTACTGGAACATCTTCGCTTTCTATGCGGGGCTGATCAGCACGCTGGCCAGCCCATGGGCGTCGGCGGTTTTGATGTGGATCTTGACCATCCTGACGGTCACGCCGGTGAAATTCTTGTATCCAAACCTGACGCCGCGGCGATGGAAGCCCTGGATCCTCTACGGGTCGGTTCTGTGGGTCGTCGTGATGTTGTGGATGTTGCCCCGGTATCCGAATGTGTCTCCGGTGACATTCGTCGTGTCGCTGATCTATCCGGCCTTCTACACGATCGTGTCTTTCAAGCTTGCGTCACGCGGGAAGACTACTGACGACGGCGGATGAAATCCACGACCCGCTCGGGATTGGGGATGTCATTGATCACGACTTCCATGTCGTCTTGGCCCGCGCTGGAAACCGCGATGTCGCCAAAACGCAGAATCCGTTCGGCAAGGTTTTGGCTGAGCTTCAAGTTGCGGACGTCCTCGTGGCGGAGTTCACTGGATCCACGGTGCAGCAGTCCATACTGGTAGATCAGCCGCTCATTGGTCAGCGTCAATGATTGCATCCGGCTGAGGATCAGCCAGCGAAGCAGAAAGAACAGGGCGACGACGATCAACACGCCCGACGAAATCAGCAACGCCGAACCGGAGAGGTTCAGCACCGTCCGATCCGCCAGGCCCATCACCAAGCCGGCCAAACCGGCGAGCACCAAAAGGATGCAAATCACCGTGCCCAGAAAATGCCGGCGAAAAACGACGGGGTGGACGACCAACTGAGGCACGTCCGCGGACGGTTGATTGGGTTGATCGCGAACGTCCGCTGCCGCTTCGGTCGGGCCAGGATCATGAACCGGATAGGCCTTGGGCGCCTCCACTTGGAAAGGACGACCACACCGGGGACATTCGGTCGTGCCCCCAAGGAACCGCCGTTCGACTTGCACATTGGATTGACAGTGCGGACAGCCATAAAGCATGGTGTCCGCCCCTGAAGTGTCGTTTTCGTTTCCGGAAGACATAAGATTTGAAGCAAAACCAAGTGAAGCAAGGGCAAGCCGACCGAAGGCAATACCGACCAACGCAGTGCCGGTCGGTGATGAAATTCTAGCGTGTTCTCCGAAACACAGAATGCGTGGCACGATCGCACCGACGGGATTGCAGTTGCCAAGCTGCATAAAAACACCCCGATAGCCGAATTTCGGCAACCGGGGTCATGGCTTGATCAATCGAGCGATTGGAACTGGATCGGTTCGGGCATCCGGACGGCGGACGACCGAGCCGTACCCGGAATTCACTCGACTTCCTTGACAGCGTCATTCTCGACGCCAGTGGCGGATGGGTCAGGCGTCGCCAGCTCGGGATTGTCCTCGATCTGGTCGGCTTTCTCTTCGCCCTGCTCCTCAACCTGGTCGGCTTTGGCTTCGGCGTTTTCCTCGATCTGGTCCGCCTTTTCTTCGGCTTGCTCTTCAACGGACGGCTTGGCCGCTTCGTAGCGCTGTTCCATCTGATCGGCGGCTTGTTCGCCCCGGTCACGGATGGCTTCAGCTTCGGCTTGCGAGTTGTCGCGGACGTCGGCGGCTACATCTTCCGCCTGGTTTTCGTAGGCACTGTCACAACCGACGAAGGCTGCAGCAGCGACAGTGAATGCAAGACTGGAGAATTTGAAAATGTTCATTGGTGGATTCCTTAAGGGAAGGTCGTCGTCACAAAAGCAGGGCCGGCACAGAAAACGTCCGGCCGATCGTGTGATAGGGGGTCGTAGAGGCAATTCCTGCGCCAGACTTCACCCATTCGGCGTCCATCAGAAGAAATTCCACCGGTGCCCACACTCCCCGGGGTCGGCCCCGCACGGATGACCTGCACGGATGACGGTCGCCCACCCCGATCGGAGATCATGGTTGTCCCCAAACCGGCCGGAATGCCCCGCCGGGACTCAGGTCGCTTGACGATCAAGTCGCTCCATCGCCAGATCGAATCGGCGATCAAACTCGGAGAACAGCGCCCGGGATTCGGGCAAATCCAAGAGCGCAGAGATGCCGTCGGCACTCCGTTCCACTTCCGGAGACGATTCGATTTCCTCCTCGGGCTGTTCGCGGCTCTCCATCCGCCGCGCCAAGTCGATCGCAGCGTCTTTCCAGCCGGACACGCCGCGCAGCACATCTTTCATTGCCGCCTGCAGGGCGTGAAAGTCCATCCTTGCGAACGCCTCCTCGAACGCCGCCCGCATCCGACGAATCCGGGGAACGTCCCATTCGCTCTCACGGCTCAAACATCGATCCAGAGTCCTCCCCAGCAAGACCATTCGCGTGATTTCCAATGGCACACCGCGAACCGATGTCACGACACGCACGAGCTTGCGAATCGGAAACAACACCAATTTCAGCGGCGCCCTGGCCGCCCAGGCCAAACACCCACCCGCACATCCGGTATCCGAGCCAAAAAACGTGCGATATCGTTCCAAATCCTGACCCCGGTCATGCGCCTTCAATGTTCGCTCGACCGTGAATCGTCGACACCGATCTTGAAGCAAGTCATCAACAAAGGGGACCGGAACGAAACGCGAAGCGGCCGAGACGATTCCGGCAACGATCCATTGGTGCACCAACCAGGATGAAGAAGGCGTCTCTGCTGACGATTGGCTATCCATCAAGGGTCAAGACCGGAGAGTGTTTCGGCTATCGGGTGTTTGAACGCGGACTGACGACTCGCTGCGGAATCATTGTGGCAAAGCGGGAAAACTGCCAACAGGTCACGCGATATGCGAACCGCGGGCCATCACCGCAGGTTCCCCAGCAGAAAGCGGTGACTTGAACGCTCTTGCCCCCGCAGCTGCCGTCACGATTGCGGCAAAAGAGCCAGCCTCTGGCGGTCGTCGCGACACGGGGTCCGACAAAGCTTCGCGCTGCGGCAAAGCCTCTCGTTCCCGGAAACCGCGTGCTCACGAGAAAGCGGCGTGGACCTCGGCGGATGGACTCCGCTTGTAGGCTTGGAACGGCCCCCGATGGGGCGCGGCAGTTGCATCCATCCGATCCACTCTCCAACCTCTCACTGCATCCACCCAATCATGATCTCCACGCGAATGACGAAACCTTGCTGCATTGCCGTACTCGCCGTCACCTTCTGCGTACCCGCCGCCCTGCTCGCGGATACTCCAAGCCGATCGCTTGTTGACCAGGTCGAAGACAGGATCGTCCAACGGACCAACGAATTTAGAAAGCAGCACGACCTGCCGGCCGTGTCAGAGAACGACCACCTGCAGAAAGCGGCGGAGCAATTTGCCGGTTGGATGGCCGCCAACGACAAATATGGGCACCATGCGGACGGGCGAACGCCGGCCGAACGCGTCACGTCGTCCGGCTATGAGTATTGCGTGGTTCGGGAAAACATCGCCTATCGCACGAACCCAGGAGAAGTCACCGTGGAAAGTCTGGCGGAGGTCTTTGCGGGAGGCTGGATCGACTCGCCTCCCCACCGGGAAAACATGCTTGCGGACTACGTCGAAGAGACCGGCGTCGCAGTTGCCACGGAAGATGAAGAAACCTATTACGCCGTGCAGTTGTTCGGCCGACCGAAATCTGCGGCCATCGAGATCCGTATCACCAATCGTTCCGCCCGACGGGAAACTTTGGCCATTGAGGCCAACGACAGCCGAGACGAATTCGAGATTCCGCCGGCAACCGTGATGAAACTGCGTCGTTGCTTTCCCAGCAAACTCCAATTGGTCGATTCGGAAGATTCCGTTTCGGTCGCCGAATCCATCGAGCTGACAATCGGAGAAGAAGGCTTGCAGCGGAAACCATCGGAACCGACTGTCGAGGCCGAATCAGAAGGACAGGCTGAATCGACGAATTGAACAATCTCGGTCGTCAGATCTCTTCGTCCACGAAGATGATGTGGCGGAAGTAGTGCTGCGACTCGAAACTGGCACCAAGCGAACCGATCAATAAACCCAGCGATGCGCTGAACATCGCCATTTGGGGACGATCCATCCAACTGAGCTGCCGCACGTCGGTGAAGGTCGACGAGGCCCAGGCGACCACCAACTGGCCCGGAAACAACAGGTGGGTCAACGTCAATCCGACCGCAAACAGCGTCATCCAGGTTGCCAACATTCCCGCAAAGACGATCGCCAACGCTGACACCGAGGTGACCACGGATTGCTCGCTGCGGCGTTTGCCACGTCGCACAAGCAACTGTTGCCGCAGGACCACGTAGATGGTCGTTGCGAACAAGGCGCAAACCATCAGCAGGGAAATACGCGGCCCGCCTTGGGCCAGAGCCAGATCCCACGACTCCGCCGTCATCAACAAAATCGCCAAAGTCGAGAAGGATGCAATCGTCAACCGGCTCAGACGCTTCGGAAACTCCCACGGGTGCGCGGCGCGGACTGCCCGGTAAATCTCCCAACGGTTGATCCAGGCCGCCCGCAGCGCGAACGCCGGGTATGCCAGGACGCGGCCTTCGCCTTCTTCCAATCGTGGATCGGCGATCTCCAACAAGGCCTCGCGTTGACGTTCCAAATCCTCGGCGTCCAGCGCGGCCATGTGGTCCAACGCCATCGCATCGGGCGGATGAAACAGCAGGTCATTGGGATGATCGCTCTTGGGCAGCCCGGTCAAATGGCCCAGCCCATGCAGAATCAATCGGCTCAACCGCCGCGCGATCCGCTGGATCCGTTCGTCATGATTGACCTCCACGCCCAGGGCCTGCGGATCGATCAATGACATCGAAATCACGGCCGCATCCAGGGGCCGGCTGAGGGCGGCGAAACAATACGACGAGTAGTTTCCGACCAGCTCGGATGCGGTCAGCACGAAAGCGAAGTCCCAATGCTTTGCGTCGCGTTCCTCCAACGCCTGACGCAAGAGCAAGCTGGGTTCCACCCGGCCACCGGTTTCACCGAGCATCTCCGGGCGACGAATTTCAAAAAAATCGAACTTGAACTCGGGAAACATTTCCGACAGACGTTGGTCGGCCTGTTCCACGGCCAGCTTCGCCGCTTTGGAATCGACAAAGTCCAGCGGCCCGGCGACGATCACGCCGATTTCGATAAGGTGAAGCGGTTGGTCGATGAGATTGCAAAGCGGTTGCGGGGGCGTCGGATTGAATCTGGCAACAGAATACTTGGCCGGGTTCGATACGATAAGGCAGGCCGGTCGGTCCGCACGTTCCGTGGCAAATCGCGGACGAGCTCCGGTTGCGCGGCTTCCGGCGGGCGGTTGACGTGTCAGGGCCCCCCGACAATCTCGGCATGCCGCCGTCCGGAGAATCGTCCGAGCAGTTGCAACAGGGCGGCCCGGTCGATGGGCTTGGAGATGAATGCGGTGCATCCAGCGGCCAAACACTCGTCCTGGTCACCCTGCATGGCATTTGCCGTCAGGGCGACCACCGGAACGTCAATTCCCTGTGAACGAAGCTCGCGGGTCGCCGCGTAGCCATCCAGCACGGGCATCTGCATGTCCATCAGGATGACGTTCAACGGCCTTCCCTGATCGATCATCGATCGCGCCAGCTCCACACCTTCCCGGCCGTTGCTGGCGGTCGCAACCTTTCCGCCTGCCTGCTCCACAATGTGTTGCGCGAGAAACCGAATGTCGCGACGATCGTCAACGATCAGGTATTCGCCTGCCAACCGGATCGCCGTGAGCGTGGCCGGGGATGAGGTGGTGTTCAAACTGGGACGCTGCCAGTTCACCGAATCGATCGATCCGGCATCGATGGTCACTTCGAACATGCTGCCTTCCCCGGCAACACTCTCGACCGAGATGTCACCGCCCAGGATCTGTGCCAGGCGTCTGCTGATCGCCAGCCCCAGCCCCGTCCCGCCGAACGCTCGGGTGACCGAACTGTCGGCTTGCGTGAACGGTTGAAACAGTTGATCCACTTTCTCCGGTTCAATGCCGATCCCCGTGTCTTCGACGACCAGCGAAAACATCCCCGTTTCACGATCACACCGCGCGATCAGTTTTACCTTTCCTTCATCCGTAAACTTGATCGCGTTGCCGATCAGATTCAGCAGGATTTGGCGAAGACGTTTTCCATCCGTTTCGATCAGTTCGGGCAGTGGACCATCAAAGTCGACTTCAAGATCGATCTCTTTTTCCTCCGCGCGAACATTCATCAGCGACACGATGTCGGCGATGACGCGTTCCGGTGCTAAACGTTCCCGCTCGATTTCGAACTTCCCGGCATCGATCTTCGAAAGGTCCAGAATATCGTCAATGATATCCAGCAGGAATCGCCCGTTGCGACGAATGGTTTCCACGCACTGCAAGTTGTCCGGATCATCCAGGTAGTGGGACAACATGTCGGCATAACCCAGAATCGCAGTCATCGGCGTGCGGATCTCATGGCTCATGTTCGCCAGAAATTCGCCGCGGGAGCGGTTCGCCGCCTCGGCAGCGTCTTTTGCCCGCTGCAGCGACTCTTCACGCGTGTGCTGTTCGGTGACGTCAATCAGCGTTCCCAAAACTTGTGCGACCAGGGGCCGTCCGGCATATTCCCCCATCAGTTTTTGCCCCTGCACGCGAACCCATCGCACCTCCCCGTCGGGCCGCACGACGCGATGCTGGTATTCCAGGTGCGGTTGTCCGTCGGGCTTGGCCAGTCGCGCGAAGTAGTTGGCGACCGAAGTTTGATCATCCGGATGCACGAAGCGAGGCACTCCATCGGCATCGATCTCGATCGCTTCGTCTTCCTTGTAGCCCAACAAGGATTTGGCCTCGGCGGAGTACGTGATGCGGTACGAATCGGACAAATCAATGCCGAACGTGCCGAATCCCGCCGCACGGGCCGCCAACCGGATACGTTGCTCGTTCGCTTTGGATTCAATCTCCCGCTCCTTGGTTTCGGTCACGTCAATCGAGACGCCCGTCAGCGAGAGCGGATTGCCGGCGGTGTCCCGCTGCACGATTCCTCGCGTGTCCAACCAAACCACGCGTTTATCGCTGTCCCGGATGATCCGACACTGGATCGAATACTCGTTGTCCCCGTCACCACGATTCTGCAGACTCCGCTCGATCGACTCCGAGACGCGAGGGCGATCGTCGGGGTGCACACGATTGATGAAGCTGTCTTCCCGAGACCGACTTTCGGCGGCGTTGACCCCGAAGATTTGATACATCTGATCGGACCATTCCACGTCACCGGAAACCAGATTCCAGTGCCAGGTCCCCATGCGTCCGGCCGACAGGGCCAGTGCCAGTCGGTTTCGGCTGTCGGTCAACTTCGCCTCATAGCGTCGCTGTTCGGTCACGTCTTGGACGACCGAATTGACGCCCAGGATTTCGCCGCCTGAATCACGAACCGGGACAAAGCTCACACGCCACAATCGATCGTCGTTGGTCCCATGTGTTTTTCCCTCGATTTCCGCTTCCCAAACGGGCTGGCCGGTCTGGATCACTTGGCGATACGTCGCCATCACTTCGTCGCCCAATGTTTCGGGCAAGATTTCCGACATGTGCCGACCGAGGTGGTCTTCGACCGGCAGTCCGTTGATCCGCGCAAGGTTTTCGTTGATGCTGACATACCGCAGATCCGACGTGATGAACGAAAGCCCGACCGGCGCCGACCGATAGATCGTTTCCAGAAGTGCCAAATTACGGGACGCCTCTTCCTGAGCTTCGCAGAGCGCTGTCACGTCGGAAAACGTGACCACAACTCCCTGAATCCGCTGGTCTTCCGTTCGGTAGGGGAGAATCCGGCGGGTAAAGAAGCGACCATCCTGACTCTGAACCTGCTGTTCGCGAACGGCCAAATCCGCCAACACCTGCTTTGCCTGTTCGATCAACTGTCCGTCATCAAGGATGGTGCTGATGTCGGAAAGCGGTCGACCCACGTCGGTCGGGATGAAGTTGAACAGCTCCTGGCATGACGGCGTGTACCGGCGAATCCGCAAATCCGTGTCCAGGAACAACGTGGGCACACTGGCACCGGTCAACAGGTTGTTCAGATCGTCCGTCGTCTGCTTCAACTCGTTCAGTTTCAACTCCAACTGGTGGTTGAGCGTCGTCAACTCTTCGTTCAGCGATTGCAGCTCTTCCTTCGAGGTTTCTAACTCCTCATTGCCTGACTGCAACTGCTCGTTCATCGTCATGGCCTCCTCATTGGAAGCCTTCAACTCCTCGTTTGCTGACTCCAGCTGTGCAATCGTGGTGCTCAATTGCTCGCGCGTCGTCAGCAGTTCATGCCGAAGCGCTTGGGCATCCAACTCCGAATGGTCACCCAACTTGTCAGCCAAGTTGTTGCCAGCGCGTGATGCCGATGAGCCGCCCGCAACGGCGGAGGCGGACGAAGAAGCGATGGGTTGGAATGTCACCAAAACGGTATCGCCGTCGCCAACCGGACGATCCAACAGGCGAGCGTGAATCCGGCAACGGTGGTAGCGGTCGTCACGCAGAACGTGACACTCCTCGATCACCGGTGCTCGATGACGACGCACCTGCCGAAGCACTGACCGCAGTTTGGATTTCAGCCCCTCCCTCGCCAGTGACAGAAGATCCAGCAATTCATCCCCGAATTCGCCCAATCGCAATTGCAGGAACAAGTCGGCACGTCCCTCCAATGCCAACACCCGGTTCTCCCCATTGACCAGTGCCACACCCTGGTCCCATTCTCGCATCAGTTGCCGTTGCATGGCGACGATCATTCGCGACGAATCCTTCGGCGAAATACCCGTGGCCGGGGGCGAGTGTCGTTGAAATTTCACCACCTCGCTGCTGTCGGCGTTATCTCGCTCGATCGGCGCCGAGACTTCCAGACCTGTCCGTTGGAACAACCTCTTTTCCTTGTCCACAGGATCGAACAAGTCGGTCGCACGCTCCACCGATTCGCTGCTGCCCAGGAATAGGTAGCCTCCGGGATTGAGGGCGAATTGAAACACTGACAAGACGCGCTGCTGGGCGGCCCGGCGCAGGTAGATCAGCAGGTTGCGACAGAGGACCAGATCCAATCGCGAGAACGGCGGCTGGGAAAGCACGTTCTGATTGGCAAACACAACGGATTCGCGAAGCGGTTTGCAGATCCGGTACGTTCCCTGTTCTTTTTTGAAGTAGCGGTTCAATCGGGCCACAGGCACGTCCGCCGCAACGGCATCGCTGTATTCCCCGGCACGAGCCTGCTCCAGCGCATCTTCCACGACGTCGGTCGCAAAGATTTGGAATTGGCAAGTCGCATTCAGCTGCGTCCGGCATTCGTCAGCAAGCATCGCCAATGAGTAAGCTTCTTCTCCGGTCGCGCACCCCGCACACCACATGCGAATCGGTCGGTCGGATTTGGCTGTTCGGATCAGCGGCTTGATCGCCCGTTCGGCAAGAACCTCCCAGGCTTGCGGATTGCGGAAGAAGCGGGTGACCCCAATCAGCAGGTCACGTCGCAAGGCATCCAATTCCTCGCGGCTCTCGTCAAGCAGTTGGCGGTAATCGCCGATCTGCCCCAACTGGTGCAGGCCCATCCGCCGTTGAATCCGTCGCAGCAACGTGTTCTTTCGGTAGCTACGGAAGTCATGGCGCGTTTCCTGACGCAGCAGCTCCATCACGGACGACAAGTCGGGATCTGGCTGGTTCGAATCGTTGGACGATAGCGGTCCATGTTCGGAGGCATGCTGAACATAGCTGATCAGCCTGGGAACAATTTCCTCGACGGGCAGGACAAAGTCGACCGCAACACTGTCAATCGCGCTTTGTGGCATTCCACGGTGCGAAGCTTCGTCGGGGTCTTGAACCAGAGTCAGCCCTCCGTGGTGCTTGATCTCTTGCAGGCCCGCCGACCCGTCCGTTCCTGTACCCGACAGGATCACACCGATCGCCTGTTCTCCGGCATCATCAGCGAGCGATCGCAAAAAATAGTCCACAGCCATCCGCAGGCCGCGCGGATCCTTCGGCTCACACAGACGCAACACCCCGTCTTGGATTCCCAAATATTTCCCGGGCGGGATGACGTAGACCTGATCCGTTTCCACACGCTGATCCCCCTCCAGTTGCCGAATCGGCATTTGAATGCGTCTGGAGAGAATTTCCGCCAGTGCACTTTCGTGCGTTGGGGAAAGGTGTTGGATCACAACGAAGCTCATTCCCGGTGAAGGAGGAACTTCGGCCAACAACCTGGCCAGCGCTTCCAGGCCGCCGGCGGAGGCCCCAATCCCGACGACGATTGGCCGCCGCTGACCCTGCGTCCCATCGCCGTCGATATCTTCGTCAAGGTTTGGTTCAGTCGCCTCGGGCATCAGATGCTCACAGTTGGGGACAGACTTAGAACCGGGAATTGCCTGGGGATGTTACTCTCAGAAAGGATTTCGAAATGAAAGAGTGCAACTCCGGCGAGTCCGCTGACTCGCACATCGCTGCAATCACCCCCCAGCACCCGGGTCGCGATCAGTTGGCCGGCCGACCATTGCTCGCCTACCTGTCACCCAATTTGCGACAGAAAGCGAACGCACGAGCCAGGAAAGCGTTTCCGCGAGTCAAGTCGGCCTCCAAACCCGATGAGCGATGATTTGCTACTGGGGACACACTACCAGGGCAACCAAGTGCACTGATGACCGCCCGATCCGCCTGAAGGCTGAATCAGACAGGTCTCTCCGAGAGTAGCGCGTTATGATCACCGCCTGACGTGATCGTTCGGCCGTCGGTACCCGATTGGCTTCAACGCACGAACACCGATCTGAATGCGCGGCGACTTTCCCAATCCACCCATCGCGTCGGACGTCCCGGCTTGAAGCGGGGCGAATTTCGCTAACGGCCCCTTCCAGGTATCCCGGCTCCGGCAGGACTTTTCGGCAGGATTTCGGTCGGACCCATCTGTCGATCGGGCCCGACGAAAGAACTCGAGTTTCCGGCTCGAGCGTACAAATTCATCCTGGTCCAGTCGACGCACTTGGTCGGCTGAACACTCACTCCTCGCCCGCATCGGATCTCACATTGGTACGAGAGATACGCGAGAACAGACCGCATGTGCGAACGTGACCATGCGGAGGGGGCGGGTCAGCCGACGCGACCGCGACGACCAAAGATCAAGCTCAGCACGAACAAGATCAAAAACACCACGAATAGGACCTGAGCGATCCACGCGGCACCGCCCGCAATCCCGCCGAAACCAAAGATGGCGGCCAGGATCGCGATAACTAAGAAAACTGCTGCCCAGTAAAGCATGACTTGCTCCTGTTGTGAGGTGTGCGGTGGAGCGATCGTCCACCGATGACCTGCCGAAAAGCAAGCGACGTGCCAACCAATGGCCTGAGAGCATTTCTAGGCTTTTTTATTGCCGGAGCTGCCTGAAGATCGATCGCGCTGGTCGACAAGCAGGCGATATCGGCTGCCGCGGGTGATCCGTCGCAGCAAGACATCCAACTTAGCGACATCGATCGGCTTGGGCAGGAAGTGATCAACCAACTCAGTCCCCGTCCGTTGACGTAACTCGGAACACCGGACGGAGCTGACCATGATGACCGGTAAATGGCGGAGACGCCGTCGCGAGGCGTCCCGAATGGCGTTGACTAATTTTCCGCCGTCCCAGCCCGGCATTTCGTAGTCGGTGATCAAGAGGTCAAACGAATCCGCCTGGACGCGACGCCATGCAGAGAAGCCATCCACCGCCTCAGCGGTCTGCGCTCCCAGGGCATGCAGAAACCGTCGGATCAAGACGCGACTGGCTCGCGAATCGTCGACGACCAGGATGCGACCGGGGTAGTCCCGCTTCACGGCGTGCATCTTTCGGCTGGTTGCTCGGCGAATCATAAAAGGGCAGGGTGGAGAGAGGGAAGAATCGACTCCTGTGGGTCACTCTTTAGATCGGATCGGGAGAAGGATTCCTCCAACCGGAACGTCGCCTTCGCGGTGACTCTTACGACGAAGCCGCTCTGCGAAAAGTGGGCAAATATGATGCCAGGACCTGGTCGTTTGCGTCCCGCTGACGCGTCCGAGGAAGGGGCTGGACAATCCCGAAGGGTCGCGTACCGCAAGCCGAAGCTTGGGCAAAGCAATCGCCGCAACTATCCGGCCGCATGGCCGCGGCATAGCAATTGCACCTCCATCTTCCATCTTCAACTCCCAATAAGAGTTCACTGGATTGATAAGCAGAATCGTCCATCATCCGTTTCTCTCCCCCTTAAAACCCCCTCAGGCTTGCCATGGAAACGAAGACGAAATTGAACGAAGAGACAGTCGACAAGCTTCAAAAGTTGATTCGCGCGAACATCGATTCCTACGACGGGTTCAAGGAGTCGGCCGAGGAAGTTTCCGACGGCTCGCTGAAGGCATTGTTCAAGCAGGCGGCGGAAGAACGTTCGGCGATGGCCACGGAATTGCAAAACTACGTCCAGCTCAACGGCAAAGAAGCCGAAGACGAGGGCAGCGTTGCGGCCAAGACGCACCGGGTTTGGATGAATATCCGGTCGAAGCTGAGCGGCGGATCACCCCACCAGGTCCTGGTTGAAGCCGAGCGGGGCGAAGACCACATCAAAGCGGCGTACGAAGAGGTCTTGAAAGAGACGGCGGGTAGCGCGATGAATGATGTGCTGCAGGCCCAATATCGGAAGGTGAAGGAGATCCATGACAAGATCCGCGACCTTCGCGACGCCTCCGCTTAGACCTGTATGCGGCCGGCCTGAAACGCGACGCCACGCTCTCCCGGGTGTGGCGTCCCAGCGTCTGGCGATGCCAGCGGAGGCACGGATCTCCGTGTTTAAAGCACGGATCTTCCTGTGGCGGCGAGTCCGTTTGCCTGTTGTGAATGGCGCACAGTGAAACCAGCCCCCCCAAGATGCCCGGCACGGGAGTTGCTCCCTGTGGTTTGTCATCTTGATCTTGGCCGGGAATTGAACGGCCGGACGGTGGACTTGCCGTCGCGTCTTCCCGAGCCGTTCCGAAGACTTGAAGACGTGGAGCATGAGTATGGCAGTCGCCGAAGCACCCGACACGAGCCCCCAGCCAAAATCCAAGTGGTCGGTGCCCGCTCCAAACATCTTGGCCGTCGACGATGATCCGACCATCTTGGCGTTCGTGGAACGCTCGCTCGCGAGCATTTCCGATGTCGCGACGGCGAAGACAGCGGGCGAGGGATTGGAAAAACTTCGCCGCGGATCGTTCGACGCAATCCTGCTGGATATTCAGCTGCCCGATCAGAACGGCTTGGCTGCGTACTGCGAGATCAAAGAATTTGACCGTCGGATTCCCGTGATCTTCATGACGGTCGAAGCCGCCAGCGGTACCGCGATCGAAGCGATGCAGTTGGGCGCATTCGACTACATTGCCAAGCCGCTTTCGGTTGAACCGCTGCGTGACCTGGTCGAAAAGGCAATCGAACAGCGACAGATCAGCAGTGTCCCGGTGGCGATCAGCGCCGATGACGGCGACTCGCATGACTCCGGCGAACTTTTCATTGGTCGATCCCCGGCCATGCTTGACGTTTTCAAGGCGATCGGCAAAGTCAGTAAGCAAGATGTTCCAATCCTGATCCGGGGCGAAAGCGGTACTGGAAAAGAGCTGGTCGCCCGGGCGCTTTATCAATACAGCCACCGCCGGGATCACGATTTCCTGGCCGTCAACTGCGCCGCGCTGCCGGACAATCTGCTTGAGAGCGAACTCTTCGGACACGAAAAAGGTGCCTTCACCGGAGCGGAATCCCGTCGCATCGGAAAATTTGAACAGTGCAACGGAGGCACCCTGTTTTTGGACGAAATCGGCGACATGGCGCCGGGAGTTCAGGCCAAAGTGCTGCGGGTCTTGCAGGAGCAGCGATTCGAACGAGTTGGCGGTAACCGTGAACTGACCACCGACGTGCGAATCATCGCCGCCACCAACCGGCCCTTGGAGGACATGGTGGCTGCGGGGGACTACCGCGAAGACCTGCTCTATCGATTGAACGGTGTCACGATCGAGTTGCCGCCGTTGCATCAACGGCTGAGCGACGTTCCTGCCCTCATTCGGTTCTTCCTGGCTCAAGCCAAACAGGAGTTCAGCAAGCCCGATCTGGAGGGGTTGTCGCCGGAAGCATTGGATCTGCTGTCATCCTACCACTGGCCGGGAAATGTCCGCCAATTGCGCGCCGTCATCCGACGCAGCGTGCTGGATTGTACGATGCCGGTCATCACCTCCGACATCTTGCCGGTGGAGATCACCCGAAGCCAGCGAGGCGAAGAAAGTGCGGTCGACGGCGCAGCACCTCGCCCTGGACGCTCACCACTTCCCGGCGCCGGACTGCCTCAACTGGTAAAGAAACTGCTGAACGAAAAGTCGAACAATGTGTACGCGCTCGCGACCGAATACATGGAGCGGTACGTGATCACCGAAGTGCTGAAAGCGACCGAGGGGAACCAAAGCCAAGCCGCTGAAATCTTAGGGATCACACGCGGTAAGCTTCGAGACCGAATCACCAGCTACCACATTTCGCTCAAGAGCAATGTTGAAATTGAGCCGGACAACTGACACCATTCCCCATTTGGCGGACGGAGGTGTTGAGACAGTCAGATCGTATCATGGATGATGAGACTACAAACAGCAAAGCGGCTGGGCACCCTCTGTTGCACCAACCGCTTCGAAAGTTCTTCAGCGTCAAGGACCGATCAAGGTTTTAGACGCCAGCCGATCAAAAAGCCGATCCCGAACGCCCACACGGCGGCGACATCGGGATGCTGACGGGCATACGACTGGAAACGGCCGGCCAGATCACGGCAGGGCTCCGTTGCAAATCGGCCCGTCAGGCTTTCACAAAGCTCGCCTGCTTCCGCCGCAACGTCATGGGATTGTTGACCGGCGTTTGATTTTTGCTTTCGCGGTCGGTTGGCAACATTACTGCTCATTGTATGGATACTCCAAAGACAGGATTTGACTCAATCGGAAACCCGAGGATCGCTACCTGCGTCCACGGAACAAGAAGATTGCACCGGCGGCGATCCCAAGCCCGAAGGCGACCGCTAGCGATTCGGCCGGCCGTTCACGCACACTCTCGGCCAGCCGCGTCGCGTAGTCGCCCGACCGGGAGGCCACGCGACGATAGTTTCTGCGAGCATAGTCAGACGCCTCATCCGCAAATTGCTGCATCGCGGCTGAGTATTGCTGGCCCGCTCGCGACACCCGACCACCCAACACGTCATGCAGGAAATGTTCGATCTCGTGACGAGCTTCGCCGGTCTTGGCCTGGATCACACCCACCAAATGCTCGGCGGAACCCTTGGCCCGTTGCAGATCGTCGTCGGTCAACTGACCCCAACGGGAGCGAAGCTGACCTTTCACTTCATCCCAATGTCCCTGGATTCGATCTTGGCTAATCATTTCTGTTCTCCTCGTTGATCGGATTGAAAGTCGATCCAGCCCTTTGGCGGTGCCCCAATGGATCATTTGCTGGCTGGACGATACGACACCCGGAGCATTGAAGCCGGGATAGGTAGTTGCACCAATCAGAAGTGCACGCCTTGTGCCGAATCACGGTATCGCCGCTGGATTTCAAGACAATCTGCGAGCCCAGGTGAGCTAAACATGCACCACCAGACAACTCCGAAGTTAGCCAGCTTGGCACATCAATTGCGTTATTCCTGACCGGTTTGATGGCCTGCTGAATGCTGCCGAGGGTGAATGCCCAGGGCGATCGCGCAGGCCGAGATTTAAAGTCGCTTCTTCATCGCAAGACGCTTTTTGCGATGGGAACCTGCCGCACCGATGTGGATTCCGCGGTGCCCTTCCTCCCTCACGACGGAAACAGATCCATGAGCCACCCGCACCAACAATGTCTGATTGCCGAATTTGCGACGCAGGAAAAGTTGCAGCTCGCAATGGAGGTTCTCGATAAAACCAAGCTTTCGGCCGATGAGATCTCGGTGGTCACCGATGGACAGGACGAGGGATTGCGCGAACTGATGGGGGTCAAAGACACGGCCCCAGGTGAGGCATCGTCTGAGCAGGCTGCTGCCGCGACGACGCTGGCGGGCGGCGCGCTCGGTGCCGCCATCGGAACCGCGACCATGGTTGGCCCCTTTCTGATCGCCGGCCCGTTGGCGGGGATGGCCGTCGGGGCAGTCAGCGGCGGGCTACTCGGCGGCGTTGAACGCTGGGGCGTCAACCATGAAGTTGCCGACGGTTACGAATCCAAGGTCCGCGAAGGCTCCAAATTGATCATCATCGCCGCCGAGGCGACACGATTGAATCACGCCGAGCGAGCGTTGAAAACGATCAACCCAAAATCCCTGGAACGGTTTGAGCTTGAAGAAGATTGACCGATGGGCGGATGCCGATTCCACGCATCATTGCTATTCACACTCGTCTTCTAGCGTCGGCTTTACTCAGTGGAGATCGAATTCGTAACGCGGCGACTCTTGTGAAGTAAAGCCGACAATGTCGAAGGCTTAAAATGGATGAGAGCCAGCAGAGACTGGCCCACCGAATTAACTTTCGCCGGTTCAAGGAACCTGCCTCTGCCGCCGGAAGGGACGCACCTACGAAAGCCTACTGTTGGAGGTTCGTCCACATCCCCTCGCCTCCACGACGCACGCCGGACGGCGACAGGGATAATTGTGCAAAACCTACGTCAAGTAGATCAGTAACGCGATCGCGATGGCTGCGATGGCGAGGACCGCCATGTACCCGAGCCCAACGAGTGCGAATGGAGCCGCCGGCGCCTTTTCGCCGAGCGGCTCGTCCTGTGCCGGATCTTCGCTTGCTGGATGCTTGTTTGAAACCGTTTTATTGGGAACGGCTTGCTGTTGTTCCGTCATCATCTGATCCTCTATTTGGGTGAAAGCAGCTGGGACTGGCGTGCCCCGATCAAAAGTTGGCTGCAAGCTTGCTGCCGACCAGCTTCTAAATGAACCAAAGAAGACTTCGTCCAGTCATCAAGAGGCCGACTTTGCTGCGCTCTGGCCAGTCACGCTGCGGGTTGCCAAATCATTACGTGGCTTCAATGTGCTGCATGTGCCATGCCGAAGGCCGCCGTGACGGGAAAAATGCCACATCACCGCAAAAACCCTTCACGACGGTTAACCGCGAGCCAAGCTGTGCGATCACCGTGCAAATGGAATTCGACGTGACGTTTATCGTGAGGCTTTAGCTGAAGACGTTTGGCGGCGGTCAGGACGTGCCCGCCGGCCGCCTGGTGACGGCAGCGACGGGGTGAAAAACGTCCTCAGATGGCCCTCCCCGAGCAGGGCCTGGCTGCACCGCATCACACGGTCTGTTTGGCGTGTTTTCCCTCGGCGAACTCTTCAATCGCCTTGGCACAAAATGCGTCCAAGTCGCCCGGATTGCGACTGGTTACCAATCCGGAATCGCAGACACACTCCTTGTCCACCCACTTGGCGCCCGCATTGATCAGATCGGTCTTCACACTCGGCCAGGAAGTCACCTGCCGGCCTTCGACAACACCTGCTTCGATCAACGTCCATGGGCCGTGACAGATTGCTGCAACCGGTTTGTGTTGTTTGAAAAAGTCCCGAACGAATTGCACCGCGTCTTCGTTCGTCCGCAAAGTATCCGGGTTGGCGACGCCACCGGGTAGCACCAATCCTTGAAACGACTCTGCTGAAACATCGTCCACGGTTTCGTCGACCGCGAACCTGTCGGCCTTCTCGTCGTGGTTCATGCCCTGGATCTCCCCTTTTTTGAGAGAAACCAGGACGACTTCCGCCCCGGCCTTTCTGATCGCTTCCCAGGGAGCCGTCAGCTCCACTTGCTCAAAGCCGTCGGTTGCCAAGAATGCGATGCGTTTTCCACTTAGATCATGTTTCGCCATGTCAAACTCCGTCGTGTTTATCGTTTCATTCAAAAGAATACTTCAGTATTGATGACGCTAAATCCGCGCCGTCTATTGGATGCCAGAACCTTCGGCATCAGCGGCCTGGTCGCGAGACTGAAACCTTGCCGGTGGGCTGGTGGCCTCGACCGCCACGATGTCCTCAATCACGCGGTACTGGTGATTCGCACCGGCCGGTACCAGCCAGGAGTCTCCCGGATTGACGATCGCGGATTCGCCATCCAACTGAACTTCCAATTTCCCGCTGACCAGGTAGCCAACGGTTTCGTAAGCGCGAGGTGGTGAATCGCAGTTTTGCCCGCTCGATTCCCGCCACCGGCGAAGCGAAACCGACTTACCGGTTGCCAACAGCTGTTGACCCATCTCGCCTCGCTTGGCGTCATCAGGGCCGACGATTTGTGGGATATCCATCTGCAATGCCTCTTCGGGAATGCGTGTGTCAAAGAAGACGCTTCAGATCAAGAGCGCCCGGTCGTCGGCAATCGTCAAAGCGTGATCAATCCGCCTGGTTGACCAGAACGATCTTGCCGCGGTCCACACCGTTTTCGATGCGACGGTGCGCTTCCACTGCATCTTGCATTCCGTACCGGTGGTCCAAAGTCACCTTTAGCTGACCGGATTCGTACAGGCTGATGAGAAACCGTTGATCGTCCCCGCACGGCTTGACCAGGATGACCTTCGCCTGGCGGGCCTGCGGCCAGGTCAACACCGATGTGACGATCCCCTTCAAATCAGGCTCGGTTGAAACGTATCGACCACGGGGCGTCAGCACCTTCCGCACGCGTCGAAAGCTCGCTTTTCCGGCAGCGTCAAAAACCAAGTCCCACGTTCGACCGGATTCGGTAAAGTCCTGCCGCTGGTAGTCAATGAATCGATCGGCCCCAAGCGACAAACAGAAGGCTTCGTTGTCGCCGCTGGCGACTGCGTCGACGTGGCATCCTGCGGCCTTGGCAATCTGCACGGCGAACATCCCCACACCGCCACTGGCCCCGTTGATCAAGAGATGCTGCCCGGCCTTCATTCGACCGTGGTCGCGAAGCGCCTGCAGTGCGGTGGACCCCGCCAGCGGGATGGCAGCCGCCACGTCAAAGGGCATCGAATCGGGAATTCGCGCTGCCGACGCGATCGCGCAGGTGGCAAAGTCGGCGCAGGCGCCACCGCGAATCCGATCCAAATGCGCCATCACGCGATCGCCAACCCGAAAGGGCGTGTCAGCGGAACTATCGGCGACGGTCCCGGCGACATCGTATCCGGGAATGCGCGGAAACCCACCCGGCAGAAGGTACTTCATCTCACCCCGCCGCAACCGATAGTCGATGGGATTGACGCTCGCAGCCGCGACTCGAATGAGGATCTGCCCGGGCAGGCGCTGCGGAATCGGCCGTGTCGCGCGGTGCAGGACATCCGGCGATCCGTAGTCGTCGTAGACGATGGCATTCATCGTGCCCTGGGGCACAGCATTCGTCGCGCTGGTGCGCGGGTCGTCGTGGCTGATCGCGGTACTGGGGCTCATAAGATCGTCCACTGTGCGTGTTGGAAGCGACAACTAATCAAAGCCGCAACCGCCGTTCCATTGCCGGTGTATTTGCGGTCCAGCCAGCAGCTTCCTCCGACAGCCGGACCAATTTACTGGGATGGGGCCAGTCCGAGATGGCGTCTCGCGAGCCACCGGCTGGTGCGAAGAGGCCGGCTGCTACCGCCACGCGGCTCACCCAAAGTTGCGCTGTCGATCTAAAAAATGCAAAATCAACTTTCGACGACGGTTCGCGGCAGTTCTGGCGACCAGGGGGTCGTTGACGACTTGGTCCAGCTGTACACCCGCAGGGGAGGCACATTGAACCAGACCCGGCGAGACAGACTGCGGCCGAAGAATGGCCTCGCAAATTCGCAAACGCGATCCCTGAGCTGATACGCGATGAACTTGCCGCCGACGGGCAGCAGTTGATGAATCCCGCGCATCAACTCGATCGCGATCGGCGCCGAGAGACGGGAAAAGGGAATCCCGGAAACGATCACGTCGGGAAACCGAATGCCGTGCTCAGCAGCGATTTGCGGAAGGTGCACGGCGTCGCCATGCCAAACGTCCAGCCGCGGATCAGAAATATCGTGCAGCGTATCGATGAAGTACTCGGTTTTCTCGACGGCCAGCAATCGACTGTGTGCCGGCATGGAGTCCAGCAACGCCGACGTTGTCTCGCCCGTGCCTGGTCCCAATTCGATCACGCAACCGGCCGACCGGATGCAATCCCGGTGGCTTAACTGCCGTCGCAACCGCTCCGAACTGGGATAGATCGACGCGACGTCTTGCGGCCGGCGCATCCAAGCCTTCAGGAACGTCCAACGATCTCGGACGGCGTCTCCGGAAGACTCCGAGGGGCGACCTGACGGTTGCCGCGATGGCATGGTCATCTGCTCGTCGTTCCTTTGACGAGGCTCTTTGAAGCCAGAGGGCAACATGTCAATCATCAGCGAAATCGCTCCTAAAGGGAACGGCTCCACCAGGGAGCCGGAATATACGGTGAACGAGTGTCTGGCTAACGCGTCGGGCCGCATCGATGATTTCACCGATCCATCGCTCCGCTGGTCACACCGCATGAGGTGGTCGTGCCGATGCAACTGCCCTCGATATTAGCTGGACGGCCCCACTTTCGGTGAGCCGCGAGGCGCTAGCCGCGGGTTCTCTCGCCTCAACCGGCGGCTAGCGCCTTGCCGCTCATGTCGCCGCAATTCACGGTGTTTTTGATTAAAAGTCGCGCCGTCCAGTTAGGCTCTGTCTGAAAACCAGCTGCGATGGCCGCTTCTTCACGTCCAACGCTTTCACGCACTGCTCAGCACGCTGTGTGCCATCGACAGGATTTGCACGTCGAATTCGCTGCCACCGCGATTCGCGCCAAGCATGGTGGGCCGCCGCCACGCTAACTTTCGCGCGGCATTTCGGGCCAGCCACCGCGGGAAGTCCAGCACACGATGCGAATGAAAGTATCTTCATGTCGGCGTGGAAGCGGTCGCGGACGCGTCCTCTTCAATGGCACGAAGTTGCACGATTTGCCTGGCAAAGTTTGCAGCCCTCCAATCTGCCACCGCCGCGGGGGAATTCATTCATCGCTGGGACCGCTTGTGGCGCGAGATTCGCTCCATCCAGATTTGACCGGCGTTCTCCCCGGGCTTGACGCAGTCAACCCATTCCGACCCGTCAATTCTTCCGGAGGATGTCCGCTTACAGGATGCCCGACGATGGCCGTCAAGGCTGCAGCGTGAGCGATGAAAAGCCACAGGTGACCGGAAAGGGTCAGCTGCGGGCGAAGCTCTCGCGGCAAGTCGGGATCATCAGACAAACACCCCTACCGAGTCGTCTCATGCCCAAGAACAGAATTGTCACCTGCGTCACGCTGTATTTCATCTTATGCGTCGCCTTTATTGCGGTCGTCCACGGCGAGGGACCGCCCGATGCCAATCCCCTTGCCACGGCCGCCCAACTGGATCAGGCCAAAGTCCAGCAAGCCGAGAACGAGCAGGCTCGGATCGATCGCAAGGAACAAACCGAACAGCGAAACGCACAAGCCGACACCAATCAACCGAACGCCGTTCAACCAGTCATCACCGACGGCGATCAAGCTCAACCGAAACCTGAAGCCCCACTGCGGTCCGAAACCACGCTGGCTGATAGCGGAACGGGGGAAGAGTCGGTCGCTGGTGCCAACTTGCCAAACGGGCAGCCCTCACAAATCAGCGACTGGGCGCTCTCAGGAGTTTTGTGGAGCGACGCCAGCCTCGTGAAGAAACTGGCCATCCAGGCTGCACGTGAGACCGAACAAGAAAGCACCCGGAAATCTCTCCGCGAGCTGGCTGATACTTCGGACGACCTGATTGATGCGATGGAAAAGTTCGGCTGGCACCAGGTGCAACGCCAAACCGATGCCCAGCCGGCACGAAGCGAGACAACGGAGACGTCCCGCGGGTCGAGCGCGGATGATGAGCAGGCCCTGCCGTCGCCGGAAGCAGTCGGAAATGAACTTGCCAAGAAACTGGGACCCAAACGCGACGGGCCTTCTGCGGCGTCGTCGTCACAGCCACCCGCGGGTGAGGCCCGTGAACGCGCCGCCGACTCGCGAATGCGTCGGTCGGCTGCCGGCGGATTGAGCCGGCTTGATACTCAAACCCCAGCCGGCGTGGATGACCCGGGCATCGATGACGAACTGACCCGCGAGCGAAGCGAGTTGGACATCGAGCAGTACCGCGTCGACGACGTTGTCGACGAACGACCGGCCGAAGCGAGAAACCTGGCCGACGCCGTCGAGGATGGGACGGAGAAGGCCATTGCGGCCGCCGCCAGCCGACGTGGGTTGAATCGCCCCGCGGGTGCCCGAATTAGCAGGCGGGAGGTCCAGACACGTTCGGCAACTCTCCCTTATTCCATCGATTCGATTTACGACTCCGATGACTACGATCCCGACGCCGACTACGACATTGACAACCCGCTGGGAACCCGAAGCGTGAATCCCGAGAGCGCCGAGTTCGGTGACGGAGATGACGACGTCAACACGCGAAATCCCGCCCGCATCATCGACGGCGAAGATGAATTGACCGCCGACATCGCTCGGGCAAATGACGCCGCGACGACCCGCCCCAGCACCGGATCAGCTCGCGCCGAATCAGCCCCTGCCCGATCTGGACGTTCGATGTCGCAGCAAACACCAACCAACCGTTTGCGCAACACCACCGCGATCGACCGGTTCACAACGGAAGACGAAACGCTCGCACGCGATGCCAACTGGGTTCAGTTTCATCTGGACGCGAATCAGTTGCGATGGCAGTTGATTCGGCAAAATGGCGTCAATGCGGACGCGCTCACCGACGCCATCGAGCGCTTGCGCATCCATGCGCAATTGGTTCGGCTGTCGACGACCAGTGACCAGCTGCAAAACATCGCAACCAAGATCCCGGCGGAGTTCCAATTCTAAGGTTGGATCACGACTGATAGATTCTTGTCCCCACTCATGCGTTGCTGTTTGCGATGGGCACCGCGTGAGTGGGACATCGAACCGTTGGCTTGGCTGATCGAAAGGGATCGGCCAAGCCATTCTTATTGATTCACGTTGGGTTGGTGTGCTGAATCCAATCCAGCAGCGTCTGATAAACCTGGTCCCGCTCTTCCTCTAACAACAGATTATGGCGAAGTCCGGCGAAAACTTGACGTCGACAGGTTTCTCCGGCCGCATCGGCGAATTGCTGATTGGAAGCGGCGTGACAAAGTTCGTCTTCTTCACCGATCAACATCAAAACGCGGGTTCGTAAACGGTCTGCGTTTTCTAATAACCAGTGTCCCGACGACACCAGTGGTCCGGCAATTCCGAGCGCCAGCTGGTTGTGCACCAGCGGGTCATCGGCAAGATCTTGCAACACATCCGTGTCTTGAGTCAGTTCGGTCGGCTCGATCGACGCGGAAAGACGAAAATGCGGGATCAACTTTCCCGTCAGCCATGCGGCAAAGGCCTGGGGCTTAGTCGGGGGATCCGGCGGCAAGATCATCGGGTTGGTCACGACAGCGCAGTCGACTTGCGAATCATCACGCTCGATCAAGTTCCGGAGCAGCAAGTTCGCCCCCATGCTGTGCCCCAGAGCCGCCAGCCGCGACCGCTTCCAACGCTGTCTCGCCACATCGAATGCCACGCTGATATCGTCCACCAAGGTCTGAAACGACGGCGCATCACCTCGTCGGCCCGGACTTTTCCCGTGACCATGTTGGTCGTAGGCAAATGTCGCATAACCGTGCTCCGCCATCCGGGCTCCGAAGTCCGCGTAGTAACCGCTGTGCTCCCCCAGCCCGTGAACCACCACAAACACACGGTCACTGTCGGAATCACCCCAGGTTCGGCAGTGCAAACCGCGTCCGTCGGGAGTTTCGATCACGTCATTTGGAAGCACTTTCATTCCTCAGATACCGCGGAGTTTCATCGCATGACTTTCAGGGGCGGGGGCTGCAACCCAACCGAGAATTGCCGTTACCCGCCGCGTTCCGATCCCTGCCTTATCTCAAGAGCCAGCCAAGCTTGACTGAACCATCAAAGGCAACTGACCAGGGATCAAACGTCCAGAGAATCGTACGCTTGTCGTACAGCCGCTTGACCGAATTCTCGCTCCAACCGCCGGATCGTGAAGTGGGCTCGGGCCAAGTCCTGGTAGTGATCGATGAAGTAGCTGTTGATCAGGGCCCCGCCAAAGGCACCGATCACGGGGACGGCTTGGGCCGTCAGCTTTTGACTGACCACCACGCCAAATCGTTTCCCAATCTCGCCGATCAGTCGAATCAATGGCGGCGCTGTGGCATCGACCACGCCGTTTTTCACCACGTACTTTGAAGCCGCGGAGATCTGCTTCGCCATGGCGGCACGCACGGCGAAGTATCCGATTTCGGTATCGTCATGAATCTCCCCGGGCGTCTCCCCGCCGTCACCGCCGTCGCTCGACTCTGCACTTCTCCCGGGGTCGAACGCAAAGACCTCCAGACATGCCAATCGGGACTCCAGCTCCCGCAGATCTTCACCCTGGCTGCGAGCAATGTCAGCCACGCTGCGAAGGATCAACACGGTGGAAACAGGCAACTCGGCCGCCACGCTGGCACCGCCGAAGGCTCCGCCGGCCGCTCCGCTGAGCCCCGCCAGAACCTTGTGACGCAACAGCTTGGGAGTCCCCGCGCCACCGGGATCGTCCCGCAACGTTTTCAAAGCGACTTCCAGGGCCACCTCCAACGATTTGTCGATCACGCGATACAGTGCCGATTCCGCGACTCCGGGCAGCAGCTTGATGGAAGCCGTGATCGGTGCCCCCACCAACTCCGTCAAGCGGTCGGCAATTCCCTGGGTTTCCAATGTTGCCTTGGCTTCACGCAATTCTTCAACGGCCTCAGCGGGCAGGGAGTCGTCAATCAGGGAACCATGATGATTGGTCGTCATACGATTTCTTGCGGGGGCAACGGGGAAGCAGGTTTCAGGCGAAAACTGAGACGTGGTGCGTGGCGTCGTTCATTCGATTCACGCCAGAGCAACAGGTGTACCACATCGGCGCGAGGGGTGGTCTTCATCGGCGGCGGGCGTTTAGGTGGCGGCACAAAAAAACGGCTCGGGCAAACCGAGCCGTTCATGAAAATCCTGTTTCGCGGCAGCCTTCGACTACCGCAAATGAAGAATCAGCGTTCGATCTGGGTCTTGTTCTCACCCTTGGTGACTTGGCGGGCCATCAGGACGACTCGGTCCTTGACCTTCGCGGGAACGCCTTGAACAGTCAGATTCTGACCTTCCTTGACCTTCAGCTTGGACTGATCCGCGGGACCCAAGTCCACCATCATCGTCTTGCCATTCTTTGTGTTGACCTTGGCAAGTTGATGTTCATCGCCGTGGATGCTGACCGTCTTCAGTTTCTCGACCTTCCCCTTGAACTTCTGTCCGTTGCGATCGATTTCCAAACTTCCGTCCGCCATCTTTGCGTCGGTCGCGATAAACAGATCCTTATCGCCGACTTTGACCGTGTGACCATTGACGGTCAGCTGATCGCCCTGAGCAAGCTTCTTGACACCTTTCTTCGGTCCCAAATCGACCGTGGTCATCGCTCCATCCTTTCCCTTGACCATTGCGACCAAGTGCTGGCGATCACGCACGGAGACGGTCTTGGTCTTTTCCACCGTACCGACAACTTCCGTCGGCTTGGACTTCATCTGCTTCTGGCGGTTCTGCGCCTTCGACTTTTCCTGCTGCTGGTTACCAGCGTCCGTGTTCAACGTGTAGTAATCGAATTCTTCATACACGCCGTCGCCGTCGGTGTCACTGTAGTACGCGTAGCTGTCATACAACCCGTCATCATCCGTGTCGTTGTAGATGCTGTAGTAATTGCGCTGGTTGACGTCTGAAGTCCCCCAGTTGTGATACCCGTCGTCATAGTAGTCGTAAAACCAGTCGTCGTTGGTGTTGTTCTGGTTCTGAGCGTACCCGTAGTCGCCCCTGCTGCCGGCATCATTATCCCGGTCGGTGCTGGTCGCGTTCTCGGAGAATTCGAAGGTCTCATTGTCCCAGCGACCGATGGCTTCATCGGTCGGGTTGTAGTCGTTTCCGTCGAACCACTCGCTGATGTCATACCAGGCGTCGTCTTCGTAGTAGGGCGTGTTTTCGCCGAATTCATCGGCGGCGCTCGCGATCGCGCCAGACATCCCAAAAGCGGCGGCCAGCGTCGCGGCCAATGCCATTCGCTTTTTCACAGTTTGCTTGATTGCCATCTTCATTGAACATCTCCTTTGCTTGGGGAAAGAGCGACGCATTCCGATGGGTGGATGCAAGACGCGTCGCCACATCACACCACTGAAGGGTTGCAATCGACATACCAGTCCGCCAGAAGGGCGTCGCAAGTCATTTCCTGCCCACTACTTGCGCGGTCATCCGCCAACTTGTGGTGATGACGCACAACGCCGATATCAAACAGAGATGCCAGTCTTCCGGGATGCTACCCCTGAGATGCCTTGGGCTTTCGCAACGTTTCGACCACGCGCACGGCGTCCGCTTCCGGCTCCACTCCACCACCGTATTGGATTGCGTACACCTGGGTCGCCTCCGCCCCGAGCAAGACGATGATCGCGGTGTAGTAGACCCACACCAGCAACACGGCAAACGACGCGGCGGCGGCACCCAACTGGGCACCAGGTTCCGAATAGGCGAAGTACTTTTGCATCGCGAATCGCCCAACCAGAAACAACACGGTCGTGATCAATGCGCCCACGGTGACGTCTGACCACCGGACTTTCGCATCGGGCATGAAGCGGAAGATGGCGGCGAAAATGACGAAGACCACCAGAGCCTGAACCAGATAATTGACGACGGAAGCCGTGGACCCGCTGAATCCGACCAGACCCTCCAGCTGTGACCCGACCGACGCCAACACGGAAGAAACCACCAAAGACACGAGCAGCAAGAATCCCAAGGCGAGAATCATGGCAAACGACAGTAACCGCTTGGTGATCAGATTGAGAATCCCGCTCTGCTCCGGGTCCGGTTTCACATTCCAAACTCGATTGAGTGACGCCTGCAGTGCGGCGACGACCCCCGTGGCACCGGCAACGATCCCGGCCAAGCTGATGAGCGTTTTCCACCACCTCCCCTGTTGCTGCTGGTGGTTCTCCAGAATGGTTGCTATCTGTTCACTGGCCGATGAGTTCCCGATCATTTCCGCCGCATGATTCTGGAGCACTGACTGAGCCCTCTGCTGAGCCTGGTCGGAGTCGTAGAACACCGACAAACCAAACGTCAGTATCGTCAACAGCAGGTACAGCAGGGGTGGCAACGCAAAGGCCGTGTAGTAGGCCAAAGCCGCCGCGAGCGTTGTGCACTCGTCGCTGGAAAACTCGGAAAACAGTCGCTTGAGAAACTTCATGATTTCGAAGGGTGAGGTGATGAACGAGTTCTGAAAAGTTCGACGGATCTCACTCCGCCCCATCTCGAAGGCACGCTGGTCGAGGATACGCTGGCCGGCGAACATGATCCCTGCGAACCGACAATTTGCGATGCAAAGGGTGCAATGTTCGATGCAAAAGGTGCAATGTGCGATGCAAGCGGAACAGCCATCCCAGCACACAAGGGCATCGGTTCATTTATTCCGATGATAATTCTCGGGCGGGTAATTCTCGGGGCGACGCAAATGGTGTACCGCAACCCAAGCGTCGATCGGGCCGCTCGCTCCGCTTTCTCACCGCGCACGCGCGAGCGAGCAACGATCGGCGATTGACCCACCGGACCGCCGATCGCCCAGCAGCGTCGGCCGGCACACGGGTCCATGGATCAGCATGCAAGTTCATCGCGGATCGCCCTCACCTCACCCTTGCTGCCCCTCTGCGCTGATTCAGCATGCGGTATTCGCACGCGTCGCAAATTCGTATCAGCGCACTTGAACGTGATGATGGCGTGGCATCGGCCGAGAGGCATCAATTTGGCGCGCGAGATGCAACCACCACGGATCCAACTCTGCGGCCGAATCAGAACCGGGTATTCGGTGGATTTGGCTGCTAAAAACTCCTCCCCCCGAAGAGACACAGGTAAGCAAATGAAGACCACGACCCCACTTCGCAGAATCTGTTGCGGCATCTCTGGCACGTCAGCAGCAGTGCTGTTGGCGATGACCGTTTCAACCGCCGCCGCTCAGGATTCCGTTCGCGATCGGCTCAGCCCCGGAAACGGATCAGACTACCTGGGTAATGAAAGCCAAAACGCTGATGGGACGATTTTCAACGAGACCATCACGCCGCCGGCAGCAGACCAGGCTTGGTATCGCAACAGCGACGGACGGTTCTATTATCAGGACGGCCAAGGCAATTCGATCTACGAAGATCAGATTTATGGTCCGCGCCAAACTGGGCAGAATGCGGGCCAAGGACAACGGTTGCGTCTGGGAGTTGCTCTGCAAGACGCACAAGATGGGATTCGCATTCGCGGTATCCGCCGCGGTAGTGCCGCCGAACGTGCCGGCTTGCAAGCTGGTGACGTGATCACGGCAATGCGTGGCCAACGTGTTTCGTCGGCGTCGCAATTCACTCGTTCGGTACTGGCAGAACAGCCGGGAACTGAACTGCCATTGACCATCATGCGTGATGGGCAGTCGCAAGAGATCCAGGCCACGCTCGGTGGCGGTTCGGATCGCGTGAGCGTTTCCAGACCGGCGATGAACGATGATGCGTCCGCCGAAAGCGGCTTGCGTCAGCAGGTCGAACAACTGCAACAGCAGGTAAACCAGATGCAGCAAGATCTGCGGGAGCTGCAAGGCAATCGAAGTGGATCGGAAAGTGAGTCCGCCAATGGTCCCGAATCGGCCGACCGGTCCGCAGATGGGAACGCCAGCGAGACATCCGCACAGCAGAATGAAGCCCGTGCGAGCGAGCGAGCCGCGGCAAATGCGAACGATGCCGCAGAAAACGCATCGGAAGCTGCCGAGGACACTGTAGAAGAGGCGTCAGACGAGGTGAACCGCAATGCTTCGTCAGCTGCATCGGAGGCCCGTGAAGCAGCGAGCGACGCAGCAGACTCGGCTGCTGACGCCGCAAATGACGCTGCCGAAGCCGTCTCTGATCAACAGTAGCCACATCCGGTGATCCAATGTCACTCATCGCGTGGTCAGTCAGCTGACCACGCGATTTTTATGCGCGTCGCTGCCATGTTGACGTGCCTTAATTGAAGCATGCTATTGCCTGCGGCACGACAAATGCACCACCAAAAACGTTGACCCCGATCCTTCTGAATCAAGGCTTCCCGTCCGAAAGAATCTCAGGAGCCATCCGATGAGCTACCTCATGTCCGCGACCTCCGTCGCGACGTTCGCCATGTCGTCTCTGTCCGTTTTCACCCGGAGTGGAGAAAGGTACAGGTCGGAAAAAGAGGATCGCAGTCCGCGGCCCCTTCGAGCACTGTTGCGTCAGGAATCTGCCACCGTCGAAATCCGAGGCCGGATCACGGTCAGGCCGGCGAAGTGGTTCGGTGGCCCATCCGAAGCAACCATCTCGGCCAACGGGTTGACATTTCGTCTAGATTCTCGCGGCGATCGTCCGCTCGCGCGTCGACTGGCTTCGATCAACGGAATGGAGGCCGTCGTTCAAGGGCAGTTGTTTGCCGACGATTCGTCCAGATCAAACGCGTCGCTGGTGATTCGGGTCAATCGGGCGCGACCGACTGTGGGATCGTGCCACTCACCTGAGCAGGAGTCCGGACCGATGAACAAGCCTCCCCTGGATGCAACCGACTTTCAGATCAAGGATTTGAAGTGGAAGCGCCGACCGTTACTCATCTTCGCTCCCCGAGAGGATTCTCGTCCCCTAGGAGCCCAAACAGGCAGCCTCGCAAACCAGGCCGACAGCGTGCGGGAACGCGACATGACCGTCATCCGCGTGATTGGTGGCGACGCAGCATGGTTGGGCGAGACCAAACTCTCTGAGACCACCGCAAAGTCTCTGCGATCACTCTATGACGTGCCCACCGGTCCATTTCAAGTGATCCTGGTCGGCAAAGACGGCACCGTCAAATTGCGCTCCGACGAGCCGGTGTGTCCCGATCGTCTGTTCGAATTCATTGACGCCATGCCGATGCGCCAGCGCGAAATGATGCGTCAGAAGCAATTCTCGCTTCCGGACGCGGCGGCTCAACAACAATCTCAACAGTGACTCCCCGGCGATGCCGCCGCGATTTCTCAGAGCGGCCGCCCCGACTTCCATTCGCAGCTGTCACGGTTCACGCCAGTATTCCGCGTCCGGCCCGGAGTGCGTATCGTCCCGGACCCAGGAGAGCGACGGCCACAGCCCCCATCAGATAAAGCATCTGCAGTTCGATCGCCCACTCGCCATGCTCGCCCAGCGTGAACATCTCCCCGGCGTGCCCCAACAGGATTGCGACGACCATATTGAAGGCAAAAATCAACGCAGAGATCCGCGTCAGGACGCCTGCGATCATGAACAGTGGGGCAATGACTTCACCAACGTACACGCCCCAAGCGAACACCGATGGCAAGCCGGCCTGATCTAACATGGATTCGATGCCGCCGATTCCGCCGGTCACCTTGGAATATCCGTGAAACAACATCAGGCCGGCAAGGGTCACTCTTAAGATCAGCTTTCCCGCATCATCGCCGATGCCAGGTTTGGAGACGGTGAATCCATCGGGGGCGGTATCGGTCATCGGTCCAGGTTTCTTCGTGGTGGATACTTTTCAGCTCACACAGACTGCAGGTCCGACGCCGACTTGGCGGGGCTGACGCCGACGCAGCGGGCTGAGATTTTGTCGACAGCATAGGGATGCGTGAAGCCCGCTTCTGTCCGCCACCGGACGGGGCGAAGCGGCCCTCGATCCTCTCGAATCGAGATTCCGCGGCGGAGCACAAAACTGGCAACTCCCGTGGTATCTTGCCTGAAACCAATGATACGTCCCGATGGTTCCAGATTGTGCGGGTCCTTGCGGCCAGACATGATCTGAACGGCTAGCTGGACAGCGCCGCTTTCAATCCAAAAACACCGTGATTTGCAGTGCAATGAGCGGCAAGGCGCTGGCCGCCGGTTGAGGCGAGATTACCCGCGGCTAGCGACAAGCGGCTCACCCAAAGTCGCGCTGCCGAACTAGTCGACTGGTAAAGATACGAAATGATGATCCGAGGGCATTCGCTTCGGATCCCGATCCGCCGACGCGTCGACCAGACGCTCGCGCGGACGGATGAGGGTTTTAGACACGACCCGGCACGCTTGACTTTCTCAATCTCACTCCACCTCACGAGTATTCCGACGATGAAAATCCATGTCGTTTTTTACAGTTTGTATGGTCATGTCCATCAACTCGCCGAAGCCGTCGCCGAGGGAGCCCGTGGGGTTGAGGGTGCCCAGGTAAACGTGTTCCAAGTGCCAGAAACCCTCCCGGACGACATCATCGCAAAGATGGGAGCGACCGAATCGAAGAAAAGCTTCGCCGACGTTCCGATTATCGAAACGAAGCAGCTGGCCGAGGCTGACGCCATCCTGTTTGGAACGCCAACGCGTTTTGGCAACATGGCCGCTCAGATGCGAGCCTTCTTGGATGCCACCGGTGGAATCTGGAAGTCTGGAGGGTTGGTGGGAAAGATTGGCAGTGTCTTTGCGTCGACGGGCACCCAGCACGGCGGGCAGGAAACGACGATCACGAGTTTTCACACAACCTTGCTGCACCATGGGATGGTGATCGTCGGTGTCCCTTACACTTGTGAAGGGTTGACGAAAATGGACCAAATCACCGGCGGTACTCCCTATGGCGCCACCACGCTGGCCGATGCAGATGGCTCCCGGGCCGTCAGCGAAAACGAACTAGATATTGCCCGATTCCAAGGTCGGCACGTGGCCCAATTAACAAAGAAGCTGGTCGGATAGGTAGCCGTTCCGCAGGCGGACACGGCCCGGTTCCGCCGGCCCGGTTTCGCCGATCCCGTTCCAGCTGGGACGCGTGGACGGCGTGACAGCGTTTCCTCCTGCGAAATCGCAGCCAACTGCCTGACCCATTGAAGCCGGTGGAGTCCTCTCATGGCATTTCGAATCAAGCGTGGTGAATCCTCCCAGGACGCCCTGCGACGGATTGCCTGCGAACAAATCGACAAAGGAATCGCGGAAGTCGACGATGATGAATTGAACGTTCACGATACCGTGCACCAGGTTCGGAAACGTTGCAAAAAGCTACGTGGACTGCTTCGATTGTTTCGCCCCAGCCTTGGGAAAATCTACGACCAGGAAAACGTGACGTTCCGTGACGCCGCAAGGTCTCTGTCGGCGATCCGGGACGCTGCTTCGGTCTTGGGCACCTACGATGGGCTGCTGGATCATTACGCTTCTCAAGTCCACCGGCCGGCGTTCGCGTCGATTCGCAGGACGCTGACATCGCAACTGCGTGAGCTGGATGAACAGGAAACGGAACAACGGCTCAAGGCATTCCGCGCCATCTTTGTTGAAACACGCCAGCGCGCCGCGAGCTGGAAGCTGGACGACCACGGATTCCAGGCGATCCGTGGCGGATTGAAAAAAACGTACGGACGAGCCCGCGACCGGTTGGATGACGTCCGCGATGATCCGACGGTCGAGCAGTTGCATCAGCTTCGAAAACGATGCAAGTACCACTGGTATCACATCCGACTTCTCAAGCCCGTTTGGCCCGCGATGCTGTCGCGTCACGCTTCGCAGCTGAGCGACTTGGCGGATCTGCTGGGGGACGACCACGACTTGGCTATCTTTCGCGGCATGGTGTCCAGCGATCCGGAGACCTTCGGGTCCGCCGAAGATATCCAAGCGTTGAACGGGCTGATCGATCAACGCCGCAAGCGTTTGCAGCGTCAAGCGATTCCGCTTGCCGGGCGATTACTCGCCGAAACCCCCGAACAGCTCGCCGACCGGCTGGCGACCTACTGGAAGATCAGCCGGAAATGAAACGTTGCGGAACCCCGAATCGTTGCGGGCTCCGGCCGGAATGAACCATCCGCCAGCATCCAGTGAGCCCCAGCAGCATCCAGTGAGCCCCAGCAGCATCCAGTGAGCCCAGTTTCAGTGCACGCGATCGCTGAACTGATCGCTAAACCAATGGCTGGTTCTACCGGTCGCCTTCGGGCTGATCCCAGAAGTAAGTCGGCCACAACAGGGAGCGGACGGCTCCCGACATGGTCGCCAATGCGAGGGAAGAAACCAGCGAGAACGTGACGACGGCCAAAGTCATCGAGCAATTGAGCAGCGAGACGGCCGTCGCGGAGAAGTCCAAAAGTGCAAATCCGAAGCCTACCAGTCGAGACATCGCAACACTCCTTTTAACGGGCCCAGCGAGAGCAAAAGAACGCACGGCGGGGTTGCAAATGATGTACCAGCCAACGCATGTTCGACACGAACGCGTGTTGGACCGCCAACCTCGCAACAGACCGCCTGGCAAGTCGTCCGCTGACCGGCCACCCCGTTGCGGCCGGTTGATCTCGCCGCAATCTCCATGCTATCGCACGCATGCCGCAGCGGCCAGAAAATTATCCGGTGCGGCGGCCCGCCTGGCGACAGCCGGCGGACATCCGCACCGCCAACAGTCGTGTGGTTTCCGACGGCGAGGGAATGATTTCAAACTTCTGAACCGAATCATCGCCATTGCTTGAATGCCCCAAAAGGAGGCATTGGTGACCGATGACGCACAGGATGCTCGCAATCGTGCTCGGCGGCACGCCCATTGAATGAACGTGGCACGATGCAGTGAGGCATCTCGGCCGCCCCCAACCGCACGCATCGGTCAGCGGCCGATCGAAACCCGGCCCAGGACGTCTTTGATCCTTTGAAGCTGCGTCTGCTGGTCGACCGTTGTATCGATTTCGATGCACTCGAGCTCGGATGGCACCAGTTCAATCAGCTCACGCTGCTGATGGAAAACTTCGACGTTCGCATCCGACGGGGACGTCCCCTCGTTGGCTCGCGCTTCGATTCGCTCGATCGCAACTTCTCCTGGGCAAACACAGTTGACGACGACCACGCGGCCGCCCTCGCGATGCAACCGTTCGGCGGCCTGGTGCAGGGGACTGGCCTGCAAATGTGTCCCGTCGAGCACGACGGATTCTCCATCGCCCAGACGTTCGACACCTTGGTCGTACATGCTCTCATACACCTTCCGACGGGCGGTCTGATCATAGGACGGGTCCTTGCCAACCGCTTGACCGCCCTTGCGAATCTGATCGGTCGAAAGATGTGTGGCGCCAATTTGGTCGGCAAGTGCCGAGGCGAACGTCGTCTTCCCTGTGCCGCTGAGTCCGCGGACGATGATGGCCAAGGGCGATGCGAACTGGCGTGCATAGCCGTCGGCGAGATGGAGGTACTTCCCCGCCCGGTCGATCGCTTGTTGCCGATCAGATCCCTCAGCCTGGTCAATTCGCAACACCTCCACCTTCGCCCGGACGCACGCGCGATACGCTCGGTAGAAATCCAACAGCGCGTCTTCGGGAACGTCGTGCAGTCCCGCGCAGCAACCTTCCAAAACCTGTTGGCCGATCTCGGGCGCCCCCAGCATTTCGCAGGTGATCGCAAAAAAGCACAACTCATCTGCGATGTCGATCAAACGCAATTCACGGCTGAATTCAATGCCATCAATCACCACCGGGGGTTTGGTCAGATACAAGTGCTCGGCCCGCAGGTCACCATGTCCCTCGACAATCCGGCCCTGGGTGACACGTCGGTCCAGCAGATCGCCGTGAAGGAAAAGGAACTGTCGTTGCGCCGCGTGCACCCGTCGAACCAACGGAGAATGGAAGCGGTGCCCCGGCGATTCCAATTCACTTTGATTGTCCAAGACGTGCTGCAGGACGCGAGAGTGATAGGAATCCACGTGGACCGGTTCGAGCGACGCATAAAAATTGGTCAGCAGTGCGACGGTGGCATCGACATCGTTTTGATTCCAGGAACGCTGCCGAATCATGTTCGATAAACAGCGGTCGTCGGGCAACCGTTTCATCTTCACCATCCATTCCAGCGGCGGCACGTTGGAATCAATCTGCCAACGCCCCTGGTCGTCGTGCCCGACCGCGACCACGCCCTGGTAGACATCCGGGGCGAGCCGTCGATTCAATGCCACTTCGGCTTGGCAAGCCTGCAATCGTTTTTGGAGCGTGGAATAATCGAGGAAGCCGAAGTCGACGGGCTTCTTCAGTTTGTAGACCACGTCGTCGCTCAGAAAGAGCGTCGAGATATGGGTTTCGATCACTTCCGGCGGCTGCCGCTGGGGGTACAGGTCCGCCGAACGCATCGCTCGGACAGCCTGTTCGCTCCATTCCTGTTGGCTCCGATTCTCGGACGGCTGCCCGGGTGCGAGGTTTGGCGAGCTGGCTGCTGAATGTGCTGACATGACGCTCTCCGTTATGCGGGTGATACCATTGCATGATACGCAACCGGCCGGGGCAGAAGAAAGCTTCCCCCGCGATCAAAAGTGATGCGGAAAGCTGGACGGCGACACCCTTCGTTTTCTCGCCGGCTCGGATCCGTTTGCGCCGCTCGCCTGGCCGTGCGGAACACGTTGGGAGACGAAAGAATTCAAGCACCTTAAAAGATCTGGCATGAACGTTGCGTTAATTCCGAAATCCAATCGGAGCTCCAACGCATGTGCCAACAAGTCCCCTCGCCGCAACATTCTTCGCTGAAGGTACTGGTCGTTGATGATACACGCCTGCTTCGTTGGTCGATGACGCGTCTGCTGGAACAGCTGGGGCACCGATGCTGGACGGCGACAAACGGTTACGAAGGTTGGCAAGTCGCAAAATCATGTCGGCCGGACTTGGTGGTAACCGATCTCGAAATGCCCATCTGGAACGGGTTCAAGTTGATTCGAGCGTTGAGAAACGGTTCGCCCGGTGATTTGGGACGCGTTCCGGTGATTGTTTGCAGTTCACGCCGAGACAACTTGCACCTGTTGCACGCAATGGAATTGGGCGCCGACGCCTTCGTCACCAAGCCGCTCCGCGTGTTTGAATTGAAGCTCGCGATCGAGAACTCACGACCTTCGACAGGTTGACCGCTGGAGACGCGTCCCGTTGGCAGGGATTCGGGGCGGTCGGGACGCTTCCGCTCAAGAGCCGCCTCACCCCGCGTGCGCCCCCGGTGGCCCGCGTGCGCCCCCGGTGGAACGGGTCGCCCAATTCGATACAACAGATCTGACGTCGGGGTTCGCCGGCATCACCCTCTCCCTCTCCGCGTCGAATCTGAACATGACCGGCAACGGTACCCGCGAGGATCGCATCGGACGGATCATCCTGGTGCCCGGCCTGTTCGAGCCGCGGGTGGCGTTTGCTCCGCTTCGACACCGGCTGCGAAGAAACTGCCGGCGGGTCGAATACTTCCCGGACCGCGTCGCTTTTCGCTCCTTGGAGCAGAGTGTGCAGCGGATGATCAATCTGATCCGGCCGACCGACGACGACGATGCCATTGGGATCGTCACGCACAGCTTTGGCGATTGGGTGACTCGGCAGGCGCTGGCAAGATCCGAGGACCATGCGGTCACCCGGCTGGTGTCCGTCGCGCCGGTGATGCGTTCCGGTTTGATTCCGATTGCTCTGCACGCTTGTTCCGGAAACTTGATCCCGGAGATTCGCGTGATGATGGACTCAAGCCAGGCCGCGGCAAATCTTGATTGCGGCCGGACCGCTGGCGGGGGCGACCGTGTGAAGCGACTTGTCATCTGGGCCAAAGCCGACGAGAGCGTCCGGCCGGTGTCTCTGGAGCACTTGTCCGGAATCCGTGTCGAACGCGTCGCTGCGACTCACCTGACCGTCATCATCCAACCGAACGTTCTCAAAATGATTGAACGATTCTTGTTTCCAGACGGCATTCCAGACCGCCGGCAGCTTCAAGACGGAGAGAATCCTTCCCATTAGCTGGACGGCATTACGTTCGGTCAAAAACACCGTGATTTGCAGTGCCATGAGCGGCAAGGCGCTAGCCGCCGGTTGAGGCGAGAAAACCCGCGGCTAGCGCCACGCGGCTCACCCAAGGTAACGCTGTCCGGATGTGCAGAGACGAAACTCGATTTTCGTTTACTGCGTGCTAGAATGTTCAGACGCCGGAGTACCCCGGCCCCCGCCGCTTCAGCAACCGGTTGGCCGTTCCGCCCGCAGAGATGCGTTCGGCATCCAAGCATCGGAACCGATCGCGTGGAAGTTGAGCGTCGGTCGTCACCATCCCGGGGCAGATCCCCATGGAGACGGATGGACGTCGCCGAACCAGCGTGAGCCATCTGCGGCCAACCCCTCTTGCCTGAAAGGAACAATCCGAAGCAGGTGAGATTCCGCGGATGGGCGTTCGGTACCCGGGGAACACCAAAACAAGACCTTTGTTCGTGATTGGCACGCGGACTGCGTACCAGTGCGAAATTCGAGTTCGCAACATGACTTTCGCACGCTGGTTTCGGAGCCTTTTCATGTCCACCGCCGACTTTCATCGCCCCACCGCCGGGGCCACTGCTCGACCGCATTCCGGTCTGGGTTCCGGTGATGCCGTCCGCCAGGGGAGTTCAAGCCTGGGTGGTGTATCGTCCAAGGCCTGGTGGATCATGCTGATCTGCAGCACGCTGGCGTTGGCAAGCAGTTGCTATCTCGCGTGGGCTTCGTTCACGTCGTCCTCGGTGGCCGGATGTGGTCAGGTCAGCGTCTTCGACTGCGATCACGTGCTGCACAGCCGTTGGGCGTCGGTGCTTTCCGTTCCGGTCAGTGTGCCTGCAATCGCGATGCACGCGCTGGTGATCGTGATGCTGCTGTCTCGGCCGGCCAATCCGCAATTGGAGCGTTGGCGATGGTCCGCAGTCGGATTCGCCGCGTTTGCTGCCGGTTCGGCCGCCCTGTGGTTTGTCGGTTTGCAGGTGTTCTGGCTCCAGCACCTGTGCCCGTATTGCTTGGTCGCCCACACCGGCGGACTGATCCTGGCGATCGTCTTTCTGTCGCAGCGTCCGCTGACGCGGGGACGGATTTCGATGGTCGCCCTGGTCGCGATCGCATCCACCCTCGGATTGATCACGACGCAAGTCATGGCCACGCCCCCACCGACGTACGAAGTGATCCAACACTCTGCGATGCCAGCGACCACGGGTGACGACACCTTTGACTTTGCGGCGCCGGGACACGGCAGCATTGATGCATCGTCCGGCAGTCAGACGCCCGCCGGTTCCGATATCTTTGAGGCCCCGGGGACGTTCGAGGCGCCTGCTGAGGAAACTCCCAGCGTGGAAGCTTCCGGAGAGCCGACGGGCGAACGAGAGGCTCCGGTCTTTGAAGCCCCGGTTACCGAACCCGCACCTGTTCCGAATACCGCCGCCGATCTGTCCGCCATGTTGAATGGACTGGAGAGCGCGATCTCATCAGGCGGCCGACTGGTGGCTGCGACCATGCACCCGGCACTGTTGCTCTCCGGTGAAGTCGAAGCCGGTGAAGTCGAAGCGGGCGAATCGGCCCCGCAGCGGCGAATGGTGCGGGTGCTGAACCAGATCCAGTTGGCGACGTCCGACTGGCCCCTGGTGGGGAATCCGGATGCCGAAATGGTTTTTGTCGAACTGTTCGATTACACCTGCCCGCATTGCCAACGGACCCACAAGTCCTTGGAAGGGGCTCGCCGCACGTTTGGGGACCGGTTGGCCATCATGACGCTTCCGTTGCCGCTGGATGCCCAGTGCAATCCAACCGTCCGTTCGACGGCGGCCAAGCACCGGGAAGCATGCGAGATTGCAAAATTGGCGATCGCGGTTTGGCGGGTGGACCGAAGCCAATTTGAACCGTTCCACAATTACCTGTTCGACAGCAAAGCCGGCTACGCCCAAGCGCGCCGCCACGCGGCGACACTGGTTGACGAGGCGAAACTGGTGGAAACGCTGAACAGCAGCTTGCCTGGCGAGTACATCAGCAAGCACGTCACGCTGTATCAAAAAGCGGGCTCCGGAACGATCCCCAAGCTGATGTTCCCGAAGACCACCACCGTCGGTGCCGTGGAATCCACCGACGCGATGGTCCGGCTGATCAATCAGAACTTGACGCCCTGATTGATCTCACCTGATTGATCTCACGTCACCGATCCTGCCGGCCTCTGCCGGCATTGGTCGCTGACGCAGTTTCAGCGATTGATACCGATCGAGAACACGGGACCGGAGAGCGAGACGTCGCCCAAGGTTTCTGGATCGATCGCGAAGGGAAAGTATGTATCGGTCCCGTAGACCTGGTGTTCCCACGTCACGTTGGCAAAGCAGTTGCCAAAACGTGTCGGTCGCGCGTACTCGACGCCCAGCTTGAATTCGCTGATATCGACGTAGGTATCTTCCAGGGTGCTCGTTGCGATCGGAGCGAAATCGGTCTCGCCGTACAACACGCTGTAGCGGAATCCTGCCAGCAGTCCCAGGTTGCCCAGCAATTGACGACGCACTTCGCCGCCCAACGTCATGCCGGCACCGTCGAAGTTCATGGGGTTGGGTTCGCCGAAGTCACTGCCGTCCAGTTCGATGGAGCCCCACCGCACGCCACCGAAGCCGGTCAGGTCCCAGGAGTGGATGCACGTGTCGACGGTCGCTTCGATGTCATAGATCTCAAAGTCCTGTTCCCGCGTCCGTCCCAGATAGCGCTGCGACTGTTCCCACTGAAAAATCCGGGCACGCAGCCCCACACCGTTGGCGGCTTCGTAGCCAAACCAGAACCGTCCGGACCCGTTCATTCCCAAATCGGGAAAGTAGTCATCGAAGTTTCCGGCGTCAGAATCGCCCCCCGCGCCCTGTTGGGCATGCAACCGAAAGAGCGTCAGTTCAGCCCCGCCAACGAAGCCGGCGGAACCGTCCTGTGCGTGGACCGGGGCGACCGCTCCCAGCACCAACATCGTTGCCAACATTTGCGATGCAATCCATCTCATGCCACTTCCTCCTTGAAAGGGCGTCCGTGGCTTGCCCCCACCACGCTGCGACCCGCCTGAACCCTGCCCGTTCTTCCACAATGGAATTTCAATCGAGCGTTTTCATGCTCTTCGGATCGCCGCCGGATATTTCAGCAGCATGTTGATGGACGTTCGACGTGTAGCGATTGTGCGGGTTCAGGATTTGCCATCCGAATCGGGTTGAAAGCGTCTCCATCCGCTTCCAGGCCCCCACCACTCCGGCGCCTGTTGAGGGGATAGCCGGAGCGGAGACGTCAGACGGAACCGAGTCGCCGCGACGCAACGGTCAGTTCGCGTCGCTCAATTCGACTTCGGTCCGGTAGCGTTTGCCGTCCCGATAGATGATCATCGGAACGCGCGACCCGATCGGGGTCAGTCCCACCTGGGCAACCAAGTGGTCATCGTTGTCAACGTCGTTGCCGTTGAACTGCACAATGATATCGCCACGTTGCAGATTGGCGAGTGCCGCCGGCGAACCCCGGCGCACCCCTTTGACCAATGCTCCGCCTTGCGCTTCGGTCCGGATCGCCCCCAGGTCGGCCGGACCGAAATCCGGATCCAGCGTGACGCCCAGATACCCGCGCCGAAGTCGCCCGTGGCGAATCAATTCGTCCGCAACTCGGATAGCCATATTGATCGGGATGGCGAACCCGATCCCTTCACTGCCTCCACTGCTGCTGGCGATCGCGGTATTCAACCCAATCACTTCCCCTCGCAGGTTCAACAGCGGACCGCCGCTGTTGCCAGGGTTGATCGCCGCATCGGTTTGGAAAAAGTCCTGCAGGTCGATCTTCTGGTCTCCCAGTGACAGATCCCGGCGGCCTTTGGCGCTCAAGATGCCAAACGTCACGGAATGGCTCAGACCAAAGGGGCTGCCAATGGCGATCGTGAAGTCCCCGATGTTCACCAAGTCGCTATTGCCGGTACGTGCCGGAGGAACGTGCAGTTGAGGCACATCCATGACGGCAACGTCGGTGCTGGGATCGGCCAGGATCCGCGTGGGGTGAAACTCACGTCCATCTGCGGTGCGGAGCAGGATTTCAGCCGGTTGCGATCCGTTGATCACGTGGCGATTGGTCATCACCCACAATCCGTCTTCGGTTTGCACCACGACCCCGCTGCCGGCCTCGTCGTACGATTCAAAGCTGCCACCCTTGGTTTCCGACTTGTGGGCCTCAATGTGGATCACGCTGGGTTTGACCAACTGGGAAACCTTGCGAACCAGGCTGCCCAGCCGATCGAACGCGGCAAATTCGTCCGCCAATTCTCGGAACAGCTCGTCCCGTCGCTGATCGATCGCCTGAGCGCTCGGGATCGACAGGCGACTCCCTTGCGGCGGTGACAAAGAAGGGCGTTGGACGCTGATCCGCTGCTGCTCCAAACGGCTCACGTCACCGACCGCGGGCGGCATCGGATAACGAATCTCGGGATTCGATTCCCGGACCGTTGGGGGAACCGTCTTCGTCGTCGAATCTTCTCCAGAAGAGGGTCGCCGCGGCAGCGTCTGCGCCGTCGCGGATCCACCGAGTACCATGCTGGTGCAGGCCGCGAACGTTAGGAGTGGTTTGCAGTGGCGCATGCGTGATCGCATGCGCCCGAAGTATCGGGAGAATTGTGCCATCGAAAGAGCTTCAACCATGGGGGAGGGAGGTTCGACGGGGAGGCGTCGCATTGTATGCATCGTCCGTCGCTCTGATGAACTTTTCGCCGGATGGATCGGCTATCCCTCGCCCAACGAGAAGGCAGAATCGTTACCGCTGGCGCATCAAAAAACGGCCGAACGATTCGACACCTGTCTGAACCATTGGGCCATTAAAGTTTCACGCGACGCATCCAAACCGAACCCTGATGGGTCGGTTCGATGAATCAGCCTTTCAAGTCGATCAAACGCGGTCCGCTTGATAAGAAGGGAACACACGGTTCATCGATGCCGCCGGATGCGACTTGCGTTTTTCCGTCAGCCGATGGCAGGCGATGCATTCGGTCGCGTAAGGAACGGCCCGTAACCGGGTCAGTGGAATCATCTTGCCGCAGCCTTCGCAGTCACCGTAACACTCTTGATCAATTCGATCGATCGCGTCGTCAATCGCCTTTAACTCGCGGCTCTCGACCTCCAGCAGCTGACTGTTCAGTTCCGCCTGCACCGTTTCGGCAACGGCATCGAGCACGTCGCCGGTTTTCTGCTGGCGACGCTGCAACAAATCCAGATCCCCGATTGCCGCGCGGATTAACGCTGCCCGACGTTTTTGAAGCGTGACTCGAAGTTTCTTGATCGCGTCTTTTCTGGCCATCACGTCACCTTTCTCAGTGAGAGGGACGTTCTCGGATCCGACTTGGAGAACGTTGATTTGTACGGCTACGGAGTTGCTACGCAGCACCGGCACCGTCGGTTTTATCTTTCTAGCGCCGACATCGCTGCCCACGCCGAAGGGCCTCAGGCAGCGATTCCGGTGCCAAATAGTAGGAGCGGAGGAAAGAAAGTCACCCCAGAAAGATAATGAATTCACCCTTATTTAGCCAACAAGGGCCGTTGAACCGCCTTTTTCTGGGATTTTCGCCACTTTGCGGCCGTTGCAATTCATTGGGCACGCCGGACAGTTTGACCAACGGGCCCGAAGGTGGGGTGTGCTCTCCTGACCGCTGAGATTCCATTCGGACCGAAAATCGGACCTCCCCCCCGGTTTTGCTTCACCGGCGCCACAGCGACGTCCGACACTGGAGAAGCGGTGTTGTCGGACCGAAACACCGAAAAAACTGAAATTATTTGCAAGCAAAAAAGCAAGGAAATCGTGGTGAGCAACGATCACAACGAAGGCCAATCCTCCAGCAAGCAATCGGAATTGGTGATCGCCCCACCGTGGATCGTCTCGGGCTCGAAGGGAATGGACGCGGATGCGATCGGGGGCCCGGTCCCGGCATCCCTGGCGGACCCGATCGACGCCCCTCGCCGATCGGTCGCTTCACCCCAGCGTGCTGAACCGCCGACGTCGGCCGGCAAACTGGAAGGCGCCTTGGAATTCCGAGTGGTCCGTCCCGGCGCGCCCGTCCGCCGCCTGCGACTGACCGGACACCGCTACACCTTCGGAAGCGGGCAGGGCTGTTCCATCCGCCTGGAGGATGCTTCGCTCCGGCCCATGCACGCGGTCCTGCTGCGTGACGCTCACCAGATTCTGGTCCGCGCCTACTCAGTGCCCTTGGAGCACAACGGCAACCGGGTTGCCGAATCGACGCTTCGCATTGGCGACATCATTCGCATGGGGGTGTACCAATTCGAGCTGCTCGCCGCTCCCCTTCGCCCGAACGATGAATCGGGGTCGGCCCCGCAGCAAGATCCGACCTGGGTCCAGTCGCGATCGCAACTCGCGTCCAGGTTGACGGCGGCGTCCACAGCCGACGCGCAGCTTCCAGATCAATTGGCCGAGTTGACCCGGCAGTGGCGCCAACGGCAAGCAGAATGCGAATCACGTGAAAGCCGATGTGATGATCGCGAATTCGAATTGCACGGGCGAGAAACGGAGCTGTGGAACCGCGCCGAACGGCTGCAACAGCGCGAGAATGCGCTTCGGGCCCAGGAAGCCGCGGCGTTGGAGATCCAGCAGTTGCACGCTTCCACGCAACAGGAACTGGAAGCCTTGTTGGAACGTGAAGCGGAAGCCCAGCAAACGCTTCAAGACCGCGAGGCCGAACTGGCCAAACGGACCGCGGAGCTGAAGGAGAAACAGGAAGAGCTGCACCGATATCAGAACGAGTGGGAGCACCGGGAAGAAGAGTTTGCCCAGCGCGCCGCCGAAGCGTCCCGGCAATTGGAGCAGACGCGCGACCAGGCACGTTCGGCCAATACAACCGTCGAATCGATCCGTCGTGAATTCGCCGAGCTCAGTGAACAGCTGAACGATCTTCGTCAACGTCACCAGGAACTGCAGCAGCGTGAAAAGCAGTCGGCCGAAACCATGGCACAACTGTCCGTCGAGGCTCGCACGCAGCAAGAAGAGCTGGCTGGAGAGAACGATGCGGCAGCGGCAGCAGCCGCCCAAAGCCGTCTGACCGAAATCGAAGACGAACTGCGGCAGGTGACGGAGGAACTGGAATCGACACGAGCTGAAATGGCCCAGCTGCGCGAAGATAGCCTGGCCAAACAGCGGGAACTGCAGGACAAGCTGTCCGAAAGCGGAAACGCACTGCGGGCCGCACGTGAAGAAGCGGAACAAACCCGCCGCATCGCCGATGCCGAACAGGAATCCGCCAGCTTCCGCGTCGCCGAACTGGAAGAACAGCTCGCCGAGGCACAACAACAACATGATCGCGCCGTCGCCGAGGCGGAAACCGAATTGCATCGGCTTCGCGAAGAAAAGGCGACCGTCCAGGCGGAGAACAACAATGCTCAGCAAGTTGCCAGCGAGCTCCGCGACCACATCCAGGAACTGCAAGAAAGCATCGACCGCGCCAACCAGGAAACGTCGCAACTGCGAGGCGATTACGAAGGTGCCACCGCGTCAATTCGTCAGCTGGAACTGCTGATCGACCAGATGAAGAGTGGGCAGGCTTCTCAGCAGGAATCGTGGACGAACGACTCCGAACAGCTGCGACAATCGGTCGAGGACCTTTCCGTGCAACTGGCCCAGGCCCACGCGGAATTGGCGGAGCTGCGCAGCGCCAACGAGGCGCTCACCGCCGAACTTGCCTCCGCGGCGGATTCCTCGGCTAGCCAAGATGCTCCCCAATCGGAGATCACGGGCGAGCAGTGGCAAACCGTCCAGCAGGAGCTGGAAGGGGCGAGGAACGAATTGGAGCGGTTGCAGGTCGACCATCAGCGAACGATCCAGCGACTGGAAGACGAGCATCGAGAAAGCGAATCCGAGCTGCGCCGAGAGATCGAGCAACTCCGTCAATCGATCTCCCAATCTTCTTCGGCTGCCGATTGGGTCGACAACCAAACCGCTGAAGGCACTCCCGCCGGGGAGAACACGAGCGACGCAGCAGCCGCTGCCCCCAACCAGGAAGTTGACACGCCGCACGTCAGTGCGACTGACGCGTCAGAGCCGGCGTCAACCTGGAACGCAGACACCTCCCAACGTGACAGCGATCGGGGCGATCAGGAGCAGCGATCCGAGGCGGTTGTCGAATCGGACGGCGCGATCTGGCGAATGGAAGCCGAGCAAGAAGTCGAGTCGGGTGCGCACGTGGAAGGTTGGGCCGATGTGGGATCTGGCCAGCGAGACACAACGGTCGATTCACGTCCCTGGGGCTCCGCCTGGGATCAATCCGAGGTGAATGACACGCAGCAGAACACCTCCGAAGCGACAAGCTCCTGGTACCAAAGCGACGACGCGCACTCGGAGCCGACCGATGACGTCAGCTGGCACGACGAATCCCCGGAAGATTCGGTGGACAGCGCCATCGACCACATCCAACAGGGCGTCCAACAGGCAATCGATCCTGTCGACGAGCGGGATGAAGCGTGGCACGCCGATTCCGAATGGAGTTCGCCATCGTCCAGCCAGGACTCCCAAGGCGTTGCGGATCTGGAAGATCATGAAACCATCGCGCGGCTGACCAATGAGTACCAGGACGAGACACCCGACAGCCTGGACTGGTCCCTCTTCATGCCCGGCGGCAACGTCGATGGCCAACAGGAGGATGACGAACACCTGAATGAAACCGACGCCGACTCGTTGCCGGTCAATTCCGATGCCGGCGAAGGCCTGGCGGCCCAGCTGATCGAACAGATTGACGCGGAAGACCAACACGACGCCCAGGATCTGTCGACCGATACCCAGTCGCATGCGGAAGTCGAGCCGACGTACGTGATGGACCAGCAAATCGAGTTCGACGACCAGAACTTCCAGGACGAAAACTCCCCGGAGGAAGTATCCCAATCCGAGAGTGCCTTGAGCGAAGCGGTCGCCCGCGATCCGTCGTTTGAGTCGACATCGAGCGATGCCGAGATCTCTGGCGAAGAGGACCACGCCGACGCGTGGGACGAACCGACCGGCGCGGCCGACGCGGGCGACGCGGCCGAGGGCGTCGCAGATCCGATTGATGCCGGCGGCAACGATGCGGAACTGGACGATGAGGAGCCTCGCGAAGACGATTCGATCGAAGCCTACATGAGCCGGTTGCTGAAACGGGTTCAGGGTGACGATTCGCAAAGCCCTGTCACCGAGAGCAAAGCTCCCGTGGCGGAGAAAAAGGCTCCAGGGGTCGAAGCCCATCCGGCCGAAACGCCGCAATCGGAGCCGGGATCGAACCTCAATGCCGCCGCGGAATCCGACGTCCCGGAAGGATCCTCGGCCGCATCGGCCTCGGCTGAAACGGCCGACCGCCAAGTCCCCGACATGGAGTTGCCGCCTTCGGTTTCCGATGCCATCCAGAATGACGCGGGACCCGACGCGTTGGTGCCGCGCTCTGAGGCGCCCGAGCGCAAACGGAACCTGTCAGCGATGCGCGAGTTGGCGAACGACTCGGCCCGCAACGCGGTCGCACGCAGCATCCGTGTCCAAGCGCGCGACACCCAGATGAAAGCCATCTTCCGAGCCGTCCTGGCGTCCGCCTGGCTGGTGATGGCCACCGGTGTCTACGCGTTCGTGCAGTGGTCGTCCGCCATCAAGTTGGCAATGATCGGTGCCTTCGTTGTGCTGTTCGCCGTCTTCCTTCAGGAGGCGTACGTGCTGTGGCGCGATGCTCGCCGCCGATTGATGCTGGCCGAAGAGACCACCAGCGGGTCACCGGAAGCCGTCGCACAAGCGGTGTCGGCACTCGGTGAAGACGACCTGGCATTGACCGCCGATGAGCAGGAATCCGCAGAACCGGCCGAGAAAGCTTGAGCCGTCTCTTAAATGATGCCACGCCGCTTCCGCAAACAGTAGAAGCGGGGCGACGCTCCGTTCGCTGACACGGTGGCGGAAGCACAACGGCATGATCTCCCGTCGCAACGCGACGAAAGCTCCCGGCCGTCGGCGCGGGCCAACGGAAACGGCGGCCCACAACAGCACCAGCCGCGGAGCGGCGACAGCAACACCGAAGCGACCCTCGCCGGACGGTTGCCGTTGGCGAACGAAAAAACGGCAGCGTCCCACCGGGATGCTGCCGTCTTGATTGAACGCGACGCGACCCGCGTCGGCTGCCAGAAAACGATCAAGCCTCGAAGTCGATCTCGATGTTGTTCTCGTTGGCAGCGGTTCGCAACTTGGCCAGGGCACGAGCTTCCAGTTGGCGAACGCGTTCCTTGGTGACACCCATTTCCGCCCCGACTTCTTTCAGCGTCAGCGGCTCGCTGCCTCGTTCCAGACCAAATCGGGCGGCGATGATCTTCTGTTCGCGTTCATCCAACCGATTCAGAATCTTCGAAAGCTCCCGCTTCCGGCTGCGGTGGACCGACTCTTCCACGTAGGGATTCAGTCGCTCGTCCTTCCTGGCCAGGAACAACTCTTCGGTCGTCGTCCGGAAACGATCGCGGTGTTTGAATTCGTTCGGAATGGTGCGGGCAAAATTCTTCATGATCGCCCACGACGCGTAGGTGCTGAACTTGTTGCCGCGCGAGTAGTCAAACTTTTCAACCGCGCGAATCAGCGACATGTTGCCGTCACTGACCAGGGAGAAAAAGTCATCGGCGCCGGCGATGTGTCGCTTGGCGATCGAGACGACCAGACGCAAGTTGGCCTGGACGATTCGGTTCTTGACCTTCACCGCGCGCTCGTAGAGCGATTCGATTTCGTTCATCACCGCCGACTTGCCGCCCGCGTCATCACCGACCGTCTCACGGAGCCGGCTGGCTTTGTGCTTCAGATAATTCATTTTCCGGAACAGGTGGTATTCCTGTTCGCGGGTCAGCAGGGGAACGTCGTACAAGGAGGCCAGATAACTGGGCAAATCGCCGGGGACGCGGACCTTTCTCGGGGCGCTGGCCGGTTCCGGTTCGTCACCGAGGTACTCGGCTTCGCGAGCGATATCCTCGAAGTCTTCGTTGTAGATGTAATCCAACGGCAACTCCATGATCCGCTGTCGCCGCATGTCGATCAGGATCCGTTGGATGCTGGTCCGCGTCCGCTTGAAACGCCGGCACAGCTGGGGCACCGACACGCCCCCCAAATACTGGTTAAAAATGGACCGCTTGTCGTCGTCGGTCAGCACACCGCGATGATTGGGGAAGATCGCGATTGCAGAATTGTCGGCATCAAAATTCTTCAGCGTGTAGCGGATGGTTTCCGCACTTCGCCCCATTTGCTCGGACAGCATGCGAGTGACATCGGCCAACGCCGCACCGCCTTCGACCAACTGCCGCGCCCGCTCGATGATTTCACTTTTCTCATCGTCGGTCAGCTGGCTGAAACGTTCGCCGCGCTGGATCTTGGCTTTGTTGTTGGCGATAAAGTTTTCGACGCTGCTGTTGAGAAAGCCGACACGTTTACGACCGCCGAACAGCAGGCGGCGGCTGACCAGACCGGATTCGCGCCAACGGCTGATGGTTTTGGTGGAGACGTTGAACTGTCGACTCAGATCCTGGACGGTGTGCACCTGTTCGGCGATTTCCTCCACCGAGAGATCTGCCAATTCACTCAGGTCCTCGATCAGCAGCCGCAGGTCGTGCGTCAGATCGGCAGCGGCAATGTTGTGCCGGCTCGGTCGGTCCGAGCGGTAATTCGTGATTCGGAAGCAAAGGAAATCGAACGCGTAGTCGCGATCGTCCTCGATCTCGCCCAACAATGTTTCCGCGGCAGCGGCCTGCTGAATCAGCTTGCCCTTTTGGTTGAAACGCAATTGGTCCCGCAAATCCTTGATTTTCGTGTCGCGATAATTGTCGTGCATCAAATAGGTCTCCCAGCGCAAATGGCGTTGACTGGCCAAACGTCCTTGCGATCCCGGCGGATCGCCCAGTCAGATTGCCTTGGTGGCCCGGGTTCACCTGTGTCCTCCAGGTGATGGGGTCGCTTGGCCAAGGGGAACATCGCAGTGGCGACGACACCTTTGGTCCAGCGGTTTTGGCCGACTCCCTGTCGACCGGCGTGGCGCGACAAAAGCAACCGCCTCTGTCGTGCCAATGCGTATAGGACGAGAGCCCCCGCCACTCGGTTCACTTCGCAGCATTTCTTTCTCGTTGCCCGGCCGTCAGTCGGTTAACAACGGCGGATCGTGCGGAAAAACACAGGGTGAATGCTTGCAAGATGAAAATGGCAGCGGTTGCCTTCATCGCCTTGGAGTCATAGGAAATTTGGGGCCAAAACCAAGCAATTTCGGGGCGGATTTACGAAAAATACGCGTAACCCCTTTATTTCCAAGCTGTTAGCCCTCTGAAAAAACCCCACGACCCGGCGGGTGGTTCGACCAAAAGTCCTGTTCGCGCGTAAATTTTTCAGGCGACTTGCACAATCGACAGTCTGACTACGTGATCGAAGGCACTTCTTCAACTTTGCGGACCAGGGAAGCCCTGCCATCCCGTGGGGCTCCCCAGCCCGCCCGAATCGCCCGGTCACGCCAATTCTGCTGAATCCCGCCAGGGGCAAACGTCGATCATGGCGATGACCGGTCGACGCGCCCGGGGCCGCGCCCCTTCCGATCGCGGCGGCCGGATGCCGGGCGCAGTGGCCAACGGATGGCACCGGCCAACTGAGCCGAGCGAATCGTTTCCGTCAATCAAGGATGCATTGTGACCGTTCCATTCCGACGCCCCTCGTCCCGACGCGAGCCTTGCTCAAACCGCCGTTCGTTCCTGTCTCGGTCGCTCGGTGGGGCTGCCGTGTTGCTCGGATCGGTTCACTGGCAGGGCACCGCGGATGCAGCTCCGACGCACGCCGACGCCACAGCAAAGCCCCAGTCACTGGTTCGCGTGCGTCTTGAAATCGACGTCAAAGGAAACGTCAACGTGCCGGAGAACCCGCTGGCATCTCAAACCAGCCGAGACACGTTTCCGGTGACCTCGGAAGCGGTCTTGGACTACGAAGAGCGATTGTTGCGGCCGGACGCGGCCCGCGACGATTCGGAGGTGGTCGCCGCCGAGCGTTACTATCACCAGGCGACCAGCTCCAGCGTCGTCAACAAGACCGCCACCGAACAGACGCTTCGCGACGCCATGCGACACACGATCGTTCGTCGTGAATCGCTTCCGGAAACCATTTACGCCCCCGAGGGTTACTTCACCCACGGCGAGTTGTCACTGCTGAAATCCCCGGTTTCCAGCGTCGCCGTCGACCGCATGCTACCCGGATCGTTTGTGGCCGTGGGCGACCGCTACGAAGTCACCCCCGATGTGCTGTGCTCGGTGATGAATCTGACATCGCTGGACAGCGGCAAGGTCGAATCGGAAGTCGTCGAAATCACCGAAAAAGCGGTGCGTTTCAAACTGCAGGGAGAATTCGACGCGTCGGTCGACGGCGTCAGCACGCGACTGCGAATGGTTGCGAAGATGACGTTCGATCGCCAGGCGGCAACCGTCACCTGGTTTGCCCTGGCGATTCACGAGACGCGTGACATCAGCAAGGCCGAGCCGGGCTTTGATGTGACGGCGACGATCCGGATGGTCCGCCAGCCGATGGCAAACCCCGCGGCGCTGCCGTCCAAGTCCACCGCGGTGCGTTTCGACGCCCCGATCCCCGCGGAGCGGCTGTTCGTCGAACTTCAAAGCCGCGAGCGAATGGCCGGCGCCATGATGGATCGGCGGTGGCGGATGATCCAGGATACCCCCGCAACCGCGGTGCTGCGGATGATCGACCACGACACCAGCATCGCCCAGTGCAACCTGCGTTCGCTGGTCAAGTTGCCCGAAGGCAAGCAGTGGACCCTGGACGCGTTTCTCTCCGATGTCCGCCGAACCTTGGGCGACCAACTCGTCCAGATCGCCGGACGCGACGAACGGGTCTCGTCCCAGGGGCTACGCGTTTTGAGAGTCGTTGCGGACGGGAAAACGCAAGGTGTGCCCGTCCGTTGGATTATGATGCACTTCTCCGACGACCAGGGACGCCGCTTGCACGCCACGTTCACCATGTCGGCCGATCAGGTCGACGCGTTTGCCGGCAACGACGCTCAACTTGCCGAATCATTGCGATTTTTGGAACCCGGCGACATCCACGATGGCGCCCGGCCGGATACCGGTCGGCCCCTGGCCGGCCCGGAGTCGTCCGCGGCCCGTGTGGGCGATCGGGCGGAAGCCCCCAGTGCCAGTGACCTGAAATAGTGCCAGTGACCTGAAATCGTGTTGGTTCCGTAACACCACACGTGCCCGCCAAGTTTCGATGCCGATTCCTGCTCGAACCCTACTGAATAGATCGACCGAGTTGTCCCCATGATCACCACTCGAATTGGATTCCACGCCGCGATTCGAACCGGCTCTCTGGTCGGTCTGCTGCTGGCAACGGCTTCGTTTCCGGCCGCGGCGCAAGAACCCGCGGCAGATCCGGCGGCCGCCAAGGACCCGAGCACGCAGCAACAAACCGAATTCGCGCCCGGGGTGGTCACGGTGATTCCCGGCGATGCGGATCCGGAAGAGACCTTCGATGGTCCGTTGACCCTGCAAGGTTTCCTGGATGCCCACCCCGAATTGGAATGGAACGCGGACACCTTTCCTGACGGATCTCCGCACTACGATCCCCGCAGCCGGACCCTGGTCGAGATGGCCAAACAGGTGGTCTTGCGTCGGGAGATCTACTGCCTGGAGTTCTCCTTCAAGCCGCTCCGACAGATGTACGTCGACGTGCCGGTCGGGAACGGCCAGACCCAGCGCAAACTGGTCTGGTACATGGTGTACCGCGTCCGCTATCGCGGCGGCGATCTACGCCCGGCAGCCGACGAAATCGGCGGGTCGAAACTTTACCAGCGGCTCGAATCGGTCTCTTACGACTCGCGTCGTTTCTTCCCCCTGGCCACTTTGAAGGACCAGGTCAGCGGCCAGGAGTACCTGGATCGAATCCTTCCCAACGCCAAAGAAAAAATCGCGGTCCGAGAACAGATCAGCGCGCCGCTATTCAACAGCGTCGAAATCTCGCGACAACGGATTCCACGATCGACCGACGACAACGCCCCCGGAGTTTGGGGCGTGTTGACGTGGATGGACGTTGATCCCAACATCGACTACCTGTCGGTGTATGTGTCGGGACTGACGAACGCGTTCGAGCAGGACGGTGAAGGCCCGGACGCACCCTACCGCCGTAAAGCACTGCAACTGAATTTTTATCGGCCGGGCGACGCAATGGCACAGACCGAAGACCTGATCCGGTTTGGCATTCCCGCTTTCGAAGACCAGCAGGAACAGGACTACGTTCTGGATCAATACAACCTGGAAGAGCGTTTGGATTACCTCTGGGTATTCCGTCCGCTCAAATGAGCCAGCTTGCCTTCGAGCGTCTGATCCAACGTGCGCAGCGTCTCGGCGTATTCGGAGTCCTGCGCCAAGTTCCGGGTCTCCTGTGGATCGGCACGCATGTCGTAAAGCTCCCGAGTCTGGTTTTGGTAGCGGATGTAGTGCCAGCGGTCGGTCCGGAGCGAATGACCGTTGTGAAATGACAGTGCTTCGGATTTGACCTTGGCGTCGCTGTCTCGCAAGATCGGAAGCAGGCTCACCCCCTGGGTCTCTTTCGGGGTCGGGGTCCCCGTCAGATCACAAATCGTCGGATACAAATCCACCAGTTCGGCGATCGATTCGGTCCTGCCGGCTTGCATCCCCGGCGCGCTGATGACCAACGGGACGCGAATGACCTCTTCGTGCAAATTGCTCTTCTGCCAATAGCCATGCTCCCCCAAGTGATATCCGTGGTCGCTGGTAAAGATCACCGACGTATTGTTTGCATGCGGCGAAGCTTCCAAGGCGGCGAGAATCCTGCCGACCTGCTGGTCCATGAATGAGACGCTGGCGTAGTACGCTGACCACATCCGCCGTTGGTTTTCGGGGTACTTGCCGATCGGATTGTTATTGTTTCGGGTCCCGGCCCAACCGGCCCTGGGAATGTCATCCCCCGCGTCGTCCGCGTTGCGCGGCATCTCAATTTGATCAACCGGGTAGCGATCGAAGAATGCCTCCGGTGCCACCATCGGGTAGTGCGGGCGGACGAGCCCGACTGCCAGAAAGAACGGTCCTTCACGCGGCGCCTGGAGCAGCTCGATCGCCTTGCTGGCCGCCTTGAAATCTGGTTGACGACTTCCGTCGCCATCGGATTTGACCGCGACGAACATGCGATGTGGCATTCGAGTGGACTGGCGGTCGACCAGCGACCGAGTGACCACGTTCAGATTCAGGCACGAATACTCGCCAGGCGTGTGTGCTTCCAGTCCGGGCGCATTGAATCGCTCGGTCCAGCATTCGGGGTGATCCGGTCCATCGGTTCCGGCAATGATGTCCCCGGGAACCCGCATGTGAAAGATCTTTCCCACCCGGGCCGTGTACAGTCCGTGGGTTTGCAGGTGCTCGCCCAGCGTCCGATTGCCCTGATCGCGATAGCGGCCGAACATGAAGGAGATTCGCGACGGCCGACACCAGGTGCCCTGACAATAGGCTCGTTGAAACACGGTGCCGCGGCGAGCCAACGCGTCGATGTTGGGCGTGCGGCAGATGGGATCGCCATAGCATCCCAGCACACAGGCCTTCAGATCGTCCGCCACGATCATCAGCACATTTTTGGCCGCGGCCGCGGATGGCTGATCATCGGACCTGGACGAATCGCCGGCCGCCGCCGCGACGACGGCTCCGGCAACGAACACGTTCATCAGCAGACAAAACAGCCACAGCCGGGCCAAGCGAATCGTCATCACAAATTCCAGAATCCGGGGCGAGGGAACTTGCTGCGAGGGAAAGCAGCAACCAGATCGCCCAGTCTAACCGCTAGGTTGACGTGGGCGTGAACCAGAGACCAACCTTTCCACACCGTAGAATTCCAGCCGGCCAACTCCTCGTGGCCACAGCCCAGCGATCGTCTGGCCAACCCGACTTCACGGCTCCAGATCGATCACGTTTCCCAGAGAAGCGTTTGGATAGACATCGGGAAGCACCGCAAGTTTCCGCAACGTGCGAATCCCCGCGCTCTGCGTCGGTTCGATCAGCAGCTTCCGCAGGCGGTGGATATCCAACGGGGGTGCGAAGAAATACCCTTGCCCCATGTCACAGCCCCACTGCTGCAACAGCTTCAGTTGCTCGGGCGATTCAACGCCCTGGCAAACGATGTTGGTCATCAAGTGATGAGCCAGTTGAACGATGGCCTGGGCGATGACCGCATGACTGTGGTCATTCGCGATTGATGCGGTGAACGTGCGATCGATCTTCACCGTTTCAAAGGGGGAAGCTTGAAAACAGGTCAGCGATGAATTCCCCTTGCCGAAGTCATCGATGTGGATTCCGATCCCACTTTGATGCAGGTCCAGCATCGTCTTCAGCGAACGTTCGTTGTGCCTGGAATCGGAATGCTCGGCCATTTCCAGTTTAAGCGACCAACGAAACTTGGTCCGTTCGACAATGGCCCGCAACCGATCCGCAAAGAAGGGATCGCCGAGCTGACGGCGGGAGATGTTCACACCCAGGTAGGCATGCGGGCGTTGCACGTCGTCCAGCGATGACATCATCGCGTTGAACTCGCGCATCGAACGTTCCAACACCCATTCGGTGAAGTGATTGATCAGTCCGATCTCTTCGGCCAGCGGCACGAATTCGTCCGGCGGGATGTATTGCCCATCGTCGCCTCGCCAGCGGGTCAGGACTTCGACACCGATGATCGTTCCGGCTTGAAGGTTGACGATCGGCTGATACCGCAGTTCGAACTTTTCCGCTTTGAGCGCGCTGCGTAATTGAGCCTCCAATTCGTGCCGCGCCACGACGGCATCGTGCATGGTTTGGTCAAACACCGCGATCTGCCCCTTCCCGGTGTTTTTCGCTTGGTACATCGCGGTATCGGCGTTTCGAAGCGCGTCGTGCGCATCGCGGATGGAATCATCGATGAATGCGATCCCGATGCTGGTCCCTACCGTGACCATCCGGTCGCCCAAGTGAAAGGGTTCACTGACACGCTCGACGATCCGCCTGGCAACGGTCACCGCGTCATCGGGCCGATCCAAACGTTGCAACAAAACGACGAACTCGTCGCCTCCAAGCCGAACGGTTTTGCCATGGGACTCCGCGGGGAGCTGCGGTTGCTGGCAGCGCGTGGCGGTGTCTTTCTCCCGCACGCATTCTTTCAGGCGTTCGGCCACCTGATTGAGCAGTTCGTCACCGGCGTCGTGCCCGAGGCTGTCATTGATGATCTTGAAATTATCCAGATCCAAAAACAGAATCGCATCGTGACTCTGCCGCTGTTGACCTTGACCGGCAAGCAGCCGTTCAAGCCGCTGCAGCAAGAACGGACGGTTGGGAAGCGATGTGAGCGCATCCCGGTGCGCCATGTCGCGCAACTCCGTCTCCGCCTTGCGTCGACGATCGACCTCGCTCTTCAGCAAACTGACTTTTTCCCGTTGTCGGGCCGCCAACCGGCTCTTCTCCGTCAACGCCAGCGCCATCTGCCGGGCTTCATCCTGGGAGAAAGGTTTCCGCAACAGCAACAGCCTGTCGTTGTAGCCCAGTCTTCCCAAGACGGTGTCCCAGGTGTGATCGCTGAAGGCCGTGCAAATCACCACGTGCAGGTTGGGATCAACTTTCCACAGCCTTTCGACCGTTTCCAAACCGTCCATGCCTTTGGGCATCCTCATGTCCACGAAGGCGAGTGCGAAGGGAGCTTCCTCGGCCATCGCGGTTTCAACCCGATGCACGCCTTCTTCGCCGCTGTAGACATGCGTCAGCAAGAATCGCGGTTCGGCCTGCAACTTGACGTCCGGCTGACGCGGGTCGTCCAGCAGAAACCTGGCTTCAAAAGCGTCCAGATCCGATCGGTTCCGCTGGTCGGCTTGAAAAATGCGAGAGAACGTTTCGTGAATCTGGGGCTGATCATCGACGATCAGGACACGGCGTTCGGAATCAAACTCAAGCATGGATTTTTTCCTTCGAGCTGTCCGAAGCGACTCTGCCCGACAAGTCACCCTCCGGCAACGCCACGTGCGAAGTCGAAAGGGGCAATTCGACCGAAAACACCGCCCCCTTGCCGGGCCCTTCGCTGCAGGCGCGGATGCAGCCCCCCAACTGCTTCACCGCGATCGCGCAGAAATGCAAACCCAAACCGCTTCCCTTCTGGTGGGTCGTGAAATGTGCATCAAATGCCATCGACAGCGTTCTGGAGTCCATCCCGCAGCCGTTGTCCCGGAACCGAAACTCGATGGAATCACCCAACCGCTCGGCTTGGATGACCAGCGTCGGCTGGCGACCTTTGACCTCCGCCAAGGCGTGCTGAGCATTGCCGATGATGTTGATAAAGACCTGCACCAAGAGGGACCGATCCGTTTGAAACCTCAGATCCGTTGGCACCGCAAGCTCCACGCGAATCTCGTCGCGATCGAGCTTCGCCTGGCAATAGCTCACCCCTTCTTCGATCACGTCGATTGCGGCGACATCACTGACGTCGACCGAACGACGGGCGTGACGTCGCTGCTCACGAATGACCTCGTGAATGTGTTGGACATTCTCAGACAGCGTGTGCAGCAGCCGCGCGAGTTCATCCTTGTCGTCTTCCAACGTTTCACTCAGCCGCCGCAGATAATCCGGTGTGGCCATCTGGAGATCCGCGTCGTCGGCGTTTCGCCGCAGTCGTTCGGCAAGCCGGTTCAACGGTTCAATTCGCAATTGATCCACTTGCTCGGTCACCGTCTCCACCAGACTGTTCACGTTCGTCAAAACGTTGCCGACGTTGTGAATCACCGTGTTGGCCACCAAACTCATTCCCGCCGCGTGCGACGCGTCACTCAGTCGCCGCTGTGTCTCTCCCAGTCGTCGTCGCATCCTTTCAAACGCTTGGGCCAATTGTCCGATCTCGTCCTGACCGGTGACGCGCAACGCTCCCGACGTCGCCCGAGGATCAATGACGCCCGCCTGACCAATGCTTTCGGCAGCTTCGCGAATGGTTTCCACACGTCCGATCACGATCCGCTGCAGCAACAACAACAGAATCAACAAGGAGGCGCATGCCCCGCACAGCGACAGGTAACGGGCAAACGCCTTGGCGCGTTCGCTGCTCAACATCATGTCGCGTGGAAGCACGATGGAAAGTCGTGCCAACGGCTCGCCGGCCGCGTTGCGCAGCGGCGACTGAACGCGCAACCGTGTTTCGGATTCGGCATCGACGCAAATGCCTTCCAACGACCCTGCCGATGCGTCCAACGGATCGATGGTGAACTCGACGCTGGTCCGATGCTCGAGCTCCTGAATCACTTGCTGATCCAGGCGGCGGACCGCGACGAAGAACTCCGTTGCCGGCGGAAGCGATCCGGCGGCGCGTTGCGCATCGGCCTTCGGCGACGTTTCAAGTTCCAACGGCAATGCACAATACAGGTACAGCTGTTGATCGCTGCCTCGCGTCAATCCCCGCAGCGGATTCGCGGAGAGGGCGTCGGGTGTTGGTCCGAGCTCGGATGTTTGATGCTCAGCCGCGGTGGCGAACAGGCTCGCGGACAGGCTGGGGAACTGAAGGCCATCAACCGCGCGGGGGCTTTCACTCTCATCCGATTGCGGTGCGGGCGCGGTCACCTCCGGGGTATTCGGAAGCCAGCTCCAACGTCCGTCGGTGCCGACATGGGCGGACCAGAGAGGTCGAATGTCCATCCGGCCCGCAGTAGATGACGCAGGAGGCCCGGGACGCGCCGATTGCGAGGACGGATTCACCGCGTTCGAATCCGTGGTGGTCTCCCATTGATGCAGGTCTAGCGCGGCCGCACCGGCCAGAAAGTCCAATTCTGCATTGAGCGCCGAACGGACCCGGTGCGTCTCCTTCATCGCAGCGATGCGTTCCAGCTTCGCGAATTCCGGCGAGATGACCTGCTGTCGAACAAATTCGTCGACCCCGACGACAACCGCGAAGATCCCCGCCAGAGCCAGTACGAGCTTGCTTCGCAGCGAGCGTGCGTGGTCGGTTTTCTGTCCCAAGCCGCCGTCGGCAGCATCGTTCTCCGCGGGGACGGTGGACGGCGCGTCGATTCCTGTTGGGGAGTGCGGCAGACCGTTGAGATCGGTCGAAGGAAAAGCGGTCGCGTTGTCGTCAGTCCATTCATCAACGCTCGCGCCCGACGATTCGCCGGCGACGTCCCAGGGACCCTGGGGGTGGTGATTGTCGTGATCCGCAGAGTGATCTCCGGGACCCTGATTTCCCCCATCCCAACTTGATGGGGGCCGCTGTGACGGCATTCCAATGCTCCTTCTGACCTTTGCCCAAAGGAACCATAGGTTTCGTCGTCCCGGTCGAGCGTTTGGCGTGCATCCGAACAACGAGGACAATCCGTCTTTCTCTATCGATCATGACGGTTGTTCGGATTTCAACGGCGGCGGCGCCGACGTGAAGAAACACCGCGCCAAGGTGCGAACATTTCACCGGTCGCGATCAGGAGGAAGGATCGTCGGTCGAGGCAAAGTAGCGTCGGGCTTCCGGATGAAAATCCAGCCCCTGCCACTCGGCGGCGTGGTCCCTGGGAATCAACCGGGGAAAGATCTGCGGTGGGCGATACAGTTCTTCCAGCGAGGCCCGAACCAACGCCGCGGGTGCATCGCGTCGGGCCGCAAGAAATGCCGTCGTGCCAACGGTTTGCACGCCTGTCGCGGGAATCTCCGCGGCCAAATAATCGCCGCGATCGATCGTGATCGGCCTGAGCGTGGGGTGTTGCAGCGAGATCGAAATGCTCTCGGGAATGGGCACCAGGACCCACCCCGAACGCAGCAGTCCCTCCACTAGCGAGCTGCCACGGCCCACGCAAATCAGCGCCACGGTCGGTGACTCCGGCTTTCCCAAGTCCCGCCACTCGATCACCCGCCGTGGCGAGATATCTGGAGATAATTCCAACGAATCCAGAATCATTTCGGCCGTTGTCCGGGACCCGCTGCCGACCGGCCCCACCGCAATCACCTTGCCGGCCAGCTGGCCCGAGGCAGCTTCCAGGTCATCGGCGCGGACCAGCAGGTGTGCCGCTTCGTAAAACAGCGGGGCGACGACACACAGTTCGCCGCCACGAATGGCCGCCGATTGCATCGGTGCAAGGTCCACTTCGCCGGCCAGCAGCCGCGAACGATTGTCCAACGAACCGCTGGTCGAAACGACGCGAGATTCGACGCCATGAGATTGCTGCAATCGATCCGCCAGCGCCGCCGATACCGTGTTGTAGACACCGCCATCCAAACCGCCGGCCAGGGTCAACTGTTCCGGCATCGACTGGGAGTGATGGTTCCACCAGACGGCAGCCCCGACCAGGAAGAACGGCAGCATCGCAAACAACAGCAACATGGCGGCCTGAAATCGGCGATGCCCCGCGGTGGTGCCCACCACCTTCCGTCCGATCAACGCTCCGACAAGTGGCACGCCGGCGACCCAATGCCAAGTCTTGATCACCCGGTTTCGCGGCCGCGCGTTGATCGGCCGCCCTTCCAGAAACGCGTCCAAGTCATCGGCCAAATCCTGGGCCGACTGATAACGTTTCTTCGGCTGCTTTTCCAAGCACTTGCCGACGATGGTTTCCAAATCCGCAGGGACGCCGCTGCGCAACGACCGCATCAAGGGTGGCGGTTGGTGAACCACCTGCATCAGGGTTTCAACGACCGAGTCACCTACTAGCGGTGGCCGTCCGGTGACGCACGCGAACAGGATCGCGCCGAGCGAATAAACATCGCTTTGCCGGGTCGCCCGATCGCTGTGCCCGCCGGCTTGCTCCGGGGCCATGTAATTGGGCGTTCCGACGGCGGCGCCGCTGCCGGTCACGCTGCTGTCGGCTCCCAAGTGTTTGGCCAACCCGAAGTCGGTGATGTGCACCTGGTCGGCGCGGTCGATCAAGATGTTGGCCGGTTTAAGATCCCGGTGCAGGACATCGTTCTGGTGTGCGTGCTCGATTGCCTCGGCAACGTCGCGGACGTACCGCGCCGCGTCGGCAATGGCCATCTCCTCGGTGTTGATCTTTCGCTGCAGATCAGTTCCCTGGATCATCGCCATCGAGAAGAAATGATGTCCGGCCCGCTGACCGAACTGATACACCGGTACGATGCCGGGATGATGAAGCCCGGCCGCAGCCTGTGCCTCGGTGTAAAAACGCCGAACGTCGTTCTCGCAGGCCAACATGCCGCCCCGGATCATTTTGACCGCAACGGTTCGATCAAGCATCCGTTGGGTCGCCCGGTACACCACCCCCATCCCGCCGCGTCCGATCACCTCCAACAGCTCGTAGTCGCCCAAATCGAAGGGCAGCGTCGGTCCCTGGTCGCCGCTGGGGCGATCGGCTTCGGGCAAGGTTGCCGCCGGATCGTCACCGGATTCTGCCGGATCAAAGAACTCCGCGTCGATCGTCTCGGCGCCGGCATCGGCAACATCGCTCTCCTGTGGCGCGATGCTTGCTCCGGTGAATCGATCGATCGCGTCAGCCGCCTCCATCAGCTGCCGCAATTCATCCGCCATGTCGGGGAACTGGGAAAGAAACTGCTCCCGAGATCCGACGGCACCTTCATCGCAGGATCGCAGGTAGGCTGCGAACGCTTCGTCGATGGGGTCTTCAGCTTCAGGCGAAGTCGGCATGGAGCGAAGCGGTGTTGACCGCCACTGGGTAGCGAGTGTGTCTGGGGCAGAGAAGAAGCTGCATGATAAGCGACGGAGTCGCCAAACAGCCGACGGGCGTTCAGGGAATGTATTTTCTTCGACAGGTCATCGGCAATCAACGTTCGGGTTGCCCGCGCCGCCGCAATATCTGCGGACCGCCGCAATAAGTCCGGGCCGCCGCAGTAAGTCCGGGCCGAAACGGCGCGGCGGTCGGGGCGCGCCCGCCGGGGCGTCTTTTCGCCGTCGCGAACTGGATCTTGGCTACCGCGGCAGTCAAAGACCGCAATGGCGTTCTTGCGTCACAGCCAGGGATTGTTTTCTGAATCGATCAGCGTCCGCAGCTTTTGCAATCCGCGTTTGAGCAGTCCGGCCACCGCGGTATCGGACTTTCCCATCCGTTCGACGATTTGAGCCAGGGGCAGCCCTTCCATGTAACGCAACCGAATCGCTTCGGCTTGGGTTTCCGGCAACTGGTGCAACGCCTCGAGCAACGCCATCGCGGCTTCGGATTTGATGGCAACACCCGACGGGCTGGTCGTGCTGCCGGGCAACTGGGTGATCCACGGCGACCCGGCCGAATCGTCGGCCGCTTTTCCATCCGCGTTGACCTCTTTTCGCATCGACCGCTTCTGCGTCATCACGTGCCGCGTGACCGCGGTCGCGACATTGTTCTTCAGCATGTTTCGCAGCCAGGCTGCAAATTCACCGGGTGATTCGCCCCGAAACATGTGCAAATCACGCTTGGCTTCCAAAAACGTGACCTGAACAATGTCCACCGGATCGACCCGCCGCCGCAATCGCTCCGACAGGTTGCGATGGGCAAGCATCAGCAAGTACCCGCGATACTGCTCCAGCAATTGCCCCAGCGCGGCGTTATCGCCCTGCTTCGAAGCCACCACCAACTCGGTCGTTGAAAGGTCCCCGTCGCTCATCAACGAAGTCTGCTATCTGCTTCTAAAAAGTGTCTAAGAAAAGAAATTCGCTCTGCGTCACTCACCGCGGTATGGCACCGGCGAAGTAGGGGGCGGCGAAATCGACGCTTTCCCCATTTACCGGTACAATCGCATCCGGTTCGAACGGGTCCTGCACCCAGTCTATCTGAAATCCCGTGACTCGATCGAATCGAAGGTGCTCGCCCATCGGTTTTCCGTTCGATCCGGCACCGATCGGAGATCAATTCGATCGCTTCCCACACCCCCTAACGGCAGGCCCGCCAAGATGACGTTCCCGTTTCCCCGCATTCGTTCTCTGCACGGTCCCTCGGTCGTGGCGTTCACCATCGCGGCCCTCGCAATCACCGGCTGTGGTGGATCCGCCGACACTGATCAAGTGCCTCCAGAGACCGGTTCCCGGGTGGAGCCGAGTTCCGAGCCGGGCGGCGCGGCCGCTGCGCCGGCCCCGTCGTCCAGTCCCGTGACCGAGAACGACAATCAACCCACGTCGACTTCGCCCTCCGGTGGCTTGCAGCTTCCGGAAACCGAACTGCCCGCTGATGCCCCGGAAGATCCATCCGGCGGTGGCCCCGCGAAAGCCGGCGGCGGAGGCATCGAAATGCCTGACGTCGCCCCGCCCCAGTCCCAGTCAAACGCTCCGCCAGCGACGGACTCGGGCTCCGGCGAGACCGGCGGCCAGGATGTCAGGGCCCAATTCGCTTCCTGGAAGGAGATCGAACAACGTGTCCAGGGGACCGGAAAAATCACCGTGGTCGATTTGTGGTCCACCGTGTGTGAACCCTGCATCAAGGAGTTCCCCCACTTGGTCGAACTTCACCGTGACATGCCCGAACGGATCGTTTGCATCGGCGTGGATGTCGACTACGACGGGCGGAAGAGCCGGCCCCCGGAAACCTATGCCGACAAAGTCAACGCCTTCCTGACGGCGGTCGATGCCGACTTCCAAAACTTCATCTGCCAGACGGCCAGCGAAGACGTGTTCGCGGAATTGGACCTACCGTCGATTCCGGCGGTCCTGATTTACGATGCCCAGGGCACGCTGGTCAAACGGTTCATCGATAGCGGCGAGACGCTGGGATTCACCTACGAGAAAGACGTGATCCCGTTCCTGAAATCATTGGACGTTTGACGATACGGGACGTTTGACGATACGGGACGTCTGACGATACGGGACGGCGGCCGGCAACGCTTGACCGCGGGTCCGGATCATTTCACCGCGACGATGTAGCAGATCCAACTGGGATCGCTGTCGGCGGCCCCGCAGCGGCTCCAGGTTCCGTCCAGGTCCGGGTCGTCTTCGTTCTCGATTTCCCAATACACGTGGCTTTCTCGGAATCCGGCTTCTTCCAGCATCTCGCGGACTTCCGGAATGGTCCAAAACCGCCAGTGGTACTCGAAAGCCCGTTTCAGCTTGCTGCCGTCGGGGAACTTGAAGGAGATTGCAAAGCTGGCGTCGGCGGTGATAGGGTTGAACGATTCCTGTGTCCAGTGATACGCAAATCCCTTGCGACCCTTCTTGATGGTCCGTTTGTCGGTGTGCTCCTCGGCATAGCATTCGCCGCCGCCCATCATGTCCATGATCATCACACCCTGGGTGTTCAGATTGGACCTGGCCACGCGAAAGTACTCGACGACTTCCGCCCGCGTTTTGAAAATCCAAAAAGAGAAATTCTGCGCGGCCAGGATGTCAACCGGCTCTCCTTTGGCGCGAACATCCTGCTCAAGTAGCTCGACGCGTTGCTGCTGCTTGGGTTTCAGCTTTGACAGGTTGTGGTCGCGCCCCCATTGCAGCGTTTCATCACACAGGTCGACTCCGATGGCCGTCCGACGCGGGCTGGATGCCACCCAGTGGCAACAGACGGCGAAGGTGCCGCAGAAGTCTTCGCGAAGGGAATAGGGCTTTCGTTTGTAAGCTTCGCGGAAAGCCTGTTCGAAGAATTCGACCTCATGCTCCGGCGTCTGAACGGATTGCTGGTACAGATCGAACTTGTCAGCGCGCGAGGCCATGCTCGGCGTTTTGGACTTGGATTTTCGCTTTGCCATGATGCGAGTCTTGCTTGCGTCCGACCTGGCCGCTAACGCCGGGCCATGCGCCGGGCGATCGCTTCGGTCGGCAACGGCATGATCTCCGCCGGCCCGCCGGGATTGAACAGGGCATCGTCGCGCGACTGTTCGTCTTCGGGTTGCTCATAGGTGACCAGGTAGGCCCCGATGATGTCTCCGCTTTTTTCATAGACCGGCGGCCAGAATTCTTCGCCACGCAGCGCCAACGTCTTGGCGAGCAGACGCGTGGCCCGGCCGGAGAATCCGCTGAGCACCATGTCCAATCGGCCGAGCGCTTCGCGGTAGATGTAGAACACCAGCGCGGTGTCCTTTTTGGTTCCGCCGGCGAACTCCCAAGTCCCGTCGTTCTTCTCGTAGTAGAACCCGGGCTGGGGCGCGTCTTCATTCTTGCTCAGCCGCGTTCCGGCCGAAGCACTGCCGGGTTTCGGATCGGTGTCGCGGTAACGCAAAAAGAACGGACAGGAGCGTGCCGAGACGTCGTCCACGTCGTCTTCGGTCACGAACGGAGTGCAACCGAAGACATCGGAGAACAGCAGTTCGACAACGGGATTGCTTTTCACGCTGCCGATGCAAATCAACCCGCGGTCACCGGTGGCGTCCACGAATCCTTCAAACACCTCGTCGGCACGTGCCCGGACATCTTTGGGATCCACCTGGCCCGGGCTCCAAACCAGGGTCTGCTGGAACCGGTCAGGCATCGGCACTTCCCGAGTCGTCTCGTCCCCGTTTTCCTGGTCCTTGTGTTTGGCAACACCACCCAGGGTGGAAACGCCGCTGAGAACTTCACCGACCAGCACGGAGTCGCTGGCGACAACGGATGCCCCTTCCGGGGTGGCATTGGCATCGGTGGCTCGCACGCCGATCACGATCTCGATCTCACTCCGCCGGGCGATCAGTTCCCAAAAGTTCTCCGGGTTGACCGCGAACAGCGCCCCAGGCAATTGGTCGGCCGTCGCGTGCCCCTGATCGATCAGGTAATCGCACAGACGCGAGAGGGCATCCAGGGGGATGTACTTGGCTTCGTTTTTCAACAGCGAAGCGACCTGGTGACGATCCAAGCCGGTGTGTTCCACGATCGATTTGATCGTTCCGGGACGTTTCCGACGATCCGGAGTGTGACCCAATAGTTCGGCCAGACGAAATGCGTATCTCATGCGCGATTCTGTTGCTTGAAAGCCTGATTAAAGGACGAGCTGTCGAGACAAGTCGTGATGACACTCAAGAGACAATCCCCGCGACGCTCACCCACACCAAGGAAACGGCGCCACCTGTCGCTGGGCGTCAGTTTCTCCGATCGCGCGCATCCCGGCTACCCCACAAGAAAATGTGCCGATCCGACAAGATTTCATGCCACCCGAGAGTGCCAATAATACACCACCACGCCCAGCAATAACGTCGCCAACCCCACCCCGGCCTGGACCGGAGCCCGAATGGCCGTCAGCGCCGCGATCACCAGCGTTCCGAATACATAAATCACAGGCACGATCGGGTAGAAACGGACCCGCACGTCGTACCGCGTGTTGCCGCGAAGAAAGAATACCAGACTTCCGCACAACGCCGCGCACACCGACAGGGTAAAACCCAGATAGTCCAGCTGTTGACGGAGCGTGGAGACGCACACAACCAGGATCGCCAATCCGGCCTGGATCAGGATCGCGCGGCGGGCGTGCCCGGGGCCGCCGGACAGCCAACGCGGCAGAAAGCCGTCCTCGGCCATCTTCTGATACACCCGCGGACCGGTTTGCATCAGCGCCGAAACCGATGTCACCAGTCCCACCACGATTGCAATCCGCACCAGTGTCCCGACCGGGTTGCTTCCGCCGGCCGATTCCCATCCCAGTTGCCGGCCGATCGCGTCAGCCGCAGCGCTGGCCACGTCCGGCCGGCCGGCGACTTCGTCCGCCTTCGGGGCGTACACAAACACGGTGTTCAACATCAGGTACAACACGGTCACCGCAGCCGTTGCCAGCCACATCGCCCGTGGGACCGAGACTGCCGGTCGCCGCACCTCCCCGGCCAAATAGACGGCCGCGTTGAATCCGCTGTAGCTGAGCGAAATCCAAGTCAGCGCGTTGGCGAAGGCCAGGACAAACGGCCAGCCACCGCCGACGCTGCCCTCTTCGGCGGCCTGTCTCGCCACCCCGCCGCCCTGCCAATGGCCGATCGCGGCAAAGGCGATGACCAGAAAGGCCGTGATCAGAATCAACTTGACCACCACGACGGCGTTCTGAATCTGTGATCCGCGGCGGAGTCCCGCACCGTGGACGAGCGCGGCGACGACGATCACGCCGATCGCAATCACATTCTGGGGAACCCCGGTAATCCAGCCGACCTCAAATCCCCGCGCGTAGGCCTCCAGCGTCGTCGCGGCAAAGGCGATCGCACCGGTAAAGCCCGCCAGCAGCGAAACCCATCCGGCCATCATTCCGGCGGCCGGATGAACGGCTCGGGCCAGGAACAGGTACTCACCGCCCGATTCCGTGAGCTGCTGGGCCAACGCGCCGTAACACAGCGCGCCACAGATCGCGATCACGCCGCCAACACCCCACGCCAGCACGACCCATCCGGGTGTGCCCAGGTCCGCCAACGTGAATCCGCTGGTCGTGTAGACTCCGGCGCCGATCATGCTGGCCACGACGACCGCTGCCGCGGACGGGACGCCCATCTTCCCCGCCGCTTCGTCAGCCGACGAAGTTTCCTGCACGACATCGCGGTCGCCTGCTCCGCGTCCGGCCGCATACGGGTTCGATTCCCGATTCAAGTCGCTCACCGACGCATCCCTGCAACGCAACCGGGGGCCGGCAGGAAGCACCGGCGACAACGTCGCGCAGGATTCACGACAACAGCTCTTTGACGACTCGACCGCCTTCCACGCCGGTCAACCGCTGGTCCAATCCTTTGAACGGATACGTGAATCGGTCACTATCGATTCCCATCGTGTGCAGGATCGTTGCGTTCAGATCTCGGATGTGCACCGGGTCTTTGGTGATGTTGTAGCTGAACTCATCGGTTTCGCCGTGAACGACGCCACCGCGCACTCCGGCACCGGCAAGCCAGACGGTGAAGCATTTCGGATGATGGTCGCGGCCATAGGTCGTGTTGGTCAATTTGCCCTGGCAATAGATCGTGCGTCCAAATTCGCCACCCCAAACCACCAACGTGTCGTCAAGCATGCCGCGCTGGCGAAGGTCATCCAGCAGCGCCGAACTTGGCTGGTCCACGTCACGGCATTGATTGGGCAAATCTTTGGGAAGGTTGCCGTGTTGATCCCAGCCGCGGTGAAAAATCTGCGTGAACCGCACGCCCCGTTCAGCCATCCGCCGAGCCATCAGGCAACAATTGGCAAACGTCCCGGGCGTGGTCACGTCGGGACCATACATATCCAGGATGTACTGCGGTTCGTCGCTGATGTCGGCCAGGTTGGGAACACTGGTTTGCATCCGAAAGGCCATCTCGTACTGCGCGATCCGGTCGTTGGTTTCCGGATCGCCCACGGACTGCGCGGTGACGCGGTTCAACTTGGCGAGGGAATTCAGCATCTTTCGCCGCACGGTCGCATCCAGGCCGTCCGGGTTGGACAGGTACAACACCGGATCGCCGCTGCTACGCAACGCCACGCCCTGATACTTGCTGGGCAGGAATCCGCTGCCCCACAGACGGTTGTACAACGCTTGTGCCTCCTTGCGTCCGGTCCACGAAGCGGTCATGACCAGAAACGCCGGAAGGTTCTCGTTCTCGGTACCCAACCCGTAGCTCAACCAGGAACCCAAACTGGCTTTGCCCGGCAGCTGGTTTCCGGTGCAGATGTAGGTGATGGCGGGATCATGGTTGATCGCCTCGGTGTGCATCGACTTGACCAGCGCGATGTCATCAACCTGGCGGGCCATGTGCGGCAGCAGTTCGCTGACCATCGTGCCGTTTTCTCCATGTGGAGCAAACTTGTAGATGCTCGGGGCGATCGGGAAACGCGCCTGGCCACTGGTCATCGTGGTCAAGCGTTGCCCTTGGCGAATGGAATCGGGAAGGTCCTTGTCAAACCAGTCCGCCATCGCGGGTTTGTGATCCCACATGTCCATCTGGCTGGGTGCCCCGGACATGAACAGATAAATCGCGCGCCGCGCCTGGGGCGGATGGTGGGGCAAACCGGGCAGGCCGGCGCCGGACGTGTTCGACGAACCGGCGATGGATGGGCCGGTATTCGATGCGGAAGCATTGGCTGCGGTTGCGGCGCCCGCGCGCGACTCCAGCGAAGCCAACGCCGCGGCGCCCAACCCGGCCGCCGAACGCGAAAACAGTGACCGGCGCGTCAGCGCGTTGGCCAGAGAATTCGATAACGATGTTTCCTGGGGAGATTGATTCATCGGTGGTTCCTAGTTATTGATCACTTCGTCCAGGTTCAAAAGCGTGCTGGCCACAACCATCCAGGCCGCCTGCTGGGCCGGCGTCGCCCCATCAATCCGCGCCGGATCAACCGCCAACAGCGCCTCGGCGGCAGCCTCCTGCTGGTCGTAGTGATCCAGCAGATCGCGCAGCAACTGCGACAACTCTTCCAACTCGGTTTCGTTGGGCAGCCGCGCCGTGACGGTCTGGAACAGCCAAGCGACCCGTTCGGACAACTCCGACGAAGGACATTCGGTCAACGCACGTCCGGCCAAATGCTTGGCCGCTTGAAGGTATTGCGTCTCATTCATCAGCACCAATGCTTGCAGGGGCGTGTTGGTCCGCTCGCGACGCGCCGTGCACGATTCCCGGCTGGGCGCGTCGAAAGTCGACATCTGCGGCGGGGCGCTGGTGCGTTTCCAGAAGATGTACACGCTGCGTCGATACACCTTTGAGGGATCGGTATCGGCCTGGAAGTTCGCCGTATTGCTTCGCGTGTATCCCACCGCGTACCAAAGCCCCTTAGGTTGCGGCGGTTTCACGCTGGGGCCGCCGGCCGCGTCACTGAGCAATCCGGAGAGAGCCAGCGCCTGGTTGCGCAACACCTCCGCGTCCAACCGGTGACGCGGTCCGCGGGCGTAAAAGCGATTGCCAGGATCAAGCGTGATTGCCGATTGCGACACCGCCGCATCGCGGCGATAGGCTCGGCTGGTAACCATTTGGCGGACCAAGCGTTTGACATCCCATCCGTGTTCGCGGAAGTCCACGGCCAGATAATCCAGCAGTTCCGGATGGCTGGGGGCCGCGCCCTGGTTCCCAAAATCTTCGCTGGATTTGACCAACCCCGTGCCGAACACGATTTGCCAGAATCGGTTCACCGCCACCCGCGCGGTCAGCGGATTGGCGGGATCGACCAGCCAGCGGGCCAAGCCCAACCGGTCACTCGGTGCGTCCTCCGGCATCGGTGGCAAGAACTCCGGCGTCGCCCGGGGGACGGTTTCTCCCGGCTGGTCGTACTGGCCACGGATCAAGATCTTCGCCTCACGCGGTTCGTCCAACTCTTTCCAGACCAACGTCGTGGGCAGCGAATCCTGCAAGTCAGACTTTGCTTTCTCGGTTCCGCGCATCGCATCCTTCAAGGCCAACCAGTCCGGGTGCACACACTGCACCTCGCGGAAGTACTTGCGCAGCGATTCTTCCTGGGCGGTTGAACGCTCCTCGCGCGACGTGCGTGCCAACCGCACGACCGCGTCTGGAAGTTCAATCGCCGGGGATCGGAAAGCGTACGTCAACTGGTCGCCGCGCCGGTCGCCCACTGCCTTCAGGTACAAGTCGTTGTGGCCTTTCTTCAGTTCCAACTTGTAGACCGACTGCAACGGTTGAAGTTGGTCGATCTGCCGGGACTCGCCGATGCGTTTTGAATTCAAGAACACGACGTGGCCGCCGCTGGTTCCCACCAATAGATCGATCGTCACCGGTTGGGGTGCTTCCAGTCCTTGGTGCAGCAGGTTGACCGAGACGTGATCGCCATCGGTCGGAAGCTCGATGACGTCGACGGGCCCCCAGTCGGGACGTGGTTCCCACCGATACGATTGACCGCGATAGGGGAATTCCTGGTCGGCGTCGAACGGATCTTGTTGCGAAGCAAAGCTGCGCCCAAACCCCGGGTTCACGCTCTCCACCGGGAACGGCCCGACCGAATGCAGCGTGCCCAATGCGACGCGGTTCTCAGCGGAAACGGCCGGCGGCAACTCAGAAACACTCAACCGGACCGCACGAAACTGATGCTTGGCATACTTTGATCGGTAATCCAATCGAACGCGGATCTGGTCGTCACCGGCTTCAATCCGCTCGGCCAAATCCGGGATTTGGAACCAGGCCTTGCGACCACCCTTGGGCCCTTGCCCGTTGACCGCCCAGCCGGAGGCGTCGTCGCGCTTCTGGTCGATGGCGTAGGAGACCGCAAAGGGACCGCCTTCCTGTTCGATGTCGGCCACGGCGAACCGAATGGGCAGCGGCATCCAACCCCCATCGGGGTCGGCCTCGGAGCCTGTCGCGTGCGTTTCGACCGTGATTTCTGTCAGCACCACGTTGCCGTTCTCCGAGACGCCGACGCGGCCGGTCGCTTCGTCCGGGAATGCTTCCAGCTTCAGTGTTTGCCACCGTCCGCCGGCGAGCGTGTTGCCCAAGGGGGCGACGAGGGTGTGCGTATCGGTCGCCGCAATCTCACCGCCCAACCGCACGGTGCCGTCCTGTTCGATCGACAGGTCCGCGCCGGCCTTGGATTTCGCACTCCGTGGCATCAGCGGCTCGACGCGGTCGTGTCGTTCACCTTCCCCCGCGGACTGAATCGATTGCTCCCACGCCCGCTGCGCCGCGTCAACGGACGCAATGTCGCCGGCCATCTCCTCCCGCAGCGAGGCCAACTCGCGATCGAATTCGGCCAACCGCTGGCGCTGTTCATCGCTGGGTACCGTCACCACCGGAGGCGGGTCTTCACGGTTGTCGTCGAGCGCGCGGCCATCCAGGCTGTTAAAGAAAGCGGACAGCGAGTAGTAGTCTTTTTGCGTGATCGGATCGAACTTGTGATCGTGGCAAACGGCACACTGCGTGGTTAGCCCTAGAAAAATCGTCCCAAAGGCATCGGTCCGGTCGATCACATTGCGTGCGAACACCTCTTCGTAGATCGACCCGCCTTCACTGGTCGTGACGTTCAACCGGTTGAACCCGCTGGCCACTTGCTGAGCGAGCGTCGCGTCCGGCAACAGATCACCCGCCAATTGTTCGGTGACGAATTGGTCAAACGGCATGTTGTCGTTGATCGCATCGATGACCCAATCGCGGTAGGGCCACATTTCGCGATAGTTGTCCAAATGCAATCCGTGCGTATCGGCATACCGCACCAGATCCAACCAGTAGCGACCGAAATGCTTGCCGAATTCCGGTGACTGCAACAGTTCGTCCACCAAAGCCTCATACTTCAACTGCCCGCTTTGGACACGCTCGATCTGGTCGCGGTTGGGAGGAAGTCCGGTGAGGTCCAAGCAGACCCGGCGTAGCAACGCGGAATCGCCCGCCGGACCATTCGGCTGCAGCCCCTTGTCTTCGATCGCTCGGTCGATGAAGTGGTCGATCGGATGGTCGGCCGAATCGGGCACCTCCACCTTTTCGGGAGGGACGAAGGCCCAATGTCGCTGGAAGTGCCCCCCCGACGCCGCCCAGGATGCCAGGATCTGCTGTTGCTGGGCCGACAACGGCTTGTTGAACTCCGGCGGCGGCATCACCTCGTAAGCGTCGTCGCTTCGGACGCGGCGGATCAGCTCGCTGTCCTCGCCGGAATCGGTGACCGAAGCGATGCCTTCGGCCGTGTCCAGCCGCAAGCCGGCCTGGCGGTCTTTTTCGTCCGGGCCGTGGCAGGCGTAACAATGATCCGACAGGATCGGACGGACGTCCTGCGCAAAATCAACCGCTTCCGAAGCACGTTCGCTCGGTTCGCCCTCGGGCTCGGTCGTGGAATCGGCGGAAAACGCGGGGACACCTGGAAACAGCCAGACGGCGACGAAACAGGACCAGGCAATTCGGGATAGCATCACGGACCAGCAATGGTGGGGACGGTAGCCAGGGCGGGACGGCTCGATCGGTGTCGGTGGTTGCGACGACGGCGTCGCGGAAGTGCGACGTGGGCTGTCGTCGATTGGGGGCAACGGTGCCGATCGAATCGCGGAACGGGAAGGGGCTTCCCAATCGTATTTTAGAGAACAAACAGCAGCGGTAGCAAAAAAGGGACCGCGTTCTGAAGATCAACGCGTTATTTTTCGGGCGCCCCCCAACCTCCCCCGCCTGGAGTCTCAACCCGCAGCCGGTCTCCCGCGTCCGCCTGAAAGGTCGTCGCGAACCCCACTTCCGTCGGTTGGCCGTCGGCCCGGATCCACAGATTGCGTCCCGCACGGCCCGGCTGGCCGCCGGCGGCACCATAAGGCCGCGTCGTGCGACGCCCCGTGATCAAGGAAACGGTCAACGGCCGCAGAAACTGGAACTCGCGAACAATCCCGTCTCCTCCGGGATGCTTTCCGGCGCCGCCACTTCCCCGGCGGACGGCGAACTGGATGACCCGCATCGGCAACCGGGTTTCCACCACTTCGGGGTCGGTGATTCGCGTGTTGGTCATGTGCGTGTGAACGGCAGTGGCTCCGGGGCCAAGCGCGGTCGCCCCGGCCCCCCCGCCGATCGTTTCGTAATAACCGAATGTTTCATCGCCCACCAGCACGTTATTCATTGTGCCCTGGCTGGCGGCCACCGCGCGCCAGCCGGGACGTTCACCCCCGGTCGATGCGCCGAGCGCCCCGAGCAGCACGTCGACCACCCGCTGGCTCGTTTCGACGTTCCCCGCTACCACGGCCGGACACCGGCTGGGATCGTCGTTGCCGGCCGGAGACAACAGCCCCGACGGGATTCGCAAGTCGATCGGCTGCATCGCGCCGTCGCAGAGCGGCAAGTTGGAGTCACAAAAGCATCGCATCACATACAACACGGCCGAAGTGACAATCGACGGCGTCGCGTTGAAACCTTGCGGATGCACCCCATCGGTTCCGGCAAAGTCGATGACCAGTCCGTCGTCCTGCCGCCACAATGCGACCTGGATCTTCGTGCCGTCGTCCAACCGATCTTCAAAAGACAGCCGTTGGTGGGGTAACGTCTTGATCCACCTGGAGACGGATTCCGCGGCGACCTGCATCAGACGATCGATCATCGCAACAATCACCGGAAGGGTCAGCTGATCGGCCATCGCCCTCAACGATCGGGCCCCTTCGCGGCCTGCGGCAATCTGGGCCCGCAGGTCGGCCAGATTTTCCTGGACCGCGCGGGACGGGTAACGCGCATGGGACAGCAGGTTGCGGATTTCTTCTTCGTGCGATTGGCCATCCTTCACCAGGGCAAAATCGCGAATCAACACACCCTCTTCGGCCAGCGAATGCGCAAGCGGCGGCATCGAGCCCGGGGTCTTTCCGCCGATTTCCGCGTGATGGGCGCGGCTGGCAACAAACAGATCCGGCTGATCTTGCCGACGCCCCTCGGGCTGGCAAAACACGGGCGTCACCACCGTGATGTCCGGAAGATGGGAACCACCGGCATAGGGATCATTGGAAACGTAACAATCGCCGTCCGACATTTGTGGATACGTCTGAATCAAATGCCGAACCGTCTTTCCCATCGCCCCCAGATGAACCGGGACGTGGGGGGCGTTGGCGATCAAGGCACCGTCGCGGCGGAACACGGCGCAACTGAAATCCAACCGCTCCTTGATGTTCACGCTGACCGCGGTTCGCCTCAGCACCTCACCCATGGAGTCCGCGATACTTTGCAAACGCCGCGCGACGACTTCCAACAGAACGGCGTCCCCGGCAGACGAATCGGCGACGGTGGCTTCCGGCCCCAAGGTTGCCTTGCCGTCGGAACGGGGCTGCAGCTCGATCGTCCCGCCTGGAAAGACTTTGCCGGACCAATTCGGTTCAACAACCAGGGTCGATTGATCGCTGATGACCAGGCTGCCCCCGGGTACCTCGGAGCCCTCACCCAGGGAGTCTCGCTCGATCGACGTGAACTCGTGCCAGCCCCCGCGGTGCCAGACTCGGACGACGGAGGTTTGATTGGGCCGCTGCGTTGGCAGTCGCAATGATAGCAGACCCTGTTCACGCTGGTCGCCTCCCTCGGTCGCTTCGCACCGCACGCTCACCAGTTCGATGGGCTGATCATCGCGCCGGTATCCGAACCGCCTTTGATGTTCCTGGTGAAAGACGTCCCCGACCTGTTCCAGTGGCACGGCGTCAACCGAAATCGCCGCATCCGTTCCGACGTAACGACAATCGAACTCGAATCGATACTCGGCCGACTCGGCCTGATCGGTCTGCTCGCACAATGATCCAAAGACCTCCGATCTCAAGTCCTGAATCACTTGATCGATGGTCGCCTGATCCAATCGATCCAGCGGCTTGTAAACACCGCAGGTTTGAATCACTCCGGTGGGAGCGACGCCGATGCCGACGGCGCTCAGTACACTGGCACGCGGGTGGTCCAGAATCCGACCGATACCCAAAGCGTCGGCGATTCGGCACACGTGCTGCGCCGCGGCGCCGCCGAACCCAACCAAGGTGTGATCCCGAACGTCGATCCCGCGTGCCGTCGTGATCGCGCGCACCGCCTCGGCCATGTGGGTCACCGCGATATCCAAAAAACCTTCCGCCAGCGATTCGTTCTGGTCCGGCGGATCGGGCATTTTCGATGCCACGTGTTGCAACCGGCCGACGGCGGCGTTCCGATCCAACGGCAAAGGAAAGCGTTCGGCGGGCAACCTTCCAAGCAACAGATTCACGTCGGTCACACTCAGGGGTCCGCCCCGTCCGTAACAGGCCGGTCCCGGCATCGCTCCGGCGCTTTCCGGTCCCACCACCAGTCGGCCGCTGCGGTAATCGCAAATGGACCCGCCGCCGGCGGCGACCGTGTGGATATCGATCATCGGCGTCATCACGCGAATCCCGCCGATGCGGCTTTCGTAGCGGCGGGTCACGCGGCCGTCGAACCGGCTGACGTCCGTGCTGGTGCCTCCCATGTCCAACCCGATCGCAAGCGAGACGTTGCGCTGTTGGGCAACCCGCTGCAGGCCGACCACGCCACCGGCCGGTCCCGACAGGACACTGTCGCGACCGCGAAACGCATCCGCGGCGACCAAGTTGCCGCCGCTGGTCATCATCCGCAGGTCACAACGTCGTCCGCCAAACTGACGCCGAACCCGGCGCACGTATTCCGCCAGGATCGGATTCAGGTAGGCATCCAAGGTGGTTGTTTCGGCGCGCGAGACCAGTTTGATCAGCGGAGCGACCTCGCTGGATCGGCTAATGTTCGAATACCCGATCTGTCTTGCAATCTGCTCCAGCTGCAATTCGTGCGACGGATTGACGTGCGCATGCATCAGGCAAATTGCCAGCGTCTGAATCCCCGTGGCCCTCAAGCGTCCGAGTTCTCCGCGAACGGCCACCGCATCGATCGACGCCAATTCGTTGCCGCGATGGTCCATGCGGGCGTCCACTTCCACCACCTGTTCAGCCAACGGAACGGGCTTGCGGATCGAGAGGTCGAACAATTCGGGCCGATCCTGTTCGCCGATTTCCAACACGTCCCCGAAGCCCTTGGTAACCACCAGGGCGGTGCGGGCCCCCGTGCGTGTCAACAACGCATTGGTCCCACGCGTCGTCCCCAAACGCACCGACACCTCGGGCAACGGTTGTTCCAAGGGAATTCCCAGCAACAGCCGGGTCGCCAACACCGGCGACTCCAAACCGCAATCGATTTCGACCACCGAGTCGATCGCGATATCACCGTTCGATTCCCCCCTCCGTTCGATCGGGTCGAAGGTGACCAGCGACTGTTCGGGATCATAGGCCCGGATCACTCCCAAAGGTTTTCGCGTGCCTTCGGTCAAGCGAGACAACTCCGCCGAGCGGAAAAAATCATCCGGCAGCTGCCCGCCCACGCACTCGCGGACCAGCTCACGCGGGATTTCGATGCGGAGACGCCGTTGAAAATCCACGGCGACGACGCGGCACCGAATGATGCCCGAAGACAAGACTTTCAGGCAACCGACTCGCGCCACCTGGTTGCCGTCGACCCACTGGACCAGACAATCCGTAAACGTTCCGCCGACATCCGCGCTGACCAACACTCGGCGATTGGCGGGCGGGTTGAACGTCATAGCCGGCTGGATCGATTGAACAACGCCAGACACTCCTCCATGTAGTTCAAATCCATCAAGGCCACGACGACGTCTCCCACTTTCAGCTGATCGTTGGCAGTCGGTACACGGATGAAGCTGTCTCGCTGAACCGCCGTGATCAGGCAGCGTCCGCCCAGCGGCAGTTCAGCCAAGGTCGCATCGGCCACCCGAGCCCCCTCGACAATCTCCAGCTCGAAAACGCCGATCTTGCCGTTGGGCAGGATACTGCGACTGATCACGGCACCCTGGTTGAGGAAACCCAGGATCTGCCGCGCCCCGACGTCGCGTTCACTGACGACATGGTCGATCCCCAATTTCCCGACCACGTTGGCGTAGTCGGGACGTCCCACCACCGCCATCACGCGGCGGGCACCCAATTCCCTGGCTTCGACACAGGCCATGATGTTGCTTTCGTCGCTGCCGGTGCAGGCGACAAAGTAGTCCACCGCGCCGCCGCCTTCGTCCTCCAAAACACTTCGTCGGTTGGCATTGGCGTGCACGACGGTCGCGTCAGGCAACAGTTTTGCCAAATGGGTACACCGTTCGGCATCATTTTCCAGCAACGTGATCCGATAATCCGACTCCGGCAGCGCGCGAGCGATGTGGAATCCGATTTCGCCGCCGCCGGCAATCATCACGCTCTCTCGCTTCGGACGATGGGTCGGACCGGTGAAGAGTGTTCGGCTGCGGTTCACTTCCGCCGGAATCCCGATCAGGCTGACGCGGTCCCCGACATGCACCTCGTCTTCGGCGCTGGCCAGCCACATTTCGCCGTCACGGGCGATCGACCCGATCCGAACGGTTCCGGGCAACTTCAAATCGCGCAGTTTCTGATCGGCACCCTGGGCGTTGGGCTCCACGTCGATTTCGTACACCTCCAGGTGCCCGCGGGCAAAGTGCTCCAGCGGAATCGCATCCGGATTGCGGATCGCGCGGACCAACTCAAACGCGCTCAACTGCTCCAGGCTCAGCAGAGCATCGATCCCGAAATGGTTCTGGTAGTCGAACGTGCTGGAATCGCGGAACGCCGGTGCGTACACCCGCGCGATGCTGCGACGTGCACCGAGGGCTTTGGCCATGCTGGCCGCCACGACGTTGGCCTCGTCATCGCCGGTAACGGCCAGGCAGATGTCGGCGCTGCAAACGTCCGCCTGAAACAATACCGTGCTCTGCGACGCGTTGCCCTCGATCGCCCGCACATCCAATTCACTGTTGATTTGACGGACCCGATCCGAATTGATGTCGACCACGACCACGTCATGCCTGCGGCGGCACAACATGTCCGCAATCCAGTGACCAACGGTGCCGGCACCCAATGTCAGAACGCGCACTAGATCAACCAGTTGAAAACCACGAGGACCGCAAAAATGATCAGCATGAAACCGGTGATCCACCGCGCGGTGTAGAAGGCGTGCTTGAGTATCAGCTGCGTATTCTCATGGCGTGTCGCACCGAAAACCAACGAGATCGAAATGATCAGCGGCACGTAGTACATCAGGTAGGTGGGTGATATCGAAATCATCAGCGGTCTCGTGGAACATGGGAACACTTGCCCCGCACAAGCGATTGCCCGACGACGTTGCCGCCGGCTTGCCAGGACGGACGCCGGCTGGGCAGGACGTCTGACGGCATCACAACGGGAAGCATCACGTCTGGGCGGCTGAACCGACCGCCTCCGCTTCGCCCGGCGGGTCCGACCCGCCCCCCCCGCTTTCCGAGGCACTTCTTCCCGAGCCACCGTTTCCCGGTGATTCCTCCGCGTCTTTCTTCTTGCGACCGCTGATTGGCACCGCGAGCGGTCCGGCATAAGCGTCGTAGATGACCAGGATATTCAACAGCCCGGCGATCATGGTGTACCAGGTTCCCATTTCATAACCGGCGCCGTAAGTCGCGTACCAAGCCGATACCTCATCGGTGCGGTCCTCGATCACGGGCCGGTTGGGCGGGGCCATGAACCCGCCCCACATCGGTTCATAACCCGGGGACGTGACCCCGTCGACCGTCATCCGACGCATCTGGTTGCCCTGCAGCAATGCCGGCAGCGCCGCAGCCCCCACGCCGGCCTGTAGAAAATAATGCCAGCGTTTGTCACCGGGCTGCCACGAGGCGTACACCACGTGGCCACCGCCCAAGGCAAATCCGATGATCCAGGTGGTCAGAATGCACACCAAGTACAAACTGCCCTTGGTATAGCGCCCCTGGTAGAAATGTCCGGCGCCGGGCAGCAGCCAAGCCAGCAGCGCGGCCAGCGGTCGATTCTTTAAATCGATCCGCTCCGAGTCAACTTCGATCACGTTTGCACTGGCAGCCATCGCACATTCGACATTGCAGGGAGAAATCGCGGGCAGGTCCCGGGAGGATCAGACGAAACGTCCAACGGTATTTTGCGGCAATCAGGCCTTCAGCGATAGCCGAGTCCACCAGGACGTCGGCGGCAATTTCCCCGCCGCCGACCGTCCGCCGAACGCAACCGATTCGTTTTCAACGTTGACGACGATCCGCAGGGTTTGGTACGGCCCCCTTTGGCACTCGGCGCGTTGCTCGTGCGCTGACGGATCGGACACTCTGACGCCCCCGGTGGCCAGCCCCCGATCTTCAACACGCGAGGCCGCAATGCGGACAGCGGCACCCGGCGAGCGCCCTCGGCCAACCCGGGCTGCCACCCACGGCCCGACAATCCAAACGACTCCAGTCATCCAGCACCCAGCGATGAACGATCTCCCTCTCATGAACCCCAACCGTCCGGCAGGCGGCGTCCGCGGCGGATCCGCCCCACCATCGGTGTCGGCCCGACGCATCGGCAACCAGCCACCGCTCGCCAATCGGTTCGCTAGCCGGTTCGCTAAACTTGTGTTTGCCGAACCCCTGTTCGTTGCCAAACGCCTGGTCTTGGTCCTCGCGACGACAATCCTGCTGAGCGGTTGCGGAGGCGACTCCGCAGACACATCCCGCACCGCGACGATCGGCGAACAAGCCTCGGGTAACGACAGCGACACGTTGGCCCCCGCGGAGATCGTCAGTCAGTTTCTGGATCGGGTGCGACGCGGTGGCAAGGATGCTTCGGCGAACGATCTGTTGACCAAGCTCGCTCAACAGGAAATGACGCGGATCGGACGTCCCTTGCAGTTCCCCGGATCGCCGGACACGCGGTTTGAAGTCCTGCAGGCTTATCCCGTTCCCAACCAGGAAGACGCCGTTTGGGTCCACACCTTCCTGTCTGAACCGGTCGAGCCCGGGGATCTGGTTCGCTATGAAGTCGTCTGGACTCTGCGACGCGAGACCGAAGGCTGGCGGATCAGCGGATTCACCATCGACCAGGGACAGGATCAACCTCCGATGGAGATCGATTTCGAAGACGGAAATCAGATGGAAACCAAGCTGACCGAAGCGTTGGAGGACACGGATTCCAAGAGTCGCTAACCCGCCAAACCCTCCTTTTCCTCCAATGCGACGCAAATCTGGAAAAATAGGCAATCTTTTCCAGCGACCAAAAACCACCCGTCCGGGTGAACCGGGTGTGGCAAACCGCCACGTTTGGCGGGTACGTCGTCCGGTCACTGGTCGTCGTCAAAGCTCTCTAAGTCGGCATTTCACCCGTGTTTGGCGGGTATCTGGTCGATTTGCGGTCACCGTCCGTCGATTCGGCCGACCAGAGATCAACGCGATTTGGGCGCCACAAAATCTGTCGGACAGGCCCGCTGCGTACGATTGACACCGCAAGCGCGAAAGTTACTTTATCCACGAATTCACGTGGGCCGCAAATATTCCGTAAAACGCCTATCTTGCGTGTTCGGAACTGTCGGTGATGGTCACCGACTTCGGATCCTGCGGGGGAGCCTGGAGATGGCTTCTGGATTTGTCAAGCGTGCGGACAGGATCGCACCAAAACTCCGAAACACTTGGGAGAAAACAATGAATCGGACTGTGGTCAGCGGGATCGCCGCGTTCGCACTTTTGGTGGGTGCGGCTCTCGCCATGAATGACACGCCGGCATACGCTGGCAACTGTGGTGGTGGATTTTTCGCGAAGCATCATGCCAAGAAGATGGCTCACATTCGCGGATTGTTCGGTCACCTTAAAGCGAAGCACAGCTGCGCTGCACCGGAACCGGCGTGCTGTGAGCCCGCTCCCGAGCCGGTCTGCTGCGAGCCCGCTCCGGCTCCGGCACCTTGCTGCGAGCCCGCTCCGGCACCGGCACCTTGCTGCGAACCGGCCCCGACCTGTGGCGGACACAGCCGACCGAAGTTGTTCGGTCACCTGTTCGCCAAGCTGAAGGCACGTCGCAGCTGCTGCGCTCCCGAGCCGACCTGCTGCGAACCCGCTCCGGAACCCTGCTGTGGCACTCCGGAACCGGCACCGTGCTGTGGCGCTCCGGAACCGGCACCGTGCTGTGGCGAAGCACCCGCTCCCGCCCCGGCACCTTGCTGTGGTGGAGCCGCTCCGGCAATGGCTGCTCCGGCTGCCAGCAGTGAAGGCTTCGACTTGGCGCCGGGCGAAACCCTGGTGCCGGGCAGCGTTCAAACCATGGCTGCACCGGCTGCTGCCGGCGCTGCTGCTGGTGCCGCTGCTGCTTCGGGCGACGACAGCGGTGAAGAAGCTTCTGAGCCGGTCGAAAGCGCCAGCGACGCAGCTCCCGAAGGCGACGCGCCGCCGGCTCCCAAGCCCGACGCGGACACCAACATCTGATTCCGGTTTCCACCGAATCGATCGAACAGAAGCCCGATGCCGCCCATTTGCGGCATCGGGTTTTTTCGTGGCCCCGGCGATGCGAATCGTGACGGGAATGAGTTCGGAATCGGACTCCGCCATGCGAATCGTCGCCATGAATCTGGGCCACGAATCTGCCGCCCACGTGAAAGCGCGACGTTGGCTATCATACGCTCCCTTCGTGCGGCCCTTCCCGCGCGACACTTTCCCACCCACTTTCTCCTTCCCGCCTTTGCTACCGGAGACCCATCATGAGAAAGGCCTGCTTGGCACTTCTGCTGTCTGCCCTTGCCTGGACACCCGCACTTGCCGAAATCCGAATGAGCTCCGTGTTCGGAGACGCGATGGTGTTGCAACGCCAAAAGCCGATCCATATTTGGGGCTGGACCGCTCCCGACAGTGAGGTCAAGGTTTCGATCGGAGATGCCACCGAGTCGGCGACCACCGATACCGACGGACGATTTGATGTCCAACTTCCGGCGATGGAAGCGGGCGGCCCCCATGAGTTGTCGATCGTCTCGGGAAGCGATCAACGCACGATCAAAGACGTTTTGATTGGCGAGGTCTGGATTTGCAGCGGCCAGTCCAACATGCAGTGGGCCGTGTCGCAGTCCAACGACGCTGACCTGGAGTCGCTGGCGGCGGACTTTCCCGAACTGCGGTTGATCACGGTGCCCCGGATCGGAACACAGGAGCCGCAACCAAGCTTTGAAGGACAATGGCAACCGGCGACGCCGGAGTCGGTACGTGACTTTTCGGCCGTCGGCTACTTTTTCGGTCGCCAGCTTCACCAGACGCTCGGCGTTCCCGTGGGGTTGATCGATAACGCCTGGGGCGGATCCTCGGCCGAGGCCTGGGTGCGGCGTGACGTGTTGCAAAACGCCGGGACGTTTGACGAACTGCTGGCGAAGTGGCGCGACGTCGAAGCGACGTACGATCACGAAGCGGCAATGGACCAGTACCGCGAAAAGCTGAAGCAGTGGCAGGCGGATCGCAAAGGTGGACGCCCGCGAGCCCCCAGCAACCCGCTGGTCAATCAACACCGACCGGCCAACCTGTACAACGGCGTGCTGTACCCCGTGCTGGGTTACACCATCCGCGGCGTCATCTGGTACCAGGGTGAAAGCAATGCGGGACGCGCGTATCAGTACCGCGAACTGTTCCCGCTGATGATTCAGAACTGGCGAGACGACTGGGGACAGGACGACTTCCCATTCTACTGGGTCCAATTGGCAGATTTCCGCGACGAGGCGGATTCTCCCGGCGGCAGCAGTTGGGCCGAATTGCGGGAAGCGCAGACGATGACGATGTCGAAACTGGACAACACCGGCGAAGCGGTCATCGTGAACCTGGGCGAAGCGTCGGACATCCACCCCAAGAACAAGCAGGACGTCGGCAAACGCCTGGCCCGTTGGGCACTCGCCCGAGACTACGGATACGACATCCCGTATCGCAGCCCGACCTACGAATCCATGGAGGTGAAAGACAACAAGGTGGTGCTGCACTTCGATCACGTCGGTGGCGGACTGGACACTTTCGACGTCAACCAACCGATCGGCTTCACGATCGCAGGTGCGGACCAGACGTTTGTCGAAGCCGACGCCAAGATCACCGGGAAAGACACGGTCGAGGTTTGGAGCGACCAGATTCAAGAGCCGGCTGCCGTTCGCTACGCCTGGGCGGACAACCCTGTGTGCAACGTCCAGAGCGCTGAGGGATTGCCGCTGACCCCGTTCCGCACCGACGACTGGAAAGGCATCACGGCAGACGCCAAGCAGTGACCCGCGCGTTCAGCCGCTTCGATCCGATCGCTGCCGCGACTTTAGCGGTGCGATCGCCGATCAGGGGCTGCACGCCGTGACGCCGCCCCACGGCTAAATGTCGCGTTTTCGGGTTGGCCGGCACACTCACTCGCCGACCGACGTGGTCACGTCAAATCCCAGATCGCGGATCATTTGATAATCTTCCTCGGGGGCCTGTCCCTTGGTGGTCAGATAGTCCCCGACGAAGACGCTGTTGGCGACGTACAGGCCCAGTGGTTGCAACGACCGCAGATGAATTTCGCGGCCTCCACTGATCCTCAACTCACGACTGGGATTGACGAAACGGAACATCGCCAGGGCCCGTAAGCAGTCCTGCGGCGACAGATCCTGCTTGCCTTGCAGCGGCGTGCCGTCGATGGAGTTCAGGAAGTTCAATGGGATCGACTGCACGCCCAACTCTTTCAGATCGAATGCCATCGAAACGATGTCGTCGTGCGATTCGCCCATGCCGATGATGCCACCGCTGCACATCTCCATTCCGGCATCACGGACGTGTCGCAACGTTTGCACGCGGTCGGCGTAGCTGTGCGTCGAACAGATCTGGCCGTAATAGTCTTCACCGGTGTTCAAGTTGTGGTTGACCCGGTCCACACCGCAAGCTTTCAATCGATCGGCCTGCTCGCGTGACAGCAGCCCCAGGCAGGCGCAAATGTCCAGATCGTATTTCGACTTGATTTCCGGAACGATCTGCTCCACCGCGTTCATCTCGCGTTCGTTGGGTCCGCGGGCGGAGATCACCAGGCAATAGGTTTTCGCTCCCCGCTCGGAGGCCAATCGGGCAGCATCCAGCAACGCGTCGCGTTTGAGGATGTTGTACTTGGGCACCGGCGCCGTGGAGATTTTGGACTGGCTGCAGTAGTGACAGTCCTCCGGACACAGACCGCTCTTGGCATTCATCAGAAAGTACAACTGCACCGTTTTGCCAAAGTACTTTTCGCGCAGCCGGAAGCCCGCCGCAAGCAGGGCCAGAAGGTCGCGATCGGAGCTGGCTAGGATTTGGCGGGCTTCCTCCCGCGTCAGTTCGCCGCCGCGCAGAATCCGATCAGCCCAGTCATCGAAAGGAAGGGTTTCGGTGGGCCGGGGGGCGGCGGGTTGGGGGGCGGTCAAATCAGTCGCCATGTCGCGAGCCTAGCGGGAATCGGTGTTCGGGGGACGTCGGTGCGTCCGCGGGTGTCCAGAGGGGCAATTTGCCAGAGAGTGACAAATCGTTCAACATGGTCGTCTGCCCCGCCGCCAACGGCAAGCCGGGACGTCGCCATCGGCATGCCGGGAAAACGGCTGTCCCCCCACCTCGGGATCTTGCGTGAAGCACTATTTCCTCCGCATCGGTTCGCTCGGCGAGATCCGGCTGGGCTCAGCCCTGGCACCCCTGGAACGGGGTCGTCGTGTCGTGGTGCGTTCGCCCCGGGGAGTCGAAATCGCGGAAGTCGCTTCGGAATGTCGCCGCACCGGTCCGTCTTTGTCGCCGCCGGGCGGGGATGCTCTCGGCCCCCGCTACCGAATCCTGCGCCCCACCACGGTGTCCGACGAGCTGCTGGTCCGACGACTGGAACGGTATAAACGCGATGCGATCGAGTCCTGCCGACGACGTCTTCAAGAGGCCAACTGCGGTGCCACCTTGCTGGATGTCGACCAGCTGTTCGACGGTGGCACGCTGGTGCTGCACTTTGTCGGCCATCTGGACCCGGTTGCCCAGGAGATCGCCGACCGGGTGGCCGCCGAATACGAATCGATCGTGCGGACCAACCATTTGGCCGAACTGATCTCCGCCGGTTGCGGGCCGGCGTGTGGTACCGACCAGAGCGGCTGTGGGACCGGTGAAGGAGCCTGCGCGGGTTGCAGCGGCTGCTAGGAATTGTCTGGAAATCTGTTGCGACGCTGGCCAGAGCGTCGTTGTCCGCCGTCTGGCGACGCCTCTCCGCTGTCTGGCGACGCCTCTCCGCCGTCTGGCGACGGCGGCTACAGGGCGACGGCGGCTACAGGGCGACGGCCGCCACCAGCGAAACGCGACGTCGTCGAGCGCAACAGGAAGGCCAGGCGCAAGAAAAAAGGCACGGAGAGATGCTCCCCGTGCCTTGCGGTTTTGCTGAGGCCAATGCCTTGCGGTTTTTCCTGAGGATCGAACGCGAGCGATCAGATGATGTCCAGCAGTTCGACTTCAAACACCAGGACTTCGTTCGGTCCGATCGCTCCCGGGCTGCCACGATCACCGTAGGCCAGCTCCGGTGGAATGAACAACATCCACTTGTCGCCGACGTTCATTTCCTGAAGCGCCATCTGCCAGCCCTTGATCACCTGACCGACGACAAACTCCGTCGGCTCACCGCGTTCCACACTGCTGTCGAACACGTCACCGTTGATCAACCGGCCGGTGTAATGCACCCTGACCGTGTCCGACTGAGAGGGCTTGGGACCGTCGCCGCTCTTGAGCTCCTTGTACTGCAGCCCACCGGCCAATTCCTTGACCCCTTCCTTCTTCTTGTTCTGCTCCAGCCACAAGGCGCCCTTTTCCTTGTTTTCTTTGGCCTTCTTTTGAATCTCGGCGGCCATCTCCTCGTGCCGACCGGTCAGCATCTTTTGGAGTTGCACCTGGGCCGCTTGCAGCTGTTCGTTGGACAGGGCCAGCTTGTTTCGTTTCAGCGCGTCGGCAACGCCGGCTGCCATCGCCGCGGTGTCAAAGTCTTCCGCTTTCAATCCTTGCTGGAGCAACTGCTGCCCCATGGAGACGCCGAGGAAGTAGCCGATCGGGTTTTCTTGAGCGATGTCATCACCAGGTTTTTGTGGTTCCGAATTCTCTTGTGCGTAGGTCATCAGCGACATCGAAAAGACGGCGGTGATCACCAGCAAGCAACGATGCATTTCAGGGGTCCTTTGGGGAGTGGTTGGTCGGATCAAACTCTTCTGATCGACCGACTCGCTTGGAAGCAGGTGCCGTTCATCATCAGGGAAGAACGGATTCGCGGCCGACAGTCTGCGCGGCCGCACGCGCGTCATCATAGCACTGGACGGGCGAAATCGAAATTGGGCCCACCCGAGGCGCCGTGCAGCCGACGAACGAGGGTCAAGGCTGCAAATCACGTTCCTTCGACGGATCCCGTCCCGCCCCGCAGCGGCCATTGGCAGCGGGACGCTTGTCAATCGCCGGATCGGGGTATCGCGGGATCAGGATAGATCGCTGGATCGGGGGCAGCCGCCCCCGGTGGATGACCGGGCGCTCGGTTCCACGCCGATTTGGCCCCAAAGGTTTGAAAGCGGGTCGACGAGGCATCTTCCCAGATGATGGGCCAGATGATGGGAGCGTGCGGCCGCGGAGCGAGGTATCATGCATGGTCCCGCCAGCGGCCGTGCGAGCACGGATCACTTGATCCGTTCGTCCCACCACGCCCGCCCCGCAATGTCCGGTTGCCCATCCCGCCCGCTTCGAATCGTGCGCGCAACGCCTTCGCCGATTCGTCATGAGATCCCCGTATGAAGATGCGTCCAACGGTACCGCTGTTCCAACGCTGCCAGACAGCGGCGGTTCTCTCAATTGCGATTCTCACCGCAACGTTGTTTGACCCTTCGCCTGTGGTGGGCCAGGACGACGCGGCACCGGTCACAGCCAAACCGGTCCGATACGCTTCGGCCGGAGCGTCTTCGCAGTTTCTGGGCACCGTGATCCCCATCCGCAAGACGACCATCGGCTGCGCCGTCGCCGGCCGAGTGGACTCCCTGCTGGCCAGGCGTGGGCAACGGGTTTCACAAGGCGACCGAATCGCGGAGTTGCAATCCAAAGTCGTCCGGGTGGAACTGAATGCTGCCAAAGCTGAATTCCGCTTGGCGGAGCAACAACTTGCGGAATTGGAAGCCGGTTCGCGGGCCGAAGACATCGCCGAGGCCAAGGCAAAAATGCAGGCGGCAGCGGCAATCGCCCGCCGCGCATCCAACCAGCTCAACCGCGCCCGCCAACTGCTCAATTCCAACGCCGCGTCTCAGGAAGAGATCGACGTGGCCACGGCGGAAGCCGAGTCGAGCGAACAACTTTTCCAGGCCGCCGAGATCGCTTACCAACGACTTGTTGCCGGACCGCGGGTCGAGCAGGTCGCACAAGCCCAGGCGCGGCTGGATCTGCAACGAGAACAGGTGCGGTTGCTCCGCGACCGCCTTTCGAAACACACGCTCCGGGCACCGTTTGACGGGTACATCACGGCCGAACACACGCAAGACGGCGCCTGGCTCAGTTCGGGTGATCCGGTGGTGGAGCTGATCGAACTCGATCGGGTCCAAGTGGAAGTCGCGGTACCGGCGGAACAGGTTGCCGCGTTGGTCGTCGGCCAGGAGGTGCGCATCAAGTGCAGCCAGCATCCCGCCGAATTATTGATCGGCGTCCTGAATCAGGTGGTCCCCGCGGCGGACACCCGCGCGCGTACGTTTCCAGTTCTGTTGCAGGTCGATCGCAATCCCATCCGTGACGGCATCCCGATCCTGCTCTCCGGCATGATCGTCCGGGCATACCTGCCGGTCGGGCCGGAAGCCCCGGCATTGTTCGTCCCCACCGACGCGTTGGTACTGGATCAAACACGTCAAACCGTGTTTGTGATCGATACGGCGGCGGGCAGCAATGCGGCCGCGGGTGATGGCCAACCGCAAGGCACCGTCGCCGGCACGGTTCGAGAAGTGCCGGTGACGATCGGCGTAGCCAACGAAGGCTGGATTGCCGTCACCGGCGACCTGCGTGAAGGCGATTTGGTTGTCACGCGAGGCAATGAAGGTTTGACCCCCGGGCAAAACGTGGAGGCGTCCGTCAGCGACGGATGAAACGCGTGTTCGATCTGCTGATTCGAAACCCGGTCAAAGTCTACGTCGGCGCCATCCTGGCGGCCCTGTTCGGCACGCTTTCGCTGGGACTGATCCCCAAACAGTTGGTCCCCGAGGTTCAAAACCCGGTGCTGACGATCGAAACCAGCTGGCCCGGCGCCAGCCCGCAGGAGATCGAGCGGGAAATCGTGTTGGAGCAGGAGGAACAGCTGCAGGGGGTCGAAGGGCTGGTCAAGTTGTCTTCTAACTGCCGAGTTTCCGCAGCCGAACTGACGCTGGAATTCGAGATCGGGACGAACATCGATGACGCGTTGGCTCGCGTGAACACGCGATTGCAGCAGGTTCGCGAATACCCGCTGGACGCGGGCGAGCCGGTGATCGAAGCGTCCGATGTGGGTGACCGACCGATCGCCCGATTTGCGCTCACCCCACGCCCGCCAACCGAGCAAGCGATCGCAGAGTTCCAGACCGCCCATCCGGCGATCGCCGAACTGTTGGAACCGGCACGCCGAGCCAGCAATTCGGCGCTGCGGGTCTTTCGCCTGCAAAACTGCCTGGACGAGCATCTCGCCGCGCATCCCGAATTGGAATCGTTGCGGCCACCCCCGATCGATCTGGAGAAGCTTCGAAAGTTTTCCGAGAACTTTGTGGAGCCGCGGCTGGAACGTGTCCCAGGTGTTGCGGATGCGGAAACGCGCGGCGGCCGCGAAGAAGAACTGCAGGTGATCGTCGACCCGGAAAAGTTGGCATCGCGCCAGATCACCATCGCCCAAGTTCGCGAAGCCCTCAATCGGCAAAACAGCGACACGACCGCCGGCGACGTTTTCCAGGGGAAACGCAGCTGGGTGATCCGCACGCTGGGGCAATTCCGGAGTCCGGAACAGGTCGCCCGCCAGCTACTCGTGTCCGAGGGGAACACCCGCGTCTACGTGGGCGATGTTGCCGAAATCAAATTGGGGTTCAAGGACCGCGACAGCATCTCACGCCGTTACGGAACCGAGAGCATCGGCATCAGCGTGGCCCGGGTGACCGGGGCGAACGTGTTGCAAGTCATGGACGGATTGCGAAAAGCCGAGCAGGAACTCAACGAAGGCTTTCTGAAACGCGAAGGCTTGGAGCTGTTCCAGTACTACGACGAAACCGAGTACATCGAATCGGCCATCGACCTGGTCGTTCAAAACATGCTGATCGGCAGCGCAGCGACGATCATCGTCTTGATGCTGTTCCTGCACCTTGGACCGCCCACGATCTTGAGCAGCATCGCGATTGCCGCGACCGCCATCGCGTCGGTCTACGTGTCCCCCTGGTTTTACGCCGCGACGCTGGCGCTGATTCTCCTGGCAGGTTTTCGCTATGCCCGCGGTGCGTTGGTGGCCGCCGTCGCCATCCCGATCAGCATCACCGGGGCATTTCTGTGCATGACATTGCTGGGGCGATCGCTGAACGTGATTTCGCTGGCCGGAATGGCCTTCGCCGTTGGGATGCTGGTCGACAACGCGGTCGTGGTTCTGGAGAACATCACCCGCCGAAAACAGCTGGGCGAGAACACCTGGGCGGCCTCTTCACGGGGCGTCGCCGAGGTCGCCGGAGCGATTGTCGCTTCGACGCTGACCACCATCGCCGTCTTCCTGCCCGTGATTTTCGTCCAGGCCACCGCCGGACAATTGTTCCGGGACATTGCCCTGGCAATCAGTTGCGGGATCGCGTTTTCGCTGCTGGTTTCGTTCACCGTCATCCCGACGGCGGCGTCCCGCCTGTTCGCCGGTCGCGGTTGGTCCGGCGGCGCCGGACCGATCGAAACCGAAAGCCGCGTCCGCCCACCGCTGACCACCGCGTTGACGCGGTGGATCCAGCACATCGCGTCGGCATTGGTGCAAGCGATCGTCGGGTTCAACCAGTGGATCCTGCGTTCCCGAATCCGCTCGATCGCGGTGGCGCTGGTGATGACCGGGCTGTCACTGGGAATCAGCTACCTGCTGTGGCCCAAGGTGGAATACCTGCCGACCGGCAACCGCAACTTTGTGTTTGCCAGGTTTTCGCTGCCACCGGGTTACAACCTGGATGAGCTTTCCGAGATCGGCGGAATTGTCGAGGATCGTTTGCGTCCCTACTGGGACGTCGACGCGGATAGTGGCCCGACCAACGGCACCGACGGGCCGGTCATCGACTATTACTTTTGCTCGATCCGCCAACGCGACCTGTTCATGGGATTTCGCGCGCGTGATGAAGCTCGCGCGGCGGAATTGATCCCGCTGGTCCGCGACGCCGGGAAGGGATTGCCGGGAGTTCGGGTGATCGCCGCACAGTCCAGCCTGTTCGGCCGCGGATTGACCAGCGGCCGCACCATCGACATTGAAATCTCCGGCCCCGACCTGGAACGCATGTCCCAGATCGCCGCCCGCGTGCTCCGCGACGTGGAAACGTGGATGCCAGGAGCACAGGCGTCGGCGCAGCCGAGCTTGGAACTGGACAGCCCCGAGATCCACCTGACGCCCAAACTGTTGGCCGCCTCGGAAATGGGAATCGACACGACGCAGTTGGGCTATGTGGTCGACGCGCTGGTCGACGGCGCCTACGCGGGCGACTACTACGTCGGCGGAGAAAAAATCGACATCACCATCAAGGCCACCCACGCCGCGGATGAAGGTTCAGCCGTCGGTTCCCGGGAAACCTCCTCCAAAACCGCCGTCGCCGATCCGGAGGCTCTGATGTCGCTTCCCTTGGCCACTCGAGACGGAGAACTGATTCCGCTGATGGCGGTGGCAGACATGCGTTACAGCAGCGGCCCGGAGCAGATCCAGCGTCGCGAGCGACTGCGTGCCATCACAATCGAGGTCAGCCCGCCGGCCGAGATGCCGCTGGAAGCCGCGATGGACCTGGTCAATCAAAAGATCGTCGATCCCCTGATCCAGGAAGGCGTGGTCGGCAGTGAGTACTTCATCGCGCTCTCGGGAACCGCCGACAAGCTGCGTCAAGCTTGGGAAGCGTTGCGGTTCAATTTCCTGCTTGCCTTGCTGATCACCTACCTGCTGATGGCGGCATTGTTCGAATCCTGGCTGTACCCGCTGGTGGTGATCTTCAGCGTCCCGTTGGGTGCGGTGGGCGGCATCATCGGGCTGTGGCTGCTGAACTTCTTTGTGCCGCAGTCGCTGGATGTGCTCACGATGCTCGGTTTCATCATCCTGATCGGGACCGTTGTGAACAACGCGATCTTGATCGTGCACCAATCTCTGATTCACATGCGGGAAGAGAATTGGTCACCAACGCGGGCGGTTCCGGAAAGCGTTCGGACTCGCATCCGTCCGATCTGCATCACCACCCTGACCACGGTTCTGGGGCTGCTTCCCTTGGTCTTGTTCCCCGGAGCCGGCAGCGAATTGTATCGCGGCTTGGGGGTCGTTTTTCTGGGCGGGATGATCGTTTCCACCTGCTTCACGCTGGTCCTGGTACCGGTGATGTTCGTGCTGCTGATGGACCTGAAAGCGGCCTTGGGGATGTCCCACGAGCGACCGAGCGCAGGCTTGGAACTGGTGGGCGAGGACTTCGGCGCCCGCGCGAAGGAAGCAGACCCCGATCATCCGAGCTCGGCGGTCATCGAACCATCACGACCGGTCGCTGAAGGGGCAATGACCGGTGAAGACGATTCCAACTTGGATCGGTTGGAAGCACTCGCCGATCGCGAATGAAGCTTCCGCGATCGCGGGCGTTGATTGGGCGAGTCGTCGCCTCAACGGCCGGGCCATTGAGACCAGTTCAATCGCCACCGGAGAGCAACTGTCGGGTTGCGGCCGTGATGTCGTCTTGACGCATCAGCGATTCGCCGACCAGCACCGCTTTGACACCGCCGGCGGCCAGACGTTGCAGATCGGCCGGTTCGCGGATGCCACTTTCACCGACAATCAATCGGTCTTCGGGGATCAGCGGACACAGGTCCAACGTGTGCTGCAACGTGGTTTGAAAGGTGCGGAGATCGCGATTGTTGACACCAACCAATTTGGTACCCGTTGCCAACACCGCGGGCAGGTTTTCCGGTTCGTACAGCTCGATCAACGTTTGCAGTCCCAAGTCGGCCGCTTGATCGTGCAGGCGCAACAGTTCCCCGGCGGGCAAGCACTCGGCGATCAGCAACACGCAATCTGCGCCTGCGTCGCGGGCCTGCAGCAGTTGGTAGCGATCGACGATAAAGTCCTTGCGCAACAGCGGAACATCCACCTGCCCGCGGACCTCACGAAGGTACTGCAACGATCCCTGAAAGAACGGAGCATCGGTCAACACGCTCAGGCAGGCTGCACCGCCCTGGACGTACGCGCGGGCAATCCGCACCGGATCGAAGTCTTCGCGGATCAACCCGGCCGACGGGCTGGCCCGTTTGACTTCCGCGATCAATTGGACCGAGTCGCCAGCGGCGAGCGCGGCGTGAAAGTCTTTGCACGGCGGCAGGTCGGCAATCTTCGCTTCAAGTTCCTCGGCGGCGATCGTCGCACGTTCGCGGGCGATCGTCTCCCGAGTCTTGACCAGGATCTCGTCAAGGATGGTCATCAGTGTTTGAAGTGTCGGCGACCGGTCAGCACCATTGGCAAATCGTGCTGATCGCACGCTTCGATGACTTCTTCATCCCGCCGCGAACCGCCGGGCTGGATCACGGCCACGATGCCCGCGTCGGCGGCAGCCTCGATCGAATCGGGAAACGGGAAAAACGCGTCCGACGCCAGGATCGCCCCCTTGGCCCGTTCGCCGGCTTTTTCAATCGCAATCTCCACGCTGTCGACCCGGCTCATCTGGCCGGCACCCACGCCGATCAGTGACGTGTCCTTGGCCAGCACGATGGCATTGCTTTTGACGTGCCGAACCATCTCCCATCCGAAGGCCAGATCGTCCCACAGTTCATCGGAGACTTCGGTATCGGTTGCCGTCTTCCATTGGATCCGCGGGCTGGTCATCCGATCGGCATCCTGCACCAACATCCCACCGCTGATGAATCGGCGCTGAATCGACGGTGGCGGATCATCCAGGATCCCGACCTGCATCAAGCGAACGTTCTCGCGCCACCGCGGCCGCGTGGTCAGCAGGCCGACCGCACCGGCTTCGAAATCCGGCGCGACGATCGCTTCGATGAACAGCCCCGGCTCGCAGAGCAGTTCGGCGGTTTCGATGTCCACGGTTTTGTTGAACCCCAGCACCGATCCGAAAGCGCTCAGCGGGTCACCGGCAAGTGCCTTGCGGCAGGCGCGCGAGAGCTTCGCATCGATCGCGGCACCACAGGGATTGTTGTGCTTGATGACCGACACGGCCGGCGAGGAGAACCCGCGTACGATTTCCAACGCGGAATCCAGATCCAACAGGTTGTTGTAGGACAGCTCCTTGCCGCTCAGCTGACGCGCCGAAACCAGGTTGGCGGCGCGAACGGTGGGATCCGCGTACAACGCGGCGCGCTGGTGCGGGTTCTCGCCATAGCGAAGCTGGCTCTTGCGGCGAAAGGAGAGGTGCAGCGACGATGCGAACTCGCCAGCGATTGAATCGCCTCGCATGTAGTCGGCGATTGCCCGGTCGTAGGCGGCCGTGTGGTCGAATGCATCCGCGGCAAGCTGTTTGCGGAACTCCAGCGTGGTTCCGCCGTTGGAATCCAACTGTTCCAGCAATTCGCCATATTGCTCCGGCATGGTCGCTACGGCGACGTCTTCATGGTTCTTGGCGGCGGCACGCACCAGGCTCGGTCCGCCGATGTCAATCTGTTCGACACACGCCTCAAACGTCGCCCCCGGCCGCGACGCCGTGGCCGCGAACGGATACAGGTTCACCACCACCAGGTCGAAGGGCACGATCTGATGGTCTTCGATTGCGTCCATGTGATCCTGGCGATCACGTCGGGCCAGGATCCCGCCGAACACCTTCGGGTGCAACGTCTTCACTCGGCCGTCCAACATCTCCGGGAAACCGGTGTACTCGGCCACGTCCAGGACTTCGACCCCGGACTGCTCCAGGTGGCGTCGGGTGCCTCCGGTGCTGTAAATCGTCACCCCGGCGCGCTGCAAACCGGCCGCCAGATCGGCGAGACCAAGTTTGTCACTGACACTGATGAGGGCGTTACGAACCTTGGCGACTTGAGACACGTCGGGGCCTGGGAAAGGGTAGGGCGGTGGGTTTGGGAAAACAGCCGGATTGGCCGTCAACCGCAGTCCCAGATTAAATTCGCGGTGATCCGAACGGTCAACCGGGAGCGGTCCTGGGACCGTCTTGGAGCCCTGGGTGTCGAAGCCAGCCGCCGCACCCGCCTGGCGGGGGCAAAAACATGCCCACTCGATCCGTTCGCCAGAGCGCGACGCTGATTTGCGTCGTCTTGCCCGTGTACGGCCCCTCAGCGGGCTTCGAAGCCGGCCGCCGGTGGCCTATAACCTAGCGGGACAGTGCCACTTTCAATCAAAAACACCGTGAGTTGCAGTGCAATGAGCGGCTAGGCTCGCGCCGCCGGTTGAAGCGAGAAAACCCGCGGCCTGCGCCACGCGGCTCACGCAATGTAACGCTGTCCCGCTAGGCGCCCGTTGCCCTTCATCCCCTTGCGACCGAGTGCGATGCTTGCAGCCCGTGTGATTCCCTGCCTTGACGTCCACGGCGGACGCGTGGTCAAGGGCACCAATTTTGTCAACTTGCGCGACGCCGGTGATCCGGTCCAAGTGGCCAGCCGCTACGAGGCCGAAGGGGCCGACGAACTGGTGTTCCTGGATATCACCGCCAGTCACGAAGAACGCGACATCATCCTGGACGTCGTGCGGCGTACCGCCGACTGTGTGTTCATGCCGCTGACGGTCGGTGGCGGGGTCCGCACGATCGAAGACGTGCGTGATTTGCTGAACGCCGGCTGCGACAAGGTCTCGATCAACTCGGCCGCCTGCAAGGACCCGGAATTCATTCGCCGCGCTGCCGACCGATTCGGCAGCCAATGCATCGTGGTCAACATCGACCCCAAACGCGTGCAAAAGGACGGCCAAGAGTTTTGGGAAGTGCACATCCACGGCGGGCGGACTCCCACCGGTCGCCAGGCGGTCCAGTGGGCCCGGGAAGTGGAAGCGTTGGGTGCCGGCGAAATCGTGCTGACCAGCATGGATGCCGATGGAACTTGCGACGGGTTCGATCTGCCGATTACCGCCGCCGTCAGCCAAGCCGTTTCGATCCCGGTGGTGGCCAGCGGCGGAGCCGGGAATCCGCAACACCTGGCTGATGCAATCTTGAAGGGTCACGCCAGCGCGGCGTTGGCGGCCAGCATCTTTCACTTCGGCCAATACTCGATCGCCGAAACCAAACGCGTGATGCGCCAGGCGGGGATCCCCGTGCGGTTGTGAACGGCATGCGGGCGCCGGGCCCGGCCGATCGGCACGCCGGTATCCGGATCAGGCCGCTTGCTTGATCGACGCGACGGCCTGCTTGGCATCGTCGACCAACAGCGATCGTCGTTTGCGAAACGGGTCCAGCCAGCGGGACGATCGGTCCCGCAGCACGTGACGGACCCAACCGGCATTGACGCTGCCCTGGCAAAACAGGTGCAGATCGCCAACGGAAATCAAGGTGCGCCCGTAGTGACAGGCGATCGCCTGCAGGGCCCGCCCCGACCAGAGGCTGACGTGCTGGCCACCTTCAAGATGATAGTACCACCACCGGCCCGGCGGCGGCGCCGGATCCGGAACGACTTCGGTCGACACCAACCAGTGCTCGGCCAGCCGATCAAGCCGTTGGATTTCCTGGTGCGGGTCGGGCAAGTGTTCGAAGACTTCCAACGCGCACAACAGGTCAAAACCTCCATCGGCCAATTCCGCTTCGAAGCCACGGGCAAACAGGTTTTGGCAATGGGCGTCAAAATGAAAGCAGTGGTGACCGCGGTCGCGCATCATTCGCGTGAACATTCCGTAGCCGCCGCGATAGTCGACGCTGCACGCCGCGGTCGGAAAGGCAAACCGCAACAGGCGATCGGTGATCCGGGCAACTCGCTCGTGACGGGCGATCAAGCCGACGTCGGTCGCCGCGATGGTTTCGCGGTAGGCCGCGTCCAACCAGTACGGCGTCTCCGTTTGAATGAAGTGACAGTCGCGGCAGCGAAAGTACTCGACGTCATATCGACCCAGCACGGTGGCGTGGCCGAACGAGTCCGAATTGCTCCGGCAGATCAGACAATCCGTTGCCATGAATCCAGCAAGCGATGAAGTGGGGAAGTCGCGTCGGGACGAGAGTCTCCGGTCTACCAAACGCTCCGTCGGCGCTGATAGGCCGATCGACAAATTTGGTGTTCTTCGGAAGTCTGCACGTCAGGGAACGACAAGCCGCCGCGAGACCTTCCGCGGCGAGGCGGCTATCGCAGTAACCGTCCGATTCCGATTTCCGGCGCGCGGGCTCGGCGATGCAAGCGTGACCAATACCATCCCATCGCAAAATCGGGAGGCAACATCATCAAAGCACCGATGACGCACTTGCCCACCAGCGGGGCCTGTGGAAAGGTGACGGCCAAACCGAATAGCAGCACCGCGCTGACGCCCCGCAACAGGCGTTGCGGCAGCGAAGCGCTCAACTTCAACCGCCGGCAACATTTTTTGCAGCGTCCAAAGGGCGACGTCAAGTATTGCCGAAGGTAACTCTGGGTCGCCCCGCAATACTGGCAATCGAACCGGCCGTGCCAGGATTCGGCGGACGCACTCCGGTCCCGCAACTCCGTCCTGGGCGGCTGGTAGGGGTTCACAGACATGGAGACGACGTCAATGGGGGCTGGCAGGACTCCCCCACTCTAGAGCATTTCCGAGGTTCACGCGGGATCCGGAAAAGGGGACGGGGGTCAATAGCCGGAACGGCCCTCCGCTCCGGGTGCTTC
>NZ_VWOX01000079.1 GCF_008629675.1 Roseiconus nitratireducens | reverse complement strand
GCAGGGTTCAGCGGGGCCGCGCGAACGACTCTCCACTTCGAAAACGTCAGCTCGCGGCCTCCGTTGCAACCCATGGTTATCGGGCATCTTGGTTAGCGTTGTCAACGATGTCCGATGGAATGTCAATGTTATGCGGTAGCAATCGCCGACGGCTTCGGACTGGTGTGGGCCAAGCAGCAATGGCAATGACAGTCAGCAGACCAATCAAAGGGAGATAGTCTGCGAACGGCGATCGACACACAGCCACAAAGAGAGCTGTAAACATGCAGAAGATCAACATCGATCGAACTGAGAATTGTTGCGACACGCGCGATACATCGATTCCGTTGCGCCAAACCGAAGCGATCGCGTTTGAAGACAGTGCAAGTGAAAGAACAATCCAGAACGTGGATGATGCCCGCAACGCGATCCCACAATCTCCACCCCGCGCAGTCATCAACCAGAAAGGATGAATCATCAAAGGAACAAGATTTAGGCAGCAACCGCGGACGCTGTTTCGAGCGAAGAAAGACGCGACGGCAGCAGTGATGAGGAGAGGAATGGATACAAAAGAGGCATGAAGTGCGTAATTCTCCGCCGCAGCGATTGTTGCGCCAGCGCTAGGCCCACTGCAGGCGATGAGAAAATGGTGCATCGCGTTAAGCGTTGTTCAGTCTCGAT
>NZ_VWOX01000078.1 GCF_008629675.1 Roseiconus nitratireducens | reverse complement strand
ACCCGGCTGGACATAAACGCTTGTGTCACCGCTGCTGATTGCTTCAAGTTCTGCGGTTGTGTAGCCGCTTTGAAGATTGATCCGGGAATCCACGATCGACATCGACCCGAGTGTCTCGCCGTGCGAGAGTAAATCCACCGTCGACGCGTTCGCGGAGATCGTTCCGCCATTGCTCCAGCTCCCACTCAAACGCAGCAAGGAACCCGAATCGACAGCGATCGCCGAGGTGTTGGTCCATGTCCCACCCAGATCGACCGTTGAAACGCCCGTCGCCGTGATCGGTGCTGCCGCGGTCCAGGTACCACGGAAGGTCAGATTCGATCCATCGATCGTTTGCCCCAGGTTGCTGGTGAACGTCCCGGCGACATCCAACGTGCCTCCGCCGGAAACCGTTGCATCACCCAAATCTCCGGTGACATTGTTCAGATCAAGCACGCCGCCGTCGGCCCGCATCGATCCCTGGTTGGAAACCGTTTTCCCCGTCACCCGCAGCGTGCCGCCCGAAGAATCCGACTGGACCGTCCCCAGAACGATCGTGTCGGCGTTCCCGTTTCCGAGCGTCGTAAAGGTTGACCCTGAAGCGTTCCGCACCGTGACATCCGGCCCGACAGTCAAAGTCCCGCCGTCGGCCGTTCGAATCCGCACGTCATTCTCTTGCTGGCTGTAAGTCAGAGCGCTGTAA
>NZ_VWOX01000077.1 GCF_008629675.1 Roseiconus nitratireducens | reverse complement strand
TCGTTCTGATTGCGGATGTCGATGCAGTCCTCGCTGATGTTGACAGTGCGAACTTTGCCTCCTTGACCGTCACGATCACGAACCTGCTCGACGGGGCGGCGGAATCTCTGACGGCAGATACGACCGGAACCGCGATCACGGCCAGTTATTCCGGCGGCGCGCTGACGCTTTCCGGTTCGGACACAATTTCCAACTACGAGCAAGTTCTGAGAACCGTTCGCTACGACAATGCTTCGGCTAGTCCCGACGCGACAGATCGCGTGATCGAATTTCTGGCGAATGACGGGTTCGCTGACAGCAATACCGCTACCGCAACCGTCTCAATCTCGACGATCAATGATGCTCCCACGCTGGACCTGGATGCGGATGATTCCGGCGGCGCTTCCGGATCCGACTTCACGGCGAACTTTGTCGAGGGCGGTGGTTCCGTTCTGATTGCGGATGGCGACGCAGTCCTCGCGGACGTTGACAGTGCAAACCTCGCTTCGTTGACGGTCACCATTTCCAACCTGCTCGACGGTGCTGCAGAAACTCTGACGGCAGATACGACGGGCACCTTGATCACAGCCAATTACTCCGGCGGCGTGTTGACACTCTCCGGCTCGGATACGATTGCCAACTACGAGCAAGTGCTGAGGACCGTCCGCTACGACAATGCTTCTGCGAACCCTGATTCCATCGACCGAATCGTGGAGTTCG
>NZ_VWOX01000076.1 GCF_008629675.1 Roseiconus nitratireducens | reverse complement strand
ATGGCCAGTTTGGTTTGTATGAAGGTGATAGGTCGATAGGCGAATGACGGAGAATGAGTTGACCGATGCAATCATTGGTGCCGCGATCTTCGTGCATCGCAGGCTTGGACCAGGTTTATTGGAGTCGGTCTATCGTCGATGTCTTGCGTATGAGCTTCGAAAACGCGGATTCTCCGTCGTCGAAGAGAAGCCTGTCGCCCTCGACTATGACGAATTGCATGACCCCTGTGCATTTCGCGCCGATTTGCTTGTTGAAGAACTGATCGTCATCGAGCTGAAAGCCAAGTCAGCCATCCATCCGATCGACAAGGCGCAAACCCTCTCTCACCTTCGTCTGATGAACCTGAATGTGGGTTTGCTTCTCAATTTCCATGAAGCAAAACTTGTTGATGGTCTCCATCGAATCGTGAACAACTATCGCGGACCACGAGTCTCTGAATAGCGGACGCAATCTCCCCACCCTTCAGCAGCAACTCTTTCTCCGCGATTCTCCGCTCCTCCGCATCTCCGCGTTAAATTCCCCTCGAACGATGCCAATCGGCCGCGACACGATCGAGACGAATCTGCGAGCGCATGTCGATCGGCTTGCGGGACTGAGCGGTCCGGATTTAATCCGGGGACAGAGAACGTTACCGCCATGGTCAGTGCATGGGCATGCATGTAGCGATCTTCGGTGTTGCCCTGGACGACGTTCCGTCAATACTGAACTTCGTACGGGCGTCTTCTCCGATAGG
>NZ_VWOX01000075.1 GCF_008629675.1 Roseiconus nitratireducens | reverse complement strand
TGGAGTGCCCCCGTTTTTGATCCAGGTGTTATGAGAGTAAGGGTTGGGTAACAGGTTTGGTTTCGCTGTGCTGCTGGAGTGGAGGCGTAGCCGGAACGGAAGCAGCACAGCGTCGCGCGAACTCGTCCGGGGGCAAGCCACCGAGTGAACTGTGGGGCCGGTAGCCGTTGTAATCTTCTCGCCAAGCCGCGGCGTGGGCACGCGCGTGGCAAACACTCTCGAATTCCTCCATGTTCAGTAGTTCGTCTCGTAGACGGCTATGAAAGCTCTCGGCGTATCCGTTTTGCCAGGGGCTGCCCGGCTCCACGTAGAGCGTCGTAATCTCCAACGAGGCCAACCACTGCCGGATCGCCTTGGCGATAAATTCTGGACCGTTATCGCTCCGGATGTTTTCCGGGACACCGTACATCGCAAACAGCTCCGCCAAACGATTGATCACGTCGTCACTGGTCATCCCGCGTCCAACGTCCAGGGTGATGCAGCGCCGAGTGTACTCGTCGACGATGGAAAGCCATTTCAGCGGGTGCCCTGCCTTCGTTCGATCAAAGATGAAGTCCCAGGCCCAAACGTGGTTCATTCGCTCAGCACGAATACGGTGACACGCATTTTGCGACCTGCCTCTTGCACGCTTTTTCTTCGGCTTTTGACGCACTTTCAGGCCCTCGGCTTTCCAAATTCGATGGACGCGTTTGAAACTTACCCGGAAACCTTCCAGACGAAGCAATCTTGTCATTTGGCGATATCCAAACTTCGGACGCTGGCGTGACAGTTCATGCAGGCGT
>NZ_VWOX01000074.1 GCF_008629675.1 Roseiconus nitratireducens | reverse complement strand
ACGTTCGCCCAATCAAATGAAAACGTATCTGTTCACGATCGCCGTTTTCTTCTGCGTTGTTGGCATTGGTCATTCGCAAGAAGCAGCCACATGGGGTGAGTCTGACGCGTACACGAAGTGGATGCGTTACCCATATGAAATCGACTCCGACTACAAATACGTTCAAACGCTCCCCACGATCGATCGGTTTCCGGAGCTACTCAAGTTCGCACTTGATCCGCGATTTAAAGGCAAGCCGGGGGTTGCTGGCGACCGCATGATAATCGTCAGTCAACTTCGCACGATTTCGCGATGCAAGTTTGACAGACTTTTGTACGCGGACTCTGATGTCGAGGCCGAGCATCGGTCGGCGGTTGCGAAGTGGCAGCAATGGTGGGATGTTTACGGGAAACAATACGCGAAGGCGTATCGAGAAAAGGGCAAACGATATGCCGACGCATGGAAGAAGATTCCTGGTGCCAAGAATTTGCCCTGCCCCACTTACCCAATCCTATTGCCGGAATCTTGGTCAACGAAACTCTCTTTCCGCTCCGGCGACTACGGTGGAATTGTTGAAGAAGAGATCGAATTAAGCGCTTCTCCACAGTTGTGTAGACTGAAGCGTCGATACAGGATCGGCCATGGTTGGCCCGGCGGTACAGATTGGGTCAATGAAGAATGGAATGACCTGACCTACGCTGAGACCCAGGAAATTCTTAGCTACACTGATTTACGCGGTTGACAATCCATGGCTGTTTTTGGCCGACGAATTCACGACTGTTGACACTGACAGGCAGCTAAAAATTGG
>NZ_VWOX01000073.1 GCF_008629675.1 Roseiconus nitratireducens | reverse complement strand
GGAACTCCACGATTCGGTCGATGGAATCAGGGTTCGCAGAAGCATTGTCGTAGCGGACGGTCCTCAGCACTTGCTCGTAGTTGGCAACAGAATCGGAACCAGAAAGTGTCAATACGCCGCTGGAGTAGCTGGCCGTGATCGAGGTGCCTGTCGTGTCTGCCGTCAGCGTTTCCGCCGCACCATCGAGAAGGTTGGTGATCGTGACCGTCAAGGACGCGAGGTTAGCGCTGTCAAGATCTGCGAGTGCCGCGTCGCCATCCGCAATCAGAACGGAACCACCGCCCTCGACAAAGTTCGCCGTGAAGTCGGATCCTGCAGAGCCACTCGAATCGTCGGAATCCAAATCCAGCGTGGGAGCATCATTTTTCGCGGAGATCGATACCGTGGCGGTGGCCGTGTTGCTGTCAGCAAACCCGTCGTTGGCCGCGAACTCAACGATCCGGTCGGTGGAATCAGGGTTCGCAGAAGCATTGTCGTAACGAACGGTGCGCAGGACTTGCTCGTAATTGGCAACGGTATCCGAACCGGAGAGTGTCAGCACGCCACTGGAGTAGCTGGACGTGATCGAGGTGCCCGTCGTGTCTGCCGTCAGCGACTCCGCCGCCCCATTCAGCAGGTTGGTGATTGTGATGGTTAACGACGCGAGGTTCGCGCTGTCGACATCTGCAAGCGACGCGTCACCATCCGCAATCAGAATGGCGCCCCCACCCTCCACAAAGTTGGTCGTGAAATCTGATCCGACGGCACCGCTAGAATCATCCGCATCCAGGTCCAATGCGGGAACATTATTGATCGTCGAGAT
>NZ_VWOX01000072.1 GCF_008629675.1 Roseiconus nitratireducens | reverse complement strand
CGGCCAAAGAGGCAGAATTCGATCGTGCGTTTGACTTGCTGCGGAATTTGATCGATCTCCAAGAGGCCGATCAGATGTTCGAGCAACGTGCCCATACCGTCTACACCGCAAGCGTCGTTCTGTGGATGCTCGTGTTTCAAAGGCTTCGGCCGGATGCTTCGTTGGAGAATGCGGTCAAACATCTGATCGAAACATGTCCCGAATATCTCCCCGAGAACAAACGGCTTCGCGAGGATAAGCTTTCGACCAATTCCAGCTCGTACAGCGTGGCACGGTCTCGGCTCCCACTGGAGGTCGTCCACTGGTTTGCCGACGAGGTGTCCAACGGAATCATCGCGACAACCGAGCCAACCTTTGATGACCGTCGCGTCTTTATGATCGATGGGACCACACTGTCGCTGGCACCGGAGAAGGAACTTCAGGTCGCATTCCCCCCGGCATCGAATCAGCACGGGCAAGGCGTTTGGCCGATCGCACTACTGACGGTCTTTCATGAGCTTTCCAGCGGCTGTGCATTGCTTCCGGAAATCGGCCCGATGTACGGAGAGAACGCGGTTTCGGAGACCCGGTTAGCCTGCAATGGTCTAGAAAAGCTGCCTTCGCGTTCGATCGTGATGGGCGACAAAGGGTTCAGTATCTTCGGCGTGGCCTACGCCGCGAACCGCCACGGGCATGACTTTCTTTTCCGCATGAAGCGATCGAATTTCCAATCAATGCGGAAGAAAGCCGAACGGGTCTCTCAAAGCAAACACCACAAAACGTATCGCTACGACTGGACACCGACGAAAAAGAACCGCCAGACGCATCCGGAACTTCCGGC
>NZ_VWOX01000071.1 GCF_008629675.1 Roseiconus nitratireducens | reverse complement strand
GAAACCGCTATTGTTCACATCCCCCGAAATCGGCAAAGATCAATTCTGACCACAGGCTCTTATTGGTGCGTCCGTGTCTTCCGGTCAGCCAGCACGTCTAAGTCGGCTAAAGCCTCCACACTAGGCGGCGTTCGCCCCAATGTCGTCTGGCACTCCGCACCCGGCAAGGTTCTCCTTGCCGGGTGTTTTTGTTTCTGGAGACACAATGACTGACGCAGAGTTTGTAAAGAGCCACCGCAAGAGTAACGTCTTACTCTTCACGTGTGATGATGAGAGCGACGTATCCGTTGTCTTGGCGACCGACGCCACTTTTCGACATCAACTCCCTCGACTACTTCATGAGTTGGCCAACGAGCTAGAGGAACAAAATGAAACCGAAGTCCTTCGAACTAAGAGACTCTGGCACGTTCGTACCCAAGCGTGGAGTCTCGTTGACATCCGTGATGGACGGACAGTCGCAACATTGTCAGACGGGCATACGCCTCAAACGGTGGCCGGTAAGAACAAGCGACACTACAACCAGAAATTTCAAAAGACCGGGTTACCTCAGCAGACTTTTGAAAACCCTCAGCAATCCTATCAAAGCATATACCTCACAGAGGTCGAAGCCCAGAAGCGATGGAAGCCAGGTGGAACGAAAGAGAATCCTTATCTCTGAACTGCCAATGAGGAGCCACTAGGTCAGCCAAGCCGACCTAGTGCTCCAGATGAGGTTTAGTATTCGCCGCCAAGGTAGTCATCGTCGAAGTAGTCATCAACGATGTCATAAAATTCTTGGTCAATCTCGCAATTACCCGGAGGGGTATCCGGGGGAAGAACT
>NZ_VWOX01000070.1 GCF_008629675.1 Roseiconus nitratireducens | reverse complement strand
CCCGTGAATTGGCGCGTAGAAACGAGACGACCGACGAAGTGACCGTGTGGTTTACGGAACACTCGCTCTCTCGATTGGGCCAACAAGCCCAACGCTGGAGGTCAGCCGTGCGAAGCAGCGTATTTTCAAAGCTGATGTTCAAACGCCCATCTGCAGAGCGAACCTGCGAATCCAAACGGCTCATTTGTCGTTTCCATGCCATCCGACCCAAACGCATTGAACCGACGCCTGATCCCATACTGGAATGCCCCCGACGCCGATGACTCGCGTAATGTTGAATCTGCGAGCGTTTGCCGGGTACCATTGTCCGATTGATGTTCAAAAAATGACGGGAACCATGCGATGATGCGGAGTCGCCGAGGACGGTTCTCGAAAACGTCAGGTCCAACGCGGCGACCCGCATATCGCCGAACGTTCCCGTGAATTGGCGCGTAGAACCAAGACGACCGACAAAGTGACCGTGTGGATCACGGAACACCGGCTCTCTCGGTGTGGCCAACAAGTCAACGCTGGACTTCAGCCGTGCGAAGCAGCGTATATTCAAAGCCGATGTTCAATCGCCCATCTGCAGAGCGAACCTGAGAATCCGCAGGGCTCATTTGTTGATTCCGCGCCATTCAAACCAAATGCATCGAACCGACGCCTGACCCCAGGCTGGAATGCCCCCAACGCTGACGACTCGCGTAGTGTTGAAGCGACGAGCGATTGCCGGCTATCATTGTCCAATTGATGTTCGAAGACAGACGGGAACCATGCGATGATGCGGAGTCGCCGAGGACGGTTCTCGATAACGTCAGGTCCAACGCGGCGACCCGCATATCGCCGGAC
>NZ_VWOX01000006.1 GCF_008629675.1 Roseiconus nitratireducens | reverse complement strand
TTCTCGACGATCAACAATGTTCCCGCCTTGGACCTGGATGCGGATGATTCGAGCGGTGCCGTCGGATCAGACTTCACGGCGAACTTTGTCGAGGGTGGTGGCGCTGTTCTGATTGCGGATGGCGACGCAGTCCTCGCTGATGTTGACAGTGCAAACCTCGCTTCGTTGACGGTCACCATTTCCAACCTGCTCGACGGTTCTGCAGAAACTCTGACGGCAGATACGACGGGCACCTTGATCACAGCCAATTACTCCGGCGGCGTGTTGACACTCTCCGGCTCGGATACGATTGCCAACTACGAGCAAGTCCTGCGCACCGTTCGTTACGACAATGCTTCTGCGAACCCTGATTCCACCGACCGGATCGTTGAGTTCGTGGCCAATGACGGGTTTGCTGACAGCAATACGGCGACGGCCACGATCTCAATCACGACAAGCAATGATGCTCCCACGCTGGACCTAGATGCGGATAATTCCAGTGGAGCGGTAGGCTCCGACTTCACGGCGAACTTTGTCGAGGGAGGTGGCGCCGTTCTGATTGCGGACGGCGATGCGGCACTCGCAGATGTTGACAGTGCGAACCTTGCCTCCTTGACGGTCACAATCACCAATCTGCTGGATGGGACCGCGGAAGTTCTGACGGCAGATACGACCGGAACTGCGATCACGGCCAGTTACTCCGGTGGCGTGCTGACACTCTCCGGCTCGGATACGATTGCCAATTACCAGCAAGTTCTGAGGACCGTCCGCTACGACAATGCTTCTGCGAGCCCTGATTCCACCGACCGGCTTGTGGAGTTTGTCGCTAACGATGGTTTGCTCGACAGCAGCACCGCTATCGCGACCGTCTCGATCTCCGCGAACAATGATGCTCCGACGCTGGACCTTGATTCCGATGATTCCAGCGGCGCTTCCGGTTTCGATTTCACGGCGAACTTTGTCGAGGGCGGTGGTTCCGTTCTGATCGCCGATAGCGACGCGGCACTCGCAGATGTCGACAGTGCGAACCTTGCCTCCTTGACCGTCACGATCACGAACTTGCTGGACGGCGCGGCGGAATCTCTGACGGCGGCTACCACCGGAACTGCGATCACGGCCAGCTATTCCAGCGGCGTGTTGACGCTCTCCGGTTCGGATACCGTTGCCAACTACCAGCTAGTTCTGCGAACCGTTCGCTACGACAATGCCTCGGCTAATCCAGATGCCACCGCCCGGCTTGTGGAGTTTGTCGCTAACGATGGTTTGCTTGACAGCAACACCGCTATCGCAACCGTTTCAATCACGACAAGCAACGATGCTCCCAATTTAGACCTGGATGCGGATGATTCCAGTGGAGCGGCAGGCTCCGACTTCACGGCCAACTTTGTCGAGGGCGGTGGCGCTGTTCTGATTGCAGATGGCGACGCAGTACTCGCAGATGTTGACAGTGCGAACCTCGCGTCCTTGACGGTCACAATTACTAACCTGCTCGATGGGGCGGCGGAATCTCTGACGGTAGATACGACGGGGACCTCGATCACGGCCAGTTTTTCCAGCGGCGTGTTGACACTTTCGGGTTCGGATACGATTGCCAACTACCAGCAAGTCCTGAGAACCGTCCGCTACGACAATGCTTCTGCGAACCCTGATTCCACCGACCGGCTTGTGGAGTTTGTCGCTAACGATGGTTTGCTCGACAGCAGCACCGCTATTGCGACCGTCTCGATCTCCGCGAGCAACGATGCTCCGACGCTGGATCTTGATTCCGATGATTCCAGCGGCGCTTCCGGTTTCGACTTTACGGCGAACTTTCTCGAGGGCGGTGGCGCCATTCTGATTGCGGATGGCGACGCAGTCCTCGTTGATGTTGACAGCGCGAACCTTACCTCCTTGGCGGTCACGATCTCCAACCCGCTAGACGGCGCGGCGGAAGTTCTGACGGCGGATACCACCGGAACTGGGATCACGGCCAGCTACTCCAGCGGCGTATTGACACTCTCCGGTTCGGATACCGTTTCCAATTACGAGCAAGTCCTGGGCACCGTTCGCTACGACAACGCTTCTTCTAATCCCGATTTGTCCGATCGTCTCATCGAGTTTTTGGCCAACGACGGCGTTGCTGACAGCAATACGGCGACGGCCACGATCTCAATCACGACAAGCAATGATGCTCCCACGCTGGACCTGGATGCGGATGATTCCAGCGGCGCTTCCGGTTTCGATTTCACGGCGAACTTTGTCGAGGGCGGTGGTTCCGTTCTGATCGCCGATAGCGACGCGGCACTCGCAGATGTTGACAGTGCGAACCTTGGCTCCTTGACCGTCACAATCACGAACTTGCTGGACGGCGCGGCGGAAACTCTGACGGCGGATACCACCGGAACTGCGATCACGGCCAGTTACTCCGGTGCCGTGCTGACGCTCTCCGGCTCGGACACCGTGGCCAATTACCGGCAAGTGCTGCGCACCGTTCGCTACGACAATGCCTCCCCAAATCCTGATTCCACGTCGCGAACCATCGAGTTCGTGGCGAATGATGGTTTCATCGACAGCAGTACCGCGACGTCCACGGTTGCCATCACGTCCAGCAACGATCCGCCGACCATCGATCTGGATGCGGATGACTCCGGCGGTGCGACCGGTGCTGATTATTCCGCCAGCTTTGTCGAGGGCGGTGGCGCGGTGTTGATCGTAGACGGAACCGATGCGGTGCTGTCGGATTCCGATGACACGCAGTTGATGTCCCTGACGGTGACCGTGACCAATTTGCGAGACGGGGCGTCGGAGTCGCTTTCGGCGGACACGGCTGGAACCGCGATCTCCGCCAGCTATTCCGGGGGCACGTTGACGCTGAGCGGCGTTGATAGCGTCGCCAACTATCAACAAGTCCTCCGAACGGTTCGGTATGACAACCTGGACGCAAACCCCAACACTTCGACACGCCGGATCGAGTTCGTGGCCAACGACGGCATCAAGGATAGTCAAGTCGCGGTCGCTCGAGTCACACTGTCTGCAACGAACAACGCTCCGATCATTCGTACATCCGGATCGATTCGCGGACTGGAGGACACGGCGACATCCATTGACGGAATCCGGATCCAGGATCCTGACGTGGGGCTAGGGACGTTGGCGGTACGGTTCGCCGTGGGCGTTGGAACGTTGACCGTGGATACTTCCGTGGCCGGTGGCATCGGCGCGTTGAACGTCTTGGGCAATGGAACATCCGTCGTGATTGTGGTGGCCACTCCACTTCAATTGAACGAAACACTTAACGCATCCGATGGGCTGACCTACTTGGGGCCAAGCAACTTCTATGGGGCCGATACACTATTGATTTCGGCCACGGATTTGGTCGCCACCACGAACGAGTCCGTTTCGATCGAAATTGAGGGCGTCAATGACCCGCCGGTCGCTGTCGCCGACTTCTTCTCGACTGTCGGCTCGGATCCGTTGCAGATCACCGTTTCGGATCTGGTCCAGAATGACATTGACGTCGATGGCGATGTGCTTTCGATCACCGCGGTCAGCGATCCCAGTGCGGGAACGTTGTCCGTTGCTGCAGACGGATCTCTGGTTTTTGAAGCTTCCGAGACGTTCAGCGGGCTGGTCACCTTTTCTTACGCCGTCGATGACGGATCTGGAAGCGGTACACACGCGACCGTCCAGATTGACGTCGCACCAGGTCCCAGAATTACCGACATTGACAGCCCGACGTTTGATGACCAGGACCCCGACCCGAATCCGCCTTCAGAAGAACCGGCGACGGAGAATCCCCCCGTCACAGATTCGGATCCGGTGAGTCCCCAACCGCAGAACGCGTTTACATCAGCGGGCAACGACTCCGTCCGATTGGCTCGACTCCTCGCATCGGATACCGATCCGTTCGACGGAGTTGAAATCGAGCAGTTGGGATCTGGATCCTACAGCTATGACGCGGGAGTCCAATTCGACTTGGCGTCGCCTGGAATCGGATCCGCGTTCACGAGTCGCCTGAATTCACAATTGCTGGAATCGCCAGTCGACCGAAACATCTATCAACCGGTCGATAGCAATGTCCTGTGGGAGGAGTTCACCCAGTTGCGTGAGCAGATGGGCCAAGCCGTGGTGTCGCCATTCCTATTCGCAGGCTCGGTCGCAGGACTCTCTGGCGCGCTTTCGTTGGGATACGTGCTATGGACCGTTCGAAGCGGTTTGTTGCTGACCAGTCTTCTGGCGCAGATGCCGGCCTGGCGGATGGTCGATCCGCTGTTGGTGCTCAGCTATCTCGACGAGTTGGATGAGAACGGTGAAGACGATTCACTTGAGAACTTGGTTGAAGACAACGACAAAGACGAACAAGACGATGCCGCAGACGATTCCACGCCTGCCCGGTCGGAGCCATCATGAAATCACCAAAACTGAACGCCAAAACACGAGTGTCAATCGGGCTCGGCTGTATTCTCTTGTCGGTGTTGAGCACCGCCATGATGTTGGGCTTGGTGCCCGAGCAGGAGACAGCCGTTCGCGAGGGACGAGGACGTCTGTGTGAGGCAATTGCCCTGGCCAGTTCCGACTACATTTCGCATGGTGAACGACGTCGGCTGAACGAAACGTTGCGCGCGTTAGTTGAACGCAATCCGGATCTGATGTCGGCTGGAGTTCGCAGAAAGGATTCCACGTTGATCGCGGCGTTCGGAGGGCATGAAGCAAATTGGTCGACGCGCGACAGTGGTTTTTCCAATGAGACGCACGTGTTGGTCCCGATCCGCAATGGGGGCGAACGTTGGGGAGCCGTCGAACTTTCTTTCCGCCCGATGCACGTCAGTGGAGTGATGGGATTCCTCCACCGCCCCTGGATCCAGCTCAGCCTGTTTGTGTGTCTGTCAAGTTTTTTGCTGTTCCAGCTGTACTTGAAAAAGATGCTGGCGCAATTGGATCCTGCGAAAACCGTTCCAAAACGAGTTCGCACCGCGTTGGATTCGCTGGCCGAAGGGTTGCTCGTTTTGGACCGCCATGAACGCATCGTGTTGGCGAATCAGTCGTTTGCCGAATGGTTGCGACGGGATGCGGAGTCTTTGCTGGGGATTCAAGCGGATTCACTCAATTGGGACTTCGACGAGAATAGTGAGACAAGTCCCTGGACGGAGGCAATGAACGGCGAGAGTGTTGTCGCGGGAAAGATGATCGAATTGACCGCGGCCGATGACACGCGACGAACCTTGATGGCCAACGCTTCACCCGTGCTGGGACATGAAGGTCAATGCAAAGGTGTCCTTGTCAGTTTTGATGACGTCACGCAGCTGGAAGAAACCAAACGCGATTTGACCATCGCCAAGCGGATGGCCGATGAGGCCAACCAAGCCAAGAGCGATTTCCTGGCGCGCATGAGCCACGAAATTCGCACGCCGATGAATGCCATTTTGGGATACACCGATGTCCTGCGACGCGGGTTTGATTCGAATGAAAACGACCGGCAGGAGTATCTAGACACAATCCATCAAAGCGGAGAACACTTGCTGGCATTGATCAATGACATTTTGGACCTCTCCAAGGTGGAAGCCGGGCAAATGGAGCTTCAGATGGAACGTTGCTCGCCGTATGCGCTGATCAAAGAGGTGGTTTCCTTGCTGCGGCCAAAAGCCGACGAGAAGGGAATCAATCTCGAGTTCCGCTGCGAGGGTGCATTTCCGGAAACGATTCTGGGTGACGCCGTTCGCTTGCGGCAGACGATCGTCAATCTGGTTGGAAACGCCATCAAGTTCACCGAACGCGGCGGCGTTGAAGTCCTGGCAAGGTTGGAAAGTCGCGATACCGACGCCACGAAGGACGACGAGAAGCATTCCGGCACGTTTCTCGCCATCGACGTCATCGACACGGGAATCGGGATCAGTCGTGAAGCGTTACACAAAGTGTTTGACCCCTTTGCCCAGGCAGACACGTCGATCACGCGTCGATTTGGTGGAACCGGGTTGGGATTGGCCATCAGTCACCAGCTGGCCACTGCGATGGGGGGCGGCATCTCGGTCCAGAGTGAAGAAGGACATGGAACGACGTTCACGTTGCGTGTCGCCGTCGATTCGATCGACGAACTGGTGCTGGTCGATGCGGCGCAGTTGCAGCAGACCCGGCAGTCGATCGGTGCTCCGGCAACCAGAATGGAACGCCTGCCCGGCTGCCGCGTTTTGGTCGCCGATGACGGGTCGCCCAACCGCAAGCTGATCCGGTTGGTGTTGGGCAAGGCCGGCGCGGAGGTCGTGACGGTATGCGACGGCCGTCAGGCGGTCGATCACGCTGCCAAGCAGGAGTTTGACCTGATTCTGATGGACATGCAGATGCCCGTCATGGACGGTTACACCGCGACACGCGAACTTCGGGCGCGGGGGTATGCTGGGCCGATCATCGCGCTGACCGCCAACGCCATGCAGGGGGATCGTGAGAAATGCTTCGCCGCCGGCTGCACCGGGTTCGTCGCCAAACCGATCAAAATTGACGTCCTGATCGCCGAACTGTCCGACCATTTCCACGCCCAGTCGGACTCCCGAGGCGATCGCGTGGAGCCCACGCAGGAGTTCGTCGCGGAGTCGACCAGCACGGCGGTCGAATTGCCCGCCGCAACATCGGGTTCTCGAGAGCCGATCCTGTGCAGTTATCCGCTGGACGACGAGGAGTTCTTGGAGATCGCCACCGATTTTGTCGCGAGACTGCAAGAACGGTTGCCGGCCATGGTGCGGGCCGCGAAGACGGGTGACGACCAACGTCTGGCCGAGGATGCACACTGGTTGAAGGGAGTCAGCGGGAGTGCAGGGTTCCCGCAGTTCATTGAGCCTTCCTCGCGGCTGGAGGCGGTCGCCAAGCAGAGGGATCGTGACCAGTACCACGATCTCATGGAAGAACTTCGCAGTTTGGCGTCACGCATCGATTTGCCAGCGGGAATCCTTGGAGGCCTAGCACAGGAAGGAGATGCCCGTGCGCCGGCGACGGAGGAGACGAAGAGGGGGGATATCCAGGGCATCGAGTCGCGAAAACTTTCCAGCTGACATGGGACGCTGCCGATACGAGGCTGCGACAAGCTGGCATCCTCTTGCGGTTTCCCAGCAGGACACTGCGGTCTGATCTAGAATGAACTCCCGGCAATTCTCCCCGAGTGGAGATTCCGTCGTCGGACTTCCTTCCCACTCTCCCCCCAGTGTCTTTCAATGCCACAGCGTTTCTGGATTCCCCTCTGCGTCAGCTTGTTGTGCGTGCTTGGTTTCACCGGCAACAACAGTCGTGGCGCGGAGCGAAATGTCATTTTTATCATCACGGATGACCAAAGTCCGACGTTGGGATGTTATGGCGACCCCGTCGCCAAGACCCCGGCGATTGACGCGATTGCTGCGGACGGGCTGGTGTTTCGCAACGCCTTTGCGACGACTGCATCGTGCAGCGCCAGTCGTAGCGTGGTGATGAGCGGGTTGCACAACCATCGCAATGGTCAATTCGGACACCAGCACCACTATCACAAATTCGCATCCTTTCACGACGTGGTTTCTCTATCGTTGCCGCGTGTGATGCAGCGAGCGGGGTACCGCACTGGGCAGATCGGAAAGTACCACGTTGCGCCGGAAACCGTTTATCACTACGAAACCTACCTGCGTGGGAATTCTCGCAACGCCGTTGAGATGGCGGAGAAATCGCGAGAATTCTTGACGGACGCGAGCGATGACCGTCCTTTCTTCTTGTACTTCGCCACCTCGGATCCCCACCGTGGCGGCGGCAAGGATCAGTCCAGCGAGCAGGCGTTGAAGCCCGATTTGTTTGGCAACAAGCCGAACCGCGGTGCCTATCCCGGGGTCGACGAAGTCTTCTACGATCCGGCGGAAGTGGTTGTGCCGCCGTTTCTCCCCGACACGATTGAAACGCGAGAGGAGCTGGCCAACTACTACCAGTCTTGCTCCCGAGTCGATGCCGGCGTGGCACGGCTGGTCGAAATCCTGAAGGAAGCGGATCTGTACGACAAAACGATGATCGTGTTCACCAGCGACCACGGGATGGCGTTTGCCGGTGGAAAGACGACCGTGTATGAGGGCGGCCTGAAAGTTCCCTTCGTGGTTCGCGACCCTTATTCGGATCAGCGAGGCAAAGAGACCGAGGCATTGGTCAGCCACATCGATATCACGCCCAGTCTGCTGGACTTTGCCGGCGGATTGGATCGAGAAAAGAACCGACCGAAGAACATGCTGGATCCGGACAATTTTTGGCGCGAGCGTGATGAGGCTGTTAACGAGAATCGCGATGGGAACAAGCCATTCGCTTCCTATCACGGTCAGACTTGGATGCACCTGCTAGCCGATCCGAGTCAGTCGCATCATGAGGCGATCATGGCCTCGCACACGTTTCATGAAATCCAGATGTATTACCCGATGCGTGTTGTGCGCGACAAGCATTACAAATTGATTTGGAACATCGCCTATCCGCTTCCGTTTCCGTTCGCGTCGGATCTTTGGGCTGCCAGCAGTTGGCAGGCGCAGCTGGCCAAAGGGGACGATGCGCCCTACGGTCAAATGACCGTTGGAAGATACGTCCAACGCCCGGAGTTCGAGCTGTATGACATGCAGACGGACCCCAATGAATCAACGAATCTGGCGGACAGCAGCGGTCATGCTGATGTACTGGAAGAGTACAAAGAAAAACTGAAGGCGATGCAGAAAAAGTACGACGACCCGTGGATCCTGAAGTGGCAATATGAATAGCGCTACCGGGGACGTTTCTGCTGCAGGAAACTCTGGACCGCTTCACGCACGGCCTGGGTGACCCGCTCCACCGGCTGCTCGGCCGCGATCACGGCGGTCGCATCGCTGGCCCGAGGCAGCTGCTGAAGGAATGCCTGACGCACCGCCTCCATGTACTCGATCCCCCGGGATTCCATTCGGTCGGCGGGGCGGTCGATCCGTCGCAGGGATTCGGCTGCCGGCATGTCCAGCAGCAGCGTCAGGTCCGGTCGCAGGCCGCCGTTGGCCAAGTCGCCCAGTTGCCATAGTAGGTCCGGGGGAACGCCTGAGCCGTCCGACGCGATGCTCTGATAGACGACGTTGGCCAGAAGGAAACGATCGGAGATGACGCAGTGTCCCTCGGCCAATGCGGGGCGAATCGTCGTTTCGACCATTTCACATCGGCTGGCCATGAACAGCATTGCCTCGGTACGGCGATGCATTTGTAGTCGGCCGTCCAAAAGCAGCGATCGCAGCTTGAGCCCGATTTGACTGCTTCCGGGGTCTCGCGTTAGCACCGGGGCGTAGCCGGCGGCCGTCAGCCAGTCGGTCAGCGCGGCGATCTGAGTCGATTTGCCGACCCCATCGATGCCATCGACCGAGATGAAAACAGCGTCGGAGGAGGGCGACATGGTGACTCCCCCCTGGCCGAGGGTTTTGCTGGTGGTTCGGATTTCGGGGAAAGCGGCTTGCAAATCAGTCTCGGACTGGCCACAGTTGAGGGCGCGAACGGGCAAGGCTCGGCAAGTGTCTATCAAACTATCAGCCGTCGAAACACGGGGCTTTCGGCGGAAATCGCTTGAGACGACGCTGGCGAAGATCGCTTTTCGGCATTTTTCGCTTGATTAGCGGCCGGCGAAGGGGTATTTTCTTCCCTTGTTGCCCGTCCGATTCGGAACCTTCTCTTCTGGAGTGGCACATGAATTCCACAACGCTCATACGATTCTCGCGTTCTTGCCCGACGTGTGGTCGGCGAATCCAGATCCGTAGTTCCCTGTTGGGTCGCACGGTCGCGTGCCGTCACTGCAACGCCGAGTTTGTTGCGATGGCGAACGACGAATCCGTCGGTCAGGTGGATGAAAGCGATCGACTGATGGCTCGGGTTGAATCCGCGTTGGTCCGCAGCCAGGCGGCATTGTCCGTGGGGAGATCGACTGCCAACCTGAGTTGAGCCGGGAGTCCACCGACGCCGACCTGTCCTGGCGTTGGCGGCCCGTGACACGATTGTCAAACATGATCACCCGAGCCTTTGGATGGCTCGGGTGTTTTCGTTTTGCGGCCAGGAATTGAAACCAGGAATTGAAACCAGGAATTTGAAGCCAGGAATTTGAAGCCAGGAATTTGAAGCCAGGAGGATGCGTGCGTGGCCCAGACTGGCGGGCGTGGCCCAGACTGATCGTCCAGCCATCACTGGTAGGCGTCGGCCATGGCCTGGACGGTGTCGGCGACCGTTTTTCGGAATTCTTCCGGCTCAAGAACTTCTGCGTCGGCTCCCAACGCGAGCACCTTCGGCAGCAACTCGCGTGGATGCGACGCGGGGACCGTCAGAATCGTGGCCTCGTCGTCGACACGGTCGAGTGTCTGTTCGGGGTGCCAGGGATCCTCGCTGAGGTAGGATGCGCTGCGGCGGCCGAGTTTGATTTTGACCGTGGCCGGCGAGTCACCGGAAAAGATCCCGATGCTTCGTCCAAGATGTTTGGAAAGGTCGATCTTTGGATCGGGTTTGAAATATTCATCGAGCAACTTGGCGTGATGAAAGCGATCAAGCTTCCAGTTCCGCAAACGCTCCTTGCTGTCGGCAATCTCCGGTGCCGCTGCGACGACGTAAATGCTGCTTTGGTAGACCGCCAAACCGTAGGGTTCGATTTTGCGAGTGGACACCGGTTTTCCGATCGATTGATATTCGATCTCGACGACCCGATGTTCCAAAATGGCACGGTTGATCGTCTTCAGCATGCCCTCCTGACGCTCATAGGATTTGTTCGGTGAACCGAACACGTGCAGTGCGGCACGATAGCGGGCATAGTGGTCGAAAACGCCGTTGGGGACAGCTTCTTGGACTTTGTTCCAAAAGGTTTCGATGCCCCGCCAGTATTGAGTGCCCATCAGCGGGTACAGCAGTTCCCGGCCGATTGATAGTGCGATCAATTCGGTTGCCGAGATGCCAATTTCGTGCACGTCAGTGGTGTTCTGGCCCAGTTTGAAAACGCGGCCTCGCTGGACCGTTTCGGATTGGATGTCAAAACCAGCTGCTTGCAACGCTTCGATGTCCCGGCGTACCGTACGCTCGTGCAATTTGCTCAACCCGAGATCGGCCACCAGATCCGCCCGCAACTCTTCCAGGGTTCGTCCGAAGCGAGACAATTCCAGCAACTGTAAGAGTTTGTGCTGCCGAATCAGCTGTTCATTTCGTGCCATCGGAGTAGCGTTTCCTTGCCTGGATGAAGTGTCGAACGGGATCCGGAAACGGAATGTGAATGCAACCGGTGGGACGGCCAGTCGTCCGTTCGGGCGGTGCTACGCCGAATGCCGGAACCCCGGACTCTGATTCTACCCGGATCCTGATTCTAGACGCCCTTGGCCGGAATGAGCAGTGGCCGCGATCCGTATTCGCCAGCGCTTCGAGATCACGGCCTTCAAGGTGCGGTAACGGCCAGCGGGCACCGCGTGAATGTGGCACCGGGCCTGAGCGGGCAGGCCTGAGCGGGCGGGCCTGAGCGGGCAAGTCTGGAGCGGGCAAGTCTGAGCTGGCGATCCATTGACGGGTGGACGGATCGATGGAAGGGACGGTCCCAGAGTCACAGATGCGGACCGCGAGCGCTATGTTCCCAAATCGAAGCGTCTGCATCATCATAGCGTTGTCATCGTTGACCCACTCTCCAAACAACTGTCCTGCCATGTCCTTGGATCCAGATTTTGCCGCCGCGCTCCAATCCCGCTCGATCGAATTGGATGAGGAAGTCGCCCAGCGTCTGCAGTCCTACGTGTTGGCGATGTGGCGATGGAACGAGCAACTGAACTTGACGCGGCACACCACCTGGGACCTGTTCGTCGGAAGGGACCTGAGAGATTGCCTCCAATTGGCGCCCCTCTTGTCCCCCGGGGAGGAAGTGCTGGATTTGGGCAGCGGCAACGGCGTGCCCGGGATTCCCCTGGCAATCTTGCGAGACGATCTGGACGTCTCTTTGGCCGAATCGGTCGCCAAGCGGGCCAAGGTCCTCAGCGAAATGATCGACGAATTGGGACTGCCGGTTCCCGTTTACGCTTCCCGCGGCGAGGACCTGTTGGACGACTTTCGGTTCAGCACGCTGGTCTGTCGTGCGGTCGGCAGCGTGGCCAAGTTGTGCCGCTGGATCGAGCCCCATTGGACGAACATCGATCGCATGCTGTTGATCAAAGGTCCGCGGTGGGTTGAGGAACGGAACGAAGCCCGACACCTGGGGCTGATGAACGAGTTGCAGATGCGGAAAGTCGCTTCGTACCCGTTGGGCGACGAGCCCCCGTCGGACGATCGACCCGCGGCCGACGAGGCGGACTCCGACGCAGACGCGGACTCCGATTCTTCGTCGGATCAGGGAGTGATCATTCAAATCTGGCCCAAAGGCCGCGTGCTGACCGTCGGCAACTAGATGGCTCTTCGAAGTCCGCCGTTGCCGCGATCAGGGTCGCAAGACCACTCGCCGGCGAGCAGCACTGCCCCGGTTCGCGGCCGGCCGGGCCCACTGTCTTCCGGCTGAGCAAACTCGGTCGGCATCCGGGTTCAGTGCACACGGGGGCAGTTCGCACAGGGAGCCAGTCCGCACAGGGTTCCAGTCCGCACAGGGTTCCAGTCCGCACAGGGGACGGGATCCTCAGGAAGCGACCGTGCTCTTGATCTCGTATCCGAGTTCAGAAAGGTGATGAGCGGTCCGCTCGACCGCATAGCGAATTTGAGCTTCGGAGTGCTCGCTGGTGACGAAGAATCGCAATCGGGCCGCTGACTCGTCGACGGCCGGATACAGAATCGGTTGAACGTTGATGCCGTCGGCTTTCAATCGGTTGGACAATCGCAACGCCAGCATGGAATTTCCGGTGATGACTGGGATCACTGGAGTCCCCTCACTCGCACCGGTGTCCAGTCCCGCTTCCTGGCAAAGCCGCAGAAACAGTTTGCTGCGTTCTCGCAACCGTTCGACCCGTTGGGGTTCCTTCTCCAGCGTGTCCAACGCTGCAATCGCCGCGGCGACCTGTGCAGGCGGCATTCCCACGCTGAAAACGAATCCGGGGGCGGTGTACCGAAGCAATTCGACCAAGGCACTGCTGCCGGCAATGTAGCCACCGCAGGACGCAGCCGACTTGGAAAGCGTGCCCATCCAGATATCGACATCGCGGGCATCCAAACCGAAGTGCTCGGCCATGCCGTGTCCCGTTTTTCCCATCGTGCCAAAGCTGTGCGCCTCATCAACCATCAGCAAGGCTCGATGGCGCTGCTTGACCTCGATGAAGGCGGGGACGTTGCTGAAGTCGCCGTCCATGCTGTAGACGCCTTCGATGATAATCAACACCCGTCGATACCGCGAACGCACCTCCGTCAGGATTCGGTCCAGCGCCTGATAGTCGTTGTGTGGAAAGGGCCGCCGGCGGGCTCCCGAGAGCAGAGCCCCCTGCACGATGCTGTTGTGCGCAAGTGCGTCGTGAAGGATCAAATCCCCTTCGCCGACCAGATGGCCGATCGTGGTTTCGTTGGTGGCATGTCCGCCGACCATCAAGATGGCATCGTCGACACCGATCCAGTCGGCGATCTTTCGTTCCAGTTCGCCGTGAATGGGCTTTTCCCCGGACACCAGCCGGCTGGCTGAGACGCTGGTGCCGTACTTTTGCACCGCGTCGGCAGCGGCTTTGGAGACTGAGGGGTGCCCGCTGAGGCCCAGGTAGTTGTAGCTGGCAAAGCTGATCAGTTCCTGCCCGTTGATGATCGTGGTGTCCGCCACGATGCTCTCGTGAACGCTGAAGTACGGATTCGGAACGCCAGTCATCCGCATCTGTTCCATCGTGGTTTTCAGCCGTCGGTACTCCGCGAATTGCTCCACGTCGTCTTCGGGTTCGACTTTCGGCGATTCGGGGGCGGGTGTGTCGATGGCTGGTCGGTCGGCGGTGGCCCGTTGCATCGAGGTGTTGCCCGAAAGCATTGCCTCGGCGCGGGCGTCGGCCCCCGGCGGAAGGTATCGCTGAATTGCCAGGGCCGTCTGTCCAATGGTTTCAATTTCGTCCAGGACCTGCTCGGGAAACCGGCCGCCGAACGTGCGTTCCAGGTTGCGAGCAATCTCCAAACGCTCCAGGCTGTCCAGCCCCAGATCCAAAACGATGTTGGTCTCCAGGGTCAGCCGAGTTGCCCGTTCGCCGGCGACGCTGCGGACGTGGTATTGAATCGCCGCCACGACCAGCGGATTGATGTCGGCTTCATCGACGGCTTCGCCGTTGCGGCTGGCGGCCGCCTTCATCATCGGCGCAGAATCGCTCAGGAACGGGCTGCCGGTCGCTTCCTCCCAACGGACCCATTTCGCGATCAGTTTCAATTCTTCGTCTTTGACCGCATGCAGACAGGCGTGACGCTGGATCTTGCCGCTGCTGGTTTTGGGGACGCTACTGTTACGAACCAGGTACACGGCATCGGGCGGAAGGTCGTGTTCCTGGGTGACCGCGCGGCGGATGGCTTGGATTTCCGAGTCCCAATCCACGTCTCGGATGCGGACCGTTTCCGCCACGATCGCCAACTGTTCCCGCCCGTCGTGTTCCATCGCAAACGCCCCGACGGCGCCGGCCTGGACCACGCTGCTGGCCTGTTCGACCGTTTCTTCGATGTCCTGCGGATAACGATTGACGCCGCGGACGATGATCATGTCTTTCAAACGGCCGGAGACGTACAGCTGGCCTTGATAAAGAAAGCCCAGGTCGCCGGTCCGCAGGAAGGGACCACGCTGGTCGGTTGTCATCGCCTTGAAGGTTCGTTCGGTCGCTTCTTTGCGGTTGTAGTAACCCGCACCGACGGAGGGGCTGTCGACCCAGATTTCGCCAATTTGGTCTTCGGCCAGCGGCTCACACGTTTGCGGATCGACGATCAGCACGGTCTCGCCCGGAAGCACCGCACCGCATCCCACCAGTCTGCGTGCCGCAGGATTGTCATCGGCGATCGGAACAACGTGTTTCTGGTCCAGTTCCGTCCGGTCAAATGACTGCATGATCGGCCGAGGCTCGCTGGGGCCGCCGGTGACGATCAAGGTGGTTTCCGCCATCCCGTAACAGGGCAGACTGGCGGACGATCGGAACTGGTACGGTTCAAACTTTTGGCGGAATGCTTCCAGCGTATTGGGACGGATCGGTTCAGCGCCGTTGAAGGCAATATCCAACGTGCTCAGATTCAATCCTTCCATTTCGTGCGGAGCGATCTTGTCCACGCACAATTGATAGGCGAAGTTCGGCCCGCCCGTGATGGTGACGCCATACTTCGTGATCGCACGCAGCCAACGCACCGGGCGCTGGAGGAAAGTCATCGGGCTCATCAGCACATTGGTGCAACCCAGGAACAGCGGCATCAAGATGCCGCCGACCAGGCCCATGTCATGGTAGGTCGGTAACCACGACAGCCCGACCGTTTCCCGCTTGGGTTCAAACGCATGCCAGATCAGTTGGGCGTTGGCGACCAGGTTCTTCTGAGTCAACATCACGCCTTTGGGCGATCCCGTCGATCCCGACGTGTACTGCAATACCGCCAGCGTGGAAGGATCGATGGCCTGGGGCCGGTAGCGCGGAAGGTCTCGGCAGGCCGGGCTGTCGGTCCCCAGAACCTGAACGCCGACCAAATCCTCGTGCCAGGTTTGACCGGTCAACCTTTCGGCGATCCCCGTCGTGGTCAGGGCCCATTTAGCGTCCGCGTCCACCACAATGGACCGGATCCGAGACGCCTTGCGATTCGAACGAGGCGGAAATGCTGGCACCGCAATCGCGCCCGCCGCGTGGCAAGCAAAGAATCCGACGATGAAATCCAACCCGGGCGGATACAGCAACAACACGCGATCGCCCGGACGAATCCGGCACCGTCCTTGCATGTACCCGGCCAGCGCGCGTACTTGGTCCCATAATTCCGAAAACGTGAACGCCTGGTCGAGCGTTTCGACATCGGTGAACCGAAACGCGACGCTGTCGGCACGGTGGTTTGCCCAGTGCTCAAGGATCGAGACGTAGTGGTCTGTCGGGGGGGCGACGTCGCCGAAGAATTGCTGGAAGTCCACGAAGTAAACCAACGAGCGCGGTGGAACCTGGAGTCGAATGCCGCGAGTCCTTGCGATACAAGCCCCCATCCCTGGAACGAATCGACAGAGAAAGACCGGTCGACCCTCGGCCAATTTCGGATGTCGCGAACCGCGTGAATCAATCGCATCGACACCAATCCGCCCAGCGGGCCTTCGGCCCCGCCGGAGATGACAATTTGCGCGATCGTAACGCGACCCTTCAGGATAGTCGGAAATGGCGTCTCTTTACGACGCCCCTGACGCATTTAGACCCGCGACCGAGCGTCACTGTCAACCTTGCGGTCCGGCCCTCCCACCGAAGCGGCACTCACAAATGTCTGTACAAATGACCATATTCGCGTTTGGGTCGGGTTTAGCGAATGGGTGGTGCCAGACGCGAATTGCCCAGTTTAACCTCCTAGCGTTTTGATTTGACCATTCGCGGAACCGTCGTTTCGGTCCGTTTGAACCCTTCGGGCACCCGATTCGCTTGGTCGATCCGCTCGCGAAGTTGCCCGGAAAGTTGCGTCCTCACCTGCCGCAGGTCTTCGTCGTCGGCCCGGTTGTGCAGTTCCTCCGGGTCAGCCCGCCGGTCGTACAATTCGGCGCCCGCCGCCCCGTCCGGGCCCCATTCGGTGTAGCGGTACCGTGCCGTTCGCAGACTGTAGCCCCCGTCGAATTGCGTCAGAGCGGACTCTCGGACCACCTGCGTCGGATCCTGCAATGCCGGCACCAAACTGGTTCCGGACAGCATCGGCGGGATCGGAAGCCCAGCCAGCTCTGCCAGGGTGGGATAAAAGTCGGTCATCTCGGCCATCGTCGCTGCAACACCGCCCCGGTGCAAGCCAGGTCCGGCCAGGATCAATGGCACGTGGGTGGCATTCTCAAACAAGGTGGTTTTTTGATAGTGCCCGTGTTCGCCCATGTGGTAGCCGTGGTCCGACGTAAACAACACGATGGTGTTGTCTGACAGATTCAATCGCTGCAGTGCGTCGAGTATCCGGCCAAGCTGCGCGTCGGCGAACGTGATCGAAGCGCGGTATGCCTGGATCGCCTGTTTCGCCAGGGCGGGATCCAAATTCACTTGTTCCTTCTTGCGAGTGATCGACTGCGCCGCGGGTTTGGGAAGTGTTTCCAAGTAACCGTCCGGGACGGTCGGAACGTTGATCTCGTCGATCGGGTAGAGGTCGAAATATTTTGTCGGGGCGACATACGGGGTGTGCGGCCGATACAGGCCGACCGCCAAAAAAAACGGTTCGCCTGTTCCGGCATGATGTTCCAAACGTTCGATGGCGTGATCCGCCGCGATGCCATCGGTCTGTTCCTGATCGTCGCCTTCGGCGGCAAACCAGCTGAGCGTTCCGCCGTACTGACCGGGGCGAAGCGAAAACACCTGATCCTGGTCGATGACGTCCCGCCCCCGCGGGTTGATGGTCTGGTCCCAAGAGTAGGGATCGTCATGGCCGCCCGTGCCGATGTGCAGCGGAACGTTGTAGTGAAAAATTTTGCCGATCCGGGTGGCCAAGTATCCCGCGTCGCGAAAATGCTGTGCGACGGTCAGGGCCTGGGGCGCCCGCTCGCGCAAATGAATCGCGTTGCGGTGGATCAGAGTCTGATCCGGGTACCAGCCAGTCATCATCGACGCCCGGCTCGGTCCGCACAGCGGGTATTGGCAGTAGGCGTTGGCAAATCGCACACCGCGGTTGGCCAACGCGTCGATGTGCGGCGTCTGGACCTGGGGATGCCCGTAACAACCGATGTCACAGTTGAGGTCATCGCAAATCAAAAACAAAACGTTCGGGCGTTCGGCAGAAGACACCTGGGCCGGGGTGCCGACGCAAGCCAAGACAACCGCAAGAAAAAGCACGCGGCGTAGCGTCCGAAAGGGCGTGAAACGCATGGGGGGAATCCGAGAATCGTCAGCGGGTGGGGAAGACCGGAGCCGACCAGCATAACCTCCACGGTCGATACCCGCTTGACACAGCGCTCTTGCCAATCGTTTCGCTCAGGCGGCGTTGCTGTCGCCGCTTCGCGGCGAGTGAGATTCGGAGACGATTTCCGTCGGCTTGCGCCGACAGCAGGGAGCTGTCTTCGCTTTGCGATTCAGTCGGGTTGCCGCACCGCCAACTGGATCAACCTTCGCGTTTGTCGCATTCGATGAACGCGTAGGCGTTATGGTTGTGAATCGACTCGTAGTTCTCACTGCTGCACTGGTACCAGACGATTCGGTCGTCGTTGTTCAACGCCACGGCCAAGTCTCGGACGATGTCTTCGACAAACTTCGGGTTCTCGTAGGCTTTTTCCGTCACCCATTTCTCGTCGGGCCGCTTGAGCACGCTGAACACCTGCGTCGAAGCGCACTGTTCGACGATCGCGAACAGTTCTTCGATCCAAAGGTGCACGCCTTCAGCCATTCGAACCTTCACGGTCATGTCGCAACGCTGATTGTGAGCGCCGTACTGCGAGATTTCTTTGGAGCAGGGACACAAACTGGTCGCGGGAACCTTCAATGTCATGACGAAATCGTCGGTCCCGTTGCTGGCCAATTCAAAGGTCACGTCGAAGTCCAATTTGCCCGACTGGCCGGTGACCGGTGCCGCCTTGTCGATGAAGTACGGAAAGGTGACTTCCAGGTAGGCATCCCTGGCCTTCAGCTTTTCTTTCATCCGATGGGCCACCATCGGCAGCGTGTCGCTGCACAGCTCCTGGTGGTACTCGTTAAGTACTTCCAGGAACCGGGACATGTGGGTGCCCTTTTCGTGATGCGGTAGCGAAACCATCATGTTGATCGTCGCGACCGTGTGGAGAAACTCGTTGCCTTTGCCCTTCCCCGGCGTTCTCAGCGAAATCGGATAGCGCACGTTCGTGACACCGACTTTATTGATCGCGACGCGGCGGCGATCCCCGGTTGATTGAATGTCAGGCAGGACGGGCGATGGCGTGGCGACGTCGGACATGGGGAGGAATTCAAATCTGGGGCGAATAGAAAGGTTTGGAACGGCATCCCGGTCTACCGGTGACCGCGTTCGCCCTTCAAGGCATAACACGTTGGACCGGCGGGACGGGCAGCCCGATCCCTAGGGCGCGCGGAGCGAATCCCGAGGGAGCGATCGAGTTGGGAGCGAAAGCAGCCGACGACCTTACAGCCGCGGACAGCAGATTGCGGGCACATCGGTCCGCGTTCCGGTTTCCGGCGGCGGAATCACATTCCGTCGCCCGCCGGCAGGCCGTCTGGTGCGTCTTCCCAACGGGGGTGCGGTGGTTCGAAACAATCGAGCAAGAAGAGGCGGCTACCGCGGGCGAGCCTTTCCTTGCTGGCGGGAGTTCGTTGCCTGGAACCGCCCCGATTTCGTCATCGAGAGGCTCCTAGGCCGTTTGCGAGTGCAGTCGTCCCGGCCGTTCTAGTGTGACGTGATGACAACCCCTCGACAATGCTTGGAGAACGGATTGGCTGGGCATCTGCTCTTTTTACGCGAAAAAAACGTCCAGCTTCCGCAGTGATCTGGAATTGACATTTTTGCAACGCGTCAGGGAGTGACCAACGGAGGTGCAGTCCTGTTTGCGGCGCTGCTCGGTGGAGAGGATTGAATCGTGGCGGCGGCATCGAAGCATTCCTGGGCCAGGGCGTCCTCGCCGAGCCGCTCGTGCAGTCGGCCGAGGGATCGAAAGGCGTGGGCTTGAGTCTGACCTTGCGTGGCGAAAATCGCTTCCATCAGGTAGGCCTTGGCAGCAGAGTTTTCCCCCCGTTCGGCCAGCAGTTCTCCATAGGGGAGCAACGCTCGGTCGAAGGTTCCGGTCTGAAACAGCGTCCGATATTGGTCCAGTGCGGCATCCTCCTGACCCGAATTCGCCAAGCTGTCGGCCAACACAAATCGGCTTTCCAGGTCGGTGGGCGAGAGTCGCAACGCGTCGCGGGCGCTGCGGCTTGCTTCGTCAAATTTGCCGGCCCAATGCATGACTTTGGCAAGGTTGCGGAACGCGATCGTTTGTGCCCTGCGATCGATCCCGCCTTCGATGGTGCGTCCCGCCCGGCCAACCTCTTCGGTCGTGGGAGTCCGCTGGACAACGTGCTCCCGCACCAGCGCGGCGATGATCGCCCTGGCGAGCAGGCCGTGGGCCTCGATCGAGGGATGGACGTGGTCCAAAAAACTCTCGTTGCCAAGACAGCGGTGACCGATCTCCGCCTCGACGTGATCGGATAGTTTCTTTTCAAAGTCGACTTGGATCACATCGTCACGCCGCGCTACTTCACGAAGAATCCGCTTGATCGGGCGTGTGGCGCGCAACGGACAGACGTCTTCATCGATCGCATTCTGCATTGCCGCCAACGCGGTCTCCGGTTGTTCTTCTGCTAACAGACCATTGCCGAGCAGGAATTGCACCTCGGCGTTTCGGGGATCGGTGGCAGCAATCGGAATCAGCCTTTGCAAGCCGCCTTCGGCGTCGCCGACTTGCAGAGCAGTCTTCGCCTGCCGGAGTTGCTCGGACAGTGCCGCGGTTTCTGCTTCGCTGAGGGATGCGTCGAAACTCGATTTGAAAGGGGCACAGTCGCGTAAGTTGGAAGCGGGATTGACCAGCACCAGCCTCGCGCCGGCAGCGGAGGCGATGTCGCACATGCGGTGTAAGTTCAGGCGAAAATGGCTTTCCACGCCACGGTGCCAGGCGTCGTCACGGTCATAATCGACCGGGCCAATCGTATGGTTCAAGATCTCATCGACTTCGCCGGACAACAGGGTCTTGCTCGCGGCATCGTCCTGCGGTGTTTCGAATCGTTCCACCAGATCCGAAGCCAATCGTCCTAAATGAGTGGCCAACGCGAACCGCGAAATTCGTGCGGTGAGTGTTGGCGGACCCATCAAATCGCCATAGGTGCGCTGCTCCAGAAACTCATTCTGTCCGGTGTACAAGATGAACAGGTCAACCTCGTACGGTGAGAACTCCTGCATCACCCTCGCGACCCGATAGCTTGCGTAGCTGATGCCCCCGGCGTTGATGACTTCCCAGTTTCGTTCGTCGTCGACCATGGGAAGCAGGTGTCGAAGCCAACCGCAAAACGACGTGGAATCGTCAAACGGACGACCGAAGGTTGTTGAACCACCCAGGCAAACAATGCGGTAAGTGCGCGGCGGCTTGTCGGCCAGAAACGATTGGTTGTTGAACCACACCAACTTTGCACGATTGAATCGGACCAAACCGCGTCCGGTTGAATCTTGTTGTTCCTCCAACAACGGCAGACTGCCGGCGAATCCCACATATGGATCTTCCAGCGAAGCCTGCCGTGAGGGCATGGTTGCGGCGAGTAGCAACTCAATCGCAACCACAAATCCCGCCGTCGCGACAACGGCAAAAAGCAGCTTCTTTCCGATCCCGAGGGATCGGGATTTCAATTCGGGCGAGGTTGCGGGCGAGGATTTCATCGTGGGAAGGACTTCAACGACGGAGGGCGCGGTTGCGTGTCGGGGAACAGGGACGTTCGATCGGTTCCATTCTGGGACGCCAGGAATAGGAACGCAGCGTGGCCGTTGCAGCGGCGCGAATTGAAATCTGACGAAATCTCAGCATCAGTATACGCATCGGTGTCGTCCGATCCGATCGCAGTTGTCGGTTCCGATTCGGGATCTTTTCAGATTGCGAGGGTTGTTTGGGCGCGGGCTTCGTGGCACAACGATGCCTGCCGGATCGGCCGAGATGAAAGGGACGGTCCTCCGAATTCCTTCTCTTGTTCATGACCCGCAAAAAACGCTTGGAGCAAGATGCCCCCGACATCCAAGATGCCTCACAAATCGTTGAACGTTTCCCCGGGCAAGACCGACCGCCAAGTCATCGACGCCGAAGGTTCGGTTCGGCAAGTCCCTGAGGGCTGGGAATTGTTGGCTCCCGGGGATGCCGGACTGACGCGTCGGGTCAAAGCGGCCGGGCCCAGTTGGACGGTGAAGGAAAAGAAGGGGCGTCGCGTTTTTTCCCGTGGCGTCTGGGCGGACAGCCGTCAGATTGCTGCCGAACGGGAGAAGTTGGACGCCGAGCGTTCCACCGAACAGTACGCCCGCCGTCGCCAGCAGGATCTGCGGCGGCGTGAAGTCAAACAGGATGCTTACGTCCGTGAATTTGAATCCGCGGTCGTTGCGTTCCTGGACTTCGACCCCGTGCATTCCGATTTGGCCAAGCAACTAGCGCGGGCGGTCACCGCTCACGCCACACCGGTGGGAAGTGGAACGGTCGCGCGCACCGAACGGATCCCGGTGGAGCGTCGTGCCGAGTCGGCCGTGATCGCGTGGATGCGCCATCAGACGACCGCGTACGATTCGATGAAGATACCCCGCGTGCGAGGCAAGCGACGTGAGGTCCGACGGATGCTGGCGGCGGAGTCGAAACGGTTGCTGCAGGTCTACCGGCAGGGACGGCCGGTCACGGGGACGTCATGCCCACTGCAAAACGCATTGCAGCAACCGCCGGCGTGAATTCCGCAGTTGAACGTGTTGCTGTTCAGTTAGCACGGGGCTTCTTTCGGGGGCAACAATTGAGCCGCGGTGTGATTCAGTTCGGAGAGTTTGCGGCCATAGCGTTTGTTTGCAAATTCAATCAACTGGGTCCCGATCGCCCAGTATCCGCCGCCGAGTCGCTGGATGTGGCGCACGTCGCCCAGAAAGTACCAGGGTTCGACCATCTCGACCGACTGTAGCCAGTATCCCAATACCACCTGCTCGTGACGCAGCGGCTGATTCAGTATCACGCGGACGCCGCGGTCGGACAGGTCACTGGTCAAACAGATTGTCATTTCTTCCTTGATCGGTGCTCCGTCGTCCCAGGGACACAGCAGCGTTGGCAGTGCCCGATTGAAACGGTCTTCCGATCGGCCCGTGACGGTTGTTGCGAGGTTTGGGGTGGTCAGATCGCAGATCCGCCGAACATAGGGATAGAGTTCGACCGTTTTTTTGTTTTTTGCGAATGAAAACATTTTGGTGCCCCAGCAGGTAGCAGATGTTCCGCGAACGCCGACCGGTGTGGCCAAAGCCTTCTGCAAGCTACATAGTTCCGGTCTCGAGCTTCCGCAGGGACCGGTTCGATCGACCCGACCGGAATGACGGGCGGCGGGGGGCAACAGATCGCAGGATCGCCAGAATCCGAATCAGGAAGGGACCGCCGGGCCGGTTGTTGATCGATCGATTCGCCCGCGGCAATCCGGTTCGGCGGGTGGTTCATGGGTGGTCTGCGGGAGGGTCGGGTTGTTGCCACACGCTCATCCCTCCATCGACATACAGCGTTTGTCCGTGAATATGACTGGCTTCGTCCGAAAGTAGAAAAACAGCTGCGCCGGCGCAGACCTCGGGCGGTGGAACCTGCCCATTGGGTGTGTGCAACTGCATCCATTCAAGCAACCCGTTGTCCTGGTCCAACACGGTATTGGTCAACGGCGTTCGGACGAGCCCGGGAGCGATCGAATTGACGCGGATCCCATGCGGGGCCAATGAGACGCACAACGATCGAACCATCGCCGCAACGGCTCCCTTGCTGGTGTCATACGCGGTGTGGTCCGGTTCAGCCAACAATCCATTGATGGAGCCGGTAAACAAGACGCGTCCGTTGACCTTTTCGGCGACCCAGCGTTTCGCAAACGCCTGCGTCAGGAAGTATCCGGCGGTCACGTTCAAGTTCATGGTCCGTTGATAGCGCTGCAAATCCATCTCCAGGAAGCCGACGTCGACATAGGTCCCGGCATTGTTGATCAGGGTGTCGATGCCCGGAAGTGTTTTCTCGGCACGTGTGATCAGGTCGTCGACGTACCGGTCGGGAGATTGCGAAAGATCGACGGTCAGGAGATCCGCCTTCACACCTTGTTGACGACAGTCCGCCAGGGTCTGCTCGGCTGCCTGGTCGTGTTGCAGACCGACTAGCAGCACGTCCGCGCCCGCTTTGGCCAAGGCAATCGCGATCTCCGCGCCGACGCCCTGCGTGCCACCGGTGATCAGGACGCGACGGTCTGTCAGTTGAAACATGGAACACAACTCGGTCGATGAAGGTGAAACGGAATCTCCGACGAAGACTATCGAGCGTCAACTTTCAGTGCTCTGCTGTTGTGACAATTCGGTTTGTCGCCGTCCAAGTTGCAGCGCGGTCCAGGCCCAGACGATGACGGCCGGAATGGCCCAAACGTTCAAAGTCGCGAAGCTGAATCCGGCCAGGTTTCGCAATGATCCGAACACCTGGCTGGCCGCCGCATCGCCGCCGCGCAGTACCACGGTATCGATAAAGCTCTTTGATTTGTATTTGTCTTCACGGCTGACAACAGTGAACAGAACTTCGCGAGCCGGGACCGTGATCCCGTAGCCGGTGGCACGCGCGGCGACCATGGCCGCCGCCAAGATGACAAGCGTTCCGTGAAATGCCAACGCCACGAACGAGACCAGGTACACGACGGGAAGCACCAACAGCGTGAGTCCGACGCCAAAGCGTCGAAGCAGTGGGCCGGAGATGACCAATTGTGCGATCAAGGTCAGTGACTGCGTTGCGAAATCAATGTAGGCAAAGAATTCCATCTTCTCCTGGTGGTCCGATATCGCACCCGCGACGATTTCCGCTTGTTGAAAATACAGATGGGTTCCGGCCGCCTGAACGAAGACCAAAAACACACAGATCAGCGCCAGATAAGAAGACTTGAAAACGTGTGTGATGCCGTCCAGCAATCCGCCGGCGGCGGGCTGATCGCCGGTTTGGCCGCCGGTGTTGCCGAATTCGTCTGGCAACAATCGCACCACGCGTTCAAGACGCCACGCGCACCACAGTCCCAGCTGAAGCGTGACGATCGGTAGCAGTAGCAATGAGGCAGTCGGAACGCGTGTTGCAATTTGACTGGTCAACAACGATCCGGCGATGGCGCCCGCCGTACCACCGGCAGCAATCCGTCCGAACAAACGTTTCCCCTGGTCGCTGGACAGCAAATCGGCCAGGACGGACCAAAACACGCTGGTGACGAACAGGCCAAAGACGTTGACCCAGACGAAAAACACGCGTGCTGCCACGACTCGAAGCGATTCGCTTCCCGCGTTCATTGCCACACTGAATGCCAACAGTGAAACGCAGAAAAAGTGGAAAACGATCCGCACCAGCCATCGCCGCGGCAGCCGATTGACCAGCACCGAATAGATCGGCACGGCGACCAGCATCACGAAAAAGCTGACCAGCATCAGGCCTTGCAATTGCATCGTGCCCGCAATGGCGCCCATGGTTTCGCGGACCGGCCGAACGACTGAATAGCTCAGCAGAATAAAGAAGAACCAGGCTGCCGCCCACGGCACAACGCGTGATTCCCCCAACGCATGCTCCGTCGGTGGACCGTCGTCCGGCGACGGTCCTGCCGTTGCTTCCGACGGCTCGGAGGGACGGTAAGGGTTGAAATCGGCCAACGCTTAGCCAATGTCCACGGGTAAAAATCAGGCGACCGAGCCATTGTCGGCGGCTGCATCGAAGCTTTCCGACGGCATCGTTTGCCGCATCGCCGCAGGGCGCGAGCACCGGTACTGTAGCAAGATTGGCGCGGCGGGGCACTCCGCGTGCCGCCATGCCGCGCCGGCTACCACGTCAAGCATTCGGCAAGCGGGGCGATCGCGATCCGAGTGTTCGCAACGCCGGAAGCTCAATCGGCAAAGCCGGGGTAGCGTTGCTGCAGCTCCTGGCGGGCTTCAGCGGCCCGTTCCGTCCGCCCGACTTTGGGCCACAGTTCGACCAGGCGCTGGAGCGCCTTGACGTGCGCATCCGGCTGGCTGGAAAACATCAACTCGGTGTGCAGGTACGCCATGATGGCTCCCTCGATATCACCGGATGCTTCGTAGCTGGCTCCCTGAGCATTGTAGATCTGGGCGGCCATTTCGATATCGGTCGGATTGAGCTGCGAGATGACCGAGTTGACCAGGTTCAAACCTTCCTGGCCCTTGCCGCTTTGGGCCAGCGCGACGGCTTGTCCGGCTTTCGCCAGGGTCTTCAGCCGCAGTGCTTCGGTGGATTGGACGTCGACCGATGCCACGTCGGAAAAAGCCTTCTCGGCGGCCGGCACGTCCCCCTTCTCCAGCATTGCCAAGCCGGTCAGGTAGCGCGACAGGATCTTCTTTTCGGCCGAGGGGGCTCGTGACAGGTACCCGTAGTACTGAACGGCTTTGTCATGGGCTCCGGTCGCCATCGCCAGATCGCCCAGCAGTCTTGCGACCGAGAAGAAGTGGTAGGAGTCTCCATGATTCTTGGCAAAATCGATAGCCGCCGCGATGGCGGCGTTGCGGTCTCGCTGTCCCGCCAGGGCCAGCTTCGCATAGCAGAGCACCTTGTAATAGGTTGCGTCGGCCTTGATCAGGTCGCGAGGAAGCCCGTTGATGTTCAGCCCCTCCAGTTCATCGAGTGCTTGCTCGTATTGGCCGTCCGCCGCAAATTCTCTCGCACGCGTCAGTTCCGCCGGATCGCCTTGGAATGCGATCTTGCGAATCTCGTTTTCGTCAAAGTCTTTGGTATTCGAACCCGTCTTCAGCTGCACGCCGTTCTTGGTCGCCTGCGTCACCGTCCCGGCCGACGCGTTGGTGTTGCCCACGGTGTAAACGCGATCCAACTGGCCGTGGGCGGTCCCGATCAGGGCGCCAAGAACCAGGAAGGGAACGAGCGTCAGGGGACGAGCAAGTTTGAAGTGAATCATGGAACGGATGCGAGGCAGGATGAGAGTAGCGTTGGCGTTGAGGGTGGCATTTTGCGGCGGGCAACCGGGTGACCGCCGAGTGATAGGTCCTGGCGGTCCGGTGAAGTGATGTGCCGCGTTCACCGGGGGGCAAGGGACTAAGAACCGGAAGCAGCCGATGGTGTTTCCAGTCCGGTCGGTTTGTCGCCGACCGCTCGCTGGGCTTCTTTCAGCAAGGCGTTGTACTTGCCCCGCTGGGCAGGACCGCCCATCTCCGGGTACAGCGTCGCGATTTGCTTGATGTCCTTGATCGCTTTGCGGATGTCCGAGTCGCGATCGGCCGCGCGGCCCATCAGAAACAGGCACAGAGCGACGTGATAGCGAGACTCAAAGAATTTCTCCTTGAAGGCCGGATTGCGGTTGGTCTGCTTGCTGATTTTCGCCCAGCCCCAAATGGTGTTCTGCTTGTCGGTATCGTTTGGGCGAGCGCCTGTCAGTGCGGCGGTGTAGGCCTTGTAGGCGACGGCCGGTTTCAATTCGCCGGCCCAAGATTCGTACGCCTGGGCACCTTCAAATTGGGCATCCAGCATGGTCGGCTTGTCCACCAGGATCTTTTCCAACGCGTCCAACGCGTCCTTGTACTCACCGACCAGCCGCTGCGATCGGGCCAACAGGTAGGCGGTGGTCACGTCGTCGGTGTTGTCCAGTGACTTGAACGTTTCGGCCGCTTGCGAGATCAGATCGGCCGCCTGACCGGTGGCTTTGTTCTGTCCCGGCTCCATCAGCGATTCGCCCATCGACATCAACGTTTGTCCGACCCATCGAAGCGTGGCCTGATCACTGGTGGAGTCGGAAATGCGTTTGAGCATCTCGCGAAACGCTTCGATCAGTTTGCCCCGCTTGGCCGGGGAGGCGGAATCGAGTTGCTCTCGCAGGTCGCTCGCCAGTCGCATGTACGTTTGGGTCAATCGCGTTTGCGACTCCGGTCCGTCGAACGATTCTCGCAGCGTCTCCATCGTCTTGGTCATCCGATCGAGATACGTTCCCGGATCCTGGCTGTTGAGCATTTGGCCGACGAGGGCTTTCAATTCCGTGCTGTAGACGTCGCCGGCAAAGTTTTCCGAGGGCGCATCGATTTTTCCCAGCAGATTCAGAGGACCATATTTGGGATGGTCCAACACCTTCAGCGCTTCGGAGGATTCCCCAAGCAACAGGTGAACCTTCGCCAACACGGCGGCGGCTTGCATGCCTTCCGTTTCAACCAGGTTGCCTTCAATTCCATCCAGCCCCGCCTGCAGACTTGCTTTCGCTTCGCCGACCAGACGGTCCGCGGTGGTCGGATCATTCTTCTGAGATCGCGTCATGATCGACTGGTTCCACAGCAGCTGGCCCAGCAACCGTCGGAACATCGCACGTTCGTTGCCGGCGGCCATTTGGTCGATCAACTCTTTGGCGCCTTGGAAGTCGTCCTTCTGCAGCATCAGCCGGATTTGAATTCCCTTGGCCGCCGCCGCTTGGGGATCATTCGGCCAGGTTTTCGAAAGGTAGTCCCCCAAGGATTCCAGCTGGCTGATCAGGCCGCCGTTTTCTTCCTCCGGGACTTCGCTCAACAGCATCTGCAGCGAGGTGAGCGCCATCAGCCCGCCCTTGAGTCCGACGTCGGATCCGGGGGCGTTGCGGGCCAAGAAGCTGCCCACGACGGCGGCGTCCCGGTGCTTTTGGTCCTGGTACAGGAAGTAGGTCAAAATTTGTCGAGCCTGGTTGACCGATTCGTTGTCCGTGTCGGAATTGATCATCGCCAAACCGGCGCGGAGCGTTTGGATTCCGATCGACCGCGATTCGCGAATCTGCTGTTCGATGTCGTCTTTCTGCTGTTGCAAATCCGAATTCGATTCATCCCGCTTGGCCAGAATCTCCAACGCCTTTTCCAGGTCACTGGTGACTTGCAGCACCTCGCGCGCTTTTTCCATCGCGTCGTCGAAACTCTTCGGCGGCTCGGCCGTGGGAAGCGTCTCGGTGTCTTGCTCGATTCCCAGATCGGCCAGCATTTGCTGGGCCTGTTCGACGTGCGGGCCCGGCACCTTGCTGGCGGCCAGCAGCAGTTGTCGGCCCTCGGATTTGGCTCGGCCGATCTCACCTTTTTTCAAGGAATCATCGGCCGCTTTTGCCAGATAGGCTTTGGCCAACTCCATTCGGAATTCCTGCACCGAAGGCGTGGATTCTTCGTTGGGCCGGATCTCGCGGACCCACCCTCCGACGCGATCAATCGCGTTGGAGTACTTGGGCGGATCGGATTTCAGGTACAGGCGAATCAGTCCGCTGGCTGCTAGGAATTTGGCATCCCGCAACGGGGCGGCGTCCGGCTGGTCGAGCATTTCCAGGTACCGGTCCATCGCCGCCTGATCGTTGCCCTGCAGTTCGTTCACTTGGCCCAGGTGCATCAATGCCAACGCCCCGGGGACGTAGCTGGCGTACTTTTCATTGAGCTCGGTGAACCGCTTGGCCGCATCCTGCAATTGTGACTTGGCGTTCTTCGCGGGGTCTTCGTCGGTCTTGGCAGCCAGCGTGATCGCCTCGGCGGCATTCAGCTGTGACTGCAGGAACTCAAACCGGTACTGGTCGCGGAGCGCGGCGGCTTGGGGATCGGTCGCGGGGTCGATTTTCTGTCCACGCATCTGCTCCAATTTCTGACGCAGGTCACCAACGATTCCGTCAAAGGTCTTTGACGCGGCCAGATAGCTCTGCTTGGCCTGTTTCTGCTTGGCTGGGTCGGGCTCTCCGGCGAGCAATTGGGCGGCCCGGATCATTTGCAGCTTGCCCAGCTGTAGCCTGGCCTCCGACGCCCGCGGGTGGTCGCCGTCGGTTAGAAATTGTTGCAACGCGGCTTCGGCGTTCGCAAAGGCTTCGTCGCGTGCTTCGGCGTTCCGCGACCGCAGCGCCATGTCGATGTAAGTCTGGGCTTTCTCCAAGGGGATCGCGGCGACAAAGGACGGGTCGACCCCGGGGAGCTGGTCGGCACGTTCCAGATACGCGATCGCGGTGTCGAAGTAGCCAGCGTTTCGCAGCTGTTTGATGAAGGCTTCGGCCGGTTCTCCCTCGGCGCGTAGGGCGGGCGTCAGGCATGCAGACGAAACGGCGAGGGCCAGAACCAATCGAAAACCGGGGGCGCGAATCAGTTTCGTCATGCCGCAGGGGGGGCGAGAGAGAAGAAGTATTGCGAAAGAGGTTGGCTGGAACGGTCGTACGCCGCACAATCTAGAGTAGAGACGGATAATCCGTCATACAAGCGCGACCACCGCGTCTCGTCGGAGCAGACATGCGAATCCCCTCGCAATTTAACGATTCCAGCCTTTATCGTGTCCGAAGCGACTCCGATCAGCGCGGTCGCCGCAACCCAGGTCGCCGCAGCCCGGGTCGCCAAATGATCCGGCTGTGCGTTGCATTGTTGCTAGTCCTGGTGGTCATACGCGAAGCGAGCAAGCCTGGTTTGTACGAATCGTTTTTCGTCGACCCGAATGCCGCCTGGACTCCGATCCCGCCCGGGGACTTCGCTCAAGCCGCCGATGGGGCCGCGTGGACGACCACAGCGAACGAAACGCTGGTGGTGACCGAATCGCTCGCTGGCGGAGTCGCCCAAGCAAGCCCATCCGGCCAAGCAGGCCAAGCCGACTCGCCGGCGCCCGATCAAGTCACGCGGGCCGCTTGGAGTGATGCGGGCCGCTGGGTCGCTGCCATGGATCTCGCGATGCAACGGGAATGGATGCAGGGCTTGGTGCAGTTGCGCCGGGGAGTCGCCGACGGCGAACGGCCGATCGACGATGACACGTTGGAACGTTCGAAGCAGTTGCTGATCGAGCAGGCCGGGGGCGACGCTTCAGCGGCCCCGTCGGAACGCGTCATCAGCGACCTGAATGCGTGGACATCGGATTCTCTGCCCAACTGGGCGCAAATCTCTTGGTGGTCGCAGCCGACGCTTGACGCGCTGGACTCCGCGGCGCTGCGTCGAGTCGTTGATGGAACTTTCTGGGCCGGGGCCGATAGCGATGCTTTTTATCTGCAATTGTCTCAGGTGGACACGCTGACCAGCGACGGTGCCGTCCAGACAGGCACCTTGCCGCTGCTTCAACAGCCTGACGTCTATCGGGGTCAGAGGGTGAAGGTCGTTGGCCGGCTTGGGATGGCTGAACGGCAAGCGGCCAAAGAAAACGACTTCGGAATCACCGAGTACTGGACGTTGTGGATCGTTCCCGAGGATGGCGGAATTCGTCCGACCGCATTGGTGACCCCGCAGTTGCCCGACGCGTTGCGAACCCATTTGGATTCCGAAGGGCGGTGGATCCCTCAGCAGGACACCGGCAACCCGGAAGGACGGCTGATTGCGGTGGGGAGATTCGTCAAACGGTTGCCCTATCGATCTTCGGTTGGTGCGGACCTGGCACCGGTATTGATCGGACGGGTCACGGCGGTGCGCGACGAACAGGACAATTCGGTTTCGGCGACCGGTTCGAATTCACAGCGCGAAGATGAATCCGAGGGAACTTGGCGCAGCATGGGACTGGTGGTCGCCGCAATTTTGGGGATCGTGATCGCTGCGGGGTTGATGTACCGGGCCAAGCTGGACCAGCGGCGAACGCGAAGGCTGCGCTCGCAGGGGCAACTTGATTTAGACCTGGACCACATGCGGGAGGACCCGTGATGCGAACCATCGGATTCCGTCGAAGCCTGATGTCTGTCTTGATCGCGATGGCGTGGGTGGTTTCGTCCGCCCGGGCCCAATCGGCGCTGGACCTGATCGGTGGGTTCGACCAGCAGCGTTTGGAGAGTTGCTATCCGATCGAGAATCTCCGACAGGCCGAGGACGTCGCAAAGTTGCTGTACCGGCTGCGCACCGTCGACCCGGCCCAGTTGCGTGAGCGTGTCTACGAGGGATTGGACCAGCTACAGGTCGGCGACGCGAACCCCGTCGAAGGAGTGATCGAGAAACTGCGGCGTTATCGCGTGCCGGAGAACCTGGCGCCTTACTTGGAAATGGAATCCTTCTACGAAATCCGGTTGGCTCCCCGTTCGGACGAAGCCGGCCTGAGTCGGCCATCGGTCACGCCGTCGGCCCTTTTCGTTCCCGAAATCAGTTCGCACGCGGCCGTGGGTGACCGGATTGAATCCATCGGCGTGGTGCTGGCGAATCACCAGCGGGCGCCGGTGTTGGCTTGCGGACAGGTGTCCTGGTTTCCGGCCGCATCCGATTCCGCGGGCTGGAAGCTGCTGGCGGACCTGGGCGTGGATCTAAGCTTGGTGGATACCGCCCGGCAGCGAGACCGGCACACGCTGGGGGCCGAAGATGGAAACGCCTTTTACGGTTTGCTAGGTGCTGCGGAGAAACTTCGCCAGCGGGCTGAGGCGGAAGAAGTCGTTCCGGCAGCCCTGCCAATGGATCCGATCGAACTGTTGAAGGATTCAGGATCGCACCACGGAGATTGGATCACGATGAGCGTTTCGACGGTGCGGGTGACTCGCGTCGACGTGACCGATCCGGGGCGACAACGTCAGTTGGGACAGGATCATTATTATCAGGTGGATGCCAGCGGAGACCTGGGGGACACGATTGTCGAATTGAAGCGTCCGGAAGGTGAGCCCGGGGAGCCAATACGGATGAGCGGCATCTACCCGGTCTCATTGGTATCGGTGGAGTTGCCGACGGAAATTCGTCAGCCGCTCGAGACGCAAGGGTCGGTCACCGCGATGATCCGTCAGCCGGTGCGGATCGAAGGTTTTTATTATCGGTTGTGGAGCTACAGCAGCGAGTTCATGACGCGGGAGGGTGGCGGGAAGCAAGTCGCCCCGCTGGTGGTCGTTGCGGACTGGGAGCCGCTGGAGCTTGCTCCGCTTCCCGAGCAGCAGGTGGCGATTCTGGGATACATATTGGCGGCGGCGATTGCTGCCGCGATTGTGGGCATTTTTCTGTGGACGCGGCGCAATGCGGCCCAGGACGCCTCGGCCAGAGCAGCGCGCGAACCGCCGGCGCGCATTGACATTCCCCGCCAGTAGCGGTCCGAATTGCCAAGCGGGCCGGACCGTCCTCGGCAGGTGGTCCTGTCGGAGGAGCCGTTTGTGCGCGGGACCGCCGCAATGCATCCGACGTCCTCTTGACCCCGGCGTGGGCAATGGGACGATAGCGGGCGCTGTGATCTGAACCCGCACCGTTCCCCACCCTCTTGAAAAGAATCCTGCTATGCGCCGCGCAAAAATTTCGATCATCGGAGCCGGAAACGTCGGAGCCACGTGTGCCCACTGGTGTGCCGCCGCTGAATTGGGCGACATCGTCTTATTGGACATCCCTGCAACCGAAGACATGCCGCGCGGCAAGGCACTCGACTTGATGCAATCGTCACCGATCATGGGTTTCGATTCCAACGTCGTCGGCACCACCAGTTATGACGACACCGCAGAAAGCGATGTGATCGTGGTGACGGCGGGGATTCCGCGAAAGCCGGGCATGAGCCGTGATGATTTGTTGAGCACCAATGCCAAAATTGTCACCAGTGTCGGGGAGCAGATCAAACAGAGCAGCCCGAACGCCGTGGTGATCGTCGTCAGCAACCCGCTGGACGCGATGGTCCAGCAGATGTGGAAGGTGACGGGCTTTGATCCCGCCCGTGTCTGCGGTCAAGCCGGCGTGTTGGACACGGCTCGCTATCGCACCTTTTTGGCGATGGAGCTGGGGGTCAGCGTGGAAGACATCAGCGCGCTCCTGATGGGTGGTCACGGCGATACGATGGTGCCGATCCCCAGCTGCACCAGCGTGGGCGGAATCCCCGTGACACAGCTGATCGATGCGGGCCGCTTGGAAGAGATTGTCGAACGCACGCGAAAGGGCGGTGCGGAAATCGTTTCCTTGTTGAAAACCGGTAGCGCCTACTATGCCCCGGCAGCGGCGTGTGCCCAGATGGTCGAAGCCGTCGTCAAGGACAAGAAGCGGCTGATTCCGGTCGCTGCACTGTGCGACAAAGAATACGGAGTTGGTGGATATTATGTCGGCGTGCCCGTGGTGATGGGCAGCGGTGGTGTGGAGAAGGTCATCGAATTGAAATTGACCGACGCTGAAAAGGCCGACTTCCAAAAGAGCGTCGATGCCGTCAAGGGATTGGTGGCGACGATGGACGAATTGCTTTCGGCATGAGCTGACTAGCAAGCGTTCGACGCACATCGCTCGATTGATAGCAATATTCGGCCGCTGGCAAGAAGCGGTCGGTTTTCCGTCATAAAGCAAAGCGGTCTTGCGGGGGCGCCTCGTCTCGCGGAAGAACGTTGTCCACGCTTGTTCGATGAGCAACGTTCGTTCGCAAAAATGTCCTGCGCAAGGGAGACGATGTGGGCGTTCGCGTTGTTGAGAAGCTGGTGTCGCTCACCGAGCGGGTGTCGGGTTGTGGTTCGCAACGGGGTGCGCCGCGAGTGCGAACGGAGCCGACTTTCAAGTCAAATTTGATTCGGTTGGCACGCCAGTTAAATTTGGTTTTTGGTTGTGACTTTGTTGTCTTCAGCGTTGACACATCCGATAGGCCAACCCTACGTTTGTAGCCTAGTCGTGAGCGAGCGTTTCGGGGTGTTGGCGGTGGCCAAACGAACCGGCGCACGAGACGAACCGAGAACGCCGACGGGGTGACGGCGATTCAAAAAAACTGTTCGCAAAAGTGCCAGGTGTTGATCATGATTGGCGAGTCCGATGGTGATCGACTGAGCGGGCAACGTTGGTGAATGGTTTCCAATCTAGTTCCACGCCTTCAAGATGAGCACCGGTTTCCTATGAACCGATTTGATGCTTCCCTGCTTTGGAACTCGGTTGCCGACGACTCGGCGGATGATTCTTGCGAGCTTGAGGAGCCTGCGTCGTATGGGACTTTCGATGAGTCCTGCGACGAATCGGACGGTGAATGCTCATCGGTTTTGCAATCCGCTCCGGCCGGCGAAACCTTTTTCGTACCGCTCAGCTACGAACCGAATTACCGCTACCCGTTGATCGTCTGGCTGCACAGCGACGGTTTCAACGAGAACCAGGTATGTCACGTGATGCCGCACGTGAGCACGCGGAATTATTTGGGCGTGGGCGTTCGTGGGACTCAAGCGATTGATGCCGCGGGGCATCGATTTGACTGGCACAGCAGTTCCGCCGCGATGGATGTTGCCCAGCGACGCGTTCTGCACGCGGTGCGTGCGGCGACTTCAAAGTACAGCGTGCACCCGGACCGCATTGTCTTGGCCGGCTATCAGCGCGGCGGCACCATGGCGATGCAAATCGCGATGCGAAATCCTGAAATGTTTGCCGCGGCAATCTCGCTCGGTGGTACACTGGGGCGAGTCGGCGGGGCCACGATCGACCTGGATCAGCTTCGTCAGCGACGTCTTCCGATGCTTTGGCAGTGGTCCATTCAGGGTGACCACTATTCCCAGGAGACGTTGGTCAAAGAAATCCAGTTTGTGATGAATGTCCGATCGCAAATTGAAATTCGGCAGTACCGAAACGATGACGAGATGAACACGGTGGTGCTTTCCGATCTGAACCAGTGGGTGATGGACCACGTGGTCGGCGGCGCCCCGGTCGCAAAGATAAATCCTTGGGATTCCAGTCCCACCTCATTCTCTGAGAACTGACCTGCGTTGGTCGTTTTCATTGCCCGCCTTGCCCTCCCCGCGTCGGCGTTTGATTCTTCCGCTGCACCTTCCTCGAATCAGACCCGATTGCAGTGTCCCCGCCGATCCGTTGCCCGCACCTTGATTGATGACCGATCAAAAAAACAAACTGACCTCCGGTAATGAGTCCGTGGGAAAGCACGACGCCGATTCCCCGGCGAAGATTCTGATTGTCGACGACGATGCGGAGATCATCGAATCGGTCCGTTACGCGTTGGAAAGCGAAGGGTACGAAGTCGTGATTGCCCGTGACGGGAATCAGGGGCTGGCGTTGGCCGAAAGAGAATCACCTTCGCTGATCATCTTGGACATGATGATGCCCAAGCGAAGCGGCTTTCTGGTGTTGGAGAAGCTGCGTCGGATGTCCGACCAAATGGTTCCGGTGATCATGATCACCGGCAATGAAGGCAGCCGGCACAAAGCCTACGCGGAATTGCTGGGTGTCAGTGCTTATCTTCGCAAGCCGTTTCAAATGGACAAACTTCTGCGAGCGGTGGAAGAACAGCTCGCATCGACATGAGTTCGTCGGCTGTCCGTTGGCTGATCGTTGTCGCTGCCCTTGCCGGTGCCAGCGGTGTCATCATCGGGGCCTTCGGCGCACATGGCTTGTCGGGTTTTTTGGAAGACCGTGGGGCGTCGGCTGAACTGCTGGAGAAACGACTCGCACAGTTTGACACCGGCGCCCGCTATCACTTGGTGCACGCGGTCGCCCTCTTGGCCTTGGTCGGAATTCGACCGGGCCGTCCACGCGTGCTGCAGGGTGTGGCCATCCTGTTTGTCGCGGGCATCGTTCTTTTCAGTGGCAGTCTGTACTTGTTGGTGCTGACCAACACACCGTGGCTGGGGGCGGTCACGCCGTTGGGGGGCGTCGCCTGGATCGTCGCGTGGGCCCTGTTGGCCTTTTGTCGCCCCGTCGCCGCGGTCGACTGATCGGCCCCGTCGGTTGATCGGCCCTGTCGGTGCGCGACAACCCCGAGTCAGAGGTTGCCTGTCCTGGTGGGGGCGCCGTAGATTTCCGTTCAAGCTGCCAAAACGGGCAAAAACAGGACGTCAATTCGGCTGAAAGCCTGGCTCCCGTGGCGGCTTCAAAAATGGTGCCGGGGCCGCTCGCGAAATCGCGGACGATCGTTTAGGTTACGACTTCGCAGGGCATCTCTTCGATGCGCCCAAAGCGAGTGAGTGAAGCCGAATGACTGAAATTCCAGATCTGGATCCGTACGTCGAACGTTGGAATCGTCGACATTTACTTGATTTGGAACGTTTGTCCGAGGATGAACTGGTCACACTGCTGGATGTCGCGCAGATCTTGAAGGATGCGACGGAGGGTTGTCGCCGCAAGGTTCCGCTGCTGAGCGGGCGAACGTGTGCCAACCTGTTCTTCGAAAATAGCACGCGGACGCGGAACAGCTTTTCTTTGGCCGCCAAACGATTGGGCGCCGACACCGTGGAATTCGGTTCCAGCGGTTCCAGCATTGCCAAGGGAGAAACGTTCACCGATACGGCGAAGACGATCGAAGCGATGGGCGTGGACTGGGTGGTGACCCGCCATCAGACGCCCGGGACTCCGCACTTGTTGTCGCGTGAATTGGACTGCTGTGTCCTCAATGCCGGCGACGGTCCGCACGAGCATCCCACGCAGGGTTTGCTGGATTTGTTGACAATCCGGCAGCATCGTGGATCTTTCGCAGGACTGACCGTTGCGCTGGTGGGGGACATCGCTCACAGTCGGACGGCGCGCAGCAACATCTGGGGTCTGAAGAAATTGGGCGCCCACGTCATCATTTGCGGCCCGCCGACCTTGGTCAGCCAGCGATGGCAGGAAATCGGATTCGAAGTCGCCCACCGGCTGGATGAGATCCTGCCCCGTTGCGACGTGTTGAATCTGCTTCGCATCCAGTTTGAAAGACAGAATGCACGCCCTTTTCCCAGCGTCCGCGAGTACGCGGCGCTGTACGCGATGAACGCCAGTCGGATGAAGCGAGCCAAGGATGACATCCTGATCATGGCTCCGGGGCCAATCAATCGCGGCGTCGAGATCACGCCCGAAGTCGCCGACGGACCGCACTCGGTCATCTTGGAACAGGTGACCAATGGGATCGCGGTCCGAATGGCAGCGTTGTATCTGCTTGCGGCCGCCGACGAAAAACGCGCGCACACCGGACTTGAATACCAGAGCGTTGTATGAACCGTCCGCTTCTGATTGAAAACGGAACGCTGGTGGATCCCAGCCAGAATTTGAACCGCGTGGGTCGTTTGCTGATCCAGCAGGGAATGTTTGCCGCGTTGGATCCATCCGATGACGATCTTCCCGAGCAGTGTCAAAGGTTGGACGCCACGGGCTGCCTGGTGACACCGGGTTTGGTTGATCTGGGAGTCGAACTCCGTGAACCGGGCTATGAGGAAGACGAAACGATCCACACCTGTTCGCACGCGGCCCTGGCCGGTGGGTTCACCACGATTCTGGCCACGGCTAGCACCGACCCGGTGATCGACTCTCACGGGGCAGTTGAGTTTGTTCGTCAAAAGGCGACCACCGCACGTGGTGCCCGCGTCCACGTGCTGGGATGTTTAAGCAAGGGACGCGACGGAGAACAGATGGCGGAGTTGGGGCTGCTAGCCGAGGCCGGCGCGGTGGGCTTCAGCGACGCGCCCCGTGCGGTCCCCAACGATGCGTTGTTGAAACGCACGCTGGAATACTGTCGGATGCTGGACCGGCCCATTTTTGACCGGCCGGAGGTGCCGGAGCTGGCGACGGGCGGGGTGATGCACGAGGGCCAAGTGTCGTTGGTGTTGGGGTTGAAGGGGCTGCCGACCGAGGCGGAAGATTTGGCCGTGGCCCGTGACGTGCGTCTGGCCGAAGCGACCGATGGACGGTTGCATGTCGGACCGGTCAGCACGATGGGGGCGGTGGACATGCTGCGTCGCGTGAAGGATCGCGGCATCCCCGTGACCGCATCCTGCTGTCCGCACAACCTGCTGCTGAGCGACGCCGTGATGCGCACCTACGAATCTCGATTCAAGGTGCATCCTCCGCTGCGGAGTCCACGACATGTCGAAACGCTACGACAAGCGGTCCGCGATACCACCATCGACGCGATCCAGTCGGGGCACATGCCTCGCAGCCGCGAAAAGATGATGAACGACTTGGATCAAGCGCCGTTCGGAATCTCGGCGCTCGAAACCGCGCTGGCGGCCAGCGTGACCGCACTGCTGCAAACGGGGATTGTTGACTGGCCAACGCTGATCAACCGCATGGCAACTCGTCCGGCGCAGATCGCCGGGTTGGAGGCAGGAACCCTTCAAGTCGGGCGTCCGGCCGACGCCATCGTGATCGACCCTCGCGAAAGTTGGACCGTCGATCCGAACGCATTCCGCTCCAACTGCAACAGCACGCCGTTCGAGCGGATGGAACTGATGTCACGCGTCAGTCATGCCTTGGTCAGCGGGGAAATTCGCTTCGCCCGTGACGAAGTGATCGCGGCTGCGAAGTAGCCGAGCTGGCGAAGCATTGGTACTTCCAATGCAGCTGTTAAGGCGAAGGAAGTTGAAGCAAAACGGCATGACCTCCGCTCGCGAAGCGATGAAAGCTCCCTGCCGTCGACGTAAGGCGACGGAAACGGCTTCCCGGAACTTCACCAGCCGCGAAACGGCGGATCGCGGTACTGCTTAGTGGTTGAACGTGAATTCGGTGCTCGTCAGGATGCTCCAAGCGGCGTCACGAAGTCCGGTGATCCGTTCTTCGGCGGAGTATTCGTTCAGCACCGCAAGAATTCGTTTCCGTTCGCCGGGTTCCGGTTTTCGAGCCAGCGCCCGGACGAATAGTCGGTCGATGATTTCGCGCTCCGGCGTTCCTTCGGCGACCAGCCGCGACACCACGTTGTGATCCGCCGCCAGTTTGGGGTTCAGGGTTTCGCCGTTGGAAAGGTGCAGCACCTGCACCATGCTTGGTTCCTCGCTGCGTTCACATTCACAGGTGATCTCGCGAGGGTTTCTTCCAAACGTCTGTAAGAAATAGGAGTTCACCGCGGCATCGTACAGTTCGATTGCGCGTGTGCCTTTGTCATAGAAATCCGTTTTCTGGCGGTCGGCGCCGGGAAACGCGATTTCGTTGAATGTCGTGGACGTTTCCAAGACCTGGTCGATCGAATCCAGCAGGACTTCCGCCATCAGACGCTTGGGGTAGTACCGGCTATGGTAACGGTCTTCGGCACGGTTTTGATCCAGCGGACGACTGCTTCGCTGGTAAGTTTCGCTTTGCAGAATCGTCCGCATCAGCTGCTTCAAGTCGAAGCCGGCGTCCACCAGGTGACGGCTGGACGAATCCAGCAACGATTCATTGGAAGCAGGATTGCTCAATCGCAGATCATCGACCGATTCCACCAGCCCGCGCCCGAAGAAGTTGGCCCAGACGCGATTGGTAATGGCGCGAGCAAAATACGGATTGTCCGGGTCCGTCATCCAGGCGGCCAGAACTTCGCGCCGGTCTTCGCTGCTATCCGATTCGACCGGCGGGGCGTCCAGGGGCGCCGGGGGTTGAGGCTTACCGGTTGTCGGTTGAATCAGGTCTCCGGTGGCTGCGACGTACAGCGTCCGGATACCGTCTCCGTTGCGTCCGTCTCCGCCCCAGCCTTTGGCCCGCACCCGCGCGAACAGGTTGGCCATGGAGTAGTACTGGTCGTTGGTCCATTTCTCCAGCGGGTGGTTGTGACACTTCGCGCATCCGATCGACAACCCCATGAACGCCTGGCACGCGTTCTCGGTCATTTCCTCGGGCGTTTGGTGCAACGCGTAAAAGTTGGTCGCACCGTTTTCATCGCTTCGGCCGGTTGCGGTCAAAATCTCGCGGACGAATTCGTCCCAGGGTTGGTTCTGTTTGACGCGCTGGTAGACCCAGTCGTAGTACGTCTTGACGGCAACCGGACGCAGTCGCGTGCCGTTGATCAGCAGCAGGTCGGACCACTTGTAGGCCCAGTAAGCGACGAAATCCTCGCTGGCAAGCAGCCTTTCGATCCATTGGTCTCGGCGCGTTCTGGGGTCCCAGGCCAAAAACTGCTGGCGTTGTTCCGGAGTGGGGAGTCGGCCGATGGTATCCAGGGTGGATCGACGCAGGAACGTTTCGTCGTCGCAGCGTGGCGAAGGGCGCAGGTGCAGCGTTTGCAGCTGTTGCAGGTTCTCGTGATCGATGAAATTTCGTTGCGGGGCTTGCTCGTAGATTTCGGCGTCAACTTCGTATTCGAACGGGACCGTCATCCGGGCCAAGGCCACTTTGCTTCCGAACCAGACCAGCACGGCGCCTTCACCGGCACCGTTGACGGTGGCGACGCCGTCTTGATCGACGCTGGCGACCGTTTCATCGGTGGACGAATACTGGGCCCAGTGCGTCACGTCCACCACGCGTCCGTCATCGTAGTTCGCTTGCACCAGGATTTGCGATTGTTCACCGGGAGCCAGCGAAGCGACGGCGGGCAAGACCCGAATTCCCGTCAACCGGGCATCGCTGGAAGTCGGCCGCGGAGCGCCGCTGGCGATCCACTCGGCCAGAATCTGATAGTCGCGAGAGTTCGGATCCAATCGCAAGCCGCCCTTGTGCGGCAACGCGCCGGTTGGTTTTGCCAACAGCAGGCTTCTGCCGGGGTCGGCCAATTCGATGCGGCGACCACGCGCCTCACGAGTGATCGTGAAAAAATCCTGGTCGCTGTCGTAGCCCCGCAAAGACAGTTTGAATCCGCCTTTGCCAGCCAAGGCACCATGGCAAGCGCCGGCATTGCATCCCGCTTTGGCCAGGATGGATTGAACATCGTTGCGGAAGCTCCAGCGGTGGTCTGCTTCCACCCCGCGGACGACAATCGGCACCGATCGAGTTTCGTCACCCACCTGCACCACCAACTCGGTCACTCCATTTCCCACGGCGCGAACCAGCGATCCTTCGATGGTCGCGACGGATTCGTCCTTGACCGTCCATTGCAGGTCGGACGGGGAAACCATCGCCGAAGGCATTTCGTTGCGGCGCGTGACCACGGAGACCCGCTGACGGGCTTCGCCGCTGTCCAGTTTGATTTCGCGAGGCAGCACTTCGAACTTCAAGTCTTCCGCCGCGGCGGTGGCGGCCAGCAGCACGAGCGGCGCTAGAATCCAGCGGGGATCAGGAAAGCGAAAGCGAGATTGGTTGAAAGGAAGCATGTTGAGATCGGCTTCGGATTGCGCGGGGAAAAATCGACTGGGCGTTCAATTGGAAACGCAGGGGGGGCGTGACGCGCGAACGTGTCACGCGAATAACTCCCCGACTTCCCGCATGCCAAAGTCGACCAGCGGGAAGGGGCGCCCACCAGGGCCGGGGATCTCCGCGTGCAGGTCCAGACCGAGCGCGTGGAAAATCGTCGCCACGAGTTCTCCCGGCTGCGTCGGGCGGTCGGCGGGAACAGCGCCGATCGGATCGCTGGCGCCGATGGCGCGTCCGCCCCGGACACCGCCTCCGGCAAACGTGGTTGAAAAGCATTGGGGCCAGTGATCGCGGCCGCCGGCGGGATTCACTTTGGGGGTTCGTCCGAATTCGGCCAGGCCACAGACCAAGGTGTCGTCCAGCAAGCCGCGATCGGACAAGTCGGTCAGCAACGCCGAATACGCCTGGTCGTACATCGGGGCCACGATGTTCTTCATGCCTTCGATTGTCGTGAACGGTTTACTGCCGTGGATGTCCCAGGTGATCTCGTTGAACACCGTCAGGAACGTGTTGATGGTGACAAAGCGAACACCGGCTTCGATCAAACGCCGTGCCAGCAAACAGCATTGCCCGAAACGATTCATGCCGTATCGCTGACGGACCTGGTCGGGCTCTTGGGAAAGATCAAAGGCCTGGCGTGCCTGGGGACTGTTCATCAGGCGATAGGCCGATTCAAAATTCTTGTCCAGCATGTGGGCTGCTTCAGTCGCCTCCAGCTGCTTCATGCGACCTTCGACGGCGTCACGCATGCGACGTCGCCGATCAATTCGGACATCTCCCAGAGTCTTTGGCGGCAGAAGATCGGGGACTTTGAAGTTTTCCTCACTGGGATCGGCCATCAATGCGAACGGATCGTAGGCCTTGCCGAGGAACCCGCCCGCCTGTCCGTTGGGCAAGTTTCCGCCGCCGCGGCCCATGGTTTCGGGGAGCACCACGTGCGCCGGCAGGTCACTTCGACGACCGCGCATGTATTGCACGACCGCACCGGCGTGCGGGTAATTGACGCCCCCGGTGAACTGTCGACCGGTTTGCAACATTTGCCATCCCGCGTCGTGCACCGCTGCCGCCGTGTGGTAACAGGAGCGGATGATGGAAAACTTGTCGGCGATCTCCGCATGTTTCGGCAGAATCTCGGACAGCTGGAAATCGCCCTTGGTCGAAATCGCCTTGAACGGGCCACGAACTTCCGCCGGCGCGTCCGGCTTCATGTCGAACGTGTCCAGCTGGCTGGGGGCGCCCAGATTGAAAATCATGATGCACGACCGTTTGTCCTTTGCCGGATCAACGGCACCGCGTTCCGCTGCGGCCAAGTACTCGGGCAACCCCAATCCGATCGCGCCCAGGGTGCCGACTTGCAGGAAGTCGCGACGTCGGACGCCGTTGCAGGTGTGGGAGGATCCTCGGGCAGTCAGGTTCAACATGGCGGGGCCTGAATCCTGGGTTTCAAATCGTGAATCGGTTGGGAGGAGGCGCTGAGTCCAGCCGACGTCGTTGCGACAATCAACGCAACCTGTCGGATGGTGTCTCGGTGTTTTGGGCCGACTTGCCGTCGGGCATCGCGGTCACGATCTCGCCTGGCTGACCTGACGATCACCGCTGCGGTGCCGATCGGTTGGTGGAAATCGGCAACGAAGTCAATCAAATTCGGTCGGCAGCGGTCCGTGGTGACCGGGGGAGTCAAATCCGACGGCCGAGCGGGTGACCCGTGTCAGCCAGGGGTAGGCGATGCGTGCCGGCGTCATTGGCGGCACACGGTTTCGAAACGCCTGGGGTGGGAACTACATTGTATTGGAAGAATGGGTGCCTGGGCGAATCGAATCGCCGACAACTGACCGTTCCGGAGCGGTATTTCTTTGGATTCGACTGATTTTAACCGTACCGCCTGGGATAATATCGCGGCCCAGGGGCGAAAGTGGTTCACGCCGGCCAGCGGAGCGGAGATCGAAGCGGCCCGAAGCGGAGAGTTCTCGATCCGGCTGACCGCATGCAAGCCGATACCTGCCGGGTGGCTGGGGTCGGTGCGGGGCCGCCGGGTGCTTGCCCTGGCTGCCGGCGGCGGGCACCAAGGGCCGCTGCTTGCGGCCGCCGGTGCCGACGTCACGGTCGTCGATTTCAGTGCCGGACAATTGGCAATCGATCGGCAACTGGCGACGGAACATTCGCTGCCGCTGGAAACCGTTCTGGCGGACATGGCTGATTTGAGCAGCATCCCCGATGCGTCCTTTGACATGGTGGTGAATCCCTGTTCGGTCAACTTCGTGGCCGACGCGCGTCCGGTGTGGCGAGAAGCGGCGCGGGTCTTGCGTGCCGGCGGCGTGCTGCTGACCGGGGTGATGCTGCCGGTGAATTTCTTGTTCGACGCGGTGCAACGAGATCGGGGAAAACTGAAGATCCGGTTCTCGATCCCGTACAGCGATCTGCAGTTGCCGCCGGAGGAACGTGATCGGACACTGGGGCCCCAACGGCCAATCGACTTCGGACACTCGCTGTCGGATTTGTTGGGCGGGCAACTGGATGCCGGATTTCAATTGACCGACTTGATGGAAGATCGATGGGGCGGCAAGGATGTTTTGTCTGAAAGGACCGCGACGTTTCTGGCCACCCGCGCCGTGAAAGCCACCGCGGAGGCACGTTTCGAAGCGTTTCCGGGGGCGATGTCAAATCGGTTCCCGGGCGAAGATCTGGATGAGCTGAGATCCGAATGAAACGAGAGTGGAATCGAACCTTCCCGGGTCTTCACCGATATCCTCACCGAACACTATTTTCCCCTTGTAAGTTTCGATCCGCTGTCGGTCACCGAACAGTCGGGTCGGATGGAAGTGCACATGATGGTTTCTTTTGACGCTTCGCGGCCTTGCCGGAGTTTCGCTTTGGCCTGTTGCCTGGTTTCCTGCGCCGCCGCGGCGGATCCGTTTCAAGCGGCTCGCGATCGACTGGTCGAGACGCGGATTGCGACCGCGGGCGTGACCGACTCGCGGATTCTGGATGCGATTCGACGGACGCACCGGCATGAATTCGTGCCCCAGAGTCAGGTGCCCCGGGCTTACTACGACATGGCCCTTCCGATCGGACAGTCCCAAACAATCAGCAGCCCTTTCATCGTCGCGCTGATGACCGAAGCGTTGGATCCCCAGCCGACCGACAAGGTGTTGGAGATCGGGACCGGCAGCGGATACCAGGCCGCGGTTCTCAGCCCGCTGGTCGATCACGTCTACACCATCGAAATCGTTCGGGAATTGGGGGAGCGAGCCGCCGAAACCCTCGCGCGTTTGGACTACGGGAATGTCTCGACGCGAATCGGTGACGGCTTCTTAGGGTGGCCCGATGCCGCACCGTTCGACAAGATCATTGTGACCTGCAGCCCGGAATCGGTCCCGCAACCGCTGGTGGATCAACTGGCCGAAGGCGGGGTGATGGTGATTCCGGTGGGCCAACGTTACCAACAAACCCTCTACCGCATGGTCAAGCTGGACGGCGAATTGCAACGTCAGGCCCTGCGTCCGACGTTGTTTGTGCCGATGACGGGCGCCGCCGAAGAAACGCGAGCCGTGCTGCCCGACCCGGCCAACCCGGGGGCGGTCAACGGTGACTTCGAAACGCTGCCCGAAGGTGACGAGGCTTCGCTGTCCGAATTTGTTCCGGGATGGTACTACGGCCGCCAAGTGGTGCAGGCGGGCAGCCCGGACGATCGGGCGCCGCAAGGCGAGCACTTCGCGAGGTTTCGGAATGAGACTCCCGGCAGGAACAGTCACTTGTTGCAGGGGATCGCGATCGACGGCCGCGAAGTTTCTCAAATCCGCCTGAGCGGCATGGTCCGCACCGAGGGCATTGAAAAGGGACCGACCTCGGATGCGATGCCGATGATCGCGATCAGCCTCTACGACGAGTTGCGGCGAGACTTGGGAACCTTCCACTTGGGGCCTTTTCGTGGATCCCGTCCCTGGCGTACCCACAGCCGGTTGGTCCGCATTCCTCACCAGGCCCGCGAAGCGATCTTGCGAGTGGGCTTGTTCGGCGCGACCGGTCAAGCGGATTTCGATGCCGTGACCGTGGAACTGGTCGACTGACGCGACGATCCGATTAACGATTGCCAAAGAAGGACAGCATCGGCGGCTTTCTCTTGTCGACTTCCGGCGGTCGGTGAGCCAACCATTGCCGATCGACGTAGTCCCTGTCCTGCTTTGACAATCGCGTTGTGTCGACCAGGTGCAGACTGAAGTCGTCGTAACGCAGACGCACCGTTTTGGCATCGATGACGGCGTCCAGCAAGGCACGTTGCGAAATCTCACCGTTGGTGCTGGTCCAAGTCCGCATCTGGTTGTCGGCGATCCATCTTTTCGCTTGCTCGTCAAGCTGTTCAAACGGGATGGCCAACTCACGTAGAGGTGGAAGGCGATCCATCGTCGCCGGGCCCCAGGTATCGATCACGACGTCTCCGGCATGATAGTGGCTGTAGCGGCCGATGGTTCGCTTCTGCCCGGCCACGGACCATTGGAAGACGCCGGCACGGCTGAGCTTTTCCTGCGTTTCCCTTGCGGTTTTGGCCAACGCAGCCTCATCGGCGGTCAACGGTGCAAGATCGGATCCGCAATCGAGCAGCTCCAGATTGACCTCAAACTGACCCGGGACGTTCAGCCTGACGTGCGCGAATCCGAAGGGCACCTCCTGGCTGCGATACAGATCGTAGGTGACGCTTTGTTTTTCCGGCGTCGTCTCCGGCGGCGTCACGGTCCAGTGGTAACCGTGAAAGCTTTTCTGAGCCGATCCCGGCGTTTCAATCACGCATCGTTTGGCGGTGCGATTGGCGGAGGCTTTGACGATCAAACCGGCCAGCGAGGGTCGGGCATCCTGCAACCGCCCGGCCGATGGGAACTTGGCGTCGAACAACATCGAGAGCACTTCGTGCACCGTCAGCCGCGGATGCGAGGGCCGGCGGTGAATCCAGCAGTGCATTTGTTCCGTCAACGCAGAATCGCCGTCCTGGAAATCGTAGACTTCCCAGCCCAGCTCGTGCCAGCCCTTGCGGACGATGAATTGCCGTTGCTGCTGGTAGGCTTGTTCGTCGATCAGCAGTTTGACACGTTCGGCGGATAGCAGCTGCCCGGTCAATCCGCTTTCGATGGCAACTTCAATCCATCGGTGCGGGCGCCCGTCAATGTTCTGAAGTTTGCCTGCTCGGACGGTCGACGAAAGTGTCAATTCGGGATGCCTTCCAAACCGCACGCTGCCCCGGTGTCGCGACCAATCACCCTCGGTCTCCGGGAGCGTCGCGCGAGTGATGTCGTCGCTTTCCGGAGACGCCAGTTGCGTCAGTTTCAAGGACTCGGCGGAGAGCTGTTCCAAATCGGGGAAACGCACCACGCCATCGAATCCGCCCTTCGAACGCTCCAGGGTTAGTGTCTGAAACGGATCCTGGATCATGACGTGCAGATAGCCAAAGGGAACCTCGTGAGGGTAGCGTCCCCGCTTGATTTCGTACTTCACTTGCCGCTCGATGTCGAACAGGTCGGCCGGTTGACCCGCAATTTTCAAACACGACGTTTTTTCCAGTCCTTCGCTAAACGTGGAAAACTCGACGACCCTTTCGGTGGAAGCCCCCAGCAGATTGCGCATGTTGCTGATCGGTGCCGGAACGGCTGGGTGCGACAAGTCGAAGATCATTGCCAACAGCGACTGCATGCTGATTCGGTTGGCGGGCCACTGAAAACCCCAGTCGTCGGCGACCTGTTGCAAAGGGTCTTCGCGATGGCTCCAGGCAACGGCGATGCGCGGTCCCAGAAAGGTCGTCAGGTTGCGCTCCTCCAGCGGCAGTTCCGCCTGGATGAAACCTTCTCGGATCGAAAGCGTCTTTTCCTTGTCGTACAGTTCGGTGTCGACTAACAACCAGGCGGTTTCGCAGTAATCGGAGTTACCCACTTCGGCCTGGATCCAGCGATAGTCGACGCCCTCGATTTGTTCGCTTTCCAGACTGCGAAAAACAACATGGTACGCCTGCGCCTGTTTCGCATCGCCGCCGGCCGGAACGATCTGGGCCTTGTAATGGACGTAGGCACCAGCGTGATCTGGGATTTCGGGGTACTGGATGTTCTGCAGCTTGGGGATCAGTGAGAGTTCCGTGACGGCGCCCGCGGTCAAAGTGATTGTCTCCGGAGTCGCGGCGGTCCAGCTGTCCGAGAGCAAGCGATAGTCGCCCGTCGGAACGGAGTTTGCCCCCAGGTCGACCTCCAGTTTTTCCCCGGTGATCACGCTTTCCAACAGGACGGTTTTTGGAACAACGGCGTTGCCCGAGACGCCATGTTCCACCCGAACATTCAGCGTCGCGGACGTTGAGGCGGCGACCGGATGCGGATCGCTCAGCAGCCCATTGGCCTGGAATAACAAGGCCAATGCCGAAATCACACAGACCGATGCGGCGGCGGCTGCGAACCAAACGGAAAACACGCTGGCCGTCGACGTCGGATTCGAGGGCAAGGTCGATGTGTCGACCTTTGGCGGGACCGCGGTTGCCGGCACGACGCCCTGGCGGCGACGCTGGCGGTAGATCTCAAACAACGTCGGCAAGTCGTGACCGTCGGTCCATCGCAACAAACGATCGGCAACTTCACCGGCCGACTGAATTCTCTCGGACGGCTGAAGTTCGGTCATCGATTCAAGCAGCGAAATCAAATCGTCGGGGATGTCATTGCGAAGCATTTGAAGGCTGGAGCAGTCGACACCGCGGTGCAATCCGCTCAACGGCAGCTTGCCGCGCAACAGCTCAAACAGCGTCACGCCCAGGCTGTAAATGTCGCATGTCGCGCCGACGCTGTGGCAATCATCGAACTGTTCGGGCGGCATGTACTTCAGTGTCCCCATCCGCAGGCCGTCGACGGTCAGTTCTGAACTCTGCGTGAACGGCTGATTCAATTGAGCCAAACCCAGGTCCAGCACCTTGACTCGTCCCGCAGGCGTCAGCATCAAGTTGGAGGGCTTGATATCGCGGTGGATCAATCCGAATTGGTGCGCATGGTCTAATCCCAACGCTGCCTGCCGCGCGAGTTCACAGGCTTCGCTCACTTGCAACGGGGGGCAAAACTTCAGCAAGTCCGCGAGATCCGCCCCTTCGATGTATTCCATCACCAAGAAATGAAGTTCGTCAAACTTCCCGGCGTCGATCGCGCGGACGATGTGTTCGTGATCGAACCGACCGACCGCCTTGATTTCCTTGCGGAACAGTTTGACGGCGTTGGTGTCCCGCCCACGGTGATCGTTCAGAAACTTGATCGCGACCCGTTTTTCCAGCTCCGTGTGAAACGCCAGGTACACGGTTCCCATGCCGCCTTCACCAAGCTTTCGCATCAACTGGTACTTTCCCACGTACTGAGCCGTGCGAGGCAATTGTTGCGATGCGGGGTCGGCGACCGACCGATCGTCCCCAGCGCCCACCGTGATCCGATTCCGGTCGATGAACTGTCGAACGTTCCTGATGTCCGAAAAGAAGGACTTCAGCGCCTGTTCGTACTCGGGGTGTCGGCGGACAAACGTGTTCACGTCCACGCCATCGTCCCGTTCGATCGCGTCGAAGTAGTCTTCCAGGATCCGGTTGAACTCGTGATCGACTTCGGGTTCAAGCTGATCTGAATTTCGCATCGGTCAGCAGCTCCAGGCGACGGCCCAAGGTGCGGATGCCGAAGATGCCTCTCCGGCGCGGCAACGCACGGGCGTCACGTCAGCGAGTGGTGTCTAGGTGGATCGCTCTCGCTTGAAAGAACGATGGGCCATTTCTTCCCGGCTGGGCACCGCACGCGCCAGGACCCCGCCGGCCGATCCTGCCGCGGCCCCTGGGTGCATCTTACCCTCTTCCGGGTGGGGTCTGCTTGCGGTCGTGAGAGGTTTCCATCCGCTTCTCGCCAGCGGCGGCGATCGCAGGGTCACGTGATGGTCGGACGCACGCTGATCGGTTGACTGGGATGCGGTTCCCCCGAAGCAAAGACAAGATTTCTTGGGCGTATGACCGGTAAAATGATCAGGATTTCTTTATCCACGGCCCGCAGGCGGTAGGCTGGGGGGAGTTGACCGGCCTGCTCTCATCTCCCGTCGATTTTGACACTTCAGGCCGGCACCGGTAACGATCATGCTTCCACGCCCTCCGCCGTCGTCGGGAATTCGGTGGAGAACCGATCGGCGGGCCGGTGCGGCGACCTAGAATGGCGAAACCTCCGGCGTTTTGCGGGGTTTTAAAAGACATGAACACCAAAAAATTTCTGCCGTTGATTGTCGTGTGCCTCCTGGGAATCGGGGAAGCGGAGTTGGCGCGTGCGCAGTTCGGCCCTCCCGGAGGATTTCGGGGGCGCGGCGGCGATGAAGATGGCGGCGGACGCGGTGGCGATCGGGGCGGTGACCGAGGTGGCGGCGGATTCCGCGGCGGCCCTCCCGGAGGCGGCCCTCCCGGAGGCGGATTTCGCGGCGGGCCTCCCAGCGGCGGTCGTGGCTCGCGCGGCGGTCCGGGCGGCGGATTCGATCCCAGTGGGTTTTTGAGCCGGCTGGACCGAAACGGCAACGGGACGCTGGACCCGGACGAACAACAGGGCCCGGCGCAGTTTCTGATTCAACGGCTGCAATCGGCCGATCCGAGCATCAAACCCGGGCAACCGATTTCGATCAAGAAAGTCACTGAGTCGTTTGAGAAAATGCGTGAAGGTCGCGGCGACGACGACCGTCGATCCTCGCGTGGCTCCGAAGACGAGGGGCTGACGCCGGAACTGCTGGTTCCCGGTTTCGGCGAAGTAGCCGAATTGACGCCGCTGTCCGGTTTCGGCCCGGCCGCGGAAATGCTGTCGGTGGTTGTGACGGACGATGATTTGCGTGAAGCCAGCCAAACCCTGCGTCGTTACGACCGCAACCGAGACAGCGTGTTGACCGAAAATGAGTTGTCCAGCCGAATGTCGGGCAACCCCATGGATTTCGACCGCAACAAAGACGGACGGCTGACGGAACGTGAATTGGCCGTCCGCTACGCGCGACGCCGCGAGAGTATCGAGGCCAGTCGCGACGAAGAACGCGAACGGCGGCGACGCGGCCGCGATCGTGACGGAGAAAGCGAAGTCGAAATGCCCGATGTCTACAACGGTCGCCGCTCTTACCGGCCGACCGAAGGAAAGGAATTGCCCGAAGGACTGCCAGGGTTCTTCACCGACAAGGACGCCAACCAAGACGGCCAGGTGGACATGTCCGAGTTCGCCAGCAAGTGGGACGACGCCGCCGTCAAGGAATTCTTCCGATCGGATCTGAACCGCGACGGCATCATCACGGCCCGCGAAGCGGTTCAGGCGGTGGAGCAAGGGAACGATGGCGATGATGACCAAGGATCTTCCGCCGCCGGATCGTCCATGGCGTCTGGCAGCGGTGGTTCCTCCAGTCCGGGCCCGGTGGGCAAGGTGGATGACAAAATGGTTCGCTACGCCGAGCGCATCATTGGTCGCTACGACGAAAACAAGGATGGCAAGCTGACGGCCAGTGAGTGGAAGTCGATGCTGATGAGCCCGGCCGATGCGGATGTCGATCGAGACGGAACGGTCACGATCGAAGAGTACGCGTGGTGGATGCAATCACGCTCGAAGAAATAGGCCGCCGATACCGGTGCGGGCGGTCACGATCGCTGCGCCGCGGGTAGCTTGGTCAACCGCGTCACTTCGCGGATGAAATCGTCCGCGGAGTGAAATTCCTGGTAGACGCTGGCAAATCGGATGTAGGCGACCTCGTCCAAGGCGGCCAAGTGCCGCATCACAATTTCACCGAGCTCCTTGGCCGGGATCTCAGTGTCGTAGTCGTTGTAGACTTCTGATTCGATGCTTTGAACGACTTGCTCGATGCGTTCGCTGGTCACCGGCCGCTTGGAGCAGGCACGTTCGATGCCTCGCCGGATTTTTTCGCGATCGAGCGGTTCGCGGGTGTCGTCACGTTTGACCACGCGGACCGACAACTGTTCGATCTTTTCCACCGTCGCGAATCGGCGATTGCAACTGGTGCAGACGCGTTTTCGCCGCACCATGTAGCCGCCCTCGGCGGTCCGGGTGTCCAGGACGCGGTCTTCGTCGCGGTGGCAAAATGGACAACGCATGCGCGGCCGTTCGGTGGGAGGATTCTGACGGTCGTCATTATTCCGTTGAACGAACCGGGCACGCAAGCCCGCGAGATTTCGATGCAACCGTGCGACATTTTGCTAAACTTGACAGGCGACCAGACGATTCCGCTACCCCCAACGGGACGGGCGCGTCGGATCGAGGCGAATGGTCGGCTTCGCCTGCAAAGATCGAGAACTCCCTGGAGCGATCCCGAAAGTGTCTCAATGGTTTTTACAGCGACGCGAGGGCAACGTGCAAACGGAGGTTGGTCCGCTCAGTCCTCACGAACTGCTCGGATTGGTTCGCAAGGGCGAGATCAAACCGGACACGCGTCTACGCAAAAACGATTCCGCCTGGTTCCCTGCCAACGAGGTCGGGGGGCTGTTCGAGGCTGCATCACGCAAAGAGATCCAGTACTTCTGCCCGGGGTGCTCGCGTCGAGTGGTCAAACCGCCGGTCGTTTGCCCGAATTGTCTCCGTGAGATCCCGCGTGGCGGGGCACGCGAAATCCAGCCGGAGTCGTCCGTCGCGGTCCCGCAACCGGAGAACCCTGCTCATGCCGACGAGGGAAAACGGAGCGTGCAGAGTTGGTTGAAAAAGAAGGTCGGAAAGAAACCGTCCTGATCCACCGGTTGCCATCAAGGCCGGCATCGCCGTCAGAGCCTCGCCGGACCGTGCCGGCGTGTGGCAAACCCGTGCCCAAGCAAAGCTCGCCAGGAAAGCGCCAGGAAATCCCTGTTTGCTAGAAAAGCCCTGTTTGCCACCAAAGCGGGCGCGGGATGACAGGGGGCGGGGATCAGGTCCACCGCCTGGCGACGGTGGCTACCTCGTCGGGCAACCGCGGCGCGACGCCCTTAGAATCTCAGCTCGGCACTCGCCGTCACACCGACGAAGAAGATGTCGTCGTCGATGTCGACATTGCGACCGAAGTTCTCAGTGACACGCGGCGTCAGTTGATCCGACGCGGTGGCCAACCCGGCGATGTACCAGATTTCGCCGCCGACGCGGACCGACAACATCTCACCGCATTGCAACCGCAGTCCGGCACCGCCTTCGAACACGCCTGCCAGTTCGACATCGTCGTCCTGGTTTCGGATCGCCAACTCGGCCTGGTTGTACAATCGGACGTCCGATTCGGCGACGTTCAGGTACGCACCGGCGCGGCCTCGCAGGTCGGTGTACAGGTGCCGTGCGACCGGGTACAGCATGTCAACGCCGACTTGGGCCCCGATCAGATCATTCTCAGTCATGCTGGTAATCAATCCGGTGCCCGGGTTTCCCCAACCGGTCAATCGGTAGTCCTCGTCGAAATTGATGTACCGACCTCCGATCAGCAGCTTCACGACGTCCCAGCCCATCAACGTTTTGTTCAATTCGAAACTGGAGTATTCGCTGCTGTAGGTCTGTGCTTGATAGGTGGAGTTCTGGAAGGGAGCGACCAGGCTGGGGTCCAAGTCGCCGGCGGCAACCAACACGGACTGGATTCCCTCACCCGGATCCACCACCGAGACGCTGCGGTCCCAATCCAGTTGTCCGATCCAGGTGAATTCGAAACCGTTGACGCAGTCGGGAACACGACCGATCGTGATCCGCGGGGCGAATTCAAAATCGAAGTCGTCCATGACCACGTTGCGGGTGTAGGAGAAGCCGTCGTCGCCGCCACGATTCATGTACAGCCCTTCCACGGTGACGTAGCAATAGGGATCGCAGGGCACGCCACAGGCCGATCCGTACGAGGCACCGCTCATCGATGCTCCGTAGCCACCGGCGTAGCCGCCCGAGTAGCCACCCGAGTAGCAACCGCCGTTACAACTCGATCGGGAGCAACTTCGGCAACCAAAGCCGACCTGAGCGATGGCGCCCCGCTCGTTTGCGTCGCTGACGCCCACGGCTTGGGCGATCGTTCCGGGCGCCAGTGGGCCGCTTGGACGTTGTGCGGCTACGGATGACCTTCCGGGCGTCACATCCGCGGCGGTACGTACTTGCGATGCCTGGATGACGCGCGTTCCCGGCGACAATCCGAATGCGGTTCCGGCAGAGTAACTTGCGGCCGGCCCCGGACCGAATGCTGCCGCATTGGCAACTTCGGCATCGATCAGCTGGCTGTCCGCAAGCGACTGCGCCGATGTTACCGTACCGCCCAGATTCATCGCGGCCGTGGCTGCAAGCGCCAATACCGTGGCGGCACGATGCCGGAGAACGGTGTGGATCAGACGGATGTTCATGTCGAACCTCGTGGACTTACAAAGCGGATCGATGCCGCGTGGAATCATGGGTGAATGGGTTTGGCTCGGCCGCTTTACCGGCGAGCTGGAAAATGGTTTGCCCGCTTAACGCGTTTCCAGTTCGTCGACGACGGGAACCAGACAGCTTTTTCTCACCAGGCGCAGAATCTGCATCGCCGTTTCTTCGTCGGCACAGACTCCGGAGACCACCAGGTTGTTCTCAGTGCGAGTGACAATCACGCTCGCTTGAGGGAATGCCTTGTCGATCGAATCATTCAGCAGAGCCGTCTGATCGGCGATTCGATCGGTGTGCGAGCTCATGTCGTCGCCGACTTCCACCTGGAAGATTTGCATCCGAGTGGGCTCGCCGGGAATCACATCCGCCCAGACGGTCAATTCCGTCGAACCTGTTCCGGTTCCAATCAATTTCAGTTGATTGGGCCCGGAGGCGAATGCTTGGCACACGTCTTTGTTGGCGATGCTGACCCGTCGCAGCCGTCCGCCGATGGTCATCGATCGGACTTGAGCTCGCGCCAATTGCAGACGCACTGGCTTTTTGGGCGCGTCGGAAGTTGGCGGTTGGGGCGGCTGGACCGCACCGGTTGCCATGCTGCGCGACGAGGCCAGTTTGGCTGGCACAGCCGAATGGCCATGGACCGGCTCTCGGGCGAAGTGCTTGGGTCGAACATCCAGCGTCGGGGAGGCGGGCGAACCGCTACCCAGATTGCTTTCGCCGGCGACCTGCGACGACGCGGGTGTCGGTACCGGATCCCGCAAGGGCGTTTCCCGGCTGGGTTGTGCTTCAGCGGCGAGATGTGGAACGTCGGGGCGAGGAATCGGCGCGGGTAGGACGGGCGCCGGGAGCTCTGGTCTCACCTCAGGACGTTGCGTCTGGGGAGCGGCTTCCGCGATGGCGGCTTCCAAATGCGACAAATCTTGTTCGGGCGATTTCGGCGGCACGGTCTCATCGGCGGCAATGGATTCCGCCGGATCCAGTTCCGGCAGCAACACGTCCATGCCCTCCGGCGGCGTCGGACCGGTCATTGAACCCGGGTTCGTCAGTGGATCTTGCAGCACTGCGGCGACGGCTGGCCGATACGTCTGGCCTTTTTCGGTCGCGTTCTCGATGGCGATTGGCGGCGTGACCACGGCGATGGCTTGCCGACGTGGGCGCGTGATTCGCGGCGGTTCACCTGCCGGTTGCGGAGTCATCGCGGCGACGCGGCCTTTCTCGGCCGGAGGTTCGTCGGTCCGAGACTGGCCTTCTGCCGTTGCGTCAGAGGCGACTTGGGGCGCGTTCGCCGTTGATTCAGAGGGCGAGCTGGGACCGCCATCGGTCAGTGAATTCTGCAGCGGTTTGCTGAAGTCGACGATCGGTGCCAACTGCACAGGAGTGTCCAGTTGAGCAAGCGTGTGCTTTTTCGATGGGTCATCTGATCCCGAAAGCGAAAATGCCGGGGCGGCGCTGACCGGGATCGTCGGCGGGGCCAGATGCACCGGGGAACGCTTTGCACGCGGCAACACCTTGGCCTGTTCAGCCGATGACACTACGGGGGCCGTGTGCGTTGAAGCTTCTGGAGCACTCGATGCTTCCGGCGCATCCGAAGGACGACTCGCGTCTTCGGCATGACTCGCATCGGTCTCCGTCGCCCCTTTCTGTGCGTTGGCGGTTCCGTCGGTCATCGAAAAGAAGATTGGCTGTGTCTCGCGGATCGGCGTTTGAGCGTCGCGGGCATCGGTCACCGGCATCACCGCAGCGGGACCGGGAACCGCAATCCGTTCTGGTGAGACTGCTTTCGGGGAGGAATCGGCGTTGCGTCCCCCGTAGTGCTTCGCGAACGCGTTCCGCGTCTCCGGGGTGGAGTTCTCGGTCGTTCCCGCTTGCGGAGCAGCGATCGGTTCCGGGGATGCGGGATCGTCCGCCGTCGGCATGTCACCACCGGAGTCGCTCAGGGAGAAAACGTTTGAGCCAAGTTCCGGCGTCGCCGCAGGCAGCAATCGCGCCGGGCGACTGGGGGTCGCCAGCGTCGGTGCCGAAGACGGCCGCAATTTTGAGGTTTCTTGCGCGATCGCGTCAGATTCCGAAGGGGTCGGCGCGATGAACGGATTGTGGCGGATTGCCGGTGCGGGTGATGGCGTGATGGTGATCGGATGATCCGCCAACCGGGCCGCGTGCGGCTGATTGCCGGACGCGATCGGCTGGAATCCGATCGAAGCGTCATCGGCTTTCAGACGGACACCGGAATGAGCGGATGCGCCGGGTTGGGATTGGGTGTCGGTCACGAACGGGTTGCCCCGCACGATACCGATCGGTTGGGTGACCGTGGCGTTTGGCTGCGATCGGGCCGACGGAGCTTGGATCAGGGTCCCGCTTGGAGCTTGCGCCGCAGCGGTCCCCCCCGACGAAAGGAGCAAGGCAGCCAGGATTGCCCGCTTTGCCGATCTTGTCACGTCGGTGTTGTTCGCTTCGGTGTGTCTCGCGATGAATTCACGCATGCCGCGTCTCTGCTTCCGGTGTCTTCGATTCCGGTGATTCCGTCTCCGGGGCGGAACGATGTGCCCGCCTTGGCACACCGGCAGACCGCGATGTCTGCGCACCGCATGTCCGATGGTCTACGTATCGGATGCCGCTTGGTAAGACATTAACGATTCTCCGGTCTCGCCCGGCTGTATCAGCCGAATCGGCTGGCGCGGTTGAACTGCCTGTGCGGGGTCACGAAAATCCATCCTTCGCGATACGATTGACCAAACGTGTCACACGAATGCGCGATACCTGACAGCCGACTTTCCCCACCGTTCGCTACCGGCCGCCCGCCAATGTCGCTTGAATTGTTTCCGGATTTCGCCTGCCAACGGGTGTTTCTGGGGTGGGATGCGCCGTTGCTTCCCGCGGCCGTGAAACATCTGGCATCCCAGGCGGGAGAGGGGCATCGCTGGCGGCTCTCCGATTGGGTTTGCGTGTTGCCGTCGGCCCAATCCCGACTGCGGTTCCGCCAGCTGCTGCAGGCGGCGGTTCCGGAATCCGATCGTGGCAATCTTCCGACGATCATCACGGCGGGGGAGTTGCCCGAAAGGTTGTACGAACCGTCCCGCACTCCGGCGATCGAGTTCGAGCAGACGCTGGCCTGGACGCGGGTGTTGCGGCGACGTGATCCGATCGAGTTGCGGCCTTTGTTGCCGGTCTTGCCGGAGGGAGAGTCGTTGGAAGCCTGGATCGAGCTGGGCAGCACCCTGCGGCGGCTGTCGGAGGATTTGGCCAGCAATGGAGTCTCCTTTGCCGAAGTTGTCGATGCCGCCGACAGCGACGCCGACCGGAACCGTTGGGAACTGCTGCAGGGTCTCTTCGATGCTTACCTGCGGGAATTGCGTTCGGCCTCGCTGAGCGATCCGCTGGTTGAACGGAGACAAGCGATTTCGGCTGGCCGCGTGCGCAGCGACCGCCCGATCGCATTGGTCGGCACGAGCGATTTGAATGAGTCAATCGTCCAGTTGTTGAATCAGCTGGACGGGGAGGTGATCGCTTGCATCGCCGCGCCACCCGAGCAGTCGGACCGATTCGACTGGGTGGGGCGATTCAAAACGTCTTCGTTCCTGGATTGGGAGTTGCCGATTGAAGACGACCAACTGATTCCGGCGACCGACATTTCGGACACGGCATCGGTCGTGTCCGGTCGAGTCCGACAATGCTTGGTTGACCGCACCCCTGATCAAGTATCGATCGGTGTGACGGACCCCTCCCATGTCTTGCCGATCGAGTTGCAACTGCTTGACCACGGGGTCGGCACGTATCGGCACATCGGTTGGCACGTCTCCATGACGTCCGTGGGGCGTTTGATCGAATGCATTCGTCGCTTGGTGATCGGCCGCAGTTGGGATGCGCTGGCGGCCCTGGTCCGACACGCGGACGTCCACCGAATTGCGAGCGAACAACTGCAGTTGCAATCGGTCGAATCCGACTTCTTGATTGACCTGGACCGGCTAAGGTCGGAACACCTCCCGGTGTCGCTGGATCATCCGTTGCCCCGTGGCATTGCCGATGCTTATCCCGCGGCGGTGCGCGTTCGTGACTGGGTGGACCAATGGCTGGCGGAATTCCTGTCCGTCGATCAAACGGATCGGGCAGCTCGACCGATCGCCGATTGGTGCGAAAGTTTGCTCCATTGTCTGGACCGTCTTTATGATGGCATGGTGACGAGCAAACCCCGTGACAACGAACCGGGGGACAACGGGGACAAAGCTTTGACGGCGGTCGCGTTGGAAAACGTGCGAGAGTTGCTGGGACGTTTCAGCCGGCTGAGTTCCCGGCTGGACGTTGCCGTGTCGGCTTCGTCAGCCATGGGCATGTTGATCGGACGGCTGGCTGAGGCTCGCGTGGGGAGGGACAAATCCGCCGAGGATGTGCAGATCCGCGGTTGGCTGGATCTTCCGCTGGACGACTCTCCGGCGATGGTGGTGTGTGGGCTGAATCATCCGTTTGTCCCCTCCGCAGTGACCAGCGATCCCTTCCTGCCCGGATCTTTGCGGGCAAAACTGCGATTGTCCGACAACGACCGGCGCTACGCTCGCGACGTGTTCGCGATGCAGGTCATGCTGTCATCCAGAAAGGAGATCTGTTTCGTGGTCGGCAAGACAGCCGCCGACGGTTCACCGACTCCGCCGAGCCGTTTGGTCGCCGCGGCGCGGCCGGAGACCGTTGCCCGTCGCATTCGGCTTCTGTCCCATCGATCCGCACACGATCGCGGCCCGGACGAAGATTCCCGCTGGGACGCGGCGCCGAAACGCACCGAATTGCCTCTTCCGACGGTAACACTGGATACCTGTCCGGTGCGTGGAATGAGTGTCACGGCCTTTAAAATGTACCTGGAGTGTCCGTTCCGTTTCTATCTTCGGCACGTGTTAAAGTTGAAGCCGGTCGACGACTCGGCTCGCGAGCTTGCGGCAAATCAGTTCGGTGACCTTGTCCATGCCGCGTTGGAAAACTTCGGGGTCTCGGATCAAAAGGACGAAGCGGACGAACAGAAGATCTTTGAAGCACTGCGACATCACCTCAATGAGCACGCGGCCAAACGCTACGGCCGGCACACCGAGAGTGCCGTCCGGTTGCAGATCCGTCAGGCCGAGTTGCGGCTTCGCCACGTTGCAGCCGCGCAAGCCGTGCGCATCGCGGAAGGCTGGCGTATCTATGACACCGAAGCCATCGTCGACGGAGACAAAGGCGCTGCGATTACCGTGGACGGCCAGCGGATGCCGTTGCACGGTCGCCTGGATCGAATTGACTATCACGCGGCGACCGGTCGGTGGGCAATTCTGGACTACAAAACCCACGGACACAAACCGGAAAAGAAACACCTTCGGACTGACCCGGCCAGCGGACAAATCCGGTGGATCGATCTGCAACTGCCGCTGTATCGCCAGATGATTCCCGCCTTGGGCATCGACACGGACCCCCGCGAGGTCCAATTGGGGTACTTTAATGTCAGTGACAAAGCCGAGCAGACTCGCGTCAACGTGGCCGACTTCGGCGAATCGCTGATGGACGAAGCGAAGCAATTGATTGAAGATTGTGTGCGGCGCATTTTTGCCTGTGACTTCGCGCCGACCACCGGTCGCGTGTTGTATGACGACTACGCGATGATCCTGCAGACCGGCGTCGCCAGCCGGCTGTTGCAAGAAGCGATGGTGTCCGGCGAGGGAGAGGACGAATGAGCACGGAGCTAGCAGAAGGTGTCCAGAACGCCGGGGACGTCTTTTCTGATTTGACGTTGCCGCCGTTGGTAGTCCGCGCGTCGGCGGGGACCGGAAAGACGTATCGGTTGACCGGCCGGCTGTTGCAGATTTTGTTTCAGGGCGCGGCGCCCGAAACCGTGTTGGCAACCACCTTCACCCGGAAGGCCGCCGGCGAGATTCTGGATCGAATCCTGTCGTCTCTCGCGGCCGCCTCGGATCCCGAGCAACCGGAGGCCCTGCAGACTCTGCGGCAGCAAGTGGGAATTGATTCCCTGTCGAACCGGGCCTGTTTGCAACTGCTGAAGAAACTGGTTTCGGAAATCCATCGAGTTCGGATCTGCACGCTTGACAGTTTGTTCACACAACTTGCCAAGGCGTTTCCGTTCGAGCTTCAGTTGCCGCCTGCCTGGCGATTGACCGATGAGATTGAAGAAGAGTGGCTCAGGGAGCGGGCCGTCGGTGCGGTCGTGTCGTCGCTGGGGCCGTCGGAGTTGTCGACCTTGTTGGCGATGCTCAGCAAGGGTGAAACCAAACGGTCGGTGGCTTGGGAGCTGTTGCAGGTGGTCTCCGGGGCCTACACCCTTAGCCGGCAAGCGGGCGAAGAGGCTTGGAATGATTTGCAGGCGCCGACGCAGCCGGACGACGTCATCCTCAGTCGCGCCGCTGCGGCATTCCGGCAGTGCGATCCTCCGCAAAAGACCGTCCGAAAGAAGTTGGATGCAATGGCGGATCTGCTCGACGCCCGTGACTTCGATTCGTTGACCTGCGAAACGTTGATCAAGAACTACGCGACCGCGCGACGCACCGGCGAAGTCACCAAACTGGGGCGTTCCGTGCTGCCCGACGGCTTGGATGAAGCATTGGGCACGCTGTACGCCGCGGCGAGATCCGCGACGCTGGCGGTGTTGGCCGCGCAAAATGGCGCCACCGGAGAGTTGTTGGCGTTGTACGACCGTCATGCCACGCAGCTGAAACAATCACTTCGGTTGTTGGGATTCGACGATGTCGCTGTTCGACTGGCGGGGCAATTCTCCGGCGTCGACGGCCCCACGCTCAGCCGCCGCATGGATGGTTCGATTGACCACGTTCTGTTGGACGAATTTCAAGACACGTCGCCGGCTCAATGGCAGGTCTTGCGACCGTTTGCGGTTCGGGCCGCCGAGCAGTCGAGCGAGCAGTCCAGCGGGAACCGGGATCCTGACGAACCCGCCGGGCGATCATTCTTTTGCGTCGGTGACACGAAGCAAGCCATTTATGGATGGCGCGGCGGAGTTGCGGAAATCTTTGACGCGGTGTGCGAACAGTTGCCCGGCGTCCAAACCGTGGAACAGAATGTCAGCTTTCGCAGCAGTCCAATCATCATGGACGCGGTCAATGCGGCGTTCGGTCACCTTTCGCGGCACGCACTGGCTGACCAGGCAGATGGCGATTCCGCCGACAAATCGGTAGACGAAGGGCGTGCGATCCGTGCTTTCACCGAACAATTCCCCAAGCACAGCGCCTCGGATCCGTCGTTGCCCGGCTACGTTCGCATGGAAACCTGTCGGGCCATCGAGGGACGCGACAGTGCCCAAAAAAACCTGGCTTGTTTTCGCTTGGCGGCGGAGCGCATCGCGGAACTGCATCGCGCCTGCCCCGAGAAGTCGGTCGGTGTTTTGACGCGGACCAATCAAGCGGTCGCACAGCTGATCTACCTGCTCGAACAGCTGGAAGTGGATGTCAGTCAGGAAGGCGGCAATCCGCTGACGGATTCCGCTGCCGTCGAACTGGTCCTGTCGGCGTTGATGATGAGCGAACATCCGGCGGACGGCCGTTGGGCCTACCACGTTGCCAATTCGCCGCTGGGCGCATCGGAGACCCTGAACGCGCGGTACGTGCGGGACCTCGTCACCGAGTGGGGGATCGCCCGCGCCGTCCACCAGTTGGCTGCGATGGTTGCCCCGGTGTGTGACCAACGCGATGCGACGCGGTTGAAACAATTGGTGCAACTGGCGATCGCGTACGAGCCGAATGCGACGCCGCGGCTGAGCGATTTTGTGCGGATGGTCCGGCAGAAGCGGGTGGAACGTCCCCGTGCCGCCGCGGTCCGCGTGATGACCGTGCATCAGTCCAAGGGACTGGAGTTTGATGCCGTGTTTCTTCCGGAACTTGATGGCGGATTGTCCGGCCGGCCACCCCTGTGCGTCGCTGATCGGCCGGAGTTGGTGGCGCCGCCGCGGGGAATGTCGCGGTACCTGACCAGCCAGGCATGGCATTTTCTGGATCCGCGGTGGCGTCGTGCGTTCGGTGAGGACACCGCGGGGCGGATGACGGAGTCGTTGTGTTTGCTGTATGTCGCCATGACACGCTCGCGACAGGCGCTGTATTTGGTCGCTCCGCCGTTCAAGCCGGAGGACAAGAAACCGTCGGCGTTGTTGTACTGCGGTTGGAACTGCGACGCAGATTGTCGCGCCGAAGAAACGTTGCTGTATGAAACCGGTGTTCCACGCTGGTGGATGCCGACTGAACGGGGCCGGAATTGACGGTGCAAAGTTCAGCGTCATTGATCGATTGGGAGCAGGAGAGGACAGAAAACCTTGGGTGATCGTAGAATCTTGCACGCGGCGGATATCCATTTGGATAGCCCGCTCCAAAAGTTGGACCAGTACGAAAACGCGCCGGTCGATCGGATCCGCGGGGCGACACGTCGCGCGATGGAGTCGTTAACTCGCTTGGCGATCGAAGAGCAGGTGGATCTGGTGGTGATCGCCGGGGACTTGTACGACGGCGATTGGGTCGATCAAAACACGGGATTGGCGTTTGTCGGCCAAGCCGCGAAATTGGTGCGTGCGGGAATCCCGTTGTTGGTCATCCGAGGAAACCACGACGCAGCCAATCAGATGACGGCTTCCCTGCCGCTTCCAAAGAACCCCGACGGAAGCGAGATTTTTCTGCAAACGGGGCAACCGGAAACACGCCTGTTCGAGGATCTGGGGTTCGCGGTCCACGGACAATCGTTTCGTTCTCGTGCCGAGCGTGCCAACCTGGCCGAGCGGTACCCGCCGCCGGTGACCGGGATGTTCAACCTGGGACTGCTGCACACGGGACTGGAGGGCGATTCCGGCCATGCCCACTACGCACCTTGCACCGCGGCCCAGTTGACCGACAAACAATACGACTACTGGGCGCTGGGGCATATTCACCAACGCGGTGATTACGCCTTGGAGGGTGGCGCGCCGATCGTCTTCAGCGGGAACATTCAAGGTCGGCACATTCGCGAGAGTGGGCCAAAAGGTTGTCTCCTGCTGGAAGTCGATGCAAAGAACCGATGCCGATACGAATTTCATGCGCTGGACGTGGTCCGTTGGCAACAGTGCACCATTGACGTCAGCCCCTTGAAACATCGCGACGAGATCTGTGATCGGTATCAAAGTTGGCTGGCCACGCAGATCGATTCCGCGGACGGCCGACTGTTGGTCGCCCGAGTGCGATTGCAGGGCGCCACGCGACTGCACGCGTCACTTCACCAGCACCAGGCTGCGTTGCGAGCGGATCTGCAGTCGATCAGTGTGGCCTTCGGCGCCGATCAGGTTTGGTTGGAAGATGTCAAGGTGCGGACAAAGTTGCCCGCCGAAGGCGGTGTCCGCGCCGAGATGGAGGGACCTTTGGAAAGTTTTGCCCACGTGGTCGAGGAACTACGGCAATCGTCCGACTTGGCTTCGGTGATCGGCGCCGAACTCAATCCCCTGGGCAGAAAACTGCCGAAGGAATTGCTCGGTGAATCCGAGCAAGCCGCGTTTCCGATGACCGATCCGGAATGGATCGAAGAACTTTTCAGTGCCGCATCGGCCGATGTCCTCGGGCGGCTGCAACCGACCGAAGATCAGGCGGCTGACGCAGCCGAACATCACGATCGATCGCAGGAGGCAACATGATTATTGAACGGCTGGATCTGCGAGCATTCGGGCGATTCACGGATGTTTCATTGGACCTCTCCGCGGCGCCCCATCGATTTCATCTGGTTTACGGACCGAACGAATCCGGCAAGTCGACGTGCCTGCGGGCCATCGAATCATTGCTGTTCGGGATACCGACACGGACTCCGGACAGTTACCTCCACGCCAACAGCAAGTTGCGCGTGGGGGCAAAACTATCTGATCACCGCGACGGGCCATTGGAAATCATCCGCCGCAAGAACGGCAAAGTGAAATTACACGGTGCCGATGACAAGACGCCGGTCGATGAAAACTTGCTGGCGGACATGCTTGGTGGGATTGACCTGGAGACCTTTCGTCACCGCTTCGGGCTGTCTCACGCGGAATTGGTCGCCGGCGGACAGGCGGTCGTCGACAGCAAGGGGGAATTGGGGGAAATCCTGTTCGCCGCCGGAGCCGGTGTCGGGCAACTGAAAGCGGTCCAGCTGGCTCTGGAGAATGAGAGTAAGGAGCTGTTTTTGGAACGCGGGAAGAAGAAGCTCATCAACGAGCTAATCAAACAGTTGGATGACAAACGCAAAGAGCTCCGTGCCTTGCAAACGATTCCGGCAGAGTACCGCGAACTGCGAACGAAGCTTGCCGACGCCGAAAAGCTTGCCACCCAGGCGGACGAGCAAATCGCCGACATCTCACGTCAATTGGAACGACAGTCGGCCTGTCGCGAGGCCCTGCGTATCGTTCCCTCGTGGCGAGCCGGAAAAGCACGGCTGGAAGAATTGCGGGAAACGCCCGATCTGGACGAGGATTTTTCCGGTCGTCGTCGTGAGGCGATGATCAAACGGGACACCGGCCGGCAGCGTGTCGAACAGCTCCGGAGCAAGCTGGCCGAAGTCGAGCTTGGTCTGGACGAGGATGCGGTCCGCTGGGAATTGATTGAATACGAACAACCGATCGTCTCGCATTTCCAAAACGTCGCCGCACGGCAGGTCGCATGCCGCGAACAAGTGGAGTTGCAGGGGGTGGTTCGCAATCATGATCGTCACCTGCGAGAGTACCTGCGCGACCTTCAGATCGATGTTCCTGACCAGTCGAACGCCCAGCAGATTGATGCACTCATCGAAAGACTTCACGTCAGTGATGCCGATCAAGTCCGCCTGGACGAGCTTGCCGGAGACTACGAAGTGTTGCGTAAAGAAGAACGTGACGCGTCGGAAAACGTTCAGGCGCTGAGGCGTCAATTGGCGGATCTGGACGACGAACTGGAACGGATTCCAAGCCAGCGCGATCCCGGTCAGATCGAAGCCGTTCTCGCGGACCTTGGGGCGCCGTCCGCTTTGCTGGAAACGGCTGAACAGCTCACCCGTCAGTCGGACGAGCTGCGAACCGAATGCACCGGGTTGTTGGCGCAGCTGAACTTACCGGCAATGGCGTTGGAAGAAGTTGTTCAACTTCAACTTCCCCCGGAAGCCTGGATCGAGCGCCACGAAGAGTCTCTGTCGCGACGCACACGCGGTTGCGAAGACGCTCGCACGCAACGCCAGAATTTGCAGAACCGCCAGCGGGAGGCGATGGATCAGCTGTCGCGTTTGCAATCCGATTTGCCCCTGCCCACCGAGCAGGAGTTGGAGGAGACCAGGCAATTGCGCGACCGCGCGGTTGACGCATTGGAGACCGACGTCGAGCGTCTGGAGCAGCTCCCCGAAAGGGTTCGCGCGGCACGCGGGGAGATCCGCCAGGCGGATCGTCTGGTCGATCGGATTCGGTCGCATCAACGGCAAGTCGCGGAGAGGGCGGCTGTGGAGCGTTCACTGGAGAGCGTTGCCGCGGAATTGGCCGCGTGCGAGCAGCTGTGTGAAAGTCGGGACAAGGAGCTTTCCGACGCGGAACAGGCTTGGCAGGAGCTTTGGGAGAACTGCGGCATTTCGGCCCAGGAGCCGCGTGCGATGCGAGCCTGGAAGGCGTCGCACGAAAGTTTGGTGGACCGGCACCGACAGCTGCAACAGTGCGGTCACCAACTGACGGCGGCCGAATCTCGGATCCGCCGCGCCGCTTCGCGGTTGGTTTCCGTGATCGAACAGAGCCAGGTTTCCAGCCCGGTGATGGCAGGGGGCGTTTCGACGGAACGAATCAACCTGGACGAAATGACGTTGGAGGCACTGCACGACCATGCGAACCGTCTGCGGGCGGAGCTGTCCGAGGTCCGGCAAAACCTGATCGAACTGAAACACCAGCGTGAGCGTACCGCGGCGGAGCTTCCAAAAGCTGAGGCTCGTCACCAGACGAGTGTCGAGAGAAGAGAACAGTGGGACCGGGACTGGAAGGACGCGATCGAATCGTTTTCCGGCAAAGTGGACTCCAGTCCCGCGGTGATTTCCAAGCGTCTGAAGAAGATTTCGAAAATGTTTGCGGTGCGAAGGGAACGCAACGCTTTGATCGGCCGCATCGAGTCCATCAACGATGACAATGCGAACTACGCGGACCAAGTCGCACAGCTTGCAGAACGCTTGGGAATTCCGATCACGGCGTCGGGATCCAGCGAGGAACTCGCGTGCGAGTTGCATCGCCGATTGATGGAAGCCAAGTCGGCAGCGGAGCATTATCGCCGCTTGGAGCGAGAACGCGATGAGCTGCGACAAGAGTTGAGAACCGAATCGTCGACCTTGTCAGCCGCGGACAGCGAATTGTCGATGTTGTGTCGCGAAGCGGGGACGCAGCAAACCGAGGCGTTGCCCGAGATCGAAAGTCGCGCGAAGGAAAAGTTGCGGGCCGCGGCTGATGTTCGCCAAGCCGAGGCGCAATTGACTTTGATCGCCCGGGGCGAGAATCTGGAATCCTTCGTCGAACGGGTTCAATCGCAAGATCCCGCCGAATTGGATCGACAGATTGAGGGGTTGCAGGCCGATCTTGCGGACCTTCGTCGGCGTCGTGAAGCAGCCCAACGGCAGGTCGGTGGGTTGAAGAGAGAGGTGGATGCGATCGATGGCGGTGACCGGGCGGCCGAACTGAATCAGGAGATTCAGTTGATCAGCGGACGGATCCAACGCGAGGCTCAACAGTACGCCAAACTGCGGATCGCGTCCTTGATACTTCGTCAGTCGATCGATCACTATCGGCGTGAACACGAGAGCCCGGTCCTGAAGTTGGCGTGCGAAGCGTTTCGCGACTTGACCTGCGGTCGCTACGTCGGGCTAAAACCCGAATACGATGATCGCGGCCGATCGACCGTGTTCGGCATCCAGAAGGAAGGTAAAGGGGAATCGCTCGTGCCAGTGGAAGCGATGAGTTTGGGGACCGCCGATGCGCTTTACCTGGCGATGCGATTGGCATCGTTGGAACATCAGTTGGAAGGGGGGCGAGCCGTTCCGGTCGTGATTGATGACTGCTTGATCCAGTTGGACGACGAACGAACGGTGGCGGCAATGAAGCGATTTGCCCAACTTTCACTGCGGACTCAGGTGATTCTGTTCACACACCACCGACACCTGATCGAGTTGGCCGAGAGCAATCTTTCATCCGAAGAGTTCCATTTGCATCGGCTGGCAGTGTAAGGTGAGTGGTGCCCATCGGCAGGCGTCGTCTTTACTGGCTGCAACGGTTCGTTGGTCGTGACAACAGCGAATGGCAAATCGGATTCGGAAGCACCTCCGTCCAACGTGGCGGATGTGGAAAGCGGACTGAACCCCTACCAGCCGCCGGCTCCGGTAGCCGAGGAGCCATCAAAAGGCGGGACGCAATCCGGCCAGGACTTGATGCGGTTCCGCTCCGACTGGTCGCGGGAAGGGCTCCACCAACGCCGGGTATCGATGCGGTCGAACACGCTGTTTTTCGTCCTCGCTGTCGCAGCGGCGATCGCCGCTGCATTCGTCAGTGTGACCTCGTTGGCTTTGGCGATGATTGCGGTTCCGGTCGGCATCGGATTGCTGTCCGGTTGGGCGCTAAGTAGTTTGTCTGGACCGTCGTCGCGGTTCTGGTTGTATTATCCGGGCTTTGCGGGACCGGTCGCCGGTTGGTTGAGCAATGATTTCATCGCCGTCGATGGTCCCCATGCCGCCGTGGCGGCGAAGTTGTCCTCTCATGGCTGTCGCCGCGCGGGGGCAACGACGATGGTCACGATGCCGTTTGCAACGTTGCCGGTGCCGGTGATGGATAGCGACATCATTGACGGCGACGAAGCCCCAGCAATCAATCGAGAACCCATCGCCGCCATCCGCGAATTGATGTCGCTTCAAAACACGATGGAGATTCGCGGCGAACTTTCCGAACGCGACTTCGCGGGCACCCCGAGGGCGCGTTGGCGAAAACTGGGTGTCGCCTGTTGCTTGGTGCTGGCTGCCGTATTGCTGGCGGTTGCCATCGGGATTGGAATGTCACTTTCATCCCGTGCCATGGCATTCCCCCGTGGTTATGCCATCCGCGATCAGCAAGTCGGTCGCGAGAACGGAGCGTTGGTGGCCTTAGCCATCGGGGTCGTGGTTTTCATCGCCGGCGGCTGGCAATGGATTCTGGGGCGAAGTTCGATCGGTGAATTCTATTGGTCGCTCAGTCCGAAATGCGTCGCTGTGGCGGCCGCACCCTACCGTGTTTGCTATGCCTACCATGATGCCGCCCTGGAGCATTTTCGCTGGTCGATCACGGGGTTGCTTCTGGTCGGGGGCGACGGAAAGGAACGGTTGCTGTTGCCCGCGCGTTGGCTGACCGCAAGGCAAGCGGCACAATTGGCAGCGTGGTTTCCTGAACCCGATACGAATCCCGACCGCAACTATTTCGTTGGTCCATCGATCTAGCGAGCTTCGATCGGTGCTCCGTCGGAGCTGCCGGGGGCGTTTTGGGACGGAAGAGCATCGGACGCGCGTCGACGTTGCTTCTCGGCCAGCCGAATTCGGTCGGATGCCCTGCGGTTATGGCCTTCAAGATGGTCGTTCCATCGTCTGCGACCATGCGCCTGGATCGGTGCCGGAGCCACCAGGAAGACGGTTCCCAAGCCGAAGATCAATCCGGCCATCATCGAACCGAAGGTCATCGTCGCGGTCCCCGGACCCACGGGGCGGTCGGAGACCTGCGGGGGGCCCAATTGGGAGACCAGGCTGGTTGCCATGGCGGCCGATCGGCTGGCATTGGCCTCCGCCAGGCGTTGTTCCGCGGCGGCAAGCTGCTCGGTGCGCTGTTTCAGTTCAGCGTCAACTTTGGCGTAGCTCACGCGAGCCTCCGCCAGGGCTTCCAGTCGATGGGCAAGCTGGTCTTTCTTGGTGGTCAGCTTCGCAACTTGAGCTCGTTGCAACTGCAACATGGGTTGCATCGAAGCGATGACCGATTGCGTTTCCAGGATGATTCGTTCGCGAATCTCCTGCTCCGTCGCAATCGCTGCTTTGCGTTTCGGGTTCTCCAAGGTGTAGATGCCTGACAGTTGGCTGGATTTCAGCTGCGCGTCGATCAACCCGTCTTTCAAGCGTTGCAGAGAGGGTTGGCTGTTGAGCAGGTCGCCACCGCTGATCAGCAGGTTTTGTGGATCTTCGGCTCCGGCGACCAGCAAGCGATGCAGCGATTCCAGCTTGTCCAGTTCCAATTCGGCTTGTTGGAGTTGTTGTTGGGTTTCTTCAAGCGCGCGGCGGTTCGACCCTTCGCCGCTGAACTTGTCATTCAGATTCCGGAGCTCGGCCAGATCCGCACCGAATCGGCTTTCCATCGCTTGCATTTGATCCGACGCGGAAGCCAGATTGAGGCGTGCCAAATCGCGAGCGTGGGAGAGTTCCACGATCACGCTGTCGGCCCGCACGCGGCGGACATCACGAAGGTGTTTCGTCAGGTTGTCGAACATCGCGCGGCAGAAAGCGATCGAACGTTCCGGGCCTTCGGCTTGAACCTGCAGGTACACCACTTCCGTGTTCCCGAACTCGGCACCCTGGGGCGCAAGAATGTTGACCGACTCCTTGATGGTTTCGTCAATGTCGCGAATGGACGGCCAATTGGGGGCGGAATCGTCGTCCGGGGGACCAATCTGGCGGAGCGCTGCGGCCACCACCTCCCGGTTCTGAGCCATTTCCAGAATCGTTTCCTGGGCCGCCTTCAATTCCGTCTGGCTGGCGAATCGTCCCAACCGGTCGACCGTGCTGCCGGCTTCGTCGCGAACCACAAGCGGCTGACGCGCACAGTAGATGTCGGGTGACAGGAGCGAATAGGTGACGCCGATGGTGCCGAACAGCAGGATGGCCCCGACCCACAGGGGGGCGAATAAGATCAGAACGTTGCGAACATGTTTCCAGGGGATGGGCGCGGAAGACATAGCGGGCGTTCTACAAAGCTGGGAGCGCGAAAAAAGGTCGCTGAACCCTAGGAGCGCTTTGCCGGCGGCTCGTCGATCGGCCGCGATGATCCGATGGTGACGCATCGCACGCGTCTCGGTCGGTGCGAATGCGCCGGTCGTAACGACTCGCGAGTTGCTGAAACTCCGATACCGCTAAATGCCGGGGGAAAGTGGTTGCGCAACCCCTGCTGGACCTCAACGCCGGCCGTGCGGCCGGCGATCGATGCGGTCCGATACGCCAAGAACGGCGGCACAGCCCGATGTGCCGCCGGGGAGATGTTCGCCGAAGCCTAGGTCAGGCAACGGGCGTCGGTTCGACCGGGATGTCCTCGATCAGGTCCATCGGCAGCGGTTTGACCTCCACACCGGCTTCGGTGCAGATCGCGTCGATCGCTTCCTGAGCCTCCTTGACCGTGTTCTCACGTGTTTGCCCCTTGTAACGCATCGGCGATGCCGAGGGAGAGATGGGGCCTTCGAAGCCGGCCGAGGCCAGTTGTTTGACAACACTGACGTGGTTCAGCGTTCCCTCCAACGTGGGCAGGACACGGTCGGCGCGGGTCAGATTCGCCGGGTCGGCATCTTCGGCAACCGTTCCCAAACGCACCGCGACAATTTCGGACCCGGCGATTTCGCTCAACTGGTCCATGCCGCCGTCGCCAACCACCCAGTCCCACGTGTCGATCACGTAGCCGACTTGGGGATTGCCGACCGCCTTGACGATCGCGATCAGGCCTTCGACGTTGCGGACAAAGTCGAACTGTTTGTCCTTGGCCAGTTTTTTCTCGGCGTTGAATCCCACACCCAACTGGATGTCCTTGGCGCCCAACACCTCGGCGATTTGACCGAGTCGGGTTTGTTGGTTCTCGAAGTACTCGTGATAGGGCAACCGGTCGGTCGACGCGGGCAGCATGATGTAGGCACGCGTGACGCCCAAGTCGGCCGCCAATTCGGTTAGCGGGTGCAACGCACCAACCTGACTGGTGAATGCGTCGTCATCGGCGTCCATGTCAATTTCCAGCGGAAACCCGCCGATCGCTTCCAGGCGGCCCATTCCTTCGCCCAATGCGGCACGCAGGAACTTCGCTGCATCGTCGGCGGACGTCCGCTGCGAGCGACGCAACAATTCGTACATGTCGATGTCCATCGACCGAAAGCCGTAAGTCAGGGCGAGCTCGATCAGCTCACTTTGGCGGCCATTGATTCCAAGCGATTTGGGCGAAAAGTTTTTGAGCATTCCAGTTCCTGTGTGCGAGCCTGCCGGAAACGCCCTGCTGTTCGGAGGCGGCGAACATCCACCTTGAATCGGCGCGGCAGAAAAAAGAGGGAAAAATGTTTTGGCGATGGTTTTGGGGCGGCAGTATCGCAGAAGGACCCCAAATCAGCCAAGGGGCGTTTCATCCGCGATTCTTGGCCATTTTCACGGCTGATCGTGAACCGGAGCGGCGCCCATTTTTCGTGAAGCGGAGAAACGCCGGCCGGTCACTTCGCGAGCCCCGCATCAAGAACCCATCCTCAGGGGGGGGGGTTGTCGTAGCCGGGGCAGGATTCGCTGCTGTGCAGAATTTGATCCGCCGATATTGCTTTCTGCGTGCATCTTGGCGCGAATTCTGCAATAATTTTCATCGCCGGCGACTTGACCGGTTCCCACCCGAAAACAGCGTCACATCGATCCAACTCCGTCGTTGGCCCTCCCCCGAGTGACGAAACAATGACCAACGTGGCCGTCAAGCCGTCAATTCAGTGCGGTAGCACGGTGCTGCGTACCGTCGGCGTCCTGGCACCTGCGCTGTTCGCACTGCCGGACTGTCAGCCGGTTGTGTGCAGCTGATTCGATTTGTCAGCCCGCAATCATTCCAGACAGGAGTGTCGTGCAGGCGTGACGGATCGGTTCCCGTTTCCCCGTCAGAAATCCCTTCCTTGCAAGTAGAACCTTCGATGCCGCTAGGCCTCGCAAATTTGCCATCCCGACAACGTCGACGCGACGGCGGCGACCCGCCCACAGCGCAACCGATGGCCATCTTCGATTTCACCCTCCCCGGTGCCGGGGCGGTGTTGGCGGTTGCCCTCGCGCTGCTGACCGCTCCAACGTGCGCAGCCGAATCGGCAGATCCGATGGCGCGCGGCAAGGCCATCTACGTGGAGCAGTGCGCCACGTGCCACGGCGCCGAGGGACAAGGCGAATCCGGTGCTTACGAAGCGGAGCTGGTTGGTGACGCATCGGTTGGTGAACTGGCCGCCGTGATTGGCGACACGATGCCAGAAGGCGAACCCGAGTTGTGTGTTGATCAGGACGCTAAAGCAGTCGCCCAATACATCCATGAAACGTTCTATTCCGAAGCTGCCCGCTTGAGGAATCGTCCGCCCCAACAGCAACTGTCGCGGTTGACGGCGGAACAGCTGCAGCAAAGCCTGGCGGACATGTACGAGCATTTCTTCGGGTCCGCTTGGACCGAGAAGAAACGCGGACTGAGTGCCAATTACTTCAATGCGGGACGCTGGGACAAAGACAAGCTGAAGGTCGAGCGAATCGATCCCGCGGTCGATTTTGACTTCGGGCGAGAAGCCCCGGTCGAGGGCGTGACCCCCGACGAGTTTTACATTCACTGGGCCGGATCACTCCGCGTCGACCACACCGGCCGCTATGAGATCGTGGTTCGTTCAACGTGCTCGTTCAAATTGCGCTTCGGTCATCGTGATAACACGCTGATCAACAACCACGTTCAGTCTGAGGGTAAGACCGAATTCCGGAAAGCGCTGAATCTGATCGCCGGACGGCAGTACCCGCTGCTGATCGATTTCACGCAAAGGAAGCGGAAGACTGAGATGCCGCCGGCGAACATCTCGCTTTGCTGGGTTCCCCCGGGCGGCGTTGAGGAAGTCATTCCGCCGGAGAATCTGGTGCCGGCGACCATGCCGAACACGTTCGCATTGCAAGCGAAGTTGCCACCGGATGACGAAAGCTATGGCTACGCTCGTGGAACGAGCGTCAATCGACAATGGGAAGATGCCGTGACCCAGGCCGCGTTGGAGTTTGGAGTCGCCGCCGAGAAGGAACTGTGGCCCCAGTACAAGCGAAAACATCGAAAGGACTCTAACGAGAACCGTCAACGGCTGCGTGACTTCCTGGCCGAATTGATTGGCGTTGCATTTCGTCAGCCGATCGACGAGGAAACTCGGAAGATCTACATCGATAAGCAACTGGATGCGGTCGACGACGACGGCCAGGCAATTCGCCGAGTCTGCTTGCTGGCCATCAATTCACCGCGATTCCTTTATCCCACATTGGATCAGCAGGCACCCGCCAGCAACCGCGTTGCAACACGGCTTGCCTTGACGCTGTACGATTCGCTTCCTTCGGACGAATGGTTGCTGAAAGAGATTCAGAAAGATCAATTGAATCCCGAGCAGCCCGATGCCCGAGAGCACATCCGTGAAGTTGCTACCAGGATGACCAACGATGCCCGGCTGCACGGCAAGGTCATGGAAATGTTCTTCCATTGGCTGGACGTCGATCCGTCCGCGGAGATTACCAAGGACCAGGACAAGTTCGAGGGATTCGATCGCGCGTTGGTCCTCGACCTGCGGCGGTCGCTTGAACGATCCCTTTCGGATGTCTTTTGGAGTGATGCCAGCGATTATCGGCAATTGTTTGTCGGTGATCGGGTCTGGACGAACCAACGGTTGAACGAATTCTACGGTCCCGCCTGGGATCCCGAAGAGTCGCACGACGCGTTTGCGATGGTGCGAAGCAAGCCGGCGCCGGGTGAACGCTATGGGGTGCTCACTCATCCAATGGTGATGAGCCACCTGAGCTACTACGACACGACGTCGCCGATCCACCGGGGCGTTTTTCTGATCCGGCGCGTGCTGGGACGGACGCTACGTCCGCCGAACGAAGCATTCACGCCGATCAACCCCGAACTGCACCCCGATTTGACGACTCGTGAACGAGTGATCTTGCAAACCGGAGAATCCAAGTGCCAGGTCTGTCACGAAAAGATCAACGGGCTGGGATTCACCCTGGAAAATTTTGATGCGGTCGGACGCTATCGAACCACTGAGAAGGACAAACCGATCGATGCCACGGGCGGCTACGTCAGCCAGGACGGAACGCAGGTCGACTTCGGATCCGCCGAAGACCTGGCCCGCTACCTGGCTGAAAGCGAGGACGCCCAGCGAGCATTCGTCGAAGTTGTCTTTGAACATTTTGTGAAACAGCCGCTGGCCGCTTATGGAAGTGAGACGGCCGAACGCTTGGTCAAGCAATTCCGCGAAAGTGATTTCAACATGCGACGCTTGATCGTCGAAGTCGCGGTGACTGCCGCGATCCATCCCCACCAACAGGAGAAAGCCAATGAATCGGCGTGAATTTCTGATGCGAATGGGCGTGAGTGCCACCGCAGCGAGTCTGCTGGCAGGACTGCCCAGCCTGGCCTTCGGCGGTTCTGCGGCACAGCGACGCCGGCGTTTGGTTTTCATCTTTAGCCCCAACGGTGTGATCCCCGATCACTTCTGGCCGGAGACGACCGGAAAGGATTACGACATCAAGCGGATTCTGTCGCCGTTGGCCGAGTTCCAAGATCAGATGCTGACCATCAAGGGCATCTGCAACCAGATCAAGGGCGATGGCGATGGCCACATGCGTGGCATCGGATGTCTGTTGACAGGGATCGAATTGTTCCCCGGTGACGTCCAGGGCGGCAGCGATACCCCGGCCGGTTGGTCGATGGGGATCTCGGTCGACCAGCACATCAAGAATCGCTTGCAAGCCCAAGCGGACACGCAGACGCGATTCGGATCGCTGGAATTCGGTGTGATGGTTCCCGATCGCGCCGACACTTGGACGCGAATGTCGTATGCCGGCCCCAACCAGCCGGTGGCGCCGATCAGCGATCCCTACCAGATGTTCGACAAGTTGTACGGCCAGACCAAAAACCGTCAGATGCTGGCGAGTGTGTTGGATGACTTGGCCGGCGATTTCAAACGCGTCAGCAAGATGCTCAGCACCGAAGATCGGCAGTTGCTTGATCGCCACCTGAACATGGTGCGCACGGTCGAGAAGGATCTGAAGACGGAGTTCGCCGCGGCGACCAAGAACGATGGCGTTCAACATGCCGTGCCGAAGCTGCCGCCGAACATCGAAGAGCAGAACGACAACATGCCGCAAATCACGGAGATGCAAGTTGAACTGCTGGTCAACAGCTTCCTGGCGGATTTTGCACGGGTTGCCACGTTCCAAATCACCAACAGTGTGGGGCAACCCCGAATGCGGTGGCTGGACATCAACGAAGGCCACCACGGCTTGTCGCACGAGCCCGATAGCAACGAAGATTCGTATGAAAAGTTGATCCGCATCAACACCTGGTACGCGGAACAGGTGGCTCACATGGCGCGGCGAATGAAAGAAACGCCCGATCCGTCCGGCCACGGATCGTTGCTGGACAACACCACCATCGTCTGGACGAACGAGCTGGGTAAAGGGAACTCACACACCCGGAATGACATCCCGTTCGTGATGATCGGCGGCGGCTTGGACTTCCGTCAGGGTGAAGCGTTCGATTTCAAACACGTGCCACACAACCGTCTGTTGCTGAGCATCCTGGAAGGATTCGGTATGCCGGAGAAGACGTTTGGCAATCCGGACTTCTGCGGCGATGGGCCTTTGACGGGCTTGATCTGAACCGTTTGAACCGGGGGCGTCGCTTCCGAGCGTGCGCAACCAGACGGCGATTCAACGGGAGTGAGCCAGCGCTCGCTCCCGTTTTCTGTTGGCTTCAACGGTTGTCGAAGCGTCGGATTCGGTCAAGGCTTGCCGAAGGGGCATCGCCACTCGCCGACCGGACGATTCAGGGGATTCGTTGAATCGACACGACGATGCATGGAGCCTTTCCGGTGCTCGAAGTCGAGAGCAGGCGTTGCTTGCCGAGCACGTAGAGCTGGGTTGCTTGCACCGTGTTGGTGACGACATCGGGAGGCGAATCGTCCGTTCCGGCTCCGTTCAATCGGGAAGTCGAATAGTCGATTTCAGCGAGCGCGCCCTTCGCGTGTGAGGCGACTCGAACTCGCAGCATCGTGCCAATCTCGATTGACTCGGTCTGCTTTGATGTGACCGGTCCGCGTATCACCTTCCCTGTTGTCACGGTGACCCGTTGGCCAAAGTGGGCCATGCTTTCCGTGTCTTCCGTTGCCGTCATTCTTACCGACTCGACGGGAACCGCTCCAGAATCGCGCACGCTGTCAAGGATCTCGACTTCCGTGGCATCGACCGGGATCGGTTCTTCAAGATGGTACTCCGCCAGCGTGACCAGGAACTGTGTGCCAAAGGGTGTTGCGGTTGCTGCATCATCGGTCTTTGCAGTTTCTTCGCAACGGGCAACGCCCGCGGTGCATGCAAGTAGAACAACAATTAAACAAGAGAATCTCATCATCATCTCCTAGCGAGGGTTTGCCGGTCGTGCGGTGAACAAAGAACTTAATCACGCGAGATCGTTATTGTAAGTCGATGGTGATCGCAGCGGACGGTTCGGCAGGCCCGTCAAATCCCAATCGCGAGCACGAGAGCTGCCGCTGTGCGTCGATGCACGACGAATCTTCGTGCCAGAGGGATGTGCGATGAGTCAGAAGATTGAAAGCCGGGATGTAGAATCAAACCAGCAAGTGACGGCTGCGTCCAACAACGCGATGGCCACCACCAGCCTGACGAGCAACGTCTTCAATCGCCCCTTTCGCAGGAACCTCAACACGCAGAGCATCAACAAAGGCGGAAGGACGACGGTCGCAGTCAGGGCCCAAGAACTGGTCAATATCCTGTCCGGCGAGGCGGATCCGCTGTCCAGGCCAAGGGAGGGTAGCAACGAAATAAAAAAGCCTTGGATCGTTGAATTAAGCCAGGCCTTGGGCCATTGCACAATGGCGAACACGGGAAGTTCGCCGATCCAGACGTCATCGGCGAAGGGTAGCGTGACGATGCTCGTGACGTAGTAGATGCAGTAACAAATGGAACAACCGACAATCCAGTGTTGGGATCCGGATTTGGAACAAGAGCCCGGCGGCTTGCTGAGGTCGGTCGTTGGCTTGTAGGGGGCTGGCATAGGTTTGGGCAACGGAATGTGTCACTGGATCCCCGCGGAATCAAAGCTGCCCGGATGCCCAATGCGTTCGCCCCTCCTCGGAAAGAACGGTGAAATAGAGCTGCGCGATCTCCTCGCGGGAGGGTGAAGCAGAGCATGCGTGACACCGATCAATGGACGCACCTTTACCGAACTGACCCCTAGGAACAGGACACTTGAAGCACTAATCGTCTAATGCGGCTTCCAATTGTTGCAAACGCTGACGTAACGACTCGATTTCCTGCTTGATGGCGGAAGCTTTGGGATCCGACTCCTTCGGCTCGTCCGCCGGCACCGGAGCCGGTGGCGGCAGTTCCATGGTTTCGCCAGTTTCCGGTTCGTCGTCAACGATTGGCTCCAAGGCCAAGACATCTTGCCCAGGCGAGGCCTTGCGCGTCGACGCATCGCCGCGGCCAGGCCGGTCGGACGGGGGCCGCGAATCTGCAGGCGAAGGGTCCAGATCGCGTTCGGGCGGTGGTAGCTCGGCCGACGGTGTCGGCTGGGCAGATTGATTGAACATCCCGCCAAACATCGATCCCAAGCCGCCCACAATCGATCCACGATTGCTCTCGGATGCGGGCGCGTCGCCAGCGGCTTCGGGGGCCGTGGTGGCAGTCGCTTGACCTTCAGCCTGCGCCGTCGGGACGCCGCCGTCGGTCAAATCAACCGTCGCGTTGATCAACTGGCTTCCACGAATCAATCGCAGTTCGATCTGATCGCGGCTTGCCTGCCGCGCGAGCAACTGCTTGAGTCCTTGGGAGTCGCGGATGATCCGCCCGTCGACCGAAACGAGTCGATCTCCCGTTTGAATTCCGGCTCCGGCCGCCCTTGAGTTGGGGGCAACCGAAGTCACGGTGACGCCGCGTTGGCCGGTGATGTCGCGAACACTGGCGCCCAGCTTTGGCGGGGTGGGCTGAGCCGTTCGCGGTGCGGGCAACAGGTCTGCTCGTCGAGAGGCTGCCGAATCGCCAGGTTGGGCTTCCGACGCCGGAGCGTCCAGTTGCATCGAGCCCCTCGGTGACGCGTCGCTTGCGTCGCTTTCGGGTCGTGCCACCAGCGGCACCTGCAGATCACTGACGCGTCCTTCACGTCCGATTCGCAGTGTCACCTGAGATCCCGGCGAGTAATCCGCGATGACATTTGCCAATGCCCGGACGGAAGGGGTCGGCGTTCCATCGACGGCGAAGATGTAATCGCCAACGTCCAACCCCGCTTCGTCGGCGGTCGAGTGATCCAGAAAGCGAACCACGCGAGCAGCGGGATAGCCGGGGTTAGCGTCGACCGCCTGGATGCCGATGGTGGTCGCACCGGGGGCCGAACCTGTTCGTGGAAAATTCTCATCGGCATCGCCCGGAGGACGCAGGATGGAACGGCCAAACAGCGAACCTCCGTCCTCGTCGGCGGTCGGCGACGACGCGTCACGCTGCGGGCCACCCGGCCGGCGGCCATCCGGAGATTCGACGGCCGGTGTTGGGATGCGGTAGCGAGCGGTCGGGTTGTCCGCTGGTGGATTGGCCGATCTGGGGTCATTGGCATCGGGAAGCGCCGGCGTACGCTGCAAACGGGCCCCCAACCGCGACGCGTCCGGAATGGGCCGATTGGGCAGGGGCGCGTTGGGGACCGGCGGTGGAGCAATGATCGGGGCCAGGCGGCTACGCAGCCTTTGCAGCAGGCCCTGAGCATGGGCGTCGGAAGTCGGTTGTCCAAGACAGATGCCGCCGAAGAGCAGCAGCAGGGAAATCGTTCGAAGTCGAGACGATTGGGAATTCATCACAAGTAACCCGGTGGAGGGTGGATCTGTTACCGCGGGCGTCGCGTCGGGCGGGTGGATGCTCTCGAACGCGACCCCCTTTGGATCTTACGCGCTGGGGCGAAGAAATCGAGACAGTTGGTCGGGCGGCGGCAGGGAACGCCGAGCGTCTTCAACGCTAGCATCGCGAAGCAGGCAACGAAAGAAGCGATTCAAATTCACCTTGCGTGCGGTGAAAAAAAAACGCTATGCCAAACAGACGTGCAGCGGAACTTGAGAGATTTTTGTGATTTTGGACGAAAAGATCTGAGTTTCGGCGATTTCGCCGGTTTCGTGAAAACACGGCGTCAAGCGTGCGTCCGAACCGGCCCGTCCGGCTCTTTGCAGCCGCGTCGGCGGGATCGGCGCAGATTCGCGAACGAAACCTGAACGTCAAACTTTTTGGGAGGCCAGGATGGCCAGTCGATGGATGGATCCGAAATCGTGTCGAAATCTTGCCGTGCTGGTTGAATCCGTCACGGCGCCGCTGTTGATCGAGCATCCCGCCGCGGTTTGTCTGGAGATGGATATCGACGTGGAAATGCCGATTCCCTGCGACAACCAACGCGCAGCGGATCTGATCATCGCACTCTGCACGCAAGCCTTGACTGCGATGCCCGATGGAGGTGATCTGTTGATCACTGCCGTCGAGACGGCTCGGGGGATCGAGTTGGAAATCGCCGACAGCGGGACAGATGTTTCCACGCGGGAGCGGCATTTGCCGATCGCCGCCGCAGCCATCCAGGCCGATCTGACGTGGCAAAACTGCCCTCAGGGCGGGGTGGCGGTCACGATTCTGTTTCCCGGTCAATCAGCTAGCGGCCGACTGGCGGCATAACGGTGTTGCGTCAGCGTGGCGAAATCCTGAAAGACCGGTTGGACGCGGTGCCCGTCCGAGCGCGCGGTGCCTTGATCGCGATCGCTCTGGGGCTGATCGCAACCGGAATTCTGTACTTGGCATCCGGTCGCACCACCGACCCGACCGAGCCATTGTTCGGTGGACGTGCGCTAAGTGAATTGGAACTCGATCAGGTTCAGCTTGCCTTTGGCGAGGCCGGATTGAACGGTTGGCGACGTGAAGACGGCCAGATTCTGATCCCGACCGGGACACGTGCCGAATATTACGCGGCCTTGCAACAGTTCACCGCCCTTCCCTACGCACTTCGTAGTCGCGTGGACGATGCATTCGCGGCCGGGGGCTACTTTGAATCCGATGCGGACAAGCGGGCCAGACACCAGTACGCCAAAGCGCAGGACCTGGGCCACAAGATTGCCGCGTTCGCTGATATTCGTTGGGCCAGCGTCGACTATGACGAACAGGTCGTCGGCGGCTTTTCCAGAGAAGTCCTGCGGACCGCCAGCGTCATTGTGGAGCCGGAGAACGGGGAACCTGTTTCGCCGGCGCGGATCCAAATGATTCAAGAGATGGTTCGGGGCTCCTACGCAGGAATGTCGGCCGAGGACGTCGTGGTGACCGATACCAGCGCCCGCGATACCTGCAACATCGCCGACGATCCCGCTTGGAAGCGGCGTCGGCAAGCCGAGTACGAACTTGAGCAAAAAATCCGGCACCTGCTAAGCGGGTTTGGGACACTGCAAATCGCCGTCAATTGTGTCGACCCCGACCCGCAGGGACCGATTGGTCCAGATTCCCCAACGGACCCGGTCGACGATTCGGGTCCGTCGGAACAGGCCGACATTTCGACACGAGCCGCCAACCGTTCGACAGACGGTCCGGGCGCCGTGATCCCGATGCGAGTGTCCATCGGCGTTCCGGATTCGCACGTTCACACGCGATGGACCAGGCAGTCGGTTTCCACGACGCGCGGTGCGGATGCAACGGCCCCACCAACCAAAGAACAACTGCAGCAGATGGAACAAGATCTGTTTGCACACATCCGTGATGCGGTTCGGCCCTTGTTGCCTGGGCCGACGACCTCCGACCGCGCCGATAGGATTCAAGTGTGGACCTATCCCGATCCCGACCGAGCGGTGCCGCAGTATTCCGGCAACGCTTTCACGTGGCGATTGCCGCGCTGGCCCGAGTTGTTGCAGGACAACGCGGCCCTGGTGTTTCCGTTGGCAGGGCTGCTGCTGGTCAGTTTGATCGCGTTGACCGCGGCGGTGCGGATGCGGCTCCGCGTCTCTCGTGTCCCGGTCGCATCGACCGCAGAGGACGAAGAGCCGCTGTCAGGTTCTGCAAAGGAACACCCTGTCGTCGCGGCGCAACAGGACGCCACGCTTCGAGACGAATTGGCCGAGCTTGTCGAAGCCAACCCGGAGTTGGCTGCCCAGATCATTCACGGTTGGATCGCTGACGCCGCTTGAGGAAACCAACGATGCTTCAACTTGAACGCGACCCGGTGTCCAGGGATCACGACATTCCGGTCCGTCAAATCGCGATCCTGCTATTGGCCCTGCCAAAACGCACCCACCGAGCCTTGCTGGGCCAACTCAGCCCGTTGGACAAGCAGCGAGTGGTCGAAAAGATCGACGCGTTGGGCGAGGTGGACCCCATGGAACAGTACCGCGTGCTGTCGGTGATGCGCGAGCAGTTGCATCGCGAGACCAAGAGCGTCGAATCCGTTGAGTCCGAAATCCAAGATGAAATCTTGATCGGCCGCGCGCGGCTGGCAAAAAAACGATCCCTATCCTTGGCGCGAAGTCGAGAGCCCGTCGGCACGTCTGGGCGACCGACCTCGGCGTCCCATCCATCGGACCCTCGGGACGAAGCTTCGACGCAGTCCGGTTTGCAGGACTCGGCCGGGCCGATGGATTTCTTGCTTCGCATGCACACCAACGATGCGGCCAGGTTGTTGCATGGGGAAAGCCCCCAGACGATCGCCGTCGTCCTCTCGTCGATCGAGCCGCACACCGCCGCCTTGTTGCTACCGAAGATGCCGGAGCATTTGCAGGCTGAAACGCTCAGTCGCCTGGCCCGACTGGGCGAGGTGCCACCCGAGACCGTCCAGGAGATCGCAGCCCACTTGAGGAATCGCATCGATGCCGATTCGGGCCGGCCCCTGCAAATGGCTCCAGAGATGTTGCAGCAGTTGGTGGATCAACTGCATCATCCCGTCCAACCGTCTGAGGCCGACACTTGGCCAGTCAGCTATGACCTGCAGGCCGAACGACTGAAGCGTCGCCGACACCTTCCAAAGGACGCCGCCAGCGGCGATCACGGTGATCAAGTCCGCTCAGTTGGTCCGCCGTATGCCACGTCCGGTGACTCGGGGGACGCGGAACGGGTGGACCAATTCCTCTTGGAGACAGATCCCAAGACGTTGTGTCGGGCCTTGGGGATGGTGACCACCAAGCAAGCGTTCCTGGTGCTTTGTGGACTACCCAATGAAACGGCGGAAACGATCTTGGGGCTGTTGCCCCGTCGCACGGCACGAAAAGTGCGCAGCGATATGCGTCGCGTCGGGCAGTTGCAACTGTCAGAGATCGACGCGGCGAAACGACAGGTTTCCCAAATCGTGATGCGGATCACCGCGGAATCCAGATCAATGGTTGCCTGACTCGGCGGCCATCGGCATCCGGCGCTGTCCAGCGATTCGCTGGGGCGGTGTTGCTGTCGGCGCTTCGCGACTGGAGCATTTACCTGAGCCCTGGACGGCAAGGTGAAGCAAGCGTGAAGCAAGCAGGGGCTAAGCCAACAGGGCCGCAACCGCATCCCCGTCGCCGCCAATCTTGAACGGACGGCCGTTGGGTGCGAACTGTTCTTTCTCCAACGGCAACCCGGCGGCGGCAGCGATCGTCTTGTTGAAGTCGCTGACCGAGACATGGTCTTCGGCGACCGAGAAGCCTTTTTCGTCGCTGGCACCATGCACTTGTCCGCCGCGGATACCGGCACCCGCCAAAAGAGAACAGAATGCGCCCGGATGGTGATCTCGACCCGCGTTGGCATTCAATTTCGGTTTGCGGCCAAATTCGGTGGTGAGCACGACCAGCGTTTCCTCCAACAGGCCCAAGCGATGCAGGTCTTTCAACAAGATCCCCAGGGCGGTATCCAAGTGTTCGGCACGTTCGTCCAACCGGCCATAGAGGTCCTGGTGCATGTCCCATCCGCCGTAGGAGACTTCCACGAACCGGGCACCGCTTTGCACCAACCGCCGGGCCAGTAGACAACCCTGGCCGAGCGTGTTGTTGCCGTAGGCGTCGCGGACTGCCTGAGGTTCTTGGCGGATGTCAAACACCTTCAGGTGCTCGCTGCCCATCAGGTTGCGTGCTTCGTGATACAACTGGTTGTAGGCTTCGATCTTGGGGTTGCTGCGGTGATCGGATTGGAAGGACGAGTCGAATTTGCTTGCCAACATCAGTCGCCGCTCAAACAGCGGTTCGGGCAAATACTTGGGCAATTTGATGTTCTTGATACCCGCACTCGGGTTCGCAATGGGGACCGGTGACAACGACGGCTCCAAGAAGCCGGCTCCCGGATGTCCATTTCCAGACCCGACGACGTAATTGCCGGGAAGCTCGCGATTGAGTCGCCCTTGCTCCGACAGCATCCAAGCGCCCAGCGCAGGATGCTGAATGCTGTTGAGCTGTTTGTAGGAGGTCCGCATCAGGTACCGCCCCTTTTCATGCGCCCCCGTTTCGGTGCTCAGCGAACGCACGACGGCGATCGCCCCGGCCAGGTAGGCAAGTTTTGGAAAGCGGTCCCCGAATGCCATGCCCGGTACGCGTGTCTGGATCGGTTTCGTCTCACCAGCCTCTTCAACGCCTGTTTTGGGATCGAACGTGTCCAAATGCGACATCGCTCCCTCCATGAACAGGTAGATGATGTGTTTGGCCTTGCCGCCCGGAATCTCAGCGGCCTGGGCTTCGCCCAGTGACGTCATCGCTCCACTACCGACCGCGCCGGCGAAGGAAACGCCCAAGCAATCCCTGGCGATGTGACGCAAAAATTCGCGGCGGCTCTCGGTACTAATCTCGGGACGAGTCATCGGTTCGGTTCTGAAAGCGTGGGGATTCGGGCCGGTGAGAGGGGACCCCGGATTCCGGGGCTGAAGATGAGCGGACTTATTGGATGAACAAGAACTCTCGCGTATTCAGCAACGCCCAGATGATGTTGCCGTATCCGACGTTGTCATTGCTCGTCCTGGAAAGCTCTTTGGCCGCGACGATTCGATCCTGGGACGAAGGGCGGCGGGCCAAAACACTTAGGAAGATGGCGTCAATCCGTTCTCGGGTTGATTCGATGGCCAGGACGTCGTCGACAATTGCCGATCCGGGTTCCAACATCACGTGGGTGATCGGTCCATTGAACATCGCCAGGATTTGCGGGACCGTCGCGTCCTTGACCGAGCCGTTGATGGTTTCTCGGTCGCTTTGCCCGAATTGTCGCAGGAAGTGATCGCCGTTTTGCGGTGAGGGCAATTCACTGGCGCGGCACAGCACGTCGCCTTGGTAGGCATGTTGATTCAGGCTTCGCTTGTACGCATTCAAGAAATACGTCGACGCGAACTCTTCCGACTGCGTTTTTGCCTGGGGGAAGGTCAACGTCGCGAAGTTGACGTCCAAAATCGGGGCCAAGTCTTTCACGCCGGGCCGCTGGAAGGGCATCGGATTGCGAACCGCCAGGGTCAACATCGAATCCCAGACTTGCTCGGCCGTCATGCGTCGCACGATCGGCCCAGGAAAGAAATAAGGTTTGCCGCTGGTGGTGTCGTAGTCCGATGCTGATCGCTGGTAGCTGCGTGAATACAGAATCGTGCGGATCAGGTCCTTCAAATCGAATCCCGATCGGATCAGTTCCTCCGCGAGGAACTTCATCGCCGGTTCATTCACGCACGGATGTTCATCGCGAAAATCGTCGATCGGTTCGACCAGGCCGACTCCGAGGTAGTGTTTCCACAATCGATTGACGATCGTCTCGCTAAACCGTTCATTCTTCGGGCTGGTCAGCCAAGCGGCGAACTGGTGTCGCGGTGAGGCGTTCTGGGACTTTGTGGGGACTTCCCCCCACAGCACGGCCGGCTTGACCACGGCGTTCGGCTTCGCATCCGAGTATGCGTAATCGTGCGGCAGTCGCATTGCGGCATCGACTTCGGAAACTTTGTAGGTGTTGGCTCGAACGAGTCGCTGGAAGGGGCCCGGCACGCGCCCTTTGTCATAGTGCTTTCTCGCCTCGTTGATCATTTCATTGGCGGGATTGCGTTTTTCGAATCCGGGGTCGCCTTTGCGAATTCGGGTCCGCGTCCCCGTGGTGAACGCGGCTAACTCATAGAACTGAAATTGGGTCCACTGATCAAAGGGGTGATCGTGGCATTGGGCGCAGCCGATCTGCGTTCCCAGAAAAACGCGGACGGTGTTGTCGACGTACGGCAACGGCATGCCGTCGTCCCGCAGTGGGTATCCGACGGCCGGGTTCTCCCAAACCTTGCCTTCTGCCGTCAACATTTCGTAGACCCACTGGTCGTACGGCTTGTTGGTGCGGATCGATTCTTTGACGTAGTCCAAAAAGGGTTCCAGCACGATGTTCGGCTGGGGCCGTTCGCACAACCGCAGCACGTCGGCCCAGAAGTTGTAAAAGTGGCTGACGTGGTCGGGGCTGCTCAGCAACTGATCGATCAGTTCCAGACGTCGGTCGGGGTCCTCCGAATCCAGAAACGCCTGGGCTTCCGAGAACGTCGGGATCCTGCCAGCCACGTCCAGGTAGACCCGACGCAAGAAGACCTCGTCAGAACATTCCGGATTGGGGGGCACCCCCTGCTCGCTCAGCTTGGCCTCGATCAACCGATCCAGTTCGGCAGCGGCCAATTCCAATTGGGTCCGTCGCTCCGCCGGAACCGACGGCACGGTCATCAGGTTCGAAGGGGCCGTTCGGACGCTTTGTGGAAGCCGAATCTTGCGAGCCGCCGGAGCACGCTTGCCTTTCTTCTTGGCCGACTGGCCGTACGCCTCGCCCGTCATTACCGGCAGGATCGTGATGGTCAGAACGAGCAGCCAGCTGGTCCGCATGGCGACGCCGGCAATGTGGATTGGCGAGAAGCAGATGGGAGCGAGTTTTCGCTTCGGCATTGGCGGCGATCGGGCGAGAAGGAAACGAGAAGAGGCGCGTTCACCTGAAAAACGAGTTGACTTAATCTTTGTACCCCACAGCAACGCTGTAGCGGCGGATTCTGCGGCAAACGGGCCGGACCGCGTCCCCCGGTCGGCGGATCGGCACCCCCTCGTTGTCGATCGAGCTTCCCTGGGAAGGAGGATGAAGTAAAACCGCAGGAGCTCCAGTCGCGAAGCGCGGCAGTCCGCCCTGGCCGTCGGCGCAAGCCGACGGAAACGGCGGGGTGGCTGGCGGAGCCAGCCTACAGTGCGATCCCGGGCGGGAGCCCGGGAACGAGGCAGTGCGTACCGAGGGGCTGGCGGAGCCAGCGTGCAGTGCGTTCCCGGGCGGGAGCCCGGGACGAGGACTTAGGCGATTGCGTGGGGAAATAGGACACTTGCCTTTCGGCCGGCGACGCGGCTTTGCTACAAAACCTGATGCAAGGTTCCGCCACCGCCAATCACCACCACCAAGCGAAATGCTGGGCGAGTACAAAGTCAGCCGTTGTAGCCGCCAATGCTACGTCGAGAAGCGTCCTTTGAAGGAGGGCGAGTGGTACTACTCCGTCGTCATCGAAGGCGACGATCAATACGAGCGGCGGGACTACAGCCTGGATGCCTGGAAGGGTCCGCCCGAAGGCACCGTGGGGCATTGGAAGTGCCGGATGCCGACCGCGGGCGAAAAGAAGTTGGTGCTCGCCCCGCGCGAAGTCCTGATCGACCTGTTGCGGCAAATGGAAGCGATGCCGGATCAGGCGAAAACGCGATACCTGCTGGCGTTGATGTTGCTTCGGCGGCGGCACGTCCGTCTTGCCGAAGCGCCGGCGGAGCAGTCAGTTGCCCCCGAATCGGCCGGTGCCGCCGAACCTCCCATGCTGCACGTGGAAGTCGTTGACGACGGTTCGGTGATCAGTGTGATTGAATGTCCGATCGGTCGCAGCGAGGCGGAGCGATTGAGTGAAGCTTTGAACGAATTGCTGTACTGTGAAGCCGGCGAAACGCACGAGGAGTGATGCGACCGATGAAGCTTGATTTCGCCGCCGCACGCTGTTGGGTCGTCTTGTGCATGTTGGGCGTGCTGTTCGTCTCCGGCGGGGCCACGTGTTCGCGACGGCAGGAAATCATGCCGCTTCCCCCGCCGCCACCGGTGCTGAACGAAAACCTGGGCCTGGCCGAGGTGGCGGCCGCGGTCAATCGGACCTCGGTGATCCGCGAGTTGTCCAGCAACACGGCGACCGTCGATGTGTTGTCGATGCCTAGCGTGCCGGAGTTGTCCGCGACGCTGGCCCTGCGCCGCGATCGTGAGTTCCGACTGCGCGCCAGTTTGCCGATCGTGATGGGGTCGGGCCTGGACATGGGCAGCAACCCCGAAGTCTTCTGGTTTGAGGTTCCCGAAGGAATCGGCAAAACCCTGTACTTTGCTCGGCATGACGAATACCAGCGGCAACTTGATCGAGCCATCCTGCCGGTCGATCCCACCTGGATCATGGATTCGCTAGGACTGGTCCAGATCGATCCGGCGCAGGTCCTTCAGGGGCCGGTCCGTCGCCCGGACGGCAAGCTGGAGATCCGGAGCGCGATGCCGACGCCCGCGGGTGTGTTTCAACGCGTGTGCTACATCGATGCACAGGCGGGGCACGTGACCGACCAGATCCTGTATTCACCCAACCGCGTCGAAGTGGCCAGAAGTAGTGCCAGGAACCATGAATTCTTTCCGGAGCAGCAATGCTCCCTGCCGCACATCGTGGAGCTGCAACTCTCGCCGGTCGGCGGACCGCCTTTGCACATGAAGATCGAAGTCGGCACCTATGCCATCAACCAGATCCTGAGCGGCGATCCGAATCTGTTTGTGATGCCCCAGGGCGCGTCGCAGTCGGTCGACCTGTCGCGTGTTTCGCCGGCGGCGATCGGCGCTGGGACGCCGGCGACCTACCAGGCATCGGCCCGCGACGCGATGCCTTATCGTGGCTTTGTCCGCTAGGGTAGGGTCTGACCGCGGCGTTGCTGTCGCCGCTTCGCGGCTGTGATGTTTGGGCAGTCGCTACCGTCGGCTTACGCCGACGGCAGGGGGCTGTCGCCGCTTCGCGGCTGGAGGCACGCCGATCACCGGCTTTGCAGCATTTGCGCTTTCGCCATCGCATCTTCGGCTTTGGCGATGTACTGCTGGTCCTGAGTCCCAGCCCAGGCCCGCTGGTAGGTGACGCTCATCGCCGTGAAGTTGAACGGATCGTCCGGTTCCAACTCGCAAGCCTTTTCACCGTGTTGGATTGCTTCGGCGTGTTGGCCCGTTTTGGTGTACACGCGGGCCAGAGCCAAATGCGCTAGGACGTACGAGTCGTCTTCCTCCACGATCGCGGTCAAGCCTTCAATCGCTTCGGGGTACTTTTCCTCGTCGATCAGTTTTTCGACTTCGTTGTAGCGTTGGTGCAAATCACTCATCGGTTCTTCATTCCGGGTCGATGTCTGTTGGGCGTCGATGACTATTGGGCAAGGTTGCGGAGCACGGTGGGAAGGATGCCGCCGTTGCGGTAGTACTGCAGTTCGACCGGGGTGTCGATGCGAACAATGCAATCGAATTCGGTGACCTTCCCGTCGTCGGCCGTGGCTTTGACGGTGATCGTGCTGCGTGGCTGCATGTCGTCGGACAGATCCGGGATATCAAAGGTCTCTTCACCGGTCAGCCCAAGCGACTGCCACGTTTCTCCTCCGGCAAATTCCAGCGGCAGGACACCCATTCCCACCAGATTGCTGCGGTGAATGCGTTCGTAGCTGGCAGCGATCACTGCTTTGACGCCCAGCAACATCGTGCCTTTGGCGGCCCAGTCGCGGCTGCTGCCGGTACCATACTCGGTCCCCGCCAGAACCACCAAAGGCGTGCCCTCGGCCTGGTAGCGCATCGAAGCGTCGTAAATGCTGGTCACTTCACCGGTGGGCAAGTAGCGTGTCACGCCGCCTTCGGTGCCCGGGGCCAACTGGTTGCGAATTCGGATGTTGGCGAAGGTGCCCCGCACCATCACCAAATCGTTCCCTCGGCGCGATCCAAAGCTGTTGAATTCTCGCACCGGCACGCCGCTCTCTTGCAGAAAGCTTCCCGCTGGTCCGTCGGTCGCGATGGCGCCGGCTGGAGAAATGTGGTCGGTGGTCACGGAATCTCCCAACAGGACCAAACACTTCGCACCCGAGATCGGATGGATGTCCGGGACATCCTGGCCGGTGACCTGATCCAGGAATGGCGGGTGGTGGATGTAGGTGCTTTCGTCACTCCAGGGGTAGATTGCTCCCTGGGCCGCTTCGATCGCGTTCCACAATTCGTTGCCTTTAACGGCGGCCTCGTACTGTTCGGTGAACATCGATGGATCGATGGCCGACCGCATTGTTTCAACGATTTCTTCGGCCGACGGCCAGATGTCTTTCAAGAACACGTCGTTTCCGCTTTCATCCTGGCCAAGCGGTTCGCTGACCAGGTCGATGTCCGTCGTTCCGGCCAAGGCATAGGCGACCACCAGCGGTGGGCTGGCCAGGTAGTTGGCTTTGGTCAGGGGATTGACGCGGCCTTCAAAGTTTCGGTTGCCGCTGAGCACGGCCGATGCCACCAGATCTCCGGACTGAATCGCTTTGGCGACCGGCGGCGGCAACGGGCCGCTGTTGCCGATGCAGGTGGTGCACCCGTAGCCGACCGTATGGAAACCGAGCTTCTTCAGCGATTCGGTCAGTCCCGCCTTGTCCAGGTACTCACTGACGACGCGCGATCCGGGAGCCAGGCTGGTTTTGACGTGCGGGGCAACTTTCAATCCGCGGTCGGCCGCTTTCTTGGCCAGCAGACCCGCGCCCAGCATCACCGTGGGGTTGCTGGTGTTGGTGCACGAGGTGATGGCCGCGATCACGACGGCCCCGTGAGTGATCTGGCTGCTGTGGCCGTTGTTCTCTACCGTTCCGGTCCGTTTCAGGTCGTCGCTTTGCAACCCGAAGCCGGTCTTTCCGATCGGGGCGGTCAGCGAGTCCCGGAACGACTTTTTCATGGCGGACAGGGAAATCCGATCCTGCGGTCGCTTGGGGCCTGCCAAGCTCGGTTCGACCGTGCCCAGGTCCAAGGAAAGCGTCTTGGTGTAGTTCAGGGTCGGTCCATCGTCGACTCGGAACAGCCCCTGCTCCTTGCAGTAGCGCTCGACCAATTGCACCGTTTCGTTGCCGCGGCCGGTTTGCCGGAGGTATTCCAGGGTGACATCGTCGACCGGGAAGAAGCCCATCGTGGCTCCATACTCTGGGGCCATGTTGGCGATGGTCGCCCGGTCGGCAACGCTCATCGTGTTCATGCCGGTTCCGAAGAACTCGACGAACTTGCCCACAACGCCTTCTTCGCGAAGGATCTCCACGACGCGAAGCACCATGTCGGTGGCGGTTGCACCGGACGGCAGCTTGCCGGTCAATTCGAATCCGATCACCTCGGGCATCAACATGTACAGCGGCTGACCGAGCATGTTGGCTTCTGCTTCGATCCCGCCGACTCCCCAACCCAAGACGCCCAGGCCGTTGATCATGGTGGTGTGGCTGTCGGTTCCGACCAGCGTGTCGGGCATCGCAACCGGACCATCGTCGGTGTCACGAATTGCGACCACGCGAGCCAGATACTCCAAGTTCACCTGGTGAACGATCCCCACGTTGGGTGGCACCACGCTAAAGTTCGCAAACGCCTGCTGTCCCCATTTCAGGAATTCGTATCGTTCGCGGTTGCGTTCAAATTCGACTTCGACGTTGCGTCCGAGCGCGTTATCCGAGCCAAAGAAGTCGACTTGGACGCTGTGGTCGATGACCAGGTCGACGGGGATCAACGGATTGATCTTGTTCGGGTCCCCACCGATCCGTTTCATCGCCGAACGCATGGCGGCCAGATCGACAACGGCCGGCACGCCGGTGAAGTCTTGCAGGACCACCCGGTAGGGCTTGAACGGAACTTCGTGTTTTTCCGGCGCCGCGGCATTCCAGGCGGCCAGGTTTTGGACGTCTTCTTCTCGCACCGAAAAGTCGTCGCAGTTCCGCAGCACCGATTCGAGCAGGACGCGAATCGAAAACGGCATGCGGTCGATTTCGCCTAGCCCGGCCTCCTGCAGTCGGCTGAGCCGATAGATGGTGGCTTTTCCGTTTCCGGTATCGAATTGGTCGCGGGCGCCGAACGGGTCAAAACTCACTGCAGCAATCTCTCACGTAAATGGCGGGATGGGCGTGGTGTCCACGGGCACGTCGAGGCGGCAGTTTAACGTCCGCGGGAAAAAAAATCGCCCCCGCCAAATTGTCGGTCACGCGATGCGACGCTCCGCCGCCCTCGCGGGCCGCTGGGGTGAAAATGGGCAACCTGCGGATTCTTTTCCGGAACTTCCGATTCTCGTGGTCATCCCGATTCTTTCGCGTCGATAGATTCTTCCGGGCAAGGATTATTTCAAGAGGTTTCCGGATGAAACGCATGACAAGGACCGCTCCCGAACGCAACGCCTCGGCGGCGGACGCTGCCGCCCGCTGTGTGGTCAGGCCAAGCTTGACCGCAAAGGGTTCGATCGCACACCGAATCGCCGCGGCAGGCTTTTCGGCGGCACGATTTGCCACCGCTGGAAGTTTGACCGCCGCGGTGCTGAGCGGAACGCTGGTGCTTTCGTCCGCAATGCTGTCCAGGTCGGCCTTCGCGGGCACTGCCTGTGACACCTACGAACCGACCTGCGGCGCCGCCGGATGCGATTGCGGTGAATGTGATGCCGCCGAACCGGACTGCGGTTGCGGCCACACTTGCAGCTGTGGGACGCGGGGGTTCAAAGACGGACCGGTCTATCAAACGTTGGACGCGTTGGCCGGTGGGATCGAACATGTGCTGGGTTTGAACCGTTGTCGAACCGCGGGGTGCGGGCAATCCAATTGCGACGACGGATGCGACGCATGTGCCGGCGGATCGTGGATGACGCCGATGGAGGATGGCGCGCCTTACCCTCCGGGAGCAATCATTCATCCGACCCCCGTTCCGATGCCCGGCGTCCAGCACCATCCGCAGGTCGTCCAGCCACGTTTGCCGTCCGTGCCGCCGTTGGAAAGCGCTCCGCGGGTCGTGCCAAACAGCACCGGCGGTAACCGCCAGCCCGAACGGTTGCGCCCGGCGCCGCAATCCGGTGGCGGTCAACCATCGCAGCGGAATCTGCCCGAGCCTCAGCGGACGGTTCCGGAACCAGCACCCGCGCCGACGAAGCCCGATCAATCCAAGCCCAATCAAGCCAAGCCAGATCAACCGCAGAGAGACGAATCGATCTTTGATTCGCTGGACGATCCGTTCAGCGATGACGAAGCGAGCGTTGGACGCCCGTACGGTTCGATCCGTCCGACCGGACTGCGTCGAAGCTCCGCTTTACCCCGGCCGATCACTCACCGCGATGCCCGGCCCCTTCGTCCTCGGCTGACCAATCCGACCGGCAACTTGGGGCCACAGCAATCCGGCGATGTGATCGGGAGCGGACTGCGTCCGGCAACCAACGTCGAACCGTTGCGGCCGGTCGGCTATGAAGCGCCGCTCAGCCCTCCGCCGGCCAAGCAAAAACGCGTCCTGGCACCCTACCGGCCTTCGCGAAGCTAGGTGGGCTGCGGCAGGCACACGTGCTGCCTGGCGACGATTTAATCGCCACCGTCCGCTGACGGTGGCGAGGTGAAACTGGGCGGGTCAGGCGGTACAAACGTCACGTGACCGGTTGCGGTCTCTGATCACATCTTCAACGGCCGGTGAACCGCAGCAGCGCGTAGTTGCGTTTGCCTTTGCGAAGAACCATCACCGATTCGCTCGCCAGGTCCGACTCGGTCAGTCGTTGATCCATGTCGCTGACGCGTTGGTTGTTGACGTACGCCCCGCCGTCTTTGATCGCGCGGCGTGCCTCACCGCCGCTCTTGGCCAGCCCCGCTTGTTGGAACGCTTCGACGATCCAGAATCCTTCCCCGGAAAGCAAGTCACGGGATAATTCCTGGCTGGGGACGTCGGCGAAGATCTCCACGAGCGCCTGGTCGTCCATCCGCTCGATCTCGCCACCGAACAAGATCTTGCTGGCTGAGAGAGCTGCGTTCAGGCCTTCGTCGCCGTGGACGAATTGCGTCATCCACTCGGCCAGGCGTTTTTGCGCCACCCGTCGCCCGGGATCCGACTGCGTCGATTCAGCGAGCGAATCGTATTCATCACGCGGAATCTCCGTCAGGTAAGCGATGCAGCGCATCACGTCTTCATCGTTGACGTTGATCCAGTACTGGTAAAACGCGTAGGGGCTGGTTCGATCGCGGTCCAGCCAGACGGCGCCCGATTCGGTCTTGCCCATTTTGCGGCCGTCGCTGGTCGTCAGCAGCGGCGCCGTGATGCCGAACACCTGTCTTCCGAGCATCCGTCGGGTCAAGTCGATCCCGGCGGTGACGTTGCCCCACTGGTCACTGCCTCCGGCTTGGATTTGGCAGTCGTATTCTTTGCACAAGTGGACAAAGTCGTAGGCCTGCAGAAGCATGTAGCTGAACTCGGTGTAGCTCAAACCGGCTTCGCTGCCCAACCTGGCCCGCACCGATTCCTTGCCCATCATCGCTCCGACGGGAAAGTTCTTGCCGACATCGCGAAGGAAGTCCAAGTAGCTGAAATCCTTCATCCAGTCAAAATTGTTCAGCAGGATCGCCGCGTTGTCGCCGTCGAACGACAGGAACCGGCTGATCTGTTCCCGAACGCCGGCAATGTTCTCCTGCAGTTGCTCGGCCGTCAGCAGGTTGCGTTCTTCGCTCTTCCCGCTGGGATCGCCAATCATCCCGGTCGCGCCACCGACCAACGCGATCGGCCGGTGCCCGAATTGTTGGAAACGACGCAACATCATCAACTGCATCATCGAACCGACGTGCAGCGAGGTCGCGGTCGGATCGAACCCGATGTACACGGTTTGCGGTCCGGAGGCCAGTTGTTTGGCCAGGGCCGGTTCATCGGTCACCTGGTGGATCAGGCCTCGCCAACGCAGTTCAGCGATCAGGTCTTGTTCGGGCATGTTCGTGTTGGGACTGGATGTTCAAGATCGCTTGCGCGATGGTCAGGTCGTGAGGGTAAGTGATTTTCAGGTTTTCCGGGGATCCGGGAACCAGGGCCACGTCGATTCCGATGCGCTGCACCAATTCGGCGTCATCGGTAGCCGGGCGTCCCCGATGTTTGGCGTATGCCTGGCGAAGCAGATCGACGCGAAAAACTTGCGGGGTCTGTGCCAACCACAGCGTCTTTCGATCCAAAGTGTGACACGAATGGCCGTCATCGAAAGACTGTTTGACCGTCGACGTCACCGGGGTCGCCAGGATGGCGGCACCACACTGATCCGCTTTTGCAAACACTGCGTCCAGGTGATCGTGACGCACAAGTGGTCGCGCGGCATCGTGGATTGCAACGAGCGCGACGGAGTCGTCGTCCCCCAGGGCTTCCAGACCCGATCGCACGCTGTCGGTTCGCTCTTTTCCGCCAGCGACCAGTTCCACTTCGGACTCGGCGACCGCCTGGGCGAACTCGGTCTCAAAACGGGGCCGGTCCGACGCCGAAATCGGCATCAGGATCCGCCCCACGCGCTGATGCAATCGCAGCCTTCTAACGCTAAACAGCCACAGCGGGACGTGTTCCAGCGTCGCGAACAATTTGTTCTGGACGCCACCGAAACGCTGTCCACTGCCCGCAGCCGGCAAGATCACGGCGACGTCGTTTGAGGAAGCCTTCATGCGTTCACCGGCAAGTGTCCCGGGGGTCGGGCGGTTTCCCCGGGACCGTCAGGTAACCCAGGACGGGTGCGATCAACGCCGCGCCGCATCGTGTTTCAGGGGCAGCCAAGCGGCGTTGTCCTGGCTGCTGGCGACGCACTGTTGGATGAAGTACATGCCTTCGACGCCGTCAAACACATTGGTGTACACCGTGTCGCGGCGTTCAAAACTTTCGCCACTGGCACGCTTGGCCATGTCGTCAAAGGCCGAACCGTACAGGTTTGCGAACGCTTCGAAAAACGCCTCGGGGTGGCCGGCGGGAATCCGGCACGCGGCGGCCCCCAGCGGGGTCATGAACGGGGCGTTGGGATCCCGGGTGTAGATCTGGTGCGCCTTGCCGTTCTGGCGATAGATCAATTCGTTGGGGTTTTCCTGACGCCATTTCAGCGATCCCTTGGTGCCATCGATCTCGATCTCCAAATCGTTTTCGCGGCCGTGACTGATTTGCGAGGCCGTCACCGTGCCCAGACCGCCGTTGTCGTAACGCACGACGGCGGTTCCGTAATCGTCCAGACGGCGTCCTTCGACAAACGTTTTCAGGTGGCAACTGACCTGATCGGGCAGCAGCCCGGTCATGAACCGACCCAGGTTGTAGGCGTGCGTCGCGATATCGCCGAAGGCCCCCGCGGCACCGCTCTTGCTGGGATCGGTCCGCCAGGATGCCTGCTTTTGCTCCTCGGCTTCCAGCGAAGTGCGCAGCCAACCCTGGATGTATTGAGCTCGAATCGCATTGATTTCGCCGAGGTCGCCGCCCAGGATCATTTCGCGAGCCTGGCGGACCAGCGGATATCCCGTGTAGTTGTGTGACAGGGCAAAGACGACGTCGCTGTCGCGGACCGTCTGCATCAACTTTTCGGCCTGCGCCAAGTCATACGTCATCGGTTTGTCGCAGACCACGTTGAAGCCGGCTTTGACGGCCGCATCGGCGACTTCAAAGTGAACGTGGTTCGGCGTGGCGATGCTGAGGAAGTCGATCCGCTCGTCTTCCGGCAACTTGGCCTCCGACTCCAACAATTCCTGATAGCTGGTGTAGGCACGTGCGTCTTCGATGCCGTAGTCCGGGGCGGAGCTTTTCGCCCGCTCCGGATTGCTGGACAGGGCTCCGGCGGTCAATACCGCGCGATTGTCCAAGCAAGCGGCGATCGAGTGCACGCGTCCGATGAACGAACCCTGGCCACCGCCGACCAGTGCCATGCGGAGCTTTCGATTCAGGGGTGCGTTGATGCCCATAATGTTGTGTAGACCTCGGAGATCGAAAGGGAGAAGATTCTTGTGGGGAACGGTTTTGCCGGGGAAACCAAACGGTTGCATCGGCAACGCCGGACGAGCATCAACGTGTGATGCGAGAAGCGTGCAATGCAGCCGCAATCCTAAAGAGACGGCCGCTCGCCCACAATTCCCCGCCGTCCGTTGCCGCGGTCGCGGGAAGGCTTTCCGCCGGCGTCGCCGCCGCCAGATCGCCCGGCCTCGCGAATCTCGGCCGAAGTCGATTCGCCGGATCGGCGGGCCACCGGAATGGCGGGCGACCGGATCGCAGGGGACGGGGCGCTGCTGGACCCAAATCATTTCTCCGGACCTGACAATCCACCGGACCAGAATGTCGCCCGACCAGAAACTGGCCCGACCAGAAAAATCCGGCGGCCAAACCGGACGGCGTCTCTCGCAGCGCTTAAATTAGAGCGCATTGACGAATCGCTTGCGGCGGGGCAATTTGTGTGACTTCCCGACCGCCCGCGGCTTTCCTTTTCTCGCTTGATGCACGGAGCAATCTTGATGGCTGAACAGCAAATCCCCGTCGCGACCCGAAACCAGCACGCGCGACTCTTGGTGGCCGTCTGCGTCGCCGTCACTCTGATCTCGTGTTTCACCGCCGCCTATTTCGCCGGCCAATCCCGGGCGTTGCGGCAGGCGGCTGCGGACGCCCAGGCCAAACCGGCGGGTGTCACTTTTCCAAAACTGGATGCCACCGCGGCGGTCACCAGTGAAAAGTTCTCCATGGCGACCGGCCTGGTCAGCGACCGTGCGGAAGGCCTGTTCGTGCTCGATCACAACTCGGGCCTGCTGCAGTGTTCGGTGATGTACCCGCGGTTGGGAAAGTTTCTCGGTCAGTTTACGGTCAACGTCCAAGACGCATTGGGGACCGGCAAGGGATCGCAGTACATGATGACCACCGGGTTGGTTGACATGCCCAGCAGCAACAACAACCCTATCGCGGCCTCGGTCGTGTACGTGCTGAATGCCAGCACCGGCGCGTATGCCTGTTACTACATTCCGTTCAACCGCGTCAGCATGAATGCCAACCGTCCACAGCAGGGGCAACTGGTGCTGCTGTCGACCGGTTCGGCCGACCCGGTGGTTGATCGCGACAACCTGCGATAACGCAAGGGATTCTCTTTGGCTCACGGATTGAACCCGGCGCAATCGGACGCCGTTGAAACACTTTCCGGTCCCCTGTTGGTCCTGGCAGGGGCCGGAACCGGCAAGACGCGGGTGGTGACCTTTCGGATCGCGAATCTGATCCGTCATGGGACGCCGCCGGACAGGATTCTGGCGGTGACCTTCACCAACAAGGCGGCCGGCGAGATGAAGGAGCGCGTCGGCGAATTGCTCGGATCCAAGGTCAAACGCGGACGAAAGAAAGACAAACGTCCCGAACCGACGATCAGCACGTTCCACGCCCATTGCGTCCGTCTTCTTCGGCGTCACGCCACGGCTCTGGGCTACCCGGCCAAGTTTTCGATCTATGATCGCAGCGACCAGGAATCCCTGGCCCGGGCGGTGCTGCGTGAACTGCGGTTGCCGACCGCCGCGCTCAAGCCCAGCGACCTGCTGGCGATCATCAGCAATTGGAAGAATGCCTCGGTGCATCCCGACCAGGCGCCGATGATGGCTTCGACCGACAAGGAACATTTGGCTGCTGCCGGATACCGCCGCTACCAGACCGGACTGAAAAGTCGTGGCGCAATGGATTTCGACGACCTGCTGCTGCAGACCGAAGTGTTGCTGAGCGAACACGAGCAGGTTCGCGACATCGAAGCCGGCCGCTTCGATCACATCCTGGTCGATGAGTACCAGGACACCAACGGCAGCCAGTACCGGATCACGCGTCACCTGGCGGCGAAGCACCGCAATCTGTGCGTCGTCGGCGACGACGATCAGTCCATCTACGCGTGGCGTGGTGCGGACGTGACCCACATTTTGAACTTCAAGAACGATTGGCCGGAAGCCAAGATCGTTTGCCTGGAGTCCAATTACCGAAGTTGCGGCGCGATTCTGGAGATGGCCAACCGGTTGATTCAATTCAACGCCGAGCGCCACGACAAGGTCCTTCGACCGTCTCGTCCCGACGGCATCCGGCCTCGGATCGCCCAGCACAAAGACGAAATCAAGGAGGCCGAGTCGGTGGTCGGCGAGATCAAACACTTGATCGAGAACGAGCACCTTCCGCCACGGGACATCGCGATCCTGTTTCGGACCAATGAACAACCCCGATTATTCGAAACCGAATTGCGCAAGGCCAACGTGCCCTACGTGATGCTGGGCAGTCAGTCCTTTTTTGATCGCCGCGAAGTCAGGGACATGGTCGCCTATCTGAAATGGATCGACCAACCGGACGACGAAGTCTCGCTGTTGCGCGTGATCAACACCCCGGCACGAGGGCTCAGCCCCAAAAGCGTCAAAACGTTGATGGAGCACGCCGTCGCTGACGGCGTTTCGATCTGGCAGGTGATGCAGCGGCCCGAAGTCGTTTCGCAACTCACCCCCGCGGCTCAGCGGGGCATCGACTCGTTGCGTTCGCTGCTGCAGGATGTGCAACAGCGCGCTCGGCAAGATTCACTTTCGGCCGCCATGGAAACGTTGGTCACCCGCACCGCCTACGCGGACGAGATCAATCGACTCTACGACGAGCCCGAGGACCGGCAGGCGAGACTGGCATCCCTGGGCGAAGTCGCCAACGCCATGTCGGCCTTTGAGGACAGTCGCGACGAAGCCGACTTGACCGGTTTCCTGGCCGACATCGCCCTGACCGGGCGGGAAATGGGCAACGAAAAAGACAAGTTGGCCCTGCAGAACGCCGTCTGGCTGCTGACCCTGCACGCCGCCAAGGGGTTGGAGTTTCCGGTCGTCTACATGGTCGGCATGGAAGAAGGGCTGTTGCCGCACAGCCGCAGCGTCAAATCCGGTCGTGACGAGGACATCGCCGAAGAGCGGCGGTTGTGCTACGTCGGAATCACTCGGGCGCAAGAAAAGTTGACGTTGTCGATGGCATTGACCCGCCGCAAATGGGGCAAACCGCGACCGACCATCCCCAGCCAGTTCCTCTACGAAGCCACCGGCCGGGCGCAGAATCCGAATCAATTCCGCAAGAAGCGAGCCACCGCTGGAAACCGGTTTCGGTCGCCTACCCCGTGATCACGATTTGGATGTCGCCCCGCTTTCGCTCCACGTTCATTCCGACGTCTCGCGGATGCCGACGCAGGGCCAGATCGACCACGCCGTTGCCGACACGCAGGTTTTGGATTCGGACCCAATTCAGATAGGGCGGCAGCTGCGGCGAATCGAACCGCACGTGCGGTTTGGTCGAAGCGAATGACAGACCCAGGATCGATTGCAAAATCAGGAACACCGCTCCCGCCGCCCAGGCTTGGGGGGAACAGGCGACCGGATACAAGGTCGGTGCGTGTCCGGTCATTCGATCAAAGCCGCAGAAGAGTTCCGGCAGCCGGTGCAGCTCGTTGAAAAGTGACGCGCTGAACAACCCCGTCGCGATCTCCATCGCCTGTTCTCGGAATCCGTATCGGCAGAGCCCGGCGATTCCGATGGCCGTGTCGTGTGGCCACACCGATCCGTTGTGATAAGACATCGGGTTGTAGCGAACCTCGCCCTCGGAAATCGTACGGATTCCCCAACCGTTGAATGTCGATTCGGCGGTCAATGCCAGGCAAACCGGCTCAGCGAAATCGGACGGAACGATGCCGGTGTACAGCAGGTGTCCGATGTTGGAATTGTGGACCGCGCAAGGGCGTTTCTGACCGTCCAACGCGATCGCGTAGGTTTGGATCTCGTCAACCCAAAACGCTTCGTGGAATGCCGATCGCAACTGCTCGGACTCGCGTCGCAGTTTCTCGGCCCAGGAGGCTTCGCCCATCACGTCGGCAAGTTCCGCGGCCAGCTGCTTCGCTTGGTAGACATAGCCTTGCACCTCGCTAGCTGCGATCGGACCGGTCGCATCGGTCCCGTCGGCGTGGAAGATGGAGTCGTCCGAATCCTTCCAGCATTGATGAACCAGTCCGCGTTCGTTGTGGGACGCGTACTCGACAAATCCGTCTCCGTCGTAGTCGCCGAAATCGTCGATCCAACGAACCGCCCGACGGATGTTTGGCCAAATCGATTCGATGAAGCCTCGGTCCCCGGTGCGACGATGGTATTGACCGGCAAGCATCACAAACAACGGCGTAGCATCGACGGTGCCGTAGTAGCGTCGGAACGGAACCTCGCCCAGCGCCGCCATCTCTCCTTCTCTCATTTCGTGGATGATCTTGCCCGGCTCGGCTTCCGACACCGGGTCCACGTCGGTTGCCTGCGTTGCGGCGAGAAAACTCAGCACGCCCCGCGACAGTTGGGGATCCATCCAGAGGGTTTCCAAGGCCGTGATCAGACCGTCGCGGCCGAATGGCGTCGCAAACCAGGGGACTCCGGCGTACGGATAGCTGCCGTAGTCGGTTTCCGTCACCAGCATCCGGAGATCCGCCACGGAGCGATCGATCCACTCGTTGAACTGTTCGTTCGAGGTGAACACCACCGTCGACCGCTCCGCCTCGCGTTGCAATCGGGCCGTGGTTTCCGCGATTGCCGCGGCTTGATTCTTGACCTCCCGGGGATGGGGCCTGTCGCTGCAATGCACCGTCGCATGAATCGTTCGTTCTTCGCCGACATCCAACCGCAGCCGCAGCAGGCAGTGGTCGGTTTGCAACGATTCGATTTCGCCGTCGAATTCGATCATCGTTTTGCGGGTTTGTCCGTCCAGTCCCTGGTAGCCGAGCACCGCCGAATCACCGTCGGCCTGCGGAGCGAACAGGCTGCCACGTTGACTGCGGTGGGCGCCGCGGACTTCGAAGATGTCACGGAAATCGGCGTCGTACCGATATTCCAGAGTCAATTCCAAGGGGCGCCGTGAATAGTTCGTCAGTCGACAGTGCTCGTAGAAGGTGGACTCGTGCACGATCAACGACCGAAACACGTGCAGGGTTCCGTGCGGCAGCATCGTTTCGTCGTCCAACCGAATGTCCGGCGTCGTCATCTGAACCACGAGCAGACTGTTGTCTTGCTTCATGGTGGAATTGAGCACCATCGGACGGTGGCCGCCGACGGACAGTTCCCAGGCCGACAGGTGTCGAGTGCCCAAATGGAAGAGGCCCTGGTCACCGCTCTGGCAGGAACTGATTTGTCCCATCCGCCCGAAGACGGCGAACGTGTCCGCCTGTTTCAAAACTTGGCCGCCGTCGCCGGAGGGATGCGAACTTGACGTCAATTCGCAGGAGTCGGTTGAACAGATGTCCGTCATGGCATGATCTCCCCGAGCGTGCTTCCGGATGCTGGCCCGAATCTCAGGTTCAAAGGGTCGCCTTCGGTCCACCCCGCTTTGCAAGGCGGAACCTGCCAATGGCTTACCTCGTGATCGACAAGGACCCGATCGACGAGAACACGGTCGGCAGGAATCGATGGCGGAATCAGATGGGGCGGGCGTGTGGATGAATGGGGCGTAGGTCGAAAGGGGATCGGGAGGGGGCGGTTTGACGCTCGCCAATCAGTTGCGTGTAGACCTGGAGATAACCTTCGGTCATGCGTCGAACACTGAAGTGATCTTCAAAGTAACGTCGGCAGCCCCGTCGATCGATTTGGTCCACCTTGGCCGCGGCCGCCACCGCCTGGTCGAGGTCATCGACGACGAATCCGGAAACGCCGTTGCGCATCACTTCTTCGACCGATCCGTTGCGGCGCGCAACCACCGGTGTCCCGCAAGCCATTGCCTCGGTCATGACCAGGCCGAACGGCTCCGGCCAGGCGATCGGAAACAGCAGCGCCCGGGCACCGCCGAGCAATTCATTCTTGCCGTTCTCGTCGACCTCCCCGATGTACTCGATCAACGGATCATCCAGCAAAGGGCGGACCTCTTTTTCAAAGTAATCACGATCCACCGCATCGATCTTGGCAGCGATCTTCAGCGGCACTCCAAGCCGCTGGGCGATGCGGATCGCGTCGGTTGGCCCTTTCTCCGGGCTCAACCGCCCCAGAAATGCGAAGTAATTGTCGGGCGTGTCTCGGAACACGTAGTTTTCCAGCGGAGTCCCGTTGTAGACGTTGTCGATCCAGTTGGCCCCCGGCACGGGAGCTCGCTGGGCAAACGAAATCGACACCACCGGCAGTTCGTTGTACTCTTCAAACAGCATCGGATAGTCCGGCAAGTCCAATCGGCCGTGCAGCGTGGTGACCATCGGCGTGTTCAAGAAACGACACACCGGGAAATGCAGGAAATCGGTGTGGAAATGCAGCACGTCGAACTTGGGCGACAGGCGGACGACTTCGGCGATCTGACATAGTTGGCGGATCACCGGGTCCTGGCCGCCGGATGACGTGCGCAGGGACGCTTTGACGATTGAAACCAAATCCGCTTTCGTGCGGGAATCGCCGCTAGCAAACAGAATCACATCGTGTCCGAGTGACACCAGGTCTTCGGTCAGGTAGTGGACGACACGTTCAATGCCACCATAGGTCTTCGGGGGGACGCTTTCGGCCAACGGAGCGATTTGCGCAATCCTCACGGCATTTGCCTCGGAGGGGGATGACGGATGATGCCGTCCATCTGACGGATGACGCCGTCCATCCAGGTAGCAAGCGGCGTGCCGGCAGCCAAGATCTTGGAGCGAGCCGGAGTTCAGGTTGATCGAAAAGTTTCCGGCAGCAGGAAAGGCAATTGTTTGCAGCGGGTCGCAGAATTGTGCACTGCGGGCGCGCGCGTGACGGGGCGCGCCTACCGCACTGGCGCCATCCGGTCATCGTGGACAAACGAATCGGAAGATGATTCCGACGCCCAAACGGTCGCGTCGGCGGACCAATCTTGTTGTTGCAGGACAGCTTGGGCTTCACGAAGGTGCTTTGAAGCCCTGCAAGCGGTCCGGGGACATTTTAAACGGACCGGATGAGGCCTTGATCCGGCGGTGGCGCAAGTTTTGCAACGCTTGCCGGACGTGTGAACTGCGCCGGACGCCACCGGAAATCTTCACGTTCGGTTCGTGCTTCGCGCAGTTGCCGAATCATCAATCCATTCAATCAAACTGACAGTGGAGGGAGCATCGCGATGAGTAACGCGTTGAGCCGAGGTGAAAACCAGAATCAAGTTTCGCGTCTGTACGACGATCCGTTTTCGTCGTTGGAGAATCGGATGAGCCAATTGTTCCGGGGCATGTTCGGTCCGGTGTCGGCCGAGTCGGGGCTGTCGGCCTATCCCGTCGATGTGGAAGAAGACGACGACAGCATCACGGTCGAAGCGGAGATGCCTGGCTTCAAGCCGGAAGAAGTCGACGTCAACATCGAGAACGGCGTTTTGACCATCAAGGCAGAACGTAGTAGCAAGTCGGACGAGGGCGGCAACGGAAAGAAGAAGAAGACGCATTTGCAAGAGCGTCGCTACACTCGGGTGCAACGGAGCTTCACGCTGCCCCGGACCGTCGAAGACTCCGACATCGATGCCACGCTCAAAGACGGCGTTTTGAAATTGGTTCTGAAAAAGGCCGAGGAAAGCAAACCGCGGCGGATTCAGATTCGCGGCGAAAGTTGATTTTCAGTTCGCAGCATCGAAAGATCAAAGCAGGCGGCGTCAGCAATCGATCGTCCAGGCGTTGGGATAACCTCGCGTGGCATCATGTTGCGGCTGCCGTCGATGACGCTCGGACCAGCGGGCTGGTTCGAGCGTTTTGTTGTACAATCCACCTGTACTTCACAGGATTTCCCTGTGCTTCACCGATTCCGCTGAGGAAATGTCATGGAACTTGCAAAAGTGGTTCAAATCGTGTCGACGTCCCACGAGAGCTTTGACGACGCGGTCAACTTGGGTGTGGCCAATGCGGCCAAGACCATTCGCGGCATCAGCGGCGTGAAAGTGACCGACTGGACCGCCAAAGTCAAAGGAGACAAGATCATTTCCTACAAGGTGACCATGGACATTGCCTTTGCGGTCGAGTCGAAATAATTCGACAACGCCGTGAATCCTCCTTCCGCCTGAACACCATTGGGTTTGTGACCAATCGAGACGAGAGAACCTGACAGCCGTGCCAAGGAGTTTGCTTCCAAGCGGCAGCAGCTCGGCCGGCTGATTCGACGTCGCGGTTTCACCAATGAAGCCGTTCTGGATGCCATCTTGCAAGTTTCTCGCGAGCAATTTGTTCCGGATGATTTTCGCGATCAGGCGTACTTCGATCAGCCGTTGCCGATCGGCAAGAACCAGACCATCTCTCAGCCGTTCGTTGTCGCGATGATGACCGACGCCTTGTCGCTCGGTCCCTCCGATCGCGTGTTGGAAATCGGTACCGGTTCCGGCTACGCCGCGGCGGTGATCAGTCGGATCGCCAAGCATGTCGACACGGTGGAGCGGCACGTTGAACTTGCGGAATCCGCTGCCCGGCGGCTGGCCCAGTTGGGCTACGACAACGTGCAAGTTCACTTCGGCGACGGGACACACGGCTGGCCGGAACGTGCCCCCTACGACGCGATCGTCGTGGCCGCGGGCGGACCGCAAGTCCCCCCTTCGCTGACCGACCAACTGGCGGTCGGGGGACGCTTGGTGATGCCCGTCGGGAAGCACCGCAGCGTCCAGCAATTGATTCGGATGCGGCGCTTGTCGGAAGATCGGTTCGAGGAAGAGGATTTGGGCGGAGTCAGTTTCGTCCCGCTGGTTGGCGCCGCAGGTTGGGATGCAGCCGATTCCAGTTTCCCTTCGACCCGCGCGCGACGGTGACAGCCGCCCGCGGCTCTCACGGCCCGTCTGCCGAGGGGTGAACCCCGACTGGCGAACCCCGACCGGTGAACACGCCAGGGCACCGAATGACATTCATTGCCGAACAACGCTGATGTCCGAATCCCAGCGTTGCTGCCCACAGACGATGGTCGCACGGTCTGGACTGTAGTGGTGGAACAGGCCTCACGGTCCTCCCCCAGACTGGTCCGAAATCATGCATTCGAAGCCCCTTTAGAACATTCTGTGGACGCTCTGTTCTGGAATTGTCCTCGGGATGATTCCGATGATCGCCCTGGCTCGGAGCCCCGGAAGGGTTTCTTGGCCAGTTTAAATTGAAGATCGGTACGCGCCCTGCTCGTTTGACGAGGCGAGAGCCAGCAACGCTACCTTGAAGCAGAAAGCTCGCTTATCGCGAAGTCAACGTAACGACGACTGTTGTGTCGCCGCACACTGTTTCAATGTGGCGTGCGCCATCCTCGCATCGCCACGTGATGGTTGAGGTTCCGACATGGCGACGTTAAGGCAAACGCCGCAACGACCGTTGGACGCCGCCCAGTCGATCGGGCGCGACGCCGCGTTCATCGCTCGTCGGTCCATGCAAGTTGACTGCCACTCTTTGCCCACGACTCAGGGTTGGAACGATGAGAGAAATATCAACAAGACGGAGTATGCCGTGGCTGTTCGAAAGTTCGTTCGGGTTCGCCACGGATCCGTATCGGTACATTTCCAAAACTTGTCGGCAACTTCGAAGCGACGCTTTTGCAACCCGGTTGAGACTGCGACGCGTGATCTGCATGACAGGTGAGGAGTCCGCGAGGGTATTTTACGACGAAAGGCGCATGCGGCGTGAGGGAGCGGCGCCGTCGCGAATTCAAAACACCCTATTTGGACAAGGTGGTGTTCAGGGATTGGATGATCTGGAACATCGGCACCGAAAAGCCTTGTTTGTTCAGTTGACAACACCCGAACACGCGAATCGCATTGCCCGAATCGCCGAAGGATGGTTGCTGAGGTATGCCCGTCGGTGGTGCGAACAGCGTCAGGTCGTTCTCTATCAGCAACTGCCCGAAGTGCTGACCCGCACCGTTTGTCAATGGGCCGGTATTTCACTTCGTGAGGATGAGGTGCGGTGCCGTAGCGCTCAACTGACCGCTCTGTTTGATGACTCCGGAAACTTTGGACCCGAGCACTGGTGGTCGCGAGTGAATCGAATTGCAGCGAACCGTTGGGCGTCCCAGTTGGTGAAGAGAATAAGATCTGGCGAAATGGATTTGCCGCCACAGGCGCCGGCCGCGATAGTCGCCCAGCACCGTGACCTTGCGGGAGATCTGCTAAGCAGCCAAGCCGCAGGGGTCGAACTATTGAACCTCTTGCGACCAACGGTTGCCGTCTCTGTCTATCTGGTCTTCGTCGCACACGCGTTGCATCGCTTCGCCGATGCACGGCGATTCGTTGACAGCGGCACGGACACCGCGGTGCATTCGTTTGTGGAAGAAGTGCGGCGGTATTATCCGTTCTTTCCGTTTCTGGCTGCGATTGTGAGAAAAAGCTTTCAATGGCACGGATTTCGGTTTTCCCGCGGCAGACATGTGATCTTGGACCTGTACGGAATCAACCATGACCCGCGGCGATGGAATGATCCCAATCAATTTCAAGCAGCACGCTTCGAACATCCCGGGCATTGCCCATTTCACTCCGTGCCTCAGGGCGGAGGGGACGTCCGAACAGGACATCGCTGTCCGGGTGAGCCCGTTGCACTGGAGCTAATGAAGATGATGACGCGGTTCTTGAATCAGTCTCTCACCTTTCAAGTTCCACGAGAGCAGGATTTGACTGTTGATTATCAGCGATTGCCTGCGTTACCGAAAAGCGGATTCGTGATGGAAGAGGTTCATCTTCGATCGAATTCCAGTGTGTTCGATCACGCCTCGGCGATGACTGCCGGCCGGCACTGATGGCCGAACGCTTCGCTGTTTTTTCGCGGCGAAGGGCGATCACCCGGATGGCATTGCCGCGTGTCATCATGGTCATGACTTTTGCATTCGTTTCCACGCGATCAGTCCTCCGGCGGCCAGCACGTCTTGCTGCCGCGCCGACAGATCGTGCCGCGTGGTGAACTGAGAGGATCGGGTGACATTCTGGACCGTCACTTCGTCGCCGCCACGGATCTGCTCCATCGGGTTCTCAATTCGCAGCTGATCTCCCTGTTGCAACGATTCGACGTCATCGTCATCGATCACTGACAGCGGCAGGACCCCGAAGTTCACCAGGTTCTGCCAGTGGATTCTGGCAAAGCTCTTTGCGATCACCAGTTCCAGTCCCAGGTACCGCGGGGCGATGGCCGCGTGTTCGCGGCTGGAGCCCTGGCCGTAGTTAGCGCCGCCGACGATGGCATGGCCACCTTGATGCTCACCGGCCCGCTTGACGTAGTCCGGGTCAACGTCGACGTAGACGAACTCGCTGATCCGTGGAATGTTGCTGCGGAAGGGCAGCACGCGTGCGCCCGCCGGCAGAATCTCGTCGGTCGAAATGTTGTCGCCGACGGACAACAACACGGGGACCTCGATCACGTCCTTGATCGGATCACTTTCCGGCAGCGAATGGATATTGGGTCCTTTGACCAGGTCGACGCGAAGGGCGTGGGGAGGATCCATCGGAGGGAGAAAGCAATCATCTTGGGTGATTGGTTCCTCGGAATCCTGGATCCGCGGGTATTGCATCTCGCAATCGCGCGGGTCGGTGATCCGTCCGGTCAGTGCCGATGCGGCGGCCGTTTCGGGGCTGACCAGGAACACGCGGTCTTCCCGGGTCCCGCTGCGGCCCGGGAAGTTTCGGGGAACGGTTCTCAGACTGTTTCGTCCGGTCGCCGGTGCTTGTCCCATCCCGATGCAACCGTTGCACCCGGCTTGATGCAGCCGCGCGCCGGCTTGCAGCAAAGCCACCAGATGTCCGTCCTTGGCCAGACGGGTCAGGATTTGACGCGAGGAAGGATTGATGTCCAGCGAGACGCCGTCGGCGACGCGTTTGCCGCGAACCATTTCCGCGACCACGGCAAAGTCGCGAAACCCCGGGTTAGCACTTGAACCGACGTACGCTTGGTAAATCGGTTCGCCGGCGACTTCGCGGACGGTGGTGACGTTGCCCGGGCTGGTCGGTTTGGCGATCATCGGTTCCAGCGTGTCCAGGACGATCGTTTCCACGCGATCGTAGCTCGCGTCGGGCTCAGCCGACATCGGTTGCCAGTCTTCCGGACGCGCCTGGGAATGCAGATAGCGGCGGGTCTGTTCGTCGGATGGAAACACGCTGGCCGTGGCTCCCAGTTCGGCACCCATGTTGGCGATCACGTGCCGATCCATGGCGGACAGATGTTCCAGCCCGCTGCCGGTGTATTCCAACGTGTATCCCACGCCCCCCTTCACGCCGTGCCGTCGCAGCAGCTCCAAGATGATGTCTTTGGCGCTGACCCAGGCGGGAAGATCGCCTTCCAGGCGAATGTTCCAAACCCGGGGCATCTTGACGTAGAAAGGTTCGCCCGCGATGGCCATGGCAACTTCCAGGCCACCGGCGCCGATGGCAAGCATCCCCAGGGCGCCCGCCGCGCACGTGTGGCTGTCGCTTCCCAGCAGCGTGGCGCCGGGTTTGCCAAAACGTTGTTGATGCAACGGGTGGCTGACGCCGTTGCCGGGGCGACTGAACCACAATCCGAATCGTTTCGCGGCGCTCTCCAGGAACAGGTGGTCGTCCGGGTTCTTGTGGTCTTCTTGGAGCAGGTTGTGATCAACGTATTGCACCGAAACTTCCGTGTGTGCCCGCTGCAGATTCAACGCCTCCAACTCCAGCATCACCAGGGTGCCGGTCGCATCTTGGGTCAGCGTCTGGTCGATGCGAAGGGCGATCTCCGACCCCGGCGTCGGGTCGCCGGAAACCAGATGTTGTTTGATCAGTTGCTCGGTCAATGTCAGCGCGGCCATGGCTCATCCCGGTGCGAGAGTGGTTTGCAGTCAGAAGCGATCTTTCAGCACGCGGCTCAACCCGGACGAACCGGAACGTTGCCAGGGCGGACCAGGCATAGACGGCTCCGACGAAGACAGCTGAGAATCAGCCGACGATTGACCGCGCGATCGCGCTTTGCCGGAAGGTGCGTTGCAAATGACATTCCTTGGTCGTGGTGTCCGTCGGCTTGCGGCGTCGGCAGGGGGCTGTCAACGCTTCGCCACGGAAGTCAAGAAAGGTCGAGGATCCGCGACGGGTAGCGTTCACCGTTTCTCACTGAGTCGCGAATTTGCCGCACAGAAAGCGAAGAAGGGTCGCGGCGGGGCACCGTGGGCCGCGATCAGGTGGGCAGCGATCATTTCGTCAGGATCAGTTTGCCTTGACGGGTTTTGCGGAGTCGATACAGCTGGCCGTCGTGCTCGATCCAGATCTCATCACCGCAGGGCGTCAGGTCCTTGAATCGGACAATCTTGCCGGCCAGATGGCGGTCCCAGACCTCGCGTCGGGCGGTAGTTTTTTCCCGCTGGTCGCTCGGATTGTCGCTGGGGAATGCCATAACTCGTTTTCTGCTGGCGGTTTGTGACTTGGACGCGGTTTTCCGCAGCCATTCTTGCGTAAATCCATTGGACTGACAATACTTGTTGCGACTGATTCGCAATATCAGTCATTCGACGACGCAGCAAGCGACGGGTCCCTGCCCTCTAGCCAGCCACGCTCGAACCGATCCCGAAGCCGTATTCGGGACGGATCCCATTTCACACCGTCGCGTGGCGCCCGGTCTCCTTGGTCGATGCTTCCGCTGATCGGTGCCGTTCGGCCTGCCCATGCGTCTCTGTCGACCGACCCCCTCCGGGTACCGGTCGGTCATTGTCGGGAGAGCCCTCGGCGTCGGCATCGGATTGCACCTAGGCGATCGCCAGGCTTTCCGCCGGCGGTTTCCAGCGTGGAGAGGAAATCCCATGTCGCTGAACTCTTTTGTTCCCGCAAACCCTGATCCGCGTCCCGACGGGCGCCGGGCGTTCACCCTGGTCGAATTGCTGGTGGTGATCGCCGTCATCGGCATTCTCGTGGGCCTGTTGTTGCCGGCGGTCCAATCGGCCCGCGGGGCCGCACGCCGCATGAGTTGCAGCAACAACCTGAAGCAGATGTCACTGGCGCTGCACAATTACCACTCGGCGTACAAGCGTTTTCCCGGAATCGGCGACTCGATCAGCAACGGCTGGAGTGTCCAGGCACAATTGCTGCCGTTTGCCGAACAGCGGGGACTTCATGAATTGATCGATTTCGCCGCCGGGCTCGGGCGAGCTTCGTCTGCGGAAGGCTTCCGAACGCCCAATGATCAGGCCGCGGCAACGCGGGTCCCGTTCTTCAATTGTCCCAGCGACGATGTCGAGCCGAAGAAATGGGTGACCTACACCCGCGGCAAAAACTCTTACGACTGGCTTCATGCCGGCATCAATTACGCCGTGAACGTCGGTTCGGGCACCGGGACGTACGTCAACTACGGCGACCGCACTGACGGCCTGTTTTGGCGCGAGTCTCAAACGGCGTTCCGCGACGTCTTGGATGGCACGTCGTCGACGGTCGCGTTCGCGGAGACCTTGATGGGGATCGGTAACGATCAGACCGAAATCCCTTACACGCAAAAAGACAAGTTCATCGCCAACGGTTCCGGGCGATCGGTCGAGGACATGCAGGATTATCGGGACGCGGTCTGGGCGATGGATCCACAGAGTTTTGTCGAATCCCACGATCGATGGAGCGGGACCCGCGGTGCCAACTGGATCTCCGGATTCGGCAGCAGCGGCGGTTCGATCAACGGTTGGTACACCCCCAACCACCCGCTACCGGATTTGAGCATTCGCGCTTATCAGGCGACCGGACCGAGAAGCCATCACACCGGTGGCGCGATGATTTCGCTGGCCGACGGCAGCGTGACTTTCATCACCGACAGCATCGACCTGGACCTGTACCGGTCGCTGTGGACCACGCGGGGCCACGAAGTCGTCGGGGAATTCTGACTCACACCCCCGCCGCGTCCACCGGCGGAATTCATTGGATGCTCGTCCCGGTCGACTTTGGCTGCTCAGTCGCCATCGACCGCACTCGCCATCGACCGGGGCGTGCCGACTCCGCATTTCCAACTTTGCCGACCCCACAACCTTCGCCAGGAACCGGTGGATTCCCACCGGAAGCAAAAATGACCACTGTGCTTGATGTCGCCACCGAACGTGACCCGATGGAACCTTCCCAATCCGATCAGTCCCAATCCGATCAGCCCCAGTCCGGTCAGCCCACGGACTCGGCCACACCGGCTTCCAAACGCAAACCCAAACGGAAGACGCTGGCCGGAAAGATGGGCCGATCGGCATTGATGCTGGTGCGGCGCGTCCACCTCTACTCCGGGATCTTCATGTTCCCGTTCGTGTTGCTGTATGGCTTTACCGGTTGGTTCTTCAATCATCCGCGTTTGTTCACGGGCGATCGAGTTGTTTCGTTTCACGCGGCCGAGTTGGATGACCCCACGCTGTCCCGCTTGCCGTCGCCGCGCCAGGCGGCCGAGGCGGTGGTGGAAGAAATGAATTTTGAATCGCTGATGGCGCAGGGGCCCGTGATTGATCTGAAATCGGATCGGTCGCCGCGCTACACCGGGTTCCTGACGTACACCGTCCGCGCCGATGATGCCTCCCACGAGGTGTCAATCAATCCCATCACCGGCGACGGTGAGGTCCGAACGACCGTGATCGACGCGGAAGAAGCATCGGAACCGGAAAGGAAATCGAATCCGTTGGACGTGGTGAGTCGGATCGATCTGGAATCCAACGCGTTGTTGGACGTCCAGCGTCAGGTCCCCAAGATCTTGGAGCAGTTGGGGCTGTCTTCCGGCGAAGCGGTCTCCGGTCGGCGATCGGCCAATCTGGAGTTTGCCGCCGAGGCCGAAGGGGTGCCCTGTCTCGTCACCTATGATTTAGCCAGCGGTCGAATCGCGTCGGTCCGAGAAGACGAGCGGCCGGAACTGAATGGCAAATCATTTTTGCAACGTCTGCATCTGGCCCGAACGTATTCGCCCGGGTTCGATGTGCGTTGGGTCTGGGCGCTCCTGGTCGATGCGATGTTCGTGTCGATGGTGTTTTGGGGAGTCTCGGGGCTGATGATGTGGTGGCAAGTCAAGCGCACTCGACTGGTCGGTGGCGGCGTGCTGCTGGCCAGCGTGGTGTTCGCCACGTTGATGGCCTTCAACATGCATGACTCGCTGACCGCTTCGTCCGGCGGTCGTGGTGGCCACGGTCACGGCGGCGGTCCGGGAGGTGGACGCGGAGGTCGGGGGTTTGGCGGGCGCGGCAATCACGCCAATGTTGAAGAAACGCCGTCGATTGCACGCCCGAGCGTCGCCAGCAATCGACGCCCATGATTCGTCGCCGGCGTGGACCGGCGCGAGCGACGTGATGCTGAATCCGGAGAGAGAGACGCTCGAGCCAATGTTCACCGAAGTCGGCTGGGAATTGTTTCGCGAACAGGTCGACAGGCGTTTACAATCGGGTCGCCACCACCTGGGCGACGCCTTCGAAACGAGGCGTCGCCAAAGCGTCCATAGCGATCGGCCAAAATAAAAAAAACGGCCGTTGCCCAGTTCGGGAGAACGTCCGTTGGCAAAATCAGGGACGACTTTCGGCGGACGGACGCCCGCACTGCGCGGTCGCGGTCCTCTTCCATCCCCGTAGCGGGGTGACGCTTGATCTGTGATCTTCCGCGAGCAGAATGTCGCTGCAGTTGCGACACGGATGCGCGCCGGCGCCCTTAGGGGAGCAGAGCGAATGGTGATCGGTCGCTTCCCTTTCTGTCTGACTGGCCTCGGTGAACAGGACGCTTCCATGAAGTTCTTCGAATCACATTCTGTCGTTCGAATCGGGTCGGGCAGTGGACGATTGTTCCGGCGATGGCGCGTGTCGGCTTCTAGGCCTTCCGTGACGCGACCACGGGGGCGTCGGCTCCGCGGGGAACGCTTGGAGTCGCGGCAGCTGTTGGCGGCAGACGTCGATGCGCTGCGTCATAATCCCTTCGAATCGGAAGACGTCAATGATGACGGGCACGTTTCCGCGATTGATGCGCTGGCCCTGATCAATGCGATCGATCGCGGTGGCGATGCAAGCATGTTCACGGACGTGAACAACGACGGTCGGCAAACACTTAGCGACATCCTTTGCGTGATCAATCGTTTGGCACGCGACCAAAACCGGGCGGCCGGATTGGCGATGCCCGACGACGGTGCTCAACGACTGCCGAAGATGCCGTCGGAAGTGCGTTCGATCGACGGGACGGGAAACCACTTGGTGCACACGGATTGGGGCAGTGCCGGACAACCGCTGCTGCGCGTTGCACCCAGTGCCTACGGCGATGGTGTGTCCAGCCCTGCCGGTCAGTCCCGACCTGGGCCGAGGGTGATCAGCAACCGGATGTCGGATAGCCAAGGAGTGGAGACGCCCAGTCAGCGGGGATTGTCCGCGATGTTGTATGTGTGGGGGCAATTCATCGACCACGACATCGACTTGACCGAACCGCCGGAGGATGGGGAACCGTTTGACATCAAGGTCCCGGCCGGGGATCCCCATTTTGATCCCGAGGGATTGGGTGACGCAGTGATTCCACTGACCCGGTCCCGATTCGATCCGTCGACCGGAACTTCGCCGAGCAATCCGCGTCAGCAGATCAATCAGATCACCTCTTATCTGGATGCCTCGATGGTTTACGGCAGTGATCTTGAAACTGCCAACCGGTTGCGTTCGTTCGAAGGGGGGCGGTTGAAAGTGCGCGAAGGTGGACTGCTTCCGGTCGACGACGCCGGGATGGTGGTGGCCGGAGACGTCCGCGCTAGCGAGAACGTTTCGTTGACCGCGATCCAGACCCTGTTTGTGCGCGAGCACAATCGTCTGGCCGACCAAATCTCCGGCACGGATGATTCGCTTTCGGACGAGCAGATCTATCAGCGGGCGCGCGCTTTGGTGATCGCGGAGGTGCAGGCGATCACGTACAACGAATTCTTGCCGGCATTGCTGGGTGACGCAGGCTTGAAGCCGTATGTCGGCTACGACCCGAGTGTCGATCCGTCGGTGGCCACGGAGTTTTCGACGGCTGCCTTTCGCTTTGGTCACAGCACGCTCAATGAGCGACTGAAGTTCTTTGACAATGACGGGCGTTCGATGGCGGATGACGTCGAACTGGCGGAGGCATTCTTCCGCCCCTCGATGTTGGATCAGATGGGAATCGATTCGCTGTTGAAGTTCAACGCGTCGACGCGGTCCCAGGAAATTGATTTGAAAGTCGTTGACGGATTGCGCAACTTCCTGTTCGGTCCTCCGGGAGCCGGCGGAATGGACCTGGTCGCGATGAACATTCAACGCGGGCGTGATCACGGTCTGGCCGACTACAACGCGACGCGTCGCGCCTACGGTTTGCCGCAGGTCGACGATTTTGCCCAGATCACTTCGGACTCGGCGACCAGCCAAGCGTTGGAAGAACTCTACGGCACCGTCGACGACATCGATCTGTGGGTCGGATTGCTGGCGGAAGATCACCGCCGCGACGCATCGGTGGGCGAATTGGCCGGGGTGATCATTGCCGATCAGTTCCAACGCCTGCGTGACGGCGATCGAATGTATTACGAAACGATTTTCAAAGGCGCTGACCTGCGGGATTTGCAACGGACCACACTGGCGGACGTCATCGAACGGAACTCAGACGTCGCCGGAATTCAGGACAACGTCTTCTTCATGTTGGTCGAAATTCGAGGGAAAGTCACGCTTGCCCGCGGGGCAGATTCCCAGTCATCCATCTTGACCGATTCGGCGCTCAGTGGAGCGGCGCTTCGCGATGGTCGAGCCGGAGTTCCGGACATGATGGTGGAGTTGCTCGACAACCGCGGCGAACGGGTTGATGCAACCGTCACCGATCATCGCGGTGAGTACCGTTTCTGGTCGATTCCGGAGACGGGGGACTATCAAGTCCGACTGGCCGCAACGGGCGCGACCATCGACATGCTGGTCAGCAGCGGCGACCTGCGATTGAGCAAACTTGATTTTGAGATTCCGAGCTGACAACGACCTCGCTGGCCGGACAGCGCCACTTCGAAGTCGCCACGCTCGCCAGAGCGTGGAAGATGTCGCCCCTGGCACCGTCTGCCGCCCGGGTCGACCCGGTTCGTTAAGCTTTCCGTCAAGGCGGGGTGGGGCGTCCCTAAAGCCCCTGCCATCTGTGCGCCGCGCGCCGTTGCGTTATAGTCGGCATTCGTTTTCGTCTCATACCTTGGAGATTCTGTGATGTCGCGTATTCGTGTTGGCGTCGCCTTGTTGGCTTTGACTTTCTGTTTCACCGGTTGCTCGAAAGAAACGCAGCAGGAAGCGGGCGAGGCGCTGGATCAAACTGGCCAAGCCATTGAGCAGGCGGCCGAAGATGCGGCCAATGTGACCGAGGGTGCCATCGAAGGCGCCAAGGACGCGGCCGAAGAAAACACCGCCGAACCGGAGCCCGTCACCGCCGATCCGGAACCCGTCACCGCCGAGTGACCTTGGTCGTCATCGGCTGTTTCGGCGGACCGTCAGCTGGCGGGCCGATTGAGATCAGGATTCACGCGATCCGGAGATTGTTGATAACAGCAACGATCAAGTCGTTGCTGCCGCCGTGACCGATTCCACCCCTGGTGTGCAATGATGTTTGGTCCCACGGACAAGAGTTCAAAGAAAGCTTCCTGGAACCGGATCGGTCCGCGGCGGATGGCATGCTGCGTCGCATCCTGGTGGATCGCCTGCGTAGCGTTCTCGGTTGCCACGCCTGCCACGGCGCAGCAGCCGCAAAGACCCAATCTGCTGTTGATCCTGGCGGATGATTTGGGATTCGGTGATGTCAGTTACCAGGGGGCTCTGGATATCCGAACGCCGGCCTTGGACCGATTGGCGGCCGAAGGCATCCGCTTTGACAACATGCGGGCCAATTGCACCGTGTGTTCCCCCACCCGCGCGGCGATCTTGACGGGACGCTTTGCCGATCGCGTCGGAGTTCCGGGGGTGATCCGGACGAACCCGGAAAACAGTTGGGGCTTCTTCGATCCGACCGTTCCGACGCTCGCAGCTCGGCTTGGCAAACTGGGGTACCACACCGCAATTGTGGGCAAGTGGCACCTCGGCTTGCAGTCTCCCAATACACCGACCGAACGTGGTTTTGATCACTTTCACGGTTTCTTGGGCGACATGATGGATGACTACTACACGCACCTGCGTGGCGGTCAGAACTTCATGCGGTTGAACGATCGGGTGATCGATCCGGAAGGGCACGCGACCGAACTGTTCACGCAGTGGGCGATCGACTACATCACCCAGCGAAGTGGCCAACCGGAGCGACCTTTCTTTTTGTACTTGCCGTACAACGCGCCGCATTTCCCGATCCAGCCACCGGACGAATGGTTGCAGCGGACGCAGCAGCGGCTGCCCGACTTGGACGAGAAACGAGCGAAGAATGTTGCCCTGGTGGAACACTTGGATCATCACGTCGGCCTGTTGCTCGAAAAGCTAGACGCACTCGGGCTGCGTGACAAAACGGTCGTGGCGTTCACCTCGGACAACGGCGGTTCCCTGCCGCACGCCCAGCGGAATTTGCCGTTCCGTGACGGCAAGCAAAGCCATTATGACGGTGGATTGCGAGTGCCGTTTTTGATTCGACCGACCGACGCATCGCTGGCTGGGACACGAAGCGACTACGCGGGACTGACGTTTGACTTGGCAGCGACGTTCCTGGATCTGGCCGGCGCCCAGGAATTTCCGAATTGGGCCGGAGAGGGCGACGCGCAAATGGATGCGGTCAGTTTGCGACCCATTCTTGAGGGTCGCACGATGGCGCAAGCCGATCGCGAGCTGTATTTCGTCCGGCGTGAAGGCGGCAACCGGTACGTCGGCAAGGCGTACCATGCCCTGGTCAAAGGCAAATGGAAGCTGATGCAGAATGACCCGTTTTCTCCGCTGGAGTTGTACGACCTGGAAGCCGACCCGGAGGAGACGTCGAATGTCGTCGACGATCATCACGGGATTGTCAGACAGCTGAAGGATGCGCTGCGTGGCCACGTGCAAAACGGCGGACGCGTCAAATGGCAGCCGGCCGTTGATGACCGCCACGATCGTTGACCACCCTCCCTTGCCCAAGACGCCACAGATTCTGCCATTCGCCTCGCTCGATGCGAACGTGGCTGCAGCGGACAGTGTCTTCTGACGAGAGTCGGGGGGGCGAGATTCAACAGCAGTTCGTTTTTCTTCGTGAAGGTTTGACGGATACCGATTGGCAATGAATGCTCTGTCGAATCATTTGGCCAGGCGGTTGCCGTTCTTCTACGGCTACTTGATGTTGCCGATCGCGATGTTGATGCAGATCGGTACCAGCCCGGGCCAGACCTTCGCGGTCAGCGCCTTCACTCCCGCACTTTTGGATTCGTTGGGGCTATCGGAAAGCCGGTTGGGGCTGGCGTACATGCTGGGAACCGTCTTGGCGGCGGTGCCGTTGTCGATGGTGGGACCGAGCGCCGATCGATTCGGGCTGCGACGCGTCTCGGTGGTGGTGATTCTGGCCCTGGCCGGGGCGTGCTTATTCACGTCGACGGTGAACGGCTTCTTCGGGTTGTTGGTTGCGTTCTTCCTGCTGCGATTTCTCGGGCAAGGTTCTTTGACGCTCCTGTCGGGCAATACGACGGCCATGTGGTTTCGCAATCGCATCGGCAGGGTTTCTGCGTTGCTCAGCATCGGATCGGCGGTCGCGTTTGCATTTGTTCCGGCTTGGATCGCACAAACCATTGAAGTGATTGGTTGGCGGTCGACCTATCACTTGATCGCGGTGCTGTTGGTCATGTTGTTGTTGCCGCTGGTCTTGCTGCTTTATCGCAACCGGCCGGAGGATGTGGGCCAACACGTCGATGGCCTGGTGCTGGCGGATGAATTGGCTGATCCGGAATCCGATGAATCGACGGAAGCAGACCGCGAAACGCGTCGCACCGCCGGCGGATTATTGGACCCGCGTTCGTTGACCCTGGCTCAGGCGATGCGAACCAAATCCTATTATGTGTTGGCTCTCGCAAATATCCTTTGGGCAATGGCCGGCACCGGGGTTCTGTTTTACCTGTTCACTTTGTGCGGTGATCGTGGTTTGCCGGAGGACACCGCAAGCTGGTTGTTCAAGATCCTTGGCTTCACGATGTTGGCGATGCAGTTGAGCGGTGGCGTGCTGGCTGACTTTCTTCCGTTGAACCGACTGCTGGGGTTGGGAACGTCGCTGGTCGCGGCAGCACTGATCTGGTTGTACCTGGATCGTTCGGTGACCGGGGCGCAAGCCTTCGCCGCGCTGTTCGGGGGCGGTCAAGGGATGTTGATCTCGGTCAGCGCGGTGGCCTGGTTGAAGTTCTACGGGCGTGACTTTCTGGGCAGCATCCGCGGGGCGGTGTGGTGTGGAACGGTCGCCGGAAGCGGCTGTGGGCCATTGATCATGGGTGCGATCAAGGATCGCACAGGAGACTACGAGCTCGCGATCCTGGTGTTTGCCGCGGCGATCCTTCCGCTGTCGATTGCGACCTGGTTCATTCGTCCGCCGCTTCGGGGCGACGAAGCGGGGGCGGTGCCGCGGGCGTCCTGAGCAGCGTCCTCAAGTGGTGTTTCTGCGCGAGGGATTCCAGCGAGCTTTCCGCGCGGCGTACCGGCGCTGTGGTTTCAGCTATACTTCCTCCTCTTCTATCTGCCTGTCTCCCTCCCAATAGTGAAAGGATCTGCAAGATGTCGTCCCGCCGTCAATTCTTGAAAGCCACTGCCGCGGGGACCGCCTTGGGTGCGTCCGTTGCCGCCAATCCGTTCGCCCAGTCTGCCTTGGGGCAAGGACAATCGCAAAAGCTCCGTCTGGCATCGATCGGTGTCGGTGGATCACGTGGACGCTACAACCGCGGCGGTCAAATCGCTCGCGAGGCATCCAAGTTCGCAAACATGGTTGCCGTCTGTGACGTCGACGACTTGCACACCGAAGAATTCAATCAGTCGTTTGGCGGAAAATTGAATACGTATCGCGACTATCGCGAGATGTTGGACCAGGAGAAACCGGACGTGGTGACGATTGGGACGCCCGACCATTGGCACGTCCCGATCGCGATCGCTGCCCTTCGTAGCGGCGCCGACGTTTATTGCGAGAAGCCACTGACCCTGACCATCGACGAAGGGAAGCAGATTCGATCGGTCGTCGAGGAAACCGGGAGAGTGTTCCAAGTCGGGACGCAGCAGCGGAGCAGCAAGAACCATTTTTTGAGCGCCATCGCCATCGTGCAGTCCGGCCGATTGGGCGACAACGTCAACGCCTATGTCGCGATCGGCGGCGCCCCGGCCGGCGGACCGTTTGAATCTCATGCCGCCCCGGAAGGTCTGGATTGGGACATGTGGGTCGGTCCGGCACCCCAAGCGGATTACTGCGAAGAACGCCGTCGAATGTTCCGCTGGTATTTTGAGTATTCCGGCGGAAAGATGACCGACTGGGGGGCCCACCACATCGACATCGCTCAGTGGGCGCTGGCCCCCGGCGAAGATGGACCTCGCAAAATCAAGGGCTCGGGCAAGTTTCCTGAGACCGTTCCCAGCGACCTGGATTGGGTCGGATTTCTCAACGGAGAGGTTTCACTGCCCAACGGTTACAACACCGCAACCGAATTCAGCATTGATCTCAAGTACGGCAACGGCAGCCTGATCAGCGTCAACAATCACTACAAACGCGATGGTGACAATGTCGATTTCGGAAACGGGATCTTGTTCGAAGGCGACAAGGGACGGATCTTCGTCAATCGCGGGAAGCTGGAAGGCCGTCCGGTCGATGAACTGACCGACGCTGACCGCAAAGAGTTGGATGGCATCATCAAGGAGCTGTGCAACGGCAAATCCCCCGGCAACCACATGGGGAACTTCTTTGAGTGCATCGAAGATGGCGGCAAGCCGATTTCCGACGTCTGGTCCCATCATCGGACCATGACATCCTGTCACTTGTGCAACATTGCGCTGATGACCGGCCGCGAGTTGACTTGGGATCCGAAGCAGGAATCATTCGTCAATGACGAGGAAGCGAACCGGTTCCTGAGCCGCAAGTCCCGCGAGTTGGCCAGTGTCGGCTAGCAGCGAGTGGGTTTTCGAGTGTCGCCTTCCACTCCGTGAAAGTTGCATTCATTCCTGCGGCTTTCGCAGCTGTCACACGGTAGCTGCCGTCGCCAGACGGCAGGGCACCACGCCGTGCTGGCAGGCATGCCTGTCTTGGCACGGAGGCCGGACAATGGCAAGCAACTTCATCAGTGGATCGGTGCTACCCGGTCCGCAGCTAGAAGATTGCGAGTCAACGACACTGCGGCGTTCCGAACTTCAACATTTGGTTTGTTCTTGGCATCGATCCGGTTGATGCCAATTCTTCCCCGCGTCAAGAGGGTCTGAGCTCCATGTCCGGAATCAAATTGGCTCGGGATTTGATTCGCCTCACACCGGCGGCCAGCCTGGGCACGTTGGATCCTGAAGGTGGGCCTTTCGTCACCCTGGTGAACGTTGCCGCGGAAAGCCCAGTGGCGATCACGGTCTTGCTCAGCCGGCTTGCCCGACACACGCGAAATCTGGATCAAAATGGGGCCTGTTCGCTGTTGCTCGTCTCTCCGGCGGAGGACGGTGAGGATCCACTGACCCTGCCCAGAATCACTCTGAGGGCCAACGCGGAACGGGTGGATCGAGCCGTCGATGCGACGCTGCGGGAACTCTTTCTGCAACGTCATCCTTCCGCCGCCATGTACGCCGACTTCGGCGATTTTGGATTCTTCCGTCTGTCCGTGGGCGAAGCGCATTTGGTGGCAGGGTTCGGTCAGATCGAAACCTTCACCGCTGCCGAATTGCAGGCAGATTGAACGCTCCGCTCGCGCAAGGAAACGCGGGCCGCGTTATCGATTGCCAATCCATTCGATCGGGGAATCATCATCACTCGCGGATTACCCCCAGGATCACCGGATCCACCTTTCATCCCTCCAATCATTGAATCCATGCGATTTTCTTTTTTGTATCCGTTGCTGGTTTCATCGTTGTTCGGCATTGTCGGCGCCTCGTGCGGCTTGGCATCGGCCGATGAGCACACCGCGACGACCGTGTTTCAACGTGATAGCGAAGGCTACAAGGTGTTTCGGATTCCCGCGATCGTCCAAGCCGCTAACGGAGACCTGCTGGCGTTTTGCGAAGCACGCCAGGGAGGGGACGCCAGCGAAATCGATTTGGTCTTGCGACGTTCCAGCGACGGCGGGAAAAGTTGGCAACCGCTGCAAGTCGTCCAGGAGAGCGAAGATTTCCGAGCCTTCTTTGCCGATGCCGTGCCTTCGATCACGATCGGCAATCCCGCGCCGGTGGTGGATCGGATAGATCCGGAGCATCGCGGTCGGATCTGGCTTCCGTTCACGTTGGAAAACGATCGCGTTTTTGTGACCCACAGTGACGATCACGGTGAATCCTGGTCCCGCCCGCGCGAGATCACTGCGGAAGTCAAACCTGAGGCGTGGGGTTGGTACGCAACCGGTCCGGTGCATTCGATCCAAATCCAAAACGGGCCGTTCCGTGGGCGTCTGGTGGTGCCTGCGGACCATCGTGTCGGCCCAGACGGCGCCGACGACGGTCTCAATGGCGTCCAAGTCATTTACAGCGACGATCACGGTCAGACCTGGCAACTTGGAGCCGTCGACGATTCGTACGAAGATGAACTGAATGCCAACGAGACGACCGTGGTCGAATTGGAGGACGGTCGGCTGTACTTCAGCACCCGCGATCAACACGGCAAGGCGGCCGGAACGCGGGGCAAAGCCTTCAGTGAAGACGGCGGTCAGACCTTCGTCCCCGCCAAAGAATCGGGATACAAGTGGTTTGTCCCCGAGTCAGACGTCCTGGATCCGCCGGTGGTTCAGTGTGCATTGCTGCGGGTCAATGCCAAGTCGCAGGGAGACCCGCGAAACTTGATCCTGTTCTCCGGACCCGATGACAACGGCCCCAGTGGAAAAGGCCGCAGCGACCTGCGATTACGTTACTCCACCGACGAGGGGAATACCTGGCAAGATGGTCCTTTGATTCACACGGGGCCGGCAGCCTACAGTGACATGGTCAAACTTTCCGATGGCGAGGTGGGCGTTCTGTTTGAAGCCGGATCCGTTGGGAAAAGTTCCTACGATCGCATCGACTTCGTGCGTTGTGTGTTGGATACCCTTGAGTGATTCCATGGTCTTTCGATTCGCCCGTTGTGTGGTAGCACTCTGGCCGTTGTTGATCGCGGTGTCCCATTCAGCCGTCATTGCCGACGAGGCGTCGAAACCCAACGTGGTGTTCCTTGCCGTCGACGACCTGAAAGATTGGGTGGGGTGTTTGCGCGGGTACGACGGCGTGGTGCACACGCCAAACATTGATCGTCTTGCTGCGCAAGGCATGTTGTTCACGAACGCCCATTGCGCGTCACCCAAATGCGCGCCGTCCCGCGCGGCGGTCATGACCGGACTGCGACCGTCGACGACCGGGCTTTATGACAACGGGCACTGGTGGAAACCCAACCTTCCCGAGGTGGTCACGATCCCGATGCACTTTCGCGCTTCGGGATACAAAGTCGTTGGAGCGGGGAAAGTCTTTCACCACACGGCGGGCAACAATCCGCCGAATCAGTGGGACGATTACTTCAAACTGACGTTTCGCAATGATCCGTGGTTTCGCGGGAGCCGCGTCAACTACCCCTGGTCGGAAAGTGGTCCGCCTCCGCCGGGGTTTCCGTTTAGCGGCGTGCCAGGTCTGGGGCATGAGAACGATTGGGGCGCGTTGCCGATCCCCGAATCACAATACGATGACACACTCACCGCCGACTACGCGGTCGACTTTTTGCGAGGGTCGCACGATCGCCCCTACTTCTTGGCATGCGGATTCTTCCGGCCTCATCTTCCCTGGTACGTCCCGCAACGTTTTTTTGACCGCTATCCAACCGAGGACATTCGGCTGCCGCAAACGCAGGCCGAAGATTTGAGGGACGTTCCCGCCGAGGGACAAAAGCTGGCCTCCGCACGACGGAGCGATCTGAAGGCGATTGTGGATGCAGATCAATGGAAGCAAGCTGTCCGCGCGTATCTGGCAAGCATCACCTTCGCCGACTGGCAAGTCGGACGCGTTCTGGACGCTCTGGAAGACCGCCAGGACGCGGACCGCACCATCGTTGTGCTGTGGTCCGATCATGGTTGGCACTTGGGGGAGAAACAGCACTGGCACAAGAGCACGCTGTGGGAGGAGGCGACACGGGTGCCGTTGGTGATCGACGTCCCCGATTCGCCGGCCGGCCGGTGTGAGACTCCCGTCGGTCTGGTGGATTTGTTTCCCACGTTGATTCAGCTATGCAATCTGCCACAGCTTTCCGGCCACGACGGTGTTTCGCTGCAGCCGTTGTTGCAGGATCCGATGTCATCCTGGGATCGGCCAGCGGTGATCGAATACCATCGGGGAAACGCGGCGGTGCGATCCGGGCGGTTCCGCTACATCCGTTACCACGACGGAGGCGAAGAGCTGTATGACCATCGATCGGATCCGCAGGAATGGACCAACCTGGCCGATTCCGAACGACACGCCGATGTGATCCGCCAGCTTTCCAAGTGGTTGCCGAAACGCTGGGCGGAGTCAGCGCCGACCAAGAATGCTTTTGAATTCGACCCCCAGCGATACAGCTGGAGAAACAAGTCCACGGGCAGGGTCACGTCGGGCGATTGAACGAATTCGTTGTGTTCCGTCGATCGATTCCTTTCGTGCTGGCGGCGCGACACAAAAAAAGGGTTTCCGGTGAATCACCGAAAACCCTGTGTTGAGTGCGGATGAGAGGATTTGAACCTCCACCCTCTTGCGAGGACTAGAACCTGAATCTAGCGCGTCTGCCAGTTCCGCCACATCCGCGAGTGGTCATGGTTCCGAGAGCGATTTCACCGAGTGAATGTTCACTTTCGAAGGGGCGGTAGATTATCCGTTGATGTCCGATGCTGCAAGGTGCCCTCAGCGTCTGAAATCGGATTTGATGGGCCGGCACGCCGTCCGCAGCCGCTGCCCTCTCGGGCTTAGAACGAAAAGTATCGCAGCCAGTTTCGGACGCATTGGCCGGGCACGTAGGCGACCGGCTGTCCCCACAGTCCCTGGCCGATCTGCAACGGATAGTTCTCCTGGCCAAACTTGAGCAACGATGGCGCCGGGGCGGCCGAAGGCGGGGCCGCAGGTACCTGCGTGACCGCGGGGCCGTAGATCGTCCCTGGCGGCGGAGGCATCGCGGCCGGGGCGGCGATTTCCGGCGGAAGGGCCGGGCCGGATACCGTGGTGGAAACCGGGGTGACATACGTCGTCGGGGCAATGCATCCGCATGCCGATCCGAATGCGCTGGCCGCCATGTACGGACTGGGCCCGGTGATCAAATGGCAATTGTTTGGTGTCGCGAATCCGCCATCGCCTAATTGTGGTTGGGACATCGGCGTCAAATCGCTGCTCGGCGGGTAGACCGGGGACCCAGTGGCGTTCGGCGGAATGGACCCGGTGCCGGTGGATGAACCGGGTGGCGGAAGCGCGCGTGGGGAACTGGTGGCAGCGTTCGGGGGCAATGCTGGGGGAGCCGAATTTGGATACGGTGGCGTGTCCGGCAGTTGCGTTCCGGGCGGCATTGTCGCTCCGCCCGGCGGGGCTTGTCCGCCCATGCTCCCCGAGCCGGTGATCGGATCGGCCGCTGCTCCGGGAGGCATGGTGAATTCGGATTGCATCCACACGGTTTGTCGCACCGGGTTGGTGTCGGATCGAACCGGCTGGCCTTGCTGCCGAAACGCCGTTTCGACTCGTCCGGTGGTGACGCCGGATGTCTCGATCGCCGCGGTCGGCCGGACGCTGCCACCCCGATACGTGTCGACAGCGCTGGGCGCGCCCAACGGACGCATCCGAGTCATCGGGGTGTCGGACTGAGCGGCCGCGTCCGTCTGCCATCCGCCGTCGAAAAAGACCGACACGGCAAGGCAGGAGACAAGCAAAGACGTACGCATTCGCATCATAAAACCGACGGCAATGAATCCAGAGACTTTCCGCTACCTAGGCTAGGTAGCCTTTCCCGGGAACTGGTTGCAAGGTCGATGCCGTTTCCCGGCGGGTGACCGTGAAACAGGCCGTCGCGAACGCCGGGACCGGTGCCGGCGGCGTCCAATCGGTGTGAAACACGATGACGAGACCGCGGTAGGGCACCGGAGTTTTTTTCAATCGTCGGTAAATCCTACACGGGGCGCAAGCGGTCACCTGCACCCCGGCGATCATCCCCGTTTGGGACGGGGAATCTTTCCCCGACCGGAGGAGCCCCGTGTGCCCTTGCGACGTCGACGCTGTCCGCGCGGTCCAGGGCCGGTCGACGCGGCAGATTCTTCCTCGATCTCCGCCAACGGTTTACCGATGTTGTCTTTCAACTGCAGCACTCGATCTCGCAGCTGCGCGGCACGTTCGAATTCCAAGTTTTCGGCCGCGGCGAGCATTTCTTGCTCGAGGGCTTCAACAAACTCGATGGTGATAAACGTCGTTTCGGAAGTTTCTTGGGCTTCCCGGTTGGTCTTTCGCCGTTTCGCCGCTTCCGATTCGATCCCGGCGCGGATGGTTTTGCGCACCGTTGCCGGGGTGATGCCGTGCGCGGCGTTGTATTCCTTCTGCAGGGCACGCCGCCGCTCGGTTTCATCGATGGCCAACCGCATCGAATCGGTCACCTGATCGGCATACAGGATTACCTTGCTGTTGGCATTTCGTGCGGCGCGTCCGATGGTTTGGATCAGGCTGGTTTCGCTCCGCAAAAAGCCTTCTTTGTCGGCATCCAGGATGGCGACCAGCGAGACCTCCGGCAAATCCAGTCCTTCCCGCAACAGGTTCACTCCGACCAGGCAGTCGAAATGTCCGGATCGCAATTCCTGCAGCAGGTCGACGCGTTCAAACGCATTCAATTCGCTGTGTAACCAGCGGCAGCGGATGTTTTGCTCCTGCAGGAAGGACGACAGGTCTTCGGCCAGTCGTTTGGTCAGCGCGGTGACCAGCACCCGTTCGTCACGCTCGGCGCGCATCCGAATCTCGCCGACCAAATGGTTGACCTGCCCGCGGGCGGAGACGACTTCGATTTCGGGATCCAACAAACCGGTGGGGCGAATGATTTGCTCGATGACCTCGCCGCCCGTTCGTTCCAATTCGTAGTCGCTGGGCGTGGCGCTGACAAAGCAGATTTGGCCGGTTCGCTGTTCCCACTCCTCGAACTTCAGGGGGCGATTGTCCAAGGCGCTGGGAAGACGAAATCCGTGGTCAACCAAAGTCATTTTGCGGCTACGGTCGCCAGCGTACATCGCCCGGACTTGCGGGACGGTGACGTGCGATTCATCGACGAAGGTGATGAAGTCATCCGGAAAGAACTCGTACAGCGTGTCGGGGGTGGCACCCGGTTCTTTTCCCGACAACGGCCGGGAGTAATTCTCGATTCCGGGGCAATGACCGACCTCGGCCAGCATCTCCAAATCGAACCGTGTGCGGGCCGAAAGCCGTTGGGCCTCCAGCAGTTTTCCCTGACTCTGAAACTGCTCCAACTGCATTTTCAGTTCTTCGCGAATCACGTGAATCGCGCGTTTGATCCGGTTTTCCGGCATCACGAAGTGTTTGGCCGGGTAGATAAAGACTTGGTCCAGAGTTTGAACGGTTTCGCCGGACACCGGTTTGATGATCGAAATCCGCTCGATCTCGTCTCCCCACATCTCGATCCGATACGCAAACTCTTCGTAGCTGGGCCACAATTCGATGCTGTCGCCGCGAACGCGAAACTTTCCCCGCTCGAACGCCATGTCGTTGCGTTCGTACAGCACGTCCACTAGCTTGAGCAGCAGGTGGTCGCGGCGGACGACTTCGCCGCGGCGCAGTCCGACGACCAGTTGTTTGTAGTCCTCGGGAGATCCAAGACCGTAGATGCTGCTGACCGAGGCGACGATGACGACGTCCCGTCGGCTGACCAGCGAACTGGTGGTGGCCAGCCGCAGCCGATCGATTTCCTCATTGATCGACGCATCCTTTTCGATATAGACGTCGCGCTGGGGGATGTAGGCCTCGGGTTGATAGTAGTCGTAATAGCTGACGAAGTAGTGGACCGCGTTTTCGGGAAAGAATTCTTTGAACTCGCTGTAAAGCTGCGCGGCCAACGTCTTGTTATGACTGAGCACCAGGGCCGGCCGACCCACTTCCGCAATGACGTTCGCCATCGTGTAGGTCTTTCCCGTTCCGGTGGCCCCCAGCAAGACCTGGGCGGGGGCACCCGAGCGAAATCCCTTGATCAGTTTTTCGATCGCCTGCGGCTGGTCGCCGGCGGGCGGAAAGGGCTGATTGAGGTGAAAGTCTGCCGGCGGGTGCTTCGTCGCGCTCGTCTTTGGGGCGGAATGCCGGGAATCATCTTGCGGGGCAATCATCAACGGCGGCTCTGCGGGTGCCAGGGGAAAGAAACGTCCCGAATGAGAGTATCGCCCAACGGACAGGGCGTCCCAAGGGGGTTCGCCGTGCACGTGAAGGGATTCACGACCATCGGCGCATCCGGCATGACCGGTACGGGGAGCATCGGGATTCGGTTTGGCCGCCCGGCTGACCAGATTGGCTCCAATCGATTCGTCCCGTCGACGATTAGCTCCCCTGACGGAGTCTTTTCACATCAATTGAGTTTCGCGATCTGGACCAGGGAAGGGCCTGATGGACGAATTGTCATCCCTGGACATCCTGGGACGTCGGGATTTTGCAAAGTACGCGGTGTCGGCGGGCTTGTTGCCGCTGGGGCTGTTCCCGGCGCTTTCGCAACCGGAATGCCCGTTGCGAGATGTCCGCGAAAAACGGTTCGACAGTCTGGTTGCGATCCTGCGAGCCCAAATCGACTCGCTCTGGTGCGGACATCAAGGCGACAACGCCTGCCAAGTCGCCGTCGAACTGCTGCGCTACGCCAGCCATCTCCCCTACCGGATGCGATATGGCGTTCGCGTCGCGCTGATCTGGTTGGATTTCTACAGCATCAAGCACACCGCGCGTCGCTTGAAACATCACTCGCCGGGCGACATCCGACGGCTGCTCAATCAGGGGGAAACGCGGCGGACCAAAGGCTCGCCGCCATTGATCCTGTGGGACGAAGACCACCTGCTGCACATGGCGGTCAGTGGACTGGCGATGTTGGGCCGCCTGATCATCCATTCACGGCCCGCCGCGCGGCGGTTGATCGGACTGGGATGGAGCGAGACGTGCGAGAACAGCGTCAACCTGGTCTCGATTGCTCCGCCACCCCTGGCGGACCTTTCGGAGCACTACGACGTGGTGGTCATCGGCAGCGGTGCCGGCGGCGCCACCGCGGCAACCCGGCTGACGGCCCAGGGGCGAAAGGTTTTGATCCTGGACGTTGGCGACTATGTCAGTCCCGACGCATTGATCCAACGCGTGCCTCAGCCCGACGGAAGCGTCAAACTGGCACCGCCGCGTAGCGACGAAGTTCTGTATCGACTGTACAAAGACGCGGGCGGACAGATCAGCGGCGGGCTGGGAAAGGTTCGGTCCAAGTTGGACTTGGTCTTTCCGCACCGCCGAAAAAAAATCCCGCCGCGGCAGACGATCAACGTTTGCCAGGCCCGGGTGTTCGGTGGCGGCCCCTATGTCAACAACGCCATTCACCTGCCGATCTCGCGGGAGATCTACGAGACCAAATGGGCGGAGCGGCAGCCTACCGGCGTCGCCTACGAACAGCTGTCCGACTTGATGCAAGCCATCAATCGGGAATTGGGGGTCAACACCGCCGTCACGGAAACTCAGATCAGCGATCGCAGCATGCGCTTTGCCGAAGGTTGCCGAGCGGTCGGTGAGGAAGCCGAGCCCTTGCCGGTGGCGATGCGACTGCAGTGTTCTGGGTGCGGTAGCGACAACTCCGTCGACAGCTTCGGAGACCACATCGGCGGCATCCATCCCTATTCACCGGGCGGGGCGAACAGCTTCCTGGTGCAGGCCATGCACAATCCGGAACCGGCGCGGGTCTCTTATCGCACCGAGGCGACGAAGTTGCAAATCCGCCGAGACGCGGAGGGGACGCCGCGGGTGACATCGCTGCACGTGCACCGCACGGAGTCGTGTGGCAGACGGACCTACGCCAAGGTCACGGCCGACGAATACGTCGTGGCGGCCGGAGTCGGCGCAACCACCAAACTGCTCGCGCAGGGTCTGGCGTCCGGCGGCCTGAGAAACTCTCACGTCGGAAAACGCTTTTCTGCCAACGTGGGCACCGCGGTGTACGCGATGTTTGACCAACCCATCTGGCCGTCGGGCTCGGACCGACCCGAACCGGGCGTCACGCAGTGCTTTCTGGTCGATCGGCGGTTGGTGCAGGGCGAAGACGGCGAATTGGTGGAAGAACCCGCCCTGGAGAACTGGTTCCATTTTCCGGGAACCGTCGCGTTGGCTTTGACCGGATGGTTCCAGCAGTTCGCCTGCACGATGCGAAAGTTCAACCACCTTTCCATGTCCGGCATCGTCGTTCCCACCCAGGTGCGATGTCAGAACTACGTCGATGCCTGTGGCGAATTCCACATCGAACTGGATTGCAGCGAGTTCGAATTGTTGCTGGCCGGTATCCGCCGCATCGGTCGCATCTATTTCGCCGCCGCCAAGCCCGGCGACGGCGTGACGCTGCATCTGCCGACCAAGGCCATGTTGCTGCGAGGCGGACGCCAAGCGATGATCCGCGACATGAACGACTTGGAGTGGGCGATTGGAGAGATCCGTCGCCGCGGTCCGGCCTTCGTCAACCTGCTGACGACGCACGGCCAGGGTGGCGCATCGTTGGGTGAAGTCGTCGACCAGGAGACGTTCCAAGTCAAAACGGATTGCGGGCAGCGTGTGTCCAACTTGACCGTCGCCGACGCCTCGGTGTTCCCCGCCGGCTGTGAAATCAATCCGCAGCTGACACTCAAGGCCATGGCGACCCTGGCCGCCGAACAGGTGATCCGCCGCACCGAACCGTCGTCATCCGAATCGGCCGCCGAAACCGTCCGGCCGGCAGCCTGAATCAGGCGCGCGTCGCGGTTCAGTACTGATCGGCCTGGATGACTTCCTTGTTGGCCCGCGTGGTGAGCGCGTGGTAGACCGGCAGGTCCACGAACTTGTTGATGAACCGGACGGAGCCGTCGGACAGCACGAAGTGGGCTCCGTCGGCGTGGTAGCTGCTGAAATCTTCGAAGTGCCCGATCGGGTCGTTCGGCACGTGATCGGCAGCACCAATCACCCGGGCGGCTGGCTGATTGGCGTCATGAATGACGCCGTGCCAGATGGATCCGCCCAACTTGCTGCTGCGTTCACCGACCATCAGCGTCTGGCTCAGACCGTCCAGGATGTCGCGGAAGCGATGTCGGCTGTTGCCGTAGAACAATCCGTCGCCCTTGTACAGGTCGTCATGGATGTCTTGTGTTCCGTACACACCGACGTAGTTGCTTTTCGCAATCTGGAACAACCAGTGGTCGACCAGGTCCACGTTGCCGCTGGCATGGTGATCATCGTGGTCGTCATCTTCGTGGTCCTCGTCCTCGTGATCATGGTCGTGATCATCGCCGTGGTCTTCGCCTTCGCCGATGAAAAACGTCGGCTCCAGAATATCGGAAGGACAGATGAAGGCCGCCAGGGAGGAAATCCGGACCGACTCATGTTCGGGATGTTCGATCGGCAGCGAAAAATTGATCTGTCCGTAGGCGGCGGAACCTTCCAGTTGCGGCAAGATCGCTGCGGCCCAGCCCCAGCCCGGTTCATGATGGTCGACGTCCGACGCAATCCAACCGCTTGGCAACTGTTTGAAACTGCTGTGGTAGTTGTGAAGGGCGACGCCGATCTGGTGAAGGTTGTTCTGGCAGGACATCCGGCGGGCCGCTTCGCGGGCCGACTGCACGGCCGGCAACAACAGACCGACCAGAATGCCGATGATCGCAATGACCACCAACAATTCGATGAGGGTAAAGGCGGATCGCGACGAAGTTTTTCGGAAATGATTTCTCATGGATAGAACTTTTTAGAGGGCGGTTGCCCCTTGCCCGTCCCTCCTGCATTCGCAGCGGTCCCGCAGGGCGGGCCGGAGCGCGGACGAAGGGTTGGCAAGCAGGACTGTCCCGGCGAAAGCAACGACAACAGCCGTGCTGGCGGGACCGTCGGGCGGTGGGAAATAGCAGCATGAAAACGAAACGGCGGCAAAGCGATCGCGAGATACGATCGTCTGCCTTCAGGCGTCGAGTCGTTCAGACTGCCGGAGGCCCTCGCAGCAGGTTCGCCGACGTGACAAACTCAAAAGCGACGACATCATGGTCGGGGCGAACGCTCTGGGTCGGCGCGGCGATGGCGACCACGATCGGTCGGGGCAACCCGACCAGTCCGTGGCGCGAAGTGAACAGATGGTGGCAGATGGCGCAGTCGTCACCGTGGTGCCCGTCGGCGGGAGCGGGATTGCCGTCGGGATGGTGGGACTGGCAAGCGGTCTCGGCAGCGGCGGGATGCTGCCAATGCTTTCGCAGCGGAGATTCGTGGCAATCGCAGTGCTCAGCCGAGTGCCCGGTTGAAGACTGGACGTGATGTGGGGATGCCGACCCCAGATCACACGCCGTGGGGTGTGAACACCCGTGGTGCCGGTGCTGCGCAACGTGCACCCATCCGGCCGCATTGCCGAGCAGCAACGTGGCGGCGGCGAAAATCGCAAGGATGTTCTGCCGTGGCTTCATGGGATGGGTTCGGGTTGGATGCCCCCAGAATACTCCGTCGAGGCGGTTATGCGATATTTGTACGCCCCGAGTCAAGCACTGGTGCGGCAACTTCACGGAATGTTCGCGGATTCGGCGTGTCCCCATCCGGGAACGCACTGCGGGCGGGCTCTGCCAGCTTTGTCGGCGCGGTGGTCCAGGCGGGAGTCTGGGGGGCAGTGGGTTCCGAGTCAGGACTCGTTCCCGGGCTCCCGCCCGGGAACGCACTGAATGCTGGCTCTGCCGCTCTGTCGGCGTGGTGGTCCAAGCGGAGGCTGGGGGAGCAGTGGGTTCCAAGGCGGTATCTCGTTCCCGGGCTCCCGCCCGGGAACGCGGTGAATGCTGGCTCTGCCAGCTTTCCGGGCGTACGAGTCTCGTGCGATCGCGACGGCTCAATGCCAATCGATCTCGACGTCGAGCAGGCTTTCCAGCCCCGCGTACGCTCGAGCGCTTGAATAGCGCCAATGCAGCGGATCGTCAACGAAACCACGTCGAAGTGGATTGTTGTGGATGTACTCGACCTTCTGTGACAGCACTTGTACCGACTCCATCACCTTGGGGTGGAATCCCTCCTGCCAAAGCTGATGTCGTTGAGCGTTTCGGTGCCGCAGCTTGACAAAATGAAGCTCTTGCAGCAGTGTGCGATAGCCCTTCCGCTCCATCTGTTGAATGATCCTGGTGGCGGTGAATGATTTGAATTCCGCGGCACGTTGGCGAAGTTTAGGGCCAACGGCAATCCAGTGAACATGGTTTTCCAGGATGACCCAGGCAAGCAACCTGATGCCACGTTCAGTTTGAAGAAATCGCCAACTGCTGAGCAGCGTATTGGCAAAGTCCGGGCTGGAAAAAACCGGCAGCCAGGCTACGACGGTGCACGTCAAGAAATGCGGTTGGAAATCTTCACCGAAGCGGTAGCGTGTACGTGTCATTTCAATGCCCCAAAGAATGACGATGCGGACGGACTGCTCGGATTGTATGCCGGTCGGATCGCCACAGCTTTTTTTCTGTTGAATTGTTCTACGAACTTTCTGGTTTCCAGCCCCGGCGGCTTTCTCGGCGCGGAGGGCCAGGCGGAGCCTGGAGAGCAGTGGGTTCCAAGGCGGGAGCCTTGGAACCAGGGCGGGATCTCGTTCCCGGGCTCCCGCCCGGGAACGCGGTGAATGCTGGCTCTGCCAGCTCTCGGCGTGGTGGTCCAGGCGGAGTCTGGGGGGCAGTGGGTTCCAAGGCGGGAGCCTTGGAACCAGGCGGGATCGGGAACGCGGTGGATGCTGGCTCTGCCAGCTCACTTAGCCGCTGTCAGGGCCGCTGCCGGAAGCGGTGCGTGCGCGGTATGTTCTTCCGCCCAACCCACCGACAGCGACCGATTTGTGCTTGAAGATTCCTACCACTTGTTGTTCCCGCTGCTGGCCAGCGTGCTGTTCGCCAGCGGGTTGTTGTTTTTAAAGCGTGCGACGGTGGCCGGAACGAACCCCTGGACGGTGACGCTGGTGGCCAACCTGTGGGCGGCCACCCTGTTTTCGTCGTTTTGGTTTCTGGAAAGCGATCCCATCCCTTGGGCGCTGGCCTGGCAACCCGCGTTGGTGGCGCTGTTCTACGTCAGCGGCCAGATCGGGACCTTTTTCGCGATCAACCATGGCGACGTCTCGATCGCGGCGCCGCTGTTCGGGATCAAGGTGTTGTTGGTCGCCATCATGGCGACCTTGATCGGCGGACAGAATCTGGCCGCCGCCATCTGGCTGGCCGCCGTTTTGGCGACCGTGGGCATTGCCCTGGTGCAGTGGACCGGCGGCGGGCATCGCAAACGGATCTGGTACACGATTTTGAGCGCCTTGGCGGCCAGCTGTTCCTTTTCGGTGTTCGATGTGCTGGTCCAGAAATTCTGCTCCTCGCCGGGAGCCGCCTGGTCGACCGGGCGGTTTTTGCCCCTGATGTTCTGGAGCGTGGCGGTTTATTCCAGCGTGTTTTTGGTCGGATTCCAGAAAGAAAAACTGGCCGACCCGCGGGTGCGGCGGCCGTTGTTGCTGGGCGGGATGTTGATCGCGATGCAGGCGATGTGCATCGTGTTCACGCTGTCGGCATTCGGCGACGCGCCGCGAGTCAACGTGGTCTATTCGATGCGCGGCATCTGGGGCGTCTTGCTCGCCTGGGGGACCGCGGTGATCTGGGGCGGGAGCGAAGCCGATTTGACAATCCGCGTGATGATCTTGCGGCTGGCGGGTGCGCTGCTGATCACGGTCTCGGTCGTGATCGCGATTTTGTTTGGGTAATGGTCGCAGGAGGCTCGCGACCAATCTCATTGCGTTGGGCGGGATATTTTCTACCCTGTTAGCTCCCACGGGCCCCGCCATGCGCGCACATTTGTCACGCCCCGACTCCCCGTTCCTCCTCCCGAGATCCCGCGATGAAAGCCCTGTTGCTGTCTGAATACAAGAAACTTGAAGTTGCCGACGTGGAGAACCCGACCATCGGACCGAAGGACTTGCTGGTTCAGGTCCGGGCCTGTGGCATCTGCGGCAGCGACATTCACGGCTACGACGGCAGCAGCGGGCGGCGGATCCCGCCGTTGGTGATGGGGCACGAAGCGGCCGGTGTCGTGACCGAAGTCGGCTCGGAAGTCAGTGACTTTTCGGTCGGGGACCACGTCACGTTTGATTCGACGGTTTCCTGTGGAGAGTGTTTTCATTGTCGCCGGGGAGAGATCAACCTGTGTGACAACCGGATGGTCCTGGGAGTTTCGTGCGGCGAATACCGACGCCACGGAGCCTTTGCCGAACTGGTCTCGGTGCCACAGCACATATGCTACCGGTTGCCCGAGGAGATGCCGTTCGAGCACGCGGCGCTGATCGAAGCCGTGTCGGTCGCGGTGCACGCCGCCAATCGCACGCCGGTTTCGTTGGGCGACACCGCCGTCGTCGTCGGCAGCGGAATGATCGGGTTGTTGGCGATCCAGGCGATTCGATTGGCCGGATGCGCCCAAGTGATCGCAATCGATTTGGATCAGGGGCGGCTCGATGCGGCACTCGACCTGGGGGCGGACGTCGGGCTGAAGGCGGACGAGGTGGACGTGGCCGCGGAAGTCAAAAAGCTGACCGGCGGACGCGGCGCCGACGTCGCACTGGAAGTTGTTGGCGCGACGGCCACGATCGAAACCGCCATCAATAGCGTCCGCAAAGGCGGTTCGGTCACGTTGGTCGGCAACCTGGCGCCCCGTGTCGAGATGCCATTGCAGGCGATCGTCACGCGAGAATTGAACGTTTTTGGGACGTGTGCCTCTAGCGGTGAGTACCCTGCGTGCATCGAACTGATGCGTTCGGGAGCCATCCGCGTGCAACCGCTGATCACGGCCACTGCCACGCTGGAAGAAGGTCCCGAGTGGTTTTCCCGTCTGTACGCCGGCGAGAAGGGCGCGATGAAAGTGATCCTTCAGCCGAGCGTGTCTGCCTGATCGGCTTGAACGCCGTCGCCGCGTTTCCGTTTCTCCTGTTCCCCACCTCTCTCGTTCACTCAGGATCTCACCATGTTTGTCCGACGTTGTTCGGCGACCGCTCCGGCCGCCTTGCTTGCGTTGCTGTTGTTCGCTTCGGTCCCCTGCCGGGCCGTGGACGTCACTCCATCGGAAGAAATCAAGTTTTTCACGCTCCAGAATGATTCGGGCATGAAGGTCCGGATCACCAATTTCGGCGCGATCATCACTTCGATCGTCGTTCCGGATCGAGACGGCAAGCTGGCCGACGTGGCCCTGGGGTACAACGACATTTCCAGCTACACCAACGCCGTCGACAAGCCCTACTTCGGTGCGGTCGTTGGACGTTATGGCAATCGTATCGCCGAGGGTAAGTTTACGTTGGATGGTGAAACCTACACGCTGGCCACCAACAACGGTCCGAATCATTTGCACGGCGGCATCATCGGCTTTGACAAAGTGATTTGGGACGCGCAAGCCAACCAGAACGATCACTCGGTCACGTTGACCTACCACGCCAAAGACGGTGAAGAGGGCTATCCGGGGAACCTGACCTGCACCGTCACCTACCGACTGACTGACGAGAATGCGATCGAGATTGAGTACTCGGCGACAACCGACAAAGCGACGCCGGTGAACGTCACGCAACACACCTACTTCAATCTCAAGGGTGAAGGCGAAGGCGATATCCTGGACCACGAACTGATGCTCAACGCGCAGCGTTACACCCCGGTCGATGAGACACTGATCCCGACCGGGAAAAAGACGGCCGTTCAAGGAACGCCGTTTGATTTCACCACCGCCAAGCCCATCGGTCGCGACATCGGTGCGGACCACGAACAGCTAGAGTTCGGCGGCGGCTATGACCACAACTGGATCCTTGACAAAGGCGGGCAGACGGGCGAGCTGACCTTGGCGGCACGTGTCTACGAGCCGACCAGCGGCCGCGTGCTGGAGGTGATGACCACCGAGCCGGGGATTCAGTTTTACTGTGGCAACTTTTTGGACGGTCGTTTGACCGGCAAGTCGGGAAAGAAGTACGTGTACCGAGGCGGTTTCTGTCTGGAGACGCAGCATTATCCAGACAGCCCCAATCAGCCCAGCTTTCCGTCGGCAATTCTGAAGCCGGGCGAAGAACTGCACAGCAAGACGGTGTTCAAGTTTTCCACGAAGTGAGTGGGGCCGGCGCAAAGTGGATTGACTTGCGCCACCCGACGATCGCGCGTAGCCACGCTCGCCAGAGCGTGGAAGAGCCGCGTTGAGGCGGTGGAGGAAACAGACATTGCCACCGTCTGGCGACGGTAGCTACGTCGAATTTGTGATTCGCGAGCCAACCGCTTCAAGGCGTTGAGACCCGACGATCCATTGAAGTAGCCACGCTCGCCAGAGCGTGGAAGAGCCGCGTTGAGGCGGTGGAAGAAGCAGACATAGTCACCGCCTGGCGACGGTAGCTACGTCTGTCCGTCAGGGGGCCAGCCAGGGGGCGACTTGCGTCTTCATCTGATTGCGGACCGGCAACGGCAGCGGATTTTGGTAATCCGGCGGCCGCATCGTGTGGTCATCGGGGCCCAAATCCGCTTGCGGGAACGGGTCGTGAACGACGGCGTTGGCTTGTTGATAGTTCATCGGGCCGGGCGGTGCGATGCAGCCGCTTTGGACCAGGGCCTGGCAACCACCCGATCCGGCCAGGATCGCCAGTCCCAGCGTGCCAACGACTGTCGATTGTTTGATTTTCATTCGGATCGTTCCGTGCCCGGCGGGGCCGTGTCGCACAGCGTCCGAGGCACGTGTCGGGGGCCGGGCGAGAGACTCACCAGGGGCAGAAAGTCCTGGCGAGGATCGATTCGGCACGGACGGATCGCAATTGCTGCTTCTAAATCGTCTCGGACTCTACCTGGTTCCGGGTGTCGGCCGGTAGAGCGATTTTTTTGGCCGATCTCTTGTAATGCTGGCTGATGGCAATGATCGAGAGCAAGTACGTGGTGCCGAACAGCAGCGGCGCGACGTTTTCCAGCCAAGCTGTCAGGGGCGCAAGCAGGAAAAACGCGATGCCCGCCAAGGCCGAACCGCCCCAGATGTGCCCCGACATGGCGATGAAAGCGAAACCGCTTAACGCCGACGCGAGCGGGAACAAAGCTTTTTGATTGACGTCGCCCAGGATCAGCAGAACGTTTACCACCGCCAGCGCACACAGGTACCCCAGCCAGATGGACCACACCGGGCGCTCGGCAATGCTGCGAGGGGACAGCGATCGGTCGCGGGCGTAGTAAATCGTGCCGATGATCACCGTCAACATCGTCAGCCGAGGCATCCAGTAGGCGACAATGTTGGGCAAATCCAACTGCAGCAGGACGAAAATCACCACGTGGGCGACAAAGATCACCAGACCCAGGAACAGCAAGGTTCCGTGCCACTCCTGAAACTGGTCTCGGTGTTGGTCTCGGCCGATTTCACGAGCGACCCTCTCGATCAGTCCGCTGCTCGCCGCACTGGTCGTCTCGCCCGATAAAAATCGATCCAGGTCGTCGGCCAACGCATCGGCGTTCGGGTACCGCCCGTTGACTTCGCGGCGCATCGCCTTCAGGCAAACATTTTCCAATTCTCTCGATACGCCGGAACGATAGCTCCGGGGCGGACAAGGTTCATCCTGCATGACGCTTCGCAGCACCTCCGCGAATCCGTTGCCGGTGTGCGGCGGCACGCCGGTCAGCAGGGCGTACAGGATCGCGCCCAGCGAGTAGACATCGGTTGCCATGCCGATCTCATCTCGGCCGGACGCCTGTTCGGGGCTCATGTAGTTGGGCGTGCCCAATACCTGGCCGGTCCGGGTCAGCATGGTTCCTTCACGATTCCATTTGGCAAGACCGAAGTCGGCGACCAGCGGCCGTCCTTCCCGGTTGACCAAGATGTTTGCCGGCTTCAAATCGCGGTGGATGATGCCGCAACGATGCGCGTACCCGACCGCGCGGGCAACATCGCGCACCATCGTCGCCGCGCCAGCATCGTCCAAGCAACGCTGGTCGACATAGGATTGAAGCGTCGGACCTTCGACCAACGCCATCGAGAAGTATTCGTGTCCGTTGCAGGTCCCGATTTCGTAAATGGAAATGATGCCGGGATGGTCCAGCCGTGCCGCCGCTTCCGCCTCGATTCGGAATCTGCGCCGTTCTTCATCGCTGGCCAGCACTCCGTTGCTAATCAGTTTGACCGCGACGGGGCGCTCCAAGCCCTTTTGTCGGGCCCGGTAAACGACCCCCATTCCGCCGCGAGCAATTTCGGATTCGATCTGGTAGGAGCCGATCTCGCTACCGCACAGGGACGTGGGAGGCGGTTCGGGGGTGTCTCCGATCCAGTGATGGTTGCGAAAGAAGCTCCGCAGTTCGTCCGCATACTCCGGGTGTTGCCGAAGGTATTGCGCGGGGTCCGGCGTTTGACCGTCTTCCAAACGCTGCAGGTAGTCCGCCAGGATCGCATCCAATGCGTCCTCGTCCTCCTGGCGGAAATCTTCCGCTGCCGCGCCCCGCGGATCGTTCGCCACATCGCCTGACGGGGGCTCGGGCGGACGCCGGCCGGGCCCGTTTTGCGGCGGAAGGAATTGGGTTTCGTCGGAAGCACTCATCAAATCAAGTATAGCCGTTGAACGGGCAATTCTGGCGGCCAATGCCGATCGTCCCCGATCAAGATTGGCCGCGACCAGCAAAAAAACAGTCGCCTGAGACCAGAATGTTCAAAGAAACCAGGTCGGACGCGACGATGGCAGTTCGGCGGCCGAACCGATCGATACGAGCGGATCGATGGCCGCGTGCTCAGCCGTGTTGGACAACTCGCCAATCATTTGCGTCGCTTCCCGACGACGCTGCCACGTCGCGAGCTTTGGATCATGCCGAACGTCAATCCGCAGCCGCCGGACGCCGGCTCGGTGTCAGGGTTTCCGGATTCAGCACGGGGCGTTGTTGAACCACGACTTTCTTGGCAACCATCCGCCCGCACCTCAGCCGCCCGGTCCCAGGTGTCGCGTCTCGCTCCCGGACAGCGGACGGATCAGGCGGAACTAGTCGCCGCGGTGGCGTTGGCGACCGTGCGGCCTGCCGCCGGCACCGCGATCCTGGCCCGATTACCGGAACCAGATCGCAAACGCGTGCAACTTCGAATGCTTTCCAAGGACTTTCCCTCGCAGCATTCCCGGCGGCGACACCACTGCGTCGCTCTGTTGGCCGGCGGTATTCGACTGGCGAAACGTCAACGGATTCCCGTCCGGTCGCGGTGGATCGGACCGCTGCGGGATCGGATCGAGCGGGATGCGGACAGCTTTGCGGAGGCCTTGCGGTCGGAATCCTCGGCGGTGGTCGGAATCCTTCTGAGCGAATTGCCCGAAGACGCGGCGCGTCGCCTTTTGCGTGCCATGCCACCTGGGCAGCAAACGGAATCCTTGCAGACACTCCGATCGATGCGTCGGGTCGATCGGCGGGTGGTCCATCAGACGCTTCAGGAATTGGCACGTAAGGTCGACGCGCGGGAAGATCAGGAAGACCCGTTGCAGGACGCCGGCTACGGCGTGGCGTGTCGGATTGTGGCCGGGTTGTCGCCGGACGATGAAGGCCGGTTGATGCGCATCATTGCGAAACAGGACCGCCAGTTGCTGGAGCGACTGGATGCATCCTTGATTCAGTTTGGTGACCTGTTGGGCCTTCCCGAATCCCTGCTGCGACAAGTCGTTGCATGCACCGACCGCGACGTCTGGGCGATCGCGCTGCAACGAACTTCGACCAGACTGCTGGAGAGAATTCGATCCGTGCTGGACGAGCAAGGGCGTGAGGCCCTTGCCGATGCGATGCGGTACCATCACGCATCGACGGATCAAGAACGCCGGTCGGCGCAACAGCAGGTCGTAGCAGTCGCCAGGAAGATTTCACCGCCGGGCTGAACGTCCCCATCGCGAGATAGTGACATCTTGGTGCCAGGAAAGTTGCTGTCAGGCCCTAGCGGTTCTTCCATTCTGGATTTGTGATGCCACTTCACCCTCCCGCTTGGAGGTCGTGCAGCTTTCCGAGCCAGGAAAAGACTTGCTTTTCTGAAATTCACCCTCCCTCCGGGAGGGTCAAAGGCGAGGCACGAGCCTTTGGGGAGGGTGTCCTATAGAACCCCCTGAAATACAATGCCCCCGGCCGTCCCCTCCCCGCGTCGTCGCAAGCTCCTCCGCGACCCTCCCGCTCGCGGGAGGGTGAACCAGAGAACGCCGGACAATGAACGCTAGATGGACCTCTGCGGAGTTGACCCGCAAATGCAGGGCAGTTGAACCACTAACGCTTACGGTTGCGACATCGATTGCAGGTACGCCAGCAATTCCAGGACCTCGTCCTTGGTGAATTGATCCATCAATCCTTTTGGCATCATCGAGGTCGTCGAACGAACCATTTCTTCGATGTCGTCTTGAGGCACCACAATCGGCTCTTTCGAGTCCGGATTGGTCACCAAGGTCACTTTGTCGTCGTCCTCGGCGATGACGATTCCCGAAAGCGTGTTGCCTTCCACGGTCAGGATCAATTGCATCGCGTATTTGGGATCGATCGTGTGCGATGGTTGCAGGATCTCCCGCAGGATGGCCGTGTCATCCCCTTTCCATTTCTTGTAAACCTCCGTCAATTCGGGGCCCACCGCGCCGCCGACCCCTTTGATCTTGTGGCATCCGACACACGAGGCTTCGTTGAAAATCTTCTCACCGATTCTGGGTGAGCGGCCTTGAGGGTCGGTCGGAAGCGCGTCGGCAAAATCATCAAGCTTCCAGGCTTGCGCAAAGCTGCGGTTGCTTCCGATGGGATTGGCGGGCACCGTGGGAGACCGGTTCCAAGCCTCCAAGTCTTCCACGACGACCATCACGCCGTACATGCGGTACCAGTGCTGGGGAAACGTGCACACGTAGGGGTATTCACCCGGCTGCTCGGGCGCGTCCAGGGTGATGCGTGTGGTGCTGTCCGGAGCGACCATTTCACTGGCGGCCAGAACGTTGGGCGAATCCGGAACGTAGGGCAGTCCGCCGGTGCCTTCGGGCCCCGCGGCAAGTCCGCCAAGGGCAACCGCTTTGAGCGCCCCCGGCTGCGTGACCACCAGGTTGTGGGGCATCAGGTCATGGTTCTCCAAGAGGATTTGCACCGGCCGACCGGCTTCGACGGCGAAGTAAGGCGTGTCGTAACGCATTTCTTCCTCAACCGTTTGGATCTTCACGACGCGGACCGTGATCTCGCGAAGCCGCTCGCGGTAGCCGCGGGCGGTATCGGCGGGCAGCTCCCGCATCAGACGATCGACCAACTGCATTGCGTCGATAAATTCCGGGCTGGTGCGATCGGCTGGCCGCGTTGCCTCGGCAAACTCCACCAATGCCAACGCCGCGTCACGACTCGGCTGGGTGCGATATACCGTTTGCGGCAACCGCAACAGTCCGCGGGCAGCCGTTATCCGCAGGCCGGTGGATTGCGTGTCGACATCCTTGCCAGCGATGACCAACGGAATCAACCGGTCAAACGTGTCCTGGACGGCGGACGGGATCTTCGACAAAGCCTCCATCGAGGCGGCTTTCAATTCAGCCGGCTCACCGGCTTCGAAGCAGGCAACCGCGAAATCACGCTGGGCCGTTTTCAGCTTGTCGTCGGGCAGCAATTCAATGGCGTGAAGCAGCGCAATGCGTTGGTCGGTCTGTTCGCCCGCGTTGCTCCGTGCCTGGTCGGATCGTCCGGCGGCTAGCAGCCCGGCGAATCCGATCGTGCTGAGCTTAGTGCCACGACTTTGGGACGCCGTAACCAGCGCGTCAGCGATCCCCGCCAGTTCGCTCGGCGGTCGATCCAGCAGCATCCGTGTCAACATCTCGATCGAACGCTTGGATTTCTCGTCTTCTGGTTTGGCCGCTTCGATTGCTGACAGAATCTCCGCCGCCGGTGAAGAACCCCTCAGTTTGACAAGTGCGTCGACCGCCTCTTCCCGATAATTGGGGCTCATCGCCGGCCGCTTCAGGATCGCTTCGTACACCGGAATGTATTTCGCGTCGTCGGTCGATCGTGGAACCAGCAGCAATCGTTCGTCGCTCAGCCGTTGAAGTTGGTAGGCGACGATCCTCGGGCTCTTGTCCAAAAAAACGGTCGGCGCCGTCACCGAATCATCCGCGGATGCGATCGTGCCCGCAAAGCAGTAAAGAAGTCCGAGTAAAGTACGGACCAGGTGGTCGTGTCGCATATCCGCTATCGTCAGAAAAAGAATCGTCGGTGGGATAAATGGTGGGGGAGAGAGCCGTCGTCTCGTCGCCTTTGGCTCCGCAAAAGTCGCGTTATTGAACGCCGCGTTCACGGAGTGAGAGACGAAGATCGAGTATCGACAGGCTGCTCGACGGAGTGCCGTCGCCTACTGTTCCAGCTCTCGCATGGTTTCGTCCAATGTGTACTGGAGGTACTCGTCCATGTCGTGCTCCAGCACGCCGAGGGCCATCTCGATGGCCGCATCGCCCTCCAAGAAGCTGATCGCACGAACCGCTTCCAGTCGGACGCGGGGATGCTCGTCGTGGACGGCTTGGCCGATACGTTCGGCGTGATCCGGGATGGCATGCATCATGTGCGACACCAGACGCACGCTGGCGGCTCGGGCCCGATGATCGTCGCACGACAGCATCGCATCAAGCAATTCGGACGGGACGCGATTGTGCGTTTGGTACATCCAAAGCGCCTCCATTTTGTGATGATTCCATTCGGGATCGGACGGATCCAGGTCTGCGACCCACTGGTCCAGCGCCGCGACAACCTGTTGCGTGTCCCGTTCGGCAAGTTCGCGTCGGACGCGGTACCGTGTTCGATCCTCGGGGGACTTCAGCAATTCCAACAGCGCCGGGATCTCCTGGCCGGCGATTGGGGGTGCTTTCAGCAGCGGCCGGTTCTTGTGGGTCAAACGCCAGATCCGTCCGTGGGAGTGGTCGCGGCTGGGGTCCCGAAGGTTGTGTTGCAGGTGACCGATCAGCGCGTTGTGCCAATCGACGATGTACAAGGACCCGTCGGGGGCAAATTCCAAATCCACGGGGCGAAAGTTTCCGTCGCGACACGACAGCAGCGTCTCCACCTCTTCGCCCACGAACCCGCTGCCGTCCTCGCTCTCGCGGATCTGGTGATTCAGGATCGCGCGTTCTCCGATCACGTTGGTGACCAGAAAGTTGCCCTGCATCTCTTCGGGAAAGTGTCGGCTGGAAACAATCGCACACCCGGCCAGGGGACGAATGCGTTTGGGATAAAACGTCGGATGTTTGTAGGTCGGGTCGCCGCCGCTGATTTCCGCCACACGCCGGTGCTGGCTTCCGCCGGGGTGCTTATTGGGATAGGTGACGTGACCGGTCAGGGGCGCGGCCCAGTACGCAAACCCCGGCGAGGCGTCACCGATAAAATCCTGGCCCCATCGGTCATAACAGTAGCCCCAGGGGTTGGAGAAGGCGAATGACGCGTGCACGTCCATGCGCTCGGTGCGCGGGTTGTATTTCCAGACCCCAGCTTCGGCCATCCTGCGGGGACCAAACGGTGATTCGATTGCCGAGAACTTGAAGGTGCCCTCTTCGAAATACAGGTTGCCACCAGGACCCCATTCAAAGGCGGCGATGCCGTGGTGGGAGTCGGCCGAATCGAACCCAATCAGCCGACGCTGAACCACGTCCGCTCGGTCGTCACCGTCGGTGTCCTTCATGTACCAAATGTCCGGTTGACGCGAGACGAATGCGCCGCCGTAGCCGAGTTCGAAACCGGTCGGCTGATGCAGGTTTTCTGCGAACACCTTGCAAACGTCCGCCGCGTGGTCGCCGTCCTGGTCCTCAAAGATCAACAGCTTGTCATTCATCGGCGTCTTGGGCTTCCAGTGCGGATACGACTTCATCGTCGCCACCCACAAACGGCCCTGGCTATCGAAGTTCAGTGCGACCGGATTGGACAGCTCTGGAAACTGTTCCTCGGAAGCCACCAATTGAATTTCAAAGCCATCGGCAAGGTCGAACAATTGCTGCTGCTCGGTGGCGGGCAGGTAGGACAGCGACCCCAGTTTGCCGGCCTTTGCGTTTTTGTCGCCCGGAATGCCCACGTTGGTTTTGGGCGTGATGAACGGCAGGGTGTTGGAATCATCGATCGATTCGGGAACGCTCCGGCCGGCGGCAACGGCCCACACCCGAGCGTCCCGGTTGGCCGTCATCTGGTCCAGGATCGCTCGTTCGCGTTCCATCACGTCCCGGTTGTTGTACGTCCCGTCATTTCCCGCCAAGCCGCGATCGCCGTAGATCGAAAACCCGTTGACCGCGCGATAGCGATGAAACCAATGAAAATTCTTGTCGGCAATTTCGGCTTGCAGCCCGGCGTTGGGTTTCGTGTCCAACCGGGATCCGAACAATTGCTCGTCCAAAATCGGAGCCAGCATGGCGTAGCCGTCCGAGTTCAAATGAAATCCGTTCAACGTCCAACGTTGTTCATCGGATTCGAACTGCTGTCGTGTGGGTTCGAACAGGTTTGCAAACACCGCATCCGTTTGCTCAGCCACCTCCGCCATGGCTTGGGTGTACAACGCCAAGTTTTGGTTCTGCTCCTTTCCGTCAGACAGATTCGGATCGTCGGACCCTTCAAAGGCGATCGGGGAAATCAGCACGACTTGGGGTTTCCCTTTGCCAAAATCCGAAGCTTGGGTGTCGCGAATCAGTTTTGATAAGTCGGACTTGAACGAATCGATCCCCTCTGGCCCCGCAAACGATTCGTTGTATCCAAAGAAATACATCACCACCGACGCTTGGCTGTGACGAAGGTGGCTGGCCGGGTCCCCGAAATTCTTCGACCGAATTCTCAGGTACGGTTCGTCGCCTGGAAAGCAAAGGTTCCTGACCACCAGCTGCAACTCGGGGAAACGCGTGTGCAACAGCGTTTCCCACTCGTTTTGGACCTGCATCCGTTCTCCCAGGGCGTTGCCGACCAGGCAAACATGGTCGCCCTGTTGGAGCTTCAACTCGGCTGCCGACAGCGAGCCGGGAATCGTGGCGGCCGCGACCAAGATGCAGGCTCCCAGCAGGAGGCCGTGGATTGGAGACCAAGCCGTCGCTTCGCGAGGCGCGCGGGCGGTGAGGTGGAAATGAGGCGAAATCGATTTCATCCGGATTCTGTCCATGGGAGGCGGGACGATTCGGCCGGTAGGACGGTCCGCGTGGCGAGACGACGTCGGCCGGCAATCGGGAAGACGGGGCGGGACAGTATGCACCGCCGGAAGCCGATAGTGTAGGGAAGATTCCGCGCCGGTATGTCGGACTGCCGAATTTGCAGGGGGGAGTGCGCCGCCCGGCTTTCGGACGGGGGCAATCGGTGACCAACTGCAGTAGGTCAGGCTGTGCCTGACGACTGCAGTAGGTCAGGCTGTGCCTGACGACCGATCTAGACTCTTCAATCCGTGATCAGCCGGGCTGCAAAGTAGGCCAACAAGATCCCTCGGCCGCTCCACAGCAACGTGCGAACCCAGTTGGAAGAAACCAGCCATTGATAATCGGCTCGGTTGAACCCCTGGGACAAACGGTTGTGGCAAGGGACCTGAATCAGGAAAGTGGAGATCCAAATGACCACGACGGCCAGCAGTCCCAACAAGGCCGCCCACCGCGGAAGACCTGCCGGAGCCGCAAAAACCAGCACGATCGCGGTGGCCAGTTCGAGAATCATTTGCGGTCCGGCGATCGGAGCCATTCGTCGTACATGTTCGGCCTCGTACCGGACGAAGGTGTTCTCACCGATTCGATCGAACAGGCTGTAGTGAACCATCTGGATGGTCCAAATCAGCCCGACCAGATACCACGTGCAAATCAGATGAACCAGGAAAACCAGATTCGCACTCACTCGGTCGACTCCAAGCGGTCTTTGCCCAAGCAGTATCGCAGGGCCGAATCAACTTCTGAAAACCGAAACGCGTAGCCAGTCCGCTGCAGTTTGTCCGGAACCGCTCGGGCACTGGCCAGCAATAGTTCGTCCGCCATCTCGCCCAGGGCTAATCGGAGCGCAAAGGCCGGAGCCGGAACCAGCGCCGGTCGTCCGATCACGGCGCCAAGTGTCTTGGCCAATTGACCAGCCAGGACCGGGTTGGGAGAGGTCACGTTGAATGGACCTCGCAACGGTTCCGTGCAGATCGCATGGTAGATCGCCCCCACGACATCGTCGGCGGCCACCCAACTCCACCATTGTTTGCCGTCTCCCAGAGCTCCGCCGCCGAACTTTGCCGGTGTCAACATCTTGTTGAGGGCACCGGAGCTGGGATCCAGTACGATGCCGAGACGAGCATTCGCAACCCGGATGCCGGCCTCCATCGCCGGCTGGCAAGCGTGTTCCCATTCCGCCGCGACGTCACTCAGAAAGCTCTCGCCCCGGTGCGAATCTTCGTGCAACACCTCGTCATCTCGGTCGCCGTAAATGCCCACCGCGGATGCGCAAACCAGGACGCGAGGTTTGGTTTCCAGGGCGGCCAGTGAGGCGGCGAGCTGGCCGGTTAATTCGACGCGACTGTCCCGAATCTGCCGCTTGACCTCGTCGGTCCAACGCTGGTCGGCGATCGGCTTTCCAGCCAAATGAACCACCGCATCGGCCTGCGAAAGCTTTTCGGCGTCGGCACGACTGGACCACGGAGCGAGCGCGTTCGGATCGTCCTGGGCCTTCGCCGCTGAACGTTCCAGCCGAATCACTTGATGTCCCAGCAGAGTGAGCAGGGCGCACAGCTTTTGACCGACCAACCCGCTGGATCCGGACACGGCGACCGTCAGTGACAAGGTCGGGTAGCGGCGAACCAGTTCCAAGTCGTCTCGCGTGATGCGATGGCGGTAGGCGAACATCCGCTCCAATTCGCAGCGGGCCTTTCCGCTTGCAAAAAACTGACCCACCGATCCTCCCGGGACCTCGTAGTCGATGCGGTCGGTCAGTCGGCAAGTGTCATCGCCGGCCGGATGAAACTCATGCCGGTGCAGCCAGGAATCGAAGGGCCCGCTGACTTGGCGGTCGGCAAACAGATTCGGAGGGTCGTAGTTGCAGTGTTCGGCAACCCAACGCACCGATGCGGGACCGAAATGGAGTTTCATCACGACCCGACTGCCCGAACGCAGTGATCCGTCCGACGACTCAATCGTCACCTGCTGCCAGGGCGGAATCAACCGCTGCAGTGCGCCCGGTCGTTCGTGGTAGGCGAATGCGACCGACTGCTTGACCGGAAGCAAAGTGGATGCGACGTAGCGATTCACGGATGATGGAGCAACCCAGCGTCAGACGGTGCCATTGATGTTAGAGCGATTGTTACCGCTGAGCCTTGTGCGGCAAGAATCGGATCCCGCAATCTCGCTCAAGGCGATTCGAGTTCGGCGAGCTGTGCGTTGCCCGCCATCCCACGCAGCTTATCCATGGCACGGCGTTCCAGTTGACGGACCCGTTCTTTGGAAACCCCAAGTCGGTTTGCGAGAGCCTGCAACGTGTGCACCTTGCGATGGGCGCCGAGCGAAAATCGGGCGCGAATGATGAACTTCTCGCGACGGTCCAGGTCATCGAGCATCACGCTCAGACGGCTTCGCAATTCATGCCACCGCTTCTCGCTGATCGCCGATTCCCGGCCTTCGTCTGTCAGATCGATTTCCATGTCCTGCAGCCCGCCAACCGTCTTCTGACGCTCCTGCTGCTTGACCACCACGGTGCGATAAGAGTTCCGTCGGATGACCTGCGTCGCGTACGTGCTGAAACGGAAGCCACGGTCGAAGTCGAATTTTTCAACCGCGCGGATCAGCGCCACGATGCCGTCGCTGAGTAAGTCGTCGAAATTGTTGTTCGGATTGACGAACTTCTTGACGATCGAGAACACCAATCGGAGGTTGGCTTCGACAATCCGGTCGCGGTGCCAGGCAGCTAGGGCAAGCAGGCGATCGATCAGTTCCAGCCGGACGCGCGACGGTCGTGCCGGATTCAGCAGGCTGCGGTGGATGGCAGCCTGCTGCAGCAGGTAATTCATCCGTTGAAACAACATCCGCTCCTGGTCGGGCTTCAAAAGAGGCGCCTCGCACAGTCGGCCCAAGTGGATCGGCATGTCGATCCCGCTGCGACGAATCGCTGCCACGCCCAGAGAAGCTTGGCGGGGTGCCAGTTCCAGGGATTCTTCAAAGATAGCCTTGCCCAGCTCGGGGTCGCGAAAGTCGTCGTTGGCGATAAACGCGATTTCTTCCCGCAACCGCCGTTTCGTTCGAGTCCGCAATTGAGCGGTCGTCAGCCCCTCGAGCGATTCGAGGAATTGATCCGCTTCCCGATTCGCCGGCTCCAGTTCGGCCATCTTCAGCCATGCCGGCGGACGGGCACGCAGCTTGCGACCGCGGGCCGACTGGGATCCCACAGCGGATCCGCCGCTGGTTGACGTCTGTGTTTCCGCTGAAGTGGCGTCTCGCGTTGCAGCACTCATCTGTCAATCCTGGCTGAGAGGGGGCGAGTTTCGTAAAACTCGTTCAAATCGTTCATAACGGTACCTGTGGTTTCGCGATGAAACAACGACCGGATGCGGAAAAAACAAAATATTTAGAAATTGGCCGTGTTTTGTGGTGCCGGATGACGCATCAGATTGTAAGACAGGTTGGCAAAATGAACGATTTTGCTACCGTTTGATGACCTGGACAGCCCAGGAAATGTCCTGGTAAACGTTCAAAGCGTTCAGGGTGCTGCCTTCCGCCCCCGGAGACTCCGTGTCCGACGCCCCGCCTCAGTTCTCTCCCAAGCAGGTTGCCGCTTCGCTGCAGGTCAGTGAATCGTCGGTCAAGCGTTGGTGCGACCAGGGCATCATTCCGACGATCCGCACCGTCGGCGGGCACCGACGGATCACGCTTTCTGGTCTGCGCGAGTTTCTCCGCGCGACCAACCGGATGCTGGTCGACCCCAAGCCGTTGGGGGTGGAGTCGCTGGGGATCGACGCCCGGGTGATGGACGTCGCTAGTCGCCCCCGGACACGTCGTCGGCCGATACCCGGGCAAGGGAATGAGCCGATTCAGCAGGAATTCCGCGCCGCGCTGGCTTGCGGCGACGAGGCCCGGTGCGAGCAACTGATGCGCGACCGGATCGCTCTGGGCTGGACCCGGGCCGAAGCGGCAGAAGACTTGATCACCGACGCGATGCGAGGATTGGGGGACGCGTGGGATTGCGGCGATCTGGAGGTGTACCAGGAACGGCGGAGCTGCAACATTTGCGCGCGTCTGATCTACCAGCTCCAGGACGGGTTGGAGGAATTGCCCGAGGGAGCGCCGACAGCAATCGGCGGTGCCCCGGAGAGCGACCCTTACCAGTTGCCGAGTGCTCTGGTGGAGTTGGCGCTGCGTGAAAGCGGTTGGAACGCCGTCAATTTGGGAAACGATTTGCCGCTGGAGTCGCTCGTCCAAGCCGTTTCGGATTACCAGCCCCGCTTGGTCTGGTTGAGTGTCACCGCCGTCGATGACCCGGCCCGGTTCATTCGCGAAGAGAACAAGCTCGCCGACGCGTTGGGCGATGAGGTCAGTTTGATTGTCGGCGGGCGGGCTCTGGGAGACGACCTGCGACCGAAGTTGCGCTACACCGCGCATTGCGACGGCTTGCGTCACCTGGTCGAGTTGGGGGCGATCTTGAAGCGGGGAACGTGAATCGATTCAGCCGGATAGAAAACGTCCTTTCCAGGATCCTTGGTGGCGTTTGGGCAGCCGTCTCCGTCGGCTTGCACCGACGGCAGGAAGCTTTCGCCGCTTCGCGGCTGGAATCAAGGGAGTGGCCGTTGTCACCGTCACGCGGCGAAGGCATTCAGTATTTCAACCACGCGGTCACGTTGGGGGCCGGTTGAAAGCAGGGCCGAATGGTCCAGGACGCAAAGCTGTTGGTCCAGGGCTTGGCAGCGCTGCAGCGGGCCCAGCTTGTCACAACGGCGATCGCTGCTGCGGTGCATCGATCGATAGCCCGTTCCGACCGGCAGGCCGGCTTCGGACAGCTGGGTGATTAAGTCATCGCGTCGATCGGATTGCCAGGCCCATTTGTACAGCGTCGATGTCCGATCGGCCGACGGCAGCGCCGACGCCGTCCGCGTCCAGGGAACGGCCGCCAGGATCTGTTGCACGGATTCCGCCCGCAGCCGGTTGCAGGCGTCCAGCCGATCCAGTTGCGGCAACAAGGCGGCGGCCTGCAATTCGCTCATGGGCAACGCGTCACTGGGGCGATCCAGCCACCGATTCCAGCGAGATTCGATTACCGGGTCTGCTGTCAGCACGGCGCCGCCGTTGCCGGCCGTCAACGGTTTGCTGCCCCCGAAGCTGAAGACGGCAGCGTTGCCCCAACTTCCCGCCGGTCGGCCGTCGATGATCATGCCGGGCACCTGGCACGCGTCTTCGATCAACGCGAAGCCGCGCCGGTCGCATTGTTCGCGGATCGAAGCGACGGCGGCGCCCACGCCATACAGGTGCGAGACGATGACGGCTTTGACGTCCGCCGGGCAGGCTTGCACGGCCGAAGCGTCCAGCGAGTAACTGTCGGACGCTGCATCGCCCAGCACCGGTCGCCCGCCAAGCAGTTCGACAGCGCGAAAGTTGCCCGGGTAGTCGTAGCCGCACAGCAGGACCTTGTCGCCGGCGGAAATTCCGACGGAGCGCAGCGCCAGCTCAATTCCGGCCGATCCGCTGCAGAGCAGCCGGCAACTCGGGCACCCGCCAAGTTCGCCGATCCGGATGCGAAGCTGTTCGGCAAGCCGGCCGTGGTAGCGACCCCAACTGCCATCAGCCAATGCGTGCGAGACCGAGTCAGTGATTTCCGGCCATTGGGGGGGCCAGGGCGGCAGCCAGGATGCCGACCGGTCGCCGTCCGGTCGACGGCCGCCAGGCGTTCCGCGGCTCGCGGTTTGGCGGTGCGGGTCGGTGTGTTCTGAAGCTGCGTCGTTCATGACGGGAAGGATTTGGAGAACAGCAACGGCGAAAGGGTGGGGCGAAACGGACCGTCATCGGCGATCGCGATTGAAAGAACGCGCCTGGCTGGGCTTGTGACCAAAATTGGCCTTCCATATCATGCCGCACTTGGTTTTTCCGCTCTCAGGCCGGCTTTTTGGCTTGTGAAGCTTGTCCTCGTGCATTCGATTGGCGCCTCGCGTTCAAAACGTTTGCTGAATTTAACCTGATTGGGCCCGGATTGTGCTCCCCGTTCTTTCCCATTTCGCCGCATCGCTATCGGTGCCGTGGCCACTCGGCTTGGGGCTGCGCGGGATCATCGCGGACGTCAATTTGCTCGTGGCTCAGGGTCCGAAGGCTGCCCCGGCGGCGGACAAGCCCTTCATCTTGCAGCTGATGGAAAACCCGCTGTTTCCGATCGTGGGCATCCTGCTGATCTTCTACATGACGCTGGTGGTTCCGGAACGCCGTCGCAAGGCCGAAGAAGCCAAGCGGATCGCGGCGATCGGAAAGAATGACCGGGTCATTACTAGCGGCGGGCTTCATGGAACGGTCGTCAGCGCTTCCCCCGAGAGCGACGTGGTGACGCTGCGATTGGACGAAAGCGGCCAGGTTCGAGTCAAAGTCAGCCGTTGGGCGCTGACGGTCGTCAACGAAAAGAAGGCCAAAGAGGCTGAATAGGACAAAGAAGTTCCAACGCGACACGAACCAAATCGCGACCGATACGAATGAATTCGAGTCCGATCCGACGAACGCTCGCACTCGCGGCGGCGGAATCCTTGGCGGACGACCATCCCAACACCACCACGGCACACCTTTACATCACCGCATTCGCTAGCGACTGCATCCTCCCCGACTGCGAAACAATCAACGATGGACTGTCTCTCACTCGCTGAACCGTTTTTCGGTGCCCTCGCAACGATCGATTCGCAATCGATCGGAAACTGGGTCGGCGACGTTTTTTCCGCTCAATTGTTTGCCCAGGCGAAGCCCGACGATGGGATCTCCTGGACGCAACTCGGCTGGGTGGCCGCTGCGTTGGCAGTACTGATTCTGCCCTTCACGGTCGGCGGCTTTTTGGCCAAGCGGATGAAAATGCCCTCGCACTCGTTGCGGCTGGGGTTTGTGCTGTTTGCCATCACGGCCAGCGCCGTCGTGCTGCTCAATCGTCTGCCGGGTCTGGGCGTCGACCTCCGCGGCGGAACGATTCTGGTGTACGAGATCGATCCCAGCAAAGACAATCCGGACAGCAGCGTCAAATCCCAAGACCTGGTTGGACCGCTGACCAAGCGGATCAACCCCAGCGGGACCCGCGAAATCGTGATCCGGCCCTATGGTGATTCTCAAATCGAAATCATCGTGCCGGAGGTGGATCAGCGCGAAGTGGCCGCGATCGAAGAGATTGTCGAACAGGCCGGAATTCTGCGGTTTGCCATTGTCGCCAACGAGGTCGATCACCGCCGGGAAATCGATCTGGCTCGCGACCAGGCCCAATCGGAAGATCGCGCCGTTCGCTTGAGTGAGGTGGTCACGGACATCGACGGATCCGTCGTCGGCCGTTGGGCCGTCGTCGATCAAGAGACCGCCGCCAAGACCGACGTCAAGCCGTTCCGCGTGAACGTCGGCGACGCCATCGTCCGCAACCCCGAGAACGGCCAATTCATCGATTTGCCCAACAGCGTCCGCGGCCGCGACGGGGAGTACTTGCAGGCCCAGTGGGTCCAGCAACAGGGTTTGCCCGGGTTGGAGGTGTTGATGATCATCGACCCCAATCTGGACGTCAAAGGCGAAGACCTCGCCTTCGCTTCGACCACGTTCGACGAAAAGGGGGCGCCCGCCGTCGCCTTCAATTTGACCGATTCGGGAAGCGGCAAGTTCTTCGCGTTGACCACGGAGAATGCCCCGCAGGGAACACGCCAACGCCAGCTGGGGATCGTCCTGGATGATCGTTTGCTTTCAGCACCGAACATTTTGCAGCCGATCCGCAAGCAAGGTCGGATTACGGGAAACTTCACCTCCGAAGAAGTCAAATCGCTGGTCGACATCTTGAAGGCGGGTCAATTGCCGGCCGCCCTTTCCAAGCAACCCATCGCCAAGAACCAGATCGACGCAACGCTCGGGGCCGACACGATCCGCAAGGGTGTTTATGCGATCGGCGTCTCGCTGGCTTTGGTGCTGGTGTTCATTCTGTACTACTACCGATTCGCCGGCCTGATTGCCTGCATCGCCCTGCTGCTGAACCTGGCGATGATTCTGGCGACGATGGTGTTGATCAACCAGCCGCTGACCTTGCCCGGTCTGGCCGGTCTGGTTCTGACGGTGGGGATGTCGGTTGACGCCAACGTGCTGATTTTCGAACGGATTCGGGAAGAAATCAAAAAGGGCGCCAAGGCTCGGATGGCGATCCGCAACGGATTCTCCAAGGCCACAGTCACCATTGTCGACGCGAACTTGACGACGCTGTTTACGGCGATCGTGTTGTACGCGATCGGGACCGACCAGATCCGCGGGTTTGCCGTGACCTTGATCTTAGGCATCCTGTTCTCGATGTTCACCGCGATTTACATGTCGCGAACCCTGTTTGACATCGCCGAGCGGCACAACAAGTTGACCCTCAGCATGTCTGACATGGTCAACAATGTTCGCGAATCGTTGTCCGGTGGTGGCATGTTGGATTTCATCGGCAAAGGGAAAATCTCCCTGGCCGTTTCCGCCGTGCTGATCGTGATCGGCGTCGCCTCGCTTGTCGCCCGCGGCAAGAGCATTCTGGACATTGATTTCGCCGGCGGCTCTTCGGTGCAGTTCCGGGTCAACGAGCAAACGACCACCGAGGAGATTCGTCGCATCGTCGGTGCGGGCATCGGAGAACAGAACGGCGTCGGCGTCCAATTCACCGTCAACGGTGTCACGATGGAAGGTGCCGCCGACGGCACCGTGTTCAAGGTCGATTCGTCGATCGAAGAAGTTTCCGAGTTGCAGCGACGCGTGGTGGCGTCCTTCGCCGATGAGCCGGGCACCGATCTGGTGACCTACGATGTCGATATTCAATCCGCCGGAGCGAACACGTCCGTGATTCAACCGGAATTCAATGGCGTGATGCTGACCGCCCTGCTGCAGGATCAACCGGCAGCCGAGCCTGAAGGCGACAATAACGCCCCGGGTGACGAGGCTGCGAGTGAAGCCGCTGCGGGCCAGGAATCCGGCGACGATTCAGCCGAAGCTCCCCAAAGCGATTCCGGGCCTGCCCTGGATGCCGGGCAGTCCGCCACCCGCCGCATCAGCCTGTCCATTGAAGGTGCTTCCAATGCCGCTTCCATCAGTGGAACCACTTTGGTGGCACGGATGAAGGAAGCTGCGGATGAACTGGGAATCCCGTTGAACGAACGCGCGGTCGAACTCGAGCCTGAAGGCGAGGGGGCGCAGGAATGGAGCAACGGATCGAGCATTCCGTTCTCTGAATGGACCGTGACGTTGCCGATGGGCGAACAATCCGCCGACCAACTGATGCAGGCCGTCGGTCAATCGCTCGGCAGCGAGCCGGTTTGGGTCAGCAGCAGCAGCGTCGGGTCGCGCGTCGCCGGTCAGATGATCGGGCGTGCTTCGGTCGCACTGTTTGCCAGCCTGTTGGTGATCATTGGATACATCTGGTTCCGCTTCCAACGCGTGATCTACGGCTTTGCCGCCGTCGCCGCGTTGATCCACGACGTCTTGATCACATTGGGTGCCATCGCGATCAGCTACTACGTGGCAGACGCCTTGGGTTTCCTGTTGATCGACCCGTTCAAGATCAGTTTGACGGTGGTAGCCGCCTTGCTGACGATCATCGGCTACTCGTTGAACGACACGATCGTGGTGTTTGACCGAATCCGCGAAACGAAAGGAAAGGCGCCGCGGCTGACCAGCGAGATGATCAATTCCAGCATCAACCAGACGCTCAGCCGAACCTTGCTGACGTCGTTGACCACCCTGATCGTGGTGCTGTTGCTGTACGCCTTCGGCGGCGAGGGCATCCACGCCTTTGCGTTCGCATTGGTCGTCGGCGTGCTGGTCGGAACCTACAGTTCGATCTTTGTTGCCAGTCCGATCCTGTACTACCTGGTCGCACGCGGCGACAAGCCGGCCGAAGCGGCTTGATTGAACCGGTGATGGATTCGCGGCGGTACCGTTGCCGGGGCCGGCGGGGCGAACTCAAGGGAGCGAATTCCGCTCCCAGCACGCCTGCAATTCGGCATCCAGGTCAGGTATTTCGCTCGGCCGACTGCTGGGCAAGCATCTCATTGGGGGAAACGTCGTGAATCCAGTGGACTCGCGAAGCCGCGGTGAAACGTCCACGCGGTTGAGTATTGCCGCGGTGGTGTTCGCGTTCGGAATGTTGTCGGCGCAAGCCACCCTCCTTCGCGATGCGGTCGGTCAAGAGGCTTCCAACTCCGGTGGCACCACCGAAGCGCTCCGTCAGGATGTGCAATACCTGGCTTCGGAGGAACTGCGTGGTCGGAGCGTGACCGACGAGACTATCCAGTTGGCCGCCAAGTATGTGGCCGACCGAATGCGTTCGATCGGCCTGCAAACCGACCAGATCGCCGGTACGCCCTTTCAATCGGTCGATGTCCCGGTTGGCAGCGAGGTCGGAAGCCAGGACCGCAACTTTTGCCGAATCCAGCTTGCCGACGAAGAGACGATCGAGGCCCAACTGGGCGACGGGTTTGGCCCGCTGGCAATCGGCAAAGAGAACGCCAAGGCCTCCGGCCGGTTGGTGTTTGCCGGCTACGGCATCACCTCCGCCGAACACGACTACGATGACTACGACGGCGTCAATGCCGAGGGTGCCGTGGTGATGATCTTGCGCAAGGAGCCCGGGATCAGTGATCCAGACAGCCCCTTCGACGGCGTAAAGAACACGCGGCACGCTTTCTTTGCGACCAAAATTGCCAACGCGATTTCGCACGGTGCGGTCGCGGTGTTGTTGGTCAATGATCCTGCCAGCGTTCGCGAAGCGACTCAGGACCAGACCAATCGGATTGCGCAGGAACAGCAACGCCGCGAAGGGCTGGTCCAATTGCTGGAGAATCTGCCCGAAGAAGCGGTCAAGAATCGGGCCGCGACCCAGGAAAAAATCGATCGAATCGACCAACTGATCCAGTCAATGCGGTTGGATTTGCTGACGGCCCAGCGCGGCGTGCTGGGGCTCAGCGACGCGGGACGGCAAACCAAACAGACCGACGCGATCCCCGTCGCCTCGCTTGCGCGTGATTTGGCGGACCGAATCCTCTCGTCAAGCGGATCCGGACTGGAATCGTTGGAAGACAAGATCGATCAAACGTTTCGCCCGGCAAGTCGCGATCTGGAATCGGTCACCGCGACCGTTTCGGTCGATCTGAAACCATCGGTCGCAACCAGTGACAACGTGATCGGCGTGCTGCCGGGCAAAGGAAGCCTTGCCGATCAGACGCTGGTGGTGGGAGCCCACTACGACCACGTCGGGATGGGCGGCTTCGGATCCCTGGCTCCCGGAACCATTGCCGTTCACAACGGGGCCGATGACAACGCCAGCGGCACCGCGGCGATGTTGGGATGCGCGGGCGAGCTGGTCCCCCGGCTGAAATCGGTCGCCAGTCACCGGACCGTGATGTTCATCGCCTTCACCGCCGAGGAACGGGGGCTGGTGGGCAGCCAGTGGTACGTCCAGAACCCGGTCCGGCCGCTGGGAAACACGGCGGCGATGATCAATCTGGATATGGTGGGGCGGTTGCGGGACAACGAATTGACGGTGTACGGCACGGGAACGGCGGACGGCCTGGAATCGTTGGTTGATGCGGCCAACGAGCGGTTCGGATTCAAACTGTACAAGGTTGCCAGCGGCTACGGGCCCAGCGACCACCAATCTTTTTATCGAGCCAAAGTGCCCGTTTTGTTCTTCTTTACGGGTCTGCATAACGATTATCACCGTCCATCAGACGATTTCGACAAAATCGATTTTGGTGACCTGACCCGATTAACCGATATGGTTTCCGATGTGGCATTCCAACTGGCGACGCGTCCTCAGCGGCCGCGTTACGCTGAAACGGAGAAACGCGTTCAGATTCGGCGTCAGATGACGGCGTTTCTGGGCGTGCAGATCTCCCAGCGGGATGGCTCGGTTCGCATCACCGGCGTCACGCCGGACGGACCAGCATCCAAAGCCGGATTGCAGATCGGTGACCAGATACAGCGTCTGGGTGAAAAAGAGATGCGCACCACCGCCGACGTGTTGTCGTGGGTGCGAAATCATTCGCCGGGCGATCGATTCGAAATCAAGGTCATGCGAAATGCGACCGAGCTGACGCTGCGTGGAGAGCTTGAGAAACGTTCGAATTAGCAGCAATCGGAACGAAAAAAAGTTTTTGCTCGCTTTTCGAAACGACGTTTTCAATCTTTACGCCGGCACGCCGGATTGCCACAATCGACGACACTGAACAACGCCGAAGTGATTTCGGCATGCCAGTAAACAGATGGTGGAAGCGGGCAACGGATGTCCGCTTTGACTATTTCGGATCGAATCTGGAAAGTCCAGGTATTCGATTCACTGCTGGCACCAAGGACGTGCGACCCGAAAACGCAAGGAGAGCGAAAGTGCGAACCGTTCGCCATCAAATCTGTGGAATTGCCATCGCAGTGGCATCCGTTGTGGCTCCCAGCAGCATTGCTGAAAAAGCCTCGGCCCAGGATACGGCGCCGCACCGCGTGGCGGTCGTCGACGTCGCTTATATCTTCAAGAATCACCCCGGCATCAAAGCCCAAGTCAGCAAGGTGGAAGCCGACCTGAAAGCTTACGATGCGGAGCTGAAGGAAAAGCGGGAAGCTCTCAAGAGCACCGCGGCCAAATTGAAGGCCCTCAATCCGGCATCGCCCGATTACGCCGCCCTGGAAGAACAGGTCGCGGAAATGGAATCGAAGCTTCGTCTGGATATGGCTCGCAAACGCAAAGAGCTGGCCGACGCCGAAGCCAAGATCTACTTCGAAAACTACCAGCGGATCACCGCCGGCGTGAAGTTCCTGGCCAACCATTACAAGATCAACCTGGTCTTGCGTTACAACAGCGAAGACATGAACGAGTCCAGCGGCGAGTCCGTGATCCGTGGCGTGATGAAGAACATCGTCTACCACGACGACTCGTTGGACATGACTCCGGGCGTGATGCAGTACCTGGACAAGGTCCTGGTTGCCGGCAAAACCCCGAACCGCCAATAGTTCGCGCGGTTCGCGGGCAGGCCCCTCGCAACGGTCGATCCGGAGCGGGGGCGCGGGGCGTGATTCCAACGCGGCGAATGTGTCTTGACGCAGCGGTTGTCGTTTCCGAGGCGTCCGCCAAACGGCGGCGATCGGACGCGCCAGCGTGACAATCGTCGGTTCGCTTCGGATGCGTCAGGACGTGGCAGGTCAAGCTTCAACGGACACGGATGTCCGTCACTTGGTATCGCCGACCCTTTCGGCAGGGAGGCCGGACGTGATCATTTCGCGAAATCAACATACCCTCGCTTCGGATTGCGAAGTCGTTGGCACCGGGTACTGGTCCTCCAGACAGACCCGTGTCGTGATGCGTCCCGCCGAGAAGAACTCGGGGGTGCGATTGGTCCGAAGCGATCTTCCCGGTCGACCGTCTTGCGTCGCTCATGTCCGCCACCGGACGGACGCCAAGATGAGAACCAACCTTGCCGATGGCGAAGCCCGTTTTCAGATGGTCGAGCATCTGATGGCGGCGCTCTACGCCATGGAAATCGACAACTGCATCGTGGAAGTCGACGGGGAAGAGTTGCCGGGGTTGGACGGAAGCAGCTTTGCTTACGTCCAGGCGATTTCGGGTGCCGGGCTGGTGATTCAGGCGGCCGAGCGGCCGCGTCTGGTGATCGAGCAATTGATCACGCTGCACGACGGCGCCGCTTGGTTGACGGCTTCCCCGGCGACCTCCGGCGTCAGCCAGTACGGATACCAGCTGGTGTTCGACCACGCGTGTGCGATCCCCAATCAAAGTTATGCCTTTGCGTGCACACCCCACCGATTTGTACGTGACGTTTCCGAGGCACGAACCTTCGTGACCGAAGATCAGGCGGAAATGTTGCGTTCTCAGGGTGTCGCCCAGCACGTTTCCTACAGAGACCTGCTGGTGTTCGGTGATGCCGGCCCGATCGACAACCAACTGCGTTACCCCAATGAATGTGCGCGGCACAAAGCCTTGGATCTGGTTGGTGACCTGGCCCTGGCCGGAGTCGAGCTGGTCGGAAAGTTCGTCTCGCACCGCGGCGGCCACCGATTGAACGGAAAAATGGCTGAAGCGCTTTATCAGTTGGCGCTGCAAAGCCAATCGCGCAACAGTCGCGACGGATCGGTCAGCCGGCGTCCGGCCGCCTGAGTCCGACTGCGGATCATGAATGGTTCCCATCCCACCACCTGCCACCCGCCACCAATGAAAACGACTTCGATTCCTCTCGATTCCGAACGCCGGGATTGACTAAGGTGCGGCGGTCTACGACGACTCGCCCCCCATTCCAAACTCACGACCGTTTCTCCACACGTAGATTGTTTTGCCATGAGTGTTGTGATCGCTCAAACCGCCGTTGTTGATCCGCGTGCCCAATTGGGAACGGGCGTCCGAATCGGCAACTTTTCCGTCATCGGGCCGGACGCCAAGATCGGCGACGGAACGGTCATCGAAGAGCATGTCGTGGTGACCGGACATTGCACCATTGGAGAGCGAAACCACATCTTCCAGGGAAGCGTCATCGGTGGCCATCCGCAGGACACCAGTTACAAGAACACGCCGACCCAAGTCCTGATCGGCGACAACAACATTTTTCGCGAACACTGCACCGTCAACCGGGCGACCGAGAAAGAAGACGGTGTGACGGAAATCGGCAACAACAACTTTTTCATGGCGGGAACCCACGTCGCCCATGATTGCAAGGTCGGTGATCGAATTGTGATCGCCAACAACGGAATGCTCGGCGGACACGTTCGCGTTGGCAACGATGTGACCATCGCGGGCGGAGTGGGAGTCTCTCATTTCGCCACGGTCGGTCAACTGAGCTTTGTCAGTGCGATGAGCCGCGTGCTTCACGACGTCCCGCCCTACACGATTGTCGACGGTCAGCCGACCAAGCCGCGGGCGATCAACACGATCGGATTGAAGCGGCACGGATACACTTCGGAAGACATCGCCGTATTGGTCCAAGCCTTCAAACTTTTGTATCGGGCCCGCGTGGGAGTCGAGAAGGCTCGCGAGACCGTTTTCAGCAAGGGGCCGATTCGCCCCGTGCTCAAACACCTGTTCGACTGCGTCGATCGTTCCTGCAGTGGGCGGCACGGACGTGGCCAAGATCAACGGAGCAAGAAAGCAGCATGACCCGATTGCGAGTTGCCGTCATCGGAGCCGGCCATCTGGGGCGGATCCACGCAAAACTGCTCTCCAGTGTCGACGGGGCCGAATTGGTCGGGATCAGTGATCCGATCGAATCGGCTCGCCAGAACGCCCGAAAGCTGTTTGGCGTGCCGACCGTGGCCGATTACCGCGAATTGATCGACCAGGTCGATGCCGCGATCATCGCCGCTCCCACCGACGCGCACGCGGAGATCGCCACGGACTTGCTGAAGTCTGGTAAACATTTGTTGGTTGAAAAGCCGTTAGCCACCACGGCTGCCGACGCGAATAAACTGGCCATGCTTGCCTCGGCACGTCGGCTGACGCTGCAGGTCGGGCATGTCGAACGCTTCAATCCGGCGTTCACCTCGTTGGAACAACTGTCCGTCGATACGAAATATGTCGAAGCCGTTCGGGCCTCGCGGTTTCCGGGACGATGCCTGGACGTCGGGGTGGTCATGGATCTGATGATTCATGACATCGACCTTGTTTGTTCGATGACCGAAGCACCGGTGCGACACGTCGCCGCCAGTGGTTTGGCGGTGGTCAGCGACCACGAAGATTTGGCGGAAGCCCGGGTCGAATTTGAATGCGGTTTGGTCGCCAACTTGAAGGCGTCTCGGATCAGCCCCACGCCCGCCCGCAGCATGCAGGTGTTTGGATCCAACGGATTCGCCGAGATCGATTTCTCCGGTCCCGCATTGCACACCGTTCGACCGAGCACCTCGTTGGTCGAGCGCACGTTTGACCTGGAAGTTGCCACGGACAATCCGCTGCAGTATGCCGACGAGTTGTTCCGAGACCACTTGGGAATCGAAACCCGCGAGCTGGAACCACGCAACGCGATCCTGGATGAACTGCATGATTTCGTGATCAGCATCCAGTCCGGGATGCTGCCCACGGTCAGTGGAGCCGACGGAGCTCGTGCGGTGACCATCGCGGAAGCGATTCTGGACTCGATCAAACATCGCCAGTGGTACGGCGACGCGACGCCAAGCGAAATCGGCCCGTTGGCCTCGGTTCGGCCCCGCATCGACGCCCCCTCACGAACCCGCAAAGCGGCCTGATCCGTCGAGGCTCTGTCTGAAAGCTCGCAAAACCCGTGGCTACCATCGCGATCGCGGTGGAAAGCGACGCTCTGGCGAGCGTCGCTACTCGTTTTTTGCTCCCGTAGGGCATGCTGTGCATGCCTGCAGCCCTACTCTTTTTTTCTCCCGTAGCATGCCTCTCGTCGACTGCGCCTGCGATCGCTGGCGGCTGGTTTACGGATTCGTCCGGATACAAAACAGGTGTTCGCGCGTGCGAACGAAAAGATCGCCTTCGGAGATTGCCGGCGAGGCGAAAACGGATTCCCCCAATTCGTTGACGGCAACGACTTCCGGCTCACGGGACGCTCGCATCACAGTGGTTTCTCCGTCATCGGACGTGAAGTAGACCCGTCCCGCGGCAGCAACGAGCGACGCGCTGAAGTGACGTCCCAATCGTTCGCGCCACAGTCGTTCTCCGGTGGATGTGTCGAAACAATGGGCAATGCCGCGGTCGTCGGCGACAAACAGCAGCCCATCGACGACGACCGGCGAGGGCACGTAGCTCTTGGCGTCATTGACGTGCCATTTCACGTGTGACTCGGTGACGTCGCCTTCGCCTCCGGGACGGATCGCCATGACGTGGTAAGTTGGAAAACCGGCCGTCAGATAAAAACAGTCGCCGTCGTCGACCATCGAAGCGACGAACTGTTCGGTCGGTCCTTCGATCCACCACAGCCTACGGCCATCGACCGGATCAAATCCGGCAACACGCTGACTGCCGCTCAGGATCAACTGCATCTTCCCGTCGACTTCGCGAAGCAGAGGGGTGACGTAGCTGCGTGTTTGATGGACCCGCGGCGTTTTCCACAGCAATTCCCCGGTGTGCCGATTCAAAGCCGCCAAATACGACTGGCCGTCATGATCTCCGTTGACGATCACCTCATTTCGGAACAGGACAGGGCTTGTGCAAAAGCCATGAATGCTGGCGAACGTTCCGACGGTCTTGATCCATTGTTGCTGGCCGTCATGATCGTAGCAGGCGACAACCATTTCTCCCGGAACGCCTCGTTCTCCGCTCCCGTCGTCGGTCCGAAAGAAGGTGACGAAGACTGCCTGTTCGTCCGCGGCGGGCGTCCCGGAGGCTCGGCTGTTGAGTTTGTGCATGCCCTCCAGTGGCGCCTCGATGACGACGCGTGTCCACCGGATGCTGCCGTTTCGACGGTCCACGCAATGCAGCAAACGCTGATTGGACGATGGGTCACAGGCGGTCAAGAAAACCACGTCTCCGATGACGACCGGGGAGGAAAAACCGGTCCCCGGGATGGCCGACTTCCAACGAATATTTGTTCCCGCCTGGCCATCCCAAACCGTCGGCACCTGCGTTTCCTGACTGGTGCCGTCGCCCCGCGGTCCGCGCCAGCCTGGCCAGTCCTCGGCGAAGCAGCAGGTTCCCAACAACGCCAGAAAGATGGTCCAGACAAAACGCATGGAGAAGCTCCTGGTTCGGTTCAACGGCGACATTGGCTCGCGAAAAGGTATCAGACGTCGTGAACTTTTGGGGGGACCGCCCGAGAACCGTTCACGCGGTCGTTCTGCCGGTTGCGATTGGGGCGGTCGAGTGACGGTCGATCGCTGGATCACTTCGCCGGATCCACGCTGACGGGGCCTTCACTGCGGTGCAACAAGTTGGTGGGATAATCTTCGCCGACAAACGTCGCGACAAACACCGCCTGGCCACGGTAGTCCGCGGGAATCTGAAAGGGCACTTCCAGTCGGCCATCGGCGGACGCCGTCTTGACGACGCGTTCGATTCGTCGGCCCTGGGCATCCTTCAGCGTGACGTGAAACGATTGCTCACCCAGTTTTTCGGGCAGCTGATGCACGACCGTGACAAGGAACCGCTGGCCGGGAACGGCTTGTTCGGGATACTGCAATCGGAACAGGTTGGGGTTTTGGCGGGTCTGGTTTGGTGACTGTCGCGAACGTTGCCGCCGGTTTCGACGCGCGTCCGACTCTGCTTGCACGCGATCCACATAGGCACTGACAAATGCATCGTCGTCACGGTTCTGGAACACTTCCAACATCGGGTCGTCCGACTGCCGCATGAATTCCAGCATCGCCTGCCGATGGCGGCGGAGTTGATCGGCGTACTTGGGATCGTCGATCAAGTTGTGCAACGCATCAGGATCGTTCTGGTAGTCATAGAACTCTTCGCGCACCCCGTGGCGGAACAGTTCCAGTCGCTTGGCAACTTCTGGATCGGACTGAGCAACTTTCTGCATCGCACGATAAGTCAAAGTTCCCGTCGTTGCCGTTTTGAAAACGCGATTGCCGTCGGACCAGGGGTTGAACAGGTATCCAAAGCGTTTGGATTGCACGCTACGCATCGGACTTCGGTTTCCGCCGGCGTTCTCGTTGTAGACCTTGTAAACCATGTCGCGTCCATCCTGCGGCTTGCCCAGTAACGTGGGATAAAAAGAACGCCCATCGAATCCCTGGGGAGGATCGATGCCCACGATTTCGACCAGCGTGGGTAGCAGGTCCACCGCCGAGATCATCTCTTCTGTGTTCACCGTTCCCGGCTTGACGACGCCGGGCCAGCGAACAATCCAAGGCGTTTTGGTGCTGTGGTTCCACAGCGCGGTTTTCGCGAAGGGCAGCGGCATACCGTGGTCGGAAAGAAATATCACCACCGTATCGTCCGACTGGCCCGACTCCTCCAACGCTCGAAGCACCTGCGAGACGCAGTCGTCGGCGCGGCGGACCGAAGAGTAGTAATGGGCAAGCTCCAGCCGTACATCCGGATGGTCGAATAAGAAGCCCGGGATCGGCACTTCGTCTGCCGTAAAAACGTGGGACGGAACGTTCTTGTCGGCAACCACCTGGCCGCGACCGTTCATCGCGTAAAACGGCTTGTGCGGATCCGAGATGTTGATGTTCAAACAGAACGGCTTGCCCGCTTCACGTGCCAGGTCAATACCACGTTTGGTCGACCGGTAGTACGAAGCTGGGCTCTTCATGTCCTGCTTCTGCCCATCAATTTCGGTCAGGTCAGCGTCCCAGCCGTAGGGCTGATACGGGGTCGAGTGGGATACCTTTCCGCGGATGGCAACGAAGTAGCCCGCCTGTTTCATCAGGTCCACCAGGTGCGGATAGTCGGCATCGCGAACCTGGTAAAATCCTTCCACACCCGTGTTGTGCGGGTAGCGTCCGGAGAACATCACGTTGCGAGATGGATAGCAGTTGCCGACTTGAACGTGGGCATGCTCGTATCGCAGGCCTTCGGCGGCCAGTCGATCAATGGTCGGCGTTGTTTCGGCCAGTTCGCAACCGAATGCGCCGACCGAATCGCAACTCATGTCGTCGACCGTCACGATCAACAGGTTGGGGCTTTCAGCTTTGGCATCGCCGCCGGTGCTGACTGCCAGCAATCCAATCAGGAGAACGAACAGAGGGGGGAGTCGCATCGGTGGTATCCTGGGCGGTGCTGCGGTGCATCAGGACCGGTTGGTCCGGGGAGGATTTGGGACAGCCATGGTATCACGGGCAGCCGAGCCCGTGGCGGCGCAAAATGGGTTCGATGGTGATCGGTACGCGTGCAGCGTCTATTGATGAATGGCAAGTTGGCATTCGTTCACACCAGGAATGGTGCGGAATGCCGACGTCAGGAACATCAGCATCAGAATTTCAACGTCAGCGAAATTCGTTTTCGAGCCGCGTCAACCTCCAGTACCTTCACTCGGACGACGTCACCCACGGTCACGATTTCGCTGGGGTCGGACACAAAGCGATCAGCCAGTTGCGAAACATGCACGAGCCCATCTTGATGGACGCCCACGTCCACGAAGGCTCCGAAGTGCGTGACGTTGGTGACCTGACCCTCCAACACCATCCCGGCGGTCACGTCCTCAAACGCGTTGACCGTCTCGCTGAATTTGACCGCCCGAAACTCGCTGCGAGGATCTCGCCCGGGTTTGGCCAACTCCGCCAAAATGTCGCGCACCGTTGGCAATCCGACCTCCCCCTCCACAAATTCCTCAGGACTGAGCGTTTGCGTTAGAGCCGGGTTCCCCAGCAGCGAGTTCACGTCACGGCCCAGTCGTTGAGCCATGTGTTGCACGACCCGATAGCATTCGGGGTGCACCGCCGAATCGTCCAGCGGTTGAGCACCGCCGCGAATGCGTAAGAAACCGGCGGCTTGTTCGAACGCCTTTTTGCCAAGCGTCGGTACGGACGTCAGATCTGTGCGGCTGGCAAAGCGACCGTGGCTGTCACGATAGTTGACAATGCGTTCGGCCAATTTGGGCCCGATTCCCGCAACGTACGAAAGCAGCGGCGCGCTGGCCGTGTTCAGGTCCACGCCGACGGTGTTGACGCACGATTCGACCACGCGGTCCAGGCACTTGCGAAGCCGCGGCTGATTGACGTCGTGTTGGTACTGACCCACGCCGATGGACTTCGGGTCGGTTTTCACCAATTCGGCCAAGGGATCCTGTAGCCGCCGAGCGATGCTGATCGCACCGCGGACGGTGAGATCCAGATTTGGGAATTCCTTGACGGCCAGATCACTGGCGGAATAGATCGATGCCCCCGATTCGCTAACCATCACGGAGGTTACGCTCAAATCGTTCTCACGGACCAACGTTCGCACAAACGATTCGGTTTCTCGTGAAGCCGTCCCATTGCCGATGGCGATCAATTCGACGCCGTGCTTTTGAATCAACCCGATCAGCGTTCGACCCGCGGCATCGGTGTCATTTCGCGGCGGCGTCGGAAAAACGGTTGCGTGATCCAGGAACCGCCCAGTCTTGTCCACCACGGCCAACTTACAACCGGTTCGAAAGCCCGGGTCCACTCCCAAGGTGACGCGAGGTCCCGCTGGAGGCGACATCAACAACTCGCGGAGATTCTTTCCAAACACCTCAATCGCTTCCTCGTCGGCTTGCTCCTTCAGCTGTTGCAGGATGGTCGATTCGGTCGCGGGAATCAGCAACCGTTGGTAGCAGTCCTGCACGCATGCCCGCAACTCCGAGGCAAATTCGAATTGACGATTCTGAACCAGGCGCCGCGTCAGTTCGTCCAGTTCTCGTGTTCCGTCGAAATGCAATTGGACACGCAGCACGCCTTCGGAAACGCCGCGCATCATCGCCAACACCCGGTGCCCCGGCACACGTTTGACCGATTCAGTGCGGTCGAAATACTGTTCGAACTTGTCGGCTGACGTTTCGTCTTTCTTCCCACGTTTGACTTTCGATGTCAGTTTTCCGAACTTGAATGCCTGGTCGACCAGCCACTTGCGGGTCGGCGGATCTTCCGACCACTGTTCGGCAACAATATCCAACGCACCCTCCAGCGCGGCTTGGCAGTCCGGAACGTCGCCGGATGCGTCCACGTAGGGTTGCAGCGTGGCCGTCTTGGACTGCCCGAGACTCCGCTGGGCCATCAGCTGGTCGGCGAGTGGCTGCAGCCCGCGTTGGCGGGCGATTTCGGCACGCGTCCGACGTTTCGGCTTGAAAGGCAGGTAGATCAATTCCAGCGAGGCCATGTCGCCGCACTGCTGGATCTGTTGTCGGAGGGCATCGGTAAGCAAACCTTGCCCGTCGATCGACTTCAACACGGTCCGCTTCCTTGCCTGTAGCAGCTCAAATCGCTCCAACGCGTCTTCGATTGCCCGCAACTGAATCTCGTCCAAGGTGCCGGTCGCTTCTTTGCGGTACCGGGCGATGAATGGAACTGTATTGCCCGATTGCAGCAGCTCGATAGCCACCCGAATCCGCTGCGGTGGGATCCCCAATTCGGTGGCGATGGCGGCGACCATCGCTTGATCGATATCGGAACGGCCGGTTCGTTTTGCGTCGGATTGATTGCTCATGGCCGGAAGTATAAAAGATCTTTCCAGTTCTTAAAGCAAGCTTCTCCCGCGACGCCGACGACCAGCCCCCCGAAAACACGCGATGAAACTGATTTCTTGGAACGTGAACGGAATCCGCGCCGCGATGGACAAGGGGTTCCGGGATTTCGTTGTTTCCGAACAGCCCGACATCTTGTGCCTGCAGGAAACGAAAGCCTCTCCCGAACAGGTGGACCTGACGTGGGCTGACGAGCTGGGTTACGCTCAAACGTGGAATTGTGCCCTCAAGAAGGGGTACAGTGGGACGTCCATTTGGAGCCGCGTTCCGATCCGAAAGACTTCGTTGGGAATCGGTGCGTCGGAACACGACAATGAAGGACGCGTGATCACCGCAACCCTGGACGATTTTCACCTGGTGACGGTTTACACACCAAACTCGCAACGGGGCTTAACCCGATTGAACTACCGCCTGCAGTGGGACGCGGCGTTTCTGGACTACGTCAGAAAGCTCAACCGTCGCAAGCCCGTCATTTTTTGCGGCGACGTCAACTGTTCGCACCAGGAAATCGATTTGGCGAATCCAAAGGCGAATCAAAAGAATGCCGGCTTCACGCCCGAAGAACGCGCATCCTTGGATCGTGTTTGCAAGGCGGGATTCGTCGACGCTTTTCGAGCGTTCCATGATGGCCCCGGTCACTACAGTTGGTGGACGTACCGCAGCAACGCCCGTGAGAGGAACATCGGCTGGCGGCTCGATTATTTCTGGGTCGCCAAGAAGTTCATGGATCGAGTGCAGGGTGCAAGCATTCGTCACGACGTGTTCGGATCGGATCACTGCCCGGTCGAATTGACGCTGCACGAATGAGATTCTTCAGCGCCGCACCGAGCGGGATCCGGGCTATCGTTCCCGTACCAGAGCGTCGCGGTCCAGACGTTGACCGCGGATCGTGGTCGTGACCTGTTTCAAAAAGCGTTCCGCATCGGAGGGGTACCCGGCCGTCGGACGCAAAGGCGGGTCCGCGTCGTGATGGCGGGCGAAATACCGATTCAACGACTCCATCGCTTTTTCCCGCAAGTATTTTGCGACCAAAGACGAGAAAGCGACAGGTGCGAATGCATCGCCTTTGACGGTGAATCGAATCGCAAAGTCGCTGCCACGAAACGGGACTCGATAGCTGCTTTCGCCCGATGTCTCCAAGCCGACCTGCACCAACGAACCGTCGAACGCCGCTTGCAGTGGCGCGGCGTAGTAGCGTCGACCGCCGTGGCGGTCACAGTACACCGAAATGGATTCGCCGGCTCGGCTGGCCGCATCGATGTCGTGGGTCGAGTGCAACAACGTCCGGACCAGGCCCAAGGTGGCTTCGGATAGCAAATCTGATTTGTTTCGGCCGCCGGCACAGTGTCGATTGAACGCGTTGGCGGTGATGATCCGGGTTGCGACGCCGATCAACCTGGCTCCGCTTGCGGACCAGTGGTCGATCAGTGGACGGACGTTGCCGACGGCGACTGATTCCGCCGCAAAGTCGGACAGCCAGGGAGTGCCCGCGATGGAATCAGCGTCTTCGGGCGCCAAGTCCTGTACCAGCTGCACACTCGCGCCTCCGATGCCCGCCCACCGACATCCGGCCAGCGCCACCGTCTCCAAAACGCCATAGCCCGGATCCCCCGATTTGCGAGCCGACCGTGGTTGGAAGATGGACTTGGAATCGTCCACCAAGATACGACGCGTCCCCAATTGGAAGGGGCGTGCGAGCGTTTGGAATGCGGCGAAACAACTGTCGGCCGTTCGATCCACCCCGTCTTCGCCCGCCGCGTGCGTTTTTCCACGCTGCTGGCCGTCTGGGATCTGCCAAACGGTGCCTGCGATCACCAGCGGCCCGAGACGGGGGCCGTAGCCGGCTTCGTCGGTTGCAATCAGAATCATCGGCGGATCGACGTGGGGAAAGACCGAAACGGGAAACCTGCAGACAAGGTTCTGGCAATCCAGCTGGTTGACCGGATCGTTCGATTGATTGCTGATTTCACTGGACTGCTGATTTCACTGCCCGCGGCATCGGGACGCAAGACCCCGGTTATAGTGTGGGGAGATCGAATGCGGCCGCGGCATCCAATTGGGCTGCTCGAACTCGCGTGGCCGGCAAAACTCCCTTTCCCACTCTCCCTTCACTCGGTGAATCCTCCATGATCCATTCACGTCGTCATTGGTTGAAAGCATCCGCTGGCGCCGCCGCGATTGCCTGCTTGCCCCGATCGGCGAGCGCGGCCGGGACCGGGCGCAAATTCACCATCGATCTTCGTCCCGGTAGTATCGGCGTCAAAGCGAACCAGATGGAGGCCATCGCGCTGGCGGCGAAACACGGCTTCGAATCGGTCACTGCCTCACCGGCTGATCTGGCCAAACTTTCGGATGCCGAAAACGAGTCATTGCTGGGGCGTTTGGAAGAGGAGAATCTCGTCTGGGGTTCCTCGGGGCTGCCGGTTGATTTTCGCAAGGACAAACTGACGTATCGAAACGGCCTGAACGATCTGCCGCAGCTTGCCAAAGCGTTGCAGCGAGCCGGGGTGACCCGGATGGGCACCTGGATCATGCCGGGCCATGACGAGCTGACTTACATCGACAACCTGAAGCAGCATACCGAACGGTTGCGCGCATGCGCCAAAATCTTGAAAGACCACGGTCTGCGTTTGGGGCTGGAATACGTCGGAACGCCTTCTCTGCGAAGCAACCTGCGATACCCCTTCGTGCACAACATGCACGAGACGGCGGAGCTTCATGAGGCCATCGGAGAGGACAACGTGGGGTTCATCCTGGATTCCTGGCACTGGCACACCGCGGGCGAGTCAGCCGATGACATTCGGGGTTTGAAAGCCGAGCAAATCGTCGGATGCGACTTGAACGATGCGCCGGCAGGGATTGAATTGAATCAATTGAAGGACAACGAGCGGGAATTGCCGATGGCAACCGGTGTGATTGACACGAAGTCGTTCTTGCAAGCTCTTGTCGAAATTGGATACGACGGGCCGCTGCGCGCCGAGCCGTTCAACAAGCAGCTGAACCAGCTGGACAATGACGCGGCGTGTGCCGCCACCTCCAAAGCACTGCACAAAGCCTGCGCCTTGGTGTGACGACTTCATGCTCCGTTGCAAGGGAAGTCGAGCGTGCCGACGCTCGACTTTCTCGGTGAGAATTGGTGTAGGGGCAAGCGCAAACGCTTGCAATCAACCTTCACCCTCCCCCGTGGCTCGTGCTTCGCCTTTGACCGTCCGGGAGGAAGGGTGAGCTGCACGACCTCCGGGCACGACGCGGGATTCTGGCCGGGCCCATCATTTCGAGGTGGCTTTCGGGGCCGATGACCGGAATGTTTTCAGGGACTCATTCAACTCCCGGGAAACCTCCCGAAACGCTTCACTACCCGGCTGGAGTTGATTGCGTTTTTGTTTCAAGGCCTGGATCTTTTCCGCGATCTGACGACGAGGATTCTGGGCAGCTCTTGCCGAGGTAGTGGCTGCCGGTTCAACGTCGTCCCACTGGTCGGTGCGAAAGACCGACGTCGGCAGTCCTTCGCTGTTGACCAGATTCGCACCTTGGGGATTGGAAGCCCACGCGTAGCGGACGGCGATCGGTTTCGAGACGTCCGGGCTGCTGACCGCGACGCGGTTGGGAGCCACGATCTTTGCGTCGGCCCAGTGCCAAACACGATCATCGCCAGCGATTTCGAATCGGTTCAGGGACTCTCCGTCGCGCGAACGTAGTCCTTCGCCCACGTGATCGAACGTGATTTCAATGGTGTCTCCCGAAACGTGCTCGGACTGGAAGAGTGGTCCGGAATACACCAGGTCCCGATCGTAATCCTTGGCGAGAGCCCATCGAGCCAAGCGTTCGCCGGGGGCCTGTTTGTTTTTAGGGTGAATGTCCTTTGCCTCGCCCACGTCATTGATCACGGCCATGCCGGTTTTGGGTGTGGTTTGCAGGATTCGACGCATCCGGTCTTGCAGCAGCGCCCATGGGTCGGTGCTGCCCGCTTCCGTCGTCGGGTCGCGAAAATTCGCCAGTTGGACGAAATAAAACGAAAAGTCGTCGTCCCATCGCTGCCGCCAATCGCGAATCATCAATGGCAGCGTGATGTCGTAGGGAATCGCACCGGGTTTTGCGTTGGCTTCACCCTGATACCAGATCGCCCCTCGGAGCGTGTACCCGACAAACGGGTTGATCATGGAATTGAACAGGACTCCGGGTTGCCCTTCGGTATTCAGGGGACGCTTGGGCGGTGACGGTTTCCGTGGCTGTCGACCTCGCTGGTCCGGTGGCAACGCTTTTCGTTTCTCAACCGCAGTGTTCCATTGTTCCAGACGTTTCTGATAGGCAGCGTTGGCGGTTTGCAGATCGAAACTCGCGTCGGCTTTGATGGCGGCATCCACTTTGTCCCTGGTTTGGGGCAGCGACGTCAGTGCTTCGCGACTGGTAAAGGTTTCTACGGGTTTGCCGCCCCAGGCGGATTTGATAACGCCGATCGGAACGCCAAGCTCCTGCTGCAGCTTTCGGGCAAAGAAGAACGCCACGGCGGAATAGCCGCTGGCGGTCTCCGGGCTGCAAATCGTCCATTGGCCGTCGATGTCCGTCTTTGGCTCCACGGAAGTAACCGTCGGGGCGTTGAACATTCGAATCTGAGGGTAATCGGCCTTGGCAATCACCGATTGGTATTCGGGCACGCGATTCATCGTGAACACCATGTTCGACTGCCCCGACGCGAACCAGACTTCTCCGATCAAAACGTCTCGGATCGTTTGTTGATCGTCTCCACTGGCAACCGTCAGCTGCGTACCATTGCCGTCAGCCTTTCCCGTCGGAATCGTCGTCCGCCATCGGCCCTGCGCGTCGGCGTGGGTCGTCACACGCTGGTCCTTCAGGGTCACCGTGACGTCGGCATTGGCCGTCGCGGTTCCCCAAATCGCTGCATCTCGCTCCCGCTGCAGCACCATGTGATCGGAAAAGAAGTGCGGCAGAGCTAGCTCGGCCCAACTCGCCGCGGGGAAGGAGACCAGCAGCCCGGTGACCAACAGTAATCGCATCATGGTGACGATCCGGAAGGGGAAAGAGGGGGAAGAATGAGGATCGGCGGATCGGTCGCGACGCCGAAGCTGCTCCCAGTTTATCCAACGCCGCTGCGTCCATGGACTGGCTGTCGCAAGACGGAGCGGGTGCAGTTCACTTCACCCGCGAGGAGCCCGCGTCATTTTTAGTGCCGTGCGTTAGAACGCCGCGAACCGCAACGCCCCCGACTCCGCGTCCCGGATACGAATCTCAATGCCAGGCAGCACCGGTGAGGCGAGTGTGGAATCAAGGCGCCGTTCGGGAAGCGAATTGCGTTGCCATCCTCGCACTCGAATCGGCTGGTCACCGGGATTGGTAATCTGGAATGTCCAGGAATCTGTTTCACGCAGCGTCTTCAAATCGATCGGGCCGTCAGTGACCCAACGGCTGTTTTCAAACCGGCGGACCGGAATGGCTTTGCCATCCACCAGCCAGCGCAGTTGCACCGGAGCCGAAGCGCCCAGAAAGAATTCGATCTGGGGGATTGTCGCAGCATTTGATTGCGCAGCGAACTGGTCCAACAGGTCCGCGCGCGGACGCACGGAGTATTGGATCGTTTCGCGCGGCGCGATGGGCAACGCTTGCAGATCAAACACGGCCGGCTGCCGTTCGATTCGTGCGAAAGACATCACACCGCAAAACAGGAAGGCGGACGCGGCGACCGCGGTCGTGATTCTGCGGCGGCGCCGATCATCCAGAATCAACCACACGGTCACTAGAATTGCCCCGACAAAGAACACGCGGCTGAGGACCATCAGCGGAAAGGAACGCATCGGCACCGGCTCGGTCGCCGGAGTGCGGACGGCTCCCCCGTCAACAAAGGCTGCGGTACCGCCGAGCGCGATCGGCAGCGGCTCCTGTCCGGTCAGGCTCTCAATTTCTGGCCGGGTCCAAAGTAGCGGGCTCGCTTTGGGAGCCCCCAGCAAAAACATCTTTGCCGGCCCGGTCCAAAATCGATGATGCGCGGTCGTCCAGATCAACTGGATGGAGCAAACCGCCAACAATGCCAATGCGGCCACCTTGCCGATGCTGCCCCGGCGGATCATGAAGCGTCCAAATAGGTTGCCCGATGCAACAAAAACGACCAGGCTGGCTCCGTAGACGATGTAACCGCGGGAATTGGAGGTGGGGGCAAAGAACACGCAGGCCAGCACCGGAGCCAAGACCGTGGCCACGCACAGGATTCTTTGCCGTCGGTTCGCCAGAAACACCAGCCCGACCAACGCCAAGATCAGCAACCACGGAGACTCCAACGCGGTCAATGTTTCAATCGTGAAGTAACCAATGTCGGTCGCGAACGTTCCGATGCCTTGCTGGAACGAGTCTTGCCAGAAATCCAGACTACGAACCAGGTACTCTCCTTCGACCTCACGCACGTTGATGCCCAAGCCAGGCAGAATGATCTGCCAGAGGGGACGCAACGACAGGGAAACAACGGCGGCTGCGACCAGGTGGATCCAGCGCTGGCATTTCAGGCTGACGACGCCGTAGACGAATAGCAACATTTGGGCAACGTTGTATTCCAAGCTGATCAGTCCGACGATCAATCCCCAAACCAGATGCGTTCTCCAAGGACGCGGCGTTTCCCCGAACTCGAAGCGATCGATCAGAACGATCCCCAAGTAATACAGCGCAAACGATGTCAGGTGCGGTGTGGCGTCATTGATATGAACGCCAAACCCGATTCCGACGCTGGCTAAACAAACCGCCGCCGAAGCGGCGACCTGGTGCGCCGTCCAACGCAGGGTCAGGTGCCAAACCAAAGCCAAGCTTCCCAGCCAGGACACAAAATTGACGATCAGCAGCGAGGTCGTCTGGTCAAAAATCGGTGTCAGCTGCGAAGCCAAAAACGCATATCCGGCACGTAGGAAGCGAAAGTTGTTGTCACTTCGCACGCCTCCGGCGAACCAGCTGACCTGTTCCACGGCGGGCAACGTTTCTGCCATCACCGGATGTGTGTCGACCAGGACGCTGAAACCGAGCAAGGACATGTCGCCGCTGGGAGCATCAAACGGCAGGGTGATCATCCGAAACCCGGTTCGATCGGTTCCGTTGTTCACCAGGTAGATTGCCGAAACGACGACCAGCCAAATCAGTACTGGCACACGCATCGCGCCGATCGGATTGATGTCGGAAACCGTCGGCCTGGCCGGACCAATCGGGGACCGCAGTGACCGAAGCAACGATGGACCAGCGGCGACAATGAGGGCGGTGGCAATCAGCGGCGTCAGTCCATACAGCAGCAGGTTGATCGGATCGAGGACCAACGCATTGGGTAGCGTCTGGCCGGTCAGCATCTTGCCCAGTGCGATCGAACCGAGAGAACCGACAAACACCATCGCGGCGGTCCACTTGTCCGCCACGCGGCCGGCGATCACCACCGTCGCCGGTATCAACAAAGCCGACAACACGCAGGGAACAAGGTCAGACGGGTTTCCAGTGACGGTCCAACCGTGAAAGAGCAGGGCCGCACAGGTGGCGGCGAGCAAGCTGCCGGTGAGTGCCAGGAAATGGCAGTTCGGATCGGGGGCCTGCGGGGCACGGGCGGTCGACATGATGGAACCGATTGATAATCTGCCGTCAGCCATTCCGGCGACGCGATGAAAGGAAAGCGGTTGGGAGCAGCCATGGCGACCGCACTGGCAGGGGCCCGAGCAGCGGCAACTGCCAGGGGCCCGAGCGGAGCCAACCGGCAAGGACCCGATCGCTGTTCGGTCTGCCTGCCCCAGAAACTACCAGTTGCGGCACTCCAGCGTTATCCCGCGTGAATTCGGTGAGAAAGCGGACCTAAATTCCAGTCGCGCTGGGAGCGAAAATTTGAATGCCGGGAAAACTTTCGGCGCGGATTTGTGCGATAATCAGACTTTCGGATCCAGCCTTCCTCCCTTCCCCCCAAAGTGATTTCGATGCGAAAACTCAACCGACGTCAGTTCTCCCTCGCTACCGCCGCCGGTCTCGCCGCTAGTTCCTTGCCCCGCCAATCCAGGGCGCAAAGTCCCAACGAAAAACTGGGCGTATGCATCGCGGGGGTGAACAGCCGGGGAGGCGAGCACATCCGGGGCTTCACCTACGATCCGCGGACGGAGATTCGCGCGATCGTCGATATCGATGAGCGGGTCGCACAGTCGCGTGCCGAATCGGTTAGAAAGCTGCAAGGCAAAATGCCGCTGGTTTTCAAGGATGTCCGCGAAGCATTGGAGGCGCCGGCGATCGACATCCTCAGTTGTGCGACACCCAACCATTGGCACGCGTTGATGGGCGTGTGGGCAATGCAGGCTGGCAAAGATGTTTACATCGAAAAACCGATCAGCCACAACATTCATGAGGGCCGTGCGCTCGTCGAGGCTGCGAAGAAGTATGGGCGAATGTTTCAAACCGGGACGCAGTGCCGCAGCAGCTCCGCCTGTCAAGACTTGGCGCAGTTCCTGGCTGACGGCGGGATCGGCGAGGTCAAGTTCGCTCGCGGATTGTGTTACAAACGCCGCAAGTCGATCGGTCCGCTGGGAGATTACCCGATTCCGGAATACGTCGATTTCAACTTGTGGAGTGGTCCGGCGACGTACACCGATCCCAAATTGACTCGGCGCAGCTTCCACTACGACTGGCACTGGCAGCGACACTATGGAAATGGTGACCTGGGCAACCAGGGTCCGCACCAAACCGACATCGCGCGATGGGGGCTGGGGTTGGATCGTCACCCCAATTCGGTCATCAGCTACGGTGGCCGACTTGGTTACCAAGCCGAACGGAATGATCCTGACTACGTGGACGCGGGTGACACCGCCAACACCGAAGTTTCGATTTACGACTACGGCGACAAATGCATCGTGTTTGAGACGCGCGGATTGGAAATCAAAGAATCGGCCGGCAAGGACGTCGACGCCATGTTCGGAAAGGGCAAGGGCAACAAGATCGGTGTGATCTTCTACGGATCGGACGGCTACGCCGCTCAAACGCAATACGACTACTGCCAGGCCTTTGACAAGGACATGAATCCGATCAAGGAATTCAAGGCGCGGAATGTCGGGGACATGCACTTTGCCAATTTCATCGACGCCTGCATTTCCCGCGACGGCACCCAACTGAATGCTGATGCACTGACCGGGCACCTGTCCGCAGCGGTCAGCCATCTGGGGAACATCTCGTACTACGTCGGCGAAGAAAACCGGGTATCACCGGAGCAACTGCGGGAGAAAATCGGGGCCGTCAACAGCCTGGACGACAACCTGGCAACGGTTGACAGGACCATCGAACACCTGCGGTCCAACGGTGTGGATTTGGACAAGACACCGCTGTCGCTCGGACCGCACCTGGAGTTCGATCCCGAAGCGGAGCGATTCAAGAATAGCGACGCCGCAAACGCGATGCTGACGCGGGAATACCGCGAAGGATTTGAAGTCCCCAGCGGCGACAAGGTGTAGCACGCAGTGCACTACTTGCCCGGCGGCTGCTGCCGCCGGGCAGGGGAATCTTCAGGTCGGGCGGCCCGCTCGATCCGCTCAGCCGGCTGACATGTCACGCAGCGCCGGGAATCGGTCTCGCCAGTCCCGCACGGCATTGATGTCAATGTCGGTCGTGATCACCTGCTCCTGATCGGTTGCTTCGAATAGCGGGGTGCCCATTTGATCGAAGGCGCAACTGCGGCCGTCGAATGTCAAATTGGGTTCCTCGCCGCAGCGATTCGTCCCGACGGAAACTGCCAAGTTTTCAATCGCGCGGGCTTGCAGAAGCCGCACCCAGTGTTCGCTGCGTTTGGCAGGCCAGCAGGCGATGACGGCAAACAGTTCGGCCCCCTGTCGCGTCGCGTCGCGAAACAGCTCCGGGAACCGGAGGTCGTAACACAGAAAGGGGGCGATCTTCACGTCTTGCCATCGGAAAAGCTGGACGGATTCACCGGCGCGGTAGTGATCCTGTTCACCGGCAAAACTGAACGGTTTGATTTTCCGGTAACGGACCAGTTCGCGACCATCGGGAGCGAACGCGACCGCTTCGTTCGCCGACAAGCCGTCACGCACCGGCGCCGCCACCCCGCCCATCACGGCCACATCAAATTCGCGAGCCAGGTCACGTAGGCATTGCTCGCCCTCACGGGAATCGGATTGCGCCGTCGCATCCAGATTCATGCTGAATCCGGTCTCAAACATTTCCGGCACCAGAACCAACGCGCCGGGTTGAATCTGGCCGTTTGATTTCAACAGTTCATGCACACGCTGGTGATTTGCCGCCTTGTTTTCCCAGGCCATGTTCAGCTGCACCGCCACCACTTGCATCGACGTATTCCCTTCCGATCAGAGTATTCTTGCCAGTCCACGCTGCAGTCGCCCGATCCCTTCCAAAACCGAATCCGCGTCGAGGGCGCCGTAGGACGCTCTGAGGGAGCATCCGTCGGTATGCCCAAAGGCACTGCCGGGCAACACGGCCACGCCTTCATCCCGAATCAACGATTGCACCAGGGACAGGTCGTGGTGGTCCGACTGCAATTTCAAAAAAAGGTAGAACGCCCCCCTCGGGACCGTGATTTCACATCGATCCGATAGCGACGCGAGTGCATCCAAGCTAGCTTGACGTACCGGCGCCAGCTTGGCAATCCGATCGTGACACCAACTCGCACCGACCTGCAATGCCGCAGCGGCGGCGACCTGGCATACTTTTGGTGGGCAGATCAGATTGGTGTCCTGGATCTTTCTCACCGCATCAACCAGCGGATCGGGGACGACCGAATAGCCGATTCGCCAGCCCGCCAGCCCGTAAGCTTTGGAAAGTGAAAACAAGGAGATGGTGTGGGCGGATGCGCCCGGCAGTGATCCTGGCGAAAAGTGTTCGGCGCCGTCGTACAGAAAGTACTCGTAGGCTTCGTCGGAAATGTGAAAGATGCCCCGCTGGGCGCAAAGTGCGTTGATCTCCCTCAGCGTTTCCGATGAATAAACAGCGCCGGTGGGATTGTTGGGCGATACGGTGACGACCGCCCGCGTCTTGTCACTCATCGCGCGTTTGATGGCTTGCAGGTCCGGTTGGTCTTCCGATGTGGTGGGCACCACGACCGGGCGACAACCTGCGATCTCGATCGCCATGTGGTGGTTGAAATAATAGGGTCCGAGCAGAATGATCTCGTCGCCAACATCTCCGATCGCCAGGATCGCGTTCAGGAATCCCATGTTGGCGCCAGCGGAGCAAATGACCGACGCACCGTCGCCGGTCGCCTGAATCGCGTTTTCGCGTTCCAGCTTCTCCGCAATCAGGTCGGTCAACGTTGGCTCGCCCACGACGTCGCCGTAGCGGTCCAGGGTGCGATCCCCAACTGCAGCTTCGGAGACGGCGGCAAAAACCTGGTCCGGAGGCGAGTAATGGACCACGCCCTGTCCCAATGAGATGGTCCCGGGGCTTTCGCGGGTCCAGCGTCCAATGATGGGGATGACCGGGTCTTGAACCTTGGCGATACGGGCAGAGATCATCCGGTCAATCACTCGATGTGGGGAGGTACCGTGTGCGGAGCTCGGCAACGGGGATTCCTTGAGGACGGGCCGGGACCGCGGCCACGCATCTTGGAATCATGACGGTTGGAACCGAATGTAGCTACCGTCGGCAGATCGTGGCTGTCGCGAAATCTAACGAGGGTCAGTGCTGCAAGTCGGCGCTGCCCAACTTCGCATCTTGCCGGGCTTTTCAGGATCGCGAAGACGTTTGCGACGGTGCGAAATGCTTACGGATTTCGCACCGTCGACCGCAAATCAATCATCGGTCACGAGGAGCTCTGGCCGACTTTCGCGATGCGTTGTTCAAAGGGAGACGCGAAGGGTTCGCTGTCTGCGGTCTTTGGGATCGACCACCTCCAACGTCAGTTGGCCGCGCGATTCCTGTTCCGCTTCCGCCAGCGCTTTGGGACTTTCGATCGGCCGTCCGTTCGCCGTCAGGATCAATAGACCGGGCGTCAACCCAGACCGTTGTGCGGGGCTGCCCGGCGCGACGGCAGTGACTTTGACCGCGGCATTGCCGCTGTAGAACGCCAATTCGGTGGTGGCACCCAGGGGTTGCATTCGACCATCCGGGTTCGAATTCGCGGGGGCTTCGGCGTCAATCGGCACCAGGACGTCGCGTCCCGATCGCACGTCGCGAACCGTCAGCGAGAAGCTCCCGCGACGGTTCCGGAAGGCTTCTGCCAATTCCGCCTCCGATCGCAGCGGGTTGCGGTTGGCTTCGACCAGCACGTCTCCGGGTTCGACCCCTGCTTTAGCGGCCGGGCTGTTGGGTTGGACTTTGACCACTTTCAACGCGGGCTGGCCGGAGACAAAGGCCCGTTCGGTCGTCACGCCCAGCCCGCCGACCAGTTGTTCGGCGGACGCGGTCGAACCGGTCGGGGTATCCGATCCGGGACTCGGGTTCTCCTGGAACCAGTCTCCGCCCGCCGCTTCCCATTGACCGTCACGGCCGATGGCCAAGCGGGCGCGGATTCGGGTTTTCGGCTTCGGAACGCTTTCCACCGCGGCGTTCTGCGTCAGCCTGCCCAGCAGCGACCGGTCCGGGCCGACATGGGCGTAGACGTACTGGCCGGGAGCCGGGTAGGGCGCGTCGGAGATTGATTCCAGGCTCGGAATCTCGGACCGCTGCACCAGGATCTGGACCAGGTATTGGTCATCCGACCGGAAAACGTTTGCGACATTTCCGTCGACGACCAACGCCGTCGTCCGGGACGTTGTCTCCTGGGCGATCGCATCGGGCGGGCAGGTAAGGGGCCCGGTAAAGCAGATCACTGCGGCTGCGGCGGCGCTTCGTGGAATCCAGCTTGATGGGAGGGGCATTGGAAGACTCGCTTGTCGAGATCGATGAACGGACACAAAACGGCTGATCCGAGAGGAGACGCAACGGGTCAGTAGATGCTGGGGGCTCCCATCCGTTGATGAATCTGCTCGCGGACTTCCATCGGCAATCGCAGACTTTCGGAGAGCTCCATCAGGTACTTGGCTTCGTCCGACGTATCCAGGTCGATGGCGATCAACGACATGGTGTAGACCTGCTGTTCCATTCCGGTGGGAACGGAGGCTGCAAAGCTGCGAACGTCGACCGGCCGTTCGAATTCGCGTCTCAGGAATTCGATATCGTCCCGGCTTGGATTGCGTAGCTGCTTGATGATTTTTTCTTGTTCGTCGGCATCCAGCCGGCCGTCGGCTTTCGCGGCACCGACCATCGCGCGAATCAGAATCAGGGCACGATCTTGTTCCGACGTCGTGGAAGCAGGTGACGCCGTGCGGGTCGCCGTGGGATGCGAGGTGGATGGGGAGGACGTGGACGGTGACCTTCCCGTCGACCTTCCCGACGAGGAAGATCGGCCCGTCGAGACGTTCAGCAGGTCTTCCAACTCCTTGGCCTCACGTTCAATGTCCGCGGGTCGGGTCGACGTGGAGGATTGGCTCGATCGCGTTCGGCCTCCAAAGATGTCATTCAATGCGTCCGCCCCCTTGCCGCCTTGGCTCTGCTTGTGTCCCAGCAGACTACCTAGAATATCAATCGCATTCATTGATTGTTCTCCGAGGAATAGTGTCCGACAGTCGCCTGCCATGAGCATACCGGATCAACCACCGGGATGTGGCCCAAAAAGGGGCGGACAGATTTCCTCGCGAGCCGCGACCGTCGCCAGAGGGCGGCAGCGCTGCATCCTCCACGCTCTGGCGAACGCGGCTACCTCAAAATGATGTTGTCCAGCGAGAGGACGCAAGATCGACCAGAATCGCGGATGCCGGTTCGCTGCCGGACCGACGTTTGCGGTCGCAAAGCCTTCGAGCCGTTAAGGACGGTCGTCGGCGCGTCGGGTATCACCAGCGTTGCTGATAGATCAGGTACAAAGCCTCGGAGTCGACCGCGGCGTTCGGACCCGACGTCGATTCGACAAACGAGCCGCCGAAGAACTTGTTGTAGCTGACCAGAATATCGGAGTATCGCGATAGATGAAAATTCATCACCAAATCGATTTCGTTTCCGACATCGGATCCCGCTGCGCCGGTGGGGTCACGACGGTAGGGAACTCCCCCCGCGTTGTAGAGGGCATCGCGATTTTCGGCTAGCCAGAAACGGTGGTACTGTAACCACACGGTCGTCCATTTGTTCGGGTAGACGTACAAATGGGCGTTCACGTCGTGAATGTTCTGTCGCCCGACGAGGTCCATCCATCCCAGGTAGTAGTGCCCGAAGGGAAACTGTTGATTGAACGTGTGATCGGTGTCGTCGGTGAAGTCGTCATCGCCGCTGGCGTAATCGTAATACAGCCACATGGTGGGCGACCAAGCGGCGCGGCTGAGTCGCTTGCCGACGCCCGCCGTGGCCATGCCCGCGAACAGATCATTGTTGCCGCGATTGCCGAACTGTAACGCTCCTTCGAAGTCCCACAGGAACCCATCGCGGTCACCCGACCAGCGCGTTCCGGTGGTATGCGTTTCAAAGGGTGACCGTGTGACGCCCAGCGCCGAAGCCGCGTTGTCGTTGTCGAAGTACAGATAGTACAGGTCTCGGAATTCCCCCGGCCGCGGTCGGTTTGTCAACCATAATCCGGCGAAGGTGCGATTATCGTCGGCGGAATCAAACTCATCTGCTTGAGGCGGAACGAAATGTGTCCAAAAGGCATCGAAGTCCCAATTCTTGCCGTGCCGAAACATCTTCACACCGTCGAACGAGTTGCGTTTGTTGGCCCACGGCAAGGGTGTCACCAAACGTTGCGAACCGTACAGCAATTCCTGACGTCCCGCCCGGACGTACAGGGGGCTGCCAGCGACATCCATCAGATTCACATCGACGAACAGGTTCAGGATGTCTCCCAAATCGACGTCGGGCGGAACGGGGGCAAGTTCCTGTCCCTGGCTGTCGGCCCAGACGAATTCGCCGTACACACGCGCCAGGTCGCGGTACCAAAGATCGGCGTACTGCCGGAAATGGGTCAGCGTGAAATCGTTGTTGGCCTCCGTCAAGCGACTGTTGCTTTCGTTGACGTAGCGCATCCAGAACTCGCCGCCGGTGCTTAGCATCAGGCAGTCATTCAAGTGCATCCGCTTCAACCGTTCCACGATCGTACGATCCGACTCGCGAATGTTTTCAACGTACCGCCAATCGGCGTCAAAGAACGGCCACGCGTTGATCGCGAACGGTGCGTATCCGGACTTTGGCGGTCCCGGGCGGCAGGTGTCTGTCAGCAGGTCACAAGCGGAGTAGTACCCCGGACCCTTGGGGAGAATCGGAAAAATTCCCGGACGCGGCATTTTGTGCACGGTTTCCGGAAACCTGGACCAGTCCAGCAGCGTGCCGTGGCAGCAGGAACGAAAGCCGGGCGTCTGCTGCTTGTCACCTCCGCAAACAGGGCAAACGCAAGGCGTCGCTGGCGGCTGCTCGGCGAGCAAGGAGTCTTCGGTCGCTTGGACCGGGAAAGAAGTCGAACGTGTCGGAGCGTTCTGGTCGGGCGCCGGATCATCCGGGGCGATTGCCCAGACCGATCCGCCGGCCATCCCGATCGCGACGGCCAAAGCATACCCGTGCCAACGGGGCATCCATGCAGGCGTTTTCATCACCGCAACTCTCTGTGCAAAATGAAGTCTTGTAAACTCAATTTTGCTCAACCCTGCGACGGCTGATCGACATTTGCCGCCGGTCAGTGCATCGGAATTCGGCCGATGGCAGAAGAAACCATCGAATTCGGAGTGCGGAAGGTGTCGCAGCCGTCAAACCTTGACGGGTTGTGGATCGGTGCCGGCCAGCTGGACAGCGCCTCATCGAGTGAGCCGCGTGGCGCAAGCCGCGGGTCTTCTCGCCTCAACCGGCGGCTAGCGTCTTGCCGCTCATTGCACTGCAAATCACAGTGTTTTTGATTGCGATGGCCGCTCTTCGCTTTCCCGACTTTTCAGACAGATCCTGGTGCCTCGGCCTTTCGCTTCATCGCCAACTCCGCCGCCAAAGCAACCGGTCCGACCAGAAACAGGGCGTAGTACGGTGCGTGGATGAACTCCGCCAGCCGTAGAATCATCTCGACCAGGGCGATCAGGAAGGCGACCAGACACTGACCACGCTTCGTGCTGACGGTCGTCCGCGGATCGGTGATCATGAAGAAAACGAACAACTGGTACATCGGACCGGTCAAGGGGGCGACGTTGGCCAGAAACGGGCTGCCGGTTAGCGCGCTGCGGGCGCCCGCCAGACAGATGAACGAAATCACGTAGGTCAAACAGATGTGAAAACGTTTCAATCTTGAAATGATCAACGATCCCAGGCACCAGACCACCAGCATCGGCCAGAGTGTGTTGCCCCACTGAATGCTCAGACTTGCGACGGCAGCGGGGTAGAGGAACAGCATCGCGCTGACGCCAAAATTTGACGGGTTCCATAAATGGCGGTTGCGCCAACGCAACACATATTTCGACATGATCGAAAGCGAGGCGCAGAGGGCGAACGGCCAAAGGAACGGCGATCGAATCAGGATCCCGACGCTGATTCCAGAAATGTAGGCGCTGGCGAGGTGCGGAAATTTTCCGACCATCAACCGCCCCAAGACCAGTTCGCAGGTGATCGCAACGGCGATTGCCAGGCAGGTCTGCCACCAACTCTCAAGAAAGCCGAACGTCAATTGCCCCACGAGCAAGATGCAGGAAATCAAAATCGGCGCGAGAAATCGATTCTCCAGCGTCAACAAACTCTTCCAAGACGCACGGCTTGTGGAGACCAAGGGACGCTGCAGCTCGGATTTAACCGAGGTTGCCACAGTGTCGGGGGCGGCCGAAGATTCTAGATCGGTCGATTCGGTCGTGCTCATTTCGGCTCCTCGATACGATGCGTTTGATTGATCGCCGGATGGGACAACTCCTGCGTCTGACCGGACGGCCAGAGGATGCTGACCTTGTCCACCTGGTCGCTGGTGCCAAGTCCGAAGTGCAGCCGTCGTTGGTTCTGCGCGGAATACCCGCTCGCGGCGACCAACTCCTGCAACTGTTGTTGGTTCTTCCAATGGACCTGGACCTGGGTCCCGATGGCGCTGCGATTGCTGCGTGTGCCTTTCAGTTCGAATGCGATCCAGTTCCGCTGCGGATCGACCTGGTTGCGGTACATCAGCAGAGGGCCCCGTTGATTGGCGACCAACACGTCCAGTGCCCCTCGGTTGTCCAGGTCGACCAGCGCGACGCCGCGGCCATCGTGGCGATCGGTAGCCCCGATGAGTTGGGCGACATCCTGGAATTGCCCGGCACCGTCGTTCAGCCAAACCCGTTTGGGTTGGTATCCGGCAAGGCTTCTGCCTTTCATGTCGGGCCAATTGTCGGTATCCGAGATGATATTTCGGTGGCCGCCGGTGATCTGTGAAAAGTCATACCAATAGCTCGTGCCGCGGTCGCCGGACACGTAGCCGTTGGTCACGTACAGATCCACGAAACCGTTGTTGTCCAGGTCCCCAAACTGTGCGCCGAAGCTCCAGCCGGCCAGTTCCACACCCATCACCGATGCCAGATTTTCGTAAGTCGTCGCGCCGCTCGCGGAGGGGAACCAGAGGTTGTTTCCCTGCAACAGCACGCCTTCCTCCGAAATGTTCGATTCGTAGATTGCCAGTCGACCCTGGTTGAGTACATCCCCGATCGCCGCATTCATTCCACTCTTGGGAGCGTGGCCGATTCCGCTTTCCTTTCCGATTTCTTCAAACCGGTCTCCCTGTCGGTTGATAAAAAGCTCCGAGACGCCGTAGTCGTTGGACAGAAAGAGATCGGGGAAACGATCGCCGTTGAAGTCAGCCGAGATGACCGCGAGCGTCCAACGAGTGCTGTCGATTCCGGACTCCGCCGTCGCGTCTTCGAACGTTCCGTCGCCGTTGTTCCGCAGCAGCCATTTGCGTCCTCCATTGTTGGCGTACTCAAAGCTTTCCGGCATGATCCGGGTCGTCTTCAACTGTTCCAGCCGGACATCCTCCGACCAATAGCCAGCGAGAAAAAGATCGATCAAGCCGTCGCGATCGTAGTCCAGCCACGTCGCGCAGCCGAGATTGGCCCAGTCCGGTAGGCCGCTGGAATCGGTGATGCGTTCGAATCGCTCACCCCGATCATTGCGGTACAGTTCGGGGCGGCCCCATTTGTAGACCAGGACGTCTTCGTCATCATCGTTGTCGATGTCCGCCCAGACGCTTCCCATGCAGGCCCCGGTGCCAGGTTTGTTCAGATCTGCCAGCCCCACCTCCCGGGCGACGTCGACAAATTGGCCGTTGCCAAGATTTCGGTACAAACCGTTCATGCTGCCGGAGGCGCTGTTCGTGACGTAGAAATCCTGCCAGCCGTCTTGGTCAAAATCCACCACCGACACACTCGCGCCCATGGCCGCGATTTGCGGTGCGATGTGATCCAAACGCTGATCGAGTCGGAGTGGCTGGTGCGTGAAATCCACCCCCGCGTCTCGGGCCTGCTCCTTCAACCGGAATCCGTATCGTTGCAGGACGTCCGGAGAGCTTTCGCTTGCCGCGCTGGCGCGTTCTCCACTTTCTTGCGACCAGCGGAGATAGGCGGCGGGGCCGACCAGAAGTGCTGCGAAGATGATCGTGATGAGTGTGCGTTGTAGTCGGTTCATGGGGCATTCGGATTCGCTGAAACGGCGGATTGCGATTTCCACAGTTGTTGGTAGAAGTGTTTCGGAGTCACGTACCGCGTATGAAACTTTTTCCAATCCGATTGATGCTTTTGATGGACAGGATCTTGCATCAATGGTCGCAGTGGCCCGCGGTACTGCGGGGAATCATGGCTGGGAAGTGGACGCACGAACTTTGAGAACGCGGTGTTGAAATCGCCATCCTTGACCCAGCCGTCACCGACCAGCACAAAGTCTCGCCGCCACCCCGTTGGCGGTGGAGCGATTGCGGCAAACTCAAACACCAGTTCGTCGCCCGCATTCACGATCGCGTAGCGATCATCCACGGCACCCGTCAGCTCACCAATGTCGCCGTGACGGGTGTGAAAGCCTTCCAGGTCCAGCCAGCGAGGCTGAGCGGTTTCGATTTCGTAAATCGGAGTGTCCGGGCGCCTTCGATGCACCGGCAACAACCGGGAATAGCCTCGGTACCGCAATTCCGATGTCACGGTGTCCAATTCCGTGATTTTCGGCCGGATGTCGTCACGGAGATAACTCCACCGGAGCGAATCCCAGTGGACTTCCATGTTCGTTCGCAACCGGTAACGGCGGGAAGCTTTGATGGATTCTGGGGGGATTGCAATCAGAACATCTTTGCCCTTGCCCGCGGGAAATCCCAAGTCATTTTGGATCAGCTTCCAACGTCCGTCCTGACCTTGTTGTTCCAGAATCAGCCCGTAGGGACGCGTCGCAAGCCCCTGGGCGATCGCGACATTGAGCGAACTGTCGGTCGGATAGATCCAGCCGTGGCCGACGATGACCACATCGCGGTCACCAGAAACCTCCGGTGGCAAATCGAATTGGACCCAGTGATCTTCGGCAATCCCCTGAAACTCGCCCAGTTCAAAGGTGTCCGCGTATTCGCCGTCGTTGGACTTCAGTCGCTCATCGAGCGTTCGAAGCTTGTGATCGAGGACGTTGTGCAGCGGTTTCGGCGCGGTGACCAGCGCGACACGCTGTCGGGGCATTGACGCGGGAATGAAGCGTTCGTCCACGAATGCGCGTGCGTCATCGGGGAAGTCGACGGCAAGCAGGTGAACGTGATCGAAAAAGTGGGTTTCCCAGAGTTCGGCGGTGATTCGGATCAGGTACCGGCCTTCGACCGAGGCCAAAAGGTTCCCAGGGATCCGGATCCAATCCTCCGTTTGCGTGATTCCCGCCGTGTCTTGCGCGTTGATTCGCAGACCCAGCGGAGATCGCCACAGAAAGTCTTTCACGAATTGAAATTGCGCGCCGTCGTAAGCGAATACCCAAGGACAGGATCCCTTCAGCCGCTGATTCGCGACAAGTGTTTCGAAGGGTTTCAGCCCGAACTCGGCTTGGCTGGTACCATTGGGCCAGATGACTCGAGCCACATCGGCTTGCGGGCGATTTCCCAAACCGAAATGAACTCGAGGCGATGCAATCGGATTTGACTGCACCAGACTTCCCGCACGAACATCGATTCGTCCACCGATGCCAAAAGAATTGATGCGTTTGTCACCGGCGTTCGTGTTTGCCATCGGTTGCAGCACGTGCCAGCCATAGTTCGCTTCGCTTTGATTCAAGGCGACGGTCGTTGCGGATTCCGACAGTCCGACCAGGTCCAGACGGCCGTCGTCGTTGTAGTCGACGACCGATGTCAGGATCATTTCTGGCGAGGCATCAAGCGCGATCCAGGAAAGGTTTTCCGAGCCAAGCAACACCTCCGTTTGCCGTGCCACTCCCAGGATCACGTCCACGCCGCCGTTGTTGTCCATGTCCGCGAGGTGAAGAAAGGGGGCACCCGGCCGTGTTCCCTTCAGCGAGGATTTCAAGCTCGAACTGGCAACGCGTGTGACCATCCAGTCGCCATCAACCCACGCGGAAGACCAGATCCCTCCGTCGTCGGCAAGCGAGATCACCTCCATTTCACCATTGCGATCCAAGTCCCCGGTGGCGGTCGCAAGTTGCTTTTGCGATGCGGGGATCACTGCGGACGAAAAGGACCCGGCCCGTTGATTCGTCCAGGCGGTCAACTGACCCGTCGGATCGAGCGTGATCACGTCCAGATCTCCGTCGGTGTCAAAATCGATTTGACACAATTGCACCACCTTGGACGCAGGGACAACGTCTGCCATTTCGGTGAAGGTCATGGCACCGTCATTTCGAAGCGTTAACAATTGGGATTCTTGGTCGCTAAGAAGCAGATCCAAGTCGCCGTCGGCTTCAATGTCGATGGCCCAGACACCTTTCCAGGGGTGAGTCGCGACATCCGAATCGATTCGGTGCTCGGTGAACGAAAAGTCATCGTTGCTGACATAAATCCAAGCCCCCCTGTCCCCGACACAAACCAGATCTTGCCGAAAGTCAGAATTCAGATCCGCGACGCACAGACTGGTGCGATCAGCGGATTTTGACGATCCTGGAAAGGGCAGCGCGGCCGAGGCATCGACGAGGAGTTGATCTCCGGAGAGCGACAGTAGGGTTGAGCGACGCTCTCCCGAGTGCTCCATCGCCAACGCGAAGTCCGGCCGCGCTGCTGAACGAAAGGGGAAGGTGGGTTCGAAGGCCAGCTTCGAATCGGGGGCGGGGATTTGAGCCGGCGGCACTTTCAGTCGCAACGGGGAACGCACCGGCGTCCCGACCGCCGTGACCGACAAGACACCCAGTTGCGCCAAACTTCGCTGGTATTCGGGGCGAGGTTTGAGCAGGTTCTCCAGGAACGTCAGCGACACCGCGGCATTTCGATTGTCCGCTCGGTCGGCGGCATTGCTCGCTTGATCCAGTTGCGTTCGGATGTCCTCTGGCCATCGTTCGCCCTGGTTTGCAATCGCGTTCAGTGTTTCCCGAAGCTGTTGATCGCGGTCGAGTGTTGCTGCAATTCGAGCCCGCTCGAGCAACGCTTTGAGGTTCCCGGGGGCATGTTCCAGAATGCTGGTGAGCAACTCGATGCGTTCCCCTTCGGATTGGTCATCCCGCATCTGCCCCAACAGGGAAACCAGCGAATAGGTTGCCGCCACGTTCTCCGGCCAATCGGTGTGAACGCGACGCAGAACTTCGATCGCGGGTTCAATCTGCCCCGAATACTCCATGATTTGAGCGTTCAGGACCGCCAGCTGTTGAGAATCGCCGGCGAGTTCCAGGGCCCGTTCCAATGCCTCGCGAGCCTTCTCCGGTTCATTCAATCTCAGTCGAGCGACGGCGAGATTGGCCCACAAAGCTGGTTCGCGATCTTCACGCTGGACCGCGTCGCCGAGCACGCGTGCCGCACGTTCATTCTCTTCGACGTCCAGAGCCGCAATGCTGGTGTAAAAATCGGACAGCGTTTGCTCCGACGCTGCCGGAGGTGTGGCGATTTCGGGACGTTCGACGTGCCGCAAACTCCAATAAGCGGTGCCGGCGACAGCCAGCACGGCTGCGATCCCGAGGACGATCAGGAGCTGTCGGGATTTTCGGTCTGTCTTCATCACTCACACTCCCCTGGGATCGCCGAGGCGCCGGAGTGACTGGACGCGGCGATGGACCGCGGGTGCTCGATTGGGATGTGTCGCTGCAACGCGATTCGCCGGCGTGCCATGGCGATGATCCAGGCAACGCCCAGCAGAGCGAATGGGAACAAATAAATCGCCAGGTCCCACGCTCCCATCCCCGGCGGCGTTGATTCAACTTCGGCCGTGATCGTTTCGGTCGTACCGTTGTCCGTTGCCAGTGTCACTCCCACCCGCCAGGTGTCGCGTTTGTCAAAGACCGGATGTGCCTCGTATTGAAGGTGATTTCGCTGCGGGTGCGGCTGCGTCGCGTAGGCCACCCGTTCAAGCCTGCCGCTGACGGGCTCGGTCCAAAGGGAGACCGTCGGCTCGGATTGTTCCTGCTTGACGTCATCACCCTCGACGATCACGTAGAAAGTGGCTTCGCCGATATCCGGATCCGCCCAAAGCGACACGGTACGGCCCGCCAGGGATTGGTCCATCAACACGGGGAACGGCGGACCTTCGTGCGCCCGGCTCGTCGAGTTGGAAAGGAAACCGACGGAGCCGCCGATCAGAATCGCGAACGCCCGAGCGAGCAAACGGAGCGTGGTCAAATTGGTCGTTTCAGCCATCACATCAACCTCCCAAAAAAGTTCCACGCATGTCCATCGGCTGATTCATGATCCACACGGCCGAGACGTAGAGCAGCAGATGCAAAGCTGCCCAGGGCGCGAAACGCAAGGCAATGCGGTTCGAGGATCGCTGGGAAGCAATCGACCAGGCGATCATCCAGGAACCGATCAAGCCAAGGCTCATGAATCCCAATTCCAACGGGTACACAACCGTTTCGGGCAAACCGCCCAATTGCCATTGCGGTTGACCGAGCCATGCTGTCCCGGTGGATTTGGCGGCGTTCTGCGCGACCGGGATCACGGTCAGCAGACCCGTAAAAAAATGGAAGCCGTAGTGCGCCAGCCAAACGCCAAACCCGATCGGGATCAGGGATCGGATGTAACGATTGATGATCGACAAAAGGGGTGTGTCGGATCGCGAGAAAAAGCGGGTCAAACTGGCGGCGGCCCCCAGCAAGAGCGCCGGTTCGATCACCAACGCCAGGGCGAAGATCGCGGCCAGAATGGGCCACTCCGTTCGCAAGCCCGTCACATCGGCAATCCATCGCTCAGCTGCATACACGGGACTGATCATCGCGAACGCGTTTAACAACGCCCCAAACGCAAAGACGATTGTCAGTGCCGTGAAATCGAATCGCCGCTCTGGCGTGCCAATCCCCGAACGAGTCCCCTCATAGGCGAGTTCCTCGGCGGGGAGACGGGTGAGGATCCCGACGTTGTCATGGGGGCACGCGTAGACACAGTCCAGGCAGAATGTGCAATCCAAGTTTCCTCGCTTGCGAGGTTGAAACAAATCCAACTCACATCCGCGCTGAACGAGCGGCAAGGCTCCTTTGGTGAACGCATCTTTCGACGAAGTCGCTTCTTGGTGCACTCCGCGGATGCAATCCTTGGTGGCGCAGTTCCCGCAAACATCGCGGTCACGCACGGCGACCTCCAGCGGCGACATCGTCGAGCAAACGAAGTTGAATTGCCCCACGGGGCAGACATATTTGCAGAACGAAGCGCGGCGAAACAACACGTCGGTGATCGCTGCCAAAGCGAAGTACGCGACGATCAAGGCGCCCGTCCACCAGGGGTCGGAGAACAGGTCAAAGAGTTCGTAAGCGAACAGGACCATCGCAAACAAAATGATTGCCGGCCACTTGTTGCGAAGTTTCTGTGGCCAGTCCCAGCGCGGGGCATGAATCCGACGGGCGATTTCACGCGGCAACATGAAGGGACAGGCCATGCAGAAAAGGTTGCCGGCCAACAAAATGACGATCACGACCAGGCCCCGGAAGTGCACCCAAGTGAGCAACGCTGCCAGGTTCTTGGGAGCAAGTTGGGGTCCCCAGAACGCGTGTCCAATCATCACCAGGCTCAACAGCAGGACACAGGACTGAAGCAACATTCGTGAATAGCGCCAACGCAGAAACCGCCCCAGCAACGGTAACCTCAGGACGTCAAACGACGTCCGGAGCCGTTGCTGGCGAGCGCCGTCCGGGGCGCCTGGCGACGGTGCATCCGCCTTGATGTTGCTGCTGGTCAGCGCCACGGTCACGGAACCTTGACTCCGGGGACATCGATCTGTTGTTGGGCCGTGGTGCCGTCGGGCATTTCGACGTCGACCAGGACGAACCAGTCACCGCCCATGGTGAATTCCAGCGTCCCCGAGTAGTGACCCGGATCTTGCTCGGATAGCTCCGAAAAGGAGGGTTTCATCCCGGCGTGGTTCATGTTGCCTTCCAGTGTCACCGCAGCGTTCTCAATCGGATTGCCGGACGGATCGGTAAGCCGCAGATCCACCTTTGAGTCGCCAACCATCGGTTCCGCAGGTTCAAAAGTCAGGTCCACGTTCACGGGGACAGTCTGGGCTTGGTCGGAACTGCAGCCGTTGGTCATCAGCGCCAAGAGGCCGACGGATGCCAGGAACACGGATCTGCGGGCAAGGTCAGAGACGAATTCGGTTCGCCAAGGAAAGGTCGGCAGACGCTTGGCGACGCCGTCGGTTCGCATTGAATCGTTCTCCATCACGGAGTCTCCATCGAGGTTGCGAGGTCATGGGGCCTGAAAAAAACAGGTCCTGAAAAACTCAGGTCCCGTCGGCCGGACTGGGATGCTGTTGCGAGGGGCGTCCCGGTTTGGCGCTCCACAGCAGCAGCAAACATCCCGTTGAGGCGAATCCGCAGATGGCCAGCACGACGCGAGATCCCTGCATCTTTGGCGTGGGCTGCCCGCCGGCCCAGATCCATCCGGCGATCGAGATGCCCAACAATGCGATGAGAAAGACCGAGATGATTGATCGAACGAGATTCATGATTTTGCTCGTGACTATTGAAGAGAATGGATTTCAGCTCGCGTTTGTGGCAGCGAGCATTTGGTTGAAGGTGTGTAGCTGTGTTCTCCGGAGTGTGGTTTCCCGACAGCGCTACCTTGACGTAGCCACGCTCGCCAGAGCGTGGTGTATTCCGCGTTGCGACCGCCTAGCGACGGTCGCTCCATCGAGTTCTCGATAAACCCGCAGCTACCGAGGGCGCTGTCCAGCTTGACTTAAGCGCTCGCGGCGGTCGCCGGCGCCGTGCGCGGTTGCCACGCGCAAGAACACCCCTGGTGTGCCGCTTCACCAGGCAACGGGAACATGTGATAGAACATCGCGATGACCATCGGGATAAAGACGACCGTGTTGTAGAACAGGTGCAACTCCACCCGTGGAATCAAGAGTTGAAGGATGCTGACCGGTACAGGCGAATCGAAAAGGTTGTGCCGGAAGATCGCTTGCCCCTGCAACAGTGCGTGTTCGATGTGGTGCCAGAACTGGATCCAGAACGCCAGCATCCACCATCGGTAGGACTGGCCGACAAACCCTTTCCGCAAGATCCAAAACGCGACCAGCATCACCAACGCATATCCGTAGTGCAGCAGTTCCGACTTGATCATCCAGGGGAACCAGAGTCCGAGGACTCCTCGCGATTCCGGGATGGGCCACCCCAGCACGTAAATCTGAATTGCCTGGGCCAGGTGTTCGCACCAGTGTGCCAACACGATCGCCGTGTAAAGGTAGAGAGCTTGCTTGTGGTAGGGGCCGTTGATTTTTTCCATCCAAGTCTGCTGATCGGAAGCTTGCGGGACGGAACAGGTGGCGGTGGACATTGCATTCCTCGATGATTCGTGTGTGATTGGATTGGGAAAGCACCCGATCGCTCGAATTCCATTTGGCGGGAGCGAACGCACCGGGGGTTTCGGGCGACGTGGACCATCCGTCGAGTGACGCACGCACTCGAGCTTCTTGGGTCAGCGGCCCGCGACCTCATTCGGTTTGATCAGACGATGCGCACCGACAAAAGGCGGTGTTCCTCCCGACCGATCGGTCGGGATGCCGGCATTCAACCGACAAGCAAATCGCATCCAAGTTCTGGGATCTGGGAAGGATCCCCAGCGGACCGCAACATGAAGCACTCATGTCCACGGAGAACGACGCGGGACGCTGCCAGATCATCCGATATAGACAGACAATCATTTGATCGTTGCAGCGAGGCGTTCAGCAGAACGGCTCGCGTGCGGATGAACCAGCGCAGCATCCAACGGGACGCAGGCTGGTCGACCAAAATCGTGTCGTCGCCGGATTAAACCTGTGGCGGACGATCGATGCGGTGAAGAGGCCGAGGCAATTCGCAAAGGAATGCGTTCGGCACCAGGAACTCGACGAGTTCGAAACAGATCGATGGGGCCGCTGCCGAGTGACAGCAATAATCCTGCGGACTAGGGACCGAGAGAGTTGCGGCTGACGGAAATGGCACTGGCACGCCTCCGCGACACCCGGGCCCGTTACAGGGGCGGGTCGGAATCTGGTCGTGCCGCATGGCGTCAGCAAGCGTGACGGTATCAACCGACGCTTCCGCCTCGGTGGGCTGGTTCGCTGTCATGGGGTGGGCAGCGGCGGGATGAGCAAGCCAATCCCCACAGCTTGCCGCTGCCTTCTCGCTGCATGCCAAAAGCAACGGAATCGCCAGACAAACGCCCGAAAAGATCGCACGAACTCCGTGCCATCTTGTCTCACGACGATCGGTAGAGAAAGACATTTCTGGGCGCATAAGGAACGATCCTACGCCGCCGTGCGTTCCTGTCAACGTGGATTCCCGCCTTAGCACAAGAAATCCGTCGTTCGCGTGAGGTCTCTTCGGACAGGGTCGGCTTGGAATCCGGCGCGATTCAATGCCCGATTGCATCCGCCGGTACCCAGCTCGGAACCGAAGTGGCTAATGGGGCGAGTTGACTTGCGGCGTTCCTTTCAGTGCTCTCGCGGGATTCGTCGCACGCGCCACCGCAGCAAGCGACGGAATCAGCGCGACGATCGTGCCGAGCAGTCCAAAGAAACTGGAGGACATCGCGCGACTTGTCGCTGCGGCAAACTCAGCGGGCTTGGGAGGTGTCGATAGGCCCGCCATCTCTCCGTAGTCAACGGCTGCGGAGTAGACCGTGATCAATCCCAATACCGCGGGCAGGATCGAAAGCAGTACCAGGACGAAGCTTGCTCTCCTGAGAGGCCAAATGATCAGGACGATGCCGATCGCCGCGAGCAGCAAACCTAATCCCAGCAACGGCAACCCTCCAGCGCTGAGCAGCCAAAAGAAAGTGTTCGTCTGTTCGTATTGGGCGTCGGGCATAGAGGTCTCTCTGGATTGCAAGGGCCCGTTTTGGAATGCCGACTTACGCACCGCGGCGATTGGCGCCCGCGCGAGCGCAGCGTGCGTTGCGGGGGCGCCCTTCAGCCTACCAAGACAAAACCGCCGATCAACTGTCGGCCAAGCCCAGACCCATTCAAGCCCAGACTCATAGAAGGCATGCACGCCAACACCGCAGACGAACACACCAAGCAAGTTGCAAAACGGTCGCCGTTCGCTCGATCGCTGTCCACTGACGATGCGGGCGTCCGGAAACTGCGAACGATCCCGCTTTGTCAACCACTCCTGCTGTTGTCTCGCCGCAACCCTTTGGATGGGTTGTCGACCAAAGCCCGGCGACGATACGTTTCTGCCCGGCTTGACCAGCACGTTCGAAAACTGCGGTGTGCCACCGACGGCTCGAAATCCTTAACCGCCGTCATTTCAGGGATGCTTGTCACCTTCACTTCGTTAGAAAAGGATTGTTTCAATGATTTGTCGATTGATTCTCTGTGTCTTGATTGCTTCCACTTCCGCCGCCATCGTCCACGGTAGCGCCTTCGATGAAGTCAATGCCTGGCGGCGGGCCGCTGGATTGCCAGCATTGATCGAAGATCCAGCGATGAGCGAGTTTGCGCAACGCAAGGCAGAGTATCGCGCCGCCCGCGGCTTGAAGAACGGTCACCAAGGACCCTCGGTTCCGTCGCCTTGGACCGAGGGATGTGGCGAAGCGACCGCGACGTGGGGATGGCTGACCTGCGCCACCGAATGCGATTTTCGGTACGGCGGAGCGGGAGTGGCGATGGGCGCCGACGGAGAACGGTACATGGTGTTCGTGGGGCGAGGCGGTACCGGTCGCGCACTCATTGATCCTCAACGCTATCCGATCATCAGGACATCCCATTTGACGCCCCAGCCGGTACAGGCAGGATCCGCCCCCGCCGTTTCCAAGCGAACCCGTTGTCCAAGTTGCGGACGTTTCCACTGAGCCAACCCGGCGACGTCACCGTTCGGGTTCGGCTGTCGGAGATGATTCAAAGAGACACGTCGTCGTTGCAGCGAGGGTCGCTCAAGCCGGCTTCATTGTTGCTGGGGAACCAGCAATGACGGGGCGATTGGCGACCGCTCGTAGCGGCGGACCGGTCGACAGGTTACCATCAAGTGAGGTGAAAAAGATTCTGTACGCCCGTTCTCTTTGAATCCACTCAATCAGACGCAAAAGGATCGCGGGATGTCCATGGTGTTAGTCGTCGATGATTCGGCGGTCGATCGACAGATCGCGGTAGGTTGTGTGCGCGATGCGGGGTTGGACTCCAGCGCGGTCGCCAGCGGACAGGAGGCGATGGAGTATCTGGCAAACAATGTGGTGGATGTCGTTTTGACCGACCTGCAGATGCCGGAGATGGACGGATTGGAACTGGTCCAGCAGATTCGGCAGACCCATTCGGTGATTCCCGTTGTCCTGATGACGGGATACGGGAGCGAAACGATTGCGGCGCAGGCGCTTCGCTCCGGGGCTGCCAGTTATCTTCCCAAGCGAGATCTCAAATCGGAGTTGGGCCAGACGCTGAGGAATATCCTGGAACTGGCGGAATCGCGAAAGGATCGATTGCGCGTCTACCAGCTGATGACGGAGACGGAATCCAGTTTCTGCTTCGGCTTCGAGTCAGCCGAGCGTCAGGCGTTGATCAATCATTTGCAGGACTCGCTGCAAACCATGAATTTGGCCGATGAGAACGAACTGGTGCGAATCGGAACGGCGCTGACCGAAGCGCTCACCAACGCCGTTGAGCACGGGAATCTGGAATTGGATTCCGAGCTGAAGGAATCAATGGATGGATCGTTCGAAGCCTTGCTGAATGAACGCGTCACGCAGTCGCCGTATCAAGATCGCCGGGTGCACGTGCGATTCAAAATGAACGCCTGCGAAGCAGTCATCACCATTCGCGACGAGGGTCCCGGGTTTGACCCCAGTCAGCTGCCTGATCCGACCGACCCGGAAAATCTGTTGAAGGCCAGTGGACGCGGGATGATCATGATCCGCACCTTCATGGACGAAGTCAGCTTCAACGATCATGGCAATGAAATCACGATGACCTGGCGAAAGAATTGACGCGGGACGCTTTCGGCATCCGGGCTCAGACCCGGGCAACATCGGTCAATTTGTGTGCCGCCGGATCGCTTCGAGTAGTCGATTCACGTGCATCTCCAACGTCTTCACTGCTTCGTCGGCACCTTCCAGGCACTGATCGCGACCCATGAATTCGACGGCTCGGGCGGAGTCGACGACGGCTTGGGCCGCAAAGATGTCCGCCGATCCTTTGATGGTGTGGGCACTACGCTGGATGGTTTTGGCGTCCTGGTTGGGGATCGCTTCGCGTATCAGTTGCAGATGCTGTTCGAATTCTTCTTCGAGAACCGGGATCAGCCCCAGAACGCTTTCCATGCCACCGGGGACGCGTCGAAGAGCTTCTTCAAAACTGAAGACTTTTTCATCGCAGCGTTCTTCCTGCGGCGTCTCGGCGGCGTCCGATCCGCCCTGACCGTCCTGCGCCGACGCGGAACTGAACTCTTTGATTGCAGCGGCCAAGGCGTCGCGGGTCACGGGTTTGGCGACATAGCCGTCCATCCCGTGTTCCAGGCACCGTTCGCGATCCCCCTTCATCGCATTTGCCGTCATGGCGACGATGGGCGTGTGACCTCCTTGCTCCGACTCGATCTGGCGAATCTGTGCGGTCGCCTCCAATCCATCCAATTCCGGCATTTGAACGTCCATCAGAATGAGATCAAAGCTGCCGTCCTGCCAAGCTTCGATCGCCACTTGCCCGTTCTCGGCGACGACCACTTCATGCCCCAGTTCGTGTAGCAGACCGACGGCCACCCGCTGATTGACGATCCCGTCCTCGGCCAGCAAGATTTTTAACGTCGGTCCACCGGTTTCGGTCTCATTCATCTCGTCGGCCAATTGGGGAACAGGTGCTTCAACCGCCAGATTCAAGATCGTATTGAGCAGATCCGAATGAATGACGGGTTTGGTCATGTACCGCACGATGTCCAGCTGGCGGCATTTTTCGACGTGCCCGGCCTGCGCCGCCGAGGAGACCATGATGATGGTCGTGCCTCGAAGGTCGCAGTCTTCGCGGACACGCTGTGCAAATGAAAAGCCGTCCATCCCCGGCATCATGCAATCCAGCAGGACCAGATCATAAGCCTCGCCCGACTGGTTCGCCTGCGATAATTCGGCTAAGCCGCTCAACGGATTGTCGACGGAAGTCGCCGTGACACTCCAGCTCTTGAGCATTTCCTCAAAGATTCGGCGATTGGTTTGGTTGTCATCGACGACCAAAACCCGCATCTCTTTCAGCGAGACCAGGTTGGCACGTCGCTTTTTGTCCCGGTCCGAAATCACCTTCATCTCGATCGTGAAGTGGAAGGTGGTCCCCTGCCCCACTTCACTCTCCACCCAGATGTTGCCTCCCATCATCGAGACCAGTTGCGTGGAGATGGCCAAACCCAGTCCGGTGCCGCCGTATTCCCGGGTCGTTGAAGAATCTGCCTGCCCGAACGCTTCGAAGATTTTTTGCTGTTTGTCCGCGGGGATGCCCACGCCCGTGTCGCGCACCCGGCAATGCAACGTCACCCGGTCGTTCTCGCGGGATTCCTCGGCGACATCGATCACCACCTCACCCCGTTTGGTGAACTTGATCGCGTTGCCGACCAGGTTCACAAGGATCTGACGCAGGCGACCGGGATCTCCCTGCAGCGTGTCGGGAAGTTCCGGGTCGACACGGCAGGCCAGTTCCAGACCCTTCTCCGCGGCGCGCACCAAGAGAGATTGCCCGGTCTGACCCACGCAATCTCGCAATCCGAATTCGATTTCCTCCAGTTCCAGTTTGCCCGCTTCGATCTTTGAAAAGTCCAGGATGTCGTTCAGCAATCGCAGGAGTGAATCGGCGGACTGTTGCACCATTCTCAAGTAATCACTCTGTTCCGGAGTCAGCTTGGTGTGGGACAACAGCTGCGACATCCCAATGATTCCGTTCATGGGGGTCCGGATTTCGTGGCTCATATTCGCCAGGAATTCACTCTTCGCCTTGTTGGCTGATTCGGCGTCATGCATCGCCCGGCGAATCACCTGCTCGCTCTCGTGCAGGGACGCCCGCATGGAATTGAATGCACCGGTCAGCTGGCCGAGTTCGTCATTGCTGGTGACGGGGATATCGCTCTGGAGGCTGCCTGTTGAAAGCTGTTTCGTTGCCTGGGACAAGGCGGCAATCGGTTTCGCGAGCTTGTCGGCTCGACGCGAAGAAATCACCCATGCCGACAACGGCATCAACAGCATCAGGGCCGCCGAGGTGCCGATGGCCAGATGGCTCATGCGGTTGACGGTTTGCGAGTCCGCGAGCATCCGTTCGTTTTGTTCGACCGTCATGTCGTTGAGAATCGATGACGCGCGTTTCGCGAGCGGTGCTGCCTCACCGGCGAGTCGGTTTTGAGCGACATTCCATCGATCGGATTCCCTGGCCGCAACCACATTCTGCGAAAGGCTCTCGTAGGCTTTCAGCTCTTGCGAAACGATGTCCAAAATCTCTTGTTGCTCGGCGGCCAGCCGATCTGTCTGGCGGTTCATCGTTTCAAAGTGACGTTGGGCCGCTTCGGTTGCCGAAGCGAATCGCAGTGCGTCTTCCCTGAAGCCGTCGTCGACAAATCGTGTCAAGAAATTGTGACTGCGGGTCATCTCATAACGAAAGTCGGTGATCGATGACAGGACGCCCGGCGACTGGTCGTCGGTTCGATCTTTCGCGATGGCGATGATCTCTCGGATCGCCGCTTGAATTGACTCGGCGATCGGGTCGACATCCTGCAGCAGCAAAACTCTTGCCTGTTCATTTCCCGGTGTTTGAGCGACCTCCTCGGTCCACCATTGGGTTTCCTTCAATTTCCGCAAAACCACTTTCAGTTCTTCCAGTCGACGGCGGTTCTCGTCGTTTGGCCACTGCGTGCTCAAAGCTTCCATCCGCCGAACCGTCGGTTCGATTTGGGCGTCCCACGCCTGCATCCGATCCTGTTTAAAGCTTGGGTCCCCCAGGACAATCCAACCTCGCAGACTTGCCAGGGAGCGTTGCACTCCGGCGGACGTCTCGATCGACGCTCGCAACGTCGGTCCGCGCGAATTCGCAAGTCTTACGGCGTAGAATCGCGACCACAGAGTCACCACCAGGGCGACGGCCAAAATGATCAGACCGATCGCGGCCACGGATAGATGCGAATAGAGCAGCTTCTTGCGAAGGCCCGTCCCCTGCCCCTTTGCGAGCTCATTCGCCGGGTCTGCGGAAACGTTCATGGGGGCGTTCCTTCCGGATTCAACCACGACGGGTGTTCGGCCACGTGTGTCTTGAGCGCATCCAATTGCAACTCCAGGATGCCGGCCCGTTGGTAGACGTGAGAAGGGAACTTGCGTCCCACGAAATAGACCTCTCGCGGGGGGGCGGAGTCTTCGAGTTGTGAATGCAGAAACGCCAGCTCGGACACCAGCAGGGATGCGATGTCGTAGACATCACTGGGTTGTGCCTGCGAAATCTCGTCCTTGCCGACCTCCAATTCAAGCATTTGCAAGCCGGACAGCGCGGCGATCTCGCGGATCTTCCGGAAGCAGCGGAGGAGCCGTTGGTACACATCCGCCGGGCGCTTGCCGACTTCGAAATCGGGATCGGCCGGGATCTCGGTCGCCTCGGGGAATTGTTCTAGCAGACGGGCGGCGTAACCGACGCCGGTGGTGACCTGTTGGAAAACATCGCTGGGGGCGACTTGACGATCAAGCAACAGGTTCAATTGTCGGTTGGCCTGAACCGCGGCTCGGAAAACATCCGTGGGCGTCTTGGACGGATCCAGATTCGCGGGAGTCACCTGGTCGTCGATGCCCAGCTTTTGTTTCACCAGACGAAGCCGCTGCAGGGCCAGATTGGTGACATAATGGACGTCGCCAGGATGAATTTCTCCGGTGACCAGCGGGGGCTCTTCCCCGTGAATGCGGCAATGTTCGAAGCACAGTCGGTCCGACTTGCGATACATTGTTAGCACTTGAAAGTAGACTTCTCTGGGGGCGGCGCCGGTGACTCCAAGTTCCTTCTGCTGGTTCTTCGGTCTTCCCATGACAAATCGAATCGCCTCCAGCTCGTTTCGCACAAGATCGACATGCACGTAGACATCCGGTGGTGCAATCGCCGAGCGGTCGCTCTGCTGTCCCCGCAGTTGATTTGCGCTCAGCAGGAAGGCCAGGATCACGCCCTTTCGCAGGGGGCCGTGGAGGTATCTCATCAGCGACCGTGTCCGGTCGCCGGGGCAGAAAGAATTCGAGTGGTTCATGATTCGGCCTCTCCATTCGATTTCACTGACTGGACCGAAAGCCCGACTGCAATTCTACCCGAAATCCGGCATCCCGATTCGATGCTTCGCGCGCGTGTCACCGGCCAAAAAGCATTTTTTGGTGAAACCAGACCGGTGAAGGACCAGAGCTGAGGGAAGACGCCCGATGAGATTGTTGCTTGCCGAAGACAGTGGCCTGATGCGACGGGTGTTGGTCGGTTTGCTCGAGGAATTCCATTACGAGGTCGTTGAGGCCGAAGATGGAGAACAGGCTTGGAAGCAGTTTCAGGAGCAACCGTTTCCGCTGGTCCTGACCGACTGGATGATGCCCGGGATGGACGGCGTCGAGCTGGTCAAGAAGATCCGGGCCCATTGCGCCCAGGGTTACACCTACATCATCTTGCTGACGTCAAAAACCGAAAAGGAAGCCCTGGTCGAAGCCATGGAGGCGGGGGCGGACGATTTCCTCATCAAGCCCTGTGATTCGCAGGAGCTGCGCGTTCGGGTCCGCGAGGGCGAGCGGATCATCAAATTGGAACAAACGCTCGCAGAGCAGAACCATCAACTGCGAGAGACTCAGGCCGCACTGGTTCAATCAGAAAAAATGGCGTCATTGGGCCAGCTGGCCGCCGGCATGGCACATGAGATCAACAACCCGATTTCTTATGTCGCCAACAACCTGGCAGTCCTGCGCCGCGAGGCGACGTCTCTATCGGGAATTCTGGCAAAGTACCGAGCCATCCGTCAGGCGGACCCCGAGAGCGTTCCGGACATGTTGGAAGAGGTCGCCGAAATCGAGCAGGAGGAAGATGTGGAATGGATCTTGGAGAGTCTGCCGCGACTTTTCGACAGCTCGCTCGATGGCATCGGCCGGGTTCGGGAGATCGTCAAGAACCTCCGCGACTTTGCCCGTCTGGACGAAGCCGAATTGGATAACCTGGATCTGAACGCGGCGCTCCGGTCCACCGTGGACGTGCTGTCCCTGGAACTGGAGACGAAGCAGATCGCGGTCGATTTTCAACTCGATTCCACCTTGCCGCGTGTCGGATGCCAGCCGGCCAAGATCCACCAAGTGTTTCACAACCTGTTGCGCAACGCCATTCAGGCGAGTGAACCGAAGGGGACCATCACTATCCGAACTTGCGCCGAACAGGATCATGCGGTGATTGAAATCGCGGACCAGGGTTGCGGTATCAGCGATCTCCATTTACCACGCGTCTTTGAACCCTTCTTCACCACCCAGCCGGTTGGTCAAGGCAAGGGCCTCGGATTGGCAATCTGCCATGGGATCATTCGCGACCACGACGGCACGATTGAGGTGTATAGTCAGTCCAAGTGTGGTGCGACGTTCCGAGTGCGTCTCCCTCTCCGACCGGCAAAAGAATAATCCGAGGCGTGTCATGACAGCAGGTGCGAAGAAACACTCCATTCTTCTGGTCGATGATGAACCGGAAATCTTGTTCTCGCTGAAAGGGCTGCTGCGTCGAGAGTTCAATCTGTTCACCGCGGAAAGTGCCGAAGAGGCGCTCCAGATTCTGGATGAGCATCCGATTCACGTGATCATGACCGATCAACGCATGCCCGATGTCACCGGTGCGGAGCTGATGGCTCGTGTGAAAGTTGAATACCCCGACGCAATTCGGATGATCTTTACCGGATACGCCGATATCAAGGCGGTGATTGAGGCGATCAACACCGGCGGTTTGTATCGGTACATCACCAAGCCCTGGGACCCCGACGAATTGATCGAGGTCCTGCGCGAGGCGGCGGGAGAGTACGATGCTCTTGTCGCCAGGCGGCAGTTCTTGGCCGACACGCGGTCCTACATCGAATCCTCGCGTCAACTGATCGGGCGGCTTTCCACCGCTGAGGGCCCGGATGACGATTCGGTCCAGGCGGTCAGGCGGGCCGGTGATTTGTTGTTGAATGAGCTGGACGGCCTGCAGGCGGTGCAACCGATTGGTGATTTCAAGAAAGTCAATGATGAAGAAGCCTGACAAGCAGAAAGGGTTATTGCTGGTCTTTATCGAGACACAACGACAACGCTGGTTCGTCGCGGCGATCAAGTTGTCTGGTGAACTTGTGCCGCTGCTGCGCTCCGAAGAAGGCAATTTGGAGGATTACCTCAGCTCCGAATTCGAGGAACAGGTGACCTTCCTTCGACACCGTTTGGCCGGTGTGCTGCAGCGAGGTTGCGATCGCCTGTGGGGGCGAGCGATCAAGCCGACGCAATTCGTGTTGGTCGCCGATCAAGATTTCGATCCTCAGACGCCCGAATTGACGTCGGCCGTGGCCGAACACTTTGTCGAGTGGATGATCAATCCACCGGTGGTGTTCTTAAAAGAAGATGCCGTCGGTGCGGCAGACGATTCCGTCCAATTTGATCGTGTCGCCGGCGAAATCGACGCTCAAGACCAAGAGATCTTGAAGGCCGCTTTTTCGCAGCTGGCCGATTCGATCGTCAATGAATCGCTCTGGGAGTTGGTGCCCAACAAACCTTCGAGCTAGCAGGGCGTGCAGTTTGCGTTCTCCCTCCCTCCGGAAAGGTGATTCTCAGGAAAGCACGTCCTTTGCCGAACCGAAACGCGTTTTGGACGAACCGTTCGGCCAGGTCAACGTGACGAAGACGACGAAGAAGAATTCGGGGTCACACAATGCATCACGGTTTTTTGTGTGGTGACATCTCCCACGATTACCTCACGAACTTCACACGCGGGCACTTGACCTGGAGGGCATTCGATCTGATAGGGCTCGCACCCCTGATGGTAGCAGTAGTTGCTGGACGATGACGATGAGGTGGTGGCCGTCGGTGCCTGCTGTGTCGCTGCAGCTTCACTTTCCGGAAGCAGCTTGACCTCGAAGCATAGATGTGCCATGGAGTCGGTGGTGTAAACCGTCGCCAGACAGCAGCGGTGCCGGGGCAATTTGAAGATCGCCATTTTGGGATTCTGGATGAATCCCAAAGTCAGCTCACTCAGTTCAATGACGTGAAATGAATACTGGCCCGGCCCGAGGTCATGAAAAATGACCGCATGGTCTTGATCGTAGGGCCCCAGGTGGGCACATTCATCGTGATCGCTCATGAGTTGGTTCTCCCGACATGGATTGAAAGGTCCGAACTCCGCCGTCGGGACCAGTCTACTGAAAGTGATGCGCGGGTGCATGAAAAATACGGTTCGGCCGCCAAACCTTGCCCTGTCCAAGGTCGTCGCAGGGAAGTCTTCAGCGGCGACCTCCGCCTACCATCACACTTCAAGATCGCGGTAAATCACTTCGGCTGTCGGCAACGTGGTCCTCGGGAGCTTGGGACCTGACGACGCGAAATCCCAGGTAGGAACCCCGGAAAATCGGGCCGTTTCCCTGACTTTGCGACGTCATGCACTTCACCGACGTGCTGAACCAGCTTCCGCCCTTGTACACTCGCGTGCGCTCCGAGAACGGTGTCTCGCACCACTCGTCAACATTCCCGTGCATATCGAACAATCCCCAGTCGTTGCACGGCTTGCTTCCCACCGACTCCGTTTTCGTTCCGGAATTGACCGAGTACACGGCGTAACGGCCGAGGTATTGGGCATCGTCGCCGAACCAATATCGAGTGCTTGCTCCGGCATTGCAGGCATACTCCCACTCGCGTTCGGTCGGCAGCCGGTACCCGGTTGCCCCATCGATGAGTCGCCAGGCATCAAACAGATCCCCAAAAACCTCTTCCTTCTCTCCGGTCAACTCGTAACACGGTGGCAAGTCCTCCGAGCGGCTGAGCCAGTTACAGAATGCCACCGCGTCGTACCAATTCGTGAATTGCACGGGATGTTCGTCGGTCGGGCTGACGGCCTGATCGACTCCGGTCCAATCTTGCGGAAATTCATTCGGGAAGTTCTTGGCATACGATTCATCTTGCATCATGCGACGGAACAGGCCGACAGAAATCTCACGGTCGCTGATCCATAATTCGCTTGAGGCCGAAGAAGCTGCCGACGGCGGCAAACGCACCAACGTCATGCCCACCGGTGTCTGATACCAGTCGTTGACGGAACGGTTGTCGATTTGCGGCAGGTCCAAATTCCAGGTGCGCAATAACCAGCCAGCGCTGCTGTGGACCGCCGCGTCGGTGTCGTTCTCGTACCAGGAGTTCAGCAGCGGGGTCCAGCGGGCCAGTCGGGTACGTTGCTCGTCGCCGGTTTCATTCGAGAGATCCGCCACTCCCATGGCGTTGCAAATTCCGGAACGGAACCCTGCCTCATCAATTTGATGGACGTGCCCGGCGAGCTCGGAGAGCGGTGCGTGCCAAGCGATGAACTCGGTTTCGAATGCGGTTCGCTGGCCGCGGTCGGTTTGATTCCGGATTCGCAGCATTTCCTGCGCGGCCGAAGGGTTCCCCAGATAAAGCAACAGGATCGCTAGTCGAGCTTGAAACGATCGATCTTCGGCCAACGCCGCTTCGGACGCTTGCCGATCGAGCGCGTCGTGCCAGGAATCAGGGGCGAGCGAGAGTGCCGTGACCAGATTGGGGCATTCCCCTGACTGGCAATTGCGAATTGAAGCAACGGGAAACGAAAAGTCTGAGTAACCAAGCTCCAGCAGCGCGCACGCGGCATGCAATCTCGCGCTATCGGTCGCCTGTTCCTGCTCTGCGATTTGCTCCAGCCGTGGAATCGCCTGAGGCTTGTAGGTCTTTACCAGTTCCACGAATGCGGGAAGGCCTTGCGGCGTGGTGTTGGCCAACTGTTGGACGTAACCCAACGCTACCGACTGATTGGAGCGGTCGTTCAGGTGTGCGATGTACCGCTGCATCGAAATGCCAACGGCCAGCAAGACGGCCAGCACGGTTCCCCAGACTCTCAGGTGGGATTTCGTCGCTTGCCGCATCATCATCCGTTCGGGCTCCTGCCACCGTTTGGAGTCCGTCAGGATCAGAATGCGAATCCACTCCAGCACGTTGGGCAGGCTGCGTTTTTCGGGCCGTTTGTTCCACAACGCGGCTCGATCGGCAAGTTGCAGTTCGGCCCGACCACGCGGTGTCTCTCGTTGCTTGTGGGTCAGCCAGTCCCGCAGCGACGGAACAAGAAAGTCGTGCGTGATTTGGTAGTATCGTGCCGGGCTTTGGAAAACCTCGATTCCGGATTCGGGAATCTGATCGGGTTCGGTTGGCGTGATCAACCGGACTTCGCTGTCCAGAATGTTGCACAGGGCATCGAAATCCCGTTCGCGATCTTTGTATCCGGAGGCAGCGCGCAATTCCTGATAGGACTTCATCTTTCCCTTGATCTCCGTGCCGGGATCGGGCAGCAGGGAATTCAACACTTCGCGGACGGCTCTCTGGTGGATCCGATGGGACGGGGGAGCCGTTTCCGCGGCGAAGGTTTCTTCCAAGAATGTCACGCCGACGCCTTCGGGACCGCCCACTTCGGCAAGGGTTTCTTCAGTCCAAGGGCGGCTCTTCATCATTTCGGCAAAGACCGCCAATCGGACGCAAATGACTTTGGAACCTTGGGCCAATTCGTCGACGGCACGCCGAAGAAAGCGGGCCTGCTCCGGCGTCGGCTCGTTTGGCAACTTGCCGTAGGCCCTGCCAAACGCCGCAAGTACCTTTTCGCCGTGATCTCGATCAAAAAGATCGACGGCTGCGGAGTTGTGGCCCTCCACCAGTGGCACTTCCAACGCCTGCATGAAACGGGTGGCCGACATCCAGAACTCATCGCGAACCAATACCAGGCACTGCACCACGCCACCATCACAATGTCGAAGCGCCGGCAGCAGGTGACTCTCGTCGCGAGATTCATGTGCGTGGAGCCATTGTTCGAACTGATCCAAGACGATCAGAGCCTTTCGTCCGCGAATGCCACCCTGGTCGCGGAGTTGGGCAATCAGGTCGGGTAGATCGGATTCCGCCGGCAGGTCGGGACACCGTTTTCGAATCGCCCTGGCCAGCCTGGCTTCCGTGTCGGCTGCGGTGGCTTCGACATAAATCGGCAGCACCGCTTCACTGAGACGGGGCAGCAATCCCGCTTTGACCAGGGAAGACTTTCCGCAACCTGAAGGACCGTACATGACGCCGACCGGAAATGTTTCGTCGGGATCCGTCTTCTCAATCTGCGTCTTCCAAAATCGGACTCGCTTCGGAAGTCCATCGCGATCATGGGGGCCCGGCATCAGGTCCAAATAAAAGTCGGCGTGTTCGGCTTCGAAACTGCGAAGGCCTTGGGGGATCAGCTTCGCCACCGGTTGATCGCCCGGATCCGCCGCCGAAGCAGAGGGTGGACTTCCCGTGCTACCGTCACGCGCCCCAGATTCCAGCCAATGCCGCAAGTCGTCGATCAGGTCGGCCGTGGATGGATAGCGGTCGGCGGCCCGTTTTGCCAGGCAGACCAGGCAGATTCGCGACAGTTCCGCCGGGACTGACGGATCGACCTGCCGCGGCGGTCGTGGGTTCAAGTGTTGAATCTGGTCAAAAACTTCCTCTCGAGTCTTGCCCGTAAACGGTCGCTGTCCGGTAAGCAATTCGTACAGGATGACGCCCAGGCTCCAGATGTCGCTGCGCCCATCCAGTCGATGAACTTCCCCGCGCGTTTGCGCCGGGGACATGTAGATGTTGGTTCCGCGCACATGCCCCTTCAAGTCACGTTGCATGCTCTCATGGACGGCCAATCCAAAATCTGCCACGTGCGGATTGCCGTCCCGATCCAGCAGGATGTTGGCCGGTTTCAGGTCCAGGTGGACGTAACGATGTTGGTGTGCGTATCCAACGGCTTCGGCAATCGCGATCATCAACTTTGCAATTCGTGAAGCAGGCAGGCGATGTTCGCGCATGGTCTGAGCCAAATCGCCGCCTGGCAGATACCGCTGCACGATATAAACGAGCCCCGGTTCTCGTTGCACGTCGTGCACCTGCACGATGCCCGGATGATCAAGTTGGGCCGCCTTGCGGGCTTCCTCCACAAAAACTTCCAGTGCTTGCTGGCTGTCAAAACGCTCCAGTCGGGGAACCTTCAGGGCGACCTCGCGGCCCAGCTCGATATCCCGAGCCAGATAGACGATGGCGAACCCGCCACGCCCGAGCGCGCGGATGATCTGGTAACGACCGATCTTCTCCGGGAGATCTTTCTGCAGGTTCGATCGAGTCAGGAAATACTCGTAGGATTCGGCCTCTTCCTGCTGGTCGTCGGTCGAAATGGTCGACTGCCCGAGGTCCCGGTGAGTTCGCAAGGATTCGATCGCGTCATCGATGACCTGGCTGTCGTCGGCAAAGCGGCGACGGTACTCTTGAGGATCGACTCGGTCGCCGGCTTGAGCGCGAAGCGTCATTTCCAACGTGACCAACGCGCGAAGCAGCTTGTCCCGATCCGTTCCGACCGCTCCCAACAAGTAGGTTTCGATTCGAGGTTGCTCGCCCGTTATCCACTGCCGCTTGAATTTGTCGCACCAGCGATCCACACGCTGCTCGCGAGAGAGGGGCGGCTGCTCAAGAGGGCCTTGCCGCGGCTCACTCATCGGCCACTTCGCCTCTCCGATTTTCGCATCCGATCGATCGTCGGCCATCCTCTGACCCTTCCGAGTATCTCGAATCGACTGTCAGCGCGGCGCGGACCGATCGCTTGAACGCGTCGGCGGCTCGCCCCGCCCGTAGCGGAGCCGGCCAATCGCGGAATGTCGGCCGATTCACGGATCGATCCTCCTTTCGACATGACTGGATGCCTGTGTTGCCGTATCCGACTGAATTATAGCCGCCGCGAAAGGGATTCAGCAATTTCAACGCAATCGGTTCGGGGCCAATTTGCGTGACCGACCGGCTCGCCGGGAACGAGCCACGGCGTTTCGCGGCTCTCATTGGTTGAACGAACTTCGTCGCCCGTGCGACAGCATCGCACTTTTGGAACGCATGCAATGCACAATGGCCGGATCGACTCGAAAGGAATGGCCGTCGAGGTAATCGACGAACTGCCATGGCCGGCCATCGGGGATTCGGTTTTCGAAACACCCGGTCCAATCGGAAGCCCACAGGGCGGAATCAGACTCCAGCACGTGGGCGTAGGGATTCCCCATCAACATGTGGCCCACGTAGGCCAATGGCGCTTCTTCCGTGAACCGATAGCCTTTGGCGTGGCAATCGTTCCAAAAATTCAAAGCAAGATCCACCATGCGGTCGATCACCTCGTGGTGGACGATCCAGAATCCGGCGTTGGTGTTGAACACCGATCGGCTCCGAACCCCAGCCTTTGTCATCAGCTGGACGAACCGTTTCAGCGGGCATCCCCACCAGTCAGGTCGCGTGTTGGAATCTCGGGTGCAGTCGCTTTCCAAAACAACATGCAACGGCGCACCCTGCGTGCTGGCGATCACGTCACCCGGGTGTCGCACGAAGTAGTTGTCGGCATCCAGGAACACGAAGAATTCAAAATTCAGATCTCGCATCTTTTTCAGGAAATCGAATTTGAAGAGATAGTTCTTGAATTCGAATTTTCCGCACGGGTGACAGATCGCGCCCGGGATCGGACGGTCCGTCCAAACGTGGAATTCCTCGCACACCCCGACGGCTCTCGCCGAGCGGATGCAACACGCCATCATTTCCGCGTACGGTCCGGTGGTGACGGACCAATAGCAGAACCGTGGTTCAGACATCCAAAGCCTCCAGCCAACATTCCCGGTGTCGATTGGTGTCGCACAGCTCGGTGACCGCATGATCGCGGCATGCCAAAGACATTTTGCGCCGACTGGCGGGCTCTCTCGACAGTCGCAAGGCGTGTTCCTGGTATTCCAGGAAGTCGCCGCATAGGAATCCCGTCTCGCCGTGGACAATCAGTTCCCCAAAGTTGTGTCCTTCGGGAACCAACGGAATCGCGCCCGTCAGCATCGCTTCGACCGTGGAGCGTCCCCACGATTCAGTAAACTGGTGGCCCAGCGGGTACACGAATAGATCCAGACTCTGCAAAAAGCTTGCGGCCGGTTCGGCTTCGACTGGCAACAAATCCCAGCGCTGGTCAAACCGATGCCAACGGTACTTCTGTGATAAGGCGCTGGACCACGCCATCACTCGAAAACGGGCGTCCGGGATGCCGAGCGCTTCGTAAAAAACGGGAAAGTCTTCCGGGTACTTTTCTTCGGCAGCTCGTGACAACCGACCGATCGTGATGCCACGGGTGTTGTCGCGATCGACAAAGGGAAAGCAACTGGGGTCGATGTAGTTTCCTGTTATCCGCGTGGGAACGTCGCAGAATGATTCGTAATTCAGCGTCGCCTTCTGCACCTCGGACACGTACAACAACCGGCTGACGGATCCGGCTTTGATTTGTTGCACCTCTTGTTGGTGGTGCCACATCATTTCGGAAGACCAAATCACCTTCAGACCTCGTTTGATTGCTTCCCTGTGCAAACCACGCACAAAGAATTGATCGTTGCAGAGTGCGAGTGCCACGCCACTGAGATTGCCCGGCAGCCTGTCGAGGGAGGTGTATCGAATCTGAAGTGAGTCCAGGAAGGTCGTCCACTCCGATTGCTCAAGCTGTTCCGGGAAATTTGGCACGACGGTGATCTTCAAGTGTCCGGCCAGCAGTCCCAGAAGATGCGCAGCCTTGGTGTCCGCACCGCCGTACCTGCTGGGCCAACCGAAAAAGTAGAGGCTTCTCATGAGATCGGGGTTATCCAGCGGGCGGGTCATTCCTGGGGACGTCGGTGCGCTGTATCGTGAAGATCGGCGAGCAATCGAAGGGCTTCACGGTTGAACGCTCCGACAGGCCCGGCGGCCCGCGTTTCGATCGTATTCTCGAAGGGCCGGTCGGATAATCGGCACGTCGATCCTTTGGCTTCCTGAATCCCGTTTTTCGTTGTCCACACGAAAATGCCATTGAAAAAACGCACGCAGTGGATCGGCCTGGTGGTCTGGATCGTCATCTGTTTGGGCGCCGGCGGTCTGGGCGCGATTGCGACCACGCCAGAGATTGCAGGCTGGTACGCGGACCTCAGGAAACCCTCTTGGAATCCGCCGGATGCCGTTTTCGGCCCCGTTTGGACGACGCTGTACCTGGCCATGGCGATCGCGGTCTGGCTTGTTTGGAAAGACACTGGGTTTCGCGGCAGGCGACTGCCGCTGGCGTTGTTCGTCGTCCAACTGCTGCTGAACGTGGCTTGGTCTTGGATCTTCTTTGGGTTTCATCTTCCCGGCTGGGCATTCGCCGAAATACTGATGCTCTGGTTGGCGATCGCGCTAACACTCACGAGCTTCTGGACGGTGTCGCAAGTGGCCGGCGCATTGATGATTCCGTATCTCGCGTGGGTGACCTTTGCATCGGCATTGAACTTTGCAATTTGGCGGCTGAATGCAGGGACGTGAACGAGTCCGTCGAGTCGCAGATGCCTGGTTTCGCGGAAGCAGAAACAATCGCCGGCGACGGCCATGCAAAATCTCGGCTGATTGCCAGCGAGAAACATGATATCAAAAGCGGTGGTCGGCAGCCTGGCCGTTGACGGTGACTTCGCATCAGCAGTCAAGTGGCATGCCGTCCGCTGTCGTTCTGACAGAGGCGGAAACTCGCATTCATTCGGAAGACGCATGTGCTCGGATCAACCGCCCGCCAGAATCGGTCCTGAAACGGAGCGGCTAGTTCATCGGGCCTTCACCATCGCGGATGCCGCTGCGTTCCTCACGCTCAATGGCAATCCCGCCGTGATGCGTTTCACCGGCGAGCCGTTGATTTCCTCGTTGGATGAGGCGCGGGAAGCGATCGCGGCGTACCCCGACTTTGATGTGGTCGGATTTGGACGTTGGGCCTGTGTTCTGAAGCGGACTCAACGCGTCATCGGATTCTGCGGCCTGAAGTATTTGCCCGATCTAGACGCGGTCGACGTGGGCTATCGGTTCCTACCGGAGTATTGGGGTCAGGGCCTTGCGACCGAGGCCTGCAACGCCAGCCTTCGCTACGGTTTCGAAACGTTGGGCTTGGATGAAGTCATCGCTTTGGTGCTGCCAGCCAATGGTGCCTCAATTCGTGTGCTCGAAAAAGTCGGTATGCGAATGCAAGGCGAAACGATGTACGACGGCCAGCGGACTCTGCGATTCGCCAAACAGGCGGCAGGATTGGAATCGGAGGCTGCGGGCGAGTAGCGGCAACAGGGAACTGGCGAAGCCAGCGGGCAGCCCGTTCCCGGGCGGAGCCCGCCAGCGAGAATGAATACCCTGGTTCCCAGGCTCCCGCCTTGGAACCGGATAGCCGGCAGCCTCCGGCCGGCCAGTTCAGATACCGGAGCCAGCGAGCGGTGCGTTCCCCCGCGGAGCCCGACAGCGAGGCGGTGGCGGCCGCGGCTGGACTTCCATGCCGACGCTTATTTCACTATGACAACCGCTTTGCCGTCGGTGCGTTTTGGGTGTCACACGTCAATGAATCTGTTCAGCATCACTTCAGTCATCGTCGCCCTGGCGGCCGTGTTTGGTTTCATCAACGTCCGGTTTTTGAAACTTCCCAAGACGATCGGTCTGATGCTCGTCGCGATCGCCTTCACCATGTTGGTCCATGCCAGCGCATGGTTCAACGATCGAATCCTGGACTACGCGCAAGCATTGATCGGATCGATTGATTTCCAAGAAGTGCTGCTTGACATCATGCTCGGGTTTCTGCTTTTCGCGGGAGCCTTGAACACCAATTTCGATCAATTGCGGGTCCAGCGATGGCCCATTCTGACGTTTTCGACGCTGGGCGTTTTGGCTTCCACGATGCTGGTGGGAACCGGTGCCTACTTCGCATTCAATGCATTGGGTTTGAACGTCCAATTCATTCACTGCTTGTTGTTCGGTGCCCTCATTTCGCCAACGGACCCGATCGCTGTTCTTGGCATCTTGAGGACGGCCGGCGTGCCCAAAGCGTTGGAAACGAAGATCGTTGGAGAGTCGCTGTTCAACGACGGTGTGGGAGTCGTGGTCTTCCTGACGGTCTTTGGAATTGCTTCCAGCGGATCCTACTCGACCACGGTTCACGATCCGGGGATGACGACGTCGGAGGCGGTCGCGGAATCCTTTTCTGATCCGGGCGCGGAGACTCTTGAGAACACATCACCCCCACCAGAAATGCACGGCGAATCGTCTTTCGCCGGGATTGCCGAATTGTTTCTGGTGGAAGTGGGAGGCGGGATCGTGCTGGGGATCGTGCTCGGAACGTTGGTGTTCCTGATGATGCGATCGATCGACGACTATGAGATCGAAATCATGATCTCGCTAGCGTGTGTCATGGGAGGCTACTCGCTCGCGGCGGCGCTGCACGTCTCGGGGCCACTGGCGATTGTTGTGGCGGGGTTGATCGTGGGCAGTGATGCGGCGCGAGGCCGATCGATGTCGGCGCAAACGGAAAAGTACCTCGATCATTTCTGGGAAATGGTCGACATGCTGATGAACGCGATTCTGTTCGTGCTTATCGGGCTGGAAATCTTGATCTTGCACGTTGAGCCCGGGTACCTATACGCGTCACTGGTCGCAATTGCCCTCGTACTCGCCGCGCGGTTTCTATCTCTATTGGTTCCGGTTTGGCTGTTTTCCAAACGGCTGAATTTTGTACCGCATTCGCTGACCATGATGACTTGGGGCGGCCTCCGCGGCGGAATCTCAATCGCATTGGCATTGCAGTTGACCGAGGACATGAACCGCGACCTCTTCCTGACCGTGACGTACGGCGTGGTGGTCTTTTCGATCGTCGTCCAAGGACTTTCGGTAGGGCCGTTGGCACGTCGATTGATCGGGCAACCAAAGGCACCGGATACCGGAGCCGCGCAGCATTGATTCGGCGTTGGGGGGCAGACAGAACCCATCTGGACAGCGCCACTTTGGGTGAGCCGCGTGGCGCTCGCCGCGGATTTTCTCGCCTCAACCGGCGGCTAAGGTCTTGTCGCTCATTGCGCTGCAAATTGCGATTCAATCCGGGACGGTGATGCTACCCAAGTCGACGATCTCTCCGGGTTTTGGTGTCACCGGTTCGAAGGCGGGGCCAATGGTCGGACGCGGATACCATTGTCGGTTTCGACGGCGCACCAACTGTCCGGAGTAGGTTTCACCGGGAGCCACGCGGCGAGCAAACCGGCCTTTCGGGGACAGCGGTGTGTCACGAATGAAGTTCCCGAGATGGCTGTCAGGGGGAACCGCGCCGGAGAGCATCGCACCGAATTCGCTGGTGGGTTGCCCTTTTGAAGTGACAAAGCTTCCCGTGATCGTTGCAGCAGGTTTCATCACCACTTCGAAGGGGCCTGTGGACTGAGTCGCTCGAATAAACCCGATCAGTCCCCGATCCTCGTGCTGGAATTCGATGAATTCGGCTCTTTCGGGATGTAAGCCCGGGAGCGGGAAGCGGGAGGGCAGGTCCTTTTTGCTGTTCTGCGGCGATTGACGTGTCATGCGTGCCCCGGCAACCGATTCGCCGCGATCGTCGACCAGGTGAACTTCAGGAGGCATGTCCTGAATGATCCGGGCGGACAACTCCAATGGCGGACTTGTCGATTCGGCATCGCGAAAGACAACCGCGGCCATGTCCAGTTGGCGGTGTGGACGATTTCGGTACGGCGCCAATTTCTCGGTGGTGATGACGCCGGGCTGGGTGATCTGCCACTGATCCCCGTAGGAAAACACGGATTCGGCAGCGGTCCAATCCGTGCGTCCGGGTTCAAAAAACGATTTGGGGTCCACCGCGATGGGACGATCACGTTGATCGCCTCGCTGGACAATCACCGCACCAGGTCCGATCGGAAGGATGCCCTCGTAGATACCCGGGGCAACCATCTTGGGCCGGTCAAAAACGTCCGTCACACCGCGTCGGATTTCATCTGGGTTTTGCTGAACGACGATCGAGTAAACGTCGCGCCTGGCAGGTTGACCGTCCTGGTCCGTCAACCTCAGTCGGTACGGCACGGCAGCGCGAACCTCGATCCGATTTTCTCGGTTCGGATGGACGGTAAACCGGCGTGATTCGATCGGCGTTTGATAGGAACCCGCAACGGCGATGACGTATCCCGGTTCATGGTAGTCAGGGCCAAGGCCTGTGATTTCAAAGCGTCCATCTGCATCCGTACTGTAGTGTCGTCCCGACATGCCGTCGGCAGCATTGTGGTTTGCCACCGCGACGGTTGCACCAGCCACCGGGGAGCCGACACCCAGTCCGATGTCGTAGCGGATCACACCGCGCACGGTGACGCCCGGGGCTAAGGTGTGGGTGAAACCGGAACCGAGTAAGACCAATCTTCTTTGATCGTCAAATTGGTTGGGGGCGATATAGATATCGTCCATCCGTCGAGCCGCGACGGTCAGGTCGGTCGTCTGGAATTCGGGATGAGTCACCTTGATCGTGACGACGTTGTCAGCCGGAACGCCTTTGAGCACAAATTCGCCGTTGGCATCGGTCCGTTCCTCAATCTGTATCCCGGGGAGTTGAGCCGGACGCGAGAAAGTCGATTCGTAGCTGGGCACGGAGGAAAACAGAGTCAAACCCCGCAGTCGAGCGACGTGTGTGTCCAGATCACGCTTGCCTGGAACATGCACTGCCGTGATCTGTACCTGTGCGTCCTGGACGGGATTCGCATCCGCGTCGATCAAGCGGCCACGCACGCTGGTGGGTCGGGAAAGTCGAATTGCGACTTTCTTCGTGCGCGTTGGATGATGATGAGAACGCAATCCACGGTCCTGGCCCCACGTGGTGATCCAACCCGGGGCGAGACCTTCCTTCGTCGCGACCAGCAGTGTTTCCCAGCGTTTCCGCGTCTCCGGTGTCGGTTGCCAGGTCAGATCCGGCGCGTGAAATTCAAAACGACCGAAAGAATCCGTGACCGCACGCACTTTGCCAAGGTCGTTCGATGCGTCGGTTTGTCGTTGCTTTGCGAACTCGATGGTGCTGGCGGCAAAGATTCTGGCCCCTTCCATCGGGCTCCCGTCGGGACCAATAACAATCCCGCGATGCAGGGTGGGCTGGTCCGTCGGAACGGTTGGAATCTCATTCCAGCGAATCGAAGAAGGGGTGGTCGGCTCGCGATTCTGCGCGTTCGCCAACCTGCCAATGGGACCGCAAAACAACACCGCAAACAGTATCAGGAGTTGACGATTCATGTTTCGGTCTCCGCGTCGTCTTTGATCCGCACCTCTTCGTTCTAGCGACTCCGTCGCGCACGCGGGTCACTTCACGCGTTTTTTCTGCTCTTCCAAGGACGGAAAACACGAGTTTTGTTCCCTGGCCCCCGGCGGAATCATGACTTTGTGAGAAGTCGGGGCAGGTCCGCGACCGAGGGTGTGGCGGATTTGACGCGAGCGTGACGACGGAAGACACTACGGCTGCTTCAAGACGTTTCGTTAAGCTCGTGTCGCGTCTCTCGTCATTGAGCGGCTTTCCACCGGCGTTTCGGCGATTGCCCGAGACGCGATCGCCCGCACTTCAGCCACCGGACTTCAACATGATTCACGTGGTCGCCCGCCCCCACGTCGGTTGCCAACGGTCCCACCGCGAACGATCTTTCGGCCCGATCGTCTCCCGTGTGATTTGGGGTGTTGCCGTCGTCGTGATGCAATCGGCACATGCGCAACTGCGGGGGGCGGATCCGGCCAAGCCGCCGAACATCGTGTTGATTCTGACCGACGATCAGGGTTGGAGTCAGCTGTCGCAGTCGATGGACCCGTCGTTCCCGGATGCGAAATCCGATTATTTGGAAACTCCGCGAATGGTCGAGTTGATTCACCGCGGAATGCGTTTCACCGCCGGCTATTCACCGGCTCCGCTGTGCACGCCGACCCGACGAAGCATCCAGTGCGGGACATCGGCTGCACGAAGTGGTCCGGAGTTCAAGAGTGATTGGGTCCCCAGCGAACACCTGACCATTCCCAAGGCATTGAAGCAGGCTTGTGAAGACTACCGGTGCGCGCACTTCGGGAAATGGGGCGAGCAAATGATCTCCTCGCCGGATGAGTGCGGATACGATGCCAGCGATGGAATGACGGGAAATAACACCGGCGGAATGCCACGCAGTCTGGGAATTGACGGTGGTCACGCGGATGGGCCGCCGCACTTTATTGACAACGTGGACCCCAAACGCAGTCGATCGATCACGACGTCGGCAATCGAATTCATGCGGCAGTCCGTCGACACGCAAAAGCCTTTCTACGTGCAGGTAAGCTACTACGCGCAGCACCTCTCCGTGGTGACCTCCGACGCACTGCTGACAAAGTATCAACAAAAAGGAACTCCGGACCGGGCGTACACCCCGGCGTGGGCGGCAATGATGGAAGAGCTTGATACCAATATCGGCCGGTTGCTGGACACGATCGACGGGCTTTCGATCGACAAGGAGACGTACGTGTTTCTGACCGCGGACAACGGCGGTCGCGGTTCCGTTCCCGGTGGTGACGCGGGACGCCCCGAAACGAATCGGCCTCTCACGGGCGCCAAACACAGTCTGTATGAAGGCGGTGTGCGAGTCCCGTTTGTGGCGGCAGGCCCACGGATTCCGGCGGGTAGTGTGTGCCGCGTTCCGGTCGTCGGCTACGATTTTTTGCCGACGTTTTACGAGATTGCCGATGGAGATCCCAAACGGTTGCCGCAAGAGATTGATGGCGCCAGCATTCTCGAATTGTTGCGAGATCCCAATGCGAAGCCTCCCCAGCGATCTGCCGATGCAATCATCTTCCATCGTCCGAATCGTCTGTTCAGCGCGGCCAGATCGGGTCCGAACAAGTTGATGTTGTTTTGGAAACGCAACGGCAACGTGGACCGACACGAATTCTACAATGTCGACGCGAATCCGACGGAACAGGGCCATGACATCTCCGACGAAGAATCGGAGACCGCCGAGAAACTCCGCGACCGATTGTTGAGCTACCTGAACTCAGTCGACGCCGATCGCCCCAAACCAGCAAAGAAACGCAAGCGGTGATTCGTTCCGTTCGGGTGTCCCATCCACAAGCCTCCGAGATACAGCTTCGATGAACCACAACAGGCCGATGGTTTTCGCGGTTAAATCCAGCGAGGATTTTGGACGGCAAGTGGCCGCGCGGGCAGGGCTGGATGTCAGTCCCCACGAAGAACGAGACTTCGACGGTGGAGAGCACAAAATCCGGCCGCTGTGCAGCGTTCGCAACCGGGACGTCTACGTCGTCGCATCGCTGTTTGGCGACTCGGAGCATTCCGCCAACGACAAATTGTGTCGCCTGCTGTTCTTCATCGGAGCCCTGCGGGACGCATCGGCGGGACGGGTGACCGCGATCGTTCCCTACCTGTGTTACGCGCGCAAGGACCGAAAAACAAAATCGCGGGATCCCGTCACCACGCGGTACGTCGCCCGGCTGTTTGAAGCGGTGCATCTGGATCATCTGGTGACCATGGAGGTGCACAATTTGGCGGCGTTTCAGAATGCGTTTTCTGGCGTGACCACTGATCACCTAGAAGCCACGCGCTTGTTGGTCGAACACTTTGCGTCGTCCGGCCCGGCCGGGGAGTTGGCCGTGGTCTCGCCGGATGTCGGCGGTGTCAAGCGCGCCGACCTGTTTCGGAGTGCGTTGGAACGTCGATTGGGGACTGAGATTTCCAGTGGTTTTTTGCAGAAGCAACGCAGCGAGGGCGTGGTCAGCACCGGAGCCTTTGTTGGTGAAGTCCAGGGGAAAAACGTGATCCTGATCGATGATTTGATCAGCAGCGGGACGACGTTGGTCAATGCCGCAAAGGCATGTCGGCAGGCGGGCGCGGCCGAAGTCATTGCGGCCGCGACGCACGGGGTCTTTTCGGAAAAGGCAGAATCCATACTGTCAGACAAGGCCCTGGACCAGGTCGTGATTTCAGATACCGTTCCGCCGCAATTCCTTTCTCCGGCATTTGTTGAGCAGAAACTTTGCATCGTCCAAACGGTGGGACTGTTCGGTGATGCCATTCATTGCCTGAATGGCGGCGGATCGATTGTTGACCTGCTTTCTGTGTGACCGGCACCGCCAGCAACGGTCCGCGTGATCCGGTCCAGGTACCATTGTGCCGCGTGAATCCACTTGGTTGGATTCTCCACGTCGGCGTCTTCCAAATGCGAAATCGCGAGGTACGTCCGTGAGAACGCGTGCAACCATTCATACAGTCGACGCAGTTCTGGAGAAACGTCATCACCGGTGAATTCGAAGTAGGCGTGCCGGACCCAACTGCCAACCGTTCGATCTCCCAGCTTTTCGCATTCCATGACCAAGAAAGCAATCTCCGAAGCGGTGTCTTGCTGGCGAAGTCTGCGGCTGAACTCCAAACAATCGATGATGACCGGCGGATCGGTCAGGCAAAGATGTTCCGGACGCAAGTCTCCGTGAGCATCAATGACGTGACCGCCACACACGCGGCCGGCCAACTCGCAATGATTCCGGTCGATTGAAGCGGCGATTCGTTTGGCAGCTTGAGCGACCTGCCGACGCGACAATCCGAATGGGCGAGCGAGTAAGCGACGCCTTGTCGTGAGCACGCCATCGACCATTCGGTGTCGGTAGACCGCCGGCGAAATCGATACCGGCCTGGACCGAACGTAAAAATCCGCCAGCAAGCTGATCACCCGCCGCACGTCCGACCGTCGGGTAGTTCCGTCCCCAATGGTGCGGTCCAACATCTTCTCGGCTGGCAGGCGGTCCATCCAGACAAGCCAATCGACCGTTCGTCCTTCACCGCCGAGGTGCAGCTGACCGTCGCGGACTTGCAACGGTAGCACGCCATGATACACGTGACGCGCCAGGCGGCGATTGAGTTGGACTTCGCGGCGGCACGCCGTGTGACGCGACGTGACCGAGACGAAATCAAGCTCGTGCATTCGAACCGGCTTCTTCAACTTGAAGGCATACTGGTCCGTTAAGAAGACCCATGACATGTGGGATTGAACCGCTTGCACCGCGGTGGCGATGCCCGGATACATCTCCGGCCGCCGCAACGCCTGCAGCTTTTGCTCAAGGCTGAACTCCGTCGTCACTTGATCATCCATCGATGCTTCATCGGACCAGGAAGCGAAGCCGCCAATTCGTCGGCCTCTGACAAAAGGTTGGCACAGCTTTCGCACCAATTCGACACCGCGTCAGCCCTCGAAGCAACTCGGGGGCCACGCCCAACCCCTCACCCGCGCCCGCAAGCCCTTATCTCGCTGCCGCTATCTCCCGCCGGCCAACGGGCAGGTACCACCGTGAGACGCGGTTCTAATCAGCGGAACCGGTGACCGCGCGGGGCCCGATGTCGGCAGAGCGAAGCGGATCCTTCCAGGAGCACACGATGTTTCATGACCGTCAAGATGCCGGACGCCGTTTAGCCGAGGAACTACATAACGTGCCGATGGTTCGTCCGGTCGTGCTGGGGGTCCCACGCGGTGGCATGGTCGTCGCCGCCGAAATCGCCTCGCGCCTGCATGCCGACTTGGACATTGTGCTGGCGCACAAACTGCGTTGTCCGTGGCAACCGGAATTGGCGATCGGCGCGATCAACGAGGAGGGACGGGTGTATTGGAATGAGCTTCGGGATCGAATTGCGGGGATCGATGACCAGATGCTGCAGGACGAAGTCGCCACGCAGCAGCGCGAACTTCAACGGCGTCGGAATCTTTTCCGCAGTGTCCGTCCCGCGGTCCCGCTGGCCGGTCGCACCGTCATCCTGACCGATGATGGCATCGCCACGGGGGCGACCTTGTTGGCGGCGGTCCAGGTCGTTCAAACGCAAAACCCCAGCCAACTGATCGTGGCTGTTCCGGTTGCCGCACCGCAGCGGGCTCGCGAAGTCGCTCGAGAGTGCGATCAAACGATCTGTCTGGAAATGCCGTCGGATTTCTCGGCGGTCGGACAAGTCTACCGGTCGTTCGACCCCGTCGAGGACGAGGAGGTCGTCGCGCTGCTCCGCAAATTCGCTCCGGCCTCATGAAGCCAGAATTGGGAACCGACGGCTTCGCCGAGCACGATCATTCTTCAATCGAACGCACACTTCGACGCGCGTTTCTGTCACAAAACGCGCAAAATGGCACATGCCTCGTCCGGCCGCAAAGGAGTGGTTGTCCGCCGTTCGGCGACGAGCCTGGCAGAGACCGACACTGGTCTTTCGCGATGGGGAACGTCAAGAAGACAATTCGGCATCGAGTGTCGCCTTGAGCATCTTCAAATGCGCCATCAAGGTGTGATGTCGCTTCTTCAATTGCTCGTGGGTGTCCCGAATCCGCTGGTGCAAAGCGGCTTCGTCTGCGTGTTCGGATACGGCGTGCTCGCTACTGGAGACGCTTTCTCGCGAGTTTCGGCATTGGTCCACCACGGTGTGTTCGTGTTGCATGAAATTGCCCTGGTGCGTATCCAATTGATCGACATGACCGGCAAGTGCCTGGTGGTGTTCCTGCAACCGCTGCTGCAGTCGCTGCAATTCATTCGTCGCGGAGTTGCAAGCGTCTTGCCACAATTGCACGTCGTCCCGCCACATCGACAAATCACTTGCCCAATGTCGGTGGTCATGATGCATGCACTCGGCGGAAGTCATTGTCTCTGCCATGGGCCCATTCTCCTTGAAAGATGTTCGGGGACCGCTCCGCCTGAGTCATCTGCCAGCTCGCAAATGGCTTCCGGGAGCGAGGGAATGAAGCAAGCTGAGTGGCAAATGCCGTACCCGCCCGGTCGACCGGTGCGGAAGATTCGTCCCGCGATGGGGTGCTCAAAGGTTCTCACGTTGAACGGGGTCTTCACATGGACCGGGGGCGTCACGTTGACCGCGGACGACATGCTGCGCCGGGCGAACTCGTGACAGGAAGCCTGCACCGATCAAGAACAATGGCAACAAGCCAAAAATTGCCCAGCGAGAGTTTCCGGTCAGTGCGAAGATTGCACCGAACAGAAACGCTCCGAGCCAACTGGTTGCTTTTCCGGACAGGTTGAAAAAGCCAAAGTATTCGGCGTTGCGATTCTGCGGAATCATCCCGGCCATCATCGATCGGCTGACCGACTGGGTGCCGCCGAGAACCAGAGCGATGGCTGCTGCCAGAACCCAGAACCAAATCTGCGAACGGATGAAGAGGGCGGTTGTCAGCACGCCGACCCACAACAACAGGCATGCCATCAGAGACGGTTTCTCCCCGAAACGGTCGGCAAGTTTCGCTACCAGCAGGGCGCCCGGCAGGGCCAAGAACTGCAACATCAGAATCACCCCCATCAAGTCGGATTCGGTGAACGCCAATTCCTGCAATGCAAAGGTCGATGATTGGCTGATCACGGTCTGGACGCCGTCGTTGTAGAACAGGAAGGCCACCAGGAAGAATGCCAGCGGAGGATTCGATCGGAGACCTTTGAGCGTCCGCACGACATCACGAAAGCTGGACGAAGCGGTTGCGGTGGTCGATTCCGGACGGGACCGAGGTGGTGAATCGGACAAGACCCACAGCGCCGGCAGCGTAAAAATGCCCCACCAGCACCCCATCAGCACCAGGCCGGCACGCAAACGAGTTTCGACCGCCGTCAATCCGATCCGGTCGCCAAACTGAATGATCCCCAAGGCCAGCAGCAACGCGATGCCGCCGCCAACGTAGCCCAATCCAAACCCCCAGGCCGAAACCTGATTGACCTCCCGCTCGGTGGCGATTTCCGGCAAGAATCCGTTGTAGACCGACAGCGACAGCTCCAACATCAAATTGGCGGTAATGAACAGAGCGACCACGAGGACGTAGTGGCCTGGCGCAACCAAGCCCAGCACGATCGAAGCGATCGAGCCGCCCAGTGCGGTGATGCCAAGCCACCGACGTTTGTTTCCGTGGGCGTCGGCGATTGCCCCGACGATGGGGCTGAGCAGGGCGCCCAGGAACATCGACAACGAGATGCCCCAGGCCCAGACGATCGGCCCCACATTGCCCCACTGGTCCGCTGGAAACACGATCCGCTGCAGATACGCGACCACGACGGTAATCAGCAGCGTCGTGTAAGCGCTGTTGGCCCAGTCGTACAACACCCAGCACAAGACTTGCGGATTGCGAAGCGGGTGAATTCGTTGGTCGGCTGCGGTCATGAATGGGGCACCACGCCTGGCTGGACAGCGCCACTTTGGGTGAGCCGCGTGGCGCTAGCCGCGGGTTGTCTCGCTTTGGGTGAGCCGCGTGGCGCTAGCGGCGGGTTGTCTCGCCTCATCCGGCGGATAGCGTTTAGCCGCTCATCGGACTGCAAGTTTCGGTGTTATTGATGGAAAGTGGCGCTGTCCAGCTACTAGGCGACCCATTTGGACAGCGAAGCGGGCAGGATGGCCCGAATGTCTTTCATTTCCCCCTCGCTGACGTGACGTCGCAGAACTTTCAAGACGGCGATGGTCAATCGTTCGGGATCGACGCTGGAGTCATCCGGAAACGCCTTGGAAATGTGTTTGAGAAAGTCGCGCCGCGTCCGGTCGCGTTTCGGGGCAGCTGCGGGCTGCCAGCCATCGTAGTACAGGCCCCTGAGCATCATCGGCAATTGCGCTGCCAGATCGGCGGATTCTTGCACCGTCAGATGGTCACGCAGTGTGTGCAAGACGGCTCGAATCCCGTGATAGGCTTTTTGCGCGTCGGACCATTGCACGTCGTCCATCACATCGCCAATCCAATGCTTGGTCTTGGCCACCGCCGCGGCCAATGCGGGAATGCTGTCGCTCCGGTTACGATGCAGGGGGTCACCGACGATTTCTGCGGAGAGGCCGTTGGGGTCGTCGGCGTCGCTGGTGAAAACGACGCGAAACTCTTCGGAACCGTGAACGTTTTGGTAGACCGTTTCACTTGTCATGGATTCAGGCTCTCGGGGAAAGGAAGGGACAGCCAAATCATTCCATTAGCGTGATGCAATCGGCGGACCGTCCGCCACTGATTGCGCCTGATTGGCGCGTTCATTTCCGCGGCCCCTCCGTCCGAACGTACCGAAGTGCGTCCGCGACGTTGACTCCGCAGGTTGACGTCAGCGGAACAGGCGACAACGGCGTCACTCCAGATCTCAATCTTGCCCGACCACCGGAGCGGCGGCGCGGTTTTTGCAATTTGCCATGGTATCGGTCGGGCCGCCAATTTGGCCGGGTCTGGCGATGCCAATGCGGGGAGTGATTAGCATGAACGAGTCGAGAAAACCGGAAAAACCGTGGATGATTGCCGTCTGGCCGGGCATGGGGCACGTCGCCTCGGGCGCCGGATACTACCTGATGGCCAAGCTGGGCATGTTGCAGATTGCGGAGTTCTCTGGCGAAGGCTTGTTCGATGTCGAAGCCGCGTTGGTCAAGGACGGGCTGATCCTGAAACCCAACCGTCCACGTAACCGCGTTTTCGCCTGGAAAGCCCCCGAGGGCAGTCGCGATGTGCTCGTCTTCATTGGCGAGGCACAACCATCCAGCGGGAAATATGCGTTCTGCGAGCGACTGATCGAGTTTGCCGCCGAGCATGATGTGGAGCGTGTGTTCACCTTCGCAGCGATGGCAACCGAGATGCAGCCGGGCCAGGACGCCCGCGTTTTCGCAGCCGCGACGGAACAGTCGCTGTTGGACGAAATCGAAGACCAGGACGTGCACCTGCTGACCGAAGGCCATGTCAGCGGACTGAACGGCATCTTACTGGCCGCGGCAGCGGAGAAGGGCATGCCCGCGATTTGTTTGCTAGGAGAAATGCCCCACTTGTTTGCGCAAATGCCGTACCCGAAATCTTCGCTGGCCGTGCTCCGCGTGTTTGCCAAGGTGGCGCAAATCGATTTGGATTTCGCCGAATTGGCCGGCCATGCCGAGACGACCGAGCATCAGTTGGTGGAACTGCTGGAGAAAGTTCGTCGGCGGTTGCAACATGGCGATTCGGAACAACCCAGCGACGAGGAATCCATGCTTCCGGGTGAGCAGTGGCGCGGGGAGTCCGCGCTCTCGGAGGATGACGAGCAGCGAATCGAATCCCTGTTTCTGGCCGCCGAGAATGATCGCAGCCGTGCTTACGAGCTAAAAAACGAATTGGACCGGCTGGGCGTCTTCAATGATTACGAAGACCGATTCTTGGACCTGTTCAAGCACCGCGATTCCGATTGAATGCGAGCGAACGCGAACGACATCGCGCTGGGATGTCGCTGCGGCATAGAACTTGCCCATCTCGGATGCGGACGACGAAGCCGCGCGGGAATGACGAAGAATCGGCATCTTTTGACGCGAAAACGGCGTGTTCAATTAGGTCGGTGTGCGAGTCCGGATCGTCGCACCGGAGCGCTGTGCGAGTTTGACCGCTTCCGCCACCTGCCGCAGCACGATCGTTTTCCCCGCGTGGGCTTCGTCGCATTTCCCCACCCCCTCGTCTGCATCGGAGAAAGCAAGATGAATACTGCAAAAGCCGATTCGGTCCCGACACACAGCGCCATGCAGCGCCAGCCGATCACCGTTCAAGAAAACGAAACGATTTTTGATGCGGTTGACAAGGTGTGTACCCATCACGTCTCGGCTCTGCCGGTCGTTGATGAGGGCGGCTTCTTGAAGGGCTTGATCAGCGGAAGTGATCTGTTGCGGCTGATTCGTGACGAGTTGAAGGTCCCGGAAGAAGATGAATCAAGTACCGCCAAGTTGGTCGCGAAGTTGAGCGAGGAATCACGAGCCCGTTTAGCCGAAACCAGCATCGCATCGGCGATGCGCGGCAGCGTCGTGACCGCCAAACAGAAGGATTCCCTTCAAGAGATCGCCAAATTGATGGTCATTCACCAAATTCATCACATTCCCATCGTCGGCGAGGGACAGAAACTACTCGGTCTGGTCTCGTCGATGGATTTGGTGCGGATCTTCGCCGAGAATTGACGCGACGACCGCCGTTCGGCTATGGCTGCTCGGTTTGGGAGGGTTGCCACTGACGGACGCTCGGCAGAATTCGGATCCGATCGCCGGCGCCCAATCGTTCGTAAAGACGTTGGGTCCACCGATAGGGCTCGGGGATCTCGCCAATGAACGTGATCGGCCGGGGGAAGACCAGGGCCAGGTTTTGCGGCAGGTCGCCGACCCGCAGGACCCCCAAGAACTCCGCCGTTTCCGGATCTCGGTGCGACTTCGGCGGCTGGTTCAGCACGACTTCCCGGATTTCCGGATCCAACACCGCGGCGTAGATCGCCTGCGCTGCGGTGGGGCCCTTGCCGTAGACCGAGACCGATGACGTCGACTGGTCCTCGCGAATGAGCTTCACGGCAGCAAGCAGATCGGCGACCTGCCGCTCGGGGAGCGATTCGCCCAGCAGCGGGTAGCTGCGGCGGGCCGTCCACAGATATCCCGGACCCACCGACGTGGCTCCGGTGTTGCGAACTTCCACGGCGGCGGTGGAAATCGCACCGTCCACGGACGGCCGCGAACCGCTTCCACCGGCGAACGTTTTCTCCGCGGATTCGGGCACGGCAAATGCCAAGACCGGAAGTTTCTGTTCGCTGTCGATCGGCCGGGTGGTTTTGACGGTGACCGTCATCCCGTCGACGGACTGAAAGATCTGCGACCCGTAGGTCAGAACCTGATCCCTGCCATCGGATCGGAACTCCAGCCGATGGGGCGGATCATTTGAGAGCGAATGTCGAAAGGTCGTTTGTTTCAGTTTCTGCAACGCGGTGCGTTGATAGGTCTGCCAATCGGACTTGTCTTTGATTTGGGGGATATCGGCGTTCTTCACCAGCAGTTCGTCGACGCGCGTCATTTGGTCTTCGGACGGTAAGGTTCCGCCAAAGACCAACAGGTTCTCCTCGGGTTCGACGAAATCGGTGATGTCCTCGGTCACGGGGGTCGGGTCATTCTTCAGGTGCGTATTGAACCAGGTGAAAATGGCCAAACGAAGTTTTGGTGTGTATCCGTGTCGCGAGACGTCCTGCACCATCGCGAAGCGATCCGGCACGTCAAGCTGTTCGTACTGCCGGCGAAGACGATAGGCGGTTTGCAGATAACCGTCGGGTCGCCACAGGATGTCTTCGGAACCTGAGGCAATCATCAGAGCGCGCGGCGCGATCAACGCTCCGATATCCGGCCAGCACCATTGGTAGTAGTTGATCCAAAAGGCGCAATCGCAATGTCCGTCGGTGGAGCGATCTGTCACCACCTGCTGGATGCTTCCTGATTGGCAGACCGGGACAACCACTTTGACGCGTGCGTCGGCTGCGCCGAGACACCAGGAGATCACGCCACCGCCGCTCAGTCCCGTGACACCAAGACGCTCGCCGTCGACATCCGATCGCGTCTGCAAATAGTCCAAGGCGCGGATCGCATTCCAGACCTCGGTGCCCGCGGGCGTGTAGCCGCGGCTGGGCCAGTCCCATCGCTGGCCGCGATACGTGCCATGGTGGAAGCCTTGCATCTCGCCCAGTTGGATCGGGTCCAGCACCAGCGAGACGTAGCCGTGTTGCGCGAACCAGCGTGGATGGGCCTGGTACCTGGGGTTGACCTTGCCTTGCGAGTGGCCGCAAAGGTAGAGCACCGCCGGCAGCTTTTCCTGAGGCGGCTTCGCGGGTCGGTAAAGATTGCCGGTGACATAGGCGCCAGGAAGGCTTTGGAAGTGAAGTTTCTCGACGATGTAGTCGCCACGGTCCAGGGTGCCCGTGACGGTGGCTTTCAACGGCGACCGTTCGGGCAGCGGTGAAAGTCCCAGCATCTCCAACCACTTTTCGCGGCGTTCCTGTTCGGTTGCCTCCCAATGATCCTCGGTCAAAGGGACGTCAAGCGACTCACTGGTGACCCGGGATGCTTCGCTGCGGAGTCCGCCATAGAGTGTTTGCCAGGGCTGGGCAATTGCAAGCGAAGCCGGGACCAGAGTGGAGGCGACGAACAGCAACACGAAGAGTACGGTGGTGCGTGGATGGAGGTGGGGCATGACGTTGGGCCTTTCTGCGTCGGGAATAGCAATTCAAACCGGCAGTCGGTTTTCTGGTGGGGAAACTCGCAAGCGTCAGGTATTTGGCGGGATTGGATCGCGAGAATCTTCGTGCGAAGGGCAATGCAACGACGGGGGTGATGCCGTGCGGAGCTGCGCAAGGGGCGTGACAACGGGCGGGTGGGAAGCGCCGAGTCCAACCAGGCAGTGCCACTTTGCTTAAGCCGCGTGGCGCTAGCCGCGGATGTTCTCGCATCGACCGGCGGCTAGCGCCTTGCCGCTCATTGCACGGCAAATCACGCTTCTTTTGATTGAAAGTGGCTCTGTCAAGTTAAGCTCACCAGCGCAGTTCGGTGGGAAAGAACTCGGCAATCAGTTCTTCGTAGTACGGCCGCAAACGGTCGACGTCGGGACGTTGGTGGCCTTTGGTGTACAGGTCATAGGGATTGAATTTGCGGACCCAGGCGAACATCGCTCGATCGTGGTCATTCATCAATTCGTCGTAAGCTCCTTCCCGGTGGGCCGCATAGAACGAATGATAACGGATCATGTACAGGGCTTCTTCCGGAAGAAAGCTTTTGACCACGTGATAAAGGTATTCATCGTGGCCCCATGACATCAACACGTTGTCCAAACCCGCCCCCGCCGCGTAGATCCCCAGGTGTGTGCTGAACCGCGGATCGGTGCGATCGGGGTTGTCGTCGAAAAACTCGTGCAGAACGACCTTGTCGGAGAAAGCGCAGCCGACCGGAAAGGTGTCTCCAACCACTGCCCATTGGGGTTCGCCGAATAGGCAGAGAATCTTTCCCAGGTCGTGAATCAATCCGGTGAGGATGAACCACCGTGGGTGTCCATCAGCACGAATCGACTCGGCGGTTTGCATCAAGTGCTCGATCTGAGACAGATCGGTGTCGGGATCACTCTCATCGACCAGCGTGTTCAGGAACTCCATCGCCTCCCAAATCCCCATCGTACGCTTCTGAAGCGAAAGGTACTCACGACGCTTTTCAGTCACAAACGCGTGCGTTTGAAAACGATGGTTCAGCCGATAGAACTCCCGCACGCCCGGTCGGGTGTCGGATTCGTAGTTACGGAACTCCGTCGCCGACTTTTGACTTTCTCGCAGCGCCGATGAACCTTCGGGGTAGCGACGCAGCAGGTCGTCTTCCCACTGATCCAGGTTGTCGAGCGGTTGGTTGGGCACGGATTTTGGCATGAATTCGCCTTTGGGGTTGGCGAACATTCTACCGTGCCGGGCGCCGTTTGGCTGCGGCCACAACACCGCGGCCGGCGACGTCACTACAGGCTTGTGCTGCTTTTGAGAACGGGAACGAGCAGTGCAAGCACGACGGCCAGCACCAGGAACGCCATCACCAGCAACATCATCGGCTCGAGCAGTCGGACAAACAGGTCCAGTCGTCGAAACGTACGTTTCTCCAGCGAGTCCGCGATCTCGGGCAAAACCTTTTCCAGCGAATTACTCTCTTCGCCGACGCTGATCATTTCCACGACCGAAGGTGGAAAGTATCCCGAGGTGCGCAACGGCTGGGCAAGGGATTCACCGCCGCGGATGTTGTCGGTGGCATCCGCGATCGACTGACTGAGCAGCCGATTGGCGGCGGCCGATCGGCTGATTTCCAGCGACCGCAGGATCGGCACGCCGTTGCCAAGCAGCGTTCCCAGAACGCGACAGAACCGGGCCACGGCAAGGTTCATCAGGATATCGCCCAGGACGGGGATCCGCAGCTTGATCTTGTCCAGCACTTGCTTGCCCTTGTCGCTGGACAGTTGAACCTTGAGGACCACCGCGACGATCGCCGCGATCAACAACAGCAGCCAGCCATAGCTTTGCAGGATGGTGCTGAAGCTGAGCAGAGCTTCGGTGTACGCGGGCATTTCGCCTTTCTGACGCAACCGCTCGAACATCACATCGAATTTCGGAACGAAGAACACCAGCAACCCGCTGATCACCAGCGAGCCGACGGAAAACAAAAAGACCGGGTAGGCCAAAGCGCTGATCGTTCGCCCTTTCAGATCTTCCTGCAGCTCGGTGAATGTGCTGACGCGTTCCAAGGCGTCCTCCAGGAAGCCGCCCTCGGTTCCGGCACGCACCATGTTGACGGCCATGTCGGAAAACACGCCCGGATAGCGCGCCATCGCGTTTCCGATTGGTTCCCCGTCTTCGACGCGTCCCCGGATCTCTTTGACGATTTCCCCGAGCACCGGGTTGGTTGCCTGATCGCCCAGCACCGTCAGCGAACGCATCATGGGCACCCCGCTGCGCAACAGGGAAGCCAGTTGGCCGTAAAAGGTCGCCATGATCTGGCCGCTCACCGATTTCCGGCCTCCGAACAATGATCGCGTTCCGGAGGAAGAGGACGCGGCGACCTTGGAGGGGAACAGCGACTTTTCGCTGAGGATCGCGGCGACCTCACGCTCGTTGGCCGCTTCAATTGATCCGGTAACAATCTTGCCCGACATGTCACGGGCGGTGTATGCAAAGGTCGGCATAATGCTCGGCTTGGCGGTAGAACGGGTGGGGCGATGGAGTCAGCGGGCGATCACGCCGCCGAAGACGCAAGACTTCGGCGGGGCACGACCGCGATGTCGACTTCACCGGCGGCCTACAATGCCTCTCCCTTGGTGACTCGAAGCACTTCGTCCACGCTGGTCATTCCGGCGATCACTTTGTCCCAAGCATCCATCCGCAGCGTTCTCATCCCGGTTTCCACGGCGGCCTTGCGGATGTCCCAGCTGCTGGCGCGTTCCTGGGCCAATTCGCGGATGCGGTCGTTGGTGACCAGCAATTCGTAGATACCCATCCGCCCGGCGTAACCCAAGTTGCGACACTCGCGACAGCCAACGGGCCGATACCACTTCATGTCCTTGCCGGTACGGTCCCAGGGAAAATCCTTGGGGACGTCGTCATCGCCCGGAACGTACGCTTCCTTGCAGTGGGGACACAGCTTTCTCAGCAGTCGTTGGGCCATCACGCCTTCAACGGTTCCCGCGACCAGGAAGGGTTCGACCCCCATGTCACCCAACCGGGTAAAGGCTCCGGAGGCATCGTTGGTGTGCAACGTGCTGAAGACCAGGTGGCCGGTCAGTGATGCTTGGATCGCGTTTTCGGCGGTTTCCAAGTCACGAATTTCCCCGACCAGCACGATGTCCGGGTCATGCCGCAGAATACTGCGAAGCGACGCGGCGAACGTGAATCCGATTTTGGAGTGGACCTGAATCTGGTTGATCCCATCCAATTGGTATTCGACGGGATCTTCCGTGGTGATGATCTTGGTGGCCTCGCTGCGGATCTGCAACAGGCTGCTGTAAAGCGTCGTCGTCTTACCACTACCGGTCGGGCCGGTGACCAGAATGATTCCGTGCGGCAGTTCGATCAGCTGGCTGAAGGTCCGATAGATGTCGGGGGACATTCCCAGCTTTTGCAGGTCGAACACCATCGCCGACTTGTCCAGCACCCGCATCACCAGGCCCTCGCCGTGGATCATCGGGATGACACTCAACCGGATATCCACTTCGCGACCATGAACCCGAAGCTTGATCCGGCCGTCTTGGGGCAATCGCTTTTCGGCAATGTTTAACCTTGCCATGATTTTCAAACGGCTGATGATCGCAGCTTGAAAGCGATTGATTTCGGGCGGCGTCGGTTGGCGATGCAGGATGCCGTCGATTCGGTAACGGACTTCCAATCCGTGTGCCTGGGATTCGATGTGAATGTCGCTGGCCCGCACCTCGATCGCTTCCAGGAGGATTTCGTTGACCAGTCGGACGACCGAAGCCTCCTGAGCCATCTCGCTCAGTTCGCTGCCATCGGTTTCCAGTTCCTCCAGCAACTCCAGTTCGTCGCTGTCATCGCTGGCCGCAGCCATCAACCCTTCGACGGTTTCACTCCCCACGCCCAGGTGGCGTTTCATCAGCCGGGCGATCTCGCCGCGCTGGGCGACGACCGGGATGATGTTCTTGCCGGTCGCCGCACTGGCCTCGTCCAGGGGATACAGGTCCAGCGGATCCGGTGTCGCGACGACAATCGAACCGTCTTGAAACCGGATCGGGAACAGGGACTGGCGATAGATCAAGCGTTGCGGAAACCCTTCCAGGGCCGCCAAATCGACCTCGGTCTCACGCAGGTCGACGAATTCCAGGCCAACCTCTTCCGCCAGCGCCTCAAGGGCCTCGCGTTCGTCGATGAAGCCTTTTTCGATGGCGGCTTGAACCACGCTGGACGAATCGGTCTCGCGACTATCGGCCAACTGCTGATCACTCAGCAACCCTCGTCGGCGAAGGATTTCTCCGGCGTGCATGATCATGGTTTCTCTACCAGCGTTTCAAAATGGGGAATGCGGTTTTCCAATGTAGCGGATCCCGTGGACGAAGCTCACCGCCAGGGCCTTCACGAACACGACCTCACGAACAGGGCTTATGGACGGAGCCCTGTGATGCGGTCCTGAAGGCCGAGTCGCGTCGTCATGGCGCGTCAGCTTCTATTCCAGCCGCGTCGCGGTTGAGCGATCGGCTAGCGTCCCCGCCCGCCGCCGCGCTGTCCGCCGCGACCGCCACCAGGAAAGCCACCGAATCCGCCGGGACGCCCGCCGCCAAAGCCACCGGGAGGCCCGTCGCCTCCGCCGGGAGGTCCGCCGCCGCCGCGCATGGCCCGGAAGGCCTCGATCCGACGCCGGAATTCGTCAGCCGCGTCGGATGCGTTTTCGTTGCCCGAACCTCGCCCACGGTCTTCGGAATTGGAATTGGAACTGGAATCGCTCTTGGTTTCTGCTTTCTTTCCTAACACGGCTTCCAACGCTTGGAACATCGAATTCGCATTGACGGTTCCCGGGATCGGAACCACCATCGTCGTCACTTCATTGACCTTGCCGCCTTCGTCCAGTGCCTCGACCAGCAGGCGGATGTCTTCAAAGTCTTGCGGCGGTGCCGAGACGACCAAGGAATTGCTTTGTGTGTCGACCGAGACCGTGATTTTGGTCCGTTCGCTTTTGGCCCCGTCGTTGCCGCCGCCGCCACGTCCGCCACGTCCGCCGCCGCGGAGGGCGGCGATGAACTCTTGCGGAGAAGGCTGGCCGCCACGTCCGCCGCCACCTTGGTTCTGCTCGGCCTGCGCCATCCGATCGGCAAACACTTCCTTGACGACCTTGGCAACGGCCGCGGCATCTTGATGGAGCACGGGGATCATTCGCGGAGTGGATGTCAATTCGATGTTTTCCGGGCTCTCCTCGCGGTCAATCTTCTCCAACACCATCTCGATCAGTTGCAGATCGATGGCATTGGCTTGAACGAACAAGGCGTTCAGACGCAGGTCCGGAACGATGTTGACCGAACCGGTCGTCGTCAGGATCGACTTGGCCGACGAGCTATCGCCACCGCCGCCACCGCCAGCCAGTCCCATCAGTCCACCCAGCATGCCGCCGCCGAAACCTTCGGTCAGCGTGTCGGTCAACGAGCCGCCGGATTCGATGCCGCCGAGGACGCTGGCAATCAGGTCCGCCGCCACGTCGGCCTTGATGTACTTCAGCCAAAAAATCGTGGGCAATTCGTCTTGGGTCGTCGACGGACCGGCCAGTTGCGAAAGCAGATCTTCAAGTTCGTCCAACGCTTCGGTGTCATCCGACGCGATCCGCAAACCGCCGGGCGTGACTTGGATCAGGATGTCGCGTGATGCGGCGGTCGCGGCCGTCGGGTCCGTCGTTGCCTCGGCTTCCGCGGCCGTCGGCACGGGAGCTTGCGTCAGGTAGTAATCCTTGCGGGGCTGATAACGCGAGGCGTCCAGGTCGCCGGCGCCGGTGGGAACGCTTTCCGGTTCGGATTCGGTTTCGCCGCGACTCGGTTCACGGTAGATGCGCCGTTCACGAATCCCGTTGTTCTGCATTTCTCCGCCCGGAGTGACGACACGGATCGCGTTTTCGCGGCCCGTCATTCGCCAGAACAACTGCAGTTGTCGCAGCACATCGTCAGCCTGTTTCCCGCTGATCGGCAACGTGCGGACCTTGCCGCTCAGCACGCCCGTCGCGCTGGAGCCGTCCAATTCATCCAACAGTCGTTTGATTTGAGTGATCTCGTCGGAAGAGCCCCGGACCCACAGCTTTCCGGTGTTGGGATCCCCGTCAACGATCGGCCCCGTGGGATTCTCCTCGGTCACGCCAAAGTACTTGTTGATCGTCAGGAGGGCCTGAGCCGGGTCGATCCGTTTGAGTTGGAATACCTCAAAGTTCTCGCCGGATCCTTCCATCTTGTTGATCACTTCGTCGATCTGTTGATGAACGGTCGGTGTCGCCAAAGCGATGATCGCATTGGTGGAAGGATCGATCGCAACGCGCGTGCCCGGCTCGTCCTGCAACAAGGTTTGCAAGACTTCGAACACCGTGGCCGGGTCGGCGACGCGAACGTTGTGGGATTGGAAGATCGGGCGCACGACTTCCGTTTCGTCGGTATCGCCGGAACTTTCCAACGGTTGATCCGCCTTGGAAACCAGGTTCTCAAGGATGCTGATTTTCGATGGCAGCCCCGTGGCATAAATCCGGTCGCCGTAAAGGCCGATCGAGATGCGGATGTCGTCGTTGGAGTTTTCGCCGGCTTCCAGGCCCAGGAGCGGACGGGCGGTCTGCAGCAATTCTTCGGCACCGCGGTATTGCAATTTGATCTCGTGAACTTGCTGGGCCGATTGCTGGATGACCTCGCGGATTGCCAACAGTTTCTCAGCCCGCTCGGTGACCTTGGCTTGCCGCGCGCTGTCCAGCACGACCACGCGTCCCCAAGGCCCGACCAGTTGGGGCAGTTGTTCCTTGGCTTCATCGGGAGTCATGCTGCCGAGCGGAAAGACCGACGTCACGATGTCGCTCTTGCTGCGATACTCCAAATCCTCAGGCATCACCAGTTCGGCCAATTCGCTGATCAACTTATCCGCGTTCTCGACCTCCAAATCCACCAGGAACAGCATTCGGCCGCGGCGCACCAGGGCGTACCCGCGATCAAGCAGCAGCCGGTTGAGCAGGTCCAAGGCCTCGCTGACCGAATACAACCGCGTCCGGTCGACGAACGAAATGGAGCCGGTCGGATAGCGGTCGATTTGCAGCGACAAATCGCCCTCGGTTGCCAGCCAGTCCAGGACGTCTTTCCAACTGGCACCGGTGAAGTTGAACCGCAACATTTCCTCGTTCGGGCGATCCAGCTCGTCCAACAGGATTCGCGCCGCTTCGTCCGGCGTCACATCCTCGCCGCGAGCCTCACCGATCGGCTGGTTGGACGTGGCATCGCCAGCCTGCGGGGCGTCGCCCTCACGCGTTTCCGAAGCCGAAGACTCGGAATCGGCCGGCAGGGGATCGTCAGCGGGCGCCTCAGCAGCCGGTGCCTCAGCAGCGGGTGCCTCAGCAGCCGGGGTGGCGTCCGCAGCCGTCTCCGGAGTCGATTCTTGCGCGAAAAGGACCGGACAAGTCCCCAACATCAGCAGCACCAGGAAGCCGGTGATCGACCGCCTGGAACCGATGCCGGAGGTCCGCACCGAAGTCACCTGGGTGACTTTGCCGTAGGCGGTGTGGCGGGGCGCCGAACCAAACAGTGATTGATAAGGAAAACGCATTATTGGACAGTCGCGACGACTCGAGCGGTGTGATGCGGTAAAGGAACGAGGTTTTTTCAGCAGACAAGAAACCGCCCCCAAAATAGTCGATCGCCGAGTGGGCGATCGGCCGCGTCTTTTGGACGCAAAAAGCGGCAGTTCTCTATAGGCTATAACCCCTTTGAACGCGGAGGGTTTCTGCCGCCGGAACGGATTTACCCCTTTCAAATCTAGCCCGCCCGTTTTGCGAACCGTGCGACCGGGGCGATTTCCCCTGAGCGGCCCCCCAAACACGGATCACCGGCATATTCGTCTCCTTCGACCCCACTCTTGCCGTCGGGAGGAAGATTCGTCCATGGAAGCAAAAAACTTTCCGGCCCGAAGATTCCGTTCTACGATCCCAACTGGCAAATTGCTACGATAAGCGACGTCGGAAGCGCCCCGATCGCGGTTCGAGGCCAGCGGATTGGCGCGGTGGAACTTGCTCCTTTTTTTAACGGTAAGGGCCAACGCGCGGTGCCTCCACTGCGGCCATGTGCCGAACCTGGTCTGTGCTTTGTCTGAAACTGCTTGGTCTGAAGACGTGTCGCTGGGATCGCCACGCGCGTCTTTCCGCCGTCCGGCGACCGCGGCAGGCCCTGCCAGACAGGAACGGGTACACAGAAGCTGGGTGGCAGGCGACCTGGGATACAGTGGATCCGCCGACATTGTAGTTGCCCGGATTGGCGGGCGTCCGACAATGTGGCGGCGGCCGGCCAGGTGTCACCATCCGCCGCGGCAACGGCTAGAATTGGACGCGTCATGGAACGGGCACCCCCGGTGGCTGCAACCGCGATCGGCACTGGCGTTTCCATGACCTCGATGATTGTTCACCGCACCTTGGCGGCTTCCCCGCCGGACTTTGAATCACCTTGACCGAAATGCTGCAGAAGCAAAAGAAATTGATCCTCAATAGTCGCCAGCAGGCGGCCATGCGACGTGCCGGACAGGTCAACGCGGCCCTGATGGATTTTATCCGCCCCCACGTGCACGCCGGGATGGCCACGGAAAAGATCGACGAAATGGTCTTTCAGTGGACCATGGATCACGGGCACAAGCCGGCGACCCTTGGCTACCAGAATTACCCCAAGAGCTGCTGCACCAGTCTGAACGAGGTGATCTGTCACGGCATTCCCAAGGACGAGATTCTGCAGGAAGGCGACATCGTCAACATCGACATTACCACGGTCGTCGATGGATGGCATGGCGACCAAAGCGAAACGTTTTTGATCGGAGACGTTTCCGAGGAGCGTCGTGCGGTCACGCAGTGTGCCTTCGACTGCATGCACCTGGCCATCGACGCCCTGACACCCGGTTGCACCGTTTCCAAGATTGGGGAAACGATTGTTCCGGAGGCTCACCGCCGCGGGTTCTCCGTGGTGCGGGAATACGTAGGACACGGCCTGGGACGTCAATTCCATCTGGATCCGTCGATTCCCCACTTCCCCAATCGCCAGAGTCGGATTGACCGTCTGTATCCCGGGATGTGCTTCACGGTTGAACCGATGATCAATGCCGGCACCCGGTACGCCCGCTGCGACAAAGCCGATGGTTGGACGGTCCGCACCAAAGACGGTCGTCCGTCAGCCCAATTCGAACACACCGTGTTGATGACCGAGGAAGGACCGGAGATCTTGACGTTGACTCAAGACGGTCCGCAGAAAGGCCATCAGTTTTAGATGGGACTCTATCAGGCCATTGTCTGAAGACGCACGGTCCCGGTGTTCGCTTGGTCCGGCGGGCATGCAGAGCGGCCGGGCCTGAGATCGGTCGCACGATTCGAAGTCGTCAGGATCCGATTTCGCCACGATCGCCGGTTTGCCCGGTCGCAATGTCCGCGGCGAAGCAGTCGATCAGGGTCGACACATTCGCCATTCGGTCCAGTTCACGAACGGCTCGGATGCTGCGGTCCAGCCGCGCCAGGGTGATCGGCCGGGCCGCCGATTCGAATGCTTCGTCGCGCATCAACTTGCGGTAGTGTTGAACGGAAATCGAGAAAACGTCCCGCAGGATTGCCCGTTTCTTGGGCGCGTCTTTTCCGGCTTCGTCCACCCGCGTGTTGACGATTCGGCGGATCGCGATCGGATCCGGGTAGGGCTGTCCCAGTGCACCCACCAACGCCGATCGGAAGCTGCGACTTTCCTCGCTCAGCAGACGCAGCGCGACGGAAATGTCGCCGGCGGCCACTTCGACCGCGTCGGCGATCTCTTTCGGACTGGCATCGACCTGGTGCACCTGGCCGATCAGCTGTGCCGCATCCGCTTCCGAAAGCGGCGCGAAGCGGATCACCTGGCAGCGCGAGCGAATGGTGGGGAGCTGCTTCTGCTCGCTGGTTCCCACCAGCAGGATCACCGCATCCGACGGCGGCTCCTCCAGCGTCTTGAGCAAACAATTGGCGCCTTCTTCGTTCAGATAGTCGGCGTCTTCCATGATCGCGATTTTTCGCTTTCCGCAATACGGGCTCAGTCGCACATCGCGACAAAAGCCTTCTTGCATCCGAACATCGGGTCGCCCGATCAGCAGGTCGATCGGGATCACGGTTTTGTCGGCCGGCTTTCGGACACGAATGACATCCGGATGGGTTTCTGCCTGGACCTGAACACAGGCTTCGCACCGGCCGCACGGATCCATCCGTTCCGGGGGATGCTCGGTGCACAGCAGCGTTTTGGCCAGCAACGTGGCGACGCTCCGCTTGCCGACACCGGGAGGCCCCACCAGCAGGAAGCTGCCTCCAAAACGACGTTGCGTGATGGCGGATTGAAACCAGGTTTTTAGTTGGGGGTTGCCGATCAGGTCGGACCAGGACGCGATCATGGGGCCGAATGATCCACCGTCGCCGCACTGTTTTCGACTTCGGTTGGCGACGCCGAAGCGTGCCGTTTTTCGATCCGTTCGATCTTTTCAATCCGGTCGGCGTGGCGTCCGCCGTCAAACTCCGTCTGCAGCCACATCAAAACCAATTCATCGATCGAACGTTCGCCGATCAAGTCTCCGGGCAGGCACAGAATATTGACGTTGTTGTGACGTCGGCTCATTTCGACCATCACTTCGTCGTAACAGGCCGCAGCGCGAACGCCTGAAAACTTATTGGCGGTGATGGCCATGCCGATACCGGTCCCGCAAATCAAGATGCCGCGATCCGCTTTGCCTTCGCTGACGCGACGCGCGACCGCTTCGGCAAAATCGGGATAGTCGACCGATGCGTCGCCGTGCGTCCCTTCGTCGATCACTTCGAATGACTTCGCTTGCAGGGCTTGAATCAAGCGCGACTTGATGTGCACTCCGCGGTGGTCACTTCCGATACAAATTTGCATCACGCAGACTCCTCATCTCCGTCAGATGATTGAGGAAAAAACTGATCATCCAGACGTTCCAACCATTGCTGCAACTCCTTCTCCATTTGAGCGGCGCACTGCCGGTAGGCGTCGACCGGCATGCCGATGGGATCCGAAATGTCTCCCCCGTCCAACCGCAGCGTGAACACCCGATCCTGCATCTCCGGCCAAGCCGCCAGAATCGCCGCCCGGTGAGAGCGGGTCATCGTCAGCACCAGATCGGCAACATTCATGATTTCGTCACCCAGCGGCTGGCTGGCGTGGCCGGTCAGGTCCAGTCGCCGTTCGCCCATGACCTCAATCGATTGCTGACTGGCGCATTGCCCGGTCGATGCGGCCACGCCGGCCGACAGCACGCGCACGGCGTCTTCGCGGCCAAGTTTTTGACGCAGCATCTCGCGCATCAAGGTTTCCGCCATCGGGCTTCGGCAGGTGTTGCCGGTGCACACCATCACGATCACCGGTTTGACAAATTGATTCATGGCGGCCCGTTCGATGACTCCTTCACGCAAAATCTCCCAACGATTGCCGACGACCCGCACAACCGTTGATGCCCCACCATAACGTGTCGGGCCGTCGTTCAAGAGTAATGGCAGTCGGTCGGACAGTTGGGCGGCCACCCCTTCGGCGGTCGATTGAGCCGGCTGGCCGGACAGATTCGCACTGGTGAGGACGAGGGGTGCGGCCATGAATCGGTGAATTGCCTGTAATATTCGGTTTTCGACCACCCGGAATCCGATCCCACCTCCCGGCCCGACGATCCGTTGCCGCACCGTCTGCGGCAACTGCCCGACGGCCGAATGGGGATGCTCACAGGGGGTTACCAGGGTCAACGGTCCGGGCCAACATCGGTGACTCAAACGCCGCACGATGGGCGACGATTCGCAAAAAAAATCTTCTGCCGCCTGCCGACTTCGAACCGAAATCGCCATTGGGGCGTCTCCTCGCCCCTTGATTTCCACTATTTTCTCGACGGCGGACGCATTCAAGGCGTGTGCCGCCAGCCCGTACACCGTGTCGGTGGGAAGGCCCACGACCTGACCCTCGGTCAGTGCCTGAACGGTTCGGTGTACAATGTCTCGCGGATCGTCGGTGTCGCGAAGGTCCAAAATCTGAGTCATAAAAACCGACGGTCTATTATGGCGGTGACGTGCGGATCTGTTGCGGCTCATTTTAGGAATGGTCAAAATAATTCCACAACCGGACGAAGCGGGAACCCCGCTCGCTCTGCTGCTTTCTTCGCTCCGCCGCCTCAGGCCCGCCCTTGAAGTTTCGTCCCCGCTCCGCGACAGTTCGTCCAACGTCGCTTTCCAAGTCAACGGCCGCTGATCGGTCGGCAATCGGCTCCAGTCGCCGGAATTTCCTGCGCGGTTCCGCCGCCCTGGCCGTCGTGACGGGATCGGTCCCCGGATGCATTTCGCTGGGGGCAGCCGGCGAAGTCGAACTGGTGTGGGGACGCCGAGGACAGAGCGAAGGACGGTTTCTAAAGCCGCGGGCCATCACGATCGATCGCCGCGACCAGTTGTACATCGTCGACACGACGGGCCGCATCCAGGTGTTCGATCGCGACGGTCATTGGCTGCGGCAATGGCGAACCCCACAAACGAAAAACGGCCGTCCCACGGGATTGGCGATCCGGAAGTCCGAACGCCCCGATGACGATCTGTTGTTGGTCGCGGACACCCATTACTACCGAATGCTGGTCTACACGTTGGACGGGGAACGGTTGGAGGACCACGAAATCGGTGGGACCGCGGGCCGGCATCCCGGTGAATTCGCGTTTGTCACCGACGCCGTCTGCGATCACGAAGGCTGTTACTACATCGGCGAATACGGAGATTCCGACCGGATCCAAAAATTCGATCCCGACGGCCGGTTCATGCTGCAATGGGGAGGCACCGGCCGCGAGAAGAAAGAGTTTTTGCGGCCACAAAGCTTGATGGTCGACGACAACGTGCTGTGGATTGCTGACGCCTGCAATCACCGCATCCAGCGATTCGATTTGTCCAACGGCACGCCAGAATTCATCGACGTCTGGGGCAGTGAAGGGTCGCTGCCGGGAGAATTCCACTACCCCTACGATTTGGCAATCGCTCAGGATCGCAGCCTGCTGGTGTGCGAATATGGAAATCAGCGCGTGCAACGACTGGCGGCCGATGGAACACCGATCGCCGTCTGGGGATCAGCCGGCTTTGAAGTCGGTCAACTGTACCAGCCCTGGGGCATGGTGATCGACTCGCATAACCGCATGCACGTTCTGGACAGCAACAACCATCGCGTCCAGCGGGCCCGCTTGCCCGCCTGAACCTGGTTGCGGTGTTTCCAGCTTCACGGTTTCCGCCTTTGCTGGGCGAATCGTGTCACCGCGTCTCCGTTGCCTGGCTGGCGCAGACGTGCCGCACCGGTGCGACTCAGGCGGTGGATTCGCTGGGATGCACGTACGGTTTGCGGTAGGGGCGTTTGAGCGACTCGGTCGCTTCCTCGTCTCCGACCACCGTGTGCGTTTCCGGATCGAATTCCAGCGTTCGGCCCAAGTCCATGGACACGTTGGCCATGATGCAGGAGGCGCTGGAGATGTGGCCCTGTTCGATATCGGCAACCGGCTTGGACCGGTTGTCAATCGCGTTCAAGAAATCTCGCATGTGCCCACGAATTGCCGACGCGACATGCAGCTCCAATCGCCAATCGCGCTGGTCGGTCACGTCGGTTGGGTACTGGTCGGTTTCGATGACGGCCTTGCCCGACAGCTTTTCGCCGCCGCGTAGCGGGATGAATTCGTACTTGTGCACGTCCATCTTCAGCGTGCCCTTGTCACCGTAGATGATCCCGGCCCAGGGATAGTCCGGATCGGGGGACGAGCCCCACGTCCGGTGGATCCAATCGACGTTCATTTCATCGAATTCGAAGCTGGCCGATTGCGTGTCGGTGATATTGGCCTTTGAATTGGGATCGACATAAATGCCGCCATTGCTGCTGATGCGTTTTGGCCAACCCAGCCCGAGTTGCCAGCGGACCATGTCCAGCATGTGAACGCACATGTCGCCGACAATGCCATTGCCGTACTCCATGAACGCTCGCCAGGAACGCGGGTGCACCAGTTCGTTGTAGGGACGCATGGGGGCCGGGCCCGTCCAGGCTTCGTAGTCCAGGTTTGGCGGCGGGTTGGTGTCCGGCGGATTGGCCTTGGCACGCATGTGGTAGTAGCAGCAGACGTCCGCGTGAGCGACGTCGCCCAGCAATCCAGCGTCGACGACGCGTTGCTTGGCCTCGATCAAGTGTGGCGTGCTGCGACGTTGCGTGCCGACTTGGACGACTCGGTTGGTCCGCCGGGCGGCGTCCAGCATCGCTTTGCTTTCCAGGACGTCGACGCCGGTCGGTTTTTGAACCCAGACGTCCGCGCCCGATTCCAGCGCCGCGATCATCGGCAAGGCGTGCCAGTGGTCCGGCGTATCGACCAGGACGATGTCCAGATCTTTTTCCGCCAGCATGTCGACGTAAGACGCGTAAGTGCGAGGTCGCTGTTTGGAGTTTTGACGTGAAGCGATCAGGTCCGCACATTCATCGAGCATCTTCGAATCGACGTCGCACAAAGAAACGACTTCGACCGGTTCGATGTTCATCAGTTGCAACAAATCGCACTTGCCATACCAGCCGCAGCCGATCAGCCCGACCCGTCGTTTTTTGTCGCCTTGCACCGCGAATGCATTGGCGGCCGTAGCGGTGAAGGTGGCCGCCAAAGCGGACCCGGCCAAAAAGTTTCGGCGATCCATGATGCTCTCTGTCTGGAGACGTTTGATGGGAGGAGGAGTCGCAGAATTATCGTCAGTGCCGAAGTCGATCGCAACCGTCGCAGCCCCCCATCGCCTCACGATGCCGAACACAGCCGGCATTCCGCTTGAAGTCCCGACGCTCCAACGCTTTGGTGGTGTTGGCGGCCTCCGCCATCCACCGCCGGGCGACGGTGTCACAACTTGGGCCGCGAATCGTCGACGCAACAGCGGTATCAGGGAAGGATTTCGCCGGCACGGATGCGAATGCGGGTCGGATCGGTGCTTTCGATCTGTCCCAGAATGATCATCCGCTGGTCCGTCGGCCATTGGGATACGTCGTCGGCGACAATGACGACCGGACGATCGTCGGGCGATTGCAATCGCATCGTCTGCGGATCTTCGCGCGTCAACCGGCCCACCAGCAGCACCCCGCGCGTCGTCCGCCGATCCCAAGAGATCCATTCGCTCGCGAGTGCCTGAAATGGCTCCAGGAACGCGGGCTCAGACAGTTCCGAGAGTAGCTCCGACACGCAGGGACTGGTTTGCAGCGCGTCCAGATCCGCGACTCGAGTCAGTTCACGATAGGCTGTCGCCAGCTCCTTCTGCTTCAAGGCTTCGCCACGGTTATTTTTCTCTCGCAGTTTTTCGATGGATGCGAGCGCCTGTTGACAGGCATCTTTGACCGCCGGGTCATCGACTTCCGATACGCGGATGGCCGCGGCCGATCCACCATCGGCGAGCTTGGTATTGTTCGCTGCCGGCGCCGCCGGACCCGCGTTTCCATCGGCGCCCTCTTGGGCGTCGGAATCACTTGGCGGCAACTGCATCCCGAGGCCAGGCTGGGCCGAATCGGATGGAGTTTCAATACCGCCGTTTTCGTTGTCGACGTCGGAAATCTCGGCAATCGCTGGCTGCTGTGTAACGTCGTCGCCGGTGTCCGGCTCGGGGTTCGGTTCCTCGGGGGTGGACGGGTCGGTTTGGCCCAAAGCGTCGGATTCCGCCTCCATCGGCGATTCGTCCTCGGTCGGTTCCGAAGGCTGGTTCTCCAGCGTCGGACCGCCCAAAAGCTCAGCCAACTCCGCGGCCGGGTCTGCCGGGGTGGCTGGCTCCCTTGGCTGAGACTCGGCCTCGTTCCCCGCCGGTGAAGGATTCGCCTGCGGCGGTTCGTTCGGAAACACCAGCAGCGAATTGTTCAGGTCGTCCTGCGGGGGCTGTTCTTGGGGCGACGAGTCGTTTGCCGGCGGATCGCGATTCGGTTCCGGCCAATCAAGTTCGGTTGCCTGTTCGGTGGGAGTGCCCTGTTCGGCAGGGGACTCCGACCGGCGTTCGGCCGGAATGAAGCCATCGGCCAGCGGCGCCGAGCCAGTTGCGTCATCGCCGGAAAGAGTTCCATCGCCCGAGGGATTGGCATCGCTCGAGGGATTGGCATCGCTCGAGGGATTGGCATCGCTCGATGCGTCCGTCCGCGGCGTGAAACTGTCTTCCTGGACCGAGGAGGAAGCATCGCCTGGCCGGAACAGTTCCCCTGCCGCTTCTTCACTCAAGGCCGTCTCTTGGTCGTCGTCTTGGGTCGTTGAAAGATCGGCCGCCGGATTGCCTGCCTCCTCGTCGGTCGGGTCCGGCAGCACGGTGCCCATCGGGGGTTTGCGAGACTCGTTGCTGGGGTCGGGCCTGTCGGAAACGGGCGGCGCCGCGCGTCGGGCGACGGACGACCCATCGCCGCTGAAGGATCCGTCGAAGGGATAAAAGCCCAGGTTGGGGGCGCGACCGGCGACCAGCAAGATCAAGCCAGCGAGGGGCACCGCCAACAGACCTCCCAGCACGATCTTCGCGACCGTGCGAACGGGAGACTGAGATGGCTTGCGGATCGGGCGCATCGGAGGCGTCTCCGCGAACGGAACACTGTCGCGGCGAGCCGCCTTCTCGCGGATGTCGATAACCGGCGCGGATGCGGCGGTCGTGCCCTGGCCGTTGGCGTCCACCTCTTCGGGGACCAAGTCGTCTAAGAAACTCGGCGGGTGCTCACGGTCGGCCTCGTCACCGGCTGACTCTTCCACTTCCAGTTCGTCTAATTCCCGGTCGACGCGGTCAATGTCAGCCTGTTGATCGCTCGCAGCCTCAAGTGAGTCTTCTCTTGCAAACGGATCCTCCGGTTCTTCATCGGCATCGGAGTAACTAAATTCATCGCTTTGGTCGGCTGATGAGCGGTCCAGTTCCGGCGAGCCGTCGCCAGGGGAACCCTCGGCCCAATCGTCTGACGACGGATCCGGGGCGATCGAGACAGGATGCATCAGCGGTTGTTCGGCGACGATGGCAGATTGATCCAGCTCCGCCAGGAGAGAGGATTCGTTGCTGCCCTCCTGTCGCCCCTGTTCGTAAGGCATCTGTTCGTAAGAGCTCTGTTCGTAGAGTCCCGGCTCCTGGGAGGCTCGTTCGTTGGAGAAATCACCACCCGTCATCGGTGGGACGTTCTCAATGAGCTCTCCGTCGGCGGAATACAATTTCGCCAGCGGTGGCAACTTTCCCAACCAGTCCGTCTTCGGCAGCCGCTCTCCACACCAGGGACATTCCACCAAACTCGCCGCGGGCAGCGTTTCAACGGGCAGCCGCACCTTTTCGTCGCAGTTTGGACAGGAAACAACAGCCATGAATCACCTTCGCTGGGAGGAGAACAACCGATCGTCCACTGGTTCTGCCCTGGTCCAGCCTCTCACGATGCGTCCAAGTCAGAGCACGCAATGATGGTCCACCAAAGCCCCTGGCTCGTCAACGAGCTGGACAGAATCCCTCCAGAAAACCCCGCTGATTGCCCGCAAATCTGGCGAATTGCGTCCAGGGCGGATGCCGGGACACCTGTCAGAGAGCATGCCCCCCGGGAGGGAGCCCGTGGAAACGAATCCGCGGTGCCGGCTTCGTTTGGCCGCGGCTGCGTGACCGGAGCCTGACGGAAAAAAGCCCTAGCTCCAAAAAAGCTCTGTTTGAAAAAGGCACTGTCTGTAAGTCGTGGTCACGGCGGAACGGCACTTCCGGGCGCACGTCGCCACCTGGCGGTTTCCGTGAGATGTTTTCACGAAGCATCGCGTGTGATCGCGGCATACTGTCGGCGTCCCAAACGTCCTAGCCACAGAGTCATCGGTCGGTCGCCGCAGCTTCGGTACCGGCGTTCCAGTTCGTTCGGGTTCTCTGCAACGCCACGTGCCTTCACCCGTTCGGGATACTCGTTGCGTGCACGTAGCAGTTTGCGGAGTTTTCGATCGTCGCAGGCTCCAAACCAGTCCACGGCTTCGCACACGGCAAGTGTTCGCATGGCTGCAGGGTCGATCGCATCGCCCGTCAAGAACCCGCTGGGGCCCCCCAGCGTTCGCAATCCGTGCGACACGGCGAATGCTTGGGTAAGACCTGCAGCTCGAATCGCAGCGTCGGGATCCACGAGGTATCGGCCCGGTTGATCGGCGACGTCCACGTCCAAATCGGGCTGCCCACCAAAGACTGCTGGCGGAGCCGTCCCCGAAAGCAGAACGGCCGAGCGCCCGCCGGGCGGCAACTCCCAACCCAAGTCACGTTCAGCGGCTGACACAACGTCACCGGTCAGCAATGTCTGTTCACGAACCGACTTCGCCGAAGAGATCCACAGCCGATGACGCAGCGGATGGTCCTGGACGGTGGCCGCCGGGGCAAGCTTGACGATTCCGCCGCGGCAGGCCTCCAGCAGCCTTTCGACCACGTCCCAGTCCGGTGAGTAATCGTCGGGACGCGTCTTTCTCGCGCTGCCTTGGCGTCGGTCGGGATCCAAATGGATCGTTGCCGAAGACGGGATGGAAAGGCGACCAACATCGTCACATCGCACCCGGACCTGCGACGCGGCGGAAACATTGCCGTTCAATCGCAGGTTCTCCGCGGCCATGGCCGCCATCACCGGATCACGGTCCACCGCTGTCATGGAAGTGTCCGCCAACCCTGGCGCCCGCAAAAACGCGCACGCATCGCCAGCGATGCCACAACACAAATCGAACACTTCTGACGCACCGGACAGCAATCGTGCCTTGAACTCGGCCACCGGCCTGGTCGTCGCTTGCTGTAACGCCCGTTCGGTCACCCACCAGGTACCGCTTCCCAGTTTGGCGATCGCTTTGGCTTGAAGCCGAGCGGTCTCCAGCACCACGGCCGCCATTTCCGTTCCCAATTGGGAGCGCATCCGGCCCGTCGTTTTTGCATCGACTGCGCCGGCTTGCATCGCCGCGCGCAATGCAGGTTCACAGTCGGAAAGCGATTGGGCCGTGATCATCGAGAATCAAGTCAGTTGCCGCTTGAGAAACCGACGGAGTGCCGGCTTGGTGGCCTGCCCCAACCGATTGATCGATAGCGTGGTCGCGTCGTTGCCGTTGGAGACCTGGATCTTGCTGTCCTGCAACTGTTCCGCTTCCCCTTCGGCGATGGCGTCCGGCGAAACGATTTTCACCGAATCCAGATCACGCGTTCGGATCGACAGCTTGATGTCGCCGTCGGGGCCGACCACGTCGACGCGATCCGGGGCCGCCATCCGGAGACAGTCGTCGCCGGCGATCTTTTCGATTTGATCGAACAGCCGCTCGGGCAGCTTGATCGGCCATTCGGGTTGGTCGTTATTCTTGAACCCCTTTGGCAGCGAATGCCACTTGCGTCCCAACGTCTTCCAGACCGACCCGCCGTCGTGCGATGCGGCCGGACGCGCGGTGGAACGATTGGCAGTGCTCTCGCGACGCTTGGCGGTGCGGGATCCTTTCGACGTGGTCGAAGAGACTTGGTCAATGCGGATCTGAGCGTTTGCACGTTGGTTTTTCGGACCGCGGTTCTTCAGGCCATCGGAGTCAGCCTTTTCAGCGGTTTGACGCAGCGCATCGGCGACGTACGACGCGGTCACTGAAACGGGCGCGGCCGACTTCGACGTTGCGGTTTCGGCCAGTTGCTCCGGCGTGCCTTCGAAGACGATTTCGCCTCCGTCCCGACCGGCACCCGGTCCGATGTCGATAATCCAATCGGCGCATTTGATGACGTCCAGATTGTGTTCGATCACCACGCACGTGTTGCCAAGTTCGACCAGCCGCTGAATCACGTCCATCAACTTGGCGATGTCGTCAAAGTGCAGGCCCGTTGTCGGTTCATCCAGGACATACAGGGTGTTGCCGGTTCCGGGGCGCGCCAGTTCCGACGCCAGCTTGACGCGTTGCGCTTCGCCGCCGGATAGCGTGGGGGCTGACTGTCCCAGAGTGACGTAGTCCAAACCCACGTCACACAGGGTCTGTAACACGCGCACGATGCGAGGTTCGGACGCAAACAAGTCGACGGCCTCCCCGCAAGGCATCTCCAGCACGTCCGCAATCGATTTGCCGTGGTATTTGATCTCCAACACGTCTTCGTTGTAGCGACGCGCATCGCACTCTTCGCATGGCACCCAGACATCGGGCAGGAAGTGCATTTCGATCCGTCGCTGGCCACTGCCTTCGCACGTCTCACAACGCCCTCCGGTCACATTGAAGCTGAACGTGCGGGCTGTGAACCGCCGTTCGGCCGCTTCGGGGATCGAAGCGAATAGCTGACGGATCGCGTCAAAGACACCCGTGTAGGTGGCCGGATTGCTGCTGGGAGTGTTGCCCAGCGGCGTCTGGTCCACACGAATCACCTTGTCGATGTGTCGCAACCCTTCAATCTTTTCGTGTCTGCCGGGTTTGACTCGCAAGCGGTGCAGACGTTTGGCCAGAATCGGAAACAGCGTTCCCTCAATCAACGTGCTTTTGCCGCTGCCACTCGGGCCGGTGACCACCGTCAAGACACCCAGGGGAAGATTCAAATCGACGTCCCGAAGATTGTGCTCGGAGGCGCCGATCAGTTTCAAGAATTCGACCATCGGCTGGCCGCCGGTGGTCAGAACCGGGCGACGTGATGCCGGGACGGGGATCCGCTTGGTACCGTCGATGTAGCCGGCCGTGACGCTTTGTTCGGCCGGCATCAAACGGTTGGGGGCCCCGCTGGCGACGATCCGGCCGCCGTGCCGTCCGGCCCGCGGCCCGAAATCGCACAAGTAGTCACTGCCCGCGATCACGTCGCGATCATGCTCCACGACCAGCAGCGTGTTGCCCAGGTCACGCAGGCGGTGCAGCGCAGAGAGCAGACGCAGATTGTCGCGGGGGTGGAGCCCGATGGTTGGTTCGTCCAAAACGTACAGGACGCCGCACAATCCGCTGCCCAGCTGCGCGGCCAATCGAATTCGTTGGGCTTCCCCTCCGGAAAGCGTTGCCGCACCACGATGGAGCGTCAGATAATTCAGACCGACGTCCAACAGGAATTGCGTCCGCGATTGAATCTCCCGCAACAACTCGCCGGCAATCTTCTTCTCGCGCCGATCGAGTTTCCAGGAGGTCACGACGTCGGCCAGTCGGTCCAGCGGCATGTGCACCAGGTCCGTGATCGTGTGCCCGCGAAAGCGACAGGCGGAGGACTCGTCACGCAATCGCGATCCGTTGCAGGCGCTGCAATCGATTTCGTCGACGAACTGTTCCAGCTTCCCGCGTAAGCCCGGCGTCAACCGAGAAGCTTCTTCGAGCGCCGGATAAAAACCCTTGAATTGGTACCGGAATAGACGGGCGGATGATTCGGAACCGGGTTTGGCATCGCTTTGGCGGACTTCGATCCAGCGTTCGCCGGTTCCGTGGAACAGGATCCGTCGATGGGTGGAAGTCAGATCGTCCAACGGGACGTCGATCGGGATTCCGGTTTGCCGCGACAGGGCACGCAACAGCCAAAGCGAGACGTCGTGGTTGACCCCGGGCCACAGCAACGCCGCGCCCTCCGAGAGTGACTTGGTGGGTGAATCGATCAACGCCGCCGGATTGGTCCCCGTCTGTTTTCCCAGACCTTCGCACTGGCCACACCAGCCAACCGACGAGTTAAAGGAAAAGTGATGGGGGGTCAGCGTGGGAAAGGATCGCCCGCAGTTTCCGCACACCAAATGCTGGCTGTGGGTGACCGTCTCCCACGTTGGTTCTTCGCGGTCGGCATCGGCGATCGCAACGTCCATCACACCGACGCCCAGTGACAACGCTTGTTCGACACTGTCGCTGATGCGTGAACGTTCAGCCGCACGAATCGTCACGCGATCCACGACGACTTGGACTTGCTGACGTTTCCGTGGATCCAAGGCGGGGGCGTCCTCGAGCGAGACGGTCCGGCCGTCGACGCGGACCCGCTGAAATCCTTGACTGCGCAACGACTGCCAAGTGTCTTTGGAGGCCTCGCCCGCGACAACCTCGATCGGCGCCAGCAACAAAGCTCGCGTCCCCTCGGGCATCGCCAAGACCTTTTCGGTGATCTCGTCGGGCGTTTGTGTTCCTACTTCGATCGAGCAATCGGGACAGTAGCGGGTGGCCAGCCGAGCGAACAGGATCCTGAAAAAGTCGAAGATCTCGGTCACCGTCCCGACGGTGCTCCGCGGCGAATGGCCAAGATTCTTTTGCTCCAGAGCCACCGCCGGGGACAACCCTTCGATCCGCTCGACGCGAGGCTTCTGCACTTGGCCGATGAATTGCCTTGCGTACGACGACAGCGACTCCACGTATCGCCGCTGACCTTCGGCGTAGATGGTGTCCATCGCCATCGAACTCTTCCCGGAACCGCTGGGGCCGCAGAACACCGTCATGGCGTCACGCGGGATTTCAGCGCTGACGGACTTCAAGTTGTGCTCCGACGCGGCATCCACCAGGACGTGGGTCCTTGCGCGCTCCGGTGGCGGTGCCAGGCTGGTGGTGCGGCGCGGCGGCAGCGACTGCTTGGCTGATTTTCGCCGGCGGACACCCATCACTTTGGCGAGCGCCGCGCCTGTGTAGCTGCTGGAACATTTGGCGACGTCGATCGGTCGGCCTGCAGAGACGATTTGCCCTCCGCCCTGACCGCCTTCGGGTCCCAGGTCGATGACAAAGTCCGCGGTTTTGATGACATCCAGGTTGTGCTCCACGATCACGACCGTGTTGCCGCGATCGGCCAACCCCTGGACCACTCGCAACAACAACTCGATGTCGGCAAAGTGCAGACCGGTTGTCGGCTCGTCCAAGACGTACAGCGTCTTTCCTGTTTCCCGTTTGCTCAACTCCCGGGAAAGCTTGATCCGCTGCGCTTCTCCGCCGGAGAGCGTGGGCGAGGGCTGCCCCAGCTTCAGGTACTCCAGTCCGACATCGACCAGCGTTTGCAACTTCTCCGCAATCTTGGGCACGTTCTTGAACAGAGTCAGCGCCTGAGCGATATCCATCTCCAAGACGTCGGCGATCGAAGCCCCTTTGAATTCGACCGACAGCGTTTCGCGGTTGTAACGCTTGCCGGCGCATACCGGACAGGTGACCCAGATGTCGGCAAGGAAATCCATTTCCAATTTGGTCGCGCCGTTTCCATCGCAAGCGGCACAGCGCCCGCCGTCGACGTTGAAGCTGAAGCGACTGGCCGTGTAGCCCCGGGTCTTGGCCTCCGGCAGCCGCGCGTACAGGTTTCGAATCTCGTCAAAGACTTTGACGTACGTGGCAGGGTTGCTACGCGGCGTGCGACCGATCGGTGATTGATCGATCGCAATGGTTTTGTCCAGAAATTCCAGGCCACCGATCGAATCGTGATCCCCCGGCTCGCTCTCCGCGCCGTTTAGGGCGCGACGCAGGGCGGGTTCCAGAATCCCGCCGATCAGAGAGCTTTTGCCGCTGCCGGAAACCCCCGTCACGCAAATCATCGTGCCCAAGGGGAAGGTGACGTCAACGTTCTTCAAGTTGTGGAACCGCGCCCCGTGGATGGTCAGCTGCACCTCACCATCGATCGGTCGCAACGTGTCGGGGGATTCGATCTTTCGCGTTCCGCCCAGGAACTGTCCCGTCACGCTCTTCTTGATGTCACCCAGCTGTTCGGCATCACCAATCCCGACGATCCGGCCGCCACGAACTCCGGGACCGGGACCAAAATCGACGATCCGATCGGCCGCCCGCATCGTGTCTTCATCGTGCTCGACGACGATCAATGTGTTGCCGGCGTCTCGCAACCGCACCAACGTCTCGATCAACCGGTCATTGTCTCGCGAATGCAATCCGATGGACGGTTCGTCCAGGATGTACAGGACGCCAACCAGCCCGCTGCCGATCTGACCAGCCAAACGGATTCGCTGGGATTCGCCCCCAGACAACGTCGGCGCGGTGCGGCCCAGCGTCAGGTATTCCAGGCCGACGCCCAGCAAGAATCCCAGCCGCGTCCGAATCTCCTTCAGGGCTTCGGCAGCAATTTTCGCTTCGGTTCCGCTCAGCTGGACGTCCGCGAAGAACTTGCTGAGCCGATCGATCGATAGTTCGCACAGTTCCGGTAGCGAGCGATCCGGCGCGTCGGCAAACGATTCGGAGTTTGTCGTGATGGTTGCTGCGGAAGCCTGTCGATTCAGTCGCCGACCCTGGCAATCAACGCACAGGATGGTGTTCATGTGCTTTTCAAGATGCCGCAGCTGCATCTTGTTTTTCGTCGTTCGATAGCGGTCCAGAAGCTCCGGAATGAAGCCGTCGAACGATCCGGTGTACTTCCGGCTCTTGCGTCCACCCCGCCAAGTCAGCTCGTACGTCGAATCACTTCCCCACAACCAGATCTCTCTGGCCCGTTCCGGCAGGTCGCACCACTTGGTCTCCAACATCGTGCCCGATTCCAAATCCAGCAACCGATCCATCGCGGTCGCAAAGCCTTTGTAGATGTGGCGACGGTAGCGGCCGATGTCGCCCCATTTACCCAGCAATGCGATCGCGCCGTTTCGGATCGATTTGTTTTCGTTGGGAATGATCAATTCGGGGACGAAGGTGTACAGGTGGCCCAGGCCGTCGCACGCTTCGCACATTCCCTGGGGGCTGTTGAAGGAAAACAGTTGTGGCGTCGGGGGACGAAAGCTTTCTCCGCACGAAGCGCAGGAGTACTTGGACGAATAAAGAGTGTCTGCCTTCGCCGGGCCGGCCGATTCGTCATTCGGTTCGGACAACGAGACAAACAGTGATCCGTCACCAAGCTGCAACGCTTCGCGGACGGCTTCGCCGATGCGTCCCCGGTCACGTTGATCGACGCCGATCCGATCCACCACCACGTCCACGTCGTGACGGTGGTGTCGATCCAGGGGCGGCGGGTCGGACAACAACACGGTTTCGTTGTCGACGCGGGCACGTGTGAATCCCTGCTTGCGCAAGTCTTCAAACAGGTCTCGGAATTCGCCTTTGTGATTGCGAATCAACGGCGCGAGGATCCAAATCGTTTGCTCCGGATCGTGGTCCAGAACTCGCGACGTGATTGCGTCGGCCGGTTGGGCGGCGATTGGGAGGTGGCAATTGGGGCAGTTGGGAGTCGCCACCCGTGCGAACAGGACTCGCAGAAAATCGTAGATCTCCGTGATCGTGCCGACGGTGCTGCGGGGATTGTTGCCGCTGGACTTTTGCGAAATCGAAATGGAGGGGCTCAGTCCGCTGACCAGATCGACGTCCGGTTTGGGCATCTGCCCCATGAACTGACGGGCGTAGTTCGACAGCGATTCCACGTACCGCCGTTGTCCTTCGGCGTACAGCGTGTCAAAGGCCAGAGATGATTTTCCGCTGCCGGAGACTCCCGAGAAACAGACCAGTTCGCCACGTGGGAGGGTTAGATTGACGTTTCGAAGATTGTGCTCGCGGGCACCCTTGACCCTGATTTCGGTCGTCGTCATGAAAACAAAACGCGCAGCAAGAAGGTGGGGGCAGAGGCCGAGTGGGCGTAGTTTACCGGTTGGCCCAACAACGCGGAATGACTCAAGGTTGCGCGGCCCGAAAGCATTTACTTCACCCTCCTTTTCGAGGTCGTGCAGCTTTGCTTCACCCTCCCTCCGGGAGGGTCGCGGAGGAGTTTGCGACGACGCGGGGAGGGCTGTCCGGCGCTATGGATTCAGCTGGTTGATGAAGACACCCTCCCCAAAGGCTCGTGCCTCGCCTTTGACCCTCCCGGAGGGAGGGTGAATTTCAGAAAAGCACGTCACTTTCTGGCTCGGAATGCTGAACGACCTCTTTGGACGAGGGTCGAGCACCAGCGAGAGAAGGATGGCTCGTCCACTCGATGACGTGGTATCGCTGTCGTTGCGTCGCGACTGGAGCGTTGTGCGCGAGACGCCAACATCGGCCGTCCGCCCTTCCGATCTAGGACTGGGACGGGCCGCGAGAAGACGCTCGACGTGGTTCATCACCGACGATCGATGAAGGCCGATTCTCATTCGTGCGGGGCGCCACCAGGTAGAACGGCTGGTCGGTCACAATTTCGCGACCGTCCGAAAGAAACAGTCGCATCCGGACGCACCACCGCAGCCGAATCAGCCGCCCATGGTAGCTCAACGGCGTCGCCGGCAATTCGCAACGCAGCAACTGCGAGTCCGCCAAACCCTGGCGGCGAATTTGGGCCTCGTCCAGGCGTTCGAAATGGTGCACGTGCAAATCGGTGTCGCCTTTTCCCTCAGTCGACCACAGCACCGAGATTTCGATTGCGACCAATGAGTCCAGTGTGACGCGACTGACTCGCCAAGTCGCCTGCAGCTCCCGACCGCCTTCATACATGCCGTCTTCACGGCACAGCGACACACTCACCGCGGGCTGCGCTTCGGCGGCAAGCCCGGTGGGTGGACGACGACGGGATAGTTTCGGCAGAACGATGGCCACGGACGAGCTTCTCCAGAGACAATGACCTTCCAACGCACCGCGTTGTGATCCCCGACAAAGGAATGCATCACGTTGGGCGGCAAGTCGACAGTAAATTGTTGCTCCCAAGGGGCTTGTGGGTCAACTCGAACATCACGCTCTGCACAGACTTCCTGAGCAAAAACTTCATACCGTTCCACCCGCACATCTGTTCCCTGGCTGTACACCGTCTCCTCTTCACAGACGACCCGCACGGTCAATCGGCGCAATCGGAGCCTGCCCGATTGGCTGACGAACAACCGATAGCGACGGCCCGGATACAACGGATGATCACTGATTTCGACGATCGTTGGTCCCAAACCCGCCGAACGGCGCAGTTGCGACAGGAAAAATCGGAACGACCAGTACCCAATCCCCGCAAACGGAATCAACAGCCCAGCCAGAATGTACCGCGGGCTTCCGTACCAGAACCCCAAAACCACGACGGCCAGCAAGACGAACCAGACGGCATTCCACAGGAGCGCCAGTAACAGCGGGCCGACCAGCTCGCCGCCGGCGGAACTTTCTGCGGCAAGCCGATACGTCAGCCGCTCGCCAGGGCTGTCGGTCAGCGAGATGCCGCGCGGGACCGACGGCAGGCGTTCCACGCCTTCGTCGCCCGGGACGATGATTTCGATGGACGAAGCCCGTTTGGCAAATGCAGAACGTCGCTCGCTGCTCGCGCCCACTCGCACCAGACGGTAGACCAGACCCGCTGCTCCACTGCCGATCGCGGCCACGCCCAGAATCCCGAAGATCCAACTGGACAGTCCGCCGCCATGCAGCTCCCGCGGCGTGACACGATCGGGATGCAGCTTCGTGAATTCTTTCAGCGGGTGAAGTTCGTGCCAGGTGGCCAGTTCGCTGATCAGTACCAGCGACAACACGAACACGCCCACCAGAAAAACACCGCTGAAAAACGCGGTTTCCCACAGCAGGCTTCTCAGCTCCGTGCCGATAAACCGCTTTCCCCGTTTCTTGCTATAGGGGCGAGGAAAGCGAACCATGATCAGCGAGGCTGCTCCGGCCGTCGGCTCGGTCGATAGAATCCCAGCTCTTCCAGCTTGCCGTAGACTTCACCCAAAGTCTTTTCGCCGAAATTGCTGATCGCCAACAAACGTTGCGGTGTGGCGTTCAACAGATCCCGGACGGTCAGGATCCCGGTCTCTTCCAAGCAGTTGGTTGTTCGGACCGACAACCCCATCTCCGCAATACTCAGGTCCAATCGCTCGGTGCGAAGGCGAGCTTCTTCGTCAGCACGACTCAACGGGATTCGAGTGCTCATTCCAAACTCCTTTTGGCCAGCCGAAAAATGAGTGCCAGTGATGGGGGCGAAGCGTAAGCGATCCGCGAGTTTTTGGCAAAGCGATGCAGGCAAAAAAAGCGCTTTTCCCAACGGATCGTCTTGCTGGCATTTCCCGGACCCGGCGGAGTGTTTCCGCCGGCCAATCCCGCTGTGCTGTCCGGCTAAGCTGCCACCAGATCGCGATTCATCCCGGCGTAAGTCACCCACTCGGTGACCTCGGCCAGATCCGGAAGTTTTCCGCCACGCAGGATCCGTTTGCCTTCGTTGCTGCGTGCGATCGGATCGATGACCTCCAGAAGTTCCTTCGGATCCAAAGCGGCGACTTCTTCCGGAGTCGTGATTCCGGCCGCCACCAGCAACTGGGCGTCGTGTCCGCGAAGCATTGGAATCCGGCAAACCAGGATCGACTGATGCTGCCAGGCGGCGACGACATCGGCATCGATCCGACGATGGTCCAACAGTTCGGCGAGTTCCGCGGGGTCACTGTTGAGGAGGTCGTCGACAGAGTGGACTTCGATCGCCTCAAGCTTTTCTGCCATGCGACTGCCGATCGATGGGGCATCCACGATCGGGCTTTCCCGCTGCAGGTAAAACCGCAGCTCTTCGACACCTTCATCGGCCGCCGGCACGCCGACCGATTCGCGACCGCCGTCGGAGTGCCGGAGGTCTTGCTCCGGTGCCCGACGGGTTCCGAAAGTATGCTCTTGCGAGTGTGGTTCCATCGAACGCCGGTGGACGGCGCTGGAGGACGCTCCGTCGCGCCGCGACGTCCCTTCAAAGGACCGTTGGGAACGCAGGGGAACTGAGCTGCGAGTGCGACCGTCCGGATGAACCCGGCGCCGCACCTGGCCCGAGGCGTCGCGATCGGATCGCGACGCTTGACGGGTGACCGCTGCTTCGTTGGCTGCTTTTCGTCGCTTGGAGCGTGCCCGGACGACTTGTCCCTGATCGTCGACGAATTCGTATTCAAAAGATTCCGCGTCGCGCGAAACCAGCCGAGACTTCTTTCCGTCTCCGACGACGCGACCGTCCACGGTCTGGTGGTCGCGCACCCGCAGAATCGGCTCGCCATCAGTGGTGACGTTTGCCGTTGCGATCCAGCTGGTGATGCGAGACAGCTCATAACTCGTTCCGCTCAGCAGAATCCGTTGGCCTCGCTCGGTTGCCAAAAAGGCCTCGACACGGTCCAGCAGATCCATCGGGTCGGTCGCCGACAGTTGCCCGGCGTCGGTGATCCCCGAGCCGACCAGGACGCGGGCGTCGAAGGCTCGCAATTGCGGGACATGACAGACCAGTCGGCATTCGGCTTGCCAACGGCGAATCGTGGCTGCATTCACGCTTGCCAACCCCAGGGCGTCGGCCAAGCGATTGGGATCCTGTTGCATCAAATGAGTGATGTGGCTGACGTTCAGTTTTCGCAACCGCGACGCGGAGACGCCGTCGACCGACGGCGCCTGATCGATGGGGCTGTCCACCGTCAGGAAAAAGGGCGAGACCTTTCGGGGTGCTTCGGCCGGCCGATCAGTTTGCGAATTCGGTTCGCTGGCTCGCGGCGCATTGCTTCCGCGGGGAACGGTGGTGAAGCTGTCCGCGAAGTAGTAACCGTCGTCCCAATGCCCATTCGCCGAAGCAGCGTCGGGGGAATCGACAGCGCCGGACGGAACTGCCGGCCGGACTGGCTGCCTCGCGGATGCGACTGCGGCTGGTGCTGCCGCATACGGATTGGCGCCGTAGATCTCCTGCCAGATGGCGTCCAGGTTGCGATTGATGTCGGCAAACGTGGCGGCCGGCGGCAACTGCGGCAAGGAATCGTAGGGGCCGAGCGCTGAGAACGGTTGTTGGCTTGCGGGAACTCCGGGCACGCCCGGGACCGATTGCCAATCGTCGGCGCCGCTTCCAACGGGCGGGTACAAATCCGCGGCCGATTGGGGAGGCATCCCGGACGGTTGGGCGTGCGCGTCCCAGGTGGACGCCGAATCGTAATACTGGTCGACAAAGGCGTCCGAAAAGTCCGTCACGCTTTCGGCCGGATCGAGCACATGGGCACCGGCGTGCGGTCCGACATAGGATTCCGGGGCGAAGTGCGGACGCCACAGTGGGCGGTGCGCGTGCGCGACACGTTCGCCGTGGACCGAGAACGTGTGGCCGCCACGTCGAGCCGCCTGGTCGGCGAACAATCGATCACTGGTCAGCACGATGACTTGCCGACCTTGTTTGGCATAATCGTCCAGCGCGGCAATCACCGATAGGTTCAGCGGCGGGTTTCCGGTGGCGTTCCAGCTGTGTTCGCTGGCGGCGTCTGCGGGACCACTTCGCAACAACTCGCGATGCGATTCCACCACCAGCGGAATGCTGCGGCCGGTGCGGGCCAACAGGTCGCCTGCGGCCAGGCGGAGCGCCAAGGCGGCAAGGGCTCGGTCGACCGCGGGGCACAGTTGCTCATCGACCCCGTCAATTTGCACCCAGGTTTGGCGAGCGTCCGACTTCGCGGCTGAATTCGCGGGCGGTTGCGTTCCGTTCAGGCTCCAGCGGAGACGTTTCAATCGACCGCCGGACAGTCGCACCAACCACTGGCTGGCTTCATCGGCGAGCGGCGAATCCGATCGACGCGTCGTCTGTGGCACGCCCAACTTAGCGATCAACTTGGCACGACGTTCGCGCAACCAACGAACGCGCGGGGAATCGGTGTGGTGCTGGTTCAACCGCTCCAGCTCAGTCCGCACGGCGTCGATCTCGGCTTGCAAGTCGACCGGGCTACGAAACTCGGCGAGTGGTCGCTGCCAAGCGTCCATGCCGAACGAGGGATCGGAAAAACTTGTCTCACCGATCGTGTGTCGTTGCCGACGATGGAGTTCGGCGGCCGCGTTCAGGCAGTGATTCAACTCGGCTGAGACCTTTTGGATCTCGTGCATCCGACGTGCAGCTTCCGATTCCAGGTGATCGATGTACCACACCGACCAATTTTGGCGTTCGTACGATTCATCCAACCAGGAAGGGTAGTGAACCAGATCGGCCAGGCGGCGATCAGCGACCAGCGACTGACGGTAGCCGATTAGCCGTCGGATCGTCGCGACCACCCATTGCTCGCACTGCTGCACGTCCCACAACGGGGAATGATTGCGTGTTCCATGCTGCGAACGATCCTGCAGCCGGAATCCGTGGCGGCGGACATTCAGCAAGTCCTGTTGGATGGTCCGCAGGCAACGCACCAGCGACGCCTGGTTCCGGTAAGCTTCCGCGGCCGGGACCGCACGGTACCACTGGGACCACGTCGCTCCCGGAGCATCGTACTGTGACACCAGCCAATCGAGATGGCTGACGATGGCTTCGATCCGCAGATCGACTTCATCCGGCCATGCCGGGTCCGTGCCCAGGATCGGCTCGAACGCTCCCCACGGCGTTTGGCCATCGGAAGCCGTCGCGTTGTATCGGTCCAGCGACGCCAGGAACCGATTCATCCGTTCGCGACGCAGCATTTCTTCGGAGAACGGCAGTGATCCCGTCGGGGCGTCGATCGACGGATGCAAGCGGGTGATGGCCTGGCGCAGCCCACGCAGTTCATCGTGAACTCGCCGCCAGCGCAAGATTTGTGCCTCCAGGGTCCCGAGTGTCGCACGCAGGCGGGCGTCCATTTCGAACGTACCGGGTGCCGATGGCAACGTGGAAAAAGCGTTCAGAGCGTCGGCGTTGTGGTGCTGCGCCGGCGGAGACGCCGTGCTCGAAGTGGAGTAGCGAACACGATGCCGATCCTGTTCCAGTTGGGACAGCCATCGGTCAAGCTCATTGCGCCGAACCCGCAAGTGCCAGATCCGATCATGAAGTCGCGACAACTCGTCGGCAACGACGCGGTCTTGGGACGTCCAGGGACGCGTGGCTGACCACGCTCCGCTACGAACGCGTGATAGCTCCTCTCGCAAATATCCCAATCGGTGCTGCAGTTGACGACGTCGCGTCTCGATCCAGCCTTCGTCGGGCGATGTGGCGTTGCCGGCCAGCCCTGATGCTTCTAGCGATGCGAGTTCTGCTTCAACGCGAGCAAGCTCGTCGCGGACGACTCGCCGCATGCCTTGTTGTTGGTCGGGCGAATCGGGTGACGTGCCGCTGACAACCGATGGGCCCATCGGCAGCCCGGCATACAACTTGGGGTCATCCAAGCCGCTCTTCAGGCAAGCTTCGACCACGCGGGCAACGCGTGTGACGGCCGTGTCGGTGACAATGCCGTCAACAACGGACTCCGGGATTCGAATCGATTCCAACGCGCGGGAAGCGTCGGTGGAGTCGGCAATCCCATCAATCCAACTGCCGTGGAGCCAGTCGAATCGGTGGGCGGCGTCACCGCGTGTTTCAAATTCAATCGTGCGGCGTCCGGTGGGCGTCCCGTCCTGCTCCCGTCGGCAGTGAATCTTGCCGTTGCGGTCGGCCCAAACGACGCGTCCGCTGGACGAGCTCATCATGCCCAGCGGGTACTCGCGACGCACCAACGAATCGCGGACAAACCGGGCGATGGCCGTCTTTCCCGCACCCTCCGGAGTGCAAACCACGTTCAAGTGCTCGGAGAACGGCCCCAATTCGACACGATTCAGGGGGCCGTGATGGTCGATATCGATGCGGTCCAACAGCATGGTCGGGCTCCTCCTTGGCCACAGCAGACAGATAGAACGAGGTCGCTTTCTGGTGGTCGGCGGGTCGTGCCGACGTCTCGGTGGATCGAAGCACCTCGTGGGCGGGTATGTGCGAACTTTAGTGAAAGCCGAGTTTCACGGAAAGAGGAATCTCGGCGGGCGTGACTTGACGCGGCAAGCCGCGAATTTGTATGCCAAACGCCGTGAAACGCTGTTGGCCGCCAAACTTCCGGCCGTCTTTAGATTCGCCCGTTCCTTGCCGCCGTGACCCGCACGATGCCGAAACGTCCCACGACGGACCCCGTTCTCATCGCCCGATCTTTGCCGGCCCGCTTGCTGCTGCTTGCCGGGACGTCATTGCTGGCTGGGACCCTGGGATGCTCCTCGTGGTCCGGATGGTCCGATCGCGGGGAAAGCGTGGCAAACGCGACGGCACCCCTGCCGCTGAAGAAAGCGCCACGCTCGATCGAGTTGGAATCGAAATTCGTGCAGATCCAATTCGATCCGAGCCAGCCGGACCAATTGCAATCCATGTGGCAGTGGGTCGACGAAACCATCCTTCCCGCGGCGGTGCGGTCCTCTCTTTCTCAGAACGGATTGCGGATCGGGCGGGTGACTCACGAAGAACGATTGCAGGCAAAACTGGAATCCTTGTGTTCGGAAGAGCCCAACGACGTGGTCGACGAATTCCTGGCCTCTGCATCCGTTTCCAGCCACCAATCGGAAGGCACCCGCCGCGACCCGATGCGGATCGGCAAACGCTATGAATTGCCGGTGCGGTTGCCGATCGAAGGTGACCAGGTCGTGATGGTGCACCGCGACGGAGAATTGGTTGGAGAAACACTCCGCGACCCCCAGTTCCTTTTCTCCGTTGTCCCGGCGCGGGGCAATTCCGTGGCCGAAGTCCGGTTGCGATTTCGCCCCGAAATCCAGCACGGCGACATGCGGCAAGGCTGGGTCCAAGGCGACGCGGCCTTGCGGATCGATGTTCGCCGCCAGGCCTGGCCGCTGGAGTCCATGGACTTCGAGCTCGCCGGGGGTGAAGGGGATTTGTTCGTCATCGCCGAAACCGCTGCCCGCCGCGGACTGGGAAAACTCATGCTGGGCGGTGAAAACGTCGATCGGCTGGAACAGCAAACGGTGATTCTGCTGCGGATCGCCAACGTCCCGACTCCGGCCGAGAAGCTGTAGCCCGCCGCGGGGTGGGCTGGAGTGTCGCGCTTCCGTTTGGAGGTCGTCAGGCTTTGCTTCACCCTCTCTCCGGGGGCGTCCCGACGGAGCTTGCGACGACGCGGGGAGTGCTGTCACCGCGTCGTGGCGTATTCGCTTCGGATTCTGCCCTCCCCGGAGCCTCGTACCTCCGCCTTCGAGAAATCCCCGCGTTGCGATATGATTCCCGCGGATGCCCCTCTTGATCCTGGGGGATCATCGGTCCGTGCACCCGCACCATTCCCTTGCCAGCACCTATGAAAACTGACGAACTTCGCGAAAAGTATCTCGAATTCTTTGAAACCAAAGGCTGTGTCCGCAAACCGAGCGATGTCCTTGTCCCCACCTGGGACCCGTCGGTTCTGTTCACTCCGGCGGGCATGAACCAATTCAAGGATCACTTTTTGGGCAAGGTGAAACTGGATTTCACGCGGGCGACGACTTGCCAGAAATGCCTTCGCACCGGCGACATCGACAATGTCGGACGGACGGCTTATCACCACACCTTCTTTGAGATGTTGGGAAACTTCTCGTTCGGTGACTACTTCAAAAAGGAAGCCATTGCTTGGGCGTGGGAGTTCCTGACGGAGAAGAAATGGCTGGGAATCGACCCCCAACGCCTGTCCGTGACCGTGTACAAGGATGACGACGAGGCACACGGGATCTGGAAAGAATCGATCGGGTTGCCCGACAGCCGGATCATCCGCATGGACGAGGACGAAAACTTCTGGCCGGCCTCGGCGCCCAGCGAAGGTCCTGACGGCGTTTGCGGACCCTGCAGCGAGATCTACTACCAACTGGACAACGGCAGCGAAGTGGAGATCTGGAACCTGGTCTTCACACAATTCAATCGCGTCGGCGACCCGCCGGACAATTTGAAACCGCTGCCCAGCCAGAATATCGACACCGGGATGGGACTGGAGCGAACCGCCAGCGTGCTGCAGGGCGTGCCCACCAATTTCCACATCGACACCCTGAAGCCGATCGTCGATGCGGCGGCCGACGTGGTGGGCGTGAAGTACGAATTGGAAAGCGACAACGGACGCCGGTTGCGTCGCATCACCGACCACGCCCGCGCCTGCACCTTTGCGATCCACGAAAACGTCTACCCGGGGCGTGATAAGGCCAAGTACGTCGTTCGACGTTTGATCCGTCGGGCCGTCCTGGACGGATTCCAGATGGACTTGCGCGACCCGTTCCTGCACAAACTGGTGCCGGCTGTGGTTGAATCCAGCAAGGTGGCCTATCCGGAACTGGCGGAGACCGTCGAACGCGTCGCCGAAGTCATCGAGGCAGAAGAGAACGCGTTCTTTGGGACGATCGACGGAGGCATGAAACGCATCGGGCAATTGTTCGAAGAGATGCGGGACGAGTCGGCTGTGATGGTCCCCGGCAAAGACGCTGCGGAGTTGAACACGACTTATGGCGTTCCACCGGAATTGTTGCAAACGTTGGCTGCGGAGAAGAACTTCACGTTCGATTGGGCCGGCTACCGTGACGCCATGCACGAACACGCCATCGCCAGCGGTGCCGGACAGGTCGAACTGTTTCAAACCGGTCCCCTGGAAACGCTGAAGGAGGCACTTCGCGAGACGCCATTCATCGGATACGACGTGACGTCCGCCACAGCGGTCGTCAAAGGCATCATCACCGGCGAGGGACTCAGCAAGGAAGACGAAGGTCAGCTGTTGAGCCATCTGGATCATCCGGGGGATGCTTCCTTGCGGCTGGTCCTGGATCAGTCTCCGTTTTACGGCGAGTCCGGTGGGCAGATCGGTGACACTGGCGTGATCTCTTCGGACGATTTCGAATTCGTCGTTCATGACACGCAAAAGCACGGCGGCTTGATCGTTCACCACGGGAAACTGACCCGGGGCGAGATCAAGGAAGGCGCGGAATGCCAGGCGGTGGTCGATACTGACCGCCGCGATGCACTGGCCCGTGCCCACTCCGCGACACACCTGCTGCATCATGCCCTCCGCACCCACGTCGGCGCGCACGCCCAGCAACAGGGCAGCAAGGTCGAAGAAGACCGCTTGCGATTCGACTTTACCAACCAAAAGCCGATCCCGGAGGACGTGCTGACGCAGATCGAATCCGATGTGGTGGTGCGCATCGGCGAACATGCCCCGGTGCAGTGGGTCACGGTTCCACTGGCCGAAGCCCGTGCCGCGGGTGCCATGATGCTGTTCGGGGAAAAGTATCCGGATCCGGTTCGAATGGTTTCCATCGGTGACTTCAGTAAAGAGCTCTGCGGCGGCACACATGTCCAAAACACTGACAATGTGCAAACGTTTGAGCTGATGGCCGAAGAAAGTGTGTCCGCCGGAACCCGACGGATCGTCGCGCTGACTGGCAAACGCGCCGAGCAGCATCGCGAACAGACCGCTGCCTTGCTGAAAGAGGTGGCTGAAAAACTGGGAACCGATCCGCCGCATGCGGCCGGTGCAACCGAACAGCTGATGAATGAAGTCCGCCAATTGAAGAAGGAACTCACCAGCGGCAAAGCGGCCGATCACCCCGAATCCTTCGCGGTCGGCGATGATTGCCCGACGGAAGATGTCAGCGACTACGTCAACACGCGTGCCCGAGTGCGCGAGATCAGCCGACGCTTGAACGTGTCTCAAGACGAAGTGTTGGCTCGGGTCGACGGCTTGTTGTCGGATCGAAAGGATCTGGTCAAGCAACTCAAACAGGCAACGGCCGGTGGAAAGGTCACCGCCGACGACTTGATCGCCCAGGGTGAGAAGGTTGGCGACGACTTGGTGATCGTCGCGGAAGTCCCCGGGGCCAACCCGAACGTGATGCGGGGCTGGATCGACCAGATTCGCAAGAAATCCAGCGGCGGCTCCGCCGTTCTGCTGGCCACGACCCAGGGGGACAAGGTCTTGCTGGTGGGCGGACTCAGCCGTTCGTTGGTCGACCGCGGTTTGAAAGCCGGGCAATGGGTCGGCGCGGCGGCCAAGGTGGTTGGCGGCGGCGGCGGCGGGCGTCCCGACATGGCGCAAGCCGGTGGGAAGGACGCCAGTAAGCTTCCCGAAGCCTTGTCGACGGCTCGCTCGACGATGAAGGAAAGCTTGAAGTAGACGAGTCGCGATGCGACGGCAGACACCTGCCGTCGGCGTGAGCCGACGGTCGAGGAGACAGCAACGCTCCACCTGACGACGTGTCCGGTGGACGACGGTCGATTATGATGGTGCGATGCGCATCCACATCTTTCTCACTGCGTGTCTGCTCGCGTCCGTCAATGTGCCAGCAGCGGAACCATCACGTCCCAGTGATGCCGTGCAAGCATTCTTTCTCGACCGATGCGTTCACTGCCATGGTGAATCGACACAGGAAGGCGGTGTTCGATTGGATTCACTCGGCGGGGATCTTTCGGACGGTTTGACCCGTCAAACCTGGGTTCGGGTTCTCAATGTGTTGGACGCACGCGAGATGCCGCCGCCGGACGAACCGCCGCTGGAACCTGCAGTGCGTCGAAGCGCGGTTGACGCCATCTCCCAGGACTTGGCCGATTCGAACATCTCCCCATCGACGTCACTCCGCAGGCTCAATCGGCGCGAATACCAAAACACGGTTCACGATTTGTTGGGCATCGACGTTCCACTGATGGACCTGCTGCCGGAAGATGCCGACGTGCAAGGGTTCGACAACGTGGCCGACGGCCTGAGCATTTCGTCGGTCCTGATGGAACAGTATCTGGAAGCTGCCGACGTTGCGTTCCAGGCTTGCATTCGACGGATCAAGCCGCTTCCGGCGGAAACACGCCGGATTCAGTTCATGGAGGTGAAAGAAAACATCGAATCGGTCAAGAAAAACAAAGGAGGCACGATCGAAGTCGATGATTCGTTCGTCAAGTTCACGCCCGGGTGGCCGCCCGCACGTCTGGACGCGATCCATCCGATCGAAGATGGCGTGTACCGCTGTCGCGTCGCGGTTTGGCCGCACGATCCGGGCGATCGAACGCTCGCCGTTGCCATCTACGTCGGCACCCTGTTTGGGCCGGAGACTCGTAAGTTCATCGGTGTCTACGACGTGACCGGGACGTCACAGGAGCCGCGGGTGATCGAATTCCAGACGCACCTGGAGGAAGGTCACGCGATCCACATTGTCCCGCGTGTCTGGCCGGAGCACGTGACTTGGCGGGACAAGCACGAGCAACGCCCTGGTGTGGGGCTCGTTTGGGCGGAGACCCATGGACCGTTGGACCAGAGTTTTCCCTCCAAGGCCCAGAAGCGACTGTTCGGTGAAGCCAGTTCGATCACGATGATTGAGGCCGAGCCGATTTGGATGCGGCATCGCAAGAACGTCAAACGTCACGTGGTGGATTCGTCCCGGCCTAAGGAAGATGCCGAGAGAATCGTTCGCGACCTGATCCGGCGTGCCTTTCGACGTCCGGTCGACCCGTCGGAGATGCAACCGTTCGTCGAATTGACGCTGGACCGCTTGGAGCAGGGGAGGACGTTTGAACAAGCGGTGCGAGCCGGCGTCGTCGCGGTGCTTTGCTCGCCCCAGTTTCTGTTGCTCAACTCGGCCGCCGAGGTGGATGACGACACGATCGCCTCGCGGCTGTCTTATTTTCTTTGGTCCAGCATGCCGGATGGGACGCTGCTGAAGCTAGCGGAACAAGGCCGCTTGCGGGACCCGCAGGTCCGTGTCGAACAGGTCGATCGGTTGCTCCGTGATCCGCGCAGCGAACGCTTTGTTGAAAACTTCACCGGCCAATGGTTGGACCTGCGCGAGATCGAATTCACAACGCCCGCCCAAAAACTTTATCCGGAGTTCGATCCCCTGCTGCAGGAAGCGATGCTGGGGGAAAGCCGGCATTTCTTCCGGCACCTGCTGGACGAGGATCTGAGCGTCCTGAACTTTTTGGATTCGGATTGGACGTTCTTGAACGAACGTATCGCACGACACTATGGGATCCCGGGTGTCCAAGGTCACGAATCGTTCCGGCGCATCGACATTCCGGACGATTCCATCCGCGGCGGTGTGTTGACTCAGGCGAGTGTGTTGAAAGTGACCGCCAACGGCACGTCGACCTCGCCGGTGGTACGCGGCGCCTGGGTCCTGGATCATCTGCTGGGTCGGCCGGCACCGCCACCGCCCCCGGGCGTTCCCGCGGTGGAGCCGGACATCCGTGGCGCGACCACGATCCGCGAACAACTGGAAAAGCACCGAGAGATCGAATCGTGTGCACAGTGTCATCGCCGCATCGATCCGCCCGGATTCGCCCTGGAACGCTTCAATGCGATCGGCGGACAGCGTGATTGGTATCGCTCTTTGGGCGAGGGCGAGAAGCTGGACGGGAAGAAGCCGTATCGCAAGGGCAAGCCGGTGGACACCGCGTCGCAGCTGGCCGACGGGCGAAGCTTCGATGACTTTGAAAGCTTCCGAGATTGTTTGCTGGAGGATCGCGAGCAGTTCATTCGTGCCTTCGCAACGAAGCTGGCGGTTTATGCCACCGGACGGTCGCTCGGTGTCGCCGATCGAGCGGCAATTGACGAAATCGTCCGAGAGGCGAAAGCGAGCGGTCTGGGGCTCCGAAGCCTGATTCAAGCGACGGTGCGGAGCGATCTGTTCCTGCGGCAGTGACGGATGTCTCGTCAGTCCCGAAGGGACGAAAGACACCTGCCGGCGGGCTCGCCCGCCGGATGTTGTCCACCTCGCATGCTCCAGTCCCGAAGGGACGACAGCGATCGGGTCCGTCGCTCACCGGCTGATAGAATGGACACCCATCGAATTCAATGATTTCGCTTCCCATCCTCCCCGCCTCACGCCATGCTTCCAAGACTGCGACGACGATCTATCCTGCGTTCCGCCGGGATCGCTTTCGCCTTGCCAGTGTTCGAATCGGGACGCGGGGCCACCGCGAATGATTCAGCAACGCCCGACATCCGACGGATGTTGGCGATCAATTCGCCATTGGGCATCCATACCCCACACCTGTTTCCCAAGACGGCCGGCAGGGACTATGAGGTCACTCGTTACCTCGAGCCGCTGCAGCACCTGCGCGAGAAGTTCACGGTCATCTCCGGACTGATGCATCCGGACGTGGACGGCGGGCACAGTGCGGAAAAGAGTTTCCTGACGGGGGCGCCGCACCCGGGGCAGCCCAGCTTTCAGAACACCATCTCCGTCGACCAGCTCGCCGCCGAACAGATCGGCTACAAGACCCGGTTTGCATCGCTGACCTTGGCGGCCGATCGCTCCAGCCTTTCTTACACGCGATCCGGCGTCCAGATTCCGGCGGAATCACGGCCGTCGAAATTGTTCGCGAAGCTGTTCTTAGACGGTTCCGATGCCGAAAAGGCCGCTCACATGCGGCGGATCGAAGACGGCCAAAGCATCATGGACCTGGTGCTGGATCAAACCCACCGTGTGGCCCGGCGAGCCGGTCGGGCGGACATCCGGACGCTGGACCAGTACATGACCAGCGTTCGCGACCTGGAGAAGCGGCTGGTATCTGCGGAGCAGTGGGCACAGCGACCCAAACCGAAGGTCGACCGGGAGCCGCCGGACGATATCACCGACCGGGCGAACTTCACCGGCCGGATGCAACTGATGTACGACCTGATCTTTTTGGCCCTGCAGTCCGATTCCACGCGGCTGATCACGCTGGCCGGACCGGGAGGCAACGAGGTGGTTTCGCTCAACGGCGTCGACGACGGCTGGCACAACCTCAGCCACCACGGGCGGGACCCGGGAAAAATCGAGATGCTCGCGATCATCGAGCTGGAAGAGATACGGCTATTCGGCGAGTTGCTGCAAAAGCTGGAGGACGTCCATGAGGGCGAGCATTCACTGCTGGACCAAACCGCGATCCTGCTCGGATCGAACCTCGGCAATGCGTCGAGCCACAGCAACCAAAACCTGCCGATCATCGCCGCCGGAGGCCATTTCCGCCACGGCCAGCACCTCGCCTTCGACCCCGCCGACTCGCCGCCGCTATGCAACCTGCTGGTCAGCTATCTCCATCATCTGGGGCTGGAAACCGACACTTTCGCGAGCGGAGAGTCCACGCTTCTGGGGTTCGTCAGAGTCGATTAGGCTCGCATTTCACTGCACCGGTACCCGAATAATCTCCCCGGAACCAAAGTTTCTTTCGGAAACTGGACGTTTTTTCGCTCGGTGGCCATCAACAATAATTTCAAGATTCTCGTCTGCAGGACCTTGCTTGCCCCCCCCGGCAAAGCTAACTTGAGGGCTGGGGGGTGATCAGGCGTTTAATGCGGGTTTGTCCAGTGTCGTCCTTCGTCCACTGTCAGTCGCTCTGCTTCACGTTATTGATTTCGGCAGCGTGTGGAAGTCACGCGTTTGCTGGGTTAATCAATCAAGAGTTTGCTCGCACGGATAGTTCAGCCACCGTTTGCACAGAGGTTCAAGATCAAACGGGTAAAGATCACGACACCCCCGCACTGGATTCTTGGAGGCTGCAAAAGGCGATGAGTTCCAGCTCAGTTTCGACTATTTACATGTGCTTGGTTGCAGCGCCAGCTAGTTCCTGGAACTTGCCGGATTCGTCCTTGGTCCAATTTGTCCGAAGATTTGATGATCTTTGTTCTCCTGATCGCGTTCCTCACACGATGTTGAAGATCCCTATCCTACCGCCAGTTTGACGGTCGTTTGATGTACGCGAATACAAACTAACAGTGAGTGGTTGGGAGAATGTAATGAGATCAATTTTAAATAGAGGCATTGAACGGTCGAGTTTCGCCGCTGTTCTTGTGCCTTTCACCGTTGCGGCGGTTGTCGTTTTTGCGTCGCAATCCGCGGTAGCTGGTATGATGGGCGCAACGCTAACCGGGGATGCCAGGTATCAGAGTGATCCCGGTGCTGAAGTCGCGAACTTGCAAGTTGATGTTGCGATAGATTGGGTTGATGGAACTAATATTGCTAACTGGATGGTGAGCATCGTGGGCCCGGTTGACAGCATGGGTGACGTGCCAGAACGAATTAAGATCGGGTCGTTCTATGCCAACCTCAGTGATGACATTGACATCAACGACATCGACTTTTTGGTGAGCCAACCTGCCGGTTGGACTATCACGAAAAGTTACACTGGCAACCCTGGTGCTGGTGGTGGTCAGATTTCCTTTGATTTTGCGGCGGCGGATGCTCCAGGCGGTGGGAATAACCCAGTGAACGTTCTTACGCCTCTCAAGTTTACTTCGACGATCAATGGTGGTGGCGTTTGGAACGAAGACATCTTCTTGAATGCAGAATCCACTAGCGGCGCGGAAGATAGTGGGCAACTTGGTGCTCACATCCAAGGAATCGTTGGAGTGCAAACAAGCGGGTTCGTTTTCGGGGACTACGCAAAGGTGACACCCGCTCCGGATCCCGTTCCGGAGCCCAGTTCGCTCGCAGTGTTTGGTTGTCTCGCTGTGTTTGCCGCGGGGCGACGGCGACGGCGAGAATAGTGCCTGCTGGCGTAGTCAAGTTTTCCAAAATTGCTTGACGGCTATATATCGATTGGAAATGTAAACGCGGTGGTCGCTTGGGCCATCGCGTTTTTCTTTTGACGCGGGACGCTCATCTCAATTTCTGCGAGAAAGCATTAGAGACTGGGTGGGTTGATGGTTCGCAGTCCAGACGGAAAACCCAAAATGCCGTTATGACCGGCCTAGTCGTAGGTGCGATTGCCTGGAGTGAGTAGATAATTCGGCATTCCTGGTATTGCTTGACATATCGTTCTAGCAACCGCCGCACTCTAAACCGTTTCAGTTCCCCTCATTATCGCCACCGATAAAGGCAAACCGGGCGTAAGCTCGGGACGCAAAGTCATGGGTCCGTCCTCAGACGGATCGCCAGACCGCCGAAGGGACGAGATCGAGTGATCGTGCGGAGCGTCTTTTGCTACCCACTCCATTGGTTTCAGGGGAACTGACCCATGCGCCCTCCGTCTACGCTCTCCGCCGACTTTCTCCATCCGTCGGCATGGCTTCCCGCCGCTCCGAATGCTTCGGACGGTCAATCCTAGGTCGCGGTTAGGCAGCGTTCCTCGATCTTGGCAGGATTGCCAAAGAACCTGGCCGCTCCGTTCATTCGCGTCTGTTTCGCCGCGTGCCCACACGACTGCACGACGTGATTTTGGCGTTCGGTGTTTTGTGCAACGCCTGCGCGCCGGCTGTGATCAATTGAACACTGACGTTTGCCTATTTCGCCTAGATCCCACTCGGCTGTGCTGGATCAGCCCACCAGGTGGGCATTGCGGCGCACAACCGATCGAATCAGACTAGGCCGCAAAACCGGCCTAGTCTTCCTTCCTTCTCTCTGTTATTTCCCGCGTCGAGGGGCAAGTCTCCCGGGTCTGCGACGGCGTTCTCGAATGCCGGCGGAGCTCGAGATTATCCCTTTCCCGTCAACCGCATTGTGATTGACCGCATGAACGAGTTCAGGAATCATCCGGCAGGAGCCCGTCGTTCTAAATCCTCTTCCTCATTCCGGCGACGCAACAAACGCCGAATTCTTGTCGAACGACTGGAAACGCGTGCCCTGCTGAGCGCCAACCCGATCACCCCATCGATTCCTGATCGATTGGACGTTCCGGACCACCCAAGCCACGAAGACAGCGATTACCACAAGGATTCGCAGGGCAACGTCTATCACGTGCTTCCCGAACCGGTCGGCCCCAGTCAAACCAACTCCGATACCGGAAACCTGGGTGCGACGACCAGCCTGGATCAAACCTTTCAACTGCACAGCAATCCAGGCGCCGCGCAAACCATCTATCTGGACTTTGACGGCCACACGACCTCCGGAACGATTTGGAACAGTTCCTTCAACGGCGGAGCTGACATCGTCACGCCGGCCTATGGGTTCACCGGCGACGATTCTTTTGCCGATTCGGAGCTGACTCGGATTCAAGCGATCTGGCGACGCGTCGCGGAGGATTTCTTACCGTTCGACGTCAACGTGACGACGGAGGAACCATCGACGGACCGGCTGATCAAGTCCGGATCCAAGGACAACGAGTGGGGCGTGCGCGTTGTTGTCGGCGGCAGCAATTCCTGGTTCGGAGGTGGCGGCGGTGTCGCCTACGTGGGATCGTTCAACTGGAGCAGCGACAGCCCGGCGTTTGTCTTCGAGAACAATCTGGGCAACGGCAATGAAAAGTACACCGCCGAAGCGATCAGCCATGAAGCCGGCCACACGCTGGGGCTGAATCACGACGGCCGCAACTCACCTTCGGAAGAGTATTTCGCCGGCTATGGCAGCGGCGCGACCGGTTGGGCCCCGATCATGGGCAACAGCTACTACAAGTCGCTGACCCAGTGGAGCCGCGGGGAATACAACAACGCCAGCAACACGGAAGACGATCTGGCAATCATCACCACGCGAAACGGGTTTAGCTACCGTGCCGACGACCACGGCGACTCGCTCTCCGGAGCCACGTCGGTGGCCATCGGAGCGGAGGGGATCTCCGCGACTGGAATCATCGAGCGAAACGATGATTTCGACATGTTCACATTTTCAACCGCTGCCGGCGCCTTGAATCTGAACATTGATCCGACTGCCTACGGACCGAACCTGGATATCGCCGCGTCGCTGTTTGACGCTGCGGGATCTCTGATCGTTGCGTCCAATCCGATCGGCTCGATCGCAGCAAACCTGGCAGCAAATCTGGCGGCGGGCCAATACTTTGTTCAGGTGACCGGGGTCGGGCAGGGTGATCCGACTTCCGGAGGCTACAGCGACTATGGCAGTCTGGGGTCATACACACTCAGCGGTTCTATCGTTTCAGTGCTGGCCAATGACGACAGCTTCAACGCGGTGGAAGATGGTGGGACGGTCCGGGTGGACGTCTTAGCCAACGATTCCGCGGATCCGGGAGAAACGTTGACGATCAACTCGGTCAGCCAGGGATCATCCGGAGGCAGCGTCAGCATCGTCGGCGGCACTGCAATTGACTACCGACCGGCGGACAACTTCTTTGGCCAAGAAACCTTCACTTACGCAGTCACCGACGGTGGGACCGGAAACGTGGGCACGGCGACCGTGACCGTGAATGTCGCCCCGGTCAACGACGCGCCGACCGCGTCGAACGATTCGTTCAACGTGCTGACCAACAGCTCGAACAATTCGTTGAATGTCCTTGCCAATGACTCGATCGCACCGGATGCGGGTGAATCGCTGACGGTCACGTCGGTCAGCAGCGGTTCGGCGGGCGGCAGCCTGTCGATCAATGGTGGTCAGGAAATCCGCTACACCCCGGCACCGGGATTCCTGGGACAAGAGTCCTTCACCTACACGATCAACGACGGGACCGCCGGAAGCAATGACATCGCAACCGTGACGGTGACGGTTCGAGACGCGCTCCCGGGTATCGATTTTTCGTCCTACGAGATCCGTTCCTATGCCGGATCGCAAGACGCCGGTGGATCGGCAGTCGTCGAAGACGGCGGTTCGACTCTTCATCTGACCGGCAACACCTGGAAACAGATTGCTTTCGACTACGAAGTCACTGCGGACACCGTGCTGGAGTTCGACTTTCGCAGCACAGCTCAGGGCGAAGTCCATACCATTGGATTTGACGTCGACCTGGGACTCTCACCTGAGTATGGCTTCCAACTCTACGGTACTCAGTCTTGGGGAATCCGCGACTTCAACGACTATGCCGCCTCGGCACCGGAATGGAAGCGATACACAATTCCCGTCGGCCAGTTCTACACGGGCAGATTCATCACGCTGTTCTTCGGAAACGATCACGATGTTTCCAACGCCGATGGAGAGTCAGTCTTCAGCAACGTCAACATTTACGAAGCGGGCGCTGTCAACCAGCCACCGACGGCCGTGGGTGATTCGTATTCGGTCAATGAAGACAGTGGAATCACCAACCTAGATGTTCTGAGCAACGACGAAACCGAGTCTGGTGAGACGTTGACGATCGTGTCGCTGGGCAACACCTCGGCCGGCGGATCCGTTTCCATCCTCGGTGGAGCGTCAGTCAACTACCAGCCGGCAGCCAATTTCTTTGGTACGGAGACTTTCACCTACACCATCAACGACGGAACTCCGGGAAGCAATGCTACCGCCACGGTCACGATCAATGTTGCTCCGCAGAATGACGCACCCGTCGCGAACGACGACGCGTTTTCGGTCAATGAAGACAGCGGCGTCACGAATCTGGCTGTGTTGAGCAACGACACCACTGAGGCTGGCGAAACGCTGACGATCGTGTCGCTGAACGCCGTTTCGGCCGGCGGCTCGGTGTCCATTGTTGGCGGATCATCGATTGACTACCAACCGGCCGTAGATTTCTTCGGCACCGAAACGTTTACGTACACGGTCAACGATGGCACCCCAGGAAGCAATGCCACCGCGACCGTCACGATCAGTGTCGCTTCGCAGAATGACGCACCGGTCGCCACTGATGATACATTCGAAGTCAACGAAGGCAGTGGCGTCACGAATCTGGATGTTCTGAACAACGACACGACTGAGGCTGGCGAGACCTTAACCATCGTGTCGTTGGGCGCGACGTCGGCCGGCGGCTCAGTATCCATTTCTGGCGGATCGTCGATCGACTACCAACCTGCAGCAAACTTTTCAGGAACCGAAACGTTTACCTACACCGTGAACGACGGTACCCCGGGAAGCAATGCCACTGCGACGGTCACCGTCACCGTGGCTCCCAGGTTGGATAATACGCAGGGAATCAATTTTGCTGACTACTCGATTGGATCGTATGCCGGATCTCAAGACGCCGGCGGCATCGCTGCCGTGGAGGATGGCGGTTACACCCTTCATTTGACAGGGAACACCTGGAAACAGATTCGCTATTCTTACCAGGTCACGCCCGATACGATTCTGGAGTTTGACTTCCGCAGTCCGTCCGAAGGTGAAATTCATACGATCGGTTTTGATCAAGACCTGGGACTTTCCGAACAACAAGGTCTGACGCTTTACGGTACACAAGCTTGGGGAATCAGAGATTTTCGCGACTACCGGAGTTCAGCGCCGGGTTGGAAGCATTATCAAATCCCGGTCGGCCAGTATTACACCGGAGCATTTGACACCCTGTTCTTCGGAAACGATCACGACGTCTCCGGTGCTGATGGCGAATCTTTTTTCGCTAATGTTCGAGTGTACGAAGAAGGAAGCGTCAGTCAGGGGTCATCAGCCATCGATGACGCATTCGCCGTCGATGAAGACGGTGGGCCAGTCAATTTGGATGTACTTGCCAACGACCAGGCCGAACCCGGATCAACATTGAGTGTGGCGTCCGTAGGCCAGGGGTCGGCTGGTGGTTCGATTCAGATCGTCAATCAAACCTTGGTTAGCTACGAACCCGCGCCCAACTTCTTTGGGCGAGAAACGTTCACGTACTCGATCAGCGATGGCGGTGTTGAGCCGGTCGGAACCGCAACGGTCACGATTGACGTCCGCGCGACAAATGATGCACCCATTGCCCAGAATGATGCTTTCGATGTGTTGCAGAACAGTTCCGGCAATCTGATGGATGTTCTCGGCAATGACACCACGGCTCCGGATTCTGGCGAGTCGTTGACGATTTCCTCAGTGACGAACGGCTCGGCCGGAGGCTCGGTGACGATCACGAGTGATCAACAGTTGCAGTACACTCCTGCCGCAGGCTTCACCGGCAACGAGACGTTTAGCTACACCGTGAACGATGGCACGCCGGGTAGCGATGCAACCGCGGTAGTCACGGTTCAGGTGTTAGGGAACTCGCCTGGAATCGACTTCCGCCAATACGACGTTGGTTCCTACGCCGGACCTTCCCAGGATAAAGGGGGGAATGCAGAGGTTGCCGACGGTGGAGCGACGCTCCATTTGACGGGCAATACGTGGAAACAAATCGCGTTCGCGTATGAAGTCACGCCGGATACGATCTTGGAGTTCGATTTCCGCAGCACTTCAATCGGGGATATCCACACGATCGGATTAGACACGGATTCCAATTTGTCACAAAACTATGCGTTCTCAGTTTATGGAACGCAGAACTGGGGCAACCGAGATTACCGGGACTACGGTGACTCGGCACCGGATTGGAAAGCGTACCGAATTCCGATCGGGCAGTTTTACACAGGTACGTTTGGCACACTGTTCTTCGGAAACGACCACGACGTCTCGAACCCCGACGCGGAGTCTTACTTTTCCAACGTCAGAATCTTTGAGTCGGCGGCCGCTTCCGCAAGTTTGCAGCAGAGTAATGACGGCTCGTCCAGTGACGATGCGTTGATCGAGAATCCGTTCGATGTCGTCACGCGGAGGCCCGCATTTGTGCGGGCAATAGCCAACGCTTGGCCCGAAGCCGAATCTTGGAGGATTTCAGATTCAGTGCAGCCGTTCGTCTCTGGCGATCACTCGATCGACGCCTTGCATGATCGCCTGGACGAGTTCTTCGCTGAGCTCGGTGCGATGCTGCCGATGCGGCGGCCCGGCTGAGGGCCGCAGGTCTGCGTTTAACGCTTTGTGGGTGGAGTCAGCTGTCTTCGCTGATCCACTTGCGGGCTTCGTCGATCTGAGTGTGGTCAAAGTACCGGACCGTGGCCGTGGTGAACGGCTTGCAGAATACCGACATCCCTTTTTCCCACTTGCTTTCGCCGACGATCGCCAATCGTTCGATGTCGCGGAAATGCTTGACGTCGAACTTGATGTCCTCCCAGAGCGCCCCGGCTTCCCAGCCATGGAAGTCGTGCATCAGGACCAAAAAGCGAACCTTGCCAAATTGCTTGATACGCTGCTCGGTCAGAGGCACAAACTGCTCGTACGCTTCCTTGGTCAGCTTCCCCGTCAGATCGACCTCGATGATGCGGCCGTCTGCAACTTCGGTGATTTCAAACGACATACCTGCTCTCCCGTGCAAAACGTCAAATTAATGTTCACTCATCGGTCGCGATGAACTTGGGTGTCACAACTGCTACTGACGTGCCGAATTCGATCATGAATCTTAGAATCGACTGAGCACGTCGCGGGCGGCGTGTCGTTCCAACGTCGTTCCAGCTCGCGGCACCGTCGGTCAATTCCCTGATTGATGAAGGGAATTGGTGCAACGCACCACCGACCGCGGTATCGTAGCAAACCGACGGGCCGCAGTGCGTCGCGCGACGACATTCGCGATCGTGGTCTCGGGTTGGATTCACCGACCTGCGAAGGTCCGCCATTGGTTCCATGCTAACGGTGGACCGACGTGCAGAACGTTGCATCCTTGCCCGAAGTTTTACAGGTCCCGAGGAAATCGGCGCCGCTCCATACCGCACGCTATGCGTCGGATCTGGCACATTTCTCTTTCCGATGTCGGTGATTCGAGTCTTAGCATGATCACTTTAAAAAGCATCCGCGGCAGACGCCCGCTGAGCCTGGCAGTCTGTGCCGTTCTCGCCGTCTCGACGGCGATTGTGACCGCCGATGACCGGACGCCGGACACGTTTCCGGGGAAGAAAAGCGTATGGCACGGTTTCCAGCGATACGATTTTGAAGTGAACGGAAAGGCGGCCGTGGTGGTCACTCCGGATCAACCGGCTCCCGGGAACCCCTGGGTTTGGCACGGCGAATTCTTTGGGCACAAGCCTGAACCGGACATCGCGTTGCTCAAGCGCGGGTTCCATGTGGTGTATCTCAGTGTTCCCGACATGTTGGGGTCGCCGAAGGCCGTCGAATATTGGAACGGATTCTACGATGAGCTGACCGGCAAATACGGCCTGGCAAAGAAGGCAGCCCTGGTGGGGCTCAGCCGCGGCGGTTTGTATTGCTATAACTGGGCGATCGCCAATCCAGGGAACGTCGCTTGCATCTACGCGGACGCTCCCGTTTGCGATTTCAAGAGCTGGCCCGGCGGACGCGGCACCGGCAAGGGAAGCCCCAGAGACTGGGAGCTGGTCCTCAAAGAATACGGATTTCACGATGACGCTGAAGCGATTGCGTATCGAAAGAATCCGGTCGACATGCTGGCGCCACTTGCACGACAGAGAGTTCCGCTGTTGCACGTCTACGGAGACTCCGACGAAGTGGTCCCCTGGGAAGAGAACACCGGAATTGTTGCCGAGCGCTATCGTGAACTGGGCGGGTCGATTGAACTGATTTCCAAATCGGGTGTCGGCCACCATCCACACGGACTGGAAGATCCCACGCCCATTGTCGAGTTCATTTTCAGGCACGCGTCAAAGCCGTAACGACGCCGAATGCGTGGCCGTTGTGAAAACGTCCGGACCTTTGGCGGGATCTGTTTTTTCCGAACGTCAGGGAGGAAAAAAGACGGCCAGCCAGACCGTCGGTTCCGTCTCACTGGTCCACCCCACGCGGTGCTTGCGGTGGCGGGGAATCAGGACGTGATCTCCCGGCTCAAGCCGTATTTCCTCGCTGGGATCTTCGAACCGAAGCAGCGCCCGGCCGGCAATCACCAAGACCCACTCATCTTCGACTTGATCGTACCACTCGTCGGGCGGTGTCGTGTGACCGCTCGAAACGATCCGTTCGATGCGAACGTGTCGGTTCTGGGCGAGGACCGTGACAAGTTCCGAGGCCAAATCACGAGGCAGATTCTTCAGCACGTTTCCTGTATCCAGCGAAGACTTCATCGCTTGATCAGACGCTCCCTGGCGTCGCCGAAGGTCCTGTGATAGCGTCGCATTTTAACGCACGGTAGCGTTTTGCTTTGGCAGCGGAATCCGTCCCTTGCGCTCAGTTCAAACTCCAAGATGCGAATCCTGTTTTTGCACGGCTGGCATTCGATTGTGGGTGGTGTCAAGCCAACTTACCTGATCGATCATGGGCATCAAGTAACGAATCCGGCATTGGATGACGATGACTTCTCGCTGGCGGTCCAGTCTGCCCAAGAAGCCTACAGCCATTCGCGGCCGGAAGTGATCGTCGGTTCTTCCCGCGGCGGCTCGGTCGCGATGAACATGGAGTCGTCGGACACACCTCTAGTCCTGCTCTGCCCGGCGTGGAAAAACTGGGGACCTGCCAGGCGGGTGAAATCCACGACGGTGATCCTGCATTCGCGTCGCGATGACGTGATCCCGTTTGAAGATTCGGTCGAACTCATCACGGCCAGCGGCCTGCCCCAGGAATCACTAATCGAAGTCGGGACCGATCATCGACTTGCCGAGCCCGAGCCGCTCGCGGCCATGCTGGCCGCATGCGAAGCTTGGGACAAACCGTCTGGATTTTGATCCGGGACACGAATGTCACAGCGGCGACCTGTTTGCCATCCAACTCCCAGCGGACCGTCAATCATTTAAGTTGCCATTCGGTGGTGTCCGGAGCAGCCCCATTGCGATTGACCTCAATGACCGATCGCACCAGTTGAATTGGCAGTTGAACCAGGCCGACCACGATCAGAATGATGTAGGACGTTAGTAGGACGTTCTGCGGTGTCAGCGAATCAATCCAGACTCCGTGAGAAACCGCCACGCTCACGCCGATCAGACACAGCAACGCTTTGAATTCCGTGGGACCAAACCGGGCCAGAGTGAATTCACCTACTAACTTGGCTTTGATGTTGGTCAGGACTGCGACCGCGAATAGGCAGACCACCGCAACGATGGCCAAATCCAATCGTGCACAGGCGACGCCGATTCCGATCAGATAGTACGCGAATGAAAGCGGGTCGGTGAAGTGATCCAATAGCTCGCCCCCATTTCGACATTGCCCCGTCTGGCGTGCGTGCGTTCCGTCGACGCAGTCGGCCAGATGGTTCCCGGCGATTCCAGCCGCCCCCAACAGACCGCCCCACCAAAACGACGTCGAAAACGCCAGCCCGACCGCACCGATGATCGCCGAGAGATGGCCAATCAAGACGATTCCCTCAGGCGGAAACCAGGTCGGGATATGGAGGTGAGGATACATTGCTTTCAGACGCGGTCCGACAAACGGATCTAGCACGCTGTGGGAGATACGCTGCGACATCGATTCGATCCCTGAATGGGTATCTGGGGTTGGGGCATCAAGTTCAACGAATGGACTAACTGGGCTTCCGATTGGGCGGAGTTCTCGAGAACGCTCCCTCGGCGGCGAATTTCCGCTGGTTCCGGCGTTGGCCGCCGCACACTCCTCCGCTGCCCACGACGAAAGAGCCTGGGGCGGACCACACGCAGCGCTCAATTTCGGCTGGATTCAGAATGCTGAAGTCCGAGGGAACTTCGCAAAGGTGTTCAGGACGCCCGTGATGTGAATCATCGCCGGACAAGGCGACCGTTGTTTGGCACCGGTCTTGACGCCGCGCGCGCGCCTTGCCACCCTCGATCGTCCAGTCCCCTCGGCCGCCGATTTGCGACCCCAGACCTCCAGTTCGGTTACCAGATGAGCGGTTCATCGTCGCTTCACAAAATGAAGGTCGGCATGGCCGTCTTGATCGGCACCTGCGTGGTGGCCGTGGTCGGCTATGTGCTCGCCGGCTGGACGCTTCTGGACGCGATTTACATGGTCGCAATCACCATCTTTGGTGTGGGTTACGGTGAGGTCCGTCCGGTCACCGATCCGGGGCTGAAACTGTTTACCCTCGGCGTGGTCGTGACCGGATGCAGCTCGGGTATTTACGTCCTGGGCGGTTTTGTGCAGATGATTGCCGAGGGTGAAATTCAACGAGCGTTGGGAGCGAGACGGATGAGTCGTGGCATTGAGCAATTGACCGATCACGCCATCATCTGCGGCTACGGACGTGTGGGCCGGAGCCTGGTGGCTGAACTGCAGCACTCGGGGGTCAGCTTCGTTGTCGTCGATCGCAATACGGAGCGATTGGCCGAGGCGGAGCGTGACGGGATCCTGGTGGTTTCCGGCGACGCTTCTGAAGAGGGAACGTTGGAGAAAGCGGGCATCCAGCGGGCGTCGGTGCTGGCCTCGGTTCTTCCCGGCGACGCGGAGAATGTGTTTGTCACATTGACCGCCCGCGAGCTGAACAGCACGATCCAGATCATTGCTCGTGGCGAGTCGGAAGCCACGGAACGAAAGCTCCTTCGCAGTGGTGCCAATCGTGTCGTCTTGCCGACGATGATCGGCGCATCCAAAATTGCTCATCTGATCGCGTGTCCCACCGTCGAATCACTTGTTTCCGACGCTCGAGTGTTTTCCCGACTGAATCAAGATTTGGAGACCTTCGCGTTGGGAATGATCGAGATTCCGATTCGAGCTGACTCGGTACTCGTCGGCGGCACGATCCGCGACATCGAATTGACTGGCGACGGAGGGAATGTGGTTGTCGCAGTGAAACGCGAAAGCGGTGAAGTCGTTCGCAATCCCAAGATGGACGACGTCATCCAGGCAAACGACAAGTTAATTGTCCTGGCCCACAAAGAAGATCTGCCGACGGTCACGCGGCGGGCTTCACAGAAAAGCGAGCAAATGATTTATCGTGGAGCGAAATACTCCGGCTGAACAGAGTGCATTCTTCGCGTCCGGTGAACTGCGGGACGGAGAGACGCGAGCGAGATTGCGCTACGAATTCGATTGGATGACTGTCGCCGTGAACCCCTGTCCTTGAGCAACGGATCCAGGATCGAAATGCGATCGGCGGGCCATTCCAATGGCAAGTGCGGTGTCATCGGATTCCATTGCAATGCTCGTCAGCCGACCCACCACCTTTTCGCCCGCTGAGACTTCGCTACCGGGTTCTGGCACCGTCCCCTCCGTACGCCAGCAGACGAGTTGTTTCTGCACCTGCCCCAAGGCGTCCAGACGCGCGACGGTCTCTTGTCCCAGGTAGCAGCCCTTCACGAATGAAATCGCCGATTCATTCCGCGCCGCTTCCTGGGGAAGGTTCCGGTCGGAAAGGTCGACGCCGTACCAGGGAAACCCGGCGACGACACGGTTGTGATGAAACGAAGCATCGTCTCCACAGGCAACGGTCAGATGTGCCAGCTCACGCTCGATCACATCCGCCGATTCGGCTAACAGCAACATAGTGCCGGGGCCTAACCAATCGACATCAAGTGCCTGCGCGCCGCGTTCTTCCCAGTCCATCGACGAAAACTCCGCTTGCGCGGCCGCCGGCGAGACGACGTATGCCGTGAACAGGTCTGACCGATCAACCGCGACCGCATCTTCTCGGATTGTATAACGATCCGCGTGCGCGGCGATCATGCTGGCCTGTCCCGGAGCGCCGACCATCCGGAAGCCCTCGGCGGTTCGAAAAGCGTAGACGTGCGCTAGCGTCCGGCCGCGAACGTCCGTGATGAACGTTTCACAGCCGACCCCCTCGGCAAGTGACTTGACCTCGTTGGTGGTCAGGTTGTGCAAAATCGCACCGGCGTCTGCTCCGACCAGATCCAAGACCGTGACCGAGGACAAGCGATGAATCAACGACATGTCGGATCCAATGAATGAAGAATTCGCGTCAAGGCTTTTGTAGCCACCGTCACCAGACGGTGGAAACGCGACATTCTCAATATTTTGACGAGCCTCGCTACCGCCATCGACGGGTCACGACCAAACGCAACTCAATCCAACACCGCGCTTTGACACGGAATGCTCATTGAGTGTGGGATGCAAATGCCCGTCGTCGCTTCGCGGTGGAGCAGTTTCTTTCTCCACGCTCGCGAGCGTCGCCTTCCTAAAGCGGTGGTGCGGCGCAGCGTCTCGCGCGAACGCCGTCACCCTTCAAATCCGACAAATTCAGGTGACGTCCTTGAGCATGTATTCCTGCTCTCGCTTGATATCACTGCCGTCGGGCGTGGCGTCGTTTTCCATGTCGAACCATTCTTCCTTGTACTGCAAGTAACCGCCCTTGCCCGCCGCCGCATTTCGCAGCGCGACATTGGCACCCAAGGCGATCACGGCATCGCCCATCGCCACCTCGGGGTAGCAACGCGGCCGGTTCTCGCCATCGGGATTTCGGATGCAGTACGCCCAGTGCTCGATCTCTTCCCGGTAACCGCGGCTGACCGGCCCGGAGTCGGCGGCCTGCGCGACGGGTGCGGAGAAGTCTCCGCTGGCACTGGTGTCCAACGCGTAGCCGCCGTCTTCCTTTTTGACGCCCACTTTGCTGCTGGTGTCGCTGTTGCGATACAGCAAGACATCGGTCTCCTTGTCCAGAACCAGCGTTCCCTTGGTTCCCATCACGACTTCGCCCCAACCGCCGAATCCGTTGCCGTTGATCGTGCTGTACGTCACGACGACTTTCTTGTTGGGGTCTTGCTCGTATCCGGGCACGGCGCCATCGGGATAGTTTTCCACGCGATCGTAGTACCCGACATCGAAGGTTTCCGGGTATTCCGGGCCGGGGAACTCGAACGTGCAATAGATGTGATCGCCGACGCCGCGATCCATCGGCATGATGTGCCGGCCACCGACCGCGTGAACGCTCAGCGGATGCACTTTTTTGCCATCGCTACGCAGCGACGACAGGAAAATGCTGACCGCATCCAACTGGTGGCTTCCCAGTTCAGCCATCAATCCGGCTCCGGTGCGTTGGAACAATCGCCAGCGGTGCAATTCCTCTTCCGCCGTGAACATCTTTTCGCCGATCGCGAAGTCCTCATAGCCGTGTTTCTTCGGATCGATGAACTGGTCGGCGTCCCACGCTTCCCACTGCGCGACTTCGGCTTGCAGTCGCTCGATGTCGGCCGGAGAAGTCGCTTCGGCAAGCTTGTTGCGTCGGTATTCCAGATCGCGGGCGATGCGGTCAAACGTTCCGCCGCCAGCCTTCTTTTCGCCCCCGGGGATCGGCATCGACCAGCTGTCCGCGCCCGGCAGGTTGCCACGGTGCCATTGGGCCCGAATGTGGTGAAGCTGTCCCAGTAGTCCCCAGCGGATCAGGTTGACCGCGTTCTCGTACTTCACGTTGTAGTGACGTTGGTGACCGGTCGCCAAGTGCAGCGGGTTGCCCTGCTTGTCCTTTCCTTCGCCGGCCATCCGGCCCATCACCTTGCACTGCGCGACGTTGTGGGCCATCAGCTTTTCGGTCAGCACGTGCAGTCCTCGCTGCATCGCCAGTGCCGCAACGGGAGCGTGCAGCCACAACGGCAAAGCAATGATCACCGCTTCGATGTCCAGGTCCTTGTCATCGAGCAGCCCCATGATGCCGCCGTTTTCACTGTTGTAGACCTTGACGTTCTTGCGGGCTTCCGATTCGTCTTTGTATCCCGCCACGCGCAACAGGCCGGGTCGCCGGATCAACGCCGAAGGGCTGCTGCAGTCGCCGTGAAACGCACGATGCAGGCTGAACGGACGAATGTCGCAGATCGCTTTGACGTCGACGTAGTTCGGATTGCAGCCACCGATCAGGACGTTGCCTTCGTCGCCCGTCCCGATCACGGCGATACGGACCGGATCATTGACTTTGCCGTAGCCAAAGTAGGCCGCTCCCAGTCCTGCCCCGCTAACCGCTCCGGTCGCCACAATGCCGCGTAGGAAATCGCGTCGGTTGACGTCGTAATAGCTGGTGACGGCGTTGTAATAATTGTCCTTTCCGACTTCACGCTCGTCGCTGGAAAGTTTATCGACCATGGGAGGCACCTCGTTACAGATTGGATGTTTTGCTATTTGGTGACGCGGTCGAACCGCCGATCACCCGTCGTTGAAAATTGGAAAGTGGCCACCGCCTTTTCCGGCGCCCGGCCCGGCGGTCGAAGCTGTGATTCGAATCAAACTAAATCGCGTCCGCTCGGTCGGCTTCCGACTTGCGAACTAACAGGTGGAGGAAAAAGTCCAGTCCGGCAAAACGCCCCGCCCCGGTGCTGGCGAGCACCAAACACGCCATGCACTCGATCAGCTGGTAGTAGCTGCTGGTCGGTCCCGTCCCCGGGGGGAACTGGCCCAAGAATACTGAACCGAGAAACCCCGCCGCGGCTAACGCGGCAACCGGGGTAAACAGCCCCAAAATCAGGCACCATCCGATGGTCATATCGAAATAGGGAACGATCCGGTTCATGACGCTGGTGTCGATCATCGCCGATCGCGGCCGACGCAACCGGAAAGGCGGCGAAGCGGCCCGTTGATTCGGCGCTGCGAGCGAATTGATCGTCCCCTCGTAGCCACTCCACAGCTGGTCGATTTCGGCCAGCAGCGGTCTGATCTTCGCCTGGTTCTCCTTCTGGACCGTCTCGATCTGGCCCGCCAGACTTTCGACACCCGTCCGTGCGTCGTCCTCTTTCAGCGTTTCCAACCGCTTTCGACCCAAGTCGTACTCTTCCAGGTCGTTGGCGTAGTCCTGCAAAAGCAGATTCAAATTGGTAATCAACTTTTCCAGGGCCGCAGCGGCCTGCTTCTTTTCTCGCTCGCCAAAACTGTAGTATTCCGCGGCGCGATCTCGGTACTGACCCAGCCACCACTTGGTGTATTCCGGATCCCGACGAACCGCACCGTCGTGATCCCAAACGAGCGCATGGTACTGGTCGGCAAACGGACCTTTCGCATTTGCGAAAAAGGGTGCCGCATCCCAATCACCTTGCTGGTACTTGGACGTGCCTTCGCTGTGAAAGTGCCATCCGATCGAGATTCGCAGCAAAACGAGCATTGTGATCGCGATGATGCCCAGAATACGGGGCGAGATCCCCCAGCCAACAGCCAGTCGGAGTGGGGTGAGCAAGATATGTCGCACGAAACGGAAGGCTCCGTATGAGAGAGTTGGGGCGGGGGGGAATGAGGAGGATCGCGGGCCGCATCAATGCCACCAAGCGAATCAAATCAGCCATGCTGACGGCCGCATTATGGCCCAATATCTCCCACACGCCAAGCAGAACGAGCCCCAGTTCCCCGAGCTTCCATCGTCAGAAAACGCGTCTCGATCCGTCCCAATCCGAACCCTGAAACCGAGACCCACCGATTTCTTGAATTCCGCCCGTCTTCCTACGAAGCCAACCGGGTTCCGGTTCGCGACTTCGTCGTCAAACAAGCTGACAATGCGGGGTGGGCGTTGTCGCATGATCGACCGCGGATTGGCCATTTTCCGTGCGGTCGCGACGCTCTCCGGAGCACGGGGGTTGCCTTGCAGCGACCGACGGCCAACGGTGGGCCATGATCAGGAATCACGTTTTACCGGCGTTCCCCAGCGAAAGTGTCGGTGTCCAACTAGTCGGCCAATCGAGAACGCGTTACACTCTCGGGCCGATTTGTCCGACGCGAAACGTTGGACAAAGGTTGCTAAGCTGGACTTGCCGAACGCGACGTGCCGGACGGTGGCGACCCTTGCGACTGCGAATCGTGAACCTGGTCAGGACTTAATTGTAGCAGCCATAAGCGGTGTAGCTTTGTGCGAGGGTCGCCTCCGGCCGGCACGTTGCTGGTCCCCAATCTTCCGAGCCGGTCTCTGCCAGGCTCGACCCAATGTGGCGATTTCACGCTGCCTTGGCCGCCGCATCAAGGAGGCTCCCAGCGCGTTCCGTCGGTAATCCCCGAGTTCGGACCGACGTCCCGCGTTGGCTCCATGGCGGCGACGCGACTTTGCCGTCCACAGAAAGCCTCTCCAGGTTCCGGTGAGCACGAAAAAACCCCGGAACTGCAACGGCAATTCCAGGGCGTCGTGATCGTCGAATGTCAATCAAGCTTGGCCGAGTCGATCAGTTGGCCGCCAATTTGGATTCGGTCACGAATGGGTTCGTGCGAACTTCGCCCAACTGCACCGGGACGCGCGCGGCGGAATGGCTGACGCAAGGGTTGCAGGGAGCCGCTGCCGGAGTTTCAAACTCGCTTTCGGGCAGATAGAAGTCGGTCGCCAGGCGTCCTTTGTAGGTTTCCGGAGCCGAAACCATCGGCGGGGCTGCGAACGGGCTCAGCCCATAAGGCCGAGCATGGCGGGCACCGTAGTACACCGGCGGATTCAGTGCGAAGTACGGCGGGGTGCCGAGTGAGGCGCCATATTGCGCGCCATAGGGCTGGTAGAAACCGAACGGGTAGAACGGGTAGCCCATCGGTTGGTCCGCTGATGCATTTTGGGTGCAGCCGATAGCGACCGCCGCGATCGCGGCCGCAGCAAGAACGATGCGTTTCATGGTGAACAAACTCGGTGAAGTCGGTACGGATGTTTTGAGAGATTTCCCCCACACCAGCTTCACGCTAGTCACGTGTTCGCCCCGTGCAACCGCTACCAACGTCGAAATGGGCGAATGCCCTAAAGTAGGTGCGGGTTGTGCAGGCGGCCCCTCCGACGGCAAAGATCCGGCTTCCCCATGGATTCTGATCTCACGCCGCCGATTCCTGACGTAGAGGCCCAAAGGCGGCAAAACGCCTTGCCCCCCGGCAGGTGCTCTGTCCCCGGCAGGTGCTCTGTCCCCGGCAGGTGCTCTGTCCCCGGGTAGGTGCTGTCCCCGGGTAGGTGCTGTCCCCGGGTAGGTGCTGTCCCCGGGTAGGTGCTGTCCCCGGGTAGGTGCTGCGGGGGCGGTTGCAATCGCTTGTGCCGGCGGGCAGGGGCAACGCCCCGACTTTTGCCCAGCCCAGCCCAACGGGCTGGGGGCCAAAACGCAAACGAGAACGCCAGGGCCAGCGGCCCGGCCGTTTGTCCTCGGTGTGCGCTCGATGGAGAATACGCTAGATGTAGAACATCACCGCTTCGCTGGGCGAACATTTCGAAGCAATGTCCGCCAGCGTCGTCTCGGCGAGCACGTCACGCGACGCCTGCACGGCTGCACCCCAGACCTCATGGAGCTGGCCGTTGGCGACCGTCTCGTTGGATTCCGTCTGGCAGCTCGATTCGGAGCACCCCACCGCGTCGGCAATTTCCAGCAGCGTCAGCTGTGCCGGATCGACCGCCAGCCGGTACCCGCCCTGGCTGCCTCGAACACTGCGGACCCATCCCTTGCCCCGCAAAGTCCGCAAGATCTGAACCAAAAAAGGTGCGGGAATCCCATGCAGTTCGCTGATCTCGCGAACGGCAACCGGCGCAGGCTTGCCTTGCCGCAGCGCAAGTTCGATGAGCGCCAGCGAAGCGTAATGCAGTCGAGCTGAAATCATCGTCCGGTGTCACTCCTAATCGTGAAGTCCGCACTCGGTCTTCTGAAATCCACTCCACCGCCCCGCCCGTTCGTCTTCACCGGCCAACACCGCCCGTGTGCACGGCCAGCAGCCAACGCTGGGGTACCCGCGGTCATGTAGCGGGTTGTACGGGATGTCTTCCTTGGTGATCAGCGACCAAACATCCTTCTTTGTCCAGTTCGCCAACGGGCTGACTTTGACCAACTGGAACTTGTGGTCCCATCCGACGATCGGCGCCTTGGCACGATCGGGGCTTTGGTCACGTCGGATCGCGCTCGCCCAGGCGTACAGCCCGCGCGCCGCCCGGTGCAACACCTTCAACTTCCGATCGAAGCAGCATTGATTCGGATTGGATTTGTACACCGGTCCGCCGTTGGCAGCTTCGTACTGCTCCACCGTCAACTCCGGATACTTGTATTCGACTTCGATCCCGTAGCGTTCTTTGACCCGCTCGCGAAGGTCGTGCGTTTCCTGAAACTGATACCCGGTTTCCAAATTGAAAATCGGCGTTTCCGGCGCGATCTCACTCAACATGTGAATGATCGTCATTCCCTCGGGGCCGAACGCGGTCGCCATGGAAAAACGGGGGGCGAATCGCTCCACCGCCCAGCGAAGAATCTCTTGCGGCGTCGCCTCCTCCAGCCGCTCGCTTTGATGGGCCAACTCGGCCAGCAATTCCTCGGTCGGCTCCAAGGGCGGATCCGCCGCCAGGGCCCCCTGCGGACCGTCATCGGTCGCGTCGGCGGTGGCCAACGGCAGCGAGATCTTTTCGGCGGGGCGTGTGGCCGGTTGCGATGTCATGTTGATCAGACAGCGGGATGATTCGGGGATCTGGTCGGGAAAAACGGGGCCGCTTGGTACCAGCGGAACCAAATCATAGAAACATGATCCAAATAGTCAACTATAGTATCGGGTGCGGGACGATAGGAGTTGAGCGGATTATTTGATCGCGTCCGGCCGCACCGCCCCGAAATACCCGCGCCGGTGGTTTCGACCAGCTTCACGCCCGCAGCAGGGGGCGAGTTTGACGCCCTGTCGAGCCTCGCGCGGTAGAATATCGCCTCATGACCAAACACCCAGGCGCACCCCGTCCTGCCACGAAGCCGGCCTTCTGGCCGACACCTTCCCCGCGAAGAATTTCGATGTCTGAACCATTGCTCCGCCGTCTTGCAAACGAAGGCCCCCGACAACTCCGGACGGCTTTTCGTGTCGGATGTGCCTTGGGCATTTCGCTGGCCGGGGCGGCGGTGGCGGTGCACGCCGACACGGTCGAACTCCGCTCTGGCGTTTCGGGTGCCGAGATCGACGGCGAAATCGTCCGCCGCGTGGACGAAGGACGCCCTCCCCACCTGGTCCTGCAGGTTGATTCCGATCTCCGCATCGCCGTTCCTCAGACACGGGTCCGCAAGTCGATAGCGGACGAGGAATTGGAAAAATACCGCGCCGCCGCACTGGCCGCGGACGACGATGCCGAGGCCCACTATCAACTTGCCAGGGCCTGCAAGAAGAACGGGTTGGACGGCCAATGTGACTATCACTTTCGACGCGCCATCGAATTGGATCCGGATCACGGTCCGGCGCGGGCCGCGCTGGGCTATGTCCGCAACGGCAACGACTGGATTCTGTACGCCGACCAACAACGCAAACGGGGAATGATCCGGGTTGCCGGCCGTTGGACGGTCCCGGAAGCTCACCTGCGTGAAGAACGCCAGGAACAGATCGAAGTCCAGGCAAAGCAATGGGTGCGGGATTTTGCTCGACTGCGCACGACGGTCCTCAAAGGCGGCAAAGCGGCGCCCGACGCTTTGGCGGAGATCAAAGCCATCGACGATCCCACGGCCTCCACGGCGTTTGCCGAAGCCTTGCTGGACTCTCGTGGCGGTCCCGACTCCCAGTCGATGCGAATGACCTACGTGGAAAAACTAGGTTCATTCCGCACGTCGGTCGCGCTGCAGGCGTTGGTCAAAGCCGGCCTGGAGGAGCCCGATGCCGCCATCCGCGATTACGCTTTGGAGCAATTGCAAAGCTACGGAGGCGCTTCGGCCGTGGCTACGTACCTCCCCATCCTGAGTGCCGAATCGCACACGCCGGCCCAAGTCCATGCGGCCCTGCGCGCTTTGCAGCCGTTTCCGCAGCCGGCCCTCTGGCGTCAATACGTCGACGCTCTGATCACGACACACAAAACCAGGATCTCCAAAGGGCCGGGGATCCAGACCGGAATGAGCAGCCTGGGCGGCGGCGGACTGACGATGGGCGGCAAGGATGAAGTCCGAGTCGAGCAAGTGCGGAATCCGGGCGCGCTGGAGCTATTGAAAACGATCGCGCCGGGGGCCGATTTTCAGTACGACCAGAACGCGTGGCGCCAGTATTTCGCCGCCCAATTGATGCAGTCCCCCGGAGACCTGCGTCGAGATCCCTGAACATTGCATCGGCAGATCTCAGGCGTGAACACCCGCGTTGTGGGTGTCCACGCGAGACTGGAGGCTTCTGTGACGGCTACTGCACGCGTTCGATCACGTAGCGGTGCGGAATCGGTTGAGCCGCCTGGTAGATCTCGGCCAATTCGTCATCGGCCTGTTTCTCCAACTCTACCAACCGCTCTTCAAAGCCTTCCATTTTCTTTTGGTCGGCTTCGTACTTGGCAGCCAGTTTTTCCTCGGTCGGCGGATCGGTCGCTTCTTCGACGGAGCGACGCAGCCGAGCAAGGTTTCGCGGCGTGTACCAGTGATCGCGCAACTGACGAATCGTGGATTCGTTGCGTTGTTTGTTCATCGCGACCACCTTGGCTGCCTGGACCGATTGCGGCGTGGAGGGATACCGTTGCAGTTCCACGTGCGAGGCCAGCTGGGCATTGGAAAATGTCGTTACCTCGACGTCGTCGATCGACAGTTTGTATTTTCCCTGCGGCAATCCGTGGACTTGCAATCCCTCGCGGCTGAAGCGGTGGTCGAGTTTCAGCATCTTTGCGGCGACCTCGGTCTCGGGCGGTGTGACCCAGGGAAGCGACTCAGCATGAAAGGTGAATTCGATTCGTTGGTCATCGCTGACCAGATCAGATACCTTGCCGCCGGCAGCCCGAGCTTTGCGGTCTCCTTTGGGCGTTTGCACAATCACGATGTTGGAGACGCCGCCTTGCATCCCCAGGTTTTCCAACCAGGCGTGCGCCATGATCAACTGGCCCGCGGCCCCGGGATGGATGGCGTCTTGGATAAAGGTGAACTCGGGATCCTCAAGCCGTGCCTGCCGTGTCAGTTGATTCAGCGGGCTGAACATGTCGATCGACCGCATTCCACGGCGATCGGCTTCGCCGCGAAGCCAGGTTCCGAAATAGGCCAGTACGGCGTTGTATTGTTGCAGCGTTGATTCGTCTCGTGGACGTTTCTTTAGCATTGCTCGGGCGGCGTGAGCATCAAACATGGTCGGCGTGATCGGCGCGACAGCGGCTGGCGACTCTTGCAATCGATCCAGCAACGTGTTCATGTCAGTCTGGTAGGTGGAAAAGATCTCATGATCGAACGCCTGGTAACGTCCGTCATTCATGCCCAGCAGAATCGTCACCAGTTCGGGATCTTTGGACAACACGTCACGCTCCAGTCGCTCCAGTGCGTCCCACGCCTTGTCTCCACCGATGCCCGCGTTGTGGAAGTGCAGGGGGACATTCGGAAACCGGGTAATGAAAAAGTCCTCGATGTACTGCGTGTACAACCGCTGGTGCGTGATGCTGTCCCCCAAGAACACGATCGTGTCGCCGGCATCCAACTCTGCCGGTCCGACCTCAATGACCGGATCGTCGGCGAAGGCCGTCGAAAGTAGCAGGCCAAACAGAAGCAAAAAATGGGGAACACGTCTCATGGCAATCCATCCATCATCGGGGAAAGGGAAAGAATCGGTGGGGAAGCACGCTGGATCGGAGCACTCGCTGGACAGCGCGACTTTGGGTGAGTCGCGTGGCGCTAGCCGCGGATTTTCTCGACCCAACCGGCGGCGAGCACCTTGTCGCTCATTGCACTGCAAATCGCGGGGCTTTTGATTGAAAGTGGCGTTGTCCAGTGAGGGAGCCGATTTGTGCAGCCGACCATCTTAGTCGACCCGAAGTCGCAGTTGGCGTCAGTGCCCTGTCCCAGTCCATCGGAGCCGCCGAGCCACCGCACTCAATGGCGGATGCTGCCGGTTTCCCCTTCGCCGTAGCTTGGACGCATGCGTTTCATTGCCATCCGCAGATTTAGAAACTCCACCATCAGCGAGAACGCCATGGCGAAGTACACGTAACCCTTGCTGATGGGGGTGCCAGCGGCTTCGCTGATCAAGACCACGCCGATCAGGATCAGGAACGACAACGCCAACATTTTGACCGTGGGGTGCCGCTGGACGAACTCGCTAATCTGATTGGCAAACGCGATCATCACGCCGACGCTGATCACGACCGCAATCACCATGATCGGGATCTGCTTTGCCATCCCCACGGCGGTGATCACCGAATCGAGCGAGAAAATCACGTCCATGAAGGCGATCCGAAACAGCACGCCGCCCACCGTGACGTTGCGGCGGTTCTTTTCCGTCACCGGATCAATCCCATCGCGTGCCCCGCCGGAGTCTCCGGGAAGATTCCCGATTTCCGCCTCCCCGCCTTCACCTTCGATTTTGTGGTGAATTTCGCGCACCGCGGTCCATAACAGGAACAATCCGCCGACGAGCAAAATGATGTCCTTGCCACTGACCTCGTTCGCTTCCTCATGTTCATGGAAGTAGTCGGCAATGGCTTGCGTGGGCGCCAGATCGGAGAGATGAAACAGCGGGTCAACCAACTGCATCAGGTAGCCGATCACCAGCAACAACAGGATCCGCATGCCCATCGCCAGCACCAAGCCAAAGCGGCGTGCGAAGGATCGCTTCTCCTCCGGCAAACGACCGGTGATGATCGCGATGAAGACGATGTTATCGATCCCCAGGACGATTTCCATCAATGTCAGGGTCAACAAAGCCATCAAGGCGTCGCCCGTCAGGTACGAAGACAACTCTCCGATCAATGCGGGCGCCATGATGTTCATCTTTTGTTCCTCGAAAAATGGTTCCCACGCCAAAACGTTAGAGCGGCGGCGGGGCTCAAGGTTGCATCCAGGGAGAGGCCAGTCCGACCACCCCCATCAGCAACAACAGACCCAAGGTGATCCTGCGGAGTCGCCGTCGGCCAAGCCAGTTGCCGAATGTAAGTCCCAGCCAAGTGGCCAACAACAGCATCGGAATGGAGATCGCCGCCAGCACCGCCGGGGCAACGACGCGCTGCCCAAAGAACAGGTACAGCATCACTAGGGCCGGCACCAAGCTGATCAAATACATCGCAAACAGGAAGCCGCGAATTCGCCTCGCGCTCCAGTCATGTGCGGTGACCCAAAACACCATCGCTGGGCCGCCCATTCCTACCAAGCCCTGCAAAAAACCCGAAGTGGGAAACGCCAACCACGCCCACACCGGTGACAACCTGGTTCGCGGGGTCGGGTTGTAGAGAATCGTTGCCAACGTGACACCCAGGACGACCACCCCGACGAACTGCCGAATGCGGACGATCGGAAACGCTTGCTCGATCGCCATCAGCACCAGCACACCCACGGGAAAGAATGCCAGCCTGCCGATCCCCGGCCACAACAAACTGCGGAAATCAATCGAATCCCGCAGTGAGTAGACACCGAACACGTTTTGCGGAACGGTCGCGACCAACAGGGCCGCGCTTGCCTCGGGGATCGTGTACCCCATCCACAACAACGCCGGGACTGTCAGCAAGCCCGCCGCGAAACCGGCTGCCGACTGGACGAAAATTCCCAGCGACAGAACCAGACCGATGCTCAACCAATCGGCCATCTCAGGCATCGCGAGATTCCCGGGGAGATCGAAGAACGAAGGTCAAGGATTCACGATCCAGACAACCGGAACGTCCGGCCGTCTGCCCCGACGATCGGGGACTTTCGGTGTCGCTAAGTGCCTCACGAATTCCGTCATGCCACGCGTGCATCGCGTCGCACCTGGACGGTGTGGAACTCTCCACCGGAAAAAACCAGGCCGCGTGCGTTTCGCGTCCATTGGCAACCGTTAGCGACCCGCGTCCGCCACATCGTCCAGTGCCTCCGCGGCGCTCGGAAGCGATCCCGATTCGTGCTCTTTCAGCAGTCGGTCCAGAATTCCGTTGACAAACCGCGGGCTGTTTTTGTCCCCGTAACGTTTGATCAGAACGACGGCTTCGTTGACGGCGACGCGGCCCGGGGTGTCTGAAAAAAGGATTTCGTAGGCGGCCATCCGCATCACGTTGCGATCGGTCACTGCCATCCGGCTCAGCGACCATCCCTTGGCCAGCCGCGCCAGGTGCGGGTCGACTTCATCGCGGTGCCGCAGCGTGCCGAAGAACAGGCCTTCCGAGAACGAGGTCAACGCCTTGCGACCCTGCAACCGCGACTTGATGAATCGCTTTGCCGAAACCTCGCTGCGAGTCCCGTTGATATCGGCTTCGTAAAGCAATTGCAGAACGATTTCGCGGGCGCGTCGGCGGGTGGACATTCGGGAACCGGAGACGGTTTTTCAAGCGTCTCGTCTGTTTCGGATTCGGCAGATGACAGCGGAATGATGCCGAAATGCGGGGCGACCCCGCGTCTCGGCCACGTCGCTTCCGCGCGGCGGAAGCCTTGGTCGGGATTGTAAGGGCGATCGCCTAGGGCGCCGATTACCCAACAACGCCAAATCCCCGGTGGTCGTGGCGGATCCCCCTAATCAGTCCACGAGGGCGAACACCCCGGTCATCATCATTTTTCCCCCACAGGATTCCTGCATCCCCTCCGGAATCGCACCGCAGCCGACTTTGCCAGCACGCTCCTCGGCTCGGTCCGCAACCTTGACTGCGCATCCGGTCCATTCGCCGTCGAATACGGGGCACGAGCGATCCGGCAGTCGCGCGGCAGGCCCCACTCGGACCCCACTTGCGAAACACAGGTTGACGAAGCCGGCTCGGAACGCATAATACCGACCCGTTCAAGCGAACAACGTCGCAGATCTCAGTTCCGAGACGCGGCGACCAGGCGGTCGGCTTGTCCCACCGCCGGTTCGTCAGAACGCCTCTGATTTTGATGGGGGTATAGCTCAGTTGGGAGAGCGTTGCACTGGCAGTGCAAAGGTCGTCGGTTCAAGTCCGTCTACCTCCACTATCTAAATCTTGGGGACGAGAGGGAACGTTGTCTCTTGTCGCCATCTTGGCCCGCGGCTGGTGCACGGTTGATTGGCTGCTGACGGTTCATTGCGTGCTGCGGCCGGCAAGCGGCGTTGCCCGAGTCAGAGATCCCCCAGTTGCAGTCTCAATCGGTGCAAGGTTCGGCTCTTTGCCTTCCGCACCGCGGCAGCGGACATTCCCAAATCGTCGGCGACGTCACTTGAAGGGCGTCCCAGCACCGCGGTATTCCAAAAGGCCTCCCAGGTTCGCGGCGCCACGTGCGGTCGGATTTGTTCGATCGCGCGATGGACCAATGCGGCAGTTTCGCCCGGGTCCGATGGTGGGGTTTCTTCGCTGATGTCCGGTCCAGGTTCCGGGACCGACGCAAGGTCCGCCAGGGCCGCACTGCCGCCGCGTCCGACCGTCTTTTGTCGTTCCACGTGTTTCAAGACGGCGTTGCGAGTGATCGTCCACAACCATCCTTTGAAGGTCGACCTTCTGGAAGTCGCGTCGAACGATCCGATCGAACGGTGAACGGCTAAAAAGACGTCTTGCGTCACGTCCTCCTGGGCTGCCCGTGACAACCCCGCCGCGGCGCACCAGCGACATACCAGGGGACCGTACAAATCGATCAATTCTCCCCACGCACCTGCCGACCGGTCGCGCAGCCGGAGCGCCAAGCTGATTCCGGAAGAATTTTCTTCGCTTTGCGTAAGTTGGGACATCCCACCAGTTTACCGGCTGGTGAGAGACGCGGTTTGGGCCGCCAATGCGAGAAGTGTCACAGGCCTCGATTGAACCTGGTGGAGAGACTGATGATTTACCCGCCGCAGGAACGACTTGATGGTGACGACCGCCTGTCCGGACGACCAAACCCTGGAACGCTATCTGCGCGGTGAATTTGATCCGCGTGAGGTCGATTCGCTGGAACAACACTTGGAAAGTTGCCCCGATTGCGAACAGACTTTGGCGTCCCTGGAGCAAGCCAGCGACTCATTGCTACGGCATCTTCCCCTGGTTGCGGGGGCGAAGTCCGGGACCGCACCGGTCCCGACGTGGCTGCAGGCTCTGAAGGCCGATCCGCCGCAGGACTCAATGCGGCGGTCTTCGCAAGCCGAAACGCAGAATGACCGCCCGAATTTGTCGGCCGACCGCAATCACCTTCTCGGATCCTATGAATTGCTCGGCGTCCTGGGAAAAGGCGGAATGGGCGTGGTGTATCACGGGCGACATCGGAAACTCGGCCGCGAGGTCGCCATCAAGGTCGTCAATCCACGGCTGTTCAACGCTCAGGAAGCCCACGCCAGATTTGACCGCGAGATCGGAGTTCTGGGGCGGCTCAATCATCCAGGAATTGTCGCCGCTACCGATGCCGGAGAATTTCGGGGAGCCGCCTTCCTGGTGATGGAAAAGATTGACGGCATCGATCTCCAAACGCTGGTCCGACAAATCGGTCCGCTCGCGCCCAGCGAAGCGTCCGAAATCATTCGGCAAGTTGCACTGGCCCTGGCCGCCGCCCACCAAAGCGGCGCCATTCACCGTGACGTCAAACCGTCCAACGTGATGATTGACCGCGGAGGTACCGTCAAACTGTTGGACTTCGGACTCGCCCATCTGTCCGATACCCACAGCATCGATACGGAAACGTCGTTGGGCCAGCTCCTGGGGACGTTGGATTACATGGCTCCCGAACAAGCGAATGGTGAAACCGTTGGCACAGCCGCCGACCTTTACGGGCTAGGATCCACTCTGTTTTTCCTGCTGACCGGTCAACCGCCGCGGCCGACCGACCGGGAGCAAGGTCTGCTGCACCGGTTGCGGTCGATCTCGAACACCATCGCTCCGGAGGTCCAGGAATTCCGGGCGGACGTTCCATCAGAGCTTTGCCGGCTGACCGCGAACCTGTTGGCAACCAATCCGGATGAGCGTCAGCAGCACGCCGCCGAGGTGGCGGAGCAGTTGTCGCGTTGGACGGACGCGGTGGATGCCAAACGATTGGCGGATTTGGTTGCGAAAACGTCGAAACCCGTCGCTCCCGCGAATCCCGAACCGGTCGAGCAGTCCCTGGTCGATTTGCTGGGCCCCACGGACACCCACGACCATTCCGAATTCAGTTTCGGTTTGGCAGGATCCAAGCCGGCGACGGTCGAGGCTTCACCGAAACGCCGGGGCCATTCACGACTCTGGATCCTTGGCCTTGGCTTGCTGATTGTCGCGTGCTTGATGGGCATCGTCTTGATCCTGGACACGCCGGAGGGAAAAGTCCGTATCGAATCGGATCTTGAAAACGCCTGGATTCAATTTGTTGATGAAAACGAACGCGTCCAGGGAACGCAAATCAAACAGGGCGACAACGCCATCGAGCTGCGCGCCGGTCGGTACAAGGTTCGTCTTTCCGATCCCCACGCTCCGGCAATGATTTCGCCCTACATCATCGAATTGACAGACGGCTCCGAACAGGTCGTTCACGTTCGCGCCATTCGCGAAGAGGCTGAGGTCTCTGCTTCGCACTCGAATCACGGAACTCCTGCTGGACCCGATCCATCGATCGTCGACGGCAGAACGCCCGACCAATGGCGACAGGCCTACGATCAAGCGGAGGATGTTGGTGCAAAGATTCATGCCGCCACACAGATCCTTCGTGGCCTGCAACCTCCCAACGGTTCTTATGCCGACGGGCATGATCACCAGGGCGATGAAGCGATTGCCGTCGAAGCGGTCAAACTGGGCGGGGAGTTGACGGAACAGTTGTGGAATGATCGCATCGAAATCGCACTGCACGACTTTCTGGACGATCGATTCTCGCCAGGCGTCATCCCGAGTGGGATGGATTTTCTGGACGTTCCCGAGCAGTGGAGGGACTTTCTGCGTACCGCCCAAAACAAGATTGTGGCAACCTGCAGCCATCGACAAAGCACGCAGGTGTTGGCGGACGCAATCACGAAAGGAACCGACACCGAATGCGCCTTTGCAACAATGATCGCGATTCGGCAAAGCCTGTCCATCATGACGGACAATTCGACCGCCCACATTCTTCGCGACGCGCTCACCGTTCCGATCAGCCCCGCGGCCCGCTCCAAGGTGATCACGCTCGCGGCCGGAAAAATCGCGTCCGAGAGTGTTGTTCCGGGAGCATTGTTTCGCGTTCAGTCCAGCGAGGCCATGAATTTGTTGGGCGAGACGCTGGAACGCGATGTTCTGACGGTCGCGTTGCAACGTCAAAAGCCGATCGACTCGGGCGCGGAAGCCTCGTCAGAAGTTTGGCTTGATCTCGCGCCGGAACTGGGATTGGATGCGAAAATCGCTTCCCGGTTACTTTTGGCAATCTCGCTGCAACGCAAATCAAGTGACGATGGCCACGTCGTCCGCTTGATGGATTCACGATGGCGAATGGAAGCTCTGCCCTACGAGCAGAACTACGCGGAGAAACGCCGCCGAGAAATCGATTGGTTTGTCGATGGTTGGTTGGCCGCAGTCAACGAATACTTCAAAACCGTCCACCCGAATCAGGATCCGACGGAGCAAGAGCGTGATATGTTGCGATCGGTCGAGCTGGCGATCCCTTTGCTGAGTTCCTCTGACGAGCAGCATCGCTTGGCCGATGCCACGGCGGATCTGTTGAGCAGACGGCTTCAGGCTTACTACGTCGGCGCAAACGTCGACGCATCGCAGCAGCTCGGCTGGCACGACGTGCTTCCAATCTCGCCCGAGCGGATGCTCACGCTGATCGTTCAGTGCAGCGGACAAGTTCCAGAATCGGTTCGGCAGGGGGCACCGATTTCCGCGGAAACGCGGGATCTGGTGCGTCGATACGAACACCTGGTTGATTCGGGACTCGACCAGACAGCATATGAGAGTGAGCGACCAAGTCTGGTTCACGTTCTGCAGCAAGCTCCCTTTGAAACGGTGCGGATCGCCGCGGAAGCGACACGGTTGCCTGCGTCCGTTCCGAGGACGGATGCGTTTTACGCCGCCAGTGGTGATGTTCAGCCCACCGAACGGTACGACACACCGCCCACGGATCCGCTGCTGATGGTGGGCATTTTTGCCGCAATCATCGAAGAGAATGAACAGGCAAGTCAAAGCTTCAAGCAGTTTCTAGCCGAAGCCGATCCGAGGTTCCTGTCGCGACACTTGAAGGGCATTCAGGGAAACCTGCTCATTCGCGACAGCCTGATCCGCATGATGACGAACATTGCTCGTCGGACGCCCGATTCCGAGACACGTCAGGTGGTGCTCCAGTTTGATGTCGGGATCAAGAAGGCCTACGGCAACGCAATCGCGGAATGAATTGGACACTCGAATCCAAGGCGATCATCCGACATCCAACTCGACCGCCGTCGCCAGACGCTGGTGACCTCGCACGCACTTTGGCAGGGGGGCAATCCACAGCGTTGAACACCACCGGTGGTTCGCGCGCCTACTCGCGAAGCAGCGGCGAACCGGCCGGCAGGGGCGTCGTTCGCAGGAACACCGGTCGAAAGATCCCTCCCGCTCCGTACCAATCGTAAACAGCGATACGGATCCGCAATCGGTCTCCCGCCTTCACGGTATCCGGCAGGCGATGACTGGACCGCATTTCAAACGCGGTCTCTTTGCGATCGATGTTTCCCGCCTGGCCGATCTTCCTACCATTGACGAACGCCTGGTAGTGATCGTCGACCCCGGTAAAGCACAAGTAAAAGTCATCGCTTTTCCAATCATTGGGGATCGAGACTTCGGTGGAGTACCAGGCCCAGCCGTCCAAGTCGCCGTGCCCCTGTCCGTCCCAATGTGAATCGATGCGGATGGAAGATGCGTCGGCAAACGGATCCTCGCCAGCTTCGCGATCTTCAAACCAGCGAGCTTGAAATCCACGTGAGTCCGAATCGACCTTCAACTTCCACTCCGCCTGGGCAAGGTTGATCTGCCGAAGGTTGAGCGATGAACGCAATCGACTTTGCGTCTCTTCACTGAGCCGTCCTCGCAATCCCAACGGCTCTTCGATCAATCGGTGGAGGAGTTGGCGAAGCACGTGCGGACCCGCCGCGGACCGCTCGGGATCATGATTGAGGGTTGAAACGATCAGCCGACCGGCTCCAACCCGGGCGCCCCACAGCAATCCGTGCGTCTTGACGTGATCCAGATCGTGCGAGTCCCAAAGTATCAACCATGGATCCGTCTCCTGCCAGAAATCGAAATCGGGCTGAATCGAGCCAGCCAAGTCAAAATGCTGGAGATCGACCAGCAACTGCGTCAACGAGTGATCGTCGCGCGTCGTTTGGGAACCTTCAATCCGATCCGGAAAGACCACCGGACCGCCTCGCAAAAACCAATGATCGCGAACCGGAAAGCTACCCGGGCCCCCGTCCGGCAAAAGCAGCACGGATCGGCCCGATTGAAGTTGGTCCAGGATGTCGTTGTCGAATCGACTGGCGACCAGAATGGAAGATGGGGCCTGAACGCCCGGCTCGCCGTGGGCGTCCGCTGATTCAAACGTTGCGGCAGACGGCGCGTCGTTTTGATTGGCCGCAACGACGGCGTGCATCCAGTCTTTGCGTGATTCCTCCAGTGCGGCATGAACCTGAACACGAGATTGCGGAACCTTCTGTGCCGGTGGCAGCACCCAAATCGGCCACCGATTGGTGGCGACACGTTGTCTGCCGGCCCAAATCTCACCCACCAATTCCATTCGCCGCCGTCGCTTGCTGATTGGAAAAGACAATTCGGCAGTAGCTTGGAAATGATCCGCTGCGCTCGCTTTGGGGGCGCTGTTCGATGGCGGTCGCAGCAGCACGTTTCCGGTGGCGACCGGCGTTTCGGTGCGATCCGTCAACAACCGCCACCGGACTTCAAAACGTTGCTTGGCTGTTGAACGTTGCAAAGCAAGCTGAGAGGCTTTGGCATTCGCCATCAGCCAGTCGACCGAGGCGGTCGTTCCGGCAATGAAACTTCGCCGATCATCCTGAGTCTTCAACAGCAGCATCGGATCGTCCGCCGACCACTCCGCTTCGCGTCCCCACTCGGAAAACTTGAACGCACCGGTCGAATCGATCACGCCCATGGGGGCGAAAGGAAAGTCGCGGATGACACTGACGACAAATCCGCCCCACGGGATTTCCCGTCGATAGGTTTCGATCTGGTACTTTCGCATTTGATAGGCGTAATCAAGCGAATCCTGACGCATTTGCATCACGACGTCCGGTGAAGAGTGCTCTGCTAATTGGTCTTCAAAGTTCTTGGCAGACTCGTAAGCGTTCAGCACCCAAAACGGCAATTCCACGTGCGAATTCGCGTCGGATTGGCTTCTTTCGGATGCTTTCCTATTGGCGGAACGCTCAGCGGTTTGGCGATCCATCTGGTTTCGTATGGCGTTCAGGTCGGGCCAGGTGTCCGCCGCGATCGCTTCGCCAAGCAACAGCGGTTTTGCCTCGCGTTCAGCGATAAACTGCCGCAGTTCACCCAGCTTTTCCGGCCAGGTGTGGTTGTTGCCATAGGGGTGATCGTCCCAGATGTCGCTGATGCGATTCCAACTGATCCAACTGCTGTCGTCTTCGACGATCGCATCGGGCACCTGACGATGAACCAACCGATACAACGATTCGATGACCTCCAAGGATGCCGAAGGACCGGTTTCGCATGTCAGGCTACGCAGGACGACGCAAGGATGGTTCCGGTCGTGATGGGTAAACTCCAAGTACTCGCGCTGCAGTTCCGCCAAGTTCGATTCGACCAATTTGGCGTGCCAGGTTGGATACTCGACCCAGGCGAGAAGGCCTTCTTCGTCCGCCAGTTCCAGGTATCGCCGCGGCGGAATCCACAGACAGAATTTCATCAGGTTCAATCCCATCCGCTGCGCACATGCGATCTCGTCCCGCATGTCACGGTCATCCAGTGACGGCGCGGTCGACGGCGGCGCGTAGCCCCAGTTTAGAAGTCCCCGAACGATGATGGGTCGGCCGTTGAGAAACAACTGATCGCCTCGCGTTTCAATCAACCGGATGCCCGTCCGGTAGGCTTGACTGTCGTAAACCACGCGAGTGGAGGCGGCAGACGCTTGGCCGCCCGTTCCTGCGTCGGGATCCCGCTCGCCGGCTGTTACCGGGGCGTCTGGTGCGACGCCCCGTCCGGTCAGCGAAAGCCGCACGTCGTACAGCCAAGGGGATTCGGGCGACCAGGCCCTGGCATCTTTCAAAGGAATATCGAATTCAAAACCTTCTTCGGATTGGTTGTCACTGTCCAGCGCGAACGTTCGCCGCAAGACCTTTGTTTTCCGTGCCGACTGCCAACTTCCGTTGGGCAGCTTTCGTCGCGGGTGATCCACCACGACGTCCAATTCCGCGTCCTCGGGAAGTGGTCCCTGCAATGCCACACGCAATGCCAAACGATGGTTCTCCTCGACCCGGTAGCGCCCAAGGACCAGCGTGTTCTCGGTATCGATCCGCTGTTGCGGTCGGATTTCCAGACGGACCGGCTGCCAGATCCCACCGAAATGCGGTGCAAACACAGGCAGGAATCCTTGCGTGTGGTGTCCCACCTTCTCATCCACGCGAACTTCGATCCGGTTTGGACCCTCTGGATCCCAGGCCTGGTCCAGGTTGCAGGACCAACGCGTCCAAGCTCCCAAATGTTCGCCAACGGGTATTTGGTTGCAGCGGACGATCGCTTCGGTCGCGACGCCATCGAAAACGATGAACAATTGCTGGGGGACCGAACGAGATCGGCGTTGCAACTCGGCTTGGACCCGACGTGTCGTCTGTTCAGAAATCTCCAGCTGATACACCGCGGAGCCATCAAAGGACTTCCCCAGCGTATGCTCCCAGGCGGAAGGCACCGGAATCGGTTGGTTGAATGCGGTCCCCCCCTGCGCTTCCGAAGGGGCAACCGGATCGATCCTCCAATCAGCGTCAAGCTCCTGCGACCAACGCGTCGAACTGGCGTCCGCTTGTGGCGCGGCCGGCGATTGCGGCGAGGCGGATTGAGTCGCGGAACGACCCTGGCCCGAGCAGGAAACATCGCGGCCGACGTGCATCAGCAGCAACAGGGCAAGTAACCAATGCCGGGATAGAATGCTCATGAACGCTGAACTGAAAAGGGTGGGAAGGATTGCAGCAACGGTCGTCGACGTCGATTCAGCGACCGGCTGAGTCCGCTTTTGGAAGACTTGCATCCATCAGATCCAAACCGTTGTTCCCCGTTCCATCGGTTCCGGCCCGACCTTATCTTATCGGCCGCCAGGTTTCGATGCGGTTCCACCCGTTCGGTTCTGCCGTCGGCTGTCGTGGCAGCCCGCTCGCCCCTTTTCATTCAGAGTGACATGAGCGACCCCCAATCAGAAAACCGTCATCAGCCCCCCAAGGAATCCGTGGCCGAGGCGTTTGAACCGCCGGCGCCAGTGATGGGAAAGGAATTGACGCCCCGAGTGATCGTCCTGGGGTTACTGTTATCGGTGGTGATGGGGGCGGCCAACGTGTATGTGGGGCTGAAGGCGGGCATGACCGTCTCGGCGTCCATTCCGGCGGCGGTCATGGCGATGTTGCTGTTTCGATTGCTGTTTCGCAACTCCACCATCCGCGAAGCCAACCAGGTGCAGACCTGTGCTTCGGCCGGCGAGTCGCTTGCGGCGGGGATCATTTTCACGATGCCGTCGATGATATTGATCGGTTACTGGCAGTCGTTCGATTTTTGGACCGTGTCGATGGTCGCGCTGACGGGCGGCCTGTTGGGGATTCTGTTCATGATCCCGATGCGTCGAGTCTTCGTGGTCGGCGATGAAGACTTACCATTCCCCGAGGGTGTGGCCTGTGCGGCCGTCCTGGAAGCGGGTGAAGAATCTGAAGGGCAGCAGGATGCGGCGATCAGTTTGGTGATTGGGGCAGTGATCGGCGGCACTTTCAAGGTGCTGGCTGGTTTTCTGTCTCTGGTCCAGGACACGCTGCAGACCGCCCGAGTCGTCGGTGACCGAATTTTCTATTTCGGTGGTGACCTTTCGCCGATGCTGGTCGCGGTTGGCTTCATCGTTCGGTTGAACGTCGCCGTGTTAATCTTTATTGGCGGCGCCTTGGGATGGTTGATTGGCATTCCGCTTCGAGGCGGGGCGGAAAACTATGACACGCCAATCGATGGTGCCTGGGAGATTTGGAGCACGGAGATTCGCTACGTCGGCGTGGGCGCGATGGTTGTCGGCGGGATTGCTTCCCTGGTCGCTGTTCGAGGTGGATTGGTGACAGCCGTGAAGGAACTGTCGGGTGGCCTGCGTGGTCGGGGGGAAATTCAAGACGACCTGCAGCGTGATATTCCCTCCGGATGGATCCTCATCTTGACGGTGATTTGCACCGCGATGTTGGCGACTTTGAACTACCGCTTCACGCACGATCTGGGCGTTACGGTTTTGGCGACCGCCGTGATGCTGGCGATGGGATTCTTTTTTACTGCCGTCGCAAGTTACATCGTGGGACTGGTCGGGAACTCCAACAGTCCTGTGTCGGGCATGACGATCACCGCCGTGCTCGCCGCCGGGGGACTGCTGTGGCTGTTCAATTATTCCGGTACCCAAGGGATGGTTGCGACTTTGGGGATCGCCGCCGTGGTTTGCTGCGTTGCCTGCACCAGCGGTGATGTGTGCAACGACCTGAAGACCGGATCGCTGGTGGGGGCGACTCCATTTCGTCAGCAAATCATGCAAATCGCCGGCGTCGCCGTGGCGTCGTTCGTGATGGCTCCGGTCCTGACATTGCTGCACAACAACACCCCCGGCGGGATCGGCGGCGAGCAGCTTTCCGCTCCGCAGGCCAGCCTGTTCGCCAGCCTTGCTAGAGGCTTCGCCGGCGAGGGGCACTTGCCTTGGGACTTGATCGGGTGGGGAGCCGGAATCGGCGTGATCATCTGGATCATCGACGAAGTGTTGAAGCGGCGGACGCGGTTTCGCGCCCACTTGATGCCGATTGCCGTCGGGATGTATTTGCCGTTCGGCCTGGCCACGCCAATCCTGATCGGCGGCCTGATCGCCCACCTGTACTCGCGGCGGACACCCCGCGAGTCCCGTGATCGGGTGCTTCATCGTGGCGTGTTGTTTTCTTCCGGAGTGATCGCGGGTGAGGCTCTGACCGCCGTCGGTCTGGCCGGTCTGGCCGCCCTCGGAATCACGTCGTTGGACCTGGGGGTCGGTAGCACCGCTGTCACTCTTCTGTCCTACTTGGCAGTGGCCGGGATCATCACCGCTTTTCTGGTGATGACACGTCCGAAAACCTAAGACGATCCACCGCTCTGGTTCCAAGGCTCCGGCCTTGGAACCCGATGTCTGCCAGGCTTTGCCTGGCGTCCATGGCCCGGAGGAGCTGGCGGAGCCAGCGTGGCAGAGCGTTCCCGGGCGGGAGCCGGGAACGAGGGGAGTCCTCCCGCTCTGGTTCCAAGGCTCCGGCCTTGGAACCAGATGTCTTCCAGGCTCTGCCTGGCGCCATGCCTACTCGTCCACACCCTGCGTTTTGTTATCCAACCCGGCAACGTACTCCTCACGCAGTAACATCAACTCATACACCACGACGGGATTCGCGTCGGCAAGATTGCTCGATTCGCTCGGGTCCTGCTGCAAGTTGGCGAGGAAATACCGATCGTCGTCGGTGATCGATTGCGGATCGCGACGATCGACGGGGTTCCCCAATAATTTCCAGGGGCCGCGACGAACCACCCACTGCGAATTGTTGCCCCCGCCCAGCTGCCAGTAAAACGATTTGTGCGGAGACTGTGCTTCGCTGTTTTGCAAGACGTCGACCAGGCTGCGGCCATCCAAATGATGCTCTGGAATCTCGATTCCCGTCAGCTCGGCCAGTGTCGGGAACCAGTCGCAGCCCACGGCCATTTGGTCTCGCACCTGATTCTGCGGCAAGCCGCCGGGCCACGACACGATGGAGGGAACGCGAATGCCGCCTTCGAACAGGCAGCCTTTCGCGCCCCGGTAAGGCCCCGGGTTGCCGCCGCCGAAGAACGTTCGTTCCTCGACCGAATGTCCGTGATCGGACTGCAGCACGATGATCGTGTCATCGCGCAGCCCCAAAGCTTCCAGGTGATCCACGACCAAGCCGATCCGCTCATCCATCGAACTGACGAAGGCGGCATACTTGTCACGAGGACGGGGCAAATCGGTGTAGCGCTCGCGCCACTTTTCCGTCCCCTGCAGAGGGTAGTGCGGCCAGTTGATCGCCCAGTAAATAAAGAACGGTTGCTCTTTCCATTCGCTGATCAAGCGGCGGCACTCTTGGACCATGGAGTCGCCGAAATAACGGCCGTCTTCCCAGACTTCGACGCCGTCACGCCAAAGGTCGTGCCGGTTGGGACCGTTCCAGTAAAAGAAATGCGAGTAATTGTCGATGCAGCCGCCCATGTGTCCGAACGTGGACTCGAATCCTTGGCCGCCGGGCATCGTGTCGTCCGTGTACCCGAGGTGCCACTTGCCGACATGTCCCGTCCTGTAGCCCTGGGCGCGAAAGAGTTCCGCCATCGTCATTTCCGAGGTCGGCATGCCGGGCTTTCCTCGTTCCGACGACACGTTGGCGGGCACGCCGGCGCGGACGGGAAACCGCCCGGTCATCAGTCCGGCACGCGACGCCGAGCAGATAGCCGATGGCGAATACATCTGCGTGAATCGAATCCCGGTCTTAGCCAGCCGGTCAAACGTCGGCGTGATCAAATCCTTGGATCCGTAGCAGTTTGCGTCCAACGTCCCCTGGTCGTCCGTGTAGATCACCAGCACGTTTGGTTGTTGACGCCGGGTTTGCGCGACGGCGTTTGTGCTGAAAGTGGTCACCGCAAGGCAGCAGAGAATCGACGAAAACTTGAACATTGGGGAGCCGTTGGCAAGCAGGGAGGGGGGCGGAGCGGAGGAGAGAAAATCGACCCGTTCGATCGAGTCTTACGGTCTTTCGATCAGATCAAAAAATCTGAGCGATCAAGATTCGCCGGCGCGCAGCAGAACACTCAAGCCGTAAACATCGCGAAACAACGCGGCTTGGCTGCGCATCGCGATCTGCTCCAGCGAAACGTCGCGGACGCCCGGGATTTGGATCAACAGGCGTTTCTTGTCCACGTGGCATTCGATTTCGCGGATCCGGCTGGTGCGAGTGTCATCCAGTGCCGTCGCCAAACGCAGAATGGCTGCCAGCTTGCTGACCATCACACGGGAATCCCGGTCCAAGGACATGAAATCGGTATGGGACGGCTGCGGCGCGGCCCGTCGGTAATAGCGTGCCACCAGCCCGACCTGCAGCAGATCGGTTTGCGACAGGCCGAACAGTTCGACGTTCTTGATGATGTACAGCGCGTGCTTGTGATGGCTGCGGACGTTGATCTGAATTCCAATCTCGTGCAGCAATGCAGCGACGTACAAGATGACTTCGTGCCGGCTGTCCAACTGATGCAGCGATTGCAGTTGATGAAACAGTTTGCGAGACAATTCGGCGACGCTGCGGGCGTGCATTTCATCGAAGTGAAAGCGTCGTCCCAGCGATAATGCGGACCGCACAATTTGATTGCGAAACTCGGCAGTCCAGCTTCCTCCGACCGCGATGTCGTTCAGCAGGCCGTCTCGCAGGTTCGTGTCGCTGACGTAAATGTGAGTGACGCCGAAGTGTTTGGCGACCATCGAGTATGCCAACAGGGCCGGCCCCATGGTTTGTGCTTCGACGAAGGTGGCGCCAAATTGCTTGACGATTTCGTCGTCGCCCAGTTTCAAGACTCGATCGGTCAACCCGGTCAGCTGATCGATTTCCAGGACGGCCAGGTGTTCCGATTGCCAGTGACCGACCAGCAAGCGGGCCGCCAAGCGAATATCACCGCCGACGGCCACCAGATTCAATCGCGATTCACTGCTGACCAATTCGCCCAGCTGGGTCAACGAACGGTTGATGTGGTTTTCCATCAATGCTCGTTTGCGATCGGCACCGGGGCGAGCCAGATCAATGGTCTGCAGCATCCTGAGGGATCCCAGCCGGAAAGAATGGCTGGCCAAAACGTTGCCGCTGCGAACGATCAAGACCTCGGTGCTCCCTCCGCCGACCTCCAGCACCATGGCCTTGCCGTTGGCCAGGTCCGCATGGCTCAGCAGTTGAGGGGTGATCCCCATGTACGTGATGCGGTTGACTTCCGCCTCGTCGATCGGTTCAACGTGCAGTCCGGTGGCGGTGAAGACGCGGTCGGTGAACGCCAGTCGGTTGACCGCTTCCCGGACGGCGCTGGTGGCCACCACGCGGACATCGCTGCTGGAGTCGATTCCGTATTCCGCCAGGACACGCTGGTACTGCGTCAGCACGGCGACGACGCGTTCGATACTTTTGCGAGAAAGCCGGCGTGTGGTGAACGCTTCCTGTCCCAGCTGAACCGGTTGGACCAACTGATCCAGCGTCCGGACCTCGCCGGTGGAATGGATTTCGGCAATCGCCATTCGAATCGCCGTCGCTCCGATGTCGATCACGGCCACGCTGCGGGGGGCCAGTGCGGCGGTTCGTTCGGATGCACGTTCTGCGGATCGGTCTGCGGTTCGCTTGGTCGAGCGGGAGGCCTTCGCTTCAGACATTGAATTCTTCGTCGTCCTCATCGTCGTCGCGATCCGGATGCATCGGATCATCGGGATCGAAGAACAGGTCCGCCAATCCCAGCGGCACCGCGTCCCCTCCAAGGGTGCGACTCTTGCGCTGTGACAACTGTTCCAAATCAAACGCCTCTTCGCCCAAGCAACTCTTCAACGCCTCCTGCCAGGCCTGGTCCCGTCCGACCGGGTGCGAGGGATCCTGCGCGATTCGCTTGAGTGCGTATCGCAACAGGTTGATGCCGTCACGGGGCGAGAACTCCAACTTCAACTGGTGGGACCGTTGCAGGAACTCCACCGTCATCGCCAGCATTTCCGGTTCGGCAAACGGCAGGTGATACTGCAGGATCGCCATCTCATCTTGCTTGTTGGGAAAACCGACCGGCAGCGTCGGTTGCAACCGGCTCATGATGTAATCGGGAATCTCAAACGTGGACTCGTCCTGGTTCATCGTCACGGCCGCGCGGAATTCCGGGTGCGCGTCGATCACGATTCCGGCAACGATCGACTCGACGTAGCGGCGGTTGTCGAACAACGGAGCCAGCGACGCCCAGGACTTTTCGTTCATCCGGTTGCCCTCGTCCAACACGCACACGCCGCCGCGCAGCATGGCCGTCACCAGGGGCGAGGCGTGGTAGGCGATCTCACCGTTCTGGCTTAGCACCGGCGTGACCAACAGGTCTTCCGGCCGGGTGTCGGCGGTGCACTGATAGATGAAGAGCGGCCGCCCCTGGGCTTTGGCCGCGGCGATCGCCAGTTGGGTCTTGCCCACGCCCGGGGCACCGACCAATCGCGGCGTCAGCGGCAAATCTGCCGGGTCGACGGAAATCCAACAAGCCAGCAGTTGTTGCAGGATCTCGCCTTGACCGATCCAACGGCCGGGCGACTCGTAGGGCTGGGCCAGTTTCAGCCGCACCCCGTCGACTTCAACGTGCGTGGCGACATCCGAAGGCTGTGAGCCGGGATTCGAAGGGTTTTCAGGTATCGAATTCATCAGAACCGAGGGATCGGAGGTCTCCTTTGATCAACGGCGCGCGAGTCATTCACGGGCATGCTTTTTATCGGCGTACGTCGATGCCGGCTTGGCCTGTTCGCCTTTGCCGACACGCTCGTTTTCCTCGCGAACCGCTTTCAGAATCGCTTCGATGTACTGATGAATCGAGTGATCCGAAAAATGGTCGATTTTCCAGCGACGCAACCCCCGCAGGAAGCCCTGCCAGCGGTCGCGCCGTCGCGAAATCAAATTCAGTTTACGAATGCGGCCGTTGCGATCAATGTAGACCTCGCTGCCGCTGTGCCGGTATCCAAACATTACCGGTGGCACTCTGGTCACGATGTCGTTGTTGTTGACGTACCGATAATGGTCCAGCTTGACATAATTGATGTACCGGTTGTTGCCCACACGGGGGCTGCCGTAGGTAAAAAGTTCATTCGGATTGCTATTGATGTGGGACAGGTAGCAGCGGCCGGCGCAAATCGTCGCCATCGCCCCGCCGAGCGAATGACCGCAAAAGAAAAGCGTGTGGCTGTTGTCCAGCAGCGCCGTCTCGATCATCGGCCACAGATCGTCGACCTCCGTTTTGAATCCGCGGTGGACCCGACCCACAGTCTCGGCGAGCACACTCTGGGCATTGGCATCGGCCCGAATGTCGTTCCACTCGTTGGGCTCGGTCCCCCGACATGCGATCACGCAGTCGACTTCGTTGCGAAATCGGTACGCCTGCGAACCGTCGCGGTCGTAGAACGTCACATCGGGAAATCCTGCCAACTTGGCCGCTCGCGTCGCTTCGTCCACGTCGTTGTAGGCGATCATCGCCAATTCGGCGAACAATAACGAACGACGCAGGAAGCTCAGCTCGGCGATCGGTCCGGAAAGCGCCGAATGGATGACCAGCGGAACTTCGCCCGGATCCTTTACGACCCGGTTGGCAACGTCTTCCAACATCCCACCGTTCCTCCAAAGTGCTCTTCATCCCCGTGATGGCAAGCCAAGCCTTCAACGGTTTTGCCCGGTCGCGTTCGCTTCAATCGGCGGACAGCTTCCCTTCAAAAAAGGATGAGCGACCGGGGCCGGTTTGACCACCCCCGGGATGGCTCCGTTAACTCGTCAGCCTTCGATCGTCGGCACAGCGATTTCGCTGACGATCTCCTGCAAGACGCTTTCGGTCGTCACACGCCGCAGCCGACTTTCGGGCTTTAGGATCAATCGATGATTCATGACCGGCGCCAACACCCGTTTGACGTCATCGGGGGTCGCGAAGCCTCGTCCCCGCACGGCGGCCATCGCCTGGGAGCAACGAAACAGGGCGATCGATGCCCGCGGACTGCCGCCCAGAGCCAGATCGCCATGATTCCGCGTCTGGTCGATGATCTGCAGAAAGTACTGACGCACGCGAGGATCGACATGCACCTTGCGGATTTCGGTTTGCGCTTCCAGCAATTCCGCGGCGGTCGCCACTTCCTTCAATCGATCGACCGGGTGAGTGTGCTGCAACAGGTCCAGCATCCGCATTTCTTCATCCATCGACGGATACCCCAAACTGAACCGCATCAGGAACCGGTCCAATTGCGCTTCCGGTAGCGGAAACGTCCCTTCATGATCGACCGGGTTTTGAGTCGCAATCACCCAAAACGGTTTTTCCAACGTGTGGGTCGTCCCGTCGACGGTGACCCGCCCCTCGGCCATCGCTTCCAGCAGCGACGCTTGCGTTCGGGGCGTCGCGCGATTGATTTCGTCGGCCAACAGGATCTGGCTGAACACCGGCCCCGGACGAAACTCGAATTCGGCGTTTTTCTGGTTAAAAATCGACGTGCCGGTGACATCGGTGGGCAACAGGTCCGGTGTGCACTGGACACGCTTGAACCGACAGCCGACGCTCTTTGCCAGCGCGCGTGCCAACATCGTTTTGGCCACCCCCGGTACGTCCTCGAGCAACACGTGACCGTCGCTCAGCCAGGCCACCATGGCCAGCACCAATTGTTTCCGTTTGCCGACGATCGCGTGTTCGACGTTGGCGATCACACGCTTGGTCAGATCGGAAACCAAGGCAACGTTGGCGGTGTCCGCACCGGAGCGGGCGGATGACCGGGCGACAACGGGGGGAGCGTCAGACATGCGGTTTCGGACATGGGCGGACGTGAATTGCGGCTCAACTGCTGAATCAGCGGGCCAACCGGGATCGACCGCATTCTATCCCGGATTGCCGTCGCCGACCGACCACCGGGTAGGCGCGAGCTACAATTGACCAGCCAATCTTTGACCAGCACGCAAATTCCGCATGAAAATCACGACGATTCCGCAACTGTACCGTAATCTCCGCCGTTGGCGCGAGATTCTGGCAGTGCTGCGTCGCTACGGTCTGGCCGATTGGCTCAGCCAGCACCGCGGGCTGCCGTTTCGCGGGCTGTACAAAGATCATCGCGGCACGCCGCTGGCGGAGTACACGCGCGAACAACGCGTCCGCATGGCCCTGACCGATCTCGGCCCCACCTTCATCAAATTGGGGCAAATCCTGGCGGCCCGCCCCGACCTGGTCGGACCGGTTCTCAGCGAAGAGCTCAAGGGGCTCCGCGTCAACGTTCGACCCGACAGCATCGAAACGGTCCGCAAAACGCTGGCCAGCGAGTTTGGTGAAAACTACGAGGACGCGTTTCAAATGATCGACGCCGCGCCCTTGGCGACCGCATCGATCGGACAGGTCCACCGGGCCGTCCTCCGGGACGGTCGCCCGGTCGTCGTCAAAGTCTTGCGGGCGGGGATCGAGAAAACCGTTCGTCAGGACATCGAGGTCCTCAGCGGGCTCGCGATGTTGGCTTCGCGCGTCGAAGCGCTGGCCGCTTGGCGTCCGGTGGACGTCGTCCGCCAGTTGGCCCCGATCATCACCCGCGAGTTAGACTTCAGCCGCGAGCGGCAATCGCTGGAGTACTTTGCCGGATGGCTGAAACGGCGCGGCGATCAAGTCATCGTGCCCATCCCGGTGACTGAACTTTGCACCCGCCGTGTCCTGGTGATGGACGAACTCAAGGGCCGTTCGCTGGCAAGTTGCCTGAGAAGTCGTCGCCCGATGGATCATCAACACGGCCACCAACCCGATCGCAACGGTTCGGCCGAACGGGAGGCTCCGCAAGCAAGCCCCGCGGCGCGGTCCGGTGAAACAGCGCCTGGCGATGCGGGTGAACAACCTGTGGCGGCGTCCGAGACCACCTCACACCCGTCGCATCAGGGGAACGGCAAGCCCGATCACGGGACGTCCGCAGGCAACCGCGAATTGGCCGACATCGTGTTGGACGATGCGACCCGGACCCGGCTCAGTGAAATGATTGCCGACGTCTACGTCGCCATGATTTTTGACGAAGGTGTTTTTCACGCCGACCCGCATCCGGGAAACCTGTTTTGTCTGCGTGACGGCCGTCTGGGAATTCTGGATTTCGGCATGACCGGCCGAATCGATGAAAATCTGCGTGAAAACATCGAAGACATGTTGGTCGCCATCTCTAGCGGAGACCAAAACCGGCTGATCCGGCTGATCCGACGGGTCGGCGAAGCCCCCATGAGTCTGGACGAATCGGCCCTGGCCATCGACGTCGCCGACTTCATCGCCACCTACGGCCAGCAATCGATCAGCAACTTTGATCTGACCGGCGCGCTCAACGCATTGACGGAGGTCTTGCACCAGCACTCGATCAAATTGCCCAACCAGTCGGCGCTGTTGTTGAAAATGATGATCTCCTTGGAAGGGACGCTACGAGAACTGGGGGCCAGCTTCGACTCGTTGCAAGTGATTCAATCGCTGGCGAAGAAATCGACGATGCGGCGGCTGAGCCCCAAACGTCGGCTCCGCCAGGCTCGCCGAATCTACCTGGAAGCGGAAAGCTTTCTTGAATCGGCTCCCGACGAATTCATCTCACTGCTGCAGATGGTCCGCCGAGGCGAAACAAGCGTCACGTTGGAGCATCGACGCCTCGGCCCCTCGGTCAACCGACTGGTGTTGGGGCTGATGGCCAGCTCCGTGTTCGTCGGTTCGTCGCTGATGCTTGCCCACCAGGTGCCTCCCCGGCTCGGGTTGTCGCTGGGATTCGTCGACATCGAGCCCGTCAGCCTGATCGGACTGCTCGGCATCTTCGGCAGCATCTCCGTGATGCTGTGGCTGCTGTTGGCGATCGCTCGTAGCGGGCATCTGACCCGCAACAACGAAGACTGAATCGCCGGCCCACAGAAAATGGCTGCTCTCGTGCCGGGTCACTCCCCGATCAGTTCCCCGCGGTCCGGCTCCAACCCGCGGAGGACCTCATCCAGCTTGGCGTCCAGATCATCCAGCCGGCTCAAAACATCGTCCTGGCGACGCTCCAGTTCGTCCAACAGGCGGCCAGGCTCGGAAACGGCGTTGGCGATCGAGGCGGGGTGAGCGGTGTCCATCAGCAAGGCGGAAATCGAGAAAGTTGATGGAAGGCCTGACCACCGGTGCTTCCGAAGGACGGTGCATTCCGGAGGACGGCAAGCGACTGCAGCCCTTGAATCGGACGACGCGGCCCGCCGGGATCGTCGGGGGTCGGAACAAACGCGTCGCACCGGTCGCGCGGACTTTGGCGATTGCGGGGGCAGATCCGAAGGGGCAATCGACTCCGGCGTCTGAATCTGACCGCGTTTCTCAGCCGGGGCGATCCAATCAAGCCGGTGCAGCTTTGCTTCACCCTCCCTCCGGGAGGGTCGCGGAGGAGCCCTGCGACGACGCGGGGAGGGCACGTCCGGCGCGATTGATTTCAGCGGGTTCTTGAAGACACCCTCCCCAAAGGCTCGTACCTCGCCTTTGACCCACCCGGAGGTCGGGTGAATTTCAGCAAAGCACGTTGTTTCCTGGCTCGGAAAGCTGCACGACCTCCAAGCGGAAGTGTGACGTCGCGAAACGGTGGACGCATTGGAGATCGCCAGCGTGGCAACGCCCGGCTGGCGGGGGGGCAATCATTCCGATCGGAAATCGGCATCTTGCCCGCCATCCGCCGACCTGGACCGAGGCCCGCGGGTGGTCAGAAGAACGGGGAAACCCCGTCAAAACCTCGCAAACTGAAAAAGATGGCCGTTGCAGGACCCGTGTGTCGATCGTTACACTCCCGCGTCTTCCGGTTCACCCCGGCGACCGACCGATCGCCACGCTCTGGGGGTGCCGGCTGTGTTCACTCAACAATCAGAGGTCCAAACATGCAATTGGAGAAAAAATGGTCAAGTTGATGGTCCGTGACAGCGAAACGATTCAAGAGGCAGTTCGAAGGTTCCGTAAACTGGTTGAACGCAGCGGAATTAAAAAAGAAATGCGTCGCCGAGAGCACTATCAGAAACCGAGCGAGATCCGCCGTCGGCAAAAGATTCAAGCCGAGCGCCGTAACCGCCGCGCCCGTTTGCTGGGCCGCTAGCAGTCGCCCCCGCGGGGCTGACACCACCAAACGCCGGTCTGCACGCCATCTGCTCAGACCCATCGGTCACACAACGTCTTCAGCCACGTTCGGTCCGACGTGCGCTGACCCAGGCTGCCCCCGCGTCGCTGTCGCTCCGGGCCGCCCTATCCGCCAAATCCGCGGGCGTTTAGCTCAGTTGGCTAGAGCACCTCGTTTACACCGAGGGGGTCGGGGGTTCGAGTCCCTCAACGCCCACTTTTAAGTCGTTTAGTGACAAAGGTTTAGGTGGCCGCGTTTGCGGGCCACTATGCAGGATTTTCCTGGGCCACTACCCGGGCCAGCATTCTGTAATTTTTTTGTGCTGACGAGGGCCGAGCTGCCCCCATTCTTCCGCGAGTTTCTCTCGCCACTTGCTCTGGTACAGGCAAGCGCAATTGATTGTCGGACCTTTCGTCGACGAACCCTAACAGTACCCGAAGCTGAGGTTTGATTCGTGCTCTTTTGGTCCTCCGAGCCGGACACCACGGCCGGCAATCTCCTGGAGTTGGAGTTTCGTGAATGGCCACCACAGAGTGCGGCGAAACCTCGCCCCGAGAAACAGCCATGCCCTCCATTGCTCGTACAGCCGTCCCAGGTTTATCGCAGCCATCGCCAAGGAAATACCAGCGGGAAGCGATAAGCGATGTCGAATTGGCGCTGCGAAGCGACCGGAGCCGCGTTCAAGTGCTCAGCCTACCGACGGGGGCGGGGAAAACCCATGTCGCTCTTTCCGTAGCGACTCGATTCCTCAGCAAAGGCAAAAATCGGAGGGTGCTGTGGCTTGCCCACCGCTGGGAGTTGCTCACGCAGGTAGCAAACCGCCTCAAGTCCGATGTCCTGCTGGCGAACGAGATTGCAAGGATTGGCGGACGCCTCCGAGCGTTTCCTGAACGACACGACGCAAAGTTCGTGTTTTCCACAATTCAAACTTGGCACACCCGTCGGCAGAAAAGCTCTTGCAATTTTGCGTGGAAAAGAAACCGACTGCTTGTTGTGGTTGACGAGTGTCACTGGGCGGCCGCCACCACCCAGGGCCAAGTCTTGACGAAACAATTCTTGGGCAAGGCCTTCATGCTTGGGCTCTCGGCGACCCCACACCTGATTGAAGAGACGCACGCCGTCGCATACCAAAAGACCTTTGCCGATCTATGCCCTAAATATCTTGCCGTCCCGATCGTGCACGTTGTTCCTACGGGTGAATTTTGGAATCCGATCATCAAGGGCGAAGATGTTTCACTGCGGTCGCTGAGAGAACTGGGGAATCGGACCGAAAGAAACCGACTGATCGTAAAGACCTTCCTCGAGGGCCACCACGACGGCAGCTATACGCGGACGGTCATCTTTGCCTGCGATATTGCTCACGCGAACGAGCTAAACCGGAAACTATCTTGCCAAGGAGTCGAATGCCGAGCGGTACACTCGGCAATCCAGCACGAGCAAAATACGCAATCAGTCCAAGATTTCCGTAGAGGGAAGGTTCGCGTACTCGTCGCAGTTGGAATGTTGACCGAGGGAATGGATGTGCCTGAAATCGATACGATCTTCCTGACACGTCCGACGTCCAGCCTTACGCTGTTGGCTCAAATGATAGGCCGGGGAGCTCGTAAAACTTCTGGGAAAAGGCGATTTCAGGTGGTGGAATTCACCGATTCGGTGGGGCGCTTAGGAAAACGTCTGTTCCACTCGAATGATTATCTCTGCCACAAGTCGAGCGGATCGTCCCGAATGTTCCCCCGTGCCAATTGGCCTCGTCGGCACGGCGAATCGGAGGACGCGCCGAAGTTCGAATCTCTCTCGCTCGATAGCCTAGAAGGGATTCCTTTTGTACGAGACCAAACATTTGGCGTCGAAATGGAGATTTCGACACGTGATGGATCATGGAGGTCTCACCGTTGCTGGAGTAGAAACGCCGCCAGAATCATTGGGCGTCTTGAACAAGTAGCAAGTCTGCCCGTTCACGAATTCCCCCTCCAATATCATGAGAATAATGATCCAACTCTGTGGCGTGTTTGCCACGATGGGTCCTGCGGGTGGGAAGTTGTTTCTCCGATCCTTGAGAACGCGAGTGGTTTCGAGGAGCTCGTACGAGTAGCGACAGCGATCAATGCTTTTGTTCGGCAGTCACCAGCTCTTTGTGTCAACGCTCGTACTGGACTGCATGTCACGCTCGCCACGCGGCTGAACTTGCCAAAGCATCAGCGAGGTTTTCTAAGGAGGTTGTCGCGATTGGAAGCGGGACTTTACACACTAGTCGCTCCATCGCGGCTCTACCGGTGGGGCGATTCGTGGACGTACCGCAATCGATATCGCAATCTTTACTGCAAGCCGATTCGAGAATCCAAGGACAAAGCTCGCTGGGAGAATTATTCGAGAACTCACTCGGTGAATCTTCAGCGGATGGCGGATGGCGTCCAATTGCTAGAAGTCCGTATGCATCATGGTACGACGGATTACAAGAAGATCGTTACCTGGATCGCGCTGTGGATGCAGATCTTCAATCACTCGCGGTACGAATGGTCGGGCCCTCGCTGCAGCGATCGGGTCCTTGCCAACGGTAACCGACGCATTGCAAAAAGGCTCGCCCGTGCCGAAGACATCTTTGCCCTCCTTCGTAATGAGGGCATCACGCTACCAGCTGAGTTGCATCAGATGCTCTGGCAGCGACGAAAGCATTTGAAGAAGTCGTGGCTGCGGGCGGTTCCCAATCGGGTGAGGGCTTGGGAGCGTGCAGGTTGGTACGACCCGCCAGACTTACACAGGCATTCGATAACCTCAAACTGAGGAATTGCGACTCGGAGCTTCTGTAGGCGCTTTCAACATCGTTGGGGGGCCAAGTCCGTTTCCGTCGGTCGGCTGGACCAAGCATTTCTGCACATAAACCAATCCCAGCTCGATCGGTGCAGACGGGGTTCTGTCTGACTCCGAAGCGGGCTGCTTAACTCACCATTCTCTCATTCTCGCCTGCATTCCAGAGAAAGTCGACGTCTGCATTAGCAGACGATGAAGTTACATCGCCTTCTAACTCAGGTTTCAGTATGACCAAACCCATCAAAAAGCGATTGCCCAAGAGAAAAAAGCCGCGCAAGAAGAAGGCTGCAAAGAATGCAGGCACAAGGAAGATTTCCGATGCGGACTCTCCAAACGAGTCCGCTCAATCAGCTGCCATTCCGTCGATCCAAGAAGCAATCGCGAAGTTCCCGGAAGTCAAAGGAGTGTCGCCTGCATGTGCACTGCTCCCAGAAGTGACCGATGCTGCGCTACGTCGTCTTCGTCGATCGATTGAATTAGCGGGCCAGGTACGACCGATTGAACTGACTCCAGATGGTATGCTGCTCAACGGTCGGCACCGCCTACAAGTATGCCTGGTTGCCGACATCACTCCGAAGTTTACCACCGTCGAGTCCACAAACCTGCTGGCACACGTCCTGGCGGATGTTCAACAAAGGGAATGCAACGTCGCGACGCGGGCTTTCCTCGCCTTGAAGATTGAGGAAATAGCCAAATTATCTGTCCAAACACATCGAGAGGCCGGAGACAAAGTTGCCACACTGCTAAAAAGGGCAAAAGAACCCACCGCCATCAAGCTGGGCGATGGAATGCGATTAGATGTTCGCAAAGGCCAGACTATTCGCGACGCGTCGGCTGCATTTGTAGGCGCAACCAAATCAGCGATTAGAAGATTTGTGACTATCCGCAATGAGAACGAAGCGGCTGCGATGAGGGCTGTGCGTAATGAAGTGAAAATGGCAGATGTCGAACGGGAACTTGGCATCAAGAATGGTGATGCGATAATTCACATTCCGGGAAACGAAGACCTCCCAAGTGATCAGCCGTCAGTCGACGAAGAAGCGTCGAGCAGCTCCGATGTTTTGGCTGGCGAGAATGACGCTGTTGTAAACTCATCACCGGAGCCGGATGCCCACAGCCAACCGGTGACTAATCCGCCGAAAAAACAGAAGTCGTCAGCGATCAAGGCTGGAAAACCAGAGCAGCCGCAACCGGGGGCATCGTCGGAGCTTCCCGATGCAGCGAAGTCTACACTTAGCAACGGTGTCACCGAGTACGTCGATGGGGATCAATCGGCGTTTTTCGTCGAGCCCCGCCAAAACGGAGTTCCTGAATACGGTCTCCTGCTAGTCAACCAATCCTCGTATTCTTGGAAAACGTTCGAGACTTCGAACGATGCCCACAACGCGTTGCAAGAATTCTTCAGCTAACGCACACGCTACCTAGCTTGGCGTCGCGTGGTGACCGTGATTCCCGACTATCGCTGGGCAGATACGCCTATACCCGAAGTGTGCTGACCGAAGAATGCCGACCAGTCGGCATTCTTCGGTCGCTTGTTGTGTTCCGGTGCGGCGACCGAAAGCCGAGATCGGCGGGAGGTTGAGTTCAGCACCATTTGCTGGTACCCGAGAACCTCCCGAGACCCCTCGACAGTGTCTACGGGTCCTTGGGGGATACTGCGTCGAGTCGACCGTGAATTCAAGGAGCTGGCTCAGTCCGGCGGGCCATTCGGCAACGCCCAAGGTGAGAGCGTCCGTACCAACCAGTTCTGGGTCGATGTGGGATGCATGACGCTCGCCGTCTACGCATTCTGCCGACAGATTAGGGAAGAGCGTTGGTCAGAGGCAACGACGCCTCGGGCGGTCTCGCGTCGGCTGCTCCAGAACATCCATTTCCTACGCGATGTTCGCGGTACACTGATGGCGGCCTGCCGCCATCAGCCGGCATGCTCGCGCCTCGCAAATGCCCACACGACGCCGGAACTGGAAAGTATACTCCTGTGCATGTCCGAGGTAACTCAAATCCTTCAGCGTGCCGAAACGGGAGATCAGCGAGCGATTGAGCAGCTGCTTCCGGCGGTCTACGACGAGCTGCGTCGTCTTGCGGCGGCGAAGATGCAGAGCGAACGCGCTGATCACACGTTGCAACCGACCGAGCTGGTTCACGAGGCATATCTGCGATTGATTGGCTCGAACAATGGCCGACATTGGGAAGGAAGTCGCCATTTTTGTTGTGCTGCGGCCGAGGCGATGCGGCGGATTCTGATCGACCGCGCGCGGAACGGAAAACGCCTCAAGCGTGGCGGCGACCGACTGCCCGTCAATCTTGACGTGATCGATGTCGCGGTCGAAACCCCCGACCAGGAAATGATCGCACTCGATGACGCGATTGACCGACTTGCTCAGCAGTTTCCGGACTGCGCAGAACTCGTGAAACTGAGGTTTTTCGGCGGGTTCTCACTGCTTGATGCGGCCAGCGCACTTGGAATACCACAACGGACGGCGGAGCGGAAATGGGCATTCGCTCGCGCCTGGCTTTGCCGCGAACTCGCGTAATTTTTGCGAGTCCAAACTCGACATTTTTCGGATCGACACTGCGGCATTGCGTTCGCCGGGGTAGACGTCCACCGTAAAAATAGCAGGTTTTCTGGCGTGATTGTGGGGCCGACGGAGCATCTATTGGTGACACGTACTTCTCATCGTGAAAGCGGTTGTTATGAAGGTCCACGAATCTCACATCCAGACTCTATTCTTCGCCGCGCTTGACCGGCAAGCGGAAGGCGATCTGGATGGGTTTCTACGCCAGTTGGACGGCTCCGATCCCGAGATGGCGAATGAGGTTCGCTCTCTGCTGGAGGCACATGATCGGGCCGGTCGTTTCTTGGCAACCGATCCAAGACCGATTGATCTGACCAGCGACGCAGCGACACCAAAGCTAAGCGGCCGAACGATCGGCGGCTATCAAATCCAAGAACAGCTCGGCGAAGGCGGATTCGGTGTCGTGTATCGGGCGGAGCAAGAACATCCGATTCGCCGCCAAGTAGCACTGAAGCTCATCAAGCCGGGGATGGATTCCAAGCAAGTTCTGGACCGGTTTCGCGCTGAGCAAAAGGCTCTGTCGATGATGGACCACGACCACATCGCGAGGGTCCTGGACGCGGGGGTCGCCGAGAATGGACGGCCGTACTTCGTCATGGAACTCGTCGACGGAGTTCCAATCACGAAGTTTTCCTGTCAACGAAATCTTTCGACCGAAGAACGTCTCGAGCTGTTCGTCGAGGTTTGCCGCGCCGTTCATCACGCGCATCAGAAGGGAATCATTCATCGCGACATCAAACCATCGAACCTGTTGGTGACTCGCAAAGACGGCAAACCTTGTGTCAAAGTCATTGACTTCGGCATCGCGAAAGCCCTCGAAGGCGACTTGAGCGAGCAGACGATCTTCACGCAAACCGGACAGATCCTTGGAACTCCGATGTACATGAGCCCCGAGCAGGCTAAGTCACCGGCGGTCGATGTCGATACACGTTCCGACGTCTACTCGATGGGGATCGTGCTGTACGAACTGCTTTCGGGTTGCAAGCCGTTCGACGATCAGAATTTGAAGCACATCGGGCTAGCCGAGGCTCAACGGATCGTTTGTGAAACCGAACCTGCCAAACCGAGTGATCGTTTGAGCACAGTTCGCAATCAAAACCGGACCACGAAATCGGATCCCGCGCGCATCGACTTGCGAAAGCTCCGCAACACGCTGCGAGGTGACTTGGATTGGGTGGTGATGAAGGCGATCGATAAAGAACGCGAACGCCGTTACGGATCGGCATCTGAATTGGCAGACGACATCGATCGGCATTTGGCGGGCCAACCAGTAATGGCGTGCCCACCGTCAACGATTTATCGAACCCGCAAGCTGATCCGGAGACACCGAGTGGCATTGCTGGCCACGTCCTTTGTGGTTGCTTCGATGGTGGCAGGCACAGGATTCAGCATCTGGTATTCGTTTCAAGCCAAATCGGCACAACTACGTGCAGAAAAATCGGAAAGCCTCGCGAATCAAAAACACCGCCTGCTGGAAACCGAACAGCGCAAACTGAGAGAACAACAGGTTCTGCTCCGGCTTGAGAAAGACAAGCTGGCGCAGGCCCAGCAAATCTCAGAAGAAAACTACCAACTCGCGACCGATGCGGTGACAGAATTGATCGATCGTGTCGCCAATAACAAAGTGCTGGCCTACCCCGAATTGGCTGACTTTCGCGGAGAACTGCTGACATCTGCCGAAGAATTCTACTCACAACTGATCGCAAGGGATGCCCGAGACCACCAGCTGTTCCTGCTGCGTGCCCGTGTCCGTCGAAATCTCCACAAGTCCGCCGATGCGCTGGCGGATTTAAAGAACGCCGAGTCTCTCGCGCCGGACAGCAAAGCTGTTCACCGAGAACTTGCGGAATTCTATCGAATGGCATTCGACTATTGGTCGCGAAATCCCACGCTGGCTTTGAAGCACGCCAAGCGGCTTATTGAAATCGATTCAAACAGTCAAGCGGGTTGGTATACGCTTGCGTGGATTCATCGAGACGGGGGCGAGACGGATCAAGCCGTCGAAGCGATGAAGCATGCGGCCGAATTGAGCGATGACCCCTATCAACGAGCAACGCGTCTCGGCATTGCGTTGTTTTGGGAGGGAAAATTCTCCGAAGCGGCGACGCAGTATCAACAAGCACAGCCGGATGGCAAGATGCATCTGTTGAATCGCTTAGGTGAATGTTACTACGAAATGGGAGAGCTTGAACGAGCTGTCGAAATATTCTCGAAAAGCATTCAGGTTAACGCGTTTCATGCCGTTGCACCTGCCGGTCGTGCAGCCGCGAAACTGAAACTAGGCCGACACCTGGATGCGGCCGACGACTGGGAACTGGCGTACGATATCGACCCGAACGACTTCTGGTACCTGCCCAAAATCCGTGACGCACTTTTAAAGGCTGACACACACCAGCGAGCCATCGAGTTTCTCGATCGGCGAACTGGTAAAGCTGAAGTGGATAAAGGCCTCATGGATCGAGCGACCGCTGATCGGATTCGGTCAATCGGAGTTCCTGAGCTCTCACACGCGGCGGACCGCCTCGTTGATCGCATCATCGAGCACCATCGTGATCAAGGGGAGTTCAGCCGTTTGAAGGATTATTTATGTCGAGTGCTCGGCGAGCCCGAGCGGGCACTGAGCGTTTTTAAAGACTTGATCGAAGAGGACGGATATCAAGCGAGCGCCGAACTGTTCGGTTATCGCGGTGTAATCAAGCACTCGTACCTAAAACAACCAGAAGGTGCCGTACCCGACTTTGAAAAAGCAATCGAGATCCAGCCAGACGCGGCACACCCCCATGGTCGTCTCGCCCTTGCCCTCATGGATCTCCACCAACCCGAGCGAGCCTTCGCCGAAGCTAGCCGCGCAATCGAGTTGTACCATCCCGACACGCCTCACTGGCTTTGGCAACTCCTTGCGATGGCTGCGGGAAAGAACGGCGATTATCGTTCCGCGTTATCGATTGCAATGAAGTTTGGCGAAGGCAAAGTCAACCGAGACGATGGATGGGCGTTTCTGCGGATATTGCAGGCGCTTGCGGGCGAAGACGAGGCGTACCGAAAGTCTTGCAAAGGAATTCTTACCCGGTGGGGCAAAGAAAGTGGCTTGAGCCCAAAACATATTGATGTTTTTACCCTGACCCTGCTTCCCGGGGCGATCGCTGATTACGAAGACGCCATCGCAGAGGCACGGTCGTTGGTCAATACAGAGCCTGGGAATCCGGTTTTCATCCAAGTTCTCGGCGCCATGATGCTCCGGGCTGGACTCTACCAGGAAGCAGAGGACCTTTTAAGAGAAGCGACCCAGCTTCACGCGCAAACTTCAATCGATGCTCCGTACGGCTACTTCTTGCTGGCGATCACGCATTGCCGACTTGGGCAGCGTGAAAAGGCAAAAGAGTCGCTGGCCGCTGGTGATGAAGCGACCCAACGTTTGCGTGAAGTCGATCATTCGGCGGATACTGCTTCGGTACTCAACACGTGGTTCATGTCCGGTGTGACGGATCAGTGTCGCGAGGAGGCGGAGAAAGAGTTTCGATCACGCTTTGGATCGTCGTCGGAGAGCGATCAGAAAACGACCGTCGCGAATGTCGAGGCTTCCTGACGAAACGACCAACACAGAACAGAAACCCGACCGGTGAGCTGACGCCTGGCAGCAACCTCTCACCGGCCGGAGGAGACCCCGCGGCGAACGGTCTGCACGCCGGGGATCGGTCCTTCATGGTACCAGCAGGCCAAGTCACCATGGAGACGCATTATGCGAATCACCTTCGAGTCTCGAGTTTATCGATTCCTGCCGTCCAATTGCCTGCTGTCGACAACAGGTTCAACGCCGCACCCCGCCAGGCACTGGTGACATACATCGCCCAACTCATGAAGCGGTGCCGTCCTTCACGCATCTGTAAAGACCTGAGTCAACTATTATGCAACGCCGACCTGACTACTCGCGGCGCGCACGACGCGCGTTGTTCGAGCAACTTGAGCAACGGCATCTTTTGGCTTCGACACCTTTCGGCACCAACCCGCTCCAGCCCTTGGACGTTTCTCGGGACGGAACGGTGTCACCGCTCGACGCTTTGCGCGTTATCAATGCTTTGGCGCGAGATGTAGATGGTGATGCCATCGCCGACCCATCAGACAACGTCGGAAACTTCATCGATGTGACGGGTGACGGTGACGGGACCCCGCTTGATGCACTACGGGTCATCAATGCTTTGGGAAGTGGTCAACCCATCATTGCTGCGACACTTGTTAACGATTCTGCACCCGCCGGAGATGACAGCCTCGCGTTTGACCTTCGCACCAACAATTACGCTTTCAAGTTGAATGTGAGCGCTGGAGAGTTAGGGAATTCGGCAGTCGAACTCGCAATCGGTGCGGCATCGTCAGTGCCCGTCGACATTACCCACCAATTTGACGAAGGAAAAACAACCATCTCAGAAGAGCAAATCGATGAACTATTCGGCGGACCACTCCCGGACGGCGTTCATCGCTTTGAAGTGAGGTTGATCCCGGGCAACAGCAGTATCGCGTTCGAATTGACGGTCGATCGCGCGGCTCCGAACCTGTCGCTATTGACACCGATCGAAGGTGGCGAACATAGCTCGACAGCTAGAATCGTCGGTTCGATTGATGATGACAATACTGGTGGACCGGTTACGGTGGGATTAGACGACCAGACTCCGATGATACTGACAGTCGATGCAGCGGGGCGACTTGACCAGTCCCTCGCCGCAGATATCACGCCAGGATCGCACCGAGTCGTTATCGAGGCGACCGATGCTGTCGGCAACACATCGATTCATCAAGTTGACTTCAACGTTTCGGATGCGTTCTTGATTGGAAGCGAAATCACCGCCGGATGGGGCGCTCGAACTTCTGATCTACTTCGTCTGGCGGAGAGAGACAGCTTCGTCGTTGAAACAGGAGTACCGATTGACGTGGGGGCCGTTGGCGAGCGGACTCTAAGCTTCGACGTGCTACCTCAATTCGATACAAGCGACGCTGAATCAATTCTGGATGACCAGTTTGTTGTCTACCTGGTCGATCCCGCCGAGCCGACACGAACGCTGCTCGATGGGGGCGAGCCGGGGACACCGCTATTCGTGCTGGATGCTCGAGGACGGTCAGATTATCCGCCCGGTCTCGTTCGCTTCAATGGAATACGCGTCGAAGTCGACTTGAGCCGACTGCCGATAGGTGAGGGTTTGCTTCGCTTTCAATTGATCGGTGCCGACCAGGACAATGGAAGCATTGTGCAGGTGAGTAACGTTGCAAACGTAGTCGACCCAGAAGGCACGCCCCCGCCTCAATTTCCTCGACACGTCCAACGCACCACGCCAGGGGACGGAGTGAACTTCGGCGAACTGAGCCGAGACGAAAATATCGACATCGTGCTAGGCAGCCCAACGCTCGACACCTCCACGGGCAAGTATTCTGCCGATCTTCTTCTTCGCAGCGATCAAGACATCTCAAGCCGCGACGTGGCAGTTGTCTTCACCAATCTGCCCGAAGGTGTACAGCTTGAAGACGTGAACGGCTTCGATAGTGAAAGCAACCCGTACATCACCTTCAAGAATGAAATTGGTCGCGGCGGACTGGCAGCCGGCAGTTTGTCGGCACCAGTACGAGTCAGATTTGATAATCCTGATCTGCTACGCATGCCCATCGAAGCGACAGCCTTCGTAGGTCAACCGAATGAACCGCCAACATTCGACGCGATTGAATCCATCAGCATCATTCCGGGCGATGTTGTGTCAGTGGGGCTGGCCGCAACGGACCCCGACGGCGATCCAGTCACGTTTGGCTTGAGACCTGCCGATAAGATGCCAACGACGACGTTGCGTCCCGAAGGCACGTTGATCGTTGCTCCAAGCCCCGACCAGATCGGCACCTATGAATTCACCGTTGTTGCAAGCGACGGCGCGCTCCAGGCACAGCAAACGGTCAGTGTCACGGTCACGGCTGACCCATTGACCACCACTCGCGTCAGGGGCCGTGTGCTCGATGTTGATGGCTCACCGCTGGAAGGGATGCTGGTAGAACTCGGAGCAGTGCAGGGGCTGACCAATAGCAATGGTGGATTCACGCTCGACCTCGGTTCCGGGCCGATGGTCAGCGACACGCTGCGTATTCGCGGCGACACGTTCCTTGGCGATGACACCTACCCGTTCATCGCTGAGAAACTGCCGTTGGTATTGGATCACAAAGTCTTCGCAGGCGCCTTGAACACTATCCACCGGCCAATCTATCTGCCCAAGTTGGACGTCGCGGGTGGAACGGCTATCGATCCAGCCGCCAACACCACAGTCACCCAGGAAATTGCCCCCGGCGAAACGGCCACCGTGTCGGTTGCGGCGAGTAGTTTGATGAACCAACAGGGGACCCCTTTTGAGGGTGTGCTCAGCATCACCGAAGTGCCACCCGACCTAACCCCTGCAGCGCTTCCTGAGAACCTGATCCCGGATGCCGTGGTGACCATTCAGCCAGGCGAAATGGTTTTCGCGACCCCGGCGCCCTTAACACTGCCCAATCGGTCTGATTGGCCGCCAGGCACGGAAATGAACCTATGGTCCATCAATCCGGTGACAGGCGAATTTGAGATCGTCGGCGAGATGGTTGTAAGCTCTGATGGCGCGAACATTGAAACGATCACGGGAGGTATTCGACATAGTAGTTGGCACTTTACTGCGCCACCTCCAGCCCCGAGTCCTGATCCGGATCCGGGGGCTGGCCCTGACGATGGATGCCCCGTTGGCAATCCTGACGGACAGGGACCTAACGGCGGAGGACCACCACCAGGTACAACGCCGCCACCCGGAACAACGCCACCCGGAACAACGCCACCCGGAACAACGCCACCCGGAACAACGCCACCCGGAGCAACGCCACCCGGAGCAACGCCACCCGGAGCAACGCCACCCGGAGCAACGCCACCAGGTACACCACCGCCAGGTTCTCCTTCGCCGCCAGGACAATGCCAGCCTTTTACGTCGACCGTCAACTTATTGACGGGTGCGGTGACCGAAACGCATGGATTGGTGGGCTACCGATCTCAGGAGACGAATCGTAGCCTGACGCTCGTCTACGACTCGCTCGAAGCGGATCCCCGCCCGATCGTTCCGTTTGGCTATGACAACGCCCCCACGGGCGGTCGCGCTGGGATGTATGGCTCGGTAACGATCACCGATGGAACAAGTCGAGAATCCGTTCGTGGAATCTGGAGAACCACGACCGGCGACGCCAATGGTGCAATTCAGCTTGACCTGAGGGAATGGCCTTCCGGACAGCTTCCTTACACGTTGAGCATCGGCCTTGGCCAACTCGCAGACCCGGACCAGATCGTTCGGCCTTTCATAGGAACCACCGAGTCGTTTGGTCGCTCGCTTGCGCACGTCAATCGCATCAACAGCCCGTTCGGAGCAGGCTGGACGCTTTCGGGTCTGCAGGAGATCGTCGAGAGCGTTGACGGATCGGCTTTACTCATTAACGGCAACAACACGGTTTCCCTGTTTTCCGCGCCCGAGGCAGAGGGTGAACCTTATCGTTCCCCTCCGGGTGACTTCTCCACGCTAACCAAGAACACATCAGGGCATTTCGTCCGAACCTTTCCCGACCAGTCCGTGGCTCGATTCAACGCGGAGCATCTGATCGAGGAGTTTGAGGACCGTCAGGGACGCATTTCCAGATATGACTACGACTCAGAGGGACGGTTGACCGTGATCACGGATCCGGTCGGTCTCCAAACGACGATCGTCTACGAGGCCGGCAGGGTCACGATTACTGATCCGGCTAGTCGGGTTACCGAATTGCTTTTGGACGACCGAGGCAACCTGGTCCGAATCATCGATCCCGATCAATCGAGCCGTCAATTCGAGTACGACCGCAATCATCTGATGGTCGGCGAAATTGACCAACGGGGAAATTCGGAATCAACGTTCTACGATCAATACGGGCGTGCCACACAGGCGATCCGCAAAGATGGGAGCGTGCGACGCATTAATCCAGCGCAGACGCAGGTCGCGATCAGTCAGGGAGAGTCGAGCTACATTGATTTTCGCTCTCTGCCACCGAAGTTTGTTCCGTTGAACGCGACCGTTCGAACGTCGGTTGCGAGTCAATATGTCGATGCCAATGGAAATGTCGAGCACGCTGACCTGAATCCAGTTGGGTTACCGACTCAAGTCAAGGATGCCGTAGGGAACGCCGTTAGCGTGACCTACAACGACGACAACTTGCCACTCAAGGTCACAAACGGTCGAGGGTTCGCAACAGAATTCACGTACGATGAATTCGGCAATCTGATCACCGCAGCTGATACTTACGGAGGATTGAATGGTGGTGCCGAGTTCTACGATCGTGTGATTACCGGTCCAAGTCGTTCACTACCGGGCGACGACAGAACTCTCGCGGCGGTCGGAGACATCAATCTCGATGGGAAGGACGACGTTGTATCGGCCTATTCCGTAGGCAACTTGGACATGAGAATCAACGTCTACCTGGGTCTCGGAGGCGGGCTATTCTCCGAACCGAGAAGTTTCTCAACCACCGGCTACACGGATCATCTCGAGCTAGGTGATTTTAACAACGACGGTGATCTCGATTTGCTGGTCGTCGACGCTCAAATCCCGACTTCGAAGCTGCAATTCTTCCGTGGATTCGGGGATGGCACGTTTCGAGAAGAATCGATCATAACGGCCTCATATAAGATTGAGCACAACCTTGGGCTGCAACTCGGCGACGTCAATTCTGACGGCAACCTCGATGTGGTGTACCGCGGCGAAAATGATAACAGTGGTCGGACGGTACTAGTCTCGTTGTTGGGTGATGGTTCCTTTGGAGTGGCAGTGGCCTCGGAAACGGAACTGCCAAGAGGAAGCAACGCCGATTCCCGAAATAGCGTCCAATTGGCTGATTACGACAATGATGGTGACCTCGACGTCGCGGTCGCCTTGGGTGGGGGTGGTTCAAATAAAGTCGGCGACCCACGGTTTAGTGCCGGAATTGCCTTACTCAAGAATGATTCCCAAGGAGTATTCGAGGATGTCGGGACGATCGATGTCGGTGTGATCGGTGAGTGGACGGGATCGTCTGACAACCCGCACGGAATTCCCAACCTTCGTTTCGGCGATTTGAACGCTGACGGATGGACCGACATCATCGCCGCGGGTTCATCATCGCGTGGAATCTATACGATCCTGAACGACGGGCACGGGGGATTCTTGAACCCTGTTCACACGGCTACACCGCAACAGTTCCAAAATCTGCCGCTCTTTCCGACATCTCTAGAATTGTTGGACGCCGATCAAGACGGCAGCCTCGACGTGCTCGTGATCGCCGCGAGAGTTTCGACCGACGGACGATATGAAGGCACTGGCAAACGGATTCTTACTCTCTTCGGAAACGGTGATGGAACGTATGGTGCGAGCCAGCCTTCGGTAGACACGTTCGTACGGCACTACGAGTCGGCACTCATCGGATTGGCGCCTCTCGAAGTGCCTGGAGTGGTCGTGTCAGGCGTTGGCAGAGAGATGGCCTTCGAAATAGTTCCGATCGTTCCCGCCGGCCAATCTGTCTCGTATATCCCGCCGACCACAGCGATTCCCGACTTAGTCGATTCGGTGATTACCGACCTCGACCAAGATGGCCAGCTTGATTTGGTTTCACTTGAATTGGAATCTTATAGCTATCGAGACGGGACATTCGCTATCGAAATCTGGACTCAGCCCCTGATCGACCTCAACGCATCACGAATCTTAGTCCAGCGAATCGAATCGACCGTTTCCGGTTTCTTAGGCTCGCGGCTGCGATTGTTCGTCGATGATTTCGACAGCGATGGCAACGATGACTTGATCGCGGCCGTGGAAGACAACCAGATTTTCGCACTCTGGTCGACAGAAACAGCGGGACTCTTCGAGACTGCAGTTCCAGTCCATGCCGCATTCGATGAGGTTGCAGACCCGGTGGACTTTGATCGAGACGGCGACCTAGATTTCGTCCTCTATCGTCAACGTCCAGGGCAGGTGATGCTTCTCAAGAACGACGGAAACGGGAATTTTCAATCGTCTGTCTTGCGAGATTATCGGGAAGAAGATTTGATCTACGATATCCGAGACCTGGCGGTCGGGGACTTCAACGGCGATGCAATTCAGGACATCGTGACAGTTTATGAAATCGATGACTCAGAAGGTCGTCCGGTTGCACAAGGTTACGTCGACTTATTGCTCGGCGCCGGGGACGGTACCCTGTCTCCTGATACAGATCCATTCCAACCATATCCCACACAACAAACCGTTTACTGGTCCGTCGAGTTGGCAAATCTCGATTCAGATCCCGACGAGGAACTGATTCTAAGTTCTGCGGGGATCCGCACGAACACGTTGCGAGTCTGGGATTGGAACCAGGGTGAGCGGAGTGGATCGCCCAGTTTCACATACAGCGTTGCACCAAGCGATAAACGCAATGTTTTCGGCGGTGAAGTCGAAGCTCGAGACATCAATTGGGATGGCAACCTAGATCTGTTAATCGGGCGTTACGGCGAAATCGCTTACTTGCTGAGCGATGGCCAAGGCAATCTTTCACCGATCACTTACTTGGAGGTCACACAAGCGAACGGCCTCACAAGCGTTGGACTTCACGTGGTGGATGCTATTGGTGACCCACAGCCTGACATCTTGTTCTCGTACGACGGCCGACTCACCATTCTTGAGAATTTCGCGTACACCGTTTCTGGTGCTCCGCCGGAGACCCAGTATGACCCTAAGTTCAACTTGGTTGAATCGCATATCGATGAACTGGGGCGGCAGACATTTTACGTTCGCGACGAGGAAAATGGAAATCTGCTGCATACGATTCGCGTGGTTGGTGATCGCGATCCGTCGCTTGATGAAGGCGACGATGTGGTCAGCTCGTATACGTACACCGCTAGCGGGATGCTGGCTTCGATCATTGATCCGCTCGATCGGGTTACGGAATTTGATTACGACAATCTCGATCGACTCGTATCGACCACTTACGCAGTCGGAACGCTGGACGAAGCGACTGTCCGATACGCCTACGACATGTCGACCGTTGCTGGAAAAGCGGGCCTTGTCACGTCGATGACCGACCAGCGTGGCTATGTCACGCATTACGAATACGACACCATGAATCGACTGGTCCGGCTGATTGAGCCCGATCTCGATGGCCCCGGCGGCCCGCTCGCTTCACCGACTTATCGCTTCGATTATGACGCGGCGGGAAATTTGACAGAATTGACCGACGCAGAGGACGTGACGACGGCGATCGCGTACGACGTCCTCGATCGTCCAGTCGAGATTACCGATCCCTCGGGCACCGTCCAGCAGCGATACGATCGGGCTGGCAATCTCATCGCGTTCATCGACCAGCTCGGACACACGACGGAGTACCTCTACGACGAACGCGATCGCCTGCGACGGATGATCGATGCGGACGGAGGAGAAACCCGATACGAATATGACATTGATAACAATCTCACCGTACTCACAGATCCGGTCGGTAATCGAACGCGATTCTATTATGACGGGAGAAATCGCCTGACCCGCGAAGTGGATCCGCTCGGTAATTCGATCCGCTACCAGTACGATGCGGCCAACAACCTGATTGCCAAGACCGATCGCAACGGCCGCCTAACGGAGTACGGTTACGATGATCTGTACCGACTGGCCACCGAAACCTGGATCGATGAAGACCAGTCAACCGCGAATATGGTCGAGTATGCCTACGACGCAGCGGGCCGTCTGCTCTCGGTTGACGACGTGTTCAGCTCGCTTGCGTTTGTGTATGACAATCAGAATCGCATCACGGAAGTGGACAATGCCGGAACACCCTTCGTTCCCAACGTGGTGATTGAGTATTCCTACGACGCCATTGGCAACGTCGTCTCAGCGACCGACACGATTGATGGAACTTTGGGAGCAACCACTGAGTATGTTTTCGATGCTCTCAATCGCAATACGCGGATCTCTCAGTCGGGCACCGACGTAACGGAAAAGCGCGCCGACCTGGCCTACAACCAGCTCGGCCAATTCACATCGATTGACCGCTACTCGGATCTTGCCGGCACACAGCTCGTCGTGGGCACCGCTTACAGCTACGACGCCCTGAACCGGCTGACGGACTTGAGGCACACAAACTCAACGGGCGCAGACGTCGCTTTCTACGAGCTCCGCTTTGACGCAGCCAGCCGAATCACGGCAATCACCGACATCGACGGAAGGACCGACTACAGCTATGACAATCGCGGGCAACTGATCGAAGCCGACCACGCGGATGTCGACCAGCCGGACGAGTCGTACGTCTATGATGCCAACGGCAACCGCCTGTCTTCCCACTTGCACGGTTCTGGTTACGTAACCGGCCCGGGCAACCGGCTTCTATCCGACGGCGAGTTTGATTACACGTACGACTATGAAGGGAACATGCTGCGTCGCACCAGCATCGCCAGCGGCGAGATTCGCGAGTTCGAGTGGGATCACCGCAACCGGTTAGCGGCGATCAGCGACTTCGCCGCCGACGGCTCACCGATTCAGCGGATCGAGTTCACCTACGACGCATTCGGCCGTCGCATCTCCAAAGCGGTTGACCAAGATCCCACCGACGCGCTCGACGCGGTGATGACGCACTTCGCCTACGACCGCGAAGACGTGCTGCTGGACTTCACGGACACCGACGGCAGCGGCCCCGCCGAACCGCAATTGGTACAACGCTACCTACACGGCCCCGGCATCGACCAGATTTTCGCCCAGGCAGATGGTGACGGCAACGTTCAATGGCTGCTGACCGACCAGCTAAGCACCGTCCGTGATCTTGTCAATAAAGAAGGCGAATTTGTTAATCACATTAAGTACGACTCCTTCGGCAATATCACTCAACAGAGCTTCGAGGGGGTAAACAGCCGCTACCGGTTCCAGTCACGGGAGTTTGATTCTGAGACGGCGACGTACTTCTTTCGGGCACGTCACTACGATTCGAGAACAGGCCGATTCGTAAGCAAGGATCCGATTGGGTATCGATCGGGGGAACTTAATCTCCATAGGTTTGTTGGGAACTCTGTTACTCTGTTAACAGATCCCTTCGGGCTGTCCCCGAGTATCCAAGACATAACGTATGGAGATCCGGTTCTTGATTATAGCTGGAGTGCTTTCGGAAGCATTGGACCTTTCGGAGTCAATGCGGGTCCAAAGGGGGAGTTCACAGGCTCCGTCACAGTCCCCATTGGAGGTCCTGCAAATATTTCTGTCACCAGTGACGGAAAGATTCAACCAGGTATTGGCTTTCAATGTGGTCTTCCAGTGAATACAGGCATTTTCAGTCCACCCGGTATCGTCGCTGGCATCAATACAACATTGAATTCTGGCACTGCGATTGACTTAGGTGCGTACGCCCAAGCAAACGGACTCATCATGAGCGTTGGCGGCGAAATTCGAGTTACAGAAGGACCTGGGCTAAATCGTATCTACGAATACCTTGAGTCTTGGGTCGCGTACGTTGTTTCTCGAGGACGCTTTTATTGAGACCGGAAAACGTATCAGCACGCTTTTCGGATTGAAATGAGTAGTTGCATAAGAGTTGGAAATTTTGCATGTCGCGGAATGAACGGAGCGGCCAACTAGGTTAAAAATTGTCGTCGCATCAGAAGTCTTGCTCAACACCATAACTCGCAGAAAGAAAGAGTGAGGCATGGGTGCGAAAACCTCGATGTTTGTAGGCGACGCGACAACCTATCCATGAATCTAACTATTGAATGAACCTTTTGTTTGAACAACTCGAACCGCGACGCTGCATGAACGCGGCGTGGCAGAACCCAGCGCTTCGGTGTGATGTCGATGGATCATCGCTCGTTGAGCCGTTCGATGCTCTTCAAGTGATCAATCGACTTAGCCGTTCAGAAGCCGGACAGTTGCCGTCGGCACGTGGGGAGGGCGAGCCGTACTACGATACCAGCGGCGATGGGCAATTATCGCCGCGCGATGCATTGGCGGTGATTAACGTCTTGGCTCGATATTCGGATCCCTTGCAACTCATTGTCAATACATCTCCCGATTTGGATCCGAATGCCAACGGTGTCGTCCAATCACCGCAAGTCACATTCACCGGCACGACATTGCCTAACGTTTCTATGGTGGCGAACAAGAGCACGGGGACTCCGGATTCGCCAACGACGCTTGACAAGACACAGTCGGACAATGATGGGAATTTCGTCCTGCAATTTGATCTGCAGAACGGCCTCAACGAAATCGAGGTCACCGCACACGACCCACGCGGACGCGAGGTATCGCGGTCGAAGTCGCTTCGCCTTGGCGACGTGGTTCTCGATTGGAATGCGGCTGCTCTGAACGTCGTACGCGAATGGACGACTACCGACGATGATCCTTACGGCGGACGCATCGTACCGTCACAGCCGCCGCGGGTCGCACACAATCTGGCGATGATCCACACTGCGATGTTTGATGCGTTGAACGCCATCGAGGGTGGCTATCATCCGTATCTGAAGGGTCTGTCCGCCGAACCGGGTGCATCACCCGAGGCGGCGGCTGCCGCAGCCGCACACCGTGTCGCATCGCGGCTTTATCCGGAAGCCGACGAGATGGCGCATTGGGACGCCTCGCTGGCCGAGTCGCTGGCAAGCATTCCTGACGGCGCGGCAAAAGACCTCGGCATCGTGTTCGGAAATGACGTCGGCGACGCAATGCTCGCCGCTCGGGCCGATGATGGATCGGCAGCGGAGATTGACTACACGCCTGGGGCCGATCCGGGCGACTGGCGGCGCACGCTTCCCGGCTACCTGCCGCCACTGCTCCCGCAATGGCGATACGTCGAGCCTTTTGCCATTGAAGCGGTTGAGCAATACCGGCCCGAGCCGCCGCCTGAACTGAGTAGCGAGCGGTATGCCGAGTCGGTCGATCAGGTGATGCAACTTGGACGTCTCGATAGCGAAGTTCGTACGGACGACCAAAGTGAAATCGCGATCTTCTGGGCCGATGGTGGCGGCACGTTTACGCCACCAGGCCACTGGAACCAAATTTCCGCCGACGTCGCATTGGCCAAAGGCACATCCCTCACCGAGAACGCGCGGCTGTTCTCGCTGCTGAATATCGCACTGGCGGATGCGGGGATCGCTGCCTGGGACGCGAAGTATCACTACGACCTCTGGCGGCCCATCGACGCGATCCGTCAAGCCGACACCGACGGTAATCCGGCAACCACCCCCGATCCAGACTGGCTGCCGTTGGTACAGAACCCGCCCTTTCCAACCTACACCTCCGGGCACAGTTCATTCAGCGGCGCGGCCGACGCTGTGTTGACCGAGTTCTTCGGCTCGAACGTTCATTTCACCAGTCAGCTCGACGGCCACAACGCCCCGGCACAGCGTCCACTCGCAGAAGAGCTGATCGTCACACGTTCATTCACTAGTTTCACCCAAGCCGCCGAAGAGGCTGGGATGAGCCGCATCTACGGAGGCATCCACTTCGACTTCGACAATACAGCCGGACTCCAATCCGGCCGAGCCGTGGGAAAACACGTCATGGGAACGATGCTTTCCGCGACCGGATACGAATCCCGACAGAACAGTTTTTCGGCGATTTAGAAATCTTAGTGATGACTACGAACCGCACTCAGATCCTCAAACCGAATTCAACCCGATACAAATCGAGATGAGAGCAAACTCACGACACCTAGGGAAACATCATGATCAATAAGCTTTTTGTTAATACGATGCCGTTTACTTACACGCATTTCAAATTGAATCTAATGGCCATTGCGGTGATCTATCTTTTCTTCGGGTGCGATCAATCGCTCGGACAGGGGACGATCACCGCCCGTGGTTCAGTGGAGCTTGGTTCAGTGGTAGACGATACCGAGGTCGGTAGAAATGCTGACGGCTTTCTGGGGCTTGAAGACGGGGCGCAGGTGTTCACCTCTGGCGTCGATGTCGGTATCGGCGGTGTGGGTGACTTGTTTCTTTCTGGGATCGGAACGAATTATCAATCGGGCGGAACCGCGAGCGTTGGATTTTTGAACGTCGGTCGCCTGACCATCGAAGATGGTGCGTCGTTCCGATCGAAAGCAATGGAGATCGGTGATCGCTCAGGTTCAACGGGCTTTGTCGAGGTCAACGGGCGCGTGAGTCGACTGAGCGTTGGAAATGAAATAGTCATTGGAAAAGCGGGCTTGGGCGAAATGCGGCTGAGTGATGGTGGCAACGTGACTACGGCAAAGATCGCGGTCAACGGACGCCTCGCTGGTGATGGAACAATTTCTGGAATCAGAGGAGATTCGTTTGGAGGCGTCCAAGTTTCCTCATCCGGTGAAATCACGTCGGCGGCCGGCGAGAACCTCTCCTTCATTGGCGGAGTCGTCACCAACCTGGGACGGATCGAGTCGATTGGAACGACCTCGTTCTTGTCGGAGATGACGTTTGACTCTTCGGTGACTAGCAGCGGACAAATCATTTCCCGAAATGCCGTGATGCGATTCGATGGCGGATTGACCAATGAAGGCGATCTGTTGGCCAGTTTCGGAACTTCCGACATCCAAGGCGATATCAACAACACAGGACGCATCATCGTCACCGGAGGCGCTCAGGCAACTTTCTACGACGACATCGTTCAAAACGGCACGCTGCGTGTCAGTGCAACCGACACTACCAGCAGCGTGGCGGTCTTTGCGGGAGACTTCAGCGGCAGCGGAGGCGCCACTGGTGGCGGTGACATCTTCTTCGAAGGCGGATTCAGCCCCGGCAACAGCCCCGGGTTGGTCGAATATGATACCGACCTTTTCTTCTCACCCTCTTCCATGCTGGAGTTTGAGCTCGCCGGACTCGAACCGGGCACAGAATACGACCGGGTCGTTGTCAACGGCGATGTCGTCCTCGATGGCACCTTGGACGTCCTTTTACTCGACGACTTCGATCCGTTAGCCAGCTCGATCTTTGACATCGTGATCGCCGATTCCATCCAGGACAATGGAACAGAGTTCCAGTTCCCCACCCTCGACAACGGCCGACTCTTTAGCTCATCCATCTTCACCAGCGGAAATCGCGACATACTGCGTTTGACCGTCACCGCGATTCCGGAACCAGGCACAACCGCAGTGCTTTTGATGCTTTCCTGCTTCGCCTTCGTCAACAGACCTCGCCGAAAAGCCACTGCTGTTAGGGAAAGAATCAAGAAGTCCTGAGTCCGTATCACCACAAGCGGGGCCGTCGCCCGGCTGCACGCACCATTTCGAACTCCGTAATGGTGCCGTCGAGCAAGAGCTCTTTGAGTGTGTTCATTCCAAAGGAATCTTGTTCCAGATTCAGCCATGGGTTGAGCCGGCACATTATTTGAAGCAGTTCGGCCGCCTTCCCTTCACAGCGCGCATATACCTTTAACAGATGATCGAAGTGTGATTGAGCTAAACCGTAATGGGTTCGCCAACACCCGCTCGGAATGCGCTCTGATTTCAATCTGGCATTGGCAAGGACGTAAACCCAGGCGGGGCGCAACTTCTTTCCTCCCACCTCCACGGTAGTCAGGCGTCGATGAAACAGGGATCCACCTTTGCCAAACCCGCGAAACCCTTCAATTCGATCGAGCCGCTCGAGTAATGCAGGAAGATTCTTGGTCCGAAGGTATTCACCTCGCACGCATTCATGGGCATAAGTGTGTTCACTGTCGAACGTTATTCCTGGAAACCCGCTTCCCGTATCCCACAGCGAGCCGGGACAGGCGGCACCGCACACGTATTGCACGCCGTGCTCTCGAATATGGGCGGCGCGACACTGGCCCCGCATCAATGTCCCGTAAATGAAAATGGCATCGGTGATCGGCTCCGAATGACCGGCTGCTGCGGCATTGAGAATGTCCAGCTCTAGGTCATGGTTTTCATACGCGTTCTGAACAAGCTGCAGGTAGGCGTCGGTTGGCTTGACGTGTCGATGTTTTGGCTGCTTGACAAGGTAGGTAATCGCTTCGATCTCTTCTCCGTCTTGGTCAACGACCGCAAGCGGAACACGCTGGTAGTACCTGGGGGCACCTTCTTTCCGGTCCAGTGCCTCCCAACCTTCCCGAGGATCGACCTCGAAGAGAACTCCCTCGACCATGCCACCGGGATACGGCTCCACGTTGAGTGCACCGCCGCCGCGTGTGCAGCTGAAATGCGAAAATGCGAGCCGGTGATCGAAAAGCTGCGCCCAGGATCTCTTTCTGAGCAAACCAGTTCCGTAGCCTTTTTCACCACACCACCGGTCGAAATCCGCGGTGTCAAGGTTTGAGCCATAGGCGAAGTAATACGAGGCAGAAATGGACATGAATGCGATCTCCGTCACGAGAGAATTGACTGCGGAAAGCCACGTTGGCCACCGCTCATCGCAATCATGCCACGAAACACCTGACACGTTCCTGACAATCTCGCAGAGGCATCGGTCAGGAATCCTAGCACTCGAGATTTCTAGGACAGTCATTCGAAACGATTCCGAACACGTGCATCGGCAAGGCCCACGATCCGCGTCCGAAGATTTCTTGCCTATCAACCCCGGTAATTCTCGCAAGTTGTTTCTTCAGCCGTTGTTTCGTCTGATCGAACTGGTTGTTTGATCTGCCGCCCGGCACAAGTTCGCGTTGAATCGCGGCAAAATCGTCTGATCGAAACTTCTCTAGCAGTTTGGCGAGAATCAGTAGCTGATCTCCATTGCCGTTTTCCCAACTGTGATTGTCGCGGTTCCACCATTCGGCTCGCTCTCGACTCAACCGGAAACCAACTGCTCCAGGATACTTTTCAAGAAGGCCCTCGATTTCAGCTTCGGCAAAGGCTAGAGAGCAGCGGCGCTCTGGAAGTTCGATTGTGTTGCTGCGGAGGGTCCAACTTCCCTCCCATTCGAACGGATCAAGCAATGGCGTACCTAATCCAGAGATTTTTGCGTAGGGCAAGTTGAGAAGATAACTGGCCAGTTCGAGCAAGTTGAAGTTAGACCGCTGGAGAGGCGTGACCGCTGCGTGCGGAAGATTTCGGAGTGTTTCCCGCTCCTGAAGCGTTCCCTGCCGATCGAGCACGCGAATGGCGAGGTCGAAGAGGTCTGCAATCTTTTCTTGGGCGTCTGGGCCATCCAGCAAGTGCAGTGCCGCCATGCGGTAAATCAGAGGCATCGCACCGAGAAGCTGAGTTTGGGTACTTGCGTCCGATGCCTCCGCGAACAGTTTTTCGGCTTCCAGGAGGATTTCATGCGTTCGATCTTCCGATCGCATCAGCAAATGAGCCAATCGATAAGCGGCCAGTTGGGGCCACGGTCGGTGTAGTGTCCTTGCTTTCAAATACGTTTCGCGTGCCAGGTTCGTGACGCCGGCCAGATCATCGTAGATGAGTTTGGCTTCATTTGTTTCCTCGATAGCCTGCCTGACTTGGACCAATTCAGCTACGTCCACTACGGATGCTCCTATTCCTGTCGGTGCAACTCTGGACACCGCCGGCATTTGCGCTGGTTCGGCGAAATTTCGCCAGGTCCCGGTCCGGGATTTCGAGAAGCGTGCGTTAAAGCAAAATTCGCTCCAATGCGGAAACCGATGCAGCTTCCTGCAGGAAATCTCCTTCACAACTCGCGCCGGGTCGATCTTGTGCATCGTGGTTCTCCGGAGTGTATCCCACTTTGCAACAACCTAAAGCAAAAGCAACGACGCGTTCGGCTACTCCAGAAGCTTTTCCAAATGACACTCGACGCTCTCGCCAAGTGCCACGGGGTTGTACCCTCCTTCCAGTATGCTGACCACGCGGCCATCAGCATGCGTCTTGGCCACGTCCAAGACGATCTGCGTCAATTCGCTGAAGTCTTCGCTTTCCAACTCCAGCGATCCAATCGGGTCATCCACATGGCTATCGAATCCGGCGCTGACCAGGATCAGTTGCGGCTTTATTTTGTCGGCTAATGCTTCGACTTCCGCACGGAAGCCTTTTAATTGATCCTGTCGAGCGGTGCCGAATCGGATTGGCAAGTTGACTGTTGTCCCCTTCCCGGCACCACCGCCCGTTTCGTCGGCCGTACCGCTGCCAGGGTAAAACGGGAACCGATGCATCGAAAGAAACCCAACATGCGGGTCTTCCCAAAAGATGTCTTGGGTGCCGTTGCCGTGATGGACATCCCAGTCGACGATCATCACTCGGTCAAGGTCGAGTTCCGTCGTTGCAAAGCGTGCTGCGACGGCAATGTTGTTCATCAAACAAAAACCCATCGCCTTTGTGTCGGTCGCGTGATGGCCCGGTGGACGGACCAGACACAGCGCCGTCTTGTCCTCACCGGCCACGACGCGTCGCACGGCGTCACAGGCTGCTCCAGCCGCCATCTTGGCGACATCATACGATCGGCGACTAACAATGGTGTCGGGATCAAGCATTCCACCCCCCATTTCCGCAAGGCTTTCGACGGCGTCGATTTGGTCTTTGTCGTGAACTCGCATCAATTGCTCGTGCGAGACCGATTTCCAAACTGGTCGCGTGCAACGTTGGTCGAGCTTGTTTTCTTGGAGCCGCGCGGTCACGGCACGCAAGCGTCCGGCGTTTTCAGGATGCCCTCCCGTTTCGTGTTGCAGGAAAAATTCGTCGCTGTAGAGCAGAGTCATGGCGTAGCCAAGGATCGATGATTGGTAGTGTTATGCGTTGCCATCAGTTCGCTGACCAGCGAAACTCGGCTTTCAATTCCCAGTAGCCTCCCATTGAGCATATTCGCGGTTTGCCTGGACCTGCAACCTATCAATATCAAATGGCGTCACCGCAGGCGTCGCGTTCAGCCCCACCGATGCCGCCGACGTGCTTGATGAGATTTACGGGCGGCATAGTTGATGCCGTGTGTTGCCGAGGTAAGTCACCAGCTCGGCGTTTTACACCATGCGAGTCAAATAGGCGTTTGAATGCGGACGTTTGCGATCAGTAGACTGCCGCTGCATTGTCCGTCATTGCCTTGGCGATGTGAGGGTCAAGTGTCTGCTTGGTCGCTGAATATTCTCTGAGCAGGCACCGTCCACCTGCGACGGTGAGGGCGTCAGACAGGAATCTCGCCGCACGACGCCCGAATTCGCACCCGATGAAGCAAAGAATGCCGACCGGTCGGCATTCTTTGACCGCTGCGAGCCGGCCAATTCCTGATCCAAGCGACTCATGCCGCACCTGCTGCACCCGGAAATCATCCGGGAGGTGATTCACGACGGTGCTTTAACCAAGTTGCTCCAGAGAACCTCCCGGTTACGCAGAATCGCTGCCGGATAGATGTTCGGCTGGCGTGACGGTCCGATACCAATCCATCCCCCGTCACCCACCGCACAATCACCTCCTCGATCTCCCGTCTCGCCCCGGAGTGTGCGCATTTCAACGGCGTTCGCGCCGACACCTCGTCCTCCGCAGTCGAACAATGCTCACCGGTCGGCATCGCGACTCATGCCCTGCGGCCTAGGCAGGTTGATCCAGGGGCCGAAGAGCCGGGGATCCGAATCGGGACGATGCAGCGAATTAAATGTTTGGAATATCGTGCGGTCGGCTTGCTGTGCGGTGATCCTCAGGACGCCTTGAATGATTTGGAACAGGCGCCGCTGCGAGACCGTTGCCTTCGCTATGTCGCCGCAACTCGCGCACGAGAGCAGTGATTCGTCACGCTGGACGGTTCGCACAAAGCCGAACCCAGCAACGGGTAATGAGGACGACTTTTTCTTGTCGAGCCATTCGCCCGATCGCAAATGGGGGGCTACGGTTACCTAATGTTTGAGCTTGGGAACCGGCACCAGAGTTGATCGGGGCAGCCAAGCGTGTCGAAGACCAGCAAACCAGATGGGCACGATGAGTCAGTGGGTATTTGCCGAAATGTCCGGGGCATCCGTTCGGCGCGATCCTCAGGAAACAGAGCTTTTCAAGACCGAAGATGCGGGTGAGAACGAGTACGCGGGGACCGACGCACTTGTCCGCGAAGTCATTCAGAACTCAATGGACGCTGCGATCGGTGGTCAGCCTGTCCGTGTTCGTTTTGGGTTGCATCCCGCTGATGACCTTCCGTCCACGGACAGACTAGCGGCCTACTTCTCGCGGCTGCGGCCAGCACTTGCGCATCGCAACATCGATTATTTGCCGTCAGGTGCACCGAATCTTCAGCTGGGCTATCTGGTGTGTGAGGACTTCGGCACACGAGGGCTTGGTGGCGACGTGACACTCGGAAAGGACCCGCCGAAAAGACACCCCACGCGAGAAGACTTCTTTTGGTTTTGGCGAAATATCGGTCGGAGCGGAAAAACGGGAGACGATCTCGGACGTTGGGGCCTTGGAAAAACCGTCTATCGGGCGGCAAGTCGAGTCGGCTGCATGCTGGGGCTGACCGTCCGAGCCTGCGACAACCTGCAATACTTGATGGGGCAAGCTGTCCTGCGCCTTCACGAGCATCAGGGCACAGAGTATGCGCCCGAAGGATTCTGGTGCCGTGGCTGCGACGCGACCGGTCTGCCCGTTCCGATCCAGGATGAGCATCCTATTCGCTGCTTCAAACAGGAATGGTCCATCACACGAACGACCGAATCAGGGCTGTCGGTTGTTGTTCCCTATGTGACCGATGGCTTGCAGGCTGAGAGTATTTTACGTCTTGTCGCGATCAACTTTTTCGTGCCGGTCCTACGCGGTGAATTGATTGTGGAAGTGGCGGGTCCTGGACTACCCGGTCATCAATCAATCGTTCGAATCGATTCCGAATCGATCGATCGTGTTTGTCGATCGCTGTCTTGGGACGGAAAGGTCTCTCAGAAGCAAAGTTGTCCACCTCCGATTGAGCTCGCCAAGAAGAGCTTGGCAACAGCTGCCGCAGCATCGACAACAAGGTTGTTGGGCCAGACGAGCATGCCGGTCATCGACGAAGAGGCATTCGACGAAGCGGTGACTCAGGACTTGCGCCAACGCTACGCAGATGGACAACTGATCGGGGTTCGTGTTAGGGCGGCCCTTCCCCGCCAGAAGGGACCGGATGATGAAGGGGAAGCGCTGGTCTTTCTGCGCCGCCGCGGAGGCGTCGAACGTCATGAGAGCTATTTCATTCGTGAAGGCATGACGATTACGCGATTGAACTCGAAGCGGAGCCTGCGCGGCGTGGAAGCGTGGGTTTCAGTGGAACCGGGACCGCTAGCGTCGTTACTTGGTGACACGGAGGGTCCGTCCCACATCAGCTGGGACACCTCCAATGATGAGCGAGCCAACCAGACGTGGAAAAAGTGGAAAGGACGTGTCAGGTTTTTCAGTCGAATCGTTGATTCGTTGGCCGAGTTCCTTTCGCCTCCTAGTGATGAGGCGGATTTCGAACTCCTGAGTGATTTCTTCTCTGTGGACAAAACGCTAGCCCCGAAACCAAGGCAGCGGCAAAGTGATGTGGGATCGAGCAACCGGACGTTCGTCCGCCCGGATCCAACCCCACGCTGGTATCGCAGTTCGGCCAAAGAAGGCGGATTTCGCGTTACGGCTTCGAGGGATCTCCCGGTGCCGAAAGACGCTTGGCTACGGATCGCTGTCGCTTACGACATGGCTGGTGGAGATCCACTTCGGCATTGGGCAAAGTTTGACTTCGATTTCTCGAAGAAAGAAAAGGGTCAAATCAAATTTAAGGGAAGCGGCGTGGTCGCAAGTCTCAAGAACGGCAACGTCGTCGATCTGAAGATTACCGAACCAGAATTTGATCTCTCCGTCTTCGGATTTGATGTTCATCGTGATCTATTCGTTCGCATTGAAGAAATCGATCCAGATAGCGAGGTGAGCAAATGATCCAGCGCGTGAATTCATTGGGACGGCGTCGGATCCCCCGTTCGTGCGCGACTCTCGTGGTCCACGACGGTACGCCCCGAACCTTCGATGCCGAAATTGATTTGTCGAGCCTAAATTTTCCCGAAGTGGCTTCGGTAGTGATTGAAGCCAGAAGCGCAGGTTCATCCGTTGTGCCACGCTTCGAATGTGGAAAGGTCGGTGATTTGGTGATGCCAAGGCAGCAGCCTCTGACCGCCCTGGAAGGCCAAAACCTCTTTTTCGCGCTGAAGGTCATCGATCGAAGCGAACGCGTCGGACGCCTGCTTGGGATCGCGGAAAATATCCGCCCCGAATCGACGGGAGACCAAACGCTGGCTGGAAGAAAAGGCATCCTTCCGGTCGAACGCAGGCCGCTAGGACAGCAGCTTTGGCGACTCGAGTACGGTGAACACGATGTGTTTCTTCTGGTCAATCAAGACGTCGCTGGGCTAAGCGAATCGATTGGCAGTGACCCGCTGATGTACGCGGTCGTTTACCCCGAGGTCGTTCGTCAGATTTTGACTCAAGCCATTCAACGTGGGGGCGATCCCGACGCAGACGATGACACTTGGTCAACCCTATGGCTCAGTTTTGGTCTGCGACTTCATCCCGATCATATTAATCCGCCGTCCATGGACGAACTTGACGCGGTCAACGAATGGATCGAAATGGTCGTCGACGCTTTCTGTAACCAACATTCACTTAGAGACCGATTTGTCCAAGGGGACCTATTGAGTCGGGAGTCATGATGAATACCACTCAACTAAAATCATTCAACAGCTCAGGCATCGAAGCGTTTTGTAAATTCTTGCAATCCCAGCGGGAAAACGCCGAAGGCCCCACGCGAGATGAACTGCTCGAAGACGGATCATTGATCGAAGAAACCGGATTCGGGATCGACATTGAAAATCGAACGTTCCGGACGCGCCGCGATGCTGCCAACTATTTCCATGACCGCTTCCGGTCAATCTCAGCTGAACAGCTACGGAGAGATGCAGGGCTTTGGTCTTGGCTTTCACTGTACTACTTTGATCAGGTATGCCCCGTAGCCGATGGTTGCCGACGGATCCGAAACGACTACACGTACGTCTACATGCCCAATCAGTCGATTTATTATTACCGGCACCTGTTGTTTATCGCGTGGTACGTGCGTTTTGTTACGCCAAAGCACAACCGGCTGTTTCTTGACACTTCCCTACATCGACTGGATAAATTCACCACCGAAGTCATGAAACGACTTTACCTAACACGCATTCCGTGTGTGTTCGAAGTACTCGACCGATTGTACTGGGATACATCCGAAGACGGCCCGCGAAAAGGGGTGATAACGCCCAACCGCATGGTGGCTGGTGATCTAATGCATCGCTTCCCAACGCGAATCCGTCAGCTCGAAAAGACCTACGACCTGCTGAGTTTAACAGCAGATCAGTTGATCGAGCTTCTCGGGAAGGAGTTTAGCCGTTTCGACCGTTTGTCGACAGCGACGCCGATGGTGGTTTGAATTCCGAACACCGTCAGTTCGCATGAACCGCGGTATCTTCCTGTCATCTAGAATCAAAATGCGGCCAGTCGTGTTGAGTGGGGCAACGACAATCATGAAATACCGTGAACTACTTGAATTGGCCAAACAGCTCAGCTATCGAGACAAATTGCGGCTTTCGCAAACTCTCATTCAGCTTGCTCGCAAAGAAGAAGAGGATCAGCACCCTCAGAAGCGTCCTGCGAAGCAAAGAAAAAGTGATTCAAATGACAACCCGGTTGAGTACGCGGCAGAACGACTCGGAAAACTAAAGCCGTCCAAGAAGGAATCGCTCTTCAACACAATCTCCGCCATGTTTCAAATTCCACGGTGGGAATCGGACGAGATCGTCAACGTTGGGCCTCTGGCGGACGAGCAGTTGACGTCATGTAAGAAGTCACGCCTCACAAGCCTATTTGTGGGCCGTGATCAACAGAACTGCGCGGGCTCTCTCTTGCGACGCGTCGTAGAGGCTGAATCTGCCGTTAAATCGGGGACACCGTATTGTCCGCGACTTGACCTGCTCGGGGCTAGTGAGCTCAACCAAGACCTCCTCACCCCGGAAGCGATCCAGCAGGTTGGAAACGTTCTGGTCCACGACGGCGACATCCAGGGCCAGTACCGCCGATCGGCCGGCGGGCGCCGCTGGGCCGCCACCGGACGGCTCTTCCCAGCCGCCCAGGTGCAGCATCCGGCTGCGAAACAGCCATCGATGCCCTTGGCCGCCGACGATGCGGAAGCGGGCTTCGATCGGTTCATCGGCCGACTCACCGGTCAGTTGAAAGACATTGATCGGTGGGGGCGCCGCCGGACAGGGAGCCTGAAATGGCATTGGCGACAGCATCAACACAAAACTCAACAGAAGTCCGCCACGGAATGAGGGAATCATGATCACGGGTCTCCAAGTGGAGGTCAGGCAGGAGGCAAATGGATCGTCCAGGTTGAATCGTGTCAGACCTTGACCTCGCCCTGTTCCGAAAAACCAAAGGGCAGAGGGACACCGCAAACGAGTCGCGATTATTCGATGTAATTGTAGGACAAAGCAAATCGATTCTGACCGGCTGCGCGGGTAGCTTTCGGAAAGCTTCGGTACTCATTAAAAAGAAGAGCCAACGGGATGCACACGGACGCGCTCATTCACCGAACCTACCGCCATCGTGTCCGTGCGTCGCTAGCTATGCCCCGGCTGTTGTGAATATTGACCATCCCCAGGGGAGAACGCATGGACATTGCCTCGTTCGTCTACAAGCGATACCTGTCGTCCGGTCAAACGACCAAACGAGCATGGAGCTTCGCGCGAAAGGTTCTGATCAAGCTCTTCAACGATCCGGCATGTTCGCTGCCGATACACGATGTTCAGCTGAAAATGCCGCTTTCTCATTTGCTTCCGGCGTACCTGCGGCAATTCCCAAATTACGATCGGCTGCCGCAAAGAATCAGCCGTTACGTCCACCAGAAACATGGACGTCTCAATTGCGTTGATGTGGGCGCGAATATCGGCGATACGTTGGCTGCGTTTTACACGAACGAGACGGATGCTTTCCTCGCCATCGAACCAAACCCCAAGTTTCAAGCGTTCCTAACTGAGAATTGGGGCTGGAATCAGAACGTCAAGATTGTTTCGGAAATCTGTTCCGATTACAGCGAGGAGGGCACGTTTGCCATCCACGAGAAGAGCGGCACGGCATCGATCCGTCAATCGCAGGAAGGAGCAACGATGCGTCGCAGGCCGTTAGATGCCATTCTGAGTGACCACCCTTTTTCGGGAACCGTTGACGTCCTGAAGGTTGACACCGATGGCCATGATTTTGAAGTCATCAACGGGGCCACCGAGTTGATTTCGAAACAACACCCCATGGTGCTCCTGGAATGTGACTCCTTTGGCAACACCGATTACGTAGATCAATGCCTTCAAACACTTCGATTGTTCGAGGAGTCTGGCTATAGGCAATTCTTGCTCTACGACAATTTTGGGCAGCTGATGGGGAAGCACCAGTTGTCAGATCTCTCTTCCTTTCGGAATCTGTTGTTCTATCAGCTGACATCAAGCTTCTTCTACTTTGACATTCTCCTGATTCAGGATGAAGACTTCGCTGCGTTCTACCAAAGCGAGATAGACTATTTCGTCGCGAAGATGTCCGATGAGTCGCTACGGCCGACGGCATCGTCGGCTGCTTCCCTTTTGCATCACGGCTGATAAAGCCAGCTGATTGGGACACGCGTGACTTGGAGCGAGTTGAGTCCGGGGTACTCGCAATGTGCCAACAGGACGTGGTCGTCAACAAACTCGATCGCGGTGTAGCAGTACCAGCCGCGGGGATCGGTGCCAAGGTGTTGTGCGTGCTGCCAAGTGACACCATGGTCCTTGGAAATGGCCGTCGAAAACGGGCGACGACCAATCGGCTTTTCGGCGGCCAGCGGATCAGCACCGTTGTTCCAAACCAGCAACAGGTCATCCGTCTCGGGAATCCGCTCAATGGAAGCGGGTGAGGTCGTCGGTTGAGTGATCTCCGATCGCTTCAAATCGCTCCATGTGTCGCCACCATCATTTGAGCTGGAGGTCAGCTGACAATCTCGGCTGCGACAGAACATCAGCAGACCACCGCCGGCCAGTTCCACGACGCCGGGTTCCTGGGCCAATTGTTCGGATGTCAGCCTGCTCTTGCTTGCTCGCCATGACTTGCCTTGATCATCGGACAGGTAACAAACGATCTCGGCGGAGTTTCTGTGTTTCGGCCACCCCGCCTGATGGTGAACCGCCAGCGGAACAACCAATCGACCGCTTTCAAGTTGGATGACGCGATCATTGTTCAGCACGCGATAGCCCGGCGGTTCTGATGCCGTGACAGATGTCGGCGTGGACCATGTTTGACCTTCATCGCTACTGGTTCGCATGAGAATGTCATCCAGGAACGGGTACGCCGACCCTTCAGCACTGCGGTATTTCCGAATGTAGAAGAGTGCGATCCGACCATCGGACAGCCTCAGCAGCGAGACAGACATCAGGTTCGCATCACCATCCCTGCGGCCAATGATCGGCACATCCTGGTGGGTCCAGGTCTTCCCACCATCGGAAGAGTATCGCCCAACGAGTTCGGCGGGGGCATGGTCCCCCGTGCCGATGAACTTTGTGTACACCAACAACAGTCGACCATCTTTCAGTTTGATGAAATCACCCTCACTGTTTCGGCCGTTTCCGGGACGAGGTGCGATCCGCAGCGGTTTCTCCACTCCAGGTGGAACGCCCTCCGGTGGACGCTGCTGGGCAGATGACGCCGACGATTGGATCTCAACCAATCCAAGGTTTGCATCGGGGCGAGCCAAATGGAGAGACCCCTGGTGGCGGCCAGCGGAGTCTCGCGATCCCTTCGCAAACATCAGACGCTCGGAGCCCACTCCGACGATTCCCAACGCACAATTGAACTCGTGTCGTCCGAGCAGCTTGAATTTGGCATCCGTCTTCAACAGGATTGCTGGAGCTCCGTAGCAACCGAACCACCAGGCACCGTCGTGAAATGTTGCTGTCTGGATCCCTAGCTGAGTCCACTTGCTGTCGATCGTGTGTTTTTCGACGAACTGGAAATTCGCGTCGTACTCATAGACGTAGTTTTCCTGGACATCATCGGGAAGTCCGCCGACGACGTAGAAGCTGTCCTCCATCACGCCGATCCCACCGGCGCCATGAAACACTTCGGGGGTTTCGTGCTTGGTAAGCAATTCCAGTGTTTCGGCGTCATAGCAATAGACCCAGGAATCCGCGTGCCCTTCTGGATGATTGAACTGCCCGAGATTCACGGCAACAAACAGTCGCCCATCGTCGAAACAGAGATCCCCGTGGTGATCGGCGACAGGGACCGACTTGAGCACGTGGCCTTCGCGGTCGGTCTTCACCAACTTCGTCGTGAATGACCAGTAGATCGCCGTGTCGTGGTCCGTGCAGATTCCTTGCAAATGGCGTTCGTAGTTACCTTCGCACGTTACATCGCGGAATTGCAGGTTCCCGTTCGAGTCGTCTTCTGATTTGACCGGGGGAAGGAGGGACGTGAACGTCAACAGGAAGACGATGAAACCGGCGGAGTGGTGGCGAGTGAACATGGGGCATTTTGCGTGGAGGCGAACCGTGGAGGATGTGTCTTAGCCTACCCGAAGTTTGCCTACGTCGTTGGATGTAGCTGCCAACACGTGACACGGTCTGGTCGCACTGATCGCGTCATCAATCGTCGGCTTTCGCTTCGTGAAAGCAGCGTGGTTAGCGATCGAAGCATTGTCCTGGGTTGCAACGGGCCTCGTGCTAATGCCACGGGTACCCCAAAACCTCAGGGAAAACTTTTGCTGGATTTCTCCGCCATCGCGCTTGATCGGCGATTCTCAGTTGTCTTTGTCTGGTGGAGCAGCGGATTTGACCACCGGTAGGCATCCCGGCCACAATGATTGGATGCGGTGGGCCGGAGGGGCCGTTCGCTGTGTGATCTTGTCCTTACCGTTTCACGGGCGCGTTCGGCCATGCCAATCGATCTGCAACCGTCGGCGATCGTGCGTGACCGCTTGGATCGTCGCATTCGGTCGATGGTTCCTTCGACGGAAACGCGTTGCCCCGTTGCGCCCCCGGTGTGCCCTACCCCGGCATCATTCGACTCGGCTGCACCGGCTGATCGCGAATCACGGTCAGCGATGACAGGTCATGTTTCGGATCACGCGTTCACGGAACGGGTGCTACGCGACGCTCCGGCAGCGCTGATCAGTATCATCGCCCACCTGATCGGATTGATCTTGCTCGCGTTGCTCGTCACACGGTTCACGAAAGAGGAGGAGATCGTTTTGGTGGTGCAGCAGTCGCCAGAAACGACGGCATCCGCTTTGCAGTCCGTGGTGGTGGATCTGGAAATGCCTGACGTCCCACCACTAAAGGATTCACTGATTCCGGTCGAGTTGCCTCCGGCGGCCCCTGTCGCCCTCGGGCCCCCGTTGGACCTAGCGTCGAGACGGCTGTCGGCCGAAACGCCAAGTCTGGCGGATCTTTCACCGGATCTTGCCGGAAGGCTTCTTGACGCGCAAAAGTACGGGATCGAGATCGTCGTTGTGTTCGACAGCACCGGCAGCATGCGTGGCGAAATTGATGTGGTCAAGGACCAGATCCGTTTGATCAGCCGGGCGGTGCTGAACAAAATACCTGCCGCGCGATTCTCGCTGGTCTCTTACCGCGACCGTGGCGACCCCTTTCTGTTCCGAAAGCTTGACCTGGGGAGCGAAGTGGATTTGCTGCAGCGGTTCATGGACGAGACACGAGCGTCGGGCGGGGGCGACAGGCCCGAGGCCGTGCAGGCAGGCATGTACGTCGCGATGGAAAACGATTTCCGCACGGATGCGCAAAAGGTGATGTTGGTCTTCGGCGATGCACCTCCGCATGATCGCGACCTTCCGCGGTGCCTGCGGCTTGCCGATTCCTTTCGACGCAAAGGGAAGTCTCGAGTCCACACGATCACCTGCAAACAGCCATACCCCATGGAAGCGTTTTATGAAATCGCAAAAGCCGGAGGTGGCCACGCCTTTGTGCTATCGGAGGTGGAACAGCTGATGGAAGATATCCTGGTGCTCGCATTCGGCCAGGACCATCGTCGGGAAGTGCTGGAATTCTTTGAGCTTGATAAGTTGCGTTCCGTTCCCCAGCATTCCAACCGGCCATCCAATCAGCGACCTCGTCGCCGGCTTCGGCGTTCTTGACGGGAAGGGGTTTCTTGCAGCGTGCTTTCGAAACGTTACTTTTTAGCGTGACTTACCGTCTGCCGGCGACCGGTCATGTCCAACGAGAAGCCATCGAGTGAAGGCGACGATCGAAAACCTACACGCCGCTCATCGTTCCTGTTGAGCGGGCTGCTGATGATTTGGGGCAAGGCTGCGTGAATCACACGACAAGAATCCGCTGTTGAGGCCGCTGGTGTCATTCAAAGATCGTTTCCCGCTGGAAATTGAATTCGAAGTCGACCGAGAGCGATTGCTGCGGTACCTGCTGATCCAAGCGAGAATTGGCTGTTTCGGGCTGGTGCTGCCATTTGCGTTATGTTTCGCGGTTGCGTTCTTCAACTCGCATCTGGCTCCCTACCGCCCCGCTGGCTTCTGGTTTCAATTCGGCTGGCTGGTGATCTACCTGCTCGGTGGCGTTCTCGCGTGCGCCGCGTTCGGCGGCGTTCTATATTTCTCTTACTTCCAACCTTCGGCTCGATTGAAGGCCAAGAATTTGCGTCTGATGGTGGATGGGCCTTACCTGCGACTGGTGTCCGGCGGTTTTGTGGTCTTGGACCAACGGTTTCATTTCCGCGATGTGTCCTGCTACGCGACTTTGCAGGGACCACTTTTGCGACGCTGTTTGCTCAAGTCACTCTGCTTTCGGGTTCAAGCTCGCTCCACCGCACCACCGTTACGTGTCACGGGACTCGTCGATGCCGATCGAGTTCGAGATGTGCTGTGCGAGATCGATGCGTCACGCGAACTGGCGAATGTTTCATCTGACCAGTCCGGCATGACAAAGCCCGGCGAATCAAGTGTTTGAAGGACGGAGTATGCTCGACGTCTGACGGTTCCCACGCAAGTGAACCCGTCATGCGGATTGACGTATCGATCAGTTTCGTTCAGAGCCATGGGCACAGTCGGCTTCTGCTTTGGAACAGTGCCGATAGCCAACGGTGCTTTCACGGAGTGAAAGCCGACGATAGGAATCAAACGGCGCTGCGTCGTTGCTTGCCATTGCCGGTCGAAAGTCAAAACGGATGCTCGTAAGGCCTTAGCGTGGTACACTGGGTTGCTTGTCGCATGGCGTTGCTTGTTGCATGGCGGGCCCGTCGCGGGTGTAGTTCAATGGTAGAACACCAGCTTCCCAAGCTGGACACGAGGGTTCGATTCCCTTCACCCGCTTGTGCGAATAGGAGAGATGGTTCAGTGGGCACGCGGATCAAGAATCAATCCTCGACGTTTTCAATCGAGGCTGTCAGTTGGTCCAAAAGTGCGGCATCTTTCACGGAGTCGTGATTCGTCACACGGTGAGGGATGCCCGCATTGGTGGCGAGCCGTTCGAGGACGTTTTCTTCGTTGACGGCGCCGGTGTCGGTGAACGTTAATCGAATCCCCAGGAACCCCCGTCTGTCGGGCCAATCAGACAGCACCGAATCGATCACTGTCTCCGTCGGGTATGACGGTTTCGCCTGGGGCCCGCGGCCAATGAAGTCGGATGATGCAAGAACTTCGACCGCTTCGCCCTCAGCGCCGGCCCCGGCGGCGAAAGCTTCTTGCAGTGCGAATTGACGCGCCAAATGATTGATGATCGCCAGGGCGTCACGCGGTGTGATGCGACCGTCGTCATTGACGTCGTAGTCATACATCGTTTGGGACGGATCCACCGGACCGGTTTCCGCCGTGCGGATCATCTGGTTGATGACCAGCAACGCGTCGTGCGGCGAGACGACTCCGTTCAGATTGACGTCGAACGGAGTTCCCGCTGGGGAGGCGTTGACCCACGATCCGATCGCGGCGTCTGCCATCGTGGTTCCCAAGTCGTCGGTGATGCCGGAACCAGGCCCGTCCAGAGTCAGCGTGTAGGACCCGGGCGTGGAGGTGATCCGTGCCAGGTCGTGGAGCGTCCAGATCGATCCGTCGATCGTGGTCAATTGGACCTGATTGACCGCTAGCAAGTCAAAGCCGTCGTCGCGCCGCAGCGTCAAATCGGATAGATCGAATCCGTTGACCGGGCGATCGAAGACGATCGTCAAGGCGTCCACCGGCTCGGTTCGTGGATTTGGCGACACGTTCAAGATCAGCGTTTGGATTCCGGTCGGTTGGGGCAAGACCACGAGAGTGAATGCAGCCGTGTCCGAGCGATCGATTCCGCCGTGCAGCGTTCCGCCACCGTCGACCAGCTGAACCGTCACCCGGGCAGCGCCGTTGGCACCCGGCGCCGCGACAAAATTCAACTCGCCCGTGTGGGGATCGATCGTGGGCAGCTCACTGAATAGCGTCTTGTCCTTCTCGCTGACATTGACCTGGAAGTTCAGGAACTGTCCCGCCAGGTCCTCGAAGTAGCTTCCGGCGGTGATGTCCGAAGCCCAGGAGACGTTGTAGGATTGACCGCTTCCCGCTCGGACCAGTTTCGCTCCCGCAACAAAGTCGGGGGCATCGTTGACCGACAGGACCGTGACCTGGAAGCTTTCCGTGAACGTCAAACCGTTGTCGCCGGAGATCTCCAGGCTGATCGTTGCGGTTCCGTGGGCGTTCGGCTCCGGGGTGAACGTCAGCAGGTATTCGCCCGGCCGGCTGCCGGGGTCCAGGCTGATCGCCCGGTGCGCGAACAAGGCGGGATTGCTGGAAGCGACGGTGAAATCCAGCTCTCCGGCAAGCTGGCCGAATCGCTCGAAGAACAGCGGCAGCGTTCTGGTGGAATCATCCTCGGAAAGGAGCAGCGTGGGAGCTTGGTTAAGGGAAGGCAGCGACCCCGGCGTGCTACCGGATTCGTCCTGTGTGACACCGGTGTCGTCTTCAGGACCGCCCGTCGTCGACGCCGTGTTGGCATTGGAATTGATGTATCCGTCCCCGAGACCTTGCTGGTCCGGGTAGTCGGCATCGCTAATCGTGACGATTCCCAGCTCACCCCGCGGGTAGTCTTCCACTTTCACCGGTTCTCCGCCGGATTCCAGCGACCAGTCACGGAGGTAGTAAATGTTCTCCGTCGCGCCGGTCGAAATGGTCCAGCCGAAGTAAAGCGGCCTGCCGGGGCCGAACAACGCGTCCAGGTCGACATTTTGGGCGGTGACGGTCGGGCTTGCGGGTTTGGTCAGATCGTTAGTGAAGTAAACGTCAAGTTGCCCAAGGCTTCCGTCGTAATCAATCCAAACATGGCGGGTGTCCTGGTTGGGGCTGTCGGCCTGATTGAATGCAGAAACTGCGGCCATTGCCAGGCTGGATCCGCCCGCGAGCCCACCGGAGCTGATGTCGATACCGACGTGCGGTCCGGTCGCACCGTCGTCGTAAAGGCCGCCCGGCAAGCTGTCGAATTCAACCGCCAGGAAAGGCGTGCTGCCGTCAGTCGGCAATCCCAAACTTCCGCCGGGAACGCCCAGCAAATCGTTGCCCGTTGGCTGCAAGACGAACGTCATGCCTTCGCCGCCCGCCGTTCCGCCGGGGAAGTAGATGTCGATGGTCATGGTGGCGGAGAAGGAGCCGTCGCCGGCGAAGCTGACCGGTTGCTGCGACCAGGCACTGGCTGCCAGGTTTGTCGCGACGTTCCAGTTGTCGTTGAAGTTGACACCGTTGCCATCGTCCGTGACGACCGCGTCGCCGTTGGTCACCAGGCTGGTGACCGGGGATGCATCCGGTCCCGGTTGGTCCGAACCGCTGGCGACGCCCAGGTCGAATACAAACTCGGCCAGAGCGTCGCTATACGAATCAAACACCGTGGGGGTCTCGCTCTCGAATGGCATCGCATCGGTGTTGAACGCACCATCCCAGTCGATCAATCGGTCCGCGCCGGTATTGGCGATCAACACATCCAGGCCGCCTCCGCCGAATGCAACGTCGGGAAATCCGAACCCGTTGTCGTCTTCGACATCGGTGGCCAGATCGTCGTCCGCATTGAGGACATCGTCTCCCATCCCGCCAAAGAGTCGGTCATTGCCCGTGCCACCGACCAGCCAGTCGTTTCCGTCGCCGCCGAAGATGCGGTCCTTGCCGTCCTCCACACCGCCCGAGGTGTCAAAGGCCAGGATGGCCGGGTTGGACGTCAGCGGGTTGGCGACGTCGTAGTCGGCGAAGCGGCGGTGGGTGGGATCGTAACCCAATGTGTCGGCAGACGGCGGCACGCTGCCGTAATTGGCCGCGGTGGCTTCCGCACCGGAGAGCGCGTCATCGCCAAGGCCGCCGTGCAGGAAGTCGTCGCCAAGGCCGCCGAACAGAATGTCGTCTCCCGGATGATCCGTCGGCAACCCGATGAAGTCTTTCTGCAGCAGGCCGCCGATGTACTCGACCGTACCGGTGTTGTAACCGTCCAGCGAGAGCGTCAGTGGATCGCGTGCCACGTCGAGTCCGTTGAGCGGCTCGGCGGTACCGTTTCGGCTGGTCAGAATCAAACCGTTATCGCCGATCAAGGCGTCAACGCCGGTACCGCCGTAAAGCACATCGTTGCCGCTGCCGCCGATCAGGTCGTCGTCCTGACCGTCGCCAAAGAGCACGTCGTCGCCCAGTTGCCCGCGCAACTGGTCGTCCCCGTCGCCGCCGTGAAGGGTATCGTTGCCACCAACGTCCGGATCGAGTTCGCTGACCAGCCGAGGGCTCAGCAATTGGGTGTAGGCCATTTGATAGTTGAGCGTCACGTCGACCAGCTGAAAAATGGCGGCGTTGTCACCCACGATCACATCGGCGTGGCCCGTATGTCTGGTCGGGCTGTCGTCGCCGAGAGCATTTCGGTCGTCGGGAGTGCCCTCATCACCAAAGATCGTGTCGTTGCCATCGATTCTTTGATTTGCGTCCGTCAACCCGAACAGGTTGCTGCTTCCACCAATCAGGTCGTCCCGCCCAATGCCACCGACGATCGTGTCTGCCCCCCCACCGCCTTCGACGTAGTCGTTATCACTGTCCGTGACAACACCCGAGCCAAGTTCGTAGAGTTGTCGAACGCCATCGCTCGGCAGAGCACGGTCGTAGATGTTGAAGGCCGCGATGGCGCCCTTGAATTTCCCGAAACCGTTGAGTGCCCCGTTGTTGTCTCCTCCGATAGCGCTGATGAATCCACCCAGGCCGATGTCGTCGATACCGGCCCAGTGATTGAAGCCGGATTTACTGTCTTGCGCGACCGGGACACCGTCGACATAGAGGGTCAATGCCGTGTTCTGGTCCGCCGGGGCCAGGTCAACGACACCCACGACATGGATAAATTCGTCCCCTGTCGGAAGAGCCGACTCGACGAACAAGTTTTTCCCATTGTCGCCAAGGGTCAGTCGCAGCGAGCCCTGGTCAACCGCGAGCGAGGTGCCCGTCCCGGTTCCGCCAACTTCAAACACGATTTCCTTGCTGGACGGTGCGTCAATGCGAACCCAGATCTCGAAAGAAACGGGATCGTAGGTTCCATCGGGCCCGTCGCCGTTTGCGGGGAAGGTATCGACGGCCGACGCGGCTGCTGCGGCGTCGCCGGCGAATTCAAACGCCGCTTGGATCGCCGGGTAACGGCCGTCAATGCCGGTCAGCCGTGTCGCGGAGAAAGGCAGCTCCCAATTGAAGCCATTGACACGCGCAATGCTCGGCTCCCATATCCCGTCCGAATTGTCGTCCTTCAAGGCGTCGTAGGAAAGCAACGGATCAGCAAAACTGGGGTCCAACGCTGCCGGATGCTGATCGGGGTCACCGCTGGCGTTGATGTTGTCGTCACCCAATTGGCCGAAGATCTGGTCGTCCCCGAGACCACCAATGATGGTGTCGTTTCCGTACAGGCTGGGATCCGTGCTGCCGGAGTGATCCAGGATGGTGATTTCGTAGTTCGCCGTCCCAGCATTCTGTGGTTCATCGCCGACATTGGGGCTGCCGGTCGCGGGGTCGTACAACGTGTTGCCAGACAACTCACGAAAACGAGCGTTTGAGCTGGACGGAACAATGACGGCGTTGTCGCCGGCGATAACGTCGTCACCCGCCCCGCCGTCGATGATGTCGTCGCCATCTGCGACGCCGGCGGTTGGACTTCCGCCGATTAAGACATCGGCCTGATCGGAACCGGTCAGCGTGTCGTCGCCGGCGCCGCCGTAGACCGTGACAAACTGTCCGCTGCCGCTGGCGTCGATGACATCGTTTCCGGCAAGTCCGAAAACCTCCAGTTGACCGCTTTCATTGGACGGCGCGGTGATTGTTACCTGATCCTTGCCGGCGCCGCCGTACAGCCGCGTCGTGTTGATCGTTGCCGCCGAATCACTGACTTCGTCCGGGCCAGCCGCTCGGTTCCTGGCGATTTGACCTTCGGTCAGAGCGACATCATAAATGCGGAACTCGTCATAGATGCCCGAGAAAATTGGATCGTTGCTGTACTGCGAACGGCCGAGCCAATTGTTGACGTCGTGGAAGTTCCGCAAATCCAGATTCGCCTGAAGTTCGTTGCCGCCTAACAGCACGCCGTCAAGGAACAAATACATCGACCCGTTCGCGCCGTAGGAGGTGTCGGTGTGATCGAAAACGGCCACGACGTGAGCTTGCTGACCGTTCGGGAAAGGCCCGGTCAGGCCGACTTCCGGCTCTCCCGCATTGGTGGCCGGGTGATTGACCGCTGCCAGACCATTGCTGAAGGGGGACGCGTTCGGCGAGACCAAGATCCAGTCGGAGTTGACCCCGGAAGTCGGATTGTCTTCGCCGCCTTCACTGGTACCGAAGTCACCCAAACGCTGCCAAACGAGCGTCTGGGAGACCGTCGCCCACCACTCCAACGACACGGCCCCGACGGTCCCGGTGTTGACCGCCCCGGAGATAATGCCGTTTGGCAAATCGACGTAAGCATCCTCGGTGACGCTGCCAGACATCTGGCCGGTATTGGCCGACAGGTCCAGTGTGCCGTCAGTGAATACGGCGTTTTGCATTGTGCCGGCGTCAACGATCGATGCACCCAGGCCGCCGACCGAATCGCTGGCGTCATTCGTGAAGCTGTAGCGGTGTTTCGGCGCCGCCGATGACTCCGGCGAATAAATGCCGTTGACATCGATCACGCTGCCGGGATCGTTGCCATGAATGTCCAGTCCAAGTGCGAAGCTGCCCCCGGTCGCGCTGTAAGCGATTTCATTTGGCGCCAGATTCACGACCGAATCAGCGTTCAGCTGTACATTCAGCCCGCCAAAAACTTGGCCGAACACAAGGCTGCCCGAATTGTCGATGACAAGTTGGTTGCTGCCCGTGCCGGCATCGACTTCCAATTTGCCCTGCAGACTGTCGAGGTTGCCAAGACGGCCGGTCACGTCAATGCGGTCTGTCCCGTCACCGGTATTCAGTTGCGTGACGACGCCGCCCAACGTGCGTTCCACCGTGACCGCGTCATCGGTCGCGCCCAGGTCGAATGAAACCGTGCCGGCGGATCCCTGGTAACGGGTTTGGATACCGAGTGAGTTGTCGTTGGCATCAAAGAGTTCGGTCTCTAGCACGGCAAATGGAGTGGCGGTACTGGGATTGCCGTAGGATTTCATCAACTGCCCGGCGCCGTTGTAGATTCCCAGGTGACCTTGGCTAGTCAGTTGAAAGTCCCTTCCGCCCAGCCCGCCATTGCGGTGTTCGCCGTCGGCGGTGTCGGAGGCCCAGACAACGCTGTTGTCCGCAGCGTGAAGGACGAGGTTGCCGTCGTTCTGGTATCCCCCATACGCTGCGGCCAATGTGTTCCCGGATTTCCAAACTTCGTTGCCACTGGCGTCGCGGACATACAGCCATCCGTCCGATTCGAGTGCCAAAGTGAATTCGCCGGCGGTCATGAGCACGGGGTTTCCGATACTGAAAGCCCCGGCACGATCGAAGTGGTCCGTGGTCACCTCCTGCAGGTTGGGATCCAACAGCACCGTCGACAAAGTGCTTTTCGTAGACGTGGCTAGCCCGGCAATGCCAATGGTGTCCACACCGCCCGTTTCAATCGATTCACTCGAGACAGCGATCTTGGCCTGTTTCGCGAGCGAACGGTCAACATCCAGCAGGACCGGTTGGGGTGCCGAGGCCACCGCGGGATGACCGGTGCTGTTGATGGCGTACTGGATGGGAGGCGCAAAGCCAACTTCGAATCCGTTCGCATCGGTCCACAACGGCGTCGAACCCGCATCACTGGCATCCGCCTGGATGTAAGACACCGAAGGCAGGCCCCCAAAGACACCAGACTGACTGGGCGCGAACAGAAGGTCAATCGTCTCGGTGACGTGAGCTGTCTCTGAATCACCGTACTGGTCCTCGTTGACCCGGACAGACAGTTGAGCTTCGCTGCTCAGATTGACATCCGTCACGACCGGATCTGTTCCGGCGAACGTCGCGATCGAAGCGAGCAGACTGGGAAGCTCGGTGAAACCAAAACTGCTCAGTGGGTAGTTGGTGAGGACGTCGCTCGCCTGCGTTTGGCCGCTGGCGAGCAATTGGCCGGGCTGCGGTGCTGCCGGACTGACCGCCAGCCAACCGATCGTCTCCGGAGAAACCGGGGTGTTGGCACTCGTGTTCAGACCCTGCTCCTGGTCCAAAGTCACCTCAAATCCCGTCGTTGAGACCGCCTGCTGACGCGTGTGCAAGTACGGATACGAAATGCTGTACTCGATGGTCAATTGCGGCTGCTTGGCCGGCGCCGATGTGTCGTTGTTGGAGATGAAGTAGGTTGCCCAGTTGTAGTTGCCGCTCGTCCGCGTCAGGAAGAACGAGACTCTGTTGTTCGTGTTGTCCTGGACGAACTTTGTGATCCCGTCCGATGAGTACTCGGTGAGGTCATATTCGCCCTTCGTGCGAGAGAACTCCAACAGGTCCTGAACGTTCGGCGTATTCGGATCGGGGTCGTAGAGATTGGAGCTGTTCGTGTTGACACCATTGACATTGTTGGCGAGTGTCTGGCTGAGCGCTTTATTTGCGGCACTGTTGTTGAGGTTCTGCGTGCCGCTGATGGTGTCCTCGTCGAACCCTTCGAAGATCGCGGTATCCGAGATGCCCCAAAGCTTGAAGTTCGCCGTGAAGTTTCCTGGCACGGGCGGGATCGAAACGGGACCGGAATCTCCCGGAAAGGTGTTGCCGAAGTTATTCGCGGCCCAGTAAACCGACGCCGAGACAACTTCGACGTTGTCACTGGTCGCATCCGGCGCCCCGGTCAGATCGAATTCCGTCATCAGCGGCGCCGCCGCCAAATACTGAGCGTCGTTGAAAAACACAAGGTTCTCTGTCGCCTTGCCCTGTGGGGCATTCGAAAACACTTGCGAAACGTAGCTGGAAACGGTCGCGTCGTTGCTGGCCTTGAACGTGCGCGTGACAAGATTCTGACCCGGAAGCCCCTGCACCTGGGTAAACACTCGGGGCGCCTGCGAAAACGCCTGATCGAACGTGACCGTTTCGAAGCCAACGCCACTGAGCTTCTGTGTTTCCAGCGTGCCCACATCCACCACCGTGCCATCGGGCAATGAATAACGACCCGCCTCGAACACGAAGTAGCTGATCGAAGCCGATTCCGTCTTGTGGACCGAGTCCTCGGACTCAAGCAGTTGCAACGAGAAACCCGTGTCGGTGATGTTTCCGACCCGGACCGTCGACGGGTTTGTGTTGGTCGTGGGAGTAGCAAAGATGACCGGGTTGAAGTACTTTCGTTTGAAGGCGATCGTCAACGGCTCATCCTCGGCCGCGACGCCGTTGACGGTTCCGTATTCTCCGCGAGCTTGATCGAGATTGAACAGTTCGAATTGTTCCGCTTCGCCGATCGTCGTGGCGTCCGCAAACAGGCCGGAACTGGTGACGCGGACGAAGCCGGCGCCGTCAGCGGTCTGCAACGCGATTTTGTTGTCTCCCAAAGCGATCACGCGAAAAGTTGTCGCCGGCCCGACCACGAGCAGTTTGTTGGAAGGCTGCACATGGACGTCGTACCCTGTGGAACTGCTGATCGTGACGTGTCCGTAACCCTGACCCGTCTGCGGATCGTACTGGGGCCGAATTTTCCATTTCTCCATCGCGCCAATGGTGTCGGCCGTCGCGATCGGTCCGGCAACACCCTCGCTGATCGCCTTGCCGTTGGACGCCGCGATGGCGTAGACCGGCGCGTCGCCAAGTTCGCCGGAAAAGATCGGCGCAAGGTCCTCCATCGGATTCGGAATCGCCAGCGCCGGGTTCGCGGTCTTGACGACGACACCGCCATCAAGGCGGCGAAGGTACAGCGGCACCGCACTAGCGTTGTCCATGTCGGTGACGTAGTACGGAATGCCCGACGATGGGTTGGTCGTGGCCGCACCGGAGGTCGGGTTGACCCACAACAGGTTCTCGTCCGCGTCGGTGCCCTGAACCCCGCGTTCCTGCACGCCACTGAGTTGCAGTTCGTCTTCGACCAGCGTGCCCGATAACGAATCGATCACCGCCGACTGGACGTAAACCTCGCTGGTGTTGGCATCCTCAAATACCAGCGGTCCAAACGTGCTCGCCGCAAAGCTGAAACGCGGATCGACGACGGCCGGTTGCAGCACGTCCAGCGTCGCAACGCCGGGTGGCGGTTTGAGCGCGGTGGTATCGTAGGAAATCAAGCTGGGCGTGGTGCCCGCATCAAGAAACTTGCCGACGAATCGAATTTGCCAGGGATTGTCGATGCTGCCGTCGCCGCTGACGTTGGTATTGCTCGGACCAATTCCCGGTAGTTTCTCGAGGGCCGCTTTGACCTCATCGGCTGAGACGTTGAAATCCAGCGGCTGCGCGACCGTTGCTCCTCCGTAGCTCAGGCTGAACGTCCCCGAACCGGCATCGGCCCCGAATCGCTGTTGGACGGGAAGTTGGCTGCTGTCCAAACCGCCCAGCGAATCAGGCCACTGCAGCAGGTTCGGGTTCAGCGCCGGATCGTTGGCCGTGTCCACGAGCGTCTGCGGTGGACTGGCCAGCAGAGCTGCCTGCTCCGAATTCAGATCAGCCGCCGTCAACGTGCGAACCGTTTCCCCGATGTGGGCAGCACCCTGGAAATCGATGTTGCCCAGCAGCGGGTCGCCCTGCAGCGACGGGGCGATCATCACGGTGTCGCTTCCGGCCCCGCCCAGAATCGTCACGAGCCCGCCAGCGGTGCTGCCCTGGGCCCGGTCCACCAGGGCGTTGACATTGACCTGGTCATCGCCCGGCCCCAGCACCAGCGTCAAATCGGTTTCTGACAGCCCGACATCCAGGTTCACCACGTCGTTTGGAGCGGACAGGCCGTCGTCGCCCAAGCGAACTTCGATTCTTTCCAGCGTGCGGAACTCCAAGTCGAACAATCCGGGCGCGGCGACCGCCGTCAACCCGTCGATACCGACAATGGTCCTGCCGCCGAACCCGAACGCACGCGCGATGGCCGGATAGCTCGCGCTCGTCACGGCTTCGGATTGGACGTCGCCGGCGAGATCCAGATCGAAGCCGGTCAGGACGGTACTGTTTTGCCACACATAGTTGGTGAAGCCTGGATCGAGAGCGGAATCGTAGTTCAACAGCGGACGATAGTTCAGCCGGGCAAAGGAATCGGAGATCTGCTGACTCGAGAGCGCTTCGTTGAACAGGCGAAGTTCCGCGATGTCGCCGGTGAAGTCTCTCAGGTTCGACGGTTGAAAGAAGCCGCCAAGTTCGCCGCCGATCTGAGCCAAGCCCATCGCGCTATCATCGGTCCACTGCTGCAGGTCCCCAAAAGACTTGCTTCCGGCGAGAGTCCCGTCGGTGTAAAGCAGCAATTTGCCATCACCCTGATCATCGAAGTCGATCACCGCGACGACCTGGGTAAAGTCGCTGGTATTGAGATTGGCCGCCACCTGAACGTCAATCGGATTGTCGCTGCTGTCCAACCCACGCAAGGAGAGCACAACCGTATTGGAAGACTGAATGAGGGAAACTCCGTTGGTCTCGCTGCCCACTTCGAAGATGAGCTTTTGCCCCGAAAAGTTGTCGGGGCGTACCAAGGCTTCCACGCTGACCGGTTGGCGTGTCGGGTCGATCGCCACCTGGGAAGCCAGTCCCGACAAACCCGTGACGATGCCTCCACCGGTCCCCGCGAACTCGTAGGCCGCTGTGATCGCGTCGTATTGGCTGGTAATCGACGTGGACCGCTGGACCGTGTTGTCCAGAAGCCAGTCGAAAATGCGCAATTGTGTGGTCGTCTGCCATTCGCGATCGGCGTCCTTGTCGGCCGCGGCGTCGTAGTTCAACGCGGTGGCGGGAATGCTTCCTAGGGCTAGCAGTTCGTTTACGGCCGACTGGCCCAAGGCCTCGCCGTAAACGCGGAACGCGGCCACTTCGCCTTCGAAATCGCCTGCGTCGCTGATATCGACGAAACTGCCCTGGGTGCTGGAGGACTTGCCTCCGCCGAGAGCGCCGTTGACTTTCGCCAGACCGAAGCCATCGGAGCCGCTCCAGAACGTGATCGGGTTGATTGACCGCTGGTATTGCTGACCGTTGACGTACAGGCTCATCGACGGCGCACCTGTGTCGACCGCTGCCACCACGTGGGCAAACTCGTCGGAGAGATCGAAGGGTGCGGACAGCTGATAGGTCTGACCCGGCGCGTTGCCGTTGACGATCGTGTAGTGCAGCGCTCCGTCCTTGAACACCAGCGAACTGCCGTCGGTTAATCCGCCTGCTTCCCACAGCACCGCATTTTCGAGCGAAAGACTCGGCTGAAACCACATTTCAAAAGTTGCCGAGTTGCCATGCGCTCCATCCGGCAAGTCTCCCAGGCTGCGACCGACAGCGCCGGAATTGGTGCGCGTCGCGACAGTCAGCGTCTTCGCCGCGGCTTCCTTGTCGTGCACGATTAATTGATCGCCGTCGACCTCTTCGCCCGCGCCGCCGATGATGCTGACGCGGCCCTCGAAAATCGACACGTCGTATTGGGAATCAACCTGCAACGCGAACGCCGGCTGCTTGATGATCACCGGCGCCGGTGTCACGGGGGTTGGCGGCGGCAGCACTTCTTTGCCGACTCGGTACACCGCCGCGGCGGGTTCAAACGTGATGGTGACCGAACCGGTGTCCAGGACGATCGTGTTGCCTTTGTTGATATACGCCGCACCCTGCTTGGTGAACGTCGCATTGTCGAGCGCCAGAGTCCGGCTGATGAAATCGTCAATGCCCGGAGCGATCGGCAAGCTGGCGGGATCGCCGGCCGGATCACCGAGAATGAAGTCGTCGTACTTGTTGCGGTCGATGAATCCCCATTGGGCGGTCAAATAGCGGGTGATCTGATCGTCGATGACCGCGGGAGGCGGATCGATCAAGCCGCCGTTGGTGTTGTACAGGTTGAACCCGTCGTCACCGGCAAGCTTGTCGGCCGACACGGTGAAGCTGATCGGTGAAGTATCGACATTGACGTACTGGTACTCCACGATCGGGTTCGGGTTCTGGACGAACACGACCGGAGGCTGGTACGTCGTCTCGGACTCGTCGAACAGGAGGGCCGGAGGCTGTCCGCCGAAGTGAAACGTATCGTCGCCGCTGCCGCCATCGATTGAAATGTCGACGTCGGCCGCGCTGCCGAGAATCCAGACCGTGTCGTTGCCGCTGGACGTATCCAGTTCCACGTTCTCCACACCAGAAAACGTCGTGAATCGCCCGGCCCCGGCGACGTAATTGGGGCCGAGAATGAATTCGTCGTCGATCGCCGTTCCTTCCAGAACCAGGGTGTCGTTGCCGCTGCCGCCACTGATCACCACCGGAGCATTCTTCAAGTAGCGATAGTTGTTGTTCCCTTCGCCACCGGAAATGGTGTTCAGGTTCAATACCTCGTTGCCATCGCTAATCGTCAAGAACGTGTTGATGACGAACCGGTCGTCGTCCTCGCCGCCACTGAGGAACAGTTTCGCGACGTTGTGATTGACTTCGAAATCGTCGTCGCCGAAGCCGCCGTAGACGACCATCGTCTGCGACACGCCACTGGTCATGTTGTCCGGGTCGACGACCGGGACGCCGTTGTCGTCCAATTTGGTTGGCACCGTGGCCGAGATGAAATCGTCATCGCCGGCGCCCAGGTCGACGCGGGCGAGCACTTCCGTGTTATCGGTCTTGACCGTGTCGTTGCCGGCGCCGGTATCAATCTGCATTCGCTCGATGTTGACGAACGTCACCCGGTCTTTGGTCTGGCTCTGCAGCGCGCCGGAACTGATCAGTCCCGTGCCCGGACCGTTGGTCGCGTTGAGTTCGATGTTGTCAGCCAGACTTGAACCGAAGACGTAGACTTCGTCAAAGCCCTCGGCGCCCGACTCGACGATGTTCACCGTCAGCCCCGTATCACCACGGAGATTGAGGATGTAGTACTCGTTGAGTACCGTCTCTGTGTTTTCGACCAGCGCATTGTTGTTGTTGCCCGCGGTGTCCAACGTGACCTGCTGAACCCAATCGCTCACGGCGATGGTCGTGTTTTGCTGGAGAATCGCCAGGTCGGCGATGTCGTTCAGATTGCGAAGCGAAGCGTCACCCGCGGTGTCAATGACGACGTTCACGGCATTTTCCTGGTCGTTGACCACCAGAATGTTGTTGCCGTCGCCCCCGGTCAAACTGGCGCTTTCAAAGATCGCCAGTCCGCTGGGTGCATCGATGAGCGACTCGACTTGCAGGACGCGGGCCAGCCCCGATGCCGAATCGGTATAGTTGCTGAGGTAGTAGTTGACCGGATCTTGCAGCGGCGTGATGACGGGCGCCGCGAAGTCGGCCGAGGCCGGAGGCTGTTGTGCATCGTAGGTGCCGTTGGCCTGGCGGAATTCGGTGCCACCCGCCCCGCCGACCATCTTGCCGACTACCAGCGTATCGCCGAACAGCGACATGTCGGCGTCCTGCACCTCGACCAGCGTGTCGTTCCCGCCGTTGTCCAAGAAGACGTCCGTGCCGGCAAATCCGGTGTAAGTGTCGTCCCCCAGTCCGCCGTTCAGGACGTCTTTCCAGGCGGTTCCGAGAAGGATGTCGTTGCCTTCTCCGCCCTGCAACGTCACCGCGATCCTGTCCACATCGACCGGGGTGTTGCTGGCGTCGAGCGTATCATTCCCCTTGCCTGCTTCGATCAGGATGGAGTCCTTTTCGTCGTCGCCCGTGTCGTCGAAGCGGAACGCGTTGAGTAGGTAGAACTTCGTCGTGGTCGTCGCCAGGTTGGTGACTTCGATCGCGTCGGAGTTGCTGCTGCCGAAGATCTTGAAACTGTCCGCGGTATCGGCGCCGACAAAGGTGACCTGGTCAGCGGCCCCGTCGCCCTCGCCGACAATCTGATTGAGCGTGACTTGGCGCGTCCCGGTCTCCCTGGCCACCTGGAAATTGGTGACGTTGCCACCGATGTCGCGAGTGCCAAATAGCACCTGGAAGGGATCGTTGAACGTGCCGCTGCCGTCGACGGTCAGTTCGGTCAGAACAGCGGTGTCGTCGTCATCATTCTCTGATCGGATCAACAACGCTTCGAGTGCCGTTTTGACATCGTCGGCACTGGCGTTCCACGGCAAGGCGTCCGTGGTCTCGCCGTTGAGCACCAAGCGATAGAATCCGGCGTCGGCGGTGTGGTACAGCGTCTGAAGCTCCGCCGAACCGTTGCCGTTGCGGCTCGGTACGTTCCCAATCTTTACCGCGTCATTGCCCGATGCGGTGATCAGCGGCACGTCTTGTCCGCCCAACGGGCCGGTGAAGCGAACCGTCCAGGGGCGAGCCTTGGTTCCCAGTCCGCCGGTGACGATGATGCTTCCGTCGGGCACCGTACCGAGTGCGGAGAGCGCCTGCTGGAGGTCGGCCGCGCTGACGTTTTTCTGTAACAGCATGGATGTCGATGCGCCGCGGAAGCTCAGTGTGAACTGCTGGTTCAACCCGGTCGTGTCAACGTAGATCTCCTGAATCTCGTCGCCACCACCGAGGACCGTTGTGACGACCTGCGCCTGAGCCTGGACGACACCACTGAGCGGCCCCGGCTTGGTCAGATTGGTCGTATCCACTTCAAGCAATTGCTGGTCGGTGGATGCCAGTCTGCCGCGGAATGTGATCAGGTAGTCGGAGGAATCATCCGATTGCGACTGCACTTGGACGTTCGCCAGCGTCTCGCCATTTTCGGTCACGAAAGTGCCGACCGTTGCCAGGTTGCCCAAAGCCGTTTCGATCAGCAGCGCGCGATAGTCGTTGACGGTTGCGTTCGGATTGTCGTTGATGAACGCCATGTAGTCTGAGCCGGACGTATCGACGTCATAGTCGATGTCGTCGGTCGCCACGCCCATGAACGATACCGTGAATGTCCCAGCGGTACCGTCATGCGTCAGGTTCTGTACGGCGCTGGGGTTGAAGCCTTGGTTGAACGTGTCGGCGACCAGTCGAGAAGGAGCGGCGCTGACGGATTTCACCTCGGGTGTGCCAACGATGCCGACTACTTGGCCGACGTTCCGCGTGAAATCCAGCTGGTAGTATTGCTCGTTAAGCTCGGTGATGCCGGACAAGTCGAACAGCTGCGTGATGGTGTCGCTATCGAGTGCTTTGTCGTAGAGTCGGAAGACGGCAATCTCGCCGGTGAAATTCCCGTAGTTGTCCAGTGACTTGTCGTTGTTGCCCCCGATGGCATTGGCCGGTCCGCCAATTCCCTGATTGTCGATTCCGGCCCAGTGCCCGAAGCCCGCCAGAGATTCGGTGCCTGCCAGTTGGCCGTCAACGTACAGGCTGAGCTTGGTCGGGTCGGTCTGGGCAGCGAGGTCGATAATCCCGACGATATGGACGAATTCGTCGACGCTGGTGAGTTCATGGGATACCTGAAGCTTGTTGCCAAGGTCGCCCAGGGTGAACAGCAGCGTCCGGTTGTTGAGGGCGAAGGAAACACCGGTGCCGGTACCGCCAGCTTCGAAAATGATCGACCGCGCGTTGATATCGGCTGGTCGGACCCAGAATTCGAAAGAAGCCGGCTGGTAGCTGGCATCTTGCACCCCCATTCCGGGCAGCTGCGTGACGTTCTTGACGGATCCGCCACCAGAGCCGTTGAACCGATATGCGGACTGGATTCCCGGATAAACCGTGGTCGGATTGGCTTCAAACTCAACCGAGCTATTCAATGCCCATTGGTAACCCGACACTCTCGGGTTGCTCGGCTGCCAGACGCTGTCACGCGTGCCGTCCAAGGCGGTGTCGTAGTTCAGCAGCGGATCGGCAAAGCTGGGGTCCATCGGCTGAACATTTCTTTCGACCGGCGTCACGGTGATCACTTGAATCCCGGTCGCCGAGATCAATTCGTCCTGGATATCTTCGACCGACGCGTCGTGAGCGATCAGACCCGTCGTGGCGACGCCGCCGCCCTCGAGCGTGGTCACGAGCGCCGAGACGTCACCGGCGGAATGTGTCAACAGGCTGAAGTCGCCGGTCAGGGCGGACAGGTTTAAGTCGGCGAGGTCACCGACGAATTCCAGTTCCCAGACGCCCGTACCGGTGATGGTCACGTCGACGTTGGGCCCGATCGGCTGGATGTCCAGTGAGACGTCGTCGCCCGCGCGTTGCAGAAGGGCACGATTGACGCTGGCTCGATCACCGTTGTTATCCAGCAGATCCACGGTGATGGCCTGAATCAGTGGCGGGTTCTCCCCGAGCAGGCCGCCGCCGTACGTGATCACGAAATCATCGCTGCTGCCGGTCACCGCCGCCGACGGCACCTCGCCGTTCGTACCCGAGGGTAAACCGGCCAGCAGATCGTTCAACGTGGATTCGATGATGCCGACGTCCGCGTCCCAGTCGATGTCCGCCGTCTGCATGCCATCATAGACAAGCTTGTAGGTCCCACTCGCACCGGTGTGACTGACGGCGACCGCCTGATTCGCTGCGGACGCGCTGATCTCCGGACTGTTCGGGTAGGCCAATGACTCAGCGAACGTCGCGACGAAGGGGGCAGCCACGGTGCCCTGACCGCCAACGCCGACGGAACCTGCGCCATAGTAGTTGTCGAAAGCCGTTTGGATCGCCGCCGCGTCGGCACCGGCATCAAAGTAAAAGGTTGTGTCGGGCGTGGTGAGTGCGAAATCGACAGGCGCGCCGGACCATGAAAGCTGTTGAATCCCCTCGTTCGCGCCGATCAACGGAAGTGCCGCCAAGGCTTTTTCCACGTCATCGGCCGTGGCGTCAAAGGACAAAGGATCGGTCGTTTGGTCGCGGTAGCTCAATGTGAAGCTTCCGCCGTCGGCATTGTGGCTGACTTGCTGCCGTTCGTTTTCCAAATCGACCGATAATCGATAACTTCCCGCCACGCCACTGTGGCTGATCACTCGCTGCGTCTCGGTGTCGCCGGCGTCGACAGCCACATTCGCGGTCGCACCCGATTGGTCCGCAAGACCCAGGTAGCGGTCCAGATCCTTCAAGCCGGATAGCCGGGCGGTCCACAAGGCATTCGGATCGTTGGCGAGCGAAACCTCATAGCCGCCCGCCACCGTATTGACGACGACGTCGCCGTCGTCCGTCCTGCCGGTAGCTTTCTGTAACGCGTCAAGCAGTTCCGTGCTGCTGATATCCAGCGGCAGCGGTTCGGTGCTGGCGATCAATCTGCCGACGACCGTTTCGGTCGCGGCAACCCCATTCGTGCGGGCCGGATCGTCGTAGACCGGCGATAGGAGCGTGCTTTGGTAGGCAAAATCGTTTTCGAAAGCGAGCACGTATGGGCCGTCAACGTCGCCCTGCACGGTCACGTTGCCTTCGCCGAGCAGGGCATCCAGCTCCGTCTGCAATTGGTCGGCGATGGCGATGGCAGACCCCGTGTCGATCAGCCCGGTCGTGCCCAGATCATTCAGGTCCGGGCTGTTCGCCTTGCGCGTCATCACCTGAAGACTGAAAAGACCCACCGTCGGTGCGACCGTCAGCGTTTGGACCGAGTTGTATCCGACGTCCAACTGAAACTCACCCCGGATCCCCGCAACGGCGATCCCTGAGTTGGAATCGTTGATCACCAGGCTGCCGGGAACGGGAGGAGAATCGTCATTGCTGACAAACGCATCATTGACCGGTTGGAACAGAATCTGTTGAGCGTTGTTGCTGTACTCGATGATGGGAACGGTTTCTGTCGTGTTGATGGCGTCGCTGCCAATATCAACCGTGACGTCCTCGAGGTTGGATCCGGCCATGCTGCCGGCGGAAAAGTCATCTTCACCGCCACTCAGGTCGATCGACAGGTGGTTGATGCCCGTCGCGCTCGCATCGGTGCCGTCATCCCACAGCAGCCGGATGGTTTCGGCATCGGGGGCGTCCAGCGTCACGTTGTCGATCGCGAGCACCACGGCGTTATTCAGGCCGTCGATCAGGTCGACGCCGGTGACGTCATAGTTATCGTTGCCGTCGCCGCCCTCGATGCGTTCGCCGCTGGCGTTGAAAATCAGGGTGCCTTCGATTAGCACGGCACGCTGCCAGTTGATCGTGTCGTTGCCGTCGCCGGCAAGCAATTGGTCTTGCCCAAGTCCCCCGAACAGTGAGTCATTTCCCGAATCGGCATCCAGGATGTCATCGCCGGCTTCACCGAACAGCCGGTCATTGTCGCCCTCGCCGTACAGCCAATCGCTTCCGCCGGTGGCGCTCAGAAAGTTGTTGTCGCCGTAGACGGTATCATCGCCCGTTCCCGCGACGATCAAGTCGTTGCCCAGGCCGCCGAACACATAGTCCCCGTTTTGGCCACTGACGGTATTATCTTCGTCGCCGGCAAAGATGATGTCGGTGCCTCCGGCGGAGTTGTCCTGAGCGGAGTTGTCACCGTAAAGCGTGTCGTATCCGCTGTTTTCACTCAGCTTGAATTGCTGGCTGTTGTAATTGGCGACGATCGTTGAAAACGGCGTGGCGGCGGTGAAGCCGAGGTCCGCCAATGTCAACCTGCCGTCGGCATTCGCGTCATCCACTTCACCGCCGAAGATGATATCGTCGCCGGTTCCGCCGATGACTGTGTCATTCCCTTCGCCGGCAAAAACAAGGTCATTGCCGCTGTTCAGGATGACTTCATCGTTGCCCCCGCCGGCGCGGACCGTCATGGACAGCTTGGTTGCGTTGACGACGCGGTCGTCGCCCTCTCCCGTGTCGATGTAAAACGTGCTCGCCGTGTCCAGTCGCAGCGTGTCCTTGAACGTGACTCGGTCCTGGCCATCGCCGGTGTAGATCACGGAATTGACCGTCTTGCCCGTTCCGTTGACGTCGTACACAACGACATCGTTGCCTCCGTCGCCGTAGATGGTGAAATCCGCAAAACTGTTGATGTTGAAGGTGTCTTGCTCGGCACCACCGTGGAGCTCCACGGTGACATCTTGAATGCCGAACCCGATCGTAAAGGTGTCCTTTCCGTCTGACCCCGCTGCCACGATGCTGGTGACGTCGCTAGCCAGGAACAGGAATTGGTCGTCCGGGTTCTGGATGTTGTATTTCGAATCGGGCGAGCCCTGCGAATTGCTCGGCGTCCTGATCTGAATGTATTCCTGCTCCTGGCCGTTGCCATCTTCGCCTTTGACGCGGTCAATCGTGATCGAGTCGTCGCTGTCCGTCGTGTTGACCGTTAGCACGCCATTGTCCAGCGAACCCAACTGCTGAAGCTGGACCGGCGAGCAGCTGAGCTCGAAGGACAGCAAAGTCTCGCGCAAGAAGTCGATCGAATCACTGAATAAAGTGATCTTGCTGAACCCCAGATCCAGACCGACCCACAGAAACGCGTCGAGGAAAATGTCCAGTTCACCGCCCAGGTCGAACAGGCACCAAGGGTGATCGCTGCCGAGCACGTCGATGATTTCACCGGCACGAATCCTGCCGTCGCGAGACCCCAGCTCGGCCGAATCCAGGTTGAAGAAGACTTCGGCTTCCAATCCACCGCCGACACCGGCTTCGATCAAACCCGAGATGCCGATGTTCGCATCTGCGCCGACGATCGTCCGGAACGTCACTTCGCTGACATCGACACCCTGACTGTTGAAGTCGTTGATGTAGAACCCGTCGAATAGTTCGGCGATGACCGCCGGATCTTTGCGTTCAGCCTTTGGGTATCCCAGGAACCTTTCGATTCCGCGTGAGTCGTAACCGAAATCCAGGTCGATCAGCACGTCGATCGATCCGAACAGTTCCGCGTTCAATCCCGGGAAGATCGGAAAGCCCTCGTCCATCGTGAATCCGAGGTCGAGCGTCGGCACGTCCCATTCAAAGAACGAGATGCCGTCAAGATTGCCGCTGATCAGACTGAAGACCTGCGACGGACTGGTCAGGAATGGTAGCGCGATGCCGGAGTTCTTCAGCCGGGAGATCAGACCGGTCGAGGCGGAGGCATTGTCGGGTTGGGTGGGCCCGAGCGCCTGTTGCTTGAAATCGAACTCGCTGGAAAGGGTGTTCTGCTGGTCGACCTGGTTGTCGCTGATGTGGGCCAGCTGGTCATCGCCCCTGAGGTTGAAGTTTTCTCCACCAAAAGAAAAGCTCCCCATGTTGATGACGATGTCGTCGCTGCCGGCCAACTGATCGAGAATCTTGATCGCGCTGTCGACCAATTCCAGGGCCTCGAAAAACTTTTTTGCCGAACCGCCGCCGAATTCTTCGGCTAACAAAATGAACGTGACTGGCTCGCCAGCCAGTTGAGTCAACACGGGGATCGGCGCGTTGAGAATATCGAGCACGGGCTCGAAGGGTTTGACGATCTGGTCGACTTTGTCGAACACCGGACCCAGCATGCCGGTCAGATACCTGCTGAGATTAAAACTGACATCGTTGAAGGCAATCACCGGCGATGATCCGAAGCTGCTCGAATCGTCGTCGTTTGTCGCGCTGGACCCGGTGCCGAACCCGAATTCTTGGTCAAACGTGAAGTTGGCGCCCAGCTTGGGCAGTGCATCGACGCCATCCACACTTAGCGAGACATCAAAATCGGCCTCGGCCTTGCCCTGGAATCCTGCACTGATGATCTCGCGCGCCGGGTACTGTTCGATTTCACTGAGTGTCAGCCGCCCGTTTCCGTCGCCCGGGTCATCGATGTCGACGTAGAACTTGCCGAACAGCCCGCTACCGGCCTGTTGGCCGTCCAAGTCCTGAACGCCGTTGTCGCTGAAGTCCAATTCCATGAACCCGAGCTCGATGCTGCCATCGAAGTTCGGCATGTTGTTCGCATCGAGGCCCAGGTCAGCCGTCACGGTGAATTCCAGTTCGTCTTGCCGCGAACTGTCAATGTAGAAACCGTCGGTCCAGCTGATGCCAAAACCGAGACCGATGCTGTACCCAAGGGCGATATCGATCATGTCATTTTCGCCAAAGTGCAGCCCCAGTCCGGGAATCGCCAGGTTCAGGTCCAGCGGCACGCTGCCGGTGAAAAACTCCTGTCCCAGCTCGAAGTCGAACTGCACAAAATCTGTTCCTCCGGTGACGACGATGTCTTGCTTGTCCAGACCGTTGCCATCACTGTCTTGCAGCAGCCCAAGCTGCGTTGCGAAGACGCCAAACAGGGCATCCTGGACCAGCGACACCGCACTGCCATTGCCGCTGCCGTCCAAGCCCACCAGGGCGGATCGGACTTGATCTCGGAACGTGCCGATGAAGTCCGCTTCCTTCCGCAGCGTGTCCCCGATGAAGGCCAAATCAATCCCGAACACTTCGCCCTCGAACAGACCCTGTAACGTGCCGAGGATTCCGTCTTTAAACGGATCGCCGGTCGGGTCACCGTCTTCACCGGCGATCACCGTGATCAGGTCAATGTTGTTCAGCAGCGAGAACAGGCTGATCGAATTCTTGAATGTCGGCGTGATCACCTGGAGCGTCGAACTGTTGCTGCCGTTTCGGATGGAGGTGCTGATTTCATCCAGGTCGGAAGCAATCACTTGTAGGACGTTGTCTGCCACGCCGTCGCCGTTGCGGTCTTCGGCGCTGCCGCCCATGGGCAGGTCATCGGTGGGAAAGAACAGCGGCAGGTCGACTTCGATCGAGCCGCTATGGGCAAACTCGACCGCGTCTTCCAATTGGGTGCGTGTCGCCTGATCAACAAACAGCGAATAGCGGTTGTCGCCGGAGCCCTCGACGCCTTCGACCGCCGAGCTGTCGGACTTGAGCGCAAACAGGAATCGCGCCGGATCCAGCCTTCCGTCGCCGTCAGCGTCGACGCCCGAGTTCAGCTGGATACGTCCCTCTTTGATATGAACGCCAATCTTGTCCAGCCCGTTGTCGCTCAGGACGGACTCGAGTCCCTTGATCAGCGGATTATCGGCGCCGAACAGTTTCTCAAGGTCATTGAAGGTTTCGTCAAGGTTCAAGTCGATGTCGAATTCCAGATCTTCGGCATCGAGGTAGGCCTCCAAAGTGACTGACGAATCGTCCGTGAGGTAGATCGCATCCTTGATCGCGCCGTTGGGGTTGAACCCGACGGTGACGTCGATGCGCCCACCGATCTCAACTGCCAGGTCGCCGGCACCGTCGACCGCCAGCAGGTGGCTGACCCCTTCCAACGCCTCCCGAATGGGCCCGTCGGGAAGCAGTTGGACGACCTCTTCGAAGCTGAACGCAAAGGCGAGGTCGCCGGCAAAATCGAAGTTCTTGGCGATGCTAAGCTCGACCGAGTCGCCTTGCAGCGTCAATAGAACTTGCTCGGCCGGACCAGAGTCGACGGCAACGGAGGCTGTCTGGCCCATTTCGTTGAGCAGCGTACTACTGTCCAGGACGATCGCCGGGAAGTCCTCCTGCTGCCTGGCCCCGACAAAGGCGATCTGCCACGGGGACGCCGCGATTCCGTCCCCGCGGACTTCGATGTCGCTGGTGTCGATCGATGTCAGGCCTTGCAAAGCCATCAAGACATCGTGTGCCGTGGCATCGAAGTCCAGCGTGAATGTCTCGCCGGTATCCACCAATTTCAGCGTCATTTGGCCGCTGACCGCGTCGCTGGAGATCCGTTGAACCAGACTGCTGTCGATGTCCAGCTTGTCCTGCAGGAATGCTTGCGCGGACACCAGATCGTTTTTGACGTTGCTCTCATCCGATTGCGTGATGTTCACGACGGCTGTGGTCACGCCGTCCGCCGCCAGCATCGTGTTGGACTGCACATTCAGCGTCGGCACTTTCACGCCACGCTTGGCATCTTGGAAGCGAATCACCCAGGGATCATCTTCGGTGTGCGACCCTTCGACTTGGACCTGCGTCACTCCCAGCGTGTCGGTCACGAAGCTGAGTCCGCTGATGATCGACTGCAGCTGTTCGGCCGTTGTTGTGGCGTCAATTGAGAACGCTTCGGCTTGCGGCTGGCCTTCAAACAACAGCACCAGCTCACCCGTGCTGCCGGCGCCGGTGTGCGTGACATACTGAACCTGTGCCGCTTCCAACTCCTCGACAAAATTCAGGACCTGGCGGATGTCAGCCAGAGCCGTGTCCAAATAGTTGTTCAGCAGTGGGATTTCGGCGACGACGGACGCGTTGTTGACGGCCAGGTTGTCGACGAAATCGACGGCGTTGCGGATTCCGTTGATGACATCGGCCACGTTCAGGTTGGCGATGTCGTTCAAACTCGGCAGCTGGGCGATGGCGTTCTGTAGATCGCCCCACAGGTCATCGGTCTGGTAGTTCAGGCTTGTCTGCACCAGCGGACTGCCGTCCAAGTCGACTTCGACGGGCAGATCGGTCGACAGGCTGGAACTGATCACCGAAACGTCGACCGCGGACAAGCCCAATTGCTCAAGTTCCGCAAGCGAAAGCGCCACGCCATCGTTGAGCGAAAAGTCCAGCAAGGCTCCGATGTCCAGGCTTCCGTCTTCTACCTTGCCGACGATCGGGCCGAAGCCCAGTTCGCCGCTGAAATCGGTGATCGTCAGGTCGGCGCCGATTTGGACGTCGTTGACCTGCAGGTACATGTTTTCGAGCGAGATCACGTTCGCCAAATCGGCGAAGTCGACGCCGACGGCGAAATCCAGGCTCATGTAGCCGGCGGCATTCAGCGTCGATCCTGTGGCGATGTTGAAGTCGACGTCGCTGGAAAGACCGACGTCGTTTCGCAGAAAGTCGCTGAAGTCACTCAGTTCGAACTGCGTGCTGCCTTGCAGATCGAAGTCAAAGCCGACCATCAACTGGGAATTGTTGTACGACAGCGAGATGATTTTGTTGGTGTCGTACACCGACAAGTTGTCTCTGGCCGCCTGCAGGCCGACCAATCGAGAGACCAGGTCGGGCTGCGTGGCAACGAAGTAGCTTCCCAAGACATCGTCCTCGACAGCCGAAACGTCGCCGGTATCGATGACCGTTGACGAAGCAACCAGGTCACGGTTTGCCATCGCCGCCGCGATCAGTGCAGCGTCACCTCCGAGCGCCGGAGCTGCAGCGATCTCGCTATCGGTCGACTGTCCGTCGAGCCCCGCCGCGGCGAGGCTGAAGCTTGCTTGCAGTAAGTTCAGTGCGTCGGTGGCCGCGGCCAGATCCTCGGCATCGACTCGGCTCAAGTCAACCGTCGCAAGCTTGCCACTGTCCGTGGGTGGCAGGGAACCGGTGGCCACATCCAATGCGGCCTCCGTCATGCCGTCCGCCGCCTTCAAATCGCTGGCGATGATCAGCAGTTCGGGAACGTCCACCGCGCCGCTGCTGTCGCTGAAGCCGATCAGCCAGGGTGATTGCTCGGCGCCCAATCCGGAGACGGTCAAGTTGATGCCGGGGTTATCCGTGAAGTAGCTCAGCCCCGACAACGTATTGATCAGATCCGCAGTGGTGTCGTTGGCGTTGAGTACAAACGTCTCGGTTTGCCCGCTGAGCTGCAGAGTTGCCGAGCCGGTGACGGCGTTGTGTGCCACCCGGGCCTGGGCTGGCAATGCGCCCAATGCCGCCAACTGTTGAGCTGCCTGGCCCACGGCGGCTTGCTGACCGAGCGGCGTCAACAGATCGGTGGCGTCGGTAACCGTCTGTTCCGACGTCAAAAGTATCTGTCGATTGTTGACCGCGTCGGCATACAGCACCGGATCGATCAGCGTCAGCGCGATGTCCTCGTCCAGAGACCGAGGGTTCAGACTGGCCGCGGTCAGGCGCAGCGAGGCCGCGATGATCGATTCGTCCGTGTTTTGAATGGTCGTCAGCGCGTCGGTCGCCGTCTGTAACAGATCCAAGTTGCCGAACGCTGTGGTCACATCGTCAACGGTGATCGTTGTCGGGTTGTCAGTATCGAGTCCGCGCGCCGACAAGTTGTCTCGGGCGGCTGTCAGATACTGATTGGCCACCCAGATCAGGTCGCCCAGCAATCCCACGGCAGCGTTCGCGGCGGCCTGGCTGTCGGGATCGTCCGGATACAGCGCGGCAACGTCGCCTTCGGTGGCTTGTGGTTCCAGGCCCGCATCGTCGAGTAGGAACAGTGCTTGCAACTGCGAAAGCGCTTCGGTCGCGGCGGGCAGGTCGACGTCGCTGACGCCGCTCAGGTCGATCGCGGAAACTTCCGCCGAGGTCGTCGGCGGATCCGTGACCGCTCCGGTATCGACAAGCGTCTGACCCGCCTGTGCCAAGACGACTTCGGCTGCCGGCGTCCCCAAGGAAAGGAAATTGCCCACCGACTGCTGCAGCAAAGTGAGGTCGTCGAGGGCCCGCTGGGTGGGCTGTGTCTGCAGCAGCGAAGTCGTCGCGTCGGGCGGATCGGATTGCGGATCGGGGATCGGGAAGTCCGGCGTCATGCCGAGTGAGTTGACGACCGAGAGCGCATCAGCGTAAGCGTTCGCTGCGTGGTAGCCCGGGTTGTTCGATTGAATCGCGAATAGGTCGCGGTCCTGTTGCAAACTTGTGAACGCCGAAACGGTGCCGCTTTGCTGCGCCATCGCGATCGCGATTTCGGCTTCAGTCACGAAGTTCGGATCGGTCGCGTCCACGACAAACGTGCTGTTCAGTGCCAACAGTCCGTTAGCCGCGTCGAGCGTATTGCGCGCCGTCTGCAGCGGAGCAAACGTGTCCAGCCAAGCCTCGGTCTCGGCGAGCGACAATGCCAGAGCGTCATCGCTTGATAGGCCGTCAAGCCCTTGAGCGACCGCCCGAAGCGTTTCCACCGCCGCTTTCAGCGTTGGCTTGTTGCCGAAGCTGGCCGTCGAAAGGTCCAACGCGTTGTCTAAGGCGAAGTTGACATCGACTTCGAACGACTGGATATCGGTCAGATCGGTTTGGACCGTTTCGAGCGCGTTGATCATTTGGGTGATGACATCAATGTCCTGATTGACCTGACCTTCACCCAGGATCTCGACCAGTGATTTGCCGACGATGGGGATCGGGTCGTACGCGCGACTGCTGTTATCGACCAGGCCCTGGAGCGCCGTGATCAAACCGTCCAGCACCACGTCAAGACTGACGTGTTGAAACTCGATGAAGTTGTCAAAATCGGCCGTCAGCAACGTTCCAGCGAGCGCGCCCAGAAAGCCCGAAACGCTCGCATCGGAACCATCCCCGTTGTAAACACCGAACAGTTCCGTCGGCTCCTGCTGCAACCCGGCGAGCGCGCCCTCGAGCGCGATCGGCAGATCGATGATGAACCCGGGCCTGGCGGTCAGCGAAGGCGCGCCAAACAGGTTGCCGTCGGGATTGCCGTTGCTGTCGAAAGTGACCGTGCCGTCGGTGCCCACGCCACTGGTGATGTTGAACTTCAGCGTGCCATCCTCGACACCCATGCCGAGCGGGCCGAGGGCGACCGAAATGTCCAGCGGTTCGTCGTGATCCAAACTCAACCGCAAATCGATCGATGGCTCGGTGACGTAGAACTGGTTTCCGTCATCCAGACCGAACGTGAACGCCAAGTCCACGTCGACTTCGAACAACAGCGGTGTGTTCTGGGTGACGTTCAACCCGAATCCGTTGAAGGCTTCGCTGAAGTCAACGGTGAACGCCTCTTGAAATGACGACAAGACCAAGTCGGCATGGAATTCACGAAGGGCTGACGAGCTGGATGCAGTGAGCACATCGGTACTGGCGATCAGGTCACCGGTCGTGATCGGCCCGTTCGCAAAAGCAGTGTTGACGGCACCGATCAGTTCGTTGTTGATTCGTGAGCTGATCGAATTGGCGAAGTCTTCCAGCCCGTCCAGTTCGCTCAGTTTCACCGTCGCATAGGGCAATTTCCCGAAGGCATCGAACTCATCGACCAGTTGCTGGGCCGAGGCCACGACGCTGGACGAAAAAGCGGATAACCCCGACACGAGTCGGCTCTGGTCGCTGTCCCCGGATAGCGGTGCCGGATCTCCCAGCAATGGGGAAGGATTGGTCTCCGCCGTCAACGTTGGGTTCGACTTCCCGTTGTCGATGTACTGATCCCCGAATTGCGAGACGCTCTTCAGATCGAAGTCGCCATAGACCAGCGCTGATTTCGTGACTGTACCACTGTCCGTCTCCTTGACTTCGAACAGCGTCTGCTTGGGCGTATTTGAATCGATCTCCGTGCGATGCAGTTCTTCCTTGTCACCAAGCTCCAAATACAAGAAGTCGACAACGTTTGTCTCGCCATCGACGTCGTAGATGATGTCATTGCCCCAGTTTCCGAAAAAGTAGTACTTGTCGCTTGCGGACGACCCGATAAAGCGGTCATCACCGCCGCCCCCCGCGACCGCTTGGATGTTTATTAGCGTTGTCGTTGCGGCGCCAGGAAGTGTGCTCGGGTCCGTGTTATTCGTGGGGTCGGTCGGATCGAATTTGCCGGCGTTCCCCCCGGTCCAAGACGTCGGCGTATCCAGACTCAGATTGAACGTGATCGCGTCCTCAACTTCTGAGCCGTCGCCTCCCAGCGGGACGTACGAGAAAATGTTGGTGCCACCGACCCCGTCGACCGAACCGCCACCGCCCAGGCCGATGATCACATTGTCGGTGGTGTTTCCGTTGAGCGTGTCCTTCCCATTGGTGCCGATGATCGTGCTGACATTGGCAACTTCCGCATCGAGTAGAAATCCCAGGATGTCGGAAATGATCGTATCGTCTTGGATGTAGGCTTCCATTGCCTTACTCGCTTCGGCGATGCTGATTCCCCTTGCGCCGCCGACGAGATCCGCAAGACCGAATTGAATGCTCGAGCCTGATAACAGGTCGTCGAGTGAGTTGTACAGACGCTGATCGAGATCCGAGGCCTCTTCGGGGTCGAAGTCGCGAAGGTCTTTGATCGTGTCGATCAGCCGGAGCGGTTCGGGAGCGGCAACGGCTCCCGCCTGGACGGTGATTCCTTCGAAACCGGGAATGTTCGACTTGTCGGGATGGATGCCGGAATAGTCAAGAACGATGTCGCTGCCGCTGATGCGGCCGGCCAGGTTCGGAATGTCTGCATTTCCGTCGTCATCGTTGAAATGAATCGTTGTTGTGCCGCCTCCGCCAATGATGCTCTCGATCCCCATCGCGAAGACTCCGCCGCCGTCGGCAGCCAGCGCATTGATATCTTCTTGAATACTTTGGGTACTAAAGTCGTAGGCTTTCTTGAACGCGTCCTTGATGGCATCGCCAACGTTGCTACCTGTGCGGATTGCGTTTTCAATGCCGCTTCCCAAAGCGGTGAAAGCTCCGCCGGGATTCACCAGATTCGCGCTCATCGCGGCCAGAGTTTCACCGAAACTCAAACCGGTCGTGTCGAACGGTGTGACGAGAACGTAGTTGGACGAATACTTTTCGACGATCTTCTTCGGATCGAACTGGGGCTTGGTTGTGGTTCCCAGAAAAGTAGCTGCGGTCTCATTGTTGGTCGCATTGGCTTGAAAGATCGAAACGTGGAGATCGCTGCTGACGTTGCTGAAATCCAACGTGTCGACGGTTTTCAATTCGGTCTGGACGTCAAAGGGCTCAATCACTGCCGAGAGCCCCCACCAACCGGCGTACTGATAGGTATCCGGACCAGTCAAACCTGCCATGACCGAAACCCCCGGGTTCAGATACCCGAACAAACGGCCGTAATCGACGGACCCACTATTGAGATCGATGCCGTCGAAAAGGAAATCCATGAACGCGTTTTCAAAATTGTCGGCACCGATGCCGATCGTGTTCTGGCCGGGCAAACGCAACGACGAGACGTACGGCCTGAACTCGTCGGGCACGCTGTTGTAATAGTCGTCGTATGGGGTCGGACTGAAATGGTTCCCGGTCGTGACGCTCACGCCTCCGCTGACAGTTGAGAGCTGATGAACGTTGATGACGGTGCCACTGATTCCCTTGAAATCCGACTCGCGATTGCCGATGCCGAAGGTATTGTCTTGCCCGCCGGCATGACCGGGAATCGGCAAGACTGAATTGAGCAGGTTCAAGCCACCGAGTTCGGATAGTTGCCGGCGGTAGACCGTGTACTCGGAATAGTCCAGGTTGTTGTTGACAAAGATGTCCGGTAGCTGGCCGCTTGTGACCGACTCGTAGAGCTTCGCCGGATTGACAATCCCCTTGTACGGCAATATTCCGGAACTGCCGACGATCGTGCCCTTGAAGTCGACCGGCATGTTCGGATCGCCTTTCCTGAAATTGACACTCCCGGCACCGTAGTGGGTGCCGATGTTGATGTCATTGGCCGACCCGCGACCGGTGTAGATGACAGTGTTTTCATCGATGCTTGTGAAGATGACCTCATTGAATCGCAGCGGAGGAAAAGGAATGCCAAAGTCGAACCCGAACGGAAGATTGACGTTGGCAATCCGTTTGACCTTCAACTGCAGAGACGGATCCCGGTTCAACCTCATATCTTCATCCTTGTTCGACCACTCGATCTCGAACTCGAGGTCCTTGGTGACCTGGCGAAAGTCGATGACCAGTTTGTGTCCGTTGGCGGTCATCTCCCGGGTATCAATCTCAAGCTTTTTCTCGTCCCGATTCCAACGGTTGTTGATCGCCGTGAAGTAGTCCGGCGTGCCAACGCCACCGAAACTGCGGCCGAAGGGTTGGGGCGAAAATGACGACGTTTTCTGCCCCCAGTCGTTCCCGAACAGGAACGTGTTCGATGCGTTTGCTGGTTTAATCGTCTCGGTGTAGAAAAGTCGGCTGACGCCCCCTTGGAAATCCTTCCCGACCATCAACGAGCTGTCAAAGTTCGTGCTTGACGGCAGAATTCGCAGGCCCATGGGGGTGTTGTTGACGCGCGCCATGTTCTGCAACTGAATCGCCACCCCATCGGTATCAATGATTCCAAGATTACTCGTTCGCACCACCGTTAGTCGGTTGCGGTCCCAGGTCGCATCAAGTGCTTGCAAGGCGTCATTGAGCTTGTTTTGCAGCGCCGTGGCCAGTGTCGGCAAATCCCGCATCGCAAGGTCCGCCTGCGTCACTGTGACTTCGACAATTCGCTCGCCCTGGCCGTCTCCCGCGTCAACACCGACACGCAATCGATATTCGAAATTGCCGTTCGTGGGGACAGTGAAACTCTCAACGTCCGCGAGAGCGATTGAATCGGAATTCGAACCGACATACTGCCCCGCGACGAACCCCATGTCCTCCTTCACCGACACCGCGCCGACGGATGGCAACCACATTTTTTCTTGAGAGTCTCTCAGGCTTCCCTTCAGCCTGTCGTACGTGGTGGCGCCTGAGATCAGTTGGCCGCCACTGAGGATGTGAACCAGTTCCTGGTCGACTCCGGAAAAATCGATCTCGTTGCGGCCGTTATGCTCCGTCGGCTTTTCGACGACCGAGTCATGCCCCCAGCTATTGAGGAATTGAAAGTGGTCCTTGCCGTGGCCGCCGTCCAGCAAGTCATTCCCGGCGTCACCAAAGAGATAGTCGTCGTCATCTCCGCCGTACAGTTTGTCGTCTCCGGCGCCACCGTAGAGATGGTCGCTGTCGTTGCCGCCCTTGAGCACGTCGTGATCGGCGTCGCCGTAGAGGTGATCATTTGCCGGGCCGCCGTCTAGCGTGTCATCTCCGGAACCGCCGTGCAGCGTGTCATCGCCATCGGCGCCGAATACCGTGTCGTTACCGGCCATCGCGTCGATCACGTCCGCTTGAGCTCCGCCTTGAATGGTCGTGTCGCGATTCAATCCGATCAGGTCAGCGCTGACGTTGTTGGGCGTGACGGCTTTGAATTTCAAGTTCGGGTCGAGTGTGATCAGCGTCAGCGTTAGCGGGGGGGCGTTATTTTGCGGCTCATTGTTGACCGTCAGGTTGCCAGCAGCGCCTTGGTTTGTGACGATGCTGACCTCCCAGCGAAGATTGTTGGCCGGGTCATTGACACCCGTCACCGAGACGTCGCCGACCACGGCGTCGCCAAGATCTCCGAGTGCCCTCTCGATGTCTTCGGCGCTCGCATTCCAGTCCAGCACCCGCGTGGTCTGGCCGTTGTATCCCAGCGTGAAGCGACCGGAAGCAGCGGTGTTGGAGAGTTGCCACTTGGCCAACTTGCCGACCCGGTTGCTGACCGTGTCGATGCCGTTGATTTCCAGGAAGCCGCGGCTGGTACCACTGAACGTTGCTGCCGTGAACTCCACGCGTTGCGCGATGTTGTTGCTCGTGATCTTCCAAGGATTGTGGTGGGTGCCCTCTCCGATGACGGTCAAATCTGCCGCCGCCATACCGGCCGCGGGGACCAGCCTGTTCACCTCCGCGATAATCCTGTCTTTGACCGCTGCCGCCGTGGCCGGCAGAAACAAATCGATCGGCGCAGGTATTGCGTTGCCGTTGTAGCTGCCGGTCAGCGACACCTTCCATGTTTGGGATCGGATCGAATCGTCGTGAAATGTCGAAAGAGATTGGACGTTCTGATCTTTCTTGGTGAGCTTGACGGTCGCGTACTTGGCCGAGGACAGTTCGGGGCGCGTGCCGAATGCCCCTTGGATCGAGATGGTGTAGACGTCGTCGTTGTTGCCGCTCGGTTGGACGTCCACCAGATTTCGATCGATGAAGCTGTTCGGCAAAGCCCTGAGCGCCGCTTGCATTTTGCCCGCTCGAACATTGGCATTCTCATTCTTGAGAAACTGAATGAGAGGCGTTGTATGCTGCCCCGTCGTTTCGTCGCCGACGGTCAACGTAAACGGCGTGAGCTCCGCGTTCGGGATGGAAAGATTTCCGAGTCCATAGATCGGCTGCGGCGCGGCCTTGAGCTTCCACCTGACCGTTTGCGGGGCTTGATAATTCGCCACGGGCGTCAGGGTGCTTAAGGGCGCGGCACCGCCAGTCCCCAGATTCTCCACGGCACCGAACAGGTTCAAACTGCTTGCGTTTTCCGGGGCAAACTGGACCTGGTGGTTGTCCGCGTTGGTCGATGGCGGCAAGATCTTCAACGCCGCGTTGTTGACATAGTTTTGGGGGAACTCGAACGTGCTGATGGCCTGACCGACACGCAACTGGGGGATACCAGTCACGATGATCTTGTCGTCGACGGCGCTTCCGTTCGCCCGCGTGATCGTCAGCTGCGTACCGGCGTTGTTGTAAACGAGTGTCAGGTTCTCCGTGACCTGCGTCAGATCGAGCAGGCCCAGACCGGAACCGTTGGTGATCTCGATTTTGCCCGTCCAATTCCCCATCACGGCGTAAGTGTTGAACCCTTTGCCGCCGATAATCGCGTCGACGTCTTCAAACGTGCTGCCGTTGCCAACGGGATTGTTGGTGTTTTGAAACACCGAGAAATTCGGCGCCGCGGGCTGGTACGCAGCGGCATCAGCAGCGCGTCGGGTGCTGAAGCGGAAAAGCAGGTTGCCGGTGAACGCCGAAAAGTCCGCCGTATCGAGTTGCGTGCCGCCGTCGACGGTGTCGGTGCCAAAGTCATCGGCAAAGAAAAAGGTATCCGTCCCGGCTTGTCCCTTGAGCGTATCGTTGTCGGCGCCGCCGGTTAGCTCGTCGTTATCGAGTCCTCCGTCCAGATAGTCGTCGCCGCCTTCGCCGAACAAGTGGTCATTACCAGCGTCTCCGAACAGACCGCCATTGTCGGCGTCGGCGACGCTTTCCTTGTCGTTGCCATCACCACCCCACAGGAAGTCATTCTGAGGGCCGCCGGAAAGTCTGTCTCTGCCTTCACCGCCGTAGAGATTGTCGGCTTTGGCGCCGCCGTTGATCCGATCATTGCCAATGCCGCCGTAGAGAAAGTCCGCCCCGTCATCACCGGTGATCGTGTCGTCGCCCGGCCCGCCAAAGATGTGATCGGTGTGGTTGGAGTTGCCTCCGTCCAGCGTGTCGTTGCCGATGCCGCCGTACAGTCGATCCAGGCCGCCACCGCCGTTGATCGTCGCGTCGTCCGCGCCACCGCCGTGAAGTTGGTCCTTTCCAGTTCCGCCGTTGATCGTATCGGCCGCCGTGCCGCCGATCGCGACGTTGGAGCCGTTGTTGACTTCGCCTGTCGAGATTTCGATCGCAGCCGCAGAGATCCCGTAGAACGTATCCGCGCCGGCGTTGTTTCCGCTCGAGCCGGTGATCTTGGTGATCGCCCAGCCCATGATGCCGTCCGTCTCGCCCGCCTGGCTGCCGATCCCGGAAGCCGAACGTGTGGTGGCGATCTCCAGGTCCGCGTTCCGGAGAGACAGGGTCGTGTTGTTTTGCAGATCGGGTGCGTAGAAAGAAACCGTCCAGGGCTTGGCCGGCAAACCTGCTCCGGCGCCCGCGTAACCTCCCGCCAGGCCTTCTCCCGTCACCGAGACTTCCTTCAGGAGGATCATGTTGTTGTCGTCCTGCAATCCCTCCAGGGCACTCTCGATGTCTGCTGCCGAAGCATCAAAGCTGAGCGGCGTGGTCATGTAGTCATTCAGGCCATCGTTGACCACGATCTTGAAGCGTCCGTAGCTGGCCGGCCCGGTCGCGCCCGCTGCCATGTTCTTGGTCGAGAAGTTGTATTCCTTCTTCACGGCCGGAACTGCGGGGGTGCTGTTGACCAGCGTCAGAAATCGACCAGCGCCGGTCAGATTCGACGTGTCGATGCTGGTCACCGCGACGGTGTTGACAGCGACGTTATTGATGATGCGGATGCGCCAGGGGCTGGCGTCCGTCCCTGCGCCCGTCACCACGGGCATGATGTTCGCGTTGTTGATCGCACCGGAGATGGCCATCGCGATCAATTCCGGTTTTTGGCGGACTTCATGGATGTTCAACGCATCTGTCATCACTCTCAAACCGTTGAGCGGACTGATCACCTGCAAGGCGAACGTTCCCGAATCAGCATTCACGGCCAACGACCAACTCGTATCCGCTTGGGCGTCAGGCTTGACCGCGGTCAAGACCGCCAGACTTTGATCTGATGTCAGCGCCTTGATGTCCGCCGTATTTCCCTGGAAGGAAAATCGATACTCCGAGCCGAACGTCCCGTCGGCCCCGTTCACTTGCAGTCCGTTGGCCCGCCCCTTTCCCAACAGGTTCAGCGACGTGGCCAGATCTGCCGGGGCGTTGATGCCCCAGGCGACATTGGCGCCCCCGGGGAGCATGCCATCGACGTTGACTTTGAACGTGCTGTTGACGTTCTGTGGCCGGTAAAACGCCCAGGTCGAAGTGGTCGGCCGGACGGCAGATTCGGAAAGTTGCGTCGTTGTCCAATTGCCGATGGCGGGCAGAGCTGGCGCCAGGTTCACCTTGGCGGGGTTTTGAAAACCACTGTAGTCAAGCTCCACCGCTGAGGCGCCGGGATCATTGACCGTCGCGATGGACGCTCCGCCGACAAACTTCAAAACGTTTTTCTGACCGTTGACCAAAGTCAGTTCGGTCACCCGGTCGAACGAAAGCCGAACCGCCTGTGCACCGTCGCCTTGGGGCGTGAAAGCAACCGTGACAGAATCTTGGGCAACCGTGATCGTCACGTCCTTGCCGACGTTCGTCAGATTCAGATGGTGCGACCGTTGATCATTCAAACGAATGCTCTTGAGCAATTGGGCCGTGATCACGCGGTCGACGTTATCGCCGTTCTGATTGGTCGCTTTGAGCGTCGCTTTGATTTCACCCGTGTTGTTGACCGTCGTGACGACGTTTTTTCCGACGTCGCTCAGATTCAGCGTCCCGTTGCGCTGGACACCGCTGTGACCCTTCAAGCTCACATCTCGGTTGACACCCGCTTTGATGACAAACTCATTGGTCCCCGCACTGCCGTTGTACGTGTCGACGCCGATGATCGAGCGGAGTTTGGTGGTGACAATGTTGTTGCCGACCACTGTGCTGACTGACGTCCCCGGGCCGGCGTTGTCGCCCTGGCTGTCGTCATCGATTTGAAACTTGAGGTTGGTGTTTCCCAATTGCGGAAAGCTGAGTGTGTTGGTGCCTCCGCCGCCGGTGATGCTGGAGCCCACCAACGCCAAGTTGGGAAAGAACTGATTGACCTGAAAGGTGTTGTTGCCGACGTTGCCCGAAAGCGTGACGGTTTCGTCGTTTCCAATCTTTTCTACTTCCAGTGAATTGGTTCCTGCGGTGATTTTGGCGGCGGTGACCACAGCCGTTGCCGCGCCTTGCGAGATCGAAATATCGGCCAGGAGGCCACCGAAGGAAGTGAAAAGCGAGGGATCCAGGGTGTCGATCTGAATCGTGCCGTGGCTGTATTCCAACTGCCAGTCGCCGCCCAGCCCGGTCGCCCCCGTTGCGTCATCGGACGCTCCGATATCCGCGCCGGTCAGATTGGCCATTTCAGCGATGAACTCAACGCCCCCATGACTCCCCGCCACATCGCAGCCATACAAGAAGATGTCGGCACCGTCGACCAGAGCGTCCCGCCAAGCGGCGATCTCTGATGCGTATTGGGACAAGCTGTGTCCGCTTAGATTGGTCGACCCCAGTCGGAGGCGTCCCGCACTGCCGTGCGAGAGAACGTGAATGCCTTCGATGCCAGCACGCGTCTGCAGAAAGGTGCTGATCTGTTCGACTCCGTCTCGATCGCTGTCGAGCACCAACAGATCTTGATTCGAATGGAGAGGCAACGCCGCAATCAGCGATTGATAATCTTCGATTCCCGCGTCGACAATGAAAAGCTCTTGTCGAAGCGGTGTGAAGGCGTCGGCGGCGGCTAAAACATTCGTCGATGCATTCGCCTCCGGATTGCATCGAAGCTGACTCTCATCCGGCCGATCAGATTCATGACAATCTCCGTACAGCCCAGCCGGCAGCATTTGTTCGATGACGTGGTCGGCCTCAAGAAAGTCGGCCGCCAGAAGCTGTCTGGACTCCAACTGCTCCATCGGCAGCTGGTTCCGCGAACGGGAAGAGTGAATCACGGCTGACACCTGCCTGCTTGAGGTTCGTGCGATGAAAAGGCCCAAGTTCCATCTCAGCGGTGTGATCCCGCGGCTAGTCGTCCGGCTCCAGCCAGCCAGGCTGGCGCAGTTCGCGCCTGCAAAAGCAACTTTGCAAACGGCAGGCAGGAGAGTTCCTGACCTCGCCAAGCGACGTGATCACACTTCCAGATCACCGGCAAGGCGCTGTCTGAAAACCCTCAGCCGGACTCGCTAGCGTGGGTGCGACGCGCCGACCATTCGGCACGTCGGGTCCCAGGCGAGCGGCTTCGGCTGATCAATTCCAATTGACCGGATTATCAAACGGCGCCCGATTGGCGGCCGGCGTGATTGTTCGTTATACCGCTCGGTCGGGGGAGGGCCAGTCGCAAAGTGGAGATTCGTGAGTTCAGGAATCGGGGGCCGTTTCGCCGGCCCAACTTCGCGCGGCTTCACGCTCGCTCCAATCGAAGTATTTGATTTCCGCGGATGTGAAGGGCCGGCAAAATGCCGATACGCCTTTCTGCCACTGACGATCGCCGACGACGGCCAGCCGCTCCAGATCCGTGAAGTGTTTGACGTCCCACTTGAGGTCGTCCCACAGGGCGGCCGCCTCCCAACCGTGAAAGTCTGTCAGGACGATGATCATGCTGATCTTCCCGTATTGCCGGATGCGTTCTTCGGTCAGCGGGACAAAGAGGTCGTAATCGGCGGCGGTCAGTTTGCCATTCACCTCGACTTCAATGACTTTGCCGTCGGCCGTTTCTGAGATGTTGACTGGCATCTTGATACTCCGGAGTGTGACTACCGCACCGTGTGCCAACGGGTACGGAAATGATGGTGGACGACGTCAATCGAATGGCCGAACGGATCATGCAACATGCTCGCCGAGCCGGGTTGACGGTCAAGCTCGGCCGAAACGACTGAAACGAAGGGACCCGATGATGGTGACGATCGATGGCGATCACGGCAACCTTCGATCGTGGCTTTCACTGCGTCTTGACCTGGTATTGGAGGGAAACCACGCCGTCCTCCTGGGCGACCTGACGAAAACCGTAGCGACGAAAAGCCGCGAGCATCCGTGCGTTGGTGCGGTCGGTTTCCGCCACCACACACGTCAACCCCCAACTGCCAGCGATCTCCATGCAATACCCGGTCAGTGCGGTCCCCAATCCCCGGTTTTGCCAGGCGTCAACGACCAGGACGGTGTACTCCGCGTCCTCGTGGCTGGTTCCGGCCACCAATCGGCCGACGCCGACAAGTTGGCGCTTTCCGGCCTCATGAATCTCCGCCACGATGGCCATTTCCCGGTCGTAGTCGATGAAACAGAATCGCGTGGCAAAGTCGTGGGACGTCTTGCCGAGCATGCTTCGGAATCGATTGTGCAGTGTTTCCGGCGAACATTCCGACAACATGGCGTGCCACATCGGTTCATCTTCCGGTTTGATCGGCCGCAGCAGGACCTTTGTGCCGTCGTCCAACGCGACGCTTCGGCAATAGTTCTCCGGGTAGGGGCGAATTGCCAGGTGCGAAAACTGTTTGACCGGGTGCAGCAACGTCTGATGGTCCAAGATGATCCGTGCGTCCAGCGCCACGACCGATGATGGAGTGACCAGCAACGGATTGACGTCCAGTTCACAGATCTCGGGATAGTCGGCGATCAGGTAAGAAAAACGCATCAGCACTTCGACCAGTTTGTCGATCGTCACGGACGGCCGACCCCGATAGCCCTGCAACAGTGGCCAACACCGGAGCGACTGCAGCATGTTGCGGGCGAGTCGCTCATTCAGCGGTGGCAATTCCAACGTGCGGTCCCGCAGCAGTTCGGTGCCCGTGCCTCCGGATCCGACCATCAGAACCGGACCAAAAACGGGATCGCGGCGGGCACCGACGATCAGTTCGATCCCGTTCGCTGACGAGATCATTGGTTGGACGGTGACTCCTTCCACGTAGGCGTCCGGACGTGCCTCCTTGGCGGATTGAAGGATTCGGTCATAGGCGTCGCGAACCGCGTCGTCTCCGACAACCCCCAGCGCCACGCCGCCCACGTCCGTCTTGTGGGAGATATCCGGCGAGAACACTTTCACCGCCACGGGGTAGCCAAGCCGATGTGCGTACTCCACCGCGTCTTCAGGCGTGCGGGCAACGAACGTTCTGCTGATTGGAATCTCGTAGGCATCCAGCATCGCCTTGGACATGCTTTCGGTCAGTCTTTGCCGGCCTTCGCTGAGAATCGTGTTGAAGACGGGTCGGAGCCGTTCCCGATTGAGCACGAACTCAACGGGCAGATCTTTGGGCGTTTCGTAAAGCAATTCACGGCGTCGCGCGTACGTATTCAGGTACATGAACGCCCGCACCGCTTCTTCCGGAAAACTGTAGGCGGGAATGCCAGCGGCGCGCAAGGCCGCGATCCCCTCTTGCACCGCGTTGCCCCCCACCCAGGATGCCAAGACCGGTTTGGTGGTTTGGTCGGTCGATTCGATGACGGCCTTGGCGGTCGCCAGCGGATCGGTCATCGCTTGCGGGGTCAGGATGACCAGCGCGGCATCGACTCCATCATCTCTCAGCACGCCCCGCAGCGCCTTGGCAAAACGCGCGGGGTCGGCATCCCCCAGAACGTCGACCGGATTGCCGCGCGACCATGCGGCGGGTAGCTGGTGATCCAACGAATCGATCGTCGAATCGCTCAGCGTCGCAAGCGTGCCATGAAGCTGGACCAATTGATCGATCGCCATCACGCCCGGGCCGCCCGCATTGGTGACGATCGCCAAGCGATCTCCCCGGGGGCGGCGTGTTTGGGCAAGCAATTGGGCACAGTCGAAGATGTCACGCACTTCTCGGACGCGGACCACACCGGCGCGCGCCAACGCGGCTTCGTAGACGTCGTCAACGCCGGCCATCGCGCCGGTGTGCGACGCCGCCGCTTTCGCCGATTCGGCAAATCGCCCCGCCTTGTAGGCAACGATCGGTCGATTTCGCGTGAAGCTGCGTGTCGCCGACATGAACGCTCGCGCGTGCTGAATCGATTCGATGTACAGGATGACCGCGTCAGTCCCTGGGTCGTCGTGGAAGTAGTCGATCAGATCGGCCATGCCCACGTCCATCATGTTCCCGATCGAAACGAAATACGAGAAGCCGATTCGGTCGCGCCGCGCCCAGTCCAGGACGCTGGTGCAAAGTGCCCCGGACTGCGAGACGAAGGCAATCCGGCCGGCTTCCGGCATCGAGCCCGAGAAACTGGCGTTGAGGTGGGCGTGGGGAGAGATCACGCCCAAACAGTTGGGCCCGATGATGGCCAGCTCGGGATACGCTTTTGCCGCGTCACTCACCCGCTGCTGCAAGGCGATCCCCGCGGCGCCGGTTTCCCGAAAGCCGGCGGAAACAATGATCAGACCTCCAACGCCGAACTTGCCGCATTCGGCGACCAAATCAGGCACCGTCGCCGCCGGGGTGCAGATCACGACCAAATCGACCGGTTGCGGCAAGTCCGTCACGCTCGGATACGCCTCCAGCTGTTGAACCGTTTTCCGCCGCAGATTGACGGGGAACACCTTTCCGGAAAAGCCGCCCTCAAGAAGGTTCTTCAGGACCGTGTATCCGACCTTCAACGGGTGATCGCTCGCTCCGACGACCGCCACGGATGAGGGACGAAAGATTGCGTCTAAATCACGAGCGGACACGGGGGCACCTCCCTTCGGTGACGGAGACAAATCGTCGGATCGGACACTCGTCAACATGCCACGTCATCGGCCGCTAGGATATCACACGCAAGCAACCGCAGTGTCGTTGGCTTTCGCGACCGGCCCTCCACGCGCGGCGGCATTGCCGAAGTTTTTCCTTTTCTGTTCAGCCGTCACGCGCGTGCGACGTCAGCAACCGGCAACGTTCATTCTCTGGAGATCGTCATGACGGGATCGCTGATTGCCATCGTCGCTCATTTGCTGATCCAACTCGTCGCGATCCTTCGTGTGCTGCTGCGGCCGCACCGTGAACCCGCGTCGCGGATCGCATGGATTGTGGTCATTGTCGCCATCCCGATTGTCGGGATCCTGGCCTACTGGTGGCTTGGGGAAGTCAACATCGGGCATCGCCGCGTTGCCAGGTTGCATCGGGTGGTGAACAGACTCCCGCCGCTGGCATCCCGCGATCCGTCCATGCAGGATGTGAACGTTCCGGAGAGATATCAGCATCTGTTTGAGCTCGGCCGATCGATCAGCCATTTCAGCCCGGTCGGCGGGAATCAGGCGCGATTGATGGAAGACTCCAATGCAACGATCGATTCGATGGTCGCCGACATCGATCGGGCGGAAAGCCATGTGCACCTGATCTTCTACATCTGGCTGTCCGATCACAACGGATGCAAGATGGTCCAAGCGCTCAAGCGTGCGGCACAGCGTGGCATCAAGTGCCGGGCCATGGCGGACGGGCTGGGATCCCGATCGATGATCAAGTCAGCGTATTGGAAAGAAATGAAGGACGCGGGCGTTCAGGTTGCCGTCGCGCTGCCGATCGCTAATCTGCTGTTGGGGCCATTGGTCGGCCGGGCGGACCTGCGGAACCACCGCAAGGTGCTGGTGATTGACGGCAAAGTCACCTATTGCGGAAGCCAAAACTGCGCCGATCCGGAATTTCGTGTCAAGGCAAAGTACGCCCCCTGGGTCGATACGATGGTGCGTTTCGAGGGGCCCATCGCGCAGCAAAATGAACGGCTGTTCGCCAGCGATTGGATGACGTACGTCGACGAAGACATCGACGACTTGTTGCAGGCGCCGATCCACGAAGGGAAAGGCGGGTTTCCGGCGGCTGTGGTCGCAACGGGCCCGACAGTCCGCAACTCCGCGATGCCGGAAATGTTCACGACGCTGATGTACGCCGCGCGGCGTGAGTTGGTGATCACGTCGCCGTATTACGTTCCGGACGAATCATTGCAATCGGCATTGTGCGCGACGGCCTACCGGGGCGTGGAGACGACGATCATCTTTCCCGCCCGCAATGATTCCTGGATCGTCGCGGCGGCCAGTCGCAGCTACTACGCCGATTTGCTGGCTGCGGGCGTGAAGATTCATGAGTACGTCGGGGGGCTGTTGCACGCCAAGACGCTGACTTTGGACGGAGAGGTGGCGCTGATCGGGTCGGCAAACCTGGATCGACGCAGTTTTGATCTGAACTACGAAAACAACATTCTGCTGTGTGATCCCGAGCAAACAGGCGCGATCCGTCAGCGGCAGCAGCAGTTCCTGGACCACGCCAACGAGGTGACGGTGCAGGAGGTGGAAGCCTGGCCGGTCACCCGTCGCCTGTGGAACAATTCGGTCGCGATGCTGGGACCGATTCTGTAGCGTGAAAGAAGCAAGAGGAGCGGTCGTCGTTGCGGTAGCGACCGCCGCCAGACGGTGACCTTGCTGCTGATTCCACGCTCTGGCGAACGTCGCTCCCTCAACGCGGCGCTGTCCAATTCAACTGACCGCTAGCGGCGGTGACCGGAGGCGTCGCCGACGTCGCTGGCGGGGATCGGTGTCGGATCGGGGTAGTGGGTCGACCGCGTCAGCGGATCCACGTATTCCAACCGCATCAGCCGTTCCGGGCCCAATTCGACTTCTGGTCTGGATTCCAGAAAATGTTCCAGCGTGTCATGGCGGCTGTTCTCGATGAACCGGGTCAGTCCGTCGACCATCTTTCGGATGACGTCGGGGCCTTCCCGATAGACCTCCGAAGTCACCATCACGGCGTCGGCACCGGCGATCATCGCTTTGATGGCGTGTTCGGCGGATCGCACACCGCCACTGGCCGCAATCGGAATCTCCAGACCGCCGGTCCGCGCGCGAACGATTCCCTCCAGGATCCCGCCCAGAGAGTCCAGGGGTGAAAGTTCCCATCGACAGGTCCAATGCATGCGCTCGACGCTGACGTCCCACCGGGGAAGGTGTGTGAACAGGATCAGCCCCGCAGCACCGGCATGCTGCAATTGGTGGGCGACGGAAGCCAGGTTGGTGAATCGCTGACTCAGTTTGACCGCAACGGGGATCTGAAGCATGCCGGTCAAGTCACGCACCAGGGCACAAAGCTTTTCCTCGATCGATGCGGCCGGCTCACCCGGTGACGTCAGCATCGGTTGCCAGTTCAATTCCAACGCGTCGGCACCGGCGTTCTCGATTCCTTTTGCGTACTCGATCCAGTCGCCCGTCACGCCACCGTTCATGCTTGCGATCACCGGCACCGATTGACCGGACTTCAGGTGGCGGATCGTGTCCAGATAATGCTCGACGCCGCCGTTGTATTTGTCTTGCTGCGGCTGGTAACCACTTTCCTCGATGGCACGAAGCGGGTCCGTTTCCTTCAACTTGGCATGGACGATTTGTTCCTTCAGCACGGAAGGAAGAACGATCGCGCCCGCTCCCGCCCCGACCATCTGGCGGACCGCTTCCGATTCGATCGTCAACGGGCACGACCCGACGATGATGGGCGATGAGAGATCGAGACCCAAATACCGTGTCTTTAACAATTCGACCATGTCAGTTGCGCCACAAGCGGTGAGAGGAAGAAGGTCAAGATTCGAATGATACGCCCACCTCTTCTTCGTTTTAATCTTTTGCGACGATCGAGGCATCCACAGATCGCGACAAGAAGGCCACAAAAACGCCGATTATTCATCGTTCGGGAAATCTCTCTGCCCAGGCGGCAAATGTGCCAGCAAATCAGCCGCATCACCGTTTGGTGTGTCGATGCGTCTCATTCGCTGCGTGTCATTCACGGCGCGGTCGCACCATCACGACGACCGACTCGCCGGACACGGCCATTCGTCTGGAATCACAGGCGGGGGCATCTTCCAGTGCCGTCAGATCTTGTGGCGAGCGACGCGAGGTGTCGATCACGCGTTTCCACTGTCCCGGCAACCCCTCGTGAATTCCGAACACCTGCTCCTGTTCACTGCCGTTGATCATGACGTACAGGTCGTCATCGGATTCGGTGCGGCCGTGAAGGCAGTACGCGATGCACTGGGCCGAAGCGGACAAATCGACAAGCCGGTCGGTTCCGTACCACGTCACATCGTCCCGCCAAAACCTGGATCGGGAAATGGACGGGTGCTGTTTTCGAAACGCGATCATCGCTTTGACGAATTGGAACAGGTCCTGGTGTGGGGCCAGCAGGCTCCAATCAAGCCAACTGGTTTCGTTGTCTTGGTTGTAAGGGTTGTTGTTCCCACCTTGAGTCTGCATGAATTCATCGCCCATTCGAAACATCGGCGTGCCGTTGGACAGCAAGATCAGGCAGAAGTAGTTCTTCATCTTCTGTTTGCGGCGGGCGGCGATCCGAGCAGGGACGTCCACGTTGCCTTCCCAGCCGTGGTTGCTGCAAAAGTCCGCATTGCCATCGGTATTCTGGTGCCCGTTGGCCCAGTTGTTCTTGGATTGAAAGGAAACCAGGTCCGCCATCGTCATCCCGTCGTGCGAGGCGACGTAGTTGACGCTCTGCCAGGGCCGATAAGCAAAAAAGCGGTCGTCGGGAAACAGGTCGCTGCTGCCGTACAATCGCGTCATCAGATCGGGGATTTGGCCGCGGTCGCCGCGAACGAACCGTTGCACCGTGTCGCGGAAGCTGGCGTTCCACTGCATCCACTGCATGCCGGGAAAGCTGCGTCCCAATTGGTAGACGCCGGCGGCATCCCAAGGTTCGGCGATCAGGCGGATGTCCGAAAGCTCATCTTCGGAACCGATCTGTCCGAAGATCGGCGGGTCCTCCAGATTGATCGAACCGTCGGAATTGCGGGTGAACACGGATGCCAGGTCGAATCGAAATCCGTCGACATGCATTTCCTGCACCCAGTACCTCATGCTGTCGATGATCAGCCGGCGGACAGTCCGATTGGCGGTGTGCAGGGTATTTCCGGTGCCACTGAAATTAGAGTAAGGGTGGGCGGGATCGTGTGAAGCGACGTAGTACGTGCTGTTGTCAATTCCCTTCATGCTGTAGGTCGGCCCGTTGTCGTCGCCCTCGCACGTGTGGTTGTAGACGACGTCCAGGATGACTTCGATGTCCGCCGCGTGCAGTTGGCGGACCATCTCTCGGAACTCGTTGCGGTGCTCGCACGCGTCCGGACGCGTCGCGTACTCGTGATGCGGCGAGAACACGTTCATCGGCATGTAGCCCCAATAATTGTTCTCCTGCGAATCGAATTGAAAGACCGGCATCAATTCCACCGCGGTCACGCCCAACTCTTTCAGGTACGGGATCTTGTCGCACAATCCCAGGAAGGTACCGCGACGATCGGCGGCGACTCCCGAATTGGCGTTCTGGGTGAAGCCGCGGACGTGGACTTCGTAGATCAACAAGTCCGCGTCGTGCACCGGCTTTCGGTCCTGCCTCCAATCGAAATCGCAGTCCAGCGGTGCCAGGTAGGCCAGCGGAGATTTTCCGGCGTTGGATCCGGGTTGGCAGGCGGCGGCGCGACTGAATTCCGGAGGAAAATAGACCGTGTGGGCGTAGGGGTCCAACAGCAGTTTTTCCGGATCGAACGCGTGGAATTCGAAGCCGCCCGCTGGAGCCGGACCGCTGATTCGATACGCGTAAACACACGGTCCGTCGATCTGATCGGCCGGAATGCGACGGTGCCAGACCGGACCCGACTTGTACGACAGGTGATCGAACCCAACCGACAGAAACGGTTCGATCAAATTGTCCGTCCGATAGAACTCGATCGTCACGCTCTCGGCGTGTTTCGAATAGATGGCGAAGTTGAACTGGCCATCATTTGGATCGAACGAAACCCCCAGGGGGTGCGCCGCGCCTTCCCGAGACTTCCAACTCGGGCGTGCGGATTCCGATTCGGGCGTGTTCGGTGCGCTCACGATCGATTGTCCAGTCCGGGGCGGCGCTCCAGGCCTTTCCCATCATTCCCGGGTGGTGACGATCGCTCCGGACGGTGCACCGGGAGGTGGAATCTGCAGCAGCCTTTCTGCTTCCTCCAGCAAGAACTCCGCATCGGTGAATGGTTCATAACTGATGTCCTGCCACCGCACCCTGCCTTCGGCGTCGACCAGAAAGGTTCCATGCAGGGGTTGATTCTCAAAGTCGTCCCAGCACCGAAACGCGTGAAAGGTTTTCGATTCGGGATCGGACACCAGCGGGATGGCAAGCGGTTCGTCAAAAGCCTCGATCCCCGTTTGCAAGTCTTCCACCGATTCGGTGCTGATGCCGACCAAGTCAATGCCGGCCTGGTCGAAACGTTCCGCCAGCGGCGCAAATTCATGCAGCTGTTCGACGCAGTGCAGGCAGCCAAAGCCTAGATAGAATATCAAGACCTTGGGGCGATTGCCAAAGTCGGACGGCGAGACGGGTTTTCCCTGGGGAGTCAGCGCCTGCCACGCGGGGGCTTGGTACGGCCGCCAGCGAAACGGTCCCAGGCTGTCCAGTGACGGGCGTTCGCCCAGATCGTCGGCCGGTTCCTTGGGCGTCCGCCAATCGCCCTTCACGTCAGCCGCTTTGGCAACGGGAGCCAACCGGGCCAGCAGCGGCGTATCGGGATCCGCGTGACCGGCTACCGTTCGAAGCTTGGCAAATGATTCTTGCGCCCGCTTCCGTTGGTCGTCGCGCCACAGCAGATCGACCAACGTGGCCAGCGGCAAAACTTCGCCGGGACGTTTCTTCACTTCCGGCTCAAGCAATTTGATCGCTTCACCGACCGCACCGGCGTCGGCCAACCAGCGCGCTTGGATGAGGACGTCCAGCTTGGCAGTTTTGGCGTGTTCTTTGAACGCTTTCGGATCTCGGCGGACGACGGCAGCTGCTGCGGCGGCTCGGGCAATCGCGGTCTTCAATCCGGCAATCCGCTCGTCCAGTTGGTTGCGATCCTCAACCGGATCGGTGTCGGCCGCGGGTTCCGTCGCTTGATCGGAACTCTTGTCTTGTGCTTCAGCCAGGTCCAGGCGTTGCCGCTGCAGATCCAGTCGTTGACGCTGCAAGGAGCGCAGTGTCGCGCGTCCCTCACGGCGTTGGCCGGTGATGAATTGTGCCGCCGCTTGCCAACTGGTCCACTCGTCGCGCTGTTCATCGTCGATCAAAGCTTGCTGTTGAGCAGCGGCCGCCTGCTTGAGCTCCTCCCACAATCCGTACTGCGAAAGCGTCTGGATCAGACGCATGTGGCCGTACTTGTAGGAGCCGCGCTTGGAAAGCGTGTTGTAGGCCGGGTGACGCGGCAGCGAGATCAGATTGCGCGACAGGTCCAACGCATCCTCGACGCGACCGACCAACAACAGATTGCGAACCAGCCATTCGTTGTTGTGGGCAAAGTTGTGAATTTGGTCCGGCATCAGCCGGGTTTGGATCATGTGCGCGTGGTCCACCCGCGCCGACGCTTCCTGTTGCCAGGCCGCATCGTTGTATCGCTTCAGTTTGGAATAGATGTGTCCCGGCATGTGCCACATGTGGGCGATCCCGGGGCTGGAGGGACCGCAATTGGCCGCCGACTGGAGCGCGTTCTCGGGATGGGGGGAATCCCAAAGGTGGATCCGATAATGATGGGCCGGGTGCATCGGATTGGCCGCAAAGATCTGACCCAGCAACGCGTCGACTGCGTAGTTGCTGGTCAGTTTGACGCCGTACCGATTGGCCTTCCACATTTCCACCACCAGGAAGGCTTTGGCTTCAATGTCGTCGGGAAATTCGTGCAGGATCTTTTCCAGGTCGGCGAAGTAGCGCTGGGCACGTTTGATTTTGGCTTCCCGTTTCTGATCTTTCGTCTCGGCCTCTTTCTTCTTCGCCGAATCCTGCCCGTCGGATGATTCTGACTTGTCCTGATCCTCCTCGTTCTTTTCTTCCTGGCCTTCGTCGTCGGCCGGTTTTTCGATGAATCGGTTCAGGGCCTCGATGTAAAGCTTTTCGCGACGCGTCGTGCGGCCTCCGATTCGTTCCATGGCGTCGTCGATGAATCCACGAGCTCGCTCGGAATTGTTCTCGTTGGACATCGCCATTCCCCAGTAGGCAATTGCCAACTCGGGGTCTTCTTTGGCTGCTTGCCGGAAAGAGCGTTCGGCTTCTAAATACAAGAAGCCATGTAACTGAGCCACGCCTTGTTCAAAGAACTGCTGTGCGAGTTCCGATTTGGTGGACGTCGGGAATTGAATCGCTGCCATCCCCGGCATCAACACCGCCGCTTGTCGCGGCCCGGCGTTGAAAGCTTCGCCGTGATAACTGTGTCCGGCCAGTACCTCGGAAGCTTCCGAAGCATCGCCGGAGTCGGATCGCGGTTCGGCGGCGGTCGTCGTGACGCCCGCGAAGTGGATTGGGCACGGGGTGATTTGAGACAGCGTGATTGCCAGGGTCGGCAACCAGAAGATCGGTCGGAGCATGGCTGGAAGTGCGAGGGGCGGGGGAAGAAGTGGCAGGAAAGTCGGGCGGGTGCGGAGAAACAGGCAGATCCAAGTGGCGCGCGGCGGCGCCGGTTGGACGCGGAAAGTTGGCTAGCGGCGGACCAATGTAACGTCGGCGAGCCTTCGCTGCGCAGCTTTTCCCACGCTCTGGCGAGCGAAGCGATCGCAAACCTTGTGGTTTGGCGGATCCCTGAGCACACCTTGGAGCATGAGCGTCGCGACGCAAGTCACTTTACCCTGCCGCGGTGTCCGTCGGCTTGCCGACGGCGGGGGCTGCCGTCGCTTCGTGAATGGCGCTCGTGCAGTTTCTTTCACCCTCCTTTCCAAGCAGGCTCCGTCCGTGGGATAGACTGGGGGTCCCACCCCACGGTTCGTCTCGCGGTCGGCGTCCCGCCGATGGCGACTGGCCGCCACGCTGGTCGCCACACTGGTCTTCGCGCACCGCCGACATCCTCCCTCTCCCCTGCCCCACGACATGAGATCCATGCTCCGAATCCTTGCAGTCGCCGTGATGCTGTCGTTTGCCGGCCAAGACGGCTTCGCTGTGTCACCTCCAAGCGTCCAGGTCACCGACGTCCGGCTTGCGTTTGACAATGGAGAACACAACGCATTCACCGATCTGACGCGGTTCCGGGATCGCTATTACCTTTGTTTTCGCAGTTGCCCCGACGGGCACATGGTGCATCCCACGGCGTCGATCATCGTGCTGGTCAGTGACGATCTGCAGCAGTGGCATCCGGTCCACCAGTTTGCGGTGAAGCATCGTGACACCCGCGACCCGCACTTCTTGGTGTTTCGGGACAAGCTGTTCGTCTACACCGGAACGTGGTACAGCGGCGAGACGACGATACCGGTCGCCGACTACGATCTGAATCTGCACTTGGGCTATGCGGTGTGGACGGACGATGGCGACGACTGGACGTCACCGATCCTGCTGGAGGGCACGTTTGGGCACTACATTTGGCGAGCGGCCCGCTTTGGTGACCAAGCGTTTTTGTGCGGACGCCGCAAGCACGCATTCGATGTGCGGCCCCGTGGCGAAGGCCCCGACGTCGAATCGGCAATGTTGGAAAGTGACGACGGATTGGTTTGGAAGACGCGTGCCCTGTTCCAGGAGACGCGCGGCGACGAGACGGCGTTTCAGTTCAACTCGGACGGAAGCTTGCTCGCCATTGCGCGTCGCGGACGTGGGACAGCCCAAGTGCTGCGTTCAAAGCCTCCCTACACCGATTGGGACCGCCAAGACCTGTCGCGATACATCGGCGGCCCGCTGTTGACGCGTTGGGCCGGCCGCTGGGTCGTCGGCGGTCGAAAAGCGACGCCCGATCGAGGATACAAGACGGCGTTGTACTGGTTGGAAGGCGACCAACTGCGAGAATTCGCCGAATTGCCAAGCGGCGGCGACAACTCCTATCCCGGACTGCTGGAATTGGAACCAGGACATGCCGTGGTGTCGTGGTATTCCTCCCACGAATCGAATGACGACGGAACGCCCAGGACGGCAATCTACCTGGCGGATCTGTGGTTGGATGGTGACCCATCCGACCAGGCTGCCCCGGAACCAACACGCAGCAACGGAGAGTCACCGTGACGTTTCGAAATCCAATTTGGTTCGGTTCGATCTGTGCGGCCGTCCTGTTGCTTTGCACTGTTCCCGCTGCCGCGTCGGAGGGGTCTTGGCAAGTCGGAACGGCCAAGACGGAGATCACGCCGGATGGCCCCCTGCTGATGGCCGGCTACGCCAGTCGTGACACCCCCTGCTCCCAAACGTTGCTGCCGCTGTGGGCAAAGGCCATGGTTTTGGAGGATCGTGATCATAACCTCGCGTTGTTGATCACATTGGATTTGGTGGGAATTGACCGAGAGCTGTCGAAGCGAATCGTCAAACAAATCAGTGAGCAACACGAGATTTCACCGTCCGGCATCGCGCTCTGCGTTTCCCACACGCATACGGGACCCGTCGTGGGCAAGAATTTGGGGCCCATGCACTACCGCCTGGCGACGAATGAACAGCGACGGGCAATCGATGATTACCAGGAACGATTGCAGCAGACGGTTGTCCGTTTGGTTGGCTTGGCGTTGAAGAACCGGTCCCCGTGCCGGCTGGTTCAAGGGCTTGGCCACGCAGACTTTGCCGTCAACCGCCGCAACAATCCCGCGGATCAGGTCCCCGCGCGACGCAGGCTTGCCGAACTGGCCGGGCCGACCGATCACTCGGTCCCAGTATTGGCCGTGCGCGATCAACACGACCGGTTGAAGGTGGTGGTGTTCGGTTACGCGTGTCACGCGACCGTGTTGGATTCGGTTCAGTGGTCGGGAGACTATCCCGGCTACGCGCAGGCGGAATTGGAACGCAGGCATGACGGATGCCAGGCCATGTTCTGGGCCGGATGCGGGGCCGACCAGAACCCCCTGCCGCGGCGAACGGTTGAACTGGCCAAACACTACGGTGACCGGTTAGCAACGGCCGTGGACGCGGTGCTGTTGACCAGCCAAATGGGACCGCTGGCTCCGACGCTGGAAACGATCCATCGGGAAGTCCCGCTGGCCCTCGGGGCACGTCCCACCGTCGACCAACTGCAATCGCAATCCGACAGCGGCAACCGATTCCAAAAGTCCCGCGCGGACATGTGGCTCCAACGGATCGAAGCCGGTCAGCCGCTGCCGGCCGATTATCCCTATCCGGTCGCCACCTGGGTGCTTGGCGGCAAACTCCGTTGGATCTTCTTGGGCGGCGAAGTCGTCGTCGACTATTCGTTGCGGCTGCGCGACCAGCTCGGATCCGATGTGTGGGTCACCGCGTACGCCAACGATGTGATGGCGTACATTCCCTCGCGACGGGTGCTTCGCGAAGGTGGGTACGAGGGTGACACGTCGATGATCTATTACGGATTGCCAACCGTCTGGGCACCGACCATCGAACAGCAGATCGTGGACGAGGCTGTCCGGCAAGCCGCGGGACACTGACATGTGGGACGCGCGAAGAGCCTAACCGGGAAACGCCACTTTCAACCCAAAACACCGTCACTCGCAGTGCCATGACCAGCAAGTCGCTAGCCGCCGGTTGATGCGAGAAAATCCGCGGCTCGCTCCACGCGGCGCACGCAAAGTGGCGCTGGACAGCTAAAGGTCGTTCTCACGAACCTCTGCCAGCTTCTGTTGCAATCGGTTTTGCAATCGCCGCAAGACGTCTTGGTGCGTCGCTTCCTGTGCGAGGTTCGTGAACTGCTCGGGGTCCTCGCTGGTGTCGAACAGCTCGATTCCTCCCGAGGCATCCTCGCCGTACTGGATCATGGCCCATCGAGGCTCGCGGATCAGAAAGCCTTGACGCATCGGCGCCACGCTGAACGCCGCCTCCCGCACCGATCGTGACGGATCATCCAGCAAGCCGGCAATGTTCTTACCTTGAACGTTCGACGGCACCGGCAAGCCGCAAAGTGAGCTGATCGTGGGGTACAGGTCGATCAATTCCACCAGGCTGTGGCACACCGCCGGCGCCTTTCCCGGAACGCGAATGATCAGCGGGACCCCCGCGGATTCGTCCCGCAGCGAGACCTTGGCCCAAAAGTCGTGCTCGCCCAAGTGGTAACCATGGTCGCTGGTGAAGATCACGATCGTGTTCTCCTCCAGACCGGCGTCTTCGAGCGCGTCGAGGACCTTGCCAACCTGGGCATCCATGTAACGGACCGATGCGTAGTAGCCGCCCAAAGCCTTTTTCTGTCGGCGGACATCCATCTTCATGTTCACGCTGGTCTTGTAGTTGATGCCCGGTTTGGGGATGTCGTCCCAGTCCCCATCCAGCTTCTTCGGAAGTTCAAGATCGCTGTATGGTTTGAAATCGGAAAAGTAGGGTCGCGGCGCGACGAACGGCACGTGCGGCCGCACAAAACCGACGCCAAGCCAAAACGGTTGGTCTCGGTGTTGCTTCAACAATTCCACCGCTTTCGCAGCCGTCTTGCCATCGGAGTGCACGTCGTCATCTCCGTCGGCTTCCACGACCACGAAGGTGTTGCCGCCGACGACCGGCTTACGTCCGTCTGGATTGTTCTCCAGCGTCTCCCCGTCACCCGCGGCCCGCCATTCCGGTCCCGGGCTGTTGAACCGCTGTGTCCACGATTGGGCGTCATCGGCGCCGTTGTAGTCACGTCCCGGACCATGATCTTCGATCCCGCCGGGGACCCCCATGTGAAAGATCTTGCTGATGCGGGCTGTGTAGTAACCGTGTTGCTTGAAATGCTCCGGCCAAGTCCGGTGATCGCCGATCGCCGCACGCGGACTCTTGTATCCCAACACGCCCGTGGCGTGCGGGTAGTATCCCGACAGGAACGATGCACGAGAGGGGCCGCAATAGGTGCCCTGGCAGTAGGCACGCGTGAAACGTGTGCCATTGGCGGCCAACGCGTCGATGTTGGGAGTGGAGCAGACGGTGTTTCCGTAGCACGAAAGCGCGTTTGCGGTCAGATCGTCAGAGATGATGAACAGAACATTCATCGGGTCGTTGGCGGCGGCGGAGCCGGATGCGGCCAACGCGACCGAAAACAGCACCAGACGCGCTAAGGACCGGAAGAACCGGTGAATCATCATGCACTCCCAAACTAAATGGATAGAAACGGCGGTCCAATGGACGTGCCAATGGGACGTGCCAATGGACGTGCCAAAGGACCTGCCAAAGGACGGGCCAAAGGACGGGCCAAAGGACGGGCCAAAGGACGGGGCGGGTTGGAATCAAATCGTTGCAACGCGTGCCATCATAGGCCGCGATCGACGGTCGTGGGGCCCGACTCGAGGTCACGCCGAGCGAGCCGGAGGGCACGACCCACACATTTGCATTTCTCTGGCTGAGGAAGTGTGGCTGTGGCGGATGGAATCGCTACAACCTTCCGACGCAGCCGTTTCGACCGGCGGCTCGGGGTGAAAAACTTGTGACCGCTGTCGGTGCCTCGTATACTGCCAAGACACGGGATCGGAGCGCCGCGGTGATTGAATCGCGTCCGCTTGCCGGCGATTCCGCCCGCCCAGGCCTCACCGATTTTGGCCGTTGCATTGCGGTTCGCCACGGCATCGCATCTTCCGTCGTTCGCTCCCGCCTCTCCCTCCCGCCCAAAACGACATCACACGATGACAGATCGCCTGGTCGTCTTGATTCTTTGCCTGACGCTCGGGGGGGCTGCGACAACATGCGGAGACCAGCCGCAATCGACGGGGAAGCCGTCGCCAACCTTCGAAGCCGACATTCAGCCGTTGTTTGCCCAGCGCTGCGGGAAATGTCACAGCCAACGCGTGCGCAAAGCCGGGCTGGATCTGTCCAGCATGGCCGGGATTCATCACGGCGGTGAATCGGGCGAGTCCCTGGTGGCCGACTCCGTTGAAGACAGCATGTTGTGGTGGCTGATCGACGAAGGCGAGATGCCGCCCCCGGATGAACCCGCGTTGACGACTGAGCAGCGTGAACTCATTCGCGATTGGATCGCTGCCGGTGTGCCCTCCGATCACGCCCATCCGATGTCGGCCGAATCGCTGAACCAGCACGACGTGTTGCCGATGCTGTTGCTGCGTTGCACGACCTGTCACGGTCCGCGTCGACGCGACGGCGGATTGGATCTTCGCTCACGCGCCGCGATGCTCCAGGGCGGCGACTCGGGGCCGGCGCTGTTCCCCGGGGATCCGGACGGCAGCTTGATGATTCAACGGATCGAACAGGAGCTGTGTCCTCCCAGTGACCTGCTGTTAAAGTTCTTTGTCCGCCGACCGCCAACCTCGGAAGTTCAAACACTGAAGGACTGGATTTCCGCTGGGGCGCCGGTGGAAGATATCGCGCCGGACGTTGCGACCGAACAACCGGATCTGCTGGTCGTCGATGCGGATCGCCAACACTGGGCATTTCAGCCGCCGACCGATCCGGCCACGGGAGCATCCATCGATGACTTCGTCGGCGATCGCCTTCGTGCGGCGGGTTTATCGTTTTCTCCCGAGGCCAGCCGTGAAACGTTGATTCGCCGCGTCTATTTGGACCTGATCGGAATGCCGCCGCGTCCCGAGCAGTTGCGACATTGGCAAACCTGTGGCGACGAGAATTGGTACTCGTCGATGGTCGACCAATTGTTGGCGTCGCCGCATTACGGAGAACGCTGGGGACGCTATTGGTTGGATCTGGCCGGGTACGCGGATTCGGAGGGTGGAATCTCCGCGGATCCGATTCGCCCGGTCGCCTGGAAGTATCGTGATTACGTCATCCAGTCGTTCAACGAAGACAAACCGTACGACCGGTTTCTGTTGGAACAGATCGCCGGCGACGAGCTGGTCGATTATCAGAACGCGGACGTGGTGACCGATCAGATGGTTGAGAATCTGGTCGCGACGGGGTTCCTGAGGATGGGGATCGATGAGACCGGTTCCCGGACCATGAACTTCGTCCCGGAACGATTGAAGGTCATCAGCGACGCGATCACCGTGGTCAGTTCCGGACTGATGGGGCTGACGATGGAATGTGCGCGGTGCCATTCCCACAAGTACGATCCGATTCCTCATCGAGATTACTACCGGTTCAAAGCAATCTTTCAAGGCGCTTTGGATGAGCACGACTGGGACAGTTTCAAAACGCGCACCTTGGACTTGGCGACGCCGGAGCACCGGCGCAGGATCAAACGCGTCAATCCGCCGCTGAAATCCGAATTGAAGAAGCTGCAGTCAACGCAGGACAAGGCGACCAGGCAGTTGCGGCTGGAGTTGCTGCGTCATCACTATCCCGACCAGCCGGAAGACGATCACCAGGCGACCCTGGCCGCGCTGCGCGTCGCCGACAACAACCGGACGTTGAAACAAAAGCGACTGGTGGAGCGTTTGCAGCAGGCGGAGCTTGAGCCGGATGCGGAGCAGCCCGCCGTCGTCCAGGCGACACGCGATCAGATTGCGGCACTGCAAAGGGAAATCGATTTGGTTCGACGTCGCATGGTCCCGGAGCCGACGATTCGTGCCCTGTGGGACCTTGGCCGTCCATCCCCTACGTATGTGCTGCGGGGCGGTGAACACAACAAACCCGGCGATTTGGTTGGCCCCGGCGTCCCTTCGGTACTGACCGATGGAAAGACGCCGTTTCAAGTCACGCCGCCGTTTCCTGATGGAACGCCCAAAACAGGACGACGACTGGCGTTTGCAAATTGGTTGACCGATCCTACGCATCCATTGACCGCGCGAGTGATGGTCAATCGGATCTGGTACCACCATTTCGGCACCGGGCTGGTCAAGGATCTGGAAAACTTTGGGCTTCAGGGTGAACCACCGTCCCACCCGGAACTGCTTGACTGGCTGGCGATCGAATTTGTTCGGCGGGGTTGGAGTGTCAAAGAGATGCACCGCCTGATCCTGAACTCTCGGACGTTCCGACAGCGCAGCGAAACCACTCAGCGGCAGCAACGGATTGATCCACAGAACCGATTGTTGTCGCGAATGCCGTTGCGGCGGATGGACGCTGAAACGCTGCGGGATTCGTTGTTGGCGGTCGCGGGACGACTGGATTTCGCCGCCGGCGGGCTTCCCGATACGATCCAAGTCGATCGTGACGGATTGGTCAGTGTCAATCCGACCGAAGGTGGTGGCTTCCGAAGGAGCGTCTACCTGCAATATCGCCGGACGCAAATCCCGACCATGATGGACACGTTTGACTACCCGCAGATGGGGCCAAACTGTATCGCCCGAACGGTTTCGATCGTTTCGCCCCAGTCGCTGATGTTGATGAACAACGAAGACGTCCGTGAACTGGCCGAAGACTTTGCCGCCCGCGTGCAACTCCTGGCGGGCGGTGATGATTCCGCGACCGCTGCGGCGATCGTTGATGCCGCCTACAGAATCGCGCTCAGCCGCCGTCCCAGCCGAGATGAATTGTCCCTCAGTACCGAAGCGTTGCGGCAACTGCGAAGTGACTGGAAGGGCGACTCACAAAAAGCTTTGGAAACGTATTGCCACGCACTGCTGAATTCCGCCGCCTTCCTCTATATCGATTGAACCTGCCACCGAACCTGCGTACGACAGGTGCCTCGTCAACTGCCCCGCGACGTCCGATGAATGAATCCACTTTTCGCCGCCGTGACTTCTTTGCCCGCATGAGCGACGGGATGTTCGGCGCCGCGTTCGCACATTTGCTGTGCCAGGATTTTTTTGGCGGGACGTCCGCGTTCGCCGAGCAACCGGTTGGCGGACCGGAAGCGCATTCGGGGCCTGCAAAGCCTTTCAACCTGACGCCCAAGCCGACGCATCATCCGGCGACGGCCAAATCGGTGATCCAGTTGTTCATGAACGGCGGTCCCAGCCAGATGGACCTGTTCGATCCCAAGCCGGTCCTGAACGGCATGGACGGCAAGCCGTACCCGGGTAATGTTGAAGAGATCGGGAACACCGGCACGGCGGGCATCGGTGTGATGATGGGGGGCAAGTACAAGTTTGCTCGGCACGGCGAAAGCGGGATGTGGATGGCGGACGTCTTGCCGCACACGGCGAAGATGGCGGACGATCTTTGCCTGATCAATTCCTTGTGGACCGATCATCCCAACCATGACAACGCCCTGTACAAGATCCACAGCGGGCGATTGTTCATGGGTTACCCGACCTTGGGCGCCTGGACCGTTTACGGGCTCGGTTCAGAGAACCAGAACCTTCCGGCGTATGTTGTGCTCAACGACCCGCTGGGATTGCCAAAGAACGGGACGCGAAACTGGACATCGGGATTCTTGCCACCGGTCTTCCAAGGCACGCCCTTTCGACCCACCGGATCGCCGATTCTGAATTTAAAACCCCAGTACGAACAGCCGTCCGAGGTGACCGAGTCGGCGCGGGGGCTGTTGCGACAGCTGGATGAAATTCACCGCGTCCGCCGTCCCTACCATCCGGAACTGGACGCCCGGATTCAATCGTATTCGTTGGCGGCTCGGATGCAGTTGTCGGCCGGCGAGGCGTTGGATATCGGCAAAGAGACTCGCGAGACGCTGTCGTTGTACGGTGTGGGTGAACCGGAAACGGATTCCTTCGGTCGCCGATGCTTGCTCGCCCGTCGACTGGTGGAGCGCGGCGTGCGATTCGTGCAAATCTTTCTGGAAGAGCAACCGTGGGACAGCCACGTCGATTTGGAAGACAACCACCGAGCCGCATGCCGCAGAACCGACAAGCCGGTTGCGGGGCTGTTGCGGGACCTGAAACGCACCGGACTGCTGGATTCCACGCTGGTCATTTGGGGAGGGGAATTTGGACGCACGCCGACGTCGCAGCGAGCGGGCGACGTTTACACCGGACGCGACCACAACATGCAAGCCTTCTCGTCGTGGATCGCCGGAGGCGGGGCTCGGGGCGGGACCACTTACGGCAAGACCGACGAGTTCGGACACAAGGTGGTCGAAGATCCGGTCAGCGTTCACGACTTTCACGCGACGCTTCTGCATCTGCTGGGCCTTCATCATCAAAAACTGTTCTTCACCAGGAGCGGGCTTGAGGAACGGCTGACCGGTGTTGAACCGCCGCGGGTGGTCACCGAAATCTTGAGTTGATTCGATTCGCTGTCACCGTCCGCCGCACCACGCCAACTCGTTTGCAAGTGAGACCTGACCATGTCCCGACCGATTCTTTCGCGGTGGATCCCCCCGGCCTTCTCCGGCGTCTGTCTGGGCTGGCTGTTGCTGACCACGTTCTCGCTTTCCGCGTTCGCCGATGAACCGGAGCGGGAATTTCGCGCCGGCGCCGCGACCAGCAACATCACCCCGCCCCTGGGCGAGTTGATCGTCGGGGGTTGGAAACCGATTCCCGCGCGAACGATTCACGACGAACTCCATGCGCGTTGCCTGGTCCTGGACAACGGACTGACTCGAATCGCGTTGGTGTTGTGCGACAACGTGGGGATCCCGGAAGAAGTATTCCAGCAGGCGCAAGTTCAGATTCAGGAATCGACCGGGATTCCGGCAAGCCACGTGCTGTTGGCATCCACCCACACGCACTCGGCAACCACCGCGCGGGGACCTAGCAAGATGGTCCGAAGCGAGTCGCTGACCGACTACCAGCGGTTCCTCGCCGGGCGCATCTCCGACGCCGTCCGGCGGGCGATTGAAAACCTGCGTCCGGCTCGAATTGCTTGGGGATCGATCGACGAACCGTCGGAGGTCTTCAACCGACGCTGGTTTGTGCACAACGCTGCCCTGCTGACCAATCCGTTCGGCGGCGTGGATCGCGTTCGCATGAACCCGCCGCGGGGACACGAATCGCTGGACCGACCGGCCGGCCCCACGGATCCGGAGATCAGTTTTCTCTCATTGCAAGATCTGGACGGGCGTCCGATTGCACTGTTGGCGAACTATTCGTTGCACTACGTGGGCGGTGTCCGTTCCGGCGACGTCTCGGCCGATTACTTCGGCTATTTCGCCAAAGCGATCGAGCGGAAATTGGGTGCTTCGGATCAATCGCCACCCTTTGTCGGCATCCTGTCCAACGGCACCAGCGGAGATGTCAACAATATCAATTTTCGCGAAAAGTCACCAAAGCGTTACGAACCCTATGCGAAGATGCAGGAAGTCGCGCAGAAAGTCGCCGACAAGGTCTATCAGGCGCACGAGCAGTTGCAGTTTCTCGATTGGGTGCCGATGGACGCTGCTCGCACCGGTTTGACGCTCAGCGTCCGCAAGCCCACCGAGGAGATGACTGACTACTTCAGCCGGGTGCTGGCGGAAAATGCCGATTCGGAGACTCCCGTCCATTCGCGGACGTCGATTTACGCCGAACGCATTGAGGCGCTGAAGCAAGCGCCCGACCAGGTGACCGTCCCGCTCCAGGCACTGCGGATCGGCGACTGGGGGATTGCGGCAATCCCGTTTGAAACGTTTGCCGAAACGGGGTTGGAATTGAAAGACCGCAGTCCCTTTGAACGGACCATGGTCATCGAGTTGGCCAACGGTTCCTTCGGCTACCTGCCGACGCCGGGACAACATCGACTGGGCGGCTACGAGACCTGGTTGGGCACCAACTACGTCCAGCCGGATGCGTCCGAGCGAATCGTGTCGCGCCTGCTGGAATTGTTCTCGATGCTGCAAAGTTCCCGGTGAGTTCAGCGGCGAATTTGCTGCCAGTGCCTTCAAGCCTCGGAGACTTCCGCCGAATCGGTTGCCGCAGCGGGTTTCCCACGTCGCTCGCTCAGCCACTGGAAGACGACGTAAAAGACCGGTGTGAAGAAGATCGCCAGGATGGTCGAAGTGACCATGCCGCCGCAAACCGCCGTTCCCAGTGACCGCCGACTGGCCGCCGCCGCACCCTGGGCGAACACCAGCGGCAGGACGCCAAAGATGAACGCGAACGAGGTCATCAAAATGGGACGGAAACGCATCCGGGAAGCTTCCAGGGCGGCCTCACGAATCGGCTTGCCCTGCAGCCGCAGGTCCCGAGCAAACTCGACAATCAGAATCGCATTCTTACTGGCCAACGCAATAATCAACACCACGCCGATTTGCACGTACGTGTTGTTGTCCATGCCCATCCAGGAGATCGCGGCGACCGTGCCCAGCAACCCGAGAGGGACGACCAGGATCACGGCCAACGGCAGCACCCAGCTTTCGTACAGGAATGCCAGCACCAGGTAGACCAGCAGCACCGCCAGGCCGAAGATATAGATTTCCTCGCCCTGGGCTTTGGCTTCCTGGTAAGAAATGCCGCTCCAGTCATAGCCGATCGTGTCGGGAAAGACCTCACCGGCCAAGCGGTCCATCACTTTGAGCGCTTCACCGGAGCTCTGTCCGGGCGCGGCGCTGCCGGTCACATTCGCCGACGGATACAAGTTGAAGCGACGAATGATCTCGGGGCCGAATGATTGTTCGATCGACATCAGGCTTCCCAGCGACACCATCTCGCCGTCGGCATTTCGCACATTCAGCCGGCGCACGTCGTCGACGCTGTCCCGGAAGGACGATTCCGCTTGCAAGCTGACTCGATACGTGCGTCCGAACTTGTTGAAATCATTGACGTAAACGGATCCCAAGGCTGTTTGCAGCGTCATGAACACGTCGTTCAGCGGGACTTCCGTGCTCATCACCTGCTGACGGTCGATGTCGGCGTACAACTGCGGAACGCCTGCCCGGAATGTGCTGTTGACGCGCTGCAGTTCGGGGCTTGCGGCGGCCCTGGCGATCAGCTCGTTGACCGCCTTCTGCAACTCTTCCAACCCCGCGCCGCCGCGGTCTTCCACCTGCATCTCGAATCCGCCGCTGGTCCCCAGACCCTGAATGGCCGGTGGCGGGATGACCAGAATGAACGCATCTTTGATTGCGCCGAATCTCCCCATCAGTTGACCGATCAGCGGTTCCTGTTGCAGGTCCGGAGCGGTGCGGTCCTCCCAATCCTCCAAGCCGATAAAGATCGTGGCGGCGTTGGAAGACTGGCTTCCTTCCAGCAAGGAAGTCCCACCAAGGGTGAACCACGTCTTCACTCCGGGCATGTCCGAAAGGATCCCGTTGATCTGGTTGATGACCTCTTTGGTCCGGTCTTGAGATGCCGCGTCGGGAAGCTGGACCGCGGTGATCAAGTAACCCTGGTCTTCGGTGGGCAAGAATCCGGTCGGCACACTGCGATACCAGTAGGCGGTCCCGCCAACCGTCAGCAAGAACGCCAACAGGACCAAAGGCCAGACCCGCAACAGTCCGCCGACGCACCACACGTAGGCCGATTCGACCCAGCCGAACGCGGTGTTGAACCAGCGGGAGAGAAAGAAACGCTTTTCCTTCGGACGTTGCAGCCAGACCGCGCATTGGGCGGGTTTCAGCGTCAGTGCGTTGACCGCGCTCAGGAACGCCGTCGCGGCGATCGTCAGCGCAAACTGTCGATACAGTTGCCCGGTGATCCCCGGCAAAAAGGTTGTCGGGATGAACACGGCCATCAGAACCGCGGTGATCCCAATCACCGGGCCGGTGACCTCGCTCATCGCTTTGACGGTGGCCGCCTTGGGTTCCATTCCACGCTCGATGTGATGCGCGGCATTCTCGACAATCACGATTGCGTCATCGACGACGATCCCGATCGCCAGGACCAATCCGAACAGAGTGAGCAGGTTGATCGAAAAGCCCAGCAGGGGCATGATCGCGAACGCCCCAATGATCGTCACCGGCACGGTGGTCGCAGGAATCAGAACCGCCCGCCAGTCCTGCAAGAAAACCAGGATCACGATCAACACCAAGACGCCCGCTTCGAAGAGTGTCTTGTAGACTTCGTGAATCGCTGACGACACAAAAATTGTCGTGTCGAACGGGACGTCGTACTCGATTCCAACCGGAAAGGACGTGCCTAATTCCGCGACCCGAGCTTTGACGCGGTCGGCGACATCCAGTGCGTTCGCACCGGGCAGCTGGTAAATCAGGATGCTGGCCGAATCCTCGCCGCCCTTTTGGGCGAAGGTGTCGTAGGTTTGGGCGCCCAGTTCTACCCGGGCGATGTCGCGCAGGTACGTCAGGCTGCCGTCGTCATCGACTTTGACGACGATGTTTTCAAACTGCTCGGGTTCGGACAATCGTCCCATCGCGGTCATCGTGTACTGGAACGCTTGCGGCGACTCCAGCGGCGGCTGGGCGATTTGACCCGCCGCGACTTGAACGTTCTGGTTGCGCAGCTGGGCCACCACATCCTGAAACGTCAAACCACGCGCATCCATTTTCGTGGGGTCCGCCCAGATCCGCATGCTGTACGCACCGATGCCACTGATCGTGACTTCGCCGACTCCATCGATTCGACTCAATTCGTCACGCAGCCGCAGATTGGCGTAGTTGGACAAGTACAGACTGTCGAATGTTTTGTCCGGTGACGTCAGCGAAACGACCAGCAAGATATTGGTGGATCGCTTCTTGACCGTCACGCCTTGTTGTCGAACCTCGGCCGGCAGAAATGGTTCGGCCAACGCGACGCGGTTTTGGACCAGGATCTGCGCCTCCTCCAAATCGGTTCCGACCTCGAACGTGATCGTCAACGAATAACTGCCGTTGGACGAAGACGTCGACGTCATGTACAGCATGTGCTCGACGCCATTGATCTGTTGTTCCAGCGGGGCCGCAACCGTATCGGTCATCACCTGCGCATTGGCGCCGGGATACGTCGCCGTCACCTGGATCGTCGGTGGCGTGATTTCTGGATACCGTTCCACCGGCAGGAACAGCAGACCGACGATCCCCAAGATGACGGTCAAGAACGCGATCACATTGGCCGCGACCGGACGGTTGATGAAAAAGTTGCTGATCACGGCGCCGTCACCGCCTGGTTGCCAGAGGTCTCTGCATCGTTCCGCTTGGCATCGCGGTCGGGTGATTCTGGGTCACCGGATTGAGATTCGGCCGACGCTTGCTCGGTCGAATTCTTCTCGGTCGCATCCTGTTCGACCGACTCTGGCAGGGCAGGGTTTTGTTGGGCAGGATCTTGTTCGTCATTTCCCCGTTCGATCGTGACGGACGTCTTATTGCGAACTTTCTGGAGTCCCGAAATGATCACGGTCTCGCCCTCCTGCAGTCCTTCGCGGATCACCGTGAAGTCGCCGTCGACGACTCCGGGTTGGATCGAACGGCGCAACGCCACGCCGTCTTCGACGACCATCACGTAGCGACCTTGTTGGTCCATTCCGATGGCGACGGTGGGAACCTGGACCGCCTGGTACTCTTCGGTGAAGGGAAGCTTGACCCTGGCAAACAGCCCCGGTGACAGTTTTCCCTGGGCGTTGTTGAACGTCGCGCGAAGCGTCGTGTTGCCCGTGTTCGGGTCGGTGCGATTGTTGACAAAATCAATCCGGCCTTCGTGGGGATACCCCTGCTCGTTGGCCAGTTTCAATTGGACCAGAATCGTTGATTCGCGAGCTCCTTTGACCTTGCCCTCTCGCATTCGGCGTCGATAGTCCAGCAACGACTGTTCATCGACGTCAAAGTCCACGTAAATCGGATTTTGTGAAACGACCGAGGTGAGGATCGTTTGGTCGGCGGTGATCAGGTTCCCATCGGTGACCAGCGATTGTCCCAGCAAGCCCTTGATGGGCGAGGTGACGCGGGTGTAACCCAAGTCCACCTTTGCGCGATCGCGGATCGCCTTCAAGTTTTCAATCTGCCCGCGAACTTCTGCCAACGCTGCCGATGCCTGATCCAATTCCGCGTTGCTGATGGCGTTTCGGTCGGACAGTTCCTTGGCCCGCTTGAAGTCTTTCTCGGCCTGCAGCAGCCGCGCTTCGGCCGCTTGCAAATTGCCTTCGGCTTGTTCCAACGCCAACTCGTAAGGCTCCGGGTCGATCAGGAACAACAACGTTTTGTTTTCTACGAGCTCGCCTTCGCTGACAGTGACCTTCGGTGTGGTCGAATCGCTCGTTTTATCGACTTCGTTCTCTGCTGGAGTCTTGGAGGACGAACCGTCGTCGCTGTTCGGCGGTGGGTCCTGCGACGAGGTTTCGTCCGCGGGAGAAGAATCCGTTGGGGAATATTTGCTCCGGGGACTGTCTTTCAGGTAGCCGCTGACCCGTGCGCGGATCTCCACCGAGTCCGCCGCTCGCGTGCGACCGGTGTACTCTCGGAATTCCTGAGTCGTCCGCACCACGGCGTCGGTGACCAGCACCGCGGGAGGTGGCGGCTTGTCCGGCCCTGCGGCGTTTGCCTGTTTGGCGCCCGGACCCGGTTGTTCCTGCGAACACCCGACCAGGCTCAACAGGGCCACACCCCCTGCCAAAGCGGACGCGATCGACGCGACTCGCCACAGTGGACGGGCGTCGAGAGAAGTGGGTGGGCGGCGCATGGTTGCTCGGAGTGCGGGAGAAAGCGTCGGCAGGCTGGCGACGGGACCGCGGGGCGATCTGCCGGAAAATTACACTGGCGAGTTTACCTGCAAGGTGTAAACTGGCAAGTGCACTTTTGCACCACGTCAAGGAAGAATCCCTGACGGACGCCTTCGGACGACATTCCACAGCGGTACGGTAGTCAGCATGCCCCCTTCCCCCTCCGTCCCCGGTCCGGAAAGACGTCCGCAACGACGTCCGCGGGTGCGATCGGAAGCCCGCCCGGGCACGCTTTCGCAGCGAAAACGAGCCGCGATCCTGGCCGGTGCGGTCGAAGCCTTTGCCGAATGTGGCTTCGAGCATGCCAACATGGACCTGATCGCCGAGAACGCCGGCGTCTCCAAGCGGACCGTCTACAACCACTTCGAGAGCAAAGACCAGCTGTTTTTCGCGGTCGTGGAAGAGGTCAAGCGGCGGTCGCGGTCGATCGGCACTCTGGTGTTCCGTCGCGACGAAAAGCTTGCGTCACAATTGCAAGAGTTTGGCCGCAGAGTGGTCGACTTCCATTGCGACCCTCCCACGCGCCGGCTGGGGCGAGTGATCCTGTCGCGGATCCTGGAGCGACCGCAGATTGCCAGCGAGCTGTTTGGTGAGAGCAAATTGTTCGAGGAAGAATTGCGAGGGTGGATCCAGGCCGCGACCGACGGCGAAATGCTTTGTTGCAGCGATGTCCATTTGGCGGCCCGCCAATTCCTGGGTCTATTGGAGACGTTCGTGATTTGGCCCCAACTGATTCGCGGCGAACCGGAACCGGGACCCAGGCAGCGCGGTCAAATCGTGGCCCAGTGCGTTGAGATGTTCTTGGCGCGGTATGCCCCCTAGCTTTCGTCGCGACCGCGGCGGAAAACGCTGTCCAGCTACCGCCCCATCACCAGACGCACCGATTCCGCGACCGGCGTGCTGCCGGAATGTTCCAATGCGACGATCACTGGCATCCCGCGATGCAATGCGGCGGTGGTCACGCGATCGCCCGCCACGCGGACGTCGACGTCTTTGTCCAGCACCACTTCCACACGTTCCCGACCATTGCGGTCTAGGATCAGGTGATCGTTGTGCAGTAGCAAGATTCTTCCGCGAACCCACGAGGCCTGCCTGACAGATTCGTTGTGGTGCCGACCAGACGCTCCGGTGAAGGATGATGCCACTCGCGTCTCGATCGCCTGCCCTGCGGGACGGATTTTTAAACGGTTGTCGACCCGATCGACGCCTTCGATGGCTTTCACGTCTTTGCCGATTCGGTAGCGTTGCCGGTAATTGTCCACGCTTCCCCGCAGCACGACGGTCCCTGCAACGATTCGATAATCGACGGCTTCGTCGTCGAGATCGACGTTGCGTCGCAGGACGTTGCGGAGATCGTTTTCGACCAGCAGATCGGGACGCCGCGACGGCAGATCGGTATCGGCGAAGGCGGTCGGACCGATAAGCGAGGCCACGACCAGGGTGATGGTGCAGAGCAGGCTCTTCATGATTCGGGTTCTCCTGCGTCGCAATCAGGCCGGGTTGAAGAGATGACGAGGTTGAGTGGGGCCTGTATTCCGACGTCGGTCCGGCAGTGGAGCGTATCGCGTGCCAAATGCGTTCAACCACGCCAGCGGGCCGCACCGTAACGGATTTCTGCGCCCACGGAGGTTTACAGACGTGCCCCCTGGTTCCGCCATGACCAGGGTGAAACGAGCCGTGCCAGGCCCGCCGTCTCGCAAATCCTCTCGGTGGAGCCCGCTGGGACGTCGCCAGCCCGGCGGTGTGGGGCGAGATCCGGCGGGACGTGCCGTTCCCTCCGCAGTCGGCACACCATTTGCCACTGCCCACGATCTGCTCTGGCTCACCATTTGCCACGGCCAGCGGCTGGCTCGGTTCTGCCGATCCCACCCGTGCCCCTGCTCTCAGCGGTCAGCTCTCAGCGACCTGCTCTCAGCCCACAGCTCTCAGCCCACAGCTCTCAGTCCACAGCTCTCAGTCCACAGCTCTCACGCCCACCACGCCACCTTGCCTTCACACCGGTTGCATGACGCCCGGCCCGTTCTACCGGCCGATTGGAAAACCTTCCTTCGTGTGCCATCGATCCTCTCGGAATTTCGATCCACCCTGACCCGGAGGACGAAGCGAATCGGGACGACCACTTTGCCAAGGCGACGCCAGGCTTTCAAATGCCCAAGCACGGTTCCGCAAAACCGGCGGGGAGGCGATACAGTGGTCGCTGGACCCGTTGGCACGTTCGCCTGCCGGGTTCCTGATGCAGTCGCCAGGACGTTCAAGGGCGACTGCCTGTTTTCAAATCGATAGACGACGCGAGAGAAGTAGCAAGGACATGGCTGATGTGTTGGTGATCGATGATGATCCGATGGTGCAGCAGCTGGTCGCCGCAGCCCTGAAGAAGTTGGATTTGGGTGTTCGGTTCGCGGATTCCGCCGCTGCCGGGCTCCAGGCAATCCGTGATCTGAATCCCGACACGTTGTTCTTGGACATCAAGTTACCCGACGTTTCGGGGTTGGACTTGACGGAGCAGATTCGGTTGTTGGATCCCAAACTGCCGGTGGTTTTTATCACCGTCTCGGACGACAGCAACACGGCGATTGAGGCGATGACGGCCGGCGCGTACGAGTTCTTGCTCAAGCCGTTGGACATGGCACAAGTGCAGGAAGTGGCGTGCCGCGCGATCAAGGCCCGCCGGATGATGCGGGTGCCGGTTCGGATGAGCGAATCGGTCGGTGAATTGGAGGGAGAGCGGCAATCGGGGACCGAAGATCCGATGATCGGTCGCAGCCTGCCGATGCTGGAGGTCTACAAAGATGTGGGGCGGGTGGCGAACCAGGAAGTGCCCGTGTTGATTTGCGGTGAGAGCGGAACGGGCAAGGAATTGGTGGCCCGCGCCGTCTACCAACACAGCCTGCGTTCGGACAAACCGTTTCTGGCGGTCAACTGTGCGGCGCTGTCGGAAACGCTTTTGGAAAGCGAGTTGTTCGGCCATGAAAAGGGAGCGTTCACCGGCGCCGATCGCCGCCGCATCGGCAAGTTTGAGCAGTGCGATGGTGGCACGATCTTTTTGGACGAGGTCGGCGACATGGCGGCCGAAGTCCAAAGCAAGGTTTTGCGGTTGCTGCAAGAGCAGACGTTCGAACGCGTGGGAGGTTCCGAAACGATTCAGACCGACGTCCGCATCATCTCCGCAACCAACCGCGATCTGGAAGCGATGATCGAAGCAGGCGAATTCCGATTGGACCTGTACCACCGGTTGAACGGCTATTTGATCCAGCTGCCACCGCTGCGCGACAGGATGGAAGATATCGTGCGGTTGGTGGAATACCTGTTGGTACGGTACAGCCGCGAATCCGGCAAGGAATTGCGGGGAATCGCCCCGGAGACGCTGGCGCGGCTGCGTCACTACGATTGGCCGGGCAACATTCGCGAAATGCAATCGGTGATTCGAAAAGCGGTATTAAAGTCGACCGGTCCGGTGTTGGTGCCCGACACGTTACCGACGGAAATCATCAACGCCGGCGGCGGAGACACCGAATTTCCGGAAGCGGAACGCCGCGCGAAGCCAGCTTCCAGCAACCCTCCCGTAGCAAGCGAGATCCAGCCGGGCCGCGGGTCGGGAGATCCGGCCGGCGCGGACGGGACGGGGGAGATGTGCAGCGATCTCGCGCAATTTCTCAGCGACGAACGGATCGCGAAATCGGAGACGTTGTACGCGGAGACTCTGGAGGTCATGGAGCGGTACCTGATCGCCCGTGTGCTGCGATCGACACAGGGAAATCAATCACGCGCCGCCGCCACCCTGGGGATCAGCCGGGGAAGTTTGCGCAACAAGATTCGCACGCTGGGAATCTCGATCGAAAGTCACGTGACCACCGCCGAACGCGGTTCCCGGTCGAAGGAGTGATGATTCCGGCAGCCGACTCACGGACGACACCTGCCTCGGATCAGAGATCCAAGGCGTGCGGTCGTTGCATTGATCAAAAGGGATTCTTGAGCCAATCATGAAACGAAAGACGCGAAGACGGGCGATCCCGATTCGATGGAAGTTGTTCACGATCACGGCGGTTGTCGGTCTGGTTGCCGCCGCGATCGCGATCAGCGGACTGTCCCGGATGCGGACGATCAATGACCGCATGAATTTGCTGGTCGATTTCGCGACCGAGACGTCACGGATTGCGGCCACGATGAAAGGGGAGTTGGTCACCGTCACACGTGCCGAGACGAACATGGTGTTGGCCAAAAGTGATGAGGAGATGGAGCGCCATCTGTTAACGATTGACACGACGTTGGACAGCCTTTCGCAAAACGTCGACAAGCTCCGGCCCTACGCGGGCGACACCACCCGCGAGTACCTTGACGATTTCCAATCCAAGTGGAATGCATGGCAGGTCAATCACCTGGAACTCCGCGGTCTCGCATTACAAAATTCCGATGTCCGCGCCCGGGAATTGTCGTTGGGTGAAGCGCGAGAGGCGTTGGATCGCTTGGATGCCAAGCTGAAGGAAATCTCCGACCAGGCCGATGAGACGTCGCCGCAGCAGACGCTCGTGCCTGAAATTCGGATCGGAGCGTTGCAGTTGCAGCGCATCGAGAAGAACTTGATGCTGGCTTCCAATGAACAGGCTGTGCGGGATTCCAAGCAGAAAGTCGAACCATTGCGAGTGTCAATCCGCGAACAGTTGCGGGCTCTCAGTGAACAGCCACAGGCCGATGAATCGCTGGTGGCGGAAGCGTCGGCAGCGTTTGAAGCCTACCTGCAAGTCCTGCAACGCATCCTGGATCACATGGGGCAAAGTTCCAACATCTACGTGATGGAATTGGTCTATGGAATCGGCGTGCCCATCGCAGACGAATGCGAATCATTGCTGGACAAGATCAGCGCCGCTGGCGAACAGGAGATCGACCAGCTGAAAGTCGAGAGCAGCGCCGCCTATATCAACGCCCGGCGGGGGCTGGTCTTGTTAAGTGTGATCGGAATTGCCACCAGCCTGCTGGTCTCGTTTCTGATCAGCGATCGCATCGCACGCGGCCTGGGCAAGCTGGCCACTTACGCCCGTGAGGTTCATCACGCCCGCGACCTGTCCCGCCCCATTCCGTCGGTCGGCAATGATGAAGTCGGTCAGGTCGCCGACGCGTTGGACGGAATGAGAAAAACGGTTTATTCGGCAACACGCCAGTTGGAACAGGTGAACGTGGCGTTGTCTGAAAAGTCGGAGGAAATGGAACAGTTCGTGTACACGGTTTCGCACGATCTGAAATCGCCGCTGGTTTCCTGCAAGGGGCTGCTGGGGCTGATGCGCGAAGATCTCCAGGACCAGGATTACGACGAGGTGTTTGATTCGATCGCTCGGATGGAGGGGGCGACGGACCAACTCGGACAAATCATCGACGACCTGCTGGAACTCAGTCGGATCGGACGCAAACCGATTTCGCCGGTCGATGTCGACGTCCATGCGATGTTGGTGCAGTTGGCCGATGACCTTCGGCAGCGCGTTCACGACGCCGGCGTCGATCTTCGGATTCAACCCAATCTTCCTCGCGTGCAAGCGGACGCCAGTGACCTCCGCCGACTGTTTGACAACTTAATCTCCAATGCGGTGAAGTACGCCAGCGACGTCGAGCAACCATGGGTCGAGGTGGGCGGAACGCAAGAATCCGACATCGTCCGTTATTATGTTCGCGACAACGGACCGGGGATCGAACCGGATTACCAGGAGAAAATCTTCGGGTTGTTCCAGCGTTTGGAACATTCCAAGGTGGGCACGGGACTCGGGTTGGCATCGGTGCGAAAAATCGCTCGGATGCATGGCGGGCGCGCCTGGGTGGAATCCGAGCCGAATCAGGGGGCGACGTTTTGGATTGAATTGCCGAAGAATTCGCAAGCTGGAACTTTTGAAGGGAACTCAGAATGAACGCGCACCTGCTGACCTTTCTACTTGTCGAGGACGATGACAATCATGCTCATTTGGTGATGCGCAGCCTGCGAAAGGCACGCGTCAGGAACCAGGTCTATCGCGTCACCGACGGCGTGGAGGCGCTCAAATTCCTGCGTCGGGAAGGCGAATTTCATGGCCATCCGCAACCCGATGTGGTGTTGCTGGACTTGAAACTTCCGAAAGTCGGCGGCCACGAGGTCCTGGCGTCCATCAAGCAGGACGATGAACTTAAAATGATTCCCGTGGTGATCATGACGACGTCGGATGCCGAATCGGACAGGGCGCGGGCCTACGAGCATCACGCCAACAGCTACGTCGTCAAACCGCTTGATTTTGATCGCTTCCGCGAGTTGGTCCGGGACCTGTGTCTGTATTGGGGCGTTTGGAATGAGCGGCCCGAAGGAGCATGATTTGTTGAACGAATCCTGTCCGCTAAGGGTGTTGTTGGTGGAGGACAATGAAACCCACCGCCACTTGATCCGAAGGCATCTCACCAAGAGCGTCGGCGAGGGCATCCAACTGACGCAGACCGACCGATTGCAAGAAGCATTGAATGAACTCGCCCGCGGGCCCTACGATGCTGTTCTGCTCGATCTCAGCCTGCCGGACAGCCCGTTGACTGAAACACTTCCCCGGCTGATCGACCAGGTGACCGACGTTCCGGTGGTCGTGCTGACTTCACTGGGGGACTTGGATTTTGCCAGTCAACTCGTCCAGCAGGGTGCCGACGACTTTCTGGTCAAATCGGAAATCACCGGGCAAACATTGCTACGGTCGATCCGCTACGCGATTGAGCGGAAAAAGAATCAGATCAAACTTTCCGAGTACGCGGCACGACTGAAAAAACGCAACGAGGAACTGAAGAGCTTCGCCCACACGATCGCCCACGAAGTTCGGTCACCGCTGAATGTGGTCTCCTGCTGCCTGTCCCTGGTGGAAGAAGAACAGGCCGGGCAACTGGACGAGGACAGCATGGAGGCCATCGCCGATGCGAAAGCCGCGATCAAGGGGATGGCCGAACTGGTCACCGATCTGCTGGACTTCTCGCGCGCCGAGCACGATCAGTCGCAACACGTCCCCGTCGCGATGCAATCTCTTCTCGGTGAAGTCCGCACGTCGCTTCGGACCGAGTTGGATCAGGCCCAAGCTGAACTCCAGGCTTCGGACTTGCCGGAAGTCCATGGCAATCCGGTCCAGCTACGGCAGTTGCTGAAGAATCTGATTTCCAACGCAATCAAGTACCGCCATCCGGAGCGGGTTCCGTCCGTTTCGGTTTGGGTTGCGCAGAGAGACTCGGAGTGGTTGGTCGGTGTGGACGACAACGGAATCGGCATCCCGGCGGATCGGATCGCCGACGTGTTCTCGCCCTTTGTGCGAGCCCACGAGTTCACGGGCGTTCCGGGGACCGGAATCGGATTGGCCTACTGCCGCCGAATCGTGGAGGCCCACGGCGGAGAGATCTGGATTGAGCAGAGTTCCGACGCAGGCACTTCGTTGCGGTTCACAATTGAAAAGGCAGCGCGGTAGGCGGTGCGTTGATTCTCGAGAGTCGGCTTGCACTCCGTGCGATTTTGCGAACATTGCCGCATTCATGTATTGCAAAAGACGTGTTTCCGAGCGGTCGGCCTGTCAGTCGACAGAGGCTTTGCTAACGTCCAGGTTCAACGACTGGCGGAGTTCGGCGAGAAGTCCCGGCAGGGTGTCCAGGTTGGCGCGAATCACGTCATCATCCTCCGTCTCCGCAGCACGCTCAATGTTCGCGGCACAAGACAGGATCCGCTGGCCGCCAAGGTTTGCGGCGCATCCTCGAAGCCGATGCGCCGCCGCCGCCGCCCCGCGGTAGTCGTGCCGCTGAAACGCTTGAGCGATGTTTGACCGCAAACTGTCCGATTGCGTGTCGAACGTTTCAACAAACAGCTCAAAGATGGCTTGGTCATTCTGGATCCGTTTCATCACACCCGCCCGATCAAAGACGGGCAGGCTCGCCAACGCGTCAAGCGTTTGCTTACATGCCGTCTGGGAAGAACTCGATTGATCGGACGGATCCGCGGCAGTCGCGGGCGAGTCGGTCGGCGGATCGCAGATCGACGACAGGGTCTCAAACAGTTGGTCGATATCGACCGGCTTGGGCACACAATCGTTCATTCCCGCACTCAAACATTCACGACGGTCGGTTTCGGTACCGCGGGCGCTCATCGCGATGATTGGAATGTCCGCGCCACCGTTCGCGACGGAACGTCGAATTCTGGCGGTCGCCTCGTAGCCGTCCATGACGGGCATTTGCAGATCCATCAGGACGACGTCGAACGGATTCCGTTGGAATTGCTCCACCGCTTGCAGTCCATGATCAGCGGTCGTCACTTCGCACCCGCGCCGTCGCAGCAGACGCTTCAATGCACGTTGATTCGCTGGGACGTCGTCCACCAACAACACTTTCACGCTTTTCATCAAATCCACCTCCTGGAATGCCCCTCAGAATCACCGTCAGCGCTCAGTTCATCATAGCGGCCTGACGGTCGCGAGCATGACTTCGTTGGCGGCGTCGTTGAAACGAATTTCCGAAGAAAGCCGGTGCATCAAATTCAGACCCCGGTCATGACCGATTGCGAACAGGTCTCGCAGATCGTTGCGAGAGTATTCGCGGACATCAAAGCCGTTGCCAGCATCACGGATCACGAATTTCGCTCGATCCCGGGTGATCTCCGAGTCGATGATCACCTTCCGTTGTCGGTATTCTGGGTGGCTGTTGCGGCCATGAATCACGTGCTTCAGTTCGCGACCCGAGGTGTCGCTGCGGAGTCGCGCCAGCAATTCGCGGCGGATCTCGAGGTTGCCGTGCAAAATGGCGTTCGTTATCGCCTCTTCCAAGGCGGTACAGGCCCGGATCCGATCCCACGGATCGCCCACCTCCATGCTTGCCATCGTTCGGTGCAGCGAACTGACCACGGGTTCGATCATGAACAGATCGTTGTCCAATTCGTAGCGGCAACGCTCTTCGGCCAATCGTCGGCCGGCAAAGTTGCGACAGCGGTCCACCATTCCTCGGGTGATCAACCGAGACACGGCAAGCTGGAGTCGCTGCGTCAGATGGGCGGCGGGAACATACGTGGCCACACCCAACGACAAAGCCTCTTCCGCTTCCGATTCGCTGCCCTGGGCGGTCAACGCGAGCATCGTCACCTGCGGGTGAGTCCGGCGGACGTGATCGACGAATTCAGTTGGAATTCCAGACGCGGAATCAAAGGCCGCGACGATCACATCGACACGGGATTGTGCCAGACGTTCGATCGCCTGGTCAGCGTCCCACACGTGTTCGACGCGCAACTTGGAACAATCGCCCAGGAGGAGTCCCGCCTGCTGCTGGATGTTGCTTGCGCGGCCAGCGACAAGAACGACAGGTTTCATTGGATTTCTCGTTTCTGAAAGGAGGCCGGAAGTTTGCAAAGGGCGAAATCTGTTTGTCACGCTCGCCATCGCTGCTGCGGCCGTTTCGCGTCAGCTCGGACGCAGCTGCCATGCCTGACCGCGAATCAGAATCGAGGTTGTTTCGCAACTTCGCTTACCGAAACGAGTTGCGTTGCCGCGTTTAGTAGCCACCGAGATTGGCATTGATCGGATCGGCAGGTAACAGCCTGACCGTCCTGGCACGAGCGGTTCCACCATCCGCGAGGGGCAGTTTCCCCTCGGAAGCGCTGTTCGGGGGATGGGCGTTCATGCTGGCTTCTTAGCGATCGAGCCAGGAAGGACGTCACGGATTTCGCGCTCTTTCGTCGGTGCCTGCGTTCCTGGCGGGCTTCGGCATCGATTTTGCAACCCTTTCATACACCGAGTAATCCACACCCGCGGAAACCTTCCCGCGGCCATCTGCATCGACCCGATGATCACGAGGAAAAATGATGTTTCGCAAGACAAGCTCACTGTTGCTGCTGACGCTGTTGTGCTTCGGTTGCAACGAGGGACCGGATCAGGACACCGTCGTTCCGGAACCTGCCGCGCCGGATACCACGGTGCCGGACACCACGACGCCTGAGCAGCCCATGCCGTCATCCGGGACCACTTCAACAGACGCGGCGTCGACGAATTCCAATGATTCGGCTGCCTCCGAATCGATGGTCGCGGTTGCGAACTTGGAACCGATCGGCGACAGCGGTGTGAAAGGCACCGTGACCTTCACCGCGGTCGATGGCGGCGTGAAAGTCACCGGCGAGGTGACGGGGTTGGAACCCGGGAAGCATGGATTCCACGTCCACGAAAAGGGCGATCTGTCCGACAAGGAAACGGGAAAGTCGGCGGGTGGTCACTTCAACCCTACCGACCAACCGCATGGCAAGCCAAGTGACGAAAAGCGGCACGTCGGCGATTTGGGGAACATCGAAGCCAACGAAGACGGAGTTGCGACCATCGAGATGACCGATGAAGTCATCAGTCTAAGTGGCGACGACGCGATTGTTGGCAAGTCGTTGATGATTCACGCCGGCGAGGACAAGTTCACCCAGCCGACCGGCGATGCCGGGGCGCGCGTGGCATTTGGCGTGATCGAAAAACAGTAACACGCTTCTAACGAACCGATCGAAAGCATTGGCAAGCGGGTCCATGACCCGCTTGCCTTTTTTGTTTGACGGTGCAATCACTCGCAATCGACCTTTCCCCTCCACATCGGAAGGGTCAAAGGCGAGGTACGACCCTTTGGTCAGAGCATCTATTGGGCAGGGCGTCTAACTGGAGAGCGCCACTTTGGGTGAGCCGCGTGGAGCTAGCCGCGGGTTTTTTCGCATCAACCGGCGGCTAGCGCCTTGCCGCTCATTGCACTGCAAATCACGGTGTTTTTGATTGAAAGTGGCGCTCCCCAGAGAGAACCAGCTGACATCAATTGCGTTGGACGTGCGCTCCCCGCGTCATCGCAAGTTCCTCCGTGACTCGTGCGCGAGCCGGAGGGTTACGTGACATCAATAGAAACCAATGCCTTGAAACGACGGGACAAATTGTGTGACACCGACGGTTGCGGAGGGGCTGAATCGACCCGCGCGGGTGGTGGTCGTCGGACTCCCCCATCGTTCAAGGTCGTCGGCCTTGCCATTAGTTGCGTTAGACGGGTCGCATCCATCCCGCGAGCTACTATAGTACTGCGTCCAATCCACGGCCGGCTGTCAGGCCGTGGAGCTTAGTCGTTATTCTCGGGAAGCCAAAATGAGAAGAAGTAAAGTGAACCGGAGCGGGTTCACGTTGGTTGAATTGCTGGTGGTGATCGCCATCATCGGCATTCTTGTGGGGCTGTTGTTGCCGGCCGTCCAGGCCGCGCGTGAAGCTGCTCGTCGCATGAGTTGCAGCAATAATTTCAAGCAAATCGGCTTGGCCATCCACAACTATCACAGTGCGTACAAGCAACTTCCGATGCACGGCGTCGGAACCGATGTTGGCGATGGCGGGCACAATTGGTGGACCTCATACAACAACCACAACTACTGGCGTCTGAGCGCGTTGGTGGGGATGAGCCCGTTCTTCGAACAGCAGGGCTTGTGGGAGCAGATCAGCAACCCCAACGCATCCCGAACCGATGGCGACACGGGGGCCGGAATCGGAACGACGACCAACCCTTGGCCTCCGATGGGCCCAACGCCGCAAAACATCCAGTACATCCCCTGGGCGACCGAAATCCCGATGCTGCGTTGTCCTAGCGATCCGGGACAGGGGTTGCCCTCACTGGGCCGGACCAACTACGCGATGGGCATGGGCGATTCGTTCTGGCGGACGATGCAGGGTGCGCTTCGACCGGCGAATCCAGGCGTTGCGACCGACTTCGCTACGCATTCGCGGGCGGCCAACCGTGGTTTCTTCACGTTGCACAATCAGAACCGATTCCGGGACGTGCTGGACGGACTTTCCAATACGATGGCGATGGGCGAGATTGCCACTGACCTCGGTGATTTTGACAACCGCACCCGTGCCAAGCGGCACCCGGGCGGCCAACCGGCTCAAACCCAAATCCGGGACAATCCTCGCTTGTGTGCCGAAGACACCTCGCCGATGATCGATCCGGCTCGGCCAAGGTTCTGGACGCAAGGCAACCTGGAAGGCGCCAGCAAGGGGCGCGGCTTTCGCTGGGCGGATAGTCAGAACGCACAGTCCAACGTGCACTCGATTCTGCCTCCCAACAGTGCTCTGTGCATCCCGCACGACTCCAACGGTCCGTCGATTATGACTGTGTCCAGTCGCCACCAAGGCGGTGCGCACATCCTGATGGGAGACGGTGCCGTGACGTTTGTCACCGATTCGATCGAAGCGGGCAATCAGAACAATGCTGTGGTTTGGCGAGGCGGAACCGCCGCGCTGAAGAACATGCCTGGTGCACAGAGTCCCTACGGGTTGTGGGGGGCGCTGGGTTCCAAGGCTGCAAAGGAGACGATCGACGAACAGCTCTAGGTTTTTCGTCGGTACGCAACCATGCGACGTTTGCACGCCGCTCGACCTCAGGTCGGGCGGCGTGTTTTCATGCGCGTCCCGCTATTGCGTCTTGATTTCTTGGGGTTCGGATTCTTCGAGGGAATCGATCATGTCGCCCCGATTGGCTTGCTCCTCCGCGGCGATTGCGGCTTCGTAGGCGCGCACTGCGTCGATTTGGTTTTCGGTGACCACGGGCTGGGGCGGTTCTGGCTGGCATCCGACCAGACACAACAGCAACACGCAGGTGGTCAGACAGAAGCATTTGAATAACAGAGGCATTGACGCGCTCCCGCACGTGGAATTTTGAAAGATCGTCCGAGGCCGTCGGAGCGTCAGGGATTGTATCAGACCGCCGTGGCACCACCGCGGGCGCCCCATCGGCTCCGACTGGACGACCGGCCACTCGGGCCCACCGAATGGACGGGCCCACCGAATGGAAGAGCCCGCCGGACCCGCATGATGCCGCGGGGCAGATATAATCGTGAATTCCATCCACCAGGTTCAGCGTGGCGACGATGTCGACTCGGTTCAGACGAAGCCGAAGGCACCGCACGTCCTCCGTCTGCCCGATTCGTCCGATTCACAGCACCATGACCGTGATCGACCGAACGGTTTCGCTGACGTTTTCAGCAACAGCCTGGGACCACCCCTCCGATCTTCCTTCCTTACCGATTCCGGGAGTTTCTTTGATGCGATTTTCAAAGTTCATCCTCTTGATGGCCGTTGTTGCGTTTGCCGGAGGTGCCCAACAGGGTTTTGCACAGTCTTCCGAATCGAGCGAAGCACCCAAACTTCGAATCATTTGTTTCGGAGCTCATCCGGACGATGCGGAATACAAAAGCGGCGGGACGGCGGCGATGTGGGCCCAACAGGGGCATCACGTCAAATTGGTTTCGGTGACCAACGGAGACATTGGCCATTGGAGCCAAGCCGGCGGACCGTTGGCGCGACGGAGGACGGCGGAATCCGCCGAGGTGGCGCGGCGCTTGGGAGTGACCAGCGAAGTCCTGGACATCCACGACGGGGAATTGATACCGACGTTGGAGAATCGGCGGAAGATCACGCGGCTGATTCGCCAGTGGGATGCCGACATCGTGATTGCCCACCGACCCTGGGACTACCATCCGGACCACCGCTACACGGGCGTGCTGGTCCAGGACGCCGCCTACATGGTCACCGTGCCTTACTTCTGTCCCAACACGCCGCCACTGAAAAAGAATCCCGTGTTTCTCTACTCCAGCGACCGTTTTCAGAAACCCTATCCGTTCGAGGCCGACATCGCCGTGGGAATCGACGACGTGTTTGAAAAGAAGGTCAATGCGTTGACCGCCCTGGTTTCACAGACCTTTGAAGGCGGTGCGCTGGGGAGTGCCGACGAGATGGCCGAAGCGCCGCCGGAGTCCAAGCCGCAATTACGCTACGAGTGGTTGCGACAGCGATGGGACCGCCGGCAGTCCGGCGAAGCGAAGAACTATCGCGCCGCCTTGATTCGGTGGTACGGCGAGGACCGAGCCGACGACATCAAGTACGCCGAAGCGTTTGAGATTTGCGAGTACGGCCGACAGCCCAGCGACGAAGAAATCCGTCAGCTATTTCCTTTCTTCCCGAAAGAATAAAACCGTGGGTGATTCCTACGGGCCAGCTGTCAATCAATGAAAACGCCAATGTAGCCACCGTCGCCAGACGGTGGTGCTGCGGCTTCACTCATGTAGCCCCCCGTCGCCAGACGGTGGTGCTACGGCCACACTCATGTAGCCACCATCGCCAGACGGTGGTGCTGCGGCCTCATTCATGTAGCCACCGCCAACAGACGGTGGTGCTGCGGCCTCATTCATGTAGCCACCGTCGCCAGACGGTGGTGCTGCCGCCTTGACCTGGCTCAGCCGAGCGTGGCTGCAGTGACACTCGGTGCGAGGCAATCAGCTGTCTTCGGTCGGACCGAGCGCGCTGGTCCAGATTTCGCGAATGACTTTCAGCTTGCGTTCTACCGAGCGCAAGGAGATGTCCAACCGTTCGGCAATTTCTTGATTGGAGTAACCTTCGAAGCGCAGGGTGGCGACTTGCCGTTGCGAGTCGTCCGGTAGCAGTTCGAACATCTTCTGTTGTTGTTCTTCCATCACCGCCAGAAAGTCCGCCGTGGGTTCGCCGTGCACCAGGTCGCCGAAACTACGGATGGGTCGATCGCCGGAACCCTCGAACACCGATTCGCCTCGTACCGATTCGCCGCCGCGTTTCTGGGCGGTCTGGCGGCGGATTTGGTCGACCGCCTTCATGCCGGCGATGGCAGTCAGTAATTTCCACAGATCGTCACGATTCTGCAGTTGCTGAAAACGGCCTTCGGCCGCACCGCGACAAAGACTGTCAAAGACGCTGACCGCGACGTCCTCCTCGTCCGCAATCCGGCGTGGAGCCGAACCCATCCTCCGGGCAGCCACCCGAACCAGTCGGGCAAAATAGCGTTCCCAGATTTTCTGTGTCGCGTCGTCCTGACCGGCTTTCAAATCGCCGATCCAGGCGGTGACGGAATCTTCTGGATTACCTTCGGATGGATGCATCGGTGTCAACCTACGGTGTCGGGTGGCTGAAACGAGGACTCGGCCAAACGCGAGGTCAGCTCGGGAACCGGCCGTGACCAGGCGGCGATGTGCCCCAAGTCCAAGCGACGATCGGCGATCACCGGCTGCAACGCCGATCGAATGCACTCGGCCAATGCCTCGTCTGTCGAAGAACCGAATCGACCTGACTCCGGCGGTTGAAACTTCTGGTCCAACAGGGCCGAGGATTGATTTGCGTCGAACAACCGGTTGCCCGACAGCAACTCCGCGGCGACGCAGCCGAAGGCGTACCAGTCGCAATGGGCACCGATGTCGGTCATCAAGAACTGTTCCGGTGGCATGTAAGCCGGTGTCCCCACCAGCGTGCGATCGGTCTGTTCGGCGCCCACCAATCGCGAAAGCCCAAAATCGGTGATCGCAATGTGCCCGGCACGATTGACCAACACGTTGGCGGGTTTGAGGTCCAGGTGCAGCACGCCGCATTGATGTGCGTGTCGCAGTCCGGCGGCGATCTGACCGAGGATGGCTCGGGCGGTCGCTCCGGGGATCGCCCCGAGTTGGCTGAGGACCGACCGTAAATCCGCTCCGTCGTAATAGTCCAGCGCGATGAAGCGTGTATGAAACGCGACAAAGTGGTCCCGCAGAGAAATGATGTTGTCGTGTTGCAGACGCTGAAGCAGCGCTGCCTCCTGCTGAAAGCGATTGACGACGTTGGGGCTGGCGACAAAGCGGTGCCGCAACATCTTGAGCGCCACCGTTGTCCGATCGGAGACTTGTTCCGCACGATACACCACCCCCATGGCTCCCGTACCGACACATCGCTGCAACAGGTACCCGTGAAGGTTTTTTCCGCACAAGGCGTCGCGGTGTCGGGCCCCCAGGCGTTGGCTGACCAGCCGGCTGAAGGCAAGGTCGAACTCGTCGCGGGTTTCGCGAAGCTGACGGAGCGCCGGTGCAGGAAGGAACAAGGCCTTCACCGGCGATGCGGCACGGACGTCCGCCGAACAGGGGTAACCGGTCAGCAGCGACATCTCACCCAGGACGCCACCGGGCCCGTCCACATCGATGACCTGGCGGTCCGGACCTTCCCCGCAAATCACTTCGACCGAACCTTCTGTCAGCAGAAACAAGCCGGGGGCCGGGCTGCCTGCCCGGAGCAGCGATTGGTCTGCGTCAAACGCGGCGGGTTGCATCTGCGTCGCTAGCTGGGATCGGGCATTGAAGGTCAGGTCTTGGAGGGCCGGACAGCTGTGAACGGCACGCCAGGTTGACACGGCGACCCCTTTGGGGATCACTCCGCCGGATGCCGACTCCGCATTCGTCGATTGGCCGATCAAGTCGTCACGAAGCGCCTGCAATTCCTGCGACAGCCAGTCCCGACGCTTCGGCTCCACACGGCTCAGCCAATCCTCGGCTCGGCTGGACCACTGCTGATCGGAAACCAACTCGCCGGCACGAAATTCCGCCTCCACCGCGTCGCAAATGGCGTCGATCTGGGCTGCCGCCTGGGCGTCGCGGGTCAGGTTCATCAGTGAGGACCACCATCTGCGAAAACCGACCACGCCAACGGCGGCGAATCGGTGAGTGAGGCGATTGCGGCGTCACGCGACATCACGGGCCGCCCGCACGAAAACCTCTCCGGCGAACGCCAATGTATCCGATTCATACCATCCGGCACGCGTTCGCAAAGCCGGACAGGACGCTGGCTGCAAAAACATGCCGACGCGATCTCAAAGATGTCTTTTTAGAGTCGTTCGGGCAAAGGAGGTGGATTCAACTTCGCAACCCGATTCGGTACAAATTTTGGACGCAATCGTTTCGAAGTTCGGCGGCCGGATTTCCTGTTCGGAACTCAGTTCGCCCAGGTGATGGAACGGGGCTGTGTACCGTATACTAGCCCCCGGCAACGCCACTCGGATATGGAAAGCCCTGGAATCATGGGCCAGGGTGGAGCGACCGTCGGCAGACGATGGTCGTACCCCGTTTTTCACGCTCGGGCGAGCGTCGCGATCCTCAAGTGGTGTTGTCCAACCAGGCCACAGGTGGATCATTTCAAACTTCAGATTCTTGGCTTTGAAGCCGCCACGTGTCGCAGTGAGAAGCGGCGCGTCGGTCAGACGATCGGTTACGACAATTCCCTTTCGACGGTGCAGACATGGATTCCAAGGAGACCGAGACGGCTCTTCAACAGTTGGCGTCGGACGACGGCGTGGTTCGAGAAAAGGCTCGCAAGTCGCTGGTCGCGACGCACAGCCCGGAAGTCATTCGGGCGCTGATCTCCGAATTGGTCGATCCTCGCAAACAGGTCCGCTGGGAAGCAGCAAAAGCCCTGTCAGAAATCGGCGATCCCGTCGCCGCCCTGGGGTTGGTTCATGCGATGGATGATGACAGCAAGGAAGTGGCGTGGATTGCCGCCGAGGGCGTCGCGGCAATGGGGACCGCCGGCCTGACTGCGGTGCTGAGCGGATTGACGCGATCGAGCCGCTGTCCGGAATTCCACAAAGTGGCCCACCATGCCCTGAAGGAATTCCACAAGCGGGGGACGAATCGCGAGATCGTGGAAACCGTGATGCAGGCCCTGGAGGGCGTGGAACCACGGTTGACCGCGCCGGTGGTCGCCTACGAGGCCCTGTCCAAACTACGGTTGGCCAAGACGTCGGCGTGAAGCCAACGCTCGCGAACAATCTTCACCGTCCCGCTCGAAGGTTGTGAATTGAATTCACCCTCCTTTCTAAGGAGGGTCGAGCGCAGCGAGGGAAGGATTGCCGCGCCCCTCGCAGAAACGGATTGCCGTCGTCGCTTCGCAGCTGGAGTCAAGCAAGGTCCATCGACAATCGCTTCACTCACTCAGGCCCGCGACGACGATTGCAATGGGCATCGTGAACAACTCGATCCGCTCCTGCTTCTGCAAGGCGAACCCGGCGTCGCCAAGCAGTTTCTCTAGCGGGATGGGTTGGCAATCGACGATGTGCGGAAAATGGGCATGCATCCACACGTAGGTTTTTTCGAGCAGGCTTTCCGACTGCCCGTCGGAGACCGTGGCCATGCTGACGACGCCCAGGCGTCCGTTCGGTTTGAGCACGCGTCGGCATTCGGCCAAAACTGCCGGAATTGCCTCCAGGTCGAACAACTCCAGGGTGAAGCTCATGGTGACAACGTCGAACTGGTCGTCGGGAAAAGGTATCGGCGGAACCGATTCGACCAACAACTCCACACGATCTTCCACCCCTTCGTACCGCACCCGCTTTGCTGCGACGTCACGCATGCCGCTGGAAATGTCGACGCCGGCAACTCTTCCGTCGGGACCGACCGCCTGGGCCAGCGCAACCAAGGAATGACCCGTCCCGTAGCCGATTTCCAGGACGGATTCGCCCGGGCGGACACCGAGCATTTCCAAGCCCTTTTCGCGGGCCACGTGTTCGCCGCCATCGGCGATCAGGTCGTACGCGTGACTGATCCGGTCGTAGAACTGTCGGGTCGGATTGGCCGTCATGAAAGCACTCCGAACGGGGCATGAAAAAACATAGCGGCAAGCGATTGCGGAAACAGTCGGACCATGCCGCAAACACCTCCAACAGCTGACCAACATACCGCATCGCATCCGACCCGTTGTGCTCAACAGACCGTGTCGGCATCAACGGGACATCACGCTTCTCGGGCTGAAAGCCCGCTTGTTTGCCCAGCCCAGCCCGTCAGGGCTGGGAAACCGGCAACATCAAGACGCCGAGGGCCAACGGCCCGACCGTTTGCATGATCCCCTCATTGTCTGCTCAACGGCTAGTGACCGTGCTCGTCATGATCATGGTCGTGGCTGAGTTTTCCCGTGTAGGATTTGCCCTCAATCTCCACGGTGATGGCCCCCTCGGCGCCTGCGTCCAACCATTCATCCAACGTCGCTTCGGTGGACGTGAATTGAGCGTTCCCTCCGGCGGCAGCGTCCGAATTGGCTGCGAGCTCGAAGGTCTGGACTTGGCCATCGTGCTTCAGGCTCAAGCTGAGCGACTCGGCGGGAATCGTCACGGCTTCTTTCGCGGCACCATCGAGCAGGTAGATCGAAACCCCGTCTTCGCCGTGCACGAGTTCACCGTGGTACGCCTCGTTGCCAAGTTCAATCAGGTCTCCGCCGTGGGGGCCATGTTCGGGGTGCCCGCCGGCCTCATGTTCCGCGTGGTCTTCGTGCCCGGCATGATCGTCATGGCCTTCATGGTCGCCATCGGCATGCGTTTGCGATCCTGAGACCTCGGCTGTGGAATCGGTCGATTGGCTGCAACCGCCCAGGAAACACGCGGTCGCCAGCATCAGCGGCGCGACCATCTTCCAGTTCTGAGAAAACATCATCTTTGATGACTCCTTATCGAATCCAGACGGGACCAAACGCGACACCGTGCCACCTTCGGATCCGCCAAAGTGATTTCAGTTTCGACGACGTTGCCCCTCAAACTTCGACGGGTTCGCGTCGGTGCTGTTTTGCCGGTGGACGCGGCGGAGGTGTTTCAAATTGATCGGCGCGGTCGGCACGTTCCTGCAAGATGCGTTCACCGGCCGACCTGCCGACCGTCCAAAACAGGGCCGGCCGGACGAAGAATTCGGCCAGAGTGCTGGTCAGTAATCCGCCCACGATCACCGTCGCGACCGGGTACAGGATTTCCTTGCCGGGTTCGCCCGCCGCCAACGCCAGGGGCAACAGACCGATGCCACTGGTCAGTGCCGTCATCAACACCGGCGCCATCCGTTCCTGGCCCGCGCGCCGGACCATCGACCGCGTCCACTGCTCCCCTTCAAACTCAACCAGATGCAGATAGTGATTCAGCAGCAGGATCCCGTTCCGGCTGGCGATGCCGCAAAGCGAAATGAAACCGACCATCGCGGCGACGGTCAGGTTCTGTTCGGTCAGGACCAAGGCCGCAACGGCCCCGATGAACGCGGTCGGCAACGCGGCAAGAACCTGAAGGGAGAAGTTCACGTTGGAGAAGAGTGTGAACAGGACCAGGAACATGCCGGCAAGCGCGACAACCGACAGAATCGCCAGCCGACGCGTCGCCGATTGCTGACTCTCGAACTGGCCGCCGTATTCGATGAAGTAACCTGGCGGCAATTCCATCTCTGCCAATCGTGACTTGATATCCGAAACGACGTCGACGACCCCTCGCTGAGAAACATTCGCTTGCAACACGATCCGCCGACGGACTTGTTCTCGCTTGATCGTATTCGGTCCGCCGCTTTCGTAGATCCTGGCGACCGAGCCCAACGCGATCGTGCCCCCGTCCGGTAGCGTGATCGCCATCCGTCGTAATTTGCTTTGGTCTTCGCGGAACGGTTCATCCAGTCGCAACAACAGATCGAACGTCCGCTGCCCTTTCAAAATCTGGCTGACCACCTGGCCATTCATCGCGGTTTCGACCAGTTCCATCACATCGGTTGGATGCAACCCGTAGCGGACCAGGGCATCCCGATCGAGCTCGATTCTCAATTGCGGGATGTTCGTTTGCTGCTCGACCATCACATCGGCCAGGCCCTCGATGTCCGCGATCCGCTGTTTCATCTCGTGGGCTTTCCGGCGGAGAATGTCCAGGTCGTCGCCGTAGAGCTTGATACCGATTTGTGCTTTGACGCCGGATATCATGTGACTGATCAAGTGGGCCAGCGGTTGTTCGGTGCTGGAAACCACTCCGGGAATCTCATCCATGGCTTCTCGGATTTCTTCAATCGTTCTTTCCCGATCCACGCCATCGGCGATCTCCAACACAAACTCACTGACGTTCACTCCCTCGGCGTGCTCATCCAATTCCGCACGTCCGGTTCGCCGCACCACGGTTTCAACATCCTGGATCTTCAGCAGCCGTTCCTGGACCCGGTTCCCGATTTCGTTGCTGGTGGCCAGCGAGGTGCCGGGGGCCAGCAGCGCGTTGACTTGCACGCTCCCTTCGTTGAAGGGCGGCAGAAAGTCTCGCTCGAGGGATACCAACGCGATCCCGGAAAACAGCACCAACACGGCGGCCACACCCAACACCGGACCGGGGAATCGTGTGCTGAAGTTGATCGCCGTTGCGGCGATTCCCTTCAGCCCCTCCAGCAATCGTCCTTCTTCGGCTTCGGCACCGCCGAGCAGACGTTCGGCCACCTGCAAAAGGATCCAGAACAACGGGGTGCCGGCCAGCGTCCACCAGATCGGATCGCCCGGCAACGGATCGGGCGATCCCAGGACGTCAAAGAAGCGCGGAATGACCCAGTAGAAAGTCAAAGCCGAGACGGCGGCCGCCAGCAGGGGCGCGACCAACTTCCAGGTTCGATCACCCACCAGCAACAGGGATGACAATGCCGGCGTGACCGTCAAAGAGACTGCCAGCGAGGCGAGCAGCGAAACGACATAGCCCATCGCCAACGGAATGAAGAGTTTTCCTTCCATCCCTTGAAGCGCGAACAGCGGGATGAAGACCAGCACGACGATTGCCGTTCCGAACACAATCGAACTTCGAACCTCCGTGCTGGCGTCCAACACGACCTTCAGCGTCGATCGCGGATGGTCGCTGTGTCGGTTATCGCGCAGCCGGCGAAAAATGTTCTCGACGTCGACGATCGCATCGTCGACCAGTTCGCCGATGGCGACGGCGATTCCGCCCAGGGTCATCGTATTGATGCTCAATCCGAAGAGGGCGAACACGCAGGCGGTGGCTACGATCGAGAGGGGAATCGCGGTCAGCGTGATGAACGTGGTGCGAAAGTTCAACAAGAACAAAAACAAGATGATCAGCACCAAGACGCCGCCATCGGACAGGGCTTCGACGACGTTTTCCACCGCCCGGTCGATGAAAGAGCGTTGGGAGTACATGTTGGCGATGCGGATGTCGTCGGGCAGTGAGACACGAAGCTCTTCGAGCGCATCACGGATCGCATCGTCCACCGCGCGGGTATCGCTTCCGGGCTGTTTGTTGATCGTCAACACCACCGCGTCGCCTCCTTCGACGGCGCCATCCTTGGCGCGGACAAAGGCCGACGCATCGCCCCGTTTGACTTGCGGAGCTTGCACCACTTTGGCAATCTCCGAGAGCGTGATGGCGCGATCCTCCCGCATCACCACGACCAGCTTCCGCAGATCTTCAAGTGTCTGGACGCGGCCGAGTCCGCGAACCAAAAGTTCGTTCGCCCCTCGGTCATCCAAATAACCGCCGACGGCGTTCAGGTTGGATCGCGAAACAGCCTCATGCACGTCGTGCATCGTGATCCCGAAGGTGCGCAGGGCGTCCGGATCGACCAGCACCTGGTACTGCATCCTTCCGCCGCCCATGGTGAAAACCTGTGACACACCGGGAATGGTCAGCAAGCGTTGGCGGACGACCCAATCGGCCAACGTCCGCACCTCCATGGGTGGCGTCTTCTCGCCCTCGCTCCACATCCCGTACATCAAGATCTGTCCCATGATCGACGAGATTGGGGCGAGGGTCGGGTTGATGCCCGCGGGCAATTGTTCGGCGGCCAATTGCAACCGCTCATTGACGATCTGGCGATCGTTGTAGATGTCGGTGTTCCAATCAAATTCGACGTAGATGACCGAGATCCCGGTGCCGCTGCTGCTGCGGACCGCCATCACGCCGCTGGCACCGTTGAAGGCCGTCTCCAGCGGAAAGGTGATCAGGGATTCCACTTCCTCTGGCGCCATCCCCGGCGCCTCGGTGATGACCACCACACGGGGGCGGTTCAAATTCGGGAAGACATCGATCGGCAATTGCGCCGTCTGCCACGTACCGACCCCCAACAGGATCACGGCAACGGCCAGGACTAGCGTCCGGTTGTGCAGCGAAAACGAAATGATTTTGTCAAGCATGGGCGAAGCCGCCTTGGAATCGTTGCCGTGAAAGGCAGTCGAAAAACTGTGTGGAAAGAATCGTCGTCACGGCGAATGGTTTCTTGCGTGCCGGAGACGTGTCGCGATTCGCTTTCTGGACGAATGCGGTCTTGGGTCAGTGGTTGTGCCCGGCGTGCGGATCGATGGCGCCACCTGATTGATTCTTCAGCGCCATTTGCAACTGGTGGGCGCCGCTGATCGCGATCGTCTGGCCTGGCCAGACCTGACCGTCGTTGGCAATCGCGACGTTCACCGAGTCCCGCGACAGCACGTGCACCGGAACCTGATCGAAATGGTCGCCGTTTTGAACGAACAGAAATCGTTCCGGGCCCTCTTCAGCGACCGCCGCTTTGGGCACGACGATCGCGTTGTCCAACTGCGTCTCCGGCAACCGCACGGTCAGCCGTTGTCCGGGCTTGTACCTCCAACTGACGTACCGTTTATCGCCGCGAACTTCGGACCGTTCCACTTCATTGTCCAAGCCGACATAGAACGGCAACGACCGTGACTCGCGTCCAACCTCGTTGCCGATGTACACCACCTTCAGATCTTGAACCGTTTCCCGGGCTTCACCGGAGCCCTCGAAAATGGCCTGCAACGCTGCGCCGGTCGCAGCGGCTTGGCGGAGCAGGTCGCCGTCCCGCTGGAACGCGTGTCCTTCGATAAGCAGTCGGCTGTAGTCGGAAAGCTGCGCGAGCTGCTGTCCCGCCGAAACCGATTCTCCGCGACGCACCTCCAGTTCCGTGACCAGAAAGCTGGTGTCCAAGTGTTGCGGATGGGGCGACTCCGGAGGCTGAAACGCCGTCAATTGCGTCTCACGCGATGGGGAGTCCTTCCAAGCTTCGTCATGCAGCGATTCGTGATGAAGTGATTGGTCATCGTGGAGAATGGGCGCGTAGACGATGACTTCACGGATCAAGGTCCGGGTCTTTTCGATCCGGTCGATTTGCTCTTCGGTCAACCCGTGCAACAACAAAGACTGTCGCTCGGCTCGAAGTCCCGCATCCAACTTGTCTCGCTCGTACTGGCGGTTGATCAACGTCTTTCCGGCGACGGCGCCCGATCGAGCGACGTCCGAAAGGCGTTCGATCTCCCGTCGTTCAACGTCCATTTCGCCCAGTTTGGCCAAGAACGTTTCCTGCGTTTTGACCAGGTCCTGGTGCGTCAACCTGAGCCGGAAGAGTGGCGTGCCACTCTTGATCAGTTCGCCGCGAGAAACGTTGATGGCATTGATCACGCCGGTCAACGGTGATGTGACCGAAACGTGCGTCTGGCCGGGCCACTGCGTGACCACCCCGGGAACCTCGACGTAGCGGGTGAACGAACCAACTTTGACGGTATCCGTCTGCAGACGCAGATTGGCCCGCGCTTGGGGGCTCAGTTCGATTGACTCGGTTTCCGAATGCCCGCCGTGATCGTGACCTGCATGATCATCGTCGGCAACTTCGGAATGGTCGGCGACAGCCGGGGATGCATCGGTGCGCCATCCCCAGCGGGTGGGAAGGTCCGTCAACAACGCGACCCCGATTAGCAAGGCGGCAATGACGGAAACAAGGGTCAGGATGACAGCGCGGATCCGCGCTCCCCGCAATGATTTGCTGGACATCTCTGCAGTCTCGAAAATGGATGGACCGGCTCGGTTCAGCCCGTCGGATTCCCAACCGCGCAGGGCGGTTCTCGGAAATCCCTATCCGATCCAGGTCGGCTGAAACCGTTTGAAAAGACAAATTCGCGCGTCGGGGACGCTCGTCCGATTCGGACGCGAACGCCTTAAATCAGCCAGGTGCAGAGCGCCGCGCAGTGCGAGTGCGAATCGCTGCCGGACAGCGTGGTCCGATGCCATTGGATGCAAGCAAGGCGAAACACAGATGCGTCACACTTCGGCTCTGCATCGACGGGAGCCCACCCGATCAACGGAAAATCAATCGCAAATCCGATGTCATCCGACTGCAAGAAACTGCATTCCAGCTCCGTATGGCATCCGGGCAAGTTCCCCTCACAGGGGCTCTGTCCGCAGCCACAGCCGCTGGAGGTCCAGGCCGGCCCGCCCAAATCGCAATTGGACCGAATCGTGGTGTCGGTGGGCATGTCCGCGGCGGGTTCACACGCGGTCGTGCGGCAATCGCTGTGAGCAACCGGACTCCTCGGCGCATCATGGTGGTGATCATGACAAATGGGAGACTCTTGCCGCGAATCGCCAAAAGATGATTTCGCGTGGACACCTGGGTGGGAATGCACGGGCGGTAAAGACACCGCGTCCCGGTGTGCCAATTCATGTCCGTTGTGATCGTGCACGCGACACCCCATTGCATGATGCAGACCACACCCGAACAAGGAGTGCAGCAGCAGGGCAGCAACGGTGGTTAGACGGCAGACAGTGGACAATTGCGAATCCTGTGGCAGTGGTGCGCTGGAATGATTATCGGCTTCTCCGGATCGGCAGGCCAGACCTGGCTGGGAAGACGGAAAAAAAATCGGCAGATTGCCCAGATTCAGAAAACTCGCGTTGGCCGGCCCAGAGGTGACTGTCTGAACGCTGCCGGCCGCACCGACGGACGGTGGGGTGAATAGTTGCCGAATGTTGATCGAATCCGCGGCAGGCTCCGTCAACGGCTGTCCGGTTGGTCGTTAAGCTGGGACGATTCCCCACTTTCTTCCCCCCACCGTTGGCATTGAAACCATGGGCGTTGTTCTGGCACTGGATCAAGGTACCACGTCTTCGCGGGCCATTTTGTTCGATCACGCCGGTTCGGTCGTCGGGGTCGCCCAGCAGGAATTCGAACAGCACTACCCGCGGCCGGGTTGGGTGGAGCACGACGCCGACGAGATCTGGAACAGCCAGCATGCCGTGGCGGTTGAGGTGCTGGCCAAATGTGATTGCAAGGCGTCCGACGTGGAAGCGATCGGAATCACCAATCAGCGAGAGACGACGCTGCTGTGGGACCGGACGACGGGACAGCCGATTCACCCCGCAATCGTCTGGCAGGATCGTCGCACGGCAGGCTATTGTGATTCCCTGGTCGCGGCCGGTCACGGCCAGCAAGTCCGTGACACCACGGGATTGTTGATCGATCCCTACTTCTGTGCCACCAAGATCCACTGGTTGCTCGAGAATGTTCCCGGAGCACGTGCCCGGGCCGAACGAGGCGAGCTGGCATTTGGCACCATTGACAGTTGGCTGATCTGGAAGTTGACCGGTGGCCGTGTCCACGTCACCGATGTGACCAACGCGTCGCGGACGATGCTCTTGAATCTCCGCACCTGCCAATGGGATGAATCGCTATTGGATTTGCTGAGCATCCCGGCGGCGTTGTTGCCCGAAATCGTCGAATCTAGCGAGGTCTATGGCGAAACCGACGCGCAATGGTTCGGAGAAACCATCAAGATCGGCGGCGCAGCCGGCGACCAGCAGGCTGCTTTGTTCGGCCAGAATTGCACACGTCACGGGATGGCCAAGAATACCTATGGGACCGGCTGTTTCATGTTGATGAACGTCGGCGAACAGCCGCAGCGTTCTGAAAACAAGTTGCTGACCAGCGTCGCGTGCAGCGCGGCCGGCCGTCGCGAGTACGCCTTGGAAGGCAGTGTGTTCGTCGCCGGCGCAGCGGTGCAGTGGCTGCGTGACGGGCTGGGAATCATCGAATCATCGTCGGATGTGGAATCGCTGGCGCGCAGCGTTCCCGACAGCGATGGCGTCTATCTGGTGCCGGCGTTTGCCGGATTGGGCGCACCGCACTGGGACGCCTACGCCCGCGGCACACTGGTGGGGCTGACCCGGGGGACGCACCGCGGTCACATCGCCAGGGCGACGCTGGAGGGCATCGCCTTTCAGGTCGCGGACGTGTTTGATGCGATGCAGAAAGACACGGGAATGAATATCGCAGAACTGCGGGTCGATGGCGGAGCGTCGGCCAACGATCTCTTGATGCAATTCCAAGCGGACATCATGAAGACGCCTGTCGTTCGCCCGAAGGTGATCGAAACCACCGCGTTGGGCGCGGCGTACCTCGCGGGTTTGGCCGTGGGATTCTGGAAAGACATCCACGAAATTGAATCGATCTGGGAGGCGGAAAAAGTGTTTACACCCTCGCTTTCGGAGAGCGAGGTGGAACATCGTCGAAGCCGATGGGCCGAAGCCCTGCACCGCGCTCAGGCCTGGGAAACCGAAGCATGACCGGCTTTTCTTTGAATCGGGATCGCGCGGTGGCGCGGGTCCGTGACCGCCAGGCGGCCTGGGACGTGATCGTGATTGGCGGCGGAGCCACGGGAATCGGTACCGCGATGGATGCCGCCGGCCGCGGATTGGATGTGTTGCTGCTGGAGCGGTTTGATTTCGGCAAAGGCACTTCCAGTCGCAGCACCAAACTGGTGCACGGGGGCGTGCGCTATCTTCGGCAAGGCAATGTGACGCTGGTGCGCGACGCACTTCGCGAACGAAGTTTGCTGATGCAGAACGCTCCGCATCTGGTCCACGACACGGCGTTCCTGATCCCCTGCCAAGGTTTTCGAGAACGAATGTTCTATGGCATCGGTTTGAAGATGTATGACCTGCTGGCAACCGGTGACAGTTTCGGTCGCTCGGGAATCGTGTCCACCGAAGTGGCGCGCTCTCTGGCTCCGGCCATTCGGACCGATCAATTGCGGGGTGCCGTCCGATATCACGACGGACAGTTCGATGACACGCGTCTATTGATCAACATGGCGCAAACCGCACACGAAGACGGTGCCTGCCTGATCAATTACTTCGCCGTCACCGGCTTGCACCGCGAACCCGGTGGTCGGATCGACGGGGTGATCGGCGTCGACGAAGAAACCGGCCAGGAGTTGCAGATCCGGGCCCGGTCGGTGGTGAACGCGGCCGGACCGTTTTGTGATGACGTCCGACGACTGGACCAGGCCGATTGCGAACCCATGGTCGCGGCCAGTCAGGGCATCCATTTGGTGCTCCCCAGAGAATTCTTTCCCGGCGAGACGGCCATGATCGTGCCGAAAACGTCCGACGGCCGAGTGATCTTTATCATTCCCTGGCACCAGCACGCACTCGTCGGGACCACGGACACGCCGATCGATCACGCGGAATTCGAGCCGGCGCCGCAAGAACAGGAAATCCAATTCCTGCTGGAGACCGCGTCGGAGTATTTGCAACGGGCCCCGAAACGCGAGGACGTGCTAAGCGTTTTTACCGGAATTCGGCCGCTGGTCAAAGGCGACAAGTCAGCCCGGACCGCCTCGCTTTCGCGTGATCACGTGATCCGCGTTTCCGACTCCGGTCTGATCACGATCACCGGCGGCAAGTGGACCACGGTCCGAAAGATGTCCGAAGACTGCGTCGATACCGTGGTTCAGAATGTGAAACTTTCCGCAACCGATTGCCAGACGCGTTCGAGACGCATTCATGGTGCGATGCAAGTGGACAGCAGCAGCCCGAGGTCGTGGTACGGCAGTGACCTGAAAGCCATTGAGCGGCTGGAGCTCGATGATCCCTCTTTGGCCAATCCCGTTCATCCCGAGCTGACGGTTCGGCGGTCGCAGGTACTGTGGGCGGTCCGTCATGAAATGGCAAGGACGATTGAAGACGTCTTGGCCCGACGCACCCGGGCACTGTTTTTGAATGCGCAGGCTTCGTTGGACGCCGCGCCCGTCGTCGCCGAACTGATGGCCGGGGAATTAGGAAAGCCGCAAGCCTGGTGCGAAGAACAGTGCCACGCCTTTGCGGAAACCGCCCGCCATTACCTGTTGCCATAACGCCCAGCGAGGTTCTCCTGAAGGACCGTTGCACGAAGACGCGGATCCGCGACAAACACCGGCTGGACGACGCGACTTTAAGCTGTCCAGCTAGTGGATTATCCAGCCAGGATTTGTGACCAGCGACGACGTGCTTCGCCACTTCACCCTCCCGCTTGCGGGAGGGTCGGAGACGAGGAACGAGACTCCGGGGAGGGTAGAACCTGAAACAAATGTCAAAAACGAATGTCGCAGCAATAACCCTCCCCGCGTCGTCGCGGGGCTCCTCCGCGACCCTCCCGCTCGCGGGAGGGTGAACCAGAGAACGCGGACATTGATCGCTGGATGGACCTCCGGCGACTTGACCCACAAATGCAGGGCAGTTGAACCAGCTAGGCTCAGCGGAGCGTGGTGATTGCCGGTCAGCCACTTTCTGACCACAAAGGCTGCGACGACTCCCCGATTGACCGACTTTCCGACCTCAACCGGCGGAACTCCGTTTCCACTTTTCTTTCAACGGTAAAGGATCGACGAGCATGCCCATCACGATTGGTGTTCCCACCGAGATCAAACAGGACGAATACCGCGTTGCTATGCTGCCGTTCGGAGTCGAAGAACTGGTGGCGCGGGGACATCGGGTGCTGGTCGAAGCGGGGGCCGGGCTTGGTTCCGGTGTCGGCGACCACGATTACCTGCGGGCCGGAGCTGAACTGGTCACGTCGGCCGAGGAGGTCTTTGGCCAGGCCGATTTGGTCGTCAAAGTGAAGGAGCCGTTGCCGGCTGAATACGAAAGGATTCGCCCTGAGCAGATGCTGTTCACCTACTTTCACCTTGCCGCCAGCAAGGCGTTGACCGAAGCGATGCTGGATCGTGGCGCGACATGCATTGCGTATGAGACGCTTCGCGATTCGGCCGGCCGATTGCCGTTGTTGACGCCGATGAGCGAAGTGGCCGGCCGGATGAGTATTCAAGAGGGTGCCAAGTACCTGGAGCGTCCTCAAATGGGCCGGGGGATCCTGCTGGGCGGAGTTCCGGGTGTCCAGCCCGCCCACATCACGATCCTGGGCGGTGGCATTGTCGGCGCCAATGCCGCCAAGATCGCGGCCGGCTTTCAAGCCGACGTGGCTATCCTGGACGTCAATTTGGATCGCCTGCGTTACCTGGACGACATCATGCCGGCCAACGTCAATTGCCTGTACAGCGATCGTCACACAATCCTGGAACAGTTGCAACGGGCTGACCTGGTGATCGGTTCGGTGTTGATTCCCGGTGCCAAGGCGCCCCAACTGGTGCGAGCCGAGGACCTGCGCCGAATGAAGTCCGGCAGCGTGGTCATTGATGTGGCGGTGGACCAGGGCGGTTGCATCGAAACCAGCCGACCAACGACCCACAGCAATCCGACGTTCATCATCGATGAAGTCGTGCACTACTGCGTCACGAACATGCCCGGCGCGGTCGGACGAACCAGCACCTTCGCACTGTGCAACGCCACGTTGTCCTGGGTGCTCAAGCTTGCCGATCTCGGTCCCGACGGATTGATCGCCCGGCCCTCGCCGTTACGCGAGGCGATCAACGTTTACCAGGGTCGCGTCACCAATGAAGCGGTCGCTGCGGCGTTTGATCTGGATTACCGCCCGCTTTGATCTTTCAATCAAAGCGCGGTGAATTGCAGCGCAGGGACCGGCGAACCGCTAGCTGGACAACGCCACTTTGGGTCAGCCGCGTGGCACTAGCCGCGAGTTTTCTCGCCTCCACCGGCGGCTGGCGCCGTGCCGCTTGTTCACCTCAGCTCACCATGCTTTTGATGGGAACTGGCATCGTTCCAATTGGTGGGGCAATCCCGTCGTGGTGCGTCCATGCGGGACAGTTGAAAACACTAGGGTTCCGAATCTGGCGTGACTTCGATTCCCTGTTTCCCGAAGCCGATGCCTTGGGGACCAACCACGCCCACCATGACCGTTTCGATCAAAGGGGCGTCGACTTTGGAATCGCTTCGCCAATCCACCAGAAAGTTTGCTCCCGAGCCGCCGGAGCTGTCATGTCGCTCGACCAGGAATTCGATGGTTTCCAACGGTGCAAGCTTGATCAATTGATCAACGTAACGGCGTGCCAGTTTTCCGCTGGTGTCGAAGTACTGGACCGAACTGACGTAGATCGGTTTGGAAGGGCTGACGTTGCGAATGCTGAGCGTCGTTTCCAACGGGTAGGGGGACCCGCCTTCGTAGTAGATGTGTGAATAAACCGGGACGTAGACCAAGTGCCGATCGGCAAGTTGGTCCGGTGTCACGTCGCCACTGTCGTATTGACTCAGATCCGGCGGTTGGTAGCTGCGCGGCGGGACGTAGGTCAGTTGTGATTCGATTCCTGACAGCCGGTGTTCAATGTAGTATGCGACGCCGAACAGTAGCCCCAGCAGCAGCACCACCAGCAACAAGACCTTGCCGAAGTTCTCACCCAACCACAAAAACCATTCCGGAATCTCTTCCTGTTTGTTCGCCATCGCACATCATTGAGAATTGAATCGGGTGTCCCGGCGGGTCGTCGAGCTCCTCCGCCCTCACATCACCACCGACCAGGCACCATCGCGGAACGGCGTCATCCGGCCGCCGGCGGTCACCTGGATCCGTCAGCCACGGATCCGAGGCTCGGACTCGCTCGGCAGCTTGCCAAACCGGCGCGTTGCCGGTTCGGCAGGTGCCAGTGGCGCCACTGAAACGCATTGGAGCGTTTTCTTTTCCTGGTTGCAGGCCATTTGGGAGAAATCTTGTGTCGACCGCTGGAAATCCGCAACAGGACGGACTACTGGTTTGTCAAACCTCACAACGATCTGCTCTTTCCAGGGTGGACGATGCACCGGGCTCCAACACCGGTGGTGCCCGCCACAATTGCCTCCGCTGCAGGATGAAAAGAATGATTTCACGGCTGCTCGCTCTGACGCTCGTCTTCGGTTTTCTGAGTTCGCCGGCATGGGCCGCCAGTCCCAGCGGTCGCTGGGCCGGCAGTTGGTCCAGCGCGTCGACCGGACACCGTGGGCCGCTTCGGGCTCGTGTGCGTCAGGTCGACACGAACACCTATCGAACGCTGTTTGCTGGGCGATTCGCCAAAGTCATCCCGTTCGTCTACCCCGCCACACTGCATCGGGTGCCAGGAACCTGCAATCAATTCGAATCTTCCGCGCGGTTGCCGCTGATGGGAGAGTATCGGATGACGGCGACGGTCAACGGCAATCAGTTCTACGCTCGTTTTCGCAGCCGTGAAGATCAGGGAATCTTCAATTTGTCCCGCTGACCGGGACGCCCTTGCCGGCGGCTACTTTTCGATCAGGTACAGGTGCGATTTGCTGCGCAGAATCAGTTGGTCATCGACAATTGCCGGCGACGCCATGAAACCGTCGCCCAGTTTTCCCTCCGCGAGCAGTTGGTAGGTGTCGCCGGGCTGAATCGTGAAGGTTTCCCCGTCGGTGTTGAACAGGTAGATCCTGCCTCCGGCAAAGACCGGTGACGCGGCGAACGAGCCACCGGCCCGCCGCTGCCAAAGCATTTCGCCGGTTTTGGCGTCTCGCGCGGACACGATCCCGTCGTCGCTGTTCATGTACAGCACGCCGTCGACCAGCAGCGGCGAGGACTTTTTGGCGACGCTTTTTTGTGCCGACCAGGCGACGTGGGAGGCCGTCAAGTCACCGGTACCGTCGGGGCTGACGGCCACCATCGATCCCATGCCGTTGGTCAAGAACAACAGCCCTTCTCCGTACAACGGCCGTGCCGACGCATTCATCCCATCGTGGTAGACGGTCCACAACGTCTCTCCGGTGTCGGGGGCGTAGGCGATCGTTGCGACGGCACTGGGATAAACAAGCTGTTTTTCTCCAGCGACGTCGATGACGTGACCGGTGCAATAGGCCTTCATGCGGTCCCCGTTGTCGGTTCCGTAGTCAATTTCCCGCTGTTTCTTCCAGACGGTCTTTCCGGTCTGCGCGTCCAACGCAATCACGTACTGTTGGTCGAATCCGTCGTAGGCGATGAACAGCTTGCCATCAAACAGGATCGGGGAAGACGCCGGACCGCGGTGATGGTCACATTCCAAATCTTCTCGCCGCCAGAGCACCTCCGCGGATTCGGTGTCCAAGCAAGCGGTCAGGTAGCTCCCGAAGTGGACGTAAACCCGGCCGGATTCCACGACCGGCGTCGGCGTCGCGTAGCTGTTCATCGGATGACAAAAAGCCGGCTCCGCGTTTTGCTTGACGACCTTGTCGTGGACCACGTTTCCGTTGTCACGATCAACGCAAATGACCGACATTTCCTTGCCATCCTCGGTGGCCGTCGTCAACCAGATTTGGTCGCCCCACACGACCGGCGATGACCATCCCTTGCCGTGGATCGGCGTCTTCCACCGCACCACCGATTCGTCGATCTTGACCGGAAGGTCCGCCGAGTCGGCGTGCCCGTCACCGGCGGGGCCGCGGTACTCGGGCCAATTCGAGCCCGGGGCGACCAGAAGGACCGTCGCCGCGAAAAGTGATACCATCGCGTTGTGCATGGGCAATCCACTCGTGAAGGATGGGGAACCAAGGAAGCCGGTGGGAAAACCACATTGTAGAGACAAAGTGACGGCATCGTGGATGACCCAACCGACACGGGGAGGGCAGTCACACGGCACGGTGGAGGCCCGCCGATTTGCGGCTCGGCCGCTATAATTTGTTGCATGAGCCAACCAAAACCCGAACCGGTCCGCCCTGAACAGGTGTTTGACCTCGCCAAGCAGGTGATCGCCGCAGATCGGTTTCCCTATCTGGCGACCGTCCAGGAAGACCAACCCCGGTTGCGGCCCGTTTCCCCGGTCCGCACGGAAGGGTTCACGGTCTTCGTTGCCAACTTAAAGAACTATCACAAGACGGCTGAGATTGCGGCGAATCCCAAAGTGGAGCTGTGTTATCTGAGCGATCATCACGACCAGGTTCGGATCACCGGCGTCGCAACCGTTCTGGACGATCGCAAGACACTTCAATCGATTTGGGATGAGAATCCGCTGCTACGCAACTACCTGGGTTCGATCGACAATCCGGACCTGATCGTGTACCGCATCGATCCCGTGCGCGTCCGATTCATGCGTGAATGGGCGCTCGAATACCACGAAGTCGACTTCCAGCGGCCGGTCGATGCGTGAACTGTTCCGCACGTTGCCGTTGATGTGCGTCGTGCTGCTGGTCCCCGTGCTTCCGTTCCTGTTTTTCGGCGGTCAGTTCGAGGATTGGTTGCGCGGGGTGGCCGAAGATCCGCCGTCGGTTCCGAAAACCGCCGCGCTGATCGTGGGACTACTGGCAACGGATATCTTGCTTCCGATTCCGTCCAGCGTGATCAGCACGCTAAGCGGCTGGCAACTCGGCTGGTGGCGTGGCACGCTGGCGACGTGGACGGGAATGAACCTGGGGGCGATCATCGGATTTGCGCTGGCGCGTCGCTGGGGACAGCGGTTCGCGTTGTGGTTCTCCAGCGGCGAAGATCTGCTGCGGATGCGGCAGATGAGTGACCGTTATGGGCCATCGGTTCTGGTGCTGACGCGTGCCGTCCCTGTGTTCGCGGAGGCCAGCGTGTTGATCGCCGGAATTCATCGATTGCGTTGGCGACGATTCCTGCCAGCAATCCTGCTCAGCAACCTGGGCGTCGCGGTGGCCTATTCGGCTCTGGGAGAATTTGCCCAACGCAACCAGTGGTTGCCAATGGCCTTGGCGGTCTCCGTCGCGTTTCCGGTGCTGATCGCGGCAGCGGCCAAACGTTACTTGCCGGAATAATCTTCCAAATCAATGCGCCCACGCAAGCTGGCATTTCTGCCTCTTGTCGGCGTCGCCACGCTAACCGACGACCGTCGCCGCAAAGGTTTTCAAGATGAATGCACCGAAAAAGCCCAGATCCCTGCTCAAACGCATCGCCGTGATTCTTGGCGGCACCGCGGTTGTCCTCCTCGGACTCGTGGCGTTGTGGATCTGGAACGCTCGGCGGTCGTTCGAGGCGCAGCTGGAGCCGCTGCGCGAAGACGGCAAGCCGGTCAGCTTGAAGCAAATTCGGCCCGAGGATGTTCCAGAGTCCGAAAACGCAGCTGTCGTCCTGGCACAGCGTCAAACGTCTCTGCAGGAGTTTGATCGACGTCTGGCAGAGGCCACCGCCCAGACAAATGATCCTGAAGAGATCGAAGCCGCCGGCGCGAAGCTCGCTTCCGAAATCGAGGCTTCCGACCCGGAATTGGTCCCCGCAATTCGCGAGCTCGCCGCAAGACCGGTCTATCAGCCAGGATTGGACTACACCCTGCCGCCGGCGGAATTCATGCAGCAGGTGATCGAACGCCAGAGTGAAGTCCGCACCGCGGCCAGGCTGCTTCAGGGGCATGGCTTGATGCTGCTGGCCAATGGACAACCCGACCAGGCTGCTGCTGACGCGATCGCCATTGTGCAATGGAGCGATTTGATCGGCGGACAGCCTCTGTTGGTCAACGGTTTGACCAGCTTCGCCGTTCGCTTGACCGGGTTGGATCTGGCGGAGCGATTGCTGTACCAGGGGGGCTTGTCGCCCGAAGTCCGGCAGCGACTGGTCGCGTTGGTCGGCGACGAGCAGACGTTGGTTTCCAATTTCCAGCGGATGCTGGACACCGAGCGGGCTTTCGGCATCGACTCGTACCGCCAACTGCCGTCCGCCACAATCGGAGCGTTGTCGGGCGATGTGGGTCAGTACTTGAAGCAAGTGGAATCTTTCCAGTCCCTGGCCGCCGACCCAAGCGGCCTTGGTGACTCGGCTGAGCCTTCGACTGGCGGCTCCCTGTCGGGACTGTCTTGGTCCGCATTGCATCAGGGGATCGTCGCGTTGCGCCGCGTGCAGGCCAAGAGTCGTGCCCTGAGCATCTTGTCCGCCTGGCAATCGACCGATCCCGCCAATGAACTTTCGGTTGAATCCCTGTCGCTTTCGCCGCCGACCACGACGGACCCGTTCAACGGAAAACCAATGAAGCTTGTCAACAGGCTTGATTCGCTTGCGGTTTATTCTGTCGGCGAAAACCTGACCGATGACGGAGGCGACCTGTCGGAGGGCGAAGATGTGGGCGTGGCACCGGGGGAAGATGACACCTCTTCTCGCTGAGGTGGTGTTGCTGTCGCCGCTTCGCGACTCGAGGTCATGCAATCTGTAGGGCATGCTGTGCATGCCGGTGAAGTCGCACCTACCCCTTCTTGCCACATCCGCATCGGACCAACGCCTCGGCAAGCCGATCGTATTGCCCCAGGTCGTTGTAGGCTTGAGCCGAAATGCGGACGCAGGCGACCCCGTTGGCGAGCCGAAAAATCGGCACCTCGATCCGAAACTCACCGGCCAGCCGCCCTCGCAACGTTTCCAGTTTCGAATCGATATTCTGCCCGTGGATCGGCAGCGGGACCGATGCCAAACTGCCGATCATTTCGGGCGGTGATGGGGCCGGTTGGCCCAACGCCGTCAGCAGGTGATCTCGCGCGGAGAGCGCAAGCTGACGATTGTGCCGCATCAAACCTTCGATACCGCCAGGAACCAGTGTGCGCAGGAATTCGAGGGCCCGCGGCATCGCGAGCAACGGTGACGGGTCGTAGGTGCCCAACCAATTGAATTCGGCCAGGAACCTGGAAACCCCGTACGAATCGCGGTTCGCTCCGTGGCTGATCGACGTCGGGCGGATTTCCGGTTGGAACTCGCGTCGCACGTACAGGAACGCGGATGATTTCGGACCACACAGCCATTTGTGGTGATTGGCGGTGTAGTAATCCGGATCCAACTGACTCAAATCGACCTGCAGCATTCCCGCCGCATGGGCTCCGTCGACCAGCACGCGGACGCCCCGTTGGTGTGCCAATGCGATTAGCTCCGCCAGCGGAAAAACCAACCCGGTCGGGCTGGTGACATGATCGATCAACAACAGACGCGTGCGACCATTGATTTTTTCTTCCACGGCTTGCAGCACCGCGTCAGGCGACTCGATCGGGAAGGGCACTTCCGCGTGAACGACGCTTGCACCAAATCGCTCCGCCGCGAATCTCGCCGCATTGTTACAGGCGTTGTAGCCGTGGTCGGTGACCAACACCTGATCGCCGCTGCGAAATGGAAACGACCGCAACACCGCGTTGACGCCTTCGGTCGCGTTTCGCACAAAGGCGATGTCTTGATCCGGAGCGTGTACCAAGTCCGCGAGCAAGGCGCGAACCTGATCCAATCGGGGCAGCAACGACCGCTCCGGGGCCAGAAAAGAAATCGGATCTCGTTCCAACTGTTGCAGAAACTCTCGTTGCGCCTCCAGGACCACCCTGGGGGTCGCCCCGAAAGAACCGTGATTCAGAAAATCGATTTCTGGATTGAGCACCCAATGTTGGGCGAGATCACTGGGCACCAGCGGCAACCTTCCAGGCAAACGGATCGGATCGGAATTCCGCATTTCAGCCAGGCTTTGTCAAAACGCGGATCGGTCCGGAATTGTAAAGCCAAAAAGCGGGCACGGGGATCCCCGTGCCCGCTCGCGTTGGGCGGAGTTCAACCTGTCTTTTGTTGCCGATCAGCTGTGGTAGACGTAGTAGATCCCGTCGCCTTCGGCCGACTGGAAGTCCATCAAGTACGCCGTCGACACGAAGTAGAACGAAATCGGGCTGATGCGTTTCAAGTGTTGCGTGAAGCGATCCGCGCCTGAACCACCATCCAACCAGTCGTAGTTGGCAATGTCGTACCCGCCGTCGAGTTCATCATTGCCGGCTTGACCGTACAGATGGTCCGCCCCCAGGCCGCCGAACAACTGGTCGTCGTCATTACCGCCATACAGGTAATCATTGCCCGCGTCACCGTACAGGCGGTCGTCGCCGTTGACGCCCCACATCCGGTCATTTCCGTCGCCGCCACGCAGGTAATCGTCGCCGTCGTTGCCGATCAACTGGTCATCGCCGTTGTCGCCGTAGATCGAATCGGCACCGTCCTGGCCCCACATCATGTCGTTGCCGTCGCCACCCCGCATGTAGTCATTGCCGCCTTGTCCCTGCATGGAATCGGCACCGTTTTGACCGTACATGTAGTCGCGGTCATCACCGCCATACATCGTGTCGTTGTCGTTTCCGCCGTACATCCAATCGTTACCGGCCATGCCGTACAGTCGATCGGCGCCGTCATGTCCATACATCCGGTCGTCGCCGTCATCGCCACGCAAAAAGTCGTTCCCGGCCCGACCGTAGAGATAGTCCACGCCGGCCTCACCAAACAGAGAATCGTCTCCGTTTCCGCCGTCAACGGTGTCATTGCCTGCGTCCGCGTGCAGCGTATCGTTACCATCTTCGCCAAAAAGGGAATCGGATCCGTCGCCGCCGTAGATCAAGTCATTGCCAGATCCGCCGCGTGCGGTGTCGTTGCCCTCACGGCCGAACAGCTGATCATCCTGGTCACCGCCGCGAAGATCGTCGTTGCCAAGGCCTCCGTCCAAGTAGTCGAAGCCGCCTTGTCCCAGCAGGGTGTCATTTCCCGCCTGGCCGAACAGGTAATCCGCGGCGGTTCCGCCAATCAGGGTGTCATCGCCATTGCCGCCGTCGGCGGACATGTTGATGTCCGTGTTGTTGACCACCGTATCGTCACCGTCTTTGGCATCCACCATGATCCAATTGACGTCCTCCACGTCGTAATCACGATCTTTTTCGATGTCGCCGTCCGCGTCACGGATTACCACCAACACCTCATCGATCTCGCCGTCGTCGTACTTGTACGAAATCTCGATCGTGTCGTTGTCGTTGGTGCCCTCGACCTCCAAGATGCCATTGTCCAGGCTGATGTCCCCGGCCATCATTCGGCGGGCACCAAGTTGTTCGAGTTTCAATCGTCGGTTTTTGGAGAATGACATCGTTTGCTGCCTTTTGCGGTTGAAGGGAAGGTTGTGAACCGTGCAGACTGCCGAGCGTCAAAGGTGCCATCCTGTGACAGAGAAACCTGTCGCCTCCACTCCATCACACGACCGCGACGACCGGATGTTCATTCAGCTGGGTGACCAATCACCGAAATATGCCTCCAAACAGACGTGGGTCGCGCCCGGGGCGGTCTTGATCGGCGACGCGATCCTGGGGGTCGATGCAAGCATTTGGTTCGGCGCCGTCGTGCGGGCCGACCAGGAACCGATTTCGATCGGAGATCGGACCAACATCCAGGATTTGTGCGTGCTGCACACCGATCCCGGATTTCCCATCACCTTGGGCGTCGACTGCACGATCGGTCACCGAGCGATCTTGCACGGCTGCAGCATCGGCGACGGCAGTTTGGTCGGGATGGGCGCGATCGTTCTGAACGGTGCGCGGATCGGAAACGGGTGCTTGATCGGTGCCGGGGCACTCGTCCCCGAAGGCGCCGAGATACCCGATGGGACGCTGGCGGTGGGCATGCCGGCGCGGGGCATCCGAGAATTGTCCGCCGCCGACAAAGTCGGGTTGCGGGACGCGGCTGCGCGTTACGTCCAGCGCTCAAAACAGTATTTGTCGCAGGCTCGTGTGATCGAAGATCCGCGGTCGGCTGAGTGAACCTTTGGCCCGAGCGGGGGGGGGCTGGAAAAGCCGGGGATTGCCGAAGCCCGGATCGGGTGCGTTGGCCACGGGCTGGAGGCGGTGGCGAAAGCGGCTTCAAAACGCCACCGTTCGGGGATCCTGAGTCGCAATCCATCTTTTCTGAATCCCCGCGGACGGTAAAATGCGTCCACTTGTCTGCTAATACAGCGATGTGCGGCGCGACCTATGAAAGCTCGATCGTCCGTGGAAAAAGTATCGATGCAGATCTGGGCGGTTCGTCGTTTGGGTGGCGAACCCCGTTGCTACCTTTCCACTGCCTGAAGCTTTCATGGACCCGCTTTTGCCTGGGACCTCGTTGCGGGGACCTGTCGAGCTTTCAAATTGCGATCGAGAACCGATTCACATTCCCGCCACGATCCAGGCCTTTGGCTGCATGGTCGTTGTTCGGATGGCCGATCGCAGGATCGTTTCGGCCAGCGAAAATGTTTCGCACTGGCTGTCCGACTTCCAACCCAGTTGGCTGGGGAAAACGCTGGACCAGACGCTTCCGACGCTGGGATCCCTCTTGGACCAGGTTGCCCAGGCACGGGAAGGGAAGCTGATTCGTCGCGATGAACTCGCGCTCGGGGAATCCGGGCTGACCGTTTCTGCCCACCATTGCGACGGACTGGGGTTTTTCGAGCTGGAATCGCGCGACATCGGTTCGGAAGGGCAACCGGCAGATTTGGTCGGTCGTGTTTTCGCCGGATTGGAGAATCGGGAACTTCAGGAACTCTATCAACGGATGATCGAGTTGATTCGCGAGTTCACCGGATTCGACCGCGTCATGCTGTACCAGTTCCACGAGGACGACCACGGCAGCGTGATTGCCGAAGCGAAATGTGAGGAGCAAGAGGCTTATTTGGGACTGCATTATCCGGCTGGCGATATTCCCGTTCCGGCTCGCCGACTGTACGAACTGAATTGGATCCGGACGCTTGCCGACGTGCACGCGGACGCCATCCCGATGCTCCCCGGCCGGGTTGCCGTGACAGGCGATGACGAGGCGGACGATTCGCTCCGGCCGATCAACATGACCTATTCCCAGTTGCGGGCGATCTCGCCGATCCATCTGGAATACCTGCGGAACATGAAGGTCGGGGCAAGCATGTCCATTTCCATTCTCAGCGGCGGTCGACTCTGGGGGCTTGTGGCCTGCCATCACCGCACGCCGAAGGTGCTCTCACCCAGCCAGCGAGACGCCTGCGAGCTTGCCGGATCGGTCCTGTCGACGTATTTGACCAGTCGTCGTCAGGAAGCGGTGCTGAAGCGGCAGGTCGGAATCCGCGAACGGATCACCAGCGAGGTTTCGAAGCTGGCCAACGTCGATGATTTTCTGACGTCCATGGAGAACGCCGCGCCGTGGATGTCCGACCTCTTGGACGCCGACGGATTCGTCTATTGCACCGGTGAACGCCAGATCCGTTGGGGTGAAACCGTGGACGCACCTCGAGTCGGCGAAATCGTCGCGGCCCTGGAACAACAGGATCGCCAATCGGTCCTCTACACCGACCGGATTTCGGGCTGGATTCCCGCCGCCAAAGAATACGAGGACCGGGTGGCGGGGCTGTTGGTGATCCGGATGGGACAACGTGACGGCGGCCTGCTGCTGTTCTTTCGCAAGCCTTACGCGAAAACGATTCAATGGGCCGGGGATCCCAACAAGACGGTCACCGATGAAAGTGGACGGCTGAGTCCGCGAAAGTCGTTCGAGCAGTTCACTCAAGAGGTCACCGGGACGTCTCGTCCTTGGTCGGCTACCGATCGAGAAACCGCCGATACGCTGCTGAGCACTTTGAATTCGGTGATTGTCGAACAGGCGGCTCGAGTGCAGCGCATCAACCGCGAACTTCGTCAGTTGAACGCAGACCTGGACGCGTTCGCCTACGCCGCTTCCCATGACCTCAAGGAACCGTTGCGTGGAATCCATCACTACATCTACCTGTTGGAGGAAGCGGGCACCCACGGTGACCAGGCGTTCCATCGCAGCCTGCGAGGTCTGAAGCAACTTGTCGAACGAATGAGCGATCTGCTCGACGGGCTGCTGAGGTTTTCTCGCGCCGGCCGACAAGACTTGTGGTGGGAAGAATTCACCCTCCAGGAAGTAGTGGGGCAGGCGCAAGACATCCTGTTCGCCGGCTCGCAGCCGGACCATGTGGACATCCAGATCGAATCGGCGGGTCCGCTCAACGGCGACTTTGCCTGCATCCGCGAAGTCCTGACCAACCTGATTTCCAACGCGATCAAGTACAACGACCAGGAAACCGTCGAGATCCGGATCGGGACCCAGGACGTCCGCAACTCGCCGCTAAAGGCTCACCCGGAATTGCAATCCAACGTGGTCTATGTTCGCGACAACGGGATCGGGATCGAGCCCGCCCACCAGCAGCAGGTTTTCGAAATCTTTCGCCGCCTTCACGAACGGCAGGAATACGGCGGCGGCTCCGGGGCCGGGTTGACCATCGTGCGACGAATCGTCGAGCGGCACAACGGACGTTTGGCGGTCGAATCGGACGGAAAGCTGGGGACGACGATCCATTTCGGCTGGGAGCCCAAGGCATGAGTGAAGGTATTCCGTCAATCTGGGTCCTGGAAGACAATGACGAGGACTACCAGATCCTTGAAATGGCCTTCACGCGGATGGATCGTCCCATCAGGATGACTCGATTCCGGCGCGTTCGCGAACTGATCGATCAGGCCGAGAAACTGCGGCCGCCGACGCTGTTCTACTGCGACCTGCGGCTCCCCGGCGAGAGCGGAATGCAGGCAATCAGCTTCTTGACCGCAAATCCTCGGCTGCAAGACATTCCCAAATTGGTGTTTTCAACTTCATCGAATCCCGTTGAAATTCGCAATGCCTATCGGGCCGGTGCAAACGCGTTCCACGTCAAACGTCTCAGCACCGCCGCGATGATTCAGCTGCATCAATCGGCCCTGAAGTACTGGTTGGACGAAGTTTCGATCGTCGACGAATGCAAGTCCATTGTCTCCACTGAACAGAGCAATCCTTGATGAATCTTGCTACCAATCGTAGCCAAACGATCCTTTTGGTGGACGATTCTGCAGAAGACCGGGCTCGCATTCGATCGGCGCTGATGAAGGGGGCCCCGCTTCGCCGCTATCACTTCTTGGAAGCTTCCGATGGCGACGAAGGGTTGGCGATCTGCCAAGCGGAGGACGCGATCGATTGCGTGATCGTTGATGTTCATATGCCGCGGCTCTCCGGCAGATCGTTCCTGAAAGAACTTTGCGAGCCCGCCGGAATCCCACGGTATCCGGTCATCGTCTTGACCGGAAGTTCCGTCAATCAGGACGCCGGTGATGCGTTGCAGCTGGGGGCGCAGGACTACGTCACCAAAGACGCGATCTATCCGACCGTCCTGTTTCGTGTGATTGACAATGCCGTCGAGCGACATGCTCTGACACAAGAATTGCACGCCAGCCGTCAATTGGCCGACGCCGCCAGCCGAGCAAAGAGCGCCTTGATCGGCAATATCAGCCATGAGATTCGCACTCCCATGACCGCGGTCATGGGAATGTGCGACTTGTTGCTCGACACGCGGCTGACCGAAGATCAGCAGGATCTCGTTCGAACGATGCGCGAGAATGGCGAGTACCTGGTCGAAATCGTGAACGACTTGCTGGATCTGTCAAAGCTGGAAGCCGGCCGGGTCAAGATCGAAGAAGAAATCATCGAACTGAGGAACTTGATGGAGCGTTCCGTTGGTTTGATGATGGTCCGGGCACGGGAAAACAGGACCCAACTGGTTTTGCACTACGACGACCGATTGCCCGAAGCGATCCGGTCGGATCCCATTCGCATTCGCCAGATGCTGCTGAATCTGATCAGCAACGCGATCAAGTTCTCTCCCGGCGGACAGGTGGATGTGACCGTCGGTCGGACCGCGGCGCACGAACCGGGACAAGAAGATTTCTTGGTGTTGACGGTCGCCGACACCGGATGTGGGATCCCGCCGGAGGACTTGGATCGGATCTTTCTGCCGTTTGTGCAGTCCGAATCCAAAGGCCGCGCCAAGGGCATCGGAGGAACGGGGCTGGGACTCGCGATCTGTTCGCGGTTGGTCCAGATCATGGACGGTCGAATGGACGTCAGAAGTGAGATGGGGCAAGGCAGTGTCTTCTCCTTCTCGATTCCCCTGGTTCCGGCGGAGTTGCCGATTGAAGAAAACGAGACACGATCCCTGTCTGCTAGCGTGGAAGAACTGCTGGACGGTTGCCGCTTTCTGGTCGCCGAGGACACCCGGGCGACACAGTGGATCATTCGTCGAATGATTGAAGCCGCCGGAGGGAAAGCGACGGTGGTTGAGAGCGGATCCAGTCTGTTGCGGGAACTAATCGACGGCAGCGATCGGTACGTCGGCGTGGTGACCGACATTCAAATGCCGGAAATGGACGGACTGGATGCGACGCGGCGGATTCGTCAATTGGACACCGAAATCCCGATCCTGGTGCTCACGGCCGACGCCGTGAGTGAAACGCGTCGCTTGGCAGCCGAAGCCGGTGCCAATGACGTGCTGACCAAACCGATCGTGCGTGAGGAATTGCTGCAGACTCTGGCCAGCTACTGCGATCAGTCTCGCACTCGCAATTGCTAGCCGGAGTGCATTGCGCCGGCATAGCCACGCTCAACTCTTCTTGGAGAGGAGGGTTGATTAAATCCGCATCGGCTGCAGCCGCGACGCGGCGACAGCCCCCTGCCGTCGGCGCAAGCCGACGGATACGGCGCTCTCGCTCGACCTGGCTTGGACAGCAAGTTGAAATGAAACCGCACGACCAGCCGTTTCACTCCGTCATGACATCCGGCATCTCGACCGCGAAACATTCTTGTGCGTACTGAAACGTTTCTTTCGCAGCCTGCACGGCCGAGTCGATGTCGCCACGGAAATCAGCCAGTCCCTGGGCGACGACGGGCCATCGGTTCTTGGCATCGTGTGATAGTTGCTGCAAGAATTGAGTTCCGCTGCCCGGAGGCAATTGGTCTTTCGCTGACCGCACCATGAATGATCCTCCCATCGCCGAACCCTCAATCACGTAGGCGCGTCCCCAATCCGCGGCATCGATCGCTTCGCATCGGGCACTCGAATTCGCGGCATCGGGAGGCGCACTGTCGGGGCCCCGATCGGCAAGCGGCGCATGGATTGATGCGAGATCGTCTTCGATCGCACGCAGAATCCGATCAGTGCTTGGTGGCAAATTCAGTTCCGCCGACACCCGGCGGACACTCTCACGGCAATGCAGATGAAGTCGTCGCATGCCTCGTAGGTACGCTGCGTATTGGGACGGATCTCCGAACAGGTCATAACGTCCCATTCGAGCATCAAGTGCCTGGTGATCCGACTTCGTCTCGCGACGAAGGCATTCTCTAAGGTTTGGCTTGTCCACGATTCAGCGAACCAAAAAGGGGAAGTGAGATGAAGAGCTGCCAGACGCGCTCGGCAGAAGCGCTTTACATGAGCCGCGTGGCGCTTGCCGCGGGTTTCCTCGCCTCAACCGGCGGCTAGCACTTTGCCGCTGATTGCACTGCAAATCACGATCCAAAGAGGTCTCGCAAGTGCGAAAGGAGTGGCACGACTTTTGCCCTGCCGGTTCCGCGATCGACAACCATTCAAACACAGGAGTCATCGTGATGGGCCAAAAGTTTCAAAAGAATCAATACGTCCAATGGAATTGGTCAGGTGGCAAAGCGAAGGGACAAATCAAAGAATCGTACAAAGAAAAGGTTACCAAAGAGATCGAGGGCAGCGAAATCACCCGGAACGCCAGCGACGACGAACCTGCCTACCTGATCGAGCAGGAGGACGGTAGCAGAGTCCTCAAAAGCGAAAGTGAGCTCTCCGACGCTTGAAGCGGCGATCCACGCAGACTCTTGAGGCAACGATTCGCGCTGCTCGCTTTGGCCGGGAGACCAATCAGGGGAACAGACCACGAGCAAGTTTTGCCTGGGCGACGGTCCCGATCCCTTCGATGAGCGCGGCGGTGCGCATGTCGACGCCGGTTTGCTCGGACCGCCCGACCGTCCGGCGGAAGCCGTCGACCAGGATTCGATGCAGTCGTTCATTAACTTCGTCCAGCGTCCACATGTAGTTCTGCGTATCCTGAACCCATTCAAAATAAGACACCGTGACACCACCGGCGTTGGCCAGGATGTCGGGGATGATGAAGACGGATTTCTCGTTCAGAACCTCATCGGCCTCCAAAGTGGTCGGCCCGTTCGCCCCCTCCGCCAGAATCCGACAATCGACGCGTTCCGCATTGTCCGCCGTGATCTGGTTTTGCATGGCGGCCGGTACCAGGATGTCGCAGCGAAGTTCCAGCAGCTCCTGGTTGCTGATCGCTTCCCCCTTGCGACAACCCTTCAAGAAACGGTTTTCCTTCACGTGTTCGAGCAGCGCGGCAACGGACAGGCCGTTGGGGTTGTGGATTCCGGTCGTCGCATCGCTCACCCCGATGATTTTTACGCCCAAAGCCTCCAGGAATTGGGCCGCATGACTTCCGACGTTCCCGAATCCCTGGACGACGGCGGTGCATTCGGACAAGTTCATCCGAAGCTGCTTGGCCGCTTCTTCTACCAGGTAGACGACGCCTCGGCCGGTCGCCTCCGTTCGCCCGCGTGCTCCGCCAAGCACCACCGGTTTGCCGGTGACGACTGCCGGGACGGCGAATCCAACCTGCTGGCTGTAGGTGTCCATGATCCAGGCCATCACTCGTTCGTCGGTACCCATATCGGGAGCGGGAATGTCCTTGTCCGGCCCGATCATCAGGTGGATTTCAGAGGCGAATCGGCGGGTGAGCCGCTGGAGTTCATGACTGGTCAATCCCGTCGGATCCATCCGAACGCCTCCCTTGGCGCCCCCGAACGGCAAGCCGACCAGAGCGCACTTCCAACTCATCCACATTGCCAACGCGGAGACTTCGCCCAGACTGACATCCTGGTGATAGCGAATACCGCCCTTGGTCGGCCCCATCGTCAGAATGTGCTGAACCCGATAGCCGAAGACGGTTTCCACCTCGCTGTATTGGTCGCGACGAAACGGGAACGTGACGACCAGGTTACGCTCGGGAAACAGGAGTCGTTGGCGAATGTTGTCATCCAACCCCATCAATTGCGCGGCCTTGAGAAACTGCCGCTGGGCAAGCCGGAACATCGGCGAATCCCATTCCGCATCACGGACACGCGTGCGTTCAATCGCGTATCGCAGCGATCGTGTTAACGTCGAGCGACTTAGTTGGTTCTTGACCAGGTAATCCTGTGCGCCGGCCTCCACGGCTTTGGCGGCAATCCGCACGTCATCCAGGCCGGTCACGATCACGATCGGAAGCGTCGGCGCCTGTGAGCGAATCTCACGGAACGTTTGCAGTCCTTCGCTATCCGGTAAGGTCAAGTCCAGCAGTATCATCTCCGGGGCGCCCTCACTGACTCGCTGGTGGGCGTCGCTGAGTGTCCCGACACTCTCCAGCGAGAACGAAGGACTCTTCGCGTCGGCGAGCAAGCTTTCGATCAGGCGAACATGGATCGGGTTGTCTTCAACCAGAAGCAGTTTGATCGTATTGGAGGATTGTGCGTTCATCGACACTCTCTCGTTGCGAGTCCTGTTCGTCGTTCGCGAATTTGAGATCGCTACCGTCGCCGATC
>NZ_VWOX01000069.1 GCF_008629675.1 Roseiconus nitratireducens | reverse complement strand
TGGAGCCCCGAACGGAGTTGAGCTATGGCTGGTCGCTTGGTCACGGACGAACTTTGGAACGAAATCGCCGATTTGTTCCCGCCTGCGGAGCGGAACGGAACCCGCGGCAGAAAGCCCGTCGACAACCGGACGGTCTTCACAAGCTTGGTCTTCCTACTTCGTACCGGCATTGGCTGGCGTGATCTTCCGACTGAACTCGGCGTCAGCGAGAAAACTGTTCGTCGGCGACTCAATGTGTGGACCGAACAAGGTTTGTGGGAACGAATCTTCGAGCATTTGCTGAACAGGCTACGCGCATCCGGGAGGTTGAACCTCGCGGAAGTCTTGATTGATGGCGGGTTGAACAAAGCACCGTGCGGTGGCGAAAAGTCGGTCCGAACCCAACCGACCGAGGTCGCTGTGGCAGTAAACTGAATGTGATGACCGACCGAGCAGGGATTCCCCTGGCGGTAATCGTCTCGGCTGCGAACGACCATGACATCCGGTTCATCCTTCCGCTCGTGTTGCTCGCTTTTCCGGTCGTCGGCGGGGCGCCGGGACGGCCACGCATAAAGCCTGACCTCGTCAGAGCCGACCAAGGCTACACCTCAAAAGACCTGCTGGACCTGCTCGCATCGGTTGGGATTGAAGCTGAAATACCACAACAAGGGACCGCCCATTGCGAAGGACTTGGGAAACGACGGTGGCCAGTGGAGCGTGCTATCTCTTGGTTGAAGCAATTTCGCAGAATTGGAACGAGACGAGATCGTCTGTCCCGCGTTTACGAATCGATGGTCACGCTCGCTTGCATCTTGATTGCCCATCGAAGTCTGGCTGCAATCGCTTTTTGACCACACGCTCT
>NZ_VWOX01000068.1 GCF_008629675.1 Roseiconus nitratireducens | reverse complement strand
ACCGATCACCCGGTCCGCGCGGTTGATCTTCCATTTTCGAAACGCCCCGACTCGCGGACTCGGGTGCATCGGATGGTTCGTCGACTGCCTCGGTCGGTTGGGGCAGCGCAGGTTTCGGCAGCGGGTGTTCGGTCGACGTCATCGTACCGGCTAGCGGTGGTCGCGTGGGACGGTCAATTCATCGGCGTTGGTTACTGTGCTGATTGCCTGCAGTTGCATATAACGGTCATCATCGAACCGGCTAGTGACAGCACCGCGGGACGTTGCATCCGTTGGCGTTGGTTACGCGAGTAGGAAAGTGTCATGACCAGCAGACATCGCTTCTGGTTTGAGCCGCATCGCGCCAGGCCGCATCCACGCGATCCCGGGCCGAACAGCACAATTGATTTGGCGGTTTGCATTGGTCTTCACCGTCGACAGTTCGAGGCCGCATGCAATGTTCTGCTCTGATCATCCGACGAACGTTGGGGATCACCGGGGCCGCGCGAATGATCCATCAAGCCCGATCCAACCTGACTCGCGGCCTCCGCGTGCATCCCATGGTTCGTCGACTGCCTCGGTCGGTGTTGGTGTCTGCAGCGGTGATTCAATGAACGTCATCGTACCGGCTAACGACGGCCCCGTGGGGCCTTCCACGTGTATGGATCGGCGTCGGTGCGGTGCTGGTTTGTCGGTAGTTGCATTTCACATGACATTGTCGTGCCGGCTAATGGTCTGCCGCGGGACGTTGCATCCGTTGGCGTTGGTTACGCGAGTCGGAACGTGTCATTCAGCAGACATGGCATCTGATTCAAGCCGCTTCCACCCGAACCCGGGTTGAACAGCACGATTGATTTGGTGGTTCGCTTCGATCATCAACGTCGACAGCTCGGGGCCGCGTCCAACGTTCCGGTTTGACCATTCCGAC
>NZ_VWOX01000067.1 GCF_008629675.1 Roseiconus nitratireducens | reverse complement strand
GAACGTCGGGGATCACCGGGGCCGCGCGAACGATTCAGCAAGCCCGATTCAACCTGACTCGCGGCCTCCGCGTGCATCCCATGGTTCGTCGACTGCCTCGGTCCGTGTTGCTGTCTGCAGCGGTGATTCAATGAACGTCATCGTACCGGCTAGCGACGGCCCCGTGGGGCCTTCCACATGTATGGAGCGGCGTCGGTGCGGTGCTGGTTTGTCGGTAGTTGCATTTCACGTGACATTGTCGTGCCGGCTAATGGTCTGCCGCGGGGCGAACCAACCTCGGCGTTGGCTACGCGAGTCGGAACGTGTCATGGCCAGCAGACGTGGCTTCTGGTTTGAGCCGCATCGCGCCAGGCCGCTTCCACCCCATCCCGAGTTGAACAACAAGACCGATTTGGTGGCTCACTTTGGTCGTTACCGCCGACAATTCTGGGCCGCATACAACGCTCTGTTCTGATCATCCGACGAACGACAGCGTTCACCAAGGCACGGCGAACGATTTTAAACTTCGGTTGACTTGACTCCGTGCCTTTGGTGCAACGCATTGTTCATCGCGTATGCGGCCCGCGAGTTCGGAAAATGCGACGTCCGTCAGAGCCAATCGTAGTCTGGGTTTGGCGTGCCGTGCTGATAGTAGTACCGGACTAGTGCGATGGTATCATCGATGGCCCAAGTCCAATTGCGAGGCGCCGCGAATCCTTGGTCTGAGAGCCAGACTTGAACTATGTCGTGGGGTCCATTCGGATTGAAGGCTTGTCGCCAATTCATTTGGCCATCCGCAATTTGCACGTGAAATACACCATCGCCACCGGTAACGGATAGCTGGTTCGCACCTGGATTGTCTTTGTCTTGCAGCAGATCGAGCAGCGGCTTTTCGTAGTTGTCCATCGACCGAAGTTCACGTTCGACTGCGTCCCATGTTGGGTCGACAATCGTCTCTGTATGCGTACGAGTGACGGTGCCCGGTGGCGAGTAGCGGGTCAATTCAAGGGCGGCGATTATCTGAGACAAGCTTTTGCAACATCGAAAAAATCGACCCAGGTCCGTCGATG
>NZ_VWOX01000066.1 GCF_008629675.1 Roseiconus nitratireducens | reverse complement strand
CTGTCATGATTTGGCGACTCCGAAAACCCGCAGAACAAGTAAGTCTTTGACTTCGCGAAGCACGAGCCGAATAACAAGGACTGGGTTCACGAAGCCCGGCTGAAGTGCGGGTCGTCATGGGTAACGGTTCCTTGCTCCAATGGCTGCGGTGTCGGGCGAGCGGCGGAAGGAGGTGCCAGGGCGGGATAATCGCGAGCCAAGTGGAGGATGTGTGTCCGACGAGCGGCTATAGCGATCAAAGCGTATGGCGAACTCGTAGTAACATATGAACGTTAGGGAGTCCGGTTAGTGAGCATGGGTATTCCCGAATCGTCGCCGAAAGACTTTTGCTTACGAGTCATTTCCGCACCTCGAATCCCATTCGGGACTTCGTATGTGTTGTCGGACAAAACAACGATCGGTCGCTATGTCGGATCAGATGTGCTTGTAGACGAACTGTCCATTGCAAGGTACCAGTGCATTCTGGTTTGGGATCGCGCGGTAGGACGTCACTTTGTCGATGAGGGGTGGCACAGGCCTGTATTCGTGAATGGCAAGCTCATCCGATTTGAGCAACGTGTTACACTCGAAGCTGGCGACCTGATTGGTGTTGGGCTTCGTAATTGGTACTTGTACTGGCGACGGCTTTAGATCTTCCGACATCGTCATACGCCCGTCTCAGGCAGCGTAGGAATTCACTGGCTAGTGAGCACGCGCCCGGTTGGAGTGCTCGCCAAAAACTGATCCAGGTGGTATGAGAGTGTAACGCCCGATTTCGGGCAGGAGACACTCAGATGAAAAAGCGAAGTAGACGCCATAGTCCGGAGCAAATCGTTAAAAAGCTGCGGGATGCGGAAGTCATGCTCAGCAACGGCAAGAGCATGGAAGAGGTCTTGAAATTCCTGGAGGTCAGTGAGGCCACGTTCAATCGCTGGCGGAACCAGTACGGGGGAATGAAGAGCCAGGAGGCCAAGCGGCTGAAAGAGCTGGAAGGCGAGAACGCCCGTTTGAAGCGTCTTTTGGCCGAGTCCGAACTCGACAAGGCGATGCTGAAGGAGGCACTCCGGGGAAACGACTGAGCCCGACACAGAAGCGG
>NZ_VWOX01000065.1 GCF_008629675.1 Roseiconus nitratireducens | reverse complement strand
TAGGCCTGCTCCAGGAACAGCCCCTGGGCGTAGGAGGAATCCGTGTGGTCAGGCGAAATCAGCACATCGCCGGATCCCGACACCGACTGATCCCCGCGGAAGTAGACGCGCGATTGACGTCCCACGGTCATCGTCGAATTGAGTTCCAATCCGTTGTCGATGCGGAGGAAATCTCGATAGCCTTCCAACGAAATCTCCGTGTCCAACCGCACCCCATCCAGCCGGTTCGAACCGTTGTTGCTGACCTGGATCAGATCAGGCACGCCTTGCCAGGTTGCCGCATCGCCACCGGCGACCTCGTTGGCCGCAACCAATCCGGCGGTTTCTTCAAACTGCCAGTAGCCGATCAAGCCGGCTTCGGAACCCGTCAACATCTGGTTGTAGTTGGCTGCAATCTCCGCCGGCGTCCGGGCGACCGACCAGAGTCGATAATCGTCAATTGTCCCGTAAAAGTTGGCATCGTTGACGTACTGGCTGTGGCCGAAGTAGTTGCGGCTGCGAACGCCGTTGGAAGGAACGGTGATGGTGGTGCTTCCGATCTCGGTTCCGTTCTTGAACAGCTTCAGATCGCCACCGGGCGTGATCGTCACCGCGAAATGCTGCCACTCGTTGAGCGAGAGGGCATTGGAAACACGCAACAGGCGACTGCCGTTGTTGTAAAACTCCAGATCATTGGTCGTGCTGTAGCGGTTCAAAAAGAAATTGTCGTCCGCGGGGCCGTTCCCAAAGTCGAACAATCGCTGGTAGTATCCGACCGAAGTTGGATGAACCCAGCCTTCCCAGGTGAATCCTTCGGTGAAATCGAAGTTCCTTTCCGGGAGTGACAGGTAGCGGGCCGAATCAAGCGTTGCTCCGCCACCGAACTGGCCTGTATCCCACCGGCCATCTTTCTGGCCGTCGATCACTCCGCCACGAATGGTCCCACCATCAATGTCCAAGCGGCGGATCGGAGTGCCCGGACCGATCTCGAGCGTTTCGCCGCGGTTGTCCAACGTCCCACGGACGATCAGCAAGACGCTATCGAGATTCAACGAATCCAGCTCGGCGGTCGTCAGCGTGCCGTCCAAGTACAGGTTCGAACCCGACAGCGAGAAGTCGCCCAATTGCAGGGC
>NZ_VWOX01000064.1 GCF_008629675.1 Roseiconus nitratireducens | reverse complement strand
TTACCGATCACCCGGTCCGCGCGGTTGATCATCAATTCCCGAAAAGGCTCGATTCGCGGAATCGGGTGCATCGGATGGTTCGTCGACTTTCGAAGCAGTGATTCTGATTGTCGATTCAGCCCAAGCAAGCGGAGCAGATCGACAGCCGAGGCAAAACAAAACGGATAGCACAACATAGAGACCCCAGATGCTGACTTGTCCTCTACCAGCGAATGATGCGTAGTCGCCAAACAAGGGTGCGAGTAGTAGAGAGCAAAGGCAGCCGTATGCGAGATATATCGGGGCAAACTTTGAGTATTTGCCAGCGAGATAGCAACCCCACAACGTGAAGCCCATTCCCACAAAGACGCCGTTGAAATTGTCCGGACGTATCCGGAAAGTCAACGAGTCGAACAGAAGTACGGAAAATGCACTGGGGATTATCCAAAGCAACAGGAATGCGATGCAGGATAACTGCCCTCTTGCCATCACGTTGGAGGTATCCAATTGTGCCGATTGCATACAGCGGATTCGACGAACGCTACCGATCACCCGGTCCGCGTGGTTGATCATCAATTTTCGAAACGCCCCGACTCGCGGACTCGGGTGCATCGGCTGGTTCGTCGACTGCCTCGGTCGGTTTGGGAAGCAGTCCTGGTTTCGGCAGCGGGTGTGCCGTCGACGTCATCGTACCGGCTAACGGTGGTCACGTGGGACCGTCCAGTTACCAGTGTTCGTTGAAAGCTGAACTTGGGCATCCTTGGCCTGTAAGGCGGTAGCCTGCCACGCTATACCCCAGTGCCCGACTCGGATGGTGCTGCAAAGTGAAGGGAGGCCGTGGAGCAAGCGAGAGAAATACAAACAATGAAATAAAGCCTATGCATCCAACCAGAACCAGGCAATTGACAAGTAGCAGCAAATATCTTTCTCGCGAGCGATACGCGGAGATTAAAGAAAAGGTTGTGACAATGCCCAGGAAAGCGGAAATGTGAATTGGCCGAAGGGTAGAGAACCGGCCATACCCTTCAATCGCAGCGTAAAGAGTACCCGTGAACGCAACGAGTAGAAGAACCGAAGCAATCGCAAAAAGAAAGTCTAAAACATTAGCCGATCGGCTGCCCTTCCGGCCCTGACGATCACCGTCGCTCGTCGATGATGCGTAGGGATTGGTTTTTGCATCTTCCGGCATAGGCTTTCATCCGACGAACG
>NZ_VWOX01000063.1 GCF_008629675.1 Roseiconus nitratireducens | reverse complement strand
CTAGAGCCGAACGAATTCAATTGGATTACCTAAAAAGCGTTACACTTGCGGATGTGCTTCCGACTCGGCCGCAAATGACGCGTCTCTTGGAGAAGTGATTCAGCGATTCTTCCTCCGGAAAAATGCCGCAACCTACTGACTGCAGATTGATTACAGGTTCGATCGACCTTCTTTGTGAGGCTTTGCCTTCATGGCGGCAATTTTTTCTTCAATGAAGGCGAGGTGATGGGGCAGGTGAAGAGTAACACTTGTAAGCAATGTGGCAAGCGAAAGCTGACCGTCTTCCTTGTGTACTCCGGTTCGTTGAAAGTCGCGTTCTTCGAGCGTTTGGATTATTCGGGTAACCTGGCGTCGAACCGACTCAATTAACCGAAGCTCTTCGTTGATGTCACGCTGCTTGTACGCCAATCCGGCCGCAAATGTATCGGGGTCACCACCGAAGAACGTAGGCTCAGTCTCGGCAATGACTCGTTTCATCCGGTCCGCATATACCAACTCGAAATCGGCGATATGACAGACAACTTGACGGATCGACCACTTGCCGGGAACTGGAATCGCGTCAAGTTGTTCGTCGGATAGACCGGATAGTGCAGAGCTAAGCTCCGAGGATCCATTCGCGTATTGTTCAAGCACTTTCATGGCGTACATTCCCCGTCGTCAATCCAACATGCCCTATTGAATCGGTACTGTGTAACTGATGGCACCAATCGGTTCGCCTTCCTTCGCTTCGGCGTAGTGAGCATGGCACATAACACACTTCTGCATCACGACGGGAACGGGGGTCATTGCTCGCAGGAATGGCTTGCCGTCTCGCGTCACGACGGCTTCATGCCCTTTTGCACCTAGCTTCAGTTTTTTGATTCCTTCCTTTTCGAATTCATCATTGGCGACGTTTGCGGTTTCATATGGATCACCCGTCGCATCGATCAATCGCACCTTGTTGTCGCCGCTTTCCGAAATGTTTTTAAATAACAAGACCGCGGCGCTACCCGCGGCAAAGTCATCCTCATCGTGAACATATTTGTCAGTCACCAGGACAATCGTCTGTTTGAAAATATTGTCCAGCATCTTCACTTTGTCTCGGGATCGCTCGATCGCTTGATGCGTCGGTTTGGCCTCCACGGCTTTGCCTTCGCTTGAGCCAGACTCTTGAGCATTTGCTTCGGTCAGCATACTGGGGTGTGACAATGCCAAAATTAAAGCAGCAAACAATAATGTACTTGCAAAAAAAATCGAACGCTTCATCCTGGGTACTCCGAGCGTACTTGTTTACCGGGC
>NZ_VWOX01000062.1 GCF_008629675.1 Roseiconus nitratireducens | reverse complement strand
GGTCCATCCGGGAATTCTGTGGGTCGGGTAGAATTCTTCGCAAAGGAGAGCACCGATGCAAGAAACCGATTTCTACCAGCAGATCCTCGGACTCAAGCAACCTTGGTTCGTTGCGGATGTCAAACTCGATCCCGAGGCCCAGCAAGTTGACGTGTATGTCGAGCACCCCGAAGGAACCTCCTTTTGCTGCCCCGAATGTGGCAAGGCGTGCTCGGTCTACGATCACACGAAGTCGCGTCGCTGGCGACACTTGGACACCATGCAATTCCGCACCATCCTGCACGCGAAACCGCCTCGGGTGAATTGCCCTGAGCACGGTGTCAGGCAGGCGACGTTGCCGTGGGCTGAGAAGAGTAGCCGGTTCACCATGTTCTTTGAACGCTTTGCAATCGATGTGTTGCTCGCCACGCAAACCGTCCAGGGTGCCCAGGGCATCTTGAAGACCAGTTGGGACGAGACCTGGCACATTCTCAAAAGAGCGGTCGCGCGCGGGAAAGCTCGCAAGTCGGCAAAACCGATGCCACGGATTGGCATCGACGAAAAGGCCTTCCGAAAAGGACAGAACTACATCACGTTGATTTACAACCTTGATCGCAGCACGGTCGAAGCGATATCCGATGGCAACGATACCGAAAGCGGAAACGCCTGCTTCTCGCAGCTTTCCCAGGAACAGCGTGACTCTGTCGAAGCCATCGCGATGGATATGAGCGCCGCGTTCGTCCGCAGTGCGAAACAGAACATTCCGTTGGCGGAACACAAAATCGTGCACGACCGCTTTCACATCATGAAACTGGCGAGCGAGGCGGTCGACAAAGTTCGCCGCGGCGAACACCGGCAACTGAAGAGTCAGGGCGATGATCGCTTGACGGGAACTCGCTATCTCTGGCTCTCCGGGCAAGAGAACCTGACCGACGCCCAGCGAGAACGATTCGACGCGGTCTACAAGCAAGAGTTGGAGACCGGAAAGGCTTGGGCCTACAAGGAAATGCTTCGCGACCTGTGGCACCACGAGGATGTGGGTTCAGCGACACTCTTCTTTCAGGACTGGTACCGGCGAGTGATTCACACCAAGCTGACTCCGTTGAAGAAGGTTGCACGCACCATCAAAGAGCGTCTCGACAACGTCGTCAGTTACTGCGTGCATGGAATCACCAACGCGGTAGCCGAAGGAATCAACAGCAAGATCATGTCGATCAAACGACGCGTCGGCGGCTACCGAAACCGAGAGAACTTCAAAACGGCGATCTATTTCTACTGCGGCGGATTGAATCTCTACCCACGATAATCCCGGATGGACC
>NZ_VWOX01000061.1 GCF_008629675.1 Roseiconus nitratireducens | reverse complement strand
TCCATCCGGGTTTATTGTGGGTAGAGCTTGAGTCCGCCGCAGTAGAAATAGATCGCCGTCTTGAAGTTCTCCCGATTGCGGTAGCCGCCAACGCGGCGCTTGATCGACATGATCTTGCTGTTGATCCCCTCGGCGACGGCGTTGGTGATTTCGTGCGTGCAGTAACTCACAACGTTGGCTAATCGCTCTTTGATTGTTCGCGCGACCTTCTTCAGCGGATCCAGTTTTGTGTGAATGACGCGGCGATACCAATCATGGAAGAACAGCGTTGCTGCTCCGGCGTCCCCATGGTGCCAAAGGTCACGCAGCATCTCCTTGTATGCCCAAGCCTTGCCCGTCTCGAGTTCCTGCTTGTAGACCAAGTCGAATCTCGCTTTCTGGTCATCGGTTAGATTCTCTTGGCTGGTCAGCCACAGATAGCGGGTCCCGGTCAAACGATCGTCACCTTCTTGTTTTAGTTGACGGTGTTCCCCGCGGCGAACCTTGTCGACGGCTTCACTTGCCAGCTTCATGACATGGAAGCGATCGTGAACGATCTTGGTTTCGGCCAGAGGAATGTACTGCTTTGCACTTTTGACGAAGGCCGCACTCATGTCCATCGCGATCGCCTCCACCGATTCGAGTTGCTGTGGAGAAAACTGGGAAAAACAGGCGTTTCCACTCTCGGTGTCATTGCCATCGGAGATCGCCTCGACGGTGCTACGGTCGAGATCATAGATCAGCGTGATGTAGTTTTGGCCCTTGCGGAATGCTTTCTCATCAATCCCGATTCGTGGTAACGGCTCTTGAGTCTTCCGTGCCTTGCCACGAGCAACGGCCTTTTCAAGGATGTGCCACGTTTCGTCCCAACTCGTTCGCAAGATGCTCTGCGCGCCTTTAATGGTTTGGCTCGCCACGAGAACATCGATCGCGAAGCGTTCAAAGAGGATTGTGAACCGACTGTTCTTTTCCGCCCAGGGTAAGCGAGCTTGCTTGACGCCATGCTTGGCGCACTTCACGCGGGGCGGTTGGGCGTGAAGGATTGTCCTGAACTGCATCGTGTCCAAGTGCCTCCAGCGACGCGATGCAGTGTGGTCATACACCGCACACGACTTCCCGCATTCGGGGCATGGGAATGACGTGCCTTCGGGATGTTCTACGGTGACATCAACTCGCTGCGCCTCGGTATCGAGCTTGACGTCAGCAACGAACCACGGTTGCTCGAGTCCAAGGATTTGCTGGTAGAATTCGGTTTCCTGCATCGGTGTTCTCCTTCGCGGAGAATTCTACCGAACCCACACACTTCCCGGATGGACCTAAAAATTGG
>NZ_VWOX01000060.1 GCF_008629675.1 Roseiconus nitratireducens | reverse complement strand
CAGCCTGTTGAAAAATACGACCTCTGCGCTAACTTAACAACATCCTCGATTGGAGTGTTGTCATGGGTTTGGGTCGTCGTCGCACCGAGCGGCAGGAACAGTTCTGGATTGCTGCCGAGGCGATTATGTCTGGGCCTCGGCACGCTTTTTACGATCATCTCAACAAGGTCCTCGATTCGGTTGAGTTCGATGATCAGATCGAGGAGGCTTGTGAGCCGTATTACGCCAAAAAGGGACGCCGGAGCATTCCGCCGGGCGTCTACTTTCGAATGCTGCTGATCGGTTACTTCGAGGGTATCGATAGCCAGCGAGGCATTGCTTGGCGATGCGAAGACAGTCGCTCCCTGGGCCGGTTCCTCGGATACGGCCCCGGCGAGTCGACACCGGAACACTCCAGTTTGTCCGTCATCCGCCAGCGTCTGCCGATGGAGATTCATGAACTGGCCTTTCAGTTGGTGCTCAAAGCAGTCGCCGATCACGGTCTGATCAAAGGGAACCTGCTTGGCGTCGATGCCACGGACCTGGAAGCCAATGCTGCGATGAAGTCGATCGTCAGGCGCGATACAGGCGATGATTGGCGTGAATACGTTCGTAAGCTCTACGAAGAAGAAACCGGCATCAGCGATCCGGACGATGAAGAACTCCGTCGGTTTGACAAGAAGCGGAAGAACAAGAAGGTTTCCAACGAAGAGTGGGTCAACCCAAACGACCCCGATGCGAAGATCGGCAAGATGAAAGACGGTCGGACGCACCTAAAATACAAGGCCGAACATGCCGTCGATCTCGAGACAACGGCCATCATCTCTGCGGAGATCTACCACGGTGACCAGGGCGATTGCTTGACCATTCAGGACACGGTCAACTCGGCCCGAACTCATCTTCGCGAAAGCGGCATCGACGCCCAGGTGACCAAGGTGGTTGCAGACAAGGGCTATCACAGTGCGGAAGCCGTTCGCACACTCGATGAAGAGGAAGGATTGCTGACGTACATTCCCGAGCGGGAACAGGCAAGCAACCGCAAGTGGACCGATAAAGCGGAAGGATCAGAAGCTGCATTTCGTCGCAACCGTCAGCGGATCAGGCGTCGCTACGGTCGCAAGCTTCAAAGGTGGCGAAGCGAGCGAGTGGAACGCACCTTCGCTCACGTGTGTGAGACGGGCGGCGGTCGTCGGAGTTGGCTCCGCGGCAAAGGCAAAGTGCAGAAGCGTCATCTGATTGCGGCCGCCGGCTACAATCTCGGGCTGATCCTCCGCAAACTGCTTGGCGCCGGCAAGCCAAAGCACCTCTCGGTACTTGCCGAAAGGCTTTTGTTTACCTGGCTTGCCATCGCCGTGCTTCTGCGGCGGCCTCTGGAGATTCCGAGGTTATTGTCTCGACTTGGTATCACCTAAAGCAGGCTTCAACCGCAGCGGTTCGGATCAACTCGGCAAACGTCGTTTTTCAACAGGCTG
>NZ_VWOX01000005.1:125000-513832 GCF_008629675.1 Roseiconus nitratireducens | reverse complement strand
GGACAACGATCTAAAATAAGTGCCATTCGGCTAGCGCCACGCGGCTCACCCAAAGTGGCGCTGTCCACCTAGGCTGTTTGCGGGACGACAGGAGATTCGTCGCGACCAACTCAGTACCGGTGAGAAGACAACGCCGCCCGGGCTTCTCGAAGTGCACAACGGGGTGCCTGTCGGCGTCGGTCGCTGCCGCCCATCCGAACATCCGCGGCGTGTCGGATAAGATTTGGAGGCACGAGCCGGCGGGGTTCGCGCGCAGGCGGGATAGCTGGCAAAAAAAAAGCCCTTTGCATGTTGTCATGCAAAGGGCTTTATAAAAAATGGCGATACCTACTTTCACGCTGGTGGGCACTATCATCGGCTCGGAAAGCTTGACTTCTGTGTTCGGGATGGAAACAGGTAGGACCTTTCCGATATGGTCGCCAAAAAGACCGTGCGAGGGATGTTTCACCCAGCACACGGCCGGTTGTCTGGTAATCAGCAGTTCTTTGGATCAGCGTCGATCGTAGCAACGCATGACAGGATCATGAGTGCGGGATATCGATGGCCAACCCTTCGCCCGTTAGTACTGGTAAGCTGAACACGTTACCGTGCTTACACATCCAGCCTATCAACCTGGTCGTCTTCCAGGGGGCTTTCGACAGTTGTCTACGAATCCTAATCTTGGGGAGGGCTTCACGCTTAGATGCTTTCAGCGTTTATCCTTTCCGAAGTTAGCTATCCAGCCGTGCCGCTAGCGCGACAACTGGTACACCAGAGCTTCGTCCAACTAAATCCTCTCGTACTAAAGTTGAATCCCCTCAAGATTCGAACGCCCACGGCAGATAGGGACCGACCTGTCTCACGACGGTCTGAACCCAGCTCACGTACCACTTTCATTGGCGAACAGCCAAACCCTTGGGAGCTTCTACACCCCCAGGATGTGATGAGCCGACATCGAGGTGCCAAACCGCATCGCCGCTGTGGACGCTCGGATGCGATAAGCCTGTTATCCCCGGAGTACCTTTTATCTGATGAGCGATAACCCTTCCATTCGGGATTACCGGATCACTAAGGCCAACTTTCGTTCCTGCTCGACTTATGGGTCTCGCAGTCAAGCACACTTCTACCTTTACGCTCTTCGCCTGATTGCCGACCAGGCTGAGTGTACCTTTGCACTCCTCCGTTACTCTTTGGGAGGAGACCGCCCCAGTCAAACTGCCCGACTGACACTGTCCTTTGCCTGGATTCACAGGATCAAAGTTAGAATTAAAATATGACCAGGCTGGTATTTCAACAACGGCTCCTCCGACACTGGCGTGCCGGTCTCAAAGCCTCCCAGCTATCCTACACAGAACATATCTCAACCCAATATCAGCCTACAGTAAAGGTTCACGGGGTCTTTCCGTCTAACCGCGGGTACGTGGCATCTTCACCACGACTACAATTTCACCGGGTCGGTGGTTGAGACAGTGCTGAAATCGTTACGCCTTTCATGCAGGTCGGAACTTACCCGACAAGGAACTTCGCTACCTTAGGACCCTCATAGTTAGGGCCGCCGTTTACTGGGGCTTCGGTCGCGTGCTTCGTATAAACTAACACTCTTCCTTAACCTACCAGCACCGGGCAGGCGTCAGTCTCTATACATCCACTTGCGTGTTAGCAGAGACCTGTGTTTTTGATAAACAGTCGTTACAGCCGATTTTCTGTGGCCTCCAACAGCGTGAACCGCCGGAGGCGCCCCTTATCGCGAACTTACGGGGCCATTTTGCAGAGTTCCTTAACCACCGTTCTCCCGAGCGCCTTAGAATACTCATCTCGCCTACCTGTGTCAGTTTTAGTACGGTCAGTTGCTTAACCTAGCAGCTTTTCTTGGACGTCCTTCCAATGACTTCGAGAACTTAAGTGCTCTCGAGCTATGCCTTGGATTATTCGGGTCATTTAACCCCCGACTCCTTGGCGTTCGCTACGGACATTTCTATTCGTACCGCTCACTTTCTGGACGCCGTCCCTGCATCGAATACACAACCGGCGCAGGAATGTTGACCTGCTGTCCATCGTCTACGCCTTTCGGCCTCGACTAAGGTACCGGCTAACCCTGGGCGGATTTACCTTCCCCAGGAAACCTTAGGCTTTCGGCGAACAGGATTCTCACCTGTTTTATCGTTACTCATTCCGGCATAATCACTCGATGACCCCGACACCACTCGTTACCGTATGGCTCGTATCTGGTCATCGACGCTCTCCTACCGCTCTAGCAAGCTAGAGCCCGCTGCTTCGGTGTAGTACTTACTCCCGTTCATTATCGGCGCAGAAATGCTCGACTGGTAAGCTGTTACGCACTTTTTAAATGGTGGCTGCTTCTAAGCCAACATCCCAGCTGTCACGGCACTTCAACTTCCTTAGTGACTGAGTACTACTTAGGGACCTTAGCAGGCGATCTGGGTTGTTTCCCTCTCGACCCTGGAGCTTATCCCCCAGGGACTGACTGCCGAGATAGTTTTACCGGTATTCGGAGTTTGGTTCGGTGAGGTACCCCGGGAAGGGCCCCCATCCGATTCAGTCTCTCTACCCCCGGTAAATAGTGGCTCGACGCTATCCCTCAAGATATTTCGGAGAGAACGAGCTATCTGCTGGTTTGATTACACTTTCAGTCCTCCCCACAGGTCATCCCCTCAGTTTTCAACCTAAGTGGGTTCGGTCCTCCACGCAGTTTAACCCACGCTTCAACCTGCCCATGGGTAGATCACACAGCTTTCGCGTCTGCAGCATACGACAATTTCGCCCTATTCAGACTCGGTTTCCCTTGGGCTTCGCTCCGAAGGAGCTTAACCAAGCCGCATACCACAACTCGCCGGATCATTATGCAAAAGGCACGCCGTCACCCGTTCAAATCGGGCTCCGACCGCTTGTAGGCACATGGTTTCAGGTTCACTGTCCTCCCCTTGCAGGGGTTCTTCTCACCATTCACTCACGCTACTGGTCTACTATCGGTCGTTGAGGAGTATTTAGCCTTGCGGGATGGTCCCCGCGGATTCAGTCCAGGTTTCACGTGACTGGACCTACTCAGGTGCTCCTACGGTGTGTGCTTATTTTCGTGTACGGGACTGTCACCCTCTGTGGCGGAACTTTCCTGAACCTTCCACTAACAACACACAATCCGATGTTGGAGTCCTACAACCCCGAGAGGGAAACCCTCTCGGTTTGGGCTATTCCGATTTCGCTCGCCGCTACTGACGGAATCGATTTTTCTTTCTCTTCCTCTGGTTACTTAGATGTTTCAGTTCACCAGGTTGGATTGGGAATCCCGGGATCATCGCTTGTTTGTCAACTCCCCCAGGCATTTCGCAGACTTCCACGCCCACACTCTCAACGCCAAGGCATCCCCCATGTGCCCTTGGTAGATTGGCCAACGAAATCCCGAACTCAACGCCTTCAACTGCCGCTGCCGAAGCAACGCCAAACCGAAGGGCCAAGGTCGCGATGCCGTTGTGGCTAATCACCATAACGATATCACATGGCTGGGTTGAACGACCGCTTGCACGGTTCGCTCAATCAGCACTTGCACAGAATCCTGTCAGATTTGCTTCTACTGCCAACTGCAAGCCCGAAGGCCCACCGCTGGCAAACGCTAATTCCGAAGAACTTTGTAGTCGCCAACCGATCCGCCGGAATCGCTCCCGACTTCTCAATTGGCAGATTACTGATGCCAATTACCAAACAACCAAATTGTCAAAAATCAGTTCCTCAAGTCCCGCTCTTGTCGAGCTTCGCTGAGGGACGCTGATGAACAGCCGTCCGACGCAGCCTTGTGCGGCGGGCGGTCGCTCACGAGCGAGGCGGGAAGATAGAGGCGTCTCAGCGAGCCGTCAACCGATCTTCACGAGAAAACCAAAGAAACTTTTTCGGTGGTTCCCGCCGCGGCCTTCCGCGGGTTTTCGCCGCGGTTTCCCGTGGCGAGGGAGCGGAAAGATACAGGCTTCTCCGTGAGGGTCAACCGGTATCGGCCGGGTTTTCCAAAATTACTTTGGCGGGCCCGGTCCGCCCGGTACAGCATTTGCCTAAGGCATCTGCCAACCGGGCTTTCCCCCGTTTCCGAAGTGGAGGTAGACGGACTTGAACCGACGACCTCCTGCGTGCAAAGCAGGCGCTCTCCCAACTGAGCTATACCCCCTTCGGAGTGCATCACTCGGATGCGTTTGCCCGGCCGGCGGATGCCGATCCAGGCGTTGCAGCCGCTTCCCGAGGAAGCGGCATGGGCGTGCCAGAACTCGAATCTGGGACCTCGTCGTTATCAGCGACGCGCTCTAACCAACTGAGCTACACGCCCGTGTCATCCAGCTCTCGCGGGTGGTTTTTCGGTCCAGAATTCAATCGGACCCGGGAAAAACGCCCAGAGCTTGGACTGTCCCACACGGCAAGTTCCGGCAGGCGAGCGAGAAGTGTACGCAAACGAGTTGGCCTGTCAAAGGCACATTGGCCAAGTCTTCGCAAAAACCTCTCGGGATCCTTTTGCCGCTTCTCTCGCGATCGTTTCCGCCCGCGTGGACCAGTTTTTTCGGCACAAAGCCCCATCCACTTAAATCGACATTCCGCTCCGCCGCCAGGTTCAGGCAAAATAGCGTCGTCAATCCATCGATTCGGACGCCGCAGCGGAACTCCCGGACCGGCCCCACGGCTCGCCCCCGACCCTTTCCGCCGCGTCCTTATTCCTTCCACCTTGGACACTTTCCACGATGACGGATCGCTTTCTTTCCTCGCTCTCGGCCCACGCCGCCCCTCTCCGCCACCGCTCCTCCGCCCGGGGCCCGCTGCGAATGCTGGCCGCCGGGGCCCTGGCCCTGGCGGCCCCGTTGGCCGGCACCTCCGCCCACGCCAAAACCCCGTCGCCCGCCGCCGCGCTGTCGCTCAAGCCGGTCCAGCAGGACGCCACCTACGAGACCGTCCCGGAGGAGTTGGTCGACAAGTGCACCGTCGCCGACATCGAACGCGCCGGAATGAATGGCTGGGAAGTGACCGGTCCCGACGGCGTCCTGCTCCGCCGCTTTGCCGACACCAACGGTGACAAACGCATCGACCTGTGGAGCTACTTCAACTACGGCGTGGAGGCTTACCGGGATGTTGACTCGGATTTCAACGGCAAGGCCGACCAGTATCGCTGGCTGGGCAACGCCGGAACCCGCTGGGGAATCGACCAGAACGAGGACGGCCGGATCGATCAATGGAAACGGATTTCGCCCGAGGAGGTTTCCGCGGAAGTCGTCGCCGCGGTGCGGGAAGGCGACACTCGCCGCTTCGTGACGCTGTTGGCGACGCCCGATGAGCTCCGCTCGCTGGAGCTCGGGAAGGCCAAAACAGAGGAGCTTGCCGTGAAAACCAAACGCGCCGCATCCGAATTCGCCGACCTGGCCCAGCGGCAGACCGCCGTCAGCCCGCGTGCGAGCTGGGTCCAGTTCGCCGCGCCCAAACCCGGCCTGGTGCCCGAAGGCACCGACGGCTCCGGCCGCGACGTGGTGGTCTACGAAAACGTCGTGGCAATGTTCGAGGACGAGGGGCAAAGTGGACAGCTGATGGTCGGCACCCTGGTGCAAGTCGGCGACGCCTGGCGGATGATCGATCTGCCAGGCATCAGCAACGATGGAACTGCGATGGCCCAGTCGACCGGGGTGTTCTTCACCTCTGGATCCGCTTCCATGAACGCGCTGGGAGGAAACGTCTCGGACGAACTGCAGACCCTGGTCACACAGTTGGAATCGATCGACAAGCAGCTGGCCGCCGGGAATGACAGCCAGGCTGCGAAGCTGCACGCTGCCCGGGCCGACGTGGTGGAAAAGCTGATCGAGGGGTCGCAAACTGCCGAAGATCGGGCCACCTGGACCCGCCAGCTGATCGATACCGTCAGCGTCGCCGTGCAAAGCCGCGCCTACCCGGACGGCCTGTCACGACTCAAACGCGTCGCCGGACAGTTTGCCGCCGACGATGCCGCCATGGCCGCCTACGCCGACTACCAGACCATCCAGGCCGAGTACGTCGTCCGTCAAACGCCGGATGCCGATTTCGAAAAGGTGCAGAACTGGTACCTGGATTCGCTGGCGGAATTCGTGGACCGTCACCCGGGCACCATTCAGGCCGCGCAGGCGATGTTGCAACTCGCTCTGAGCAAGGAATTTGAAGACAATGAAGACGAAGCGTTGGCCTACTACAAGAAAGTGCGCGACGGCTTCAAAGGCACCGAGCCCGGCGAGAAGGCCGCCGGAGCCGTCCGCCGCTTGGAGTCGGTCGGGCGCCGGATCGAATTGGAAGGCACGACGATCGAAGGAAAGTCGTTTCAGCTTTCTCAGCTTCGCGGCCGACCGGTGATCGTGCACTACTGGGCCACCTGGTGCGAACCCTGCAAACAGGACATGAAGTTGCTCAGTCGCCTGCAGGCACGTTACGGCCGCGCCGGATTGCAGCTGGTCGGCGTCAACGTCGACGCGCGCCGGGCCGACGCCGAAGCCTACTTGCAACAGAACCGCTTGCCCTGGGTCCAGCTGTTTGAAGAAGGCGGCTTGGAATCAAGCCCGCTCTCGAAGGCCTTCGGCGTGCAAACCTTGCCGACGATGATGTTGATCGATCGCGAAGGCAAAGTTGTCCGCCACAACATCCGCAAGGAAGAGTTGGATGCGGAATTGGACGAGCTGTTGAGTGCCAAGTAGTTGGTGATCAAATAGCGGGTTGGCCTGTTCCAGTTTGAGGGTCGACGGTCGCCAACGAAAAACAGCCGCCGGCCTGACGCCGACGGCTGTGTGTGGATCGTGAATTGAGCGTTCGGACTCAGGCTTTGCTGAACTGCAGCCCGCTGTTGTTGGCACCGTCCAACTTGAAGGTGAAGCCGTTTTTGCCCTCGGTCCAGCTGCCCGCCATCTTCTGCAGGTCGTTGCTGCGGACCAACGTCAAGCGACCGTCGGTGATCCGGTACTGTCCGGAGAAGCTCGTGGTCTTTCCATCCTTTTGGACCACCCAGGCGAAGGTGCCACCGGCGGCCAGCTCCAGCGAAACGGTGACGTCGCTGGGAAGTTTGGCCTGCCAACGACCGACGTGCATTGCGGCATCGGCACTGGTCTCGACGGGCGTTGTGACCGGTTGGGCCGACGTCGCTTGCGGTTCCGCCGATTGAGTCGTGCTCGGCTGCGACGCGTTGGACTGCGCCGCGAGCGATGCCAGGGCCGCCAAAGCCGACGTTTCCGCATCGACGCTGGTGTTCGTGGCCAAGCCCGAAGCGGTCGCCGCGGTCTTGGTCGGCCCAGGCTTTGATGCGGGGGCGGTCGTTTGCGACTGAATCTGGGTGGTCGGATTCACGTTGGCGGACCTTGCGATTCCAGCGGCGGCCGGCTGCGGTTGCCGCGTGGGCGCCGGGGCCGATCGGACGACGCCGGGCTGCGTCTGGCTGGGCTGCCCCAATGTCGGTTGGCCGTAGTTCGGTTGAGCGTAGGCGGGCTGGCTGTAGGAAGGCTGGCTGTAGGTCGGTTGCACGTAACGGGCCGGTTGGCTGTAAACCGGGGCTCGATAGCCATACCCGGAGCTGCGGACGACCCGGCCACCACGACCGCAGGCATCGGCTTGGGGGACGGCTTGGACCGAAACTGCGGCGACGGTGGCGAAGGCGACAACGCGTTTGAAGTGGCGGTTCATGATTGGGTTTCCTGACTTGGCAAGTGCGATTGAGTGTTGACGGGTGGCGGACGATTGCGTCCTGTGAACTGCCAAGCGAACGGACCGGACGGATGTTACGCGGCAATTCGAATTTGGCTTCTGGGCGGTTGCCCGGGCGGAAACGTCGGGCGGGAACATCGGACTGACAAAGTCGAATCGGGATCGCCGTTCGGTCGCGGCCGGTGGAAGGAGGTCGTGCCGCATTGCTTCACCCTTCCGGAGGGAGGGTGGATTTCAGAAAAGCACGTCTTTTCCCGTCTCGGACAGCTGCACGACCTCCGTGGTGCGGAGGCGCGCGAGACGCTTTGCAGGTCGAGGGACCTGGCTCTTCGAGGGACCTCGCGGAGGCCTCACTCGGACAGCCAAGCCGCCAGGGTCGCCTGGGCGGTCTTTTCGGTTTCTTTCGGTTTGAGATCCGTTGCCATGGCGGCGGCGAGCCGGGCCACGTAGTCGATCGTGCTCGAAAGCGTCTCGTCGCTGGCGGTCGCGTCGAGCTTGGCGACGAAGAAGACCACATACCCCTCGTCGGTCTTTTCGATCGCCCAGGATCCGATTTTTGTCGCCGTGTTTTGACGGAGCAGCCGCATCATCAGCACGGCATCGGGAGCCTCCGTGGTGGTCTGGACGGTCGACCAGATTCGCCGGATGTCGGCCCGCCCGTGGTACTCGGTGTTCTTAGCGACGAACACGGATTGAGTTTCTTTGCCGACCTGTTGGTCGATCTGGTAATGCCCGCTGGAGTGCTTGGTGTACTTGATCTCGGCTTCGTCCAGCAGCACCTTGCTGGCCAGCGGGGCGCTTCGCCAGGGGCTCTGCAACAGCCGCCGAATCTCCGTGACGTCCACGCAAAAGCTGATCAGGGGACTCTGGGGCGAGAACGATTGCGCCAGGCCGACCAATTTGCCGCTCTCGTCGACGATCGGACCGCCGCTGTCACCGGGTTTGATCGGACTTTGTGTTTCGACGGCCATGAAGTCATGTTCGCCGTGCGTCGATTTGAACTTCTTCTGGTACACCGAGCGGACGGTCCCCGAGGTGTAGACCCACAGGATGTCGCTGTCGCCGGGGTTGCCGATCAGATCGACCTGCGAACCCGGGGTGGTGCTGTCCTCGGCCAATTCGACGGCGGTCACGTCGCCGGGAACTTTGGGCAGCTGGATCAGTGCCAAGTCACGTTTGCGATCGACCGCGACGACGTCTCCCTGGATGCCCAGCTTGAGGATGTTGGTCAGGTAGTGTTTGCGTCGCACCACCAGTTTTCCGTTTTCTCTCGCGGGAAAGAAAATCACGGCCTTGCGGCTGTCGCCGACGACGTGGGCGTTGGTCAGCAGCAGTTTTTTCTCGCTGTCGATGTAGACCCCCGTCCCGGTCGATGTTTCGTTGTCGGCGTTGCTGGTGATCACCCAGGCCGTGCTTTTGAGCGTGGTTTGGTAGGTGGACGAATCCGCATGGACGTCCAGCACTGGCCCGGCCGAAAGCAGGAAGGCGAAAAAAACGGGTAAATACAGGCGTTTCGAGTGGGTGGTCGGCATTGTGGCACCTCAGACAGGTAGCGGGCATCGTGCGAGAAGGCTCGCATTCGTTGGGCAGGTCTGTACCGCCAAGCGACTACCCGGCCGATTTGTTACACGGCGATTCCACCACGCCTTGAGATCGGTCGCCCGCTGCCGTCCGGTCAGGCGGTTGCCGCCGAGGACGTGCCTCGTTTTGCCACCCAGATCAGGCCCACGATTGAGATCCCAAACACGACCAGGCTGACCCATTGGGAAATGGACAGCGTCGTGTTGAATTGACCCGCCTCGTCGACGCGGACGATTTCCAGCACGAATCGCAGGACGGCGTAAGAAGCGAATCCCAGGAACATCAACGCGCCTTCCCGGCGGATGAACAGGGATGCGAAACACAGGGCCAGACACAGGATCAACGAGCTGACGCTGCTGATCGGTTGGGCGGCCCTGACCGGCAGGGCGGCAGCTGGCAACTGTTCAGGCGAGAGGACGTGGGTTTTGCCGGAGACGCGCATGATCCAACCACGCTGGACGTCTTCGGCCGGCACGGTTTCCGGAGCCGTTTCCAGGGGACGCCGATCGAATTCACCGCCCTGGTACAGGTCGCCAGGCTGGATGCCCAGTTCCGCCGCCGTGCTCTCCGGTGCGACCGATTCGATGATTCCTGTCGACGGATCGATCGTCATCCCCAGCAGTTCCCCACTGCTCAGCTGCTCCTGATAGACCTTGGTGATCGGGGGGAATCGCAGCGACGCCCAGTCGGGTTCGCAGCGGCCGCCGTAGCAGCACCCATTGAGCAGGCAGCCGATGCGGCCGAAGAAAACTCCCAGGAACAAGGCCGGCACGATCACATCGCCAAACCGCAGGATCGGCAGATGTCGCCGAACGGTGAACAGGGCAAAGGCAAGGAAACCTCCAATGAAGGATCCGTACACCACCAGTCCGCCTTCGGTGAATGCCAGCATGTTCTTGACCGTTTCCCAGGTCGTCGCGCCGACGAAGTGGTCGTAGTACTGGATGACGTAAAACAGCCGGGCGCCCGCGATTCCACCCACAAACACCCAGGGGGCCAATTCAAAGATCAGGTCCGGATTCATCCCGGCTCGCTTGGCGCGATAGGCTGCCAGAAGGACCGCACTGACGACGCCCAGCAACAGCATCACGCCGTATCCCCGGATCGCCATACCCACCGGCTGGCCGTCGGCGTTCTCCAGTTCCACGCCGGGTAACACGGCCACGATGATCGCCGCGGCGCTGGCCCAAATGAATCCTTCGTGGACAAAAACCTGGGCAACCGTCGGCGGCTGATGCGGGGCAGGCTGTGTTCCCGGCCGGCTTGCCGACGCCGATTCAAAAACGCTGCGCTGGCGGGCAGCCCAGGCTAGCCGCATCACGAACACCAGGCCCAGCAACCCCAACGCGAGGCCAAATCCAAAGACCGGAATGCCAGCGACTTCGTGGGGGATGAAAAAAAGTGTTCGACGCATCGTTGGGCGCGTGAGAGAGGGGGAAGGGGCGGAACGCGAAGGAGGGCTGAAAGCGACTCGATCGCGTGTCGTCCGTGGCGGCTGAACGCCTGGAGTGTCGCTGGCGGCGGGAAAGACAGATTGCACTGGACCGTCCAGATTGCACTGGACCGTCGCAGGGCTCCTTTTCTACGCTCGCCGGCACAAGAAAGTCCAGGCCGCTCGGGTCGGTTCAAGGCTTTCACGCGGTATCGATCGCCAAACCCTTTTGCCCCCCTTCCGCAGCTGACCGATGATCCGACGGAGTTCTCGCGTGTCGAATCGAATCCCCAGCCCCGTGGAGACCCTTGCCGGCTGTTCGTGGTCTTGGCACGCCCCGGCCGCGTGGCTGATGGTCGCGCTGATGGTTGCTGGGAACGCGGCTGCCGCCGAACCGGCGGTCGAATCGGCCGCGGCCTCGAATGCGACCGCGTTTCGCGTGCGGATTCAGATCCTGGATGCCGATACGGACCGGCCGCTCGACCAGCACCTGGTGCTGACCGACGGCGTTCGATTCTATGACTTCGCGCTGAACGATCCGCATGACGTGACCGTGATCGACCCCGCTTCGGGAGTGGTCACGCTGCTGTCACGCGAAAACCAGGTCAAAGCGACGGTTGCGACTCAAGCCATCCTGGCGACGACCGCCCAAGTTCGCGCCCAGGCGACCGAACGGGACCTGGAAAGTCGCTTGGGTATCACCGTCCAGCCGACCAAAAAAGACAACACCTATTCGCTGGCGTTCGCCGGCTACCGGTACGAAGCAACCGCGGCCGTTCCATCCGATCCGATGCTTTCACCGCAATTTGCAGAGTTCACGCAGTGGGCAGCTCGCGTGAATCTGGTTCGCGAACTGGGGCCTCCGCCGTTCGCCAGGATGACCCTGGGGCAGCAAATCGCCGCCGACAGTTTGTTGCCCGAAACGGTGACCCTGAGTTGCACCTCGGAGACGGTGCATCGGAAATTCCTGTCCCGCTACAACTACGAGGTCGGGTTGAGTCAGGCCGATCAAAAGCGGATCGCCGAGGTCGGCGAGATGATCACGCTGTATCGTGAAGTCCCGCTGAAGTCGTTTCCCCGCTGATCTCACCCTCCAGAGCGAAGGTCATGCAGATTCGCTTCACCCTTCCTCCGGGAGGTGCGCGGAGGAGCTTGCGACGACGCGGGGAGGGAGTAGCCAGCGCGTCGGCGGTCCAAATCATTTCTGAAGATGCTCTCGACGGACCAAGCGGTCCTGCTGAAGCAAATTGCAACGATCAGACCGATCAGGCGGCCAAACGTCGGTTCGATGGTTGAACGCCCGCAGCCGAAGGCAGCTTCAGGATCTTGGCATCGGCGTCAAAGGTCGCGACCCGCTCGGCGTCAATTCCGCGTTGCACCCGCGGCAACAGCGATCGGTAGCGGACGCTCCCCAGCACCTCGCCCATCGAACCGTTGCCGACCAAGGCTTCGAACAGCGATTTGCTCAGCCGCAGCGGCGACGTGTCTCCCAGAATGGCTTGCCGCACCGCCGAGAGTGTCTGTCCCCGCAGCCCATCGGACTCGTCTTCCAACAAGGAATTGGCAGTCGCGCCCAACTGACAGGCCTTTACCGGCACCGTGGACCAGCCGGCATGATGCAGCAGGCAGCCAAACGCGTACCCCACCGCGATCGGGTCGTTCATCGCGGGTGCGACGGCGTCCAGCAGACTGCCGAGCACGGAACGACGCAGCAAGCAGGCGTTCAGAAAGCTTCCGTTGACAGCCTGAGGCGATTCCCAGCGAGAATCGGCGACGCTTTCGCACAGCCGACCCGGTGATTCCGTCCAGCCGAGTTGCAGGACGCGTTTGACGCTGCGGTCGATGATTGCCGGCGTGACCGACGCCACATTCGGATTCTCAAACGGTTGCAGCCCCTCGGACAGCCAACCCGGCGATGCCGTCAGCCCGGATCCGATCACGTGCACGAATTGCGCCGAGCACGCCTGGAAACCGTCGCGAATCAGATCGACCAGGTTGGAGGACCGCGCGACGACGAATTTGACTTCGTCCGCCAGATCAAACGGGTCATGGTAGCCGCCGTTGTGGGCAACGATGACCTCGCACCCACCGGGTTGGTTTTCCAAAACGCTGATCAACGTTTCCTCGAACGCGACCTCATCCCGCTGAAACGGTACCAGGATCGAAGCTCGCGGGACGCGTGGAAAATTCGGCACTGGACGACTCCAGGTGGAAGAGGCCGCAATCCGTGCGGCGAACGCGAGAGCCGACGGTTTCCCTCGCACGTGGTGTCACGTCGCGAGGGCCGCCAACCCTCAAAAATACCGTGTCCGTGTAGCTGCTCACCCCGGGGTCCTGTCTTGCGATCCGCGACCCGGATGCGGCGAGAGCCATGCTGGAAAAATCGGAACTCCGATCGGCAATATTCAGTCGATCAGCGCCGAACCGGCAGGGATTCGCCCCGGGTGGTGACGCCCCGCACCGAATCACACGCAAAATCGGAAAAGTCTTTTTGCCAGCAATAGTGCCTCGCCAGGCCCTGACCGAAACCTGTCCTCAACCGTCGCCGCCGTCGCCAGAGTCGAAAACCCCGCACGCTTGCAGGCCCAGTTCGTCTGGGCAGCGGCCGTTTGACTTTGCCAGAGCGTGGAGAATCCGGAGCTGGACGGGAGATAGCTCCGGGCCGATTGAAGGCCGCGACTCAGTCCCCGTGCAGTTGACGCAGGCGACCGGAAAGTCGCAGCATCCACTGGATGCGTTCGAATTCGTCCAGCCAGTCCTGAGTGACGTCCGCCAGCAAACTTTCGTTGACGTCGCCGAACCCCGTCGGGCAGGACGGTCCCAACTGGGTTTCTGCCAGATGCCGGTAGGTGGACAACGTGCGGTCGCCGTAGCGCCCACAGACGTGGTCGTCTTCGCTTAGAAACACCACCGATGGAACCCGCTCGCCGCCACAGGTTGAAATCGCTTGAGCCAGATCCGGGTGCCGATCGCGGTCAAAGAAACGCACCAGCAGACGACCGTTGTGCGACGCAAAATGGTCGAAGATCGGGCATTGATTGACGCAATCGCCACACCAGGCTCCCGCGGAAACCAGTACCTTCATCGTCCGAGAGAATCCGGACAGCAGCGTTCGCTGTGGCGGCGTCAATTCCACCTTGTCGTGGACGGCCTGCCAACGGTTGCGTTGGGACTCGGTGCCGTGGGTCTGCAGGAAATCGTGGTAGGACAGCCCCTGCGGAAACAGGGCGGCATAATCAAAGCTCATCATTCACTCGGCAGGGGAGACAGTTAGCGGCCCCGGGGGGGGATTAGCAGGGAAGGCACGGCGCGAACGGTGTCGTTGGAACACCTGGCTCGACCCACCAAGGACGTCCGGGAGCATCCGAAAGCACGCGACAACGCTGACGGTCGGCAGTGGGCGGGCTTCAGCCGGCGTGCAACGGCGGCCAGACAGCCTGGGGCCGGCGGACTCATGCAGCCGGAGTACCGTGCTGGGCCGTCGTGCTGTGCGGGATCTGAGCCCGGCAATCCGAGTCGCTGCCCGTCGGCAGGCGACGAATCCCTACGCTCTGGCGAGCGTGACTGCAAGATTTCGGACAGCGCCTAACCGCGTTTCTCGATCGGGATCACCTTGCGTTCGGTCGCGCCGGTGTAGATCTGACGCGGGCGATAAATGCGCTTACCCGGATTGGCGTGCAGTTCCTTCCAGTGGGCAATCCATCCTGGCAAACGTCCGATCGCGAACAGCACCGTAAACATCTGCACCGGAATACCGATGGCCCGATAGATCACGCCAGAATAGAAGTCGACGTTGGGATACAGCTTCCGCTCGACGAAGTACTCGTCCTCCAAGGCGACGTCTTGCAGCTTTTGCGCGACTTCGAACAGCGGGTCATCGATATTCATCTTGGCCAGCAGTTTGTCGCAGCAGGCGCGGATGATTTTTGCCCGCGGGTCAAAGTTCTTGTAAACGCGGTGTCCGAAACCCATCAGTCGGAAGCTGCTGTTTTTATCCTTCGCCATGTCGACGTACTTTTTGACGTTTCCGCCATCGGCTGCGATCGTTTCCAGCATGTTGACGCATGCCTCGTTGGCACCGCCGTGCAGCGGTCCCCAAAGCGCGCCGATGCCGGCCGAGATGGATGCAAACAGGTTGGCGTTGCTGCTACCGACCATGCGAACCGTCGACGTGCTGCAGTTCTGCTCGTGGTCGGCGTGGACGATCAACAGCAAGTTGAGCGCTTCAGCAAAATCCGGATCGATGATGTGTTCGTGCGCCGGGGTGGCGAACATCATGTGTAAAAAGTTTTCGCAGTAATCCAAGTCGTTGCTGGGATACATGAACGGCTGGCCCATCGACTTCTTGTAGCTGTAGGCCGCAATCGTCGGCAACTTGGCCAGCAGTCGATAGATCGAGATCTCCACCTGGTCCGGATCGTCGACCTGCATCGAATCCTGGTAGAAGGTCGACAGGGCGCCGACGACACTGCTGAGAATGGCCATCGGGTGGGCGTCACGAGGGAACCCGTTGTAAAACGAGCGCATGTCCTCGTGGATCATGGTGTGATGGCGGATTCCGCTACGAAACTCCGCCGCCTCTTCAGCGGTCGGCAATTCTCCGTTGATCAGCAGGTAGGCGACTTCAACGAAATCGCAATGCGCCGCCAAGTCCTCGATCGGATAGCCGCGATAACGCAGCACACCTTTTTCCCCGTCCAGAAAAGTGATCGCGCTGCGGGTGCTGCCGGTGTTGACGAACCCTTCGTCCAACGTGACCAGGCCGGTCTTCTTCCGCAACGCGGAAATGTCGATGCCCCGTTCCGATTCGCTTCCCTCGACAACTGGAAGTTCGACTTCTTGGTCCCCGTAGATCAATCGCGCCGTGCCGACGTCTTCAACTTCCAGATTTACTTTTGCACTCATGAGGCAGTCCGGGCGAGATTCTTTCTGGGCGAGGCATGTGAGAGCGAGATTCGACCGACTTCGTCGGTCGCGTGCCGCTAGAGGACCCAACATCAAGGATAGGCAGCAGCAACTGCGAAGCGGCTGAGAAAGTCCACGTGGTCCGCTGTGGCGGAACGCTGACCGCCCAGTCCGGCTGGCACGGGTTGCGGCACCCGATCGGCGAAGTTCGGCGTCCGAAGTGTAACGCTACGGTGCCGGTGCGACAATTACGGGGACGCCCGGGAGTGTCAATCTTGGCGTCCGTGCGGCGGCATAATCGGCGCGAGTTTCCCAACATCTTGCCTGCCCGGCGAAGTTCGCAGACGCCGCCGCGGCCGCGCCCCGGATTGCGGTTGTTTGACGCGTCAGTTCCCCAGCGTTTGCGCGGGTGTCAGCAGCTGAACTTCCACGGAAACGATTCGACCGTGAAGATTCCGTTGCACCAACAGCGACGTTGTTGGTGCGACGATTTGATCGACCGCCTCGCGGAGCGAGACCAACCGTTGGCCGACCCAGCCGACCTGGCGGCCGTCGACCGCCAGGATGCGATCGCCGACATCGAGACCCGCGATTTCAGCTCCCGTGCCCGGCACGATCTCCGCGACCAGGCAACCGGTCGAGGTCGCTTCGGCACGAACGCCCAACAGCCGACGTTGCGACAGGGGGTCCGATTCGGGATTAATCCATACCGCAGCGTGCAAATCGTTACCAAGCGGTGCTCGGTCGGCCGATTCGGCAGCGGGCCGGGACGCGGCCACCTGGCGGGGCAACGCTTGGCCAAACACCGTGGCCGACAACATTCCGACGATCAGGGCGACCGCGATGACCACGTAGCCGAGAACGGGGTTTTCCAGCTGTGTTTCGTCCATCGTCGGTTTCTCCGGTTGGCAGTGTCTGGGCGCCCGGTCAGGGTCCTGAGTTGGGCCCTGACTGGGCCGGGGTGAAGGGGGACGCTTCGAATCAGCCAAGCGGAAAACCGACGGCAGTGTTACGCCCGACAGCCGTGGCCGTGGATGCCGAAATCGAAACAGGCCTCACGGAGATTCCGGGCAATCGGTACCATTCGGCGGACGTGCCGTCCCCACCCACGCACGCAATTGCACCCAGTTCGCGCCCCAATCGAGAAGTTCGCACCGCCGATGTCTGGGAAGGAAACCCCCAAAGGAGGAGTCATTCGATTCCTGATTGACAACTCACTGCTGCTGGTGATTGGTGCTTCGGCGGCGTTGATTTGGGCCAACCTCGCCGACCGCAGCGGCAGCTCCAGTTACGAAGATTTCGTCCATTACGACGTTCGCCAGTTGTGGGGCGGCGGTGAAAGTCATCCGGCCGAGAGCCACGGCGGCGCCGAAAACCACGGGGACGAAGCCAGCCCAGCAGAAATCAGCGCTGACGAAACCGGCCCTGACGAACAGGGGCAAGCCGCGTCACCGACGGGCACCCCGCCCGTGTCATCCGAGGGCGGCGAACCTTCGCATGCGGGGCCTGCCGACGCGGCGCACGCCCAGACGGAACATCATTGGTACCAGGTGATGTTTCTGGTCAACGATCTGTTGATGGCGTTTTTCTTCGCGATCGCGGCCAAGGAGGTTTGGGAGTCGCTGTTGCCCGGCGGGCCGCTCTCCAATCCCCGCAAAGCGGCCACGCCCCTGTTGGCGACCCTTGGCGGCATCCTCGGTCCAACGGTGTTCTACCTGGGCGGCGCCTACGTGACGGGAACCTCTGCCGAATTGGGCAGGGGTTGGGCGGTCCCGTGTGCCACCGACATCGCTTTCAGCTACCTGGTGGCCCGTTTTATTTTTGGCCCGGGGCATCCGGCGATTGCGTTCTTGCTGTTGTTGGCCATCGCCGACGACGCTGCCGGTCTGATCATCCTGGCGGTTTTCTATCCGTCTGCGCCGATTGAACCGATTTGGTTTCTGTTGACCGCAGCGGCGATGGCGTTGGCCTATGTGCTGGGCAAGTTTCGCGTGCACTCTCACTGGTTCTACGTGCTCGGGCCCGGGGCACTCTGCTGGTTTTCCTTCTACCAGGCTCACCTCCACCCGGCCCTCGGATTGGTCCCAATCATTCCGTTTCTTCCGAGTGCGACATCCGACCTGGGAATCTTCGCCCGCGAAGAGCTGAATCGACATGACACGCTGAACGAATTCGAGCATTTTTGGAAGACGCCCGTCGAGCTCATTCTCGGCCTGTTCGGACTGGTCAACGCCGGGGTCGTGCTCAGCAGCCTGGGGACGGGTACCTGGTTGGTGCTGGTCGGTTTGCTGGTGGGCAAGCCCCTCGGAATCACGCTGATGACGCTTTTGGCCGAAAAAGGTTTCCGCTTGCAAAAGCCGGTGGGGATGGACTACCGGCATGTATTCACACTTGCCATGATTGCCGGGATCGGCTTCACCGTCGCCCTGTTTGTTTCCGTTGCGGCGTTTCGGTCGCCCGGGGCGGTCCGGGATTCGGTGAAGATGGGAGCTTTGCTGAGCTTCGTGGCCGGACCGGTGGCCTTCTTGATCGCGAAAATGCTGTCGATCAAGCCGGGAGAATTGGCACAACATGACTCGGAGACCGACTCAGATAATTGATCATGGAATCGAAGCAAATGGATCAGGACAAGCTACCCCCGGAAGCGATCGGGGAGAGCGAACTGGAGCGTCCGCAGCCCGCCGACGAACCGATCACTCGGGACCGTGTCGGCGAGAGCGCGGACATCTATGCGGAAATGCAATCGACGATCGAGAAACTGCAGCGGGATGAAACGTCGCGCGGCGATCTGAAGATTCTCTCACGCACCTTGCGTGAACTTCGTTACGCCTTCAAAGTCTTTCGTCCCTATCGCCGGCGCCGCAAAGTCACCATCTTTGGTTCGGCCAGAACGCAGCCAGATCACCCCGACTACAAGTCGGCGGTGCAGTTGGGACAGAAGATGGCGGCCCACGGATGGATGGTCATCACCGGAGCGGGCGGCGGCATCATGGAAGCCGGACACGTCGGCGCCGGACGCGACGCGTCGATGGGGTTGAACATCATGTTGCCCTTCGAACAGGGCGCCAACGATGTCATCGAAGGTGATCCGAAACTGGTCACGATGAAGTACTTCTTCACACGCAAGTTGATGTTCGTGAAGGAATGCAGTGCCGTGGTCTGCGCTCCGGGCGGGTTCGGCACACTGGACGAAGCGTTGGAGACGCTGACGTTGATGCAAACCGGCAAGCAAACCATGTTGCCGCTGGTCCTGCTGGACCATCCCCGCGGCAGTTACTGGTCCGACCTGGGCGAATTTATCCAAAAGCAGTTGTTGGCCGGCGGGATGATCAGCCCCGAGGACGTGGCCCTCTACAAGATCACGAACGACGTGGATGAAGCCGTGCAGGAAATCCTGTCGTTCTATCGGCGCTACCACAGCATGCGTTACGTCCGCGACCAACTCGTGTTTCGACTCACCGAACGCTTGACGGATGAGAAGCTGGATGAGATCCAGAGTTCTTACGCCGACATCCTGGTCGACGGGCGGTTTCGGCAGACGAACGCCTTGGATGATGAATCGGGAGAACCCGATTTGGCGGGGCTGCCCCGATTGGTGTTCCACTTCAATCGTCGCGCCCTGGGGCGACTTCGCTGCTTGATCAACACCATCAACGAAGATTGATCGCTCTCGGGCGACTTTTGAACGGGCAAAAAAAGAGCGGGCCGCCTCCGTCGCCCAAGCGTGGAGGTCGTGCAGCTTTAATATCACCCTCCCTCCGGGAGGGTCGCGGAGGAGCTTGCGACGACGCGGGGAGGGTACGTCCGGCGCGATTGATGTCAGCTGGTTCGTGAATCTCCCCCTCCCCAAAGGCTCGTGCCTCGCCTTTGACCCTTCCGGAGGGAGGGTGGATTCGAAAAAACACCTCATCTCCTGGTTCGGAAACGCGGGGCCGGTTTCGCCGGCCATCTTGACGTCGTCGGCATTCTGTGGCGGCATTTCTCACGCAATGCGGGACAAGCGGGGGGGCGGCAATTAGACTCGCCGTGCCTAAATCATTTGATCCGTCATCTGTGGAGTCTCAACATGTCCCAACACCGTCGCATTTCTCTACTTCTGGTCCTGGCCTTGCTGACATCGGCCTCGCTGCCCAGCCACGCCGTCGCTGGTCCCTTCGGGATCTTCGGTCGCTGTCACAAGAAGACGACCTGCTACGTGCCCGCACGTCCCGCCTGCGGTCCTGCCGCCGTGGTGCCGACCGAGGTGCCCGCTGCACCCCTGCCACCGGCGGCCGCGCCGTCTGAAGCACCCGCCGACGTGCCTTCGATCCAAACGCTCAGTACCACACGCTCGGTGACCGGCGAAGTCTGCTTCATGTACACCGGCTACCCCGGCTACGTCTTCAGCCAGGTGGGAATGGAGAAGGTGAGCGATACAAAGTCTTGCGCCACTTTGTTGCAGGAATCCATTGCTTCGATCACGCTCTCATCCGGTCAGACGAAAGTTGGCGAAGGGTGTCATGGCGCGACGGGATGCGATCCCGGCTTCTGCGTGACCTGCAATGCCAACGCAACCGCCGCGTTGCAGAAGGCCGAAGCGAAGCCGCTGTGGAAGGTGCAGTGGTTCGGCCGGTGCTGCAACGGTCGCTGCATTCAGGGGCCGCAGATCATTGGACCGAACCGTGACGCGGTGATCGATGTCGCCAAGCAACTGTTCTGCGAGCAAGCACGTCGCGAATGCTGCCCGCGTGTCGTCTGCTGCTATTTCACCGTCGATCCGGCGCCCTAGCCAGGGACGTTGGGTCGTCATGTTGACGCCTGGTTGCTGTCGCCGCTTCGCGACTCACTCCGGAGCTTCCAACAGGAATTGCTTTTCCTCTTTTGGCGTCAATTCTCGCGTGGCGAGCCCGCCTTCGTTCTCCGGGTGCAGTGGCAGCGTGAACAACGTTTTGCTTTTGGCGACCAGGATTCGATCGAAGTGGTTCGATACAAAGGGGTCAAATCGGTCCAAGATCATGGCGTCACGCGGATCGGCCGGTGGAGGATCGGGAAGCGGCAACGCCCCCGTGTCGACGTGATACCATTCGCGATTGTCTTCCAGTCGCCAGATCGACATGCTGTTTCCGTGATGCGCCGCCAGCCAGTCGCCGGACGGATCCACCACCGCGGCGAAAGGCTCGCCGTCGGGCAACTTGATTGTGTTCAGGGTGTCACCGCTGGCCAGATCGGTCATCGTGATCGTCCCGTCGCCGGTCAACGTGACGATGCCCTTCCCGTCGGGCAGAAAATGAGACGTCTTGACCGGCGAGGCGAATTGGAACTGGTCGACCGCCTGGTCGCCTTCCAGCGGAGCGATCAGCACGTGGTAGGGATTCTTCTCCGGCGTGTTGTCCGGTTCCTGCCCGCCGCGATCCGACTTGCCGTCGGGAGCCGAGTCACGACGTGCTGCCGCGGGGATCACCAGCAGTCGCGATTGGTTGGGAGAAAATTCCGCCCAGGCCACTTGGGGGTCATTCAGCGGCAGGCTGATCGCTTGGGCAGCTTCAAGATCGTAGCAATGAAGGGTGTTTGTTCGAGAGACCGCGATGACGAACCGATGGCTGACATCCAAATCCAGCTGCTTCAATGGCTGATCGCCCATTGAAAACCGTTGCAACACTTCTCCGGTCGCCAGGGATTGAAGCACACACTTTCCTTTGTCATCGGCCGTCAGCAATCTCTGCTGGTCCAGCAGGGCGGACTGTTCGATCGGACGTTGGTGCTCATTGAACGTTCGCTGCAAGCTGCCATCGGAGACACGCCACACTCGGGCTCGTCCATCACGTCCAGCGCTGATCAGGGTCTGGCCCCCCTCGGCAAAATGGATGGACGTGATCGGCGCCAAATGTCCGTACAAGCGTTGGTGCAGCTTTGTCGTCGCGACGTCTCGAATCTCCAGTCCGTGCTGATGAAAAGCGTTCAACAAAACCTTGCCGTCGCCGCTGAGCACCATTCCGCGGGGAGTGCCGAAGGGCAATTGAATTTCCCAATCGGGCTGGAGCGACTCCCGCGACCACCGCTGCAAGACACACGGAACGTAGTCCAACACTTCGCCGGCCGGCAACGGTTTGCCCCAGGGGATTTCGGAGCAGGTGAAGAAACGTGTCCCGTCCGGCGTGTAGGCCCCATAGACACGAGGATCGCCCGTTAACGGCAGCCGTCGGTTCTCGTCGTACAGCCAGATTGCTGCCCCTTGTTCATTGGAACAGATCAAGACTTCGTTGTTGGCGGGATGCGAGGTGACGTCGCACCGTCCCGGAACGGCGATGCGGCCAACCGCATCGCCGGTTTCGATGTCCCAGGCAACGACTTCCCGACATTCGACACGATCAAAAGAGATCACCCGCGTCCCGTCAAAGTTGAACTTCACGTCGCTAAGCGGTGTGCCCGGCGCGCCGATCTCCACTTTCTTTTCGTAGGTCTGGAAATCCCAAACCACGGCCCGTGACTGGTCGGTCACGGCGGCAAGCCATTTCGCGCCCGGGGAAAATGCCGTTTCGGTGACCCGGGCGTCATGGGCAAGCTTGGCCAGTTCTTCGCCGGAGTCGGCGTCCCAGACTCGAACGACACCGTCTTCGCTGGCGGCGACCACTCGATTGCCGTCCGGACTGAACTCCAACGCGAGCACCGCTGCCTCGCCGGTTTCTAAAGCCAGGCGGCGATCCTGGTCTGGAAACCACAGCGTCACCGCCCCGTCACCGGCGTCAGCCGCTACCCGGTCACCGCTGCCATTGATTGCTGCCAGCTGATAGGGACCGAACAGGCTGGAAATGGATTTCAATGGCTCTCCCGAATCGATGTCGTGCACCGCCAAGCGGTTTCCATCGATCTTGACGAACCGAGTCGAGGATCCTACCGGCATGTTGACTGTGCCCGTCACGCTGGCAATCGGTTGCTCCTGTCCCGGTTCGAAAACCGTTCCGGTGAAGAAGTCTCCAATGATCGGGTACGCGACGTGGTTCTCCTGAGGATCCACCACAGCCGCGGTGTACCTTTCTTCGACCTTGTCCGAGAAGGTTGCACGCTGGCGTCCGTTTTGGATGTGCCACAGTTTGACCGTTCCGTCGTTCGACCCCGTGGCCAAGATTTGAGAGCTTGGATCAAAGCAGTACGAGTTGATGTCGGCCTGATGTCCGGGCAACGATGCCGAAGGGTGGGGCTGGTGAGTTGACCACAAGTTGATGCGATTGGGGCCCAACAACCGCAACGAGAGCCAGGACGCATCGGGGCTGAGTGTCGCGTTGACGATCGGACCGGACGCTTGAAATTCTCTGCGCGGTTGGGCATTGGAACCGAGAAGCACTTGAACATGGTTGCCGTACCGGTTCCAAACCGCCAGGTGCAGGTTGTCGGGCAAGTAGGCGCAATGGGTGCCGGTGAGGTGGTCCGTCGGGATTCGAACGCCTTCGGTCAAATCCCACAGGTGAACTCCGAATTGTTGCGAACCGGTCGCCAAATGTTTTCCGTCGGGCCGAATACTGATGGAGTCGATGACGCAGCGGGTGTCATCGGTCGTCTTTTGTTTCCAGAGATCAAAAACGAACAGGGACTCTCCGGTTTTCGCATCCCAGACGCGCACGGTGTTGTCGTCCGACGCCGTCACGATCCGGTCGCCGGCAGGCACGAAGGCCGTGAATACGACGCGTTCCTGATGGCCGGTGAGGGTCAAGAGGGACTGCCCGCCGACACAATCAAACACCGTGGCGGAATTCCCCATCGTTGGTAACACGACCCGGCGACCGTCGTGGTCAAACAAGGCCGGATGGGTCTCGAAAAGAAAGGCGTCTTCAAAGATCACCAATGGCCGAAAGGCGACATCTTCCCACAACCGTGGCGGACGACTGGTGTGCTGTCCGTCGATGTCATCCTGAGACTGGGCAGCCGGAGGAGACGCGGTGGTCAGGATGCGGGCGTTGTCGGGGCTGTACATCGCCGACGTGATCGGGCCCGTCGTGCGGTCGTCCATGAATTCGTGAATCCGCCGACCCTGAGCAACGTCCCACAGTTGCGCCCCGCGGGGCGGGCCGTCAAAATCTTCTTGGCGGGCGGTGACCAGCAGACGTGTCCCGTCGCCGTTGAATGCGACGTGGCCGACTTCCATGTCGCATTGCAGTGTCTGTTGCTCGTGCAGCGCCGCTAAAGCCGCCAAAATCATGTTGTTCGCGTCGGCACCGGGATGTTTTTCGGCGGAAATCAGTGCCAGACGGAGCGCCAGGGCGGGATCCGTCTGCATGTACAAGGCCGCTTCTTTGGCCAATCGCTGCGAATCGCTGAATCGCAGCAGGGACTCCACATGCTGACGTTCTTTCTGTTCCGACTGCAAGGCGTTCGAGGTCGTCGACCAGGCGCTCCATCCGATCGCCGCAATCACGATGGATCCGATCAGCGCGACGAAGGCGGAGGAGGCGGCGGCAGCCGCCAGGTGACGATTGGCGCGTCCCCACTGGATCAGACGTTGGGACAGTGTCGGCTGCTGCGCTTTGATTGGCCGGTGGTCGCGGAACAAGGCCAGGTCTTCGGCCAGTTCGGCCGCCGTCTGGTAGCGGTCGTCAGGATTCTTGGCCATTGCCGTCATCAGAATCGTTTCCAATGCCGCCGGGATGTGGGGATCCAGCCGACGAGGCGACATGGGATTTTCCAACATCACCTTGCGCAACGTGTCTTCCCGCGTCTCTCCGGAGAAGGCGCGACGGAGCGTCAGCAACTCGTACAACGTCGCTCCCAGGGAGAAAATGTCGGATCGCTGGTCCACGCCCGCGCGATTCTTTCCGATCGCCTGTTCGGGGCTCATGTAGCAGTAGGTGCCGACCAGCGCGCCGGTGATCGTTGCGCCCCGGTCATCGCCGAACTGCGCCAGGCCAAAATCGGCAATGTGTGCGTCGCCATCCAAGTCCAAAAGCAAGTTCGAAGGTTTGATGTCGCGGTGCACGATCCCCACTTCATGGGCGTAGTGCAGCCCTTCGGCGACTTGGATCCCTAGTTTGACGAAAGACTCGATGAATTTGGGATGCGACGTCGTGCCCCGTTGCGCCACCCGACGCAACAATTCGTGCGAAGCCAACGTGTCCTTTTTTGAAATGCCGGACGTTCGGGTGGACGAGTGTCCCGGAAATCCGGATTCTTTGTCTCGTCCCGACTTCTTCTGTGTGGTGTGACCCTCCACGTTGGTTGCCGGCGGATGCTCGCCCGATTCGGCAGCCTCTTTCAACATCTTGATCACATGGGCCAAATCACCGCCTGGGATGTACGGCATCACGTAGTAGTGGATGCCGTTCTCTTCGCCCACTTGTTGGACGGGAACGATGTGCCGGTGATCCAGCTGCGCTGCCGCCCAGGCTTCATTCTGGAACCGGACCAAGGCGCGGTGGTCAAAGGCGCCCGAGAACGGCAGAACCTTCAGGGCGACACGCCGATTGAGCGACCGTTGCGTTGCCTGGAAAACGACTCCCATCCCGCCGCGACCGATTTCTCGCACGATTTCATAGTCGCCGATGCATCGTCCGGCGGCGAAGACCGGGTGGGAAACATCGACGGTGTCGGCAGGCTTGGTTTTCGGTTTGGAAGATGGCGGCCCGCTCGACCGGTTGGCGATCGGCGCCACCTGCGGTGTCCAATCGAAATCGACCGTGGCCGAATCACTGTCACCCTGCGGATTGGAATGGTCGGCCATGGAGGAATCTCACTATCCGAAGGGACGGAACCGATTGCAGGAGAACAGGAATCAGGCCCTATACCATAGGCGGTTTCCGGGGCACCCGTCCAATCCGTTGTCCGCTGCAAGCCGGTCTGGACGCGAATCCCGGCACCGCGCCGGTTGGCTCGAATGCCCCGGCGTCCGCGACGATTCGAGAAATCGAATTCTTTTCGCGAGTGATTCCACGTCGCGATGCGACTTCGTTGTGGGCGGATCTCGGTGTGGCGAACGACCGTGTCTCAATTAGGTCGGCTTTCTTGATCGGGGGGCGCACGGGGCAAGCGTCCGCCCGGTCCAGACAGCTCTTTCCGTCCACCTGTTAGAATCGCCGACGGTCTCTGCCTGTCGCTTGCTTCGGCGTGAGCTGACTGCGGGCGACTTTCACCTACCGACTTCCGGACCGGGGCTCATGGAGCACAGTCGATTCAACCGATTTCAATGGTTCTTCTTGCCGGCGCTTTTGGTAGGGCACGCCCTGGGACAACTTCATGTTCTGGAGCAACCGTCGTACGGCGCCCCGCCGACCAACGCGGAGCCAAAACCCAAGCGCCAAGTCGCGGAATCGACTCGACCGGCGGCGTCGGATTCGGGATCGCTGCAAAGGATTTTTGGCCGACACGTTCTGGCCGAGAACGTCGACCGATTACGGGCGGATTCGGCAGGACTGCCGCCTGCGGAGCGCTATCGGAAGTTGGCGGCATGGGTTCTGCCTGGCGATTCACAGTTGGGGTTTCGGATGACGGGGCGCTTCATCCAAACCGATCCGTCGCCGCTTGCCCTCCAACGGCATCCCGTTCGATTTCAGGGGACCTCTCGTGGCGGTACGCTGGTCTCGCCAGTGTTTGACCTTCTGGACGCGGCCGAAGCGACGGGCAAGTTGGCGGAGTTGCGTGCGACCGTGGCAGATCGTTCCGCCGAAGGATCGTTTCAGCAGCGGTCTCGTTGGGCGCTGTTGTTCATGATCGACTTGAAGCTCGGCGATGAAGAAGCCGCGTCGATTGCCGCCGACAAGCTGTTTCAAAGCTTGAAGGACACTCGCCCGAAAAACCTGGCCGACATGTGGCCGGAAACGCTCGCGGTTTATTGGGCCGATCGGCGATTCCCAAACAATCGACTCAGCACACCACTCATCGAACATTTGTTTCTACAACGAAGAAACGTCAAGGAACTCGGACGTTATCCCGTTTGGCATGAACACTTGGCCGCTTTGGTGGGACACAAGCGGATCCTGATGCTGGCCGGGGAAGATGCCGCGGCGATCGAGGGGATGGAACTTGAGCATTGGATTCCGATTGAGCGAGCGACGGCATGGACACGCGGCGCGGGAACGCCGCCTTCGCAATGGCAATTCGCCGGAAAGGAGTTGTTTCATGTCAGCGGTCACAACGATGACTATCTGGTTTTCCAAAGTCCGCTTCGAGGCGAGTTTGCATTCGAGGGCGAAATCGGTTCTCGGACAACGACTCAGTTTCTCGCGGCCGGACAGTACTTCGGGCCTCGGCAAACGCAGGAAATCGAAGTCGGGACCTTTCGCGACGGATCTTCGGTGCAGTCGATTTCTCAAACACCGTTGACGCGACAGGACGAGACGTTCCATTTTCGGGCCAGCTTCGAAGGCGGCCGGCGAACGATCTCCATCAATGGCCAGGAAGTACATTCGCAGTCGCTTGCGAAGAATCATGATCCGTGGGTCGGATTCCGCTCCTGGGGCCGCAACACGGCGCAGGTCGTTCACGCTCAGGTCAGTGGCGATCCCCAGGTCCCAGACCGAGTGTCGCTGGCAACGTCGCGCGAACTGAGCGGCTGGGTTTCTTATCAGTCCGAACCGGTCGGTGCGGAGGATGCCATCTGGCGGTTGGTTGATTCCGCGGGCGGGACGTCGGAAATTCACGGTCGCCGATGGGTTGAAAATGCAGGAAGTTGGTATGAAAGCCAACTGCGTTATTTCAGACCGTTGGTTGAAGATGGCCGAATCGAATACGAATTCTTCTACCAGCCCGGGCAGGTGGAGGTGCACCCGTCGTTCGATCGGCAAGTGTTCATACTGCGTCCCGACGGTGTGCGTCTTCACTGGATGACCGATGGGAAGCATGACCGCACCGACGTCCGGCCGGATCATTTGCTTGACGCGGTGGGAATGCAACCGGGAGCGACTCCGCTGCCGCTGCTTGCCAACGATTGGAATCGGATGTCGGTCGCCGTATCCAGTGGCTCCCTGACGTTGACGCTTAACGGCCAGCCCGTCTTTCAGTGCGAAGCGCCCCGACCGAGCCGGCGCAGCTTCGGTTTGTTTCACTATGCCGATCAGACCGAAGTCCGTGTCCGAAACGTCACGCTGGAGGCCGACTGGCCCAAGCGGGTGCCCGACGCATCCGGGCAAGCATTGGCCGATCCATTTGTGGCAGCTCTGGACGAACAATCCGAAGAGTTGAAGTCGGTTTTCACTCATGACTTCACCAAGGACGGATTACCAGAGGAGTTCTTTACGACGCGTGATTCCGATGGGGGCGGCGTGATGGCCGCGTCGGGTGATGGGGTTGCGGTCACCCGACCGGGGTCCGGCAGGTGGGCCGGATTCGATTTGATTACAAGGTTTTCGCTCGAAGGTGACTTCGACATTGAGGCCGGGTTTGAAGCTTTGAACGTCCAATCGGATGTCTTCGCCGCAATCCAATTGGTTGCTCGACTGGATGATCAGCGACAGAGCCATTGTCGGCTGACTCGGACCCGTCTTCATGACGTGGGGCATCGGTTGAACGTTTCGGTGTCCCAACTGCATCCAGACGGCAGCCGGACGTACCCGGTCAGCATGCATAAAACCTGTGACGCAGCCGCCGGCCGAATGCGACTGTCGCGCCGTGGCGATGTGGTCCACTATTTATTCGCGGAACAGGATTCCGAGGTGTTTCAGTACTTGGCAAGTGAAACGGTCAGCGATCGACCGACACATTCGGACGGCGTTTTGTTGTCGGCGATGTGCAACGGCAACGGATCGTGCCGCGTCGTCTGGAAATCGTTGACGTTGCGAGCCGAGCAGTTGATGTACCTGGCGCCGAAACCTGAGCAGGAGCAGCAGAAGCTGTGGATCATGAACCACGACGGCAGCGACGTGCGGATGGTGGCTTCCCCCGCACCGGGGTTCACCCATCTCGGGTCGGCGGAGTTCTCGCCGGACGGTCGTCACATCGTGTGCGACATGTCCACCGGCAGCACGAGATCGTCCCACATCTTCCGCATGAATCTGGACGGTAGCGGGCTGCGGGATCTTGGCGAAGGCTGCATGCCAAGCTATTCGCCGGATGGCAAACGGTTGGTGCTGTCGCTTCCCGGCAGCGGTGTGGTCGTGATGGACGCAGATGGTTCCAATCGACGCATCGTGGATCAACGTGCCTGGGGTGCGGAGTGGTCGCCGGTCGACAACCGCATTGTGTACGCAAAGTCAGGCAATCTCATCGTCCTGGATGTCGCAACGGGGCAAACGCATGAGTTGCTGACGGCGAAAGCCACCGGCCGCTTCAGCACGATCTACTGGAATATGGGTTGGTCTCCGGACGGTCAATCCATCGGCTTCAAGGGGCGGAATCGACAGACGGGAGACTTTGAAATCGGTGTCGTCCGTGTCACGCCGCCTCCACATTATCGCAGCCTGTTGTCGCGTCCCGACGGTCCGGGGGCCAATTGCAGTTGGACTCCGGACGGTCGCCACGTCGTGGTTTCGATGTACAGCGCACCGCATGGCGGAGCGAGGCTGTTCCGGTTGGCGCGAGACGAAACGGGGAAGCCCGAACTGCTGCCCGATCAGCCCGTGGGCAAAAAGATTCTCGATTGCGAATGGTCACCCGATGGGACACGGATGCTCTTCTCGGGAGTCGACAACCCGGTTCCGGTCCCATGGACCGGAAAGTGAAAGTCCGAAAGCAGCATGGCTGGAAAGGTGCGCTCGGTCACGCCGGAGATTTTTTCGACGCCGCGATGGATCAGCCCTCCGGGCCTGGATGTTGAGACATTCAGGCTTGTCTGTCGCCCCTTCGGGGCTGGGTGTTTGTGGCATCAGGCATCCGGTGGGCAAGCCCGGGCTTGCCCGCCGGGGTTGGTGGGGAAGTCATGCCAAGTCCCGAAGGGACGACAGACTTCAGCGGATCCTGGACTGCCCACTAGTTTCTCAGTCAGCGTCTAGGGTAGGTGCTTTGAATAAAGATCGCTAAGTTCTCGGTCCCGGGCAGTTCACCGGTTTCCTTGAGTACTTCGGATTTGGCAGTTTCTAGCTTTGCATAGAGCGCTTTCGCCGTAATGATCCTCCCACCATACTCTGGGCGTATATTAAGTCGTTCGCTTAGTCTTTGAGCACACTCAACAAACTGGCCTGCAAAGTCAAATGGAAGAAACGCGAGCAAGTATTTGAGTTGTAGGCAATCCCAAACCCCCTCCGAGTAATCGTAAACTTCATCTTGTTGATCGATTACTGACGTTTCGATGATGGACGGGTGTTGCCATGGAGGAACCTTGTCGGTTCGGTCGACGCAGAATAAATCGTCATGAAGCGTGAAACCTTCGCGCAACAGGCATTGCGCCAAAGACTGACGTGACCGAGGGATCTTTGTTTTGAATTCGATGAATTCAATTTCGTGCAAATAGCTATAATCGATCAACGTATTCCCCGATTGGGCATTATTCCCGGAACTCTTCTGAACGGATCAACCTCTGCGTGCCAGTCACGAGTCAGCTCGCGAAGATTTAAAGGCGAATTGTCTGTCAAATGTCTTCGAGCATTTACGTGATGGAGCTCACGCCGTTCCCAGCGTCCTGTGCGAGGATTGAAATCATAGGGTGCATTCCCCTTTCGCATTTCCGCAAGCTGTGTAGGCGAAAACTCTCCGGTGTTTCTAGATGCTTCGTAGCGGTTTTTCCAGTAACGAGACTGGACCGTCCCCCAATCAGGTGCGGCCCCATCGGGAAGTGGCTTGTCAATCGAATCACCTCGTTTCCAGCGTTTGAATCGAATGCTGCCATCTGCCTGTGTCCCACCCTCCGCCCCGCACTTTGCCACGGCGTTGTGGACCAGCAGGCCGGTTCCGACGTGGTAGGTGTGGGTGCCGGCGACTTCGAGGTTGCAAACTCGCGTGGGTTGCCGTGGCAGTTGCTCAATGCCGACAACACTTGTCTTCCGGCCTCCGAGCAGGCGTAGCTGTTCCCCCACTGACAGGCTGGCCGCCGCCACGAATTCGTCTCGGTCTTCGCTCCAGATCGGGTGCCCGGTGGTGCAGGTGATCGGCTCGTTGGAGCCGGCCACACGCAACCGCACGAGGTCCGCGCAGACGTGCCGAAAGGTTCCGGTGACCAGCCGCCCTGGACCGGATTGGATGTGGGGGCAGGGGCCGATGTCCAGAACCGCCGCCTGGCCGCGGATCCCCAGTTCCTCCAATTGAACCGGGAAGGATCCGTTGGTGACTGCACCGGCACGACGGAGCCATTGCAAGGGACGCAGCAGGGTGACTTCAACCGCTTGTCCGTTTTCCTTGATCAATTCCAGCTTGATCAGCCGCCACGCATCCGGATCCGGCTGCAGTGTCGGTGGACTCACCTCGCTCGCTGGCAATTCCGCCGGGATTCGGTCGCCGCACCGCAGTTGTTCGATGGGACGCGTGATCCACTTCGATCGACGGGCGGGGGTGGTGCTGGCGATCGGGTGTGCCGAGGCGCTTTGCAGGTTTTCGCTGGTGGACAGACCGGTGGGCGGGCTCGGCAGCAGGGCGGCCAGTCGCGGCTGGAAACAGCAGACCGCCAGAATCAGGCAGGCCAAAGTGCCAAGGTTCCGTGCGGCACCGGCGATTCGGTTTTCAACGCCTGGTGTGGATTCAGAGCATGGTTGTCGCATTTGATTGAGCCCCGTCGATATCTTCAGTTCGCTGTCGCCCCTTCGGGGCTTGGTATTTGTGACATCAAGCATCCGGCGGGCGAGCCCACCGGCAGGGAGCTGTCGGCCCTCCGGGCCTGTCGGAGCGTGGGAAGTTGGAATGTCGATCGGTTACTGGCCCGCGACATTGGCCGAGTCTGAAGCGGACATCAACACAGTCCCGAAGGGACGACAGAAAATGAAGCTTTAGAACTACAAGATGAGTTGTTGCATCACTGCTGCCGATGCCCCGCTTCATCGTTGGCTTGGTTCTTCCGGAGTTGCTTGATGTAGTGATTCCAGTAGTTCACTGCTTGAATGTGTTCCTGCCTAGTCAAAGCAGTTTTGTTGTCCGGGTCTGTTGGGCTACCGCCCAGAATTACTGGCTGGATCTCAAATATCTCACGCCCTTTGAGCTGCAGGCGGTTCGCTTTGCGGAATTCACTGAGCATTTGCTAAATGTCTCCGGCCCTTGCATTTTTCAAAAACTCTGAAAAGGACTTCCCACATGTCTCAATCAAAGAATCGTCCATGCCGACGAATGGTACTTTTACTATTGACCATGGTTTCGAAGCGGTGGCGAATCCGATTGCTTCACCGCCACCGTTTGATCCGATAAGCAATAGGTTAGAGCAATATTGGGCAACCTCGTATTCGTAGTTTAGTTCGATTAGTTCTTCCGCTTTCCAGAGGAAAAGATAAGTTTCGCCGATATAGCCTTCTCCACCGTTGAACTGAATCAAGAATTCTCGGTAGTCGTTTGGAAACGTTGAACCGATCGCTGCTTCCACTTCAGCTATTTCTTTGGTTGTAGCACCAGTGTTGTTCTCAAATACCTCGTGGCTCCCTTCGTTCATTCGATTCTCTACTACTGATTGAGTTGTCGAAGCAACCGATTCCACCACGGTGTGACTTCTTTTCTATGAAAGTCTCTCGATATAATGACTTTGTTCTTTGGGTCGGCAGGGTCTCCGCCAAACTTGACAGGCTGTATTTCGTGTATCTCCATTCCCTTTGTACCCGACGGGTCATTTCGCCTGATTCTCTGATTAGCTTTATTCGCCTCTTTTCTTGCCGCGGTGTATTCATCGCCACTGAGTAGTCGCAAAGGGCCGGAGGGTTTCGGTAAACTGTCAGGATATCCCTTTAGGCCTTCCGGTGTGAGCGAGAAACTACCCTCGGTTTGCGTCTCCTGTGTCCCACCCTCCGCCCCGCACTTTGCCACGGCGTTGTGGACCAGCAGGCCGGTTCCGACGTGGTAGGTGTGGGTGCCGGCGACTTCGAGGTTGCAAACTCGCGTGGGTTGCCGTGGCAGTTGCTCAATGCCGACAACACTTGTCTTCCGGCCTCCGAGCAGGCGTAGCTGTTCCCCCACCGACAGCCTAGCCGCCGCCACGAATTCGCCCCGGTCTTCGCTCCAGATCGGGTGCCCTGTGGTGCAGGTGATCGGATCGCTGGAGCCGGCCACACGCAACCGCACGAGGTCCTCGCAGACGTGCCGAAAGGTTCCGGTGACCAGCCGCCCTGGACCGGATTGGATGTGGGGGCAGGGGCCGATGTCCAGAACCGCCGCCTGGCCGCGGATCCCCAGTTCCTCCAATTGAACCGGGAAGGATCCGTTGGTCACTGCACCGGCACGACGGAGCCATTGCAAGGGACGCAGCAGGGTGACTTCAACCGCTTGTCCGTTTTCCTTGATCAATTCCAGCTTGATCAGCCGCCACGCATCCGGATCCGGCTGCAGTGTCGGTGGACTCACCTCGCTCGCTGGCAATTCCGCCGGGATTCGGTCGCCGCACCGCAGTTGTTCGATGGGACGCGTGATCCACTTCGATCGACGGGCGGGGGTGGTGCTGGCGATCGGGTGTGCCGAGGCGCTTTGCAGGTTTTCGCTGGTGGACAGACCGGTGGGCGGGCTCGGCAGCAGGGCGGCCAGTCGCGGCTGGAAAAAGCAGACCGCCAGAATCAGGCAGGCCAAAGTGCCAAGGTTCCGCGCGGCACCGGCGATTCGGTTTTTAACGCCGGGTATGGTTTGAGAGGAAGGTTGTCGCATTTGATTGAGCCCCATCGATCTCAGTTCGCTGTCGCCCCTTCGGGGCTTGGTATTTGTGGCATCAGGCATCCGATGGGCGAGCCCACCGGCAGGGAGCTGTCGGCCCTCCGGGCCTGGGTGTTCAGTTTTTCGAGCTTCGCTGTCGCCCCTTCGGGGCTTGATATTTGTGGCATCTGGCATCCGATGGGCTCGCCCGTCGGGTGAAAGTAGCAGGCCCGCCAAGTCCCGAAGGGACGACAGCCTGCAACGGATCCTGCATTGACATGGCACACCCCTCGCGCGCAATCGTCTCTCGCTCGGGGGCATTGGAGGACTGCTTCGATTGCCGCGTTGTTTCGCTAGCCATTTGTGACTTTCCTCCACTTCCCAAGTTGGGAACGTTCAGCGCGAAGCTTGGCAATGGCGATCTGATGCAACAGGTCGTCGGCGGGAGAAACGTCATTCAACTGCCCGCTACGGCCTGCGTGATCCGACCAACGAGGCGGAATCGGTTCTGCTTTGTGCGGCGCCGTTGGTATTCGATGGTGGATGGCGGGTGCCCGATTTCGGCGTGACTGGCTGCGTGGGCGATAGCGCATCAGCGCGGCACCGCCAAGCATTGCCGCGCCTCCCAAAACGTCCATCACCGTGACGGCACCGTCGACAAGTTTCGTTTGCCGGGAGGGTGCCGACGCAGTTTGGTGGGTGACGTCGGGCGGCAGCGCACTGACAACGATTGGTGTTCCTTCCACGAAGCAGCGGGAGCGTGCGCTGAACACCATCAACGCCATTTGGGCGGTTCCGCAAACAAGTTCTGACCATTGCAACGCGTCCATGCTGCGGGCGTGCGCTTTGGTTGCTTCGATTGCGTCGACAAACGAAGCTGCTGGATCTTTGGCTAGAGCGTAGGCGCCACGAATCCACGTTTCCGCCAAGCCCATGATGGTGAACAGATTTGGATTGGCCAGCGTGGTTGCAAGCGACTGAGCCGTTGTCGCCATCGTCACCGACTGCAGCGTCAGTTGCATTGCCAGCCCCGCCCCGCCGGGTAGCAGCGTCGACGCGACATTCATGAAGTGGGTGGTGCGTTCAATGGACTGCGCCAACATCTCGTCCTGAGTCAGCGGAACCCGTTGACCAAGTTCATTGGTGTGGCTCATCGCGAAGTCTCCACCGAAGAGCGCTTGGGAGGCGGTCAGGCTCCCGGCTTCGGACCAGCTCTTTCCGTCAAACTCTCCCTTGAGGTACATCTGGAGGGCGGGACAAAGTGTGTCCACCGCCAGGGAGGCGCCGCGAACCAAAGCACATTCGGTGACGGCCAGATTGCCGGAGGGATCCACATAATCCAGCGGGTTGTTGCCGACGTACCGATACAGATTCGTATCGCCCGACGAAAACCCGAGAGGATCTTGGCTGAGAAAGCGTCCCGTGGCGGGGTCATAAAAGCGGGCGCGATAGTAGTAGAACCCAAGTTCTTGGTCCCATTCACGGCCGGTGTACCGGAATCGGTCCGCGGCCGCGGGGTTGCTGATGGTCAGGATGCGACCGAAGCTGTCGTAGTCGAATTCATTGATGACGCTTCCCGTCGTATCGATCAAATCGCGAACGGTGCCCAATCGATCAGTCAGGTACCATGCGGTGCCTTCGCCTGGCCGCCAGCGTGCCGCGATTTGGTCGACTCCGTCGCTGTATAGATAACGTGCAAGCGTGTTTCCGGAGCCGTCGTAGTCCGCCCAGGCATGAACGCCGTCGTAGACGGTGTGCCGGACATCGGGTGCTGTCGGTCCCGCGGCGTCGGGGTCGCTGGTCCGGGTGATCATTCGATCGAAGACGTCGTAGACCATTTGCACGGTGGACCGGGGGACGCCATCGGCGCCGGCCCGCTCCGCCAGTACCAACCGGTTGCGATGGTCATACAGGTATCGGGTGGATCCGCTTCCGTCTTTGCGCGTCCGGACGATCAGATTCCCCTCGGCGTCATACGTGTACCGATAGTCGGCGTCTTCTCTCAGCCGGTTGTCGGCGTCCTGAACGGTCTGGATCGAAAGCCGATTGCCGTTCAGATCGTATTGATAGTCTTCGCTGGCCAGGCCGTTGATGCTGGCGGTCAACAACTGGCCCGAGCTGTCCCGGGTGTATTGGTGGACTTGATCGTGGTGGGTTTCTTCCGTCAGTTGGTTGGCCAGGTCGCGTGCGTATTGGTAGTCCGCTTGTAGCGCATGGCCGGAGTCCAAGTGAGTCAGACGAGATAATTGCCCTTTGGCGTCAAAGAGGAATTCCGAAGACGAAACGGGGATTGAATCGCCGAGACCGGAATGACGTTCGATCCGTTGCAGAAGAGCCCGATCGTCATAGAAATATTTCAGCAACGCACCATCCAATTCTCCGCCGAACCATTGTCGCTGCGCCAGCAGGTTTCGCTGGTCGTATTGGTTTTCGATCCAGATGCCCTGGTCGTCGTGAATACCAATTCGGTTGCCTTCGGCGTCAAAGGTTTGCGTCAGCGTGACGTGGGGCACTTCGGGCGTGCCGGCGTTGTCGACTGCGATCAGCCGGTCCAGGTCGTCGTAGGTGTTGGCGTAGACGCTGAACCGATCGGCAGCGGTAAGCACGTTCCCGACGGCATCGTACGAGAACTGAATCGAATTGACCGCTGAACCCTCGGCCCACCAGGTTTCCAGGTTCAATCGGTTCAGTTGGTCGTATTCAAACGTTCTGCGGCGTCCGTTTCGGTCGGTCAGCGAAACCAGATTGCCAACGGCGTCATAGACCGATGTGGAGGAGTGACCCAGTGGTCCGGTGACGCGAGTCACGCGGTCGAAGGCGTCGAACTCAAAAATCGTGCGATTGCCCAGCGGGTCGGTCAGGGCCGTCAGGTTTCCGTTCGCGTCGTACTCGAATCTGGTGGTGGCGCCCGTCGGATCCGTCGTCGATACCCTGCGATTCAACGGGTCGTACTCAGCCGTTGTCGTGCGTTCCAGCGGATCAGTGAAACGCGTGGCATTGCCGTTGGCATCGTAGGTCCAGGCCCAAACACCTCCCAGCGGATCCGTTTGCAAAATCAAACGTCCCAATCCGTCGTATTGAAACTCGGTCGCCGCCCCGCTGGCGTCGATGGCACGGGTCACATGGCCTTTCCCGTCGTATTCCATCTCCGTTTTGGCACCGCTGGGATCTGTCCAGACGACCGGTCGGTTCAGCGCATCGTACTGAACTGTGTTGGTAAAGCCGCGTCGATCCGTCGTGCTCACTCGATTCCCGATCGCGTCGTAGCCGAAGGAGGTGGCGTTCCCCAGCGGATCGGTGGACCGCGCCAATCGGTTCAGGTCATCGTATTCGTAGGTTCGAAGGCGACCCAAAAGATCGGTTTCCGAGATCAGGTTCCCCTGCCAGTCATACTCAAAACGCATTTCATTGCCGGCCGGGTCGATGATCTTGGTCGGCAATTGAAGGGCGCCAAAGACATACTGCGTGACGCGGCCAAACGCATCGGTCTCGCGCACCAGATTGCCCATCGCATCGTATTGGAATTCCGTCCGGTTTCCTTCGGGATCGATCACCGCGGTGGATGATCCGATGGCATTGAACTCCCACCTCCACCGATTGCCATTTGCGTCGGTCACCGCCGTTTGGTTGCCGGCGGCATCGTACTCATAGGTAGTCACCCCACCGAGCGCGTCGGTTTGTGATTGCAAACGGCCATCCGCGCGGTAGCTGTACTCGGTGACGTTTCCGTTCTGATCGGTGACGGTCGAGGTGCGGCCGTTGGCGTCGTATTCAATCTCGATCACGCCACCTTCGGGATCAGTGATCCGAATCGGACGGTGATTGCCGTCGTAGAGATAGCGGGTGCGTTCTCCGACTTGATCGGTGGTCGACTCCAGTTGGGCGCCGTCGAATGTGTAGGTGACCTGTCCTCCCAACGCGTCGGTAAATACCTGGGGTCGGCCCCGACGATCCAATAAAAAGGATCGGGTGTTGCCGTTGGGGTCGGTCTGAGTGGTCAATTTGCCACGAGAGTCGTACGTCATCAGGATGACGCTTCCGTCACGCTCGATGACTCGTGTCGGATAGGGAAGCTCGTCGTATTCCAGTCGTTTGACCCGGCCGTCAATGTCGGTGATGCGAATCAGGCGACCGGCTTCGTCGTACGCCATGCTGGAATCGGTTCCACCGGGCATGCGAATTCGTAGCAGATTGCCTTCGGCATCCATGTCGTAGCGGTGGACGCCGCCGTCCGCCTGGACGAGCGACGTGCGATCGTTGAACTCGTTGTAGGTAAACCCGGTGACATTTCCCAACGCATCGGTGACGCGAGTGATGTTGTTTCGGTCGTCGTAGTCGATGACGGTTGCAAACCCGAGTTCATCGACGATTCGGACCAGATTGTCCTGGTCGTCGTACTGATATCGGGCGATGTTGCCGTTGGGCGATGTTTCTTGTAGCAAGTTGCCGCGATCATCGTAGGTGATCTTTGTCGCTGCCCCCAAAGCGTCGTAGGTAATCCGGGTGTGATCATCCAGTTGGTACTCGTGGCGGTTCGTATTCCCCAAGGCGTCGGTCGCGGTGATCAAGCGACCGGCAACGTCGTACTCAAATCCCAGGGTGATCATTTCCTGTTCTGGGAGATCTTCGGGATTCACCGCTGCCAGATAGTTCTGTGCGGTGTAGCGGTAGGAGTTTGACAACCCGTTGGGGTAGCCGACTTTCGTCAGGTTGCCTTGGTCGTCGTACTCGTAGTCGATTCGATTCCCATCGGGATCCAGGACCGCAACAATTCGTCCCGATTGGTCTCTCTGAAATTGGACGCGCTGACCAGAAGAGCTGAGGATCTGGTCATCGGTGAAAGTCAGCGTGTTCCCGTGCCGGTCGGTCACGTCCGTCAGGCCGCTGTCCTGGTCGTAGTGATATCGGATGCCCTGCTTGTCGACCAATTGATATCCGAGCGGATTGTAGGACGCGAACACGGCTGCCAGGATGTATTCGCCGTCGGCGGTCCTTGTCAGCGGCAAGGGCAGGCCATTGAGGTCAAACTCGCCGCTGGACAGACTGGTGATCGACGTCCAGTCGGATTCACCATAAAGCCTCCAGTTGACTCCCGGGTCGGGAATCCAGCGGGGGTCGTAGTAGTCGTCACCGAGTGTTGTCCACAGTCCCGTGTGGGGAACGGGGCGGAACGTGAATCCCACGCGTTGGCAGTCCGGCGTCGTCAAGTACACCTTGTCGCCGTCGTGAAAGGCAAGCGAAGCAAACTGCCCAAGTTCGTCTTCGTAGGGCGTGCGAGCGACGGACTCGCGGAGGTTCGGTTCGGCGGCGCAGAACTGCCACCCGTTTCCAAAGTCGCCACCCTGATCCGCCGTCAATTGGCTGTGCTGGCGGTGAATCGTGATGGCGGGACCGCCGGCGACGGGAATTTTCAAATCGACGACGGATTGCCGATTGATACCGATTTTGGCTCGCCCTTCGACCGACACGGTGACGATGTCCGTGGCAACGTTGCCGGAGACGTCCCTGGCCGTCAGCCGCAGGTCGTACTGGTTCTGCAACCGCATTGTGGGATCAAAGACGGCCAAAGTTTCGCGGTCCTTGTCAATTCGACCTGCGGCGTCGATCACGCTGGCCGAAGCGAGCAGTTCCCACTGGTTGGTCTGATGCGGCGAAACTTCCAGACGGTAAGAAGCCAACGAAGCGTCGGTCACCGTGCCCAGCACCTGGGTCAGGTATTCGACCGCTTGCCCGCTGACGGGAGAATGAATGACGGCAACCGGAGGCGTCGTGTCATCGGGGCTCGACACGAGAAGGCCATCGACTGCCTGCGACGAATTCTCACTGGTGTCGGTGCCGACAGCGACCAGGCGGACCAGCCCGGACGATTGCGGCGTCAAGATCGCTTGGCCGCTGGCGTCCAGCGGCGTGGGGATGCCGTCGACGAACAGCTCGACCGTTTGGACCCCGACGTCGTCGGATGCGAAGACTTGAACCACGACGCTGGCACCCACGTCGATCGAAGAATCGGAGATTGCGATCGACACCTCCGGTGGTTGGACATCCGGGAGTACCGACAGCACATAGCTCTGCTGCGTCGAAAGGCCCCGGCTATCCAGCGCGGTGATTTCGATTTGATGATCACCAACGACCACGTCTGGGCCAGGCCAGGTGACGTGCCCGGAGAATGGATCGATTGAGACTCCTTCGGGTCCGACGACCGAGTAGGTCACGTCGTCGTCCGCATCGGTGGCTAGCGACGCGTAGTCGTAACGCCGCCCAAGTTGCGTTTGACGTTTCGGTTCGGTAACGAACTCCGGGGAAGAATTGACGGGAAGGACAATCACCGGAAACGTCTGCCGTCCGACTCCGCCGTCCGCGTCAGAAGCCAGCACCGTGACCAAATGTTCGCCCAATTGATCGAATCCGGGAGTCCAGCGAAGTTGTTGGCCTGCGATTGTCGAACCCTCGGGAGCCGAATCGGCAAGCGATAGACGAACCTGGTCATTCTCCGGATCCGCAGTGACCAGATCGTACCGAAAGTCTTCGCCAACGGTTGCGAATCGGTCAGGCGAACTCAAGATCAGCGGCGGAAGGTTTTCCAGCCCCGTCGGGACCAGCAGCGTGAAGCGTTGGGTCGCCGTTCCACCGCGTCCATCCTCCAAGCCGATGACGATTTGGTGCGTTCCCACGTCCGCTGTCGTTGGCGTCCAGCGGATTGCACCATCGATGCACGACATCGAGCGTGGTCCTTCGATCAATTCCCATGACAACGGATCGCCATCAATGTCCACTCCACCGGCCTGGTAGCTGTAGGTTTGGTCGATGCGAGCTTCCAGCAGCGGCACGCCGGTGAATGCGGGCGCGGAGTTCCGTGGGATCTCGAAAAGTGTTTCGAATTCGAATCGAGTCCGTAGAGGATTGTCGAAAAAGATCTCGGTTGACGGGCCAGTCCGGTTCGGCGGGAGCGGTTCTGCAAAAGTGAATTGCACCGAATTAGGAAGTTGGTCAATGGTCGTGGGGTGGGGCGACTCGCCGGTCGACGTGATGACCACCGATGGGGAAGTGAAATCTGGGAAGGATGCCCACAACGGCGATGGGATTGGCGATGTCGAACCGTTGTGCGGTGCGACCGCGGCATGCAAGCGATTGGTCGTCCGGTTGAAGGTGGTCCCGGTGAAGCTGGCTTTCAGGCCGGTCGGCGCGGGGACGGTGTCGGCGAACAATTCGGCGTCTTCTCCTGAAATGCCGTGAAGCGTGATGGTTCGTTGTGTCGTCCGTCCGGCTGCCGTGGTCGCGGCGACCGTCAACGGGTTGGCGCCTTCGGCGACAGTGATCTCGGTGAAAAAGCGTCCGGTGGGATCCAGGGCATCGACCTGTTGACCATTGACCGTGACGGACTGAACCTGCACCGTTGTCAGCAGGGACGCGGCAAGTTGTTCGGGATTGGCGACCGAGAGGGCGAGCCCGCTGGAAGTCGGGTCCGCGTCGATCGACGTGGCCAACTCATCCAATTGCGGAGTGACGGATTCACTGCCGATTTGGAACGCGTAGAACTCAATCGCGGCGTCGGCGACACCTTGCACGTCCACCGGCATTTCGTCGAATGCTTCTCCATCGGTCAGCAGGTACACAAGCGTCCGATCCGCGGGTGGGGCCGAGGCGAGAAGGTGCTGCAGGTCTCGAATGGGCGGTTCAAAGTTCGTCCCTTGCGCGACCTCGATTGGCCGGAAACTTTCCGCGCCTTGGTAGCCCAGAAAGCCGAGGTCCTGGTTCCACAGCGAACGGATCGCCGTCTCGAAATCAGACCGGTCCTCTCGGTAGGTGCTGTCGACCGTGGGATCGACGAAGAATTGGTTGAAAAGCTCTGGAGCGGCGTCCAGTGGTTGGCTGTCACCGGCAAAAAGAACGGAAGCCACGCGGACATCATTTGATTGCGACAACAACTGGTCGGTCAGCCGCAGCGCGGCCGCAATTTCCGCGTCCAAGACGTCGCCGACGTTGTCAAAGCGGTTGAAGTCGTCGTCCGAGTTCACCACGCCGTCGCCATTGAGGTCCAGCCCGCTGGGTTCCAAAGTGCTGGTCGAGACATCCACCAGGAAGACCGCGTTCACCGATCGGTCCCCGGCGTTCACGCTGCCGCCGAGCGCCAGGGTGGTGTCGGTCGCGTACCGACTTCCATCTGTCGGCGAAAGCGCGATCGTCGGAGCATTCCCGGAATCACGTTGCCCGCGATAGACCGTCGAGAAAGGTTCGCTGCGGGCGACGCGCCCGGGTGCCGACCCCGTCTGAAAGACGTGGTTCAAACGATCCGTCGCGACCTCCACCCAAAACGCGCCCTCGAAGCCGGCGGGAAGTGGCACGGGCACGGTCCGCCGGTAAGACTGTCCCGGAGCAAGTTCGAGGGGAGAATCCACTTCGACCATTGCACGTTCATGCAATTCGGACTCGGTTTCGCTTGCGGAGAAAAGGACCTGGTCCGCCCAGGGCGAAGCCTTCCAGGATCGTGCCGTTGCGTTCCCCGTGTTGGTGACGGTCCAAGACACCGTCACCGAGGCCGGATCACCGACGTGAACCAAATCGGCATGGACGTCCGAAACGACCAGTGCGGCCGCAGGTAAAAGTGGCGTCTCGGGATCAACCAGCAGACGAAAGCTGTAGCGACCGCGGAGGTCGGATTCACGTGCGAAGCCTCGGTCATCGACCCGCAACTGATACTCGCCCGTTTCCGGAATCGTGAACGTGGCGTCGGCATCGGTGTTGTTTAGAAGGGAGACGCCGTCGGATGTCCGAACCGTGAAGCCGGCGGTGGCGCGGCCCAGCGGATCCAACACTTCGTTGAACAACACGTCCAGTTGCACTTCATCGCCGGCGGTCGCCATAAAGCGGTAATCGTGGGTGCGTCCGCCAATCTCGATCGCGTCGGAGATCACCTGTCCGATTGAGATGGTTGAAGGCGGCGCCGGCGTCACGTCGTCGACACGCAGTTGATATCCCGGTATGTCATCCCCGACTCCGGCCAGACGCAGCGAATAGGTGCCGGATTGCGACAGTTGCAGCGGTCCCAGGTCGTGAGCCTGGTGTAAGAAATCGCGTCGGGAACAGAGTCGAGTTCCGTCTGGAGCGAACAGTTCGACATTCAACTGGTCCTGCGCGTCGCGGTAAGGCTGCCAGATTTGCTGCATGTCCAAGAAGATCGCTGAGCCTGCTTGGGCATCAAACTCCAGCGTGTCCGTGCTGCCCGGAGTCTCGATTTCACCACGCACGACCTGGCCCAGTGGTAGCGACGTCGTTTGGTGGGGCGCGACTTGCCAAACGCGGAACGCGTATTCGGGTGTCCCGCCGGCAGGATCAAAGAACTGCAAGGAATAGGTGCCAGCCTCGGGAACCACATAGGGACCGAAGTCCAGTTGTGACGCGACGTGATTGTTGCGTTGAAAGGCCACACTGCCATCCGGCGCGATCAGTTGCACGGTCAACGTGCCGCTGGATTTTGAAATCATGTCAAAATACAGCTCTTGTCCGGCGACGGCCTCGAACGTCCAGTGATCTTCCGCGCCGACCGCATCGATTCGTCCTGCGTCAGGTTGATCGATGGTCAGCGGGGCGACATCAGGCGGAGGCACTTCGAGAACCCGAAACGAATAGCTTGGGGTGCCCGACTGGATTCCTTGCCAAACAAAGGTGTACGTACCTGATTGGTCCAAACGGATGGGACCATGGTCCGCACCCAACGGAGACGAATGGGTCGTTGAGAACACGGAGGTGCCATCGGGAGCGGTGAAAGTCGTCCGCACCCATCCGCCGCTGAACGACAGCACGTCCACAAAGACGATCGTTCCCGCTTCGACATCAATCGTGTACCGGTCCTCGGCACCCGGAGTGGAGATGTCACCGGTGACGACGGTTTCGAACGAAAGACTCGCGGTTTCGGGTGGATCGACGTCCCACACGGTGAAGGCGTAGTCGGGCGTATTGGTGGCACCACCTTCCAGCCGGTACGTGTAGGTTCCACTCTGTTCCAACAGCAAAGGCCCCCGGTCAAGATTGCTGGCGGCATAGCCTGTGGCGGAAACGATCGGCTGACCGTCGGGGGCGATCAGCGTGCCGGTCAGCGGGCCGCCGGAAAGCTGCCAAACGTCGACGTACAACTGCTGGTCGGTCGTCGCGTCAAACAGGTATTCATCGACTTCTCCGGGCGAATCAATCTGGTCGTCGACTGATTCTCGCAGCAGGATGGAACGAAACGGATCGGCGATGCCTTCGGGATGATCGTTTTCAGGTGCCAGTGCGATCGTCGTGTCGGCACGTTGTCGACCCTGGTGATTCAGCGTCCGCTTGGAATATTGGTAGATCGCATCGTCTTTGGCATCGACCACCCAGATGCCGTCATCGCCGGACGGGTTGATTGTGATCCCTGTCGGGTCCGAGTTCTCCGAATCGAGATCCCACCAGTTGATCGACCGTCCCCAGCGATCGTAGACGTAGACTCGATCGCCCCGGCCATCGACGATCCACAGGAAGTTGCCGTCCGTCGTGATTCCGCTCGGGTCCGTATTGCCGTAGGCCAGTCGGAAAGTGTCGTCGGGGGCCAAGGTCCCGTCTCGTTGGGCCGCCGCACCCGCGTAGCGGTAGACCTGATCGTGGGCGGGATCGACAATCCAAACGTCGTCGCCATCGGTTGCAATGCCCTGGGGGTTTTGCGGCCCGTCGGCCAGCCAGCTTGCCGGCGTGGTTTCCCCGTCGGAATCGTAGACGTGAATGCGAGCGTTGGAGCCGACGACCCACACCGGGTTTCCTTCGGCAACGGTTGCCACACCTCGCGGGCTGCTGTCATTTGCGGTGTCGAAAGGATCCATCACCTGTCCCGCCGATCCGTAACGGTAGACCAATTTGTCACTGCGGTCGGCCACAAAGAATCGGGCGTTGCCGCCCTTGGCGCCGCCGTCGCCGTTGCCGATTTGGACGGTGATCGGAAGAGACGTCGTCGCCGAAGCACCGTCGTCATCGGACAACGTTATTTGAACTTCATATTCTCCGGCCGATTGGTAGACGTGTTCCCCGGCAACGTTGCCGGTGGTTGCCACGCCAGCGGCGCCATTGGTGACCTCGCTCACCGCGTCGGTTTGGATCGGTGTTCCGTCTCCCCAGTCAATCCAGGCCCAGAACGTTTCTTGGGTGTTGGCGGCCGCGCTGGTGAACCCGCGGTCTTCAAAGGTGGCCAGGATGTAGCGGAATGATTCGCCGACCGACAAGGTCAGTGGTTCGGACGGTTTCAGAATCGGCGTCGCATTGGCAATCGTCACCGGCACCGCGGTCGAAAGGCTCTCGCCCCGGGCATCGGTCAACGTCATTGCGGCGAGATAGGTCCCGTCGTCGGCGTACACATGGTTTCCGCGAATCGCCCCCGGGTTTCCGTTCTGACCGGGAACCACGGTCAGAGTGTCCCGCGAGCCGTCGCCCCAATGCACTTCGGCGACGTAAGGGCCGGCGCTTCCAGGATCCAGAAAGTTTGCCAACAACTCGACGCTGTCTCCCTCGTGGGCCGCTAATTCTGTTGGCGGAATCCACGAAAGCGGCGCATCAAGTGTCACTTCGAAAGTCAGGTCGCTGCCTCCTCCGAGAACATTGCCGGAGAGATCTCGGATCGCAAGGGTCGAATCTGATCCGATCAGGGTCAACGCATATCGATCATCGGCAAGCGGCAATTGCAAGGGATCCAGGATCACCAAGGCCGACTGGCTTGTTGAATCGTACGAAATGCTTTTGATCGAAACCTCCGTGTCATCGGCCGATCCAATGATCCCATCAGCTCCGAGTCCGACGAATCGGTAGGCTTCCAGGTTCGACGCCGATCCCGAACCGGAGTCTCGGACAGGCTCGGTGAATTGCAAGCGAACCGTGCCATCGAAGTCGGTGACAATTTCGCCCGGCGCCGGTTGGATCAGCCTGGCCGACGGTGGAGTTTGATCCGCGGCAATCGACGACAACGCATTGCTGGTTTCGAAGAAAGTAAGGATCGCATCATCGACCGCATCGCCGCCGGTCAGCGGGGCGACCGCAAGGCTTGTTGCGACGGTGCCGAATGCCGAAAGTTCACGATCTTCACGACCGAAGGACCGCGTGCCTCCGCTGGTGAAGACGGTCAGCGTGTTTTCCGTGACGTCGGTGACCAAGATTTCCTGTCGACCGTCTCCGTCAACGTCGCCGATCTCCGTGTCTGCGGCAGCGGCGAAACCGCCCGGGAGATCGACCCGCTCCCATCGATCCGAAAACAACCTTGCCGGAGCGATGGAAACATTGTCGATGCGTGCGGTTGATCCTTGTCCCGGAGGATTGCCGATCAAATCGAACGTCAGTGTTGCCGCTGTCTGGAGATCGATCCCGGAAAGGTCCAGCGTGACACGCTGCCCGTCGAACGTGACGTCGGGCGACAGCGAGACTTCGGAACCCGAAGAAAGATTGAAGAACGCGGTTGATTCGGAATGGTGGGTGGCAACCAACGACCGTTGTTGCGCGTCCAGCAACGAAACTTCAAAAGCATCGGGCAATCCGCCTTCGACCGCATCCAACGACGCTGAAACCAGATCAAACTGCAGCGTTTGAGCGTCCAGCGGTACATCAAACGTTTGTTGCAAGCTGGTCAGGAAAGACGCATGTTCCTCCAGACGGACCATGCCGCCGGAAGCGAGGACACGGCCCGCCAACGCTGTTCGATCGTGTCCGCGAACGTCGACGTCCCAGCCCGTCAACGCATCGGAAAAGTCTCCGTTTGCGAGGGGCGCATCCGGCCGAGGATCCGATGTTCCGAAGAGCAGAAACGAAGAAGTGTTCGTGGTCACGACCAGGTCGTCGTTTCCATCCAAATCCAGGTCCGATGACTCCAGGTCCCGGATCGGGGCTGATTCATGCAGCGTCAAATCGTCTCGGCGGACGAACGGGATCGTGTCGGGCACGCCTTGAAAGAATACCAGCGATCCGTCGTCATGTCCGACAGCCAGGTCCAGGTGATTGTCACCGATGATGTCCGTCACGACGATGCTGGTTGGTCGCGAGGCACCCGTCGGCAATCGTCTGGGCGATCCGAAGGTGCCCCCGGCCAGTCCCGCAAAGATTCGTACCGCATCGTCCGCCGAAGCGACGATCAAATCTCGATAACGATCCGAATCCAGAAACGCGGTGACAACCGGCTCGGAGTATTCCGGCGGAAGGAAGCTCGAGACGGGTGAGGGAAAGGATTGGGCCAGCGAAAACCCGCGTTGACCGTCGCTGTGCCAAACCGTGATCGTGTCGTTGGACGCCAACACCAGGTCGGTCAACGGATCGTCGTCAAGCCGTTCGGCGATCAGTGTTTGCTGTTGCCCCAGATCGGTTTCGAAGGTCTCGATCGTTTCCCAGCGATCCTCCGCGGCGCGTGTTGCCAACGTCAGATCGCCGCCGCGTCCCAGGATGACCGTATCGGGAGTTCCATTGAGATCGAATGTCCCGATGGCCACCGCCACGGGATCGCTGACGGTCGGAAAGATCTCGGTCAAAGGAGGGGAAGCGGCAAGCAACCGCCGATCCTCCAAACGCTGAAACCGGGCGGTGCGTTTTCGCCGCCGCCGACGCGCGACCGGACCGCTGTTGGAAACGGCATGCCGCTTCCGCGTGATGCGGTTCATCATGTGCCCCAATCAATGCTGCCGATTCTGTTATGCCCATTCAGAGATCGACTGCCCGGCCTGCCCATCGGTTCGATCACCGTGGCTGGCCGGACAGTTCGATTCGGTTGCATGCCCGTCGACCGACGCTGCCGCAAGCGAATCAACCACGAAGGCTACGGTCGCTGTGGTGCGGAAACAACACCCCCAAAGCGAAGGAGTGAGTGAAAAAGTCAAATTTGCATTCCGGCCGCTCCGAGTTCACGTGTGCGGGAACGCCGTGAGGACCATTTTTGCGAGCCACAAACCGTCGCCGGGAAAAGGAGATAGAATGTCTTCCGGTCTCGCCGGCACTCCACCGCTCCGCCCCCATCATCGGTCACTGGTCACTGTTTGCTGGCCACTAATCTTGAATCGATGCGTGGCAACGGTTGATGATCACCGCGGCGGGCCAGCGGCCTTGAAAGACCGCTTCCAATTTTTCGCCTCCCTGATTCTTGCCTCCCACCCCAGCACACAGATGAGTCAATACACACGTCGAAAGTTTCTCGGGACGACCGCAGCCGCGATGGCTGTCACGAGCGCCCTGCCAGGACGATCCCTGCGAGCGGCCAACGCCAACGAGGAAATCAATCTTGGGTTCATCAGCTGCGGCGGTCGCGCCGGCGGATTGATGGGCCAGTTCAGCAAGATCGATGGCGTGAACATCGCCGGACTTTGCGACGTGGACGAACAACGTTTGGGGGCGGCCAAGAAGCGATATCCCAAGGCGCAGGGCTGGACCGATTTGCGCGAGTTGATTTCCGCTCCCGGCATCGACGCGGTCGTGATTGCGACCTGCAACCACTGGCACTGCCTGGCAGCGATTTGGGCGATGGAAGCCGGTAAAGATGTGTACGTCGAAAAGCCGCTCTCGCACAGCCAGTGGGAAGGCCGACAGACCGTGGCCGCCGCTCGCAAGTACGACCGGATCTGCCAATTGGGAACCCAGCAACGTTCCGATCCGATGCAGGCCGAGATCAAAGAATTCCTTCATGGTGAAAAAGGGCTCGGCGAAATCAAAGCCGCCCGCGTCAATCGTTACGGCGTGCGTCCGCCGATCGGACGTCGCGAAACTCCGTTGGAGATCGACAAGAACGTGGCCTACGACCTGTGGTTGGGGCCGGCCGCCGACGAGCCGATTTATCGCGAGAAGTTGCATTACGACTGGCACTGGGACTGGAACACCGGCAGCGGCGAAATGGGCAACTGGGGCGTTCACGTTCTGGACGACTGCCGAAACAACGTCTTCCAAGACCAGGTCGCGCTGCCCCGGCGGGTGCTGGGCGGTGGAGGACGCGTGGTATTCAACGACGCCGGCGAAACTCCCAACGTGCACTTCGCTTATTTCGATACCGGATCCATTCCCGTCGTGATCGGATTGAGCAATCTGCCCGCGCAGCCGGGCGGAAAACGCAGTCCCGCCCACCCCGGTCCCAGCAGCGGCTACATCGCTTACTGCGAGGGAGGCCATTTTGAAGGCCAGCGGGGACGTGCGGCCGCCTTCGATTCGGACGGGAAAAAGATCAAAGAGTTCAGGGGCAACGGTGACGTCAAGCACCAGGCCAACTTCATCGATGCGGTCCGGGCTCACGACCGATCGATCTTGAATGCCGAGGTTGAGGTCGGCAACGACAGCACCGGTTGGTGCAACCTGGCCAATGTCGCGTTTCAAGCCGGCGAAGCGTTTTCGCGCGACACCGTGCACGAGGTCAAGCTGGATCAATGGGAGACGTTGATCGACGAAATGGATCAGCATCTGGCCGCGCACGACCTCAAATTGGACGATCAACAAATCAAGCTGAGTCCGATGTTGCAGCTGGATTCCGAGACCGAGCAGTTTGTAGGCGAAGGATCGGCGAAAGCCAACTCGTTGCTCAAACGCGAATACCGAAAGGGATACGAGGTCCCCGAAATCGCTTGATCCGTCCGCCGCGACGGAATCGCATTGTCCATCGCCGCCCTGCCGCCAGGGCGCGCGGGGACTTATCCCAGTTGCTCTTCCAGAACCCGCGTCGGCGTGGCGATCCGACGCGGCCGGGTGGTGCGCCACGCGGCGAACAGTCCGATCAGGGACAAACCGATGGCCGCGCCCACCACGTTCTTCACCGGCCCCGGCGGCAAATCATTCTGCAACGCCGTCGTCAACGTGAAGGCCCAATTGCTGACTTGCCAGTTGGGATCGTATTCCAACGTCTGGTAATCGTTGTAATGCAATTGCATCGAGTACGGAACCAATGCGGCCATCAGGGCCACGACGATTAGCGCGGCCAATCCCACCTCGACGCGAGGATTGTTGCGCAGCCGGACCACCGCCATGATCAATCGAACCACGGTCAGGAAACAGATCAGGTAAGCGGGGAATAAGATCCCCGGCACGCTGCAAATGTTGCGTAGCAATCCGCGGGTGGGGCCGTTGCCGAATCCCGATTGAATGATCCAAGCCAGTCCGAACTGTTGGATGACCGCCAACGTGGCGATGCAGATGATTCCGAACACCAGCCCCGTGCTGGGGCCCGGCGTCAACCAGGTCAGCATCAGGCGACTGAGGAAGCTGCTGGGCAGTTCGCGGCGGATCCGCGGCGTGATCGTCGGGTTTTCGCCAACCATCAGAGCCGCGCAGACCGTCCACAGGGTTGCCAACAGCACGACGCCGCACAAATACACCACGGTTCCGGTCGGGCCGTTCAGGATGCGAACCGCCAGAGCCAACGTGACGACCGCCACGGTCGTCAGCATCAGCAGGGAAAGCCGAATTCCCGTCGATCGGTTTTCGGTCTCCGGGGTCAACTGCGCGGCCGCGGCGGTCAACAGCAGATGACCGAACGTGAAGGCAATCGCCAGGGAGGCCAGGACGGTGAATAGCAGTTCGGGACCCGACAACGGATTGCCGTACCAGATCAGGCTGACGACCATCATCGCCAACCCGTATTCCGCCAAAACGAGCAGCAAGATCAAACTCAACATCGTCATGATGCGTCCCCCGCGTCCCCGGGCCAGGGGAGCGAAAAACAACGCGACCACGGTCAGCAAGGTTCCGGAGACGGCCAGGGCGGCGACGATCAGCAACGTGGTCGGCAGGTCGACCCCGCGCAACGTGTAGGCGAAGGCCAGGCAGGGGCAAAGCGTCACGAAGTACAGCAGCATCTGAAGCGACGCACTGGCCAGCTTTCCCAGGATGATCTGCCACGGCGACAGCGTGGTGATCGTCAACATCTCCAATGTTCCGTCGTCGATCTCCCCTTCGAGCGATCGGTAGGCCGCCAGCGGAACGACCAGCAACATCGGCAGGGCCAGCACCGCGTAGTAACCGATCATCATCCTGGGCGCGGACGGTGACGTGTAGATTCGCGGCATCATCGACAAGCTGCCCGCGACCGTCCAAGCCAACGCGGCGAACAGCAACAGCGAAAAGGTGACAACGAATTGTCGGCTCTTGAGAGCCTGACGCATCTCTTTGACCAGGATCGGATTGATGGCGTCGCCAAACCGTTCACACCAGTCATCCAGCCGATCCAGCCAGCCGCCGCTCAGCGGTGAAGTACCGGTGGTCGCTTCGCCGGTTGATTGAATGGTGGTTGCCATGTGGTTCTTCAAACGAGTCGTCGCCGGGGCGAGCTGTTGGAGGGGCGGATTACTGGACCAGCCCCTCGGTGATTTGCAGGAAGACGTCTTCCAGACTCTTCTTCCGCGCCGAAACTTCCGCCACCTCGAATCCTGCGTGCACCAGACTGCTGACAACGCCGGCCTGGGCTTTGGCGTCGCCGCTGAATCCGAAACGGACCAGTTGGCCGTCGACGACGACTTGATCGATCTTGGCGGCCTGGGGGACTTGCTGCAGTGCCTCGGCGACCTCGTCGTTCCGATTCAGAATGCGGAGACAGAGTTCCAACTGATTCTGTTTGCTGGCCTGGATGTCTTCGACGCTGCCGGTTGCCAACAGTTGCCCCTGTTCGATGATGCCCACGGCGTCGCACATCTCATCCAGTTCCGTCAGGATATGGCTGCTGATCAGAATCGTCTTGCCGCGATCGGCCAGTTCTCGAATCATCCGTCGCAATTCAATCCGGGCTCGCGGGTCCAATCCTGCGGCGGGTTCGTCCAGGATCAGCACCGACGGATCGTGGATCAACGCCCTGCCCAAACACAGCCGCTGCTTCATTCCTTTGCTGAGTCCACGGATCGGTTTGAAGGCCATTCCTTCCGTGCCGGTGAAGCCCAGGACCCAGTTCAGACGCTGGCGCCGTTGCGCCCCGGTCAGACCGTAGGCGCGGGCGAAGAAGTCCAGGTACTCTCGGCAGTTCACGTCGCGATACGTCCCGAAGGCATCCGGCATGAAACCCAATCGGCGGCGCACCAATTCGGGGTCGTTGACGGCGGAAAACCCGTCGACCAACGCATCGCCATAGGTCGGCAGATCCAGGGTGGCCAGGATCCGCATGGACGTCGTCTTGCCGGCACCGTTGGGACCGATGTATCCGAACACATGCCCCCGTTGGACCGAGAACGTGATGTCGCTGACGGCACGCGTTTCGCCGAAAAAACGGTGCAGCCGACGGAGCTCGATGCAGTCGTCGACCCCCGAGTGGACGGCGGGAGTGACGGTGGGGGCGAATGCGGGGCCGTTCGGCTCCGTCGGGACGGTGGCGCTGAAAGGGGCCACGGCGGGCTGCTCTTCGGAACTCGGTTCACTGGTTGTCATGGCAGAGTCCCAATCACGTACCGCACGCTTTCGACCACGTCGGCGTCGCCGATCGCCAGCACGTCCTGGCTGGGCGTTGCGATCCCGACATAAGTTCCCTCGGGCAACTCGCCACGCACGAACAGGTACTCGTTCAGCCAGTCCTCCAGCGTCCCCGTCAGCACTGGAGGACGCGATCGACTGATCCGGCGGTTGTGGAACAGAATCAGGTCCCTGACTTCACTGCTGTTGCCCGAGTTTCTGGATTCGTAAACGGCCCCGATCGGACGAAATCGGTTGTAGAGTGAACCAAGCTGTTTGGAGGCCAACCGGCGGTCGGCGACCCATCGCGCGCTCGTCGTGCCCTCTGCGGGGATCGAATCGGCAATCCAGTAGCGTCCGTCGGACGACCTCGCAATCAAGTCGCGAACGGGAAACGGAAGTGAACTGACGAACGTCACCTCCGCATTGCTGGGAATCTTTGACTCGGCGTCCGTGGCATCACTGTCGGTGAGATCGGTCTCAAGTTCATTTGGTGGGGCTTCGGCGCCCGGCGAGTCCACTGGGACGTCGGCCTGAGAATCGACTTTCTCGGGCAACGGCTCCGGAGCCTTGCCCCAGGCGATGCGTCCTAGTTGATGCCGCAGCCGATGGGCCACGAATTGAGTCTGCGTGCGGGACGGCAACAGCGATCGATCGAATGACTGCCGTTGGTCATCGACCCGCACCCTCGCACGCACCTCGGAAACGGCGTTGGGCAAGTTCCCCCAGTGGCGACGGGGATCGTCCGGATACGACATGACCTCAGCAGCGGCATCAAAGGAAACGCCTTCGTTGGGGCTGATCCCGGCGAACAGTGTCGATCGTGTCCGTTCAAACGCGTCGCCGCTGGCACCGTCGATCCACGTCAATTGTCGGATGCGGGCGGTGGTGCGGAAGCCGTCGGCGACGATGCTGTAGGTGAACATCGCGACGGTGGTCAGCAACGCCAGGATGGGGGCGATCAAAAACATCAGGTGCGATCGATGACCGCGTGTCGTCCAGCGGTAGCTGACCGGTCCGACCAGCAACACGAACAAGGTCAGAATTCCGATGAAGGTGTAGACCGGAGGTTCCGCCACGCCAGGGATCAGCCAGCGCTGGGTGCGCCGGTCGCCCAGGATCGGGTCGACGCCGCGCTTGAGCATCGCCGAGCGGCGGTACCCGGCCAGTTCCCCCAACAGTTCCAAGTCGAAATCAGAATTCATTCCCGTCTCACCCAGCCCCACGACGGAGCCGGCTCCCACGGTGCACCAGAATCCTTGACCCCAGCTGTTGGCAAAATCAACGTTCTCTTGATCCATGACCGCGACCAGCTTTTTCGCCTGCCTGATTTGCTGCGTCGATGGCGTCAGCCCGTACAGCCCGACCGACCGGCCGGACATCGACGTTCCGCTCATGTTCGCCATCGCGTTTCCCTCCAGTTGACCCGCGATCGATCGGGGAAGCCCCGAGTTGGTCGCGTTCGAGCTCATTTGTCGTTCGGCCGACCGAATCCAGTCTCGATATCGCGTCAAGCGTTCGTCGGTCTGGTCATGCTTTGCTTGGATAATGTTTTGCAGTGACACCTCGGTGGACACGGCGGTGGTCAGCGAGAATTGAAGCGTTTCGCCCAACTGGTCGGCGTTTTCAACGCCGACGACCACCAAGGTTCCCCCGGAAAGCACCCAATCGCGGAGCGTCGATCGCAACCGGCTTCGTTCACCCTCGGAACCGGTTTGGGGGGACACGGGGTTGGCGGAGGCGGTTTGCTCCGACGAGTCCGGGGCCGAGTCGTCGCGCCGCGCGGTTTCCGAGACCAGGTCCGCGTGGTTGATCACGATGGAGTCGATTTCACGAAGGAGCCGCCAATCGGTCGGCAGCGCTTCGGGGCGAACTTGGCTCCAAAACCGCTGCTGGGGTTCACCCAAAAACGCCTCCTCCAGCGGATCGGAACGCATTTGCGGTGCGGTCCCGACGTACAGAACTTTGTGGATCACCTCCTGGGCCAACAGGGAGACGGGCGACTGCGTGGCAAATGCCGGCAGCGGCGTGCCGATTTCCGTTTCGTAACCCGCCAACGGGCTGCCGTTCTCCAAGATCTCGATCCGGTAGGTATCGCCGACCGTCCATTTTGGAAATTGACGTTCCAAGAGGGCGCGGGTTTGTCCTTGATGAAAAACGATAGGCAGCGTCGCGACCATGCAGCGGTCCGCCGGAATGTGCCTTTCGGTCGGAGTGAATCGGATCACCAGGGGGCGTTCGGCAGCCAGGGGCCCCGTGGTTGAATCCAGCTGGATCCGCACGCCGACGTATCCCACGTTGAACGGGCAGGTGACGTTCAACGTGGCGCGAAAACCGGCGTTGATTGGCCGCGCGTTGCCACCGAGGGTTTCTGGCAGGCGGACTTGCTGAGTCTCAAGCGGCTGGGGTGGCACGAATCGAGCGGCACAGGCGGTGGGCCAGGTGGTCGGCCAGGCAGTGGGAGCGAGCAGCAGCAGCATCGCCAGCCCTGCGGCGGCAGCCAGGCTTCGGCGCTGACGAGCTTGTTCCACTGCTGCGCCCGCCTTGAATGCGTTCCGTCGATCGGTCTGCCTTCGCATCACTCCACCGGTTCTCGCGGGGCCAGGATCTGGGGCGGCAACTGGCCTTCGGCAAAGGGGTTTTCGCCCTTTGGTTCGGTCGGGCTGCCGATCGGCGCCCACAGCAAGAAGAAGCCGATCAGTTCGAAGTTCAGCAACGCGATTGGTTCGGTCAAGAACGACAGGGTACCCAGAGGAATCCCGATCAGGCCGGCAAGCAGCATCACGACGCCCAAGCCGATCAAGAAAACGCCCGACATCCGGGGCAGCAGGGACACCGACCAGCAGAGCAGAAACAGCAATGCCGAAACCACGGCGATCGTCAGCAAGAATCCCAGGCCGATCGTTGCCCCGGCCGCGTAAATCCCACCCTGTTCGGCCGCGTAGGTGACCGCGATGGCGATCGCCGAGACGGCCGTCAGCAGCAACAGCGACCGAAACGTGACGCGGGGGAGCAGTCGGCTCTCCACGACCGATTCGACGTCGTCCGCGCGGGTCGCAGCAGAAATCTGGCTGACCATCGGAGAAAACCACCGTGGGGACGGAATGGACGGATCGAACAATCAAGGCGACGGCCGCCACTGGGAATCCGGTCGGCACCGCAAATTCGTCGCCTCCGCGGGACCGCCGCTGGGCACGGTCGCCGGGAAAGGACGGGCTGGCTGTGGTTGCAGTTTAGCCGTTGTCGAACCCGGTTCGCCCGCCTCCCAACGGCCAGGGCCGATTGGAATTGCAAAATTCGGACCGGTTTTCTTTGCCCTCGACGAACTGGACCCTCGCTAGCTAAACTTTCCGGCTTCGACAAATATTCCCCGACCGCCCCCGTTCCTACTTCCACCCGTCTGCCGTGATTCTGATCCTGAAAAGCGGTGCGACCGACGACCAAATCGACCACGTGATCGAGCGTGTCGAAGCCCTCGGTTTGCAAGCTCATCTAAGCCGCGGAACTTTTCGAACCATTTTGGGGATCATCGGCGACGAGTCAAAGATCGACGCCGAGGCGATTCGCGCGATTCCCGGTGTGGCCAGCGTCGTTCCCGTTCTTCCCCCCTACAAGCTGGCTTCCCGCGAGGCGCACCCCGATTTCAGCATCGTCGATGTCGGCGGCGTCAAAATCGGCGGCGGCAACCTGGCGATGATCGCCGGCCCCTGCAGTGTCGAGGAGGAAGATCGGATGTATCGGATCGCCGAACAGGTTTCGGCAGCCGGTGCCAATATCTTCCGCGGAGGGGCGTTCAAGCCACGCACCAGCCCCTATGCGTTTCAGGGCCTGGGCGAAGAGGGATTGAAGCGTTTGCGTGACGCCGGTCACGCCCACGGGATGCCGGTGGTGACCGAGGTCACCGACCCGCGATTGGTCGAGGTTGTCTGCAAGTACGCCGACATGCTTCAGATCGGCGCCCGCAACATGCAGAACTTCGCCCTGTTGAATGAAGTCGGCGCCTGCAATCACCCGGTGTTGCTCAAACGTGGCATGTCAGCAACCGTCAACGATCTGCTGATGTGTGCCGAGTACATCCTGTCGCAAGGTAACGCCAACGTCGTGTTGTGCGAGCGGGGAATCAAGGGATTCGACACCGCGACGCGAAACCTGTTCGACGTGTCCGCGGTTCCGTTGGTGCACCAGCTGAGTCACCTGCCGATCATCGTCGATCCGTCGCACGCCACCGGAAAACCGGAATTGATCCCCGCCTGTGCGATGGCCGGAATCGCCGCCGGGGCGGACGGTGTGCACATTGAAGTTCATGACTGTCCCGAGGTCGCCAAGAGTGACGGCCCGCAGGCCTTGCTGCCAGAACAGTACGCCGAAGTGGCCAGCCAAATGAAAGCGCTGGCTGAATTGCTTGGAAAAACCATTTCACCGACACCGGAGAAGACTGCGTGACGCGCCGAACGATCATTGCCGGAAACTGGAAGATGAACACGCGAGCCGGTGAGGCCGCGGAACTGGCCAAGGGCGTCGCCGGTGCGGTCGGGGAAAACCCGGCTGTGGAGGTCGCAGTCTGTCCGCCCGCCGTCTATCTGAGCGTGGTTGCGGATGTGCTGGCCGGATCCGCCGTGGGACTGGGAGCGCAGAATCTGTATCCCGCCGAAGACGGCGCCTTCACCGGGGAAGTCAACGCGTCGATGCTCCGCGACGTCGGTTGCCGCTACGTCATCCTGGGGCACAGTGAACGACGGGCCCTGTTGGGGGAAACCGACGCGGAAGTGAGCGAGAAACTGTCCGCCGCACTGGCCGGCAACCTGGTCCCGATCGTCTGCGTCGGAGAAACCCTGGACGACCGCGAGGGTGGCAAGACCGAGTCGGTGGTTGAAACCCAACTGAAAGGTTCCTTGAAGGGTTTGGACGAGGCTCGCGCTGCGGGCGTCGTGATCGCCTACGAACCGGTTTGGGCGATCGGCACCGGAAAGACCGCCAGCCCCGAACAAGCCGAAGAAGTTCACGCCTTCATCCGCAAACTGCTCGGCGAACTGTTCGGCAGCGAGGTCGCCGAACAAATTCGCATCCAGTACGGTGGCAGTGTGAAACCCGGCAACGCAAAGGATTTGTTGGGGCAACCGAATATTGATGGTGCCCTGGTCGGCGGTGCGAGCCTGAAGGTCGATGATTTCGTCGCGATCATTCAAGCCGGCTGTTAACCACCACCCCCACCTGATTGCGGCATCCCGCACCAAAACACAATCAAACGGAGTTTGTCATGACCCTTCTCGTATTCGCCACGCTGGGCAGTGCCGTCCTGGGATGGCTGATGTTTCTGCTGTCCGTGTTTCTGATCCTGTTGATCCTGGTTCAACGCGGCAAGGGCGGCGGCTTGACGGGAGCCCTCGGCGGTCCCGGCGGCCAGAGTGCGTTCGGCAGCAAGGCCGGCGACACGTTCACGCTGATCACGGCCGTCTCGGCCATCATCTGGGGTCTGGTCTGCGGCATCGCGATGTACTCGTTGGGTGTGCCGCCGATGACGGCTGCCGAGGTGGACTTCCAAGCCGATGAGCCGCCGCCGACGGTCGAGTCGCTTCCGGGCGAGGACTCGCAGATGAGCGGTTTGAGCGGATTGTTGTCGGACGATTTGGACGCCGAAGGCGATGAGTCCGCCGTCGAGTCTGACAATGCCGATCAGGGGACGACCGGGACGCCTTCGGCCGAACTGACTCCCGCCGAGCCGGCGGAGACCACGGACGAGTCGGCGACGGAAGATTCGGCAAGCGATGAAGAGATGAGCTTGGAACCGGCCCAGTCGTCCGAGACGGAAACGGACCAACCCGTCGCCAGCGACGAGCCGGCCGCGACCGATGCCGACTCGGACGCTTCGGAATCCGATCCTTCGAATGCTGATACCGACACCGATCAGTAGTCGGTGCGCACGATGTCGACCATGACCAAGCCCAGCGTTTCCAACGTCCGCAGCATGACCGGCCAGGGCCATGCGGTGGGGCCGTGTGAGCTGGGGCAGGTGCATGTGGAACTGCGAACGGTCAATCACCGCGGCTTCAAGTGTTCGATCCGTTGTTCGGACGCCTTGGGCGGCAAAGAGGCGGCGATCGAATCGGTCGTCAAGGCGTCGGTGCGGCGCGGCTCGGTGCACGTGTCGGTCAGTCTGGAACGCTCCGACGACGACCCACCGGCACGGATCAACTCCGGCGTGTTGGCCAGTTACGTGCGGCAATGCCAGGACATCATCGCTTCCGTCCAGGAACAGGGACGCGACGCCGGGCCGACGTTGTCGTTGGAAATCTCGGGTTTGACGTCGTTGCCGGGGGTGCTCTCCAGCACCACTGCCACCGTCTCGGATCCCGACCGATGGTGGCCGGACGTACGCAACGTGCTGTCCGTGGCCCTGGAGAAGCTTGTCTCCATGCGTCAGCAGGAAGGCGCCAACATGGCGCAGACGCTGCAGGCCGAGTGCGACTTGATCGCCGCCGAGTTGCAGACGGTTCGCACCCTCGCTCCGCGTGCCAACGAAAACTACCGGGCGCGATTGCAGGGCAAGGTCCAACGGACCCTGGCGGAACATGATCTGAAGGTCGACAGGGTCGATCTGTTACGCGAAGTCCAAATCTACGCCGACCGATCCGATGTCAGCGAGGAGATCACTCGTCTGGAGAGTCATCTGCAGCTGTTCGCGTCGGTATTGACGTCGCCCGGAGGCGATTCGGGTGACGAGCCCACCGGACGCAAATTGGATTTCATCACGCAAGAAATGTTCCGCGAAACCAACACGATCGGCTCCAAAGCCGGTGACCCGGAGGTCTCCGCTCGGGTGGTCGAGATCAAATGTGCGATTGAACGAATGCGTGAGCTGGTCCAGAATCTAGAGTGAGCCCAGGAAGTGAGCCTGGCAAGTGCGCTCTGAGGCCCGACAGGGGGCTTCGAGAGTGAACTCAGGGCGAGCAGCACGCCGAATCGAAAATGAATTCATCTCCCCAGCCACGACTGATCATCTTGTCCGGCCCCAGCGGTGCCGGAAAGTCGACGGTGGTGCGCCGGCTGCTGTCCGAGTGTTCGTTACCTTTGCGATTGAGCGTGTCGGCGACGACGCGTCCGGCACGCCCGGGCGAACGCGACGGCCGTGAGTATCATTTTCTGTCGGCCGAACGATTCAACCAGTTGCGAAGCGAGAACGCTTTTTTGGAATGCAAAGAGGTGTTCGGTCGAGGGCATTGGTACGGAACGCTTCGCAGCGAAGTGCGGCAAGGACTGGAAGCTGGTGATTGGGTGATTCTGGAAATCGACGTGCAGGGCGCCATCGACGTGATGGATGATTTGGATTTGGACGCGATCTCCTTGTTCATCCATCCGGGCGGCATGGACGAATTGGAGCGACGTCTGCGTGCCCGAGGGACGGAAACCGAAGACGGAATCACTCGCCGTTTGGAAACGGCCGCCGACGAGATGCGTTTTCTGCATCGATATCAATACGAAATCATCAACGGCTCGGTCGACCGTGCCGTTGGGCAAATCTGCCAAATCTTGAACGACCAAATGGAGAGCCAAGCATGCTCGAAGAACTGAAAGATGAAGAAACGGTCAACAAAGTTGGCGGCCGATTCAAGCTCAGCACTCTGATTCAAAAACGTCTGGTGCAGCTGAACCAGGGCTCGCGCGCGCTGGTCAACGTGGACACCCACGACAAGATGTCGATCGTTCTGCAAGAAATCATGCAGGACAAGATCATCTTGAACATGGACAACGAAGTCGAACAGGTGCAGGAAATGGACCTGGACGCGACGATCGCCGCGGCGGAATCGGAAACCCCCGACTTGGACGCCTCCGACCTGTAACGCGTCGCGATGCGGATTCGTTCGGTCGCGACGTTGTGATCGGGCACAGGCAGTTTCTCACGGCGGTGACGTTGTGGTTCGCCCAGCAGCGTCGCCGGTGCTGCCTTTTCGCTGATTCTCTGTGACGGCAAGTTCATGGCCCATTCCAAACCTGCACGCCGCATCCTGCTCGCGGTCGGCGGCGGGATCGCAGCGTACAAATCGGCGACCGTGTGCAGCCGACTGGCGCAGGCCGGTCACGATGTTCAAACGGTGATGACCCGTTCGGCGACGGAGTTTTTGGGGTCGGCGACGTTGGCGGCGCTGTCCGGCAAGCCGGTCGCCATGGATTCTTTCGACGCCGCCGCCCACCCCCTGGGATCTCACATCGAGCTGGCGCTCCGGCTGGACCTGATGATCATCGCCCCGGCGACGGCAAACCTGTTGGCCAAACTGGCCGTGGGCATCGCCGACGATCTGCTCAGCACGCTCTACTTGCAGACCGAAGCTCCCGTCTTGCTAGCGCCCGCGATGAGTGATCCGATGTGGCGCAAAGCCGCGGTCCAACGCAACCTGGACCAGCTCCGCAGCGACGGTTGTCACATTGTGGGACCGGAATCGGGATGGCTGTCCTGTCGCGTTCGCGGGATGGGAAGGATGAGCGAACCAGAAACGATTCTGGAGTCGGCGATGCGGATCCTGGATGCATCCGATGAAGACTAGTGGTTTCTTGAGCCGTATGATGGTGCATCATCGGAATCAACACGGGACATTCGGTGCGCCCCTCGACATTCAGCGCCGTTTGGCGGGGGGGCCCACAATGATTCGTGATCCAGACGTTTTCCGCTTCCAAGTCATGTTTCCATCCAAGCAAGTGTTGACCCGGCAGGCGGGAGCCTGCCCAGCGGTGGGTTGCGAGGCGGAGCCCCGCGATCAGCGTGTTTTTCGTTTCCCTCGTTCCCAGGCTCCCGCCTGGGATCGCACTGTCTTCGCGGCTCCGCCGCGCGTGATCTCGTCCAGGCCGCCGACGCAACGCATTGCGATCCACCCAGTCAGTTGATTCAAACGGAATTCTCCCATGCCCCTGCTGGTTTTTGGTCACCGAAATCCCGACACGGACGCGATTTGCGCGGCGATCGCCTACGCCAATTTCCTTCGCCAAACCACGCGGCCCGATGCCATCGCCGCCTGCTGTGGGGCACCGAACCAACGGACCGAGTACGCATTGCGAGTCGCCGGGCTGGCGCCCCCGCGAATCGTGATGGATGTCCGCCCCGTGGTCGAGGACGTCTGTGAAACGGATGTCACTTTGGCTACCTGTGACGAGGTGTTTTACGAAGTCTACGAGCGGATGGACGACCGCGGGCTGCGAAGCATTCCTGTGGTCGACGGCGACGGAAAGCTGGCGGGAATCGTCTCGCTGCTTCCGCTGTTGGAATTGGTACTCAACAGCGGTGTCAATCCGTTGCAGTCGCGTCAGGTCCGCACGAACCTGGCCAAGATCGTCGCGGTGCTGGGCGGCGAATTTCAACACGAGGTGCATCCGCAGCGAGACGAGGACTTGATTCTGAGCGTCGGTGCGATGAGCGCCGCAGGGTTCACCGAGCATATCCAGCAGTTTCCTGCCGAGAAATTGATCGTGGTCAGCGGGGACCGTCCAACGATTCAACTGCCCGCCTTGGAACTTGGCGTGCGTGCTTTGGTGGTGACCGGAGGGTTCGCGCTCTCGGAGGGATTGCTGCAACTTGCCAAAGCGCGGGGAATTGCGGTCCTGCGAAGTCCCTTCGATACCGCAACGACCACCATGCGGATCAAGGCCGCCCAATTGATTTCCAACGTGGTTGATCGCGAGTTCATCTCGTTGCAAGCACGCATGACGGTCGCCGACGCGAGGAAGGAGATCTTTCGGTCACCCCAAACGGTGTTCCCCGTCATCGAAGACGGCGAATTGGTTGGCGTGCTCAGCAAGAGCGATCTGGTCAATCCGCCCAAAACCGAGCTGGTTCTGGTCGACCACAACGAATTGGCCCAGGCCGTCCCGGGGGCCGATGAGGCCACCATCGTTGAAGTCCTGGATCACCACCGGCTGGGAGGTTCGCTGAAATCGACCGAACCGATCCGACTGACGATGGAGCCGGTGGGATCGACTTGCACGCTGGTGGCCAAGATGTTCCGGTCGCACAACATCGCTCCCTCACCGGGGATCGCCCTGTGCATGGCGTCCGGGATGATTAGCGACACGCTGTACCTGCGGTCGCCAACGACCACGGATACCGATCGAGAAATGTTGTCCTGGCTGCAGCAGTTCTGCGAGGTTCGCCTGGAGCAGTTTGCCGAGGACTTTTTCCAAGTCGGGTCGGCGTTGCGGACTTGCACGCCCGAACAAGTGGTGCGTGAAGACTGCAAGGAATTCGAAGAGTCCGGTCAAAGATTCTCCATCTCGCAGATTGAAGAGATCGGGTTCGATCTGTTCTGGCAGCGTAAGAAAGAATTATTCCAGGCCTTGGAAGGTTTGGCCGCCGAGCACGGGCTGGAATTCAGTGCCCTGCTGGTCACGGACATCGTCAGCAACGGCAGCTTGCTGATGATGAGCAGCGAACCGGAAGGATGGGAAGACATCAACTATCCGGAACTGGAAGATCGCCTGTACCAGTTGGACGGTGTGGTCAGCCGGAAGAAGCAGCTGTTGCCCTTGATCACCAGCCTGTTGGACATGACCGTCCGGTAGCGTCCGCGCTTCCCTGGCTCCAGTCGCGAAGCAGCGAAAGCTCCCTGCCGTCGGCACAAGCCGACGGAATGGGCGCGCGGTGTTCGTCGGGGCGTTACAATTCTTCCACCCCCGACAGAATTTTTCCACTCTCCCGCCGGTGTCAATGACCAGGCGTCGCTGGAAGCCCGGATGGCGCCTGCCGCTGGAGAGTCAATTGTCGGCACACCGGATCCCCCCTCTGAAAGGCCTGGGCACATGAAATTCATCCCACTTCTGGCAACCCTGACACTCTCACTCGTGGCGGTTCCCGCCGCCGCGCCGCTCGGGGCTGCGGAGACCTCCAATCACGTTGGTGTCGGTGCCGAACCGGTCGAAGGGGCTGAAGTCATCCTGGACGGCACGCGGGACATGTTGGATGAGAAATGGACGTATTGGGAAGGGCCCCGGTTCGGATCGTCCTTGCCCATCAAGTGGAAAATCGTTCCCGACCCGGTGGACGGCGGGACCTGTTTGATGACCGATGACCGCGCCGCCGATGGTGGCAAGTACGGGGCCGCGGACATCGTGACCAAGAAACCGTACCGCGATTTCAGACTTCACATCGAATTCCTGATTTCGAAACCCGGCGGCAACAGTGGCGTGTACCTGCAGAATCGGTACGAGATTCAGGTGCTCGATGGCGACAAGACCAAGCACGGCATGGCCGCCGTCATTAACGAGACCGAGTCACCGTACGATGCCTACAACGGTGTCGGAAAATGGAATGCCTACGACCTGGTCTTCCGTGCCGCGCGGTTCAAGGATGGTGAATTGGTTGAAAAGCCGGAGGTGACGATGTACTTCAATGGTCAGAAAGTGCATGTGCGTCAAAAAATCAACAAGGTCTGGGGTGGACCGAACTCCGGCGTCGACGGCGGCAACGACAACGGCTTCGGCATTACCGATACGCCCCAAGGGCTGAAGCTGCAATGCGAAGGCCACGACGTGCGCTACCGCAACGCCTGGATCAAAGAGCTGGACCTGGACGACGGCAACACCAACTTTTGATGTTTGCATGGTCCGGCATGCAAACGAAAGGCGTCAGCGTCGGACCCGCCCGGTCGCATCACCATTCATCAGCGACTCGATCTCCGCGCGGGATCCGAAATGGAAGTCGCCTTCGACGGAATGCGACAGGCAGCCGGCCGCGGTGGCAAACCGGATGGCGGTTTGCGGCGTCTCCAGGCCGGGCGTTGTGAGCGCGAACAGCAGTCCCGCCGCAAACGCATCGCCGGTCCCGATGCGATCGACAATGTGCGATATCAGATAGCCTTCGTGCTGTTCCGGGGCTTCATACAGTTGGTCGCAGTTCTGGTCATAGAGCAGGCCGCCAAATCGGTTCTGGGACGCAGAACTGTCCTCTCGACGCGTCATCGCGACGCGACGAATCTGAGGGTACTTGGACGTCAGTTCCCGGGCGAGTTCAATCGGACCGAGCGAGTCTTCGGTTCCCAAAATGGATGCCGCGTCTTGGTGTCCCCCGATGAACAGTTGGACCATCGGCATCAATTGACGCATGACGCGGTTGGCAAGTTGCCTGGGTTCGGTGGACGGCTCCCAACGCCAGAGTTTGCCGCGATAGTTCGCGTCGCAGGCGATGCGGACGTTTCGCGAAGCCGCTTCGCTTGCCGCACGCATCGTGACCTCCATCGCATTGCGCGAGAGGGCCGGTGTGATACCGGAAAGCACCAACCACTCGGCATCCTGCAGGATCGCATCCCAATCGTAGGCGTCGGGCGGTGTGATCGCGATCGACGAATTCTCACGATCGTAAATGATGTTCGATGGACGCTGGTTGGCACCCTGTTCCAGAAAGTACAGCCCCAACCGTCCCTGCGGCGTGCGGAGAATCTGACTTGTGTCCAGTCCCAGCGAACGCAAATCAGCGATGCAGGCATCGGCAATCGGATGGGGCGGCAGGGCGGTCACGAAAATCGCATCGCCTCCCAGGTAGGCGATCGATGCCGCAATCGAAGCTTCGGCACCGGCGAAGGTCACATTCAAAGTTCCTGGCATGGCTTGCTGGAACCGTTTGTATCCTGGACAAGCCATCCTCGCCATGATTTCCCCAAACGTGACGACACGAGTCATCGGTTCGCCTCGACGTGGTCGCGAAGATCGTTGCGAACGCGTTGGACAATGGTCGATGCTCGGGCGGCCAATCGCGAGATCGACTTCCAATCCTGCTCCGCGAGGCAACTGGGTGGCGTCACCCAGGACCCACCGACCGCGTGCACGAGCGGGTGCCGCAAATAGGCTTCCATGTTTTCCGCATCAATGCCTCCCAGCGGAATGAAGCGAATCCCCAAATGACGCAGTGGGGCCGCAATGCTTTTTAGATAATGAAGTCCGCCGATGGGCTCGGCGGGAAAAAACTTCAGCGTCTGGCAGCCTTGTTCGTAGGCCAGCTCCAATTCGCTGGGAGTGCAGATGCCGGGAGCGAACGGCAGAGACGCTTCGGCAGCGGCGGCGACGACGCGAGGATTCATTCCCGGTGCCACTGCGAACTCGGCTCCCGCCGCGCGGACTTGCCGGATCTGATCCGGCGTCAAAACGGTCCCGGCGCCAGCGATCATTTCCGGAACCTGATCGCGGATCGCTTCAAGGGCCTGGACGGCAACGGGCGTCCGCAATGTCAGTTCCATCGCATGCACGCCGCCGTCCATCAATGCTTCGGCCAGCGGGACGGCGTCCGCGAGGTTCTCGATGGTCAGCACGGCGACGAAACCGGCGTCGTACAGACGTTGTAGCAGCGCGGCGGGAAACATTTCGGTCCTTCGTGATTAGTCGACCACGTGGTCGGTCCCGTTCAGTTCGTTCAAAGCCCGGTTGATCACTCGCACGCGATACTTGCCGTCCGAGTTGAAACCGGGTTGGTACTGTAGCCCGGCCGCCATCTGTTTGGCCACCGGGGCGGCCTGCTGGTCCATTTCATCCAGCACGATTGCCGCGTGAAGTCGTTCCCATTGGGCCCCCGTCGTCAGTTCGTCAATCAACACCGGCAAAGCGGCCTCGGGAAGTCCCATCCGTCCGAGTGCCCGGGCCGCGGCGGTCCGTACGGCCGACGATTCGTCCTGCAACATCGACGTCATCAACGCTGAGGCTTCTGATCGGGCCGCCGGTCCGATGTTGCCGATTCCGACCGCGGCCCAATAGCGAATCGCGTTGTCGTGGTCCGCGGCTGCCTGGATCAATTCCGGCAGCACGCTCGGACCGGACGAGGCCAATTCGGCGGTGCGGCCCAGATCCGCGGCGGCCGTGTCCTGATCGGAGTGATGCAAGATGGCGTACTCGGATCCCGCTTCTCCAACGCGTTCGGCAAGGATCGGTTCGGGGATCAGGCCCAGGTCAGCGGTTTGACGGACCCAGTCGCGGTGGGCCGATCGCATCCGTTGCAGGACGTCCGCATAGGCCTGGTCGTCGGCCAGGTTGTTGATTTCATGCGGGTCGGCGTCACAGTCGTAAAGTTCTTCGACGGGTTTTGAGGGAGCAAAGTAGGCATCGGCGACTTCGGTCAGCTTACCCGCCTCATGGCCGCGTCGAAGCTCTTGCATCGTCGCTCCTTTCTCGGCCGTATTGATGTACTGGTAGTAGCTCTTCAGCGGTTCATAGTTACGGAGGTACTTGAAACGTTTGTCGCGAACCATCCGGATGATGTCGTAACGTTCGTCCATCCGATCGCGAGCACCGTAGACGTAGTCCCTCGGCTCCGCGGCGTCGGTGCCCAGGAATGGCCGACCCTGCATGATTTCGGGGACATCGACACCGGCCAGATTCAAAACCGTGGGACCAAAATCGATGGAGCTGACAAGGCGGTCGCTGACCGTTCCCGGCGTGCCCTGATCGTCGACGCGAAATCGCTCCGGGATACGAACGATCAGCGGAATGTGCGTCCCCGAGTCGTACAACCAACGCTTGGCTCGGGGTAACCCGACACCGTGGTCGGACCAGAACATGATGATGGTCTGTTCGTAAAGCCCGTCATCGATCAACTGTTGGACCAATTCTCCGGCCCAATGATCCATGGCTGTGATCAACTCGTAATTGCGTTTCCAGTCCTCGCGAACAACCGGAGTGTCCGGGTAATAGGGCGGCAAATCGAGCGTCAAAGGATCCTGACGCTGATCGTCGGACAATACCTCGGTCACCTTTTCATACTTCGCTTTGTTGGCAATCCCGGATTCGTGGCAACCGGTGAAATTAAAAACCGCAAAGAAGGGAGTTTGGGCGTTGGGGCGGTTTCGCCAGTGAGCGTTCTTGGAGGATGCGTCCCACGTGCCCGAGGGCGTCTTGAACTGGTAATCCTGCTTCGATTGGTTCGTGCAGTAGTAACCTGCTTCGCGCAGCAGCATCGGGAAAGGGCGAATCTGGTCGGGCAACGTCGCCGTGCACCGCATGTGATGGGTGCCCAAGGTGGTTTGATACATGCCGGTGATGATTCCACTGCGACACGGGGCACAAACCCCGGCCGTCGTGAACGCGTGCGAATAGCGAACCCCTTCACCGGCCAACTGATCCAGGTTCGGCGTGATCGCGTGTGGATCCCCGTAGCAACCCAGGTGCGGACTGATGTCTTCGCAGGAAATCCACAGGATGTTGGGGAGCCGTTGTTCGGCCACGGCGAATGTTGCCAGCGGCCACAGGGTGATCAGCCAAGCCACGACATGGAGACGGAACGGAAGCATGGGAATTGCCGAGAGGGGTTGTGGTGACGGGGCAAACGAGGCAGATCGGGCGCGGCCGCCGAAGGTCACGCCGAGGGCAGGACACGCTTAGCGCAGGCCAAGCGGAGGACGGGGCGGCCAAGGCGGGGAATCATACAGGATGGCGTCGGACGGCGGGACATCCGCAGCCGGCGTGGCGTCGGTTCCGACGGTTGGACCGTCGTGTTGGTACCTGCGCCGAGTCGTGGCAGCGACCTCTCACCCTCAGAAGTTGATGGGCTCTCCACCCGCGCGTGTCAGCATCGCTTTGAATAAAGCCGGATCGATCGAATCGGCAATGAATCGGACGGCGCCGTCCCCCATCAACACGTGAAAGCCACCGGGATGCGAGCCGCCCATTTCGGCCATCGGCTGTTGCATGTCGATGGACAGGTCTTCCGGCTTGGTCCAGGGGACCGCGGCGTCGGCGGAAGATTCCACCGCCATGATGGTCATTGACGTGCCATCGGTGATGTCTCTGATGGTCCGCTCCCCCGGTTGCTCTTCGAACATCAGTCCCGGACCGATCGGCAATTGGAACACCGTCTGACCGGCGGGCACGACTGCGCTCGGGTCTTGGTAGACGGTCGGCATCTTTTCGATCAGCGCGCGGTTGTGGGGACTGTCCCAAGGTTCATCCAGATGAAACTGTTCGTACAAAGCCTGCTGGTCCAAGAAGGGAAGCAACTTGACCCTCCAACTCAGCAGCGGCTTCCCCTCTTCATCGCGGATGGCCCGGTCCGGAAAGTGCTTGTACGCGGAGTGGTGATTGTGCATGGCCAGGCCGATTTGTTTCAAACCGTTGCTGGCGGTCATCCGTCGGGCCGCTTCCCGAGCGGCTTGAACGGCTGGGAGCAACAGTCCGACCATCACCCCGGTCATCGCGACGTTGCTCTTCCCCGTATCCACATCGATCCGCACCACACGGTCGTTTCGTTGCGGACGCACAAACTCACTGAGTTTTTTGCTGATGCGATCGACGTATTGAACGGTTGCGTCGAAGACGGGGCCCTCGTCATTGGCGTTTTGGATCAGTTGGTCTTTGAACGATTGGACCCCATAGTCGATGGCGGCATTCAAGTCGGCTTCCAAGTTTTCTGCGGCGCCGGCATCGCGTGCGAGGGCGGAAACGGAAATGGCCCCCGTCATCATGCCGTAGTTCACGTTGACCATCAGGGCGTCGGTCATTTCGGCAATTTCGGTCAGCGGTTGAATCGGAGGCGGGATCCGCGGGGCCAGTTGTCGCAATCCGCCGGTCACCATTGGGCGGATCTGGTCCATGGCGACAACCACGGTCAAACCTGAGCGGCGTGAGATTTGGGGAACCAGGGTTACGAGTTGTCCCTGGCCGGTCCCGTCGGCATTCAGCACGGGAAGCAGGTAGTCACCACCGGCGATCAGCAGGCTGCGCGGATTGGGCTGATGGATCTGGATCAGCGGCGGGGAAGGGCTTTGATAAACCGACAGGCCGTCCACGTCCTGACGCTGGAATTCCTTCAACAACTCCGGATTCAGTTGGTCGATCGGATAGTCCTGCGTGAAGGAAAGTAACGCACCGAATTGGGGGCCGCCCGGGCCCGGCAGTCCCACAACGACTTTGACATCCTGGATGTGCAGGGGGTCGATGCCGACAGATTCTTTGGCCGCGGCTTGCAGGATTTCCACCGGCATCAACTCCCATTCGGGCGACGTCAGCACTTCGCGGGGCGAAAGGTAGGCCGCCGCGACGGCGCTGTCGGGAATATGCTTTGCCGACAGCTTGACGCTCTCCTGCGCGTCGGCGGCGGAACCGACAAGTCCGAGAACGACAATCGGAAGGATCAGATAGCGGGGAATCATCGGCGTCTCCGGTGGGTGGCGAGCGGGGCCCTCGTTCAGTTCACCTCGTCAGTTTATCCAATGGGGCGGTTGCGTGCCCGCGACGGGCGTCAATTCGGAGAAGGCTCTGCTTGTCTTTCGTTGAAGATCGATCATCCCGTGCATGAGATTGATCGATAGACGGGCCAGCAGGACGGGCCGTGGCTGACGACGGATCTACGGCAGATTGATCCGCATCCACTCTTCGGCGGACTCGGCGGGAGTGTTACCGACCGCTTGGGCCGTGATTTTCTTTTGGGCGTCGCGAATTCTCCGCCCGACCATTCGGCTTTCAATCGCTTCGTCTTCCCGCATGCCCATCGATCGCAGCAGATCGATGATGGATTGTCCGGAGAAACGCTGCATCAGCGGATCTTCCAACGACTGGTGGACGTGCACACGGCATCGGCAATTCAATTGTTTTCCAAAGTCTTCCATCAACCGGTCATCGACAGAGACCAACGGATGGCGTTCGGCAGCGATCACGTCGATGATTGCGTCGGGGCCGATCTGCAAGTCTCGGGCGATACGCGACGTCAATTCGTTCGCCAGAACCGCCATCACGGGAACCTCTCCGGCGGATTGCTTCGCCAATTTGGCCAACTCAGATTGCGTGTCCGGAAAGTGGGCCATCAAGAGGATTGCCAGGGGAGGCGGACTGGCCGGATGCTGCAGTTGCCGAGCGATGCCAGCGAATTTTGCCTCGCGCGTCAGCCAGAGCGATTCTTTCTCAAGCTGGATATTCTCCGGCGTTCGACGTCCGAACAGGAGTTTGAAGAGCGACATGGTCGGTCTCATTGATTGGGACGGGGCACCCGGCTCTCAAATCGTCTTGTCGACGTCATCAACACACTACTTGGATGCCTTGATCTCAGCTGCTTCCGCCTCGAGCTTCGCGATCTGGTTCTCCAAGTCTTTCAACTCATCAAGATCGTCCGCCTGTTCGCGCGAACCGGCAAGCTGTTGACGGAGGCTTCCGAGTTTTTTGTTGATCACATCCAAACGTTTTTTTTGCTTTTTGTCCACGTGAATCCTTTGAAGCATCAAGAGAAGAAGCATCGGCGACAATCGGTTCTTCGTCCGTGGTCGCAGAATCGCCGTTGATCGTTCGGCGCCATCCACTTGCAACGGTCAATCAACATTGGCGCGCCGCATGGCGTCGGGGACCGCCGGACCTCGATCCGACGGCTGGCAACACAATAGAACGGCGACTGTTGGCTGGTGGCAAGTGTGCCAACAAAAAAGCCGCGAGAACCTGGTTCCCGCGGCGTCGCACCGCATTGATTCGACCGAGCGCGTGGCCGCCGGTCGAATCGCGTTGAGTTCGGATGCAGCAGATCCGATTGAAGGACGGAACTAGAATCCGATACCGATCGAAATCCCGCTGCCGCGATACGGACCGAATCCGCTGTAGCCGTAGCCGGGATAACCGAATCCGTAACGCCCGGATCCGTAGCCGTAACGGTAGGACGAATAGGGACGGTAGGACGGTCGGTACACCGAGATGGGTGCCCGACGCATGCTGTACGCGTACGGCGAAACCGAAACCGGAGCCCGATAGGCATACCCGTAGGAGCCGTAGGAAGACCCGTAGCGGTGCCCGTAGTGGCACCCGCCGGCTTCGCTGCTGGTGGCGGTCAACGCGGTTGCACCAAGGCAAACCACCGCCGCGAGCACGAGTTTCTTCAACATTTGACCTTTCCTTGCTTGGGAGGCGCTGGAAGGAATTCGCCCGCCGAACCATTCGTCGAACGAGGCCTTCTGGAGAACACCGATTCAATCTGCATGCGGTGCGCCAATCGAGCGTTTTCCCGTCAATTTCCTGGCTGCACGACCATTCTTTTGACCGTCGTCTGCTCGCGCAGGAAAAGCCGTCTTCCGCTGCACGAAAAATCGGGATTCAAGCATGGTTCGGAACGCTGACCGGACGTTCGGACCAGCAATTCGTTGCAGGTCGCTGTCGGCAGTTGGAAGCGGTGTCGTCAATTCGACTTCGCGGCGCGTCTAAAAATGAGGCCGGGAGAGATGGCTTCACCAACCTTTGGCGTCGCCTTCCTTGATGATCTCGTAGATGTCTTCTTCCGTGATGTGGTGGATGAGCGCCAGCCCCGTGATCTCCCGCTGCACGGTTTTGCCCAACATGTCTCGCAAGGCGGTCCCGGCTTGCCCGCTGGCAGGGATGCGTTTGGCTTTTCCGAACGACGAATCGATCATTCGCTGGTAGTCCTGGTAGATCTTTTTGCGAGTGGAATCGGGCAGATCCACCACGCGGTAGGAAGCCGTCTCGGGATCGTCATCCGAGGGGGAGGGATCGCCGTCCGTCGTCGCGACGGGGGCCGCGGGGGCAGCCGGGGAATCGTCGGCACCGGGCGCGGCCGGCGCTTGGTTGGCGGTGGCGAAGTAGTAGCCGACCGGAGCGGCCACGAGCAAAACGACGGCGGCCACGACGGTGCCGATCAGCCACAGCGGTGGGCTCGAGTTCGCTTTGGGAGCTGACGTCGCCCCACCGGGCGGAGTCGCCGTGGCGGGCTGTTCGCCCGGTTTGAAGACGCCCGAACAGTGCTGGCATTTGACCGACGCCATGGACGCAGCCACGTTCATCGACGTGCGGCAATACGGACAGGTCACTCGTTTGACAGACATCAATGCCTCAAAGGGTCAGGATGATTCTTGCTGGCGCGCATGGGCTTGGTGATACAACTGGCGGATTTCGTCCAGGTCGACATCGACCGGCGGCAGTTGAGGCGCCATGTCACGCAGTGTTTTGGCGACGATCGAAGAAACGACCGCGTTGCGATACCATTTGCGGTCGGCCGGTACCACGTACCAGGGAGCGTCTTCCGTACTGCACTTCTGAAAAACCTCCTCGTAGGCTCGGTGAAAAGCGTCCCAGTGTCGTCGGGACTCGTAGTCACCCGCATTCAACTTCCAGTGCTTGTCCGGATTGTCCAGTCGTTCTTTGAAACGTTCCAGCTGTTCCTCGGGACTGATGTGCAGGTAGAACTTCAGCACGCGAGTTCCGTTGGCAGTCAGAATCCGTTCGAAGTCGTTGATCAGCTCGAATCGCTTGCTCCACACGGACTTTGGCACCAGGTTCTCCACTCGCACGACCAGTACGTCTTCGTAGTGCGAACGATTGAAGATCGCGACCTTTCCCTTGCTGGGAGTGCAGTGGTGAATCCTCCACAGGAAATCGTGAGCGAGTTCGGTTTCGTTGGGGACCTTGAAGGGATACGTCCGACAACCCTGGGGATTCATTTTGCCAAGCACTTTTCGAATCAGCCCGTCTTTACCGGCGGCGTCGGGAGCCTGAAGCACGATCAACAAAGACTGCTCGCGTTCGACAAACATCCGATACTGCAAGTCCCGAATCACTTTGACATTCTCTTCGGTGACGGCTTTTCCGTCAGACTTGCGTTCGAAGGGACCTCGCGTGCGGGTTTCGATGGTGTCCAGCGACACCTGCTGGTTGGGCCGGATTCGGTATTCACTTTCAAAATTCATCGCTGCTTCTCTTGGTCGTGTCGCTTGTCGTCCGCCGCTCGCCGCAGCACGCAGTGCTTAGCGTTCCGTGCTCAGCCTTCAGTCCGCGGTGGCATTGCTGAGTGTTCAGTGCGCTGTGTTCAGCACACTGTATTCAGCACCCGATGTTCAGCACGCAGTGCGGCAGGCGGGAAAACGGCAGGCCGGCCCCGTATGAGTCCCGGGCCGCCGTTCCCATTCACGCGTTCCATTGGTCGCGGTGGTCGGCTCCAGTCTAACAGACCGTCGGAACTTCCAATGGCGTCGCACCCTTCAGGCGGGGCTGCGTCGGTCCTGGCTGACTGCGGTCTCACGAAACAGCCCGGCGATGACGTCCTCCAGCGGAGGATCTTCCACGACCACGTCCTCAATGGGGTGTTCCGTCAGGACGCGTGAAAGGATCCGGGGGACGTCCGCGCGGGCAACCTTCAGTCGCACTTTTGGCCAGGTTTCCGAAAGCACTTCACCCAGCGATGCCAGGTTCGGCTCGTGCCCTTCGGCCAATTGCAACGTGATGATTTTGTCACCGGAAAACTTATCGATGATGCCGGAAAGGGATCCGTCATATTCGATCCTTCCACCGGCGATCACGACGACCCGTTTGCACAGCGCCGCGACATCCTTCATGTAGTGGCTTGTCAGCAGGATCGTGATCTTTCGTTTCTCTTGGTAGTAGCGGAGGAACTGCTGGATGTTGTGTTGGGCGATGACATCCAGGCCGATCGTCGGTTCATCGAGAAACAGGACGTCGGGGCTGTGCAGCAGGGCGGCGATCAACTCCATCTTCATCCGCTCACCCAGGGATAGCTCTCGGACCGGCTGGCCGAGCAGCGGACGAACCTCCAGCAGCTCCGTCAATTCATCCAATGTCGACCGGAACTGGTCTTGGGGGACCGCATAAATCTGTTGTTGAAGCCGATAGGATTCTTGCGCCGGAAGGTCCCACCAGAGCTGGTTCTTTTGGCCCATGACCAGCGCGAAACGTCGCCGGTAAGCATCTTTGCGTTCCCAGGGCACGTAGCCCATCACGGTCGCTTGACCGCTGGTCGGATCGATCACGCCGGAGAGCAATTTCAGCGTGGTCGTTTTGCCGGCGCCGTTGGGCCCCAGGAATGCGACAAATTCGCCGGCCTCCACCTGCAGGTCGATCCCGCGCACCGCGTGGACTTCGCTGTATTCGCGGCGAAACAATCCACGAACGCTTTCCTTCAGACCTTCGCCCTTGCGATAGACCCGATATGACTTCGTCAGATTTCGAACTTCGATGATCGACATGAATCCGCAGGACGGCTAGGGAAAGGACGCGGCGGCGGCTATTGTAGTGGTCGCGGTCGCCAGCCAAAGGCCACATCCGTCGACCGCCTGGCGACCACCGGCGCTGCCGACCCGGTGGCCTGCTTGTGTCGTTCCTCCCGGCTACGCGTCATGTCGAGCTCCTCCTCTTTATCCGGCCCCGCCTTCCGAGTCGGTTTGGGATACGATTCGCACCGCTTGGGGCCCGGGGGGCCCTTGAGAATCGGTGGGGTCGATGTGCCATCGGACTTTCACGCCATCGGTCACAGCGACGCTGACGTGTTGCTGCACGCGATCACGGACGCGCTGCTCGGCGCTGTTTGCGCGAAGGACATTGGACGCCTGTTTCCCGACGATGCTGCCGAAAACGCCGGTCGAGACAGCGGCGAATTCCTTTCCGCCGCTGTCGACGCGGTGCGCCAGGCCGGGATGCAGGTGGGGAATCTTGATTGCGTCATCCTGGCCCAACGACCGAAAATGGCGCCGCACATCGACTTGATGCGGGAACGCATCGCGTCACAGTTGGGCGTGCCCACGACGGACGTCAGCATCAAGGCCAAGACGGGTGAAGGAGTGGGGGAAATCGGAACCAGCCAGGCAATCGCCGCGCGCGTGGTCGTGCTGGTGATCAGCGAAGGCACGGGGACGCCGCCCACGCCGCGGCAGGCGGACGAATCATAGTCCGTTGGCGTCATCGTCGGTCCGGGCGACCCTTGCGCCACAGCCGCATTTCATTCGGGCCGATGAACATCAAGAGCAACGCGCCCGGGGCGGCGTAGGCGTCGAACACGTCTTCGTGGAATTCGTCTTCCCCCGGCCAGGGATACGAATACACCAACGCAAAGTCATCCAGGTCCAGGTCCCAGGCTTCGTACGGCGATGGGCCGCCGTGGCCCAACGACGGCAGCGTCGGGTCGGCCGCCAGCGACTCCGCCTGGTGGGGCAGAAAGTTGCCGGCGAACAGCTCGACCCGAGCCGGCCACTGGCGAATCGTTTTCTCCGCTTGAGGGACCAGGTCCGGATGAGCTTCGACCGCGTGGGCATTCCAACCCAACTGGTCGGCCAGACAGGAGACGACGGCGAAGCCACATCCCCATTCCAGGAATCGGCGACCGATCATCGGTTGGCATTCACCCAGCCAACGCAACGCCTGAAAAACCAATTCGTAATCGGCCGCAACGAACTGTTCGGCGCGGTGCTGGTCCCAGCAATCCTGAAAGTGTTCGATCCGCAGACGTAGCGACGCGAGACGCTCGGCAATCTCGGCGGGAAGCCGTTCGCTATTGACCAGCGAAGGCAATTCGATCGCTTGCAACATGGTTTTCGCGATTCACCGAAAGGACGGTGATCTCAAGACCCCGTGGCGGTTTGATCCAGGTCTGGATTCACCGCCTGGGACCATCCCAACGATTGGATCTGTTGATTGTCGGCCCAGACACTGTTGCCCCATAAATCCCCATGGCAGATCGGACACTCCGGTGATTCGGACGAAGGATAGTGGTGCGCCGTCGTCACGTCCGGGGACATCCAGATCGCTTCACACTCGTCACACAGCAGGAACCCGCCTCGAGGAGCCGGCACCAGCGGGTCGTCACCGGTGCAGATTCGGATGCCGCACAATCCGGCCTGGCAAATCGGACACATCGCGACCGAATGCATCGGGCCGCGAACGGAAATTGGGCCGCTGGAGGAACGTCGATCCGAATTCATGAGTTGTCTTTGATGGGAGAGGCGGGCGGTGGCCCTGCCGATATCGGTCCATTGAAATCTCGATGACACGCGAGGTCACAGCGGATAGGCGGTGATCACACGCGCATCCTCCAAGACCAGTCGCACGCGGCGGGCCATCGGATGTCGTCTCCGCTGACCCTCGCGTCCGCCGACGAATCCGACACGGTGTCCAAGGTCGACGGTGTAAATGGTGCGTCCTTGATCGGTCCGCTTGGTCGTTTGAATCCCGCGTTTGCTCTTGGCATACGCTGAGTCGATCGTTTGCAGGGCACCCAGCATGCCGCCGTCGAACACTCCGTGCGGCCCGGGGCGTTCCGGCTGGTCGATGGTGTGACGCCGCAGATGCTCCAGCCGATGACCTTCAGCACTGCCGGGTGTGTACAGCAAACCTTCGGGCGATCGGTAGCGATCCGCACCGATGGACTTCAGGTAGTCCTGCCAGCGATCGGGATCCGACGTGGTGGGGCCGCTCCCCGGATCGGAACGCGGATTGTTCCGTTGATTTCGAACGTCACCCGGTGGGTTCTTGGCGGAATTCCCAGAGTCCGCTTCCACCGCATCCGCGTCGTGTCCGTCGGGACGGACGGTTGCCTTGGCAGTTGGCTGGTTCGCGGCCGGCTGGTTGTTTCGGGCACGTGGTGCGAGGACGCCGCCGTTATCCGGTGACCGGGACCCCGGTTCCACCTGGGAGGTTCCGTCGGGCAAGCCGGGAAGGTTCCAACCGAAGCGGGAATTCAATTCCGGTTGCAGCAGGGCGTAGGCGGCCAGCAGGCACACCAGCACCAGCGAGGCCAGGCTTTTTCCGCGGTGCCGGCCGCCGCCGGAGCCACGCACGCCGCTGCGCCGACTTTGGTTCCCGGGAGATTCCGATGCGCTATTCATTCGTTTCAATGTTCGGTAATTTAGCCGCGGAGGACATCCCCGAAGGGCGACGGCTCGGCCCGATCGGACGCGGCCTGGTGAGGATAGGTGACCGACGAGGCTTCAAAAAGTCACTCCACGTCTCTCTCTCGACGCTTTTTTGGGTTATTTTTTCTCTCAAGCGACCGCCGGAGGAGCGTCCATGCGGCCCGCAACCGGTGGCCGACCCGACCCCCGACGGTCCCAATGAACCCCCTTTCGACAGCACCGCCACCTGAGATTTACGGCATGACGGACGATTCTGGCGTCCCGGTTCGCGATCCATCGATGACCTTGCCGCGCTGGATTGAGTTGCGGGCTCAATTGCATCCGCAGCGACCGGCGGTGACGTTCCTGTCCGACGAGTATTTTGCCGAGGACGACCGTCCGGTGTCCCTGACGTACCGACAGTTGTGGCAGCGAGCGGTGCAGGCGGCCGGTCAGGTGCAGAGATTCGCATTGGAGCATGGCCTGTCGGCCGACGCGTCTGAACCGGACGCGGCGCCCCGGGCTCTGCTGCTGTATCCGCCCGGCCTGGATTTTCTGATCGGATTTCTGGGCGCGCAGTTGGCGGGGTTTGCGCCGGTGCCGACTTGTTACCCCAAGCCGCATCGTTTCGTCGAACGGCTGAATTCGGCAGCGGCCGATTGTGCCCCCTCGGTGTTATTGGCCGATCACGACACGTTGCAAACCTTTGCCGCGGAAAAGCAGCTTCCCTGCGTCCAGTCGATTCCCGCGTTGGCCATTGACCATGATCGTTCGCCCGAGGACGGGGCCGGTCCGGCGACCTTTCAGTCGTCAGAGTTGGCCGGTTCGCCCGAGGCGATCGCGTTTCTGCAATACACCAGCGGCAGTACCAGCGAGCCGAAAGGGGTGGTCGTTCGGCACCGCAACGTGATGGCGAACTTGGAATCGATCCGACAGGGGTTTGGTATTTCCTGGCCTGCGTCAGAGCAGGGGACGGATCCGGCGGAAATCGACACGGCCGTTTTCTGGTTGCCGTTTTATCATGACATGGGGTTGATCGGCGGGATCTTGGCGCCGTTGTACATCGGCGGTCATACCGTCTTGCTCAGTCCGCGGGCCTTCCTGCAGCGTCCACTGCGCTGGCTGCAAGTGATCAGCGACTACCAAGCATCGATCACGGGAGCTCCCAACTTTGCGTACCAGTTGTGCGTGGATCGTATTCCGCCGGATCAGACCGACGGCATTTCGCTGAAACAGTTGCAAATCACTTTTTGTGGCGCCGAACCGATTGCGGCGCGCACGCTACGCGACTTCCAACGCCGGTTCTCAACCAACGGATTGGGAAGTGAGACCTTTTATCCGTGTTATGGTCTGGCCGAAGCGACGTTGTTGGTGGCCGGCGGCGATGGCCCCGGGGCGCCGCGATCATTGTCGATTGATCGGTCGGCGTTCGAGTGTGGCCGGATTCAGGTGCTGGATCCCAACGAAGCCAAGCGGATCGGCAAGCGACACAAACAGGAATTGGTCTCCTGCGGCAAAGCGGTCAACGACACGGAGATCGAAATCGTTGATCCCGCCACCGGTCAGCCGCTGGGCGAGGGAGCCATTGGCGAGATCTGGATCCGTGGCGGAGGCGTTGCGACCGGGTATTGGAGCCAGACCGATGCGGAAGAATCGGACGAGGAAAGCGAAGGTCCACTGGCCAAGCGACAATTTGATGCCACCCTGTCGGATGGCCGGTCGGGGTTTTTCCGTAGCGGTGATCTGGGCTTTTTCCATGAAGGCGAATTGTTCATCAGTGGCCGATTGAAGGACATCATCATCCTTCGCGGACGCAACTTGTTTCCGCAGGACATCGAATCAACGGTGGTGGACTTCGTCCGGACGGTCACGCAGGCGGGCAGCGGTGACGGGCAAACCGCACGTCACTCTGGAATCGCTGCCGCATTCTCCGTTGCCGGAGGACGCTCCGAAGCGTTGGCGATCATCGCCGAATTACCTCGCTCCCGCGAACATTTGGATTTGCCCGACCTGGCACGCCAGATTCGCCGCAACGTGATTGAAGTTCACGAGGTGGACCCGCAGCATATCTGGCTGGTCCGTGCCGCATCGATTCCTGTCACCACCAGTGGCAAGGTCCGCCGATCCAGCTGTCGCGACCAGTTTCTAAACGATTCCGTGCGGACGTCGTATCGGTACGATCGATCCAGTTTTTCCGAACAGGCTCCCATCGCCTTTCCCGGCCTGCCCGAACGTCCGCGGGAGAGCGATCGGTCGGAAGTGCGGCAAGCGGTGGAAAATTGGATGAGCAACTGGCTGATCGCGCGGGGTGGTGTGGCCCCGACCGAATTGAGCCTGGAGAAGCCGTTTACCGATTACGGCCTGGACAGCATGGCGGCGGTCGAACTGAGCGGAGAAGCGGAGGATTGGACCGGCGTCGCGTTGACCCCCGAGGTGGCCTGGAACAATCCGACGGTGGCTTCGCTCAGCGAGTACATCGCGTCGACGTACATCTCCGACCGTGCGTGCGGAGCGTAGTTCGTTCCCGCTGCAGCTGCACGGCGGAAGCAACTTCAAACCGTCGCCAGCCCGTGGTTCAGACCCCTCATGCACGCCCCGGCGAGCTGGCGGAACGTCGTGCCGTCCAGTTAGTGGTGGGTGGGCGTCGAATGACGCTCGGTCAGCACCGGTGGTGCCAACGGGGCTGGTCCCCGTGATGCTTGAACGGGATCACCGGCGACGGTGGAGGCGACCGGTTTTCCATTCCGGGCGGGACGCCGAACCTCCGCCGGTTCCGACGCAACCTTGCCCTTCACCACGTAGGTGTCCTGGACCTTTGCCTCCTGTTGGTATCGGCGTCGGTACTTGTCGCCGTATCCGTATCCGATCGACTGGTAGCTGCCACTGGCGCTGCTCTTGTAGGAGGCACCACCGCTGATCTCGTCCATCTTGTTGACGACGACACCCATCACCCGGGCGCCGGCCGAACGCAACATCGCGACGGCTTCCTTGGCGTTCGGTTTGCACCGGCGCCGAATCCGAAGAACCAGCATCGCGGCGTCGACGTAGCTCGTCACGACCGCAGGGTCACTGACCATCAGCAACGGCGGTGTGTCCACAATCACAAAGTCGTAGTGCTTTCGCGCCCAGGCGAGCACTTCACCCAGTTCGGCCAGAGTCAGCGCTTCGGCCGGGTTGGCCGGCAGCGGGCCACAGGGGAGGATGTCCAGGTTTTCGATCGGCGTGGTGTGGATCGCTTCGGTCACGTCCATTTCGCCGTTCAGGACGTTTGTCAATCCTTTGCCGGATTCCAGGTTGAATCGCAGCGACATCCGGGGACTTCGCAAATCCAGGTCCAGCAGCAATGTCTTCTTACCGGACTGAGCGATCGAGCATCCCACGTTCGCGGCGAGCGTGCTCTTTCCGTCGCCCGGAAGTGGGCTGGTGACCTGGAATACGCGGCTGTCGTATTGCCGGTGATCGAACAGCATCGCGGTCCGCACCGCCCGAACAGCCTCCGACGCCGGCGAGTACGGCCGGTGCACCACCGAAAGTTGCGGATCCAATTCGGCGATCTCCGGTGCAACGGTTCCCGCAGCCGGACGAACTGGGCCTTCGTCCAGCGGGATGTGCGTCAAAACGGGAAGTCGGAGTTCACGCTGGATCTCTTCGGCGCTGCGGAACATTTTCGCGCTCGCTTCGAACAGCAACGCCAGCAAGCCGCTGGCACCGAGTCCGAGCATGCCGTAAAGAATCAGGTCCCGCTTCAGGTCCGGTCCGGTGACATAGGCTTGGCCGGTGCTGAGCAACGGTTCGACAATGATTCCGCCGTTGACATCGACCAACTTCAGCGCCGACATCTGCTGTTCCAACTGAATGGTCATCCCCCGGATGCTCTCGATCCGACGGCGATACGAGGCGTCGTTTTGCTCCTGTTCCTTCAACTCGTCAGCGGCTCGCTTTTCAACGGCAATTTGATCGTCCAACTGGCTTAAATCGTCCTGCATCACCAGCAACCGTTCTTGCAGACCACGGATGTGAGCCTCCACGATTTCACGGGCGTGTTCGGTGCGTGCCTTTTGCGCTTCGGCACCCAGGTCCGTCCGGCTACTCTGTGCGTTCAATTCCGCCCGCCGCTGCGAAATCCGCTCGGAAAGTTCGTTCAGCTTTTTTTGCGAGCTGTCGATCTGCATCGTGATCGATTTGACTTCCGGGTGGGATTCGCCGTACGCGAGTTCCAATTGCTCGCGTTTGATTTCCAGCGGGATCAGTGATCGTTCGATTTCGATCTTCTGCAGTTCCAAGTCGCCCGGCACGGGATTGGGGGATTGGTCGACGCGGCTGACGAAGTCAAACCCGTCGTTGTCGCTTCCCATCTGACCAATGATTTGCGCGACCAGCACGGGGTCGTCATGTCGTTTGAACGTGCTGGTTGCGAATCGCAACTCGCTATTGATTTGCCGCATCCGTTGCTGCAGCTCGGTCCGATGCGCCTGCAGTCGGAATTGTTGTTCGCGATGGGGATTGATGGCCTGGCCTTCCAGGTTCCACTCCAAGCGGGCATTTTCGCGGAACGACTTGTATTCTTCCTCGAGCATGCGTTGTTGCGGCAGCAGCTTTTGCTGCGCGTCATCGATCAGACGCGAGAACTCATTGATGGTGGATTCCCGTTCGGCTTCGAAGTGTTCTCCGATGGCTTCGCTGGCAGCATTCACCACGGCCACGCAAACTTGCGGGTCGGGGCCGTCGAAATGCAGGGCCGCAATCATCCGGTCACGCGAATCGGAGACGTCCGTCAGCGTTTGGAACTTGATTCCCTTGCGGATCATTGACGCAACCGACTTTGCATCCTTGCCTTGCATGGAAGGAATTGATTTCAGTTCGTGATGCGACGCAACCCGGCTGACGATCCCATCGGAGGTGATCAGTGATTGCATCAGGTTACCACTGGGGATGCCGCCACGGATGGAGCCGGATGCGGCGTCCAGCGTCAGCGGCGTATCGCTCTTGAACATCAGTTGGGTCGTGGCCCGATACGTGGTCGGCTTCTGTTTGTAGATCCAATAGCCGACGCCGGTTCCGGCCGCCAGGAACACACCCAGCAGCCATTTGAATCGCCACAGCACGGTCAGAATCGATTCGCCCTGGACATCTTGGACCGAGTCAATCGCACCGCTGATTTCGTGCGTCTGTTGCGAGGGGGAGGTCTGGTCGAGCATCGACAGTTTCACGTGCAAAAAGAATGGGCTTGGACAATCAATGATTGTGGTGAAGCGAACACGGATCGGAGCCAACGAACGGGTTGACGTGGGGACTCCACAAGAAACCTACAGGCATCAATTGGATCGCGCCCGAACTGTCTCTCTTTACCGCAGTCAAAAAACTGACCCGAGACACTAGAACCGCGACAATGGTTACCGAACGTTCAATGCGATCGTCGCAAAGTCGTCAGATTCGTTATCAACACCGTTTCGGCGAAAAAATTAAAGGTCCCGGCGGGATCAAGATTTGCCCGATCGGAAAACCTTTGGTTTGGCCACCCGGCCAACGCAGAGGATCTCAACCGCTCCTCGCCGGGCCCCAGTCGCAAAGCGCCGACAGCGCCCTGCCGTCGGCGTCAGCCGACGGGATGTGTGCTTGGCCGCTGAACCAGCCGCGAAGCACCACAGGGCAGCGGCGCTTTAATCAAAAACACCGTGATTTGCCGTGCAATGAGCGGCAAGACGCTAGCCGCCGGTGGATGCGAGAAAACCCGCGGATAGCGGCGGCTCGCGCAAGGTGGCGCTGTCCAATTAGAGGGCGGGCGAGCCGCCGTAGCGTTTGGCCAAGATTTGATTGCGTCGGGCCAGTTCCTTGTTGCCAAGCGCCCCGTACGCTTCGGCCAGCCCGGCGTGGGCCGTCGGTCGCATCGCCGGATTGGCAAGCGTCTTTTCCAAATCGACGATTGCTTCTTCGTAGCGTTGCAGACGCAATAAAATTTGCCCTCTCGTTTCCAGCAGCGAGGGATGCCCCGGCAATTGTCGCAACGCTTCGTTGGACAGATCCAGGGCCTGCGGAAGGAATCGCTTGTCGGAAAGACTGAGCGCGACGGCCAGGTTGTTGAGCAATCCCGGCATTTCGCTGCCTTCGCTGGCGGCCAGTTCCAGGGTTTCCTGCGCGGCATCGGTTTTCCCGGCCATCAAAAGTGCCGTTCCTTCGACGAAGTAGGCAACGGCGGGCGTCACCTGCGACAGCAACGATTCTCGGACTCGGCGGATGCCGTCTTCGTCCGCCCCGGCACAGTCGATCGCGAACTGAACGATCGACTCCATCACCAGCGGGCTTTCCGGAGCCAGTTCCAACGCTTCACTTAGCAGGTTGGCCCGCAATCCCAAGGTTTCGGTTTCGCCAACGTTCCGTTTCAGGCGTTCGGATTTGAAAATCAACGCTTCGCCGGCCGCCTGGGTTAGCGTCGGGTCGGGGGTCAAGGCAAGGCCATCGAGCAGCAGGTTGTAGGCGTCGTCGTCACGTTCGGTCAGCACGAGCGCTTGAGCAAGTTGGAGTCGAGCCGGCACCGACGTGGGATTGGCCATCATCTTCGGTTCCAGATGACGGACGGCGATCTGAGCAAAGCGATCGGCGGAGGAGTAGTCACCCGTCTTCGCGGCCAATTGCGCCGCGATCAGGGCCACACCGGGATCGGATTCCGCCACCATGCGATATTGGCGTAGGGCGCTGCCGGTGAACCCGTTGGCGGACAGGAAGCCGGCGTACATCTTTCGTGCAAAGGCTGCCCGTTCCGATGGCAGCTTCTCCATCGCGACGGCCGCCGACCGGTGACAAAGTTCCACTTCCTGATCGGACCAAGAATCACGGCGGACAAGTTGTTCCGCTGCAAGTTGTGAATCGCTGTCGGAAGACTGGTAGATCAGCGACTTCAGCATCCACAGTGCCGCCGGGCCATATTCATTTTGCATGGCCAATCGAAAAATGGCCGATCGGGCTGATTCGGTGTGCCCGAGTTCGTGATCCAGAATCGCCACCTGGTATTGATGTTCCAGGTTGTCGGGATCAATCTCCAGCAGACGCTGCGCCGCCACGGAAGCAACTTGGGTGTTGTCCGATGCCAGCGCGGTTTTCAGCGTATCCAGATAGATGGTTTGCGTCTGGGTGGGGTCGCGGCGAAGGACCGCGATCACCGTTCCGGTCAGAGCGATCGCGAATAGCACCGCGGGGACGGCCGGTGCCAGGGTCATGTACGGACGCGTGGTGATCCAGCGGTAGGCAAACCGCGACAGCCAGGCGATCCAGTAGATCGGATTGATCCATTGCGTCCAACTGACGGGAACGTCGTCTTGGGAAACATCGCGCCGGAGCCGTCGTGCCCATTCGTGTTGTGGGAACGAAAAAGCGTGAATCACCAGATCCATCAGGTTAAGTCGGGACGGCAACGTCACCAAAAAGCGAACGGTTGCGATCAGGCGTCTTTGCCAGCGACGCAGCAGGTTCATCGGGTTCACGGCGTCGACCTCCGTGCGCCATCGTGGGCGGAGACTGCGGTCAGGTGGGTGTCCAGGTCGGACGGCGATGTGTTGGGTCCGGCATTCACGGGAAGCCGGTCATGCACGGTGAGTCGAAACGCTTCGAACAGTTGACGCAATCTGGTCATTTGCTCCGGGACGATGGGTGTTTGCGTCTCGGTCCAAAGTTGCAACATGATGACGTTCGGCCGCAGCGACGATCGGTCCTTGACGCGATTTCCGAACATCGAAAGCAAGCCGGCCATCGGCGGGGAAAGCAATTCGCGGTCGTAGGTCAACCCGCAAAACATCAGGGTCCCGTAGTCGCCGCTCTCGCGGACCAGTTCCGCGTGCGAAACCGGCCAGCCGTCAGTCGGGGTCTCGGCGATCGCCGATGGATCTTTTGAATTCGTTTCCGGCGGCGGCAAAACGGCGTTCCAGTCATTGATTTGCCATCCGTTTCCCGTGTAGCAGCGACGCATGTCGTGCCACTCCGGATAGGGCTGGCTGATCGCGATCCGAACCGGCAGGCCGTCCATCATGACCGTCCAGACATCGGCATGATTTCCCAGTTGTTTGCTATCGGCTTCGCGAAGTGATTGATGGTCGGTAATCAAGGACGCGTAGGAGGTCGTGTTCAGAAGCGCGGCGTCGGGATCCCACAGCAACGGTCGTTGGTCCGGCCGAACGACTTGGGCAATCCGCGATTCCATCATCCGCGCCCCGAATGCGATGCTGGTCAGGAAGAACAACACGGATGCGACGAGTAGCGAACGCGTCATCCAGGGGATTGGCCGAGACGGTTGCGGGGCAGGACGCGACGACCGGAATTCGTCGTCGGTCGGCTCCGGCATTCCCAACAGCAAAGCTGCGTTCCAAATTCTCGCGACCGGGTTGCCAAGGTTCCCGGACTCATCCGGCGGCACCGGATAGAACGCGACGCGAAGCAGTCGATCGGTGGACAGCATCATCAACGCGGCGACGAGCAAGCAGACCCATCCCAGGATCTCGTGGGCGGTACCGGTCGACCAGTTATAACCGTACCATTCTTGCGCCAGCGCAATCGACGTGATCCGAACCACGTTCATGACCATCGCCCAAATCACACCCGCGAGAAGATAAGCAGGTGTGGCGATCAACGGACGACGAACAAGCACCATCCACAAACAAACCAAGAACAGGATGGTGAACAACGATTGCACCCCACTGCAAGCTTCTTCAACAAACAGCGTGCCGCCCGGAAGTTCAAGGACGTTGCCTCGCAGGTAATGCGTCACCGCGGCGGCATCCAGCAGATGGCTGCTCACTTTTGAAGTGAATGTTTGCAACGCGGACGAGAGTTGCAAGTCCAAATTCAGCGGCAACCGGATCAGCATCACCAGCAGCAACGCCAGATACGTCAGGCGGTGCCCACCGTCGTCGGCACTCCGGTGCACGCGAAGCCAGGCGGCGGCAGCCAAAGCAAAACCGATCGCGGAGAACCACGGAGAGTTTCGGTAGGCGCCCACAACGGTCACCGTCGTGGACAGGCCCACCAGAGCCAGCGAGGAAGCGTCGCCTGGCATCCGGATTACATGATCCCAGCGGAACAGGATCAGTGCGATCAAAGCCAGAAACAGCGGTAGCAGATAGCCGTACTGCTCCAGTTCACTGATCCACGCCAGGTACACCGACAGGCCCGGCAAGGGGGCCAGCAGGATCAAAGCCCAGAAACCCCAGGCCGTGTAAGTCGATTGCGATGATCGTCCATTCATCCGGAAAAGAAATCCCCCGTGGTCCCGTTTGCCAAACCGTGCTTGTTGGCTTGCTACAACCGAACCAAGTCCGAAGAACTTCGCAGGACGCAAGGTCGGTTGCTCAATCGTGGCACACGGAGAACCTTGTCGACGCCGGCGACCCCAACAATTGCCAATAAAAAACGGCAGGAATCTCGCATTGCGAGAATCCTGCCGTTGATTCGTATTTGAGGGACCGGTAGCGGAGCGATTATTCGCTGATCGCTTCGGAATCTTCGCTGCGAGATTGTTTGCGACGGCGGTAACCGATGCCGCATCCGCCAACCACCAATCCGGTCAACGCGATCATCGTGCTTGGTTCCGGCGCGCCACGAATGACACCCTGCCCGCTGAAGCCGCCGGTACCGCCCGAGAACGCAACGGAGGTTTGACCGCTGACGAGCGTTGCAATTGCTTCCGGTGTCAGCTCGTTGGAGTCCAGCGTGTCACCGGGCTTGGTGAAGGTGAAAGAGAAATTCACCTGGTTCGGCCCGAGCATCCCCGTGGGGACGTTGCCGTTAAAGCTGAAAAAGTCGGTGCCGCCAGCACCCGTGTTGTTGCCAATTGCGACCTGACCGATGGTCATGACCGACACGGCCGGATTGGGATCGGTGTTCGAGGTGTTCGAATTGGGCGTTGCCGGAAAACTCAACGTCCCCGTGGTGTTGCTGGATCCGCCCGGGCTGGGCGTGTAATCCAAAACCAGGACAAAGTTTCGCGGCAGGGATCCGAGCACGGGCCCGGGTCGTCCCGAATCGACGGAGCCGAGAAACGAGACAACTGCAGCCTGAGCTTGGCAGCAAGTCATCAGAGCCGCCATCGTTGCGGCGCAAATCACACGTTTATTATTCATCATGAACAGTCCAATATCGCTGTTGTTCCGCAGGGGGGAATACTGTCTGCCACACACTAGTGCCCATTCGAACAGATTCAACGACGATCTAGCTAAATTGGGCTGGCTGAGTTTCATGCGAGTGTCGGTGGTGATAACCCTGATGGGTGGGGGCTTGTTTCGGAGGCCCTTCCTGCCCGATGGGCAAGGGGTGATCGGCCGTTGGCGGTCTCGTCACGGTCGCGGCGGCCGATCGGCTGACCGGACGTTCCGAAAGGGCCAGAGTTCCGATAAAGATCCCGCAAAACAACAGCACCCACAGCGCGTTGGCCGGATCGCCGCTGAAGTGTTGGTGCGAAGCGACGAACGAGGCCAGGTTCGCCATGATCAGCGCGAACGCGAACGCTTGGATCTCGATCAGCGGCAGGTAGCGTTGCCGCCGTACTTCGGTTCGGCAGTTTCGTAACATCAGCAGACCGCTAACTGCAATCAGCATGACCCCCGGAACGCCAAGCTCTTTGAACAGGCGACTGACTCCGTCTTCCTGCCACACGCCGTGTCGCGCCTCGACCGCAAAGTGCTGGGCACCCTGCGTTGCCACGCCCAGACCGGATCCCATCAGTCCCGACTGCCGGAGTGTCCCGACGACGCCACCGGCGACGTTGTCTTTCAACCGCGGCGCCACGTCGCTCAGCGTGGTTGCGTAATAGGCTTGGTGATCCTCAAAACTCGCCTCGTCACGGTAGACGGCCAGGGGAACTGCGCCGATCGCAATGATCAGGACCAGGTAGCCGATCACGCGTGTTGCGCTCTGTTTGGCGGCCAATTGGATGTAAAGCAGATAGGCTGCAATGAAAATGATCGGCATGATCAGCATTTTGCGGCGGCCACACAGCATCAAAGGCACCGCGCTCCAAATCGCCGTGCTCAGCCAGAGGGGATGGATCTTGCGCCGCAGTCCGGGTTGGTCACCTCGGTTGAGCAACAAGATCACGGAGACCATCATCGCATTGGCCGCATGGAATCCGGCGATGTCCGGGCTTCGGAAGAACCCGGAGATCAGCCGTACGATCACACCCGGCATGTGGCGAATCCACTCGAATCCCTTCAGTCCACCCAAACCGGGCCAGTCCCACATCTGCCATTCGGCGATCGCACCGATGAAGGCGATGCTGTTGATCAGCACGTACGCTTGCAGAATTCGCTTGAGGTATTTGAGTTCGAAGGCGAAGGCGGCACCGAGGGCAATTCCCAGCAGGGGCGCCGCGTAGGAAGCGAAGCCCAATCCCGCCAGCACGACGCCGTTCTGGTAGAGCGCCAGCGAAAGCACTGCTCCGGGAATCAGCCCCAGCACGTACCACGTCAGCGATTTCTCCAGCCAAGGAAAGCGGGCGCGCACCTTCCGCAGGCCCGGGTTCCCACCGAAGAACAGATTGACGAAGGCGGCACCCCAGACGGCGCACACGCAGTAGGTGACCAGAGTCGGCTCACCCTCGGAAACCTTGCGAATCGGATCGCGAAAGCAGTCCAGAATGATGGCAATCATCACACCGGCTCGCCAATCGGTGATGGCGAAAAGTGCTCCGACCGCCACGGTGATGTAAAAGAAGGATTCCACCGACGCCTCTACTTTGCTTCGACCAAACGTGGCGGCCTGGCAGGTCGATCCAGCTTGCGAATCGAAATCATCGATTCGTAGCAAGCCATCATCCGGCAGAACAAGAACCCTTGTCGGCCGTCCAAAAAGCCGCCGCGCAGCACATATTGGTAAATGAATCGCAGCGGACCCCGGCCAGGAATCTGCCTCGCGATCGCGCGCAGTCCCCGCCGCCGTTCTCCGGCGTCCAAGCTCAGGAAGGCCAAGGGAGATGCATCCCGAAGCCGATCCCCTTCTCGTTCCGCCTCTCGTGCGGCATAGCGGACATGCCGCATCCACCAATCGTCCATGCCACGGCTGAAGGCATGATGGATGAACGGCGACCGAATGGTACCGACGGTTCCCTTCACCTTCGGCAGCGGAATTTCACCGTGTCCACTGTTTTCAAACCAGGCATGACCTCGACGGACCAAACGCATGATCCAGACCGGAAAACCGTCGGAATAGCGCAACCAGACTCCGTTGAGGATCGTTTTCCGGCAGGTACGAAACGCGACGACGCTGTCATCGGCCGAGGCCACCTTTTCGCGGATCTCTCGGGCGAATTCTTCGGTCGACACTTCGTCCGCGTCAAGCATCAACACCCAGGGGTGGCTCACTCCGGCATGTTGGAGTGCCCAATTTCGCTGCTCGGCAAAGGACCGAAATGAATGATTCACAACGCGCGCGCCGTTGGCACGCGCCAGCGCGGCGGTCTCGTCGGTCGATGAATCGTCGACGACGACCACTTCATCCGCCCAGGACAGAGCCTGGACGCACCGCACGATGTTGTCTTGCTCGTTCTTGGCAAGCACAACGACGCAGATTCCCGCAACGTCGCGGTTCAGTTGCGAACTGGATTCAGGTGTCTGACTCATGCTTGGATCTCCCGCTCGCGAATGAACCGCGCCGGATTGCCGGCCACAACCGTCCAGGCGGAGACGTCTTTCACCGCGACGCCGCAAGCGCCAACTACGGAGCCAGTCGCGACATGCACGCCGGGACCGACGAAGGCGCGGGCGCAGATCCAGGCCGACGCATCCAAGCGGATCGGGGCGGCCGTCAATCGCATCGTCGGGTCCGCGATGTCGTGGGACGCGGAACACAGGTAGCTGTACTGGGATACGGTGCACCGATCGCCGATCAGAATTGGTGCCACGTTGTACACGTCGACGTGGTGACCGATCGAACTGTCCGAACCGATGGTCAGGTTCCAGGGCGCCCAGATGCGAACGGTCGGGTCCACCCGCGACTTCGATGTGACCTTGGCACCGAACAGGCGTAACAGCAGTGCGCGCCATCGGAAGCAGATCCTCGGCGAGGGGCGAAACAGCGTCCACCAACAGACGCCCCACAGCACGCGGGCAACCTTGTTGAGTGTCGAATGAGGCGACGGGCACTCCCTGCGTGACGTCCGCACGAGCGGCTGTTGGGGCGCGACTTCCATCGGCAGCGGCTCAAGCTGAATCATGGCTGGCTGCCTCCACCGTTTCCTTGTAGATCTGCAACATCCGTTCGGCCAGTCGCAGACGGCTGAATTGTTTCGCCCGCTCTGTACCCGCGGCGACATAACGTTGTCGGTAATTCTGGTCGGTCAGTAGTCGTTCGCAGGCGCGGGCCATCGCATCGTAGTCGCCCGCCGGCGTGACGATTCCCGCCTGGCCGACCACTTCCGGAAGAGACCCCGCGTCGCTGCTGACGACCGGGCACCCCACGCACATGGCTTCCAGCGGTGGCCAACCGAAGCCTTCGTAAACACTAGGGAAGATAAAGGCACCCGCCTCGCGATACATTTCGGACAATTTCGCCTGATCGGGGTCGACCACGAATGAGATGCGGTCGGCGACTCCGCTTTGTGTGTGGACGTTCCGAACCGTTTGGTCAGGTTCCGGGCCGGCCATCAACAGCTCAATCTGCAACCGGGGGTCAATCCGCCGGAACACTTCGATCGCGCCGACGCGATTCTTGTAAAAACCGTTGTTCCCCAGGTGGAAGAGCTTTTGGGTCGAAGATCCCTTCGCAGGATGCGATCCGCCGGCCTGGGGAAATAACTCCGGCTCAATTGCCATCGGGACGACGTCGATGTCGCTGGCGGGTTCGCAACCGTAGCGCCGCATGTCCTTTGCCGTGCTTTGGCTTACGGCACAAACGCGATCGGCTTTGCGGATCCCGGCCAGGGATCGCTGGATCAGCCAGCGGGCGGCACGACCGACCGCGGGGGCTCCGGGGAAGTTGCCGTCCATCTGCAACCGTGGGATCAAATCGTGAACCGTCACAACGATCCGGCAGGCTGGGAGCGCGGACACCAGATACGCAAAACTTCCGTCCAACACGTGCAGCACATCGTAACGAGACACGTCCAGACGTCGCGCCGCGTTCCAGATATGAAAGTGCTGGCGGTACATTCGCAACCGGGGCGGAGTGCGACTGAGCGACTCCCGTTCGCAGCCCAGGAATTCGACGGTCGCCTGGACCGATTCGGGGGCCGATTCCCGAAGTGACGTGAGCAGCTGGTCGCGATAGCGCGCCATGCTTCCCGGAGCACCCCGAACCGTCGTGTCCAGCAATCCGATCCTAAGCATGGCTGGCTCCCCGGCTGGTGGCGAAACGTGCTGCCTCCAGAATCCCTTCGGCGGCAGCGCGTGGGCTGTAACGTTGCACCAGATCGTTCGCATTCCGGCCCATCGTTGCCAAACGAGAGCGGTCGCTGGCGGCAACGCACAGCTGTTCGGCCAATGCTTGCCATCGACCAAAGGGGTGCACCCAGCCGGTGACGCCTTCCTGGATCAGGTCGGGGTGGCAGCCGACCTGGTCACTGACCAAGGCCGGCAAGCCTGCCGCAAAAGCCTCGTTGACGACCAGGCCCCAGGTCTCGCCGGTGTCCGACGGGAGGACCAACGCGTCACTGGCGCTGTAGGCGGCACCAATTTCCGATTGATTCAGAAACCCTGCGAACTTGACATCCAGCGACCGCTCGGCCGCGATGCGCTCGCATGCTTCCCGCTGGGCGCCGTCGCCAACGATCAGAACTTCGAAGTCGGCTCCGAGCGCCCGTGCCCGGCCCACGGCTTCCAGCAGTCCGATCGGCTGCTTCTTTTCAATCAGCTTTCCGCAAAACAAGAAGCAGGTCTTTTCCGGCGCGATTCCGAAACGCTGGCGTGCTTTCCGCACCGATTCCGCATCGCGAGGGCTGGTCGAAGCGATCCGTTCGTTCTCAATGCAATACGGGGCCAGGAACATGCGTCGGTCGTCGATTCCCAATTGGCGGTAGAAAGCGGCGCTGGCTTTACCGATCGGGCAGAAAGCGTCGTACAGCCGCATCAATCGACGATGGATCATCCTTTTCCACCAGGCACGCCGGCGCAAGTTGTTCGCTTCGCCACGAACAATGCAAGGAATGCCAAGCCGCTTGCACGCGCGTGCCGTTTGGAGACAGCTCTTAACCACCCAACCGTTGATCACCACGGCGTCAAACGCCTGGGTCCGCAGATAGTCTGCCACACCGGGCGTATCGCATCCACGAAAGTGCATCAGCCCGGGGTTGGAAGAGACGTTTTCCAGAACGTGGTGATCGTACCCTTCCAACAAAGGAATGTCCCATTGGAACTTGATGCCAAATTCCGCGCCCTGCTGTTCCGGCGTCGGCAGCGAACAGAACAGGGCCTTGAAATCCATCTGGTCGGATTCTGCCAGATGCCGGAAGACCGGGACCTGGTACTGAATCGGGTGAGTCGTGAGGAAGGCAAGCTTCATCATTGGCAACCATTTCCTCCCAAGGTCTGCAACGGATGTTCGGGAGCGTGGTCCAATTTGGCCGTCCCGGAGAGAATGCGGTCGGGGATCCGTGCGTCACCGGAAAAGCGGTTTCGCACCAGCAATTTCGCCAAACGATAGGCGCGGATTTCCCCAACCAACTTGACGGGGATCCACCAGGGATGCGTCAGGTGAAAGCGGGTGCGAACTTCGCGAACGATTCGCCGAAAACAGTAGGAACGGGCTTCGGAACGCGTTGCGGCATGTAGCATCGCGTAGTAGTGATCCCCCACGCCGTGCAATGGGGACGCGCTGGTCAGATGACTCCCGGCGGTGCGGGTTCCTCCCTTGGCGACGCGGAGATGATCGATCCCGGCATCACCAAGGAACCGAATCTCGCCTCCGGCTTTTTCGAGCCGTCGGGCAAACTCGGTTTCAAACCGAAAGGCCGCACCCTGAAACTGTTCGTCGAAGCCGCCAAGGGCCAGTGCACGGTCGCGATTGACGCAAAGATTACCCGCCATCACGTTGTGCACAGGCATTTCTCGCGTGGAATGAAACGGGAAGTCTTCATCCAATCGTAAACCCGTCCGTTTGCGCGGCGGATCAAGACACTCAGCACGCTGCCAAGGCTGGATGACCTGTCCCACCGTCGCCCACAACTGCCGTGATTGGCAGTGGGCACGCCGGTGCGACGCCACCAGGTTCGGGTGCGGGCGGATGTCGTCGTCCAGAAACAGGACCAACGGCGACCTGGCTTGTCGTAAGCCATGGTTCATCGCACGCGTGATTGAAGGCGGCGTCAATCGAATCCAGCGGATGCTGCCCGACGCGTGCCACGCCGACAGCCGTTCATCCGTCTCCGCATCATGAGCTGCGGACTGATCGATCACCAGCAGTTCGTCGGCAGCGGAGGCCAACCGCAGCAGACTTTGCAGCGTTTCGACCAGAACGCGTTCGCGACCCAACGTTGGAATCACAATCGACACGTCGACTTGTGATTCACGCTCACACCGCACTGTCGATGCAACGGCGGAAGGATCCATGCAGTTGGTTGCGGAGGTATCGGTCATCGTGGCGAAAGCCCCGCCGGTGCAAGAGAACCGTTGTCTTTCGGACGGGGCTTCAGAAAAGACAGGCAGTATTTCGCCCAGGGCCGCAACCACAGCGGGCGATGGCCAATCGCGCGGCGGAGATACTCGCGGCAACGCTGGTCGCCCAGAGCGTACAGCTGGCTTCCGATGAAGAATTCCGCATTGGCGCGCGCCATCCGCGGCGTGATACCGGGTGCATCGGGGACATCGCCCCAACTCACTTGCCCCGCCTGCTTCAGCACCGACGCGTCTGATCCAGATCGTTCCGACGCGAGGTAGCAATCTTTGGCCAGCTGCGCCAACCGAAACTGTCGGTCCCGGTTGGTGGGAGAGATCCCATCCACGTCGATTCGCATGTCAAGCAGCGGCTCCGGAACCTCACCGAGCATTCCGATCCGGGAAAGTCGGTACCACAGGTCCGCGTCTTGGGCGAAGCGGAATTCGGCGCGGTAGCCACCAACCTGCTGGTAGGCTTGTCGCCGGAACATTGCCAGCGGATGCGGGATGCAGATTCCCTGTCGGAGCAGCGCCTCGGTGACCGACTCAGGCGAGCCTTCGCGAAGGCTTTCTCCCAGGAACTCCCCTTCCGGTCCGACTCGGTGAAAACCCGCGCCGACGGCGACCACCCGATCATGGCGTTTTAGATAGTCGACCTGACGTTCAAGCCGTCGCGGCCACGCGCGGTCTCCGACGTCCTGGCGGGCGATGAACGTTCCCCGTGCTTGGGCGCAGCCGGCGATCAGAGCTCGGGTAAGTCCCTCGTTGGATTGTTGCAAAACTCGCACGCGAGAATCTTGGTTCGCGTAACGCCACAGCACTTGCGCGGACGGATCCGTCGATCCGTCATCGACAAGGATCAATTCGAATGCTTCAAACGATTGCGCCAGCAGGCTTTCAATCGTTGTTGCGAGCTTATCGCTGCCGTTGTAGACCGCCATCACCACCGAAACGATGGGTTGTGGTCGCGCTCCGATCGACGAGTTCACGTTGCGCACCCCGCCAGCAGGTCGGTGCGCTGCCTTTCGATCACATCAAACATTTTCAACAGGGGCCGACTGCACATGTCCCAGCGATATTTTTGGGAGTTTGCCGCTGCCCGACGGCTCAGTTGCTGCCACAAGGCGTCGTCGGTCATGACATTCACCAGGTGATCCGCTGCGGATTGCGGATCGTCGACTGGGCCGTAAAGCCCGCCATCACCGCCGATCTCGGGAATCGCGCACGCGTCCGTGCCAACCGTCGGCGTCCCAAAGCTTTGCGCCTCGACGGCGGGGATGCCAAATGATTCGCATCGGCTCAGGAGACAAAAGACGTGACATCGGGAGTACAGTTCATGAAGCTCCTCGTCGGAGATCCAGCCGCAGAATGTCACCGCTTCACGCAAGCCCAGTTGATCAACCAGCGATTCGACGCGGCGTCGATACTCCGCGTCCGGCCATCCTCCCGCGAAGGTCAGCTTGGCGTCCACGCCCCGATCGCGGACACACCGAAGGGCTTGGACAAGGATGTCGGCTCCCTTGTGGGGTGCCATGGCGGAGACGCTGAGGATGTGGTTGCGTTCCATCGCACGTTTGCCCATGCGTTCCGCCGCGCGCCAGGTGCTATCGCTGATTGCCTGATAGACGACCATCGAGTCTGACTCGCGATTTCCGGCGTTCTTCCGGTAGGCTTCACGCATGTAGCGGCTGTTGAAGACCATCAGTGTCGCGTCACGAACGGTACGCCGATATTCCTTTCGTTGCAGGGCAGCTTTGGCGCGGTCCTTGAGATTCTGGTGCAGTTCGGGGACCAGGCACCACGGGTTCTGGCAGAAGACGACCTGCGGCGCACGGATTCCTGGGACGCTGACGCCGGCGGGCGTGAACAGGAAATCGGATTCGGTTTCGTCCACAATCCGATTCAAGTTTCGGAACTCCCAAAAGGCTCGCCCTGACCAGTTGGCCGTGGATTCGGGGCATTCCAGCCACTCGTATTCGTCCGCCTTGACGACGATGTCGCGATTCCCTCGGTGGTGAAGGATCACAAACTGATGGAGGCCTTGGGTCAATTCCCGCAATTGATTCAAGTGTCCCATCAGCACGTGACGTCCGCTCTGATTGGTCACCGACAAAGCGTTGATCAGGACTTTCATACCGATGCTCATTCACCAGCGGTGCGGTTCAGGGAGTGGATTCAAACGACTGTTGCATCGTGGCGGATCCGGGACGCTTGCGAATGGCTCCGGCCATCTTTTCGACGCGAGCCGTTGCGGTTGGGCCGAGGGTGCGTAGCAGCAGTCGGTAAGTCGCAATTCCCTTTCGCCCCTGGCCGAACTGTCCTGCCGAAGCGTCGGCAAGTTGGAAACATTGATCCGCGTCGGACACCATTCCTTGAGCGGCACATTGTCTGCCGATCATGAACGACCACCGGGCGAAGTGCTGACGCTCGGGTGCGGATTCATTGACGCCGGCTTGGATCGCCGCATTCCAAAGTTTTTGCAGCAGCTCAACTCGGTTGGCCAGGCGGATCGGATCGGTCGTCCAGGCGGCCGAAGAGGTTTGTCGCACGCCGTCGTGGTGCACATGGTCGCTGACATGGGTTCCGCACGACACTAGGTTGACGTTCAACGCGCCGATCCTGGAATCGTATTCCCAGTCCTGGCTCCATCGCATTTTGCACCAGGGCCCAATCCGATCGGTCACACGGCGACGGTACAGGGGCGTGTGGGTGCACCACCAGCGGTCGACCAACAGCCCCGGGAAAAGGTTGTTGATCGAACGGCCTGTCCATTTGAACGGGTCGGCAAGGATGTCGCCGCGTTCATTCACCAGCCGCGTGATTCCATAGGCGATGTCGCAGTCGGGGGCTTTTCGAAGCGAGGCAACCTGATCGGTGAACTTGTTCCTCGTCAATCGGTCATCGCTGTCCAGGTACTGCAAGAATTCGCCCCGAGCCAGTTGGCGACCGGCTTCGCGCGCCGGTCCCGGGCCCGAATTGGACTGTCGCGTGAACCGAACAACGCCTTCGTGCCGACGTTGAAGGTCTTCTGCGACCGAAGGCGTCTCGTCGGTGGATCCGTCATCAACGATGATGATTTCGATCGGCCGATACGTTTGCTGCAGGACGCTCTGGACGGCGCCGCGAAGCATTTCAGGCCGGTTGAAGACCGGGATGATCGTGCTGACCAGGCCCGGTTCGAGACTCATCGATTCGCCCCGGTGGACGATGTTGTTCATTGGTATCCCAGTTGTCGTGCAAGGTCTCCGGCAACGCTGTCGTAATAGCGCATTCTGCGGGGAGACCAATCCGACCAGCGGCGCGTCGGATCAAAACCGTCAGCCGGCTTTTCGATTCCGCACGCAAAGTCATGTCCGCCATCTCGGGAGCGTAGAAACGATGATCCACGAACCGGCATGCTGGAAAAGCCTTCCCAATCAAACCGATCGGCATCCAGCGACAACCACTCCATGATCTTCGGGATCCATTGCTGGGGGTCACGGAGCAAGTCCTCGTATTTCACGAGTAAGTAGCGCGACCGGAATGTCCGTCCCTCGTCGCTCCCCAGGAACTGCATCAAATTCTCGGCCGCATCGCGGTAGCGACGGCAGTGAATCCGAAAGGCTTCGTCGGGAAGCATGCGTCGCCAGTGCGACCGCTTCCACCACTGGAATTGCGGCAATCCGAATTCGGCTTTCAGGGCACTGGAGACGATGTCGCGTCCGTCACGCTGGATGATCAGCGCTCGCGAACCGGAAAACATCTGGAACATTGACGACAGCCGATCAATCGACGGTTCTTTGTAAACGGCCCATTGGTCCGCCTGGATCCGACCGGCCAGATAGCTCAGCCAAGCATCACCCAGGTGCGGTAAGAAGGACTCGGCAGAGAACTGATCGGCGTGTTTTGATCTTTCGATGCAATGCAGATAGTTGTCCAGCTGTTCTTGAAACCGAAACGGTGCGAACTCCCAGAATCGGCCCGGCGACCGGACGATCTGGGGATGATGATTGAGCGCATCAGCCAAAAAGTTCGTACCGCTGCGCGGCAGGATGCCCCGGATGAACAGCACTTGCCCCGTGGAGCAGCCGTGATTTGCCGTTTCGGTGGCCTCAGGTTTCCGAAGGGTGACTGCGTTCATTTAGTGTCCTGAAGATTCACCGGCGGCGACTGGGATTCGGAACTCGTGCGCGGGCGAAGGGTGGGTTTTGTGGGCCCCAGCCGGGTCGATCCTGGTTGGTGCATCCAGCGAGACCGCCGGTCGGATCGACGCGTTGAATTCACCAAGGAATCCGGCCCACCGGTTGGCCCATCGATACGCCCATTCGGCGATCCACTGTGTCGAAGTTCTCGCGGGTTTTGAGTCAGCTCCCACAGCATGGATGCCCGGACGCCAGGGGAGTTTCCGCAACTGTTGAATTGCCGGCCGAACGCCACAGGGTTGACCGGAGTGTCTTCGCTGGCCTTTGCGAATGCGATAGGTCCGACGGAGGTAGTCCCAGTTGGAAAGATCGCACTGATGCCGGACCACGGCGTCTTCGGCAAAGAAGCTGGGGAAACCCGCCTGAGAAAGCCGCTTGGAAAGTTCGATGTCGGAGCCCGACTCGATGACGCGAAACAATCCCAATTGTTCGAAGGCCTCGCGCCGGACGAACAGGTTTCCTCCGGCGACGCAATGGTGCGTTTCGATTGTCTGTCGCAATTGCGACGGTTGATGGGTCTCGCACAGCAACCGATTGCCGAGGTTGTCGCACCGGATGTCATACTTCGTCAGGCCCCCCACAATCCAGGCGTTGTTGCGCTTGGCACATTGGTGGAGGTTCGACAACCAATGGGGATCCGGAAAGCAATCGGCGTCGGTGAATGCCAGCCAGGTGCTGTCGGAGTTCTCGATGGCACGGTTTCTGGCCCAGTAGGCCGAGCGGCGCGATTCGTGCAGAAGTCGCGCCCCGGCCTGTGTCACGATCTCACAGGTGCGGTCGACCGATCCGTTGTCAACGACGATGACCTGATACTGCTCGCGGGGAAAAGTTTGGTCGAACAGGGCTGCCAGGCATTGACCGATGTGATCCTGCTCGTTCAGAGCGGGGATTACCACCGTGATCAGTGGGCGACTATTGGAGGGTGGGTTCATGGATTCGTGCTTGCAGCAGTGCTTGTTTCACAGACGAAAGCTTGGATCGCAACGGCATCCAGCCAGGAATCAGCAATGGCGAATCGCGATAGTTCGGCCACAGCGAAGGAGCGGCAAGTAACGCGGACCACAGGTGCATGGATGCTTTCCATGCGGAGCCGCTGGCGTTGTACCGAATGGAATGGATGTGGGTGCCAGCCTTCGCAGCGCGACGTAGGTCGGCGCCGGCACGTTGCAGATCCGGCGAGTCCTGAACCATCCGTCGGTAGGCGTCCGCGATCGTCGCAGCCTGGTGATTGCGCTGCTCATCATGGAGTCGACGTTGAGCGATGACTTTGTCGATCTTTTCCACTTGGGTACGAAATACCATCCGCATCCACAATTCCGTGTCGGCGCTAAAGTAGCGATCGTCCCAACCGCCACAGACGTCAAGCAGGGTGCGGCGGAAGAACGCCGTCGGCTGTGGGACCCAGGTCTGCTTGCTCAGGAAATCTCGCACGCTGAACGGGCGGATGTTGCTTCGGAAAAGAAAACCGCCGTTCGCGTCGACCGTTTCCATGTCGGCGTAAACCAATCCATGCCGGGGGCGTTGACGCAGCGCGTCGACCATGGTGCTGATCGCGCCTGGCAAGTACATGTCGTCGGAACTCTGGATGGCGATGATTTCGCCTTCGGTTCTGGCGAACCCCTTGTTGACCGCCTCCACGACGCCACGGTCGCGTTCGGAGAGCCAATCCAACTCGTCCAAGTCACCAAAACTTTTCAGCACGTCGACGGTTTCGTCCGTGGAGCCGCCGTCGATGACGTGGATCCGCAACGGTCGATAGTCCTGCTCCAGGATCGAGCGGAGGGTGTCGCCGATGAATCGACCTTGATTGAAGCTGGGGACCACGACTGACACCAACGGTCGTGACGACAGTGACGGAAGTGTCACTTGTTCCGCGGGCGCGGATTTCGGCAAAAGAAGTGGAACGCTCAAGGTCGTATCCTTGGGGCGGAGAATTGAAACAAGGGACAGAACGCTTACTCGATAGCAGCAAGCGAAGGCTTAGCGATCGGATCAAGCCGGCTCGGCGGGAACGTCGGATAGCCAGGCGTCGATCAGTTGCATTTCCTTTTCGGGGAAAATGTCGCGGTCAATCAGGGCGGCGTAGCAGGCGCGAAGGTTCGGCCCGACGGCTTCGGGACCCTGTTGCAGCGAGACGTCCTCGAGGATTTGGACCAGTTCGTGATTGCGCAGGTACCCCGGAACTTCGTCCTCGAAGTCACGCATCAAGTTGTGCGGGTTCCGCTCCTGAACCACTTCCGGTGCGTGAAAGACCACGCCGGTACCGAGTTCCCACAGGCAACGCTGTGCCACAAAGCTTTTCCAGATGTCACACATCCGGAACGAGCAGTAGCTGGGGACGTACAGCAGCGGGAAAACGGCCGGCCACCACCATGTGGTTTGCGTGTTGAACGGGCACCACTGTCCGGGGGCCAACATCACGCTGGCTCGATCCTCAAAATCGAATTCGCGGTCCAGCACCAACCGCCAGACCGCGTCGACGTCGGGAGCTCCGTTGGCCAGCCCCTGCTGAATCGGGGCCCAGTACTTTCCGGTTTCGTCGGCAGCGGTCGATAGCGATGTCTCCGGCGCATCACCCATCGTCAAAGCATCGCCGATGCGATCAAGCGGCAATCCACGCGGCCAAATCAAACCATCCGAAAAGCACTTGTAGACGTTTACCCATCGGGGCTGATCATCGACCGCCGCCGTGACAAACCGCAGCCCATTGATCCATTGTTCACGGGGCTTCCAGTTTTCAATCGGGGCGTTGTCGTCGTCGGTTTCATAGATGCACGTCGCCCCCAATCGCATCGCGTGCAGGTAACCCAGGTTCTTGCGGCAATAGTGCTTCGTCGGCAAATGCGGTGTCAGGGAAAAGTCAGATGCCAGTTGGTCATCAATCGAAAGGAATGACAACTGTTCGGGCGAGAACTGCTGCACCGTTGAAAGGTCAAATTCCGTTGGACCCTTCGTGTCGCCCGCGATGACCAGGCCCGCCTCGGTACCGGCGAGGGCGCTGGCCAACCGCAGGACGCAATCCGTAGGCTGCTGAATGGTGGTGATAACTGCTTGCAACATGGTAGGACCAGCAGAAAGGACTGGGGGGACCCTCGGGAAAGGGTCTTGAGGGCGATATAGTTTCGAAAAGGCAAAAGGCCACGCCGACGTTGGCCGGCCAGCGTCGGATCTAACCGGCCGGCGCCGGATCCAACCGGCCCGGCTCAAGCAGCCGGCACGCGTGTGCTTGAATGCAACGCTCGTAGACGTCGGCGGTGCCGCGAGTGTGGCCGCTGACGTGGAACAGTCGGCGGATTCGTTCGGCCGCGGCGTGGGACATTGTTCGCCGCAGTTGGCGGTCCGCTGCCAACGCATCGATTTCGGCTGCCATGGCGGACGTGTCGCGGGAGGTCACGACGACCCCGGTGTCTCGGTCGCCGATGACCTCCGGCAAGGCGCCGGCGTCGAAAGCAATCACGGGCGTGCCGCAGGCCATCGCTTCGGCGGCGACCAACCCGAAGGTTTCACATCGCGACGGCATCAGCAGCAAGTCGGCGACACGGTAGTACTCGGCCAGGTCGGTTGTCGAAGTGGTGTAGGGAAGGGCGACCGAGGGAACTTTCAGCCGTTTGGACACCTCGTCGGCCGAGTTGCCGACGATGACGACCTTGATCTTGGTGTCGGAAACCCGGTTGAGCGCTGCGATGCCATCATCCATTCCCTTGTAGGGATTGTTCAGATGGTTGGCGATCAGCATCACCGCGGTTTCGTCTTCTCCGATTCCGAACCGGGCACGATCTGGATTCTGCACTGCCGGCGAGAACGTATCGACGTCGACCGGGTTGGTAACGACGGAGATCGGGCAGTCGCGAAGAATGGGGCTGCGCCGTGCTTGGTTCAACAGCCAAGCCGAGGGAACGACCAGCTGGATGTCACGATTTTTGAATAGCTTGCGTTTTCTCGCAAAATTCCAACGCGTGGCATCGTGTTCGATGGCCGGGTACCGGGTCAGGTCCGGGCATTTTCCGCACCCGGTCAACCATCGTGGACATTCCAGCGGGTATCCGCAGTGACCGGTCATCAACCAAAAATCGTGCAGGGTGACGACCGTCGGATACCGCCGACTTAAACGTCGTACGACCGCCAATTCCGCGTAGCTGTCGGCTCCGTGGAGGGAATGAAAGTGCAACACGTCGGGTTCGAAGGCGAAGGATTGCTCAATCGCTCGAAATCCCGGTGCGTACAGATTTTGGAGGCCGGTGTTGCGCTGGATCCATCGCGCCGTCCGCAGCGCGCCCTTGGGACCGGTTCGCAGCGGGATGACGGTTGTGTTTCGCTCGCCACCCTTTTTCCGACCCACCAGAAGCTGTGTCTGATGTCCCTGGCGGGATAGCTCCCGGTGGTGTTGTCGAACCACCGTTTCGACTCCCCCGCCAAAATCCGCGGCACTGATTTGAATGATCTTCAATGCGGTTTCTCTCAGGTGAGCACTGCGGCGGGCGATTCGACAACGGTGGCGGTTGGGGCGGGACCGGGAACCTGCAGGCCCTCGGCAACCGCAATCGCGCCGGGTTGGGAGCCGAATGCGGTTCGCGCGCATTCAGTCGCTCGTTCACAACCTTCACCGTAGAACGTTGCATCGGATGCGATTCTTGCGATCAGCTTGGCGATCGCCTTTGAATCATCCGAAGTACATTCGAATCCCAACCGACCGGTTCCATCATCGGTCGAATCGTTGTCAGAAAACCTGGGAAGCGATGCCCACGCGGGCGCATTGACCAGGATCGGCGCACCGGAAGCAAGGTACGTACTCGTTTTGGTCGGGAACGAGTATTCCGCGAACCAGCGTCGGTCCGACCCGAATGGTTGTGGCAAAAAGCACAACTGGCAGTGGGAAAGTTTTTCGATCACGTCTCGCTGCGAGGGAAGGAAGCCGTGATAGCGCACATTTCTGCCCGTGCTGGAAACCAGCTTGTAACGCTTTCCGAACAAGCTGAGCTCGATCTCGCAACCGTTGACCCTCCAGCTAAGCCGATCGAGCGCAGCTTGCAGACGTTCAAGTTCATCGGGGGCGGTGACGCTACCCGCAAATCCGATCTCGAATTTGGAGCCGGAAGGTAAACGTCGTGGTGTTTCGTGATAGCCCAACGTGACCGGACTGCGGAACAGGCGAACGGTCAGTCCGGGATTGATTTCCTGCAGCCATTCACCCAGCGACGGAGCCACCGTGATGGCACCGCGTGAGGCGAGTACCGATCGATGAAACGCCTTCATCAGGAACGACCGATTCAAACCGTCTTGGCCGTACAGGGAAAGCACATGTTCCGGATGATCCCAAACCAGGATCGAAAGACGATCACGGAAGATCTCGCCGAGTGCTTCGGCTAGCAGGATCATCTGAGGCGATTCCATCACGACCAGGATCCGATCGATCCCTCGGTCGCGGAATTCGTCAATCAATTGGGCGGCGACTTCCTTGGCGTGGGGAACGGCCACGCCGCGAAAGGTCAGGTGTCCGCTCCAATTGGCAATCGGTCCTCGCCCGAATCGTCGGGGGGATTCAAATTGCTGTTTCAGGATCAATCGCCGAGCTTCATCGGGCCGGTCGCCGGTTCTCCAGTCCGCGTCGTTGCGCAGAAACGCGGCGACAAAAACCTCGTGTCCCGGGAGGGCCGAGACGAGGGCGCTCAAATAGTTCTGCCCCACCCCGTTCTCACCCGGAGGCGAGGTTGTGACGATGGCAATTTTCATGGACAGGAACTCCGATTTCGTGACGCGGAGACGTTGGCCGGTTGGTCGACAAGAGCCGAATTCTCGAACAGGGCGTCAAACTGCAGGATGCGGCCATCGCGCGGGCTGTGCATTTGGTCGACCACGCCGCGGAAGACAAAGCCAAATGCCGCCATCTGGTTTTGAACGCTTTCGAACGTCGACTGATCTCGGTACAGGGGATACGACGTCAATTCGATCACCGCTGCTGTGGTCCGCTGCAGCGTTTGAGGAGCACCCGCGATGACGTCGTTCTCAAATCCCTGGACATCGACTTTCATCACCAATGGAGACGTCAATGGCAGCTTCTCCACGGCGTCATCCAAACGTTTGATCTGGATCGTTTGTTCGTAAGTCTTCGCGGTTGCCGGAAACTCCGCCGCGTGAAGCTCTCCCATTTCCAACAGCGAACTGCTGGGCGAAAACTCCGATCGATGAATGGTTGCCTGACCGTTCTCCGCGCCCAGTGCGAACGGAAATGCTTGACCCGGTCCCGATGATTGCAGAAACGATTCCAGTTTTTGGAAACAGTCATCTAGCGGTTCAAACGAATAGATCGGTACGCCGGGTAGAATCTCTCGGACGATCTTGGCGAATTGCCCTTCGTTCGCGCCCAGGTCCAGCACGCATTTCGGATCGTAGCGTTGAAGCAGCTTCCATCGGTCGATGACGGCCTGGCGTTTCGCGGCGACATGAGCCGCATTCACGTTGCGTGTCAGACGAAGCTCCAGTCCGCAGGTTGCCAGCAGGCTTCGCAGAGCGGTTTTTAACACCATCGGTTCAGGGTTCCTGGGGAGACGGCTGGTTGTGATTGAGACGTGCAGGACGAACGCGGCGTTGTAGGAAGTCGCGCCGCGTCAACGCGTGGCTGCGGCTATCAGTTTTCGGCTGAACGCAGTCACGCGGGAACTTCGAAAACGATCAGCAAGTGATCGCGAAGGCTGCGTGTGTAGGGAGGGTGAGCTTTGTGTTTCAACCGGCCGATCGGCGGGATCGCGTGCAGCAATCGACGTGAGACTCTTGCGCCCAACGTGTTCCGTTGCCGGCCGGCGAAGTACAGCGTCGACAGGGACTGGATCAAGACTTGCTTCGCTGAGCGCTGACCGTGGGGGATCGTTTCCAAGTGCGTCACGCGAAGCCCATTTCGTTGGGCCCAGTCGCGAAAAAAGGATTCACTCCCGAAGCAAAGATGCTGGGCGGGGTCCAGGTACCAGTGCTCGCCCCGCAGCATGTGCCACGTCCAGTGATCCATGTTTCCGGTGCTGAGAATCAAACGTCCGCCGGGACGGACCATTTCCTGCAGCCAGCGCATCGATTCGATCGGGGCATGGAGATGTTCGAAGACGTCAAACAGGGTGACGATGTCGAACGCGGCACGCAGTTCCGGGGACGGGGACGCGAGCAACTCACCGACCACATCGATGCCGTGTTTTCGAAGGATTTGTCTTGCCTGGCTGGACGGTTCGATGGCGGCGCGGTCCCAGGAGCGAGGGATTTGCTCTAGAAACCCGCCCGTGAAGGCACCGACGTCCAGAATCCTTCCGCGAGAAGATCGGCCGTCGGCGAGAAGTTTCCAGACGCGATTCCAGGCGTGGCTTTGTGTCACGTCGTCGACCCAACGCTCGCTATCCATTGAACCGTACAGCGAAGCAAGTGCCTCCGGTGATGGCTGCGGGAACCGGAATCCCAGCGAACAGCTGCGGCACCGATAAAGTGTCCCGGAATCGATTCCGCCCAGTTGATCCCGTTCCTCTCGGCTGATCGTTCGTTGGGCCGTGTCGCGACACGATCCGACGACATCCAGGGTTTCACTACCGCACGGGCAGGCGATGGTCGATGCCTCCGGTGCGATTGCCATCGGGGGCGACTCCAGTAGAACGCTCACGAATAAGTTCCCGGATCGCGTTGCCTGATCGGCTGAGAGAGTCGAGCCATGAATTTAGAGGTTCCAAGGAGTTGGCGCGACGGATTGCGGCGCGCGCAGAGGGTGAATCGTGACGTCAATGTCCGTGTCGGATTAACAGGATGTCGGTGAAGGGGCCAGCCATTCGTGTTCGCCAAACACCACGCCGTAGTCTCCACCTCCGGAAAGAATGGGATCGTCACCGACATTCTCGATCCGGAACGGACAGACATGGTGGTGTTGATCGAGGATGGCGCCCCGCGAATCCAGCAGGCCGGCGACGATTGAGTAGTTCCCCGGCATCAGGAACCTGCCTCGCACGTTTAGGGTGCGAACGGGCCGCGGATCAAAGGCATCGTTCCGGCTTCCCGCCAGATCAGTGATTGCGGTGAAGATCTTCTTCTGAAAGCGATCGCAAACGGCGATGCTAAGTTTCGTCGGGCCAATTTCCGGCGGCAGTTGCAGTGAGAACTCCACGTCGAAATTTTGGTCGTGGCGGATGACGCCGGTGTTGGCACCGGACTGCTGAACCGAAATCTCGCGAATGATGGATCCTGCTTCATCGCGATCGATCAGGAACAGCCCGTCTTTTTGACTGACCGACGACTGTCTGATGTAGGTGTCGATCGCTTCGGAGATGGGCATCACGCCGTCCGTCGTTCCGCCGCTGAGCACGACGCCGGTTTTGCACAACTGAGATACGGCCGCCATGTTGTGGCTGACAAAGATGATGGTCCGTCCGCTTTTGGCCACGTCATCCATCTTTCCGAGACACTTGCGTTGGAAATCCAGGTCGCCGACGGCCAGTACTTCGTCGACGATCAAAATTTCCGGATCAAGGTGGGCCGCGACGGCGAAACCCAGACGGACCTTCATCCCGCTGCTGTATCGCTTTACCGGTGTGTCGATGAATTTCTCCACCCCGGCAAACGACACGATCGCGTCAAACTGGCGATTGACCTCGGCACGCGTCATGCCCAGGATGGTCCCGTTGAGGTACAGGTTTTCGCGGCCGGTCAGTTCCGGATGAAAACCCGTTCCCACCTCCAACAGGCTCGCGACGCGGCCATTCAATTCGACGCGTCCCGTGGTCGGACTGGTGATGCGGCTCAGGATTTTCAGCAGGGTACTTTTCCCGGCCCCGTTGCGGCCGATGATGCCCACCGTGTCGCCTTCCCGGATCGAGAAGTTGATGTCTTTGAGCGCCCAGAAGTGATCTCCCTTCCGCTCGGACGGTTGATGATCGGTATCCGGCTTTCGGCGGATCAATCGGCCGGCGAACCCGTTTGCCAGGTCGCGGACGCTGGTCGTGTGGGTCAAACCCAATCGATAGCGTTTCGACAGGTTTTCGATTTGGACGGAGGTGGTCATATCAGTCAGATGCGTGGCAATGCCTGGGCGGAACCGGATCGCGGGTTGCGGGGGTCGGCTACTAGATGATGTCGGCGAAGGTCGTTTCGACCTTGCGGAAATAGAACATTCCCCCGAGCAAGATGACGATCATCGCGACCATGGAAATCGTCATCATCGTCCAATCGGGAGGGTTGGATCCGATCAGACACCAGCGAAAGCCTTCGATCACGCCGACCATCGGATTAAGCGCATAAATGGCTCGGAACCGCTCCGGCACCACCGAGGAGGGATAGATGATCGGACACAGGTACATCCACGTTTGGATCAGAAACGGGACCGCCATGGCGACATCGCGATACTTGACGTTCAGAGCCGTCAGCCAGATCCCAAACGCCAACGTTGTCAGCAGTGTCACGCCAACAAACAGCGGCAAACACAAAATGGCGATTCCGGGGACGTACTGGTACCAAACCATCAACAATCCCAGCACACCCAATTGCAACGTGACTTCAATCAATCCGACCGCGACGGTGGAAAGCGGCAGCACCAGGCGGGGGAAGTAGACTTTGGTCAACATCCCGCCACCGCCGACCACGCTGCCGGTGACCAGCGACAGCGAATTGGAAAAGTACATCCAGGGGATCAGGCCGGCGAACGCAAAAATCGTGTACGGGATCGGTGCCGTGTCGATACGCACGAAGAAGTGGAACACGAGGGTGTAAATGATCGCCGTCAGCAGCGGGCGGGCGATGGCCCATCCGTACCCGATGATCGACTGACGGAATTTCGCGGAGATGTCGCGCCAGGCCAGCAGCATCAACAGGTCCCGGTAACGCCACACCTCGCGAAGGTCCGGCAGCATCGTGCCCATCGGTGGCTCGATGATGGTTCGTTGTCGTTGCACTTTCGTTCAGCCGTTTCCGGAACAAGGTATGAAAAGGGACATGGCGCGCAGCATTCTGCCGATCCGCAGGGGGCGGATCATTTCACTTGGTGGCCAGCAAGACTTCCGCAATTCGCTCGGCCGCTTTGCCGTCCCACAGGGTCGGGCATTGTTTCAATGGCGGGTGAGCCTCCACGTCGCTGTAGGCCGCCAGCAGCGTGCCCTTGCCGGGACGCACCAATCGGTTGGTGCCTTCCTCGATCGTGATCGGCCGTTCGGTGTTGGGGCGAACCGTCAGACAGCTGACCCCCAGGTACGTTGTTTCTTCTTGCACGCCACCGGAATCGGTGATCACGATCTTTGCCGAACGCATCAAGGACATGAAATCGAAGTATCCCAACGGGTCGATCAAGCGGATGCCTTCGTTGATCGGTACTTGCTCGGACTCCAACCGGGCCCGCGTTCGCGGATGCACCGGAAAGACCACCGGTGTTCGCGAAGCGATCTCATTCAAAGCTGAGACGAGTTCCGAAAGCATCGCGGGATCGTCAACATTGCTCGGACGATGGAGCGTCGCCAGCACGTAGCTCTGGTCCGTCAGCCCAAGCGAACGGTAATACTCGGTCGCTTCGATTTTTGGCAGGGCACGTATCAAGGAGTCGATCATCACGTTGCCGACCCGGGCGATTCTCTCCAACGGGACGCCCTCGGCGGTCAGGTTGGCATCGGCGTCTGGCGATGGGGTCAACAGCAGGTCGGAAACCGCATCGGTCACCTTGCGGTTGATTTCCTCGGGCATCGTGTTGTCGCGTGAACGCAGCCCGGCTTCAACGTGCGCGATCTTGACACCCGATTTCGAAGCGACCAGAGCACACGCCAGCGTCGAATTGACGTCGCCGACGACCACCAGCCAATCCGGTCGATGACGATCCAAAACCGGTTCAAACCCCAACATGATTCGCGCCGTCTGGCTGGCATGTGACCCGCCGGAGACGCCCAAATGCTCATCCGGTTTGGGGAGGCCCAAGTCGCGGAAGAAAACGTCGGACATTCGCTCATCGAAATGCTGTCCCGTGTGGACCAGCGTTTGTTGCGCGTCCGGTGCCTGCTTTGCGATCGCACGCATGATCGGCGCGATCTTCATGAAATTGGGGCGGGCGCCAACGATCAGGAGAAACTTCACGGATTCGGAGGGGGAAACGAGGGAGTTCAGTGGGAGGAATTCCAACGAGTCGGATTGACCGAATGTTCGGTATCCGACTTGGCGGCTCGGGCATTCGGGTCTGATCGCTGATTCGAATGTCCGTCGACCAGATAACGGTCCACGGTAGCCTTGGGGGCCGCCGAACCGGGGATCACTTTCTGGATCGGAAATACGTCGTAGCGAGCGGCGCGAGCCAGCACGCGTCGGACCATGGTGGCATCGATCGTCGCGGCGCGCCGCCACATCTCTGTCGCCAGAACGTATCCACCGTGATCGGCAGCCTGCGTTCCCAAGCGGAACTGCAGTTCGGCGTTGTTGCGAAAGAGTTGTGCTGACTGCTGCAAGGCTTCATCGGTCACCGATGGCGTCTGGTGAACGAATTCTGTGAAGACCAAATTCATTCGGGGTGACAGGCCCATCGGTCTGGCAAAAAGCGATTCTTTGGACCGCGCCAACGATCGTGCGTAGGGAGACGTTGCCTGATGCGCGCCGTCATCGAATCCTTTGGCGACAACCTCGACCGGTGAGCGTTCAGCCTCGCCGGCAAGCTCCGGAACGGATCGTCGCCACGCGAGGCGGCGCAGGTTGCGAGAGCTTTCCGCATACTGCCGCGCTAACGATGCAGTGTTCGTGGCGTTTTGATGTGCGATCAATTCCTGCAAACGGCCTCGCTGGAATTCGCAGCGGGCCAAGAGATCCAAAAGTTCGGGGCGTGACTGTTCTTTGGCGAGCGTCTGCAATTCTTCGATTTGGCCGTTCAATTGCTCCGGAGCCGACTTGATCGCGTCGAACCGTAGCTCGGTGGACTTGACCGCGAAATCGATCCTGCTGTTCAGCCGGAGTCGAGTGAGGGCGATCAGGGAAGCGGCAAGCAGACACACGCCGATAGCCGAGGGCACCATTCCCTGCCGCCAGAATGTGGTGCTCTTCCAGGCTTGCTCGTCCGCATGACGGAGTTTCAGTTTTCCACCCCGGGAAGTTGAAGTGGAAACGACGACCTGCGCTGCCCGCGTGAATCCGCCGGTGAAAAGCAACGCCGCACCGAGAAAATTGGCCGGCATTGCCAAACCAAAGTCGAAGCATTGACTGACGCCGATCACCGTCAACGCGTAGAGCACCGACAGGCTCAGCCCGTAATCGAACGGATCCGGCGAACGCGAGAGTCGGCGGATCATTTGGACCGATTGCCACAGCAGGAATGCCAGCAGCAACGCTGCCACCACGCCGCCTTCGACCAACCATTCCAGCCACAGATTGTCGGCGTGAACACACCACCGCCACGGGCTGGTCTGCTGCCAAGGCAGGTAGGCGAATCGGTAGGTGGAGTATCCGCTTCCGGCGGGAAAATGCTTGGCGGCCGTTCGCAATCCGTCCGGCCAGTGGGCCAGACGATAGTCGGCGGACAACCGCTGCGTGCCCGCCTGAAACGCCGATTCGATCGTTCCGGCCGTGGGCGGCGGTTGGGACGGATCGCCGGAACCGGGCCGCAGCAGAATGACCGCTGCCAAGACGATGGATCCGGCGACGGCTGCCGCCTTTGCACGGGCGACGACGTTCGGCGCGATTACGTCGCGGAGCCGTGATCGTTTTGCAAAAGTCAGACCGACGACGGTGCCCGCGACTACGGCGGATAACAAACCACCCCGCGAGCCGCAGATGGCCACGCCGGCTAGCCCCGTCAGCACCGCGGCCGTCGCGATCGCGGACATCGGATCGCTGAACCATCGTTTCGCCAGTCGGGACGGAGCGCCCATCGGTCTGCCCGGGCCGACAACGGTCGACCGGAAGATTTCCCATCGCCAGGCCGACAGTCCGATGGCAGCCGCCAGACCGAGGTTGATTCCCAACGCCGCGTTGTTTCGGTTCAGGAACGTTCCAAAGGGAGCCCCCTCGCCACCTGCTTGAAAGCTCCACAGCGTGAAATCCGGGATCCATTTTCGGAAGATGCCGATCAGCGCGATGGAGGTTCCCCCGGCCAGGATCATCCACAGCAGTCCCGCCGCTCGGTGTCGATCGCGATACAGCACGGTCGCGAACGTGGACGCAACCGCAACGATGGCCAACCAGGCCACCGAATCCAGTGAGTCCGCCGGAGAGATCGATATCGGAATCGATGAATCCGCGGTAATGCCGATCAGCGATCCGGCCCATTGCACGTACGCCAAGTAGCTGGCGGGACTGAACAGGCCCACCCAACTTGCCGGGACCGCACAGGTTTGGAGCCACCCGTAGCCAGCTGCCACCGCCAGAACTCCGCCGACGATGTAGGCGAACCGGGAGGGGGTCGCCGTCGGAGTCGTGCCGACCGACACGCCGATTCCCAGCAGCGTTAGCAGGCAGGCAAACACCAAGGCTAGCGAGCCGACGTACTGGGACCAGGGAAGGATGCCGCCGAAGTCCGTTGCCAGCACGCCTGGGGTCAGACCGATCGTGACGGCAGCGCACCACAGCAGCGTCTGGCCAACGATTGCGCGGTTCAAGTTCGATCCGGAACGGGCGGGGAATAACAACGGGCACCGATGACGTCGTTGGAACGGAGTCAATCTTGGTTGGATTCGGAACTCAGGGCGGCGATGTCGTCGCGGACCATGATTTGTGCCAGTTCCGGCAATTTGACAGCCGCCTGCCAGCCCAATACGCGGGTGGCCTTGGAGGAATCCCCGACCAGCCGAATTCCCTCGCTGGGTCGCAAGAACCGCGGATCCTGCGTCACGTAGTCCTCCCAGCGGAGTCCCACGGTTTCGAATGCCGCCTGCAAGAAGTCTTTGACGCTGTGGTCGGTTCCCGTAGCGATCACAAAATCATCGGCTGCCGGTTGCTGCAACATTCGCCACATGGCCTGGACGTATTCAGGGGCGTAACCCCAATCGCGTCGCCCGTCGAGGGATCCGAGCGAGAGCGAGTCCTGGCGACCGAGCGAAATGGCCGCGGCGGCGCGGGTGATCTTGCGGGTGACAAATGATTCACCCCGTCGCGGCGATTCGTGGTTGTAGCAAATCGCATTGCAAGCGAATAAGCCGAAAGAATCACGGTACAACGCGACCATCTGCGTGGCGAAGGCTTTGGCAATTCCGTACGGCGTCACCGGACGCATGGGCGTCGTTTCACATTGCGGACATTCCTCTGCGCGGCCGAAGATCTCGCTGCTACTGATGTGCAGAAACCTCGGCGGCTTTTCCAGGTCCCGCACGATCTCCAGCATGCGGAGCGTGCCCATCGCTGTGAAGTCACAGGTTGTTTCCGGGATCTCAAAGCTGGCACCGACGTGGCTCTGACCCGCCAGATGGTACAGTTCGTCGGGCTGGCACTTGATCAAGATCCTGCGGATCGTGGTCGAATCACCCAGATCGGCGTAGTGCAGAAACAGTCGCTTGTCATACACATCGGGTCGATGAAACAGTTGATCCAGACGCTGTCTGGCCGTGATACTGCTGCGCCGAACGATGCCGTGAACGGTGTAACCTTTCTCGAGCAACAATTCGGTCAGGTACGATCCGTCCTGTCCGGTGATTCCGGTGATCAATGCGGTTGGCATGTCAATTCTGTTGCGGTGTCCGTGAACTTGCTACACCGCTACGGCGTCAAGATGGCTTCGGTGCTGATCGGATCCAGCGTCACAATCGGAGCCGGTTTTTGGACGTCCAACGATTCATCCGACAGGATGCTGCACAGGACCTGTTCGAATTTTTGGACCACGACCGGGCGATCAAAGTAACACAGCGCCTGGTCGCGGGCGCGCCGTTGGCGATCAAGCAGCGCTGGTGCGAACGTCGCCAGGCTCTCGGCACGAGTTTCCTTGGATGCGCGGGCGACCGCCTGGGCGATCGCTCCTGGTGAACCCGGTGGGACGCACCAACCGAGGTCTCCCTCGTCAATCGTCTGCCACAGGTCGGTCTCCGGATCGGCAACCGCGATGACGGGACGTCCGGCGGCCAGGATTCCGTACAGCTTGCTGGGGCACAGGCATCCGGTGATCCGTTGGTGCATGGAAACCACATGAACATCGGCCGCCGAAAGACTTTCGGCCAGGGCACTGCGGGGCTGGTAATCCAGAAATTGAATCCGGTTTCCCAACAACCGCAATCGTTCCGCCTGTCGGATCAAACGGTCGCGTGAGGCACCGTTGCCGACCAGCAGCAACCTGGCTTGTTGGGGCCACTGGGGATCCGCGGCGGCATCGATCAGGACGTCCAGACGCTGCGTCAATCCCATGTTGCCGCTGTGCATGACGACGAACGCATCCTCCAGCCCCAGCCGCCGTCGAAACGCATTGCTTGCCGGATCCACCGGCCGGACGGTTTCGCAGTCGGCCCAATTGGGAATGGTTTCGATTTTGTCTTCCGGCAACTCCCACGGGGCCCGCACCAATCGCTGTCGCATGCAGCGTCCCAGCACAATAATCCGATCCGCGTCGCGGTAGGCTTGCTGCAACTTCGGACGCAGGCGCGAGGCGATCAGCGGAAGTTTCAGTTTTCCTACGGCTTCGGCGACATCCGGGTAAATGTCTTGCAGGTACACACAATGTTTCGCGCCGATTTGGCGGGAATACTTCGCGCCGGCAAGCGGCAGCAGGAAGGGATCGGTTTCGCTGATCACCAACGCCGGAGACAGCCTGGTTCTGGCCAGGTAACGCTGTGCGGCGTGATAGAACGACACCAGGTTCAGGATGCGTCCGAACGGATTCTTTTTTCGAAATTGTTGATGCCGCAGCCGATGAATGGTGACTCCATCGTGAACCGAGGTTCCTTGCTTGCGGTAGTGGCAATTCCGTTCGGGGCTGTTGGGTTGACCGCAGACGACGTGAACGTCAAATCGGCCGGTCAGGCCGCGGCACAGATCGGTCAACAACTGGCCGGTGGCTTCGATGTCCGGCCAGTAGGATCGATTCAGGAACAGAATCTGGCGGCGTGGTTGCGACAACTTCATTGAGGTGGGAGCGGGGGTGGTGGCGGGGTGGTTGGCTAGGGCAGCACGATTTTTTGCGACCAGGGCTCGTTGGCGCGATACCAGCGGACCGACTCATCCAACCCCTGTTCCAGCGACACTTGCGGTTTCCATCCCAGCAGCTTGCCCGCTTTGCTGATGTCGGCGCTGGTCGTGTGCATGTCCGCCTTGTGGAACGGGTGGTGCTCGATCACCGCCTTTTTGCCCAACCGCTCTTCCAACATGCCGATCAGCTGATTCAAGGACACGGGAGTGCCGCCACCACCCAAGTTGATGATCTCGTACCCGAGTGGCTTCGCGGCGGCGATGGTTCCGCGGGCGATGTCGTCGACGTAGGTGAAATCTCGCGATTGCTCACCATCGCCAAACAATTGGATCGGAACCCCGTCATCGATCCAGCGGATGAAGCGAAAGATCGACATGTCCGGACGCCCCGCCGGACCATAGACCGTGAAGTAGCGGACGATGGAGACGTCGATCCCATACAAGTGGTGATAGCTGTACGCCATCACTTCGGCCGCTTTCTTGCTGGCCGCGTACGGTGAAATCGGTGTGTTGACCGGTAGGGTTTCCACGAACGGCGTGGGCTGTCCGGCGTACAACGATGACGTGGACGCCAACACGTACTGTTTCACTCCGGTCCGCCGCATCTGGTCCAGCAAATTCAAGCTGCCGATCGAATTGGTCGTCAGGTAGATGTGCGGGTTTTCCATGCTGTACCGGACCCCGGCACGTGCCGCCAAGTTGAAGACGGCATCAAACTGGTTGGCGTCGAACAGGGGGGCCAACGCCGCGGCACTTTCGATGTCGACCGGATGGAACTCGAATCGCTCGGACGTGAGCGAGTCCACCCGGTGTTGCTTCAGCGAAACGTCGTAGTAGTCGTTCAAGTTGTCGACGCCGACGACACGGTGTCCACTTTCCAGCAACAGTGCCGCGACCCGCGACGCGATGAAACCGGCGCACCCGGTGACGAAGTAAGTGCGTTTCGAATCGGAAGTTTGAGTCATCAATGGTTGGGGGGCGGGAGGATTGCGGAGGATTCCACGGGTGGACGCGCGGACTTCGTCCACGTGGGTGACACCGGAAGCTCGGTGCCACCGCCGGGGCCGATCGGCGCTCGGGCGGTCGGTTCTGTTTCGGACCGGACGTTCGACGGAACCCGCAGCGGTCCGCCAGCGGCACGCAGGGTCCTGCGACGTCAAAGCTGGCGTTCGCCATGGCGACGACGGTTCGACAACCGCGTGGCCGTCCACCCTGGCGACGACGCGAGACGGCTGCCCTTGGGCGGCGATGCACACCGACTTCGACCTGGCGAGATTCAGCGTCCGGCTTGTTTCATCGCCATATGAATTGCCCGGCGACAACGATCTCGGGCGATCTCGAACGCTTCGATGTGAATCCACGTCGGTCGCGGCGAGATTGATTGTTGGGCGCTTCGTTCGTTTGGTGCCGTTCGGTCCGTTCGTTCCGGATGCTCCGAAACTGTCGCGCTGGAACTCCCAAAAGCGGACAAGGACGACGCCAGCCGTGCTGCGGAACTGGGGGTGGATTGGCAGCTGGAGTGCCGCACCGGAAGTCACCGCGCGGTGAACGTCTCCGCCACTGCGACGTCTGAAACGCGGGCGGGAAGGACGCGGCCTGGCGGTTGCGAATTGACTTCAATCGCCGAGGGAACGGTCTCCGGTTGGCCGGCGAGATGGTATAGTTGGAGCGATCAATCGGTCAGCGGATGATCCGCCCTCCTTTCAAGCACTCCTGAGGCTTTTGTGCCGTGAGCAACGTCAATCCCTACTCGCCGGCGGAAGCCGGGATGCCCGCCGCCTTCGCGGACGAATCAGCCCGGGCCAGCTTCATCCGTCGCACCTACACGCATTTGTTCGGGGCGATCGTCGCGTTGGTCGCGATTGAGGCGGTGATTTTTGCCGTGGTGCCGCAAGCCAAAATGGTTCAGCTGGTCCAGAGCGTCACGCCTTGGACCTGGTTGATCGCCTTGGGGGCCTTCATGGTGGTCAGCTGGATCGCGCGTTCGTGGGCGACCACGGGGGCCTCGCCGGGCAAGCAATATGCCGGACTGGGGCTGTACGTCGTCGCCGAAGCGCTGCTTCTGTGTCCGTTGCTGTTTGTCGCCATTGTGTATGTCGACCCGCGGACGCCGTTGCTGGCCGCGATGATCACGTTGATCGTTTTCGCCGGATTGACCGCCTTCGTTTTCTTCACCGGCGCAGACTTTGCCGGGTGGGGACGCTACTTGGCGCTGGGTGGCATCGCGGCATTGGGCGCCATTGTCGTCGGGGCGATCATGGGCTTCTCGTTAGGCTTGTGGTTCAGCGTCGCCATGGTGGCCTTGGCATCGGGCTACATTCTTTACGACACCTCCAACGTGTTGCATCACTACCGGACCGACCAGCACGTGGCCGCGGCACTCGCGCTGTTCGCATCCGTGGTGCTGCTGTTCTGGTATGTGCTGCGGATTTTGATGGCGTTCGCCGACGAATGAGAAGCGATTTTCGCGATGGGTGATCTTGATAATTTGACGCGGCTGCCAGAGGACTTCGACGGCCAAGTGCGATTGTTCCCGCTGCCGTCGCTGGTCTTGTTTCCGCACGCGATGCAGCCGTTGCATATCTTCGAGCCTCGGTACTGCGAAATGCTCGCTGAGGCATTGGAGAGCGACGAGTTGATCGCAATGGCGACGTTGACCAGCAACGATGACGCCACGGTGGGCGAACCGCCGATCGCCCAAACCATTTGCGTGGGACGCATCGTGTCCCACGTCGAACTGGAAGACGAGCGGCACAATATTCTGTTGGTCGGGATTCGTCGTGGAGTCGTGACGGAGGAGATTGATGCGGGGCGTTGTTTCCGCATCGCGCGCGTTGACGTCAAGGATGATCTTTATCCCCCCAGCGGATCGGCGACGCGATCCAAGTTGCGCGGGGATCTGCTGCAGGCCTTTGGAGAAGTCATTCCATCGACCGATTCGGTCCAACAGGGCTTGGACGAATTGATGTCAAGCACGATGGGATTGGGGCCGATCACGGACATCATCGCCCACACGTTGCCGCTGGCCGTGTCGGCGAAGTTGAAGTTGCTGGCCGAGCCGGATGTGGATCGACGGGCGAAACGGTTGATCGAGAACCTTTCCGGGGGGGCACTGCAACTGAATGCAAAGCTGCCCGGAACCGAACAAGAATCGACCGGGTCTGGGGACGACGGTCAGCGGCCCTTTCCCCCGCCTTTCAGCATCAATTGAGTGTCGATGCTTCCCGGCGCCGTCACGGCTTCTCGGCGCCGTCACGCTGCCGGTGGTGAAGAACTTTCCCGGAACTGGTTCACCCGACGTGACGCAATGCTTCGATCGGGTTCATCGCCGCGGCGCGAATCGCTGGATAGATTCCGAACACGATTCCGACGGTGACGCTGATCCCGAACGCGATCGGGATCGAGAGGGGAATGATCACCGGTTCCATCGACTGGACGGTTTCGGGCAGCGAAGCCATCAGCTCCGGGAAGGACGTTTCCGCCACCCAGCGGAGTCCGGCGAGCAAACGCTTGCAGGTCAATCCGCCCACGATTCCGGTCAGACCCCCACACACCGATAGCAAGACGGTTTCGATCAGGAATTGGCGTGTGATGTCCTTGCGCCGAGCACCCAAGGCGCGACGGATGCCGATCTCCCGCGTGCGTTCGGTCACCGTGGCCAACATGATGTTCATGATGCCGATGCCACCGACCAGCAGAGAAATACTAGCCAGCAACGCCATCATGGCCATGAACATCAACCGCGTGTTCCGAGCCTGTTGCAACAGTTCCAACGGAATCCCGATCTCGAAGTCCTCGAACAGGTGCGTTCGCCGCAGGGCTCGTTCGACCGCCTGGCCGGTCGCAACGGCCTCGTCCTGATCTTTCAGGCGTAGCGTGATTTGTGAAACCGCTCGCCCGCCGTTGTTGCCGGTCGAATAGGCTTCCCCGAATCGTGTCCAATAGGTCTGTAGCGGGATGTAAACGTTGTCGGAGAAATCTTGCCCGGCGGTCGTTCCCTTGACGCGTTCAATCTCACCCCGCGCCTTGGTCACGCCCACAACCTGAAAGTAATCGTCAATAACGTGAATCGATCGGCCGATGGGATCTTCATGGCGAAACAGTTGATGGGCCACCTCCTGGTCCAGCACGCAAACGTTGGCACGCGTTTCACCGTCCTTGGGAAGCAAGAATCGACCGCGGCTCAATTCCAACTGGTACAGTTCGCGGTATTGCGGCGTGCAAGCGTTGATTTCGCCCGTCACGAGACGATCCCGATATCGGAATTCACGTCCGCTGCGGCGATAGAAAGGAATGACCATCGAGACCGATGGGATCGATTCCTTTAAATGATGGCAGTCCTCTTCGGTCAGCCCATAGAAGTAGATCTTCTTGCCCTGGACCTGATCTCCGGACGGCCGCGAGGTCGTGACGATAATGTTGTTGGCCCCCAGCTCTTCGATCTGTTGGTTGGCCTTCGCGGCAATCCCCTCGCTGATCGCCAGCAACCAGATCACGCTGGCCACACCGATGAAGATTCCCAGCACGGTCAGCATCGATCGCAGGGGATGCATCAACAAGGTTTTCATCCCGACGCGGACATCACGCATCCGCAGCGACAGCTGGCTGGGGCGGCGGGATTCCGATTCGCCAGCTTCCGGTCCGCTGCTGAAGAGGATATCGGTTTCGGCGGACGGATCTGGTTCCGCCGGGGGACGCAACCGCTCGTCCGCTTCGATCACGCCATCGCGGAGCCGAACAATGCGCCGGGCCCGCGCAGCGACTTCCTCTTCGTGAGTGACCATCACGATGGTGCAACCGCTGCCGTTCAATCGGTCGAACAGCTCCAAGATCTCTTCGGTGGTGGCCGTGTCTAAATTCCCGGTGGCTTCATCGGCCAGGATGAACTCGGGACGGTTGACCAGGCTGCGGGCGATTCCGGCACGTTGTTGCTGGCCACCCGAAAGCTGCGTGGGGCGGTGGTCGCTTCGTTGCCCCAATCCGACAAGGTCGATCAACTGTTGAGTTCGAATCCGGTCCGAACGGGACATCCCACCGTGGTAGGCCAATGGCACCTCGATGTTCTCGACGACGTCCAGCTGCGGAAGCAAGTTGTAGGCTTGAAAGACGAACCCGATTCGGCTGGCCCGAATCGCCGACAGTTCGTCGTCGCTCAGTTTCGAGACGTCTTGATCGCCGATCCGGTACTCGCCGGACGTCGGCGTGTCCAATCCGCCCAGCAGATTCAACAGCGTGCTCTTGCCGCTACCGCTGGGGCCCATGATGGCAACGTAGTCGCCGTGCGGGACATCCAGGTCGATCCCTTTGAGCACGTGCAGGGTTTCGTTGCCCAGCGGATAGTCCTTGCGAAGATCCCGGATACGGAGCGCCGTCGTCAGCGCGTGGGCGGAGTGCAGCGATTCCGGAGGATCCGACAACTCGACGGCGGTGGACATGGCATTGCCGCGACGGGGCAAGGAAGCGAGGTCGGAGGAACGGGACCTCGGTCCCGAAACATGCTACAGATTGGCGATCGCCGCACTGAGTTCTTCGGCGACGTCCGGATCGGTGACGTTCAGCACGACGGGGGCGCCTTCACGCAGCCCCTCCTTGACGATCACGGCCGTTTCGTTGGCTTGGCCGACTTGAATCTCCAGGGCCGACAAGCCGCCGTCGGCGGTCGGAATTCCACAGAAGAATCGACCCTCGTCCTCGGTCACCGCTTCGATCGGCAATTGCAGCGCCCGGTCGATCTCGTCGACCAGGACCCGCACTTCGGCGGTCATGCCCGGCCGCAACCCCTTGGGCGGCGAATCGATTTCGATCGCCACTTCGTATTCTTTGACGTGATCCATGTAGGCGCTGACGGCTGGCAACGGGTACTCGCTGACCTGCGTGACGTGTCCCGACAGTTCCGTTTCGGGCATGGCATCCAACAGCAGTTTGGCGGGCAAGCCGGGGCGAACATGGCCGATTCGCGATTCGTGCACCTTGGCGATCACACGCATCTTGGTCGGGTCGGGCAAATTGATGATGACCTGACGCTCGCGGACGGGTAGACCTTCTTCGATCAACACGGTGCTGCTGCTGCGGCTCTGCTTGTTCTGATAGACCACCTGACCGCTGCAGGGGGCGGTGATGGTGCACTTGGCAATTTGGTCTTCAATCTGACGAAGCTGAATCTTGTCCAGCTCCCAAGTCTTTTCTTTGGACTGCAGCCGGGCTTTTGCGGTCTCGATGTCCGCGTTCAATTGCGTCAACATTTTTTGACGCGTGTAGGTCTGCATCACCTCCAGTTTGGTTTCTGCAACCTTCAGCTCCTTGCGAGCCTTCTCGACTGCGAACGCATCGGCCTCCAATTGCGCTTCCGGAACGTACCCGCGACTGGCCAGGCGTTTGCTGTAGACCAGGTACTCTTCCGCTCGCCGCATGTTCTCGCGGGCGACGAAGACGTCACTCTGCTGCTTTTCCAATTGTTCCTTGAAGGTTCCCTTGTCGTATTCGTCCAGAGCCAGCTTGGCAGAATCGTAATTCGCCTTGGCCTCGATCACGGCCGACTGGCTATTGCTGCAAACGATCTGCTGTTGAATCAGCTGCGTTTGCAGGGCGGCATCATCCAGCCGGACCAGGAAATCGCCTTCGTCGACCCAGGTGCCTTCAGGCACGATTTGCAAGATGTTGGTCCCGGAAGATCCTCGCGAGCTGACTTCGCATCGGACTTCGACATTGCTGCTGCTTTCAATCTCGCCGCGTTCCAAAACGATGTGGGAAAACGGTCCCACGGTGGGCCGCGTCGTCAGCAGTTCCAGCGTCGGACGGTCCTCGAAAAAGTTCGAAATCAAAGCGGTGACGTTTCCGAACAGCAGCTGACTGGCTAGCCCCGAAAGAAACAGGAAGGCGGTGGCCAACACCAGGGTCGACTCGATGGTCGCAGCCCGGCGGTCGGCTCGCGCGTCTTGTTTGACTTCGGCGGTTCGATGCTCGCACGCGTCGGCGGGGTGGTGACGGTCTTTCATCACGACGGCACAGCGGTTACGCGGAAAGCCCTGATCGGCCGCGCAAAAACGGACCTGCGGCGGCGGATCCTGTCCGTTTCCGAAAGTCAGACCGGAAACGCAACTGGTCGGGTGGGCAATGGGTGGGTGGGGGGAGCCCAAAATTTGGGCTCCGGAGGGACTCGCAACTATAGCTTACGGACGTGCCGGTGTCAGCTCGGGTCCCAAAAGTGGTACAGATTTCGGCTCGGGAAGTGCCTGGCCCTCTGACGGACCGGCCGGAATCAGTTCCGCCTCGATTCCGGGTGCCGACAACATCTCCGGCAATCCGTCCTCGACCGGTTCGACCGGCATCTCCAAATCGTCCGAGAAACCGCTGTCGATCCAGACGCCCGACGGGTCCAGCCGCATCGTTCCCATCTCGAAATCCAGCAGAATCCGCAGCACCTCGTTGGCGACCCAAACGTTCAGAAAGTCATTCTGCGCGTCCAGCAAATCAGAAAGTGCGGAAACGAGGTCACGCGCCGCGGTGGGAGAGGTCCGGCTGGGTTGATCGGGACGAACCGGAGGATTCAGCTTCAAGCGGGCGATGTCGACCTGGGCAATTGCGACCTGCACGGCCGCCCGCCGGACCTCCAGATTGATCTCGCTCAGGGTGATCGTGCGCAACGTGTTTCGCAGACTCTGTTTGATCCGGTCCTCAAACAGCATGTAATCGCGTCGGGCGCGTTGGTAGCTGATCAATGCGGCGCGGTAACGGTTCCGTTCGGCCAGCCGCGCCGTCGGCGTGTCAAACTGGGCCCCGAAACGGATGCGGCTGCGGTCCCCGTCAAACTCGAACACGTTGTCCGGTCGCGTGCTCAGCTGGCCGTCGACGACAATGTTCAGATCGCTTTTCAGCCCGTTGGCAAAGAACTCAATCTTGCGCCAGCTGTCGACCAGATTCGCGCGGGCGTTCATCCAATCCAGACGATTCATGCGCGCGTACTGAACCGCTTCGGGTGGCGGGATGTCGGTGGGACGGAGGGTGATGCCCTGCAGTCGGATTTCCGCATGGACCAGCGAGAGTTCCAGCAGCAGGTCAGACAGCTCGGTGGCGTTCGCCAAATACAGATTCCAGGTCTGCTCCACGGATTGCGTGTCGTCGCCTGCGGGGGCGGGTTCCGGTCCGTTCTGGTCGGCAGCGGTGGCCGCAAACAGCAAGGCCAGTTTGTTTTCAATCTCTGGAACGCGCCGTTGCAACGACGCGACGCGTTGCTGCATCGCATCGACGTCGTAGACCCGCGGATCGACGTCGGCGTTCAATTCCAGGATGGTGTTCTCAACCCGCAACAATTGCTCCCGCCGTTGCGGCAGGATCGCGTCCAATCGCCGCATGTCTTCCCTGGCGTCGTCGACCTGCTCTGCGATGGGCTCGGCCAGCGACACCAAATCGTTTCGAATCGATTTCAATCGATCCGCATCGGGCTGGTCACGCATCATCCGCAGCGCTGTGAGAGACTGTTCGACGGTGTTTTGCAAATCGGTCAGCGCCGGGTCGATCAGGATGAAACGTTCCAGCAGCGGGTCTTGAATCTCCAGCGGCAGGTCCGGCGGTAAACCCATTTGAACCTTGAACGCATCCAGCCGCGTTTGATAGGCCGCTTGGGCGATCAGCAAGCTGCTTTGCGCGTTCAGCAACGCCTGACGCGCCTGATCCACCTGCAGCCGGCTGCTGATCCGGTTGGCGTCGAAGGCGGCTTCCAATTGCGCCAGGCTGTCGCGAAGAGCGGCGATGTTGGAGGCTCGGTTGCGGATCTCCTGCTGAGCCTCCAGCAGCCCCAGATACCCGCCGGCGCTGGGCGCGCCGCTGCGACCTCCCGGCGTGCCGGCAATCACGCCCAGCCCCGGTGAGCCGACGTTGTTGCCCAGCGATGGACCCGGGCCGCTATTGCGACCCGTGATGATCTCGACAAAGAATCCCTGTTGGTACTGTTCCAGTTGGCGGACATTGGCCAGCAGGTTTCGTTCGCTTTGCGTCAAGCTTTCCAACACACGAGCCCTGCCGCCGAACCGCAACAGTGGTTGCAGCAAACTGAAATCGATCGCCGACGAAAACACATCGGTGTCGTCGCCCCAAAAGTCCCACAACAAGGAGTTGGCGAAACCGACGACGATTTCGCCTCCGGTTGCAGTCAGCTTCCGTGTTCCGACGAACGAGTCCAACGTGTAGGGGCTTTGCGCTCCGACGCGACGACCACGGGACGTCGCGAAAGTGTCCACACCGGCGAACAGTTGATAGTCGAAACGGAACCGCTCGAAGGAGACGTCCAGGGCGGAGAGATAAAGCGTTTCGATATTGGTTTGGAAGTCGCGTGAATGCAGGCGGGAAAGTCGCACGGCTTCCCGCAGGTCCACGACCGCGACTCCCTCATCATCGAGCACCAGAGAATCTTTCCAATAGGGCGATTCGACTTCCGCAAGCCTCCCAAAGCGGTCCCATCCCTTGAACCCTTTCTTACCGTCCACTCGGTGCATCAGCGTGTGGGACGTGGGGTCATCCGGAGGCATCGGCGGGTGATCGATCGACGATGGGTCTGCCAGACGGCTGTAGGGATCCGCATACACACCGGTGCTGCCGAACGTTCCCCCCTTCTCACGTACAAGGCAGGCGGCTTCCCGGTCGGCGGTGCGGCGATTCCAGGTCCTGGAACAACCCGCCAGGATGACTCCGACGGTGAGGGTCCAGACCAGGAATGCCAGCGGATGTGGCCGGAGAAGCGGAATGCTTGGCATCGATCACGGGGGTGAGTTCGTCGGTGGCAGGAAGTTCGTCGGAGGCGACTGGGATGCGCACCGATTGCTTCCTGAATCGTCCGCCCCCGAACCGGTCGTAACTTTCTTTCCTGCTGTTCGGTCTGGGCAAACTACGACGTCCCTCTGATAGACAACGGCCATCGCAAGGCGACCGAAATCCCCCCGATGTGACTAATTTGCTAGCGGGGAAGAATCCGCCGCGTTGCCAAATGTCGCCACGGATCCAATTTCACTGGATTCGTCCTGACATGCTGGTGCGTTAAGATGGTGAGAGCGGACGGGCCTGACGGTTGTCCGCCACGGATTTGTTTGTTGATTCACCGGAACCACGGACTTCCATTGCGGAATATCGCAATTCCCGAACTTATTTATTGATCCGTCCGTGGTTCTCTCCTCTCCACCTTTAATCCAAGGCTTCCCATGGTGATTGCAGAGAGCAAGAGACCGCCTGTCGTCGCGCATCCTCGAGGGGATATCGCCGGCGACGGCACGATCGCGGAGCAGAAAGCGGCTGTCTCGGACAGCGGTTTTGCCCCAAAGACTGTTCAGCCGAACACCTCGCCCGATTTGTCGGTGTTGGTTGATCACTTACGCACGGATAGTCAACGAGATCCGCTCCACTACCTGCTTCGCAGCAACCGGTCCCACGACGGCGAGTGACCGGACGTCGGATCCAAACTTTCCAGGACGTGCCCGTGGACCTGTTCCGCGGGCATTTTTTTTTGCTCCCGGTCCGTGATTTAGCTTCCGGTCTGTCCGTCCACGCCCAGATGCCGTTTCCGGGGCGATGAAAAAAACGGAAGCGACGAAAAAATCACGGTGACCGCCCCAAGATCCCGGATTCTGTGCCGAACAGATGGGCGAAAACCGAGCCGGCCCCGCGTTTCGGCTCTCGTCAACCGTCACTTTTGGGGATTTAGATCCATGTTACGAAAAGCAATCTTGGCCGGGGGCGCCGTCGCCCTGATGTCCAGCCTGGCCGTCGGCGTGCCCGTGGTGAGCTACCTCCGTTGCGGGGTGAGTTCGCTCCGCGACTCCGCCAGCAACTCGGTTCCCCTGGAATGGGAACTGAAGCGTGCCCGCCAGATGATCACCGATCTGAAGCCGGAGATCTCTGACAACGCGAAACGAATCGCCCGCGAGAAAATTGAGGTCGTCCACCTGGAAAAGCAATTGGACGAAACCGAAACGCGGTTGGCCAAAGCTCAAGGCGATATTCAGCGTTTGAGCGGTGACCTGGAAGGCGGCAACGAGTACTTCACCTACGCCGGAAGGTCTTACACCTCGACCCAGGTCCAGGAAGATCTGAAGAATCGCTTCAAGCGTTACAAGACCCGTCGGGCCACCGCGGATAAACTGCAGCAAATGCTGTCGGCCCGCCAAGCTTCGCTGAACGCAGCGGAGGAACGCATGGAAGCCATGTTGAGCGCCCGACGACAACTGGAGGTCGAAGTCGAGAACTTGCAGGCGCGATTGGGCGCGTTGCGGGTTGCCCAGACATCCAGCCAGTTGAATCTGGACGACAGTCAACTCTCGCAGACGCGCAGCTTGTTGGACGAGATTGCGACTCGAATCGACGTCGAAGAAGAGACGATGCAGGTTGATGCGGAGTACTTCGGCGAAATTGATCTGGATGAGCCCCAGGACGAGAACCTGTTGGACGACATTGCCAGCTACTTCGAGAAGGAGCAAAGCAACGGCAAAGAATTGGTTTCCATCCAGTTGGACTGATTCGCGCTTGGCTGGAGAACCGGCGACCGACGCGGTTCCGGTTCTTGGTTTGATGGTTCACTCCGGTATTGATTCTCACTGTTTGTTTCGATTCCCACCGTCCTTGACCCGCATGACGATTCGATGAACGGCCTTTTCGCGAGCACAACCGATCGTCCCCGCCGCACGATGTGGCGTTTGTGGGTCGACGGATGCGGCGGCTTTTTGCTGGTGACCCGGCAGCGGGTGAGTGTCGGTGGAATGCGGCCGGACAGTGACGCTGCGGTGCAAGTTCGGTCGGATTGGCGTCGCCACGAGGGCGAACTGATTCGTCAGGGTAGCGACTACTTCTGGGTGCCGGCGACGGATTCGCCGGCAGACGTCGCGTCATCGCTGGAGCGGCGATTGTTGCGGACCGGAGAACACCTGCCGATCACCGGTGTGACGAAGCTGTCTCTGGAGCAACCTTCACCGTTGTCCGGTTCGGCGGTTCTGTCGCTCGCGCCGCCACACCGATTTAGCGGCCACGTGGACCGGGTTTTGTTGGTGGACCAGACCGTGTTGATCGGCCGGGCGTCGAACAACCACATCCGCTTGAGCGGCAGGGATTCGGCGGCGGTCTTGCTGTTCCGCGATGGTCGCTGGCACGCGAAGCACCGTCAGAGCCAAAGTTCTCCGATGTCGCGCGGTGCCAACGTTTGGTCCGAGTTTGTCGAACTGGTGCCAGGACAGCGTGTTTCGGTTGATGAACTGGATATGACGTTGGAACAAGTATGAAACTGATCACCCCCGCAACCCCTTCTCGCGTTGACGCAACCATGACCCTTCACGGCAACGACACGCAAGAGACGCGACCGTCCGAAACCGCGAGTTCTGCCCGGGTGGAGCAGGAGGCGACCGGTGGGGCAAAGAGCTGCCGGAACGGACGCGGCGGCGCGGCGCGATGGCTGCAGCCGTGGAAGTGCAAAGCACGGGGCAAAAGCGACAATCCGGTCGCATCGGAAAGCGAGATTCCGGATGACGCCGTCCGGGAGCGCGATAAAATGGCGGGTACGATTGATGAAACAATTCTCGGCTCGCCACCCGACCAGCCTCGCCCCATGTCCTTCACATTTCCCCCCGGTAGTCGTCCACTGCCGCCGTACACGATCCGGCGTGGCGTCGGTATCGGGGGATTCGGCGAGGTCTACTTCGCCGTAAGTGATGCGGGGAAGGAAGTCGCGTTGAAGCGGATCCAGCGCAATCTGGAAATCGAACTGCGCGGCGTTTCGCAGTGTTTGAATCTGAAGCATCCCAATCTGGTGGCCCTGTACGACATCTGTCGTGACGCCGACGGCGGGTCGTGGGTCGTGATGGAATATGTCGCCGGTGAGAGCCTGCGCGACGTGCTGGACAAGCATCCTGACGGTCTTCCCGAGACTCAGGCCCGGCGTTGGTTCGCCGGCATCGCCTCCGGGGTGGATCACCTGCATTCGGCCGGTCTGGTCCACCGAGACCTGAAGCCGGGCAACGTCTTTGACGATTTGGGAATCGTTAAAGTTGGTGACTATGGGTTAAGCAAATTCATTTCGTCATCGCAGCGTGGTGGTCATACCGAGAGCGTCGGCACGTTTCACTACATGGCCCCTGAGATCGGCCGTGGACACTACGGACGTGAGATCGACGTTTACGCCTTGGGCGTGATGCTGTTCGAGCTCTTGACCGGACGCGTGCCGTTTGACGGAGAAAGCTGTCACGAAATCATCGTCAAACATTTGACGTCCATTCCGGATTTGAGCGACATTCCATCACCGTACCGTGAAACGATCGCTGCGGCACTCGAGAAGGACCCGGGAAAGCGTCCCGCGACCGTCTCGGAGATGCTTGCCAACTTGGGACTGGCGTCCGATGCGGTCGCCATTGCGACGTTGGCCGGAGCACCCGCCTCCGCATCGATGTCGGCCGTCGGGACCCAGTCTTTCACGAGCTCGGGCAACCCGACGTCGCGCACCCCGCACGCCGCCCCCCTTCACGGCGCCCCTCTGCACGGTGCCGGTGTCGTCCAGGGTCACGGGGGAATTGGCACCGCGGGAGTCGTTCACGCCGGCGCGGCATCTGACTCGGGCCCGGCCATGGCACACGGCGCGGGGTCGTTGGCATCGCCACCGGATGAGCCGCTGTTGCGTGCCGTGCGAAAATCAATGGCGGATCTGAGGGTGTGGTGGAAGTCGTTGGAGCAATCCCCACGCTCCCGGTTTTGGATCGGCGTCTTGGTGGCGTTCGTGCTGTTCGTCAATACCCACTGGTTGCTCCCGGTGTTGTCGATTTTGGGGGCGATTTATGTTCCCTACTACATCATCCGTCAGATGGTGTTGCATTCCAGTGAACAGCCCAGCTACGCCCGTGCACACCAGATCGCATCGCAATCCGGTCCCCCCAGCTACCCGCGTTCGCGGAACCAGTGGCGGAGCGAGGTCCGGCATTCTTTGCGAGCGAAACACAACCTGGTGCGACTGGCGGAGCTGAACACCTCCTGGATCGCATCGGCGCTGACGGTCTTGGCCATGACGGTCGCGGCCGGTGTGATCGGATTGCGTAGCGGCAACATCTCCGCGGTCGAATTGGCTCCTTATTTCTGGATCGCTCTGGTGATCTTGTTGGGCGCTCAGGGCATCTTGGGATTGGGGAAGCTGTGGGAACGCGATGAAGGCGAGGGGCTTCCCAGGCGGCTGGTGTTGGCCGGTGTCGGCGCCGGCGTGGGGCTGGCTGCGTACGGATTGAACGAGTTCTTGATGTTGCCGATGCAGGTTTCCGATAGCGGACTGCTAGGACGGGACCTGCCGCAAGCGTTGTATCGTGATGACGGAACCATTCGGGCGGCGGGGATGATGGCCCACTTTGCCGTGCTGCTTGGTGCGATCCGCTGGTGGAAGCCGGTGGACCCCTTGCGTCGCACTCGCTTGAGTCTGTGGAGTGTTGCGGTCGTGTGCGTCGCGGCCTGGGGGATCCATCAATTCCTGCCGATGCCGCAGCCGGCCGGAATCTTGATTGCCGGTGGCTTGGCAATCGCCACGCAGATGTCCGCACCGTGGATCAACCCGCGGCTGGTTCAAACTCGTCAACCCAATTCAAAACCTAACGTCGAGGTGCACGCATGAAATCGCTGGGCCCTGCCTTTGCCGCTTGCCTGCTTGTCGGGTTCATTTCATCGGTCGCCTTCGCCGAGTCCAAGATCGAGTCGGTCAGCGAACCGGAAGCGACGGTTGACGCGAACGCTGCTGCATCGGAATCAAAATCGTCGAGATCGGAGTTGTCGGTCGCGCCGTTGGACCATGTGGTCTATCCCGACGACCGACCTGCCTGGGTCGATCAGGAACCTGATCTCAAATCTCCCGTGCACACTTGGGTCGTGGTGACCAGCGGCTGTGAAACGATGCAGCAGTGCGAAGCCGAGTTGGATGTGTTGCAGAGGGCGGCCGTGGCGCTGTACGTCAAGGAACGCACCGGCTGGGTTTGCGACGATGCGATGTTGGATGGTCAGTGGATCGACGACGAACTGGTCGGACGCCGTTACGTCGGTGATTTGGTGCGCGGCGATCAAGCGTTGAAAGAGATCGCCGTGGAACTGCAATTCGGACCAGAACAGCAGCAGAAGATTCTTCGGGCGTGGAAGAATGCCGAGGTGGGAGACCGTCTGCGGGCGACCGGGGCCGTCTTTGCAATGGCTCTGGTCGGGTTGTGCTGCACGGGCGGACTGCTGGGGGTTTTCAGCCGCCGCTTTTCTTGACGGTCGCCAACGTAGCCACCGTCGCCAGACGGTGGCCGTACCCGATTGCCACTCCCTGGCAGCCGCAGTCAGGGACGTGGGTCGAACCGAAGTTGGGTTGAACGCTGGACACGCCGGTACACTTCCCGGCTCACGTCTCGCCCCCGATTTCTGAACCGCCTGATGTCCCGCCGCTCGCGCAACTTGGTACTTGTCTTGGGGGATCAGCTGAATCACGATTCAGCGGCTCTGCAGGATTTCGACGCGTCGGTGGACCGCATCTGGATGGCGGAGAATCAAGAGGAGGCGAGCCATGTGTGGTGTCACAAGTACCGGCTGGTCAGCTTCTTCGCTCCGATGCGCCATTTTCGCGAGGAGTTGCGTGCCAACGGGTTTCAGGTCGATTACCACGAGTTGCCATCCGATGGTCGCAAAGCCCGTAAGTCAAGTTTTTCACGCTTGCTGCGTGAGACTTTTTCGCAGGGCGAACCGCAGAAGGTCGTGGTCGTGCACCCGGGCGACGATCGCGTGCTGCGTTCGCTCCAGCAGACGACCGCCGACTGTGGTGTTCCGATGGAAGTTCGTGAGGACGAACATTTCTATTGCAGCATCGACCGTTTTCGAGAATGGGCAGCCGACCGAAAATCCATGGTGTTGGAATCGTTCTATCGCACCATGCGCAAAGAGCACGATGTGTTGATCGATTCGGAAGGCGAGCCGATTGGAGGCAGCTGGAATTTTGACAAGGAGAATCGATCCAGCTTCAAACGCGGTGGGCCGGGTGAGATACCCGAACCGCCGCGATTCGCACCCGATGCGATCACCCGCGACGTGATGGAGATGGTGTCATCACGCTTCTCAGATCATCCCGGCGAACTGGACGATTTCGATTTGCCCGTCACGCGGGACCAGGCGGTCGAGTCGCTGGAGGACTTTGTCAGGCATCGGTTGCCGGACTTTGGGACGTATCAGGACGCGATGTGGGGTGACCAGAGGTTTCTTTATCACTCGCGATTGTCTCACGCCATCAACCTGCACCTGCTCAGCCCCCGTGAGGTCGTCGAGGCTGCGGTGGGAGCATTTCAAGACGACATCGCACCGATCAATGCGGTGGAAGGTTTCGTCCGCCAAATCCTTGGCTGGCGGGAATACGTTCGCGGGGTCTACTGGACGCAAATGCCGGAGTACGCCGAGCTGAACGCGTTGCAATGTGATCCTTCGCAAGGGGTTCCGGACTTTTTCTGGGACGGCCAAACGGAGATGGCCTGCGTCGCCGACAGCATGCGTCTGGTGATGGAAACCGCCTACGCCCACCACATCCAACGGCTGATGGTGCTGGGGTTGTATGCCCAACTGCTGGGGGTGCATCCCAGACGATTTCATGAGTGGCATCTGGCGATGTATGCCGACGCGATCGATTGGGTCAGTCTGCCCAACGCCCTGGGAATGAGCCAGTACGGTGACGGCGGTTTGATGGCGACCAAGCCTTACTGCGCCAGCGGAGCGTACATCAATCGGATGAGCAATCATTGTCGCTCGTGTCGTTATTCTCCCAAGGAAGCCGTGGGCGAAGACGCCTGTCCATTCACGACGTTGTACTGGGATTTTTTGCAACGCCACCGATCGGCCTTCGCCCAGAATCCCAGAATGAAAATGCAGTTGATGAATCTGGATCGCAAGGATGCTGCGTTTCTGTCCAAGGTCCGTGAGCGGGCCGGGGCGATTCAGTCTGGAGAGCTGCCGGTTTGAGCCCATCGATTGGCCGGCTGTTCGGAATCTTCCGGTCACGTCTTCCCGGCCGCTTTTTCCGGGCCGTAGGACCACGGCGGGGATGTTCGAATTTTGGGGCCCGTCTACACTGAACAAGTGGGATCGCCTGAATCAGATCGATTTGATCGGATCGATTATCAGCGTGCGGGCAAAGACTTCGTCGGTTCTCGCGGAAAAGCGAAGGATGAAGTGGGACAATTTGATAGAGTTGGAAGCCGGGCGGGTACGGACAAGCCTTCGCCGCGTTCGGCCGTATTGACGAGCAGCACTAGATGATCATGACAGAAGAAAACTCACCGGTACACAGTTCGATGACCTTGGGAGCCGAAAGCATCCTGTTGGTCGATGACACCGTGATTCTGCGGGATCGTCTGGCGATGGCGATGCGACAGCGCGGGTTCCGTGTGCAAACAGCCGGCAGCTATGACGAGGCGGTGGAAGTGTTTCACCATTCGCCCACGGATCTGGCCGTTCTGGATCTGCGGATGCCGGGAAAAACCGGCTTGGATCTGCTTCGAAAGTTGTTGCAAATGAAACCGGACACTCGGGTCATTATGCTGTCCGGTTTCGGAAGCATCCCGGCGTCGATCGACGCGGTGCGTGCGGGGGCGGTGAATTTTCTTAGCAAACCCGCCGACGCCGACGACATTCTGGCGGCGTTTGCACGTGGCGATGAACCGACGGTCCCCACCGGCGATGTCAGCTTTCCCGCCCCGTCGTTGGCCCGCAACGAATGGGAGCACATCCATCGGGTGCTTTCCGATTGTGGCGGGAACATCTCCGAGGCGGCGCGGCGATTGGGGATTCACCGACGCTCCCTGCAGCGAAAACTTCGCAAGCGAGCTCCGGAGGATCCGGCCAGTCCGGAAGTGATCGACGAAGATTCTTGAGGAGCATGGATGCGGCGAACAACGGCCAGCGCTACCGGCGCGGCGGCTGAGGCAGATTGCCGATCTTCGCGTCTTCCATCAAGAATTCCAGTTCGTAGGTCTTCAGGTTCAGTGCCATTTGCGGGTAACGCATTTGGAATCCGGGTTTGCCTTCCGGGGTGGTCTGTTTGAACGACGCGCTCTGCGCAGGCGATCCCTCAATCAGCAGCCAGGATTTGCGTGAAGCGTAGGATGCGCGAGAAGCATCGCCTTCAATCAGACCCCGATCGGTGCGCGCCCGTACCAAGACGCCGCCACTGGCTTCCATTTCCCACGGCGTTGGCATTCCGGGAATGTTGCGGACGTCTTCCGGGATGCCGGGTGTGATTCCGAACTGCAGCCGTTCACATTGCAGGGTGGATTCGTCCATTGCCAGGCGTTGCATCTGGTCGACATCGACGTGTTCGTCCCAGCCGTTCAGTTTTCGGACTCCTGCGCGAACCCCGCCGGTGAAGGCGAGTGTTCGGTTGGTCAGGTCGCCCTCGAGGGCGTTGCGAAACTTTAGGTGGACGCCCTGCAGCACTTGGTTGCCGAGGTGTTCGGTTTCCGATGCCCGCGGCGACAGGATGGAGCTGTTGCGATCGGTCATCATCCAGCCGCGATAAGACCCCGGTCCGGTGCCGAGTAGCTTGCCGCCATCGGCCGGCATGAAGCTCAGCCGGTCTGCGGTAAGTAGATGAATCGCTTCGGGGGCCTGGTCGGCGGCACGCTGTTCACTTCGAACCGTGACGGGTTGCTGGTCCGATCGAAACAGGCTGATCTGCGCCACCGTAGCCGCTTTCATGCTGGCCTGGTCCAGCAGCTCAATCGACCGGTCCAAGGCGATCTCCATGGCTTGGCCGGCCATCGTCGTGATCCATGGACTTTCTCCGCTGGCGATCGTCGCATCGATTTTGACGCCGCCATCCAGGAGGGCCGTTTGCCCGTCAAATTGCATGCTGCCCAGCCACTGGCAGTGTGGCGGAACCTGCCATTGAATCGAAGGTTTTTTAGTGACGTCTTCAGAGCGCGGTTTGCCGGCCGACGCCAAAACTTGGCGCGGCACTTGAAGTTCGCCCGCCCCGTCGACCTGGACGACATTGTCGTGCGGCCAGACCTTGATCGTCGGGCCGACAAAGTAGCCGTCTCCCATCAGGAATCTCGCCGGCGACTCGGGGCCGCTGCCCAACTGCAGATAGTCGCGGCCGCCCCCTTGTTGTGTTGCACTGCGTTGCAATCGAAGCGTGTCGCCAACCAATTCAATTGGCATCATCGATTCTCCGGTCCGGACTTGGTGTCGGACCACGACGTTTCCGCGAATGCTCAAATCCCTGGCGTCCAATCCGTCAGGCGTGACGAGCAGTTTGGCGGTGATCAGGTCACCTTTCAGCGAGGGGCGAGGGCGGGCCACGGGGGCGCGTCGGCCGTCGCTCGGTGTCGGCTGAATCACCCAATCGGATACGCCTGAAGCCGAGTCAGGTGATCTCGCGCGGGTGCCGCTGCCGACTGGTGCCGCGGCCTGCTCGAAATACAGACTCAACTGATTCGTCTGCATTGCAATCGCACTGGATTCGATGTCCACCGAATCGGTGGCATGAAACACTTCCGGCCGGAACGTGAATCGCGGACGTGATCGGTCAGCCGGTTGTTGAAGCGCGGGGCGCGATGTGAGGGACGTGGCCGGAGGTTTTTCGTCGGACAGGGGGCGGGAGTCGGCGACCAACACGCCTTCGATCGCCCCGGCTTTGAACTCGCCTCCATCAGCAAGCGTCGCTTGCACCTGCCCATCGACTCGCAGTCCAAGGCGACTGCTCTGTTGTTTGCCCTGAATCGATTTCAGTGTGGTGTCGTCAAGCGGTTGCAGTCGGAATCCGTCACGCCACTTGAATCTTCGGATCGCCACGCCGGGGTCTGCCACGGAAACCTCACCCAGACCGCGTGCGTCGACGGTGCCGATTTGTTCCGGGAGCTTGGGGTCAAACTGATAGGCTAACTGCGTTAGCGATGCGGTGATGACGCCCCGTTTGATCGCGACCGGCTGATTTCCGCCGGCACGTAGCAGTCCACCCAGGGCATCGAAATCGATTTCCTCGGCGGCCAGGCGGAATTGTTGGGACGGCAGATCGACAATCGCCGGCAGACCGGTGGCGTTGACTCGGTCGATCCAATCCAAGGGCCCGTTCCGCTTCATCGAACGGTCGGCCGGATCGCGTAGCACCAGATCCAACGTTTCGCACCGAAACGTGTCGGGCTTTGGGCCTCCGCCGGTTCGGACCATGCGGATGGCTTTTCGCAGCGACAACTGGTCCAACGCAAAGTCGTACACCAGGCCGTTGTCGCAGTGGATGGTCACCACGCCGTTGCGCCGTGGTGATTTCGACGGGCCAATCCGCCTGGGCTGCGTTGCCGCACGTTCCGGCGGATCCAGCGGGATCTTCAATTCGTCCAGGTACACCAATTCCATCCGGTCCAGGATCGATGAGGGTGCCGAATTGCTGGCGGCCCGGTTGGCGGATGCCGCCAAATGGATGGTCAGATCGCGCCCACGCATGGAAGCACCGCCAACCTGCATGATGATCTGTTCGGTCGTCCAGACTTTCCGGTTGTCGATGCGAACGTTGCCGGTCGTGACGTCCAGGTTTTCCCCCGGTTTGGCGTCGCCAAAGCGTTTGATCCGCACTTCGCCGATCATCCGCCCCATCTTGATCGGTGGAGCACTGCCGCCCATGACGTCCAGTGATTCGGCAAATTGGACCTCGGCGCCTTCTTCGGCGGTCAGCACGATGGGGGCATCAGAACCGTCGGATTCCAAGCCGCGACCGACGACGATCGTGATTGGTTCCAGCTTCCAATGATCTTCGGACGTCTGGTGCCAGTTCTGAAAAAGTAACGCCCCGTTGCCGGTTAGCAGCCGTTTGCAGTCACCCAGTTGCCAAGCCCCGGCGGGGAACAGGTCGGCCAAGGAATCCTTCAGCCCCGCCTTGGAAGTTGGCGGGCGCGGGATCACGATGGCGACCTCGGGCGCACGCAAAAGGCGATTGGCGGCTTCGCGGTACACCGTCGCGCAGGCCGAAAGCACCAGAAGCGCCGTCAGGTAATGAATCAGTTTCCGTTTCACTCGGCACCGTCACGCCAGAATGGGGTTCCATTGCTCCTTGGCCCGCAGCAGTCGCTCCACGACTTCGCGGACCGCACCCTGACCGCCACCGGACCGCAGCACCCAGTGGGCTGCATCCCGGGCGTCGGCCGCCGCATCGGCCGGCGCGGCCGCCAAGGCAACCGACTTCATCAGTTCAAGATCGGGAAGGTCGTCACCGATGTAACAGACGTTTTCGACCGTCAGCCCCAGTTCCGCGATCACGGTTTGGGCACGCGAGAGTTTGTCGCCGATCCCCTGGGAGACGTGCTGGATTCCAAGCTCCTCGGCCCGGCGATCAACCATCACGCTGCGCCGTCCGGTGATGATTCCGAAGCTGTAGCCGGATCGGATCCAGATTTTGATTCCCGATCCGTCCCGCACATGAAATCTTTTGGTCTCTTCGCCGTTGGAGCCATAGATGATGCCTCCATCGGTCATCACCCCGTCCACATCCGAAAGGATGCAGGTGATGGGGCCGGATAAATCGGAATCGGATCGGAAGGTGGCGGGCATCGTTGGGCAGGCTGTCGGTGGGGAATTCAGGGAGCAAAGGGAAGAGTCGAGCGGCCGTCGCGGTCGTCACCTTCATCCAATTCGCCCACGGCGATCAAATCGGTAATGTCGACCATGCCCATCGGCTTGCCATCGACGCCGACGACGGGAAGTTCGCTGATTTGCAGCTGACCGAACAAGGCGACGACATCGCTCAGCAAGGCGTCCGGACCCGTGCGATGTGGTTCGGTGGTCATCTTTCCTTCGATCGGTTGGTCCAGGGCGTCTTCGCAACGGGATTCCAACAGCCGGGCCAAGTCGCTATCGGTAAAGATTCCGGTCAACACGCCTTGGTCGTTGGTCAGCATCACCGCGCCACTGCGTCGACCGGTCATCGAACAGGAGATCATGCATTCCCGAATCGTGACGCGCTCGTTGGCGATTCGGCAGGCCGCCAGCGGACGCATCATCTGGCCGACCTTGCAAAGCTTCCTTCCCAACGCGCCACCGGGGTGGAATCGGGCAAAATCGCGAGGTGTGAATCGACGGAGTCGGCTGGCCAGCAGAGCCACCGCATCGCCCACCGCCATCATCACGGCCGTGCTGGCAGTCGGCGCCAAGCCATGCGGGCAAGCTTCGCTGTGCCGCCCGAAAACCACCTTGCAGTCGGCGACTTCCGCCAACGGGTTGTCGACATCGGCGGTGAATGAGATCAGTCCGGCGCCTTGGCGGCGCAGTTGGGATGCGATCCGCGTGACTTCTTCGCTTCGCCCGGAATTCGAGAGGGCCCAGACGAGGTCGTCGCTCTTGACGCGGCCAAAATCTCCATGGACCGCTTCGGTCGGATGCAAAAAATGGGCCGGTGTCCCTGTGCTGGCCAGCGTGGCGACAAGTTTCTGGCCGACCAGTCCCGCCTTGCCGACGCCGGTGATGACCACGTTGCCGGCACACTCCGCCGACAATTCTGCTGCCCGGACCGCCGGGGGGCCGAGCATTTCGGCGGCCCGCCCGATGGCTTCCGCTTCGGCGCTGACCGTTTCGCGGATGCATCGGAGCCGATCCAGCAACGTCGCCGGAACATCCGACGCGGGATCCGGTGGGTGGGGACGGTCATCCGGTGGAAGTGGGAGTGCGGCAGACACGAGGATCCTTCCTGCGTGGTGATTGGGCAGAGCCAAACGATCCTACCCAAGCAGACGCCTCGCCCGAAAGATCAGCCTCACACCGAATTCCCACCCAAGCTCGGGGACGCGATCCCAATTGGTGCCAGGCATCATTTGAATTGCAAGCATAGAGTTCAATTGGTGGGTGGCACCAAATCTGAGCGGACGTAGCCACCGTCGCCAGACGGTGGTCCCCTGGCCGTCTCACATTGTCACTCTCTCAGTTGGTGCCTGGCACCAAATCCGTACCAGGCACCATTTGAATTGCAAGCATGGCGTTCAATTGGTGGGTGGCACCAAATCCATGAATCGCAGCTGCGACTCGCTCGACGGACCGTTCGGCCGACGTTTCGGGTGTCTGGATTCCGATCACCCTCTCAATTGGTGCCAGGCATCATTTGGATTGCAAGCATCGAGTTCAGTTGGTGGGTGGCACCAAATACGAGTGGCTGGCGGTTCCGGGGGGCGCTACTTTCGCAGGAGCGAAAGGCGACGCTCGGGACGGTGGCACCCGAGGTGTCTGCCGCCGCGCAAACTCAGTCGCCTTCTGCTCACCCTCTCAATTGGTGCCAGGCATCATTTGGATTGCAAGCATCGAGTTCAGTTGGTGGGTGGCACCAAATCTGAGACCGGCAGATTGCCTATTTTGACACCGGCGGGAGAGTTGGTGGGTGGCACCAAATCTGAAATACGAGTGGCTGGCGGCCTCGGGGGGGCGCTACTTTCGCAGGAGTGAAAGGCGACGTTGGGGCGGTGGCACCCGGGGAGTCTGCCGCGGCGAAGTCTCAGTCGCCTTCTGCTAGCAATGTCTCGATCGTTTCCCGCATTTGTTTTTCGCCAGGCGTTTCTTTCCAGTTCAGTTCGCCTTGCCACCAGCGTCGCAGGAATCCCTGTTTGTCAATCAGGTAGACCGTCGGCCACATCGTGTTGGACCACCGCTTCCAATTACTTGACTCGGCATCCATCAGCACCGGGTATTCGATGCCCTCACTTTGAATCGCAGCTGCGACTCGCTCGACGGACCGTTCGGCCGACGTTTCGGGTGTCTGGATTCCAATGACGACCAGGCCTTGGTCGGCATAGTCGGTGTGCCAGCCGTTGTAGTGGGGAAGGTTCCGGCGGCAATTGATGCACTGGAAGGCGTAGAAGTGCAGGGCAACCACTTTTCCTCGCAGCTGCTCAAGCGTCAGCGGACCGCCCTGCAACCATTCAGCCCCTTCCAGCGTCAGTTCCGGCGCCCGCGGATACATCCGTTTGACCTGCTGGAAATCAAATGACTTCCCCGTCAGATCGTACAGCGTCCTTTTCTGGGCATTGGTCAACGAATCGACAAAGTGCTGCCGTTCGTCGTTCTGACGCTGTTGAATCTTGCTGGCGATGGCTCTTTCATCCCCTTCGCCCCCACGAAGCTGCTCCTGCCATGTGGCAACCATTCGGTCGGTTTCGGCAAAGTACTCGAAAAGCTCACCGCGCTTCTGCGAAGCCAGGTCCAACTGGGACACCGCGGCATCGCGAACGATCATTCGCGTTCCAAGAGCCTGGTTGCGCAATTGGTTCAGACGATCGAGTTGATCCGGCTTCAGAATCTCAGCCAACGCCTGTTCCAACTGCAGGGTCAGCTTTCCCATGACCACTTTCCGCTCCGGCTGCGGACGGATGCGGACTCGAAACCAGGGGCCGTCCACTTCTTCCAACACGTGCATCACCGCATCAATCTGTTCCGCCGACAAATCCAGTTCGCGATGGATCGCCGAATCACGGATCATCTGCAGCAGGACCGGATTGACTTCCGGTGGCTCGGGGGCCAGCTGGGCGATGGCGCGATCCGGCGCGACACCGGCGTAAAACGTGGCGACACTGAAGAGAAATAGGAAAAACGCACGATGCTTGGAGGCCATGACTGACTCCGGAAAACGGTGGGCGGCGACAAGCTGTCATTGGCAATGATCAACGCCGCGGTCATTCCGCCAGCGGTTGGACGTGCGGGGGCGGACGCGCCACAGCGATTTCGCCGGTTCATTGGACAGACCAAATACCCGCATCGGGGGTGGCGTTTCGACCGTCCCCACGGGTCAGCTTGCCATCGACATCTTCGCCTTTTCGATGGACTTCTCCATGTCATCGAACATCTGGCCGGCTCGCTCGTGAAAGATCCGTCCGATCAGCAGGTCGGTCAGGTTGCTACGATGTTCGGGATGTTCCTTCATGAATCGTCCGATGCTGAATTCCTTGGTGTAGAAAGCATGCACCAGCTTGCGAACCCATTTCGCCCCCTGCTTGAACTCCTCTGACCAGGCTCCCAGCCGTTCGGCCGACAGGTCATTGGCGGCGAAGCCCTGCACGACCGCATCGCCGGCACGAACTCCCATCTCCAGAGCAAAGTAGACGCCCGAGGAGTAGACCGGGTCAATGAAGCCAAAAGCATCGCCGACCAGAACCCACCCATCGCCGGCGTGCTGCTTGGTCATGTAGGAAAATTCCTTGGCCGTCCGCAAACTGCCCAGACGCGTCGCGTTCTCAAGCCTCGGTTTCAGCCCCGGGCATTTGTCCAATTCTTCTTGAAAGGTTTGCTCGGGCGTGCCCCGGCCCTTGAGCAAGTAATCGTTGTCGCCGACGCAGCCGATGCTGGTGATTCCGCGCGATTGTGGGATGAACCAGAACCAAGCATCTTTGGATTCGGTTTGCAGAATGATGGTCGCGCCCTCGTTGTCGCCTTCTCCCCGAACCGCGTCCCGGTAATAGCCCCAGATGGCGGCTTTCTTGAGGTCAGGATTGACCTCTTTCAGACCCAGCTTGTTGGCAAGAAATGACTGTTGTCCGGTGGCATCGATCACCACCTTGCAATCGATTTCGCGCGTCTGGCCGTCGGCGCACTTCAGCACGACGCCCGTCGTTCGCCCGTCGGCGTCAAATTGCACGTCCGACAAACGCGTTTGGTCGACGCAATCCGCCCCCAGCTCGGCCGCGCGGTCGAACAACATCTTGTCGAACTCGCTGCGTTCGACCTGCCAGGTGTCACTGCATTCGCGTTGATCGTGCTGGCGGAAAAAGAAGGGAGCCGATTCGGTGCCTCGGTGGGTGACAAATTGGACACTCTTCTTGACCTGCCAGCCGGCGTTCTTGACCCGATCGGTCAAACCCAGCCGCTGCAGCGGCCAGTAAGTTTCCGGCATCAGAGACTCTCCGACGTGAAAACGTGGGACCTGCTCCCGCTCGACCAAAAGCGTCTCAAGGCCGCCCTCGGCCGTGATAGCTGCGGCAGCCCCGCCGGCCGGACCGGCGCCAATCACCACGCAATCGTACGCTGATTTCATTTTTCGTCTCAATCAATTCGGATCGTCGGTCGGCAGGCCAGCGCCTGCAACAGGTTTTGTAATGCAACCGGCGGATCGTTGGAAAGGTTTCGGTAGGTCGAAAGGGAGTGGAATGCTGCAAGGTATTGGGCGGCAGTCTGTCGCCGTCTGCTACCGACACAGCACTGGGCAGGGTCTTGGTCGCAAGTGGACTTTTGGTCGCAGGTGGAACTCGATCGTATGTGAGTACCCTTTGGCCCGCTTCCATTGAACCCGCCTCGAATCCCGCCGCCCGTCGGTGTGGGAACCGCAGCGGGACCGCGGGGAGCAACCGGAATCACTCCGTTGCTGCCCCGTTCGGATGTCGGTTCGACGGCTGCGAACGGACATCCACCATTCATTCTACCCGGCCGGCCAGCGTCCGACGGCGGACAGAAGAATTTGGCCTGTGGGAGGTGTCGGCGCCCCTCACGTTGTGCGAGGCCTTTCGCTATAACCAGTCCAAAACTTGACTTCCGAGACCTGGAGATTCACCGAGTGGGGGAAGAACGATCGCTAAGAACGCGGTACATGCGCCGAATGGCCGTTGGAGCGGTGATATTGGCGATTTTGGCGGTCCCCGCGATCGTGCATTCTCGGGCCGCGATTGACGGATTGCTCAACCGCCCGATCGATTGGGTTCCGGACTCGCTCCCGGAAAAGGCAGCTTTTAACGATCTGGCACGTCGGTTCGTCGTCTCGGAAGTCGTGTTGATTTCGTGGCCGGGGGCGACCGTGGATTCGGAATCGCTGCGGCAAGTGACTGACGCCTTTGATTCGCTCGCACGCCACGCCGGGGACACGATTGACGCTCAGGCACCGCCGCGTGAGTTGAATGTCGATCCTTCGATGCCGGGGGCGACTCAGCTCCAAGCAATCCGTGAACTCTGTGGCAACGCCCACCCGTTCTTGAACGTCAAATCGGGGCCGACCGTCGTGGCCCAGATGACCGAGGCGCCGTCTTCGCTTTCGGAGGTCAGCGCGATCGCTCGATTGAAAGGGTTCCTGATCGGTCCCAACGGCGAACAGACTTGCGTGGTGGTTTCGTTGGACGACGCCGCCCAGTCGCATCGTCGCGATTTGTTTCCACTGATGCGAAGCTTGATCGCGGATGTCGCGCAAGTGGATCAATCGCAGGTGGCGATGGTGGGGGGGCCGCGTGACGGCGCGGATGTCGATGCGGCCAGCATTCGCAGCATCAACGTGTTTGCGCCTCCGTCGGCGGTCTTGGCGGCCGTGATCTGCTTCATCTGTCTGCGTTCTATCCCGCTGACCCTGGCCATCACGGTCATCGCTGTAATCGGCGAGGGGCTGGTGTTGGCGCTGGTGTATTACACCGGCACTCCGATGAATGCCGTGCTGATTGTGCTGCCGCCTCTGATCTTCGTGTTGACGATCTCGGCGGGAATTCACCTCAGCAACTATTTCATCGACGCGTCGCACGAATTCCCGGAACTCTCTCCCAGCCAAGCGGCGCGACGTGCGTTGCGTGCCGGAATCGTGCCCTGCTTTTTGGCGACCGGCACGACGGTTGTCGGTCTGGGATCCCTGATGCTCGTTCGCATCGAGCCGATTCGCGTGTTCGGTTTCGTTTCGTCCATCGGAGTCTTGTCGACATTGTTTCTGTTGCTGATCGTGCTTCCGGGGGCAATGATCCTTAGCCGTGAGTGGAGTGAGCGAAAGCTTTCCAAGCGGTTGAAGTACCGTGAAAGCGATCAGGAACCGGAACCTGGGCCGCCGCACACGCGGGGACCGGTGTTCAACTGGGTCCGCACCCGGCTGTCGCGTCCGTGGCCGATCATCATCTTTTTCCTGCTGCTGGCAGGATCGCTTGCAAGCGGACTCTTCTCCCTGGAAACGTCGGTCAACCTGTTGAGGATGTTTCAACCGGGAAGTCCGATCCGCAATGAGTACGCGTGGTTCGAGGAGAATGTGGGTGCGACCTCGACGGCCGAGCTGCTGATCCGCTTTCCTCCTTTGCAAGAGCAAGACAACCCGTTGGATCGCTTGGAAGTTGTCCGCAATGTGCACTTGGCTTCGATCCAAAGTGAACCGGTCGGGGGCGTCATCTCCGCGATCAGTTTTATCCGGACGTTGCCCAGCGGCCGTTCTCTGTCGGCCAGCGCGACGCGTGCGGCGGTGGCCAAAATGATCCGCGATGAAGAAAGCGGTTTGGGCCAGCTGGGCATGATCTCCCGAGACGAGGACTCGGAGGTCTGGCGCGTCACGCTGCGATTGTGGGAGCCACACGATGTCGATTACTCCGTGTCGTTGGAGCAGATTCGCGAAACCGTTCAGCAGGCGATCGAGGAAAGCACCCTCCATCCGACTTTCACGTTGACTGGACCGGCCGTGGTCGTGCACGAGGCCCAGATCGTGTTGCTGGGCGATTTGTTTCGCAGTTTTCTGACGGCGTTTGCGGTCGTCGGTGTGGTGATGGTGTTTGTCCTGCGCAGTCTTCGCGGCGGACTGATCGCGATGATCCCCAACCTGTTTCCCACCGTGGCACTGTTCGGCTGGATGGGGCTTCGGCAGGTGCCGCTGGACATCGGATCGGTGATGTCGGCAAGTGTGGCCTTGGGAATCGCGGTCGACGACACGGTGCACCTGCTTTCTCGGTTCGGTTCACGCCGGGCACAGGGGTTGGGGCAGATTCGCGCCGCTCATGGTGCCCTGGCACAGTGTGGATGGGCGATGCTGCAGACCACGATGGTTTGTGGTTTGTCGCTGATGGTGTACTGGTTCAGCGATTTTGTGCCGACGAGCCAATTTGCGCTGCTGATGTTCGGTCTGCTTTCGGCGGCCTTGTTCGGCGACGTCTTTCTGTTGCCCAGCCTGATGGCCAGTCCGTTGGGGCACTACCTGGCCAAAACGGTCGGGTCGGACCCCAAGGCCCGTTTGGAGCACGACGACGAATCCGAGCCTCCGGTCGATGCCCGTCGGATCACGCCCCACCAGGAGTGACCGATCCGGGCACGTGGTGCCGGGAGAGACATTGCGACCGTGAGAGACGGTAGCAAAGCCGTACGCCGCCGGCCCTGTCGTGGGGAATGCGTGTCCACATTCGCGGGTCTCCGGTCGCTCCGATCACGAACGGTTCGCGACGAGCAACGCACACCGATTCAGACGGCAAATCGCGGTGTCAACCGCCGCCGCGGCGGTCGCAAAGGGTCGGCCGAGCGGTCATCGGCAGGTTCCAGGATGACTCAACGCCTGACGACCGGCTACAATGATTGCGTTCAAATTGACACGCTACCCGCTTTCCCATAACGCCATGTCATCCGCCGCTAGTGAATCCAAAACCGAAGTCGGCAGCTATTTCATTTCCAACTACCCGCCTTACAGTCAGTGGAAAAAAGACTATCTGGATGACGTCCGTCAAGCACTCAGCAGTCCCCCGCAGGAGACGACACCGCTGGGGCTGTACTTGCACATTCCTTTCTGCCGCAAGCGTTGCAAGTTTTGTTACTTCAAGGTGTTCACCGACGTCAAAGCCCCGGAAGTGCAGCGTTACGTCGACGCGCTGTGCAACGAAATTTCGATGGTTTCCCAACAGGCGGTGATGAAGGATCGGCCATTCCGATTCGTGTACTTTGGCGGCGGGACGCCCAGTTTTCTTTCTCCGAAACAGCTGACCAAGTTGGCCGAACGCCTTCGACAGCACATCACCTGGGACGGCGCCGAAGAGGTGACGTTTGAGTGCGAGCCGGGCACGCTTAGCGAGACAAAGGTCAAGACGCTTCGCGAAGAACTGGGTGTGACGCGTTTGAGTCTGGGCGTGGAGAACTTTTCGGATCAATTGCTCGAGGAGAACGGGCGAGCCCACTTGTCCAAACAAGTCTTCCGAGCCTGGGAGTGGATCGCCGAAGCCGAGTTCCCCAACGTCAACATCGATTTGATTTCCGGAATGGTGGGCGAAACCTGGGACAACTGGAAGAACAATGTCCGCCAGACCATCGAGATGTCTCCGGAAAGCGTGACCATCTACCAGATGGAGTTGCCGTTCAACACCGTCTACAGCAAGGACATTCTGGAGAATTCTGGCAGCAGTCCGGTCGCGGATTGGGCCACCAAACGTGCCTGGGTCGATTACGCCTTCAATGAGTTTCTGGACGCCGGCTACAGCGTTAGCAGCGCCTACACCGTGGTCAAAGATCCGTCGAAGGTGAATTTTTCCTACCGCGACAACCTGTGGAAGGGAGCGGACCTGTTGGCCACCGGCATTGCCAGTTTTGGGCACGTCAGCGGCGTGCATTACCAAAACGTGGCGGAACTGGAGGACTACCTCAGCACGATTGAATCTGGATCCCTGCCGCTGGGCCGCGGGTATGTCCCCACGCCCGAGCAAAAATTGATCCGCGAGATGATCTTGCTGCTCAAACGAGGGTACCTTGACCGTAGCTACTTCCAGGAAAAGTTTGGAATCGATATCGTCAGCCACTGGCAGCAGCAGTGGGACCAATACGTCGAAGACGGCTGGGCCAAAGTCAACGACCAGCGGGTCGAGCTGACACGTTACGGTTTGCTGCGTGTGGACGCGATGCTACCGGCGTTTTTCGAACCGCAACACCGGAACGTCCGCTACACCTGATCCGTCCTCGTTCGCGAAAGCGTCATCCGTATGCAGTCCGATCCGGCAGCCGATTTCTTCTCGTTCGCAATGGGCGAGTTCACGGCCAAGTTTCCTCGCGATCGTTGTTACGCGACCAATCACATGTGGGCGCGGCCGATCGGGCTCGACGATCGTTTCTTGGACTGGACGCAACGCACGGCCGATGCGTCGTCGGAGATCCGCTGGCGGTTCGGGTTGTCGGCCTATGCTGTGCGGTTGCTGCAAGACGTCTACTTTTTGGACTGGGAACTGGATCCCGGCACCACGATCGGCAAGCGGCAAATGATTGGCGCGATTGAAAGCAAGAAAGCCGAAAGTGATTTGTACGCGCCGATCGCGGGCACGCTTTCCGCGATCAATCCCGCCGTCCTGGAGGATCCCGCCCTGATCAACGCGGATCCCTATGGCGTCGGCTGGTTGATTGAAATCACGGCGGCCGTTCCGGTCGAGGAACTGTTGTCGCCCGACCGCTATTCTGAACACTTGGAGAGCGCCTGGGAGGTTGCCCAGCGGACCATCAAAGGCCAGGCGAACGCGTAGCAGGATCTGCCCGCGAGACTCGGTGGAGGTGCCTGCTGGCCGTCGTGTTTCCGGATCAGCGAGTGAAGTGATGACAGACGCGTCCGCTCAAACCAGTTTGTCCACGCCGGTCCAGTACCTTCCCGGCGTCGGTCCGACGCGCGGAAACCGGTTGAAAAAGCTTGGATTGCGGACGGTGGGTGACCTGCTGTTCTGTTTCCCGCGTGACTACGAGTTCCCTGCGCCGCCGAAGTCCGTTGATCAACTTCGGGATGGCGAACCGGCGTCACTGGTTGGGACCATCACCGATGCGGAGTTGGTGTCGCGCAGTCCAGGAAAATCAATCTTCGGAGCGGTGGTCGAGAACGAATCGGGGGCGGTCCGGATTGTCTTTTTCAATCAACCCTTCCGCGCCGAACAGTTGGTCTTTGACCGACGGGTGATGATCAGCGGCCAGCCCAAACTGAACGGGTTGCGATGGGAGTTCGTTCATCCAAAGGTGACGTTCCTGGACGAGCAGTCGGAGATCGATCGGCCTGAAATCCTGCCGATTTATCCGCTGACCGAAGGCGTCAAGCAACACGAAATGCGGGCCTGGGTGACGGCCGCCGCGGACGCGTTGGTGGACTCGCTGAGCGAAGCGTTGCCGGAAACACTGCGTCAGGAAGCCACCGAGGCACTCCGCGCCGGCGGGATGAATCTGCGATCGCCCCTGCCCGATGTCCAAACGGCCCTGAGGGCGATTCACCGTCCCGAAGATCGCGACGCCCTGCTGGGGGCCCGGACCCGGTTCGTGTTTCAAGAATTGTTGGTCATGCAATTAGCGTTGGCCATGCGCCGGCGTCAATTGACCACCAGTTTGCAATCCAGCCCGTTGACAAGTTCCGCTCTGTTGGATGCACGCATCACCAACCGGTTCCCTTTCGAATTGACGGGAGATCAGCGAGCAGCGATGAGGGAAATCGCCGGCGACATGGGGCGACAATTCCCAATGAATCGACTGCTTCAGGGGGACGTCGGCAGCGGCAAGACGGTCGTCGCGATCTATGCGATGATGTTGGCCGTTGGCAATTCCCACCAGGCCGTCCTGATGGCACCGACCGAGGTTCTGGCGCGGCAACATTACCAGACCTTGTGCCGAATGTTGGCCGACAGCCGTGTCCGCATCGGCCTGATCTGCGGATCGCTGACTGCCGGCCAACGGCGGGACGTGATGGCAAAAACCGCGTCCGGCGAATTGGACCTGCTTGTTGGAACGCAGGCGTTGTTGCACGGAATTGAATTCAAAAGTCTGGGGCTGTGCGTGATCGACGAGCAGCACAAGTTCGGTGTCCGTCAACGGGTCGCGCTCCGCAGCGGAGGAATCGATCCTCACTACCTGGTCATGAGCGCCACACCAATTCCACGCAGTGTCGCGATGACCGTGTTTGGCGATGTCGAACTGACCACGTTGCGGGAGAAACCGCCGGGGCGCGGGAGTGTCAAGACTTACCTGGGCCGGCCGGAATGGCAACGCCGTTGGTGGGACTTTGTTCGCCAGCAATTAAACGAGGGACGCCAGGGGTTCGTGGTCGCGCCGCGTGTCAGTGCATCCGGGGCCAACACGCAACAGGGACCGGGAGAATTGCCGGATGACGCGGAGACCGAGCTCTCATCGGAAGAGGACGTTTCGTCGGTGGAGGCGGTGTTCCGGCAGCTGCAACGCGAAACCTTCCCTGACCGTCGCGTGGCTTTGCTGCACGGGCAATTGGGCAATGAGGAAAAGATTCGGTTGATGAACGAGTTTGCGGAGGGCGAGATCGATTTGCTGGTCACGACCACCGTCATTGAGGTTGGAATCGACGTCCCCAACGCGACCGTGATGACGATTTTGGGGGCGCAACAATTCGGCTTGGCACAGTTGCACCAATTGCGGGGGCGGGTGTCTCGGGGGACCCATACCGGGCACGTTTGCGTGTTTACCGACGGTCAGCAACCGCCGCAGGAGTATGAACGGTTGCAGGTTTTTGAAAGCACCGATGACGGATTTGAACTGGCCGAGGCCGACTTCCGGCTCCGCGGTCCAGGCGACGTTCTGGGGGCGCGTCAAAGCGGTTTGCCGCCTCTGCGGATCGCAAATGTGATCGAGGACCTGGACATTCTGCACGTCGCGCGGCAGATTGCTCAGCGTTTGATCGACGAAGATCCGAATCTGGACGACGCCCAATGGACCGCGCTCAAAGCGCAGGTGCTGCGTCGTTATGGGAAGCGGCTGGATCTTGGCGACGCGGCCTGACCGAGCAGCCCGGCTGAAACGTGTGATCGATCAGAACTCAATCGCGGCAGGTTGACGCGAATTCTCTTGCAGCACGGATCAACATGACAAAACACAGCTACGCGATCATCGGCTCCGGCGCCCTGGGGGCCCTGTACGGATCCATGCTGGCCCGCCAGGGGCACGACGTCCACTTTTTATTGCATTCGGACTACGACCACGTCAAAGCGAATGGATTCAAGATCGAAAGTCACTGGGGTGATTTCGAATTACCGGAAGTTCACGCGCACCAGTCCGTTGCTTCGATGCCGCCGTGTGACGTCACCATTTTGGCGTTGAAAACGGTCAATAATCATTTGCTGCCGCAATTGTTGCCGCCACCAACGTCCGGTGGCGGCGCGGTCCTTGTGCTGCAGAATGGTTTGGGCGTCGAGCAGGAAGTCGCGGAGTTTGTCGGCCGGCAGCGCGTTCTGGGCGGATGCTGTTTTCTGTGTAGCAACAAGGTGGGGCCCGGGCACATCAAGCATCTGGACTACGGGCGGATCGTTTTTGGCCCCTTGGAATGCAACTCGCAAACGATCGGTTTGGCCGAGTCCATTTGCCGGGACATGACGGAGGCCGGAATCGAAACTCTAACTTCCGAAGATCTCAATACCGTCCGCTGGCGCAAGCTGATGTGGAATATCCCTTTCAACGGTTTGTCGGTCGCATTGAATGCTTCGACGGATAAGTTGGTCGGAGATGAGGATGCGGTCCGGCTGGTACGTGACATCATCACGGAAGTCCATGCGGCGGGTTCAGCATGCGGAGCATCGATCGGAGACGAATGGATCGAGAAAACGATCGACCACACGCGTCAGATGGTTCCCTACGATAGCAGCATGCGGTTGGACTACCTGGCCGGCCGTCCGATGGAACTTCGAACGATTCTGCGAACGCCGATCGACACCGCGGCGGCGGCCGGCGTTGCCATGCCGAAGACGTCAATGCTGTATCAAGAGCTTTGCTTTCTGGAACGCAATCGAGATTGAATGGGCGTCTGGAAAAGGGGACGGCGTCTGGAAAAGGGGACGGGGGTCAATAGCCGGAACGGCCCTTCTGGTGCTTTGCACTATTGACCCCCGTCCCCTTTTCCTAGCACTATTGACCCCCGTCCCCTATTTCCTCGCATAAAAAAACGCACGGCCTTCCCCCCGAAAGGCCGTGCGTCTCGCAGTTCCTTGCTTGATCCAGACCGGTTTTTCCGAGGGCCGTCTGTCGGTCGCGTTTCAGTTCTTCACCGGCTCCCTGAGAAACGCGCCGCGGCCACTCGGTTGACCCGGTCAGGACGATGCAAGGAATCGTCGCTTCGATAGTCGCTCTTCTAGTTCGGCAAAATTGAAATCGATGGCATCGGTGTCCACGCCAAGTTCCAGATCCGTGAACGCGTTGTCGACCGCCGTGGCCGTGGCACCGGTGCCGACGGTTTCTTGTCCGCTGCGGAATCCGTCCGGCTGAACCTGATCGATGCGATAGGTCCCCGCGGGAAGTTGGTCGAATTCGTACACCCCGTCCGCATCGGTGGTGACGACACGGTTGATCTGATTGCCTTGGCTGTCGGTACCGCTGAGCCGAAGTTCGACTCCCTCGATGCCTTCTTCGCCGGAGTCCTGGACGCCGTTGTTGTTGCTGTCAACGTAGACGGTTCCGGAGATCGTGCTGGTGACGGGATCCACCGTGGTGGCGGCGGAGGCCGAGTTGTTGGCGGTACTGGATTCCGTCGTTGCGGTCGTCACGGCGACGTTATTCGTCAGCGTGCCGGTGGCGTCCGTGTCAATGGTGCCGGAGACCGTGAACGTGAAGCTTTCTCCCGGAGCCAGGTCTCCACCGTCGACGGTGATCGTCCCGTTGCTGACGGTCAGCGCTTCGTCGTTCGGGCCCGTGCCGCTGACGAAATTGAAGTCGGCGGGCAGGGTATCCACGGCTTCGGAGTCAATGGCGGTGGAGACGCCGTCATTGGTTACCGTGATTGTGTACGTCAGCGTCTCCCCGATTTGGGCTGCCGTTTCATCGACGGTTTTCGTGACGGTCAGGTCCGCAATCGGAGACGCGGTGATCGCCGCCTGGTCGGAATTGTTTTCGGTGTCGGTTTCGCCGTCGTCGGCGGTCACCGATGCCGTGTTGGTGATGGTACCGTCGGCGTCGATGCCGACGGTGAACACCAGGGTTGCGGTCAGGGTTTCGCCATCTTCCAGCGTGATCTCCGGGAAGGTGACCGTGGAGCCGGATAGCGTTGCGGACTGACCATCCAGCGTCCCGCTGACGAACGTCAAGCCGGTCGGCACGTCATCGGTCAGAATCACTCCGGTGGCCGTGCTGGGACCATCGTTGGTCAGGTCAATCGTGTAGGTAACGTTGCTGCCGGGGTCCGGCGTGCTGTCATCGACCGTCTTGTCGATCGTCACATCGAATTCTGGCGTGGCGTCGGTGGTCGCCGTGGCCGAATTGTTTGCGGTGTCCATGTCACCGCCGTCGACGGTGATGCTGCCGGTGTTCTCGATGGTGCCGGTCGCATCCTCATTCACGCTTGCGGTGACGGTGAAAGTGCGGGTTTGACCAATCGGGATCGGATCGAACACGATCGTCACGGTTTGCATGTCCGTATCAAACCCGGACGACGTTGCCTCGGGGGCGTCGATCGTCACGCCGGTCACCCCGGCGGGCAACGCATCGGTGAAGGTGACTTCGCCGGAATCGCTGGCGCTATCGGTGTCGTGGGAGATCGTGAAGGTGTACGTCAGCGTGTCTTCGCCGGGAACGGCGGTCGCTGCGTCCACTTCCTTGGTCAAGACCAAATCGGTTGCGGTCCCGACGGCCAGGTCCAGGGTGTCGCTGTCGTTGGTGTTGTCGGTGTCGTTGTCAGTGGTGGTGACATCCACCGTGTTGCTCAGCGTTCCCGTTGCCGACGAAGCCAGGTCCACCGTGATCGTGAACGTCTTGGTCTCCCCGCTGGCAAGCGTTCCGACGTCGAAGGTCAGATCCTGGCCGGTCTGGTCGATGGTGACGTCGGTGGTGCCGGCGTCGAAGCTGACGAAAGTCAACGCGGCGGCCAAGGTGTCCGTGACCTCCACGTCGCGGGCGTCGCTCGGTCCGGCATTGGACACATCGATCGTGTAGGTCAGCTGGCCTCCGGCTGTCGCGGTGTCGGTGGTCGTCTTCGTGATCTCCACATCGACGTTGCGTTCGACATCGGTCATTTCCTGGACCGTGTCGTTGCTGGGGTTGTTGTCGTTGTTCGGCGTGGAGGTGACGGAAGCCTGATTGGTCAGCATGTCGGCGGCGTCGCTGTTGACCAGCACGACGATGTCGACCGTGACTTCGCCGTTGGCCGCAAGGTCGCCGATCTCGATGGTCAAATCGCCGCTGCCCGTCGGATCTTCCGTGACGGTGCCGCTGCCGGTGACAAACGTCGCGTTGACGAACGTGACGTCGTCGGGAAGGTTGTCGGTGGCGATGACACCGGTTGCATCGTCCGGACCGACGTTGCTTACCTTAATCGTGTAGGTGAACTGCTCACCGGCGACGACCGGCCCATCCGTATTGTCACTTTTGGTGATCTCCAGGTCCGTGTTGACCAGATCCAACACCGCGTCGTCGGTATTGTTGTCCGGGTCAACGTCCACCTCGTCACCGTCGATGGAAACCGTATTGGTCAGGTCTGCGGTTTGTCCGGTCGCGATGTCCGCCGCGATCCGAATCGAACCGGTGGCGCCAGACGCGAGCGAACCGACATTGATGCTGACGTTTTGGCCGTCGATGGTGGGCGTGAAGCTACCGAAGTCGGAATTGGTCGGGTCCAGCGTCAAACCTGCCGGCAGGACATCGGTCAGGACCACATTGGTTGCGTCGGCCGGACCGCCATTCTGGAACGTGATGTCGAAGAATGCCGTTCCACCTTCCTGCAGGTCCGAAGCGGTTTCGTCCAGGGTCTTGGTGACCTGCAGATCGATCGTTGGGACGACGCCGAAGCCGACGGTCAGATTGGTGTTGCTGTCGGTATCGCCGTCGTCAACGGATTCTCCACCGACGGTCAGCTCCACCACGCCGGTGACCAGGCCCACACCTTCGACGAACTCCCCGTTGTCGTCCCCGACCACGTCGTCGTTTGGATCGGGCACCGGATCGTTGCCGGTGCTGGTGACGAACCCGAACAGCGGTTCCGTCTCAGCGAATTCCGATTGAGGAATCACGACCACGTAGTCGCCGGGGGCCAATTCATCGAACCGGTAGTTGCCGTCGGCATCGCTGGTCGTCGACTGGATCGGAGTTTGGTTGCTCGGGTCGATCGCTCCGCCGCCTTCCGGTTCGGCGTACAGATCGACGACCACACCTTCGATTCCGGGTTCACCGGCGTCGAGCATGCCATTGTTTGTGTCCGTACCGCCTCCGGCATCTCGGAAGACGTTGCCGCCCAAGGACATCAGCTGGGTGTTGGCCAGGTTGACCGTCTGGACGTTGGAACCAAGTGAATTGAAGTTGACGAAGGTTCCGTCATTGTTGGCCGAGACGGTGATCTCGAATTCAATGGCGCCGACGTCATTGAAGTTCGGTGTGCCGGTGGCGGTGAAGTCGGCGAACGGAATGAAGATCTGTTCCTGCTCTCCAACGACGCCGGTGTCCTCGGGGATGTCGGCGGTTGCGGTCGCAAAATTGTCGGCGTCGGTGTAAATGCGGACGGTGATCTGGTCGCCAGCGTTCTGGTAGGATCCATCGATCAGGATGCCGGTGCCGGGGTCGACCGGGTCGGTCGATGCGCCTCCCGCCAAGGCGATTCCACCCAGCCCCGTCGGATCCAGGGTCAGCGAATTGTCGTCGCCGTCGTATTGCAACAGCACGACACCTTCGGATTCCGTTTGCGAACCGACCGACAAGAGGTCTGGCGGCGGATCGGTGACCACGTTGATCACGCCGATGTCGCTGGTCCGGGTGACGCTCATGTCCCGGAAGCCGCCCAGTGTTTCGGTTGCCTCCAAGGAACTGCTGTCGGTGGCGACCGTGGTGGTTGCCATCACGTCCTGGGCCGTGGTGGTGAAGTCGTCGATTGTCACCAGCAAGGCGCCGCTGTCGTCAGCGATGGTGACCGCGACCGGTCCGGGTTCCAGGATGTCACCCGCCGCGTTTTGTTGGACCACGAAAAACGTGTCCGCGTTCAGGCCCGCAAATCGATACTGACCGTCGGCGTCGGTGACCTGCGAATCGATGGCCGCCCCGTCGGCCGCGTCCAATACTCCGTTGGCGTCGACGTCGCGGAACAGTTCGACCGTGACGCCTTCCAGGCGGGTGTCGTCCGCCGTCAAGCCGTCACCGGTCAGATCGATGTAGGAGACACCGGTGATCACGCCCAAGTCGCTGGCCAGCAACTCACGTTTCGCAAGTGATTCAAGTCGGAGTGAACGTCGCGGATTCGTCTCGTGGCACGTGTTGTTGGATCGACGATTGCGACGGCGAAGTCGCTGAATCATTCGCTGCCAGACCATGGGGGTGTTCCTGTGCTGGGGTGTCGCGACCGTCGATGTTTCACGGGGAGACGTGAAACACGCATGGTGAGATGGCAACGATCGCGGGTGCGGGGGGAATAGTCTCAGTCGCTGCTATCGGCCCGCTCCCGCGAAGAATTTACCCCTGATCACGTTGTAACGATTACCAGCGATATTCCAGGCCGTAGGTGATCCCGTGGACCCAGTAGTCGGTGGTGTCCAAAGCGAACAGCGGACGGGCGTCCCCCATCGGATCTTCCAGATCCGGCGGCAACAGGTCGGGATTCAAGAGCGTCGGGATGTGTTGTCCCGGACGCACCACGTTGGACCAGTAGATGCCGGTGTAGCCGACATTCACCTTTAGGTGGTCGGTCAACTGGTAGCCCAACGTCAGATTCAATTCGGGCACGACGGTGAACTCGTCGTTCTCGTATTCCCCGATGTTCGAATTGACGGCCAGGAAGCCTTCGTTGAACGATTCCGCCGGCGGATTGTTCGGGTCGGTGATGGTCGTGTTGCCGTTGATCTTGACCGTTTGGTTGGTATTCCCCACCGCCAGTCGGATCAGCCCGTCGTAGGTCCAATAGCCGCGGGTCACACGATAATTCCAACCCAGGTCCAGACCGTTGAACTGGTTGAGCGTGGTGAATGAGTCCGTGATGTCGAAGCTGCCCGGACTGGTGCTGTCGCTGCTGACCAGTTCTTCGCGAATGCTCACGCCTTCGTCCAGTTCCAGGTAGCGGTAGCCGACGCGGATTTCCGAACGGCTGCAGAAATGGCCGTTGCAACCGCAGAACAACCAGGCCCGGCAGCCTTCATCACAATTGGTCAGCTTTCGCAGGTAGAAGCCTCCGCCGGAGAGTTGGCTGCGGACATCCACCGTCGCCGTGCCACCGATCACGCCGGGAAAGGCAATCAGTTCGGCGTCTTCATTGCCGGTCAAGGTGTTGAAGAAAGGTCGAGCCAAGATCGGCGTTCCGGTGCTGGTTCTCGAGAACCGTTCGTTTTCTTCATCCAGCTCCAGGTACTCGCCGCCCAGTCCCCAGGTGTGGCAGCGGTCCAGCCAGAATCCGAACCGCAGCCGTCCGCCGCTGAACGTGTCATCCAGGACTTCGCCATCGCCGTACAACGTCCGGGTGCCCGGCCGCGTCAGCACGCCCGCATTCGCACGCGATGTGCCCGATGGCGACGTGGTGATCAGCGGCGGCAAGTCCATGCCGTCTTGCCACATGTGCAATGCTTCGAACGAAACCCAACCGTCCTGCGGCAAGCTGAGTGTGATCGCCGGTCGCCAAGCGCGTCCGCTGGGGGCTTCGCCGCACAGGCTGCAGCCACAATCCGATTCGCAATAACCCATCGAGTCACATCCGGGTGAGTCGCAACCGCAGGGCGCACCCATCGGGGCGGCAAGCGTGGGGCCGTAACCGTCGACCACCGCACCCTCGTAGATCACGTCACCTTCGACGATGGTTTCACCTTCGATCGGGGGCGGTGCCGGCACGCTGTATTGGGCTTGGGCAATTGCACTGGTTCGCTTGGATCCGGTCGCGGTAGAACGTGCCGGGGCGCTGCGGTGCTGCGGGTTGGGGCGAAGCACGCGGGCGTTCTTGACGGCTTTCGTCTGCGGTGCACGCTGGTATCCCGCGTCGGCATCGCTGGTGCTCGTCGTGCCGGATCCCCGAGTCGGCGTCCAGCTCGCTCGGGCAGCTTGTTGGACAACGGAGCGCTGAGTGGTTCGGGAGTTCGGTCCGTCGGTGTAGCCTGACGCGGACTGCGCGGTTGCCGTCAAGGCGCCGCTCCAGCCAAACGTCAGGGCCGCGGAAAACGCGGCTGCGAGAGGGGAAAGCTTTCGAAGTGTAGGCACGGTCGTCACCAATTGAGACTCGGGGGGGATAAAACTCCTGAAAGGCCTCGGATCACGCCGGAAGCGTGTGACCTTTCGGCCGCTCCCGCAGGTCGGGGCAGCCTGAGTTTTCGGAGTGCCGCCGTGACCTCTTGGTACGGCTGGCACGACCAGTCAGATGCGATATCGACGAAGCACGAAACTGCCCTGCAGACAAAATCGGAAAAACCAGAAAAATCGTCAAAGCCGGCCCAGTCGGAATAAGTTGCCTGTTTTGTCTGGGCCGCCTGGGCGTGCGGTCGTTCAACGGCCCGGCGCTTCGCCCGGCGAAACAAACGGACGGGCCGTTGGCCCTTGTGGTTGATTGCGCCCGCAGGATCCCCGGCCCGATGGGCCCGATGGGCCGGGCTAAACAAACGATCGGGGCGTTGCCCCGAAACCGGGCAGGGATCATTCGCGGGGACAGCATTCGCGGGGACAGAGCACGTCGGACAGCACGGCGGTTTCGTTGGTCGTGCGCGTCGGATCGGGGACAGAGCACGTCAGACGATCATTCAGTCATTCGCGGGGACACGTCAGACCGGACAGGGGGGCACGTCAAACCGGGGACAGAGCATGTCAGGCAGCACACGCCTGATTCACGGGGACAGTGATTTACGGGGACAGAGCACGTCAGACAGCGCAGCCGTTTCGTTGGTCGGGCCGCAGGTTCGACGGTTTGTGCAGCCCAGCGTGTCAGGGCTGGGGCTCGCATCAATGCCATCAAAAGCCCGCAGGCGACGACTCTTGACCTCGTCCCACCGGTCTTGCTAATCGAAACGCTGAGGACGGCCTGTCGGCCGTGAATCCGAGTTTCTTGAGGCAAACGTTCCCGTTTCGGCGAAATTGGTGAATTCCTTCCCGCGTGATCTTGGTCGCTTGCTGCCAGGTCGGCTCGCTTCGGTGAACCGGCCGCGTGGCGTCGTTGCGCTGGGCGGATCCGGCGGAGCTTCGGTGCCCATTTGCGTGGCGTCCGGCTTCGTCGCAATCCTGCTGTTGACCAGCGGCTGTCGCGGGCGCGCACAGCAGGATTTGTATCACGCCAAGCTGACCCGTGAGATCCGGGTGTTGGAAGACAAGCTGTACGCGGCCGACTATCAGAACCGTGTGTTGCGAGACGAACTCCAGCGGGCGCAGCAAACCGGCGACGGCATCCAGCTGCATCCGACCGACGAGATCATTTTGGACCCGCCAGAAGATCGGACACGGAACTCGGCCGGTCAGGCCGACAAAGAGGAACTCGGGGATCCGTTCCTGGATGACGGATCCGGCGCCGCGCCAGATCGCGAATTTGGTGAGCTTCCAGCACCCCCACCACCCGGTCAGACGATGGAGGCGCCCGGCGAAGAGCCTTTGAAGGATCCCGGCGCGAATTCTGACCAGGCGAGCGGACCCGCCAAATCATCCGGCGACGAATCGCAAGAGGAATCGATTCCGCTTCCAACCCCTGACGAGAAGTCCGGTGTGGAACCGACACCGGACCCCCAACCGCCGACCGCGGACGACCAACAGGTGCCGCCCGTGATCCCCGGCGAACTGCAACCGCCCGGTAACGACGACCAGCCGCCGGGAAAAATCGAATTGCCTCCCGGTACGAAGATGTTGCGGTATCAGTCGCCGACACTGGAACCACCACCGGAACCGGATCACCTGGAGTTACACGACGGGCTGTCGGGCGGGCACCAGTTCGATGACGACAGCGACATCGACGGCCTGTACTTGATCCTGACCGTTGCGGATCCGGAAGGCAGCACGTTGTCCTTGGACGACTTCGAAGTGGACGCGGCACTGACCGTGGTGGTGCTCGATCCGAATGACACGTCGGACGACCCGCGCGTGGGACGCTGGGATTTTACCCCCGACCAGGTCCGTGAGTTGATTCGTTCGGCCCCGGTCAGCGGGATCCACATCCCGATCGCCTGGCAGGATCGATTGCCGACCGGCGATGACGTGATCGTTCACATCCGCATGGCCGCGGCCGAGGAAGAGATGCGGTGTCAGGGCCGTTTGAAGTTGGAGGAGTCCGTCGCGATGTCCAACTGGTTGCCGCGCGGTTGATTGTTCGGCAAATCATCCATTGCCGTACTGATCGAGCAGGCTTTGCGGCACCCGCTGCAGTTGGCCTTGACGGTCGATGACGCACAAGGTGACTTCGGCGGTGACCAGGGTGGTCTGATCACGCGTGATCGTGTACCCATGCAGAATCTTGCCCGCCGTGACCTTGTCGATCCGAGTGTGGATTTCAATCAGATCGTCGTAGCGGGCCGGCGATTTGTATCGGCAGTCGACGCGGGCCACGACGACCAGCATGCCTTCGTTTTCCATGTCGCGGTAACGGCCGCCGCTGGCACGCAACAACTCTGTTCGCCCCATTTCAAAGAACTGCAGATAGACGCTGTGGTGGACAAACCCCATCGGATCGCACTCGTCGTAGCGGACTCGATGGCTGATCGTGTGTTCTCGCATCGTGACTCTTTGAAATCGTTTGGCGGGCCTCGGCGACTTGACGCCGGGGCAACAGTATTCAGGGTGAAACACGTTTCCGGAACCCGAACATGCCATCTGCACCGTCCGATCAAACCGAATCGCTAGCCGCTCCACGCTGGATGTCTTGGGTACTGATTGTCGCGGGGATTTACAACCTGGGATGGGGATTGTGGGTAGTCGTGCGGCCGGACGACTTGTTCCATTGGACCGGGATCCCGGTTCCGCGGTACCCGTCGATCTGGCAGTGCGTCGGCATGGTGGTGGGAGTTTACGGCATCGGGTACGGTATTGCCGCGTCGCGACCGTATCGGCATTGGCCGATCGTCCTGGTCGGACTGCTGGGAAAAGTGCTGGGGCCGGTTGGGATGCTGTATCACCTGGTGACCGTTCCGGCCGATGCACCAGAACGTCTGCCGACGTCGTGGGTCTGGACCATCGTCGCCAATGACTTGATCTGGTGGGTGCCGTTCAGCGTGATTCTGTACCAAGCCGCTCGATCCTGGAGCGCAAGGCGGCGGAGTCAAGCGGAGGCTCAGCCGCCGGAGGTGATCAACCACCGGTTTCGATCACAACACGGCCAGACGATCGCCGAGCTCTCGCAACACTCGCCGACATTGGTTGTTTTCTTGCGACACAGCGGGTGCACGTTTTGCCGCGAAGCACTCTCGGACTTGGCGCGGCAGCGCGGCGAGATTGAGCGGGATGGCAAAACGATTGTGCTGGTGCACTTAGCCGACGATGACGCCGACAGCGATTCGGATGCGGTCTTCCGCAAGTACGGTCTGCAGGACCTGCATCGGATTGGTGATCCGGCTTGCGAACTGTACCGTGCGTACCAACTGCCACGCGGAACGTTACGCCAATTGTTTGGTCCGACGGTTTGGTGGCGTGGATTCTTGGCCGCGATTCTGGATCGCCATGGAATCGGAAAACTGGACGGCGACGGGTTTCAAATGCCGGGCGTGTTCTTGGTCCAAAACAATCAAATTGTCCGGTCGTATCGCCACCCGACGGCGGCCTCCCGCCCGGACTACTGTGCGTTGGCGTCGGCGTCCGCGGTGTCCTGATGGCTTCGTTCGTCAGTCCGACTGCGTCCGGTCCGGTTGGTGTTGCGAAGGAAACGCGTCGTTGGACGGTGGCGGCGCCCACATCCACGCGGTGAAGGTGACTCCGCAACGCATGCAACGCCAGCGAAAGCGGAGCCGCGGGATGGCCAGCAACTGGTTGAACCAGCGGGACCGAAAGCACTCATTCGGTCGATTCTGACAACGCGGACATTGAACCTTCATCACATCGTTCAGACATTGCGGAGGGGCTGAAAGACACGACGCGGCGTGTCAACGGCGTCCGCGCAGCGAGTCCAAATCGAGGCCATGGAAACCCAATCGATCTCGATCGCAACGCCGAGGCGTTCCCAGACGGTGTTGCCAATTCTAATTGGACCGCAGCGCTTTGCAGGTAGCCACACGCGATAGAGCTTGGAAAGTGCGGCACTGCCACGGTCTGGCGACGGTAGCCACATCCAATTCCTGACAAACAATGATTCTGCTTACGATGTGGCGCCGTCCAGAGAGGCGTTGTCGGAAGACCGTAGCTACGCTCGCCAGGGCGTGGCTTTCCGCCGCGATCGCAGTGCAATGAGCGGCAAGACGCTGGCCGCCGGTTCAGCCGAGAAAACCCGCGGCAGCGCCACGCGGCTCACCCAAAGTGGCGCTGTCCCGCTAACCTGCAGCGCGGCCGAGCGCCCGGCGGGTCAGACGCGGCAGCGAGCGACGAATCTTCGCCCACTGCGGCACGGCACCCTTCTTCGGGCGAACAACCAGTTCCACATTCGGCGGCAGTTCCGACTGCTGGGTGCGGAACGCTTCGCGGATCAAACGCTTCCAGCGGTTGCGCACCACCGCGTTGCCGGTCTTTTTGGGGATCGTCACGCCCAAGCGACGCTGCGGGCCGGACGACGACGCGGCGGGACGCGGCATCACGAACACGACCAGGCAGTCGTCGGCGGCGCAACCGCCGCCGCGAAGGACCCGCGTGATGGTCTGTCCGCTGGTGATTCGTTTCTGTTTCGAGAAGCCGTGGTCGCTGCGTGGCATGACGGTCGATCGCAAGGTCGGGAACCAAGTGGAACTGGGACCAGATAGAACTGAGACCAAGGGGGAATCCGACACGGGCGACACGGCGGTGTCAAAACACCAAGCCGGTGCGGAGCGTCTGCGGATTCTTCTCCGCGAACTCTTTCAAGAGTTCACGCGACGCTTCGTCGATCGCCTTTGGGACTTCGATCTGAAGTTGAACGATCAGGTCGCCGGCCGGGCCAGATTTGGATGGCACTCCCTGGCCTTTGAGACGCAACTTCTTTCCGCCGCTGCTGCCCGCGGGGATGGTCAGCGTGACGGTCCCGTTGGGCGTGGGGATGTCGACGGAGGCTCCCAGGGCAGCTTCCGAGATGGAGACGGGAAGGGTCAGTTCCAGGTTCTGTCCGTTTCGACGGAAAAAGGGATGGGGCGAGGTTTTGATAACCAGGATCAGATCGCCGCGTTCCCCGCCCGTCGGTGACGGGGCGCCCTGGTTCCGCAACCGCATTTTGGTGCCGTCGCTGACCCCGGGCGGAATGGTCACCGCCAACTTTTCCTGGTTGACATAAAATTCGGTCTTGCCGCCGCGGATGGCAAGCTCGAATGGCAATTCCAACTCGTGACGGATGTTGCCACCTTTTTGGGGGCCACGCGGGGCGGCGCGTCCGCCAGCGTGTCCACCCGTGTGGGAGCGCGTTCGCGCAGAGCCCGGGCGGGGGCCGCCGCGACCGCCGCCGCCCATCAACTGTTCAAAGAACTCTCCAAAGCCGCCTTCAAATTGGTAGCCGCCGCCGCCTCCCGCGCCGCGAGCACCAAAAATCTGTTCCAGGTCCAGCCCGTCGAATCCTTCCGGCGGCGCTCCGTGGAATCCACCCCCACGGATCTTTTCGAAATCAGCACCGTAGCGGTCGTAAGCGGCACGCTTCTCGTCATCGCTTAAGACGTCGTAAGCTTCCTGGATCCGTTTGAAGCGTTCCTGAGAATCTTTCCCGGGGTTTTTGTCCGGGTGATACTTCAAGGCCAGCTTTCGGTGCGCTTTCTTGATTTCGTCCTTGGTCGCGGTTTTCGCCACTCCCAACGTTTGGTACAGGTCTTCGGCCACAGCAGCAATGGTCTGGAGGGATCGTTCGTCTATCCCGGGTGTCTCCCGGTGAAGTGATAAACCTTGAAGTGGTAAACTTGGCAGAGTGAAAGCGAATTGGCCAGACGTAGCAAACGTCGGACCAGAACCGTGTACGACCAAAAGATCCTATGCCCAGCCCGAATTATCGACTGCTTTGGTCCGCGGCGCTCCTGTGCCTGCCCGGAGGCGGAGCGTCGGCTTGGGCTGCGGGAGGTTCCCTGACGCTGAAGTTGCAGGAGGAATCCGACGGCAAACCGGCGATCTCGCGGGTGGAGATCTTTCGCGGCGCCGCTGCCCCCGCTGGCGCGGACTCCGGCCCGGCCCGCAGCGAGAAATCGATGCCGATTCGGCAGACCGTTCCGGCGGGGATGGGCATTGTCGTCGATCGACAGGTCGTTTTGGAACTGCCCGATGGGCCCTACCGATTTCGGATCGTTCGGGGGCCGGAATATCGGATCATCGGCGGCAACTTCCTGTTGGAGAGGACCAGCCTGGATGAGAAAACGATCGACCTTCCCAGGATGGTGGACATGGCGGCCGAAGGCTGGCTAGCCGGCGACTGTTTCGTCCTGCCCTCCGACAGCAGTCTGCCGTTGCGGATGGCCGCGGAAGACTTGCACGTCGCCGCCGTCGCAGGCAAGCAGGTGGCCAAACCGATTCCGCATCGCGACGACGATGAACCGATCCAACACTCGCCGCTTTGGGTCCGCACGGACGTTTCCCACGTCGATGGGCTGGCGGTGTACGGCACCGGCGGCGAATCCGCGCCCGCGGTGTCGAACGCTGGGACCACGTCGAGTGGGGCAATCACCACGTCATTGCAACAGCTGGCTCGGGTTGCCCGCTCGGAGACCGATCAGCTTCGGGTCGCGATCGAGAATCCTTTCGCCTGGGAGCTTCCGGTGTGGTTGGCCAGCGGCAGGATTGACGGCATGTTTGTGCTGGGCGACTGGCTGCGTCTGGACAAGTCCGTTCTTTCGGTGCCCGGCGGAAGAATTGGGGAATCTTTCACTCTTGGCGAATCGACTCAGGTCGGTCGTTACGCCGAAACGGTGTACCGACACGCGATCAACGCCGGGTTGGAGCTCGCGCCGCTGGCAGGCGGTGGAAACCAGTCGGGTCGGACGCCGGTGGGCTACAACCGGTTGTACGTCACCGCGGCGGAGTCGACGTCGTCGGATGATTCATTGGAAACGCCCCACTGCCCCACCGATGCCGACGCCTGGTGGGAAGCGGTCTGGCGTGGCAGCAGCGTCGCCACCAACGGTCCACTGCTGCGGCCATTGCTCGGTGGAAAGCTTCCCGGACACGTGTTCCGAGGAAAAACGGGTCAGTCCCTGCAGTTGCAGCCGGAGTTGAATTTGACCGTTCGAGATCCGGTGGACTACCTGGAGGTCCTTCACAACAACCAGATTCACTACAGCGCGCGGCTAGACGAATTTGCTCGCCAAGGTGGGAAGATTCCTCCGATCACGGCAGAAGGCAGTGGTTGGGTGATGATCCGCGTGTTGACGCTGTACGAGGGACACTATCGGGCCGCCGTCTCGGCGCCGTGGTGGATCGAGTGGGACGGGCGTCGCCACGTCGATCCCGACAGCGTTCAATTCTTTCAGCAATGGTTGGCCGACTACGAAGATCGATTGAAACGGCTTCCCGCCGACCAACTGCAAGCCTATGTCCCGTTCGTCCAGGCGGCGCGCCGGTTCTGGGAGCACCGCGCGTCGCTGGCTCGGTCTGGCGACCAGACGTCCGGCAACGCGACCGGCACCGGACAGCCGTAGCGATCTGACGCAAGGTTCTTTTTTTTTCGAGTTGGTTCGGGGCAGCGAACACCGTCAATTCGATGCCGCTACCGTTGTCCGATCATCGCGAGCGAGACTGCGGCGACACGCTCTCCACGCTCTGGCGAGTGTGGCTACGAGCGAAGCTGGTCGCTTCGGGAATCTGGCGAGCGTGGCTACTGTTGAAAGTGGTCGCTTCGGGAACGCTTGTGCGTCCGCACGGCAACTTTTGCGACGTTACAGCGTCACGATCTTGCCGGTGCGGGCACTTTCGTAGATCCCGCAGATCACTTCGACGCTGCGGCGACCTTCGTGACCGTCCAAGATCGAAGGTCGTCCTTCATTGATTGCCGAAACGGCTTCTTCGAATAGCAAGGTGTGCCCATGATGGCCAATTGCCGAAGGGTCGGCGGCGCCGCCCCCGGTTTCGGTCTTGCCGGCCATTTCCGCGCGGACCTTCGCGTCGTCGGGATGTTCCTCGGAAAACTGCCAAGCCTTGATGTCTTCCTCTTCCAAGACCGCGCTGCCTTGGTTGCCGCTGATCTCGATGCGTTTCAGGGCGCCCGGATACGCCGTGGTCGTAGCTTCGATGACACCGAGGGCGCCGTTCTTGAATTTCAACGTTGCTACGGCGACGTCCTCCACTTCGATTCGTTCGTGAGTCATGGTGGCGGTCATCGCGCTGATCTGCTGGACGTCTCCCATCAGCCACAGCAGCAGGTCGACACTGTGGATTGCCTGGTTCATCAGGGCACCGCCGCCGTCCAGTTCCCACGTTCCCCGCCAGGCACCGCTGTCATAGTATTCCTGGCTGCGATACCACTTCACGTACGCGTCGCCCAAAGTGATCTTGCCGAAGCGTCCTTCGTCGACGGCTTTTTTCATCAGTCGGCTGGACTCGTGAAATCGACTTTGGAAGGTGACCGTCAATCGGACGCCGGCTTGATCGCATGCATCGATAATCTTGTCGCACCGTTCGGTGGTGATCTCGAGTGGCTTTTCGACGATCACATGCTTGCCGGCTTTGGCCGCGGCAACGGCCGGATCCAAGTGCGCGCCGCTGGGCGTGCAGATGGAAACCGCTCCGATGGAATCGTCCGCCAACATGGCCTCCAGCGTTGGGAACGCGGTGCATCCATGTTCGGCGGCAAACTTTTCGGTCCCCTCCATGCGGCGGCTGGTCGCCCCGACCAGGTGGGCGCCCTTGGCGTCTGCGATTGCCCGAGCGTGAAAGTTCGCAATCATTCCGCAGCCGACGATTCCAATTCCGATGCTCATGGCAGATGCACAACCAGGGGTAAAAGTAGGGGAAGAAACCGGCTCGAATTGTGGGGGGATTTTCTCCGCCTGTGAACCGCCCCGACTCGATCTTTCCGGTCTCGTACGGTCAACTATCAACTCCAAGCACTGCCCCACGCCTCCGTCCGATCCTTGAACGTGTCCGCAGCCGTCCCCCTCCAATCGGAACGCCTCCACGGAATCGTCGAGTTGCTGGACGAGCATGCTGGGGTTTCTCAGGTGATCGCCGACCAGGTCCCGGGCCAGCCGCTGGCTTTCTCCGGCGTCTGGGGGTCCCTGCGCGGGGCGTTAGCCGCGGCTGCAGCCAGGCGTTGCTCGAACATTCTGATGCTGTTGCCCCAGGCGGCCGATGCGGACATTGTCGCCGGCGATGCGGCGGCATTCGGGCTGGCCGAATCGATCGCACTACCGCTGAGCATCGGTCGATCACGCCAGACTTCGGCGGCCGATCCCGATTTGGCAGAGCGGCTGCAAGTTCTGCAGACCTTGCGCAACCGACGGGTCGACGCGGAAGAGCCGCTGTTGGTCACGGCCTACATCGGCGGGGCGTTGCAACTGGTGCCGACGCCGGAGCAGATGGCGGCGGCCACCAAGAAGCTGGCGGTCGGTGATCAAGTCGACATGGATGGCGTCCGGCAATGGCTATTGGACAGCGGATTCGCCGCAACCACGGCGGTGCAGTTCCCCGGCGAAATCGCGACCCGCGGCGGCTTGTTGGATGTGTATTCCGTCGACCAGACGGACCCCATCCGGATCGAATGGTTCGGCGACGAAATTGAATCGATCCGCAAGTTCGATCTGGGAAGCCAACGGAGCATCGAGTCGGTCCGCGAGATCGAGATCACAGCGATCGGCGCCGAACAGGAACAGGGCGAGGCGGACGACGGGGCTTCGTTGGGACCGATCACCGATTACCTGCCCGAGGATACGCTGGTCGTCGTCTGCGAGCCGCACGACTGCAAACTTTCCGCCGAATCGTTGCTGGAGCGAACCGAAGACCAATCGGGGTTCACCGACTTTCCCTCCCTGATGGCATCCATGGGCGACCTTCGTGTCGTCACGGCTGCTCTGCTGAACGAGGGCGCCGCGGTCACCGTGGACTTGCAATCGACCAGCGCCGAAGGCTTCGCGCTGGCGTTGGAAGAAACACAGCGGCGGATCGACACCGTTGCATCGGACCATCAAATCCTGGTCGTCGGAGACACGCCATCGGACAGCGAACGGCTGATGGAGTTGCTGGCCGATACCGATGCGGCGCGGCAGGGACGGGTCAAATCGGCGGTCGCTCAGATCAGCGGCGGGTTTCGGTTGACGGCGGCGAAGTCGCTGGTCTTGACCGGTGCCGAACTTTTTCACCGCAGCCCGGTTCGCCGGGGGAAGAGTCGGGCGAAGGGAAAGCCGATCACCAGTTCGTTGCAGTTGGAGCCCGGCGATCTGGTGGTGCATCTTTCTCACGGTATTGGTCTGTACCGGGGATTGGACCACATCGAGAAGAACGGCCAACACATCGAACACCTGGTGCTCGAGTACGACGGCGGTTCCAAGATCTACGTGCCCGCGTCCCGAATCGGGCTGATCCAGCGTTACGTGGGCGGGACCAAGAATCGACCCAAGCTGGCCAAAATCGGTGGCCAGTCCTGGGTTCGCCAGAAGAAAGCTGCGGAGTCCGCGGTAACCGACATGGCGTCGGAACTGTTGGAGTTGCAGGCCAAGCGGACCAGCCGCAAGGGGATCGCGTTCGACCCCGATCACGTCTGGCAACAACAGTTTGACGCCAGCTTTCCCTACCAGGAAACGCCGGATCAGGCGACGGCGATCGTGGCCTGCAAGAATGACATGGAATTGATCAAACCGATGGACCGCCTGATTTGCGGCGACGTCGGATTTGGCAAAACGGAGGTCGCCATGCGGGCGGCCTTCAAAGCGGTTACCAGCGGTTATCAGGTCGCCGTCCTGGTGCCGACGACGGTGTTGGCGGAGCAACACTACCACAACTTCTGCGATCGGATGGCCGAGTTTCCTGTCCGCATCGAGAAGCTCAGCCGTTTCTGCACAGCCGCCCAGCAACGACAAACCGTGAAGGACTTGAAAGCGGGGAAGGTGGACATCGTCGTCGGCACTCACCGCATTGCCGGTAAGGAAATCGCGTTTCCCAATCTGGGACTTGTGATTATCGACGAAGAACAGCGGTTCGGCGTCGGGATCAAGGAACGACTGAAGAACCGCTATCCGAACATCGACGTGCTGACGCTTTCGGCGACTCCGATTCCCCGCACGTTGCACATGGCCTTGGTCGGTGTCCGTGACATCAGCAACTTGGAAACGCCGCCGGCGGAGCGACGAAGTATCGAAACGGTCGTCACCCGTTGGGATGACAAACTGATTCGGTCGGCTATTGTTCGCGAACTCAACCGCGGCGGCCAGATCTTCATGGTGCACAACCGGATCGGCGACATGGAAGCCATCGCTGAAAAGGTCCGTCGGATCGCGCCGGAACTTCGCATCGCCATCGGTCACGGCCAGATGGAGGAGGGGCGGTTGGAGCAGGTCATGGTCGATTTCATCGAACACAAGTACGACATGTTGCTGGCGACCACCATCATTGAAAGCGGATTGGATATTCCCAATGCCAACACCATCTTTGTCGATGACGCCGACCATTACGGTTTGAGCGATCTGCACCAGTTGCGAGGACGCGTGGGACGCTACAAGCACCAAGCGTTCTGCTACCTGATGGTGGCGCCGCACAAACATCTGTCACCGGAGGCGAGCAAACGGTTGCGAGCGATCGAAGAGTTCAGCCAAATGGGAGCCGGATTTGCGATCTCCATGCGGGATTTGGAAATCCGGGGCGCCGGCAACTTGCTGGGAAGCCAACAAAGCGGACACATCGCTGCGGTCGGATACGAGATGTATTGTCACCTGTTGGAAGAGGCGGTTCGGCAGATCCAAAACCTGCCCCCGGCGTTGACCGCCGAGGTCGACATCGATCTTCCGGTAGAGGCCTACCTGGCACCGGAATACGTTCCGGACTTGCGGCACAAAATCGATCTGTATCGGCGGATCGCCAAGATCGAGAGCCCGGCGGAAATCGAGGCGATCCGCGAAGAGCTGGTCGATCGTTTCGGCCCACCGCCTCCGGCGGCCCTGCGGATGTTGGAATTGGCCGAACTGCGGTTGGATGCAGCCGCCTGGCAAATTGGCTCGATTACCAGTGATGCTCGATTCCTCGTTCTGAATTACACCCAGCGACGGCGGATTGAGCTATTGGCCCGCCAGGCCAAGTACCCGGTTCGGATTGTTGACCAACGTCGGGCCTACGTTCCTTTGCGGCCCCAACGAAAACCGGGAACGAAAGAACAACCGCCGAAAAACCATCCGGGCGTGGACATGGATGATCCGACCGGGGCCGGTTATTTGGCGTTGGCCCGCGGGGTGCTGGAATGACCGGCGGAGCGAGTCTGTCGACATCGCCTACAGGTACATGCCGACGAACCCCTCGCTGAGTTCATTCTGTTCGGCCAGCTTCTTCATCCGTTCTTCCGTCTTGGACAGATCGCCGGCTTCGATGTAGCGATCAAATTCGACCAGGATCGCATGCTGCACCGATTCGGCAAAGAATTGGACGATCGGTTCGGACAGCCAGCCGCAGGTTTCGCGTCGCAGAGTGACGGAAAGATCGACCGACCGCGTGCGACGATCGTTGGATCCCGTCAGCGCCGTTCCTTCGAATGCGAAGGCAATCTCGCCACGGTCCGGGGCGTTGGTCAGATGGTAAGTACAGCTGCCACGGTGGAGATAGTAGCTGTTGTGAGAACCGTGTTTGGTCATCGCCGCTTTGACACGCTGGACGAATTGCTCGTACTTGGGCGAAGCATCCAACGGCACGTCCAAGCGTGAGACGCTCCGCAGTGGCAAGCAATCAAATTCGATTTCGACCCATTGCCCTTTCATGATCTTCCCCTTGGGTTGTGAAAACAATCACATGGAACGCCACGCCGCCGATCGTTGCGACGATTCATAGCAAATCTTTGGGGAAAACCTAGCGATGCAGCGAGAATTATGCGAGCCAGCCGGCTTGGGCGGCCCTGCGCCGCATGGCGAGCACCCCCGTGAACAGGGTTCCGGCGGAACGAATTTTCTTGACTTGTCATGCGGATTCGCAAACAACGGGGACCGGCCGTGACGGGTTCCCGTCGCGGCAGACTTATCGTCATTGCTCATCCCGGCATTGCTTTTCCCGGCCTTGCTAACTTGTTCCCACGATTCTGGAGGTGCGTCCTCGATGATGCCCAACATCGCTGCACGTGACATGATGGTTTCCAACTTGACGACGCTTTCACCAGAAATGGATGTGCTGGACGCGTTGGATGTTCTGCTCCGCCACCGCATTTCCGGAGCTCCAGTGGTCGACCGCAACGACCGGTTTCTGGGGATCTTTTCGGAGAAGTCGTGCATCCGGTTTGTGGTCGACGCGGCCTACGAACAGATGCCCAGCACGAATCTGATGTCCTTCGTCGACTCCGATCCGCCCACGATCGATGTCAACACGGACTTGCTGACCATCGCCCAAACGTTCTTGGATGCCGCCTGTCGTCGCTTGCCCGTGTTGGACTCCGGCGGCCGACTGCTCGGTCAGATTTCGCGGCGGGATGTGATGCGAGAGGTACGGGAGCATCTTCGCAAGAACGACCGCGTCCCGACGGGAGCGGGGTTGTACCTCAGCGCGGTGTTCCAGGGACCGGCGCGGCCGTTTTAGCCGGTCGAGCGTTGTCGGCGATCGATTGACTGTACCGCCGAACTCTGAAGCGGAAAGCTCGATATTCGCGAAACGGATTTCGCCAGACGATAGCGAGCTGTCTGGCCTCCGTCGCTGCGGTCGCCAGACGGCGGAAGGCCAGGCCTGGGCGAGCGACGCGGTTCAGGTGTCGGTCAGCTGCGTTTCACCGAGCGACAGCTGTTGGATTTGCCGTAGCAGTTCAAAGTTGCTGCGGTACAGGCTGGATGCGGCTTCATTCATCTGCCGCAGCTGTTCTCGGATATCCGAGTGGTAACTTTGCAGGGCCGAGTTTTCCACTTGGTACTGCGCCAGATCCTGTTCCAGTTTCAGCTTTTCGATCTGGCGTTTTTCCAGCATCGCGACCGTTGCGGCCGTCGCCGTCTCCAATACTTTCTTCTCGTACTCCATTTCCGCGATGCGGATATCCAGCTCCTTGATTTGCAGCCGGATTCGACGCAGGGCGTATCGATAGTCGTTCAGCGGACGCAGGTAGTAGGTGTCCACCAGCGAAGCCACTTTCTCCTGGTCGACCAGTTGTTTGGCCGCCTCTTCCTTGACGACCAGGACGTCACCGGGCGAGAAGGAGATCGAACCGCCGTCGGCGCGTTGCAAACGGCTATCGACGGCCCGTCCGTTGTTGTCGAAGAAACCGCCTTCCAGGGCGCCCAATTCGTCGGGGCTGTCGACGTCAATCGTGTACTTCTTGGTGAATTCGATTTTGACCCAGCGGGCGGCCGGATCTTCGGGAGATCCACGTTTGCCGTCGTTCAGGTAACTCTGCAACGTCTGCGGTGAGGCGTTTTTCAGCAGGTTTTTGACCAGTTGATCGTCGACGCGTCCGAGCACGTTGTCGTCGTCGGCTTTGCTGCCCTCGGCGATGAACGCTTCGTGGCCGTCCAGCGGCAGCAGTTCGTAAAGCGACCACATCTTTGCGCGTCCGCTGGCAATGGCGTCGGCCTGATTGCGCTCCAACTGGATGGTCGGAACGACGGTGACCGATTCGGGGGCACTGGCGGTGACGCGAAACTCGCCCAGGTAGACCGTGGGAACGGGGCGGTCGGCACCGGGAAAATTGGTTTCGGCAAAGCCGTAGACGACCAGCCCGACGGGCACCAACGGCGTTTCCACTTCGGGGGCATTTGCTTCGGGGTCGACGCCGGGAACCGTGCCTTCGGCGGCTTGCGTTACCTTTCGCAAGGTGACTTGTCCGTTGGCGTCCACATTGACGACGCCCAGGTTTCGCCACCGGCGGCCGGCTTCCGTCCCGATCTTGGACAACTCCAGCGACAGGTCTTTGACGCCCTGGTTCCCTTCGGCGTCGTCCGCATCGCCGTACTGCAGGGTTTGCCGCTCCTGCTTGACCCGTTCAAGTTGTACTTCCAGGTCTTCTTTCAGCTTGTGCCAGGCCTGACGGCTCTTCAGGACTCCGGCGGTCGGAAACAGCAGAATCATTGCCATCAACATGGCGATGACGGCACTGGTGATGTGGTACCAGCGCCACTCCTTTGCTGCCTTGACCACCATCACAACGAAGGCAATGAAGACAACGATCAGGAGAGCGAGGATGGCAAATTTCATGATCGTTGGGTGGTGACGGCTTGTCAGACGGCGAGCGCTTCACGATCGGCGAGCGGGCGGAGCAGCGATCGGAGCGAGAAAAGGGGCGAAATTTCGACCAGTGGATACTAAGTTGGGCAAGATAGAGCGTCAAGCATTTCTGCTCTATCGGCATCTCTTGCCTGACAGGATTACCTGTCCCCCCCGGGCTTAGACGAAATATCCGACCGCACGGGCGGTTTTGACGGCGATGGCGGCCCTCCCACCCGGCCTGGGAGCGGTTCGCCAAGCCGATCGCGGCTCGCAGCCCGGCTCCCCCGTGTCCGCAGCGGTCCGGGAAATGTGCCGCCGGCGGGGAAACGCGACGGCTGACTCCGTCAATCGGCAACGCCAGCATTCGGTGCTGCCCGGACGGCCAGGCCCTGCCAAATCCCGACAGACAGCCCCTGCCGGTGGCAGGATCGTCACAGCCGGAATAACCGGACCCCCGGCAACCCCAAAACCTGCCCGCAACGGCGGCAAGGTGTCATGGCGCGGGACGTAGTGATCCGAATCGATGGTTGGGTTGTTCCGGCATTACGCATTGAACGCCTTTTGTTGTTCGCAGCGAATTGCTCATTCGCAGCGATTCCCACCGTCGTGACCAATCGTTCGGAAACGCAATCACCGTGACACGTCCAGCCATGAACAGCAGCACGCGGACCACCACCGAAAAACGCAATCGTTTGAAGACGGCCGTCCTCGGGTTGGTGCTGCCGGCCCTGGCAGGCTTCTCCACGCTCGGCTGCCATCGCCAGTTCTACCGCCGCCAGGCGGACCAGGAAGTCAATTGCTTGCTGCAGGAAAAGTCTGCCCACGTTGCGCGTCCCCCCAACACCGACTTGGGAATCGCCGTCGATCCCCGCAGCCGGATGTACAACCCGTTCGATTTGGACTTTCAACCGATGCCGGTCGACGATCCGGCATCGCAGCGCTACATGCAATGCGTCGACGGACGACGCGGCTACCCGATGTGGGGCGCCGCCGGGTACACCAACGCGGTCGAGAATCCCGGCTGGTGGGATTTCCTACCCTTGGACGAGAACGGGGTGCTGGTGCTCAATGCCGACACGGCCGTCCAGATCGCGTTGCTGCACTCGCCCGACTACCAGCGACAATTGGAGCAGTTGTACCTGTCGGCGTTGGACGTCAGCAGCGAACGGTTCCGGTTTGACACACAGTTCTTTGGCGGTCTGGGAACTTCGTTCGCCGTCGACGGGCCGGCCGGCGGCCAGAGCTCGCGTTACGCGCTGGACAACAATTTCCTGACGATGCGCCGTGCGTTTGCGACCGGCGGTGACCTGGTCGTGAACTTGGCCAACCAGATCGTTTGGGAACTCAGTGGTCCCAATTCGCAAAGCGCCAGCACGGTGCTCGATTTCACCCTGGTGCAACCGCTGCTTCGCAACGCCGGTCGCGACAAGGTGTTGGAACGGCTGACGCTGTCTGAACGCCGCTTGCTGGCCAACGTGCGGGCGTTCGAACGCTATCGCCGCAGCTTCTACCTGAACATCACCGTGGGACGCGGGACCGAGAGCCAGGTGTCGCGTAGCGGGGGTGTGTTCGGTGTCGGTCTGCAGGGGTTCACCGGTCTGGGCGGCGGTTTTGCCGGCTTGGGCGGTGGCGGCGGATTCGGCGGCGGCGGCGGCGGTGTGGCCCAGGCGGGAGGATTCGTCGGTTTGCTGCAGGACAAGTTGCAGATCCAGAACTTGGAGGAGAACATCGCGCGGCTGAGCGAAAACCTGTTGCTGTTGGAAGACACGTTGATCGAGCTGTTGACCACCATTCCGGACGATCCGCAAGAGATCGTGAGTCAGCGATTGCAGGTGGCCCAGGCACGCAGCGCCCTGCTGAACGCACAAAGTCAGCTGGTCAATCGCCAGGCCTCCTTCCAGGCGTCGTTAGACAACTTCCTGGGTGATCTGGGCTTGCCGCCGTACATTTGTGTCCGCTTGGATGACCCGCTGCTGGAGCGGTTTGAGCTGATCGACCGGGATCTGCGGTCGCGGCGTGAGGAACTGAGCGCAGTGCGGAGTGCGGTTGGCGAATTGAACGTCACCCTGCTGGGTGAATCGCGATTGGAGACGGATGCCAACACCGGACTGCCGGTTTCCAGCGTGACCTGGTCGCCCAAGGTCGAGGAGATCCTGCAGCGATTGCAAGCGGAACTGGAACCGTTGGAAGAGTTCTTGGATCAGCTCCGCACCGAAGATGCACCGCGGGTGAAGGAAGACATCGAAAACCTGGTGGAGATGCTGCCCGAGCGAATCAACCAAAACGACAACTTGATCGAACTGTATGAGGAAGAACGGGAGAATATTTGCACCCTGTTGGAAGTCGACAAGATCGACGAATCCGTGTTCGACGTCAGCGAGCTGTCGACGCTCCGCGAAGAACTGGGCGAATCCTACGACAAGTTGACCGACAACCTGCAAACGTTCTCGCAGCGGTTGAAAACGATCACCGATGAATTGGATCGCTACCTGACCGAAGGGCCGACCGAATCCACGCCGCAGGAGTTGGCCGCCGGGCTGCGAGACAACCTGGTTCTGGCCACCCAGGATTTGTTGACCGATCTCGGCGACAACGTCCTGACGCTGCAGCTGATCCAGGCGCGGGCACGCACCGAAAGCGCGTTGTTGCCCGAAGTGGACATCGATCCGGCGACGGCCTTTGAGATCGCGCGTCGAAACCGCCGAGACTGGGCCAACGCTCGGGCGTCGTTGGTCGACTCGTGGCGACTGATCGAGTTCAATGCCGACGACCTGGAGAGCTCGTTGGACGTGGTGGTCAGCGGCGGCGTCAACAACGACGGGAACAACCCGTTTGACCTTCGCGGAGATACGGCACGACTGCGTGTCGGTCTGGCCTGGGACGCGCCGATCACGCGGTTGCAGGAACGCAATACGTACCGCCAATCGTTGATCGAATATGAGCAAGCCAAACGGAGCTACTACGCTTACGAGGATGGCATCTGGCGTCTGATGCGGGGGCAGATTCGACAGTTGCAGGCTAACCGGGTGACCTTTGAATTTGGTCGCCAGGCCGTGCGGATTGCGGCCCAGCAGATCGAGTTGAACGAAGACATCCGCGAACTCCGCGACGCCCGCGGATTGAGCAGCGGTCCGACCGCCGCGCGGGATGCGATTTCCGCTCTGAGCGATCTGTTGGACGCACAGAACGCGTTGTTGAACATCTTTGTCAACTACGAGGTCATCCGCCGCGGGCTGAATTTCGATCTGGGAGTCATGGAATTGTCGCCAGAGGGATTGTGGATCGATCCGGGTGCGATCACGCCTGAGTACCTGCTGACGCTGCCCGGGACCACGGCCGCCGGCCTGCGAGGCGGGACCTGCACCGATTGTGGATTCCATTATCGTCTGCCGCCGCAGGAACCCACGTTCGATTCGATGATGATCTGTGAACCGTGTGGCGCCGTGCCGTATGTGGGAGGTGACCTGGAACTCGTACCGGGGACCGAGCTGATGATGGCGGAGCCGGAAATGGTCGAGCCGGGAACCGAGTTGGAGATTGACGCCTCCGAAGAGATGAACGGCGACGCAGTACTGCAACCCGCCGGCGTCCCGCAGGAACCGGGCGTGCAGCAGTTGGAGCCGGTCGTGATCGAACCGGAACCGATTTGATCGATCGGTGTCGGTGACGATCCCGCAGCGGAGCAACTCGCCACTGGTTCCAAGGCCGCCTTTCGCCACTGGTTCCAAGGCTCCCGCCTTGGAACCGGCTGTTCTTCAGGCTCTGCCTGGCAACCTCGATGACAGCGACGGGGCCGATCGATGCTGCGAAAATGCCGGGATCACATCACCTTCCTCCGGCGCGCTCTCGCAGCGGGGCAACTTGCCCCTGGTTCCAAGGCTCCCGCCTTGGAACCGGCTGCCAATCAGGTGCAACCCGGCGGACCTCGACGATCCCGTCAGATGTCAAATGCTTCCGCGATCAAGCCGGCCGCACGTTCCACCTGTTCCCTGCTGGTCGTCCAGCCCAAGGACACACGCATTGTTCGACCGATTTGTGATTCGCTGCAGCCAATCGCTCTCAACGAGCGGGTGAATTCGTCGGGAGGACAGGCCGATTGAGCGGTCGCGACGGCCAGTTCCCGTGCCGTCTCGTGAATGCGACGGGCTTCGCCGGGCAGTTCCAACGCGACGGTGTTGGGCAACCGCGGAGACTCTTCACAGAGCACCCGGGGCGGACGTTTCATTTGGCATCGCAGGTGTTCGACGAACCGGTCGCGCAATTCGGAAAGCTGGTTGTTCGCCTCGACACAGTAGCGTTCGGCAAGGCTGGCCGCCGTGCCCAGGCCGATGCAGCCCGGAATGTTTTCCGCTCCCGGACGCAGCCCCATTTCGCGCGGTTCTCCGAAGGTGATCGGGTCCAGCTTCAGACCACGCCGGACGTAGATGGCTCCCGAGCCCTTGGGGCCATAGAACTTGTGGCCGCTGATAGCCACGGTGTCGGCCCGCAGGTGTTTGACGTTGACCGGGACCTTTCCGAACATCTGCGTGGCGTCGCAGTGCAACACGACGCCACGGTTGTGGCAACGGTCGGCGACTTCGCGCACCGGTTGCAGCGTTCCCAGGATGGGGTTGGCCCCCTGCAGACAGACCAGCCGAGTTTGGGGCCGCAACATGGCTTCGACCTTGGCGGGATCGATCATCCCGGTCGGCTCGCAGGGGACGGTTTCAATTTGCCAACGCGAATCCTTGGCCGGCAGGTCGCTCAGGGGGCCAAGGACTGATTCGTGTTCCAGTTCGCTGACCAGCACGTGCCCCGGCTCGGCCGCCGCCAACAATCCCAGGATTCCCAAATTGTTTGCTTCGGTCCCGCCGCTGGTGAACACGACTTCGAACGATTCGCACCCGGCCATCGCCGCAATGTTCTCCCGCGCATTTTCTAACGCTTCGCCAACGGCGTGCGCGTGAGCGTGCTCCTGGCCCGGCAACATGTAGTGCGTCGCCCAATACGGCTGCATCGCTTCCAGCACGGAGGGTGCCAGCGGCGTGGTTCGGTTGTAGTCGAGGTAGAGAAGAGACACGCGGAGCGGGCGGAGGATGAAGGAGAGGCTACGAGGGGTGAAACGTCAAACGAAGCCTGAGGGGCGAAAATCCGTAACCGCGACACAATAGTTGGAGCGGGGCGGCAATGCATCCAAAGCGTGTGTCATTGGTCGAAACGGCCGTTGACGCGGCTCGGTGGCTTCGACCTGCCCCGACGAGTCAAACGAGCCAACTTGGCCCGACGGACGTGACGGCCATTGACTTCGTACTGGACCGATTGCTTCGAAGTGGACCGACTGCAAATTCGATCTTTCCGGCTACCAGGGCAAGCCAAAACCGAACACTCGTGGTGTCGGGATTCCGCCGATATCTGCCACACGAGGTGCATCGCAGCGATGGCCACGGCATCTCAGCGGTCGTTGCCCGTTCAGCGGTCATTGGCCGTCGGGCACCGCGGCCGCCAGACGCGCAGATTGGAAAGGCGGGCACTTCGTCCCCGTCGTCACCCTCCATCGCTGGGCAATTGGAATCGTCCGCGACCGTCCGAGGCGGGGCTAAAGTAATTCTGCGGGCCCGATCGCGGGAAGGGGACATGTCGGATTCTTTTCGCCCTGGCACCGGGCGTTGGCACTGACACCATTGCAAAAACTCGAGAACAGCTTTCACCCTCGCGCTGGGAGGTCGTGCAGCTTTCCGAGCCAGGAAAAGACGTGCTTTTCTGACTTTTCTGAAATTCACCCTTCCTCCGGGAGGGTCAAAGACGAGGCACGAGCCTTTGGGGAGGGTGTCTTCAAGAACCCGCTAAATTCAATCGCGCCGGACCTGCCCTCCCCGCGTCGTCGCAAACTCCTCCGCGACCCTCCCGGAGGGAGGGTGAAGCAAGGCTGCACGACCTTCTCGCGGAATGTTGCGAATTGGCAGCCCCGACGTTGGGTTCCAAACCGGCACTTTTGCCACCCGTCGGTGGGGAATCGGTAAAACTTCGCCGTGACCGCATTTGCACTATCGGGCATTTACGGCGATAATAGTGAACGGTATCGAGCGCGTGCCGATATCAAACTACTGGCCGACCAGACGTGTTTTTGAACGCCACATTCCGGCATTGGATCACTGGTCTCTTCTCTTCTTTTCGTCGGGAGCGCGAATCAATGAAACGTCAAAGAGTCGGTTTTACGCTGGTGGAACTGTTGGTGGTCATCGCCATCATCGGAATCTTGGTCGGATTGCTGCTGCCCGCGGTCAACGCGGCACGGGAAGCGATGCGAAACGCTTCCTGCAAGAACAACCTGCGACAGCTCGGGTTGGCCGTCCACAATTTTCACAGCCAGAAGAGTCGTCTGCCGACCTACACGACCAAGTATGGGGTGTACGCAGGCGGCGGCAGTCCCGAGGATCCCTCGATCCCCGGCAACACGTCGGTGCCTCGCCACGTGAAAATTGGTGGTTACGGCGTTCCGTTGCTTCCCCATTTGGACCAGCAACCGGTCTTCGATCATTGGTCCACCAACCGCTACCCGGTCTATGAAGCGAACTCGGGATCGTTCGGCGGTTCCGGCCAACAATGGCATTCAATTGCCGGGGCGACTTTGCCAGTCTTCCAGTGCCCCAGCAACATTGTCTTCAACGGCAATCAAGGCTTGAACAATTACGTTCCCAACACAGGGCGGGCCGCACTGCAGATCGACAACAGCGACCTGTCGGTTGCTTCGACCGACTTCAACAATTCTGAAAGTGAAGCCAACGGGCTTTTCAAAATCGGTTACGTGGGAACGCCGCCAAACGGCTTTGACCCCGGATCGAAGATGACGATGGAAGACATCGAGGACGGTGCCAGTCAGACCGCGATGTTTGGCGAAAACGTGCAAGCGTTTTCCTGGTATCGGCCCGGCTTCTTGAACGGCGACGATCTGGTGCTCGGCGCCACCGACACGGACCTGCAATGGGACAACCCCTATTCGGCCAATGCCTCGGTGTCGATCCGGCAAGCCTTCTTGCGAGCCAAGTACACCACGGGGATGGTGTGGCACTTCGAAGACCCTGAAGCGTTCAATTCCGCACCGGGGGTGAATCCCGAACACACGATCAACGGTGCTGGAACCGAAGACCTGAGCGTTCAAAACCGCAAGATGGCTTTTGGCGACTGTGCTGACCTGGCACGTCCTTCGTCGTCGCATCCGGGGACGGTCAACATGTGTTTTGCGGACGGTTCGGTGCAGTCGATTACCGATACCATCAACTATCGCGTCTATCAGGCAGTGCTGACGCCGCATGGCAAAAAGAGCCAAGTTCCGTTCAGCGAATTCGTTCTGACCGACCAACTGCAACAGTAGTCACCGACGAGACGATTGCGGTTTGAATGTCCAGGACGGGCTGCCACCATCGTAGCGTGGAAAAACGGTTCGGCTCACGTCCATTAGCTGTCGTCACGCTCTGGCGAGCGTGTCTACAAATGTTTGGACTGAGTCCCAAAGGGGCATCGCGGTGGCCGGTGCCATGCCTCGGTTTCAAGTTGCAGAATCGACAGCCATCATCGTAGCCACGCTCGCCAGAGCGTGGAGGATCGGCTTGGCAAGCACGTGTTGATGGATCGGGGCGGTTCAAACGCTGTCCGTCACGCCCGGATCGGCCGCCAGCAGCGTGGAGTCGCCGTCTTGCAGCGTGACGTTGCAGGACGGCATCGCGGCAGGAAGCAACACCGACTCTCCCCGACGCAGCGATAGCGTTTGAGACGGCCAACGCAGCGTGGCGCCGCCGCGAGGGCACGTCAGCAAGTGGAATTGGTCGTCCCCGGCGATTTCCGCTTCGCCCCGCTCAAGCGACCGAAGAACGAATTTGTCGCAGCGAACCAGGGATTGCCATCCAGTCTTGGAACGGTCGGCGTGTCGGGGCGCGATCGGGCCGGCGACGTAATCCGAAACGTCCAGGGAGCGTTCGATGTGCAGCGGGCGGGGTTGGCCGTCGTCCCCAACGCGGTTCCAATCGAACAGGCGGAAGGTGGTGTCGCTGGATTGTTGGATTTCCGCGATCACCAAGCCCTCACCCAGGGCGTGCACGGTCCCGGCGGGGATGAACACGCAGTCGCCTGCAGCGGGGTGAAACGAGTGCAAGACGGAATCGGTCTGACCCTCGGCAACGGCTTTGGCCAGCTCCTGACGTCCGACGCCGCGTTTCAGTCCCGCGTAGATCAAGCTGTCCGGTTCGGCGGCGACCACATACCAGGCTTCCGTTTTGCCAAGATCGGGCGGATCCATTCGGGCGGCGTAGGTGTCGTCCGGGTGCACCTGAACGGAAAGCACGCGGTTGCAGTCCAAATACTTCAAAAGCAAAGGAAACGCCGCACCGGTCGCCTCTTTTCCAAGCAGCCACGTGGCGTGCTGACGCACCAGATCGGCCAATGCCTTGCCTGCCAGCGGCCCATTCTGGACAATGCTCTGGTCGTCGCCGTGATCGACCACCTCCCAGCTTTCGGCGTCGCTGTTCTGCTCCGTTGCCGGTTTTCCCAGCAGCGTCCTCAGCCGGTTTCCTCCCCAGATTCGCTGTTTGATCAGCGGACGAAAACGAAGCGGATACGGTGGCAAGGTCGTCATGATGGTGGGGTCTCACGGACGGGAACAGGTCTCACGGACGAAACCGAGGTGGTCGGCTTCAGTCCATTGTGCCGATCTTGAAAGCGCTTGCGTCGCCGATCGCGGTGAAACGGTGAGTGCTCCCGGAGGGCCGAATGACCGCACGCTGCCTTTTGCTTAAACTGTAGGTGATGATCTGGAATCTTTCACCGGGTGACGCCCGGGGCGGACCGGATTGCCCAGCCGCGCGACGGAGTGCTCGCTGTGTCGGAATTCTCACCTTCACAGCACTCGCCTTTCCCAATCTCCCCTCAAAGATAGACCTTCACCGTGGACGCATTGGCTCGCTCCAAACCGCTCTCTCGCCCCAAGGACGATCTGTTCGACAATTCGACGATGACGTTCGGCGAACACCTGGACGAACTTCGTCAGTGTTTGATCAAAGCAATCATCTGGCTGGGCATCGGCTTGGCGGTGGGGCTGACCGTCGCCAACGAGGTCGTGCGGTACGTGGCCGAGCCGCTGAAGGATGCCATTCAAGACTTCAACGCCCAGCGGGATCTTGCGCTGCTGGGGTACGAAGACTTGGACGATCCGGATGTCCAAGCCCTGCGACCCTTCCTGACCGAACAGTCGTTGAAGTGGCAGGTCGTGTACGAGATTCCGGAGGAACTGCAGAATTTGGATCTGCAATCGGTCCAAGCGAATGACCCGGCGGGGCCGGGCGAGGCCACGCAGCGCGTCGAGCCTCGTAAGATGGCCGAGATCCTGAAAGCGTTGCCCAACCCCGAGTCCTTGCAGCCGAAGGTGCAATTGATTCGGGACAACAAAGGATTGAGCACCCTGAAGGTCGAAGAGTCCTTCATGATTTGGGTCAAGGCGGGACTGATCGTAGGTGCGGTGTTGTCCTCACCGATGGTGTTCTATCACCTTTGGCAGTTTGTGGCCGCCGGTTTGCATCGGCATGAACGCAAGTACGTTTACATCTACCTTCCGGTCAGCGTGTTACTGTTCGTCTCGGGTGTCGTGTTGGCCTTCTTCCTGGTACTTCACTATGTCCTGAACTTCCTGTTGGCCTTTAACGGCAGCATGGATGTGGCGGTTGAGCCGCGGCTGACGTACTACATCAATTTTGTGTTGTTGCTTCCGTTGGGATTCGGCATAGCGTTTCAGTTGCCGCTGGTGATGTTGTTCCTGCAACGCATCGGATTGATCGAAACGGAGATGTACATCGGAAGCTGGCGGGTTGCCGTGTTGGTGATCTTCTTTCTGTCGATGATTTTGACACCGGCCGACGTAACCAGCATGATCGCCTTGGCGGTTCCGCTGATGATCCTGTATTTCCTGGGTATCTTGATGTGCCACTTCATCCCTCGCGGACCGGGATTGGGGAGCGGCGCCTATGATCCGGCGTAACAGGCATCCCTGCCCGCGCCGTTGCGGATCACCGCCTGCTTCAGCCCAAGCGACCGCGAAGCAGGTCCGATAGCAGGTTCGCGTCCAGCGGCGAATCGCCACCGAACACCAAGTCGTCGCCGCTTTCGCCGAAGATCCAGTCGTCACCCGAGCCGCCAAAGATCACGTCGTTGTCGGACTCCGGCTCGGTTTCCTCGGCGGAGTCCGCGACCGGCTGCGAATCCGTGGCGTCGGTGGGCATGTTCTCGTCCGCCTGCGAGCCGTCGATTGTATCGGCGTCATCGTTGATCACCTCGCCGGAAGTCGAATCAGCGACCGGATCGGAATCCGTCGCCGCGACGGGAGTTTCCAGCGAATCGGAGGTGACTTCCTGGACAACCTCGGAACCCTGGCCGGTGGTCTCCAGCGGCGATTCGATGTCCAATTCCGATGCGGTCGATTGATCGTCGGCGGATTCGCCTGTTGCTTCCTCGCTGACTTCGGATTCCATCACTTCGGTCGGGACGTCGGTCGGGACGTCGGTCGGGACGTCGGTCGGGACATCGGTCGGGACATCGGTCGGGACATCGGTCGGTTGCATGTCGGCGGGAGCGTCCTCACCGGTCGCTTCCGGCAAGGATGTGTCAACGGTCTGCTCCGGCACCTCTTCGCTGCTCGAACCCTCGTCGGACGCTGCGTCGACATTCGTTTCGCTGATTGGGTCGATCAAGTCGTCGCCAGCCGGAGCCGTTCCTTCCTCCAGTCCCTCTTGCGAGTTCGTCGCGTCGGCATCACCCGCTGCGTCGAGTTCGTCGCTCGGCTCAACAACCGCATCGGTGGGCTCGGTTTCGCTGACGGGTTGCGTTTCAGCATCAGCCTGGAGCGCAGGATCGGCATCACTTTCTGATGCTTCCGGACTGTCCACGGCGTCTTCCGAAGCGGTGTCGCTGCCTTCGCCGCTGCTGTCGATCATCGCATCGGTCGGCTCGCCCGCATCGATATCGCTGTCGTCCTGGATGGGTTCGGTCACCTCCGTCATCTCAGGAGCATCGTCGTCGGTGGCGTCAGCGGTGTCGGCCGGCTGAGTCGTGTCGGTTTCATCCTCCGCGTTCAGCAGACCGCCACAGTGGTCGGGGGCATCATGATCGTCGTCGGCCGAATCCGTCGAATCGCCCGCGGAGACCACGGCCGAGTCTTCAGCGTTCTCGCCGGCGGATTGATCTTCAGCCGCCGCATCCGATTGATCGGCGGCGTCGGTTACGTCACCGTCGCCGGATTCGCTGTCGCCTTCCTGATCGAGGTTTACTTCGTCCGCAGCAGACGGAGATTCGGTCTCGTCGTCAGTTGGTTGTTCAGCGGACGTGTCAGGACCGCTATCGCTTGGCGATTCGATGATCACGTTGTCGCCCGGGCCACCCAGGATCACGTCGTTTCCGCCACCGCCCAGAACCACATCGGCGCCGGGGCCGGCGACCAGAATGTCATTTCCCGCTCCGCCCATCACGACGTCATTGCCGCCGCCGGCACGCATGATGGAATCCAGCGAGGTTTCATTGACCAGCAAGTCGTCGCCGGCGAACGCTTCGAAAATGATGCCGTCGACCAGGTCGGCGTCAAAACGCTTTTCCATGGTGTCGACGACCTGGTTGTCGCTGTCACGTGACTCCAGCTTGACGACGACTTCGTTTTCGACCGTGTAAACCTCGGCAATGTCGTTGCCGGTGGTGCCCTCGATGTGCACGGTGGATTCGACCATGCCGATGTCCCCGGCCAACAGTCGACGACTTTCCAGCGCTTGAAGCTTCAGACGTTTCATACCCTTGTTCCTTCGTATCAGGTGTGATTCCCCGGATCGTTGCCCGCCGTTGCGAGCACCACGAGTACCGAGACGATTCACGTCGCATTCGGGAAGGATTCCGCGAACAACCGACGCGAAAGCGATCAGGAAGCATCGACCGGACCAATGATGGTTTTCTCACGGACGATGTTTCGCCGACCGCAGAAAACACGGTGTGAAATCAATTGGAAGGCGTCCGTTGCGGGAACGGCGAGCGCAAACGGGACGGAAAAGTTTTCCATCGACGTTGTAAAAACGTCCGAATCAAACGTTTTGATTCAAGTCCGTCGCGATCAAGTAACGCGGATGTCGTGAAACACCTCGAAAGAATTGCGGTGTCCGGAAAAGTTCTGAAAAGAATTGCGTCGATTCCGGACGCCGCATTGAGAAACGGGGCTTTGGCATGCCCCGACAAGAGTTCGCTTGGTGCGGCAACGGGTGGCGTTGCCGCTGGGGGCAGGACCTACCGAGCGTCGGCGTCGGCACGGCGGTAAGCTTCGATCACTTTCTTCTCGCCCTCGACGCCCTTCTGGCTGTTGCCGTGTTCCATTCCGATCACTCCCTGGAATCCTTTTTGACGCAGGTGATCGAACACATTTCGATAGTTGATCTCGCCCGTGTAGGGTTCTTTCCGTCCGGGGTTATCGCCGGTCTGGAAATACCCGATCTCGCTCCAGCAGGCATCGATATTTTCGATCAGATTGCCTTCGGTGATCTGCTGGTGATAGATGTCAAACAGGATCTTGCAGGCGGGGCTGTCGACGGCTCGACAAATGGCGTAGGCCTGGTCGCTTTGCTGCAGAAACACGCCACCGTGATTGGCGTACCAATTCAACGGCTCCAGAACCATGACCAGATCGTGTGGTTCGATGACATCGACGCAGCGGCGGAGCATGTCGATCACATTGGCGGTTTGATAACCGCTGGCCAATCGTCGGCCGCCGTACCGGTTCCACTGGCCGTCGGCATGCTGCTGGTCGACGCTGCCAGGAACGACGGTGAACCATTTCGCACCCACACGCTGTGCGACGGTGACGGCCTCCTTCATGGCCGCCAGGATCTCGGCGGTGGTGTCGTCGCTCGGACGGGCAAAAACCGGCTTGTCGAAGCTGGCGTAGGCGACGAAGACGCCCATTTGCATTCCCAGATCGCTGAGAAGTTTTCCGATCTTTTCCTGCATCTCCGGCGATTCTCCGGGCAGCCCGTTGTATTCAAACGCCGTGAATCCCTGGTCGGCGCAGAACCGGATTTGATCCAGGATGTCATCCCCGGCGGAATGTTTGAACATGCCCGGATGAGGTGCGTAGCCGAGTGAAAACCGGTTTTCAATTGGATTTTGGGCTCGGGATTGGCGCGGGAGCAGAGACGTTGCACCTGTCAGCAGGGCGGTCGCCAGAAGGGTTCTGCGGTCATGCATGGGGCGATTCTGGGGGTTGGGGAAGCGATGCGGTGTCAAGGCAAGAGGATAGCCGACCCGACGTTGATCCACTACGATTCGGCCGGCGCAAGCCACCGGAAAATGATCCGTGCCTTTTGAACCACCAGGTTGCAACCCGACAGACCATGACCCACCGTTTTTCCGTCGTTCAAACCGCCCCGCCGGACTCGATTTTGGGGCTGACCGAAGCTTTCAATGCCGACCCGAATCCGGACAAAATGAACCTTTCGGTTGGCGTCTACAAAGACGAATCCGGGAAGACTCCGGTGCTGAAATCGGTCAAGGAGGCGGAAAAACGCCTGATCGATAGCGAAACGAGCAAGGGATATCTGTCGATCGATGGGATGGTGGAATACCGTGAGGACGTGCGCCGGATGGTGTTTGGCGATGCGATCGCGGGTGAACGGGTGGCCGTGCTGCAGGCGCCCGGGGGGACCGGCGCGCTCCGCGTGGCTGCCGACTTCATGCGCACCCAACTACCCGACTTGCGGATTTGGATTCCAACACCGACTTGGGCCAACCATCCGGCGATCTTTTCCGCCGCGGAACTTCCCACGTCGACTTATCGCTACCTGGGCGCCGATCGGACTTCGCTGGATCTGCCGGGCATGTTGGAAGATCTGCGTGAGAACGCGGCGACAGGGGATGCGGTGCTGCTGCACGGGTGCTGCCACAATCCGACGGGGATCGATCCCAGCGAGGATGATTGGAAGCAGATCGCCAAGGTGATCGCGGACAAGCAACTGCTGCCATTGATTGATTTCGCCTACCAGGGTTTTGGGGACGGCTTGGAGCAGGACGCCGTGGGACTGCGAACGGTGCTTGAACAAGTCGACGAAGCCATCGTGTGCACTTCGTTCTCCAAAAACTTCGGTCTGTACAGCGAACGTGTCGGCGCGATTTCACTGGTCGCGGCGGATGCGGGCGAGTGTGAGGCGGCGCGCAGCCAACTCAAACGCATCGTTCGGACCAACTACAGCAATCCGCCGCGACATGGCGGCGCGATCGTCGCCACGATTCTGGCCGACGAATCATTGACCGCCTTGTGGAAAGAAGAATTGGAGGCGATGCGGACCCGGATCACCGCATTGCGGGAAAGCTTCGTCCAGACCATGGAATCAACCGGCAAGGGTTACGACTTTTCGTTCCTATTGCGGCAAAAGGGCATGTTCTCCTTCAGCGGGCTCACCCCAATGCAGGTTGACGAGTTGAAGAGTCGGCACAGCATCTATATCGTCGGCAGTGGCCGGATCAACGTTGCCGGCATGAGTGAATCCCGAATGCAAACGCTTTGTGACGCCGTCGCGTCAGTCATGTCATGAGTCAGAATGTTCAACCATCGGTGTGCATCGATGCGGTTTTTGAAGGAGTTCCCGTGGTGGAGGCGATCGATCGGGTCGCCCGTTGTGGGATCGGTGCGTTTGAGTTCTGGGGATGGTGGGACAAGGACCTTGCCGAACTGGAGGATGCGGCGGCGCGAAACTCCATGCGCATCGCGGCCTGTTGCACGCGTTTTGTCAGCCTGACTGATCCCTCTCTGCGAAATGCGTACCTGGAAGGCCTGGGGGAATCCATCGAAGCGGCAAAACGATTGAAGTGCCCGACATTGATTTCACAGGTCGGGGACTTCCGGCCGGGGATCGACCGCCAAGAGCAGCATGACTGTCTTGTCGAGGGACTGCGGCAGGCAGCGCCGCTGCTGGAGCAGGCCGGCGTGACGCTGGTGATCGAACCGCTGAACGAGTTAATCGACCATGTCGGCTATTATCTCGTTCGCAGCCAGGAAGCGTTCGAGATCATCGACCAGGTCGGTAGCGAACGGGTCAAGGTGGTCTTCGATATTTATCACCAGCAGATCAGTGAAGGCAACGTGGTCCGCAACGCGACGGAGAACATTGCCCGGATTGGGCATTTTCATGCGGCCGGAAATCCGGGACGAAACGAATTGACGCGCGGCGAACTTCATTACCCCCAGATCATCGATGCGATCCGCCAGACGGACTACCGGGGGTATGTCGGTTTGGAATACTGGCCTTTGGGCGAGATCGAAGACGGTTTGAAGGAAGCGGCCGCGATGTTCGCCTGATAGGTGGTCACCGCCGGGTGATTTTTCGCCGCTCTTTTGCCAACGGGTCAGTTGTCTCCCGTTGATTCGCCCGCGTCGGAGGCGATGTCCAACAGCGCCGGATCACGAAAGGCGTCAATCGGTAGGCGGCAGTCCTCACGTTTGACGGCAATGTATTTGGGGTCGCGTTCCCTGGTGATCAAGACCAGGATTTCATCGACCGACCCATAGAAATTGGCCACGCTCCAGCGGCTGTATTTTGGGTAGCAAATCAATTGCTGTCGCTGCAGCGGCTGGTCGGGTGCGATGCGGTCGCCGGTCAGCGAAATGTCAAAGCTGCTTCTGTACTTTTCCAGCACCGTGACACTTTTTTCCAGGTCCGGGTCAAGCTGTTTGACCAGCTGGACACCGGTGTAGGAAGGATTGTAGGTCTGCAGCAGCGATTCATAGATGGCCCAGGCGAGTTCGGGATCGGGATCCCCGTCGTCGTTTCGCAATTTCGTTGCCAGCAGGTCCTGTTGTTCGCGGGTGCCATTCCGGAAGGTTTCCAAAATGGCTTCTCGCTCATCCAAGTCGGGCAATTGATTCTCCATCGCCTGACGTTCTTTCTTCAGCTTGTTGGCTCGGTCGATGGCCGCCTGGCGGGACTCTTGGTAGGCGGTCAGATCATCACCGGTCAATCGTTCCAGGCTGAACCGGATCGGAACCGTCATCGTTCGGTTGGGTTTGCTGACCGTGATCCGAAAAGAATAGGAAAGTGAGTCGACGGATCGCTCCCGCGGCGAATAAGTGATCTTTCCTTCGCCCTGCACGTCCACCGAAGGATCGAACTGGTGGGCGTCGATCGACCAATCGGATTCAAATATCCAGGTGCGGTCATTGGACTCCACCCTGCGATAATCGACGTTTGCCATGACGACCGATTCGGGCGATTGTTCGGCGCCGGGCCGGCCGTACGGATTCCGATTGGGTTGTTCCGTCGTGGACACCGGGATGATCTGAAGAAAGTTCGCGTACTGAATTCGGTATCCAACGGTCACCGGCATCTGCACTTTCCAGCGCGTCTGGGTGCGGAGTTCGGGAAACGGGATCCGACCGAGATCAATCGGCAGCCCGCACAGCCAGGAGGAATAAGGTGCCTTGATCGTCTTGCCATTTGCCGTGATGGTCGAGCGCGCCATTCGTCTGATCGGCAACTGCAGGGGACCGATCCGGAAGAACTCGTCGCGGTGCAGGTAACCCAGGGATCGGGAATTCTTATTCGGCAGCGTCGAACCTTCGCAGCTGATTTGCAGCGTTTCCGGATCGGTCTGTTCAACCTGATAGGCGAACACCCGGGATTGGTCGACGTTCTGCTGGGGATCTCCCAGATCGACTTTCAGGTTTGCGCGATACAGAAGCGGCGACTTTGACGCTTCGTAAAGATTTGAGTCGGATTCTGAAGAGGGAACCGTTGCGGAGCCCGCATCCGGCGATTGGCACCATCCGGACGATGCCAACAAACCCACCGACAAGGCGAGGCAGAGTGCGCTGACAAGTGAAGGCTTCATGGTTCTGCGGAGGCTGGTGTCGATTGGGGTGAATCGGACTTCGGGGAATCGTCCGGTTCAGAGGTTCCGGCCAATTGTAAACGGATGGTTGACCACCGTTGGGCGGTTGGAAGGAACGCGAGATGAAACGTCAGACGACTGGAACCGTGCCCAGTTCTCTGGCGTTATGATAATGTCGCTCGCTGGGGCGTCGGTGTTGATGGAAGTCGCGTCCTGTGGTGGACGTGAACTGTCCATCGCGATGGCGGTTGCCGTCGTGCGCCAGAGCACGTCTGGTGTTCAGCAACCCGGCAACCCATCGTCCCGGCGATCCCGCGAACGACGGAGCGCAGTTGCTTCGACTGACACGATACGGAGGCCCGAATATGCCCTGCGACCATTTGAAAGAACTGTATCAGCTTTGCGAAGAGCACGACTTGAAAATCGCCAGCACGGACATGGTTCGAATTGTTTGCCGCCAATGCGGCGAACAAGACGTCTGCCCGACGGCGCTCACCGATGGAGACAAAGTCTTGGAGCTGGGAGAGACGTCGGAGCAAGACCGTCCGCCGAGCGGCGACGCGGCGGGAGAGAATCCTTCGGACCCGTAATCGCCGCCCGCGTGCGGATCCTTCGCCGACGTTTCGCTTCCCGCCATTGTCCCCCGCCTGCCCGTCCCCCGCCTCCCGCACCACGGTCTTCAACATGCAGTGGATCGACTACGCCGTTCTGGTCACTTACTTCATCGTCATGATCGGGATCGGCCTGTGGGCCATGCGTCGCGTCAAAGACCAGGAAGATTACTTTCTGGGCGGGCGAGGCTTCGGGAAGTTGTTGCAGACGTTCGCCGCGTTTGGGGCCGGTACCGGGTCGCAGGAGCCGATCCAGGTCGGGCGCACGGTTTGGACCAGCGGTCTGAGTGGCGCCTGGTCGGCATTGATGTGGCTGTTTGTGACTCCGATTTATTGGATCACGGCGGTTTGGTATCGCCGCATGCGGCACATGACGCTGGGAGACTGGTTTGTGGAGCGGTATGAGTCCCCGGCACTGGGGGCGGCGTACACGTTGTTCGCGATCTCGTTTTACATGGCCTACCTGTCGACCATGTTTTCCGCCGTCGCAAAGTTTGCGGTCCCACTGATGGGCGTCGATTCCCTGTTCGGTTGGGAGCTGCAATACGTGTTGGTGCCGCTGATCGGCGGGGTCGTCATCCTGTACGGCGTCTTGGGCGGACTGACGGCTGCCTACTGGACCGACCTGATCCAGGGTTTCTTCATCATGTTGCTTTCGCTGCTGTTGATTCCCTTCGGCTTGTGGGCGTTGGTGGAGCAATTCGGCACCGCCGACCAGCAGAGTTGGATGGACGGGTTTCGCATCATGCATCAGAGGATTCCGGACGACTACTTCTTTTTGTTCTCCGGGCCCAGCAGCGGTGAGTTCCCGATCCACTACATCCTCTCTCTGTCTCTGTTGGGGATGGTCGGAATCGTCGTCCAACCCCACTTCATTGCCACCGGGGGTGGATCGGCCAAGACGGAGGACGAGGCGCGGATCGGATTGGTGACCGGCAACTTTCTGAAACGGTTGTGCACCGTGGGTTGGGCGCTGACCGGTTTGATTGCTTTGGCGCTACTGGCCGGCAGCCCCGAGATTGCGGCGGACCCGGATCGTGTCTGGGGCGCTGCCTCGCGAGAAATCTTGGGTCCGTTGAACCTGGGCCTGGTGGGGCTGATGCTGGCCTGTCTGTTGGCCGCGCTGATGAGTTCGGCCGACACGTACATGATCGTCACGTCGGCTCTGGTCGTTCGCAACCTGTACGCTCCCTACATCAATCCGGCAGCCGACGAAAAGACCTACGTGCGCGTCGGGCGGATGACGGGGCTGGTGATCATCGTGGGAGCCACTGTCATTGCGTTGCGGTATGCTGACGTGTTCGGCCAGTTCAAGATGGCGCTCGAACTGCCGATCCTGTTTGCGGCCCCGTTCTGGGTTGGGATGTATTGGCGGCGTGCGAACCGCACCGCGGTTTGGGGCACCATGCTGTTCTCGTTAGTTGTTTTCTTCATTCTGCCGCCGCTGTTGCCGGCCGTGATTCCCTCGCTGCGGACCAACCCGGCACTTTCGGCGACCACCCAACTGGTGACCACGCAGATTCGTCGGGAGGCGACGGAATCCGACGTCGCACGCCGCCAAGCCTGGCTGGATGCGGTCGCGGAGGCGGAGGAGTCGGGCGCCGAAGATGCTCAAACTCGTTTCGGGCCGTCACCTCCGGAAGCCGTTGTCGGCGAGCCGATCGTGATCACCCGAACCACCGGGGGTGAATCCATCTTCTGGCGCGGTGGCGTTGCGACCGAGGGAGAGCCCCGGCGGGCATTGGTGCGGACGGAGGCGAAGGGCAACACCGAAACACGCTATGAACGTTTGCTTGGAGCAAAAGTCGGGCAGGGATCATTGAACATCGATTTCGTCCTCTACTCGGCCCTTGGCTTCGACCTGTCCTGGGCGACCAAGGCTTCGTTGGAAACGCTCCGCCTGCCTGCCAGACTGTTCACGCCGTTCCTGGTGTTCATCCTGCTCAGCTGGATCACACCGCGAGGCAGTGAGGAGACGTTGAAACGGTACTATGCCAAGATGCGAACGCCCGTGCTGGCAGATCCGGAGCAGGATCGTCAGGCCGTGCGGCATGCCTATGAAAAGCCGGTCGCAACGTTCCAACGCAAAATCTTTCCCGGGTCAGATTTGGAATTCTATTGGCCATCCGCCAAAGACGTGATTGGGTTTGTCGTGTCGGTTGTCATCTGCGTCGTCATCATCGGTCTGCTCGTCTGGATCACCAGCATTGGTGCCTAACTGGACAGCATTTGCAGTGCCATGAGCGCCACGCAGCTCACCCGAAGTGCCGCTGTCCAGCTGATCTTTCGACATCTCCAGTCCGCATTGTCGGCTTTCGCTCCGCGAAAGTTGCCGTGAGCTTTGCGGATACCCGCCCCCATATTGCCGCCGCCGCGAGACGGTGGCTGAGAGGCATCTTTCACGCACTGGCGAGCATGACTACTCCAAAGCAACACGGTCCCGCTAATTCTTCTGGGACTCTTTGGCCTTCTGATTCAAATACTCATACATGTTGAAACGCTCGGGGAACTTGACGCCGGTTTCGGTTGCCCAAGTTCGCCAGAGGTGATCGAGCTGTTTGACTTTTTCGGGGTGTTGCTGCGCGAGGTCATTTAGCTCGCTGCGGTCGGTTTGGATGTCGTAGAGTTCCCAGGGCTGTTGGTATTCTCGGACCAGCTTCCACTTGCCCCAGCGGACCGCGGCGTTGCCCTCGTGTTCCCAGAACACAGGATCGGTGTGAATCGGCTCGGAGCTGCCCTGCAGGAGCGGCAACAGCGAACGGCCGGCAGGGTCCGGAAGGTCTTGCGGATATTTGCCGCCGGAAAGCTCAATGCAGGTGGCCATGAAATCGGGGAGGTAGGCGAGTTGTCGCACAAAACTGCCACGTCGCTCGGGTGCGATCCCGGCCGGCCAATGAGCAATCATCGGCGTGCACATGCCACCTTCGTGGACGAAGTGTTTGTATTTGCGGAAGGGCACGTTGCAGGCATTGGCCCAGCACAAACCGAGCCGAACGCCGGCGGTCCCGCCGGGAGGATTGCGAACCATTGCTTCGCTGCCGCGGCCAAAGTTTCCGCCTTCCTGGCAGGCTCCGTTGTCGCTGAGAAAGAACATCAGCGTGTTGTCCAATTGGCCGTTGGCTTGCAGGTGGTTGGTCAGCTTGCCGATATTCTGGTCGATGGAATCGATGCAGCCGGCGTAGGCGGCCATGATGGCATCCAGATCGTCGCGGCGTTTCTCGGGAAGTGAATCCCATTTCGGCCCCACATGCGGGGCGTATTCGACCGGTTGTTCGAACAACCCGATCTTGTCCTGTTTCTCTTTGCGAGTCTGCATCAGGGCTTCCCAGCCGTCGCGGTATTGGCCGCGGTATTTCTCGAACTCTTTGATCTTCGAATTCAATGGCCAGTGCGGTGCATTGTAGGCCAGGTACAAAAAGAACGGCTCGTCGTCCGCGGCGGTTGCCTGATCGATGTAGCGAATGGCGTAATCGGTCAATGTGTCGGTGGCGTAAAAGTCCTCGTCCGGTTCGACCGGTTGGTTGCCTTCGGTCAGTCCGCGATCGCCTTCGGGGTGGAAATAATTGAAGGCGCCGCTGAGCCCTCCGAAGTAGCGATCGAATCCGCGTTGCAATGGCCAGCATTCTTTGCGGTCCGCACCCAGGTGCCATTTGCCGGTCATTAAGGTGTGGTATCCCGCCGAGCCGAGCACCTGGGCCAGGGTCGCGCACCGGTCGTTCAGATAACCCTGGTACGGACCCTCAAATCCGAGCGGCTTTCCGGGGGGCGCCGTCATGTGTCCGATTCCGACTTGATGAGGGTGCAAACCTGTCATCAAGCTGGCACGCGTCGGGCAACATCGACCGGAATTACAAAACTGCGTGAAACGCAGACCGCCGGCAGCCAATTGATCCAAGTTGGGCGTGTCGATCTCGCCTCCATAGCACCCGATATCCGAAAAGCCCATGTCGTCGACCAGGACGATCACAATGTTGGGGCGGTCAGCCGCCGTGCCGCCGGGCGGTGTCGGCTGGTTCGTCGGCGATGCGGGCGGCTGGGCAAACGCCGTTCCGGTGAACAGCAACAGGAAACAAATCGAAAATCGACTCATGATGCCTTGGTGGGGAAGGAGGAAATCGGCACGATCGGCGGGGGCAAGTCGCGGTGAGCAGGCAGGGGAGAGGCGGGCCGTTTGGCGTCGAGGGACCACTGCGGGACACTTCAATTTAGTCGACGCCGGTTGGTGCGCGATGGCGGCCCGGGAAAGAATCGCAGTCGTTTCACGTCGAATCTAAGGGCAGCACCACGTAGCCACGCTCGCCAGAGCGTGGACGGCGCCGGCCAGGGTGCCTTGCCACCGTCTGGCGACGGTAGCTACCTCGAAGTTTGCGCCAATTGCTTGTCTTCGATTTTTCGGGCGGAGCTTTCACGTAGCCACGCTCGCCAGAGCGTGGACGGCGCAAGCCGGCCAGGGTGCTTTGCCACCGTCTGGCGACGGTAGCTACGTCGAAGCGAGCTTCAATTGCTTGTGATCGGGTTTTTGGGCGGAGCTTTCAGGTAGCCACGCTCGCCAGAGCGTGGTCGGCGCAAGCCGGCCACAGTGCTTTGCCAACGCCTAGCGACGGTAGCTACCTCGAAGCGAGACAACGTTGCCCCGATGACCCCGGCTAGTTCCAGGTTGGGTCGTCCTTTCCGGCCAGGTGATGCTGCAGGAAGCTGGCTCGCCGGGCGTGGCGTTCGGCGGTTCCCAGGACCCGTCCTTGCAGCTTCTGCAGGTGCGCCGACTGCGATTGCAGGAACAATTGGTTGACGACCTTGACGTCCAATTCGCTGATCAAACCCAGGCTGATTCCGAGACGGATTTTGGAGAGATGGTGCATGGTTTCTTCGCTGCTGATCTTGCGAGCAGTGCTCAAGATGCCCATCGCACGGCTGACTTCGTCGTGCAAGTCGTCTCGATTGTTTTTCAGCAACGCCGCGCGAGCTTTGCGTTCGTACTCAATGATCCGCGGCGCCACTTCTTCGCCCACCAGCGCCAGCAGTTCGGCTTCCGTGTATCCGAGGGTGACCTGATTGCTGACCTGATAGAAATCGCCGGTGTATTGTGAGCCTTCCCCGTACAGTCCGCGGACGGTGACGTTGATGCGTTGCATGCTGCGAAACACGCGGTCCATCTGTTCGGTGATCACCAGAGCGGGAAGGTGCAGCATCACGCTGACGCGAAGGCCGGTGCCGACGTTGGTCGGGCATGCCGTCAGGTAGCCGTAGCGGGGATGGAAAGCGTAAAGGATGACCTCCTCCAGCATGTCATCGATTCGATTGACCTGCTCCCAAGCGTTTTGGACGTCCAATCCGCTCTTCATGACCTGGATCCGCAGGTGGTCCTCTTCGTTGATCATCACGCTGTAGCCCTCGGTGACGTCGAAGGCGACGGCGCGTGAGCCATCCGATTCGGCGATTTCGCGGCTGATCAACTGGCGTTCGACCAGCAATTGGCGGTCGATTTCCGAGAGCGGTTCCAGGTCGACGTAGTGGGCGGACTTCCAGCGTTGGTCGGTCAGGCTGTCCATCCTGGCGCGAACGGTGCGTTCGATGCTCAAACGATCTTCATCGCTGCATCGCCGGATGAACGGGAAATCGGCCAGGTTACGAGCCAACCGGATCCGCGTGCTGATGACGATGTCCGATTCGGGACCTTCGCCACGCATCCACTCGCCGGGGTATCGTGCCAGTTCGTCAAAGTCAGCGTCGCGTTTCACGTGGTTTCATCCGGATCACTGGGGGGCGTTCTGATCGGATCTTCCATCGCCTTCAGTTCGTCACGAATCTCCGAGGCCCGCTCGTAATCTTCGCGTTCGATCGCTTCCTCCATTTCCCGCCGCAATCCGATCATCCGTGCGAACGAGTCAGCGGTGCCGGCTGAGCGGGTCGGTCGTTTGCCGACGTGCTTGGTTTTGTCGTGAACGTTGACCAGCAGGGGCCGCAAATCGGATTCAAAGTGCGTGTAGTCGTACGGGCAACCCAGTCGGCCGCTGTTGCGAAATTCGAAGAAACTGATCCCGCAGACCGGACACTCCTTTTGATCAAGTTCTTCCAGATCGTCGCCCACCTGTCCGATCTGTTTGGCCAGGGCCCCGGCGATCGCCGAAACCGGCGGTGTGGCGCCCTTCTGCAGGAATCCTTTCGCGTGTTCTTCACACAGGTGCATGACCTGCGGGCCGGCCGGTTCGGTCAGCTCGGTGATGTGAAAGGTGGCCGGTTTCTCGCAGAATTGGCACTTCATAAACGATCCGGTTGGCGATGGGGCAAGCCATCCTGGGCGCGGAAAATGGGGACTCGGTGGGGCGGTTAAGACGGGGAAGAATCGCCATCGCCGGTGCACCTGAATTCTATCGCCGGCCTAACCTAAAACCAACCCGGTCCCCTACACGGCGAACGTCCTGGCGGGGACACTGACGCAACCGGGGGACTGACACCGCGTGGGGAGGGCGCGGGCGTGTCCGCGAGCTTCGCCCACCCGATCAGCTCGATCAGCCCCATCAATCCGATCAGCCCCATCAATCTGATCAGCCCGACCAGGCAGGGGGCCGCTCGGTTTTCCCATGCTCCGGGCCCCCGGTGCCGGTTCTCGAACGCCGGCGGACCTGCGGCAAATGATTTCCGGCAACTTTGCTCCACCCCCTCTATTGATTGCTTCTTTGGCGATGCACCATCCGACTTCCGACGAATTCGAATCACTGGCCGTCGACCACGATTTTGTTCCGGTTTATCGACGCTTGTTGAGCGATGCGCTGACACCGGTGACCGCGTTTCGGTTGCTGGACCGCCAAGCTCCCGTCGACCCATCGGATGGTGGTCCGCAGGACGGCACCGCCGGTGGGCGCTCAGCCGGTGGGGCCTGTCTGTTTGAAAGCGTGATTGGGGGCGAAAAGGTCGGCCGCTACAGCTTCCTGGCCGCCGGGCCGTCGCTCCGATTTTGCGCCACCGGGAATGACGTGACGGTCACGGATCTGAATGGTCGAAAACCGACCGAACGATTTCAGGATCCCGATCCTTTAAACGCCTTTCGCAAGTACTTTCAATATTCGGTGGCGCAATTGGATGAGTTGCCGCCGTTCATCGGCGGCGCGATCGGCTACGCCGCGTACGATGTGGTGCGGTACGTCGAAAACCTGCCCGACGCGCCAGAAGATGATCGTCAGCTGCCCGATTTGGATTTTGCCTTTTACCACACCCTGTGTGTTTTCGATCACGTCGACAAAACCATTTCGGTGGTTTCCCTGGCCGATTGTCGCAAGGTCAGCAACGCGGACGAAGCTGCGGCGGCGTATGAGCAAGCGACCGGGAACGTCGAGGCGACGATCGAAAAGCTTTCCCACACCGCTCCCACCGACGCGGGAATCACGCCGGACGTGTGGGACGAAGCGGTTTGGCGAGAGTCGTCGAAGGAACACCCGTTGGAGATCACATCCAACTTCACCCGCGAATCGTTTTGCCAAGCGGTGCGCGATTGCGTGGAATACATCCGCGCCGGCGATATTTTCCAAGTCGTCCCCAGTCAACGGCTGGCGGTCAAGACCGATGTCGATCCGCTGGAGATTTATCGATCGCTCCGCGTCGTCAATCCCAGCCCGTTCATGTTTTATCTGCGCACGCCCGACTGCGTCTTGGTGGGTTGCTCGCCAGAGATCATGTGCCGCGTGCAGGACAACGTTGTGACGGTACGTCCGTTGGCGGGCACACGGCGTCGAGGCCAAACGGCCAAGGAGGACAAGGCCCTCGAAAAGGAGCTGTTGGCCGATCCCAAGGAACGCGCCGAACACGTGATGCTGGTTGATTTGGGACGCAACGACGTCGGCCGCGTGGCCCGATTCGGAAGCATCGAATTGACGGAGGTCATGGTGGTGGAACGTTACAGCCACGTGATGCACATCAGCAGCGAGGTTCAGGGCACCCTGCGAGAGGGGCTCGACGCTTTTGATGCTCTCAAGGCGGTGCTGCCGGCGGGAACGGTCTCCGGAGCCCCGAAAGTTCGCGCGATGGAGGTCATCGATTCGATCGAACCCCATCGGCGAGGACCCTATGCCGGTGCGGTGGGTTGGATCGACTACCGCGGCAACATGGACACCTGCATCGCGCTGCGGACCATGGTCATCAAGGACTCCACCGTTTACGTTCAGGCCGGTTGCGGCGTGGTCGCCGACAGCGATCCCGACGCGGAGTACGAAGAAACGTTGAATAAGGCCAGGGCACTGATCTCCGCGATCGAATTGACCGTTCAGCGGCTCGGCGGCTGAACTCGCCCCTTCTGATTCGCCGAGTGCCCGCCAATAACCTTCAACCGTTGCAGGGCGGCCGACAGCGGATCGGGAGTTGCTTTGCTGGACGCCTCCGATTTAAGCCGCCGCGGCGGGTGTGCGACGATTTTCACGCTGCGGCGGGGATCGCGACCGCAATGCGGATCGAACCGTGCGAAGGTCATCCGGTATCATGGGAGTTGTCCCTGTTTCACCGCTCACCTCGTTGTCTCTGATCGCCCCTCAGATCGCCCGCCCCTCAGATCGCCCGCCCATCGATGCAGATCGAATGTCCCCACTGTTCGGCAAAGCTCCAGCTGGGGGCGGTCAAGCCCGGTCGATTTCGGCTGACTTGCAAACGCTGTGGCAAGCGGTTCGTGATCGACTTGTCGGATCAATCGAAACCGCGATTGCACATTGAATCGCCGAAGCAGCCGACCGTGACCGGACGCAGCGAAGATGCCGCGATGAAAACCCGTGCGGCAACGGTCGGCGATCCGTCCGGTGTGGCCGCGTCACGACCGTCCGAAGTGGATGGGGCGCCGGACGGGCAGCTGCGACCGCGATCGGTGTCCGATCGCGACGGCGAAGAGGACGGTTCGTCTGACCTGGCACCGATTCCGGCGAAGTTGGGAGGTTACCGCATCATTCGAATGCTCGGCCGCGGCGCGATGGGCGCCGTGTACCAGGCCAAGCAGATTTCGTTGGATCGCGATGTTGCGCTGAAGACCATCCGGGGGCGGTTGGCCGAGAACCCGGCGTCGTTGGCTCGCTTCACCCGGGAGGCCTATGCGGCGGCGCAACTTTCGCACCACAACGTGGTTCAGATCTACGACTTTGGAGAAGACAGCGGTCAACACTACTTCAGCATGGAGTGGGTGCGGGGCGGTTCTCTGGCCGATCTGGTGCGTGACAAAGGGCGGCTGGATCCGAAGCTGGCGGCAACGTACATCCTGCAGGCCGCTCGGGGGTTGCAGTTTGCCCATCGCAACGGGATGGTTCATCGTGACATCAAGCCGGGGAACCTGCTGCTAAGCGAAGATGGCGTCGTCAAAGTCGCGGACTTGGGATTGGTCAAGGTCCCAGACATGGCGGACCCGCAATTCGTCGTCGGACCGGATCCACGCCACGGGATCGAGAGCGGAACGCAGGTCACCATTCAGGGAACCGCGGTCGGCACGCCGGCCTACATGGCGCCCGAGCAGACCGCCGACGCATCGACCGTCGATCATCGCGCCGACATCTATTCGCTGGGTTGCAGTTTGTTTTTCCTGCTGACCGGACGCCCACCCTACGAAGGCAGTGATCTTTCCCAGGTCGCTCGCCAGCACGCCAAGGCTCCGTTGCCGAAATTGTCGCAAGCCGACGCAAAGATTCCGGAGGAGCTTAGCGCGATCGTCGCGCGGGCCATGGAAAAACGACCGGCCGATCGATACGCGGCGCTGGCGGAGATGATCGATGACCTGCAAGACTACCTGGGCGTGGAAGCGCTCACCGGGTTCACTCCCACGCGGGAGCAGGCCGATCGATGGGAGAAACTTTCGTCCGCCTACGCCAAGACGCAGCAGGCCAAACGGGCCACGGACGTGTTGGTGTACGCGTTAGCGTCCGCCGCCGTGGTGCTGATGGTGCTATGTCCTCTGTTTTCAGTGCGCTGGATTCTGTTCGGACCGTCCATCTTCGTCGCGGCTTGCACAACGGCTTTGGTCTGGACGCTTGCTGCGCATGCCAGCCCAACGGTCGAGCACTTGCGTCGATGGATCGGATTGCTGGGGTGGTTCGAGTTGGCGGTCGGTGCGTTCGGATTGATCGTCGCAGTGGCGGTCATACTGGTCAGCGGTTTGACGCTGGGGACTTTGGCCGGTGTGGTGATCGGCTTCGTGCTCGGTACCGCCTACCACTTCGGCATTTCGGTTGCTTCCGAGCAGGCCGGCCGAGCGGATCTGGAGGGAGTCAAGAAGTTTGTTCGAGACCTTCGCATCGATGGGGCCGAGGAGAGCGGGTTGAGAGATTTTCTGGCACGCTACGCCGGCGGCGATTGGCGGCCCACGTACGAGGCGCTGTTCGGGTATTCGGCCATGGCGGAAATGCGGCGTCGACTGACGCTGGACAACACGTTCACCGGGCCGACCCAGGCGAGCACCTTGCGAGATCGCATTTGCCGAAAGTTGGCCACCAAGATCGAACGAAAGCGAAAGGCAAAGACACAGCGCGAATTGGCAAAGATTGAGCAACGTTCGTTGGTCAGCCAGGGGATCAGTCAAGCCGAAGCACGCCAGCAGGCATGGCAGATGGCTTCGGCGTTGATGGAATCGGCTCGCTACGTGACCGACACGTCCGGTCGAGACGATCGCGTTGCAGCCGACGCCAAACGACAGCGGATCAAGGCGATGCTGGCCGACGCTCGGAGCGGCAAATACGTGCGACCTCGCGACCGCTACGCTGCGGTCAAGTTTGCGTTCTCCGGCTACACGCGGATGCTGGTCGGTTCGCTGCTTCTGCTGACGTTTTCGCTGGCCGCCCAGTCGACCGGATTGCTCAGCCAGGAAGTCGTGTCACGGGTGCATCAGGGCGACTTGGATTTGCAAACGCTTTCCACCGATGCCCAGGCCGATGCCTTCGGCGGAACAACCAATGTCTGGTCGATTGGAATTGCGGGCGTGTTGTTGTGTTTTTCCGCCTTCGTTTCCGGATGGCGGATGACTCCCTTTGCGGTGGTCGCCACGCTGGTGATTTTGTTTGGACCGGCTTTGGGAGTTCCCGCAGTGGGACCCGTCGCTGCCTGGATGGTTGCGGCGCTGATCGGACTGGTGATCTACTTGCCGGGCGTCATTTTTGGTGAAGAACGCGAGTTCCGCTGACCGGCGTGATGGGATTGACGCGGTCGCCTGGTTGATCGCAGTGCACCCGATCTAGCAGTGCATCAGATCCAATGACCATGACAGAGAGAGTTCGACTGAGTGGATGAAGGGATCGATCGGACGGTTTGTTCCCAAGCACCGCTGCTGGCGCTGCCCTCCGGCTGGCAGTTTTTGCGAGCGGTGGTTTCAGCGATCGGCTTGCTGGCGTTGTTCCTGGTCGTGTACGGAGGCGCCGATTACTTGACGTCGCTGCACCGCAGACGGGTTCGTGTCGACCTGCCGTGCGAACAGTCACTCCCCTTCATTCCCGAGCTCACCCTGGGATACTCCTCCATCTATGTCATGTTTGCCGTGATTCCGTTCCTGCTGCGCAGCAAGCGCTCGCTGGATCGGTTCGTGGTCCAAATGATCTGGACCACGGTGGTGGCGGGCTTGTGCTTTTTGGCGGTGCCCAGCCAATTGGCGTTTGAAGTCCCAAACGTCTCTGGCTGGTATGCCGGGGCATTTCAGTGGGCGGATCACGTCAACTTGACCTACAACCTGTTGCCTTCGCTGCACGTGGCGTACGCGGTGCTTTGCGCCACGGCGGTGTATCGCTGCGATCGCAAAGTCGGCGTGTTTTTCCACCTGTGGGCGGCCGGAATCGCCCTTTCCGCCTGGCTGACTTATCAGCACCACCTGGCCGATTTGATCGCCGGTTACACTCTAGCGTTTGCGGTTTCGCGGTACGTCAAGCTGGCGCCAAAGCAGCACGCCGCGGACGGTAGTGGAAATGGACCGCCATTTGCATCGCGGGGCGGCTGAAGGGGTGCGGTTGGGACCGGCCCGAGCGACCTTGAAATCGACGCAGGACGCGGGGGTGGAGATGGCAAGTGTCTCTGCCGGTTTGAATCCGCCGCGGTTGGTGCGCCCCGGTCCTTTGGCCCTCCCGACGCACCGCTTCGTTGCCTCGCTTTGTTTCTCGCCGAAATCAACTCCATGAGCCACGTCCCCGAGCCCGCACCGACGATTGACAGTTCGCACGGTCGCGGGGCGGCAAATCCAGTGTCGGCGAACTCGCGCGGGGATGGGGCGGTTCAGGCATCGCCGCAGATCGGATTCGAATTGTCCGGCGTCAGTGGCTTCACCACTGAAACGGCACGGCTGTTGCGACGACGCCTGACGGCCTACACCGCAATCAGTTTGGTGTTGGTAGTGTTGGGGCTGTTGTCAACGATCCACGGCGGATTGTCGATGACGCCCATGCGGGTTTCCGTCTTGGCGGTCCTGTTGACGGCGTTTCTCTTGCTGCGCAGCGGTCGCAAGCTTTCAATCCGCCCGCTGCGATGGATCGAACTGACTTGCTTCCTGGCAATCATCGTGCAGATTTCGATCCTGTCGTGGATCCGAATCGAAAGTTCCGCCGCGGCGGGCGATGTCGGAGAGTCCCTGATCGCTTCCCAGTTCTCATTGACTCTGTTTTGTCTGGCGATCCTGACGTACGGGTTGTTCATTCCCAACACTTGGCGGCGGGCCTGCATCGTCCTGCTGCCCGTTTCTCTAGTGCCCCTCGCGTTGCGTCTGGTTTTGCAGTCGTTCAATCCAGATGTGGCAGCGATCAGCCAATCGGTCCAGTGGAACAAGCCAATCCCAGAGACCCTGGTCGCAGCCGGCATTGCGATCTACGGAAGCCACGTGATCCATGGTGTGCGTCAAGAAGCATTCCAGGCAAAGCAATTGGGGCAGTACGTGTTGAAAGAATTGTTGGGCACGGGCGGAATGGGCGCCGTGTACCTTGCCGAGCACCGGATGCTCAAACGCCCGTGCGCCATCAAATTGGTGCAAGCGGGTTCTGGTGTCAGCGAATCGGTGATCGAACGGTTTGAGCAAGAGGTGCAATCGACGGCGCTGCTGTCCCATTGGAACTCGATCGAGGTTTACGACTACGGGCGAACCGAAGACGGCACCTTTTTTTACGTGATGGAGCTGTTGCCCGGTGCGGATCTGCAAAAGATCGTGCAGCGTTTCGGCACGCTTCCCCCGTCACGCTGCGTGCATTTTCTGATGCAAATGTGCGATGCGTTGCAGGAGGCTCACGGCCGGGGATTGGTTCACCGCGACATCAAGCCCGGAAACATCTTCGCCGCCGAGCGGGGCGGCGTGTTTGACGTGGGAAAGCTGCTGGATTTTGGACTGGTTCGCCAAACCGCCTCGGGCAGCGGCTCCGGCAACGGGTTTGCAGGAACACCGGCCTACATGTCACCCGAGCAGGCGCTGTCCTATGATGGCGTTGATTGTCGGGTGGACATCTATTCGTTGGGCGCGGTGGGCTTCTTTTTATTGACTGGTCGACCGCCGTTTGTCGACGATTCGATTTCCAAGGTCTTGTTGCAGCATCGGACCGCGCCGGTGCCGGCAATGAAGGATTGGAATGATGATGTTCCCAGCGACTTGGAGGCGGTGCTCCGACGGTGCTTGGAAAAAAAGCCGGAGTCACGTTATTCCGACGTGACGCAACTGCGGGATGCTCTGGCCAACTGTGCGGATGCGGGACGGTGGACGCCGGAAGACGCGCGGCAATGGTGGCTGCAACACAATCCCCAGTCGCTGACCTTTGACAGTGAAATCACGCGTGGCGAGTCTCAGAAGCAGCAGCCGACGATTGCGAAAACCATGGATTTGCCGGCCCCGGATGCCGACCTGACGGCGACCCGGCCGTGACGGACCGGTGGCGTCCCAATCAGCGGCTGCGCTCTCCAAATCCGCCAGATTCTTCACCGCGTTGCAGCGGACTCCCTCGGGGTGTCAAAAATCTGTCAAAATCAAGAGAAAGGTAGATAAGTTCGGGCGTCAGCGGGCTCCCTAGCAAATGGGGCGGCACAAGAAGTGGCCGAAGTCAGCCAGAACGTCCGATTTTTTGGTTCATTGGCCGGGATGCAATCGTGAATCATTCTGAACCAACGTCCGTTTCGCACGGAATCCAAATCCAGACGGCATTGCTGGAACAATTGCAGACGCACACCAACCAGTCTGCGACGCGCGCGACCGTCTTTGTCGTGACGTACGTTCTCAGCGGCGCCGCCATCCTGTGGATCCAGCAGGCGGTTGCATGGCTCCCGGGGCGAATGGTGGCCGCGTTGCCCTTCTACGTGTTGGCGGCCGCATCGCTGCACGGAATCAGCCTGTTGACACACGAAGCGGTGCATGGGGTGCTGTCACCGAATCGGAGCCTGAACCGCTGGCTGGGAATTCTGTGTGCGATTCCGGTACTACAGAATTATTCCGCTTACAAGGTGTTGCACCTGCAGCATCACAAGCACCTGGGGGACGCGGGCGATCCGGATCACTACGAAAACTACAGCCGATGGTCGTGGTTGGTATTCGCGATGCACTGGCTACGTCTGCTGATCGGATACCCGATTTATGTGACGATGATCCCCATTTTGGGATATCGGCAGGGAAACCCAAGTGATCGGCGTTGGATTGTCTTCGAGGTGTTTCTGGTGCTGGCGGTGGCGGTCGCTGCGGTCCTGTTGATCGCGCCGACGGCGCTATTGCACGTCTGGCTGATTCCCATGCTGTTTATCAACACGATGGTCAATATTCGCGGGATGAGTCAGCACACGTTTTTGGAGCAACCGGACGACCCGGTCCGCGGGACGCGTTCCATTTTGACGAACCGCCTGACAGAGTTTTTCATGTGCAACGAGAATTACCACTTGGAGCACCACCTGTTCCCGCGTGTGCCTTGGTACAACCTGCGACGACTGCACTTGGCGGTCGAGGATCAGCTGGTCGACCGCCACGCGCCGATGATCGATTCCTACTTTCAATTCGTTGTCGAATTCACTCGCAAGAGCTTGCAACGCAGTCCCTTCGGAAGTCGTGATTGAGGATATTCAACATTGAGAATGCCTGACGCGACAAGGTGCAAAGGTGAAGCTGTGCTTTGGAAACCGAATCAAAAAACCGATGGGGGCACCTGGGTTGAGGACACGTCGAAGCTGAAACTGGCGTTCGCGCAAGTCCGCGAAGATCCGCTGGTCGATCAATCCTTGTTGGAGATGGTGCTGTCACACCGTCGCCGACGGCCCAGCGGACGCGTTCTGATGATCGCATCCGGCGGAGAGACCGCCGCCCTGTTGTCAAAGTTTCCACTGGAGGAATTGCATCTGGTGGATCTGAATCCGGCTCAGTTGGATCTGTGCAAGCTGAAATTGCATTTGCTCAACGTGGCAACGCCCGCCGGTCGGCTTGCGCTGCTGGGACATCGGCCGATGCCGGTCCGTCAACGGGCGGAACGTTTGAAAAGCTGTTTTCAGTCACTGGGCCTGGCACCGGATGCCTTGGGCCCGTTTGACTTGATGGCAGAATGGGGGCCCGACTTTTGCGGCCGCTACGAGTGGCTGTTTGCCAGATTGCGATACCTGTTGGCCGAACACGCCGACGAGCTGGAGTTGCTGATGTCCCTGGGGGATGTCGATCGCCAGACGGCGATGGTGGCGCCGGAAACGCCGCTGGGGACCGCGCTGGACCGCGCGATGCGTTCGGTGATGGATCTGGAGACGTTGGTCAAGCTGTTCGGGGCGGAAGCAACCTCCAACCGTCGTCAGCCGTTCGCCGAACATTTTTTGGAGCAAACGCGAGCGGCACTTGCCAGCGGACCTGCCTGCGAGAACCCGTATCTGCACCAAATTTTCCTGGGCCGCTTTCGCGTCGTCCGCTGGCCCTGGCTGGAACAGCCGCGAACCCGGTCGATTTGTCCGATTCGCTACAGTTGCGGTGCAATGAACGACGTGTTGTGGGGACAGCCGGATTCTTATTTCGATCTCATCCACCTGTCGAACATTCTCGATTGGATTTCGCCATCGCAAGCCGAAGCCTTGTTGCTGGACGCGGCACGTTGTCTGATGCCGGGCGGTCGAATTGTGATCCGTCAATTGAATTCCTGCCTGGACATTCCTTCGCTTCCCACCGACATCCGCTGGGATCGCAGGTTATCGGCTGATCTACATCAACTGGATCGAAGTTTCTTCTACCGTTCGCTACACGTGGGCACGTTGGCGTGAACGTTCAAATCTTGGCGGGGCATCCCGATCCGGCGTTGGGCATCGCGTTGGAAAACTTCGAGTCCGAGTTCCGCTACCCGTTGGGCGGTGCGGCCTGGTTTCGCATCTCTCACGGTAGCGACTACACCCGCTTCTTTCGGGCGATCGGTGACGCGCGGTGCTTCGTGGCAACGACCGATGAACGAATCGCCGGAGTCCTCAGCGTTTCTCTGAGCCCGTTGCATGTGCCCGGGCAGGGAGTCGTTCTGGCCGCGTATCTGTCCGACTTGAAGATCCGTGCGACCGGATTGCGCCCGGGGCGCGTCCTGCTGTCGCTTTTCCGCGCCGCAGAACAGTGGGTCGGGGGACGGGCGGCGGTCGCGTTTTCGGTGGTCATGGAGGGAACCTCTCGATTGCCATCGGACTACACCGGTCGGCAAAACATTGTTCCCTTTCGCCGCGTCGCCGAGCTGATGGTGATGAGGATTGCCTATGACCAAACGTCCGTCGCGCATCGATGTGGGACCACGGTGACCATTGATTCCGTCGAAGCGGCGCGAGCATCGATGGCTTCGAACCAACACTATCTCCGCGGCGGTGAATCGAACTTGCGCAGCCAGATGCGTCCCGTTGGCCTGACGAACGCAGAGGGTTCGGCCGTTGCGGTCTTGGAAGACACCCGCAAAGCCAAACGGCTGTTTCGCGAGGACGGCAGCGAAATGGTGTCGGCGCACCTGACATCGTTCGGGTATCGGAACATCGCGGCAGCAAGCGAATTGATCCGCGTCGCTTGTGGTCGCTGCTCGGATGCGGCGGTGCCGGCTTTGTTCGTAGCGGTTCCGCGAGACCAGACGGCGGAATTCATGGACGCTTTGCCACCGCTGAAGATTACCCAGGCCCCCGCCACGGTTTTCGCAGCAGACCTTTCCGGAACGACGCCCTTGCTTGACGCCTGGTCGATCGATACTGCCCAGATTTAATGAGAACCCAGACGTATGCATCCACCCACCCGCCGCCGTACCCTGCCGATCGTTCAGACGGCCGACCAAGTAATTCAGGACGTGGGATTGTTGGAGAACGCCTACTTCCAAGATTTGGCTTCCGGAGAACTATCGCGGTCCGAGTTTTTGATGTCTCAGCGGCAATTCTATTTCGCCGTAGCATACTTCTCGCGCCCGATGATGGCGCTGGCGGCGCGCTTGGAGTTGCCCGAGCAGCGGCTGGGGCTGCTGGAAAACATCGTCGAGGAACACGGGGGATTTCATCCGGACGCATTTCACGAAGCCACCTTCCGTCAGTTTCTTGGCACCATTGGCGGCAGCGGTGAACGACCAGCGGCCGAGGAAGCGGGACCGTCCGTGCTGGCGTTCAATGCAACCTTGATGGGGGTGTGTCAAACGCGAAGCGTGGCGACGGCCGCCTGCTGCCTGGGAATCATCGAATACGCATTTGCCGACCTTTCGGCGTTGATCGGTCGTTGCGTGGTGCAGCACGGTTGGGTCGCCGAGGATGATTTGGTGCATTACAAGCTGCACGCGGAGATCGACAAACAGCACGCCGCCGACCTGTTTGAGATTGCGGTCGGCCAGTGGGAAGACCCGCGGCAGCGACCGTTGCTCGTGCAGGGGTTGCGATTAGGTGCGGATGCGTTCGATCGGCTGTACCGTGGTTTGCGGGCACACCCACCCAATCATTGATCGACGAAGTCGACGGAGCTGCCGTCGCCAGGCGGTGGCAAGTCGGCACGCTGTGCTGTTGTTGTCCAGTTAAGAGACCGTTTCCGATCGTTGAGCGGTCTGGGGAATGGCGTCGGAGAAGATCTCAATTCCTTCCGGCGCTGGATGCTCCCAGGGCTTTCCACAGTGCTCACAGTTTTCCAGGTCCACCCGTCGCGGTTGATTGCAACGCGGGCAGGCGACTCGAACCGGCTTGGGAAACGTGGCGATCATGGCGAGCAACGTTCCAAAACCCAACAGCAAGGCCAGCAGGGTCCATCCGACGCGTCCCGTCCGTCCCAGCCCCCGCGACGATGCCAACCAGTATGCCACCAAGGCCGCCAGGATCGCGTGAAGCGAGATGTAGAGGATCAACTTGGTGGAGTCCAAATCAGACGTTTGGTCCCATCGACGGAAGTGGGCCAATGCTGCCGTCACGGAGGACAGTGCCGGTGGAATGCCCCAGGCGACGGCAGCGTCTTCTGGATTTCCGTATTCGTTCGCGGGCAGTTGAACCGCGTCAAGTTCCGTCACGGCACTTGGTTCCAGCGTCCGGTATCGCACCGCATTGGTGCGCAGGTTCAGCCTCGCCACGGCGTGAGTGCCGTCGGGCGATTGCATCACCTGGATCTGTTCCTCGGGAAGCACCGGGGAAATGGGGTAGGACGCCACCAGGTCGAGCGTCATGACCGGCAGCTGATACAAACTGGGGTCGTCAAGCATGGGCGGTTGCGGCTCTCCGGAAAGTGCGGAGACCCGATATTGGTTCAGGGTGTCGCCCGTCCGCGTCCACAAAGAGACCGACGCAGAATCTTTGGAAAACAGCAAGCCGAGTCCGTCGATCGGTGTGTCCAGGATCTGTCGGATGCTCCAGCCGTTGACGTCTAGTTGATAGACCCCATCGGCGTCAGCGATCAACGGGTTCGTTCGCTGGGCATACTGTTCCACCAGATCGCCACCGAAACTGGTCGGGAAAACCACCTTGCGGAATCGGCCCGTCGCATCCGCTGCAGTATCAAAGACCCCATCGGGAGTCACGACCTTGCTTAACCCCATTCCGGACACATAGGCAAGCACTCGGTCGTGATGGATCACCATTGCATTGGCAGAGCCGTCGCTACCTGACGCAAAGGTGCCCGCGTAAACGAATGGTGAGACGGCGATCCCCTCGGGCAACGTGACGTCCGCGAGCGCGGTCATTGGAGCGCCCCGCCAGTCGTCGTCGAGGGGTTCAAATTCGGTGCTGCCCTGTGGTGACCGCAGCGCATAGTCGACCGAATTCCAATTCGAACGCGATCGGTCCAGTTGCAATTGCTGCCAGTTTCCCTCGCGATCCATCGCGAATCGATATTGGCGGAAATCCTGGACGGGAACCGGAAAAGATTGCACGACGGTTACGACCACCACGCCGACCAACACGAGCGACGAGAGCAGGAGTAGGGAGGTCAGCGAAAAACGATATCGGCGTCGTGCGGAGGCTGGCGGCAAGAAAGATTCCACCGCGAACGTGTGGCGGCTGGCGTCCAATACCAACCAGATCAAACCGACGTAAACAAGCAGCAGCACGCCCACATCGTTCCAACGAAATCGCGACTGGATCGCCACCGCGACCGAGAAGAGTGCGGCAACCAACAACACCATCGGCAGAACCCGGGTGCCCAGCCAGCGGGCGTCTCGATTGGCGATGCAAATGGCCATCGGGTGGAGCAAGAACACTAGCAGGCTGTAGCACAGGAAGGGGACCAGCTGTTCGGCGCTGGTCGGCAGCGTCTCCAGACCTTTGGATTCCAGATAAACCGCCGCCAGGGCAACCGGGATGATCAACGAAGCTGCATAGGCGACCAGTCCGGCGCCCACCTTCGCCCAGAAGATGTTGGCCGGAGTCAGTGTTCGATGCAGCAGATAACCCCGCGATTCGGTTCTGGTGTCGGGCAGGGACTGAAGAAGTCCCAGAGCAAACGCGATCAATGCCGCCGCCAACCCCAGTTGGGTCACGAAGGTTTGGTCCGCACCGGCCGCCGTGTACAACTGTGTCGGCAGATTGATCCACACCAGCACCGCGGCCGCGATGGCACCCAGGGGAACCCAACGCAACGCGTCAAAGAATTCTTTTCGGAAAAGAGTCATCATGGTCAGACACCTCAGTCCGCGTGGTTCGCAGCAAGCGGAGTGGAAAAGAAAGAGCCGTCGGCACGTTCCCGGGTCAGGTAGGAAAGCACCGCATCGGAGAAATTCAGGTCAACCGGTTCGATTTCCTCGGCACCCAATCTTGCCAGGGCGGCGTCGGATTCCGAGTCTCGGTCGGCAAGTGTCAAAGTCATGCGATCGCCCCAGCGACGGGCCTCCACCAGGCCCGGGACCGCGGCGATGCGTGCCGGATCGAATGAGTCCGCCCGCACCACGAAGGCGCTGACGCGCGATCGGAATTCGTCCATCGACGCATCGACCTTCAATCGGCCGCCGACCATCACTGCGACCCGATCCGCGATCCGCTCCACGTCGTCCAACAGATGGCTGCTGAGCAAGACCGTGCGGCCGCCGGAACCGGCGAACTCGATCAACGTTTCGTTGAGAGCCCGTCGGCTGACCGGATCCAGTCCCAGGGCCGGGTCGTCCAAGACGAGCAGGTCGGGGTTGGGCGCCAGTACCAAAGCCAGGGAAACCCCGGCACGCTGGCCCCGGGAAAGCGTGGCGACGCGGGCCGACGGATCGATCGCAAAGTGCTGGACAATGTCGTTGAACAGCCGATCGTCCCAGGAGGCGTGGCCGGACCGTTGAAAGTCGCGGCACTGTTGGACCCGCATCGACGGGTACAAGAAATGGCCTTCGACCGCGTACCCGATTCTGGCCCGCGTTTCGATGGGCAAGTTCATCGCCGGCTCGCCAAGCGTGATCGCCTGGCCACGCGTCGGCGCCAGCAGTCCCATGAGAATGCGAATCGTCGTGGTCTTGCCGGCACCGTTGAGTCCCAGCAGTGCAGTGACACGGCCGGTTGGCACCACAAAGTCGAGGTCGCGGATGACCGCTCGACCAGAAAAGTAACGCGTCAGACGGCGAAGTTCGATGGCGTTGTCGCTCATGCCTTGGTCAGCCTATGAAAGTGTTTGCTGGTTTGCGCCAACAGTTCCTGTTCGTCGAAACCCAATGAAAGGGCTTCCGCAATCGCCGGTCGCAGCGCTTCTTCCAACCGTCGAAGTCGTTCCGCCTTGGTGTAGATGTTCCGTTGCTCGGCGACGAAGAACCCACGGCCCTGATGACTTTCGACCGCGCCCTCACTCACCAGGATCGAATAGGCCTTGGCGATCGTGTTGGGGTTGACGACCAGCTCCGCAGCCAGGCCGCGGACCGAGGGCAACGGATCGCCCACGGTCAGTTTGCCCGCGGCGATCCCCGAGCGGACCTGATCGACCACCTGGCGGTAGATGGGCGACTTGCCTCCGGTGACGATCTGAATGCGAAACACGCGACAACCTCACAACTGTACTAGGTGATGTAGTACAGTAAGCGGTTGGCGAAGAGGTGTCAAGCTTTTTTTTCGGGGCCGGTTTGGGCAGGCGGAGCCTGCGTGGCATCCGGTTCCAAGGCGGGAGCCTTGGAACCAGGAGTTGCGCGTTCTCGTTCCCAGGCTCCCGCCTGGGAACGCACTGCGGGCCGGCTCCGCCGGCGCCGCGGACTCGGCAGGCGGAGCCTGCGATGCAGCCGGTACCAAGGCCGGAGCCTTGGCACCAGGAGTTGGGAGTTCTCGTTCCAGGCTCCCGCCTGGGAACGCACTGTGAGCCGGCTCCGCCGGTGCCGCGGACTCGGCAGGCAGAGCCTGCGATGCATCCGGTTCCAGGGCGGGAGCCCTGGAACCAGGGGCGCAAAAGAAAACGGCACGCAGTCGATGACCGCGTGCCGTTGTTTGGTTCAGGCGTGTTCTGGGCGCGTCGGCGCTCAGATCATTTCCTTCAGTCCCTTCAGGGGACGGATGACGACCTTCTTGCTGGCCGGCTTCGGCTTCAACCAGATCTCGCTGCCGTCGGACGGGTTTCGGCCTTTCCGCTTGGGTTTGGCTTCAACATCCTTGCGTTGGATCTTGCAGAGCCCCGGGATGGTGAATTGACCCGAGCCGGTGCGGCCCATCTCGCTGGCGATTTCATCGGTCAGAGCGTCGAAGACGGCGGCGACGTCCTTTTTCGACAATTCGGTCGACTCAGCGATGTTGGCGATGATCTGAGTCTTGGTGGGAGCTTTCGGCGGAGCTTTAGCCATTTGCGGGAACCTTTTCTGATTACTTCTGCAGGAAGAGTTAGACGGGAATGCGTGATTCCCCATGTATCTGACGGGGCCAAGTGTTATGCGGCGCCTCGCGTTGTTGCAACCCGGCTAGGGCAAAAAACCCGGTAATTTGCGGGCTCAAAGGCGACTTGCCGGCATTCCGGCGGGGATTCGGCAGCTCGGCCGTGGGAGCACAGATCACGAAAAAACCGCCAAAACAGGGGCTTTTTGCCTGTTTTGGCGGTCTCATGCTCGGTCAGCGGCGATGCCGGTCCCGCCAACAGCCAACTCGCCATCGGCAATTCAGCCGGCAAATGACGGGAGTTTTTCCCAGAAAACTTGTCTCAGCGGCCCCTACAGCCCACGTCGGAACACCCGATCGACCACGTCGGCGGACAAGGCCGACGGCGTGGAGGAGTCGTCAGAATCCGCCCCAGCGGCCTCTCCGGAAGCCTGGTCACTCTGGGACCAGCGACCGCTGCCGGGGGCGGACGAAGCGGCGCGGCCTGAAGCGAGCAGGCGGCGTCGTCCCAATCGGGGCGTGGATTCGGCGTCGGACGCCGATTCAGCCGCTTTATCCGTGTCGGAGGAAAACTCTCCTTCGCCGCTGCCGGCGGCGGCCAACAGCGAGCTGGACAGGAGCGGCGCGGAGACATCGGTGGAGGTCGACGCCCGCGAGGCAGCTTCGCTCTCGCCATCTCCCGCGGCGGCCAATCCTGAAGTCGGTTGGACGTAAGCTTCGGTGACAGCGGCCTCAGCGACGGCATCTGACGGCTCGGCGGACGCTGCCGACCCGGTCGTCCTCTCGCCCTCGGCCGATGACGCCGGCGGAAGCTGATCGGACGCGGCGTCGTTCGCGGTTTCGGATTCGGACGAGCCTGCCAATTGCGTGGCCGCCGATTGCGTGCTGCTTGAGGAAACTGGGTTGTACGTCAGCGCGTCCGAGGCGACGTTGATTCGAAACAAACGCAGGTCACCGACCTGGCCGCGGTCGCTGACGACGTCACCGTCGTTACTGAGCACGGTCGCCGTGACGTCGGCATCGGAATCGTCTTTGCCGTTAATGGTCAGGGACGTCCCCGCGTCATTCATCGACACCACCGGATCGGAGATGGAATCGGAGGCGGTCGAAGTCGGTACCGCATAGGTAGCTGATTGTCCGGGGGCAACGGCAGCCAGCACCGCCTGGGCGGGTGTGGATCCGAGCCAATCCTGGATCGACAAGAATTCAGGTCGCAGCCGTCCCATGGCAGCGTCGATGACCGCGTCTCCGGAATCGGCGGTGCTATTGATCGCGTAGGTTTGTGCTTGCTCCGCTCCGCTGAAGAATGGAATCGCAGGAATTTCCACCTGGTACTGTCCCGGCAGCAGGTCGGCAAACACGATCGACAGGTCGTCGTTCAGCTCGCCGGTCATATCGATCGGATTGCCGACCGCATTGGTACCGGTCAGCCGGACGGCGTTCGAAATCGATGCCGCCTGGTTGCTGCTGAATCGGACGGTCACGTCTCGTTCGGTGAACTCCTGGATCTCAATGGTCAGGGTTCCGTTGCTGTTGGTGCCGGATCCATCCGAGACCTCAAAGGTCACGGTGTCGGTGCCGGTGAACGTGGCGCTGGGGGGGGTGTAACGGATGTCACCGTTGGAATCGACGGAGACCGTTCCGCCAGCGGACGGGGTGCCCAGATTGACGAAGGACAAGGATTCCGAATCGCCGTCAACGTTCTCGGGCAAGTCATCCAACGCGAGCACGACGGTTTCACCGCTTCCCCGCACCAGCGGGATGGTGGGGCTGGAAACCGGAGGCGCGTCATTGACCGCCGCAACGGTGAAGGTGACCGTGCCGACCGACAGGCCGCCACCGGTATCGCGGATCGTGTAGGTGACCGTTTCGGTGCCGAAGAAGTTCTCGGCCGGTTCGTAGAAGAACGTCGTGCCGTCGCTGCTGATTCGCACCGCACCGTTGGCCGACGGCGTCCCGACACTGTCGATCACGAACGCCTGGTTGTCGGTATCGCGTTGATCATTTTGCAGGATGTCGTAATCGTCTTCGGCGGCGTCTTCGTTGATGGCGAACGCGTCATCGACCGCCGTGGGCGGCGCGTCGGCGGGTGCCACCGTGACCGTCACGGAAACCACGCTGGTTGCCTGGCCGTCGCTCACGGTGTAGGTGAAGGTGTCGGTCCCCGAGAACCCGGTCGGCGGCGTGTAGTCGACCGCCCCGTCGTCGGAGCTGACCACGACGGTGGCACCGGCGGTGGAACTGCTGACGGCGGTGACCGACAACGTTTCGCCACTGTCGGGATCGATCGAATCGTTGGCAAGAACGTCCAGCCGGTTGGCACCGGAATCTTCCACGACGTTGAAGGTGTCGTCGGTTCCGGTGGGCGGGTCGTTCACGGGGGTGACCGTCACGGTCACACTGGCCGAATCCTGGGCACCGCTGCCATCACCGGCTCGATAGCTGAACGTCGCGGTGCCGTTGAAGTCGGCATCCGGCGTGAACCGGACGACGCCCGAATTGACCGTGACCGTTCCGCCGCTGGCCGGTTGGGTGACCGAAATCACCGACAGTGACGACGAACCGCTGGTCGTGTCGTTGCCCAGGACATCAATCGTGGTGGCGCCGGAATCTTCGGCAACGGTGATCGTGTCGTCGTTGAGCGTGAAGTTCAGTCCGACGGTCAGGCTGAGCGTGCCGAAGAATATTTCGTCGCTGGGCACCTGGTCGTCCTCACCAAACAGCAACACTTCGCTGGCACTGTTGTCGGCCGGTTCGCTGCGAATGTTCACGCTGCCGCTGGCAATCGCTTCCATCGGGACGCGAGCGATCACGGATTCCGCCTCGTTGGACGCGGTGGTGCGAGTCGAGGCCGCGCCCAGTTCGTCGATCAATCCGGTGGCAAACGTGCCCGAGGGGGCCAGACCAAAATCGCCGACGTACTCGATCGACGCGTCGCTTTGGGGACGGACGATGGACGAATTGAACAGGATGTCCGCGTACAAGGAGTAGACGCCGTCGCGTGTGAAGCCGCTGCGTGCGTCAACCCCGACGAACTCCAGGAAGAAGTCGTCGCCGACGTTCAGGCTGGTGATCTCATTTCCGTCGCTGTCGCGGGCAACCAGCTTGACCTCGATCTTTGGTTCGTCGGCCACGCTCACCGTGAACGATTCGGTTCGCGTATTGCCGGCGATGTCGGTGGTCGAAACCGTGAACACGTTGTCGCCCAGATCGCTCGCCTGGGGCGACCATTGGATCAATCCGGAACCGCTGTTGATCGTGGCACCCGACGGCGCACTGTCGAACGCGTAGACGATCGTGCCTTCTTCGCTGCTGATCAGGTCGGTTTCGTAGTCACGTCCGACGTTGGCGCGCCGGTTGGCACCGCCGATGACCGAGGCGGGAGCGGTTGAATCGTAGGTGATGACGATCGAACCCGATTGGGCACTGACTTCACCACCCAGGGTTTGCCGCGCCGCGACGCGGTAGTTGCCATTTCCCAGGCCGGCGATGTTGTTGGTCGTCACCGTGACGCTGCTGCCGGTCGCGGTGGCTTCTCCCAGCACGGCGGAGGTGGCAACGTTGATCAATTGGACCTTGGCCCCGCTGGTCACCCCGTCGACGGTGAACGCCAACGTGCCGGCGTTGGTGATGTTGTCGGTGCTGCTGGCACCGGTGTCGCTGCCGGCTTGCAAGTCCAGGTTGCTGGGCGCCGGCAGGGCTTGTTCGCCTTCGAAGTTGAACTGCAATCGTTGGGAATCGAAGTCGTTGTCGCCGTTGCCGGTCACTCCCGGCCCAGGACGAACGCTCACGAAGACATCGACCACCCCGGTGAAACCGGCGGCCGGCGTGACCGTCACCAAACCGCTCTGGCTGACCGTTGCCGTCGCCCCGGTACCGCTGCTGGCGACCTGGGCGGCATAGGTCACCGCATCCCCCTCGATGTCCGTGTGAGACAATTGCAACGTGGCCGGCGACCCGGGGGCGAACTTGTCGGGCACCGTGATCTCGTTCAAGTACGGCTGGCTATTGGCAGTGTCGTTGTTGACGTCCACCTGAAAGGTCTCGTCGTACGAGTTCCCATCGCTGTCGGTCACGGTGATGGTGACGTTGGTGGTGCCGACGCCGCTGCCGGTCGCCTTCAGCATCACCAATGAGTTCTCGGTGTCGTTGAAGACTTCGATCGTGTTGATTGCGATATCGGTGGTCGGGCGATCGTCGTCGTCCACGGCATGTTCGCTGATTGCCTCGCGAACGTCGTCACCCTCGATCAACTGGCCAAACACGCTATGGTTGAAATCCAAGAAACGCGTGGGCACTTCGGTGACAAAGAATTGTGAGTCGTTGGTGTCGTCGGACGATTTGGCAAACGACAACACGCCGCTGCGGTTGTGCTGCAGCTCGGGATGGAAATCGTCGTCAAAGTCTCCCAGCGTGGATCCGCCGGCGCCCGTTCCGGTGGGGTCGCCGCCTTGAATCACAAAGTTGTCGATGACTCGGTGAAAGATGATGCCGTCGTAGAAGTCGTCCTCGGCCAGCTCGATGATCCGTCCGGTCGCGGTCGGAGCCCGCTGTTCGAACAGTTCAAAGATCATGTCGCCGTAGGTTTCCATGTCGATGCGGATCGAACGGTTGCCCGTGACCACGCTGGCTTCCAGCAGCGACGGGTTGTCCACGCTGACCGTCACGGTCAGCGGCCCGCCGTTGGGGTCGTAAGCGTCGACCGGGATGTGCAGTGGTGATCCGATCAAGACGGTTTGGTCCCCAATCGCTTCGAAGGTCGGGTCTTCGCTCTGCGGGATCGCCACGCCGCTAAGCGTGCTCAATTCCTGCAACGTCAGCAGTCCGGTTTGACGGGAGTCGTCAGGAAAGACCCAGGTCGGGTATTGCTGAATGTTGTTGTCGATCCCGGTCTGATTGGGAGTACGGTCCGGTCCGGTCACCTCGACGAAGGGCAAGTCGTCGCCGCCGTCACCAAACAACTGCTTTTGCTGGGTGCAGACGGGGCACCAGTTGGCACCGTAGAAAATCACGCCGGCTTCGTCCAAATCTTTGGCGAATTGGACCAAGTCGGGCGCCGCTTCCCCTTCGGCGGCCGTTTGGGTCGTCAATCCGGTGGAAGCGGCGGAGCTGGTTGCCACCAGTTCGGCGCGGGCGTCAATCGGTCCCATCGCGAGCGCCGCGGTGCCCGTGAAGTCGCCCGCCAACAGCTGTCTGGTTTCCAAGCATTGCAGCCGCAATCGCTCGCCCGCCGCGCGTCCGGGCCGTGTGGGGGTCGATCCTGCGGAGGTCAAGCGGCGAAGAAGCTCGCTCAACCGACGGCGGCGGGAATGGCACGGACGACCTACTGACATCGACTTACTCAATATTCGACGGATGGAAAGACTGGAGTTCCGATGGGAAATCGGGGTTTCCCGTCACTCTTCAGCCCAATCGGACAGGCCGCCACCGCGGGATCGGAGGGGCCATTACGGGAAGTTCGGCATCACGACCGGCAGGACTGAGAAAATTCGTCACGACCGGCACGTTTTCACATTGCGTTTGAGACGCCGCGGGGGCGGGTTTGGTTCCCGCAGTGACGAACGCTCGGAAAGCCAAAACCAGCACCGCCGAGGGACCTGCGCGGCCGAGAGCAACTGAAACGCGGAAAGCGGTCAAGGGAACCGCACATCAACACCGGACTGCCGCCTCTGTCCCGGCCTGTCTGTGTCCTGGCCTCAGCCTGCCCGAAGCGTTGAAATTCACCCTCCCTCCGGGAGGGTCGCGAAGGAGCTTGCGACGACGCGGGGAGGGCTGTCCAGCGTCATTGACTACAGTAGGTGCTTTAAGTCACCCTCCCCAAAGGCTCGTGCCTCGCCTTTGACCCTCCCGGAGGGAGGGTGGATTTCAGAAAAGCACGTCTTTTTCAGGCTCGGAAAGCTGCACGACCTCGGAGCGGGAGGGGGCAGCCTGCCGTCGCTATCCTGGCGGGCAGATCAGCGCGCCGGAGGGGGCGGATCATCGCCACCGGGGTGAAACGGGTGGCATTTCAGCAGACGGATCACCGCCCGAAACAGCCCTTCCACGGGGCCGCGATTGCGGATCACCTCCACCGCGTATTGGCTGCAGCTGGGGGTGAAACGGCAGCGCGGTGGGAACAGAGGGCTGATCCGCGTCTGGTACTGGCGGATCAGCCAGATCATTGAACGAGAGACGATTCCCAAAGTGGGGGGTTACGCCTGGAAGGAGCTTCCACAGCCGCAGGTTTTCACGGCGTTGGGATTTTCGAACGTGAACCCCTGTTTTTCCAGACTTTCGTACCAGTCAACGGTGGTGCCATCGAGGTACAGGGCGCTTTTCTTGTCGACAACGACTTCGACTCCGTGGCATTCGTACTTCGAATCCACCTTTTCGTCAAAACTGTCGTCGAAATTCAGCGTGTAGTTGAATCCGCTGCAACCACCACCGGCGACGCCGATCCGCAGGACCATGTTGTCGCCAAAGTTGTGTTCGGTACGAAACCGCTGGACTTCTTGAGCCGCACGTTCGCTTAATTTGACTGCCATTTTCAGCTTCACCTCGAGGTGCAGTTGAGTTGTTTTGGAAGGAGAGAGAGCGGCCGGAGACGCCGTCATTGCGATTCCGGTGTCCAATGCTCCGCCGACCGACAAGGTGCTCGGAAGAATCGATTTCGGTCGTCCGGACGCCCCGGTCGCCGCGTAGCGGCGATTTGGAGTACTCGTCATAGTATTCAACAGGGACCCCCGGCGGCAAGTCTTGCCGTCCCGAGGGCGGCGTCAAACGACCCCGCGTGCTCGGTATCGGTCGCTTTCTCCCCACAAACCAACGAATTTTGGAATGCGCCGCATTGGCACGTTGAACGACCCCAGCCTGGCCAAACGTTTCTCGGACTACCTGACCACCCGGTCGATCGAGTGCACCACGGATATCGAATCCCACCCGGAAGACAACGGCACGGTTCGGCACGAGTGCAACTTGTGGATCCGCGACGAAGCCCAGGTGGATTCGGCCCGAACGGAGTTGGAGGCATTCTTGCAATCGCCGGACGACGCCAAGTACCAGGTCGGCTCTGACGCCGATCGGATCCGTCGGGAGAAACACGAGGAAGAAAAACGGTTGCGAAATTTGCGGCGGAAAGCTCCCATGCGGAGTGGGCCCGCTGGCGGCCCGCTGATGGGCGTGCCCGTTCGCCAGCAGTCCATCCCGGTGGTCATCGGCACCATCATTCTGTCGGTGATCGCCAGCTTTGCCACCAATTTCGGGCGTCCCAACCCGTCCCCCGTTCCCGGCGAACCTTCCACCGAAGAAACGGTCTTCTTTGCATTGTCGTTTGTGGATGCTCGCGAATACATCGTTCACGAAGATCCCTTTGAGTCGATCAAGCAGGGGCAGGTGTGGCGTCTGATCACGCCGATGTTTTTGCACGGGGACACGTTTCATTTGGCGTTCAACATGATCGCCCTGTTCATCCTGGGGTCGGCGATCGAACGGTTGCACGGATCCATGTTCATGTTAGCGCTCCTATTGATCTCGCAAGTCGCCGGCGGTTTCTTTCAAGTCTTTCTGCCGCCGGCGGACACCCTGCCGCCGTTCCTGTCGGGGCTGGCGGGCACGCCGTTTTCGATCGGTGCCTCCGGAGCGGTCTACGGATTGTTCGGCTATCTGTGGGTGCGGCCGATCATGACACCGACGTATCCGATTCGGATGGTTCCGGCCAACGTGACGATCATGTTGGGCTGGTTGGTGTTCTGCATCTTTTTCGTCCGCGGCATCGCCAACGGGGCGCACATCGGTGGCCTGATTGCGGGCGTGGTGATTGCCGCCATCGTGGCGCGGACCCCGTTGGGACGTGACTGGTGACCGGAGCGACGCGAAGGCTGGTCGGTGCACCGTATCCGGTTCCGAGGGGGCTGAGCGCTGCGGCCTGGGAAGTGATGCGTGTCGCGCTGCCGCTGATGGTCAGCGCCGGAATGTTGTCGATCGTCCTGTTCGCCGATCGGACCCTGTTGATGCTGTACGACGGGACGTCGATGAGCGCTTCGATGGCCGGCGGAAACCTCTTCTGGGTGATCGTCTGCGTCCCGATCGGAACGGCGTCCATGACCGGGGCAACGATCGGTCAATTGATCGGCAACGGAGAACCGCACAAGGTGGGCAGGTTGTTGTGGCAGTCGGTCTGGCTGTCGCTGATGACCATCCCCTTTTTTGTGGCGGCGGCCTGGGGGGCCGAGTCCTTGTTTCGGCTGACCGGCCAACCGCCGGCACTGGTTCCCGTCGAGGCGACGTATGTTCGTTGGTTGATGCTGGGCGGTGTCGGCTTGGTGATCGAATCGGCGCTCAGTGGATTTTTCAGCGGCACCGAGCGGACGTCGGTGATCATGTGGGTGTCGGTCGCCAGCGGGACGTTGAATGTCGTCTTGGACTTGGTTTTGATTTTCGGTTGGCTGGGGCTGCCCGAGTTGGGGATCGCCGGGGCTGCGATCGGCAGCGTGATCGCATTCTGGTTCAAGGGAGTCTGCTACGCCTGGCTGTTGGCCCGGCCGGCTTTGGAGCCGGTGTACCGTTTTCGCGCTGGCATCGGAGTCGACGTGAAAATGATGCGCAATTTTTTGTACTTCAGCATTCCCAGCGGTCTGATGTACCTGACCGAAGCCGGTGCGTTCACGGTGATCATTTTGAAAATCGGCCAATTGGGCGACGTGCCGTTGCGGGCGACCACGATGGCGATCAATTTCAACATGGTCGCTTTCATTCCGTTGGTCGGGATCGCCATCGCGGCGTCGGTGTTGGTGGGCCGGCATCTGTTGCAGAACGGGCCCGACTTTGCCGTCCGCACGACGATCGCCTCGTTGGTTCTGGCGCTGGCGTACTCGGGCGTTTGGGCCATCGCGTACCTGGTTGCCGGCGACTGGATGTTGTCGCTGTATCGTTTGGGCTCGCCGGACGCCGATTCGCTGTCCGCCGTGGATCAGGCCAGCGGACTGCTGGGGTTTGTGGCCTTGTACGTCCTGTTGGACGCGACGCAGTTGATTCTGGGGGCCGCATTGAAAGGTGCCGGCGATACCTGGTTCGTACTCGCCGCCGGTGCCGTCACCAGCGCGGTTGCGGTGGGGACCGGAATATTATTTGACCCCGGGAGCGGCGCACTGAATTGGTGGTGGTGGGTGGTGACAGGTTGGATTTGGGCGTTGGCTCTGGTGATGTCCGTCCGCTTTCTCGGTGGACGATGGAAAACGATGCGGATGGTGTGATGCAGCAAACAATACGCGTCGACCTGGTGCCGGACTTTCGATCCGCTCGGAACGTCGAAGCCGGCTGCGCGGTGGTGATCGATGTGTTGCGGGCGACGTCGGTCATGGTCACGGCTTGCCATCATGGCGCCACGCGAATCTGGACCTGTGGCGAAGTCGATGCCGCGCGCCATCTTGCCGCTGCTGCGCAGCCGACCCGGTTGCTATGTGGTGAGCGGCATTGTCGTCCGATCGAAGGCTTCACCTTGGGCAATTCGCCGTCGGAGTACGGTCCGTCTGTCGTGGGCGGACGGGAACTGGTGCTGACGACCACCAACGGCACGCGGGCGATCGAATCGGTCGCAAGCGCCCGACGGTTGGTGGTCGCGTCCTTCCTGAACCTGTCAGCCACGGTCCAGACTTTGATCGCCGAGCCCAATGTCCATGTCGTCTGCGCCGGCACCGACGGTGAAGTCAGTTATGAAGATGTGTTGCTGGCCGGTGCAATCACGGCGCGATTGCGCCAGCATCGGGCGGACGCAAGAATCGACGATTCGGCCAGGATCGCCCAGTCCGCGTGGCAGGCTGTGTTGGATCACGGGGTGTCGTCCGCAGGGGGCCTGCACTCGACCGAGGCGTTGGCCGGGGCGCTGCAACAATCGCTGGGAGGCCGCAACCTGATCCGCGCCGGTTACCAGCAAGACATTCTGCGCTGCGCCCAACTAGACGCATTCGGGCAGGTGGTCGAGCGCGGACCGGATCCCGTGGGAGGGTTTGTGTTGTCGGCCGACAGTGCCAGGTAGGCCCGGACGCGTTGGGTCGGCGGCCGGGAGCCGACGGGGCTCAATCGGCGGGATACTTTTCAGCGTTGCGTCGCATTTTGGCGGCGAGTGTGGAACTCAGGTCAAAGTCCATCACGTTGGCGATGGCCAGAATGTAGGCCAGGCAATCCGCCAACTCTTCACCGACCTCGTGCTTGCGTTCGGGATCGTTTTGAACCGCGGCGGCTTCCTCCAGCGTCAGCCATTGGAAATGTTCCATCAGCTCGCCGGTTTCGATCCCCAGCGACATGGCCAGATTCTTGGGGTTGTGAAACGAGTGCCAATTCCGCTCGGCGACAAACTGTTCCACCATCTCGCGTAGCGCGCGGACGGGCGTCACATCGTCGCCGTGGTCGGAGGACGTCATGTTCGGTTCACGCGGCGACGAGGAAACGTTGCTGTTGTTCCAGCGCATCGACGGCTTCGCAGACGTGTTCGACGCCGATGGCGCACATCGCGGCGTTGGAAGCATTGCGGCGCTGTCGCGACGAACCCGATTCGTAGGCCATCTGGATCGCGGTCTGCCCGTAAGGGCCGCTGTCGCCCGGGCGTGTCGCGCCATAGAGCCCGATCGTCGGCGTGCCCACGGCGACCGCCATGTGCAACGGTCCGGTGTCATTGCTGAGGAACAGGTCCGCCGTGCCGATCAAGGCGGCCAGATGGTGCAGGTCGGTGTCGGGCGCCAAGATCGCCGCGCCGTTGCTGGTTGCCACGATGTCCGATGCCATCGCCCGGTCCAGCGACGTTCCCCAGACGGCCACGGTCGTGTAGCCGTAGCGATCCCGGAGGTAGCGGGCGGTCGCACCGAACCGCTCCGGCAACCAACGTTTGCTGTGCCAGGTCGCTCCGGGGTTCATGATCGCCACGCGTGAGGCGGGAATGGTGTTGCGGTAGCGTTCCGCCCAGGCCTTGGCCGGGCCCGGGATTGGCAAATCCCAGCGGACCGCCGGTGAATGAATGCCCAGCGGGGTCAGCAATTCCAACGAGCGGTCGGTCAAGTGATGAAAAACCGGTTCGACGCGGACGTTTGAAAACCAGCGGCTCAGTTCACGTGCCTGCTTGCCCAGGTAGCCGATGCGGTGTTTGGCACCGGAGAGCAGGCAAGCCAATCCCGATTTGGTCATTCCCTGGCAGTCGATGGCGACGTCGCAGCGGAGCGACCGCAATTGTTGACGCGCCGACCGCAGCCGACTTGGTGACGTGAACCAGCCACGGTCCAGGATCACCACTTCATCAACGGCATCGTGGCGATGCACCACGGGAGAAGACTTCTCTTCGACCACCCAGAAGATCTTGGACTCCGGGAATTGGTCTCGCAACGCACAGGCGACCGGCAGCGTCAGGATCGTATCCCCGATGGCACTCATGCGGCTGATCAGGAACCGGGGGGAATCTCCCTCCAGCATGATCTCTTGCGGCGGCACCGCGCGGGAAGCTGGCGGATCGGTGATGGGCTTGTAGAAGCCTGACTTTCGCGTTTTTTCGCCGGCGGACATGGTCACGATCCTTCGTGGGTACCGAGAGAAGAGAAGCTGTTGCGATCCCCCCACCGCGAATGCCGGTCGCATCTGGTTGACGCACCGCCACCCGTCTACCGCCGATGGTAGACGTTTGGCACAAAACGCCGCCAGACCGGCTGGGGCCGTTTCCTCCCCGCGACCAGTGGTCGCGGGCGTGAATCGGACGCGCCGGAGGGATCCCGCCTTGTCTGCCCAGGATCTGGAAGATCGAACTTCTGAGGCCCGCGCACGAAGCTTTCTTTCTTGCTACCCTCAATACGCGAAACAGTCACATCCGCTTCGACCGTGCTCTCCCTTCGATATTGTCCAATCATGACCGCTCCCGATACCGACGCCCTGGTCGCCCGTAAGTGCGTTCCCTGTGAGGGTGGTGTCCCTAAGATGGATGCCGTTCAGGTCGGAGAATTTGCCCAGGCGATCCCGCAATGGCGGGTCAACGAAGCCGCCACCATGATTTCTCGCAAACTGAATGCGGGAAATTTTTCGCGGGCGATCCGGTGGATCAACGAAATCGGCGAAATTGCCGAACAGCAGCAGCATCACCCCGACTTGCACTTGACCGGTTACCGGCACCTGCAAGTCGATCTGACCACCCATGCGATCGGCGGGCTGAGCGAGAATGACTTCATCGTCGCTGCTCAGATCGATCGTTTGATTGACAGCAATTCGTCGGATTCGGCCTGAAACACCCCTCGGTGACGATCATGAACACTCTGCCTCGGCACCGCGTGTTGGCGTTGCTCGCCGAATGCACCGGGGATGAGATCTGGAGCGTTGCTCACTGTCGGTCGCGGCGGATTCCTGAACCCTGGATCGAAGAATTGGCCGATGCCTATGAGTCGGGGTTTCAGTCCGATCGCGAGACGATCTACACCGATGTCGGCATGACCAACCAGTACCACGGCATCCGCGATGTGGACCTGGCCGTTCAGCTTGCCCGATCGATGGGGATCCAGGTCGACGACCACGCGTTGGCGCGGCTGGGGCGAAACCGATTGGTGCAGGCGATCAAGGAAGCGGTGATGAACGGAGACGACGCGCTGTGATCACTCGGCGCGGCTTTCGGTGATTCCCCCCGGCATGGCAGCTTTCATGGAGACTGTGGAATTGAACGACCAACTGCCTCCCCCTTTGGACGTGATCGCCGTGGGGGCGCATCCCGACGACGCGGAAGTCGCGTGCGGCGGAACCTTGGCAAAACTTTCGGCTGCCGGTCACCGGGTCGGGATCGTTGATCTGACCGATGGCGAGCCGACGCCGTTTTCGGACGGGCCCGAAGCTCGGGCCGTCGAAGCCGCCCGCGCCGCGGAGATTCTGGGCGTCGATGAGCGGATCCAGTTGAATTTTCCGAATCGTCGATTGTTTGACTGTTTCGAGCATCGTGTGGCGCTGGCGGCCGTCTTTCGAAGGTTTCGTCCGAAGATCGTGATGGGGTTCGGCGAGAAAACGCCGATGGCTTCGCCGGACCACTTTCAAGCCATGCTGATCACCGACGCGGCGGTTTTTTACAGCCGATTGACGAAATGGGATCACCACTTCGAGGGACTGCCGCCACACAAAATTGATCGTCAACTGTATTTTCGGCTGGCGATCGAATCGGCGACGTTGTCCGGCAACGTGCATCACTTGCTGGTGGACATCAGCGACACGATCGACCAGAAGGTGGCCGCGATGGAGTGTTACGTCAGCCAGTTTGCCCACAAGCAGTCGATGGATCTGCGGATCCGTGCCGCCGCGACCATGACCGGTTCGATCGCCGGCATCATGGCCGCGGAATCGTTTGCCGCCGCCCGGCCGTTCGCCGTGGAGGACGTGTTCGCGGCCGTGGGGCTGGGGTGAAGGCGGTACTGGTTCGCGCCACGACCAGGTAGCCACGCTCGCCAGAGCGTGGACGATGCGGGCTTGCCGCCGTCTGACGACGGCAGCTACGGCGCGTCGGAAGTTCCGCTTAGCTCGGCAGCGTCAGGTAGCCACGCTCGCCAGAGCGTGGGCGATGCAGATTTGCCGCCGTCTGGCGACCGCAGCTACGGCGCGTCGGAAGTTCAGCTAAGCGCGTTGGCTGTCGTCCATCGCCTGGATGTATTGTTGCAGCCGCTGCAATTCGTCTTCGATGCCTTGCAACCGCAGCATGTTCTCGACCCGCTTGAGCAACTCCACCTTCTTGATCGGCTTGCTCAAGAAATCGTCCGTCCCCGCGGCAACGGCACGTTCGATGTCACCGAGCTCGTTGAGGGCGGTGACCATCAGGACCATCGCCCGCGAGCTTTGCGGGTTTTCCTTGATCTGCTTGCAGACCTCGAAGCCGCTCAGTTTCGGCATCATCACGTCCAGCAGGACCAGGTCCGGTTGGAAGCTGCCGACCTTGTCCAGCGTGTCCTGGCCGTCGACCGAGGTTTCGATTTCGCAATCGACATCCACCAAATAAGCTTCCAGCAATTCGCGATTGGCCACGTTGTCGTCGGCAATCAGGATGCGATGGGGAGAACGGTCGGTCATGCGATCAAGAATCGGAGGGTGAGAGATGGCCGAAAGGCAGCGGGAATCGCATTATGCGATCGTGGCGAACGATTCCCGGTCAGCGGGGACCGGGAAGCTTTCACACATTTCGCGGATTTCATTTCGGATTCGACCGTGCAACGTCTCGTCTTCCGGGTTGGACAGGGCGCTGTGGATCCAACTTCCGATGCGTTGCATTTCCGCCGCGCCCATCCCACGCGTGGTCAGCGCCGGGGTTCCGATGCGGATTCCGGAGGGATCCATCGGCTTTCGCTGGTCGAACGGGATCATGTTCATGTTGACGGTGATGCCGCAGGTATCCAACACGCTTTCGGCGACTTTCCCGCCCAATCCGACGGCGGTCACATCGACCAGCATCAGGTGGTTGTCGGTACCGCCGCTGACCAGCGGCAGACCGGCTGCGGACAGCGATTCGGCAAGTGCTTTTGCATTGTCAACGACCGATTGGGCGTACGTGCGGTAGTCCTCGGTCAGGGCTTCCCCGAAACAGACGGCCTTGCCGGCGATCACGTGCATCAGCGGGCCGCCTTGCGTGCCGGGGAACACGTTGCGATTGATCAGCTTGGCGTGTTCTTCCTTGCACAGGATCATGCCGCCACGGGGACCACGCAGCGTCTTGTGGGTCGTGGTGGTGACGTAGTCGGCGTAGGGAACCGGGCTGTTGTGGATCTTCGCCGCGACCAGGCCCGCGTAGTGGGCCATGTCGACCATCAGTTTGGCACCCACTTCCTCCGCGATTTCCGCGAACTTGTCGTGTGGAATTTCCCGCGGGTAGGCGCTCGCACCGGCCACGATCAACTTCGGCTTGTGCTCGCGAGCCAGCGAGGCGATCTGGTCGAAATCCAGCCGGTGGGTGTCCCGCGTGACACCGTAAGAGTGGAAGTCGTACAGCTGGCCGCTGATGTTCAGCTTCATTCCGTGCGTCAGGTGCCCCCCCTGGGCGAGGTCCAGTCCCAGCACCTTGTCGCCGGGTTTCAGGCAGGACAGGTAGACCGCGGTGTTGGCCTGGGACCCGCTGTGGGGTTGAACGTTCGCGATTTCCGCACCGAACAATTCCTTCGCTCGATCGATAGCAAGAGTCTCGACCACGTCGACATACTCGCAACCGCCGTAGTAGCGGCGCCCGGGGTATCCCTCGGCGTACTTGTTGGTCAGGACGCTTCCGGCAGCCTGCATGACTGCGTAGCTCGTGTAGTTTTCGCTGGCAATCATCTCCAAGCCATCGCGTTGGCGGCGGGCTTCGTCTTGGATGGCATCCCAGACTTGGGGGTCTTGTTGTTGCAGCGGATTCATAGGGGCTCTGCGGTCGGAGGAACGGGCTCGGTGGTCCGGAATCGTGGCTGTCGAGAGGATTCGTCGAACGCGAACAAGTGCAAATCAGAGGAACAGCGTGTTCCCGATTCAGTCCCGATTGTTGATGGCAGAGGAAACCCCGTCAATGCGCGACAAACTGGCTGACACCGGTTCTGGGGGGATTGGCCCGCGACGGCCCGCCTTGGCGGACGACCGGCAGCGTCGGCGGGGTCTTGCCGCTGTGGGGCCTGCTCCCGCGATGGCGGCTGCCCCCGACCGGATGCCGGAGCGAATCCCCGGCCGGATCCAGAATCGGACGCATCGGAATCTTCACAAATCACCAGTCGTCGGGGTACAATCAACCAATGCGATTAGGCAGGATTTAATGATTGGTCGAACCGACATCGGTCGCGGCACGACGGCCGGCGCACCGATTGATGATCGCTTCCGGGATCCGGGCTTGCTTCCGGCTGCCGGAGCTCACATTGCCGGAAAATTCGCTTCCGGACGCTGAGGACGCGTCCGGCTTCGCCCTCCAAAGCGTGGCCTCTCTGCCCAAAGCGTGACCTACGCTTCTACCGACCCATTCTTCATCCGTTTCGAGTGTCTTGGAATGAAATACGCACTAGCTGGTTTCGCGTTTGTTGTCGGCTTGCTTGCGAGCGCCCCGGCGGTCCGGGCCGACGATCTGCCCCCTTTCGACAAAGTGTCCGAGTCGTATGAGGAGGTGCCGGTTTCGGACCAGCAGAACCGCAAGGGGTTCTTCAACGTCTGGCAGCGGAGCAAGGACGCGCAACTGATTGGCGAACTGCCCAAGAATTTTGAGCAGAAGAGTTACTTCATCGCGCTGACGCTCAGCAGCGGCGATCGCTACGCCGGGTTGCAGTCCGGTGAACTGGTCGTCAAGTGGCGGCGTTACGACGACCGGTTGGCGCTGATCGTGCCGAACCTTTCCATTCGTGCAACCGGAGACGCCGAATCCAAGGCGTCGGTCAAACGGTTGTTCACCGATCAAGTGCTTGTCGACATTCCGATCCTGGCGATGGGGCCGCATGGCGGACCGGTCATCGATTTGGATGCGCTGCTGATCGGCAACGCCAGCAGTTTCTTCGGCCGCTCGGTACGGATCTCCAATTCGCGAATCAGCAAGATCGAATCGATCAAGGTGTTTCCGACCAACGTCGAAGTTGCCTTGGAAATTGTCGGCACCGGCGGACGCTTCCAGACGTTGCACTACTCGTTCAGCGAAGTGCCCAGCCCCAGCAGCGGCTTCAAGCCCCGCGAGGCTGACCAACGCGTTGGCTATTTCACCACCGCCTTCTCGGATCTGAGCAAGTACACCGACGACGAAACACGCGTCCGCTACGTCAACCGCTGGAACCTGCAAAAACGCGATCCGAAACTGAAACTCAGCCCGCCCAAGGAACCGATCCGGTTCTTTGTCGAGCACACCGCTCCGGTCCGTTACCGCCGGTTCATCAAGGCCGGGATCGACTACTGGAACAAAGCGTTCGAGAAAGTCGGTCTGGTCGATGCAATCGTGATCGAATACCAGGACGCCGAGAGCGGCGCGCACATGGAAAAGGATCCGGAAGATGTCCGGTACAATTTCATCCGCTGGTTGAACAATGACGTCGGGACCGCGATCGGCCCCAGTCGTGTGCATCCGATGACCGGTGAAATCTTGGACGCGGACATCATTTTGACCGACGGCTGGATCCGCCACTTCAACTTCAACTACGACGACCTGATGCCGAAGTTGGCGATGGAGGGCGTCAGCCCCGAAACGCTGGCGTTTCTGAGCCAGCATCCTCGTTGGGATCCTCGGTTGCGGATGACCTCGCCCTCGCGTGGCTACGAGATCCGCGAATCGATCGCCCGCTCCGCTCGTCAGCCCTACGCCGGATACTCCTTGGCGTCGACCGATCCGTCGCTGTTGGGCGACGAAGAGTACGACGGACTGTTGGGACATCTGAGCCAAAAGAACGGGATGTGCATGGCCGCCGACGCTCGCAGTTTGGATCTGGCGCTGGCTCGCATGGACTGGGCCCTGGCGCTGATGGATGACAAACCCGAACAGGCGAAGAAAGAAGCCGCCAAGAAGGGCGACAAACAGGACGACGAAGAAGCGTCGAAAGACGGGGAAGCGAAGTCCGATTCCGAACAGGATGCGCCGGCTGCGGATGACGCGAAGGAGGAACCCAAGGACGAAGCCGACTCGGACAAGGATGACGAAGATTCTGACGACGAAGACGACGCCTCGAAGAGCACCGCCGACATGCTCGACGGCATGCCCGATTGGTTTGTCGGTCCGTTGTTGGCCGACCTGGTGGCTCACGAAGTCGGTCACACGCTCGGACTGCGGCACAACTTCAAGGGGTCCGCGCTGTACTCGTTGGACAAGATCAACAGCGAGGAACTGAAAGGGGAAAAGACCTTTACCGCCTCGGTGATGGACTACAACCCGATCAACTTCCGTTTCGAAAGCGGTGACGTCCAGGGCGACTACGCGATGATCGACATCGGCCCCTACGATTACTGGGCGATCGAGTACGGCTACACGCTGGACGACAAAAAGCTGCCCGAAATCTTGAAACGCTGTGTCGAACCCGAGTTGCAGTTTGCGACCGATGAGGACACCAGCGGGCCGGATCCGCTGGCACGCCGCTACGACTTTTCTGCTGATCCGCTGGATTACGCGAAAGAGCAAATGAAGCTGGTCGATCTGTACCGCGGTCGCATCCTGGAAAAGTTCGTCAAGGACGGAGATACCTGGGCCAAGGCTCGACGCGGTTATGAACTGACGCTGTCGCTGCAAACTCGCGCGGCCAACATGATGGCCAACTGGGTCGGCGGCGCGTTCGTCAATCGCGACAAGAAAGGGGATCCGGAAGATCGTGCCCCGGTCGAAGTCGTTCCGGCCCAACAGCAGCGCGACGCATTGCAATTCGTGATCGACCAAACGTTCTATGACAAGGCGTATGGTCTGACCCCCGAGTTGCTTTCACGCATGACCAATGAGCAGTGGTTGGACGGCGGGTCCAGCTTCGGCGTTTCCGGCGAAGCAACCTGGCCCATCCACGACCGCGTGTTGGGTCTGCAGGCGTCCGCTCTGACCTGGTTGATGAATCCGACGACGCTGCGACGTGTCTACGACAACGAATTGCGGTTGCCCGCGGACGAAGACACTTTGACCCTGCCGGAACTGCTGCAAACGGTCAGCGATGCCGCCTGGGGCGAACTGGAAAATGAATGTCCCGATGGTCGCAACAATCGTCAGCCGATGATCAGCTCCCTGCGTCGCAACCTGCAACGCGAGCACATGCAGCGGCTGATCGACTTGATCTTGGAGAACAATGAACAGACCGCGGCATTCCGGCCGATCAGCGATTTGGCTCGAATGCACCTGCGTGATCTGTCCGACAAGATCAGTGATCGATTGAAGACCTGTGCCGGGAAAATGGATGCTTACTCGCGTTCACACCTGATCGAAACGCGTGAGCGGATCGAGCAAGCTTTGAAAGCCGGGTACACCTACAACGGCCAACAGGCTGGTTCGCCGGTGATGTTGATTCTGGGCGAAACGACCGGTGAGCAACCGGCATCAGGCAAGTAACCCGCTGAGCACCACGGGCGTGATTGCCCGTCCAATCTTCGAACGCCGAAGGCGGCCCGCTGCGGGCCCTTCGGCGTTTTTTTTCTGTCACACGTGTCCGGCGGCGTTCAGAGTGCGAAAAAGACGTGCTTTTTTGAAAACCACCCTCCCTCCGGGAGGGTCAAAGGCGAGGCACGAGCCTTTGGGGAGGGTGACTTGAAGAGACAGCTGAAATCAGCGCCGGACGTACCCTCCCCGCGTCGTCGCGGGGCTCCTCCGCGACCCTCCCGGAGGGAGGGTGAAGCAAAGCTACACGACCTCTTTGCGAGAGGGTGAAGTGAAGCTCCGGCTGGCAGCGAAGGGTTCCATCAACCGGCCATCGATCGGATTTCATCCAGCCCTTGTTCGGCGCGGGTGATGCCCTGGCGCCGGACTTGTTGTCGGATGGCGCGATTGCGTTGCCAGTCTTCGTCGGTGACGTAGCCGCGGTCGTGGTCCAGGTGAAAACAGATCGCTCGGTGGCGGATCTGCACGCCCGCGATGCCCGCGTTTTCCAAACGCTCTCCCAATTCCCGGTCCAGACCGCCATAGCGCATCTGGTGATTGAAGCCGTTCGCTTCAATCACATCCTGACGCCAGGCCGACGCGTTGTGTCCATTGAACGTGGGTCGGGTCGTGGTGGCTAAATCAAACAGCCTGGCCAACGACGGCTTCCGCTCCGTCCAAATCCACTTGGCCGGTACTTGCACGTTGTGCTGTTGCAGCCAGGAGGCCCGCGTGAATTCGTCGGCCGCAACCGTGTCGGCCAGAATCTGATTGGTCACGTCGCGCGGCAGCCGAAACGTGCCGCCCGACAGAAAACGTCCGGGCAGGGCCAGACGCAAATGCGCGGCGACAAAATCATGTCGGGGGACGCAATCGCCGTCGGTGAAGATCAGGTAGTCGCCCGTTGCCGCATCGATCGCACGATTCAAGATGCGCGTCTTTCCGAAACCCTGGTGGGGTTGCCAGACGTATCGGATCGAAATCCCGGACGCTGCGGTTTCCTGCGCGAACGCATCTATCACTTCCCGCGTCTCGTCGGTCTGCCCGTCTTCACCCACCACCACTTGGAATTCACGGTGCGTCTGTCTTGCGAATCCCTTCAGGACCTGTCGCAGGTAATGAGGCGAACGGTACGTCGTCATGATGACGGACGTTCGCGGGCTGCTGGGAAGTCGCTGCGAATCCATGCGTCGACACCTTGATCATTGGAGGACGGAAGGCGGTACCGGCGTCCGGCCGGGTCACGGGGCCAGGTCGCCCGGATGGCAAGTAGACTCGAAGACCCGAGCGAAGGTAAAGGTCGATTCGAGAGTGCCATCGACCTGTCCGCATTCCGCTTGGTAAAGGTCGGCTGAATCGTCACGCTTCCAGACCAGCCAGGCAGGTACGGTCATGCCCTTCCCGAGTCGACTCATAGTTTCCACCAAATCCTCGAGGGCCTGCTTTTTGTTGCTAGCATCGGTCGCTTTGGCCGGATGCGGCGGTGAGCGGTCGGAATCGGCCGCCGATCGGACGGCGCGACGTTCGGAAACCGGTTCGCCGACCGAGTCGGATTTCACCTCTGTTCCGCCCGGCTCGGTGCAGAGCCCCGTCGACGACGCGGTCTCTGGGACGGGAGCGGCGGTCCCGATGGCCGCCGAGGTTGCGAGGGAGGAACGCGTGACGGTCGATGCCTCCATGGCAACCCGACGCGTGCCGCTTGATCGGGAGGTCGCGACAGGCGACCGGCGCCGGGGGCCCACCGCGGCTATGCGGAGCGAGCGAGTGGAAACGTTCAATGCCTTACCGGCGGACCAGACACCGATGGCCGCAGCGCCCATGGCCATTGAAGAACCGAGTGCCTCGAGCGCCCAGAGCGAGTCGTTGGAACGGACGGATGCGATCGATGGAGGTCCGCTGGCAAGTTTGCCGGCCGGTTCTGTTCGAAATGACGAGTCTGAATATGCGACGGTGCGTGTCTTTTACGCGACGGATCGACAGCGCGATTCGCTTTCTTTGGCCGACTACGACCTGGTCGGTAATCGCGACGCGGTCGTATTGCTGGGCAGCTTTGCCCTTCTGTTCACCACGTTTGCCCTGATGTGTCTGGTCCGTTCACGAGCTCAATCGGGATTGATCTGGGGAGCGCTCGGCGGGGCGTCTGCCTTGGGCGTTGTCGCTGTGCTGGCATCTGGACGGGCGGTGATCGAAAAGCGGGGCGTGACTTACAACGCCCAACGTGGCGAGTTGGTCCGGGGTGTTTGTGACGTGACGGTGCCATACGCCCACCGGCGTGGCGTGGTGGAGCGACCGAGTGTGCTGCGGTTGGAGTTTCGTGAAGACCAGCGCGAGCACATCGTGATGACTTCTGCGGTCGAACTGTCGGTCGATGATTTTCGCGACCAGCTTGCCAGCACCGTCTCGGGAGCGCCGGAACAGGACGTCTTGGTGTTCGTCCACGGATACAACGTGGACTTTCAATCCGCTGTGCGGAGGACCGCCCAATTAGCCGTCGACTTGCCGTTTCAGGGTGCCGCGGTTTGCTACAGTTGGCCCAGCCAGGGGACACTGTTGGGCTACACCGTCGACGAGACCAACGCCGCCTGGACGCAAACCCACCTGAAACAGTTCTTGCGAGAGTTGGTTCAAAAAAGCGGCGCGCGCCGAATCAATGTGATTGCGCACAGCATGGGCAACCGGCCGACCACCCAAGCTTTGGTGGAACTCGGCCGCGAAGCCGCCGCTGGCCAGCCGGTTCCGTTTGACCACGTCGTGCTGGCCGCGCCCGACATCGATGCGGACCGCTTTCGCCGGGATCTCGCCCCCGAATTGGTCACGGTTGCCGACCATGTGACCCTGTACGCGTCGTCCAGCGACCAGGCTTTGATCGCATCCAAACAGGTTCACGGGCACCCGCGTGCTGGTGAAAGCGGCGAGCACATTGTCGTCACGCCGGGAATCGAGACGGTCGATGTCAGCGGGATCGACCTCAGCCTGCTCGGCCACAGCTACTATGGCGATAGCGCGTCCATCCTGCAGGACCTGTACGAACTGGTCCGCGCCGGATTGGCGGCGCCGCAGCGTCGGCTGCTGACCGAACGACCGTATGGTCAATTGAGCTATTGGCAATTGGTCAGCCAGCAGCGTTTGTCCAGCGAGCCGGCCGGCGGAAGCACCCGCTAGGCTTTGTCTGAAACGAGTAGCGACGCTCGCCAGGGCGTGGCTTCCCGCCGCGACCGCGACGGCCGCCACTTTCAATCAAAACACGGCGATTTGCAGTGCAATGGTCGGCGTAGCGCTAGCCGCCGGTTGAGGCGAGAAGACCCGCGGCAAACGCCACGCGGCTCATCCAAAGTGGCGCTGTCCAGGTCGTGCCGCGCGGCGATCACGCAAGGTAACGCTGTCCAGTCACGCTCGGTCGGGATCGTCGGCTGCCGAGCCGCTTTGAGTGGGGCGGCGGTTGGAAGCCAGCGATCCTACCGACCCGTCAGCCATCGCTGCTTCGGGCATCGTGTCGGTGGCATTCAGGCCCCGGTTGAGGGCGGCCACGAGGACTTGTTGACGAAGCCCGTGGACGGTTTCAATGCAAATGTGGCTTGGGAACGTAATGATCATGGAACGTTTCGACGAATCGAGTGACGAAGGCAAAGACATTCACGGCAAGACGTGGCTGACGCGAGCGTCGACCGCGGAACTGCAAGCGTTATGCCGCCGAAACGATCCTGGCGGCACTCCGAAAAAAATTGAGGTTCCGCACCAATCTCTGATGACGATTGTGTCGTCTGTAAGGGCCCCCTGGTACCAAACTTCTTCTGGCCATGGCAACGGATTTTCGGAAAAACCACTGGTCTTGTTGGCCTCCGCCGCGATCAGCCGCGGGCGGCTCACCGACGTGCTGGAATTGCAAGTTTTCTTGAATCCTGATGCCGTGGCGCCACCGCCACGCACGCGAATTTGGCACGGTGCCTGTGATCTGCTCGTTCGCTGAGCGTTTGACGAAGCCGCCCACTACCGGCGAGCACTCTGTGCCGGAACGCACGTCGAATCCACAGCCGCGCGCGGTCTTGTCGCAGGATTCCAGTGCGTCGGGCATTCGGAGGGTTGGTACAGCATGTGCCTTTGCAAGCGAATGAGGTCGCCACCGGAAAGGAGCGGGCGTTCTGGCGTGCCACCTTGCTGCATCCCGAGCCTGCGTCGCGGAAAATCGTATGGACGGCGTTGCCGAAAACGGTTGACCCGGCACCCGAGCCTCGGATGGGCTTTCCTCACTGAGTACGGACCACTGAGCTACGGATTGAATTGCCATGATGACCGAACACGACATTTACAAACGCTCCATCAAAAACATCATGAATCGGGACGTCGTGACCGTCGGAGCCGGGGACACGATTCACGAAGCCCTCACTGCGATGGGGGAGAACCGCGTTTCGACCCTTCCGGTGGTCGACAGCAAGAACCATTGCATCGGGATTCTTTCGACCGCCGATCTGATCGACATGACGCGCGACGTCGATGACGACATCTACCAGTTGGATCTGGTGGATCCGTCCAGTCGGCGGTTCCTGATGGACAAACTGATGCACAGCATGGGGAGTGAATCGGTTCAATCATTCATGAGCGAGACGGTTGCGACGGTCACGCCGGAGACGTCGATCGCGGAGGCGACTCGCAAGATGGTTCGAAACCAGGTGCACCATTTGCCAGTGGTCGATGATCAGGGCGTGTTGGTCGGAATCCTGTCGACGATGGACGTGCTGGCGGAGTTCGCCGATTCGGCACCGCGCTAAAGCGAAGCACGTCGCTGTAGCAAAGCACTTTGCCAAGGCGAAGCACGTCGCTGTCGAGCAACGCAGTGCACCCGTTGTCGGCCCGTCGCCCGCTTGCCCTGCAGTCGGCGGTGTGGCATTTTGGTCGCTGTTCCACGCCGATCGCTCCGATGCGTTCGGCCCCAAGCGGAGGGCGCCGCCGGTCGATCGCCGGTTGGATGTCCTGACGCTGCACGCAACCATTGTTTTGGCGGACCCCCTGATGCGCGAACGATTGGAAGATACCATTGAACAGCTCCGCCGGCAGTTGGAGTCGGCCGAGACGATTGATCCGGTCGAAATGGCGGAGTTGCGCAAAGCGTTGGACGAAATCTCTTCCACGTTGGACAGCCAAGAGGTCAATTCGGCATCGTTGGCCGAACGTCTGCGCGAGCAATCGCAATCGTTCCAGGAATCTCACCCGGTATTCACCCAAACCGTCGGACGCCTTGCCGACATGTTGGCTCAGATGGGGATCTGACCACGGCCGGCACGGAGAGCATGCGTGTTCGCTGGGCAGCGGCCTTGTGCGGGCGGGCTACTGAGGGTAGCCACGCTCGCCAGAGCGTGGTGGCTGAAACAGCCCGGCCAACGTCTTGGCGACGGCAGCGACCTCCACGGCATGATTTCTGGCGTCCAGCTATTGGCGACCTCGCGAGATCCAGACGCTGCAGTGGGAGTGTCGCATCAGGTAGCGGGTGGTGCTACCGAGCATGGGGCGACCCTGCGTGATCGCGGCGACCTTCTCGGAGTCTTGCGGTTGTTTGAAATCCGATTGAGCTGCTTCCAATCGATGGCCGGAGTCGCCGACCACGACCAGGTCCACCTGCTCCCGATCGGCTTCGCTGACAATTGCTTCACCGGCATGCCGCGCCTGCAGAACCTGCGTGGTGGTGTTGGGGGCGGTTCCCGCGATTCGGGTTGCGAGCCGTTCAGCGGCGCAGCGCACGTGTTGCAATTCTTTTGATTCTCCGTCGGCGGGATCCTCCGATTCCGATTCCTCGAAGGGAAAGGGCCACTCGGCAACGCTGACCACGTTGAACTCGATCGGGTCCGGCCATCGGTATTTCAACACCTCGTCAACGGATTCGCGTGAGCCTTTGGATTGGTCGTAGGCCACCATGATGCGCCGCATCGGTCGTGTCGTCGCGTTGTCCTGCTGTGGTTCCTCGCGACGACGCACGATGACGACGGAGCAATCAGCGTAGGTTGCCAAGCTCTCCGAGGTGCTTCCCAGCAGCACCCGGCGAATCATGGAGTGTCCTCGGGCTCCGACGACGATCAGGTCCGCCTGCGTTTCATCAATTTCGTCCAGCAGCGAGTCCACGATCGGGCCGTGCCGCCGAGACATGCTGACGTTGGAACAGACCCCCGAGAGCACCGTCATCAGTTCGCCGTGCAAGCGGTCGACGCGTTTGTTCTCCTTGGACGCCCACTCGGACATCCAGTGCTGCGAAACGGAATCGCTGAATCCCGGATGGGGCTCCGAGACGGTCACGACGTGGATGTCCAACTCGTTGACGGCAGCCAGTTCTGCGACGAATCGAGCCGCCTCCATCGAATCCTGGGAGCCGTCGCTGGGGAGAAGGACTTTCATCATGGATTGGCGTCTCGTGCAAGTGGAACTCATGCGCCGGCCAATCGGGCCGACGCGACGTCGGGGGTGCACGGCTCATGCCGCCGCATTCAGGCGCTGCGCGACTGACCGCTGATACATACGGGCACATTCCTACCGTGCGGAAAAGCGCAGGTGGGCCGCTTTGAGCCGAATTGATTGTAGCGGCGTGGCGGGATGCGGATGGAAACGCGACGGCATCGCGTTTGCATACCCAGGCCAGGACGTCCCGTCCCGACCGCTGCACCTCGGGTCCGGTTTTCTACTTGTGAGGAACGCAAACGTGACTGACCATGACGCCTTCCGCAAACGCGGACAAGCTCTCGAAAACGAGTATTTCCAAAGAGTCGACGAAGCGCTGCTGAAGAACCTTCGTGAAGCGAGTGAGCGCGAGGAGCAGGTGGAAGCCTTGACCAAGGCGGCGGGTTTGCATGACCAGGAGTTAGCGTCGGAGCTGTTGGAAATGGGAATCGATGCGGGGAACTTCGCGGCGTTCGCATTGACGCCCTTGGTGTTCGTCGCGTGGGCCGATGGCAACGTTTCCAACAGCGAGCGTCAGGCGGTGATCAGTTCTGCGCTGCGTCGTGGTGTGAATTCCGATCCTTTGGCGTTCAAATTGCTCGAACAATGGATGCAGGTGCGGCCGTCGCGAGAACTGTGGACGCTGTGGCAAAAGTACGCCCGCGATCTCCACCAATCGCTACCGCCGACGACCGCGGACAAGCTATCGCGTCGGTTGATTGCCCAAGCCGAAGAGGTGGCGAAGGCGTCCGGAGGCGTGTTGGGAATCGGCAAAGTGTGCGCTGCCGAACAACGGCTGTTGGACGAGATCGCGTTGGTGCTGCCGGAGCGGAGCCTTTCCTGAATGTGCCGGTCGTCCACGCTCTGGCGAGTGTGGCTGCGCGAAATCGGTTGCCCGACCACAAATCATTGTTGAGATCGCCGGCCAAAGGTCGGTCGGCAGATTCGCTTATCCACCGTTCAATCAATGAGATTCTTCCATGAATGCTTTTCGCTGGTTCGTGTTGTTGGCCGTGGTGTCGACTGGCGCGATGGTTTCCGCCCAAGACCCCATCGATGGTGTCGTGATCCGGGAAAATGTCGTGCCGCTGATGCACCGCAAACTTGACCGGGCGAAGGACATTCTGGAAGGGTTGACGTTGGAGCAGTACGAGAAAATCGCCAGCAACGCCCGATCGTTGCGGCTGCTGAGCATGGAGAGCGATTGGAACGTGGTGCAGACGCAAGAGTACCAAAAGCAAAGCAACGACTTTCGTCGCGCGTGTGACTCCATCGAAAAGGCTGCCGAGGCAAAAGACGCGAGCCGCGCCGCACTCGCCTACGTCACGTTGACCGTACGATGCATCGAATGCCACCGATACATGCGGGACAACAAGATCGATCTGACCAGCTATCGGAAATAGCCCACGGCCTTCCGCTGCTGCCGATGTCAGTTTTCAGCGGACGTCAGTTTTCATTCGCGAGGCGAAAGAACCGCCTCGCATTCCTTGGGCATCAAGATCTGCATGCTTTCCGATTCTTGGGTGGCGTGTTGCTCGAGGACGTCAAAGAATAGATCGACTTCATGCATCGCCGCGGTCCACGAGGCGAACGGAGGATCGGTCTCTTTCAGTCGGCTGATCAAGTCGTCGACTCGACGCAGCAGCAATCGGTGGTCGTTTGCCGACCGACGTCGAATCGCCATCACCTCCGGCGATGCGGACGGATACCGTCGGGCCAAATTGCCGACCATCGAGTCCTCTTTGTGAAAGTGCGCGACCAGATGGTCGCGAAGCACTCGCAGACGCGAGGCGGTTTCGCCAAACCGGGGGCGTCCAAATTGATTGACCTCGCGCATCCAGTCGCGGACGACGCTGACCTTCTGCTCCAACGCGTGATTCTCAATGTGCCAATCTCTGAAGATCTGGCAAAGTGCGGCGTCGACGGTGGCAGACATACAAACCCTCGTGCAATCGGGTGCCGAACGGACTGTCTGGGAGTTCATTCTTCCGCAATCCGCGCGCCAAAGCAAGAATCTGCACCAAAATGAAGGCTGGGATCGCTTCGGCTCGTCCAAGGGAAGCCGTGGCCGATGCGCAGGATCTGATGGCATTCGGGCCGGTGTTTGCGGCCTGATTCGAGCGGCCTGCTGAGCGGAAAAGGCGTGACGCCGGCCGCGTGAGCCGCCGCCTCCGACTCGCCGATCGCAACAAGCGTGTCGAATGGTCCCGCGCCGACGTGCCACGTCCGGGCGCCCGCGCGAACGCAAGGTTTCGCCGAAGCTGCAAAAGTGGACTGATGCGCAGATCGTTGCCCGCTGGCGAAGGCACGATGGGGCATTAAAAGTCGTCAGTCAGGGCCTCGTTGCGGTGCAATGAGCGGCAAGCGTTGGCCGCCGGTTGAGGCGAGAAAACCGACAGCTAGCGCCACGCGGCTGAACCAAAATGTCACTGTCCCGCTAGCGGCGGCCGGTTGGCAATTGGATGCGGAATTCTGTGCCCTGGTTGACTTGGCTGTCGACCTCCAGCGCCCCGCCGTTCTTTGCCAGGATGGACTTGGAGATCGACAGTCCCAAGCCCATTCCTCGGGTTTTGGTGGAGTACAACGGTTCCAGGATTTTGCCCAGGTGCTCGGCGGAGATCCCGGTGCCGGTATCACAAACCTGAAGTTGCAAGAACGGCCCGGCCGGTACTGCTCGGAAAGTCAGTGATCCACCGTCGGGCATCGCTTCGATCGCGTTGCGGACAAGATTATTCAGCACGATCTGGATTTGGTTGGGATCGGCGAAGATCCGCGGGGCATCCTCGGGGACGTCGTTGCAGACGTGGATTGCGGGATCGACGCGGACGCTCCGCAAAGCGTCACAGATCAGCCGGCGCAGGTCGCAGAATTCCGTCTTGGGATCGGGCAGTCGCGCGACGTCCGTCAAAGCGGTGACGACGTTGTCAATGATCAAGACTTGATGTTCGATTCGACGCAAGTGTTCCCGGATCTTCTCTTGGGTTGGTGAAGGCACATTGCGCAAGTAGTAGGCCGATGTCCTCAGTGCGTTCAGCGGGTTACGAATCTCGTGGGCAATTCCGCCGGAGACTTCCCCGAGGGTCGCCATCTTTTCCGCCCGCACCAAATCGGCCTGGGCTTCGCGTAACTGCTCGGTTCGCTCACGGACCCGTTGTTCCAAGTCTTCGTTGAGTTCTCGCAGTTCCCACTCGGCACGTTTCAGATCGGTGATGTCGCGGACGATTCCGGCGAATCGAATCAATCCTTCGGTTTGCACTTTGCTGACGGCTAAGTGCATCGGAAAGGTCGAACCGTCTTTGCGCCGACCGACGACTTCGCGACCGATGCCGATGATCTTGGCGATTCCGGTTTGCCGATAGTTCTCCAGGTACTGATCATGCTCCTGGGAGTACGGCGGAGGCATCAGCATGCTGACGTTTTGTCCGATCACTTCCTCGGGCGAAAACCCGAACAGTCGTTCGGTCGCCGGATTGACCTGCAACACCACGCCCTGCTCGCTGATCACGATGATCGCGTCGACCGCCGACTCCATGATCGCTGCGAGCAACGCCTGCTGTTGTTTTCTTTCCATGCTACAAGCGTTCTCCGTTCGGCTTGTTCCCGTTGGTGATCCGTCGAATTAGCGTTCGTAACATTGGTCGCGGAGTTCCGTCGGCAAATGGATCACGAACTTGGCGCCGCTGTGCTGATCGGATGCTTCGGCAACCATGATGTTGCCTCGGTGGGCATGGATGACTCGCTGCGTGATGGACATTCCCAGGCCGGTTCCGCCGCTCTTGGTGGTGTAGAACGGCTCGAAGATTTGGTTCCGCTGTTCCGGCGTCAGCCCGGGGCCGTTGTCGGCGACCGTGACTTCGATCATCGAAACACCCTCGATTTCCATGGGGCCAGCCAGTTCGACCTGAATTTGGACCGGATCGTCGCAGGCGGCCAGCGAATTTTCGAACAGGTTGCGGAAGACCTGCTCCAAACGGACCACATCCCCTTGGATGACGCTGGACTCGGCGGACGACGTGACCTCCAGTTGAGCCTGCCGCTCCTGGCGAACGGATTCCAAGTGACGCCAGGAACACTCAGCGATCTCGTGCAATTCTGCCTCTTCCAGGTGCAGTCGGATTGGTGCGGCGAACAACCGGACCTCTTCCATCAGGGCGTTCAGGTCGTGCGCCGCACGCTGTACCGAGTCCAGGTCCCGACGGGTCTCCATCCGGTCGGGCAGGTCCAGTGACAGCAGTTCCAATCCGGCCTGGATCCTCTGCAGGGCGTTGCGGCTTTCGTGTGCCAAGGCCGTCATGGTCTGGCCGATGGCGGCCAGACGTTGGGCTTGGGCGGCCCTCCGCTGCGCGGCCAGGTAGCCCGTCACGTCGACTCCGACGGCCAGCACGGCGGTGGGTTCATGTTCATCGTTTCGTAGCACGGTATTGGACCAGCGTATCTGACGTTCGGTGCCGTTCTTGCAACGGACCGCGTTGATGACCCCCGTGGTGTGGTTGCCTCGCGCGGTGGCCACAAACACGTCGCGAATCCGATCGCGGTCGCTGGCCGGTATGCAAGATTCGAACCAATCTCTCCCAGAAAGTTCCGAGAGTTCCCAACCGGTGATCCGCTCGAAGAACGGATTGAAACGCACAATGTGCCCCTGCAGGTCCAGCACCAGGATCACGGCTTCGGCCGTCTGCAGCACCTGTTCGGCGAATTCCTGTTCTTGCTGCAGGTGGGATTCGGTCTGCCGCTGGCGGATAATCCGCCGCAGGCTGTTGCGAAGAGCTTCCGGGTTGATCGGTTTGAGAATGTAGTCCGAAGCACCGCGGCGAAACGCGGCGATCGTGCTGTCCATGTCGGCGTAGCCGGTCACCACGATCACCATCGCCGCGGGGAGCTGCCGCTTGAGATCCGGGAGCAGCTCCTCGGCGGTGCCGTCCGGCAAATTCCGGTCCAGAATGACGATACAAAAGCGTCGGCTTTCAGTCACTTGCCGGGCTTCGCCGGCCGATGCCACGACCGTGATTCGGTGCCCGTCAAGTTCCAAGATGTCGCAAAGATTGGCCCGGGTGTCGGGATCGTCTTCGACGAGCAAGATGTCCAACTCGTCCTTCATCGGCGGGGTCCGGATAACGTGACGGAACGTGCGCGCTCACGCGAATCGGCAGGTCCACCGTCGGTCCGGACCGACGGGCCAACGACTGATTCACGGAAAAAAACAAAGATAACAACTGACGCGACGACCGTCTGCCCAGCATCCCGTCTCACACGCGTGTCTCGCCGCCCGAACATCTGATACTCCGCGGTACCGAGGGACACGCGTCAAGTGTGCATTTTCGGCGCGCGTGTGCGATAATGCCCATGCGTGGGGCCGATCGGACGGCTGCTGCCTTCGCGGCGGCGTCGTGATCCGGTGGTGCCCGGGATCGCCGTCGGTTGCGTGTGGGCGACGAATCGGGGGGCGGGAGGCGTCCGCCCGCGGCAATCGGTTGCCCGCAAGCCCGCTTGCGGCACCGCTGTCCGCTTGCGACGACGCAAAGGGAACGAGGTTTGCAAAATTCTCCCAGCGTCATTGCTTGGGATTCAGCTACCGCGACGAGATCGGACCACGAACCCGGCGTCACTTCAAATCACCATTCACGGTTCATCCGCATGTCTCAACCGCCCATCAAACTACTTTTGGTCGAGGACGAAAACGATTTTCGCAACACCTGTGCGCGGTGGATGGAGCGCAAAGGGCACGAGGTCACGGCGGTTGCCGGTGGTGCCGAAGCGTTGGAGGTGTGTCGCAACCAGAGCTTCGACGTGGCGGTGTTTGACATCAACATGCCGGGCATGTCGGGGATGGAACTGCTGCAACGCGTCCAGCAAGAAAAACTGGAAATGGAGATCATCATCCTGACTGGGCAGGGGACGATCGAATCGGCGGTCACCGCGATGCAGATGGGCGCTTGCGACTACCTGACCAAGCCCTGCTCGCTGGGCGACTTGGAACACCACTGCATCTTGGCTCGCGACCGGGGGCAACTGCGCCGCGAAAACCAGCAGCTCAAGGCGATCATTTCTCGCAGCCGCCCGGCCGTCGAGTTGATCGGCAGTTCTCCGTCGATGACGCAGGTGGTCAAGATGATCCACAAGGTGGCACCGACGGACAAACCCGTTTTGATTCAAGGTGAGAGTGGGACCGGCAAGGAGGTGGCCGCGCGGGCGATTCAGCAGTGCAGTCTGTTGGCCGATCGTCCGTTCGTCACGATCAACTGCGCCGCATTGCCGGAGCAGTTGGTCGAAAGCGAGTTGTTCGGCCATCAGAAGGGATCTTTCACCGGCGCCACGTCCGACAAGCCGGGGTTGTTTGAAATCGCTGACGGCGGCACGTTGTTCATTGACGAAATCGGCGAGTTGCCGTTGTCGTTGCAGCCCAAGCTGCTGCGGGTGTTGGAAGACGGGTCGATGCGGCGGATCGGGTCGCATAAGGAACGCTTCGTGAACGTTCGGATCATCGCGGCGACCAATCGCCAGTTGGCCCGGGAGGTCGAAGCGGGAAACTTCCGCGAAGATCTCTTTTATCGGATCAACGTGCTGTCGCTGGAGTTGCCGCCGCTGCGTGAACGGGAAGGGGACGTCGATCGTCTGATCGATCATTTTTTGCCGGTGCCCTGGCACGTCGAACCGCAGGTGCGGGAGGCTTTGAATCGCTATCCCTGGCCTGGAAACGTCCGCCAGTTGATCAATGTCATTCAGAGGGCGACCATTCTGGCCGACGGCAACGACGTGACGTTGGACGACCTACCGTCGGAAATCGCGGACTACGCCGAGGGTTCGACGGGGACGACTGCTGCGGTCCCGGTTGCCAATGTCGACGCGGGAGACAGCACCGCGGCCGCGCCGTCGTGTGAGACCGTGCCGTCCTCCTTGAAACTTGACGACGTCGCCAAGTCGCACGTGCTGCACGTCTTGGAAATGCAAAAAGGCAACAAGGCCAAGGCGGCACGCGTGCTGGGCATCCACCGCCGAAAACTCTACCGGCTCCTGGATCGCTTTCAGCAAAACGCGTGCGAGAATCAAGAGGCGTCAGTCGGCGCGGCAGAATAAGTCGGCATGGCAGTCTTTGGTCCCGGTCGGTGATGCGTCCGCAGATCGCCGCGGCATTCCGTTCTCTGCCGTCGACGCTTTTTCAGCCGTCGACGTTGGCGTCGCCGGTGATTTTGTCCTTGTACATCGCCAGCCGGCCCAATGCGTCATCCACATCGCGACTGCTGATTCCGCGGTCCTCCAGCACGTCGGCAAAATGTCCGCAAAAACGAGCGAAGTGCCATCCGGTGATGCCGCGGCCGGCGTGGATTCTGGTCAATTCCGCACCGGTGTATTCGGCGGGGCCATCAAACGCCGACGCCAGGAAGTGGAACTGCATTTGGCGCACGCGTTCCATCGATGATTCGGCAAAGAAATGATTCAACTCAGGATCATCCAAGACGCGGCGGTACATTTCATCGACGATCTCTTTGATCGCCGCGGTGCCGCCGAGCCGATCGAACAACGGGTTGGTTTCTTCGGTCATGTTCCAGCTCGGAGAGTGTTCACGCGATTGCCATCTGAATTGTATGGCAAAGATTGGCGGAAACGAAGCAGGGCCCGAGCTGGAGGGCATCGCTTGCCAGGCGTCTTTCTTGGCAGGCGGATTGATTGTCCGATGGCAGAAGCTGCCTTGGCCGCCTCGCTTCCGAAGTCGACGACCGATATTCTTGGGGCACCCCGGATACCCCATGACCGGACGCCATGATCGGACGCCGCGACCGGTTGCGCCCGGCGACGGGCCAAGCGCGAGATTGGCTCTTCGATCGAGCGGTCACGCTGGCGTGTGTGCCGCTTGTCTTGTTTTCCCCCCTCTCCCGGTTCCCATTCCTCAGGTTTCGCCATGCAATGCTTCAACAACATCCTGGTGTATGTCGGGACGGAAGACCCACGTAATGCACTCAAGCGGGCTTTCGCGCTGGCCAAGGATAGCGACGCGCGCGTGACGTTGATGGACGTCATCAAGCCGCTTCCGCGTGCGGTCGGAATGCTGACCAAGATCGCCAGTGCCGAAGAGCTGGGCGGATTGCTGGTCAAGGAGCGTGAGGAAAAACTGCGACAGACGGCGGAGCAATACGCCGATCAAACGGTCAAGTGCGATGTGATCGTTGCGGTCGGCGACCCCGCCCGAAAGATCGTCTCCAGAGTTTTGCAGGCGGATCACGACCTGGTGTTGAAATCCGCGGACGGTTCGGCGGGTTCCGGACGTTCGTTCAGCAGTGTGGCCCGGTCGCTGCTTCGAATCTGTCCCTGCCCGGTTTGGATTCTGAAACCAGAAATTCACGACGGATTTGATCAGGTCCTTGCGGCAATCGATGTGGACGCCGAAGACGCCACGCACCGCCAGTTGAACGATCGGATTCTGGAATTGGCAAAAGCGGTGTCGGAGCGCGACAAGGCGACGTTGCACATCGTTTGCGCGTGGGAACTGTGGATGGAGCACGCGTTGCGCCGCAGGGCCGGTGACGCGGAGGTCGATCAAGCGGTGCAACAGCACGAGGCGGTCGTGCGGCGCGACTTGGACAAACTGCTGGCGCCGCTGCAGGCCGACGGCGATTCGGTCCAGATCCACCTGCACCGCGGCCTGGCTTCGCAGGTCATCCGCGGGGTCGCCGAACAAGTGCAGGCGGACTTGCTGGTGATGGGAACCGTGTGCCGCACCGGCGTCGCCGGGTTCTTGATCGGAAACACCGCCGAAAACCTGCTGGGCGATGTCACCTGTTCGGTGCTGGCGATCAAGCCCGAGGGTTTTGTGTCGCCTGTCGCCGATTCAGGCTGAGAATGCTCGCTAGGGGCGGATTCGATCTGAGCGACCCTCTCCCGAGGGCGGCAATCCCGCCGATCCGACGCTCGGGTGAACGTGGCTGCCTCAAAGCAGCGCTGGCCAACAAAGGGAATTCGATAGCGAAGGGAATTGCACAGCTAAGAGAACAGGAACACGATGGCCTGCGCGGCGATGATCCGCAGGATCATGGTCAGCGGGTACACCGCGGCGTAGGAAGTTGCGGGGGCTTGGGACTCGGCGAGGGAATTGGCGAACGCCAAGGCCGGCGGGTCGGTCATGCTGCCCGCGATCACTCCGCAGATCGTCAAATAGTTTTGTTTCCAGACCAACCTCGCGAGTGCCGCGGTCGTCAGCAACGGCACCATCGTGACGACCAGCCCGGCGATCATCCATTTCAAGCCGTCCAGGCTGGTCACGGCCGCAAAATAGGTGCTGCCGGCACCCAACCCGGCACAGGCCAGGAACAGGATGATGCCCAATTCGCGGAGGGCCAGATTGGCGGAGTACGGGATGTACCAGACGAACTTCCCGATGTTTCCCACCAGGCTCAGCACGATCGCGGCGATCAGCGGCCCGCCGGCCAGCCCCAATTTGATCGGGAACGGAACTCCGGGGATGGAGAAAGGGATTTCGCCCAACAACACGCCGGCAGCGATTCCCAGGAACAGCGGTGAAAAGGGGGTCTCTTTGAGCGACTTGCCCGAGTTTCCCAGGAACGCGGTGGCGCGATCCAAAGAGTTCCTATCGCCAACGATGTGGGCGACATCGCCGTAGTGGAACTTGCTTGACCCGCTGGCAGTCATCTCCAGCCCCGCACGATAGATGCGGGTGACCGATGTGTTGAAGTACTTGTCCAGAGAGAGTTCACGTAGCGTGTGATTCAACACCCGCGGATCGGTGACAAACACACGCCGGAACTCAGCGTCGCCGGACGTGGTCATCAGGTCCCAATCGCTTTTGCGGCCGATCAGGGGGGCGAACCGTCGCAGTCCGCTTTGTGGACCCACAATTTGAATCACGTCCCCGCTGTGAATCAGCGTTTCTTCGGTCGCCGCGTGAACGTCTTGTTCCCCGGAGCGTTTGATGCGTGAAATCCGCACGGCGGTTTCTTCGATGCCCGGAATCTGACCAAAGACGCTGCCGTCCAAGTTGGCGTTGTCCACCTGCACCGACATCCGTTCGATCTTTTCATGGTGGTTGACCTCGCTGGCGCGCAGCGACTCGGCTTCCTGCTGAACGTTGACTGCAAACAGTCGGCGAATCAGCAACATCGACACGATGATCCCGACAATTGCCCCGGGGTAGGCGACCGCATAGGCCGATGCCAGGTTCTCCAGCGGTCCGACCCGTTCGCTGCCAAGCGCCGTGGCGGTTTGCTCGGCGGCTCCCAGCGAGGGTGTGTTGGTGGTCGCGCCGCTGAATAGCCCGGCGGCGGTGACCGCCGGTAGATCCAGCAGATACAGAAAGCCGATGACCAACAGCAGGCCCTGCAGCACGATCAGCAGCGCCAGCCCGTTCAGCAGCAGGCCCTGTTGCTTCCACAATTGGACGATCCCGGGGCCCAACTGCAAGCCGATCGTGAAGACGAACAGGATCAGGCCAAATTCTTTGGCGAAATGAGCAATCTCGGGATCAATGGATGCGCCGAAATGACCGAACAGGATCCCGGCGAACAGCACACCGGCGGGGCCCAGTCCGATCCCGCGAACGCGGACACTTCCCAACAGCAGTCCCGTCAACGCAACCAGCGCGATGACCAATATCGCAAGCGTGATGGGAGGCAATCAACTCTCCTGCTGATGGATTCTTTCCGTGATCAGATTCTTTTTCTTTCCGTGGTCATACGCCGCGGTCGCGTGCACACCGATCGGAGTTTGCACAGCGAACATGCAGCCCCGCGGGCGGATCCACACACCGGTCAGTCGCCATCATGTCCAGAAATCGGAATCCCCAACAGGCAGCGGATCGATTCCATGTTCATGCGGCTGAATCGCCTCCGTTATCCGCAGCTTAGGGAAAAGCGGTTCCGGCACGCGTCACGCCCGATCGGACTTGGTCCGTGCGGTGCACGCGTGGTGGGAACGTTGGCTCCGGGTTGCCTGTTCTCATCGTCACTAGCGGTGGTCCCGCGTTCCTATTCCGATGGGCGTGGGGGCGCCCGGTGGTGCCGCGGAGGCTTGGGCGGGTGATGAAACCTGGGCAGTCTGTGGAGCCGGTTCAGGATTGGCTTTTGACTTCGGAGGAATCAGCCATGGGCTTTCGAGAGGATCTTTGTGATGAATCCCTGGACGCGTTGGCGATCCGCGATGCGATCGCGGTGCGACCGTTAACGTTGGTTCGAGCGGCGATCGCGGCGATGCGAAGTCAGTCACTGGGCTGCGTGGTGATCGTCAATAACGACTATGCGCCGACCGGAATTTTCAGTGAGCAATCGGTCATCCAACTGCTGTTGCGTGGGGCGTCGTTGGATGAAACGTCGGTCAGCGAATTTGCCGACCCCAATTTCTTGTCGCTTCCGATCACGACTCCGATCTCCGTCGCTTGGGATGCCATTCAGAGCGAGGGGGTGCGATTCATCTGCGTGACCGACACGTCCGGTCGGTTGGTCGGGCTGACTGGACAGCGGGGGATCGCGGAGTACGTGTCGGATTGTTTTGCGGGTCAGGTGGCGGTCCAGCGTTTGGGCAGTCAGCCTTGGATGTGTGCACGCGAAGGAGCATGAAAAATGAACGGCAACCAATCTTCCGAACCGGTTTTGTTTGAAGACCCGATGGCGAATTATGAGCCACGCGTCTACTCCAGCGACCTGGAACGGGCCCTGGGTGAAGAAGAGGTGGCATCGATCCCGTCGCAGCCCTTCGTGGTCATTGGTCCAGACGCAACGGTCCGTGACGCATTGCAGGTGCTGGCCGATCACAAGGTTTCCAGTCTGCTGGTGGTCGAAGACGGGCAGCTGCAAGGGATTCTTACCGAAAGAGACGTGTTGGAGCGTGTTGCCGAACGCTACCCGAAGGTTTCGGAGCGACCGGTCCGCGAGGTCATGACCACCAATCCGACGGTGGTGTACGAGACGGACCCGGCTGCCGCGGCCGCGGCAGCGATTGCCGTCGCTGGCCACCGCCACGTCCCGGTACTCCGGCTGGACGGCAGTGTGGCGGGGATCGTTGGTCCCCGCCGAATGATGACGTTCATTCGCAGTCGGGATCTGGGCTGAACCCAGGGCTGCGGTCGCATCGACGGTCCGACTTCACGGTCGACAAAATCGGCTTCCAGGCCGTCCCGGTGGATTGCCAATGTGCGAGGAAAGGATCACGCTAGGTGTCCTCGCTCATTCTCGATCCCCAACAGTTAAGTGAAAGACGCCCTTCACCGGTTTCTTGACGCCTTTGACATGCGTGTCTCGGGGCGGTGGTTTGTTTTTTCCATCTTGGTTGGAATCGCCGTCGGGATCGGCGCCATTGTTTTCTACCTGCTCGGCCAAATGGTCGTCCGGTACTCGTTGGGAGAGTTTGCCGGGTACATGCCGCCGGTAGCGGGGGGCGAGCGCGCGTTTTTCGGGGAACCCGACACGCCGTTTCGACCCTGGATGATCGTGTTGGTGATGACGGTCGGTGGATTGGTTTCCGGCGTGATCGTCTATTGGCTGGCGCCGGAGGCCGACGGAGCCGGCGGAAACACGGTGATTGACGCGTTTCACAATCGCCGGGGCGTGATCCGCCCGCGCGTCCCGGTCATCAAGACGATCGCCTCGGCGATCACCCTGGGCACAGGCGGGTCGGGCGGCCAGGAAGGACCGATCGCTTTGGTGGGGGCGGGCATGGGGTCCTGGCTGGGAACGACACTGGGGCTCTCGCACCGGGACCGTCGCATCCTGCTTGCTGCCGGAATGGGCGCGGGCGTGGGCGCGATCTTTCGAGCGCCGTTGGCCGGAGCCATCTTTGCGGGCGAGATCCTGTACAGCGACGCCGATTTGGAAGCGGATGTGATTGTCCCGGCGGCAACGTCATCGATCGTCGCCTACAGCGTCTTCACCCAAATCCTTCCTCAGGGAACCCGTTTCACCCCACTGTTCGGCCGAGAGCTGCATCACACGTTTTCGTCCCCCATCGAGTTGTTCCCCTATGCCTTCCTGGCGGTGTTGCTGATTCTGGCCGGGATCTTGTACGTCGTCACGTTCGAGAGATTTGGCGTTTGGTTTCGGCAATTGCCGATCATTCCCCATTTGCGTCCCGCAATCGGTGCCGCCCTGGCGGGGCTGCTCGGGATGGCGATGTTGTATTCGTTTGGCGGTGACGTCCGAGCTTTGGCGGTCCTGGGAACGGGCTACGGAACCTTGCAGCAGACGTTGATGGAGTCGGCTGCGGTGGGGGTGCCGCTGTTGCTGTCGATCGCGCTGGTCAAGATCGTCACGACGTCGCTGACGATCGGTTCGGGTGGATCGGGTGGTGTGTTCGGTCCGTCGATGATCATCGGCGGTTGCTTGGGAGCCGCCGTCGGGCTCGCGTTTCACGAGATCTGGCCGAGCGTCGTGGCCGAACCGGAGTCCTTTGCCGTCGTCGGGATGGCCGGCTTCTTCGCCGGCGTCGCCCGAGCGCCGATTTCGACGATCATCATGGTCCGTGCATTGACCGGGGACTTCGGACTGCTTGTACCAACCATGCTCGTGACGTCGCTAACGTTCGTCGCCTGCAGCCGCTGGAAACTGTATCGCCGCCAGGTCCCGACGCGGATGGACTCACGGGCCCACCGAGGAGATTTCATTGTCGATGTGCTGGAGGGGCTGAAGGTCCGCGACGTCTACGAGCAAGGTCGAAAAATCATCCTGATTCCCGAAGGGATGACGTTGGACGCGATCATCCACTGTCTTGCGGAAAACAACCAGCACTACTTTCCGGTCGTCGATGCCCAGGAACGGATGGTCGGAATCTTTACCGATGACGATGTCCGGTCGTACTTGTTTGACGACTCAATCTGGTCATTGGCCGTCGCCAGCGACGTCATGAAAAGCAAGTTTGTCAGTGTCTCTCCCGATGACGACCTGAACACCGCGCTGAAGCGGTTCACGTCGATGAACTTGGACGAACTTCCTGTGATTTCACCCGATGAGCCCGGCCGATTGATGGGCATGCTCCGTCGGAAGGAGACCATCACGGCCTACAATCAGAAATTGATGGAACACAAACAGGCGGCTGCCGAGGGCTGAACGGTGATCGTGCCCGCTGGCAAGAAAACGCCAGACAAGGCCTGCCTGGACACCGCTGCTTGGCGTAGCCACGATCGCCAGAGCGTGGGATTTGCCGCAATGCGACCATCTGGCGACGGTCGCTACGAGGGATCCAACTTTGTAACCAGGGCCTGGCCGTACATCGCCACATTCGATCAAAAACAACGCGATTTGCAGTGCAATGAGCGGCAAGACGCTCGCCGCCGGTTGAGGCGAGAAAACCCGCGGGTAGCGCCACGCGGCTCACCGGAATTCGCGCTGTTCAGCTAGTTGCCGTCCGCCGAGGCGTCGGAGATCAAGGGTCGAAGGTTCCGAAGTTCGGTGACGAAACGGTTTGGGTCGTAGTCGGCTCGGCGTTTCAGGTCCGCCTTCAGCGAATCCGGATAGATGAACTGACTCCGTCCCGATGGCAATGAAGCATCGACGCCCGTTACTGACGCATCACCCAAGCGACGGACCTGTTCCAATAGTGCAGCGGCGTCGGGCTGAAAGTTGGCCAATTCGCCCGCGATGGATTGCATCGCCCATGCAATCTGTCGTGCCGAATCGTAGGTCACCAGCGCTGCCGCCGGGGTGGCTGCCAGGGAGGCCAGCACACGCCGAGCCAAGTTGCCGTCGATGGGACGTGCTTCGGCCGCCGCGATCAGCTGGTCGACTTGATCGCGAAGCGCCGCGGCTTGCTCCCGCACCGCATCCGGATTGCCGAACGGACGATCGGCAAAACAGCGTTCCAACTGGTGTTCGCGATTGATTGCTTGCGAAAAACGTTCCGGCCCGGCAACCTGATAGGCGACGGTTAACAGCGGAAGGGGCCATTCGTGAGGACGCGGCCGTCCGGGCGCGTCGCGGAACCCTGGTGAATCGAGCATCCGGCGCTGCCGGGCACTGTCGGATTTCAGTTCATGGTGACAGGCGGCACAGTCATACAGGGCATAGTCGGCCCACCGGTCGGCAGCGGTGGATTCCAGCAGCAAATCCAATTGCCGTCCCTTCGCCTGGAGTGCACCGATCAAAACTTTTCGCGTCGCCCAGTGGTTTTGCTCGATCGGCAGCGAGTCCGTAAGTTTGGGATAATTCAATGCGAAGTAAGCTGATCGATCCGGGGACGCGGCGAGCGATCGATACAGTTGTGCCGGTGTTTGCCAATGCTGGGGCATCTGATCGCAGAACGTTTGTAGTTCGATGGACGGCAGCGGCGGATGGCCTGCCGCATACATCGAATGAGTCACAAACATGTGCTTGTCGCGGTTGCCGATGTGGCAATCGAAGCACAAAGCGGCCTGGTTGGAGGTGGAAACCAGGTCCTTCATCCCCAACGATTGTTTCTCGGCCGGAGGTTTCAGTCGCCAGTCATCGGGGCGTTGGTGCAACAACGCCCAGGCATCGCGATCACCGTTCTGGTGGCAATGAAGGCAGTCGATTCCCAACTGCGTCTGCTCCGGGGACGCATCACGCTCAAATCCGCCAGCTCCAGGTTGGTGTCCTCCGTGGCACGTCAGGCAATCTTGACGGAATCGGTTGTAGCCCTCCGGCGTGTCAACCTGGTCGACGCCATACAGTTTGTCACAGATGCGGCGGCTGAGCTGATTGCTGGTACCGAACCATTGACGGATCGCGGCTTTGTCAAAGCCCAACTTCGACGGATCCAGTTGTCGGCTTTGGCCGGCAAACGCGCGCACCGCTTGGGCCTGTTTCTCCGACAGCCACTCGGCCAGCTGGATTGCCTCCGCTTCGCGATCTTCCGGCTTCAGCGGCTCGATCCGTCTCCGGGCGATTGCGTGTTTGTCCCGTTCCAGCCAGTACATCATTTCCTGGCGGCGGACAAAACTGGTCAGTTTTCCACCGGCGATTTCTCCCTCGCCCGGCCCGTCGACGTGGCAACGAACACACTCACCGACCAACGGGTAGGAAACCCACGTCATGTAGACGGGGTCGCTCAACCGATCCTCAAGCCTTGACGATGGAATCGCCTGGGCCATTGCCGAGACGCCCCCGATCAGATTGATCAGGCAAACAAACGCGACGATCGGCGTCAACGGGATCGTGTTTCGTTGATTCATGCGTTTGCTGGGTTCACGTGACATCGTTTCACCCCGATCGAAACGTCCAGCGGACGATCGCTTTACGTTCGGACGGACGTTCTGTGGTGTGGCGTGCATTGATGGCGGAGACGCGGCGGCGGAAACAAGGCACATCTGATTCATTCGCCGTTGGGCGCTTCCAGATTCTGGAACAGGTTTTCCAGTTCGCGCCGAATCTCTTCCCGTGATCTTAGCTTCGGTTTCTCCGGCGTGTCATCGTCGGGTGCGGCTTCGGACGGCCGCGACTTCATTTCATCCTGCAGTTTCTGGTTTTGTTCCAACCAACGACGATCCACTTCCTTCAGCAAGGCTTCCAGGCGTGGTGGGTCCGTTTCGTCCGGTCGCCACGGCCGGTCGTCCCATCCCGGCTCCGCCGGCTGCGGTCGCACCGGACCCAGCCAACGCGACAAACTGATCGCGAGCGCACGGGCGTCGTGGCGGGCCAGCACTTCGTCGGATTCGGCTTTCGAAAACTGCGGGCTGTCCAAAGAATCGGGATAGCGGAGTCCGACCCTCAATCGGCGGGCGGTGGCCAAGGCGGCGGGTTGATCGGCCCATGCCAGACGCGCCGCAACGGCGGCCAGGTACCATTGCGCGGTTGATTCCCAAGTCTGAAACGTCTCGGGATCTCCCGCAGCGTTGGCAGCGATCCGTCCCAGATGTTCGCTTTGCATCGGTGCTGTGTTGCCCGAGGGTGCCAAGGCATCAAGCCACCGCGACAGCAAGACCCGGGCGTGGCCGCAGGCCGCCACCATCCGTTCGGGATTCGGACGCGGGGATTCATTCAGCAGTGCGCGGACCTGATCGAGCGCCTCGAGCAATTCGGAATCAAGCTGCATGGCGTGCTGATGGTCCAAGCGGTCTTGGATCACCCACCGCAGCCCGGCGGTGTCCCAATCCGATGCCCTGGCGGTCGCGGAGCGATCCGTCGTCAGGGGCATGCGCCGCGTGTCAAAGCCCAGCGAGTGGTGGCAGGAAGCACAATCCATGGCAGCGAGTTCTGGCCACTGGCTGATCGAAAGAGATTCGGAAGCGCGCGACTGCAGCAATGACAAATGGGCGTCGGCGGCCGCAATTTGTCCGGCCAGCCACTGTTGTGCTTCATTGAGGGGACCATCGGGATCCCCGTCTTCACGCCAGTGTTTGGGCAGTCGCGCGTGGAAGGTGGCGAACTCGTATCGCAGTGGTGGATGTCCCGCTGCGATGATGTCGTGATTCATGTCGCGGTCTTTGTCACCGACGTGGCAGGCGGCGCACATTCGGGCCCGGGCATACAGATTTGCCGCCGGCACGAAGCCCAAGGACGTCGCGTGTTCGGCGTCGAAGTCTTGCCGGGTGTGTGCGCCAATCCAATGTTGTGCCGGTCCGTGGCAGGCGGCGCAGCCGACACCTTCCCGGCGAAACGTCTGAACGACATCGTCCGCCGAGTGAATTTCCGTACCGGTTAGCGACCGATTGAATCGCTGCATGCTGTTGTGACAGGCCAGACAATTGTCGTACCCCGATCGATCCAGGATTTGGCTGTTGACGTCCAGGATTCCCAAACGACGCATCATTTGCACGCTTGGTGGGCTGCAAAGCGTCCGCCAGCTGCGTGCGTGCGGGTCGTTTTCCAGCCACAGCGTGTAGGCTGCGCCACGTCTTGCGTGCGGCTGGGCAACGCCCGGGCGTGGTCCACCGTGGCAGCTGGCGGCGGCGCAGGACTGGGCGCCGCGGACCACAAGATCGTCACGTAGAATGGGGCCGTGCAAGCGGTCCAGTGTCAGAGAATCCGCTACGTTGGGCGTGGCGGAGAACGGAATGCTTGGCGTTGTCAGCGGAGTGGCGCTGCGGGAGGCTGTCAACGTCAGGTTCCGTCGTGGAACGCCGTCTTGTGCGGACGTTGACATGCCGGTGGCTACGATACCGCCGATCACCAAGATACGGATGGCGACGCGGAGTGCGGCGAAACGGTCGGGGTGGGAAAAGAATTTCATGGCGGCGGCTGGCGACAAAGGAGAACGCCTTTCAAAATCGTTATCGTCATCCGTTGCGACTCAATGGCCGCGTTTTTGGATGTGCCGGTCGGCTTTGCGCAGATCTGCAGGAATGAGTCACGTTGCACGGGTGTCCGCGGAACGGATTGGTACGGTCAAATCAATTGCAGCGACTGAATTCGTTGTGTCGTCAGGAAGCTCTCCCGGGAGAAATGAACTTTGATTGTGTCGCGTGGTCAGCTGAAATTGCACCTGGGGTTCGCGATTCCCGTTGCGGTTCTCACGGCCGTCTGCATGACACTTTACTTCCGACAGTCGCTGGCGGCGGGGACGTGGGTGGGTGGAGGCAGTTGGTCAGGCTTGTTGTGCGGCGTGATCGCGGGCGCCATTATTTTGTCGGAGATGCTGCTCTGGCCGCGCAAGGCATTGCGGCGGTTTCGGCTGATTCCCACGAAGTACTGGATGGCGGCTCACCTGTGGATGGGTCTGGCATCGCTACCGCTGGCGATCGTGCACTGCGGGTTTCACCTGGGCGGTTGGCTTCCCGCGACGCTGCTAATCTTGCTGGTGTTGACGGTCCTCAGCGGCGTCTATGGTTTGGCCGTGCAGAACGTTCTGCCGCGATGGATGCTTCGGCATCTGCCCAGAGAAACCATCTACAATCAGATCCAGTTTGTCAGCGACCAGGCGGTGCGGGACGCCCGACAATTGTTGACCCGGGCCTGCGGTCGCAACGTGGCTTCGATCGAGACGGCAGTCGCCGATCCGGAATTGCTGCCGGCCGGGGCCGTCGTGGTGGGGGCCGTGCGTCAGGCCGGGAAGACGCGGGGGAAAACGTTGCAGACGCGGCATGTCGCGGAAGGACGTTTCGATCGAGAAACGCTGTGGTCCGCTTTTGACCAGATCGAACCTTACCTCCGTGAGGGTGATCGCGTGGAATCGCCGGTGCGACAGTCCTACGGCGCGGACCGGTGGTTTCGTCGACTCCGCGAAGCGTGCCACGAAGAAAGCCAGCCCGTCATCGACGTGTTGCAGGATTTGTGCGACCAGCGGCGTGAGTTCGATCTTCAACGTCGGGTGCACCGACTGTTGCACACCTGGTTGCCGGTGCACATCGGATTGTCAGTGGCCGTGACGATTCTGTTGGGGATTCATGTTTGGACCGCACTGAAGTTCTGGTAATCGAGCTCCAACCTCCACCACCTGCCAATGTCTCTGGAAACCGGAAAACAGCGATCCGAACGCATCCAGATCGACTATTACCGGAAGCGGGACGATCTTTCGCGCTGGCGATTTGTGTGCATTGCCGGCGCACTGGTGGCGAGTGGGGTGTACGCGGCGTACCTGTTCGGCTGGTCGGGCAAGGCAACAGAGCAACGGATCACGCAGTTCAGCACCGGACCGCTGTCATCGGTTCATGCCCATTTCGAAGACCGCTGCGAAGCATGCCATCTGTCGGGGACGCCGATCGATTTGCAGGCGACCGCAGGCCCCGCCGACTTTGGGCCCGCCGAAGCGCTGACGCTGCTGGGAATTGATCGCCAATCGTCCTTAAATCATCTGGAGTCGGTTTGCCAGCGATGTCATCAGGTCGCCGCACATCACGACGAACGGATGACCCAAGATGGCCAGGACATCGACCGAAATTGCTCGCTGTGTCACGCCGAACATCGGGGCGCCGAGAAAGATTTGGTGGCCGTCTCGAACGCCAAGTGTGCCATTTGCCATCAACGTTTGTCGCGAGTCTGCGTTTCGTCGCCACGCGTTGATGAGTCCACCGTCGCATTTGATCGATCTGGTCACGGCGATTTCCAATCCCTGAAGGATCCCGATCCGGGGCGAATCCGATTCGATCATGCACAGCATCTTCGCCCTGGGCAGGTGGAACCGGGGCAACGAGGCGGGACGACGTACGCGGCCTTATCGCCACAGTGGCGTCGCCGCTACGACAGAGGGCAAGAAAGTGGCGCCTCCGCGTCCGACGACGCACCGGTGCAATTGAATTGTGATGACTGCCACCAATTGTCCGGCAACCCGGAGGGCCGCAGCACCCAGGGCGCCGACTTGGAACTGGGCCGATACTTCCAAACGATCAGCTTCGAACAACACTGCGTGGGTTGTCACGGAATCTCTCCCGGTGTCGCGACTTCTGATGCCCCCTTGTTGCCCCATGCCGCCCCCTGGGACCAAGTCGACTTGTTGTTGTCGGCGACGATTCTGGGTGCGCGGGCGCGCGGCCAGGCGCGACTTCCCGGCGACAACTCGCGTCGCGAACCGCTGCCGGGCATCGGAGTCGGGGCGGCGCCGGAGACGGTGTCCACGCGGTTACCCGACGGCGTCCTGGATGCGGCGCGTCAACGTGTCCAAGCCCAGTGTCAAACTTGCCACCTTCCGGAGGACTACACTGATCAAGCGATTGCCCGGGTGGGACGACGGAATGCTGATCCGATGATCCCTCCGCGGTGGTTGCGAAAGGGGCTGTACGATCATGCCGCACACCGCAGCATTCAATGCGAATACTGCCATGCCGCGGTCCACCAGGCGGGCGAGACGACCGATCCGGTGGATCAGTCGCAGGTCATGATCGCCGGCATCGAGTCATGCGTCGCTTGCCATCGACCGGCCAAGAATCCGTTGCCGCAATCGGTATCGCCAGAGATCGAAGCGATGTTCGGGACGACGCCGACTTGGGGATCGGACGACTGCACCCTTTGCCATCGCTACCATGGTTTCGACGCGGCGCAGGAAGCACCCGCGGGATCCGTCACGATTCGGCCGGTCGCAGCGGTCCGTCCGCCCGACTCGGAGGCGGCACCATGAGATGGCTGGCGATCGTTGGGTTGGTCGCGGGAACCGCAGGTGCTTGCCTTGGCCAGTCGTCGGCGTTGATCGGAGATGTCACGTGCGCGACGACGACGTGTCACGGCAATCGGATCGGGGCGGGGCCAAAGTGGAATCATTCCCTGTCGACATTCTTGGCGAATGATCCCCACGCCCTCGCCGGACTTGTGCTGACCACGCCGGCTTCGCAGTCCATCGTGGGGCGGTTGGATGCCGATGCCAAATACCCTTCGCGCCGTTATGACGCGGTTCTGCGAGAACGTTGCTTGAGCTGCCACACCACGGCCAGTTCGGCGGATTGTTCTGGTGGCGATCCGATCGCGGCAACGATGCTGGCTGGTGGTGTTTCTTGTGAAGCCTGCCACGGCCCGGCAAAGGATTGGTTGCATCCGCATCAATGGGATGGGTTTGACGCGTCAACAGAGATGGCTCGAGACGCCGGGATGCGCGAGACCCAATCGGTGATCGGCCGGACTGAGACGTGCGTGCGCTGCCACGTCGGATCCCGAAGGGACGACGATTTGATTCGCGACGTCAATCATGATCTGATTGCGGCCGGGCACCCGGCGCTTCGGTTCGACCTGCTGATCTACGATCGTAATCTGCCGGAACACTGGGACCGGACGCGTCCGAATCAAGCGGGGTTTGAGCAATCGGCGTTGCGGACCCGGCAGGTATCACGGGCGATCACCCTCGCCGCTGCAGCGGAACTGGCGGCCGAACGGGCGGAGGATTCCCTTGCGGACGCATCTTTGCCCTGGCCGGAGTTTACCGAATACGATTGTTTCGCCTGCCATCAAACTCTGCGGACTTCATCACCACTGGCATCGCCGGACGGGATCAGTGACGGATTGCCGATCTGGAACGCCTGGTACACGGCAGGGCAAATCGACCTTCGCGGCCGTCGCGAAACCTTGGAACTGCTCTCACCGCGGGAGTCCGATCCCGAGCGAATCTCCCGGATCGGTGCACAGCTGGCGCGGCGGTACCGAGAACATGCCGAACGGTTGGAGGGCGATACCGCCGATCCGGCGGAGGCATTGCAACAAACGGTGGGACGTCTTTCCCGTCATGCTCCGTCCGACTGGCATTCCGCGGCTTCGGATTACCTGTTGTTGAGGGCCGCGGTCATCGATTTCGAACGAACCGTTGATCCTCGAACCGCCCAAGCATTGAAAGACGCGATGACGGCGCTTGAGAAAACATTGCGTTTCACGAATGCGGACGACGACGGCCGGCCGGCTGAACAGCGAAATGTTTGGCATTCGCCGGTTCATTTTCAACCACAGGCCTTTCGCCGCGTGGTACTTCAACAGTTGCAACCTCAACTCCCCGTGAAGCAGGAAGCGGAATGAACGAGTCATACAACACCGACGGGTTCCGAACGGAATCGTTGATCATTCCTGCTTTGCATGAGCGACAGAATGCGCGGGGTGGCTACTTGACGTCCGCGGACATGGCGGCGGTCGCAGCGGAGATCAATCAACCGTTGCATCGGATTCAGGCCGTCGTCAGTTTCTATCCACATTTCCGTACCGAGCCGCCGCCGAAAGCCTGTGTCAAGATCTGCCGCGACATGGCATGTCATCTGAATGGCTCGGTATCGATGACGGAGCGGATGAAGGCGTGGTGCCAACAGGAACACGGCGCCGAGGTCGAGGTCGAAGGGGTGTCTTGCCTGGGACGCTGTGACCGTCCGCCCGCCGCGACCATCAATGATCAGTTGATCACCGCCGGGGATGAGGCTCGAATGAAGGCTGCGATCACGAGCGTGTTGCGAGACGAGGATCCGCAGCCTGACCTGGATTGGGATCTGGCCGAACCGAAAGTCGGCCGTTGGGAGATGGACTGTTACGGAGGAGTCGGACGCTATGATGCGGTGCGTCAATTCCTGGCACAGGGGGCCGATCCCGACGTCGTGCTGGCCGCTTTGGAGAAGGCCAATTTGTTGGGAATGGGCGGTGCGGGTGGTCGGGCGTACAAGAAGTGGCGGGACGTGCTGGACGCCACCAGTTCGCACGGCGAAAAGTTCATCGTTTGCAACGCCGACGAAAGCGAACCGGGCACGTTCAAGGACCGCGAAATCCTGTTGGCCGCTCCACATTTGACCATCGAGGGCGTGATCCTGGCCGGATTGGTGGTGGGGGCGAAGCGAGGCTGGATTTATGTCCGCCACGAGTATCCCGAGCAAATCGAACGCTGCGAGAAGGAGATTCGACGAGCGACGGAAATGGGGGCGTGCGGTCGAAACCTGTTCGCCAGCGGACGGGATTTTCACCTGAACGTCTTTCCCAGCCCCGGAGGCTACATCTGTGGGGAACAGACCGCGTTGATCGAAGCGATGGAAGGTAAGCGTGCCGAGCCGAGAATTCGGCCTCCCGAATTGCAAACCAACGGGTTGTACCAACAGCCGACGTTGCTTTCGAACGTGGAAACGTTTGCCTGGGTCCCGGCCATCTTGCGAGACGGCGGGGAATGGTTCGCGGGTCGAGGTTTGAAGTCCGGACCGCTTGCGGGGACGGCCGGGCGGCTGGTGAAGGGCAAACGTCTGTTCTCTGTCAGCGGGGACGTTGCCAGGCCGGGCGTTTACGAAGTGGAGAATGGCACGACGCTAGGCGAATTGATCGATGTTCACTGCGGCGGAATGAAGGACGGCAAACAGATCGCCGCAGTGGCACTCAGCGGTCCGTCCGGCGGTCTGCTTTCGCCACGTGTTCCGATCAGCCAATTGAACCGACGGTTTGTCGAATCGGCTTTGTCGGAGGAACTGAGCGACATGGATGTGCGGGATTTGCCGCTGGATATCAACCTCGCCCGGGCGATCGGCTTCATGCTGGGCGCCGGGATCGTGGTCTATGGAACCGGCTGCGACGTCCTGGCGGAGGCCGTGGCGAACAGTCGTTTTTATCGAAACGAGTCGTGCGGGAAGTGCGTTCCTTGCCGCATCGGTTCACAGAAAATCACCGAGATGGGCGAGGCGTTGTTGGCCGGACGCGTGTCGGAGGAACAGCTGCAATCGTTTCAGCCGACGGCGACCCAATTGGGCGACGTGATGACGGCGACCAGTATTTGTGGGTTGGGACAGGTGGCGGCGGCCCCGATGCAAAGCATCCTGAAGTCGTTTCCCGAGTTAGCGCGTCAGGCTTGCCGCAACGATTCAAGGGAGGCAGAACAATGAGCTCGGACGCCGTACCGAATGACCGACCAATGTTTGACCTGGGTGCCCTGGCCGAAGAGGTACTTCCAGATGACGAGGGGTTGTTTGCCCGAGACGTCGATGGCCAACTGATCCGCGTGGAGAAGGCGACGGCCCGGGAATTGGATGAAAGTTTGTCGCTGACGATCAACGGAGAAACGTTGACGGTCAGAAAGGCGGTTCCGACGCGGGACAGCCAGGGCAACGTCATCAACGACCCGGACGGGGCGCCGGTGCCCCGCTTGACAACCATTTTCGACGCCGCCAGCCGGGCATTCGTCAAGCGTCCCGGTGATCCAAATCCGATTCCGACGCTTTGCCACAAGGAACATCTGCCTCCGATCGGTGTGTGCCGTGTCTGTTTGGTGGAGGCAACCGAGGAGACGCCGCGGGGGCGACGCAGTCGATTGGTCCCTTCCTGCGTGCAGAGGGTCAGCGAAGGGATGATCGTGCACACGATCGACAGCCCGGATCGACAAGCGGCCGCTCGCGTGCGTGCGGCGACCTCCATCGTCGTCGAATTATTGATGGCCGATCATCTTCCCGCCGACGGTGAGGTCGCGCCCGGCAACGAATTGTCGGCCGTCGCCCATCGATTAGGGATCGACCAGTCTCGATTCTGGGCATCCAACGCGCACCGCGGCTGCGACGACAGCAGCAAGATGATTTCTGTCGATCACGAGCAATGTATCCTGTGCGGTCGCTGTCAGCGGGGGTGCAATTGGGTCAAGCACAACGAAGTGATCGGGCGGAGCGGGAAAGGCTATCAGACGCGAATTGCTTTCGACCTTGATGATCCGATGGGCCACAGCAGCTGTGTTTCCTGTGGCGAATGTGCGGTCAGTTGCCCGACGGGCGCTCTGGAGTTCAAACCGACGTTTATCGAGACGCAAATCGCGAGATTGCGCGACGAGCTGCGAAAAGACGGTCAAGACGGCGACATCGTGACGGCGGACGAGCTGATTGGTTACCCGTTGTTCTCCGGCATCCCGTACAAATTCTTGCAGTTCAATGGTGCTGCGGTTGTCCGTCGTCGGCTGGAAGCTGGCGATGTGCTTTGCAGAGAAGGCGATTACGGATCGACGGCCTTTGTGATCATGGACGGCGAATTCGAAGTTTTTTTGTCGGGAACGCGGGGAGCGGTGCGCAATCGACCCGCCGGAGGGTTTTTCGGCTGGCTGGGCGGATTGAAGACGGTCGCTGAGAAAGTCGGTGGGAAGGCGAAACTGGCCGATGTTGGCGCAGCGGCGTTGGGTGAAAATGAACGGATCATTCGAAATCAGGATGACGTGATCCTGGGTGAAATGACGTGCATGAATCGCTATCCCCGCAGCGCGACCGTGGTTGCCACGCGACCCGGCGAGGTCCTGGAGATCAAACGCAATGTGCTGTACATGTTGCAGCGCAATTCCGTCAGCCGACAAATCCTGGATCGCGTTTACCGGGAACGATCGCTCCGCGGACAACTGAGCGGGTTGCCCATCTTTCGATCGTTGAGCGACGAGGACAAATTGAAAGCGGCCTCGTTTCTTCGCGACAAAGCCGATTTGGTCTCCGTCGACCCCGGGCAAACGATTTTTCGACAAGGCGATTTGGCGGATCATTATTACGTGATCCGCTTGGGCTTCGTGAAGATCAGCCAGGAAGATGGCCTTGCCCAACGCGTGCTGAATTACCTGGGGCCCGGAAACGGATTTGGCGAAATCGGTTTGCTCAGCACTCTCGGGGATCGTTGGTCAGAAGAGTTCGAAGATCTTCGCGCGGGGACGCGCACCGCCACCTGTGCCGCACTCGATCACGTGGAACTGATCCGAATCGATGGCGACGACTTTCGGGAATTGTTGGAACGGTTTCCCGAATTGCGCGATCCGTTGATCAGGGAGGCAAAGGAGATCCTGCGGCGCGACGCCGCCGATCGTCACCGATTGCAATCACTCAAGTCCGATGACTTCCTGGACCAAGGGTTGTACTTGGCGCAAAGCCTGCTTGTTTTGGACTTGGAACGCTGCACCCGTTGTGACGAATGCACCAAAGCGTGCGCAGACACGCACCAGGGGGTCACAAGATTGGTCCGCGAAGGGTTGCGGTTCGATAAGTACCTGGTGGCGAGCAGTTGTCGCTCCTGTCTGGACCCCTACTGTCTGGTCGGCTGTCCGGTGGATGCCATTCATCGCAACGGCGATTCGTTGGAAATCGAGATTGAAGACTACTGCATCGGTTGCGGGCTGTGCTCGGACAATTGTCCGTACGGCAACATCAACATGCACGGATTCCCCAAACAGGAAGTGGACGCCAAAGGAAAACTGCGCACGGTCTACCAGGAGATTGATGGGCGAAAACTGCCCGTGGTCCAGCAACGAGCGACGACGTGTGACTTGTGCAAAAGCATCGACGGGAAACCCAGTTGCGTCTATGCCTGCCCACACGACGCTGCTTTTCGGATGACCGGCGAAGAGCTTCTGCGTCGAACGCAAACACAGTGACGCCACGCTGCGTGCTGGTGATTTTCCAACGCCGATTATTTGGTGTCGAAGCGGACCACCGGATCAATGTTTTCGTCGCGATGGGTCAATGCGTCGACGACGCGGCCCAGCAATTGCACGCTGGGGGCGTCCTGAGGATGTGAATGCACCAGGGATGCCAGTTCACGTGCTGCTCCGGTCAGATCGCTGTGGTGGAAGTGCGTCAGCGCCGATTCGTACGCTTCACGGACGGACTGCCAGTCGGCATCGCGGCCGTCACCGATTTCAAACACCGTGACGATCTCTTGCACGCCGAATGGGCGAACATCGGCAAGCCGCCGAAACCCGATCTCCGAGTCGGCATCGGAGGCCGCCGCCGCTGCGGCACGCTCGGTAGCCCCGCTGACGATTGCCGAAACGCCGAACCGTTTGGTCATACCCTGGATCCGGCTGGCAACGTTGACGACGTTGCCAAGCGGCCCGTACTTAAACTTCACCTTGGAACCGGTGTTGCCGACGCGGGCGACGCCAGTATTGATTCCGATGCCAAATCCGAAGCGGTCGGGTGTGATTTCGTGCCAACGGTCTTTCAATGTCTCGCGTTTGCCCAGCATTTTTCTCGCGGCTCGGCAAGCCCGCAGGGCATGGTCGGGTTGCTCGGCCGGTGCACCCCACATGGCCATCAACTCGTCTCCGATGTAGTCGACCAGCACGCCGTCGGTTTCCAGCACGCATTGACTCAATTCGGTCAGCACATCGTTAATCCATTCGATGGTCCGTTCGGCTCCGACGCGTTCGGCGATGGTGCTGAACCCGCGGATGTCGCAAAACAGCACGGTGACTTCCGCGTCGCGTCCGGCAAGCAAGTTGTCATCGCCTTGCAAACGTTCGGTCACCGATGGCGAAAAGAACTGGCCCATGGAGGCCCGCAGCGATTCCTCGCGTTGACGTGCCAGGCCCGTGGCGACGGCCCCGGCGATGACTTCCAACAGGGTCGCTTCCAATTCACCGATCGGTTTGTTGCTGCGTGTCGAATCGAAGCGACGATCGCCGTACAGCACGCCCATGACGTCGCCGGATTCATCCAGCATCGGTGCCGCCACGGCACGGTCGAGCGCCATCATCGAAGATCCGGTCGAGTGCATGTAGGTGCTGGGTTCGTAGATCACCGTTTTCTTGGTGTTCAGTACCCGTCGGCGGAGCAGTCCGCTGCCGCGGGGCATCGTATCGGCCGCCGAATCTTCCGACGTATCGACCGTCATGTCGGTTTCGTAGGAGTACATCGCCCGGACACGCCATTGGCCGTCGTGATACAGCAGCACGAAGGCGCGGTCCAATTCGATCATCGTCGCGGCACTGCGGACCGCCGCCTGAAAGTATTCATCGGAGCCGGCGGATTTCTGGACGACATTCAGCGCCTGGCGAACCAGGCTGACCGCACCCTGGATTCGCGTCGCTTCGGATTGGCCGTCCAGCAGATCGGCCAAACGGCCGCCCTCCTGGGTTTCGGGGACGAACTGCTGACTTCCCTCCAGCGTCCGGAGGGCTTGATCCGCACCGGAAGTCTCCCCGGCTTCGGTCGATTCCAGATCGACAATGATGTCCTCGGCCAGCGAGATCGATGAAGCCGCACGGCCCGTGATCTGCTGGCCCGGTTTGACTTCGTGGGAATCGGGCCGGAGGAAGAAACTGGATCGGCCGTGGATGTTGATCAGCCGCAAGCCATCGGCGTCCTCTTCGATTCGAACCGCTTCACGGGGAACGGCGATCGAACGCAGCGGGGCGATCGCGATGCGGTGGTGGCTGCCCAGATTCTGAAGCCGCATCCAGTCCAGATCGTCCTGCCGCTGGCGGCCGAGTTCCAGCGGCAATGGAACACCGTGAAATTCTTCGACGGTCCCGCCGGATCGGACGGTAACATTGACGTTTCGCATCGAGGCTGACCTGAGGCAATGGAGGGCAAAGATCGACGAAGCGTTGCGTCTCACCCTCAGCGGTAACTGGCTGGACAGCGCCGGTTTGAAGCTGAAATTCGAGCAATTGCGGACTAATGTAGCTTTCGGTCGCCAAACGGTGGCAGTGCCGCAATTTCCACGATACCGCAGATCGACGCTGTCCAGCTAGGATCGCAGAATCAAACGAAGACCCGCAAGTAGCCTAACGAGTCGCCGGAGCATCCGATGCGCCCCCTGATGCCAAATCGCAAGCGGCGTAACGCCCGCAAGTTGCCGCGCCGGTTGCGCGCCGAAGCATTGGAATCGCGACGTGTCTTGGCGACCTACGTGGTCGGAACCACTGACGACTTCTCGGGAGGTGCGTGCGCGGCGGATCCTCCGGCACCCGTCCTGGATTGCTCCCTGCGGTCGGCGATTGAAACGGCTGCAACGAATCCCGGAGCGGACCGCGTGGAAATCCCGGCAGGAACGTACTTGCTGGATCCACAGCTGGGGCCGCTGGTCGTACGGAATGCCGAAGACCTTTCGCTGGTCGGACAGGGAAATTCTGCGGTGGAGGTCATCATCGACGCGCAGCGGCAAAGTCGAGTGCTTGACCTGGTTGCGAGCGGCCCGACCTACACCTTCCTGCTGGAAAACCTGAGCCTTCAGAATGGCGTCGCCAGTGATGGCGCGGGGGGCGGTGGCGTGCGTAGCAGCGTCGCGACGCAGTTGGTGCTGCAAAATGTCGTGTTGCAGAATCATTCCGCCGACCGGCTGGATGTCCAGGTGACCGATGGCGGTGCGATCCTGGCGTTTGGGGATTTGGACGTTTCGGATTCGCGGTTGATCGGGAACAACGCGTCGGGAAACGGCGGTGCGATTTCGGCACTGGGCGCAGGAGCGACGGTCACCATCCGCAACAGCCAGCTGGAGTCCAACCAGGCAGGGGATCCCAACGGAACGACCGGTGACGGTGGCGCGGTGCACGTCAACAACTCCGTCAACTTGGTGCTGGATGCCGTCAACATGTCCGACAACACGGCGGTGGGGTCCGGAGGAGCCATTTCCCTCCTGGGCACTACCGGCATCGCAACACTCAGTGCGTCTGCGTCAAGCTTTTACCGCAATCAGAGCGGAGGCAACGGAGGCGCGCTGTTGGTCAATCGTGGCAGTTTCTCAATGACCAATGTCACGGTCACGGAGAACCAGTCCGCTGGCAACGGTGGCGGTTTGTTCTTCTCCAGCCTTGACCCGCCGGTTTTGCCTTCGATCCTCGCCTCGACGTTCGCCGACAACGTGGCCGTCGCGGGCAGCAACCTCGCGGCCGCCGGCGGTCCGATCCAAGTTCAGTCCAGCATCTTTTCCGGCGGCAATGCCCTATTGTCCAGCGGTGCAATCGTGTCGCAAGGATTCAATCTGGACAGCGGGAACTCCATGGGATTCGATCAGGCGGGCGACCAGGTCAATACGGATCCGAGGCTGGGAGTTTTGGGAGGCTACGGGGGACCGGTTCAGACGCTGCCCCTGCTTCCGGGAAGCTTGGCGATCGATGCCGTGGCCGCAGGCATCAGTCCGGTCGCAGTTGACGCCCGCGGCATCCCGCGTCCACAAGATGGGGACGCTGATGGCAGTGCCCTGTCGGACGTGGGCGCCTTCGAAGTCATCCGTGTCATTCCCCCGACCATTCGGATCAGCGACGTGACCGTCAATGAATCCGACGGGAATGCGTCGGTTGATTTGACGCTGGACTCGGCGACGCCATCACCGTTCACCGTTGGTGTGTTCACACAAGATTTGACGGCGTCCGCCGGAACGGACTACACGGCAACCGACATCGCGGTGAACTTCAACGGATTCACCGGCGAGGTTCAATCCATCAGTGTCCCGATTCTGGACGATCTGCAGGGCGAATCGGCAGAACAGTTCCAAATCGCATTGAGAACGGCCAGCGATCCGACGATCGACACGTCGGCGGTGGGCGTGGTGACGATCCAGGATGATGACGTTTCCGATTTGGTTTCGGAAACGCAATTGATCAGCGCCTCGGATCCGAAAGTCGGTGACACGATCACCTTTCAGACAACCGTCTTCAATGCGGGGCCGAGTCGTGCGACGTCGGTGTCCTTGATCAATTCGCTGCCGTCCGGTCTGAATGCGACGGCGAACCATGGCGCCGTGACGGCTGGCAGCTACGACGTTTCAACGGGGCGTTGGAACCTGGACACGATCGAATCGGGGCAAACGGTGACGTTGACGATCGAGGGGATCGCCGATGTGTCGGCGGGAGCCACGACGGTCGTCAACCAGATCTCCGCGGCTTCCGGCGACCAGTCCGATCCGAGCACCGTCGGCGATCAATTGTCCGACAGCGTTGCCGTCAGGATTGCGGTCAACGCTTCCGCGGATTCGTTTACGATTGCCGAAGATGAATCGGATGCGGCGCTTTTGCGATTGGATGTGCTTGCCAATGACACGCCGAGCGGATTGACAATCATTGACTCCGGTTTCGCGAGTTTGGGGACGGTGACGATCGAGCCGGGCGGGACCGCTTTGCGTTACGCGCCCGATCCGGATCTTTTTGGTCAGGACGTGTTCTCCTACACCGTGGTCGCCGCCGATGGGCAGACAGCAACAGCGAATGTGACCGTCAATCTGACACCGGTGAACGACGATCCGGTCGTGGGCGATGACCAGCTGGATGTTCGGTCGGTGGGGACTTTCGCGATCAATCTTGGTGACTTGTTGGCCAACGACGTTCCGGGGCCCGCCAACGAATCCGGACAGGCTTTGGTGATTGATTCCGTCGCATCGTTCTCCGCGGCGGGCGCGGCCGTGACTCTCCAGGGGAACCAGATTCTGGTGACGCCGGCGGACGATTTCGTCGGGCGAACCGACTCGTTCGATTACAGCGTCCGCGATGAACAGGGGGCAGTCGGTACGGGACGCGTTTCGATCACCTTCATTCCAAATCTGAGCGGGCATGCCTATTGCGACCAAAATTCCAACGGTACCGAGGATGCCGGAGAATCAATTGTTGGGACACGGATCTTCGTCGATGCCAATGGCAACCAAAGTTTCGATGACGGTGAATTCAATACACGAACCGACAGCAACGGAGACTACCGATTCATCGGCGCACCGGCGGGTGATTTCGCCGTGATTGCAGAACGTCCGGCGGCTTGTCCATCCATTCCTGCCAGCCCGGGGGTGTTCCGCACCACGTTTGACGTCGGGAACCTGGCGCGGTCAATGACGGCCGCCGATCGGGATGGCGACGGCGACCAGGACCTGCTGGTGGCAGTGGACTATGACAATGCGTTGGTGGTCGTGCGGAACGACTCCGGCGAACTGTCGCTGGCAGACGAAATCATCATCGGAACGCGTCCGCAGTCGGTGGTGGCCGGTCCTTCTGATATCGGTCAACGTCCCGCGATCGCGGTCGCGACCATCGGTCAATCGGAAGATGGTGGAGCAATCTACGTGGGCAACACCACGTTCACGGAGGTTCGCGCCGCCAATGGCCCGATCGACCTGGTACTGGAAGATCTGGACAACGATGGCACCTTGGAACTGGTCAGCACGTCATTTCGTTCGTCAACGCTGACCGTCTCGGGTAGCGACGGCAGTGCACCCTTTACTTTGGCAACCGGAACCGAGCAGATTTATACGCTGGATGTCGGCGATGTGGACGGGGACGGTGATGCCGACCTGTTGGTTGCCGGAATCGGCTACGGCGATGGAAGTGAAGTCAATCTTTTGATTCAGGATCAACCGCTGCAGTTTTCGGCGGCGATTTCCGCCGGGCCGGCGTTGGATCTGATGAATGCTTATGTCGATGTTGCCGTCGTGGATATTGACGGGGATGGAACGGGGGAACTCTTGACGTTGGACCAGGAGGGGAACCTGCGCACCTTGGCCTATCGCGGAGGAAGCCTGGAACTGCTGGGCGAAACGGCGGTCGCCGCCGACGCGTCGCAGTTCTCTTTCGGCGATTTGAACTCCGACGGGATCGAGGACGTGGCCGTGGCCAGCCTGCGAGGCAACCTGATCAAGTTGTTCGTTGGTCGCGGGGACGGACAGTTTGACTTGATCCAGACCGTGGATGACTTGCCCACCCCGTCGGACCTGCAAGTCGTCGACCTGCAAAACGACGGCTTTGCCGAGATCGCCGTGTTGAATCTGTACGGGGCGTTGACGCCGGGATCGTCGCTGCCGAGCACCATCACGGTATTGCGACTGGATGTCTCGGTCAGCGAAATCACCATCACCCAAGACGAATCCACGCTCGATTATGTGTTCCCGGGCACCGCTCGCACGAGCCAACTTGACGTGACCGGCGACGGCGTGGTGAGTCCGCGAGACGCATTGCACGTGATCAATCGCGTCGGCTGGTGGCAAGACTCGCAAGCCAGCGGCGAAAACGTCGCCCGCATGCGTCAGTCCGCTGACTTGAATTTGGATGGCCAGGTGACGCCGATGGATGTCCTGTTGATCATCAATCACCTGGATCGGCAACACAACCAAGACGCGCTCTCGCAGCGACTTGGCGATTCGGCAGGCCGATCGCTTCGTGCGGAGATGGACCCCGAAGCAACGGATCTGGTCTTTGGGACGCAACTTTTTTGAGGGCCGGGCGATTGTTACCGCTCGATTGCAACCGCGAGACCAGCTATCGCAGGTAATTGACTTGCACGATGGCTTCGTAGTCGAATTGTTCGTCCAATCCGTCGCGGAGCGGAACCGACATTGCGGGTGTGACGACCAAGTTGTTCGAAAGCACCAAGTGCAGTCCCATCGTCGCGTTCAAGATGTTGAAGTTGCGAGACAGGTTGGTGTAGGTCAGCCCGTTGCTGGAGACGAAATCCGATTCTTGCGCGGTCCCGGTGTAATGCAGTTCCGTATTCAAGAGCACTTCCTGCAATGAAAGTCCACGTCGTCGGTGGCGACAACCGCCGCACGAGCGATACAAGGTCTGGGTCGCGGCAACGTCCAACGCGATCAAAGTGGAGTCGGTGAATTCTCCCAGTTTGGGTAAGCTGCGGCCGGTCAGGTCTCCGTAGATTGGATTCCCATTTGCCGCCACGTCGACCTGTATCAAGGACTGCACGCAGAAGTCGTCGTTGACGCGATAGAACACCGACGAGAAGGGCAGCAAGTTGACCGATTCGTTGTGCACCACCAACAGGTTTCGGCCACCACGCTGCAATCTAGAATCGTCGGCCGTCGGCAATGCAACGCCCATCCCCGCCGCCCAGACCAGGTTTTCGGTCGATAGCAGGATGGATTTCAAGATCAACGCGGTGTTTCCGATTTCAAAATCACTTTGCTGTCCGCGCAACAAATCCTGGTTGCTGGCGTAAGTGCCGGCCAAAGGCAGACGCGCCTCCACCGACAACAGCCCATCGACGAGAATGCGTTCCATGCCGAGCGTGTAGCGGCTGATGTCTCCCAAACCCGCGTAGGCATCGTTGAAAAAGCTGTAGTTGAAGGTGCAACGGTCGCGCACCACCGGGCTGTAGTTCTCGCCAATTTTGATTCGCCGGGTCGCCACGCCGGGACCGGGAACGGGGATCAGTCCGCCGCGTCCATTGACACCGTCGGGAGTCACCGGTGCGATGTAATCGTAGGAAACGAACCACTGTTGGCCGTCGGTGAAGATGCCGTTGGCGGCAGCAGTTCCGCCACCATTGCCGACAAACACGGCTTGGCCTGTCGAAGAATCGAATAGGAAGCCTGCGCCGGGAGACGTCGGAGCATCCGAGGTCGGCAAGGGTTCGGCGAGGGCGAACGTGTCGGGGTTGCCGTCGCCAGACGCATCGATTCCCAGCCCGGTCGTGAACAGATCATCGGGAGGACGCAGGTTGGGAGGCAGATCAAATCCCAGGATAGCGTTGGCTTGCCCGGGACCACCGGAAAGCAGATTGCCCGACAGGATGTAGGAGTTGTTGACGCGCTGCACGCCGCCGAAGGCGGACAAGCCGCCACCGAAGAAGTCACCGATCGCCGTTGGTGCCGCAGAGAACGATTCGCGGGTGGCTCCCAACGCTGCGCTGTCCGTGGCAAAGCCGTCATTGATGCCTGTGAAAGCATCGGGTTGGCCCAGTTGCGAAAGCGTTTGCGGCGTGGTCAACGGCTGGGGGGCCGCGGTCGTCGGCGGCTGCAACGTTGGTGCGGCGCCCGGAGGCGGTTGCACGGGAGCCGGAGACGGTGTCGGAGCGACGGTTCCCGGCGGCTGCAACGTCGTGGCCGAATTGGCGGTTTGAGCCGACGTCACCGTGCAGGCCATCAGCGACGTGAGCACGGCGACAACCCAGGCTGTTGCCCGGAACCTGAACGCCGGTCCGTGGCCGAAAATGCGATCGTCAAGATTCGAACCGCTGCTGCTCATGGCCATCGGAATCATCGGAAGAATCGAAACAACCCCATCGGGAGTCAGCATCGACCGGACGGGCGTGAGCAATTGATTCGATCAGAACAATCACCCACGTTTCACAAGCCGGTTGTTCCGGATCGGTAAAATAGGTGGCCTGGGAGATTGGCTTGTGCGGGGTGGGCAGGCGGAGGGAGGTGCTCTCGTTCCCGGGCCCCCGCCCGGGAACGCAGTGCAGGCTGGCTCTGCCAGCCGTTGATGACATGGCTGCGAGGGGTGGGCAGGCGGAGCCTGCGTGACATTGGGTTCCAAGGCGGGAGCCTTGGAACCAGGGGCGGTGTTGATCAACGTTCCGTGGACGTTAGGGGCAACTCCAGGTGTCGCAGCAAGTCATCGGGACTGGCGGTGGGGTGTTGAGAGCGCCCTTCCCGCTCGCTGTCCTCTGCGACGGTGCGGGTCACGAAGGCGACGGCTTCAGAGAGCGAGACAACCTGATCATCGTTTTGATCAGCGGCCCCTTCGAGCGCTTCGACCAGGCGCTGCGTGAACCGCCCCAATCCGGCTTCGCGAACCTCCGCCGCTTCCTCGTCTCCTTCGCTGGCGGTCAACGTCAGGACCAGGTCCTGTTGCAGCAGTCGGAGGACACTCTTCAGGTCATCGTCGCGCATCAACGGCTGAATCGCTCCGCTGTGACAGGAGTCGATGATGGCCAGCTTGCGACAGGGAAGCGATGCCAGCAAAGACAGATCGTCAAAAGACAGGCAGTCGCGGTACTGGTCGTTCATCAAATCACGAAAGTCTGCGTCGGCGGCGACGAAGTACCATTGATTGGTCCGGCGGTCGCGCAGCCCGTGGCCGCAGAGGTACATCACGACCAGGTCGTCCGGAGAAATCTCTTCGGACAGACGCTCCACCGCGGCGCGGGCAAAGATCCGCCACAGGGAACGCGTTGCATCTTGTTCGGACAACTGCTCGGTCGACACCTGATACAGGTCGCCGGAGTGGTGCCGGAAAGCTTCCGTGACCGCGGTGGTCGAATCGGTGGCAAAATCCAACGACTGAATTCGCGGATCGCGGTAGTTGCCGATGCCCAGGGCCAGCACATGCAGACGCGGCTGCCGCGGGGGCGCCGTTGGGGCTTCACGCGGAAAGGCGAACGAGACGCGATCGACCGCTTCGGCATCGGTGGCCGCGACGATTTCCAATCGCAATTGCGGGTCGCTTGGCAGATCAAATCGCCAACGGTAGGTGTGTTTGACCGCGCCGCTGGCCGCGTCGGTGACCCTCTCGATCGGTTGCCTTTTGATGGCGGGGACGCCACTCAGAAATGCTTTCGGTGCAACGAGACGGGTTCCCAGGGGCGCGGAGATCGCTGCCGTCACGGTCACGGTTTCACCCCGCAACGTCGTCCCGGATTCGGGGCTGATCAATTCAATTCGTGGTTTGGTCAGATACTGTTGGACAATCCTGCGATCGCCCGGCGGTGGCTTGGTCCCAGCAAGCGACTCGCGCATCGCGGCCGGCAGGCTACCCGCTCGCAACAGACGCCGCATCACGTCCGGACGCTCCAACGCTTTGCGAAATTGTGCGGCACGGAAGAAGTCCGGCAACAGTTCGACACCGCGGTTGATTTGCCACCCGAAACGTTGGTGTCCGTTGAACGAGGCGTCGTAGTAACCGGCCGGGGTCCAGAAGGCCCATTCGCGATCACGATCGATCAACAACGTTGCCAGGGGACGCCACGCCGGAAAACTTTGAAAGCTCGGTCGCGGGCGGCCAAATCTCGAAAAGCGAAACGTCACTAGCGTGTCGAACGGTAGCGTGCGCAGCCGTTCCAGAACTAGCTCGGGGCCGGAAGCTTCACGCAATTGATTCTGGGAATCGCTCCAACTGATTCCGACCAATTGGTCGCCCTGACGCACCCCACGGAAATACAGAGGCCCGTCTTCACGAACGCTGCTTGCGACCAGTGACTGCTGGTCGACATCCAGTTCCAGCCCCCAACGATTCACCAACGGGGATGCCGTCAGAAATCCCTGCAGATTCCACAAGCAAACGGTTGCGTCGCTGGATCCGGAAACGAGGTAGCGTCGATCGCTTGAAGCCTGCAAGGACCGCACGTCCGCCGTGTGCCCGCGATACTGACGCAGCAACTGTGGCGGATCCTGGTCGTCGGCCGCGAACACGTACAGGTTGTTTCGGCCGTTGGTTCCGATCACAACGGCGGCTCCGTCTTCACCCCCATCGATGGTGGCGATCGCGGTGGGGGCCCCGTGCGTGTCGATTGACAGCGGCAGAACACCGCGCGGTTGATCGTCACAGAACAAGCGGTAGCGCGGAACGCCGTCGATCCACTCGCGTTTGATCGTCCACGATTCCGGCAAGCGTTGCGCAGGCAGCCAGCGGTCTTGATCCTCCCGAGTTGACCGAAGCGAGATTTCGGCCAGGTCGAAGATGTCTGTGGGGGCGGCTGCATCGTCGGGACTCTGGTTCAGGGAGGGCTCACGAGTGACAGCAATCCGGTACGGTTCACCGTCGGCGAAGGCCACTTTCGCGATTCGGCTGGCGGGGGCGTCTAGGTGCTGGACGGGCGTCGAAGCAATCTGACCGGCATCGTCGACGGCGAAAGATTCAACTCCCTGTCCGACCGCGACGGTGACAAGGTTTTGCTGGGGCCGAAAGACGCACGACGCGATCGCATGATTCAGCAATCGTTCGCTGCGGAACGTGGGAACGTCGCCCTGGAGGTCCCAACACTGAAGACGCGCCACGCGGCGACCGTTGACGACGCCCGCCAACGCGGTGCCAAGGAAAACACGGCCTCCGTCCGGGGCGATCGCGGCGCACAGCGGCGTCCCGCCAGGCTGCAAGCGTTGGGCAGACACGACGGTTCCCCTGTCGTCGAATTTCCAGACCGAAACCAAACCCGAACGATCGCCGGCAATCAAGCATCGCCCATCCTCGGTCGCTTGAATCAAATTGACCGTCCCCGAGAATTCGCTTTCCGGAAGCAGCCGGGTTTTGCCGGAAATCAAGTCGACGCGCTGCAATTTCCATTTTGCGACGTCTTGGTCTTGTTCTCGGTCAATCCGATCCAGCGAGGCGCGGATCAATTCATCCGGGCCGCGGTAGGACAGGGGGACGAACCCGCGGAAGGGTTTCAGCCGGTCGGCCGTGTCTGCACCGTACGTTTGCGCGTCGACAGCGAACAGCGTGCGCCCCGCCCACAGTCCCGATGCCGGGTCTTCCTCCCACAACATGACCTGTCCATCTAAATCCTGGGAAGCCAATTGGTTGCGATCCCCCGGAGCCCAAACCAAAGACTGCACGACCTGACGGTGACCGTTTTCAAAATCCACCAGAGGGCGGAGCAGTTTTCCGGAGGCGACATCGACGACCCAGATTTCGCCCGTGGCACCCATCGCGCCGTGTCCGGCGAAGGCCAGTGTTTGGTCTTTGCAGGCCAGCGCATAGATTCGTCCTCGCGGGCCGCGCGCGACTTGCCACCGAATGGTCCGCTCATGGACTCGGCGGTTCGCATCGCGAGGGTCGGAGCGCCAAACGTGAACGTCTTTGTCGTCGCCGGCCGACACCAGGTACTGGCCGTCGGCTGACAAAGTCAGGGCTCGAATCAGCGCGGTGTGGCCCTCGTAATCCAGACGCAGGATTGGACGCAATGGACCGGTTGATCCGGGCGCAGCCCGGTCGACACCGCTTGGGTCGGTGTCCGTGAGCACGTCGTCCTGATGACGAGGCAATTCGGTCTCGGCCGGAAGCTCCACCGGAGCGACTTGATCGGTGCCGCTTGGTGGATCGGTGTCGGGAAGCGTTGATTCGGCGGGCAGGTCCGGTGGCTGGTCCGTGGGCAACTGGGATTCCGGCGGCAATTGCGCGACGGCCAGGGGTCCCACGCAGGAAGCCATCACGAACATCAGACAGGCGGTGGTGCACCATCCAACCCCGGCAATCCGGCGAACCGCGGACAGGAACCTGTCGGCCCCTCGGCGCACCGCGCATCTTGAGCGTTGGCAGTTTTCCAGACGTTCGTGCGTGTTCAGGCAAAGCATCAATGCGTGGCGGGTTCGGTGCGTGGATTTCGGGTTGTCGTTACCATGATAGACGTCCCCCGTCGCAACGACGCACTCCTTTCGGTCCACCAATCGTGAATTCAAACGTTCGTTCCCGTCGGAATTGCTTGGTCATCCTGGTGATGCTCGTGTGGTTGAACACGCCGGTGTCGCCGCTGGACGCTCAGGCGCCCGAAAAAGATGCGGGCGACCCGCCAAGTCCGGTTTCTTTGGCGCTTTCAACGATGTTTTCGCCCTTGGAAGCACCGGACCGAAAGACCATGGGGTTGCTGCAACGCAATTTTCTGGACATGGCCGGTGGAAGCGAGACCGAGTTGGAAGTCGCTTTGGTGATCGACGGGACCGATTCGATGTCGGCCGAATTGGGGGGCGTTCGACAATCCGTGGACCGCATGCTGCAGGATCTGCGGCGATTTCGCTCCAAGGAGATTCGAGTCGCCGTGGTGGTGTATCGAGACCATGGCGCTGTATCCGGTGAATTTAGCATTCCCTTGCGAAACTTCACGTCCGATGCGGAAACCATCGATCAGGCGATCGGAACGTTGCAGCCTGAATCGGGGGCGCCGTTCTTTCAGGAACTTCCCGACGTCGGACTGCACGTCGCGTTGACGCAGTTGCCATGGACCGACGATCCGAGCGTCACCAAGTGGATCCTGCTGTTCGGGGATGCTCCGCCGTACGATGTCGCTCAAAAGTATCCCGACTATCCCACGGCCCGACGGCGGTACACCGACGCGCTGCTGGGTTCGTTGGCTCGCAATCGCAATATCCGAATCAATTGTGTCTTGTGCACCAGCAGCGAAGAGAACAGCCAGTCGTACGAACAGGTCATCGACCAAACGCGTGGGTTCATGAGCCAATTGGCCAGCGATACCGACGGGGTCATGTTGGACCTTTCCTATCCGGCGATTCAGAAGGCGCTAGTCCAGGCAGCGAAAACTCCGGATGTGAATTATCAGCAGATCGCATCGATCACCGAGGCGGATTTGGCCGCCGTTCGGCAGGTTGATGCCGCTCGGGCCCCCGCCGAAATCGTGATTGCCGTCGTGCCTCACGAGCCGCTCGATTCGGTTCGATTCGATCCCCAACTGGATTCGGTGCAGGTCGCGACGGCGATTCGTTACCAGTTTGCTCAGTTGCCCGGTGTGCGAACGGTCAGCCCCGTCGACGTTCAGCGACAACTTCGCCGGTTGCGTGCCGAGGGACTCTCCGACAATCAAACCGTTCGCGGTCTGGCTGGACGGTTGGGCGTCGACTATGTGTTGTGGGGCCAAGTATCCGCTGGTGATGCGACGGTTCAAACGGCGGCGTATCGACGCCGCGACGGGCAGGCCGTGGTACGAGTTTCCTTCGACGGTGATCGCGGACGATTGACCGACGTGATTCTGACGGCCGCTGCCAAAGAGGGGCAGCCCGACGAAGCCATCACCCGCTTGGCACGGGCGGTCCAGAAGAATGCTTCCGAGGCGCGGCTGCTGGGACCGATCGCGGAAAGTGGAGCCACGACAGCCGAATTGTTGAGCGCCATTGAATCGCTGGGGCAGGCCTTGGCGTACCCGGCCGGATCGGAGGAGTCGGTCCAACGTTTGGGCCAGGCGCGACGGAGCTCGCAAGCGGCAGCCGCGGCTGAACCACGCAATCCGATCGCCCAATGGTTATCGGCTAACGCGTTGTTCAATCTGGCTGCGCACCAGTTTCGGGCTGGCGATGACGATGCCGCGCGAGCCCTCATGAGCGAATCCAAATCGGCGCTCCGGCGGGCCGCCCGATCGGTCGACCGCGTCGCGTCGGAAGCGTTGGCACTTGAGATTCGGGCCGACGAAGCGTTGCTGATTCGTGGCGACGCGGAACAGGCCGTCGCAACCTACCAGACGTTGACGGAAACCCAAATGCCTCGCGCGTCGCAGCTTCGCGGACACTGGATGCTAGCCGGGATTTACGCCGGCGATTGGGGTGTCTCTCGGTCGGTGGTCGACAGGCAGAAATCGCGTCAACACGTGATCCAAATTCTTGCCAATTGGCCGGACAGTCCTGAAGCGAGCCAATTGAAGCACTGGTTGATGTGGGACGATGCGGCAGGCGAAACACGTCACAACTACTTGCCGTTGATCAACGCCGAAATGAGCGAGGTCGACGGGGTGTGATCCCGAATCGGTTTGGCAATGGTATGCCTTTAGCCGGAGGGGTGAATTTCAACAAGCAATCCTTCTGGTTCGGAAAACTACACGAACTCCAAGCGGGAGCGGCTGTGTTGTTTTTCGAGCTTGTCAGCGATTTGCGATGCGATGCGACGCCGCAGGAGATGGAACGGACACTGCTGAATTGATGTCTTCCCGCGGCGGATCGCGTTCACCAGCGGGGCTTCTCGCATCGGGGGCATCGACAGCGATCGGTAACGGATAGGTGGATGCCACCAGTTGGCACCAATCCAGATCCCATCGACAGATCGCTCCGCCGGCGGTGCCTGCGATCAATCGGTTTCGCTTCGCATCGATTCGGACGCTCTCGACGCTGGGGAATCCGGTTGGCAAGACGGCCGCCGTTTTGAACGGCGCGGAGGTCTTCAGCAGCCAGACTTGACCGTCGTAGGTTCCGGCGGCGAGCCATCGCCCGTCGGCGGTGGCATCCAGGCAACTGACCGGTCGGTTGCCCAGTTTCAGGTCGTTGGCGGGCGGTTGAAGGTTTTTGTTTTGGACCGTCAGCCAACCGTCACTGTCACCGGCGGCGACGATCGGGCCGGCCGCGCAGATCGCCTCGATCGTTCCTCGGTGCGGCTGCGCTCGCGCGATCAAGTTTGGCGGAGTGGTGATCTGCCATGCCGATATCGATCCGGTTGCGTCGCCCAGAAACACGGTGGTCGAGGTGGCGGTCGGGTCAAAAGCCAAGCCGCGGTTCCGGGCGCCGTCGGCGCTGATCGACAATGCCTCGGGGGCGGAGTTCGCTTGAATCGATTCGGTCACCTCGTCCCAACGGTAGGCAGACACGTTGCCGGTTTCGGACAAGCCGACCAGCCAGGTTCCGGTCGGATCAAAGAACCACTGCTTCATGACATCGATCGACGAGAAGCGGCCGACAACCGACAGCTTTCCGTCACCGCACTGGACCACGGTTGCGGTCTGGTCGGCGGATCCGACCAGCACCTGGTGGCCGGACGGGTGCGCCGCCACCGCCAGGACTTCGTCTTCAAAGTCGCCCAGGACGGTCGCTTCGGAGACGCCGGCGTCAATGTTTGGCCAGTAGTGAAGCACGCTGGATGCTGCCGCCAGGACCGATGCGCCGGAATCGACCAGCGTCATTGCTTCACGGTAAATGGGGGTGGGCAGTGGAGGTTGCAAGGGAATGCGGGTAGACGGCCGTTGGCTGGTCGCTGGCCAAAGGAAAGGCGTCTGGTCGTAACCGATACTCACCAAGGACCCGTTGCTGGTGATGAGCACGGATTCGACCGCGTCGCTGTGTCCGACCCAGGTCGTTTTTTCAGGCTCGGCCCACGCCGCGTCCTTGCTGCAAGCTTTCAGGAAAAGCGTTTCGGCGGCTTCCGGATCCTGACCAAACTTGTTGCGAGCGGACTCGGCCAATTCGCGCGCGCTTGCTTCGGCGGGCGGACCTTCGCCCTGACGTGTCTCTAGCGTTTCCTGTTGTCCCGAACCGTCGCTTTGGCGTCCGATTTCGGGGGCGAAAAGGATCACCGTCGCCAATACAAGCAGTGCGGCGACCGCCAGTCCGCCGATCCAAAATGGGAGACGTCGGTCCGGCTTGCTTGGCAACTCCTTCGCGGCGATAGCGCTGGCTGCAGCCACGGCGGCGGTTCCGGACGCTTCCGAACGCGTTTCGCCCGGGCGGGTTTCCAGCGAGACGCCTTCGGTGTCCAGTTGACCCGATTGGGCCGGCGCTGGATGCCGGGTTGCCACCAGCGGACCGGTTTGATCAGGCGCGTTGGTTTGATCAGACTGGCCGGAAGGTTGCGATGGCTGACCGGCGTGTGGGAAGCCTTCCGCGCGTAAGGCATCTCGAAGCGCGCTCACGAAATCCCCGTTCGACAGAAACCGCTCCTGCCAGTCCAGTTGCGTTGCCCGTTTAAGAACCGCCTGTTCTTGTGGGCCCAGTCCGGAGAAAGACAGGTCGCCACGGCGGTGGGCTTCCAGGACTTCGTACAACGTCCCATCGGCGACCGGCAACGATCCGGTCCGCAGATGGTAGTAGGTGACGGCCAGCGAGTATTGATCGCTGGTTTGGCTGGGGTGCCCCGAGATCGCTTCGGGAGCCATGTAGGCGGGAGTTCCGGAAGCGCTGGTGGCGGTGATCTGATTGCGAGTCAAAATCCGAGCCAGGCCGAAGTCGCAGATCACGGCGCTGTTGCCCAACACCACGATATTGGCCGGTTTGACATCGCAGTGCTGGATCGCGACCGGACCGCTACCCAGATCATGTCGGGCATCGTTTAGAAAGTCCAAACCCTTGGCCGCATCTTCCATGAAGGAAAGCAATTCGCGGGGGGGAATCCCCGGCTGTCCGTCCTGGACGCACTGCTTCATTCGGTCATACAAACTTTCGCCGCCAAGCAACATGGCGACGACCAAGGTCGCCGCATCACGTTGGGGCGTCATCGAGATGTCCGAACGGTCGAATTGCGCCGTGGCCGTGATGTCGATCGTTTCGATCGCTTCATCGGGCGCGTCTTCAATGACCCTGCCCTGCTCATCGAGCAACCAGATGGCAACGATCGGCATCAAGTTGGCTTGGCGAATCTGCTTGATCCGTTTGACCGCTTCAAACTCTTTCTGCCCCTGACCGCCGGTCAGGTCGATGAATTTGACGGCCGCAGCGGTTCCACCCGGCGCCGAGGCGCGCCAGACCTGGCCAAATTGTCCCCGTCCCAAGAATTCCTGGAGCCGGTAACCGGGAGCAAATTCGTATCCTCGCCGCAACATGTTGGCCAAACAGATGGTGAACGATGCGTCCAATGACCGACGCGGGAATCAACGGAATTCAGCAGGCGATCTGTTCGCTTGATCTCGACGGGACCGGCGACCGTCGCTTCCTGGATTCCAGAATTATAGCTGATCGGCGGCAGGATCGTTCTTCACCAGAACCCGACGTAGCCACGCTCGCCAGAGCGTGGAAGATGACTTCAAGAAGCTCGCAGAGCGTGGAGCATGCGGCGCCACCGTCTGGCGACGGTAGCTACCGGGCTTTTGACTCTTGCCCTAGTGATGGAAGACCTCCTTCAGTCGGCCAATGAATTCCGGTTCGCCGTCGGTTGCGTAGGCACCTTCGCCACCCTGCCGCCTCCCGCACGTGTAATTCAGCCAGACATTGGTCTTTCCGAACAGGCCGTTGTAGTCCATGCCCCAGGTGCCTTCACCGAAACCGTCGGCCGCGTTGGAATGTCGGGCCCGTCCGCGGTCGCTTGACGGTGGCCAAAGCCGGGGCAAATGGGCGGACGGCTCGCCCCCGCCGACGAACCACACGCTGTATTTCGCCGATGTCGAGCATTTCGCCCAGGGGGCCACCGAGTGCGGCGATCCGGCTCGCTCGCAATCATCCATCTGGTAGCGTTGGGGAGGACAACCACTGAGGTCCCGATCACCAGGCATTTCACGCTCGGGTTTTTTCGGGTGCCCCGGATCGCGATCCACCCCGTGGCAGCATGTCGTGCCGGCGTTTGCCGGGCCTTGATTTGTCGAGCCAGTGGCCAGGCAATGTCGGCAAGCATTCTGCGCCCGTGCGGACGCTCCAGCGATCAGGATCAGCAGGCAGGCGGTCGATGCGGCGGTCAAGAAAAGACGCATGGGCAACACCGCGGTCGGATGTAACGGAGGGGGTCGGTCAAAGACTCTTCTCCGTGGGTATCGTCCAATGAATGTCCGCGTCGGCAGCACGACCGGTCCAATCGCTACAAATTGCCAGGCCCGCAAACTGACGTTCCCGGGTTCCGGCCTTCGCAAACGAGTTGGCGCCGCTTAGTTTCACCCTCGTCGTTTCCGTGGGCTCATGCCGACGGGCAGAAGCTGTCGGCGCTTCGCGACTGGAGTCAAGAAGGACCCTCGGCAGAATCAGGTGCCGAACGGGTTGCGATTGAATTTTTGGAACGGCACCCGAACACCGCCGATGGTGAATCGATCGACGCGGGTCGATTGCAGGGGGCTGAATCCGATTTGTCCGGCGGATGTCACGACATCGTCCTGGTCCACGCCATCGCCACTGACACCCAGGCCACCGGCAAGTCGGCTTCGCTGGTCGACGTAGATCGCGGTGCTGCCTGGAAAGAAGACCACGCCGTTCTGATTTGCCAACGGTTGGTTTCCGCCACCGCCGGCGATCTGAACGTTGGCATCACCGGGATCGCGGAAATTCCGGCTGGCGATGAATGCGTCAAACATCACGGTGCTGGGATGACCGGCGGAGGCGTAGACCTGGAAGTCCAGCGGCTGTTGCGAGTCCAAGTTTTCCGCGGTCAGCGGGTCGATCCCCGGCAGGCGAAGTCCGCTTTGCGGGCCGACTTCGACGCACAGTGTGGGCTTCGCATCGCACAGCGAAACCAGCGGATCGTTGGTCAGGCCATCATTGATACCGCCGCTCAGTTTGATGCCTGTCGGAAAACGCGGTTCGACCAAGAAGCGAAATGAACGGCTGGTCAAAGCGGTTCCCAACGGAAACGTGTCGCCGGAATCGTCTTTCAGACTCATGCTGATCGCCGAATCGTCGCGCAGTCCGTCTCCGTTGAAATCGACGCGATCGGCTTCGACCAAATCATCGGGGTCGGCATAGTAAGCGGTATTGCGGCTCTTGGCGACCGAGACATCGATCGAGAACACGGTGGCATCGGGCATGCGGTACAGCCCCAACAATTCGCCATCGGTATCGGAAACCGCCAGCACCATGCGTGTGGTTGCGCCGGGGCGGAATCCGTTGTCGATGTCCAGCCGGATGGCGGCTCGGGTCCGTTCGGCTTCGGCGATGCCCGTTTCGATCATCTGCTGCACCTCGGCAGCGGTCAATTCTCCGTTGGGCGAATCATGCGGCGCGACCAGCCAGCCTTCGGGAACCGGGTTTCCGTCCAGCAGCGTTGTCGCGTCGGGAAGCACCGCCACGTTGACGCCGGAGTCGATCCCGGTGCCAACCTTTCGCGCTTCGTGAATCACGCGATCGATCCCGGGCTGACGAAAGGACCGGTCGGGGGTTGGGCCATAAATCTCCAGCGTGATGCCGACCAGATCGATCCGGCCAGTAGGCAGGACGAACTGTTCCAGTTCCGGCAACTGGCGGTTGAACTCATTCAGGTTACGGACAAACGCGTTGGGGCCGACCATGCCGCCGCCGGCCGCCGCGATGACCGCCGCCGCTTCCGCTTCCAAAACTTTGGCCGCATTGGTCCGTTGTTTTTCCGACTGCGTGACTCCGCCGTTGTCATCGGTGTGCTGGAATCCCTGTTCAAACGTGGCGAATCCGTCGTCACCCGGAAAGAAGACGCCGATCCCGCCAACCAGGTTGATCGATTCGCTAGGTTTGCTGGCGCCGGGAACCGCCTTGTACAACGGGACGCCGCCCGGCAGGGTGCCGATGCCGCGGGCGACGCTGGTGGTCGAGGTCCCCGACTGTTCGCCGTAGCTTTCCGGCCAGGTCGTGAAGAACGTTTCGGCGGCTTCGGGAATGAATGCGGGGTCCGCGTTGAAACGCGTGTTCAGGAAAAAATCGTCCGCGGTCCCCTTGGTCCCGTCGGCTCCGGCATGGCGACGACTGTCGCGACTTTGGTGCTCGATCGCGAACAGGTCGACTTGCGGCGTGTAGTCGACTTCGGGCGGAAAGTGTCCGCCCACGCCGATCGGGGCGACGAACCCCGGTCCCCGGTACGCCGGATCGGCATCGGTCGGGGACGATTCGACTTCACGCTGCGTCACCGTGGATTGGCTGATGAACCGAACCGTGCGGCTGGTCAACGGTGCCGCGTTGCTGCTGAAGAATGCTGCGGTCCGGGCCTTGGCAACGGCACCGTCGATGGCAAAAGCCAGGGTCTCGGCGTCCGACGTCACAGCCGGTGAAACTCCGTCCTCGACGCGGACCCCCAAGATTCGGCCGGAGCGGTCCACGATGGCAATGATGGCATCGTCGCTGGCAGTCGCCATGGATGCTCGCGACAACAGCGTTTCCACTTCGTTGGCGGCAAGCAGGTTTTCGCTTCCACCCGATTCGTTCAGATTGAATCCGGCGGTGAAGGTCGTTCCCACACCGGGGGCTTTGGCAATCGCGTCGAAGTCGATCGGGGGCGGCGGTGGCAATTCAGCTTCCAAGTCGCGGGCCAAGTGATTGATCACCATCAGCGCATCAATCGCCGACACGTTCAAATCTCCATTGACGTCCGGGGCGGCCGCGACCGGCGGCGCGGCGCCTGATCCCTCCAGCGACGCACCTTCCGCGGCCAGCCCGCTTTTCCCATGGGTCGATTGGCGCGACAGATAGTTGACGACCCACAGCGCATCGATTTGGGTCACGCTACCATCCCGGTTGACGTCCGCTGGGGCCTCCGCGTTGTGCAGCGAAGCCGCCAGCAGGCGACGCCCCTCCAGGGCTTGAAATCGGGGCGATCGGAAACGTCGTCTCATGGCCGTGCGTTCGAAGGCGATCGGGGCAAGCGGGGGCAACCCATCCTGCTCAGCTTAACTGGTTTAGTGTCGGTCGAGATCAAACTCGAAAAATAGCAAAGTCAACGCATCTGGAATGATCGGAATAATCGTCAAAGCCGATACCGAGAGAGACGGGATCGTTCTGTCATCGTCCTTTCCACGGATTCACCCATCCGACATGGGGTTGCCACGTTTTGTCGTCAAGATTGCCGCCGCGGTCGGAGTTCTGTTCGCGGCGGCTGGGGCATGCGCGCAAGATGGTAATTCACTGGGCAAGTTGCTGGACGAAGCTCCTTATCGCGACGATGTGACGGCGTCGACATCGGGGCTGCCCGAACCGGTGATCTTGGATTTGCCGCCGCCGGTTTCGGCAGGGGGGCAGGAAGTTCTTGGGTCTGGAGGCACCGAACCGTTGCGGCCCGGGGTGTTGCGCGATCCGCAAGAAGCAACGGAATCACTGCCACCGATCCTCGTCGGCCGGGACGACACACAGGAACTGTTCCGATGGCCGGGTGGAGCACCGTATGGATTCACCGGTCCCAGCGGCATCCTGCCTTCCGAACGACAGACCAGCAATCACTTCATCCCCGTCGATGATCGCTGGCGGCTGGGCCAGCAAGCTTCTGACCGCTACGGCAAGGCACATCCGCCGTTGGACGATTACCCCGGGATCGAAGGCGCGTGGTGGGACCCGTACAACCAGAATGTGCTCAAAGGCGACTACCCGATCATCGGGCAGCACACGTTCTTGAAATTGACCGCCAAGAGTTTCAACCTGTTTGAAGGCCGGCAGCTTCCGACACCGACGACGCCTTTCGAAGCGACTCGCAATCCGGGCGCCGCCGCCTTTTTCGGCGATCCCGATTCATTCTTTTTTCAGTCGTACGACTCGATCGCCGTTGATCTGTTCCACGGCAATGCCGCATTCAAACCAAATGATTGGCGGGTGCGTGTGGACCTGGTTTACAACATGAACAACTTGACCGCGGACGAATTGGGGGTCGTCAATCCGGACGTTCGCAAAGGTACCAGCCGGTTCCGTCAGGACTTTGCGCTGCAAGAATGGTTTTTCGAAACCAAGCTTTCTGATCTCAGCCCTTACTACGATTTTGCGTCGCTTCGTCTGGGCAGCCAATTGTTCGTCAGCGACTTTCGCGGGTTCATCTTCGCCGATATCAACCGGGGCGTGCGGCTGTTTGGAACGCGTTACAGCAATCGTGACCAGTTCAACGTGATGTGGTTGGATCAAACCGAAAAGGAAACTAACTCGCTGCTGAATCGGTTCAATGAGGATCGCCACCAGAACACGTGGATCGCGAACTACTACCGCCAGGACTTTCTGTTTCCCGGGTGGAACGTCAATGCATCGTTTCACGCCAACCACGATCAACCCAGCACCGAATTCGATCGCAACAACTTCTTGGTGCGCCCCGACCCCGTCGGCGTGTTCGCTCCCCATGACGTCCGGGCGTACTACTTTGGCTGTGCCAGCAACGGACACATCGAACGGGTGAATGTCAGCAGCGCGTTCTACTACGCCTTCGGCCGAGATGATCTGAACCCGCTGGCCGGTCGGGAAATCGACATCAGTGCCTCCATGGCTGCGTTGGAGTTGTCGTACGACCGGGACTGGGTGCGATTCCGCAGTTCCTACTTTTACAGCAGCGGTGACAGCGATCCCAATGACTCCAAGGGCACGGGTTTTGACGCTATTCTGCCAAATCCCAATTTCGCCGGCACGGAGTTCAGTTACTGGGGGCGTCAGGGCGTGCGGTTGTTCGGCGTCGAGCTGACGAACCGGTTGAGTCTGACGCCCAGTTTGCGGAGCAGCAAGTTTCAAGGGCAGACAAACTTTGTGAACCCCGGACTGCACCTGTTGAACTTTGGTGTGGACGCTGATTTGACGCCCCGGCTGAAAACGATCAACAACGCCAATCTGCTGTGGTTTGACGACACCGCCTCCTTGGAAACGTATCTGTTCACCGGGCGTGTTCGGGAGTTCATCGGAACGGACCTGAGCACCGGCTTGGAGTACCGTCCGCTGTTGAACAACAACATTCTGTTGCTGGGCGGTCTGTCCACGTTGATCCGTGGAGATGGATTCCGGGATCTGTTTCAGAACGTCAACGGAAAAACCCGCAACCACGTGGCAGGGTTTCTGGAAGTCGCGTTCGAGTATTGACTCCGCCGCGTCGCGGCTTTTGGTCGTTGTTTTGCAAGCATCACAAAATCGACGTTTCCACGCTACACGCTTTTGTGGATACTTCTTGCGGCGGTGACCGGCCCAGCCCGCCGCGAAGCCTCGTTTTGCCGCATTCCGTCTGGGCGGCCAGCCCCACACCACGAGGAAGCCACTGACCTTCCGGGAGCGGGCAGCTGCCGCGGGTCGCCCGGGCCGCTGGGGTTGCTCCGGCGGCGCTGCAGGATGAAAGCGAATGCCGATGAACGGATTCTGGAACAGATCACGCCCCTGGCTTGCCTGGGCCCTCTTCACGCTCACCGCGTCCGGTGCGGCGGCGCAGACACCGGCGCCCTCCCCCACGCAGTTGCCTGCTAAAACACCCGCGCAGACGCCTGCTAGTAGACCCGAGCAGCGGATCGATTGGTGGCGTCAGGCGTTGAGACAGTCGCCGACGGCGGGCCGCGAATCCTTGCCGAATTCAGGAGCCCTGCCGGCCACGGAGTCGGGGCCGGTCGAGTTTTCGTTGTCGGATGAAATCCCGAACGCCGTCGAGGATCCGCATCCGAAACAACCTTCACATGCGATGCCGAAGGCGACGGGCGATCGGCCGACAGAGAACTCGGCCGGAAACCGGCATCCGACGTTCCACGGTCAACCGATCCGATCCGCCGTCGCCGGGGCAGAGGAGCCGGACATCGGTTTTCGCAACGATGATCCTTGGGATTTGGCCCGGCGACTGGGGGTGGCCGACAATGCGTCCTATCCGATCCCGGAGGATTTGCGACACGTCAATCTGGCCACGCAATCCGAATCGGCGGCCAATGCGAAGAGCAGCGGATGCATCCATTGTCACACCGATGTTGGCAACATGCATTCGGGCGACACCGTGCAGATCGGCTGCACCGATTGTCATGGCGGGGACGCCACGAGAACGGATTTGGAAGCTGCCCACGTGATGCCGCGGTACGCCGCGGCTTGGAAAAGCAGCGCCAATCCGGTGCGGAGCTACACGCTGTTGAATCACGAATCACCGGAATTCATCCGCTTCGTCAACCCGGGTGACCTGCGCGTCGCGCACATCGCCTGTGGGCAGTGTCACGCCAACGAAGTGTTGCAGCTTCGCAAGAGCATGATGACGCACGGATGCATGCTGTGGGGAGCGGCGTTGTACAACAACGGATCCACCGACGAAAAGTATTCACGTTTTGGTGAATCCTACAGCATGATCGGCACGCCCCAGATCATGCAGACGGTTCCCGCCCCCACACCACAGGAAACGAGGGACAAGGGAGTCCTGCCGCGTTTGCAACCGCTGATTCCCTATCAGATCAGCCAACCGGGAAACGTGTTAAGGATCTTTGAGCGCGGCGGACGGTTCCGTCCCGAAGTCGGAATCCCTGAGCGACTGGAGGAACCGGGACGGCCCCGCGAGCGACTTTCCCTGCGAGGTCTGGGGACGGAGAACCGCACCGACCCGGTGTTCATCGGTTTGGCCAAGACACGGCTGCTCGATCCGACGCTGAACTTTTTGGGAACCAACGATCATCCGGGCGACTATCGCAGCAGTGGATGCAGTGCCTGCCACGTGTTGTACGCAAACGACCGCAGCCACACCGCCAGCGGATTCATCGCCAAGTACGGAAACCGCGGCCGCGCCGCATCCCAGCCGGATCAGTGGGTTCGCCACGTCGATCCGATGATCGACAAGAGTGAAAGCGGGCATCCCATCCAACACAAGTTTGAACTGCGGATGCCGACCAGCCAGTGCATCGTCTGTCATGTCCACCCGGGGACCAACGTGCTGAACAGCTACTTGGGGTACATGTGGTGGGACAACGAGACCGATGGCCAGCTGATGTACCCGCGTCATCAGAAGGAACTCACCGCGGAGGACTACATCCGGGCCACGGAATCCAATCCCAATGAAGCCGCGGCGCGGGGGCATTGGAGCGACCCGGAATTCTTGGCGAATGTCAGCGACCTGAATCCCCACCTGCGCCACACGCAGTTCGCCGACTTTCACGGACACGGATGGGTCTACCGCGCCGTATTCAAAAAGGATCGGCACGGGCGATTGCTGGACTGGAAAAACGATCCGGTCCCCGAGGTGACGACCGAAAAGCTACAGCAGGCAGTGGCTCCGACCCAAGACAGCGAACAGCGATTGGGACGGTGTCGCAGTGAAACCCCAACGCACATGTTGGACATTCACATGGAGAAGGGGATGCACTGCACCGACTGTCATTACTACCAGGACGGTCACGGCAACACGAAGCTGTATGGGGAAGTCCGCGCCGCCATCGAGATTCAGTGCGTCGACTGCCACGGCACCGCCGGTCAGTCGTTGGTGGAGCTGGTCGAATCGCAGCTGGACGCCGGCCAGCCGCCCCGGTTGCCGACCAGTGGCCCGGCGGCACCCCAGGGAGGAACGAACCTGCTGGCCATGCGAACCACCTTCGACCAGCCCCGGTTCGAGATCGTTCGCGAAATCGGCCAGCCGCCAAAACTGATCCAGCGGAGTACGGTCGATCCCGATCGGTTCTGGGTAGTCACCCAGACCGCCGACACGTTGCGGCCCGGTCACCCCGATTACAACCCAAGGTCGCACGCGGCGAAGACCGTGCGGAGGGACACCGATGGCGAGTTGACTTGGGGGGGCACCGACGACCAGGCGGTGCTGCGATGCGCCCATTCGAACGACAACATGTCCTGCATCGCCTGCCACAGTTCATGGAACCCCAGTTGCTTCGGATGCCACCTGCCGCAACGCGCCAACATCAAGTCACCCGAACTGCACAACTTGGGCGACGTGACACGCAACCGGACCAGCTACAACTTTCAAACGCTACGAGACGACGTGTTCATGTTGGCGCGCGACGGCAACGTCACCGGCAATCGAATCGGACCGGCACGGAGCAGCTGCGCCATCCATGTCAGCAGCTACAACGCCAACCGCGAAGCAATCTACACACAACAACAGACGATCAGCGGCGACGGGCTGAGTGGGATCGCATTCAGCACCAACGTACCCCACACGGTCCGCGGAGGCCCGGGATGGGAAAACGAATCGGGGCACGCCCATGCCGGCATCTATGAGACAAAAAGCTGTACCGACTGTCACGTGTCCATCAGCGAGGACAACAACGCCATCATGTCCCAGCTATTGATGCAGGGGACCGGATTTACCAACTTCATCGGCAAGTACTGTTATGTCGCCGCGGGTGAGCATGGGTTCGAGGCGGTGGTTGTGACTGAGAATACCGAACCGCAAGCCGTGATCGGCAGTTCGCTGCACCAGCTGGCTTACCCGGACAATTTTCGTGAGCACGTTCACCGTCAGCGCCAGCTGGAACACAGCCACGAACACCCGGGGCGGGACGTCCTGGAATCGCTTGCCTTGCCTTTCCGAAAGCCGGAGGTGCTGGACCTGCAGCACCGTGGCGAGTACCTGTACGCGGCCTGCGGCGAGGGCGGATTCCGCGTGTTTGACATTGCGTTCATCGACGACAAAGCGTTTAGCGAACGGATCACCACGGCGCCGGTGTCGCCGGCGGGACAACGTTTCTACGTGCGGACCAAATACGCCACCGGCGTGGCTTCGCCGGCGACCATTGCCCCGGATCCGACCCGCAAACAGGATCCGGAAAACGAAGAGTCGGCGGTGCATCCGATGTACGCCTACATCTACGTCAGCGACCGGGAGGAAGGGTTGATTCTGGTTGGAGCTGGCACCCTCCTGGACGGCAATCCGCTAAACAACTTTCTGGAACGGGCGTTGACGTTCAATCCAGACGGCCTGCTGAACGGGGCACGGTCCGTTCAGATCGTCGGGACGTACGCCTACATTTGCTGTGATGCCGGGTTGGTCGTCGTTGATTTGGACGATCCGACTTGTCCGACCGTCACGCACGTGCTCGGAGGCGACGTTTTGGATCATCCTCACCAGGTGGCATTTCAATTCCGCTACGCGTTCGCGACGGATCGCCAAGGGGTCAAGGTTTTGGACATCACGGATCCGGCGCACCCCACGCTGGTCCGGTTGGTGCCTATGGACGACGCGCACGGGATTTACGTGGCCCGGACGTACGCCTATGTGGCTGCCGGACGCAACGGGTTGGTGATCTTGGACGTGGAGCGACCTCGGGAAGCAACCATCGACCAGGTCTACAATGCGAACGGCTGTATCAACGATGCGCACGACGTGCAGTTGGGAATTACCAACGTGAGCCAGTTTGCTTACTTGGCCGACGGCAAGAATGGTTTGCGCGTGATTCAATTGACCAGCCCGGAGATCCCCGGCAACGACGGGTTCAGTCCGCGCCCGGCGCCGTTCCTGGTCGCCACCTACAAGTTGCCGAAGGATGGGCACGCGTTGGCGATCAGTCGCGGGATGGATCGGGATCGTGCCGTGGATGAAAGCGGCAATCAGATTGCGGTGTTCGGTCGCGTCGGTGCGCGTCCGCTGAATCGCGCGGAGTCCTGGAGAATGTATCGGCGACCGGACGGAAGCGTCTGGCACACCAGCGACGACCCGTTTGATCCGAGCGTGTTTCGAATCGAAGGCGAAGCGGCCATCCGGCGGGCACTCGGCCGCTGACTCCAGACGCCCGCTGCGAGGCAAGGACCAAGAAAAGGGGACGGACCCGGGACGGACCCCTTTTTTGTTAGACGATTTCGACCAGCTCGATGTCGAAGTTGAGCGGTTCCCCGGCGAGGGGATGATTTCCGTCGACCGTGATCGAATCGTCATCCACCGCGGTCACCGAGAGTCTGATTACCTGGCCGCTCTCGTTCTGTGTCTGCAGTTGCATGCCGACAGCGGGCGTCATGTCATCGGGCAGCTGGTTTCTGGGCACCTTTTGAACCAGCTGGTCGTGCCTTGGGCCGTAGGCTGCTTCCGGCTGGATCTTCACGGACTTCTTATCGCCCACGGCCATGCCTTCAACGGCGTTGTCGAAACCGGGAATGACCTGGCCGCCCCCGAGTGCGAACTCCAGCGGATCCCGCCCCTGGGAACTGTCGAACTGCGTTCCGTCGTCAAGTTTACCGGTGTAGTGAATCCGAACGGTATCGCCCGATTTTGCTGCGGTCATGTGCTGGCTCCGTAGTTTCTGTCGCATCCACGTCGAACGTGCCTGGTAATCAAGGGCGGGTGCCGGCAGCAGCCCGTTGATAGGACGACACGTCCGAGACTGAAAAACGTTCGCTGACGCTCAGTGTATCAGATAGGAACGTGTATCAGGGGCAAGAAAAGTGGACGGACCCCTTTGGAGACCGCGGCCGTGCTCGATCTTGATCGGCGTCTGCTGGCTCCACTTGTTTTTTGAGGGAAATCGGAATCGCGTTGCCGTTGGGGTATGCTTACTGAATCGGGGCGAACAATCGGCAGACCCGCACGGCGAATCGGAATGGCAGCGAACCATCTCGGTATTCCGCTGCGGATGCCAGACGGCTGTGTTGAAAGTCGGTTTCCAGCATCTGTTCGACACTCGCCGCGAATTCGGCATCTTCCAACAACATGGTCACTTCAAAATTCAATCGCATCGACCGGTTGTCAAAGTTTGCAGTCCCGATGGCGGCGGTCTTGCCATCGACCAGAATCACCTTCTGGTGCATGAACCCGCGTTCGTACCAGTGAAATTTGATACTCGTTTCTTCGAGTTCTTCCAGGTACGAATAGACGGTCATTCCCACCACGAAGTTGTCGTATTGCTCGGGAACCAGAATTCGCACGTCCACGCCCCGCAGCGACGCCAATTGAAGGGCAGAGACAAATTGCTGGTCGGGGGCGAAATACGGTGTGGCAATCCAAATGCTTTCCGTGGATGAATTGATCAAATCCAGCAACATCAGCGTGCCGGTTTCAAGGTTGTCGGCCGGTCCGGTCGGCAGGCACAACGCCCTCACGTCTCCCTGAGGAGCGCGATGCGGTTCCCAATTCAATTCGGGGATGTTCCCTGTCGCCCAACTCCAGTCTTCGACGAAAGTGACTTGGGCTTCCAACGCGGTGGGGCCTCGCACGGCAACGTGCGTGTCCCGCCAAGGGGTGAGCGTATCGTCTTTTCCCAAGTACTCATCGCCCACATTGTGGCCCCCCACAAAGGCTTCTTTGCCATCGATCACCACGATCTTTCGATGGTTGCGAAAGTTGACGCGGAAACGGTTCTGCCATCCGCGGGTCGTTCGAAATGCAGCCGTTTGAACGCCGGCGTCGCGAAGTTGTGAAAGGTACGCGTCCGGAAGACTGTAGCTGCCCAACGCATCGTAAAGAAAGAAAACCGACACGCCCTCTTTGGCTTTAGCGATCAACGCGTCCTTCAGTCGGTTCCCCAGATCATCATCATGAATGATGTAGAATTGAAACAGTACATAGTCGGTCGCTTCGGTGATACCTTCGACAATCGCGTCAAACGTCGCTTCGCCGTCGATCAGCAGGTCCGCGTCGTTAAATCGTGTGACCGGCATTTGTGCCAGGTTTTCCAACAACGTCTTGCGACGCAGATCGATCGCATTTTTGGGGTCGATCAGCATGCCGCCCTCTGCGAGCAGGCCGATCACATTCCGCTCCGTTTCGCTTTCAGCCAACATGGTTGCGTGGCGTTTCATGTGGTAGCCGTCAAACTTTGATCGGCCAAACACCCAGTAAGCCGGTACGGCCACGTAGGGAAAGGTATTGAGCGAAATCGCCCATGCGATGGCGCCTTGCGCGGTACGGGTCGACATGATCGCTTGCACCGAAGAGATGGCGCCCAACAGATGCGCCACCAGGAAAACGAGCACGCGCAGTTTTCGTCGTCGCTTCGACCGACTTTTCCGTTTGCCGGAAGCATCCCCTTCCTGCTCTGGCTGCGGCACATTCTCAGTTGATTCGTCGACAGTCATCGGAGCGTTCTTTGTTGAGCTGACTTTGCTGGACACCGCCTCTTTCAATCAAAAATACCCTGAATTGCGATGCAATGAGCGGCAAGGCGGTCGCGGCCGGTGGTGGTGCGAAAAAAACGCGGTTTGCGCAGCGCGGCTCACGCAAAGTGTCGCTGTCCAGTTAGAACGTCTCAAAATAACGGGACAACGCTTGCTTTTTTCGATGCTCGGACCAGACGGATGCTTGGTCAGGTTGCTGCCTGCGAATGTCGCGACCGGACCAACGCAGCAGCAACCCGATCGGCGTCAACACCACGTAGAAGATCAGGGATAGAATCACGGTCAAGACCAACCACTGGATCGGGAAGGTCAACGCGCGAAACCCGTTGTAGATCGGACGCCTCGATTTCGGGACTGCGTAATAGACCAGCGTGAGCGCGACCGCTAACACCAACAAGGCCGTGGCGATCCCGTCGGCGCCGAACCGCCACTGCGCGAGCGCGGCAAACATCACCAGCATCAACGCCAGCGATCCGCCGAAGTACCGCAATTGCTGGTCGGTCAAAGGAGGGGAGTGGATCATTGTTGGTCGGCCATTCGCATCGAACCCGTTTCGCAAAACGTCTTCTCAGATCATGAATCGACACGGTGCCGGTGTAAAGAGCCGGTCGAACCATGGGGCTTGGTCTAATTGGCAACCATTGATGCGGAGGACCCACGATGCGCAATTTCAAGCGATGAGCGGCAGATCCGGCAAGATTTGCCGGCGTGGTTGCTGCAAAATGCGCGAGTGGGGCTGTTTGCCCGCCTTGCAGGGGCCGTGCGGACCGGGAACGATCCCGTGTCCAGGTTGCCAAGCTTCGAATCGGGAGGTCGGTTTGAATATCCAGGATAAAAGCGTGCTTCAATGGTCGTCGGTCGGCGGCGCTAACTTGTTGGCGTCCGCCATGCGGATGGGTGTCGTTGTGTGGGCCGGATGGTTCGCCGTTGCTGCCAGAACGGCCGTTGCCGTTGACCCGCCAAAACGTCCGGACGTGTTGCTGATCTGTATCGATGACTTGCGACCGGAACTCGGTTGCTACGGCGCGGCTCACATGGAAACGCCCCAGATCGATCGTTTGGCGTCCAGCGGTGTCGCCTTCGATCGTTGCTACGTTCAGGTGGCAGTATGCAATCCGTCGCGAGCGAGCACGTGGACGGGTTTGCGGCCGGCACGGCTGAACGTCTACGACCTGCGCGTTCATTTTCGCGAGACCATGCCGGATGCCGTGACGGTGTTTCAACACCTTCGGAACAACGGTTACCACTGCGAAAGTCTGGGAAAGATCTTTCACAACCCCTGGCCGGATCCGCAGTCCTGGGACCGGCCACACGAATGGGGCGAGGGTAGCTACACGCACTACACGCCCGAACAACAAGCCTTTCGAAAGAAAGTCGAAGCCAGCCTTCCCACCGACGCTTGGCAAAAAGGCAACCTGCGCGGTGTGATCACCAACGATCCCGACATCGATGATGCGGAGCACCGTGATGGTTCGCTGACACTGAAGTCGATCGAGCGGATGAAGGCTTTGCAAAACGCCGGGAATCCGTATCTGCTGGCGGTCGGGCTGACTCTGCCGCACCTCCCCTGGGCCTCGCCGAAGTCATGGTGGGACCGATACGATCGGCAAACATTACCGCTACCAACCATTGTCACTCCGCCGGATGGAGCGCCGGAGATTGCGGTGGGAACCAATTACGAGCTTTCGCACTACGCCGACATGGTCGAGATGCCGACGCCGTATTCAGGAACCCTTTCGGAATCGCAAACAAGACGTTTGCGTCATGCCTATTTCGCGTCCGTCTCTTTCGTTGATGCCCAGGTCGGAAAGCTGCTCGATGCACTGGACGAATCCGGGCGACGTGATGACACGGTGGTGATTCTCTGGAGCGACCACGGATACAAACTGGGAGAGCTCAACGGTTGGGGCAAGATGACCAACTACGAGATTGACACGCGAATCCCCCTGATCATTCGTGACCCGCGCGCCGCCGCGAACGGCCTACGCTGCAATCAATTGGTCGAGTCGCTGGACGTCTTTCCCACCATTTGCGAATTGACCGGTGCACCCGTTCCCGACGAAATCGATGGTCGCAGCGTCGTCCCTTTGCTGAAGAATCCGGACGGACATCATCACGAGGCCGCGTTCAGCCAGTACGTTCGGAAGTCAATGATCGGCAATGCGATGCGAACGGACCGCTGGCGTTACGTCGAATGGCGGCGGATGGACGACGCCAGCCTGCAGTTCCGGGAGTTGTATGACCATCAGCTCGATCCTGGAGAAACGCGAAACGTCGTGGCGGATCACCCCGAACAGGCCGAGCGATTGAGCGAACGGATGGGCCGGACTCTGATTGCCGAGCCGATCGATTTGCGGGGGACGATCCGTTCTCGTCAGGGCGGAACTCAAAAGCAATGTCGATGGATCAACGGGTACCCCGGCCCGGTCCGCATCACCTGGATCAATCCTCGCGGGCAGCGAAAGAAGGTTTGGAAACTGGAAGCGGGCGAGGATCGTGATTTGCGAACGTTTGAAGGACATGTGTTCGCAGTCGAAAGCCTGGACGGACGCTATCACCAGCACGTGCGAATCGGCAATGATCGCGAGCTTCGGCTGGGAAGCTGAGGCCGGACGGAGGGATTGCTCGGTCGGAGCAAGCCATGGACGCCGCCCGACCGGGCCCGCCGGTCTGTCGATCGATCCGTCTGTCGATCGATCGGCGTGTCCCCAGACCATTCGCGAGTCCCGGTCCATGGCTTGTTCTACTAAAAACCTAAAAGTTCGGGTTGTGTCGAGACGCGGGCAATCCATAGGATTCGCTGGTCTACTAATTCATTCGTAATTCAACCACAGGGGTGCAAGGATGCACTCAGACGATTCAAGGATCGGAGATCCGCCTGCCGGAGAAAATTTTCCCGACGGCCGTCGGCCGTCTGACGCTCCATCGATCTCCCTGGTCTTGCCGGCCTGGAACGAAGCCGAGGTCATTCAGACGGCGATCGCGGAGGCCGATGCCGCGCTACGCCAAGTCACGGGAAGCTACGAAATCATCGTGGTCGATGACGGCAGCACCGACGAAACCGCCGCAAAGGTCCGCGAAGCAGCGGCGACGAACTCCGCCATCAAGTTGATCCAACATTCTCCGAACCGGGGTTACGGTGCGGCGCTGCGGACCGGCTTTGCCGCGGCAGAAATGGAACGGGTAGTTTTTACCGATGCGGATTGCCAATTCGATTTGAACGAACTGGACCGATTTGTCCTGCTCTCTCGCGACTATGAAGTCGTTTGTGGGTATCGAATCGACCGCAAGGACACGCCGCTCCGCTGCCTCTATTCCAAGGTCTACAACTTGCTGGTCCGGTGCTTGCTCGGCACCGGCGTGCGAGACGTGGATTGTGCGTTGAAAATGTTCCATCGCGACGTTGTCAGGGACTTGCCAATCACGGGCAACGGATTCCTGGTAAACTCCGAGATCCTGGTCCAGACCCATCGGAAAGGCCGTCGGCTGGTCGAAGTGGGAGTGTCCCATCGGCCCCGAACGCTGGGAGCGAGCACGGTTTCGGTGAAGCACATTCCGAAGGTGCTTTCGGAGCTGACGCGGTACTGGTGGAATGAGTCGAAGTTTCCGTGCGACCCGAAGAAAGATCGATTGGGAAGCGAGCAGCTCACGGGCCGGCAGGTCACACGATTCAGGTCGGCTCAGGCGTTGATTCGGACCATCTGTATTGTGGGGTTCCTGTTCGCCGCCGTCGTCCATCTGAGATCCGGTGGCGGGTGGGCATGGACGATCGTCTGGTGCAGCTCGTGGATGGTGCTGCAATTCGCCGCGCTGCTGCTGTGGCGGATTCGCAAGGGCGCCCAGTACTCGTGGGCAATGGCAACCGGCGTCTCGCTGCTTTTTGCGGCGATGGTGACGCAAACGCTTGACGCACGACGTTCGCTACCTCATTTGCGCGAGTCATCCATCCAGACGGTCGAGCTGGCATCCAGTCGGTCGATTGACGTGTCGGACCGGGAAGTGCCCGACCCGCCGTCAAACGTTCAAACACTCGCGATGGCCGATTCGACGGCTGCCGGTGAACCCGACTGGTCAGCGACGTCTCCCGGAGCGGGACACTGTCTGCTGGTCGTCAAAGATCCGGAAACGGCTCGGCGACTATCCGATCAATTGCCCGGCGGACTTCGGATGACTCGGGTCGCAGAGCGGGGGGCGTTGATCATCTACGACTTGCTTGCCACACCGGAAACTCCGCGAATCGCCGAGCGTCCGGAGGTGAATCGATGAACCCGATCATGCGGCCATTCCGAATGGCCCTGATCTGGTGCAGACGCTACCGGCAGGCCCGCCAACGGCGCGCGGAATATTGGCGGTTGCTGGAGATTGACCACGTGTTTGATCTGGCCAGGGAGCTTGAGTCGGTGAAAGACGAGGGGCGAAAAGGATCATGACGAGAATTCAACTGCGAATCGCTCGCGACATTTCGGTCATCTTCGTCGTGTCGCTGTTCGCCATCACGACGATGGTGATGTTCATTGGCGTTTTTCGGGAATCATTGAATCAGGGGTTGGGCCTGGTCGGCGTTGTCCGGATGTTGCCCTTCGCGCTTCCCAATGCATTGTCGGTCGCTGTTCCGGGGACGGCCCTGTTCAGTGTCTGTTGCGTCTACGGACGCATGTCTGCGGACAATGAATTCACGGCGATGCAATCGGTCGGAATCTCACTGATGCCGGCGGTCTGGCCGGCGATCGTGATCACAAGTTGCTTGAGTCTGGCAACCGTGGGGCTGATCAACGTCGCGTTCACCTGGGGATTCAATGGCATTCAAGATGTCGTGATTTCGTCGGTCGAGCGGATCGCCTACGACGTGTTGGAGCGAGAACACAGCTTCAAACACGACAAGATTTCCATGGTCGTTCGTGACGTTCAAGGCAGGAAGCTGGTCGAACCCGTCATCAACATTCAGCGGCCCGATGGTGAGATGATCACGATCAATGCGCGAACGGCGGAACTGCGATACGACCCCGAATCCGAGGGCATCGAGCTGAGTATCACCAACGGGATGGCAAAACTTGGTGACAAGGCCGCATTCCATTTTCCCAACACGTTGAAGCAGGTGATCCCGGTCGGCACCACACCGGATGACGATCTGTTGACGGCCCACCCGTCTCACATGCCGATGCACGATTTGCCGAAAGCTTCGATCCGGCAACAACAAGATATTCGCCGACGGGAATGCGAAGCGACGGTGCATGTCGCATTCGATCTCTTGAGGTCTCGACCGGAAGCAATCAGCAACGCCGACGCGCAGAATCGACAGCGTGCGTTGTCATCCAGCCGCAAACGGTTGCATCGATTGGATACCGAAATGCACCGGCGGTGGGCCAGCGGATTCACCTGCCTGGCGATCGCAATGATCGGAATTCCATTGGCCATTCGGATGAAGGCATCCGACATGATGGCGACGTTCGGAACCGTCTTCTTGCCCACCGTTCTCGTCTACTACCCGGTGTTTGCATTGACGTTGGACATGGCAAAGGACGGCCGGTTGGCAGCTCACGACGTTTGGATCGCCAATCTTCTTTGCATCGGCATCAGCGTGATCATGATGCGGAAACTTGTTTATCAACCGGCATAAGGAAGCATGCTGAATCCGTACAAGAACAGAATGAGAACGGTTTGGAATACCGAGCTCTTTCCGGCGCAGTCGCAACGAAGCGTTTCAGAGGGCGGGTGTTGGAGGCGGGGTCGCTTGGGAGCCGCATGGATTGTGCTGCTGGGACTCGCGTCGGTCGTGCTGTTTCCAAATCTGTCGTATCCGTTGATCGAACCCGACGAAACGCGATACGCGCAGATTGCACTGGAAATGGTGCAGTCGCGTGACTGGGTCACTCCGACCCTGGGAGGGCAAGCGTACCTGGACAAGCCGCCCTTAATGTACTGGTTGACCGCGACCTCCTTCTCCATTTTCGGCCCGAACGTCGCCGCGGCGCGGTTGCCATCAATTCTTTCAGCCATGGCAACGGTCGTGCTGTGGTTTGCTTGGGGGCGGCGGGTTCTGGGCGATCGAGCGGCCTGGCTGGGTGCGGTTTCGCTGACACTCTGTGGCGGATTCGTGGTGGCCGGGCGATTCTTGATTCTGGATTCGCTATTGACCCTGTTCACAACCGCCTGCCTGTTGGCCGGGTACATTGCCCTTCGCGAAGACAGGACGTGTTGGAGGTGGTGGATGACGTCAGCGACGTTGTGCGCGCTGGGAATCCTGGCCAAAGGACCCGTCGCCCTGGTGTTGTGCGTTCCGATTCTGATCGCTAACGGATGGCTTTGCGACAATCAGACGCGCCCCCGCTGGTCACATTGGGTGATGTTTTCGATCCCGGTTTTGGTCATTTGTGTTCCGTGGTACTTCGCCGTGGCGACGTTCAATCCGGAGTTCGTCGACTACTTTTTCTGGGAGCACAATTTCAAACGGTTCACCGAAGGATCCAACCACCGAGAACCGTTCTGGTTTTACATCCCGGTGGTGTTTGCCGCGATGTTTCCCTCGTCGCTGTTGCTACCTTCAGCCATTGTTTTCTTGTTCCGTCGCCGTGAGCGAAGTCGCCTGTTGCGATCGAAAGATTTGGGGTTCTTGGCGTGCGGCTCCGCTTGGATTCTGTTTTTCTTTTCGGTATCCAGTTGCAAATTGCCGCCGTACATCTTGCCGTCGCTTCCGCTGCTGGCGGGGATGCTGGGCGTGATGCTTGATCAGACCGTCCTGGAACACCAGACGCCCTGTCGCCTTGCCAAGTTCCTGCGTCCATTTCCACAGCGAGCGACGATGATACTCGCGCTGGCGTGTTTTGCCGTGATCGCCGTCGACACTTGGATCGGGCAGACAATCGCGACGCGTTGTCAAGTGGCGGCCGTGCTGTGCGTGGCGGCGTTCGTCGTGGCGATCGTTCTTCGAAACCGTCCCGTCGCGTTCGGTCGGTCGGCCTGGTGGGGAACGACCTGCGTGGCGACAGTGGTGCTCTGGTTGACGGTCGCTCAGCTTGTGCCCACGATCGCCCGCGATCGGTCTGCGTTGGTCGAGACGCGAAAGATGGCGTCCTCGCATCCTGATGCGACGATCGTTTTCTTCGGCGAAAAGCCGTATGGGGCTCGGTTTCATTTGTCGGAATCAGCAACCGTCTACTTTCCCGTTGAAATGAAATCCGAGTTCGTCGGGTTCTTGAGACAGCAAGGTGACGTGGTCCTGGTAACGGACGATTTCTGGATCAATCGAACGCAGGCTGCGGTGTGTGGCACGCATCGGCTGGTTGCCAGCACCGGCCACAAGCATGTTTATTTTGGTCAATGCGTGAGCCGACCGGTCGCGTCGGTCGTCGATGTTCAGGCCGGGGTCAAACGCTGAATGGCCGGTTCAGATCAGCCCGAGTGGGCTGGCCCAACGGGGGCGTTCGATAGCAGGTGGGGCGTGGCGACGGTTCGACTGGTGCTGATTGGCTGGATCACTGTTCGGGCTTCACTGTCGCTGACGGCCAGCGAATTGCCAACGCTGTTCGCCGAGAGTCGAATGCTGATCGATCAGGTCGATGCGGATTGCGATTCGATTTGTCAAGCACTTCGGTCAGCTCCCGCCGCGGAGCTTCCCTACGACTGGCAACTGTTGCCGGACGGATTGCTCTGGCATTCCTACCTAGCCGCACCCCATGAACCTCGCATCTCGTCCTTGCTGTTTCACACAAACGACGGGGGATCTTATTGGGACGCGACCTTGGGGGGCCGCGTCGGACTGTTGCGATATGGGACCCGCGGCGCGAATCGGCCTCGCGGTTTGCAGTGGGATCTGGAAGGCGCCGTGATCACTCGCTTGGATCTGCTGCATGCTGAAGACGTGGAGTCAATGGATTATCGCTTCGGAACGGAGATCACGGCTGCCGAAGGGGCCTGGGCGATGAAATTTGGCTATTTCCATGTCAGCTCCCACGTCGGCGACGAATACCTGGTTCGGAATCACTCGTTCGAACGAATCAACTACGTGACGGAGTCTTGGATCATCGGCGGCAGCTACCGGCCGATCGAATCGGTGCGTTTGTATGGCGAGTTTGCGAACGCCTTTTCTGTCTCCGGTGGGGCGCAGCGCTATCAATATCAGACCGGGGCCGAGTTCACGCCCGATCCCGGTTCCACTTGTCGCGCGATGCCGTTTGCAGCAATCAATCTGAATTTTCGCGAAGCCGTCGACTACGATGTCTCAACGACCGTGCAACTGGGCTGGTGTTTTCAGAGTTCACTGTCCGGGCGTCGGTTGCGGTTCGGTGCTCAATACGGCGACGGACCGACCAGCCAATACGCCTTCTTCACCCGTCGGGAGGCCTCTCTGGGGTTGGGCGTCTGGTTTGACTATTGAATGATCCCGGCGATCTCGAAGCTTGTTCGAAACGATACCTCGGACAACCTTTCATGGAAGCGGAGAACCTGTTGACTCTCGACTCGTTATAGCGGCCGGGCCCAGACGCTGGTCGACACGCGGTGGTCGGCACGCGTCTTTCACGCGGTGGCGGGTGCGGCTACCCTGAAGTGGCAGCGTCCAGTTGGCGGTTGTCCGCGGGGACCGTGAGCTGCTGGATTGGGGTGGCAACATGGCCGCTGTGCCCAGGTGAGACCATTGATGACACGTGACGCGCCCGAGCCAAGCCGGCAGACACAAACGCCCAACGTTCGTGCCGAAAGCGGTCCTTCGGGGGCTCGACAGCGACTTGCGATCACGGTCACGGGCGTGGTCCAAGGGGTCGGGTTTCGTCCGTTCATTCACACGCTCGCTTTGCGTTTCGGACTTTCCGGATCCGTCAAGAATCATTCCGGCGAGGTTCGGATCCAGGTCCAGGGCGAACCGACGATGTTGACCGGTTTCCTGGACGGTTTGCGGTCACAAGCCCCCGGGCTGTCCAGCATCGACCGGCTGGATTGGACGGAGATTCCCGTTCGCCCGGAGACCGGATTTGCCATCCTTCCCAGCGACGAAGAAGGGACAGCAGGGCAGATATTCGTTTCACCGGATCTGGCGACCTGCCCGGCATGCCGCCGAGAGCTCTTTGACCCCTCGGACCGCCGCTATCGCTACGCGTTCTTGAATTGCACCGATTGCGGCCCGCGACTGACAATCATCCGGCGGGCCCCGTACGATCGCGGCAACACAACGATGGCGGGTTTTGAGATGTGCGATTGTTGTCGCGCCGAATACAGCGACCCGGCGAATCGGCGGTTTCATGCCCAGCCGGTCGCCTGCCCAGAGTGCGGACCCCAATTGACGTTGCTGGATGATCAGGGAGTTGCTTTGGACAGCTCCGATCCGATCGATGCGTTCGTCGACAAATTGCGGTGTGGTGGAATCGGCGCCCTGAAGGGTTTGGGGGGGTACCATCTGGTCGCCGCGGCCACGAACGCCATGGCAATTGACAGGTTGCGTCAACGCAAACAACGGGATGAAAAGCCCTTCGCCGTGATGGTTCGGGACGCCGCCGTCGCCGCAGCGTATTGTCATCTGAGTTCCGCGGAGCGGGAGCGCTTGGTTTGTCGCCAACGTCCGATCGTGTTGTTGACGGCACGCTCCGAGGGATTAGGCGTTCGGGCACCGCGACCGATCAGCGATCTTGTTGCACCCGACAATCCCAATCTGGGTGTCATGTTGCCCTACACGCCACTGCACGAATTGCTGTTTCAGGCTTGGGGCGACGAACCCTTGGTGATGACCAGTGGCAATCGCAGCGACGAACCAATCGCCTTTGAAGATGCCGACGCCATTGACCGATTGCGCGGGATCGCCGATCTGTTCTTAGTTCACAATCGACCCATCCGTGTTCGCTGTGACGATTCCGTCACACGCGTCGTCGGCGACAGTGAGAGACCGGTGCGACGTTCTCGCGGATACGCGCCCCTGCCGATCACGCTGCCGTTTGATTGTCCGGTGCCCATGCTCGCAGTGGGGGGGCAATTGAAAAACGTGTTCGCACTCGCCCGTGGGGACAAGGCGTTTCTCAGTCACCACATCGGAGACCTGGATCATTTGGAAGCCTATCGGGCATTTGTTTCAGACGTGCGCTTGTACGAACAGCTGTTCGACATCAAACCGAACCTGATTGCCCACGATTTGCATCCGGATTATCAATCGACGATCTACGCCGAACAACGTCATCGCGATGAAGCCATGCGGTTACTCCCCGTCCAGCACCACCACGCACATTTGGCGAGCTGTCTTGCCGAGCACGGACTGGTGGGAAACGCGATTGGCGTTGTGTTCGATGGCAGCGGGTACGGGATGGACGGCTCGGTGTGGGGCGGTGAGTTCCTGGTCGGTGGGTATGCGACGGCCGATCGGGTCGCGTTCCTGCGTCCGGTGCGACTGCCGGGAGGAGATCGCGCCGCGCGAGAGCCTTGGCGGATGGCACTCAGCTATCTGCATGACGCCGGGTGTCAAAGTGAGTGGTGGGTGACGGAGCATCTGGCGAGATTCCATCCCACGCCCGGGGATGAGTCACTTCGCTTGACCCGGCAGATGATCCAGCGCGGTCTGAATTCACCCTGGACCTCCAGCGCGGGACGCTTGTTCGACGCGGTTGCCGCGTTGCTGGGGATCCGACAAACGATCAGTTTTGAAGGCCAGGCGGCAATGCAATTGGAAGCTCTGGCCTGGCAATGCAGTTCCGATCGCAGTTACTCGTCCGGAACCATTTCGAATGCGAGTTTGGGCAGCAAGCATGCGATGTCCGGGCGCGAACCGCCGGTGTCGGAATCAGCGGAACGATGGTCGCCGGGGAGCTGCCCGGAGGTCATCGACACCCGGCCGTTGATTCGAGCGGTCGTTGCCGATATTCGTCGCGGAACCCCCGCGGTGACCGTTGCCCGACAGTTCCACAACACGTTGGCAATCATGATCAGCGACAAGTGTGCGGAAATAGCACGCTGTGTCGAATTGGACCGAGTGGTCTTGAGCGGTGGCGTATTCATGAACGCGTTGTTGAGCCAGCTGGTGGAAGAGAAGCTGATTTCAAAGAACTTGCGTGTCTACCAACACCATCGTGTCCCAGCGAACGATGGAGGGTTGGCGCTGGGGCAAGTCGCGGTCGCGGCGCACCGTTTGCTCGATTCTTAGACGTTCCCGTTTGGAGCGCGCGATACGTCGCGCTCCGGTGACTTGGCTTGGTGAGACAGAGGGAACGGCGGACTTAGGGAAACAACGATTTTTTTCAGGCTCGAAACTTTGTACGGCCATGTGTCTTGGGATCCCGGGGAAAATCGTTCAGACCTATCGAGAGCACGACGTCCTGATGGGGAAAGTCGACTTTGGCGGGATCTTCAAGCTCGTCTGCTTAAGTTTGACGCCGGAGGCCGAGGTCGGTCGGTACGTCGTCGTGCACGTCGGTTTTGCGCTGCAGGTGATTGACGAAACGGAGGCAAACAAGGTGTTTGAATTCCTCCAGTACATGGACGATCTCGGGGAGCTGGACGATGGCGGGCCGGACGAAGAGATGGAGATCCAGCCGTGAGGTACCAGCAGGAGTATCGTGACCCGGCCGCGGCCAGGAAGTTGCAACACGCGATCGCGGAAATCACGACGCGGCCATGGAGCATCATGGAAGTCTGCGGAGGTCAAACGCACACGATTGTGCGATACGGCATCGACGAGCTGTTGCCCGAGAAAATTCAGCTGGTGCACGGACCGGGGTGTCCGGTGTGCGTGACACCATTGGAATTGATCGACAAAGCGATCGAGATCGCGTCTCGTGACGACGTCATCTTTTGCTCCTTCGGCGACATGCTGCGTGTCCCCGGCAGCCATCGCGATTTGTTTGACGTCAAGGCAGCTGGTGGGGACGTGCGCGTCGTCTATTCTCCGTTGGACGCGTTGAAGATCGCGGATCAGAATCCGAATCGCACCGTGGTGTTCTTTGCCGTCGGATTTGAGACGACGGCGCCGGCCAACGCGATGGCGGTCTGGCAAGCCAAACGTCGACACATCGACAATTTTGCCGTGCTGGTTTCACACGTCTTGGTGCCGCCGGCGATGGAGGCGATCCTGTCGTCGCCAACGAACCGCGTACAGGGTTTCTTGGGCGCCGGTCATGTCTGTTCGGTGATGGGCTACGAAGAGTACGAGCCGCTGGCGGAAAAGTACCACTTGCCGATTGTCGTGACCGGTTTTGAGCCGATCGATTTACTCGAAGGCATCTACCGTTGCGTGCGAATGTTGGAACAGGGTCGTGTCGGCGTGGACAACCAGTACGCGCGTGCGGTGCGACGTGGTGGAAGTCCGTCGGCACGTGGTTTGATGGACGACGTGTTCCAGGTCAGCGATCGCAAGTGGCGTGGCATCGGCGTGATCCCCCGGAGCGGATATCGTCTGCGGGAGGAGTATCAGCGATTCGATGCCGAACATCGGTTCTCCGTTGAGCAGCTGCAAGTCAGGGAATCCGAAACCTGCCTCAGCGGCATGATCCTGCAGGGAACTCGAAAGCCCAGCGAATGTCCTGCATTCGGCAGGGAGTGCACGCCGGAACATCCGTTGGGGGCCACGATGGTTTCGTCCGAAGGCGCTTGTGCGGCCTACTATCATCACGGACGTTTTCGTGAAGCAACCGCGATGGAATCGTAGAAGCAAAATGACAAACGCGGCTGATTTCGACCGATCGGTTTGCCCGACGCCCCGGCAGGATCATGAACGGGTTTTGTTGGGGCACGGAAGCGGTGGCCGATTGAGCGCGGATCTAGTCGGTCGCGTTTTTTTACCCGAGTTCGGCAACGAGGTGCTCTCGGCGTTGGAGGATGCTGCGACGCTGACGATCGATCCGCGCGGAGAAGCAACGCGCGATCAGGCCAATCGAATCGCGTTCACCACGGATTCGTTTGTCGTCAAGCCGCTGTTCTTTCCCGGCGGTGACATCGGCAAGCTGGCGGTTCATGGAACGGTCAACGATCTGGCCGTCTCGGGGGCGCAGCCGTTGTACCTGTCGGCGGCGTTCATTCTGGAAGAAGGTTTCCAGATTGATCCGTTGCGCCGCATTGTCCGTTCGATGCGTCAGGCATGCGCCGCCGCCGGCGTCGCGCTGGTCACCGGGGACACCAAGGTCGTTGATCGAGGGAAAGGGGATCAGATTTTCATCACGACGACCGGCATCGGGGTTCACCGCGTCGATCGCGATCTTTCGATTCACAACGCACGCCCCGGCGACGCGGTGATCGTTTCAGGAACGATCGGTGATCACGGCATCACGATCATGTCGACCCGCGAGGGCATCGAGTTTGAGACCGCGTTGGAAAGTGACACGGCCCCCTTGAACGGCCTGGTCGAAGCAATGTTGGAAGCCTGTCCGACGATTCGAGCGATGCGCGATCCGACGCGGGGCGGTGTTTCCAGCACGCTGAACGAGCTGGCGGTCGCTTCTCATGTGGGCATCGTCTTGGACGAAGCCTCGCTGCCGGTCAAGCCGGCGGTGCATTCGGCATGCGAAATGCTCGGGTTGGACCCACTGTATGTTGCCAACGAAGGAAAGCTGATCGCGGTGGTTCCTGGGGACCGGGCGGAGCCGCTGGTTGAAGTGATGCGGCGGCATCCACTGGGGCGAGACGCGGCGGTGATCGGTCGCGTCGTCTCGGAGCATCCCGCGATGGTGGTTTTGCGAAACGCGATCGGCGGACAGCGTGTCGTCAGTCTGCTGGCCGGTGAACAGTTGCCGAGGATCTGCTGATGGACGTGATCATGGGGAACACGTTACCTGACGCTTGGCAGCAATGTTTCTTGATCCGACCGTGAATGTTGCACCCGACGGCAAATCCCGATGAACAACCAGAGCGACGAACCTTCGGCATCGGACGTGTTCACCGAGGGCATCTCCGGGGGAGAAGTATCCCATTCCGACGAACCAAAGAAGCCGTCTCAGGAGATCATGCGGCAGGAACTGAAGGAGGCTTTGGCGGCCTTCGACCGTTCAACGTCGCGGTTGTTCTTCTCCGGGCTGGCTGCGGGGCTGGAGATCGGTTTCAGCCTGTTTCTGATCGCGGTGATGCGGACCCTGTCCGGGGAAGGCCTGCCACCGGCGATTCACGCATTGCTGATCGCGACGATGTACTCTTTCGGCTTCATCCTCGTGATTCTGGGCCGATCGGAACTGTTCACCGAACAAACCAGTTTGGCCGTGTTGCCGGTCTTGAGCCGTCGGGCGTCGTTCAAGGGGTTGCTTCGGTTGTGGACGGTTGTGTACGTCGCCAACTTGATCGGTGCTGCGGCGTCGGCGGGGCTGATCACCTACATCGGGCCCGCTCTGGGCGTGATCGACAGGCAAGTGTTTGGCGAAATCGCCTCCGATGTCGTCCACTACCCGCCACAGGTGATCTTGGTCAGTGGGGTGCTGGCCGGTTGGCTGATGGGGTTGTTGTCCTGGTTGGTCGCCGCCGGACGCGAAACGGTCAGCCAAATCTTGATCATCTGGCTGGTGACGGCGACCATCGGTTTGGGACATTTGCACCACAGCATCGTCGGCAGCGTGGAACTGTTCGCGGGAATCTTCAGTGGCGGAGGGACGACGCTTGCCGATTTCGCTTACTTTCTCGTTTGGACCACGCTGGGAAACGCGATCGGTGGTCCGTTCTTTCTGGCGCTGTTGAAGTACACGCACGCGCGGCCACTGGACAGACACGAATCGCACGGACGGCGCAACCAATGAGTTTTCGGGGCCGGCGTCGGCGTGATTCCGTCGTTGTTCAATTTCAATCTGCAGCACCATGCATGAACTATCGATCGCACTGAGTATTCTCGATATCGCCAACGAACAGTTGCATGATCACGGCGATGCCGAAGTGCTTGCCATCCACTTGAAATTGGGACGGATGTCCGGTGTGGTCAAGGAGGCGCTGGTTTCCGCGTTCGAATTGGCTCGAGAGGGTACGAAGTTGGAACAGGCGCAGCTTGTGATCGAGGACATTCCGGTGATGCTTCATTGCCGGACTTGCCAGTGCGAGCGACCGGCGGAATCGATGCAGAGCCTGCGATGTGCCGTTTGCGGCGGTTTGTCAGCCGAAATCACGCGGGGTCACGAGCTGGAAGTCTTTGCCATGGAATTGGAACCTATGGAGGCAACACCATGAAACGTCAGACCAGGTTGGTCGAAGTCCGCACCAGGATCTTGAAAGAGAATGATGTCACGGCCAGAAGACTGAGGCAACGCTTTCAAGACGACAAGGTGTTCGTTGTCAGTTTGGTGTCCAGTCCGGGATCCGGCAAAACCATGTTCCTGGAAAAGACGCTGGAGCGACTGCGCGAAGGGGGCTGGCGCGTGGCAGCCCTTGTCGGCGATTTGGCGACCGAGAACGACGCCGCGCGGCTCGGGCGCGCCCGAGTTCCGGTTCGCCAGATCACCACGGGAACCGTCTGTCATCTGGAAGCGACGATGGTCGAAACGGCTCTCGAGGGTTGGTCAATTCCGGACCTGGATTTTCTGTTCATCGAAAACGTCGGCAACCTGGTTTGTCCGGCAACCTACGACCTTGGCGAAGACCTACGTCTGGTGTTGTTCTCGACCACCGAAGGCGAGGACAAACCGCTGAAATACCCCACCATCTTCAACACGGCGGATCTGGCGGTGATCACGAAGATGGACCTGGCGACCGCGGTCGAGTTCGATGCCGAAGCGGCACGAAAGAACATTGGGGAGGTTCGCCCCGGCATGGAGATTCTGGAAGTCTCCGCCAAGAGCGGTGCGATGATGGATGCATGGTTGGACTCCCTCCGGCAGCGGAAGCACGATCGCGAAGAAGACCGCTCAACCCCCAAAGGAGCGAATTCGAGTGAGCTGGCCGATCCGCTGGGACGCCCCGCCGGTTGATGGGGCGCGACACCGTTTCCCCCTTTTTGATCTTCTCGAAGGACGCGTCACCAGATTTGCCAGAGTGTGGTCGTCCGCCGTCTGGCGATCGCGACGACGGGAAGCGTGGGGGCGTGGTCGAGATCAATCCAACGCGAACGAAGCCAAATGCTGTTCGGTGTTGATCCGATTCGCGTGCGGTTGTTTGGCTTTTAATAGCACCAGTTTTTCAACGACCAACACGTCGATGTCGGTGGCCATGAAGCATCGATAGGCGTCTTCCGGTGTAGCGACGATCGGCTCGCCGCGGACGTTGAAGCTGGTGTTGATCAGGACCGGGCAACCGGTCCGCTGATGAAACTTGCGCAGCAGCATTTCTAACGGTGGATTCCTGACCGAATCGACGGTTTGGACCCGTGCCGAATAGTCGACGTGGGTCACGGCGGGAATGTCACTGCGTTGCCGGTTCACGCGTTCCAGGAGCGCCTCGGGTGCGGGGGCGCCTGCGTTTGCACCGTTTTCTTCGTCGGGAGCCACGCAGCGGTGGGAATCGGCGACCGGGAAGACCAGCAACATGTAGGGGCTTTCGGCGTCGCCAGGGACATCAAAGAATTCCTGCGCGTATTCACGCAACACGATCGGAGCGAAGGGACGAAAGCTTTCTCGCATTTTGATCTTCAGGTTCATCACCGACTGCATTTTCGGCGAACGGGGGTCACCCAGAATGCTTCGGTTTCCAAGCGCCCTCGGACCGAACTCCATGCGGCCCTGGAACCGTCCCACGACGTTTCCGTCGGCAAGTTTCTCGGCGACGGTCGCTGCAAGTTGTTGCTCGGAGTCAAACGTCTCGAAGACCGCACCCAGCGTTTGCAACCGCGAGGCGGCGTCGGATGGTGAAAAGCCGGGGCCCAGCAGGCTTCCCGCCTGAGCATCCGGAAAAGTGACCCGCCGGGGTTCTTGCATCAGTTCGTGCCAGATCAACAACGCCACCCCCAGCGCCCCACCGGCATCGCCCGCCGCGGGCTGGATCCACAGTTCGTCAAACGGGCCGTCGCGCAACAGCTTTCCGTTGGCGACGCAGTTGAGCGCGACGCCGCCGGCAAGGCACAACCGCGACATCCCGGTTTTGTGATGCAAGTGAGCCGCGGTTTTCAGCACGACCTCCTCGGTCACCTCCTGAATCGATGCGGCAAGATCCATGTCCAACGTTTCGATTCGCGATTCCATTGGTCGGGGTCCGCGTCCGAACAACTGGTGGAACCGTCGGGACGTCATCGTCAATCCCTGGCAGTAATTGAAGTAGCTCAGGTCCAGGGTGAAGGAGCCATCGTCGCGGATCCGAATCAGTTTGTCGCGAATCAGTTGGGCGTAACGAGGCTGGCCGTAGGGCGCCAAACCCATCAGCTTGTACTCACCCGAATTGACGCGGAACCCGGTGTAATACGTGAATGCGCTGTAGAGCAGTCCCAACGAATGGGGAAACCGCAATTCCTGCATCAGTTCGATGGAACGCCCCCGTCCGACGCCCAGGCTGCTGGTGGCCCATTCGCCCACGCCGTCCATGGTCATGATGGCGGCTTCTTCAAACGGGCTGGGGAAGAAGGCGCTGGCCGCGTGCGACTCGTGATGTTCACAAAAGATCAATCGTCGACGGAATCGGTCGTCCAGTGAACGCCGGATCTCGCGGCGCAGGCGGAGTTTCTGTCCGATCCACTGCGGCATCGCCGTCAGGTAGGAACGAATCCCCGACGGCGCGAAACTGAGATACGTTTCCAGCAACCGATCAAATTTCAGCAGCGGCTTCTCGTAGAAGCCGACGTAGTCCAATTGTTCGATCGTCAGCCCTGCCTGTTGCAGGCAAGCGTCGACGGCTTGCTTTGGAAACGAGGCGTCGTGTTTGATCCGCGAGAACCGTTCTTCTTGGGCCGCGGCGACGATCTGTCCGTCGATTACCAGGGCGGCCGCCGAATCGTGATAGAAGGCCGAAATTCCTAGGATCGATGTCATGGACGCACGCGGAGGGATACCGAAGGTCAGCAGATTCACTATTATCGGGCGACGTCGAAAATGGCGAAAGGGAACTGACGAAATTTCCGCCACGCTGGCCCCGCGTTGGTCGCCGATCCTGAACCCGCGGCACCCACCGAGATGACTTTCGAGAGCGAATCGCAAGCCGGCTCGGTCGCCGTCGTCGCCTGGCAGGCGATGCCCGCCGTGTTTCCTCAGTCGGGCCGTGGCGTGGGTGGGCTGGAGACGGCCGCCTGGACTTTCGCAAAAGGTTTGGCCCAGCGGACCGACTGGTCGCCCGCGATGGTCTTCCGCTCGCGGCAACCGCTTCCGGCCGATCGCGTTGGGGGATTTGCCATTGGGTGAACCCACCAAGCACGAACGTGAAGGTTCGGGATCCGCTCTCGCCCGCTGGGTGGCGTTGTTTCAGTTGGACCGGACGTTGCTCTTTGCGCTGTCGTCCCGCGTCTGGCAGGCGGCATCCGGTCCGATCACGATTGCGCTTGTCATTCATTTTCTTTCGGGCGCCGAGCAGGGTGTGTATTACAGCCTGGTCAGCATTGTCGGCGTGCAAGCGTTTTTTGAATTGGGCTTGCTGAACGTGTTGATCAGTCAGGCCGGTCACGCGCAGGCAGCCGTGCAGGCGGACGGCCCAACAGACAGTGCCGCGGAGCGTCTGCGGCAGTTGGTGCGATCGTCCCGGCGGTGGTTTGCGGTGGCGGCGGTTCTGTACGCGGTTGCGGCGTGGGTGTTTGGGACGGGGGTCTTCGGTCACAGCGATGCTCCCTCGGGTTGGGAGCCAGCGCTCGCGCTGGTTGTTCCAATGTCAGCCGCCTCGTTGGCCTTGTCTCCGGTGCTCGCACTGTTGGAGGGCATCGGGCAACGACAGTACGTGTATGGATTGCGGCTGTTGCAAATGATGGCCGGAAGCGTTGCCGTGTGGTTGGCGCTGTGGATGGGGCTGGGGCTGTACGCGTTGGTTGCGGCAACCGCGGTGCAGGCGATCTGCTTGTTGATCGCGTCCGCCAGGTTAAAGCGAGAGTTGCCGCGGACCGATGCGGTTCATGTCGGCGCGATCGCAACGGACGAGAATCTCGACGACCCGGAGGTATTCCGCTGGACACGGGACGTGTTGCCGCTGCAGTGGCGGGTGGCGGTGATCAGCGCCGCGTACCATTTCGCGACGCAATTGTTTCCGCTGATTCTGATGACTTACCACGGCAGTGTTGCGTCGGGCCGTTTAGGAATGACATTGACGGTCACCACCGCGATTCAAATGTTGGCACTCAGTTGGGTGCAGACAAAGTACAGCGTCGCGGCGCGGCATCACGGGGCCGGGGCGCGTGAGGTTGCCGGAGAGATGTGGCGACGCACGGCCGTGATTTCCGGCATCGTGCTGGCGGCGGGTTTTCTGGTTTTGGCCGCGATCATCCCCGCGCTCGGTTGGATTCGGCCCAGCTTGCCGCAGCGATTCATCGAGCCCGGCCAGGTGTTGTGGTTGGGGCTGGGGGCGCTCGCCAATCACGGCGTCGCCTTGCAATCGTTCTACGTCCTGTCCCGTGGCGGGCGGCCCTTTCTGGTCGCTTCGCTGATCGGGTTGTTGACCTGTGGATTCGGGGTCTGGGCCGCCGGATACGCCTTCGGCACGACCGGAATTGTCGTCGCTTACGCCGCGGCCATGACCCTGGTCTTCCTGCCGCTGCACACCTGGGTGTATTTCCAGTTTCGGCGCTGAGCCACCCGGCGATTCGCGACCCGGCGACACCGTTCGCTGGGATCGTGACGCGTTTCCGCTACATCCAACGGTTGACCACGGTCCACGTGCCCGTGACCAGCATCGCCAACGCCGAAAGCCACAAGAAAACATCCCAGGTACGGTTCGGCTTCAGGCCGTCGACGCAACGGCGGTATCGAAAGAAAAGTGCCGCCCCGGCAAGCATTGGCAGCATGATTCCTTGCGCGACGCCGCTGATCAGCACCAGTTGAGCCGGCGAGGGGAACAGGACAAAGATCACCAGGCACAAGATCGGAAAGACGCCGCTGAGGATCCGGACCCAGCGGACGCGGGTGGCTTCGTCGGAATCGATCAGCCCGATCACACGCAGCGCATCGGAAAAGACCCGCGCGTGCGACGCGTTGGCCACAAAGAACGTCGAGTACAACACGGCGAAGGCGCCGAACAGAAAGATGATGGCGGCTTGTTCTGAAAAGACGGGGCGGAACATCACGGCCAGGATTCTGACCATGTCGTTCTTTTCAGGGTTCAGTCCGACCCGATGGAGGACCGAGGCGCCCAGGAGGTAAAACGCGACGGTCGCAAAGGTGTAGATCACCATCGCGCCCCAGGCATCGAAATGCATCACTCGCATCCAGCCACGGGCACGCTCCTTCCATTGTGGCGTGTCTTCCCAGGGACCGGTGAACTTGCCGTATCCCTTCTCCAGGCACCAATAGGGATACGTGATCAATTCCGCCGCCCCGACACCAATGATTCCGAACGTTGCCAACGCGGTGCCGACGGGGTTGAAGGCGCCGTTGCTTTGCGGGAGCGAAAAGACGAGGCCGGAAAACAGTTCGCGGCCTGACACCGCGAACTCGGCTTCATTCTGCAGCCAAAAAACGTTGACGACGACCAGCGCGGTGAAGGATGCCACCAGCGCGGTCGAGAAAGATTGAATCAGGTTGTAGCGGCCGATGACCAGGATCACGCTGGTGATCACCGCGATCAACGCCGACCAGATCACGGTGTCGGGGGGCAGGGCGTGGCCGTCATCCGACGCAGGGTATTGTTCGTCGTAGCTTTGCCAATGATTGATGTGTTCGGCCCGGTCCAGTTCCGCGTCAAACTCGGCTGGCGGGACGGCGATCCTCTGGTCCGGGTCTTCGGGAAGCTTGGGTTCGCCGGCGGGCTCGGGGCTCGAAGGCTCGGGGCTCGAAGGCTCGGGGCTCGAAGGCTCGGGGCTCGAAGGCTCGGGGCTGGACGGATCAGACGCTTCGGTGGATGCCTGGCGGTAACTTTCAAAGCGGTGCAGTTGTTCCGAATCGGCGGCCCGGTTGTAGCTGATCCCCTGCTGCGTCAAAGGAGCGCTGATGGCCAGCGCCTGGCCCACGCCGCCAACGATGCCGCCCAGTTGCGAGATGCTGGCCAACCACATCAGCAACCAGTACCAAACCAGCCAGTTGCCGCGGCCGCGGATCCGAGGTCCGGGCACTTCATCAAGCGCCTGCAGCGTCGTCTTCCCGCTGATGATCGCGTAGCGGCCGAACTCGATTTGCGCAAAGACTTTGATCACGCATCCCAGGATGATCAGCCACAGCAGGCTGAATCCGGCTTCGGCACCGGTCTTGGTGGTTGCGATCAATTCGCCGCTGCCGACGATCGATCCCGCGACGATCAGTCCGGGGCCGACGCACAGCAGAATCCGCAGCAGGGTGTTGGGGGGCTGGATTGGTTCTTGATTCATGCGGCAGAGTGTAGCATACCGGCTGGCGACGGATGGTCCGCTTGAAGGCGGGGAATCGGCCCCTTTGGCGACCCATTCGCGGACCGTTTCGAGGGGCAAATCGAGGTGCCGATCTGTCCGCCGGCGGTGAACGGTCAGGGTGCTCTTCAGACCGTTTTTCCCGCGGTGGGGGCTGCGACGGTTGCGTCGGTCGGTCGGCGCTGACGATAATCAACGGAACCGTGTTTTTTCCTTTGCTCGTCTTTCTATTGCATGGCTGCAGCCCAACCGCTCGATACGACCATTGGCGTTGTCACGCCCGAGAACATCGCCTTTGAGTATCAACTCGCGGGGCCGTTCCGGCGTCTGCCTGCCTACCTGATCGACCTGGCCGTTCGCTGGGGCGTGATCCTGTTGATCGGGGCGATCATTTTGATGATCGCCGGGACGTTGAGCTTTCTTTCAACGTTTTATGGCCCCTTGGCTCAGGCCTTCATCCTGGTCGCGATCTTTTTGATCAACTGGTTCTACGGAACGATTTGCGAGGCTTACTTCAACGGGCGGACCATTGGGAAATGGATGTGTGGCATTCGCGTGATTGAGGTCGACGGCCGACCGGTGTCTCCGCGGAGTGCGTTGCTGCGCAACCTGTTGCGGATCGCCGACATGGCGCCGGTCGCGGCGATCAACACCTGGGATCCCGATGTGCCACCGATCTATTTGATCCCGACCGGAATCATCGGGTTGGTGTCGATGATGATGACCGAACGGATGCAGCGACTGGGTGATTTGGCTGCCGGCACGATGGTCGTCGTTGACGAGAGGAAATGGCAGTTGCCGATTGCCAAGGTGGATGACGCCCGCGTTGCCGCGTTGGCATCCTACGTCCCGGGTGACTATCGGGTTAGCCGCAAGATGGCGAGAACGTTGGCGACCTACGTCGAGCGGCGACACTTCCTGACGCCGCAGCGGAGACGCGAGGTCGCGCGGCACTTGACCGATCCGCTGATCGAACGATTCGAGTTTCGTCACGACATCGATCCCGATCTGCTGATGTATGCCTTGTACTACCGCACCTTTCTGACGGATTCGTCTGCAGAGCCCGCGGATCTTGGCCCCTTGGCGGGGTACAGCCCCCTGGCGAAGGACGCGAACAAGCCCGGCGGGTTGGCCGATGCCGGGGTCAACGACGCCAGCGAAGCCTTTGGCGAACAACCGGCCAGCCAGGCAACGCCCACCTCGGACATTCTTTCCGAAAGTCGGCCGGGAACGGAAAACCGATCGCCCCTCTCGTCGTCCGCTGCGGCGGTGGTGGAACCGGCGGCAGCGCCGAATGTTGCTCCCAATGTGGATGGAGGGTCTGGCGGATGAACGTTGCCAAGCTTTTGGAGGATCGTCGCAAACAGTGGAACGAACTGGAGCGACTGTGCGACGCGATGGAGCTGCGCGGCCGCGCGGATTCGGCCGGCGCCGGGCACCGGGGACCGGCCGGGATCGTTCGCTTCGCGTCGCTTTATCGATCGGCTTGTGCCGACCTGGCGCTCGCGGACGCCTACCAGTTGCCGCCCAACACGGTGGCCTACCTGCACCGCCTGGTGGCCCGCGCCCACCATCAGCTGTATCGCACCCGCAGCGCCCAACCGGGGCGTTGGATCCGGATCTTGCTGGAGGAGGCACCACAGCGAATCTTTGAAGACGCCTGCGTGCGGGTCGCCGCGCTGGTTTTCTTCGGGCTCTTTGCACTGGCCATGGTGATGGGAGCCGCCGAAGACCAGTTTCCGGAATTTGCCGAGCGTGTTTGTGGGTCCAAAATGCTGGAAGCGACGTCGGAGTCGTTTGAACAACCCTTGGCGGTCAACCCGGATGAGTATTCGGCGCGGGCGGCGTTTTACATCAAGCACAACACCGGCATCGGGCTGCAGTGTTTTGCCTACGGCATCTTGCTGATTCCCTGCCTGTTCACGCTGGCTTACAACGCCGTGGTGTTGGGGGCGACGTTCGGCTACATGTCGCGCGACGGGATCGAGGGCGCCGACAACTTCTTTCAGTTCGTGACCGCCCATGGCCCCTTTGAATTGACGGCGATTGCGTTGTCGGCGGGCGCGGGTTTGCGATTGGGGATGGGGCTGTTCTACACCCGCGGGATGTCACGCGTCGATTCGATGCGCGAAGCGGGGCATCGGGCCGTGCCGATCATGGCCGCCGCCGCGGTGATGTTCGTGCTGGCCGCCTTCACCGAAGGCTTCCTGTCACCCAGTGGGGCACCCTACATTTTTAAAGTTGGCTGGGCGATCGTCTCCAGCGGACTGATCACGCTGTATTTCGTGATTCTGGGTTTTCCCCGCAGCGAATCGACCGATCACTCGGTCATCCGCACGGTGCGTTACGCAGACTTGGCGCCGTTGCCTGGAGCGCGGGGCGGAGCAGAGTCGCCGCAAAAGGTTTCCGCCACGGAGCGGGATCCAGGAAAGCGGACTTCCATGCCGGTCGGGGGCGGGTCGCGTGCAACTTGATCAAACACACGTCGCGGTTCGCGTGCGGACGTTGTCGGAGATCGGCGATTTGGCGCTCGTTTTGCTGCACCGCTATCCGACCACGCTGTTGGTCGGGTTCACATTGGGGGCCTTGCCGTGGATTGTTGCCGACGGGCTGTTGCTGTACTGGATCCCGATCACCGAGGCGCAATTCGGGTTGGACGATAGCGAAGCTTTCACGGAATTGTGTCGCTACGCCGCCTGGATGGCGTTGCTGGTTTTCTTGCAAACACCGGCGGCCGGCGTGATCACGACCATTTATCTTGGCGAAGCGGTGTTCGAGCACAAGCCGACATGGCGGAGCGCCTACCAGGTTGCCCGCAAGCAGTTCTGGCGTTGGTTTTACTGCTTAGGAGTGCGACGATTGGCGATACCCGCAATGTTGTTGGTTGCCGTGCGGATGTTCGAACCCTTCCACTCCGGTTTTGATGTCGCGGCCCCAATCGCGATCTTCTTTGCCGCGTTGCTGATCCGAGCGGGGCGACCTTTTTTACCGGAGATGATTCTGTTGGAACGCTGTCCGTTGCGCAGCAAGGATCCCCAGGAAATCACTTTGCGACGACGCGCCCGGGCATTGCACCGGCCGGTCGGAAACGACGTCGGCAGCCGCTGGTTGACGATCTCGGGAACGTTGGTGGTCATCTTTGCCGGGCTGTTCTACAGTCTGGTTTGGGCGCGGGGCGTCACGACCGGGTACTGGAATTTCGGTCTGTTCACGTGGCTGGTCTTGTACCCGCTGGCGTTGTGGACCGTCGGCGGTCTGAGCGTGATCGTCCGGATGTTGGCGTACCTGGATACCCGAATCCGGCTGGAAGGATGGGATGTGGAATTGGCGGTCCGAGCCGAAGCGATTCGGCAGTTCGGGGCGGAGTCGGAGCCAACGGGCAGAACGTCCGCCGCTGAGCCAACGTCCACCGGGGACAATCGGCTGGGCGAAACGCTGGTTGCCGGAGCGGGGGGGACGCGATGACACAGGGGCGTATTCGACATCGCTTGCACCGCACCGCGGTGCTGGTGACCGTCACGCTGTTGCTGACCGCGGCGCCGGTTCAGTCCCGGGCGCAAGATCAACCGGCGGAGGCTGGCGTTGATCTGCGTCAGTCGCTCAGCAGCGCACCCTGGTACGACGCTCAGTCGGAAACGTTGCGTCCGGTCGAAGTTCCGATCCGCCGCGACGATTCGGTGAACCGCGACAGCCGCTGGCTTCCGAAACCAAAGAAACTGGCCAAGCCGGATTCCACCAACAACACCACCACGGGGACGACGACCGGAACCGGAACGTCAGGCGGATTGTTCGGAACGACGCTGACGCTTGGGAACGTCTTCGGTTGGGTCCTCCTGCTGACAATTGTTTTGGGGACCGTCGGGGCCATCGTATTCGCGATCTCGCGTGCCGAACTGAATTGGAATGAATCGGAAAGCGGCAAGGACGCCAAGTCCGGCGGCAAAGGGTTGCCCGACGAACAAACATTGGAGCGGATCAAGCACCTGCCGCCGGAACTGCGACGCACCGATGTCAATTTGCGCACCGAGTGTGAACGATTGATGGGGCAGGGGCGATTTGACCAGGCGATCATCCTGTTGCTCGGGCACCAGTTGTTGTTGCTGGATAAACACGGCATGTTGCGTTTGAGTCGGGGGAAAACCAATGGCCGGTACGTTCGCGAAACGCGGTCGCACCACGAACAGTGTTCCGTCTGGTTGCGCCAGACCGCCGACGCGTTCGAGCAGTCGTATTTTGGAAGGCACGAGATTCCCAGCGACGTGTTTGACGAACTCTGGCACCAAAACACCCAATTGGAATCCGCGGTGCAGACGGCCGGAGGGGCGATATGATCCGGCCTGGAGAAACAGCTTCGCCCGGTGCGCCCGGCGGCGGTTCAATTTCGCGCCATGTGCTGCGGCGCGAGTGGCGATCAGTCCGCTGGATGATTTGCCTGGCGTTGTTGCTGGCGACGGGATGCAGTCGCGGCCTACCGACAACTTACGGTCCCAGTCGTGGTTACACGGCCTCGCGAAGCATCAACGGATTCGCGGCCCTGCGTGAAGGATTCATCGGGGCGGGATTCGAAGATCGCGATTTGAACCGCTTGACCACGCGTGCCCGACGCAGCTCCGTCGTCGTTTGGACGCCGTCACATCCCAGCGGCATTGGCGTGAAAACCACACGCTGGTTCGATCAATGGCTGCGGATGGGAAACAAGACGTTGATCTACGTGATTCCGGACAGCGGAAGTGAGGCGGAGTTTTATCGTCAGGCGCGCCCCGCGGCGACTCCCGCGCAACGGCTGGAGTATCGACGCAAGTATGCCGAACAACTGATCGTCGAACACCAATGGCATCTTCGCCGCACCGCACTGCCTTCCAACGGATGGTTTGATGCGGTCCCCAAAGTGCAACGTTCGGAGCTTTCCGCCGACCCGTCCGCCACGACATCCTGGACGGGAATGGAAGACGAGAACACCGGCAACGACTCGGACCTGCGGCGATTTGAATGGGTCGTGTCGGAACACGACCCGAAGAACAACCAGCCAACCGGTACCGTGATCGTTCAGCAGGCTGGTCCGGGCAGCCCGTCGTGGGATGTCGGGGCCACCTCGTCGGTCGTCCGCAGTGACGTCGCGTTCGAGCCACTGCTGAAGACCGACAGCGGGGACACGGTTGTGGCGCGGATCTCCAGTGATCAATGGCGTGATTCCCAGATTCTGGTGGTTGCCGGCGGATCGCTGCTGACCAATTTCGGCTTGGTCCGGCCGGCCAATCGGCAGCTTGCGGCGCGGCTGATTGAGGCTTCCAAACAGCCACTGATCGATGGGAACGTGATTGATCCGAACACCGGTCTGCTTGCCGATGGGAATGAACCACAGGTCGCGTTTTCTTCCGCCGTTGGTGAGATGCCGATTAGCGAGCGGCAGGATGCCATCCCCCGCGCCAGCGGCGCGGAATTATTGACCGTGTTCCCGATCAGTCTGGTGACCATTCACATCGCGATTCTGGGATTCGTGATCTGTCTGATGTTGCTGCCGATTTTCGGCCGCCCACGTCACGTGTCTCGCGGCGATCTGACTCATTTTGGTGACCACCTGGATGCCGTCGCCACGTTGATGCGGCGCAGCGGTGGGGAAAACTATGCGCGGCGGCGGGTGAGCGAATACATGCGAAGGGTTCGAGGTGAAACCAGTGGGCCCTGGGTGTTGCCGGAACCCAAGCACGTTTCGCCTGTCGCCCTCACGCGGCCCCGGCACGAGTCCGCCGAACCGTCGAAAGCGGCAGAGCCAGGACCGGAGACGTCGGTCCAGCCCGGGCCGGAACCCCGTTCCCCTGCCGTCGCCCAGTCCGACTCGGCCGTTGCGAGCGAACGCCCAGCGGAAGTACCATCCAACCCCAAGCCGAACGACCCACCCTTCCAATCCACCGAGGTTGAACGTTGACCGATCCAACACCAGCAAGCCAGCCCGCGGGACCCGCCTCGGCGGATTCCCAAGCCGTTGATGGATCGGCGCCGACGTCGTCGCCGGGGTCGGCCGCGCCGCCATCGATCTCCGAGTCGTTTCCCGCTGACGTGGTGCAGCATCGTGGAAAGAGTCCGAAATTCGAACCGGTCGAACAGCTGTACCAACGGTTGTCATCCGAAGTGGCAAAACTGTTTGTCGGCCAGGATGAACTGGTGCTGGGGACGTTGACGGCGTTGTTCTCTGGCGGCCACGTGTTGATCGAATCGGTGCCCGGGCTCGGCAAGACACTGTTCGTGCGGACCCTGGGACGGGCGCTCGGCTGTCACTTTGGTCGGATTCAGTTCACGGCCGACCTGATGCCGTCGGACATCACCGGTGCTCCCGTGTTCGACATGCAGAAAAGCGAATTTCGATTCCGCCCCGGTCCGGTGTTCACCCAGCTGCTGTTGGCCGACGAGATCAACCGGTCGCCGGCCAAAACGCACGCGGCCTTGTTGGAAATCATGCAGGAGTACCGCGTCACCATCGACGGGACCAGCCACGTCGTGCCTCAGCCGTTCTTGGTGATGGCGACGCAAAACCCGCTGGAGAGCGAAGGGACGTACAACCTTCCTGAAGCGCAGTTGGACCGTTTCATGTTCATGTTGAAAGTGGACTATCCCAGTGAGAACCAGGAGGCGGAAATCCTGCGGCTGCACAGCAAGCGGGTCGATCTGAATGAGCGTTTGCAGACGGAAGTGAAAACGATCACGGATCCGGAAACGGTCTTGAACATGATTCAGTTGTGCGGGACCGTTAACGTCGAAGACGCCTTGGTGGACTACATCAACAAGATGGTCCGCGCCACACGCAACTGGCCGGCGTTCCACATCGGTGCTTCGCCACGGGCCGGGTTGGCGCTGATGCAGTGCGCTCGGACGCTGGCCGGATTCAGCGGCCGCGACTTTGCGATCCCCGACGACGTCGTCGAAGTCGCGATTCCGGCGCTGCGGCATCGTGTGCAGTTGAGCGCCGAAGCAGAGATTGAAGGTCGCACCGTGGACGAAGAGCTGCAAGCGATGATTCGCGGCATCGAGGTACCGCGAGACTGAGCTCGCTGCCGGTGTCCCCGCGTTGGTCAAGACGCCCGCCTGTCGCGAGTCGATCGAGAAATCTTGATCAAGAAATCCTGTGCGGATGCGGCGCAAACCCCGCGGTGTGTCGAGCGGAAATGCACTGCTGTCAGGTGTTTCACGCGTTTGCCGCCGGAGCCGATCGATCCCTGATCGGTTCACGGAAACGATGCTCATTATGCCGAGCGTTGTTGCCGGGGTTTCCCTATACTTCGATTGGCTGCAGGGCGTATTGGATGCCGACCATCGCGTTGGCCCCCATGACGTCCCGCATTGGCAATTCAACTCCGGTGACCAAGCAGGGATACGACCATGAGCAATCTGATCGCGATCGTCTTTGATGATGAGCATACCGCTTTCGAAATGCGGACCGCGTTGGTGAAGATGCAGAAGGAGTATCTGATCGAAATGGAGGATGCGGTGGTGGTGACCAAGAACCAGGATGGAAAGGTCCAACTGCATCAGGCAGTCAACTTGACCGCTGCCGGTGCAATCGGAGGCGGATTTTGGGGCACGCTGATCGGGATGATCTTTCTGAATCCGCTGGTCGGAATGGCGGTCGGCGCCGGTGCCGGAGCACTGTCCGGTCTGTTCTCGGATATCGGGATCGACGACAAGGAAATGAAGTCGATGGCGGAATCGTTTGAACCGGGGAAATCAGCCCTCTTCATCCTGGTCCGCAAGGCCACCGCTGACAAAGTGCTGGACGGTCTGAAGGAGTTTGCCGGCAAAGGCAAGGTGTTCAAGACCTCGTTGTCCAAGGATGATGAGGCCAGTTTGCGCGAGGCGCTGGAGAAGGTTTCCTAACGGGAATCCGTCTTCAGGGCTCGGCCAACCGACGTTCCAATTTTCAAACCAGAGCCGAGGGCAACGCGGTGCCTTCGGCGTTTGGAACACGGGATCGCTTGGTCAGGTTGGCGATCAGATTATTTTCGGTCCAGCATCATCAGGCCGTTGTCGGCGACGTCCAGCAGCGGACGGTTGTAGCGGGATTGGGCTCCCAGGCCGCCGGGGCGGTACGTGAAACCGATGGCCAGGTTCCAGCCTTCTTCGCGGAAGCCGCCGCTGGTCGAGCCTTCGTTGGGGATCAGGTAGGTGGCCGACGTGTTCCACAACAGATTACCGTGGATCGGCAGGTCCAGATCGACACCCAGCAGGCCGTCATCGTTGTCGGTCCAGCCGATGAACGCTTCACACGAACCGCAACGGGCAAGTTGCTGCCGATAGAACAAGCGATATTGATTCATCGCTTCGATCGCAAGCGTCTCCGAAAACGTGTCGCCGTCGGCATCCACCACGTTGGTGCGCGACGTGTCATCATTGACTCCGGCGGCAAACTGCAGACCGAACACGTGGCGGTTTCGCGTCACCCAGCTGAGCTCGCCACGAAGCTGGTTCAAGTCGGCCTGGTAGTACCAGTCGTCATACAGGTAGTCGACCGCCAGGGCGTATTGCAGTCCGTAGTCGACGCGGCGGAAGAATCCGCTGGTGACAAACACTTGTTGGCGAGTGTCGTCGGTGAAGCTGGTTCCGGAGAGGTTGGCTTGGCTGAACCGAGCCCCGTATTGAAACGCCAGGTCAGTGCCGAAGAAGGCCAGCGAGCGTCCTTTGTTGAATCCCTCGTAGAATCCAAAACTGCCCGCGCCCACGCGGTTGGTTTCGTCGGTGCTGGTACTGGCATAGTTCAGCGGGCCGGTGAATCCGGCGACGCCGGCAAAGAAATCGTAGCGATTCCAGTGCACCCGCAATCGGGGGAACAGGCAATCGATCGCGCGGGCCGCCGGGCGGGCACATTGATCGCATCCACAGCTGGGGTCCATGCCGTCGCAGCCGATCGGTCCGGCGGTCAAACAGCCGATACCGTCGCAGCCCGCGGTGCCGCAAGAATCGCAGGTTGCCGCGGTCGGCCAGGAATCGATCCCGCAGGTCGCTTCGATGCCGCAAGATGCTTCGATGCCGCAACCTGGTTCCGCAAAGCCCCCGATCGGGCAGTCGCAAGCGCCTTCGCAACCGCAGGCCGGTTCCAACTGGATCGGTCCAAGCATGCTGGTCTGACGCACGCGATTTCGGACCGGGCGTTGCGAAGTGGCAAGTGATCGGACGCCCGTCAAATCAATCTGGTCTTGGGCGTAGCGCTGCGGCGCCCCGGTTGCGGGTTGGGCCCAGGCATCCGCGGACAGCAGCATGGCGGTCGCGGCAAGTGCCACCGTCAGCAACGATCCCGTCCACCGGCGCGGGACCGTTTGGTTTAGAATGCGCTGCATCCCGGTGGACCGGCGAGTCAATTCCCGCGTGGTTTGATTTCGCGACGTGCTCATGGTCCGGTTCATTCCAGTGTGAAAAATCGATTCATGTCGAGCGTCGGTCGTTCCCCCCGCGTGCGGTCGGACGCTTCCAACGGGCTTGTCTCGACGACAGCCCGCACCTCTTTCTTCGGCACCTCCAATCCTGATGATTAGAAAATCTTGCGCAATCGCTACAGCCTTCCTGATCCGTCACGTGGCAACGTTGGCTTTGTTGGGCGCATGCGGGATCTTGTCGGCCAAACCGTTGGTTGGGCAGGAACCCGCAGTTGAACAGCCGGCGGCGGAAGCTGAACCTGCCGGCGAGGCGCAGCAGGCCGCAGATGCATCCGGCGAAACGGATTCCGAATCGCCAAAGCCGGTGCAGGATCAAGCCGATCCTTCGGCGGAGCCGGTCGTGGCGGAGGTCGAGGTCCCCAGCCCGATTGACGCGGAGCAGGCCAAGGTGACGTATCCCCGAGCGGTCGCCGTGGCCGGCGAAAAGCTGTACATCGTGGACCTGGATTTGCCCGGGATCTGGTTGCGCACCCCCGACGAGTTGAAGGTCTACACCCCGGGCACCAAATTGCTTCGCAAGCCCGTCAATCGTCCCTGGGCGGTTGCCGTCCATCCCGACGATGGGATTTTGATCGGCGACTCCGCCAGTCGTGAGATCTACGCGGCCGCTGGTCCGGGCACGACGTTGAAGGCGCTGAACAATGGTTACCTGGGGATCCCGATGGCACTCGCGGTCGGCCCGGAGGGAAAAACGGTGTACGTCGGTGACGCCGAGCGGCGGGCGGTATTTCGGCTGCCGATCGACGGCGGGAAGCCTGAATTGGTGGCCCGCGTGAACGCTCGTGGGTTGTCGTTTGACGCCGATGGCAAGCTGTGGGCCATCACGCCGGATGCCGACGCGGTTCAACGAATCGACGTGGATGCGAAGACCGCCGAAGCGATCATCGTGGAACGTCCCTACCAATTTCCCAACGGCATCGTGTGGGTCGGTGACCACGGATTCGTGACTGACGGTTATGGGAAATCCATCTGGAAATTCACCGCCGATGGCCAAACGGAGAAGTGGTTTGAAGGCGAGCCGTTGGTCAATCCTGTCGGAATCACCGCCGATGACAAATTTCTGTACGTGGCCGATCCGCGAAAGGAACAGGTGTTCCGGTTTGACCGGCAGAGCAAGCAGGTCGAACCGCTGCTGTAACAAAAAACGCCCCCGTCACGGTGACGAGGGCGTTTTTTGAAAGGGCCTGATCCGGCGTGGATTCGCAAGGCATCGTGTCCGCTTGAAAGCGGGCAAGGCTCGCCTCCAATCAGTCGCGAACGATGACGCGACCGAACTTGGTGATCACCACGTCGACGCATTCGTCGCAGCACTCGAACTTGTAGGTCAGCACCTTGCGACCCAGGAATCCGGGGCGGCAGCCGACGTAGCAGGGCACCTGGCCTTCGCATTCGGCCGGGACGCAGACGGTCACCGGGTACTTGCAGCAGGTTTCCGGATCCGTCACGCAGAAGCTGACTTCGACCGGCGGCGGCGGGCACACCGGTGCAGCCGGTTCGCAGCAAGCCGCCGGCTGACAGCAAGGTTCACAGCTGGGAGCGGGCTCGCAGCAGGCAGCCGGTTGGCAGGCAGGCGCTGGCTCGCAGCAGCCCTTGGATTTTGCATGCAAACATCCTGCATCGGCCGGTGCAGCCAGGCTCAACGCGAAGACCGCGACGGCGGCCGCTTTCATGACACGTACTCCGTTCATCTCTTGTCCTTATTTTAGAAAGATGGGTGGGACGACGCCGATCCGCAACGACCGGTCAATCGTCGGAAAAGTTTTGCTGACCCTCCCAGTCGACGCAACCCGCCACCGCTGTCGGCCGGGCGGATTCCTGGCACGGTCCGCCTGGCAAGCCTTGCGGCGATCTTGAGGTCGCGACACGGGCCAGAGCCTGATGAATCTCCGTCTGGAAACGCGCGGAGCAACACCCCGTCGCCGCCGTCGCCAGACGGCTGAGCACGACCTGGTAGCTGCCGCCGCCAGCCGGCGGAGCAAAACCCCCGTCGCCGCCACTGCCAGACGGCGGTCCGTGACTCCGTGATCCGCTCACACACTCCCCGCGTCGTCGCAAGCTCCTCCGCGACCCTCCCGGAGGCAGGGTGATCGGGAACTGCACAACCTCCCGGATCGTGGGGCGTCCCGGAGTAGGGGGCGGAGATTGGGGTGGAAGTGCGGCGGCACGAAGTGCTACGACCGGGTTCGGTGAGTGATCTTTCCGTCGATCCGAGAGTCCCCGTGCCTTTCCTGTCCCGTCATCGGTTGCCCGGCCATCGGTGCAACCCCGCCGCCGGATCCGCTGGTCGGGGGTTTCGCGGTGCTTTCCCCGCCGCCGTGCCTGCGGTGTGCGTCCGCGGATCGCTCTGGCTGGCTGTGGCCGGAACGTTGGTCCTGTCCCAGGGTTGCGTGCGGCGTCGCATGACCGTGCGGACCAATCCGCCCGGCGCGCTGGTCTCGGTCGACAATCAGGTCATCGGGACGTCACCCGCCGCGTCTTCCTTCACCTACTACGGGACGCGAGAGTTTCGTATCGAGGCGGACGGCTACCGGACGGAAACGATTCGTCGGCGATTTGATCCGCCTTGGTACCAATGGCCGGGGATCGACTTCATTGCCGAAACGCTGTGGCCGGGGGAGGTCCGGGATGAGCGGATCATCGATGTTCAGCTGGTTCCGCGCACGGTGCCCGCCGCGGAGGAGGTGCTTTCTCGGGCCGACAGCCTGCGCAATCAGGCCAACGCCGGTGTGATCACCGCGCCGCGGCAGTGATGGTGGCTGCGGGACGAAGGAGTCAAACCGGGTGAGGGGGCAGCGGGCTGAATGAGCGACCCGCTCAGCTGTTCTGGCCGTGTGTCGTCTGGCCGTTGCCGGTCGTTCGCGACCAGGTCGTCGCGTGAGCTTCTCTGGTTTGCCGAGCTCCGCCGCTGGCGTCCTGCCGAGGGCGGGTACCTTGCGGTCCCGGGCGACGTCCGCGACGACGCCCCTGTTGCTCGGGAATGAATCGGGGGTCGACCGGTTGCAGCAATTTGGTGATGCAAAGCTTGTTGATGCTCAATTCGCAACCCTCGGATTCCTCCCGCAGCAAATCATGCAGCGAGCGTGGAATGCGAATGGTGATCATGCGTTCGGGTTCCGCCGAATCTGATTTCGATTGATCCTGGCTGCGGATGGCCGCCAGCATCTCGCGCAGCGTCGCGTGCTCGGGCCCGTCGATAAACTCGGCCCGTTCCTGATCGTCGGGAAACAGCTGCCGCACGACGCCTTCGACACCCAGGATCTCGCGAAAGAAGATCACCCAGCTGCCCGTCTTCGCGAACGCCTCTTCCGCCAACAGGAGGGCCTGCTTGCAGCGGTCGGCATAGTCTCCGCTGGGGTCGGGTCGGGAGAGTTCCAGGGTGGGCAGGTTGGCGGCCTGTTCCGGGCTGGGGTCGCTGGCGTATCGCAGCGGCGGATCCGCATTCGGGGCCGCCGTGTCGGTGGGCGGTTGATTTTTTTCCTTGTGCAGCGATTCGGGCATCGATTCAGAATCCTTCGCGAGCGATCGGTGAAAACGCCGTGGGACGTGCGAATGACGCCCACCGCGGGTGAATGTGCCGATCGTCGGCCCCGGTCAAACGCTGGTTCGTAAGTGTTGCTTTCAAAACGGCTTACGCTTGCATTGGCCAGCTGCATCCTTTTTGTGCAGCCCGCCCGGCAGCCGGGGGCGGCCGATCTGCACAGAAACCGGGCAGGCGATAGCTGTGCATTGCCCAGGTGTCCAGTTATTTCTTTTGCTAGAAAAACTTGTCTCGGGTGGAGTCAAAGCAGCGAATTTGCCGTCGCTGTGGCGTTGGGTGTGTCCCGGGGCGGTCGTTGGGGTCGGCCGGTCTGGCAAGCGGCATTCGATCGCCCCTTGGTTTCCGATTCGTCTCGGCGAAACCCTCCATGGATGGCGGAAAATCGTGGCCGGTTTTCCCGTGCGGGGGGTGTCGGTTTCGTGGCGGATTTGTGGCTTTCGCTCTCCCAAGGTCAAGGGTTTGCGTGGCGAAGAATTCGGGAAAAGAGTGGTCCCTGGTCCGGGGTCGGGGGACGCCCGCGGATCGCTTCCGGTGGGGGCCGCGGCCCGCGCCGGCTCGGCTTGCTCCCGGTGGGGCGGATCGGCTATAGGCAACTGGCATGATGCCCTTCGAACCGGACTCGAGATGGAATCTTCCATGGCTGGCAGGACGCCCGCGACCGCGACGACCCCTTTGACATCTTCACGCCGCCCCGCCCGGACCCGTTGGTGGGTCTCGGCCGCGGCACTCCTGGCGCTCAGCGCTGCGCCGGGGTGCTCATTGCTGACCGGGCGCAAAGGCGCGGACCCGGACGGCCAGGCGGGCGTCGCCGATCTGCTGCAGCCGCCGGAGGTGCCGGATCTGATCCGCGAAGCTGCCGCGCCGCGGGGCTTGAATCCCATCCACGTCACCGGAGTCGGGCTGGTGAACTCGCTGCCGGGAACCGGGGGGCCGGCCGATCCGTCGCCCTATCGCGACCAGCTGATCGAGGAAATGCGTCGCAACGACGTGAAGAAGCCCGAAGAAATCTTGGAAGCCAGCAGCAATTCCATCGTCCGCGTGCGGGCCACCGTCCCGCCGGGGGCCAAGCGTGGTGATCCCATTGATTTGCAAATTGACGCTCCGCCGGGAAGCAATGCCACCAATCTGCAGGGCGGTTGGTTGCTGGACACCCGGATGCGGCTGCAGCAAGTCATTCAGGGACGCGTGCGAAAAGGTGACGTTTTGGCGCTGGGGACCGGATCCGTGTTGACGCGGGCCGCCTTTCAGGGTGACGACGATCCGCGGCACAACGGCCAAGCTTTGGTGCTTGGCGGAGGCCGGGTGCAGTCGACGCGCAAACTGGGGTTTGTGATTCGACCGGAATACCAGCACGTGAAAGTTTCCAGCGACATTGCCGCGGCGATCAATCGCCGGTTTTTCTTCTTTGACGGCACCACGCGGCGCGGCGTCGCCAAAGCCGTGGAGGATGACTACGTGGAATTGGAGTTGCACCCTCGATACGAGGGCGCGTTGGGCCGCTACGTCGCCGTCGTGCGTGCCATCGGCATCAGCGAACGCAAGGCGAATGATCAAGCCCGGCTGCAAGACTTGTCCGACCGGCTGAAGGACCCGGCGTCCGCATCGGACGCGGCGTTGCAATTGGAGGCGCTCGGCGAGAGTGCCGTTCCGACCCTGGTCGCGGCGGTCCAGTCCGAGAATCCGGAGCTGCGCTTCTACGCTGCCGAGGCACTGGGCTTTTTGGGCCGACGCGAAGCCATCGCGCCGCTGGAGGATGCCATCGCCAACGAGTCCGCCTTCCGCTATCCCGCACTGACGGTGTTGGAGGGACTGGATCACCCCGGCGTGGTCGATGCTCTGACGCGGCTGTTCGATCAGCCCAGCATCGAAACCCGCTACGGGGCATTCACCACCTTGCGGCGTCGTAGCGATGCCTCCCGAGTCCTATCGCCCACCGAAATCGGGACCGCCACGCGGCTCTACCGGATCGAATCTCAGGCGCCGCCGGCCGTCGTGGTTTCCACCCGTGAGGTTCCCGAGGTGGTCATCTTTGGTGAGCCTGCTCCGGTCAAGATTGAGAAATTCCTGTTCGGTCCCGGCGGCATGATCATCAAACCGGAACAGCCCGGGAAGGTTCGGATTAGCCGCTTCCAGGTAGGCGAGAAAGACCGACGCGCCGTGGTGGATTCGACCATCCAAGGTCTGATCGAGGGAATTGTCGCAGTCGGAGGCGGATACGGCGACGTGATTGCCGTGCTTCGCAATGCGAAGTCGGAGGGGTTCATCGTCGACCAGTTCGCGATCGACCCGTTGCCCAAAGCGTTGCGAACCTACCACCGCGAAGAAGGCTCCCTGCAAGAAGACGACGACTCGGTCAGCGAATCGGAAACGGACCCCAGCGAAGAGCCTGAGTTCTTTGACAGGTTCATCGGCAGCGGCGTCTGAGCCGCATGGGCAGCGTGCCCGTCGGGGCACGGTGCCAGACGCTCGATGACCAAGCAGATTCTTTCGGGTGGCCGCGCTGTGCCAGTCCGCGAGGCGCATCGTCAAACGCCCGACCGGATCGTGAAGGGCGCGACCAGACCCGCCGGGGCTCGCCATGATCCCGGCGGTCCAATAGAGTGTCTCGCCTGTTTGGGCCCGTTTGATCCATCCCCGCCGTGGCCGTTGTTACCCTGGTCGCTGCTTCCGTGATCGCTGCTTCCGTCGGCCGGAGGCGTCGTCATGTTGCAGGTGCGGGCAACCGTTCGGCCCCGCGGAGTCGCGCCGACCGTGCTGCTTCGCCGTTCACCATCTGTTTCGCTGCAAAGTCATGATCGAATTAGGCGTCAACGTCGACCATGTGGCCACCGTCCGTCAGGCACGTCGCACCTACGAGCCCGATCCGGTGGTCGCCGCGGCATTGGCTGAGCAGGGTGGCGCCGACGGGATCACCTTTCACCTTCGCGAAGACCGCAGGCACATCCAGCAACGCGACGTGGAAGTGTTGATGCAAACGGTCACGGTGAAGACCAATCTGGAAATCGCCTGTGCACCTGAGGTGCTGCAGATTGCCTGTCGTGTCCGGCCGACGTGGGCCCTCTTGGTGCCCGAAAGCCGCCAAGAAGTCACCACCGAGGGCGGCTTGAATGTGTTGGGCGATGACGGTCGGGTCGGCGACGCGATTGATCAGTTGAAGCAACACGGGATCCTGGTCAGCCTGTTCGTGGATCCAGACGTCGACCAGGTGAAAGCGGCGGTCGACTTGGGCGCCCAGGCGGTCGAGCTGCACACCGGGCCCTATGCCTTGGCCGGACCTTCCGAGACCGACCGGGAACTGGACCGGCTGCGTGCTGCCGGGGAAGTCGCTTCGGGGGCCGGGATCCGTCTGCACGCCGGCCACGGATTGAACTACGTCAACGTGCGACCCGTGGCCAAGCTGCCCGACATGGTTGAGTTGAACATCGGCCACGCCATCGTCAGCCGAGCGGTGATGGTCGGGATGCGGGACGCCGTCGCTGAAATGCGGCGGATTCTGGACGTCTGCTGTCCCTGATTTGCCGCCACCGCTGCGGTATCACCGTCGTTTGCGGTCTTTCGGTCGTTACTGGCATAGAAAGTGCACCCTCCGACGCGGCCTGCTGGCTGCGCCAAACGAGACCCTTTGCAACCGAAGATTCGCCAGAATGACGAATCTTGATGTGAAATTCTTGATTTCCCGCGGCAAAATGTCCCGATTGCAGTTGTAGGCGGATGATAATTCATTGTTTCTTAATACAGGCAGAGGTTGCCTGGGCAGCAATGCCGGAGTGGGGAGCTCCGGAAGAAGCGACCGGATCAATCAAGTTGGGGACGGCACATGGACCTTTGGATTGCGATCGGATTCATCGTCGCAGTCTCCGGTCTCGCCTTCATTGCGGGACGGCGGTTGTCGCTGTCCGTCTATCGTGACCGACCGTTGTTGTTCGCCGAGTGCTTGATTTTCAGCTTGGTTTTCGCGTTCGGCTGGTTCGGCCGGTTGCAGTGGGCATCCGCCTTGCCCGTCTCGGCCGCGCTATGTTGGTCCAACTGGATGCCAGTCTTTCTGGCGTTCACCGCGGGTCTGGCCTGCGAAGTCCGCGCGGTCCGTGCGGTTTGGCGCTCGGCAGTCAGCGGCGTGTTGATGATCATCGGCATCGGATTTTTGGTGTTGCCGGTGATCCGCCCGGTGTTGGCCCCGATCCAGATCAGCGAAATCGCGCTGTGGAAGGATGGTGTTTGTTTGCAAAGCAACGAGGCCAGTTGTGGGCCGGCTGCCGCGGCGACGCTGCTGCGTCAGGCCGGGGTGATCGCTCCTCCGCGACACTTCGAAGCCCTGGCATCCCCGTCACCGATTTCGAAACGTCAGATGGCGGCGTCCAGCGAAGCCGCGATGGCCCGCGTGTGTTTGACCAGTGAGAAAGGGACTTCGCCGCTCGGTCTGTTCCGCGGACTTCAAATCACCTTGGCCGGTACCGGGCGGGACGCCCGGGTGGCGTCTTCCGAACCGAGTTTGTGGCAGTCGCTGGGGCAATTGCCGAACGTGGCGGTGATTCGATTCCACAACGACCAGTCCGCCGGCCCCGTTCAGCGTCTGCTGGGAACCAGCGGCGAGGGGCATGCCGTGGTGGTGCACAGCCGAACGGCCGATGGAAAGTGGAAAGTCGCCGACCCGGCGGTCGGCTGGCTGACCTGGGATGATCAGGAGTTTCGCCGGCTGTTCAGCGGCGATGCGATCTATCTGTCCCCGCGTCGACCCTGATATCCAGAGTCGACCTTGATACCCTGGGTCGACGCTCGGTCCGAATTCCGGATCGCGTTCCGACACGCGCCCGGTCGCCGATGGCGACTCGCGGTCACACCCATTCCTGTTTGGTCGGCTTGATAACGACCTCTGGCACGTTGGCCCGCGGCGGCAGATTGCAGATCGTCAGCACCACCGATGCGATGTCTTCGGGCTGCAAGATCGAGTCCTTGTGTTCCTGCGAAACCGGGGCAGGACGATTGTCCAAGATCGGTGTGTTGACTTCACCGGGGTAAACGTTGGTGATTCGCACGCCTTCATCGCGCACCTCGTTGCTGACTGCGGTACCGAGTGCCGTCATCGCGAACTTGCTGGCACAATAGACCACGCCACCCAGGGCGATCGCTCGCTTTCCCGCGACCGATGAGATGTTCACCACCAGTCCGTCGCGTCGTTTGCGCATCGCCGGCAGCACCGCATGCATGCAGCGATAGGCACCGGTCGCGTTGATTTCCAAGACGCGCTCCCAGTCTTCCGGAGCCATCTCGGCCATCGAACGCTTTTGAATGTTGATGCCGGCACTGTTGACCAGGATATCCACTTCGCCAAATTGGGTGTTCACCGCGTCAAAGAATGCGGCCACGCTCTGCTTGTCGGCGACGTCCAAGGCTTGGCAATGGATCGGAGTCTCGCTGTCGATCGACGCGGCAAACTGCTCCAGTTTCTCAAGCCGTCGACCGCCGATGGTCACCCGACAACCGGCTTCGGCCAGTGCTTTGGCAATTCCCGCACCGATGCCGGTTCCGCCTCCGGTGATGGCGACGATTTTTCCAGACAGATTGCTCACGGTGACAAAACCTCAGGTTGTTGGAGGGAAGTCAGATTGACGGGGTGGGGGAATGCGAGGTGGACGGCCGCCGATCGATGGAGTGCCACCGGTCGGTTCCGCGCCACCGGTCGGGACGCCAGGCACGACGCGGGCCAGAGACTAACACATGCGGTCGCGGTACCGAAGCGGGAGCCCCGTGTTGACTAACCCCTGTGCTGGCTGAGCAAGCACCACGTTTGGTCACCAACGCTCGACAGAGCATCGGCGCGGCGGCACCGCGACCGTTTGGCGAGTCCGCTGCATTGGGCCAGCGATCAACGACGTTTGCGATTCGACGTGACGCCGTCTGGCTAGCCGTCAGTTTCCGGTTGGCCGATGCTGGTTGCAATGATGGCCAGCGTCACCGCGTAGAGAATGTTTGCCGACAAGAATGCGACCACCGTGGCCCAAACCGCGATTAGACCCAACGCCAGTCGGCGCGTGTTCGGACGCCAGGCAAGCCAGAACCCCAGCGGCAGTACCAGCACCAACAGCAGGGTCAGCGATTCGTAGACGATCGAGTTCTCAAAAAACGTCTCACGAACGTCGATCAGTCGGTCTTGAACCGGGGCGACCAGCGCGTAGGCCCCCATCCCGTTCCACCAGATTGGGCTGGCAAGCATGGTGGCCGTGGTCATCAACGCAATCAAAGTGGCTTGGACCGCGATCAGCCGTCGCGACAACGTGGTCCGCCAACTGAGTCGTTTGCTCACCGGCAGGCGGTCCAGGGCGGGAACGCCGCTGGGGGCAATGGCCAACGCAGCCAGGGACACGCTCAGTACCGGTTCGGTGATGCCGGCCAGCAAGACGGCACGGTTGGCCCATCCGACGAACCAGATCCATAGCAACACGCATGGCAGCGAACCGGCCAGCAATGAAGACACGACGCGGGGAAGTCTTTCAAACCGGTACAGCGGATTCGCGACGGCCACCAGCACGGCCAACGCAATGCCGATCAAAAGGTAGGCTTGGTACACCCAAGCCGCCTCACTGAGTGGTGACATCGCGAACGCGGAATCCCACAGGTACAGCGGCGAGAACATCCACCGTGCCTGGTCGGTCAGTTCGGCCGTCCGGAAGAAAGTGGCCAGGTTGGAACTGGATGCCGGGGCGCCCGAGACGTACCACGTGGAGACGTCGGGCAGTGCGGAAGCGAAATAGCCTGCGGTGACCAGACACAGCGCCCGCCGCACCCAGGTCAAGTGCCAGATCGGTGAGGGGCGGAACCAGAAATCGGTCCACGGTGATGGGATGACGGTACTACTCATCAGTCGTCCGTTTCCGTTGTCGTGGTCGAGCTTGCTTTCTCGTCGCGAGGAAACGTGGTTAGGCGATCCGCTTGCACCGCGACCAGTCGGATCTCTTGATCTTCGCGGACCACGCGCGCCAGGTAAGGTGGTGCCGCCGCATCTTCCACCGCCGACGTCAACTCGGTCGGCAAGCGAACGATTCGCACGGCGTCGATCGATTCATCGGAGCGTACCAATGGCAGCAGCAAAGCCGCCGCCAGGCTGGGTTGTTCGGATCCGTTCAGCGTCGCGGCCAATGCCATCCATCGATGATATCGATCCGATGATGCGAACCCCGCGGGCCCATCCGGTTCAATCGTGCGCCACGGTGTCGTCGCATCCAGTCGGTTTGAGGTGCCGCTGAGAGTCGCGACCTGCAACCGATGCGGTTGCTCGTCGGGAGTTGCGTGAGCCAGATAAAACGGGCGTCCGTCGGCGGCAAAATGGGTCGTTCGCAGGTACGGCGAAAGCAGATCCAGCAGTTGCGAATGGGTCGAGGAGGGACCGATCAGGGCGGCGTACGAAACGAACAGGGCCGCCAAGTGAAGGACCAGCAGCGAGCCGATGACGACCCGCTTGCCCGGCCCGGGAACGTACCGGGCGTACATCCCACGCTGTCGGGAGGTACCCGACAGTGCGTCGGCGGAAAGGGCTTCGGCGTAGCGAGTTTCCGCCGAAGCCGCTTCGGAGGGGGTTGGCCGCTTGGCGGTCAGCGTTGCGACCCGTTCGCCAGACTCGACCGGTTCGCTGGACGAGTCCTTGGGTACCGAATCGTTTGCCGGGGACGCATCGCGTTTGGACGATGAACGGCGTTGCTTTCGTCGTGCCATGGGCGATCGTGTGGGGGGAGGGAGGTGCTTGCGCGCAGCGCGGGAGGTTCTCGATAGGATACCTGGGAAGATGGCGTCGCCAAGAACGCGAGGCGGATCCGGCCCAGATCCGGGCGTTTGCCGCACCGGCGACGGACCCGACGGGTCCCCGAGAGCGACTGGGGCGATTCTCCCGGGGGTCTCCGGCGATCAGTTCGACCCGGTGACGGCGAAATGGGAAAAACTTTGAAGTCGGGTCGGCCGTTGACCGAACTTTCTCAGATGGATAAAGTCATTCTCAGGTAGCAGCACCGACTTCGCCGCTGGCGATGCCTCGCAGATCGCTGCCCCTGTCACGGTGAGTGTAGCTCAGTTGGTTAGAGCACTGGATTGTGGTTCCAGATGTCGCCGGTTCGAACCCGGTCACTCACCCTTCTCGGAAAACACCGTGATTTACCGGCCGGAACGCCTCTTTGCGTTACCACCCTTTTGCCGTGCGGGCCCGTTTCAAAGTCTTGCCGACCCACGGCGGTTCCCTAGCGGAGCAAGGCCACTTCGAATCAACAACACCGTGATTTGCCGTGCAATGAGCGGCAAGGCGAGAGCGGCCGGTTGATGTGAAAAAAACGCGGCTCAGGCAACGTGGCTCTGTCCCACCAGGCTCCATCGCGACGTCGACAACGGGATGTTTGGGTCTCGCTCTCATCCAACACGCTGCCAGTTGGACCCGAAGTGCTTGTCCTATTTCTAGCTCCACCACGGCAAGTGGGTTCACCCGTTTGGAATCGTACCGTCGATTTGGATGGAGCAATTCGGCGCCAGATTTGACCGTCGGACCGAGGGGCGTGTGATTAGCGTTTGGGATCGTTGACTTGAAGTCCCAGGATCGAGACGTCATCGATCGGGCCGGTGGGCTGGCACCATTGATCGACTGCTTGGTCGAGTGATGCAATGCTGTCGTGGAGCGATTTCGTGCGGTCGCGGGTGAATACCTCTAGCATCCGTTCTTTGGAAAACGGGACCAGATCGGCGTTCATCGCCTCCGGGACGCCGTCGGAATACATCAAAAGACGGTCGCCCGGCTGCAGGGACACGACCTGTTCACTGAACTCGGCGTCCTCCATCCAGCCGATCGTCATTCCGTCGGCCTCGATCAAAACGGGTGGGCCGTCCGTGGGAAGATGCACGACCGGATCGTGCCCCGCCGAGACGAAGCGGAACTTCGTGGTTTCCAGATCGAATACGCCGTACAGCATGGTGAACGACAAGCCGTTCTGCTCTTCGATCGGAAATCGGCGATTCAGTTCTTTTGCCACCTCGGCGGGCATGATCACACGCGGTGATGCTTCACCTTTGCGTTGCCGCACCAACAGCGAGGAGGTCGAAACACGCGAAGTGAGTAGCCGACCGATCGTCACCGCGAGCAGGGATGCGGCGACGCCGTGACCGCTCACATCGACGACGTAGAAGGCAATGTGGCGACGATCCAGCTGAAGCACATTTAGAAAATCGCCCGCCAATTCGTCACACGGTCGGAACGCCCAGGCGATGCTCAGTCGATCCGTCTCGGGTAGCTCCGTTGGCAGCAGCGAACGCTGAACGCGGGCTGCCACTTCCAAGTCATTGCGCATCCTCTCGCTGGCTTCGTGAAGCCGTGCGTTGGTACGACGTAGCGCTTGTTCAGCTTCCACCCGCGCCGTCACATCCGATTGCACGCCGATGAAATGAGTTGTCTTGCCCTCGGCATTGCGGACCGGTGTGATCGAAAGGCGGTTCCAAAATTTGGATTTGTCCTTGCGGTAATTCAACAAGTCGACCGTCACCGCGCGTTCGTCTCGAATCGCTTCGCGAAGCTCAGCCACGGTCGCTTGATCCGTCTCGGCACCCTGCAAGAATCGGCAATTCTTTCCCAGCACATCGGTACGTTTGTAGCCGGTCAGCCGCTCGAAACCTTCGTTGGCGTAGATGATGGGATTGTCCGGCTGGCTGGGATCGCTGATCGTGATGCCTTCGGTGGAAGAGGCGAGCGCGCGGTTCTTCAATCCCAGTTGGTACGCGTCGCTCTCGTCATCCAGCAGTCGCGGGTGCTCAGAAAGACTTCGATCCGGGTCTTCGTATGAGTTCATCCGTTGTGGCCGGGGAGGGGGATCCAGTCGACAGGTTCCCGGAAGGCAGGACCGAAAGTCGGCTCGCGAGCACTGTCTGAAAACGGTGGCGGAGGCTGAAAACGGTGGCGGAGGACGTCGCCGTTTCGAATGTGGTGGGTCGAACGATTCGAAGCTCGTCAGTCTAGCCCATTCCGCGACGTCCGATTCGGATAAAAGCCGGTCAGGCTTTCAGGCGGAAGACGTCTCGCTGCAGACGGCGGAGCGGGATTTCCGACGGCAGCACCGCCGCCGAATGGTCGCGATCGGAAACCGGATCCGTTGCCAATTCGTCGGGGTGCAGCGCGACGCGTGTCATCAGGTCCGCCAGTCGGTTTGCGATCGATCTGGCGAATTGCGGCGGTGCCTTGGTCCTCGCTGCGACCAAGGCAGTCTCACCCCACGAAAGTCGGACGGCCGGTAACAGGTTGCGGCTTTCGCAGCGGAGGGCTTCGCGTTTGGCATTCGCTGCCTCCGGGTCGGCGTCCCAGGCAATGACCCAGTGGCGGCATCCGGCTCGGTAAGCCAACTCGGTGATCCGCAAGCTCCGCTGCAGCAGGCGATCGAACTGATCGGCCAGTCCCGGCGGGACCGCAGCGCCCACCGAAACCGTGGTCAGGACGACTTGCCCCGCGAAGGCAGGCTGATGGTCCTGCAATCCCAATTCGATGGTTGTCGGGGGCACATCGATGCGCAACCGCCGAGGGTTGTGCGGTTGAGAGCGTTGCCGGCCGGACGCCTGGTCGCGAATCGTGACCGCATTGGAATTGACCTGTTCCTTGCCACCTTCCGATCGGTCGATCAGGGCACAGCGCCAGTTTGCGAACTGTTGGGCGACTTGCCGGGCTCCGCCACCGGGCGTTTCAAAGCTGACGGCCGTTCCGGTACCGACGCGCGACTCCAGATGCAGACTGGAAAAGTGTGCCGCGGCGAGCTGGCGACTGATTCTCAATCCCAATCCGCCGACCGAGCGGGCCGGCGTCTTGCCGAGGGAGATTCGTTGCAGGTCGCTTGCCGAGATCCCCGGACCCTGATCGACCACGGACCAGCGAACAGTCGGCCGCCCCGGTTGTTGTTCGCCGCGGATCAGAATCGGTTGGCCGTCACGCGTGGCCCGGATCGCGTTACCCGCCAGATTGACCAGCAACCGCCGCAGCAGCACGGGATCGCCGAACAGTCGGAACCCACGATCGGTGGGCGCATCCCACAGCAGTTCGATTCCTCTGGGAACCATCCAGGGACGTAACGTCTGGTGAACCAGTTGCCGAATTTCTTCGACCGTGGTCCAGCGTCGACAGACGCGGGGGAATCCGCAGTCGAACTGTTCCAGCTGAACCAGTTCGTCAACCAGTTGATGGACGCAGTCGCATTGGTTGATGGCCGCGGACAAAAACTCTTTCTGCGAAGCCGACACCGGGCCAACCTGTTCGTCGCGCACCAGTCGGATGGATTCCCGGACCGTGGTCAGCGGAGAGCGGAGGTCGTGCGCGATTTCACTGATCAGTCGATCGACGGTCGCGGGCGTACCAGAACCCGTCGCCGAAGAAGGGGATGATGCTGGGGGCGAAAGCCGCTTGGATTCCGGAGAGAACGTTGCGACGTGATCTGTCCGACCATGCCGGCGCCGCTGGTCGCCCGATCCGGCAGACGGACCGAGATTGCTGTTGGGGAAAGTGGAACTCACGGCGAGGGTCTCCGAAAAAAGTCGAAACCACGCGCCGCCGCATGCCGGAGAAGGAGACGCCGATGGCGACGTATTTGCGGGGAAGCGTGTACAGGATTCTTGGATCGGAAGTCGACCGCCGCGTCACCATCCTGGCGATCAAAGCCGTCGCGGAATCCTGGTTCCTCTATCTGACCCTGCGTGCTGTGACGGTCATGATGGGTGAAAGCTTGCGAGGGCTCCGAAGCGTACCTACACTCGCTGGGTGCGGAGCAGCAGGCCCGGTATGATACGGGGCCTCTTGCCGACCCGACCTTTTCCCGCCCCGTCCCTCCTTCTTTTTCTGTGCGGTTCCCCATGCAACTCCTGAACCTCTTCCGTCCCAACGTCCTGGCGTTGATCTTGATGTCGATCGGAATCGTCTTGACCGGTTGCAAAATCGAGAAGGTCGATTCGGACGCGTCGGCGTCCGCGGATGCGGCGGCGGAAGCAACCGGTGGATCCGTACCGGAACAGGTGAAACGTTCCCAGGAAGACAACCTGAAAGTCGCCTATGTCACCAACGGGATCGCTTCGTTTTGGGTGATCGCCGAAGCCGGTTGCAAGGCGGCGGAAAAAGATTTGGGGGTGGAGTGCCTGGTTCGGATGCCCGACGGCGCTGCCGATCAAAAGCGGATGTTGGAAGAACTGATCACCGACGACGTCGCGGGCGTCGCCGTCAGCCCGATCGATCCCGCCAATCAGACCGGCATCCTGAACACGGTGGCCGAAAACACCAACCTGATCACGCAAGATTCCGACGCGCCGGATTCGAATCGTCTGGCGTACATCGGGATGAACAACTACCAGGCCGGGCGGATGTGTGGCCAGTTGGTCAAAGAAGCGATGCCCGACGGCGGCGACGTCATCATCTTCGTCGGGCGACTGGGACAGTTGAATGCCGACCAAAGACGCCAGGGCGTGATCGACGAATTGCTGAACCGCGACAACGATCCGGAGCGTGCCTTCGATCCCGCTGACAAGGTGCTCAAAGGTGACAAGTACACGATTCTGGATACGCGGACCGATAACTTTGATTTCGCGTTGGCCAAGAGTCGCGCCGAGGATGCGATCGCAAAGTATCCCGACGTGGGCTGCATGGTCGGCCTGTTCGCTTACAACCCGCCGAACATTTTGGAAGCGATCCGGGGTGCCGACAAAGTCGGTGAGATCAAAGTGGTGGCTTTCGACGAGGATGACCGGACGTTGCAAGCGATCAAAGACGGCGAATGCTATGGAACGATCGTGCAGAACCCCTTTCAGTACGGCTACAAGTCAGTCGAATTGCTGACGAAACTGGCACGTGGCGACAAGTCAGCGTTGCCCGAGGGTGGGTTTCTGGACATTCCCGCCCGGGCGATTCGTCAGGACAACGTCCAAGCGTACTGGGACGAGCTGAAGGCGTTGACCGGCCAGGCGGAACAGGAATCGGTAGCTCCGTGATCGCGACCTCCGGATCGAACACGGTGCCCCTGCTGGAAGTCCGGTCGCTGTGCAAGCGGTTCCCGGGGGTGCGTGCGCTGCATCAAGTCGATCTGCGGTTGGGTGCGGGGGAGGTCTTGGCACTGGTCGGAGAGAACGGCGCCGGCAAGAGTACGCTGATGAAGATCCTGGCCGGCGTCCAACCGCCCGACGAGGGCGAGATCTTGATCGACGGCCGTCGGGAGGAGATTGACGGCGTGTCGCGGGCAATGGAGCTGGGGATTTCACTGATTCACCAGGAACTCAATCTGTCCGACAACCTGTCCGTCGCCGCAAACATCTTCCTGGGACGCGAGCCGACTCGCTGGGGATTGATCGATCATGCGACGATTCGTCGCGAATCCATGCGGCATTTATCGGCCGTCGGGCTGGACGTCTCGCCGGACACGCTGGTTCGAGATTTGACCATCGGGCGCCAACAGATGGTGGAGATTGCCAAAGCCCTCTCGGCCGATGCCCGCGTGCTGATCATGGATGAGCCGACCAGCAGCCTGTCCCACAAAGAATCCGAAGCGCTCTTTCGCGTCGTTCGCGATTTGCGTCGGCGCGGCGTCAGCGTGATTTATATCTCGCATCGATTGGGAGAGGTCGAAGCGTTGGCCGATCGGGTGATGGTGATGCGCGACGGGGAGAACGCCGGCGAATTGGTTGGCGAACAGATCGACCATGACGCGATGGTCAGCCGCATGGTGGGTCGAGACGTTTCGCGGTTCTACGAACGCAGCCAAAAGGCATCGCCAGAAGTATCGTCGCGACCGCCCGCGCTGGAGGTGCAAGGGTTGGTCGTCCCGGAGCACCCGCGGCACGCGATTTCCCTAGCGGTCCGACCCGGCGAAATTGTCGGTCTGGCCGGACTGGTGGGCGCCGGCCGGACAGAGTTGCTGCGTTGCGTGTTTGGTGTCACGCAACCTCTCGGCGGCAGCGTCCGCGTCCAAGGCAAGACGATCGATCTGCGATCACCCGCCGGACCGATTGCCAACGGGATGGGGTTGGTGCCCGAAGACCGCAAGGAACAGGGGCTGGTGATCGACTTTCCCGTTCAAACCAACGTGTCGTTGGCCGGATTGGCCAGCCAGGCTCGCAACCGGCTGTGGATCAATTTTGACGCCGAAGCCCAGGACACGCGGCGCAGCATTGAAAGGTTGCGGATCAAAACCCCCACGCCTCAACAAATCGTTCGCTACCTCTCCGGTGGCAACCAGCAAAAAGTGGTCTTGGGCAAATGGTTGTCGATGAACCCCGGCGTCCTGTTGCTGGACGAGCCGACCCGCGGGATCGACATCGGGGCCAAGGAAGAGATTTATTCGTTGATGGAGACGCTGGCCGCCGAAGGCATGGCGATCTTATTCGTCTCCAGCGAAATGGAAGAAGTGATCGCACTGAGTGACCGCGTCCTGGTGATGCACGAAGGGCAGATCAGCGGTGAATTGGCGGGGGCATCCATCACCGAGGAGCAAATCATGAACTTGGCGACGGGATCGACATGAATAAGGTTTTGGGCATCTTCGGGCTGTTGTTGTTCGTGTGTTTGTTCACAACGGTGATGAGCGACAGCTTTGTCAGTGAATACAACCTGTACAACATCACGCGTTGGAGTGCGTTGTTTGGGATCCTGTCGATCGGCGTCGCGTTCGTGATCATCACCGGTGGGATCGATCTGTCGATCGGATCGGTGGTGGGGCTGGTGGCATGCTTGTTGCCGATGCTGGTTACCGAATACGACGTGGCGCCTTGGGCTGCGCTGTTGATCGTGATGGTGATTGCCGGTGCGTTGGGGTTACTGCACGGGATTCTGATCACGCGTCTGGATTTGCAGCCGTTTGTGGTGACGCTTTGCGGTCTGCTGTTCTACCGTGGGTTTGCCCGCTGGATGACCGATGACGGGACGCTGGGATTCGGACAAGAGTACGACGACGGATTGCGACTGCTGGCGATCGGAAAACCGTGCAGCTGGGCCACCATGCTGTTGATCGGTGGCCTGGGACTGGTGATCTGGGGGATCTGGAAGGCGATCCGGCCATCGTCCACGCACGTCGATCCGGCATCGACTGAGGCGCGTGCGGCGAGGTTGCGTTCCTGGTCGCTGCCGGTCATCGGAGCATTTCTGGCGCTGGTCGGTGCCTCGCGTTTTTTTCTGGGATGGGAACTTGGCGAGGGAACGGTCTTACTGCAGGCCGGCGGGTACCAGATTCGATCTTTGGGAATCCAGGTTCCGGCCGACGCCGTCGACGTGCCTTCACGAGTGATGCGGGTGGCGGGCACGATTCTTTTCATTCCGCTGGTGCTGTGGTTCTTGATCGCGGCAGGCCGCGGCAATCTCAAACGCGTCCGCTGGCCGGTCGCGGCGGTGTGCGTGTCCCTGGTGCTGCTGGCATTGTGCGTCTGGAATCTGGTTCCGCTGTATGACCGGGCCGCGGCGGATGACTTGTGGCAGGTGGGGGTGCTGCGGGTTTCGGGAAACGCACTGAAATCCGGTTTGATGGCGGTCGTTTTCCTGGTGGTGGGAGCATCCATCGGTGCAATCGGGTGGCTGCTCTCCGCCGCCGCCTCGGCCAGCCCCATTTGCAAGGCGCTGATTCCCGCGCTGATCGCTTCGGGCGTCTTGATGCTGTTGGGACAGACGAACTTTGCTGCCACGATGGTGCCGATGCCGGTCCTGTTTCTGATTTTGATCGCGATCGCCGCATCCATTTTCCTGAACCAAACGATTTACGGGCGATACCTGTTCGCGCTGGGACGCAACGAAGAAGCGGCCCGGTACAGCGGGATCGACACCAAGCGGATGATCGTGGTGGCGTATGTGCTGTGTGCCCTGGCGGCGGGGTTGGGCGGCATTCTGTTTTCGCTGGACGTGAATTCGGTGCAGCCGTCGGGCTTTGGTAATTTTTACGAGCTTTACGCGATTGCGGCGGCCGTCTTGGGCGGATGCAGCCTTCGCGGGGGCGAAGGCAATGTCTTGGGGGTCGTGATCGGGGCCGCGGTCATGCGGGTGCTGTACAACGCCATCAACATTCTGGGGATCAGCACCAAGCTGGAATTCGCAATCATCGGGCTGGTGATCCTGGCGGGCGCGATGGTCGATGTGGTGGTCAAGCGGGTGATCGCCAGCCGGGCGGCCAAAGCGGATGCTGCCCAGGTCGCGAACCGTTAGAACCCCACGCCCCCGGGTCATTCGTCGGGGATCGATTGGCGGAAACGTGCGGTGGTCGTAGTGAGAAACGCGATTGACCGTTATGCTTTACCCATGAACCAAACGAAAATGGAAACCCAGGCCCCTCCCGTGGCCAAATTTGACGACTTGGACCTCTCGCCGGTGATGCGTCGGGCCTTGAAGAAAGCGGGATTTGAGAAACCGTCCCCGATTCAGGCCGAGTTGATTCCTCCCGCATTGGAGGGTTTGGACGTGATCGGGCAGGCTCGCACCGGAACGGGAAAAACCGCCGCATTCGCGATCCCGATCCTGGAGCAGCTCGATTCGCTGGAAGACTGTCGCGATCCTCAGGCGATCGTCGTCGTTCCGACTCGCGAGCTGGCCGATCAGGTGGGCCGCGAGGTCGAACGTTTGGCCTATGGCGTGCCGACGGAAATCGCCGTCCTGGCCGGAGGCAAGAACATTCGATCTCAGCTGCGACAATTGGAGAACGGGGTGCAGATTGTGGTCGGGACACCGGGACGTCTGCACGATCACCTGCAGCGACGATCCCTCCGCACCAAGGACGTTTGGTGCGTGGTCCTGGATGAGGCCGACCGGATGTTGGATATCGGATTTCGGCCGCAAATCGAACGGATCCTGCGTCGCTGTCCGCGGGATCGACAGACACTGCTGTTGTCGGCCACGCTGCCACCAAGTGTGCAGTTGCTGGCCGAGTCGTACATGGTGGATCCGCTGGTCATCGACTGTTGTCAGAACGAGATGTCGGTCGAAACCATCGAGCAGCACTACTTTACGATTCCGCAGGATCGGAAACAGGACCTGCTGATTGCGCTCTTGGAACGGGAAAAACCGGAGCAGGCGATCGTGTTTTGCCGGACCCGCCGCGGCACCGATCGGTTGTACCGCGCACTCAGCAAGCACTATCCCTCTTGCGCGGCAATGCATGGTGACATGGCACAGCGTGAACGTGATCGCGTGTTGCAGTCGTTGCGGGATCGCAAATTGAAGATCCTGGTCGCGACCGATGTGGTCGGGCGCGGGATCGACATCAGCACCATTTCACACATCATCAACTATGACGTGCCCGAGGATAGTGATGATTACGTCCACCGCGTCGGCCGAACGGGGCGGATGGGACGCGACGGGGTCGCTTTCACGTTCATTGTTCCGGGACAGGGTGACTTTCTGACCAGTATCGAACAGCGGATCAACAAGCTGCTGATCCGCGACAAGATCGAAGGATTTGAAGCACCGGTGAAGACGGAGGCACCGCTAAACGCCCCAGCCGAGCCGACTCAGAAACTGCTCAATCCGATGCGTCGCAAAGTTCGCCGTCGCCGCTAGTGGTTCAACTGCCCTGCATTTGTTGGGCAATTCTGCAGAGGTCTATCCAGCGATCAATGTCAGGTGTTCTCTGCTTCACCCTCCCGCGAGCGGGAGGATGCAGTGGCGAAACACGTCGTCGCTGGTCACAAATCCAAACTGGAAGAACCGCTAGACGGACGGCTGGAGTTCATCGGCCGGATCCTGCAGGAACGCCGACGCCACCAGCAAACGATCGGCGCCTGCGTCGAGTAGTCGGCGGCCGTCCTTGGTGGACCGGATGCCGCCGCCGGTGATCAGTTGTAGATCAGGGAGTTGATTGCGCAGGGATCGAGTGACGTCCAGGGCGCGGCGAATCGAACCGCCGCCGACGGCGCCCACGTCCAAAGCCACCACCGAGCGGACACGACCTGCCGCGCACGCATTGATCCATTGCGCCAGCGTCGTGGATTGTGACATCCAGCTCCCGTCATGAAAATCAAAACTGACTGCGAAACGGATGCTTGGGAACCGTGTTTGCAATTGCGCCAGCACGTTCGGTGATGTGGCAGATTCACCGGCGACCAGCACCGTCAACGGTGGGTGATATCGCGCGAAGCTTGCCAGCCATTCTAATTCCACGTCCGATTCGTCGCCGCGGATGCCGACATCCAGGAACAGTTCCGTTCGATGGCCGGCGGACGCCGCCAATCCCCAGAGCGTCTCTTTCTGCCATCGCCGGTGAACGATTGCGTCCAGGTCTGCCACGTAGCATGCCGTCAGTCCGGCGGCGCGGTAGCAGTCGATCAGACGTGTCGGAGAACCGTCCAGCGGGATTGAAACGGCGGAACTGGCGAATGCTGTACTGGCTGCCTCTGTTGGCTGTTGCAGAGGATTGCCTGCCGGTTGGAAAAGATTGACAGGGTGTGAGCCATCAACTGATGTTCCGATTGCAGGAACAGGAGGTTGAGCAAGAAGTGTCCCCAGTTGACCGCGAGCGAAAAATTGGTCCACGGGAGCGTAGTCGCGACGCAGTCCGCCGCGGGCGTGCACCGCATGTCCAGCTTTCAAGTCGATCACGCCAATCAAGGACTGGCGGGAAAGCACGCTGGCGTTCACTCGGGAAGCGAAAACAGCGATTCGACTTTCACGATCGCGTAGTCGTCCGGGAAGGTGTGGATGGCTTGCACCAGCATCGAGTTCTGTCGGGTCTCGACGTTGACGTAGCTGAGAGCACCTAGCGCCATGCGGCCGCTGGCGTCGAACGTTTGCAACAATCCTTCGGTGGGCTGTTTGCAAAGTTGCTGTTGGACCATGAAGAACAGATCTGGTTCGACGGGTTCCAACTGAAAGTGGGTGCGGTAGCTGACACCGGAACGGCAGTTCGCCTTTTCGGTGCGGCTGCCCTTGAGCGACTGACTGATCAGACAGCGTTTGCTGGGCAGCGGTTGGTGAGCGCTGGTGGCGACTTCGCAGACGGTGACCGGCGACGGTCCCGTGGAATTCCAGGTGATCACGTGACCGCAATTGGTGATTTCCACCAGGGCGTGGTAGCCACTTCGTTCGATGCGACGCGCCCGATGCACCCGATACAGCTCCGGGTGAAGCGAACGGCTGAACACGTGAAATGCAAGTTCGGCGACTTTGGGACGGACCGACAGCACGGGAAAATTCCAGGATCGACGGAAACAGGTCCGCGGGCGGTCGAAACAGCGAACGCCGGCCACAGACATCGGAATAACAATGATAACGCGCGACGGGACGTCACGGTGCCGATCGATCCGTCTGTTTTCCAAGCAGGAGCGACGCGTCAGGCTCTCGGCAAACCGCCTGATGTCGGTCATTATAGGCGGTGGTGCGAACTCGACTAAAGAGCGTTTGTGGACCCATCCGCAAAGAATCGCTTTTTCGCGTTTTGCCGATTGTTTCCCATTGACAGAAACCCCATTGCAAACCCACGGCGACCGATGGTCATCGTCATCGATAACTACGATTCATTCACCTACAATCTGGTCCAGCGATTGGGCGAAATCGATCCGGCGATCGACGTTCGCGTCTTTCGAAATGACGAAGTGTCGATTGCGGACATCGAGCGTTGGTCACCCGATCGCCTGCTCGTATCACCCGGTCCCTGCACTCCCAACGAAGCCGGTGTGAGTGTCGAGTGTATTCGACACTTTGCCGGGCGGGTGCCAATCCTGGGGGTGTGTTTGGGGCACCAGTCGATCGGCCAAGCGTTCGGTGCGTCGATCATTCGCGCACCGCAATTGATGCACGGCAAGACCGACGCGATCGTGCACGACAACGAAGGTCTGTTCGCCGGGTTGGACAATCCGTTCACGGCGACGCGCTATCACAGTCTGGTGATCGATCCCGAAACAGTCCCCGAGTGCTTGCACGTCGGCGCATGGACGGACACCGGGGGGCAGCGGCAGATCATGGGTGTCCGGCACAAGGAATTTCAACTCGAAGGTTGGCAGTTTCATCCGGAGAGCTTCTTGACGGAGCCCGGGATTGAAATGCTGACGAGATTCTTGAAGTGGTAGCACGCGAGCGCACGCGTCGTCGGTTTGCATGGCTCGCCTGCGGGTTGGCACAACTCGTCTTGGCGTCACCGCTGCAGTTGTTCGCGCAGACGAATGGCGAGCCGGCCGAGAGCGCGCGACAGGATTCGGCCCCGGCAATCGTATCGCCAATAGGCACGCCACCATTGCAAGCGACACGGGTGGAGGCCGTCCAACCAATCCCGTCAACGGAGCTGCCCGATCCGCCGCCGGACCTGCAGCAGATCATTGAACGGGGGAACGTGCGTTGGTTGACGGGCGGTCCGCCGCGCGAGACTCCAGACTCGTTTCCCGCATCGCTCTCATTGGCCGGAGAGACGCGGTTCAAATTCCGTTATCGGTACGACAGTCATGCGCGCTGGAGCTACGAACGCCCGTCCGCCGGGCAGCCGCCAACGGTCCTGCTTCGCATCCGATTTCGATCCGTCAAGCTGCACGTTTCACACGAAGTGTGGCTGAAGCATGTTCCTGCGGCGGAGAAGTTTTGGGAGGATCCGCTGGTGCGACATGAGTGCGACCACGTCAGGATCTCGTCCATGCCGGCGATTGAGCAACAGTTTCTTGATTCCGTGAAGGCGATGAAAACGGTGCACGTTCCGCTTGCCGATGTCGCCGGGACAGATGGACGGGTCAGCGATCGAGAAGTACAGCGATGGATCGATCGCCGGATGGATGAAGCGTTGGAGCGGACGACGGACTACGTGCGGATCCGCTACCGCGAGCTGGATCGTTTGACTCAGCACGGTCGCTTGCCGATACCCGAGGATCGCGGATTGATAGAGATCTCGCCAGGGGCGCCGCTGAATCGGTGACGAACCGGCGGGTTGCCAAAGAATTGATCTGCCGGAGAGGCGATTCAGGACAGATCGGGCGGCAACGATTGCCCCGGGATCACGTCGATGTCTTGCTCGTCGTCTGCCGCTGCACGCTGCTGTCGTCGGAACTCCTCCAGCCGTTCCTGGAACTCGGCGTCATCCTGTTCCTGATTGTCTGAATCGGCGGCTTCCGGCGACTCGGTTGATTCCATTTCGTTCGAAGACTCGCCCTCCAAAGCCTCCAGGTCTCCGGGTTCGAACATCCGCGGTTGCGATCCGTCGGTCCGCGGCGAAAGATCGGCGACGCGAGCACCGCCGGGATCGAAGATGCTGCCGACGCGTCCGGAATCACGGTTGGTTCGTTCCCAAGCACCGCCATAGGCGGGATAGGCCAAATCCTCGCCGTCACAGCACAAACGACATCCGGGTCCGCTGGCCAGCAGCACCAGCGCGGCCGCCGTGACCGTCCATCGGCAAAGAATGCGCGGTGAACGACTGGGGCGAACGGATGCTTGGACGGTGGCGTTGCTATCAGATTTGTTCACCGATTCGACTCCCTCTGCCCGCGGCACCCTGCCAATTCGGAAGGATGTTGGGGCGCATGACCAAAAGGTCCCGGTGATCCGGGCTGTTATTTGGTATCGGTCGTGCCGAACGGAGGCTTTAGAGAAGATGTGCCAATTGTGCCGGCTGAGTCCGCTGCGGACAGGATTGAGCGTCTGGCAGCACCCGGTCGGATGCGATGAAATGAGACGGCAGAACGTTTTTGAATTTCGTCGCAACCCGCCTCGGACGGTCGCGACTTCCCCAGTTCCCTCGCTCCTGCGAGCGTCATGGCCGCAAAGCGACGCCGGTCAATCAGTTGCGGATTTCGTGGACCACTTCGGCCAGGTTCTTGCCGACGATCTTGATCGCCTTGTGGATGCGGGGAGCGGTGCCCAGATCTTCGCCGATTCCCGGTAGGGCCATCGTGCAGAACAGCACCAACACGAAACCTCCGTAGGCGATCGTCTTGTTGGTGGAGCTGTCGTGTGTCGCGATGCGGCGGCCGCGGGTAAACGGCAGGCGGAACGCCCAGCGCTCTTTGGGTTCGTATTCAAAATGCGTGGTGACTTCCAATCGATGTTCGCCGTCGACCGGTTCCAGGAACTGTTCGGCGATCACTTCCATGCGACGATCATCAAAGGACAGTTCGTACTGCTTGCCTTCTCTCAGCTTCTTGGCGACGCGGCGCGGCATTCCCAGCGTGAAACCGGTTCCCGATGTTTCACGGACGTCCACATTCAGGGGTCGCCCGCCGGCGCGGAGGATCGCCCTGGACGGTCCCAGCACGCGACAGCGGAACCGATTGTCCTTGTGTTCGTTGGGCGTCGGGACAGTGTTGTAAGAGTACTCGGCCATCGTTCGTTCAGCGTTGAATTGACTCAGATGCAGTTCAGGCAGGCTTCGCTTGGAATCCTTCCGTTGTTAGCTTTCTGCGCATTTCTTGAGTGTGATGTCAGGAAACCAGCAACAGCGGATAAAAGGTCGGCAAGATCTGCGGGTCGGAACGGTTGCACGCATTGAGACGCTTGCAGGGGTCACGGCGGTGGCACTGGGCGTAGCAGAGAAAGCGAATGCAGGGGTCGCGACGGGTCGACAGAAAAGGCACCGGGCACCATCCCCCCGGACCCGGCATGACGAACCGACGGGGATCGACTCCGCCAAAACTGTGTCTGAATCGAATGCACTTGAGAGCCGCCTGGATCGCGATCATCTTCGGGGCGGCCGTGTCATCTCCGGAGATTTGCCGCGGACAATCCTGGCAATCACCGGCACCTCGCCAGACCTGGGACCGGATGGATCCGACCGGCGATGAACTGAATCAAGAAACGACTCAACGCAGTTGGCGCTTGCCGGCCGCAGCCTGGCGGCTGGAACCGTTTGCCGCCCGCGCAGCACAGCGTCAATCGCGGCCCGTGACGGCCGAACAACTGCGAGCCCAGCTGCGTTTGGCCACCACACCACAACACGTCTCCGTCGCCAAAAATTTCCAGCCAGCCATCGGCCACCAGAATGTCGCATCCCCGCATCACGTCGGCGAAACGAGTCGGCCGACGGATGATGTTCTGGAAGCCGACCTGCTAGGCGGTTCGAGCCTGGGCGGTGAAGACGACTTGCTGGGAGGTGAAGTGTCGGATCCGTTGACGGATCCGCTGATGAATCTGGGACCCTCGTCGGAGGCGTCCGATCACGGAGTCGAACTGGCGGACGATCCCCACGCGAATCTGTGGACGGAGAATTGCTATCCGTCAGCCGAATCCTGCCGAGCCTGTCACCCGGTTCAATATGAACAATGGCGGGCCAGCGGGCACGCCTACGCCTCGGTATCGCCGATGTTTCAGCGGTTCGACCAGGCGATGACGGAGTACACCGAGGGGACCGTGGGCAGCTTTTGTGTTCGCTGTCATTCTCCGGTTCAGACTCAACTGAAGATTCCACGCAGCACCAGTATCCTGGATGCACCGCCGGTGGTCCGCGAAGGCGTGACCTGCATCGCCTGTCACCGCATCAACGAGCACTACTGGCGTAGCAATGGGGATCGACGCATCGTTCCCGGCGATCTTCACGCGCCGGTGTACGGCGGCAGCGGCGGAGCCGGCGTGGCCCGGGCGGTCGCGAACGCCGACTCATTGAAGCTGAAGCTGAATTCCGATGACACGTCGCCCGGCCAGGCGATCCATCGCGAGGGTCGCTTCTTTCTTCCGCTGACCAACAGCGACGTCTGCGTGTCTTGTCACCAAGTCGCGGTGCATCCGGGAATCTGGTTGGAAGTTGTCCACGCGCAGTACCGCAGCGGACCGGCAGCCGAACGCGGGATTACCTGCCAGCAATGTCACATGGGGGCCGTGCCCGGCAAACCGCTCGGATACGAACTCAATCACGTCGCATCGCTGAACGACAAACCGTGGGGCGAAAAACGCAAACAATCCAATCACCAGTTTTGGGGACCGGGTTTTTCGATCGCCCACCCCGGTTTGTTCCCGCATCATCCCAAAGCCGATCGCTACACGCCCCGCGAATGGTTGAAGTTCGACTACAGGGCCGGCTGGGGAACCGAAGCATTTGAGCGGACGGTCGATGCGACGATGGTCTTCCCGGCGCCCTGGGATACGCCCGACGACCGACGGGATGCGAGAAAGATTATTGATGCCAACCTGGCGAAGCTTCAGCAGAAGCGGTCCGCAGCGACCCAGACCATGGAAGCGGCGCTGAAGATCGAAGGGCCATTGATGCGTCACGCGCCGCAAGTTGGGCAACCGTTCCGATTCAGTTACCGGATTCATAACGTCAGTGAAGGTCACAACCTGCCCACCGGATCATTGGGGGCGCAGCCCCAGTTGTGGTTGAATGTGGCTCTGATCGATCCGGATGGTCGGCGGGTCTGGGAAAGTGGCTACTTGGATCGCCACGGAGATCTGGCCGACATGAATTCGGTGGATGTCGCCACGGGTTGTGTCCCGCGCGATGCCGACCTTTTCAATTTGCAAACCAAGTTCCTGATCAACAACGTTCGTGGCACCGATCGCGAGGCAGCCCTGCCGCTTAATTTCTCTCTGGACCAGTTGGTGTTTTTGCGTCCCGGTGCGATCCCGGTTTCGGTGTTGAACCATCCGCCGCTGATTCGCATGGAAGCACATTCGATTCCGCCGTGTGATTCTCGGACCGCACACTACACCGTCCCGGCCTCGGTGATCCGCAAGCGAGGGACGTACCGGTTGAGTGTGCGAATGCGGAGCAGGACCGAGCCGATCTACTTCATGCGTCAGATCGAAAGCACGCCGGACATGATCCAACGGATGTTGGGCAACACGCTGGACCTGCATCCGCAAAGCCATTCGATCCGGGTGCGGTGATGGGACGATCGCAATCATGGCGAACGATCGTTGTTGTGGCGCTGATGACGGCGGACGTGTGCGCGCAGGGGCCGCGTCGTTTGCCGCCGGTGGTTCGTGCCGATGCCGACCGGCGTGGTTTGTCCGAACGTCCGGTCACGCCGTTCGAGCAACCGGTCTTTGCCGAGTTGCCGACGGCACGCCTGCCCCTTCCGCCCGAGTTTATCGCCCAACCAGTCGCGGCCGATCCGAGTGATTTCCGTTCCGTCGAGCCGGTTGTAGAACACCCACCGACAGGAAGCGATGCGGGCGGATTCCCGTGTGATGGGGTGCCCGACGTCTGCTTCTCAGATTTCTCCGTGACACCCCTATTAGATCGGTGCCACATCGGTGGCTGTGCGGAATCTTGGGTGTATGACGCGAAATCCGCGGTGCCCACGCAGTCTCCCTGGGTGCAATGGGGACGTGTGTGGTACGGCGACGGGATCACGCCCAGAGGAATCGATTGGTTCGGACCCTACGATCTGGTTCGTCCAAAGATGTACGTCTATGGGGATTTTCGCAGCGGGATCCAAGCAGGGCGGAATGCGCTGGGGCGGGCAGACAACTGGGCCAACCGCTTGAACCTGGATATGGATTTGCAGGTCACCGATACCGAGCGGTTTCACGCCTTTGTCGGACCGCTGGATAAACAGAATCGCTTCACGCGCTACGAACTTGTTGACGGCGACTTGCGGTACCGCAACGAGATGAACCTGACTCCTGCCACCGCGTTTATTGAGGGAGACCTGGGAGTCATTTTAGGTGCCGCAGCGAACCAGTCGTCCCCGTTCGAATTGCCGGTCACGCTGGGCTTGGTGCCGCTGTTGTTCCAGAACGGGATCTGGATGGAAGACGCGGTCAGCGGAATTGCATTCGCGCTGCCCGCCAAACACAGCCGAACGCTGAATTGGTCCAATGTGGACCTCAGCTTCTTTGCCGTGTTCGATCAACTCAACAGTCCCGCCTTTGCCGGCAAGCATGATGCCCAGGCGTTCGGAACGGCCTGGTTCATCGACGCCTACGGCGGCTACATCGAATCCGGATATGCCTATCTGAACGATCGGCGTGACCGATCATTGAGTTATCACAACGTGACGGCCAGCTTCACGCGTCGCTATCTTGATCGAATCAGCAACAGTGTTCGTGTGATCGTGAATGCCGGACAGAACCGCGACCGCCAGGACCGCACCGCGGACGGCGGATTGTTGCTGGTCGAGAACAGCTGGATCACGACCCGGCCGCTGACCTTTGTCCCCTACGCGAACCTGTTTTACGGTTGGGGCCGGCCGCAGTCGGTTGCCAGGGCCGCGATATCCGGTGGAATTCTCCGCAACACGGGAATCAATTTTGACACCGACGGATTGAACGGATTTCCCACGTTGGACACGTCCGGTGCGGACACCGCCGGCGGAAGCGTCGGGGTGGATTTGATCGGCGCGGACCTGGACCGTCAGTTGCTGTTGGAATTCAGTTACCTTTCACCGCACGGCGGTCGCGCCATCGCCCAGGGGGATCAGTACGCGGTCGGGGCACGCTACCAATTCCCAATCAGTCACGCGACGCTGCTGCGATTCGACGTGATGCACGGTTGGCGGGATGGTCAACCAGACGTTTATGGAACGCGGATGGAGTACCGTTGGAAATTCTGAACCGGCCAACGATGCTTGCGGCGTTTGCGGAAACGCCCGTCCGCTGGCTTCAGACGTCGACTTCCGCGTCGGCTGCCCGTTCCATGATGAACCGGAAACGCGCCGACGCATCGCGTCCCATCAGGTCGCTGATCACTCGGTCAGTTTCCAACTGGTCGTCCACTTCCACCCGCAGCAACTGACGCGTGGCAGGGTTCAGCGTGGTTTCCCAAAGAACCTTGGGCATCATTTCACCCAGGCCTTTGAAGCGGGTGATTTCCGGTCTGGAACGTTCATTGGCATGTTCTTCCAGAATCTCCGACCGGTGCGCGTCATCTTTTGCCCAGTACGTTTCCTTGCCGATGTCGATTCGGTACAGGGGCGGGACGGCGATGAACAATCGACCGTCGGAGATCAGCTGGGGCATGTGCCGGTAGAAGAAGGTCAGCAGCAGCGTCGTGATGTGGTGCCCGTCGGAATCGGCGTCGGCCAACAGGATGATCCGGCCGTAACGCAACCCGGCGATGTCCATCTTGGGGCCGATCCCACATCCGAGTGATGCGACCACGTCCTGGATTTCCTTGTTGTCGACAATCTTCTTCAGCGTCGCACTTTCGGTATTCAGTACCTTGCCACGCAACGGCAGGATCGCTTGGAAGTTTCGGTCGCGCCCCTGTTTGGCGCTGCCGCCGGCCGAATCGCCTTCGACGATGAACAGTTCCGATTCCATTTTTCCGGCCGACACGCAATCACTGAGCTTGCCCGGCAACAACGTCCGTTTGGAACCTCCTTTGCGCGAGACGGCTTCGGATGCCGCCCGCGAGGCGGCGCGGGCCCGCGCCGCGGCGATGATCCGTGCGACAATGGCGTCGGCGACCGATCGGTTGCTGTTCATCCACTGTTCGATCTCGCTGCGGACGGCCGTTTCGACGGTGGCCTGGACCTCGGGGTTGTTCAACCGGTCCTTCGTTTGCCCTTGGAACTGTGGATCGCTGATGAAGATGGAGACGATGGCGACGATTCCTTCGCGGATGTCTTCGTGAGTGATTTTTACGCCGCGCGGTGTCAGGTTGTGCGTGTCGATGTAGTTTCGCACCGCCTTGTTCAAGCCGCTGCGAAAACCGTTCTCGTGCGTTCCGCCGCTGCCGGTCGGAATGCCGTTGACATAACTGCGAAGGTGCTCGTCGGTGGACTCGGTCCATTGCAGGGCGACTTCCAACCGCACATCGTCATCGACCGAATGGGTGAACGGTGTGTCATGGATCGGACGTGCTTTGCGTTCCTTCAGGACTTTGGCCAGGTAGTCGACGATACCCTGTTCATGCAGGAATGTTTCCTTCGTCTTGGCAACTTCGTCGATGTAAGTGACTTTGACGCCGCGGTGCAGAAAGCTAGCCGTCTCCAGGCGGGCGCGGATGATCGACGAATCGAATTCCGTTTTGGGGAAGATGGTCGGGTCGGGACTGAAGGTGATCGACGTGCCGCTCCCGCGGACGCGGCCCTTCAGCTTTTGCAACTTGGACGTCGGCAGGCCGCGCTGGAAGGACATCTTGAACTGGGAACCGTCGCGACGCACAACGGCTGTCAGTTCCTTGCTGAGCGCGTTGACGACGGAGGCGCCGACGCCGTGCAGGCCGCCGGCCGTCTTGTAGTTCTGGCCCTCGAACTTCCCGCCGGCGTGGAGAATCGTGAGCACCATTTCCAGAGCGGACTTCTTGGTCTTGGCGTGCTTGTCGACGGGGATGCCGCGGCCGTTGTCCGCCACGGTGATCGTGTGTCCGTCTTGGTGCAGGGTCACGGTGATCTCACTGGCGTGCCCGTTCATCGCTTCGTCGACCGAGTTGTCGACGATTTCCCAGATCAGGTGATGCAGTCCGGTGGATCCGACGCCGCCGATGTACATGCCGGGGCGCTTCCGAACCGGCTCCAAGCCTTCCAGGGCAACAATCGCGTCGGCGTTGTAGGTAGTCATTGGCAACGGCAGCAGGTGAGCAGAAAACAGGAGACGGGAAAGACAAAGGCGGCGAAGAGACGTGTCGCGGGGGACTTGGCCGCCAAGGGGGCAGAACCGACAGGCCGATCGCGTGGCGGTCAGCGATCAGGCGTCTTCGAACGGTTCCGGGGCGGAAGGCGGCGGTGCGACGATCTTGGCAATCCGGCCGTTCTTTTGAATCTCGACGCCCTTGCCGCCACGACTGGTCACGCGGTACTTGGCGGTGGAAATGGTCTTCTTCGCCCCACGGTTGGTTTCCACGGTCAGCAGATCGCGATCCCCGGTACTGGCCTTGAAGCCCAGCAACTCGTCGTCCTTTCCCAAACGGATGAGCGTGACTCCCTTGCCCGGCCCGGAAAGGTAATTGATCTCTTCAGCTTCGCACACGATCGCGCGGCAATTGCGGGACACCGCCAAAATGATCTCGGTCCCGCTGACCGGAATCACGTCGACGATCGACGCGCCAGTGGCGACGCGGGCGTAGCGACGGCCGGACCGTGTCGACGGTTCAGCGTAGGGGGCCAAGCCGAACCGCAGCGCGAAACCGTTGTTGGACGCGGCGAATCCGTGGACCTCCGGGCAGTAGTCGGGATGTTTCGGGTCTTCGTTGATTTCACCGACCACCCGTGGATCGAACGAGATGACGGCAATGATTTTCTCGCCGTCTTTCATCTTGAACAGCTTCTGGATCGGTTCGCCAAATCCGGTCGATGCCGGAATGTCGATCATCCGCGCGGTGTAGCACACGCCGAGCGACGAGAACAGCCCGAGGGTCGCGCGAGTGTTGCCCCCGACGCAGGCCAACACCGAGTCGCCCTGGCGGAGCCGACTTTTGGCCGGATCGGCGATCTGTTTCTGGCGTTTCACCCAGCCGTCGACCGTGACCAACACGTGGCAATCTTCGGCGACGATAAAATCCTCTTCGGAGTACTCGATCTCTACTTCCATCGGATCGATCGCGGTGCGACGTCGCCCGACCACGTCTTTGCCGTAACGCTCGATCAAGCCCTCGATCTCTTCCCGCACGATTTTCCAACGGCCCGAGGCGTTGGTGTCCTTGGTGTCTTCCTTCAGCAGTTTTCGGATTTCGCGGGCTCGCTTCTTTTTGTCCTTCAGCTCATCGAGCACGACATTGATTTCCAGTCGTGCCAGGCGGTACAGCTTCAACTCCAGGATCGCGTCGGTCTGCTCGGCATCCAATCCGCCCTTGGCGGCCGGGAATCGTTTCATGATCTTCTCGGCCGCGTCCGCTTTGCCTTCGGAAGCACGGATGATTTTGATGATCTCATCCAAGGCATCAAAGATCAGGGCGAAACCTTCCAGGATGTGAATCCGCTTCTCCAGGGAGGCCAGCTCGTTTTCCAGTCGGCGGGTCACCACGTCCAATCGGAAGTGCAGGAAGTGCCACAGCATTTCCTTCAGCGAAAGCCGTTCGGGCGTTCCCAGTTCCGGGTTCTCCGTCGGCACCAGACACGTCAGGTTGACGTTGAAGTTCTTTTGAAAGTCGGTGTGCTTGAACAGGTACGCCAGGACCTTGTTCTCATCGGCGTCCTTTTTCAGCAGCAGATCGACCCGGATCTCGTCGGTCGAAAGGTCGCGAACTTCGTTGACCAGCGGCAGCTTGCCTTCGAAGACCAATTCGCTGATCCGCTCGACAAGTTGCGCCTTGTTGACTCCGAACGGAATCGAGTTGATTTGCAGCACCTTGCCGGTGCGAGACTTTTCGCCTTCGACCGTGGTGCCGCGCAGTTTGACGGTCCCCTGGCCGGTCTGGTAGATCTCACGCAATTCTTCCTTGGTGTTGATGATTTGCCCGCCGGTGGGAAAGTCCGGGCCCTGGATCGCATCGTTGGCAACCAGCTGGTAATCCTTGATCTCCGGATCACGCAACAGCTTCAACAGCGCATTGCAAATCTCGCGAAGGTTATGCGGTGGGATGTTGGTGGCCATTCCCACGGCGATCCCGGTGGCACCGTTGAGCAGCAGATTGGGCAACCGGCTCGGCAGCACCACCGGTTCTTCGCGGCTGCCGTCGTAGTTGGGTTTGTACGCGACGGTCCGCGTTCCCAGGTCGGCCAGCACCTCGCTGGCGATCGCGGTCATCCGGCATTCGGTGTACCGCATCGCCGCGGCGTTGTCGCCGTCGACGCTGCCGAAATTGCCGCTGCCGTCGACCAGGGGCATCCGCATCGAAAACGGTTGGGCCATCCGGACCAACGCTTCGTAGATCGAGCTGTCGCCGTGGGGGTGATAGTTCCCCATCACGTCGCCGACGACTTTGGCGCACTTGCGGTGCTTGGCGGAGCTGGCCAGCCCCTGTTGGTGCATCGTGTACAGGATGCGGCGCTGCACCGGTTTGAGTCCGTCCCGAACGTCCGGCAGCGCGCGGCTGGTGATGACCGAAAGCGAATAATTCAGGTAGCGTTCTTGCGCGGCTTGCCGCAGCGGGACTCCGGTCAACAGGGTTTCTTCAATGGCGTCAAACAGCGACTTGCCGTTCTTATCCGAAGGCGTGCGAGAACGTCGTTTTGCCACGCGAAATCAGTCCTGGGTGGAGAAGGGAGAATGCGTCCAACATCCATCGGCCGATCAACCGGACGGCTTCAGCAATCGGGGACGGATCAAGTTAGGGCAGAAACGCCGATAATTCCAGCCAGGCAACGTCGGCAATTTCTGCCGACTGTCCGGAATTTTCCGCCCCCGCCGGACCGTGCGGCGATCGCTCTGGGAGGAATGTGGCGACCGTAGCGGTGATAGCGAAGTTGCGAGATGCTCCGAAACCGCCAGCTGGAAAATGCCGAGTGAGCTTTGCCGCTTGAATCGGTCGAAACCACTGATCGTACAGTTTCGCCGGCCCCCGCCCCCGCGTTGCACGGATTTCCGAGGGCGACCACTCGGCGACTGAACGATCAACACCGCGCGGAATCGATTTCGGCGGCGACAAGAACGGATTCAATGGCTGAACACCGGTTCGGAGGAACCACCGGATGAAACTTCGATTTGCAAAACACCTTTTCGGCGGCGCACTGGCATTGGCCGCCATGACTTCGTCTTCGGCGGTAGGTGCCGCCGAGCCCGGGGTGCCGTACATCGTTTCCAGCGAGGTGGTCAGCGACACCGTGGTTGGCAATTCCAACTACGTCGGAGACCTGGATTCTGGAACCGTGATCGGCGACTATCAGGAGAGCGGTTGCCAGGACGGAAGTTGCCAGGACGGTAGCTGTCAGGGAGGCGCTTGTGCGGGCGGAAACTGTGCTGGCGGAATTTGCGGAGCGGGCGGTCTAAGACATGGTCGTCTAGGACACGGGCACGCCGCCCTGTTCGGGAACGGGCTGGATGGCGCCGTCGCCGGCATTCACGGCATCGGCGGAGCGAACGCCGGTTGCCAGCCGCGCAAGTACGACCACTCCGACCTGTTCTACAACTACTACACCCAGGGCAACTGCAACCGCGCGAACGCCCAAATGTATATTTCCCCGCTTCCCGTTCCGCACTTTGTCGGGCACACGTACTTCACTTACCAGCCGTTCTATCCGGAAGAGTACCTGTACTGGCACAAAAACCGCTTTCACAACAGCTACGACAACGGCCGCGGGATGAACCGCACCCGGGCAGTCTACTACGCTCCGCCGGTGAAGACGTTCGTCAGCAACCTGTACTGGAACAAGCTGCGGATCCCCCGCTAGCTCGCCGCCCTCCGGACCGCATCGGTTCAAGCCATTTCCAACCCGTTGAGCACAGAAACATGCGAAAACTTCTTCTCCTTGTCGCCTGCGTCGCGACCATCGGTGTTGCATCCGAACACAAAGCGTCGGCCGGCGATCCGCTGGCGATGACTCAGGTTTGGGCGCACAACTTTGCCATGGACCGCCCGTGGCACGGAGCCTACTACCACCAGTCCTACGGGCAGCCGACTGCGGTGGTCGTCCCCCCCACCGCGCACATGCGTCAGACGTACTCCTGGGGCGTGAGCCAAAACCTGATGTACCCGATTCATCATCAGTTTGGCCGCAACGCCAGCCGTCCGGGAGCCGCCGCTCGGGGATCGTTCCTGCCGACCCCGCACTGGCCCAGCCATACCGACCAGTTTGGCTACTACTACGTCCGCGGACCGTGGTGAGATTCGGCTCCATCGGTTGACGGTCGGTCGCGATACCGACCGAGGAAAGTCTTAGGCGGCGCCGTGTTTGACGACGGCGTCGCTTCCAGTGACGCGTTGCCAGTTGACAGTCCGCCCACGGTGGTCCGCCGTTGTCACCTCCGTTCTCGTCGGCGCGACCATTCGACGGGCGCCACGAAGATGCTCCCACGCGGCAAACTGATACGCGGACCCAACTGTGATACAATTTGGGGCGTGTCGGCGGGCAACGCAGCGCCGACCGTGACTCCGCTTCCAGGCGTCTCTTCCTTGTCCAACGCCGATCATGTCGCATTCTGATTCCCAACCTGACGACGCGGATGTCGCACGCGATCCCCAGGCGGCTTCCGACTCCGATGCGGTCACGGAGGATCTTTCGCGGAAATCGGCGATCGAGAACGAGGAGACGGAGCTGTTGTCGCAATCGGGCAATCCCGATCTGGGACCGCTGGAAGGCGGACGGTGGCGTCCGGTGCGCCCCGATGAACTGCTGAAGAAGCCGCGGGCCGGCGTGGATGAAGAGACGATCGACAGCCCGGCGGATTCCAAGCAAGCGGTTCAGCTGGAGAGGCGTCAAGAGCTTGAGCACAAGCTGCGAGAGAACCCGACCGATCTGGACGGGTTCCTGGAACTGGCGTCCATCTATCGCGAAGAGGAACGGCCGCTGGAAGCCAAACGGCTGTTGACTCAGGCGGCTCAGATTTTCCCGGAGGAAGAACGTGTCCGGTATCAACTGGAAGAAGCGATTCTGGCCAGATCGCTGCAACAGTTTCGCGAAGTCAGCGAACTTGCGCACCGTTTGAAGACCGCCGAGGCGCAGCGTGAGTTGGAACGCAGTCGCAGCGACTGGGCATGTCGGCGGATCGATGTCTGTCGGGCCCGCCTGGAACGTGACCCGACCCAGACGACCCTTCGCATGGCGCTGGCCGAAGCCAAGTTCGATGCCGAGCTGTTTGAAGATTCCTTCGCCGAAGCCGGGCGGTTGTTGGAGCTGGACGAGTTCGCACCGGCGGCGCATTTTCTGCGGGCGCGGTGTCTGATCGCCATCGGAAAGGATCTGGCGGCGATGAAGGAGTTGCGGGCCGTCGCACTCCGCAAAGCCGTGATTGCCCCCACGCGGTTGAAACGGCCGGCGCTGAAAATGCTGAACGAGCTGTCAGAAAAACTGGGGTTGGATGCCACGGGGCAGCAATACCGGGAACACCTGGAACGAATGGAATCGTCCGGATCGGATCACGCCTGACACCCGCACCGACACCATTCTCTCTCACCACCGGAGACCGCCGTGAGCCAAGCCGTCGTCGATCCCGAGCAACTTCGCCAATTCGCCGCGCACCTGAACCGATTTGTCGAGCAGTTGAAAGAACAGTCCACGGCGTTAGGGACGCAGATGAATCAGCTGGAGCAGACCTGGCGTGATGAACAACAGCGAAAGTTTGCCGCTGAATTCGGCGATCAATTGCGTCAAGTCTCGCGGCTGGTCAAAACGACGGAACAGCACATCCCGTATTTGCTCCGCAAGGCCGAGCAGATCGACGCGTATCTGGGCCGCTGACTTCAAGCTGGGCCGCTGACTTCAAGCTGGGCCGCTGACTTCAAGCTGGGCCGCTGACTTCAAGCTGGGCCGCTGACTTCAAGCTGGGCCGCTGACTAAAAGCGCGAAGCTGACATCAAGCTGCGAAGCCGGGTCGAAGTCGCGGATGCGGGAGGTCCCAACGGGAAGCGGATCGCCGGGAACGGCTGCATCAAGGTGCCGCGGAAGCGTCTGAAGCGGCTGGGGTGGAGGCGGCGTTCAGGAACTGCAGCGTGTAACAATCTTCGGCTGCGACCTGGTCCGGCTGCACCAGTTCCAACTGGACCAGCTGCTCGTGCAGCGTGTCCCAGCGCTGGGGCGACATGGTGCCCACCGATTCCAGATCATCGCCGTCCGGCATTGCCAGGTCCTTCATCACCTTGGCGCCAAAGTCCAACGCTTCTTTGGTCATCCCGTGCTCATTCGCCTTCAGGATGGCGTCGTTCCCCGCTTGTCCATCCGTCAGGTAGTTACGCCAACCCTGACGCGTCGCATCCACGACGCTTTGGACCAGCTCCGGGTCGTCGCGAATCAGACGGCCGGTCGTCACCAGGACGCTGGAATAGGGATTGAAACCGAGGTCGCTGAGCATCAGGGTCCGGACTTTGATTCCCTGTTGTTGAGCCAACAGGGGTTCGGCGCAGCTGTAGGCCTGGATCACGATCTGCGGGTCGGCTACCAGCGAAGCGATGCTGCCGTGGTAGGGAACCTCCTTGACGTCTTTCAGGTAGCCGCCGGCACGGAGAAACTCGACAAACGCGCGACCCGCTTGCCGCTGAAACGTTTTTCCGGCCAAGTCATCGAAGCCTTGCACGCCGCTGTCCTCACGCGCCAGGATGCAACGCGGATGGTTTTGCATGGCCGCCATCACTGCGACCACGTCGATGCCTTGCTGGCGAAAGATCACCACATCGTCCGCATTGGCGATCGCAAACTGGCAGCGTTGCAATTCCAGCTCGGGTCCGATTGGCGTGGCGCGCCCGCCGGGGCGAAGGTCCATCGCTAGTCCGGCGGCGGCGTAGGTGCCGTCGGCCAGCGCCTGATACAACCCGCCGTGTTCCGTTTCCGGATACCAGTTCAATTGGACGGCCACCGGCCGGGATGTCTCGTCCCCTGGATCCGGACTTCGTTGGGACCGACAACCAGCGCACAGCGGCAATCCTGCGGCGAGGACGGACAGGACCACGGTTGGAAAAAAACGATGCATCGATCGGATCTCGTGAAAGTGGACGGGCTGATCAATGATGGCAGCGAAGCAATCCACGGTACAGGTGGGAGCCTTCTGCGGCGTGTCGGGGGGGAGAACGGCTGCGTCGGGGCGTCGCGCGGCGGGCGCAACGGCACATGGTCCGGCAGTTGCCCAGTTTGCCAGGGCTGTGTGCTTTCTAAGTTTGACCGGTGTCACGCCGGTGGCCGGCGCGGCTGTCGGTTCATGTGCCGTCTGGTAACCAATGCCTGGTGGACCGGATTGGGTCCATTGCCCGAAAAACTCTCTTTACCCAGACCCCCGGCCCGCGTTAATCTCTGCCATGAAACACGCGCCCGGGGTGTGCCAACTCCGTCCGCTAACTCCTCTCCCGGCGTGGTACGAAGCACGTTGGAGCGGAATCGGCGTGAAACGGAATTGATGTCCAATTGCTTGTTCAGGGAAGAATGTCATGGGCGAACCCATTCGAATTCTGGCGGTCGCCGCGCTGTGGATGGCGACGATCGGCGGAGACGCTGCGGCTCAATCATCCGCGTTCTTTCCTGCGCGGGACGGTTGCGACGATTCACGCGCGACCGCGTCGGTGATCCACTCTTCAGCTGGCGGCACGCGGGACTTCGTTTCGGCCGAAGCTGCTGTTGACGATTATTCACCGGTCGAGCAACCGACCTTGCCGGCCTCGCCGCCCAAGTCCGAGTCTGAGCCGGAAGAAGCGGAGCCGACGACAGCGAAGGCCTCTTCCTTGCGGTTGTTCAAGCCTCAGGGACCTGGCGGATTCACGATTCCCGATTCCCTTTCGACGGTTGCCGACGAAGTCCGTGACAAAGTTGATGGGGCCGCCGGCGCGATGAATTTCGCCGATTTCAGTGGCGGCGTTGATCCGCGGCGGGCCACGACGACGACCAACGGTCCCAGCACCGCGCCGACCAGCGTCCGCGACAGTTCCTGGATGACCAACTCGCCGCAGTCGACCAACTACTTTCCGTCCACCGCACCCGTCTCCACCAGTGGTGCGGCAAGTCCGCCCGGCATGGGGACCGGTGTGAGCCCGGTCGGGGCGACGCAGGAGATTCCTGGCAACGGACAGTCGGCAGGCGGACAATCTGGAGCGGGATTGGGCAGCAGTTCGAACTTTGGTTCGCCGCCATCGGGTGTCTTCTTGCCGCCGGCGATGGGTGCGGGACGAACCGACAAAACGTACGGTGCCGAATTCGGTCGCACCGCGGCAACCAACGGAAGCCCGTCGGCAGGGGATCGCCCTGTCTATGGCCCACCGACGGCAGCCGAAGCCGGGTTTGATCCGTCGCTGTACGACCCGGCTCGCTACAACGCCGGGGGATCATCGTCCGGAACGTCGGCCCGGTCCGCCAGTTCAAGTGGCGCGATGGGGTCCGGGACGCTGGGAATGCCGGGGGCCTCGCTGCCGCCCAGCAATGCCGCGTCCGCTTATTCGCAAAACCAACTGCGCGGCGGCTACGGCAGCTCGACAACCTCGGGGACGCAAAACATCGGTGCCAATGCGGGTGCCACGCAGGCGAGCACCCTGCCGACGACATGGACCGCCAACGACATTGTCCGGCTGGGAGCGTACTTCCAGATCCCAGCCAACGATCCACGGTTGCAGAACCAAGCGTACGTGAACCAGTTGTACGCCGAATACCGCAAGCGAGAATCGCAATCGGCGACGGCCGGAGCAAACGTCCCGCCGCCTGCCGTCAACGGCATCAATCCTCCGGGCTCCCCGTTTGCCGGTCGGCCGGATCAGGGGTCGCCGTTTGCACGTCGCGATTCGGAGTTTGGCAGCGGTTCGGGCAGTGATCGGGTCGCCTCGGCTTCGGACTTGCTGGCTCCCAGCAGCCGCGGGCGGGAAGACGTGGATCCCCGGTTGTCCGAGAAGGACATTGCAGGATTGCCGATCAACGGATGGTCCTACGACAAGTACGGCAACCCGATCGACAAGGAGCGAAACATTTTGGATCGTTTCGGCAACCGCGTCGATGATGAAACCGCCTACGAACTGACCATCGGTCGCAAACACCGTGAAGCGGCTCGTGAAACCGCCGTCGCCAAGGGCCAGTCTGGCGGTCAACGCGACGATGCCCGCTCGCAAGTGCCGGCTTCGGTTCCGCCGGGGATCGTCAATTCGGCCGGCCAGCCGCAAGGGATCGACCCGCGCATCGCGATGGCCGGTGGCACGGCAGGTTTGAGCGGGCGGACGAACGTGAATCGGCCGCCCTCTTCCGGATCGGATCTCGGCGGCGGTTCGTCGTCGAGCGATTCAGGATCCGGGCCCGCTGCGAACGACTCGGCGCCGGAAAGACACCGATCCAATCCGTATGTCAACGTGTTTCTTCTCTGCTCGCTGGTCGCCAACGGTTTCTTGTTCTTATGGCTGCATCGATTGTGGTACCACCACCGGGACCTGATCGCTTCCAGTCGGATGGCTGCGAGCGGGTTGTCGTCGGCGGACTGACCGACCGGCGGGCTGCCGCATGCGGACGTTCGGACTTGGCGACCTTGACCCGTGATTCACGACCATGCTGCTTTGAAAGGGCACCGGCCAACCGGAAGGTCCCCTTGGTGCAATCGATCCTCCAATCGTTTTTTTCAGCGAGCTTTGACCGCGAGATGACTGTCGATCTAAAAAGTCTGGTCCGTGACATCCCGGATTTCCCCAAACCCGGAATCATTTTCCGCGACATCGCGCCCCTGCTGCTCAGCCCCGAGGCGTTGCATGTGGCAACCGAAGCGATGGCCGCGCCGTTCGAGAATGAGTCGGTGGACCTGGTGGCGGCCGTCGAAGCGCGGGGGTTTCTGTTCGCCGCCCCATTGGCCATGCGGCTGGGTGCCGGGGTCGTTCCGATCCGGAAACCTGGAAAACTACCGTTCGAAACACATGCCCATTCCTACGATTTGGAATACGGCAGTGACGAGCTTCACATCCACATTGATGGAGTGTTGCCTGGACAACGCGTCATTGTGGCCGATGACTTGCTGGCGACCGGGGGCACCATGCAGGCTTGTTGCAAGCTGCTTGAAAAGTGCCAAGCCGAGATCGTCGCCTGCAGCTTCTTGATCCACCTTTCGGATCTGCAAGGCGAGAAACGCCTGGCACCCCATCGAGTCGAGTCGGTGTTGGTGTATTGAAGGTCCGGACTGTCCAACAGGCGCGAAGCCTCGTTTAGACGCCGCGTCGAAAACGTGAGAATGTCCTGCCCGACGGCAGCGACAGGGTTTCGCGACGTTCCAGACAGGGCCTGCCAGACAGGGCCTGACGATTCCCCCCGCACGCTTTGGGTGGTGACGTCCGGCCCGCGGGCGTTTTACGCCGCTGCACGGCGGCGCTATACTTGCAACAGGCAAAGGGGGGAGCGAGTTGTGCTCCGCCCGTGTCCTCCCGGTCGGTCGTGGGCATCTGCGTCTCCCGAAAGCTGGCGTTCCGGTCATTCACCTTTCAACTCGTAAGCACCAACTTGACTTCTCAACCACTCCCTTCGGTAACTGTCTCGCCTGGTTCGGTCGAACAAGACAACTGCCAGGCCAAGCATCCGTTGTCCTTGTACAAGACGCTGGAAACGGGGGAGCTTGTCGGGCGAATCGAGGCGGTGCGAAAGCAGTTGGGGGATTCACTGTTGATCCTGGGCCACCACTATCAGCAGGACGAAGTCATCGCGCACACCGACTTGCGGGGCGACAGCTACCAACTGTCACAGATGGCCGCGGCCAGTGACGCTTGTCGGACGATCGTCTTTTGCGGCGTGCACTTCATGGCCGAAACGGCTGACATTCTCGCCAACCGGCCGGAGAAACTGGAAAGCCGCGGCGGGCAGCGGGTTCGCGTGATCTTGCCCGACATGGCGGCCGGATGTTCGATGGCGGACATGGCGGCCATCGCCCAAGTGGAGGACGCCTGGGAAGACATGTCCGAGGTGATCGACACCGATCGCGTGATCCCGGTGACGTACATCAACAGCGCCGCAAGCTTGAAAGCGTTCTGCGGCAAGCACGGCGGGATCGTTTGCACCAGCAGCAACGCCAAGGCCGTCCTGGAATGGGCCTTTGAGCGTGGGGACCGAGTGTTCTTCTTCCCGGATCAGCACCTGGGACGCAACACGGCACTGAAGATGGGGATTACCGAAGATCAGATGCCCGTTTGGGATCCCTACGAAATGGAATTGGGCGGCAATGACGACCAGGCTCTGGAACGCAGCCGCGTGATTCTGTGGAAAGGGCATTGCAGCGTGCACCAGATGTTCCGCCCGGAACACGTCCATCAATTCCGCAAGCAACATCCCGGCATCAAGATCCTGGTGCACCCGGAGTGTCCGCGCGAAGTCAATGACCTGGCCGACGTCTCCGGAAGTACGGGGTTGATCATCAAGACCGTGCAGGAGAGTCCGGCCGGTACGAAGTGGGCGATTGGGACGGAGTTGCACTTGGTGAATCGATTGAAGGCCGAGCACCCGGAGCAGGAAATCCATTTCCTCAGTCCCGTCGTGTGCATGTGCGCGACGATGTATCGCATCGATCTTCCGCACCTTTGCTGGTCGCTGGAGAACCTCCGGGACGGAACGCCCGTAAACACCATTGAGGTTCCCGAAGAGGTGACCCGCTGGAGTCTGGTGGCGTTGGAACGGATGCTGTCGGTGAAATGACGCGTGCCCGTCCGCTGGGTGGTGTCAGGCCGTCGGCAGTGGACCGCTGATCAAGGCAGGCGGGCGAAGTTCAATGAATACCCCTCTGGACGTCTGACCCCTTCGGCAGCGGTCACGGGTTCGACGAACTGACTTCGACGACTGACTTCGACGAACAGACACGGGGCACGGACGCTGCGTGGTCACTTAGGATTCGACGTTGCCGATTAAAACGGTTTGGAGTTTTCCGGAGTTTGTGCCGATTGGTAACGGAGGTGGGTGGTTGTGGTCCCACGCAGCGACCGGCGTCCGTGGCGACGTGGTGGTCTGCTGTTACGACCCGCAAACCCCTCTCAGGTTCATCCGATGGACCTGAAAACCAGGGTTCCGTTAAGGCAAACTGGGTGATTGACGCTTTTCATGCCGATTTCGTTGACACCTGATTTTTGCGGTAACTATACTTCCGGGAACGCGCTCGACTGGCTAGCAAAGCAGCCCCAGCGGCCTGAGTGTGCGAAACGTCCTGGGCAATCGGCTTATCGTGGCCCATGAATCCGGCATGCTGTCGCTTCCCCGTTCATTCAACCGACACACCGACCGGACCGCTTCTGTCAAAGGAAAGCCCTTAAAATGACCTTACTTGGGAAGTCGTTTACCGTTGTCATTTTCCTGCTCAGCCTGACCTTCATGGTCCTGGCTTTGGCGGTCAATGCGTCGCACCGAAACTGGCGAAATGTGGTCCTGGGACCGGCCGGTTACAAAGAGCAAATCGAAGCGATCTCGCGGCAGAACGAGCAACTGGAAGATGCCAAACAGCGCGCCCTGGCCGACCTGAGTCGCGAGCAAGTGGCTCGTCGGACCGCCTTGGCCGCACTGCAAACGCAACTGGATCAATTGCAAGAAGAACTGCAGCTGCGGATCAGCTCGGTGCAGACTCTGGAAGGTGAGCTTTCGAACTTGGCGCAGCTGGACAGAATTCGGGCCACCGAGTTGCAGACTTTGACCGAGACGGCCGAAAAGCTTCGTGAGCAAGTTCGCAACGAGCAACAGAACCGCGACGAGCTGTTCGCCCAGACGTTGGTGCTGCAGGACCGGCTGAATGAACTGCGTGGCGTTCGCCAGGAATTGGAAGTTCGCAACACCTCGTTGCAAAAAGAGCTGACCCGTTTCCGGGAAGTCGCCGACCACATGGGAATCGATCCCGACGCTCCGTTGGACGGCGCGCCGCCGGCTCGCAACGGGAACGTGCTGGTCGTCAACCGTCCCAAGTCGCTGGTCGAGGTTTCGATCGGCTCGGATGATGGGCTCCGCAGCGGTCACGAATTGGAAGTAACGCGTGATGATCGTTACATCGGCCGCTTGAAAGTGCTTGATACCGAGCCGAACCGTGCGGTGGCGGAGATCATGCGAGACTACAGCGAAGGATTTATTCTGGAGGGTGACCGTGTCGACACTTCCATCGAGTGAGAATCGCAAGCAGCCACCGAGCATTTACACCGTGATGCTGATTCTGAGCATGGTGTTCCTGCTGATCGCGGTCATCGCGATGTGGATCGAATTGCGACGTTGGGCACCGGATTATTTCCGGACCCGCAGCGCCCAACCGGTCGTCCAGCTGATCGAGTCGGCGGACTGGCAACAGCTGGCTTGACCCCTCCGGGGCGGCAAACTTGGGGGCTCATGGTTTGTTAGGCCGCTTCTTCAGCAGCCAGTTCATCAGCGGCGGACAGCAGCGGTCGGCGTAGACCAACAGCTTTCCTGGGACGCTCAAGATCACTTCGTCACGCCGACGACGGATCGCTGTGACCGTAGCCTTCGCGACGCGTTCCGGAGTCCAGCTTCCCAAGCTTTTTGAGCTTGTCCCGGCGTCGGTTTCCACCAGGGAATCAAAGAATTCGCTCTTGGTCGTACTGGGGCTTACCAGCGTGACCTGGACGCCCGAACCGGCCAATTCTGCACGCAGCGAATCGCTCCACCCGTGCATCGCAAATTTGCTGGCACAATACTCCGACTTGTCGGGGACCGCCCGATGCCCGAGCACGCTGCCGACGTTGCAGATGACGGCGTCGCCACTGCGAAGAAGTGACGGAAGCAGATGCCGAGTCAGTTCGGCGGGCGCCAGGAAGTTGACTTGCATCACCCGCTGAAGCCGTGACGGCGAGGCGTCAAGGAACGGTCCGATCGCTCCAATCCCGGCATTGTTGACCAGCAGGTCCAGTCGGTCTCCCTGGCTTTGAATCGCCCCCCGGATTCGCTCGCGTGTCGACCCCTCGGTGATGTCTCCGGTCAGCAGCAACAGCCGTTCTGAGGCCTCGGGGGACGCTTGGGCGATCTCTTGTTGCAGCTCTTCCAGTTTGTCTTGCCGTCGCGCTACAGCGATCACGCGGCATCCGAGTCCCACCAGTTGGCGACACAAGCAGCGACCGATGCCGCTGCTGGCGCCGGTGACCACCGCCAGCTTGTCTTGGGGGTTCCAGCGAGGCACGGCGAGATCTTATTCCGGTAACGTGAAAGGTCCCGCCTTGGCGGCGATCGGGTGAGTCGCGATCTGCACTGTGGCGAGTTCGTCGACGGCTGGGCGTGCGATCTGCGGGAGCCTGTGACCGTCTCCGTCGTGAATGATGGAGGCACTCACGACGGGACAGTCGTCGGGTTTTAAGCAACGTCGGTCGCGGGAGCCGCCGAGGACTTGTCGGCGGCTTCGGTTGTCGTGCCGGTGCTGCGATCGACCTCCCGGACCGACTTTGCGGACCGATGCACCGGCCCCATCATGGCCGCGGGCATCTTGACTCGCACGTGCACCACGTCCGGAGAGAACTGCTGCGACATCACCTCGCCTTTGGCGGCCAGGTAGGCCAACAGTTTGCCGTCGCCCGGATCGACTTCGACGACCACGTCCAGGAATTCACGCCCCAGCGCTTCGCCGACCGCATCGGCCAGCATTTCCAGTCCCTTGTTGCTGCGGGCGCTGACCGGAATCGCGTTGGGGTATCGATCGAGCACACGATTGAGCATTGCCGGCGAGCGAATCGCGTCGATCTTGTTCAAGACCAGCAGAGTGTCCTTTTCTTCGATTTCCAGCTCGCTGAGCACCTTGTACACGGCGCTGATCTGTTCGAAGACGTTGGGGTTGCTCGCATCGGCGACGTGCAGCAGCAAGTCGGCCTGACGCGTTTCCTCCAGCGTGGATTTAAAACTGGCCACCAGGGAGTGCGGCAGGTCGCGAATGAATCCCACCGTATCGCTCAGCAGGACGGTCCCCCAATCCGGCAAGTGCCAGCGGCGGGTTCGCGTGTCCAATGTGGCAAACAGCTTGTCGGCGGATTGAACGCCGGCCTCGGTCAACGCGTTCATCAACGTGCTCTTGCCGGCGTTGGTGTAGCCGACCAGCGATACCGTGGGGGCTTCGACCCGGGAAGCGACCTGACGCTGTCGACGCGATTCGACCTTGGACAGTTCCTGCTTCAGGTCGTGAATCCGCTTTTGGGCCAGCCGCCGGTCGACTTCCAGCTGTTTCTCCCCCGGACCACGCATCCCGACGCCCATGGCTTGCCGCGACAGGTGGGTCCACATCCGTTTGAGTCGGGGCAGGGAGTATTCCAGCTGCGCCAATTCGACTGCCAGGCGGGATTCGTGCGTCCTCGCCCCGGCCGCGAAGATGTCCAGAATCAACTCCGTGCGATCAATCACCTTCGCGTTGGTGGATTTCTCCAAGTTCCGCGTCTGTGCCGGAGTCAGATCATTGTCGAAGACCACCACGTCGGCCTGAGTTTTTTCAACCAGCAGCCGCAGTTCTTCGACTTTACCGCTGCCGAGATATGTTCCATGTTCGGCCGCGGCCCGTCGCTGAATCAATTCGCCAACGACTTGCGTGCCGGCGGTCGTCGCCAGCCCATGAAGTTCTTCCAGCGGGTCAGCCGGAACGTCCATGTCTGGCAGGATCAATCGAGCCAGAACACTGCGTTCGGGCGCGTCATCAATGACTTGGTATGGTTCTCGCACTTAGAAAAACGTTCTCCGGGATGGGGGCGGAAAGACTAACTGCATTATAGCTGACCGCCCTGCGGGGGCCAATCAATCGCCCGGTCGGGACAAACGAGCCGGGGCGGAGGACGGATTGGTCAACCAATCCGGATTTTGCCGGCCAAATCATTCTGTTTTCGTCCCCGGGCGGATCGGAAAACGCAATTTTGACCGCTGGCCCCGAGCAACGACACTGTTGTTGACGGACGCTCGCCACGAAAGGTTCGCCGATCTCGGATCCGACTGGGCCGGTTGCCCGTCGTTGTACTCGCCATCACGTGATTTTCCGCCGTCGGGGGAGGGGCGGAGCAGCGGCGGTGTGAGAGACTCGTGTGACCGAAGCTAGCGAGGCTTGGAGCTGACGATACGTGACCGAGATCCAACCAGCGTGATAAAGTGTCCTTGCTGGACGACCCGCCCCTGGTCATTGATCAGCTGTCGGAGCCAGCGTACGCGGACCGCTCGGCGGCCGTGGGGTTGGACGTCGACGACTTCGTTTCGCACTTGCACCGAATCGCCAAAAAACACCGGTGCGATGAATTCCCAGTCCTCGATGCCCACCAGTGCCAGTGTCGACGCGTTCGGGTATCGGGTTCCCAGCCCTGCCAGGATGCTCAGGCCGAGCAAGCCGTGGGCGATCGGGCGTCCGAACGGGGACGATTCCGAGGCGTCGCGGTGCAACGGATCGTTGTCACCGGTCAAACGGGCAAAATCGGCAACGTCCGCCGCAGTAACGCGTCGGAACTCACTGGTCCAGCAAAGCCCGGTCGACAGGTCCTCCGCGTAGACCAGTTCGTCGACCTTCGCAATCACGCTTCGTTGATGATCGACCCGTTTTCCGTTCGCCGAAGTGGCAGCAGGAGCGGGCGAATGTGCGACGTCGGAGCTGGGCCCGCGTTCCGTGCTGGAGGAATCGATAAATAAACTCACGTCTACCTTGATTGGATCCGGGAATCGCTGATATGAGCGTCACCATCATGCCGCACCCCGTGCATGTTTGACACCGCCGAAGCCTCGTAAAAGCTGGAATTTCGTGCTTTTTCTCGGTATTTTTAGGTTGCGAGATCCATGCCGGTGAATCGGATTGGGGCAAATCGGCTAACTCAGTAAGATAGTTCGGCTTGCTCCGGTCCACCGCCTCCGGCCCACTTTCGGTGCCGTTCCCCGCCCCCTTCCTCCGTTTCGGCTCCCCACCATGTTGAGATCTTCGATTGCTTGTATCGGTTTGACGGCACTGTCGTTATTTGGGGGCGGTCCGTCGAAGGCCGTTGCCAAAGATCCCGTCGAGTTTTCCATTCGCATGCTGGCACTGGATGCCAACGAGGGAATCACCGCAGGAGATGTCGATGGCGATGGTCAAACCGACCTCGTCGCCGGCCGCCAATGGTTTCGCGGCGGCGATTGGGCCGCACGCCCGCTGCGAAACATCGACGACTGGAACGGTTACGTCGAAAGCAACGGCGATTATCTGTTTGACGTCAATGCGGATGGGCTGCCGGATGTGGTGGCTGGATCTTTCTTGCCGACGGAAGTCCACTGGTATGAGAACCCCGGCCCCGAGGCGTTGCGTCTTGGCAAGCAATGGCCGAAACACTTGTTAAAAGACACGCGGAAATCGCAAAACGAAGGACAGCTCTTCGAGGACTTGGACGGCGACGGCCGCCCCGAGTGGATCGTCAACAGTTGGAAGAAGGATTGCCCGATGATGGTCTATCGGTTGGTGGATCGTCCGACGACCGGCGGCGAAAAGGCGGCCGGTGAAAAGAAGTCGGGCGATGGAGCCAAGTACGCGCTGGCCGCCCACGCTCTGGGGCAAACGGCCAACGGTCACGGCGTGGCCGTCGGAGACCTGAACGGTGACCAGCGGAAGGATGTTTTGGTCGGCCAAGGCTGGTACGAACAACCGGAATCCGATCCCTGGGGCCAGGAGTGGACGTTCCACGCCGATTGGGATTTGCACAGTTCGCTCCCCATGATCGTCACCGATCTGGACGGCGACGGTGACAGCGATCTCATCCTGGGCAACGGCCATGACTATGGGCTGTACTGGTGGGAGCAAACGGCCCCGGACAAAGAAACCGGCAAGCTCTCGTTCACCCAGCACGAAATCGATTCCAGCTACAGCCAACCGCACACATTGGCCTGGGCCGATCTGAACGGTGACGGCAACAAAGAATTAATCACCGGCAAACGCTATTACGCCCACAACAGCAAGGATCCGGGCGGCAACGAACCGCCGTGTTTGTACTACTACACCTGGGATCCGACGAACAAGTCGTTCCAGCGGTACACGATCGACGAAGGACATGTCGGGTGCGGACTTCAGATCGTCGCGGAAGATCTGAACGGCGATCAGAAAGTCGATCTGGCGGTTGCCGGAAAGAGCGGAACGTATTTGTTGTTGGCGAAATGAGCGACGGCCAATCGGAAACGGTTTCGGAGGACATCACCCTTCGCCAGGCGCAGCGGCAAATCGATGACTGGATTCAGACGATCGGTGTCCGCTACTTCGACGAGATGACCAACTTGGCTCAATTGGTCGAGGAGGTCGGCGAAGTCGCCAGGATCCTGTCTCGCACCTGTGGCGAGCAAACCTACAAGTCGTCCGACGTCCCCGGAGATCTGGGCGACGAACTGGCCGACGTGTTGTTCGTCACGATCTGCTTGGCCAACCAGTCGGGCGTGGATTTGACGGATGCCTTGCGGCGAAACCTGGACAAGAAAACCAATCGGGATCGCGACCGGCACCGGAACAACCAAAAGCTGTCCTGAATGCGTGTCGGTGCACGACATCAAGGTTGCGACATGTTCTTTGACAAAACCGATCGCCGACTCGCATCATTTGCGTCGCAGCACCACCAGGGCTTCGATCAATTCTTTGTCCAGCGGCAACGGGTCGTCGATGTCGTAGGAGAAGTCGAACGACCGGACGATTTCGAATCGATCGTCCACCTTCTTTAGCAGCCGTTTCAATTGCGTCGGCGTGTAAAGTCGCAGCGGAAACTCGCTGCGGATACGAATCGTTTCCCCGCTGGCACGCACGGCTTTCAGGACGACCCGCAGCGTTTCCAATCGTTTCTTCGGATCGGTTTCAGGGACGCTGATCGTGGTCCACAGCGTGGTGCCCCCCTGGCGCATCTTGAAACGCTCAACGACCGCTTCGTACTCCTCCTCCGGGATCAAATGCATCCCCAGGATGTACAAGCCGCCAGGCCGAATCGCATCGCCCATCGATCGCAAGTGCGCCAGGGCGTCTTGCTCGGTCAGCAGGTGGCGAAACGTGTTGTAGGTGCAAAACGCGGCGTCGTAGGGCTGAGACGTTTCGATCCGCGTCATGTCGCCCTTGATGCAGGTGGCGTCCAGCTTGCGCCGCCGCAGTTTTCGACGCATGTAGTCCAGCATCGCATCGCTAAGGTCCAAACCGGTCACGTCGTAGCCTTTGGCGGCCATGGCAACCACCAAACGCCCGCTACCGCACCCCGGTTCGAACACTCGATTGACAGGGCCTTTAGCAAATCGCTCAAAGGCTTGCTGAAAAAACTCCACTTCGACGGGTGTTTCGTCGCGAAACAGCATGTCGAAGTATTGCGGGTAGTTGTACCAGTCAGCCACTACTCGCTTTCACCACTTGCGGGAGAGTCTTTCGGCTGTGCCGGTTCATCGGCACCCTTGATGGGAACGATTTTTCCAAACAGGTGCCCGCCCTTATCTCCGTGTTGCCAGGTTCCCGCGTAACGTCCCGACCGGATCATCACTCTGGCATCAAAAGTCCCCATCCCGGGAATCCACATGGCGTCCAGCGTGATCACGGGCGTGTGGCCCGACCACAGGATCTTTAGGTCCAGGGGGACTTCCTGGTCGATGTCGCCATACTTGATCCGCGCCTTCAATCGATACAGGTCGGGCGTGGGCAACTTTTCACACGAACTGATGGTGTAGGTTTCTGTCTTGGGGGGCGATTCCTGGCCGTCGATCGTGAACTTACCGACGAACTCGGTTTGACTGAGGTACTCAGCCAGTCGAGTTTCGCGATCGTTCGATTCTTGGGCGCCGACCCGATCGGTCGGCAGGAGAATCGCGAGTGGCAAGATGAAGGCGATGGCGAGACGCTGCACAACCATGGGTCGACCTCTTTGTGGGAACGCGACGGACGGCGCGGGATGGGACGCTGAACCGTCCAGTTTACCCGACGGACACGCTGGTGCAGATCCGGGGCAGGCAACGATTGCAAACGCCCGTTCAACCGCGAAAGTTTGCCGTGGCGTCGTATCACATTAGGGAGCTTGCAGGCGGAGCCTGCAAAGCAGTTTGTTCCAAGGCGAGAGCCTTGGAACAAGGGCACCAGGGAGAATCAATCCAAGGCACGCGCGTGTCGCCCGCCTCGTTCCCGGGCTCCCGGCCGGGAACGCACTGCACGCGCCGGCACTGCCGGCCTTGCCCCGCGGAACGTTCAAATCGCCCGGGGCACTTGCCCCTCAAGCGGCGACGCCGAAGACCGGATGGGGCCTTCGGCGTCGCGGTAAAGAAAGCAGAGCGGCAGCGGGTGTTTCACCACCGGCGGGAATCACCAAGCACCGGCTACGGGCGGACGATTTCGTTGTTCCGCTGCATGTTGTCGCGCTGTTCGAGGAACTCTTTGGGCAGATCCACCGGTCGACGACGTGAGGGTCCCGGGACCGCTTCCGGCGGGAAGTCCTCGCCGCGGACGGCGGAACCGAGCGGCGTCGTCAGCGAATCGTCCAGGGTTCTCAGGAACTCTTGCAGTTTCCAAGCCGGGATGACGGTGACGCCCAACTCGGTCGCTTTCTGCTTGGCGACGCCGATCGCGGCGATTTCCGAAGCGGCTTGTTCTTCGTTTTGGCCGCCCAGGTCCGGCGTTTCACCGACCACCATGAAGCGGACACCCGCATCCAAGTTTCCTTCGATTTCGCCGGAGGGAAGCACCCGCGCGGCCACTTCGGCGCCGGCGGCTTGAATCATGCCTTCCAACGCTTCGTTGTCAGGACGATCGTCACCGTCAATGTCGATATCACCTGCCAAAGCGATGCGAACCGTCCGTCCCGGTGCCCAGAAGGGAGAGTAAACGCCGTCGCCTTCGATGATCGGGTTGCCGATCGCGGGTTGCGCCACGACGCGGGCTTCGGCCAGGTGGGGGCCGCGGATCTTGGTCACTTGGATCGACGCCTTCACGTTCGCATCCTGCAACCGCGAGGTTTCGTCGCGATCGATCACGCCGAAGGTGATGCCGGGACGCAGAGCGTCAGCCGAACCCAGGTTGATCGACACGATGTTGCCGCCACGCAGCACGTAACGGATTTCGCCTTGGACGTTTTCGAACCGATCGGAGCGGAGACGGTTGAGCTCCAACTTCTGCGTCTCGATCGTGTTCTCCAGCAACTGTGCTTTCTGGGTCAATTGATTGCGTTCCGATCCGGCTTGACGTTGCAATTCCTGCAGCCGACGTTCGCTCTTTGTCTTGCTGTCCTTGGCCTGCTCCATCTTTTGCAGCATGTCGTTCCGGTAGGTCGCAAACTGGGACTGCTCGTCAGCCAGTTCTTTGGCCAGGTTCTCCCGTTCCGTTTCGGCTTTTTGCTGGGCGGTGCGGGCGGCATCGATGTCAGTTTCCGCTTGCGTCCGGATCTGAGCTGCTTCGTCACGCGCCTGGCTGTACGACTGGTTTCGCAACCGAATCGTGTTGGTGAAGTACTCCGGAAGCCGGGCATAGTTGCGGTCTTGCATGCCGACGTCGGAGCCAAACACCTGCATGTCGCGGTAGAACTGCGTCGAAATCTGATCCAGGTCAGCGTCGCCGCTGCTGCTGGTGGCCAACGCTTCGTATTGGTCTTCTGACAATTGGCCGATCCCCAGCATCGCCTTGTACAGGATCGCGTTCTCCTCCAACGAGCGGATCTCGTTCTGAGCGTTGGCCAACTGATCGCTCTTGGACTGCTCCTGAGTGGCCTGTGTGTCACCCCAACGCCAGAGGATGAAGTTGAGCGCCAGGGAGAGAACCAGCAGAATCAAACAGGTGATCAAACTGCCGCGAATCACTGAGTCGTCGCGTGCCGCCATGGCAAAAGTTCCGAGCGAATAGTGGAGGGGAAGCGAGAGAATCTGAGATTGGACGAGCGGATCACCGATGACCTCGCCAACAGTTAACAGCGGCGGGGAAGCGGGGACCGATCCACAGAATATTCAGAAGTCTACGTCATTCTAGCATTTCTGCCCCAGAATACCTGACCGGCCGAATCGGGTCGCAGTGGAAAAAACGGTCGGTCGGCCGGCATCAATTGTTACGACGCCCTGGTAGACGTGGTTCTGGCGGTCGGGCGAACAGCAAAAATCAGCGGTCCAATCCGCTTGACCGATGCGGTTCGATGCGAAACCTTTTGATCGACCAACGGTTACACTACTGAGAACATCGCCCAATCCGTGCCCCCCGGTTGGCAGGTTTCGCGTCACTTCGGCGACCCACGTGGTCCAACGGCACGCGAGGTTGACCGGCATTCGATACCGGGCAACCAGGGTGAAACTGACGGTCGCGGCACTTCGGACGGGCATTCCCGCCCGCGCCGCATTCCTTCCTGAAAACCTCCTTCCCGATTGCCAGGCCCATGATTTCTGCATCTTCCCACGTCTCCACGCGACCGTGTCGCCGATCTCAAGCCCGGCGTCGCGCGGCGGCTCGTCACGCTTTCACCCTGTTGGAGCTGTTGCTCGTGCTGGCCATCCTGGTGGTCCTGGGGGGCATCGTCGCGGTCAACGTGGTCGGAACGGGCCAGGCGGCCAACGTGGATGCGACCACGACGCAGTTGAAAATGCTGCAGCAGAACATTGACATGTACCAGATCCGTATGAATGGTCTGCCGGAAACGTTGGAGCAGCTGCGTGACGGACCGTCCGATGCCGCCAAGAAAGCCAAGTGGGTCGCGCCGATCATCACGGAAATTCCCAAGGATGCTTGGGGCAATGAGCTAAATTACACGGTCAACGGCAACAGCTACGAGCTTCGCAGTGCCGGGATCGATGGCCAGATGAGCACCGAGGACGACATCACCGTCACTCCCTGATCTTGCTGAGCGGGTCGCATGGGCAGGCCGGTAAAATCTGCCGGCCGGTAGAACCTGCCTGTCGAGCCCGTCGGTAGAGTTCGTCGGCCGCCACGCCGGGGCCTTTCCGATCTTCGGCATCGATCCTCTGGTCAGCATCGTCTCGCTTGAGTCCCTTGTGGTTCGCAAGAGGCCGACGTCGAACGACTGGCCCGAGACAATGGACCGATGATGCGGTCGGGTCCGAAATGCTGGCGGCCCCGAGATGCTGGCTGCCCCGAAAGGTCTGGCCCCACCCAGCCAAGCGAGGCCGGCGAGGGAGGTCGACCGACGCCGGCACAAGACAACCCGCCCGAGACGATGGACCTTCACGGAGGGTCAACGCTTTTTCACAGGTTTTCACGGTGTCCCTGCCAACCGCACTTCGCCCGAATTCACGCACCCGCGAGTTGCCGACTGGCGAGATGCGCCGCAGCGAAACTTTGCGCCGCAGGGAAACGGTGCGCCGCAGGGAAACGGTGCGCCGCAGGGAAACTGCATGGGGACAGCCTGCTTCGGGACGCCCGATGGCGAGTCCCCGCGTCGAGCGCGGCTTCACGCTCTTGGAGCTGTTGCTCGTCTTGGTGATCATGACGGTCCTGGCATCGATCGCAATTCCGCAAGTCGCGTGGCTGCTGGGAGACAGACGAATCGTCCGTGGCGCCAGCCAGATCCGCGAAGAGTTCATGTTGGCGCGCGTCGATGCCATGCGGCAGGGGCGGATTCTGATGATCGATGCGATGTTGGAATCGGACACCATTCGCGTGCGCCCATACTTCTCGATGACCGACGCGGTCAACGCGGTGGACCAGACCGGTTCGCAATCGGCGCTGCTCTCCGGAGCCGAGCAAGCGCAGATCACTCCGGTGATTCAAAACGAGGAGCAGATCCGAGAGGTCAAATTGCCGGAAGAGATCGTCGTGCGCAGTGTCTCGGTCGTTTCGGCGGCGCGTGCGGCCGAGATCCAACAGGCGATGCTGAGCGATCAGGTCAGCGGATACAGCCAACCGATCCTGTTCTACCCCGATGGCACAACCAGCACGGCTTCGGTGGTGCTGTCGCATCCGGTTCACGGGCAGATCACCGTCAAGATGCGTGGCATCACGGGCGACGTCACCGTCAGCGACGTGGGGCCGAATCCGTGAAGCGAAACGCGTTTTCATTGTTGGAGATGATCCTGGCGCTCTCGATCCTGGGGATGTCCCTGGCGATCCTGGCCCAGCTGGCTCGGACCGGCGTCAGCGCCGCCCGCGAGGCCCGCGCGCTGGCGACGGCGCGAGTGCTGTGCCAAAGCAAATTGAATGAGCAGTTGTTGAATATCCAGGCCGGCCAATCGCCGGCGACAATCATTGACGCACCGATCGAATCGTTCGACAGCCAATCGGCCGGCAGTTTTGTGTACTCCGTCGAAGTCATGCCGGGGCGTTTGGATGGATTGCTGTCGCTGCGCGTCGCCGTCAAGGCTTTAGGGAACAACGGCGAGGAAACGCTGGCCAATTACGCGCTCGACCGCTGGGTCATCGATCCGCTGTTGGGTTTGGAAACGGCCGAGGCCGAAGAGTTGGCGGCCCGAGAGGAAATTGCCAGCGGCGGTGCGGAGGCCGGGATATGAGAAACGATCGTCAAAACTCTTCCGCGCCGGTTCGCAGCGGCTTCACGCTGTTGGAACTCTTTCTGACGTTGTCCCTGGCCGTGGTCCTGATGACGTTGATCAACTCCGCGTTCCGTTTCTACGCGCGAGACATGGATAGCAGCGACGTTGAAATGCGCAAAACCATGTTGGCCGCCGCGGTCATTCAAATGATTGAGGACGATCTGCGGGCCTCACTGCATTCCGAACCGATCGATACCTCGGCCCTGGCAACGCTGCTGTCCAACAGCGCGTCCGCTGGCGGTGGTGGAGCAGGCGGCGGCGGTGGTGGTGGCGGCGGTTCGACTGACCAGGAGAGCCAGGAAGACATGGAGGCCGCCGGCATGGACGATCCCGCCCTGGCCGAAGAAGAACCGGCAACGGTCGAAACGTTGACCGCCGGGACAGCGGTTCTGCAATCTCCGGGATTGATCGGCAACCAGTACCAGATCCAGATGGATACCAGCCGTCTGCCGCGTTTGGAGGAGTACAACGTCCTGCTGGATGCCGATCCAGGCAACCTGGCGGATCTTCCCAGCGACGTGAAGACCGTGACCTATTACGTGCAGGGAGCGGGAAATCTTGGAGTGGATGATTCGCTGACGGGCAGCTCTCAGGCGGTCGGTGACCCCTCCGAGTCCGGCGAGAGCGGAGGGCTGGTGCGGAGGGTGTTGGATCGTGCCGCAACCGCATTCGCGATTACCTCCGGGAACGTTGCTTCATTGGGCCAGACCGGCGAAGTGATCGCCCCGGAGATCACGTCGATCGAGTTTTCTTATTGGGACGGCGTGACCTGGCAGATCCAATGGAACAGCGACGAACTGGGCGAACTGCCGTTGGCCGTCCAGATCGAAATGACCATGGCCGGAGACTCTGCGTTGGACGCCGCCGAGCAAGAGCCGCGGGTGTTTCGGCATGTCGTTCAACTGCCCTTGGCCCAGCCGATCACGTTGGAAGAAACCGACACGGGCGTTCCGGAGGCGGGAATCTGATGAAGCGTTCAGTGAGTACGACGCGAAATGCGCGAAATGCGCGCCGCGGTTTTTTCCTGGTCTTGGTGCTGCTGGTGGTCGTTGTCGCGACCATGTCGGTGTATTCCTTCACCGGAATGATGGTGGCCTACGATGATGCGGCGTACCTGTCCGGAGACATGGTGCGCGCCCGCGTGGCCGGCGAGTCGGGCGTGCAGGCGATCCGATTGATACTCTCTGAACCGCCCACCGTTCGTGACGAGAGCGGCGGTGTGTTCAACAATCCGAATCTGTTCCAGGCGATTGCGGTGTCGAATCAGGACTCCGCCAACGTTTGCAATTTCTCCGTCGTTGCTCCCAACCTGAATGAGATGGGGGCGCTTTCAGGAATCCGGTTCGGGTTGCAGGATGAATCGGCACGCCTGAATGTCAACACGCTCACCATTCTGGATGAAAACTCACAGGGGCTGATGGCGGCGGTCAGTCTGATGGGCGACGCCTCGGGTGGCGAGGAGGATGCCGACGCCAGCCTGGAAAGCGATTCGCTGGCGACGTCGCTGCTGCTGGGGTTGCCCGGGATGACGCCCGATTTGGCCGATTGCATCATGGATTGGCTGGACGAAGACGACGAGCCACGTCCCTACGGAGCCGAGTTGGAGTACTACACGACGCTGCCAACGCCCTACGAACCGGCCAACGGTCCGATCAATAGCGTGGAAGAATTGTTGCTGGTCCGGGGGATGACGCCGACGTTGTTGTTCGGCGCCGACGCCAATCGGAACGGCGTGCTGGATCCCGATGAACAACAGCGGTTCAGCGTGACCGTCGACACGCCGGGCGCGCTGGGCCTGGCTGCCTACCTGACCGTGCACGGAAGGGAAGCCAATAAACGTCGTGACGGTTCGTTTCGGATCAACGTCAACGCCGACGATCTGGAGGTGCTTTACGAAGATTTGAACGCGGCGTTGGAGGACGAAACGTTCGCGAGCTTCATCTGTGCCTATCGCATCGCCGGTGCTCCCGCCGCGTCGTTGAACGCGTTGGCCTCCGGGGGCGAAGAGGAGCCCAACCAGGGACAACAGCAAGGCGGAGGCAACGGCGGTAACAACGACTCCGCCCGCGATGGCGGCGTCTGGACAAGCGATTTGCTGGAAGAGTTGGACCTGTCCGGTGGCGGCGGAACCGACTTGAATCAGGTGTTGGACTTGATCGACGCGACCGTGACGATCGGTCAAGGCGACAACGCGGTGCGGTACAGCAGCCCGTTCAGTCTGTTGACCGCACCGTCGTATCTGCCGCTGATCATGGACGCGCTGTCCACCAGCGACGAACCGACGATGCCCGGACGAATCAACTTGAATGAGTGCCCGGCTGAAATGTTGTATGGCATTCCGCTGTTGGATGCGGAACAGGTGGAGCTGATTTTGGAGGCTCGTGCGTCGTCCGAGGACGATGCAAATCGCAACTTCGAAACGTGGCCGTTGGTCGAGGGGATTGTGACCTTGGATCAAATGCGATCTCTGCTGCCGTTGTTGACCGGGGGCGGTGATGTGTACCGCGCCCAGGTGGTGGGATACTTCGAATCGTCCGGTCTGGCCCATCGTCAGGAAGTGATCATCGACGCCACCACGGTGAACCCAAAGATTGTGATGTACAGGGATCTGAGCCATCTCGGGCGGTCGTTCGATCTTTCCGTCCTGGGGATCCGTAATGCCATGGTGGAAACCGGTGCCGTGCCGTGATCCCGTTGCAGCGTGTGCAGCGTGCCAGAGCCTTCGCACGTGGCCGTCGGTGCTCCGGTGAGCGGTGACGGCGTCCGGTTCCGTCCCCCGCGCTCCCGGAACCAACAACGACCTGCCTTTTTTCGTCAAGCCCCGCTGAACCGGGCGCTGGGATCGAATCCTTCGAGCTAAACTAGCGGTATGCCAAAAAAAATTGCCCTTGATTACGACGCCTCCGAACTGCGGTTGGTCGTCGCCAACTGCTCCGGATCGCGGGTTCAGGTGACCAATGCCAAATTGGTTCGCCTGGCCGAAGGCGACTCCGTGTCCGAAAAGCTCCGCTCGCTGGTGAACGAGCTCGGCCTGCAGAAGACCGACGTGTTGGTTGCCATCGGGCGCGGAAAGGCGGAACTGCGAGAGTTGCAGTTGCCGCCCGTTCCGGAAGACGAGCTCCCGGACATGGTCCGCTACCAGGCCATCCGTAGCTTCGCGTCGGCCAGCGACCGAGCGATTGTGGATTACCTGGTGACCGGTCGCACGCCCGAGGCCAACACGTTGATTGCCGCCGCGGTCGGTCCGCCAGACCTGGAAAAGATCAAAGAGCTTTGCCAGACCGCGGACCTGGATCTGAAGCGGGTCGCTTTGCGTCCCCTGGCCGCCGCGTCGCTGTACTTGGAGCGGACGCGGACACCGGAAGTGTGCGTGATGATTGATTTGCTGGCCGACGATGCCGAACTGGTCGTCGCCCGGCAAGGCAAAGTGATTTTTGTGCGGACGGTGAAACTTCCTTCAAGCGAGCCGCAACGTCGCCGGGCGCTGTCCAGCGAATTGCGACGCACCATGGTGGCTTGCGCCCAAGGCGCCACGCCCGACCGGATCGTTGTCTGGGGGACCCAGGCGGTTCACGCCGGCGACGTCGAGGTCATCAAGGAAACGGTCGATTGTGACGACGTGATCGCCGTCGACCCGTTCAGCCTGGTGGATTGTCAGGTCAGTTCAAATGAAATGCCCGAACACGTTGGGCGTTTGGCTCCGCTGGTGGGCCTGCTTGCCAGCGATGAAGCGGCGCCGGAAACGCTGATCGATTTTCTTAACCCACGGGAACGGGTCGAAGCGGAGCCGGATCGGCTGCGTCGGGCACTGCTGATCGCCGCGCCGTTGGTGGCCGTCTTTCTGATCGGCTTCTTTATCTACAAGCGGCTTGCCGACTGGGACCGAAGAATCGCCAACGCGACCAACGAGGTCAATCTGCTGATGCCGTTCTCCGAGGCTGCCGACACGAGCATCGCCCGCACGGAGCGCATCGACGCGTTTTTGGACAGCGACGTCAACTGGCTGGATGAAATCCGGCGGTTTGCGGAAAAGGCTCCGCCGAGTGACAAGCTGATCGTCGAAACCCTTTCGGCGACCGCCGATACACGCGGCGGCGGTGGAAAACTGCAGATTTCCGGCGCTGTGTCCGAACCGGACGTGATCAACGCGATGGAAGCCGCACTCCGCGATGCCAATCACAGCGTGGTCGGCAAGGGATCGCAGGAGCAGAAGGGAAGCGGCGAATACCGCTGGGACTTTACCGAGACCATCATGGTGACGGGCAGCGATCTGAGAAACACCCGCTACGAACGCATGGCGGAGATGTTTGCCGCCGCGGAAGCGACTCCGGCGACAACCGACGACGCGGGCGATTCGGAGACGACCGACACCGAGTCGGCATCGGCGTCGGATGCTTCGCAAGCCGATTCGGAGAGTGAAGCACAAGACTCTGAAGCCGGCAGCGATGCACCCCAAAGCGATTCCGCCGAGGCTCCGACCACCGACGAAGGTCAAACGGAGGTGACGTCATGAACCAGCGAGAACGTATTTTGGCGATCCTGGTTGGCGGGCTGTTCGTGCTGGGAATCGGACAGTGGGGATTCAACAAGTATCGAACGGCCATCGACACGCGTCAGAACCGCCTGCAATCGCTGGAGGACCAGCGGATGCGGTTGATGGAAAAGCAAAACCAGGGCGCGCTTGCCGACCGCCAGATGGGCGAATACCTGGTGCGGTCGGTTTCCAGCGACACCGAACAGGCGCGAAGCACCTACCAGCGTTGGTTGTTTGACATCGTTGAAAAGCACAATATTCGCGCCGCCAAGGTCAGCGCCGACCGAATCACGCCTGTTTCTGATTTGTATCACCAGATGTCGTTTCAGCTGACCGGCGTCGCGCAGATGCCGCAGATCATTGCTCTGATACACGATGTCCAGGCAAAGGATTACTTGCATCGAATTCGCGAGCTGAACATCAAGCCGATCAAGTCCGGTGAAGGGCTGTCCGTGGACCTGATGATCGATGTGATGTCATTGAACGACGCTCCGGTTGACGCGGTCGAACCCACCACGGACTCCTGGCGTGTGGACCCCAAATCGGTGGCGTACTCCGAACCGATCTTGAACCGAAACCTGTTTGAACCGCCCAACAAGGCTCCGTCGTACAGCGGTGACCGGACGCTTCAAGCGACCGTCGGACGCAACGAAGCTTTTCCGCTGGCCTTCAAAGATCCCGAGGGCCAGACCGTGACGTACGAGTTGGTCGACGCGCCGGATTCGGTTTCGTTGGATCCCCGCAGCGGAACGCTCCGAGTGCAATCCGATGAATTGAAGCAGTTCGATGTGGTCGTCAAAGCGATCGATAGCGGCTACCCCACGCGAACGGTGGAACAGTCGCTGGTGGTGAAGATTGTGGAGCCCCCTCCGAAGGAAGAAGAGCCGGAGGTGGAACCGGAGTTCGACGACGCCAAGCAGACCTACCTGACCGGGCTGGTGCAAGGAGCCAACGACTGGACGGCGTGGATGAATGTTCGCACGCGGGGTAAGACCTTGAAGCTGCGCGTGGGTGACGAATTCGAAATCGGCAGCGTTCGCGGGGTGGTTCGAGAAATCAATTCCGATCATGTCAAGATCGACATCGGTGATCGAACCGTCACGTTGACCAGCGGCGGCACCTTGAAGTCGGCTGTGGAATCCGGGTCGTAGTCGAGCGTTCAAGGTCACGCGGTCGCTGCTTAACTTCGCCAGCGGAGCGATGGGAGGATTGCCGCTCTTCTCGCGGATTAGGCGATGCTGTCGCCGCTTCGCGGCTGGAGGCGATTGGGGGAACCGTTACCGTCGGCTTGCGCCGTCGGCAGGGGGCTGTCGTCGCTTTGCGACTCCGGTGCGAACCTAGGTCAGGGATTCCAAATACCTGCGGCCGCGGTTGATTTCTTCCGTCACGGCCGCCGTGCTGTCCAGGATCGGAACGCCTCGGGGAACCGGGTGCATGAAGATCTCAGTCCAACCGGCAAAGGAAATCCGGGCCAGTGATCGAACCAGGGGCGCGAAGTCCAAGTCGCCGCGGCCGGGCATCTGCAACAGCTCTTGTTCTTTGGGCAGCTTCTTGGTGCTCCCCCTGCCGTGTTGCCACGCATAGAACACCGACAGGGAGTCCCCGACGTCTTCGATCAGTGACGCAATCTGCTCCGGGTTTTGGGGCAGATGATAGGGAGCCAGGGCGACCCCGATCGCGTCGCGCGGGCCCAGGTCGGCTAGATAGCGGAGTGAATCGGCATCGTGAATCAGGTTGTTGCCGTGGTTCTCGATGGCAAGGCGGACGCCGTGATCTCGCGCCAGATTCAGCGTCGGTTCCAGGCGGCGGAGGAAATCCGCGATCGCCGTTTTCAGTTCCGCGCCTTTCAGGTTCTTGGGACCTTGACCGCCGGTCACCACCGTGTGGCAACCCAGGCGTCCCGCCAGCCGGATTTCATCGTCAATCCCGAACGGGCCCAGCTTGTACTGCGTGATGATCGAAAGCTTCAATTCATGCTGGTTGAGCAGTTCAGTGAAATGTTCTTCGCCCATCTCATCCAACTGCTCCCGCTGATTGCCGTGAACTTTGGGCCACAAGTCGATTCCCGTCGCACCACATTTCTTCGCCTCGGGGAGGATTTGTTCGATCGGAGTGTAGCCGTACATGCAGGATGCCAGGCTGTAGCGAAACTGGAAACCGTCGGCATCGGCGTGAGCGGACGGGAGGCAACGGCACGCTGTCGCGGCGGCGGTCGCGGTGAGAAGGGTTCTGCGTTGGAACATCCGAGGGTGTCGTCTTGGGCGGTGGGAGCGAAGCGAATTGGTCGATTTTAGCGTCGTGACCTCGCGGATGTTTCCGAACGGGGGAGCGGTTCGGCTATACTGCGGCCGAAACTGCCACCCCCCCTTGTCCGTCAACGATTGGTCGTCCGGCACCGATTGGCTGGCCGGCACCGATTTGTGACGGTGCACCTGCCTCGCGGCCGGGGGGACCCACCACGGCAAACGGCCCGGCGCATCGCAACTCGCGATTGCCGGTTCGTCTTTCCTTCGCCAACTCGCTTTGAACCGCCCATGCGTCGATTCATCTTTGTTCTCGCCCTGACTGTCTTCGCCGCACCTCGGGTCTGCACGGCCGACACGCCCTGGCCCCAGTTTCGAGGGCCCCAGGGCGATGGCATCGTTTCCGGGCGAAGCGTGCCGCTGGAATTTGGTGAGCAATCGGGAGTGACTTGGAAAACCGAGGTTCCCGGAAAAGCATGGTCCTCTCCGGTGATCGCCGATGGCGAGATTTGGGCCACCACCGCGGTCGAGGTTTTCCCCAGTGAAACGGAGCGATTGGAACTGCTCAAATCGGCCGGGATCGAAGAGAAGAAATTCAAACAGCTGGCTGTCGCGAAGTCGATTCAATTGAAGCTGCTGGTGTTGGATCTGAAGACCGGTTCGCTTCGGGAAACGATCGAACTGACCCAGATTGATCGTCCCGATCCGATTCATTCTCTGAACAGTTATGCGTCGCCGACTCCCGTCATCGACGGGGGACAGATTTATTGTCACTTCGGGACGTACGGCACGTTCTGTATCGATCGCCAGAGCCGCGACATTCTGTGGCATCGGCGTCTGCCACTGGACCACGCCGTCGGCCCGGGTAGCTCGCCGCTGATCGACCAGAACCGGCTGATCTTGATCCAGGACGGGATGGAACGGCAATACGTTGCGGCGCTGGACAAGAAGTCAGGAGAAACCCTTTGGGAGACGGATCGACCACAAATGGATGCACCGTCCGGGGATCAGAAAAAGTCCTACTGTACGCCGATCAAGATCACCGACCCGAAGGGCCGCGAGCAGCTGATCTGCATGGGGTCGCAGTGGATCGTGGCCTATCAGAGCGAAACCGGTGAGGAGATCTGGAAGGTCCGACACGGCAAGGGGTTCTCGGTTGTTCCGCGGCCGGTCTATTCGGACGGCGTCGTGTATTTCTGCACCGGTTTCGGCAAGCCGCAATTGTGGGCCGTTCGGGTTGATGGCACGGGCGACGTCACGGATTCCCACGTGATGTGGACCGTACGCAGCGGGATTCCGGCCAAACCCTCTCCGATCCTGCACGACGGACTGCTGTACGTGATCGAAGACAACGGGATCGCAAGTTGTTTCGGTGCGGCGACCGGCGAAACCGTGTGGAAGGAACGGATCGGAGGCAAGTACAGCGCGTCACCGTTGTTGGTGGGCGACCGCATCTACCTCGGTTCCCACGAGGGCGACATCACGGTGATCGCGACGGGGCGCGAGTTCCAGGTGCTGGCAGAAAACCACTTGGAAGGACAGATCATGGCCAGCCCGGCGGTCGTCGACGGTGCGATGATTTGGCGAACCGCCGAAGCGTTCTATCGGATCGACGGTTGAGACGGATCAGCGAGCGGAGCTTCGGATGACCCGCCGGTATTACAGTCCTTCACTTCCCGCTGCCGGCGGGCTGGTCGAATTGATGGACCAGGAGGCGCAACACGCGTCACGCGTGATGCGTGCGCAGGTCGGCGACGGCGTGATCCTGTTTGACGGTCAGGGGCACGAGGCGGAGGCGACGATTCAGGCGATCGACAAACGGACCTGCGTTTGCCAATGCGATCCGCCCGCCGCGGTCGACCGAGAGCTTGCCGGACCGCTGCATCTGGCGGTCGCATTGCCCAAACCGGATCGTGCTAAAGAAATGGTCGAACGGCTTTGTGAACTGGGCGTTCGCAGCCTGACACCGTTGGTTTGTGAGCGGACGCAGCGACCGCCGACGGATGCCCTATTGGAAAAACTCCGGCGCATCGTGGTGGAGTCGTGCAAACAGTCCGGACGGAACGTCTTGATGGAGATCCGTCCCGTCCGGGATTTTCAGGCCTACGTCGACCAGCCGTTTGAAGGTCGTCAATGGATGGCCCATCCGAGTGGCGGATCGGGGCCGATCGCGGAGGATTTCGCTCACGGCACGCCCGTCGCTGCGATGGTTGGTCCGGAGGGCGGATTCAGCGACGAAGAAGTAGCACGGGCCGAAGCGGCGGCGATCGAAAAGATCAGTTTGGGCCCGAGGATCTATCGAATCGAGACGGCCGCCACCGTGCTGGCCGTGTGGCTTGCCGGACACCGCGAAGCGGAGAACGCGTAGACCGCGCGATCAAGGCACCGGCGTACCGGTGGCCTGTGGCGTACCGGTGGCCTGTGGCGTGCCGGCGGCCTGCGGGGTTCCGGTGGCCTGCGGGACAGCATCGGGAGGCGTCAACGGTGGTGGCGTCTCGCCGGGGTTGGCCTCGTACCGTTCCAGGTCTTCGACGGGGATGCGACTGGCGCCGAAATCTTCGATCTCGCGAACGGGAACTCGGTTCTTGTTGAAGTCGATGACTTCTTGTGAAGGGCTCAGGAGGAACGCGGAAGCGGCCACGCCGACCATCAGGAACGTCCCCAGCACGGCCATCGCTATCCATCGAGAGCGTTTCGCCGGCATGGCGATGGAGGCGTCGGTTTCGGTCGGGGTGCGATACGGCTGAACGCTCTCCAGTTCGTTTTGTTCCTGGTCGTTGGTTGGGTTCGGTGGTCCGGACATGATCGTCTCCATGGCCTCGAGGTCGGTGGCTCCCTGTGATCATCGTGATCGTTCCGATCGGCGTCCCTGATCGAGTGCTCAGGATCGTCGACCGGGTCTTCGCTTTGCCCGGCAGGGAGGGGCTTGGTCAGGGGAAGGCAATAGGCATCAAGCTACCCTGAACGGCCACGACCGCGGGCCTCTGTCTTGTAAAAACACTGTCAAAGATCTGGCGGAAACCGTTTGCAAGCTGGCAGTTGCGGAGAATCCAGGGCAATCTGGAGTCTTCTCCCGGCCCTTTCACGGTTCCGGATTGCTCTGGTACCGGCAATGTCCCTTGGCACGCGCTCATGAATCGATCGATGCGACCCTTTCGATGGTTGACCTGGCGCGACGGCGTGCTGGCCGGCGTGGGATGCGCGGTCGCTTACCTGGCCTGGCTGATCGTCACGCCGTATCCACGCTACCTGGTCCCCGATTTCCAAGAAGGGTTCCTGAGCAACAAGCAGGAGTTCTTTTTTTCCAGCGGCTACTTCTTGGGGTTTTACTCGCACATTTTCGCTGCACCGGTGGCGTTGCTATGTGGCGTGTTGCAGTTTCTACCCGGCCTGCGGCGACGGTTTCCAGGCATGCATCGGCGCTTGGGGCAGCTGTACGCGGCGCTGGTGCTGTTGTGGGTGGCACCGGGCGGGTTGGTCATGTCGACCCGCGCCTATGGCGGCTGGAGCAGCGTGATCTGTTTTGCCCTGATCAGCTTATTGACATGGGCCAGCACGTTTTCGGGCTGGCGTGCGGCGGGGCGGGGGTGCTGGAAAGAGCACGGCCGCTGGATGGCGCGCAGCTACGTCCTCATGACATCGGCGCTGTTCTTACGCCTGATTCACATGGTGTTGATTCGGACACCGTTGGGTCACGAAACCGCCTACCAATGCTCGGCGTGGCTGAGCTGGTTGCTGCCACTGGCGATACTCGAGTGCTGCCTGACACTGGGCGCCGGGCAGCATTCGGCCGGGAACAAGGTCGGCCGGACGACGCCGGTTTACATCACCGAGAAGTAGTTCTCGCAGGCGAAGTCAAAGTACTCGTTCTTCAGTTCCACCTTCAGGTTGTTGTACAGGCAATAGTTGCGAACCTGTAGCAGCAAGTCACGTGGCTGGCAGTTTCTGAACGGCCTCTGAACCGGGTAGTAGTGCGTCTTGATCAGGTAGTCGATGGCCTCTTGGTTGTAAGGCATCTTGGTGACCCGGCACATGATTTCGAACAACTTTCGGAAGTCCTGCTCCGGCGGATCTTCGACTTCGATCTTGTAAGGAATCCGTCGCAGGAACGCGTCGTCGACCAGGTCTTTCGGTTCCAGGTTGGTGCTGAAGATGACCAACTGGTCAAACGGCACCTGGATTTTTTTCCCGCTGGCCATGTTCAGAAAGTCATAGCGCTTTTCCAACGGGATGATCCAGCGGTTGAGCAGTTCGTCGATTCGCATTTTTTGACGGCCAAAGTCGTCGATGACCAGCGTGCCGCAATTGCTTTTCAATTGCAGGGGGGCTT
>NZ_VWOX01000005.1:0-115000 GCF_008629675.1 Roseiconus nitratireducens | reverse complement strand
TCGCCGAGTGTCCCGTCATCTTGGATCGGAAACGCCATCCAGATCGGGTTTTCGGGATCGCTTTGTGCGACGTACAAAGTTTTCTCGTCCGGTGACAAACCGATGCCGTTGGGACGCGTCATCTGCTTGGTCAACAGACTCAACTTTCCGTCGCTGCCGAGACGGTAAACCCCGCAAAAGTCTAATTCACGACGCGGATCCTCGGCACGTTCGGGCAACCCGTATGGCGGATCGGTGAAGTACAGATTGCCGGCCTTGTCGAACGTCAGGTCGTTCGGGCTGTTCAGCCGTTTGCCTTCGAACATGTCGACCAGTGTGCGTTTCCCGCCGCCTCGAGTGAGCACGGAGACACGCCGGTCACCGTGTTCGCACATGGTCAGTCGGCCTTGGGGGTCGCGGGTCAAGCCGTTGCTGCCAGGTTCCAACCCGTAGTAGCTGACACCGGTGTAGCCGCTAGGACGCATGAACAATTCCACGCCGCGGGCCGCCGACCAGCGAAAGATGCTGTTGCGGGGAATGTCGGAGAACAGCAGGTAACCGCCACCGTCACCACCGAACCAGACCGGACCCTCGGTCCAGGTGAAACCGCCGGCGAGAACCTCGATCTTGGTTTCCGCGTCGACAAACTTTTCCAGTTTGGGCGAGAGAACTTCGATGTGCCCCAACGTCGCGGGGGTCTGCGCGTCGCAGGGGACGGTGCACACGCAGGCGGCGAAGGCGGCGAGCAGGAAACAGAGATTTCGCATGGATCGGATCACAAAGACGGGGAGGAGGTTATTCCGCGTCTTGTAGTGTATCCAAATCGTTTTCCGGTTTCCGTATCTGGGCCCGAGGTTTTTCGGTGACGGTGCCCGGAACCAGCCAGGGACCCGTCCAGTTCTCTTCGATCACACGCATCAGTTCGGTGTTGTCGATCGATTCGACTTCCAACAGTCGCTGCGTGATTGCTTCCAGGACTTCACGCCGCTGCGACAAGATTTCGCGGGTCTGCACCAGCATGTCGTCGACGATCCGTGAGACTTCCTTGTCGATCATTTTGGCGGTGTCTTCACCGTAGGTCGAACTGTGCCCGTTCCCACCGCCGCCGGCCAGGAACGGCGACCCGGTGCTGCGGCGATAATTGATTCGACCCAGCCGGCTCATGCCGTAGTCCATCACCATGCTGCGGGCCAGCTCGGTACAGCGTTCCAGGTCGTTTTGGGCACCGGTGCTGATGTCCTGCAGCACCATTTCTTCGGCCAGGGTGCCAGCCAGCAGGACCTTCATCCGGCTTTCCAGTTCCAACTTGGTCATCAGGTAGCGTTCGGATTCGGGGCGTTGCATCGTGTATCCCAGCGCCGCGAAACCACGCGGGATGATGCTGACTTTGTGCACCGGGTCGGTGTTCGGAAGGGCGGCGGCAACCAGCGCGTGTGCGGCTTCGTGGTAGGCGACGCGGATCTTTTCGTCCTCGTTCATGACCCGATTCTTCTTTTCCAGGCCCGCGGTCACGCGATCGACGGCCTCGTCGAATTCGCTGGTGCTGACGGCGTTCTTGTCCGCGCGGGCGGCCAGCAAGGCAGCTTCGTTGACCAGGTTCGCCAAGTCGGCACCGACGAAACCGCTAGTGATCGACGCGATGTGCTTCAGGTCGACGTCTTCGCCAAGTTTCACACTTCGCACGTGCACCTTCAAAATCGCCTCCCGTCCGGCCAAATCGGGTCGGTCGACCAGCACCTGACGATCGAAACGTCCCGGCCGCAACAGCGCCGGGTCCAATGTTTCCGGTCGGTTGGTCGCGGCGACGACGATCACCCCGTTGTTGGAATCAAATCCGTCCATCTCGACCAGCAGCGCGTTGAGCGTCTGTTCGCGTTCGTCGTGGCCGCCGACGACCGAGCCGGACCGGCTTTTGCCCAGCGCATCCAGTTCGTCAATGAAGATGATGCAGGGGGCCCGGCTGGTTGCTTGCTGGAACATGTCGCGCACCCGTGCGGCTCCCACGCCGACAAACATTTCCACAAAGTCGCTTCCGGACAGACTGAAGAACGGAACGCCGGCTTCGCCCGCGATGGCTCGCGCCAGCAGCGTCTTGCCGGTTCCGGGAGGTCCGACCAGCAGCACACCCTTGGGGATTCGCCCTCCCAGGGCTTGGTACTTTTCACTGTTCCGCAAGAAATCGACCACCTCGCGGACCTCTTCGACCGCTTCGTCGATGCCCGCGGTGTCTTCAAAATTGATCGACAGGTCTTCCTGGCCGTGCAGCTTTCCCCGACTGCGAGAGAAGGACATCGGCGAACCGACTCCGCCGATCCGACGCAGCATCACCACGCCGATAGCGATGATGGCGGCCAGCATCACCAGTTCGAACCAGTGGTCATTCAGCCAGCGATTCGGACGGGCGTTGTCCCAGGTCACACCGGAATCTTGCAGCAACTTGTCAAATCGCGCGTCTTGCGTCTCATTGCGAACTCGAACGGTTCGAAAGTTGACCTTCTCGGGCTCGTTCTCCGGCACGTCGGCATTGGCACCGTCCAACCCCAGCGATCGGTACATGACCGTGCCGGTGATCTCCTCGTCGCCAAGCTGCACCAGCTGCAGGTCGGAGTATTCCAGCTGAACGCGAGGATCCTTTGGAGACGGGACAATGATCGAGGGCGTTGCCGTTTCTCCACCCGCTTCGGCAATCCGTCGCTGTTCGGCGTGTTCGGCCAACAGGCGAGCCAAATCAGGGAAACGCAGCGGCCGGCTGCCGTTGCCGAACAGCATGGCGCTCAGCAACACCGCCAGAATGACACCGATGATGACAAACCAGACGCCCCCGCCACGGGTTTCATTCGGACGGCCGTCGCCACCGCCGCGAGGGTCCAGGTCGCTCAGATTCTTGTTCGACTTTTTCTTATCGCTCATTCGATTCTATTTTTGCTATGAGGGGGGCCGGCGCCGGCCGGCGACCTCCCGATGATGCTTTGGTTGTTTCCAAAACTGAAATCCGGTCCGATTCGGATCCTTTGCTCAGCATTGTTCGACTGATCCAGGATCGGGGCAACCCGCGGCGAATTTGTTTGCCGACCGGGTCGGGTCGCCACAATGATGCCGATCGTCCATGATAGAGCCTTCGGGAGAGATCCCTGCGGTCGGAATTTGCCCTGCGACCGAAAACCCCTCGTCCGAAAACTCCTCGTCCGAAAACCCTGCGACTAAAAGCCCCGTGACCGAAACCCCCGCCAACCCGCCGCCAGCCGATCCATCGACGCGACCGGGCGTCCAGAATGTGGCTGTCTTGGGAGCAACGGGCAGCATCGGCACGGCCACCGCGGAGGTGTTGGCGCATTTGAATCGCGTCGACGATCGGTACCGGTGGCGGTTGTGGGCCGCGTCCGGGCACCACAACGTGAAGGGACTGACCGACCTGGCGCGCGATGCCGCACGATTTGGCGGTCCGCCCGAACGTCTGGTGTTTTCCGACCCCACCGTGCAAAGCTCGCTGCGGAATCTGGAAGGCCCGCTGCAGGCGACCGAACAACGTTGGGGCCCGGAAGAGCTGGTTGGTGCGGCGTCCCATCCGGAGGTGGATGTTGTGGTCGCGGCGATTGTCGGCCGTGCCGGGCTGGAGAGCACGTTGGCTGCGGTCGAATCCGGCAAACGCGTGGCTTTGGCGAACAAGGAAACCCTGGTGGTGGCGGGCGGTCTGGTGCAGGAACGCTCGCGGGCAACCGGTGCCCAGTTGCTGCCGGTCGACAGCGAACATTCGGCGATCTGGCAGTGCATCGCCGATTCACCGAACCGGGTCCGGCGGCTGATTTTGACCGCCAGCGGCGGGCCGTTTCGCACCGCCACCGCGGCCCAGATGGAAGCGGCCACACCGGAAACCGCGCTGGCGCACCCGACGTGGCAGATGGGGCGGAAAATCAGCATCGATTCAGCCACGATGATGAACAAGGCGTTGGAAATCATCGAAGCCCGGTGGCTGTTTGATTTGCCGGCCGACCAGATCGAGGTCGTCGTTCATCCGCAATCGATCATCCACTCGATGGTCGAATTTGAAGACGGCTCGGTGCTGGCCCAGTTGAGCCCGCCGGACATGCGGCTGCCGATTCAATATGCGCTGACGCATCCCCGCCGTCTTCCGTGCGAAGCCCCCCCGCTGCAGCGAAATCGCCGCTGGGATTTGTCGTTGGAGCCGGTTGATTTGGAACGTTTTCCCGCTTTGGATCTAGGGTTCCAGGTCGCCCGGGTGGGCGGGACGGCCGGCGCGGTGGTCAATGCGGCCAATGAGGTCGCAGTCGGGCTGTTCCTGAACGACCAGATTCGGTTTACTGACATCGTGACGGTTTGTCGCAAAATAATGGAAAACCACACGTTCGAGGAACGGCCGACGCTTTCGACCCTGCTGCGACTGGACCGCTGGGCTCGCGAGGAGGCGACCGAGTGTGCGGCCGGTGTCGGATGATTGCCGCGTAATTGCCCGGGCCAATATTGGCCGACTGCCGTAGAATACGAGATCAGTCGGGTCGACCTGGCAGACCGCCTGCACCGCATCAGACTGCCCCGCACGAAACCGTGGAGATCTGTCCGTGGGCGAGAACGCGGATCGACCCCGCGGGGGCTCGGTCCGTACGCATCAATCCTTCGTGGCTTCGTCCGCGGCCCGACGTCGGGTTCCTGCCCTGTTTCCGATCACCAGACCTGGCCCTGACACCTGACCAGCGACCACTTCCCTTCCCCAATCTTTCGTAGACAGAAACCAAGATGTTTAGCGACTTGCTCCTGATGCTGGCCGACTCACAACCGGACGGTCTGGCAGCCTTCGGAGCCAAATTCTTACTTTGGACACGGGTCGCCCTGGGCATCGGGCTGGTCATCTTTGTCCACGAATTGGGTCACTTCGTTGCTGCCAAGATGTTTGGCGTCAAATGCGAGAAGTTTTATGTCGGATTTGATCCGCCGTTGAAGATCGGTCCGATCAAGTTGCCCAGTTCTCTGGGAAAGTTCCGCTACGGCGAAACGGAGTATGGGATCGGGATCATTCCCCTGGGCGGCTACGTCAAAATGCTGGGGCAAGATGATGACCCGCGAAAGATGAGAGAAGAGGCTGAGCGGGCGCGGGCCGCCGCCGAAAACGACGACGACGAGGAAGAAAGCGCAGACACGCCGGCCCCGGTCGCGGTCAGCGATCGCGAATTGGACCCGCGGAGTCTGCCGGCCAAGCCGGTTTGGCAGCGGATGATCATCATGAGTGCCGGCGTGTTCATGAACGTGGTCACCGGGATGATGTTCGCCGCGGCGGCCTTCTTCTACGGCGTGCCGTACAACCCCGCGATCATCGGCGGCGTGTCACCGGGCGGTCCGGCCTGGAAAGCCGGCATCGAGCCGGGAGGGCGAGTCGTCTCGATCGATGGCCTGGACGATAAGCAAATGCACTTTCGTGAAATGCGCTCGGCGATCGTGCACGCCGGATTGGAGGAACCGGATCGGCCGATTCCGGTTTCGGTCAGCTACGACGGTGGAACCCAAAAATACAAACTGACCACCGAACCGCATCCGCTGCGGAAGAGCTTTCGGATGATCGGAATCACCAGCCCGACGTCCACCAAGTTGAGCGATACCGATCTTGCGGCTCCACTGAGTGCGGCCGAATCGGTGTTGAGCGATGCAGATCTGGGGGCTTCGATCATTTCGTACGACGGCAACGCCATCAACGAAAAGGCGATCGTTCCGGGCAACGCTTTCTTTGACTACCTGTACACGCACCCCTCCAAGCCGATCGAGTTGGGTCTGCGACGCGCCGATGGATCCGAACAGACGGTCACGCTGCCACCGCAGGCTTCCAAATGGCTTGGGCTGCGAACCGCGGTCGGTCCGGTCACGGCCTTGGTGTCCGAAGGGCCGGCGGAGAAGTCCGGGCTGCAGGTCGGAGATGTGATCGAATCGGTTCAATCCGCAGATTCGACCGCCGACCCGTTGGATGCAGAGTTGCTGTTGTTGCAATTGGCCAAACGCCAGAGTGTTGAACTGTCGGTGCGGCGCGGAAAGGAATCGTTGACGATCAAGATCGACCCGGATCGGTCTCCCCAGACCCTCTCGCCAACCACGGGAACCGGTCGCGAAGCGGCGATCAATGCCTATGGGTTCGCCTTTGAAATGCCCGCGGTCGTCGCGTCGTTTGATGCGGGCGCGCTGGTCAGCGGCGACCCGTTGCAGGCCGGGGACGTGTTGCAGGAAGCGATCCTGTTGCCCAGCAATGACTTTCCATCGCAATACAGCGAAAGCCCGCTGGATCAGGTCGTCGAAGAGTTGTCAAAGACTTGGGAGTTTGACGACACCAAGACGATCGCCGCGTTCCTGGAATCGATCCAATTCATGCCAGCCGGAACCAAGTTTAAAGTCTTGGCCGAACGTGCCGGTTCCGGCGTGATTGTTGAATCGACCCTTCAACTTCGCGACGACGAGGGACGTTTCCGATTCGAACGCGGATTGGGGCTGACCGCATCAGAGTCGGTTCAGACCGCCAGTTCGCTTGGCGAGGCGACGGTGCTCGGGATCCGTGAGTCTCGACGTCGATTGGGCGAAGTGTTCCGGTTCCTGAAGATGTTGGTTGGCGGACGCGTGGCGGCCGATCAGGTCGGTGGTCCGATTCGAATTTTCCAGGTTGCGGGCTCGGAAGCCGAACGCGGCGTGTCGGCCCAGTTGTTGTTCCTGACCATGCTGAGCATGAATTTGGCGGTTTTGAATTTCCTGCCGATCCCCGTGCTTGATGGCGGACACATGGTGTTTTTGATCTGTGAAGCGATCATGGGACGCCGTGTCAACGAAGAACTGGAGATGCGTTTGACGCTGGCCGGTGGGTTGATGTTGTTGGCGCTGATGGTGTTCGTGTTCTTCAATGACTTGATCAACATCTGAATTTCCAGTCGCATCAGAGGCATCGACGCGAGTCTGTCGCCGTGTCCGTAGGCCGCTCTTTGAAGTAGCGAAGTAACGAGTAGCCATGCTCGCCAGAGCGTGGACTTAGATCGCGGTCTGTTGAAAATGGCTCCAACGTGAGCGGTGCGCGATCGGATTCATCCCTCCATCGCAGCGCGGCTTGTCGGTTCAGTGAACTTCTTCTGTCCAAAACGCTCGTGATGTGGCTGACATTCCGCTTGTCACACCTTTGAGGGCGCAGACGAACGCAACGGTCGTCGTCTTGTGCCTGTTGCGACTGTCGTGCTCGTTGGGAGCATCTTGCCCAGTGCGCTGCCCGCCTGGCCGCGAGCTTGCAACTCTGACGGCACTTTGGTGCACCGCTGACGGTGTGGCGACGATACGTACCTTGTTCGACTGACTCTCGAACCGATTTCGACTGACGCCCCTCCCTCCCCACGTCGGTTGAGTTCGCGGTGCGCTTGAGCATCGACGTCTACCGTCCTGACTCCCTCTACCGTCTGACAACCCGGAACGATCCCGATTTATTTCGGGTGCGACTCCGGGACGCTCGACGGGTGGTTTGGTAGACGTCGCTGCTCGCCCGCCGCGTTCCCTGCCAACACTTTCCCCACGCGACCAGCCTCCCTGGTTGCCCGGCAAGCCTCGTTCGCCGGCAAGGGGAACAACGCAGCGGCGTCCGACGAAATCCGCGCATCCTTCCAACTCATGCGCCACCGAGAGTCATTCGGTCCTTCCCAATCCGAATCCTGCGCCACTCCCCGTTTTGGAGGCACCATGGCCAAAAAAGATACGTTCCGCGTGGTCACACGCGGCAGCGACGGTTCGCTCATGATTTCCGACTACCCGTCGGTCGATCCGTTGATGCAATCCCACCAGCAGATCGGTATCGATGATTGCAGCACCGATCTGGCGCTGCGGGGGATGCCGGTGTTTCGAGGCCTGGTCGGTCCGATGCCCGAGGGGAAAAACATCGTGCGGTATGAAACCCCGGAGGTGTTTGAAGTGCTGACCAAGGAATGGATGAACGCCAAGCCGAGGAAACGCCGCCGCCGCACCGCCGCCCAAATCGCCGAGGAAGCCGCGTTGGCGCTGGAGTTGGAAGCCCAGATGGCATCCAGCTCCTGACAAGATGGGCCGCGGGGCATTGAATCCGGCATTCGAATCCAAGGTTCCAACAATCATGACAAACGGCCGGGCCGTTGGCCCTGCATTCGTTGTTGTTGTCGATTTTCACCCAGCCCTGTCGGGCTGGGCTGGGCAAACCACGGACCTTCGGCCCGACGGATGTCCGGGAGTAACATAACATTCGCGTGTGCTCTGTCCCTTACCCGACCCGACCCTTACCCGACCGAATGCGGCTGATGCGGCGGTTGCGTCAATCGCAACACGGATTCCAGGCGTTCCAGACGCGGAGGCAGGTCGCTGTCGGACCACTTCAACAAGGGTAGCGAGACAGTCCCGTCACCGCGGATCGTTGTGCCGCGGTGGTGGACACCAGGTTGCGAGGCCGGGAGGTAGGCGTGGGCGTGATCGACCCCCGGATCGATGCCACCGATCTGAAGCTGGACTCGACCGACGGGATGGCCGGACGCCAGCCTCGGAGATCCGATGCGGATGTCGGCGGTTGGCGTCGCCGTCCAGGTCGAAGCCGCATCTTGGTTGGATCGCCATCGAAACACGCTTTGCAGATTCTGTTCCGCGGAGACCCACAACAGGGCCGCCCGCGATTTGGGCTGTGAATCACCGTCGTCAGAATTCGCCTCCGCCGGGAGGCGTTCATTGATCTGCTGAATCCAACGGTTCAACAGTTCTGCGGCGATCACTTCGGTGCCTGGATCAAACGCGTCGGCCCCCACGACGATTCCGGTGTAACGACTCCGGCGGAGCCGATCCATGATCGAGGCAATCTCGGTAGGGGGCGAAATTCGTTGCTTCGCTCCCGTACCCGTCTGAAGCCGGGCCGTTTGGAGCTCCGCCAGCAAACTGAGCGAAGCGGTGCCCAGATCGATCCGCGAAGCCGAACCCGCGGAGACGCGTTCTCCCAGCCGAGGCCAGGGACGCTGCAGATCGCCAAAGGTCAAGATCAGGTCCGCACGGTGGCAAATCTCCGCGAGGGTTGCCGCGATCATTCCATCGCGCGATACGGATTGGGCGAGCGCAAGCTCCGTCGGCGTCGCCGATCGGCACAGCCGCAAACCGTACGTCTGGACCAGGCGATGCAGCTGTTTGCATTCCTCGATCGCCAACCCGTTGGCTTCCACCAGCGGCCGGGGCGAAAGTTGAAGCTTGCCGGCCAGCGTCGGCAGATCAATCGCACGGAGCAGGTCGCTCTCCAACCGCGCCGGCGGTGCCCCGAGTGCTACGGCAAGTTCTGCGTCCGCGAGCTCGCATCCCACGTCCGTTGCCGCCGTATTGACCGTGACGTCGTCACAGGCCAGGGGGCAGAACGGACAGACGATCGAATGCGACGACATCAACAGGCTCAGGACTTCGGAGTCTTGCGCAGGTCCAGCCACTCGCTGTGGAAAGTGCCTTCCATGTCGACGCGTTTGTAAGTGTGGGCGCCGAAGTAGTCACGTTGCGCTTGCAGCAGGTTGGCAGGCAGGCGAGCCAGTCGGTAGCCGTCGTAGTAATTCAAAGCGGTGCAAAATGCGGGAACCGGAATGCCCAGCACCGAGGCGGTCGCCACGACCGCTCGCCAGGATTCCTGGGCCTCTTGGATCGCGTCGTCGAAGAACGAATTGAGCAGCAGGTTTTCCAGATTCGGCTCGGCATCAAACGCCTCTTTGATCCGATCCAGGAACTTCGCCCGGATGATGCACCCGCCTCGCCACAGCAACGCGGATTGACCATAGTCCAGATTCCAGTCGTGTTCGGCCGAGGCGGCTTGCAGTTGCACGAATCCCTGAGCGTAGCTGACGATCTTCGAGGCGTAGAGCGCCTTGCGCACGGCTTCGATGAAGGCCGGCTTGTCGCCGATCAACTTCTCCACCACCGCCCGCATCTCGGGATTCTGCGATTTGCCCGGGCCTTCCAGTTTCTCGCTGGCGCGGACGCGAGCTTCCTTTTGCGCCGACAGTCCGCGGGCGAACACCGCGGTGGTCACCAGCGTGCTGGGAACGCCAAGATCCAATGCCAGCTGGCTCATCCATTTTCCGGTCCCTTTGGCACCGGCGATGTCCAAAATCTTGTCGACCAGGTAGCCATCGCCGCCCTGGTCATCCTTGGCACTGAAGATGTCGCGGCTAATTTCGATCAGGTAGCTCTGCAGGTCGCCGTCGTTCCAGGAGTCGAAGACGTCGTACAGTTCGTCGTTGGACAGGCCACCGAGTTCCTTCAGCAATTGATACGCTTCGCAGATCAACTGCATGTCGCCGTACTCGATGCCGTTGTGGACCATCTTGACGTAGTGGCCGGCACCGCGGGGGCCCACCCATTCGCAGCATGGGATGTCGTTGTTGGGGCCGACCTTGGCGGCGATCGACTGAAACATGTCTTTGATTTCCGGCCAGGCGTCGGCCGAGCCACCGGGCATCAGGCTGGGGCCCTTCAAGGCGCCTTCTTCACCACCGGAAACGCCACAGCCGACATAGAGGAAACCGGCGTCTTCGACGCGTTTGGTTCGTCGTTCGGTGTCGGCGTAGTAGGTGTTGCCGCCGTCAATGATGATGTCGCCGGGCTCACAGAGCGGCAGCAGTTGGTCGATGATGGCGTCGACGGCCGGACCGGCCTTGACCAGCATCATCAATTTGCGGGGACGTTTGACCGCTTTGACGAAATCTTCGATCGTGTGGGTGCCGACAAAATCCTTCCCCGCGGCCCGACCGGCGATCAGGTCATCGACCTTGCTGGTGGTGCGGTTGTAGACGGCGACCTTGTAGCCGCGGCTCTCGACGTTCAAGGCAAGGTTCTCGCCCATGACCGCCAAACCGATCAAACCAAAATCGCAATCGCCGCTCATCTTTTTCAACTCGTTGGTAGGGGATCGTCGGAAACCGAGCGGAGATTCTAAAGCGTGGGAAAAAAACCGAAAGGGTACCGCGGGACCGCTATCGAAGAGCTATCGTTTGGCGAACGAATGTCCAACGGCCGAACACAGGCGTCGCCCGCCACGGGGGGACGCTCCGGGATTCCGGGCGTCGCCGATCCGACCCACCCACCGACAAGGCCGCTCCGACGCCGTCCGGAATCCACCGGCGGACTGGTCGCGGCCCCGGAAAGCCGTCAGAAGCCCTCCGACCGTCGCGGTGTGGTACGGAAATTGCCATTCGTCGCGCAGCGGATGACCGCTGGCGGCGGCGGAACGTCCGAATCCCAAACCCAACGCTGCGGCCAAATCCCCTCGATTTGTGCTTGTTTCTTGCCGTTTCGCGACAGACTGATTACTGTCACCAGTAGTGACTTTTCCCCATGCGCCGGCTTTTCCTGGTCGCAAAACGAATTTGGTTTTACCGATGACACGACTTTTCCGTCCCTTGCTGGGCGTGGCGGTTGCCACGCTGTGTGTCTTTGCGCAACCCGCCGCTTTCGCCCAAAACAATGGCGGTGGGACCAATATTAACTTCGCCCAGCCGATCGCCGGTGTGGACGTTGACGCCAAGGGTGTGCTGAAGATTCGGCAATTCGATCCGCGGCTGGCCAATCAGCGATTGATGGCCGCTCGTCAGGCCGGGGACAACGAAGTGATGCGTCCCAGCCCGCTGCGAAAGGTCTCGCTGCAGCGGTTGGAAGCCGCCGTCAAAGAACAACTGGCCACCGCCGGTCAGCCGAGCGAAGAACAGCAAGCTTTGGCCGGACTGACAGCGATTCAATACGTCTTCTACTATCCCGAAACGCAGGACATCGTCGTCGCCGGACCGGCCGAAGGCTATGTGGCCGACCCGACCGAACGCTTTGTCGGGATCCAGTCCGGGCGACCGACCGTATTGCTGGAAGACCTGACCACGGCCTTGCGAGCTTACGCACCGGGCCAACCCGGAACCGGCGTGATCAGCGTTTCGATCGACCCGACCCCGGAAGGACTGCAGCGGATGCAGCAGTTCCTGGCTTCGGTGCGAGGTCGCGTCCAACCGAGCGATGCGGCCCGTTTGGCCCAAGGGCTGAAAACCAATTTGGGTCTGCAGACCGTTTCTATCCGCGGCATCCCAGACGACACGCACTTTGCTCGCGTGTTGGTGGAGGCCGACTACCGCATGAAGTTGATCGGCATCGGCTTGGAACGTCTGCCGATGCGGTTTCAAAGCTACGTGGACCGGGCGAATCCCGCCGCGGTGGCTGCCAACGCGATGGAGCGTTGGTATTTCCAACCTCGCTACGATGGCATCGCCGTCAGCGAAGACGGCTTGGCGATGAAGATCAACGAGCGTGGTGTGCAGTTGGTCGGCGAGAACGAGCGCGTGGCGGGCGGGCAGCGGACCGCGACCAAACGCGTCAACAAAGCCAGCCAGGCCTTCTGTCAGGATTTCACCCGCCAGTTTCCGGAAATTGCCCAGCGGGTCAGAATCTACGCGGAGTTGCGGCAGCTGATGGATGTTTCGATCGTCGCCGCTTACATCCAGGAACAGGACTTTTACGGTCAGGCCGAATGGGCAATGCCCGTGCTGGGCGATGAATCCCAGTACTCGATCCAGACCCGCACGGCTCCCGAGCAAGTCGAAACGGCCGTCAATGCCGTCTGGCGTGGCAACACGCTGATGACGCCTCTGGGTGGCGGTGTTCAGATGCAGCCCCGCAAAGCCCTGACGCCCGAGAATCTGGTCGTGGACCAAGCCGCGACCAGCGACGTCAAACAGTCCGCCGGACCCTCCGATTTGCAGGACGGTCAGTGGTGGTGGGATTGATCCCGCTTACCGCCGATTTGTTCGGCGAATAAGAAAATCATTGCTACACTGGCGCACGACCGTTGTTTCGCGCGCCGGTGTTTTTTTATGGACCAACAGCGAATCACAGCTTCCCATCGCGCCTTTCCGGTTCGCTCGGGTTCGGATCGTTCCGCACCCCCACGACCGCCGCTGGTCGTCGTCTATGATTCGCTCCAGGCGTGTCCGTATCTGGATGGAAGGATCGCTCGAATGCCGTTGGAATACCCGCGGCATCCGCTGTCACCCTCGGATTTAGACGAACTGCTGGCGCTGGGATACCGACGCTCCGGCCGGATGCTGTATCGCACGCAGTGTCCGCAGTGCAGTGAATGCGTTCCCACGAGGGTGGACGTGCGCGAGTTTCAGATCACCCGCTCGATGCAACGGGTGCTCAATCGCGGCGAACGGGAACTGGAATTCGAATGGGCGGTTCCGACGGTCGACAGCGATCGCGTTCGTCTCTTCAACCAGCACCGCCAGCAACGTTCGCTGACCTCCTCCGGTCCGGTCGGACCAGCGGACTATCATGAGTTCCTTGTCGATACCTGTGCCGAGACCCGCGAGCTGGTGATGCGACATGACGGCGAAGTGGTCGCCGTGGCGGTGGCTGACTTCGGGCAACGTTCAATCAACGCCGTCTACACGCACTTTGACCCGGCGTTCGCCCGATACAGTTTGGGAACGTTGGCAGTCCTGAAACAGATCGAGTTGGCGCGTCAGTCTGATCGCCAGTTCGTCTACCTCGGATTGTACGTGGCTGCGAATTCCCACCTGAATTACAAGCAGCGTTTCCGGCCGCAGCAACGGTTGTTGTCGGGACAGTGGCGGACCGTGTGATTGCCAGTTCCGACAGAGTGATGCCCGGCCGTCTGATAGCCGACAGGGTGATGCAGAATGCGACAGCGGTGTTGTTCAATTTTGCAACGGATCTTCGCTCGCGTTCCCGCCGGGGACGACGCAATCCCAGGAAAGGTTGCTTTGGTATGATTTTTTCTCTCGTTCGTTTTTCCTATTCCCGGTAGTGATCTGTCGCTGCCGCTGCTCCTTTACATCGTCGTTGGGATTTGCCATGTCACGCCTGCGGAGTCTCCGTCCCATTCCCGCCGTGGGGTGCCTGTTCGCGGTGATGTTGACCTGGGGGTCTTTGACGGTCCCGGGCAATGTTCTGCGGGCTGAACCACCGGCTACCCAGAAGTCGGACAACCGGTCCTCCACGCCGATCGCCCAGGCCGCGGCCGCGGGTGAATTCGCATTGGCGAAGTCGCTGCCCGGGGCCGACCAGGAGGCATTGGCCGGGTTGGCGGTCCGGCAGTCCATGTTGGGGGAGACCGCCGCCGCGATTGCCACGCTTCGTCAAATCGATTCGCCTTCGTGGCGACGGGAAGTGATTGACCGAACCCGTCAAGCGGCGCGGGGCCAGTGGGGTGGCGACGACGGCCAGGGTCTCGCGGTCGAGGCTCCGATCGGAAAGCAAGCGGATCTGGCCGGCGGCAGTTCGTTCGCGGACTTCAGTTCTCTGATGAACCTGATCGAAACCACGGTCGCTCCGGACACGTGGGAAGCTTTGGGGGGCAACAGCACCATGGCTCCCTATCCCCAAGGGGTGTTTGTGGATCTGGAGGGGACGGTGACCTCGGTGCAATCGGCGTCCGATGGAGGGGAGACGCTGGCGAAACTGGCTCATGACCTGACAACGGATACCGATGGCGGGGCAACCGACTGGCGCGAGCCGTCGGACATGCGGTGTGTCTCATTGCGTCGTCTGCGAGACGAGATCGCGGCCCGCCGGATCACGGGCTTGCCGTTGGGGGATGATCTGACGAATCTGGCCGGTCTGTCGGAAGTGCAATACTTGGTCTTTGACGACCAGGATGTGGTGCTGGCCGGTCCGGTGGGCGGAATCGTCAATGACCGCGGTTGGTTGACCGATCGAAGCAGCGGTCGCACCACTTTGCGGGTCGATTTTCTGGCTCGCTGCCTGGCAGCGGCGCAAGCCCAAGCGGCCTTCGGATGCACGATCGATCCGACCCCCGACGGGATGCGATCGGCGGCCGAAGTGGCCGCGCAAATCCGCGCCGGGACCATTCCCATTGGCGCTGCCGCCGAGCGGTTGAAGTCGGCCTTGGGAGGGCAGCGAATTGAGGTTTTCGGGGCGGCAGGTGATACGCCGGTGGCTTTGCTGATGGTCGAAGCCGACCGCTTGATGAAACAGTTGGCCCTCGGCCAGCGGCCGATGCCCGATGGGGTGGGGAATTACCTTCAAATGGTCGATGCCCTGATTGATCAAGGGCCGCCGGACGGATTGTTGTTGCGGCTGTGGTTCAAGGCGGAGCCGCAAGCTCTGCGTGCAGACGCGAAACGCAAAGTCTTCGAACTTTCCGGGCGCGGCGTTTCGCTCAGCGGAGAGAATCAACTTGCCCTTCGCGATGGCAGCCGAGGCGCGGTCACCGTTGATCCACGCAGCCAACGATTTGTCGAAGAGTTCAATCAGCACTGGAACGCGATTCGGGACGACTACCCGGTGTTCGCCGCCCTGGAATCCTTGTATCGATTGGCCGCCGTGGCGCAAACCATTCAGCAGCACGGTCACCCCGATTCCCACGGGCGATTGGCGGCGGCGCTCGCCATCGAAGACGATTCGATGGACTACTCCCTGGTCGCCCCCAAACAGGTCGATTCCATCGCGACGATGCACACCGTCCGTCAGGGCAAGCAACGCCATCACATCCTGCTGGCTTCCGGCGGAGTCGCCGTCGATGTCGCGCGAATGGTTTCGAAGCAGGTGGAGGTTTACCCGACGTTGTCCGCTCAGCAGGGGCTGGCCTCACGAGCACCGCGAGCGGTGAATCGTTGGTGGTGGGATGCCCGGTCGGCGCCTTAGTCAGGCGGCGTCGATTCTGGCAGTGTCCGGGCGTGGAGTCTCTGGCTGGACAGCGCCACTTTGGGTGAGCCGCGTGGCGCTAGCCGCGGGTTTTCTCGCCTCGACCGGCGGCTAGCGCCTTGCCGCTCATGGCACTGCAAATCACGGTGTTTTTTGATTGAAAGTGGCGCTGTCCAGCTGGCAGGGCACTGTCTGGCGACGATAGCTACGGTTCGGAAGTGACGCGATGAACCCTTCGCAATCAGTAGCCACGCTCGCCAGAGCGTGGGAGAAACTCGAAACCGCCATTTCAATTCAGCGGCGATCAATCTTTTTCACGCGCCAGGTAGCGAGCCAATTCGTCCTGGTTGATGGCCTTGTTGCCGTCGCGATCGATCTGTGGCAGGTCCTCTTTTCCCAGGTACCCTCCGCCGCTGACTTCCTTTAATTCGTCGGCTTTGATCTGTTGGTCACGGTTCTGGTCGTGCCGCATGATCAACCGCCTCGCCATCGCCGCGTCGCTGTCCGAGTAGCCTTTTTCGTCACGTCGTTTGCTGAGCGTCTTTTCGATTTCCAGCAACTCAATCGTTTCGTCCGAATTCGTGTCGTAGCTGAGCAAATCAGAAATCGGGTCGGGGAAAGACTCCTGCAACGGTTTCCATTCCGGCAAAGTGACTTTGCTGTCGCCGTCGCGATCGAAGCGTCCGATCAAGGCTCTGGATGCAAGTTGGTCTTTGGCGGTCAGCCCCAAAGATTGACGGTGTTTGGCCAGCATGGTGGCGATCTCCATCAATGACAGACGGTCGTCTTTGTCTTCGTCAAACTTTTCGGGACGATCGGGCAAGGGGGCCGCATCCCATTCACGTTTGTTCAAGCCACCGTCCTGATTCTCATCGAATCGATTGCGAAGTTTGATCGCCCATCCCTGATCGACACCAATGATCCCGAACTCGCTCCGAACCACGCGTCGGAAGGCGAACGCTTCGGTCAATTCATTCAGCGTCAGAATGCCGTCGCCATTGACGTCGATTTCGTCAGGTTCTTCCGGCCAGGCACTGCTGATTTCGCCTGGATCGATCTGACCATTCCGGTTGGCATCATGTTTCCGCATCGCGCGGTTTGCGACCGTTCGATCGATCTGCTCGACGTCCTTCTCGTCTCGAACGGAAGCAAAGTGAATTGCGATTTCCAAGTGCGTCAGTTTGCCGTCTCCGTTCAAATCCACCTTCTTTGCATCATCGGCCCATCGCAATGAGGCCATCTCTTTTTTATCCAACAAGTCATCGTCGTTCAGGTCCTTCATCGCAAGCGTCTTATCGGCGTCCTCCAAGTCGGCCGAAATCAGCTTGAGCGAATAAACATCCGTGGGCGTTTGCAATTGACCGGTCGCGTTGGAAACGACCAGCAACGCCATCAATAACGCACCGGAAGGACAGCACGACCGTTTGATGAACCGACGCATCGGATCCCCCGTCAAAGAGAAGGTGTAGAAACAGACGAGCTCCGTCCTCCAGCTCAGAATCGTTGCAAGTGGGAACTGGAGGTTGAAATGTGACATGGCGTCTTGATCGCCGCAGCGGCGAATGATGGACGCGTCCGTCTTGTTGGAAAGATTCTAGCGGATTCAGGTGGTCCGGAGCGGTGCATTCGTCCGCAAGTCGATTGGTCGGTGGCGCGGGTTGGTTGGCCGGTCTGGCGGGAATCGATCCGGATTGGCATTCTTTCAAGACATGTACGAACGGCGTCGATCGCGAAGTAGACTAGGGAGACGGCGCCACTTTCAATCAAGAACACCGCGATTAGCAACGCAATGAGCGGCAAGGCGCTAGCCGCCGGTTGTGGCGAGGAAACCCGCGGCTAGCGCCACGCGGCTCACTTAGAGTGGCGCTGTTCCGCGAGGTTCTGACCGAAACGTGTCTCACCGCTGGCCCGAGCGTGAACGACTTACCAGATGATCATCGAGGATTGGCCGATAAGGCACCCGCAACCATGAAGCGGATTTTCTTGACCGGAGCGACCGGATTCGTCGGACGCCATCTCGCCAGCCATCTTGCCGGCTTGGACTGCGAAGTCGTCTGCCTGGTGCGGGATCGGAAGCGTGCCACCCACCTGTATCGCTCGGGGTTTGAGTTGATCGAGGGAGATTTGCAGAAACGTGCCACGTACGAGGATGCCCTTCGAGATTGCGACGTTGTCTTTCACGTAGCGGGTTTGACCCACGCCTTGCGCGCGAGGCAATTGTTCGAGGTCAATTGTGATGCCACCGAGCGACTTGCACGGGCGTGTATGAGAATGACGTTGCTTCGCCGGTTCGTCTTCGTGTCTTCGCTTGCGGCGGTCGGACCGGCGTCGAGGGTGGGGCAGCCGGTCGATGAAGAAACCGTCCCCGCACCGGTTAGCGACTATGGCCGGAGTAAGCTGGCCGGAGAGAACTCGCTCCGTGAGTTTGCCAAGGATTTGCCAACGACGATCGTTCGACCGGGGATCGTCTTTGGGCCCCACGATGCGGTCGCATTGCCGATGCACCAAATGATTGCCAAAACCGGTGTGCACATCACGATCGGATTCCGCACGCCTCCGTTGGCAATGGTCTATGTGGATGATCTGGTGAAATTGTTGATTGCCAGCACCACCGGAGAGTGCCTTTCGAGTGATCCAGCGGACGTCGGCCTTGGCGTCTACATGGCCTGCGACGACAGAGAGTTTCCGACCTATGGGCAACTCGGTCGCAGGATTGCGACGGCTCAAAACCGTCGCGTCATCGTCTGGCCGCTTTGGCGCTGGGTGGGAAGAACCGTTGCCTGGGGAAGCGAACAGGTTGGGAAACTGAAGGGCCGGCCTCAGTTTCTTTCGTCCGATAAAGCCCGCGAGGCGGTGGTGCGCAGTTGGGAATGTTCCAGTGAAAAAGCCAGATCGCAATTGGGGTTTGCCGCCAGCCAGTCTCTTCAAGAACGCATCGAGCAGACCGTCCGCTGGTACCGCGAAAATGGCCAGTTGTGATCAGCCGTTTCGCAACTTTTTGCGGCAGCAGTTCTTGTATTTCTTGCCGCTGCCGCAAGGGCATTTGGCGTTGCGCCGAATCCGTTTGGGACGACTCGGAACACCGGAGAGTAAACGCCGCGTGTTCTGGTGATAGATGCCCTGCATCATCTGGTACAACTCGGGAGCTTTCTTTTGCAGCACCTCGGGGGACTCGAAGAAGTACTCCGAAAGCACGGCGAAGTATTCCGCTTCGTTGGTGTACGCGTAGTCGTCGATGTGATTCCGGCCGGTCGGCCTGCTTTTCAGTTCTTCACCGACCCACTGGATCCAAGGGCCGGCGGTCGCGAGAGTCATTCCGGCGGGGATCCCGTCGACGTCGCCGTCTGCTTTGTCGACCAGGTGGGCAAACTCGTGGATGCCCACGTTGCGTTTGTCATCGGGGTTGGTGAAACCGGACCAGAGGTCGGGTTTGGACAGAATCATCACACCGCTGAGGTGTCCGACACCGACCATCCCCAGTGTTCGACGCTGCAACGCATGGTCACCTTCGGTGCTGAAGTCGTCTCCGAAGGCATTGGGATACACCAGCACCTCGCCCAGTCCAGAGTATTCCCAGTCCTCGAATCCGAACGTGGGGATGATCGCGCTGGCCGCGACCAGAACCCGCGTTCCCGCGTCCACGTCCGTGCGGATGCCGGTGATCGGCGTTTCGTCCAAGAAGACTTTGACCAGGTTGCGGAATCGCTCGCGTCCGGCATCGTCCAACGCGCGAAAAAAGGCCACATTTTGCTGCAGAACGGTTTCGTACTCCGGCGGAAACGGCTGGCCGATGATCTGCAGACGCCTTCGCGTGCGGCGTCGCCACAACCAGTACGCCAGTGCGGCCAACGGAAGTCCCAACAGCCACCACTTCCAGACAACTCCCAAACCCAAGAACACGGCCGCGACGACGGCCGATAACAGCCATGCGTTTCTGCGATTGGTCCGATTGGTGGCGTCTGTTTCAAGCATGTTGATCCGAATCAGGGTCGTGATGAAGTGTCAACCGCGATCGGAACGCTTGCAAGGCAGCGACCTGCCCCGGCAAATCCCGATGTTCGATCTGGCAGATTTGACCGGATTCGTCCAACTGGATCCATTGTTCGCAGCGAAAAGTGTGCTGCAGTCCTGCGTGGGTGATGTGGTCGACGAACGACACGTGGTAGCGTTCGGGTGATTCCGCGACGACTTGGCTTTCGTACCGAATTGCGTCGAATGACTTTGCCGCGTTTCCGTTGCCCTGGTAGGCAGCGATGATCGCCTCGGGGCCGATGTGTCGCTCCCCCCGGCAATTGTATCGGCAGCGTTCACTCAGCAGCGATCCGGCTGTGGCGTAGTCCTCCTTGTCGAGTGCCTTGGCGAATCGATTCGCGGTCTGCAGATGATTGGACATGGCAGGAATTCGCGGTTGAATCGGGCCCGGTTGGGGTGCTGTCGAATCGCCTGGGTGCGATTCTCAGGCTGGATGGCATGAGCGATCGACAACATTCTACGGGTTTGGCGTCGATTTTCAGGATTGTCATGCCGCCCGGGCGGCTTTCATTGATGCGAAGTTCGGAGACAATGGGCGGTCAGCCGGCCACCAATATCGCTTGGCCTTTTTGATTCTCCCACTTGGTAGCTTGAGACCGTGACCGAAACCACCCACCGCATCGGCGCCAAGAGCGCCGCCGCATTTCAGCGAGCCTGTCAATTGATGCCCGGCGGGGTCAACAGTCCGGCACGAGCGTTCGGTGCCGTCGGCGGATCGCCCCTGTTCATCGACCGTGCCGAAGGCCCCTACCTGTACGACATCGATGGGAATCGGTACGTCGACTACATCGGTTCCTGGGGGCCCATGATTCTTGGACATCGACCGCCACAGGTCATCGAGGCGATTGAGCGGGCGATCGCCAAGGGCACCAGTTTTGGAGCTCCGACCGAAGCTGAATCGCAGCTGGCCGAACAAATCATCGACGCGGTGCCCAGCATCGAGAAAGTCCGTCTGGTCAACAGCGGGACCGAAGCAACGATGAGCGCCGTCCGAGTCGCGCGCGGTGCGACGGGCCGAAACAAGATCATCAAGTTTTCGGGCAACTACCACGGACACGTGGACAGCCTGCTGGTTTCTGCCGGCAGCGCCGCGGCGACTTTGGGCGTTCCCGATTCGCCGGGTGTGACGCCGGGTGCGGGGCAGGACACGATCGTGTTGAACTACAACGATGTCAGCGCGGTGCAGAACGTCTTTGATCAGCATCCCGGTGAGATCGCGGCGGTGATCTTGGAACCCGTCGTGGGCAACATGGGCTGCGTCCCGCCGACCCAGACATTCCTGGAAACCCTCCGGGCAACGACGTTGAAGGACGGCGCCATCTTGATCTTTGACGAAGTGATGACGGGATTCCGGTTGGCGTTGGGCGGAGCGCAGGAACGTTTCGGCGTGGTGCCGGACATGACCACCTTAGGAAAAATCGTTGGCGGCGGATTGCCGTTGGGTGCCTATGGCGGTCGCGCCGACATCATGGACAACGTGTTGCCGGCAGGAAAGGTGTTCCAGGCCGGCACCCTAAGCGGGAACCCCGTGGCAGTTGCGGCGGGGAGTGCCACGCTCAGCTGCCTGGCGGAGGATCCCCCCTACGAATACCTGGACCAAATGGGCGACCGGCTGGCGACCGGGTTGAGTGCTGCTGCCAGCAAACACGGTGTTCCCCATCAGGTGCAGCACGTCGGCAGCATGCTGACGCTGTTCTTCAATGAGCATCCCGTCAGCAATTGGCCGCAGGCGGATCAGTCCGACCGCGACGCATTTGGACGCTACTTTTGGGGATTGATTGAGAAAGGCATTTACATGCCTTGCAGCCAATTCGAAGCGCTCTTCTTCAGCACATTGCACACGCCGGCGATCATCGACCAGACCGTCGCGGCCGCCGAAGAGGTGCTGGGGAACCTTTGACGCGATCCGACGTCGCCCAATCGTCTGAAGGTTGCCAGCCTGGAATTTGGAAACCGCGATGGTCTTGAACGAAGCCGCCACGAGCGAATCGGCGCCACCCAGCGTGTCCGTCGCCATTCCGCTGTACAACGAAGCCGACGGCGTGCAGGTATTGTTGGATCGTGTGTTGGCCGTGTTGGACCAGTTGCCCGGTGACGGTCACGAGGTCGTGCTGGTCGATGACGGCAGCACCGATGCGACCTTCCAATTGCTGCGTCGCGCCGCGGAGAAGGATGAACGCGTCGTCGCCATTTCGTTGTCACGGAATTTTGGGCACCAGGCGGCTTGCGCGGCCGCACTCCGTCACACCCGCGGGCAGGTTGGCGTGTTGATGGACGGCGACCTGCAAGATCCTCCCGAACAAATCCCGGAAATGTTGAAGCGGTATCACGAAGGATTTGATGTGGTTTACGCGATCCGCGCGAAACGCAAGGAAGGAGTCCTGTTGCGGTCGTGTTACTTTCTGTTCTATCGGGTGATGGGCGCATTGGCCGATCAGCCGATGCCGTTGGATGCCGGCGACTTCTGCTTGATGTCACGCCGCGTGATCGATTTTCTGAATGCGTCCGGGGAGCGGCAACGCTATCTTCGCGGGTTGAGGGCTTGGGTCGGGTTCCGCCAGGTCGGGATTCCCATCGAACGTGAGGCACGCCAGCACGGCGATTCAAAATACTCGTGGCGGGGGTTGCTGGGGCTGGCTGTCGACGGAATCTTTTCCCATTCGGTATTGCCCCTGCGTGCCGCGGCGTTGCTTGGTTTTGTGGCGATCTTGGTCAGCTTGTTGATTGCCGCGCACGCTCTGTACGGAAAACTGGTCCAAGGCGACTCCCCTCAGGGCTACACCGCGTTGGTCATCACGTTGATCTTCTTCTCCGGGGTCCAGCTGGTATTCTTGGGGGTGATTGGCGAGTACGTGGGCCGGATTTTTGAAGAGGTAAAGCGTCGGCCAAGTTTTATTGTGGATCAGGTCATTCGCGCGGACGACGCATGCAATCCGACTACGCCCTCCAGTACCGCCGACTCTACAACCAACATTGGTGGTGGCGAAGTCGAGAATCGGTGATCCTTTCGATCTTGGACCGCTACGCCGCGGGGCGGACGGATCTTCGAATCCTGGATGTCGGCTGCGGTGACGGGCTGTTCTTCGATGCTCTGTTGCGGTTCGGCGACGTCCAGGGGGTCGAGAAGGATCCAACGATCGTGGACCCCATTGGCCCCCATCGATCGCGGATCCACGTGGGGCCGTTCGAAGCTTCATTTCGGCCCCAGCAACCATTTTCCGCGGTGTTGATGTTGGACGTGCTGGAACATCTGGACGATCCCTGGACGGCGCTGCGGCATGCCTTGACGCTGTTGCGAGACGACGGACTGATGGTCATCACCGTCCCCGCGTTCAACGAGTTGTGGACGCAGCATGACGACATCAACCACCATCGCATCCGCTACACGAAACGCTCGTTCGGAAAACTTGCCGAAGAGTGCTCGTTGCGCGTAGACCGTTGCGAATACTTTTTTCACTGGGTCGCCGCAGCGAAACTCGGTGTGCGGCTGAAGGAAAAGATTCGTCCCACGGATCCGCGTCCGGCCGAAGTGCCACCGGCCGCGGTGAATCAGTTGCTGCGTTGGGGATCGGAAATCGAACGCCGACTGTTCGGCTGGATGAAGCTGCCATTCGGCAGTTCTTTGTTGGTCGTCGGCGGAAAATAGAATCGGTCGTCAATGCTACGCCGAACGGGCGTGAAGCGATCAGGGCAATCGCCGGTCATTGCCGGACCGGCACAGGATCAAGGCCCGCGTTTGTTCAGAACGTACAGCGTGCATTGTTTTCCTGCGGCGGCCCAGGATCGCCAGGAGATTGTTTTCTCCACCTCCCAGCCTGGCCGTGGGCCAATCGCCAACGCATGCTGCGCAAGGCCACGCCAAAAGGGCGTGTCGTCGCCCGGCCGACCGTGCGTGGCAACGTCTTCCGCCGATCGCAGCCAGCCGTTGATCCCGTTGCCCGCATCGAAGTCTCTGGCCGCTAGACCTTGGTCAAGCCAAACGCGTACCTGATCGTGTCGGGCGTCATTCCACGCCAGAAAGTCATGCACGAACACGAATGACATCGTGAACATCAACAGGATCATGGCCGCGACGGCCGCCGTCACTCCGCGAACGGTTCGCACTGGTGGCACCGCCGGAAAGATTCGCTGACTTCCGATCCAGGGAAACAGCATGGGATACAGCAACATCCAGTATCGGTCGTAGACCATTTCCACCATCGCCAACAGGGCCGCCGATGCCGCAAGCATGCACCCGATCAGTCCGGCGATGAACCAGTCACGTCGAAGCACGGCATCAACGGCTCCGGATTCATGGGGCCGACGAATCAATCGTCCGATGCTGGTTGCTGCCAAACCTGCCAGCAGAGCCAGGCTGATGATGCTGAGAGCCGTCACGATCTGCCAGATCCAGGGCGGCCAAGAGACTCCGCCGATGTCGCTCCACCTGCCCGGATCGTCCTGGTCGGCCAACAGGATTGGCCCCAGGTGAGCGTTGTAGAGGATGTAGCCCGTTGCCTGGGTGATGTAGGTTCGCAAACCGGTCACGGCGAACACCCCGGCCCACAACAGTCCCACCAGGCCCGTTGCCCACGATTGGGCCTTCCTCAGGGCGACATTTTCGGCGGGACGACAAACCCGAGCGACAAGCAGTGGCAACAACGGCAAGGCGGCCAAACCGGTCAGCAGGCCTCCGGCGTAGACGAAGACGATGGTCTGTTTTAACCAAGCCAAGTCGCGGGTTTCCACGTCAACGATACCCACCCGCGCGTCATCGCCTGGGACCAGCCAACCCAATTCGAAGACGAGGAAGCTGAGTAGTGGCAATGCGCAACTGGCCAGCAGGCCAAATGCGGCCCGTCGGAACCGCCGCCGATGCCAGGCGTCCCCGATCAACGCGATCGTCGGCACCGCGATCACGCAAAGATGCGTCTGACGCGACCACATGGCCAGGGATGCGCCGATGCTGCCGACAATCAGCCACGCCATGGAGTCACGCACGACGCCGCGGGCGTATCCGAAAACCGCGATGCTCGCCATGGACGCCGCCGTGACGTCGGTCATGAAGGTGAACGACATGCCGTAATAGAAGGGGCCAACCAGCATTGCCATAGCTGACAACAGGGCGATGCGATGGCTGCCGCCCAGCTCCCGAGCGGCCAGATAGATTGCGACGACGCCAAGCGTTGCCGCCAATCCCACCGCCAAGTGCAGCTGGTCGTAGCTAAATCCCGTCGGCAGGCAAACCAGGGCGCCCCACAGGCAGTGACTTGCCACGCTGGCGGCCAATTGCCCGTGTTGCGAAACGTGTTGGTAACGTCCTTCGTCAATCAGAATCTGCGTGCAACGCGCGTACAGAAAATCGTCATTGTGGGCGTACGCATCAAACGATTGAAAACAAAGCTGCCCGATCAGAATCGGACAGCACAGCGCCAAGCAGGCCAACAGAGACAGGGCGGCGGATCGGGACAAGAAAGTCTTCCAGATAACGGATTGAAAGTTCAGCCTGGTCCAGAATCCGGCCAGTCAAAATTCGGCCCGTCCCACGAGACGCCTCGGGAATGAGACGTTCCGCGATCGGACCTCGTCCGGAATCACTTCGGTTGATTGCGTCGTCCGGATGCCACCAAATCGTCTTCGTCGGAGTGTTCCTTGGAAATGACTTCGTCGGTCGTTTGCGGATCAGCCTTGCGGCACGACTCCGTCAAGAAGTCGGCCAGTTCATCCAGCTTGTCTTCCCAGGTTTCCACGGTGGTGCCTTCGGGAGGAACGTTGGCCATTTCGTCCAGGAACAAGATCATTCGCAGACAATGCCGCAGCAAGATTCCTTCTTCCTTTTGAAGCTTTTTGGTGGTGACGTATTTGTTGAAGTCACCGTCGTAGTTCAAGAGTTCACCAACGATCCAGACAGGCCGGATGCGGACACCGTCGACACGCGGAAACTCATGTTGGAACAGACGGTGAATTTTTTCGCCAATGGTCAACGGCCAGACTCTCGGTTCGTCAAACATCACGCGGCCAAATCCGCGATCGCGCACCTCGTCGTCTTCTTCGCCGGCTTTCGCGCCCAATTCTTCTGCAGTCGCCAGCCCTAGCGTCAGTAGTTCCGGATCCAACTTGGATACCGCCAGATTCCCGGGCGGCATCTCTTCCAGGGGTGGGACCCGGGTCAAACGGGCGACCGTGGCGGGAACTTCCAAGACACTCTCCAGCGCCGCCAGACGTTCTTCCGGATCTGCGTTGGCCAGCAAGTCCGCCAGGTAGACGCCGTACAGCGGATTGATGCTGCGAAGATGGACCAGCCGATCCAGTCGCTCGGTGGGCCGGGCTTCGATCGGTCGGTAATTGTCCAATTCAAAGGTTTGCCGCAGCTTCGGATTCTGATCGCCGGCTTCGCCTTTCGCCGCATCCGCTTGCGTTTCGTCGTCTTTCTCTCCGGCGGTTTCTTTTTCGACGTCGTCAGGCGTCTCATCACGCATCTGGTCCAGGATCTCGCCAAACAATCCGCCCGTCGCGGGTGGCGATTCTGGCTGGTCGTTATTGTTTGACGCCTTCGCCGGACCCGCGGGCGATGATTCTTTGGAAGCGGCGGGGACCGGAGTCGGATCTAGCTGGATGTAGTCGGCCTGCCACAGGGTGATCAGCATCCGATTCAGTTCCTTTTGGGACTCCTCGATTCTTTTCTGCGTCATCAGACGCTTGCCAACCAGATCACGCAGCTGTTGGACGTTGGGGGCCCGGCCCAGCAGGTAGGCCAACAACCTCCAGGGCAGCTGACCGCGGCTGGAGAGATCGGCTGCGTCCGCTTCGCGCAATTGCAGGAACTGCTGTTCGGTCCAGTACGTTTCTCCCGACCGACGCTTCGGCATCTTTTTTTTCAGTTGTTTCTTAGCCTTCAGCAGCCCGGGGTCTTTGGTGTCTTCGGGGATCGAGTCAAACTTCTCACGCCATTTGTTCAGTTTGACATCGTCTTCGTGTGCCAGCGCGTACACATAGCCTCGATCGTCAAACTGCGGTCGACCGGCGCGCCCGAAGATCTGTTGCGCCGAAGCGGTGTCGATCAGTTTCCGTTTCGTCTTGGGACCTTTTAATAGGCTGGGGAGAATCACGCTCCGGGCCGGCAAATTGATTCCAGCCGCCAGGGTCTCGGTGCAAACGCACATCGCCAGCAGTTTCCGCTGGAAAAGTTCTTCGACCATCCGGCGATAGCGTGGCATCACCCCGGCGTGGTGGACACCAACGCCACGCATCAGAATCTGTTTCAGCTTTGGGCCGGCACCGGCGCTCATCTCCGCGGCTTCCAGGTAGTCGGAGAGCTCCGCTTGCCGCTGTTTGTCAATCAAGCGTTTGCCCTTCAGCATTTCGGCCACGGTCCAGCATTGGGATCGGCTAAAGCAAAACACGAGGGCCGGTGTCCTTCGCTGCTCTTCATCTCCCGCGGCAATCTTCTCCGCAAAGTCATTCAGAATCTCGTCTTCGACCCATTCGTACTGAAGCGGCACCTTGCGTTCGTTTCCCGTGACCAGCTGCAGCCTTCGATCGTGGGCTCGTGAAAGCCAGGAGGTGAACTGAAGTGAATTGCCGACGGTCGCACTGAGCAACATGGTGCGAACGTGTTTGGGCAGCAGCCCCAACGTCAGCTCCCAAACGATCCCGCGTTCCGGATCGTTGAAGGAGTGAAACTCGTCCATCACCACCGAAGTGACGTCGGAGAAATCAAAGTTCTCCGGATTCAGGAGACGATTGAGCAGGATCTCGGCGACGACAACCAACACGGGGGCGTCCGCGTTGACGCGTCGGTTTCCGGTCACCAGCCCGATCTGATCGGGGGCGAAACCCCACCTGGCCGCACTCTCCCGCAATTCATCCAGCTTCTGATCGGTCAGGGCGATCAGGGGCGTCGTGTAGTACATCCGGCGGCCGGTCCGCAGCGCCTCGTAGACGGCCGATTCGGCGACCATCGTTTTCCCCGTCCCGGTGGGGGCGCAAACCAGCACCCCCTGGTCACCCCGGTCGGGATCTCCGGCAAAGTAGGCCAGCATCGCCTCCTCTTGCACGGGATAAGGTTCGTAGGGCAACAGCGAAAAATACTCGGTCGCCAAGCTGTCCCGATCCAGGTCCGGGTCGACAAGAGGGGACGCGGGGGAGTCGGCGGAAGGTTCGGGCGTGTGATTCATAGGTTCTGTTTTAACAGCCACAGGCTGGACTGTGCATGGCGACGGTGTGGGGCGGTCGAGGTCGGGGGGCTGGCGGAGCCAGGGTTCAGTGCGTTCCCAGGCGGGAGCCTGGGAACGAGCGGGGTGTGTTTTTCCTGGTTCCAAGGCTCCGGCCTTGGAACCCGCTGCGAGCCAGGCTTCGGCTGGCAACGAACCCTTTGGAAGTGGGCTTGGCTGCGGGGGCTGGACTTTGCTAATGCTGGCGGTGAATGCACGAATTGCGCGGCTGGTCCGACGCACCCCTTTCATTCTCGGCTCTGGAATCTGAATGTTTTCCGTCTCTGTGCTCTGCTCAGCGAAATCCGCGGTGAAGAAACGCGCTGTCGATCCCTTGCGGGATAACGGATCAGGCCTCAGGCCGCTGCGCCCTGGTGTTCCGCAGCGTTCACGTCCGCAGCGTTCACGTCGGCTGGGCCTGATCGTTGTCCTGGTGCTCGGTGTCATCACCGCATTTTCCGGCTGCCAGGATGGGCCAATGTACGCGCTCAAACACGTCAATCCTTATTTTCCGCTGCGCGAATGGAAGCGGGACCGGGCACTCGGGGTGACCGACAACCAACGCCGCGATGAGCTCGCCTCCTTGGCGTCGCAAATCGGCGACATGTCGCAAAAAGACCAGACCTTCTGGGCGGGGCACCTGAATCGCATCATGAACAACGACCCCAGTCCGGAGATGCGTCGCCTGGCGGTCCTTGCGGCCGGACGGATTCACGGATCGGAATCGCTTGAGTTGGTGCAGCGCGGTTTGGGCGATGAAAACGTCAAGGTCCAGATGGAGGCCTGTCGGGCGTTGGGAAGACGTTCCGAGCCTCAGGCGGCTCGAATGCTCGCATCCACGGTGGGCACGACCACCGAACTGGACGTGAAGAACTCCGCGATCGAGGCTTTGGGAAACCACAAAGGGGCGATTCCAATGGATTCGCTTCGGATCGCGCTGCAGGACCAGGATCCCGCGACCACGGATCTGGCCATCCAAAGTCTTCGTGGAGTCACCGGCAAGGACTTTGGCGACAGTCCACAAGAGTGGATTGCGGCGCTGGATCAGATGCAACCTCCCGCCGCCACTCCGGATCCGGTGGACGGAGACGCCGATCGAATTCGTTACGCCCAGGAGCAGCGAACGCTGCGCTAACTGGCCGGTGCCACTTTGCGTGAGCCGAGTGGCGATCGCCGCGGGTTTCTGCGTCTCAACCGGCGGCCAACATCTTACCGCTCATTGCACTGCCCCTCGCGTTCTATCGGCGGGGCAGACCACCGACTTCTGCGGGCCGAACAGATTGACTGTTCGGAAAAGTCGCCGTGCCAAAGGGGACGACCGGGCTAATTCCGGTGATCGTCACACTTTTCCTCAGCGGTTCTACCGGAAATAAGCAAACGTCCGGGGCCGTCTGTGCCGATAACTCCGCCTGAAGCGATTTTTCTCGACCTGTTGGTGATGCCTTTTGTGCCGCTCAATGCGGTGATAGCGGGCTGGCCACGATGGAGAGAACCGCAACAAAGTGACCTATCCGGGGGGAAGGGGCGACTGGTCGGCGAGCAGCCTTGCAGCACCTGCTGTCAGGGTTGAGAGCTGACGAGACGCCAGCCGTGCGGCTGACGACGGTGCTTTCTCCCAACTATATGTGGCTCGGGATTCCAGCGTGGCGAAATCGTCCACATTGGCTCGGGCGAACGAGCCCCCACTGCCAGGCGGCTGTGACCGCGGAGACGTTTGCGATGCACCGAATGATTCGAAACATGGCCAACCCCTACAGACTCTTGCATGACCCGGACCGAACCGCCCGATCGTCCGCAGCGGCATTGCGACGGCATCTGATCCCGGTGATCACGGTGATCGGCACCGCGATGGCGCTTTTGGCGGCCGAGCCGGCCAGCGCCCAAAGCCGCGTGTCGCAAGCCAACTACGATTTCGATGCCAGCGGATTTGTGGTGCCAGCCGGCATGCCGCCGCTGGCGTCGCCTTCGCAGGTCATGCCCGTCGGCTACAACGCTGGTGGATGTGCGAGCGGAGCCTGTGACAGCATGCCAATGATGATGGGCATGGGCGGCGGCTATCAACCCGCGCAGTCCATGCAAGTGTGCGGGACCTGCGGCAGCGGCAGTGGCTGTGGATGCCACAGCCTTCTGGGCGGCGGCGGCTTGCTGGAAAAATGGCGGCAGCATGGCGGGACGCCGTGTCTGTTCTGCCGCGGTGCTGGCTGCACGGCGTGCCGCGAGCTCCCCTTCGGATACTGCGGATCGGTCCTGGCCGGATGCCTGGACTGCTTGAAGCCCTACGAGGGTGCCAGCTTGTGCAACCAGCGATGGTATGACCTCAGTGTTGAAGCACTGATCATGGATCGCGAGCTGGGCGGCAGCGTCCCGGGGGTTGTCACGACACGTGGAATTGATGGTGATCCGGTCCTGTCTCTCGGCGACATCGACTCCAGCGATCTGCAGGGCGGTGTCCGCGTGTCGGCCGCAATGATCTTCGGCGTCGGCAGCAACCTGGAGTTGACCTACATGGGCGGCAACGAATGGAGTGGCGGGGCAGCCGCTGTTTCGGACTCGCCGAACCTGTACTCGTTCATCAGTGATTACGGGACCAACCCCAGTGGCGGCTTCGACGACACCGACCGGTCGCTGCGTCAGAGCCTGGATGCGGAAAGCTCCTTCCACTCGGCCGAACTGAACTACCGACGGCGAACGATGTTCCCGTACTGCCGGTTCCAAAGCTCCTGGCTGGTCGGGCTGCGATATCTCCGCTACGACGACTCATTGCTGTATCAAACGACGGGCTTGGACAACGACACGGTCAACGGCAACCTGCCCCGGTTTTTCTCCAGCCTGTCTGATACCGAGAACAATCTGTTCGGCCCCCAAGCCGGTTTCGACTTCTGGTGGAATGTTTACCCGGGGATCTCGATGGGCTTGGGATGGAAAGGGGCTTGGGTGCAGAATGACGTGGACCGTCGCGTGACGCTGCGAGCCAATTCGATCCCCACCGGTCAGTTCATCGACGAAACGCCGGTTTTCGTCGCTCGCAGCGAGTTCGCCGAAGAGGGCGACCGAAAAGGAACCTTCATCAGCGACTTTGAACTGAAGATGGTGTACCGCTTCGCCCACTCCTGGACCTTCCGGACCTCATACTTCGCCATCGCGGTCGACGACATCGCCTATGGCGGCTTGGATCCGAACACGCAACCGTTGACCCTGACCGGAGCCGTTGCACCGCCCCGCATCGCCTACGACGATCTGGTGCTGCAAGGTTTCACGGTCGGCCTGGAATACCTCTGGTAACCCAGTCTCCCGACAGGGATTCGCGAAGAAAGCCCGCGCGGCGCAATGCCGCGCGGGTTTTTTTTTGCTTGTCGGCAATCGGAATCAACGATCCTTCGATGGCGCGCCGCTGCAACGACTTCACCCTCCCATGCTCAGCGATGGGAGGGTCGAGCTGTAAGCTCGGGAAGGGGCCGCGCGGCCGCGGGATGGGCAACTTTGGCTTCGCGCAGGACCCGGCGTCAGCGACGGAGATCGATTGCGACGATCTCTTTGTCGTTGCGCATGAAAGCCGTTTGCCCTGCGTAGGCGGGGTAGGTCCAGACAACCGGACGTCCGAAGGCCTCATTGGTCGGTTCGACGGCGCGCATCCGGCCTTTCTCCGAATAACCCTTGGCCGTCAGTTCGGCAATGATCAGGTCGCCGTTCTCGCTCATCACCAAGTACCGATCGCTGGATCCGATGCGAGTCAGGAAGGCGGTGCCGTGTTTGATGAAGCGTTCCTCGCCCGGTTTGGTCGGTTGAAAGGTTTCCCACAAGCGGTCACCGTTTGATCCATCCACGGCGATCAAGTCCCCCTGGGTGCAGTCGGTGCCGTAGACGATGCCGTCGACGAACGCAGGGGGCGCATTGCTGCAGTGCACGGCATTCTTGTTTTCGCCCCGCCACAGTTCCTTGGCATCAGGCTGGGTGCTGTTCAGTTCAATCATCACCGCTTCGGCGTGAATGGAACTGGCGTACAGGTGGTCGCCGTCGCGCATCGGCTGGGCGATCGACATCTCATAGGAGGGACTCATGGGAACGTCCCAGTAGGACTGACCGGTCGCCGGATCCAAGCTTTGGACGCCTTGCGGGTGAAACACGATTAACTGTTTGGTTCCGCCGGCTTCGATGATCTGCGGAGCGCAGTATCCGGCGCTCACGTCCAACGCCTTCCAGCGCACTTTGCCGGTCGCCTTTTCGAAAGCGACGACGCCTTGTCCCTGGCCGTCTTTTCCTTTGCCGCCGACCATGGTGTAAACCAGGTCTCCGGCGACCAGCGGATGGGAAGCGAATCCCCAAATCGGGACTTCGGCGCCAAAATCGTTGGGCAAGTTGCGGCTCCACACCAGGCTGCCGTCGGCGACATTCAGACAGCGGAAGTCACCTTGGGCGCCCAAAATGTAGACCTGGTCTCCGTCGACCGTGGGCGTGCATCGCGGACCGGCCGGATAGCTGATTTCGTAAGGGCATTCGTAGGAGTGCTCCCAGAGTGTGTCACCCGACGACGCATCCAATGCCAGCAAGCGTTCACGTCCGTTGAGTTCGGCGCGGGTGTTGGGGTCATTGACCCGCTCGCCCGACGAGGTTTGATAGTCGAAGACAAAGACCTTCCCGTCGGCTACTGCCGGGCCGGCGTAGCCACCGGCAATCGGTTTCCGCCATTTGAAGGGCAACCCACCCTCAGGGATCTCGTCGACGATCCCCGATTCCCGGTAAACTCCGTCGCGTGACGGTCCCAGCCAACCCGGCCAATCGTCCGCGGTCGCTGTTCCGCCGGTGTGAAGGACGCCGAAGGTCATAAGCACGCACGTGGTCCGAACAAGGAAGGACGGTTGGGACATGTTGAATCACTCCGGAAGCGAAATGGGTCGGGCTTCGGGCGCCGGGGCACCCGCTGAATTTCATCATACCCGGGACAACCGGTCGAAGGGCACCATGGCAAACCAGCTGATTTTGATGCGTCACGCGAAAAGTTCGCATGACGATGCGGCGCTATCCGACCACGACCGCCCGTTGTCACCCCGCGGGCGTCATGACGCGCCGCGGATGGCCGACTGGCTGGACCAACAGGATGCGGTGCCGCACCTCATCCTCTGTTCCACCGCCACCCGGACGCGACAAACCGCCGAGCTGATGTTGACGCGGTGGGGGAAAACACCGATCGTTTCGTTTTGCAAGTCGCTGTACTTGGCTTCTCCCGAGGCGATGTTGGCAACGGTCCGCAGCGACCACTGCGACCAAGGTTCGATCATGATCCTGGCGCACAATCCGGGGATCTCCGAATTGGCGTCAATCTTGGCTGGTCAGTCGCTGCCAATGCCCACGGCGGCGGTGGCAATTTTTGATCTGCCGGCGACTCAGGCAGACAAACCGGGGCGGGAGTCGCGATCGGCGTTGGATCGCCTGTCGGTCGACAGCCGATTGCCGCTGGTCGCCTTCACGCGGCCCAAGGCCTTGGACCCATGACGGCTACCTTGCTGAATCTTTGCGGAACATGAGAGACGTCCTGCCGTGGTTGCTGTTGTTGCTGGTCCTGATCGGGCATGGCGGGCTGCACATCGCAATCTACAACCGGATCAACGCCATCGGATGGCCGCGGAAAGTCGTCAAAGGCCTGACCAAGTTTTTCCTGCTGACGACGATTGGTATTCCCGCGGTCGCACTGGCGTCGGCAATGGATCCATTGCGTACCTACCTCAGCGGTCAGGGATCCTGGAACGTGTTGCCCGTCTGGATCGTGACGTATTCGGTTTGCTGTCTGGTCAGCTTGTTGGTGTTGGGGATCCCCTGGCTGCTATCGCGTCCCCACCTGGCCTCCGATCGCGTCCGGGCACCCCGCGACGTCGATGTCATCGACGTCCGTCAACATCGAAGCGGACCGTTGACTTTGACGTCCAAGGCATCGTGGCAGTCACGCATGCCAATGAATCAGTTGCTGCAGCTTTCGGTCGAACGCGTGGAATTGCCCGTGATCGGATTGCCGCCGGAATTGGACGGCTACCGCATCGCCCACCTCAGCGATGTGCACCTGACCGGTGACATCCATCCCGAATACGCGTCTTTCGCGGTCGAGAAAGCGACGGAGTTGAAACCGAATCTGATTGCGCTGACCGGAGACATCATCGACCAGCGGTCTTGCATCGACTGGTTGGTCGATATTTTCTCACCTGCGGAAGCTCCGGACGGTTGTCACTTTATCCTTGGCAATCACGACACCCGCGTGGTTGATTCTTGGGAAACACGCGAAGCGATGGATCGCGCCGGCTGGATCGATCTGGGCAGTCAGGTGATGCCCCGGACGTTGAACGGCGTTGCCTGCGAGTTGATCGGCAATGAGCACCCGTGGTACGCGCGACCGGAATTGACGCCTGGGACCGATCGGTTTCGATTACTGCTCAGCCACAGCCCCGATCAGTTTAGCTGGGCACGTCGCCACGGCGTGCACCTGATGTTGGCCGGGCACACGCATGGCGGACAGGGCCGTTTGCCCCTAATTGGACCCGTGCTCAGTCCCAGTTTTCATGGCAGCCGGTATGCGTCCGGGCAGTTTTATCGGCGTCCGACGACTTTGTTTGTGACGCGTGGGCTCGGTGGCGTTCACTTGTTCCGCATCAATTGCCGTCCCGAATTGGCGCTGCTGACTCTCCGCCGGATGGAAGCCAGCGGACCGTGAGTCCGCTGCAAGTGTGAGAGGCGTAGGTGGATTCGAAGGTATGGTCAACGCACATCTTGGACTTGCCGCGGCGCATCGATCAGACCAAAGCTCTTAAAATACCGTTTCACGGTTCATGCGATGACCAGCGTTCATTGACTGGCGGACGGAAATGATCCCGCTTGTCGAGACGCCAGAAAACTCGCTTGTCGTCCAAACGGCGGAACACCGCTGGGGGAAAGGTTCGATGGAAAGTCTTCGATTTCGATTTGCGCGACTTAGAATCGCTTTGTCGATCATTGCACTTTTGATCTGGTTTGCCGTTGGCGCAGGAGCCCAGAACGCGGAGACGCCGGCATCCGGAGAGCTGACAGGCAACCGTTCGACGAAAGCGATTCCGGACGAGCAAGCCGCGTCAGAAATGGATGCGTCGATTCCCGCACCGCTTCGGCGGGACGACTTTGGGGCCAGCGAGATCGCGTCGGCCAATACCTTTGTGGAATCGTTGCATTTGGCCGATTGGCTGGGCCCTCTGGCACCCATCGCGTTGTCGCCGTTTTTCGGACTGACCGTCCTGTCCGGGTTGGCACTCTGGGGACCCGCCTGGGTGACCGACAACGCGTTGCTGTCCAACGCGGGGCCGCTCCATCACGAATCGGTCTTCGTGGTGTTCCTGATCCTGACAGTTTTGACCAGCATTCCGCGGCTGTCCAAGGTCAGCAAACCATTCGCCCAGGCGATGGACCAAGTCGAGGCGTACTCGGTGATCATCATTCTGTTGGTCATCAAGATTCTGGCCAGCGTGGATGCCGAACCGGCACCTGTCGCCGTGGTTCAGCTGGGCGTGCTGTCCTTTACCGCACAAACGCTGCTGATGATTGCGATGGTGATCAACCTGATCGTGATCAATAGTGTGAAGTTCTTTTTTGAGGTACTGATCTGGTTGACGCCGGTGCCGGCAATCGATGCCCTCTTCGAGATCGGCAACAAAACGATCTGCGCGGCGTTGTTGGCCTTGTACGCCATGAGTCCCACCATCGCGACCCTCGTGAATCTGGGAATCCTGTTTGCCGCGTTGCTGGTCTTCCGGTGGGTCAGCCGTCGGTTGACGTTCTACCGAACGATGTTTTTCGATCCTCTGTTGTCGATGGTTTGGAAATCCTACGGCCGACCCCATGCGGCTTCGCTGGTGGCGTTTCCAAAGGCCAGCCGGGATCCGTTTGTCGCCAAAAGCCGCTGGCGGCTGGCGAAGGACCAAGAACGTTGGGTGGCGTCCCCCTGGGGCTTGCTGGGAGGCCAGGACTATCCACTGGATGTCGTGAGCACCCCGGAAATCCGCCGCGGCTGGATCGCGCACACGTTGTGGATGGAAACAGCGGAGTACGGACCGCTGGAGTTTCACGTCAGCCGCCGCTATGACGGGGCATTGCAACGGTGGATGGAACTGTGTGAGTTCCGCATGTGCGAAGCCGAAGAATCGCAATCACGCGACGTGACGCAAGCCCGCACCGAGTTCGGCTGACCGAGTCTAAGCTGAACGTCAGGCTGTGCCTGACGAGGGATCTGATCACGTGGTACCTTGCCAGATGGGCCACACCGCCGGCCTTTTCCAGACGGCGGTGTTCCACCAGGCACTACGCCAATTGCGACTGGTCGTCGGCCAGAAGGCTGAGCAGGGCTTCGTCTTCGTCGCTACCGGCATTGAAGTCCAGCAGTTGCGTGCTCTCCGGCGAATCGCTGCTTCCGCTGCTATCGACGGTAACCAGCTTGCCGGGGCCGCTCAGATCCGCCAGAGCTTCGTCCAGCGGTGCCGAATCATCAACCGCGATCGAAGCAACTTCCAGTTGGTCGCTGACGACCGATTCGCCTTCGCCGGCCAGTGACAGTTCGGCGTCGCGAGCGAGTCGGTTGATCACACGCAGGGCATCGACGGCCGAGGTCACCTGGTCACCGTTGACGTCGGTGTATAGACCTCGGAAGCTGAGTTCACCCTCACCACCGCGAGCGATCGCATTGATCACGCTCAGGGCGTCCGACGGTGTCACGTTGCCGTCGTTGTTGACGTCTTCCGGCAGAGCCGTGTTTTGTTGCGGACCGGCCGGATTGATGGTGATGTTCAACGAGTCGTATCGGATCTGCGAAACTTCGACCGGGTCATCGCGGTCAAACAGCAGCGTGTCCTGGAACGGCGAGGCGTCCGCGGGGTCACCGACGATGCGGGTGGACGTCGGCGTCAGCACCTGTCCGGCAACGAAGTACACCGTGGCCATCAGGTTCGGTTCGATCACGCTGCCGCTTTCGGCAACGGTCTGACGCAACAGGGTTCCGAATTCGTCGATGATGCCGTCACGGGCGGCGGTGCCGACACCGGAGCTGGTATCAAAGTCGGAATCGAAATCCACGTCGAAGTCAAATCGGCCGCCGGGCGGGACGGAAGCCGGGCTGATCAAGCCGCTGTCGTACAGCATGTCCAGGTAGGCGGCGAAGACGTAGGTGTTGCCCTGCAATTCGGGCCGCAGGTCTTCCACCAAGACTTGCACACCGAAGGTGTCACCGGACCGTACCGAACTGATCGGATTGCCAAGTTGGTCCACCAGATCGAAGCTGATCTCCACCAGGTCGTCCTGGGACGCGTTGCCCAGTGCCAGCGATACTTCCGCGGTGCTGCGGACGCCGTCGTCGGTGACGATCAGGTAGGTGAAGGTGTCAAAGCCGTTGGCGTTGACGTCCGCGTAGTACTCGACGTAGTCGTCGTTCAGATTGTCCGGGGTGTTGTTGTCATTGATCAACACCGTTCCACGGCCGGCCTGGGTCGCGATCCCGAACTCTCGGATCTGGCCGGTCGGGCCAAGGTTGTCATTGGCCAGCACGTCCAACCGGTTCGGCGCGTTGCCGGCGGTGATGACGCGTCCGTCCGAATCGGTGCCCGACGGGAAGGAATCGTCAATCGCGCTGGAAAAGTTGTCGCTGGCGGGGAAGATGGTCAGTTCGGTTCGCCCCAGGCGTTGCTGGGCAACCGTCAATGCGACGTCTTCGCCGACCAAAATGGTTTCGGCCACCGGATCATCGGCCGGATCCGATGCAAACACCGCGACACCCGGAGAAACCGCGGTCATGGTGATCGTAAACAGTTCCGCCGGGTCACTGTGCTCGATCAAGTTGCCGTCCGACGGAATCGGTTGGACCGCACCGACGTCATTGATCAGACCGGGGATCGTAGCGTCACCCAGTTTGAAACCGCCGCCCTGGAAGTTGGGGCCGAAGGTGATGTCGAATCCGAAGGCGTCGTCCGGATTGGTGTCACGTGTGGAAACCAATTCGTCGGTGTACAGCAGGTCCAGGAAGGCCGAAGCCACGCCCTCGGGGCTGAAGTTCGGGTTGTTCAATTCCTCGACAAAGACGCGGACGTTGAACGGTTGGCCGACTTGAACGTTGCTGATCGGCTGGTTGTTGACCACGTCGTAGATGCCGATCGTGAAATCGATCAGGTCGTCGTTGCGTGCGCCCGGCAGCGTGTTGACGGTGACTTCCGCCTGGCTGGTGCTGCCGTTGGCGTCTTGAATGCTGTAGGTGAACTGTTCGGTTCCGGCGAAGCCCGGTTGGGGCGTGTACCGGATCGTTTGTCCGCCACCCTCGATCGAAACCTGTCCGCCCTGGTCGCCGGCACTGACGCTGGTGATCGACAGGCCGCCAAAGATGCTCGGGACGTCATTGTCCAGAACGTTCAGGGCACGGTTGGCCGAACCCTGTGGCACCTCGAAGGTGTCGTCCACGGCGATCGGGACCGTCGATTGGAAGTTGACGTTGACCGTGACCGTCGCGGTGTATCGGTTGCCCAATTGGTCTTCGACGGTGTACTGGAACACGTCGCGACCGGTGAAACCGTTCGGAGGCGTGTAGAAGATGCTGCGACCATCCTGAGCGATCACGACCGTTCCGGCCGTTCCGGCAACGTTCCGCCCGACGATCGTCAACTGGGTGACGCTGCTTTCGAAATCGTTGGCCAAGACATCCAGTTGGTTGGACAGCGAGTTTCGAGAAACGGTGAACTCGTCATCGTTGGCTACCGCTGCGGCTTCCAGGATGTCGAACTGGTAATCCTCGACCTCACCCAGGTCGGCTTCTCCGCCAACACCCAGGTTTTGCGTGGCGCTGTAACGGAATCGTGCGAAGGTCGATCCCACCACCGCGTTGTTGGGAACGTCGACGCTAAGCGTCGATGTCCCGGCCGCCAATTCGACGTTGGTGAAAACGCGTTCGTCGGATTCAAAGGTGCCGCTGGCATCGAAATCGATCCAGCCCTGCAGGAATCCCGGAGTGTTGGTGTTGTTCCGCGTGGTGACCTGCACCGTCGCGGTGCCGCCGGGACCAAGCGGGGAGAGCAATTGCACGCCGTCTTCGTCGTCGATGTTGTTGTTGTCATCCCCGAGAGCATCGTCGCTGGGGAAGCCGTTGGTTTCGCGGTCGACCGTCGCACCGAGTCCGAAGCCGGTGCTGATCCCGTGACTGGGGCCGTTGGCTGCCACTGAGGTGCGGTAGGTATCCGGAGCATCGCCGTAGTCACGCGACGGCAAGTTCCCAAAGTTGTAATTGTCGGCCAATGCGATGCCGTTGTAGGTCACCACGTGTTCGCCGTTGGTCGGGAACGTCTGGATGTAGCCCGGCGGGACGACTTCGCGAATGGTGTAAGTGCCTGGGCCCGGGAAGTTGATGGAGTAGCGTCCGTTGGCGTCGGTCCGGTCCGATGGCTCGCCCAAGTCCGGCCGGTCGTCTCCGTCCAAATCCAGATAGATGTAGAATCCTTCGATGCCCGATTCGCCTTCGTCGAAGAATCCGTTTCCGTTGGTGTCGGCAAACTTGGTTCCGGTTACATCCGGAATGACCTGAACGAAACCGAAGTTAACTCCGGAAGCTCCGCCCGACGTTGAAATCACGGTCTGGGTCGTGGGAGCGTATTGATCCGGAGTGATCGCGATCACGTTGCAAGTGCCGCCGGCGACGGCCAACGTGTAGTTGCCGTTGGCGTCGGTGACGTCCTGCGGGTCGGTCGGATCCAGCAGGCCGTTGTTGTTCGCATCGGCGTACACGGTCACGCCCGCCAGCCCCGCGTCGCCGCCAAACTTCGCGTCACGGTTGTTGTCCGCGAAAACTCGTCCGCTGATCGTGGTGCCGACCGTTCCGGTCGAAAGGGCATAGGACAGTGAAGCCGGAACACGCTCGACACCAAAGAACAAGCCTTCGGAGGCGGCAAACCGATCGTCGTTGAACATCGGGATGATGTCATCGGCGGTCCCGAATACTCCGTCCGGACCAATGCCTTGCAGGTAGTCATCCAGGCTGGCACTGCCTTCGTCCATGATGTTTTCGACGAAGTTGGTGCCGTCGGTGTGGTAGATCCCGAAGGAGTGACCGGCTTCGTGAGTGATCGTCCCGGCAAGTTGTTGCGCGACGGCATCGACCAGCGAAGCCGAGGGGGCTCGCGGATAGGTGGCCGCGAGAGCGGCGTGCGCTTCCAGGGTCACCAGGACCTTTTCATAGGGGCGAAAGTTCCCCACGTCGATGTTTTGCGCCAACCCAAAATCGGTCAGTCCCTGCGTCACTTCGCTGCCGATCACCACTCGCGTCACCAGACCATTCTGGTCTCCGGGGTCGGCGTGGTCCCGGCTGTTCAAAATCGTGATGCCGTATTCACCAGGAATCCCCGACGAATCGAAGTCGCCGTTGAATCCATTGATGCCCAGCGTCGCGAACTCTTGCTTCACCTTTTCAACCGTTGCGTCGATGATCGCGTCGGCATCACCCGGCAACGGATTGGTGAAGCCCAACACATCCAGGCTGTCGGGCAATCCCAATAGCCGAACCTGGCCGAACGGCAGAACCACACTGGGGAAGAAATCCGACGAGGGATAGGTGCCGCCGTCAAAGTCCAAGTACAAAATCTGCTTGGCGCCGATCGGTGCCTTCTCCATCACCGGCCGATAGGCTCGCAGTCCCAACGTGTAGTTTGCGTTGGTGAACGAGGGCGCCAAGTTGACGTAGTAGCGACCGTCCTCCGGCACGACCTGGGCGCCGACCGCATTTCCGACGGTCATCAAGGGCGACCCGTCGGAATAGGTCGAGATGGCGGTGTTGGTGTCGGTGCCCCACCAGATCCGGCCGTTTTCATAGAAGACCGTCAGGTTGGCACCAGCGCCGATCACGCTGACGTCCAGGATGTCGCCGGCCCGCAGGTCGAAGGCGTACGTATCGACATCCGTGACGATGTTACCTTGCGGCGTGGAAACGAAGCCCATGCTACCGGTGACATCGATGGTGTCTTGCTGTCCCGCCCCAGTCCCCAGCGGCAAGAAATCCGCGGAGAGCAACGAATCATTCGATCCGAACTGACCGCCCAATTCGCCTTCGTTGAGCTTGAATGACTGGACGGCACCGATGTTTCTCGGTTGAACCGCAGGAAACAGACCCGGATCGACGAATCCCGTTTCCGCCGCCAACAGCTGCCGCGTCTCCAGTCCTTCCATCAGCAGTCGACGACGTCGCCGCCGCCCCAGCGCCTTGTTCCGGGCAGATTGCCGAGAACGCGATCGGGCGGAATCGTGCGTGTTGCCCACCTTTCCGGAAGAGGCGCGGCGATCCAGGGATTCCATGTCTGTTCGTTGGGTCATCGAGGGTCTCTACCAAACGTGCCTGCTCTCAGGCCTGAAAAGCGGGCGGTTTCGCGGGTCGTTCGTGCGGGATAATGCTGCGGAAAGTGTAATTCCGCAGCGCTGAGCTGTCGTTCAAATCACCCTAGCTTTCAGGACATCGGGTGCGTTCACCAGAAAAACAGCCGTGTCGGGGAACCGTACGTCTCTATGCATCGGACAGATCAATCGCCGATCATTGCAAAATACGTAGCGGTCGCCCAATCAGAAGGATGGGAAAAATGCGAAGCTTAGGTTGATTGGATAAGGAATGTTCGCGATTCTACTCGGGGCCGATACAGTGTCAACGAATCGTGTCTTCTAGGACGTTTTCGCTGCAGGCAAGTTCCCGATTGGGATTCTGAATTCGATTAAAAGCATTTGGATCGTCAGAATCGTTCGATTCGGGCCTTTCGCACCCGTCAGGAACGGCGGCAACCCGTCATCCGGTTCCGCGGTGGATCCAGGGCCGATCGCGTGAGAGAGCTGGACAGAGCCCGGTTTTCCGCCGCAATCGCGATGGCAGCTACGGGGTTACCTGCGCTTTCATGCACAGCCTAGACTGTCGCTCCCGCTGGGCAGTCCTTTCGTACCGCCCAGCGGATTGTCTGGCCCCAACCTTGAATCTGTTCGGATGCCCCTTGTCCGCCATGACCGATTTCCAGCGATTTTCGCTCCATCTCCGCACGGAAACCTACGACTACCGTACGCCCATGAAGTTTGGCGGGAGGGTGGTCAAGGATGTGACGGTGTTGTCCGCCGACTGCGATGCCCACACCAAAGCCGGCCATGCGAGGGGGCTGGGGTCGATGACCATGGGGGTCGCCTGGGCCTGGCCGTCGAAGCAATTGGATGATCAGCGACGATTGGAGGCGGTATTGGAATTGTCGCGACGTCTGGCAAACGCGTTTTGCGACGGTGACCAGACCGGCCATCCGCTGGACATCTGCCATCGCCTGTCGGAACACCGGTTTTCGATCGCCGCCGATTTGGCGGAAGAGTTGGAACTTGGCGAGTCGATTCCGGAGCTGGCAACCTTGCTGGCCATTTCGCCGCTGGAGGCAGCGCTGTTCGATGCCCACGGCAAAGCCGCCGGTCGGAGCAGTTACGCGTTGCTAAGCCGCGAGCACTTGTCCAACGACTTGTCGGTTTACTTGGATTCGGAGTTCGCCGGCCTGCACCTTTCCGACTTCATTTCTGCCACGCCCTGTGCTTCGCTGCCGCTGTACCACCTGGTCGGCGCGCTCGATCCGTTGGCCGATGAAGACGTGGTCCAGCCGGTGCAGGACGGGTTGCCCGAAACCTTGGGGCAATGGATCCGACGCAACGGACTGACTCACCTGAAAATCAAACTGGATGGAGCCGACTTGGATTGGGATTGTCAGCGTGTCAGCCGGATCAATGCGGTCGCCACGGGGGAACGCCAAGGCGAGTGGTCCTTTTCGTTGGATTTCAATGAGCGATGTGAGGACGAGGAATACGTGCTGGCGCTGTTGGACCGTCTGCAACGCGAATCGCCTGACGCGTTGCGGTTCGTGCGCTACATCGAGCAACCGACCCACCGTGATTTAGAACGGCCGGGGCAAGCAACCATGTTTCGAGCCGCCGAGCGCCGTCCGGTCGTGATCGATGAATCACTGGTGGGTTTGAAAAGCCTGCGAACGGCGGTGGAGCAGGGGTACAGCGGCATCGCGCTCAAGGCCTGCAAGGGGCATGCTGACGCACTTTTGTTGGGCGCGGTCGCGCGGCACAAGAATCTGTATTTGTGCGTCCAAGACCTGACCTGCGTGGGCGCTTCCCTGCTGCACAGCGCTTCACTCGCGGCCCATATCCCCGGGGTCGCGGCGATCGAGAGCAACGGTCGGCAATATTCACCGGCCGGCAACCAACGATGGATGGACCGATTCGGCGAATTCTTCGAAGTCCGCAACGGATCGGTCCCAACCGCCAAGCTGGCGGGGCCCGGCTTGGGATACGGTGACGACCCCGCCGCGAATTCGCTTCAATGACAGACCGTGGCGTACGGCGCGGAGCGGAACCGTGTTCGCTCGCGCCACCGTCGGATCAACGACTTGCGACGCGGACGCTTTGCAGTGCGGGGCTGGCCAGAGCGAAACGGCGTCGCGAAAGCTCGAAAGCTCCAAACATCACGCCGCTGAACAACAGATCGCCAGCGAGCGTGTAGCCGTAGAACGGAATCGCATTGGTGAAACAGGCGACCAGTCCGCCCGTCGTTGCCGGGTACCAGGGCCCCAACCAGACGCCAAAATTGCTGACGATGAAAAAGATCGTTGACGCGGCCACGCTGGCCAACGGCAACTTCACCCACAGGCTTCCCTGTTGCAGTTTTCGCCCCAGCGGCACCGCCAGGGTGACACCCAAGTAGGTCGCTGCAAGCACCATGGGATTGTAAAAGCCCATGCCGGGAATGCCGGCCGCGTGTCCAATGATGTCGCTGATCAGCAGTGCGGCAGCCGGCACCAGCAGGGCGCGCCGCCCCGCAAAGTAGCAGCCCGCAAACAGCCCAAGAGCTCCCAGGCAGGCGAAATTGGGCGGATGCGGCAGAAAGCGGGTCAAGACGACCGCGAGCGTCAGCAAATAGATCATGACGATGCGAACAATTGGAGTGGGATTCGGACGCCTTTCGTTTTACCCAGCCTGTCCTCGCACCGGTAGTCCCCCCGTCTGTTTTGCCCGATCAAACGCGGGGCTTCGCGGCGATCATTCGAGCCCCGCGTGATCATTCGAGCCCCGCGTGGGCGCCCCTCGGCATCACGGGAGAGCGGCAACCGCTCCGACCACGGCTGCCGCTTGAGCCGCTGCGGCACTGCGTTTGTAAGGCGGCCGTTGCTTGAACGCCGGAACGCAATTCCCGGTACGGAAGTAACCCAACGTGTATTGGCATTCGCAGGGCGGATTGATCGTGCTCAGGTAAGGCAGCATGAACGTACTTGCCAGAAATCGGCCGCCGCTGATTGCCGGTTGCAGGTGCGGGAATCGCTGGTGGCCATGACGCTCCAGCATCCGGTCTTCAAAGTACAACGGGTGCGTGAACATGTTGGAAGCCGCCCACGGTCGAAGATGCCACTGCCAGGCCACGTCGCGGTCCATGCCTGACTCGGGCAGCGACATCACCGGGGCTTGCTCGCCCTCGCGGAATCCGGCGGGCAGTTTGCCGTCACCGATGTCGTCGGTGTTGGTCGTCAAAGCTTCGATCGGAGGCAGCGAAAACTGGCCGTCGACGTATTTGGTTTGTCGGCCGGAAAACAGCGAGGTGTTCTCCAGCGTTTTCTCCTCCACGTTCAGGTCTTCATTGCCAACCATGGGCGGATCAGTAAGGACGTCGATTGCATCGCGTTCCGTGGCTTTCTGCCCCGTCGAATCGGATTCGTCTTTGCCGCCTGCCTGATTCTTTTCCGCGATCCCGATCTCGTCATCAATTTGAAACAAGGTCGCCAGGCTCATTGGCCGATCCGAAGCGCTCGGCTGGGAGTCCTGCTGCGTCGGCGGACCGGTCTCCGCGCGCACCGCGGTGGCCGACGTTAAAATGCCAGAGGCTGCCAGGGCGACCAGGGCCCGTCGCAGCAGTCTCATCGTCGTGCGACTTTCGGCAGTCATCAAATGGCGGACGTGAGGTCGGAAAGACGTCTTCATCGCGAGCTCCGCGTTAACAAACAAATCGAAACCAATCCGTTAGTTTGGTTCGTCCGTCCGAGAGCGGATCGACACGAAATGCGAGAGGTTCCGCACCACGCAAAAAATGGGTGCGACTGTCCGAACCGGACAAATGGATACAGAACGCAGAATCGTTACTGTCGAGCCGTCGTGGTCGGCCGGTGACCATGGAACCACGGTCGTCGCTTCTTACACTGTGAACCTTGCGGTTGATTGCGCGGCGTCGACGGCGACATCCCCGGCACGCCCGGCCTAAAAATCAACGCGCTGCGACGGAGCGGAGGAACGTCGCGCGGCAACGTCTTCGACAGTGGCTGATTGCCCAGCCGTTTGGTCGTCCTCGGCCTGCTCGCTGCCGGCCTGCTCGTCCGCAGACTGTTCTCCGGTGTCGGTCGTACCGTCTTCTGTTTCCGTCGACGGTGCATCGGCCTTCGAAGCGGGTTTCGGCTCGAACTTCAGGGCTGCGCTGTTCATGCAATAACGTTTGCCGGTCTTGTCGCGTGGTCCGTCGTCAAAGACGTGACCCAGGTGAGCGTTGCAACGGCTGCAGTGCACTTCGATCCGCGTGTAGAACAGGTAGTTGTCGGTCTTGAAGCCCACCTTTTGTTTTTCGATCGGGTCGTAAAAGCTGGGCCAGCCGGTTCCCGATTTGTACTTGGTGTCGCTGGAAAACAACGCCTGGCCACAGACGATGCAGCGGTACACGCCATCCTTCTTGTTGTCCCAGTACTCGTTGCGAAAGGCCGGTTCCGTTTCCTCTTTTTGAGTTACTTTGAACTGCATCGGCGTGAGTTCCCGAGCCAGTTCTCGCGTCGATTTGGGCGTGTACGGCGGGTCCTTGATCTTCGGCTCTTGATCGCCTGCCCGTTCCAGTTGCATGCTGCGCGTGGGCCGCGTGATTTCCGTGTCGTCCGCCGCGGCTTTGCCCCCAACCACCGACCATGTGACGGCAGCCGCAGCAAGGAACCAGATGACGCTCGCACGAAGCCGGGTGCGAGAATGCAAACAGTTGCAGGTTCGGAAGGCTCGGAACATCTTGAACTCCGGCATCAGGGGCGTTCGAATCGCTGGGATCGGGTTGCTATGATCGGGCTGGCGCGTGATTTTGGCTCGGATGTGACGGGCGCCCGTTCGACGGGGCGACCGGATGCACAGTGCGTTCACCCACAGTGGCGTCAGCATGTCTGTTGGCGGGATCGGACCCGAGACTCACTTCCCGACGGGTTGGCGATCCCCTGTAGAAGCAGAACTGGGCCCAGGCGGACTTGGGGCGGGGCGGTTGAAATCCAAAAACGTCGCGGAAACTCCTGACCGCCCACCGGCGGCGAATCACCAAAAACAGCTCTCGTTTCCAACCTGTCTTCACCCTAATTGTATGTCAGCCGTCCAGATCCGTGAAATTTCTTTGAACTTCGGCGACGTCTCCGTCCTACGGGAGCTGGATTTGACCGTCCAGGAGGGCGAATACCTGGTGGTGCTCGGGGCCAGCGGCTGCGGAAAAACCTCCCTGTTAAGAATGGTCGCCGGCTTGCTGAGCCCGACGAGCGGGCGGATTTTTTTTGGGGACCGTGACGTGACCTCGCTGCCACCTCGCGAACGCGACGTGGCGTTTGTGCCGCAGCAAGACGGCTTGTACCCGCATCTGACGATCGCCGAATCGATCGCGACGGGGATCCGAGAGAATCTCAGCCGGCGGGAGCGTGGCGATCGAGTCCGCCAGGCGGCCGCGCGGGTCGGACTGGAATCATTGCTCGAGCGCCTGCCACATCAGCTCAGCGGTGGGCAGCTGCGGCGGGCGGCCCTGGCCAAAGCCCTCGCCCGGCAGGCGACTGTACGGCTGCTGGACGAACCGCTTTCGGCGATCGATTCGCATCTGCGATTTCAAATCGAGGACGATCTCCGCCAGCTGCATCAAGCCTCGCCCGGCGTCACGCTACACGTGACGCATGACGGACAGGAAGCCTTGCGTTTGGCGGACCGGATCGCGGTCATCGAGGACGGCCGTGTGGTGCAGGTCGATCGGCCCGACGCGGTGCTCCGGCAACCGTCTTCCCTGGGTGTTGCCGCGGCCCTGGGGGCTTCACCGCTGCACACGGTGCGCGTGGTTCGACAAGGCGGGGAGTGGCAGGCGGCCGACGGAGTGTCGGTCAGTGGACCGCAAGCCGCCGAGGGGACGACGGCGACGTTGGCCTACTACCACGGCGATGTCAGAGACTCGGATGAGGTGGCGGCTGTCGATTCTGGAGACTGGCGCGAACCGGACAGCGGGCGGGTCGTCGCGGCAAACGATCTCCGTTGGTTCATCGGCTGAACCAGCCGGCAACCGTTTGTTATTCATCCCGACGCAAGATGCCGGCATCCCGATGCAAGAGGCCGGGTCGGTTCTGGCGGCCCGACACGGCTCAGGCCGTCGTGGCGGCCACCGGCATGTCGGCGACCTGGTAAGCACGCGATCGGAACAGGAAATCGATGATGTTTCCTTCGTGCGGCTGCAACCAGTTCAGGCGATTGGTGGGGATGGGCCCGAAGTTGACGCGATCAATTTCGACGCATGCCGCGGCGGCGCGAGAGAAATTCTGATCGCGAGTCAGCACGGTTCCGACCAAGGTCGGGCCGATGCGCCGCAGCATCTCCGCCTGCGGGCATTCGACAACGCTGACGAATGGGAACATGTATTCCTTCATCGCCACGCCACGGTCGGGAGAGTCGGCGTGCAGGACCATCGGACGCAGGTAGGCGCAGTGTTCCCGCTCGATCAGCTTTTCGCCATAGTCGGCGGTCATGTCGGTCACACCGGACTCAGCCAAATCTTGCTGGACCATCGCGTACGTGCCGGTGGCCATTGCGGGCACGGTAAAGGCCGCCAATTGAGCGTTTTCGTCGGTCGGCGGCAGCACATCGACCGGACCGATCCGTTCGGCGATCGCCTGGGCAATTTCACGGGTGTGACGGCTGGCCCAAATCCCGCTGCAATTGATGCAGGAACGGCCCGAGTTGCTGAGCACGCTTTCGACCATCATGTCCAAGTACATTTCCCAATCATCGACGACGTCATCGCCGATCAGGATTTTGGACCAGCCCGGACCGTGTGCCTGGACCTTAGGATTCCCGGCATGTTGCGCCACGGTCTGGGCGCTTCCGAAGATCATGCTCCGCGAGGTCTTGGCCATGATCGCACCACCGGCATCGTGTCCACCGGGATACAGACCGAACGCCTCGGCCGGCACGCCGGCTTCGATGAACGCGGACACCATCCGATAAGGCGTCCACGGTTCCTGCGAGCCGGGCTTGAGCGCCAAACCGATTTGCAGCGGGATCGCGGGCAACCACAGCGTGTGCACTCCGGGAGAATTGTTCGGCAGCACGGCACCGAGGATCGGGGTTTGCGCCTGATAGCTGACGATGACGCCGCGTCCCTCTTCTCCATAACCTTTGCTCAGGATTGACAGGTCCAGACCACGCGTCAGGCAGTCCAGGATTTCGTCCATGTTGCTGAGGACGAAGCTGTTCTTTTTCAAGTTCGACCGGCACATGTGTTCCGGCAGCCCGGTGCTGGCCGACTGTTGATGAACGAACTGGTCGACCGATTGCATCGAGTCGCCGACGGGCAGCTCCGCATTCTCGAACAAGTCGGCTGCCTTTTTCGACATCTCGATCAATTCGGCGCAGGAGTACTTCAGCAACGCCTCGCGCGCCTTGTCCGCCTTCTTCATGTCGCGTCCGACGATCCCGCCGCCGACGGTTCCGAATTTCGCGATCGGTTCACCGGTGTCGAAATGAACGACGTCTTTCAGTTCGATGGATTCGTAGGGCTTGCCCCAGCGGAGCGGTTGTAGCGTGATCATGACCAAACAGCGTATCGAGAATTGAACGAGATCTTGTCGAGATTAACGGCGTGGAAACGTTCGCGCGTCGACGTATTCAACTCGCAAACGTTTGCGTCACACGACCCGCGGCATGCCGCTTGACCGCGGGGGCTGGCGAGGCGGAGCGTTCAGTACACTCCAACGGTCGTGGCGCTGGCCAATTCGTGGAAGGGGCGAACGCCGCTGACCCCGTCCCAGGGATAGGTTGCGAAGGGAGCTTCCCGTTCGCCTTCGTCACGTTCCATGAAGCCCGGGACGAAGAACTCATCGGTCAGCGTGTACAACTTCACGCGACCGGTTTCTCCGTAGCCGACGACCTGATTGTAGTCGTCAAAGCTGACGACTTCGGTGACCGCACGTGGTTGGGGCGCGTAGTAACTGATTTTGTAGCCGTCGTCGGCGGAGATCGGTTTGCTGCAGGCAAGTCCCATCAGCGTGTTGCCGTACGTCGGGGTCATGAAGACGCCGCCTTCTTCGACCGGGCCGCCCAGCAGTTCTTCGACGCAGAAGCGCGTCCACTGAGGCGTGAATTCCGTCCCGCCGGAGAAAATTCCTTTGATCCCGATTTCCTGCAAGCTGGTCCCGCGATCCTCCAGTGCTTCGCCCAATGACTCCAGCAACTTCGGAGTGGCAAACATGCACTTCACGTCGTGCCCGGCGGTCAAAACGGTGATCGCCTGGTCGATGCAGTGCTTCTTATATTCCTCCAAGTGTTCCATCCAGCCCTTCTTGATCAACTTCACCACCCAACGGGGATCCAAGTCGATGCAGAAGCAGATGCCGCCCCGATGTTGGGCCAAGTGTTCGACGGCCAAACGCAAGCGTCGCGGGCCGCTCGGCCCGAGCATCAACCAGTTGGATCCGCGCGGGAAATACTCATCGGGCAGTGTGTCGCTGAACAGCTCGTAGTCTTTCCAGTGATCCTCGATCACCATCCGGCTTTTCGGAATCCCCGTGGTGCCTCCGGTTTCGAACACATACACCGGCTTGCCCGCGTGGCCCTTGGGTACCCAGCGATTGATGGGACCGCCGCGAAGCCATTCGTCTTCGAACAGGGGGAACTTCCGCAAGTCATCAAACGACTTGATGTCCTTCAGCGGGTCAAAATTGAACTCGGATTTCTTCCCCAGCCAGAACGGGCTGCCCGTTTCCTCGCTGAAATGCCAGTGCACGATCTTCAGGGTGTGCTCATTCAACCGATCTCGGGCTTCGGCGGCACTCTTCGCAACGGCTTCCGGTATCGAGGACTCAACAGAGCTCATGGTCTTCCTAATCTCTCAACGGGGCGGGTGGCTTGGCGGGGATGAATCCGGGAATCGCCGACGCAGCAAAGCGTTCGAAAGCGACGCGCGGGGACGGATCATGAACCCCAGATTGTTGCGTTCCGGGAAGCGTCTCGGAAGAACCCCCCTGGCATGGTTCCCGATAATATAGCGAACCCACGAAAAAAAGCCGTGCGCAACAGCACACGGCTTTTGATCGGATAAAAGATTTGGTTGGCCGATCGGAATCGGCCAGGCGTTGTCTGAAAACCAGTAGCGACACTCGCCAGAGCGTGGTTTTTCGTCGCGAAACGCGACGTCTGCTAACGGGCCCTTTGCGACTTTTCTGCCGGGGTCCTAATTGTCGCTTTCTTCGCTGGCGACCACGGGCGAGGCCGGGCTTGCCGGAGGCGGTGTGACCACGGCGTTGTCGTCATCGGAAGCGGCAATCGCAATTGCAGCACCGATGCCACCCAGAGCGGCGATTCCGCCCAGGCCACCGCCACCGCCGATGCCGCCGCCCGCACCGCCGGCGCCGTATCCGCCGCCAGCGTAGCCGCCCATGCTGCCGCCACCCAAGGGTGACGTGTAACCGTCGATCGGGACGCCACCATCAATGATTTGTTCGGACACCACCACGTCTTGGACCATCGATCCGCCGGCGGGCAGCGGTGCGACCTGCATCGAGAAGGAGTCACAGCAGGCGGCGCCCTGGTTGACGACCAGTGACCGTTCAGCCAGTTTGCCAGCGGTTTGAAGTGCGGCGGGATCGACCAATTCCAGGCCCAGCAGTCCGACGCCGTCGCGGCCCAGACCCAAAACGCTGTAGCTGCCCAGTTCCAATTCGTCGATGTTGAAATAACCCTCCGCGTCGGTCGTCGTCCGTGCCACTTCGATGTCATCTTGGAAGATGATCACGTTGGAGTTGGCAGCGCCACGATTCTTGGCTTGGCCCGCGCGGGTCAAGCGGCCTTTCATGCCGCCGTCGAACTGTGCCACGCGGACAGCTTCCAGCGGTGCTTCCGGCGCGGCTTCAGGAGCCTTGGTGGGGTCGAATTCGATTGCCGCGGGCTTGCCAGCCGGCTGGTAACGAATCATGGCTCCGCGAACCACGCTGTAATCGATCGATCCGGCGGCGATTTCAAAGCTGTTGGCAACCGGTACCGATGGCATTACCACGTGCAGGGCACAGCAGGCGAACGCTTGGTCGCCGCGAACCATGACGTTGTAAACGCCCGGCTGCACATCACTGAGGACGAATTTTCCGTCCTTGTCCGTGCTGACCGGTGCGGACGCTTCTTTTCCGTCCAAAGTCATCAACGAAACTTGCGCATCGCCGAGCGATGAAACGCTGTAATCGCGAGCAATCACGACGTTGCCCGTCACCGTACCGTCCGCTGAGCTTCGCACCCACTGGTGCAGCGTGACGTCTTGGGCCGACACGATCGTGGCCGAAACCAACATCGCCAAAGTGGCCAGACCGCATGTCAAACCTTTCATTGCCTATACCTTTGCTATTTTCTTGCTTAGATCTATCCAGCGGATCCCCCGACTGTGCTCGACTATAGAACCGTCAAAAGGCGCTTTCAACGCTACAAACGCAATTTTGGCAATTTAGGAAGGTCTTGATGGCGGTGTTGTGTTCGAACCGATTCGATCCGACTGACCCAGAATCTCGCTGCAGACCAAATGCCCCTTCTGGGGTTCTGTTGGTTGGTCTGTTGGGGTGGTTTTGGGTTCCGCAGAATCTAGCGGCGGGCGGGCGAGGCCCTGTCCGAAATGTCGGACCTCAAAAGCCAGAATGCCCCTTTAGGTGCTGCACGTTATTGACGCCTAGCCCCTTATCAGGGTGGGTGAGCCGCGTGGCGCTAGCCGGCGCTAGCCGCGGGTTTTCTCGCCTCAACCGGCGGCTAGCGCCTTGCCGCTCATTGCACCGCAAATCACGGTGTTTTTGATTGAACGCATCGCTGTCCAGCTATTCGACAACGCCCAGTAAAACGACCCCTGTGAACCAGATTAGCCGTCGCCTTGAAAGCATGCCGGGAAATCTCGATTTGTCTCGGTCAAATCTCCGATTGACGACCCCACGCCGATGACCAATCCCTACGCCGTGACCACCGCCACCGCCGGCCAACCTGGCTTCTTCGGTGAACACGCCGAATTAGTCCGCGGCACTTTCCTCTATCGGGTGGTGCAAGTTTCCCATCCGGTCAGACTCCGATTTGTCTACTCCGGTTGGTGGTTCCGCCAGACCATCGAGCTGGACGGGCACACGGTCTGGGGCCAGATCAGCTGGATGGCGATCCGGCGCCAAGCGGAGTTCCGGTTGCCGGTGGAGTTGGACCCGCAGCAACGCAGTGGCCGGATGGAAATCGAATTCTCCCGCGGTCTGCGGATCCGCCGGTTTCGGATCTGGATCGATCAGACGCTGATTTACGACGAAGTCGCCTGACCCGTTTGCGGAGTGAGCTCCAGCGGACGCGTCTCCGCGAACGAACCTGGATGGAAACGACGAAAAGCTCGAGGCACCTTGCGATGCGACTCGAGCTAGTCGTTTGCAGGATCGGCATGGTTCCCGACGCGAATTCGGGGCCGGCCTGCGGTTCCTCCGCCCTACGGATGGATGGTGATGCGATCGCCTAGTCGGCGGTCGTGACGGTCGTTTGACCGGATGGGTTTGGACCCGATGCGTTTTGACCGGGCAGTGGTTGGCCCAGCGGGATTCGGTTGACCGGCGCGGGAGCGGCTGAGCCGCCCGAACGCAGTCCCGTGCCGACCGGAGTCTGATAGCTCATCGGAGCGACCGCTTGGTTGCCCGATGGGGCCGGCAGTGCTTCCGGGGTCAGGATGCTTTTCTCGCCCTGACCGGCCGGTGCCGCGTTGCGGGGTTGCGATAGCGGTTCCAACGAGGGAGCCTCGCCGGCCGGTTCGAACATTTCTGCGGGCGTTCCCATTTCGCCCAGCGGAATGTCTTCGACCGGAACCGGCGCGTCTTGGTTGGGAGCGTTCAGTCCTTGCGGAGCGTTCAGTCCCGGAACCGACGGTTCCAAGTCCATCGGAGCGTTGGCACCCGGAATCATCTGACCGGGGACCAGTTGACCCTCCGAGTTGTCGCTCAGACCCATGATGCCCACAGCCGCTTCGGCATCTTTGACAGGACCACGACGCACGACCTCGGGTCGGGTGACGCCGTATTGCAGTTGATGTCCGGCGGCACGCTCACGTGCCCGTTCCAATGCGTCGCAGTAAGCCTTGCTGTTCCAGGGGCCTTCGCGAAGGGTGATGTTGCTGTTCGCCAGCAGCGTGCCCTTGAGATAATCGACGTAGTTGAGTGACTTGTTGTATTCGGTCAGGGCTCGGTAGTAGGCGACGCGAGCTTCCGCCAATCGTTCCTGACTTTGCAGCACGACGTTGACCGGGCTGAGTCCCTTCTGGTACTCGACCAGCCGGGTTTCCACTTCCTGTTCGGCGGCTTGCCAGCGTTGAGCGTTGGTTCGAATCAGGCCATAGTGCGACGCCGCTAAGGCCACCGCGTCACTCAGCTGGCTGACCGCGAAGCGTTCCTGATCCTGCAGGTAGATTTTTTCGCGTTTGAGTCGGATTTGTGTGTTGCGGATGCGTGCCAGTTCACGCCGCACGCCGACCGGTTGCGAGATTTCCAATCGCACCGCACCTTCCTGGTAGTCACCGCTGGTCAGTTCCCCCAGGGCGCTGCTACCCGCGGCCGGGAATCGTTGGTCACGTCGTCCGGGAGGTCCCAGCGTGTCGCCCACGCCGACCCAGCGATATAGCAGGGACAGGTTCACGTCGGGCAGCACCTGATTCTTTGCCAAGGCCATTTCCAGTTCGGCTTGTTTGATGCGGTACTTGGTGCGACGCAGTTCGGGCATCAGGTACAGCATTTGCGCGATCGAATCGGTCCATTCAAATTCGACCCGCGCGACAGTGGGTTCCTGGATCGGTCGGATCAGCCGGCCGTCGGTGGCGGACAGCCCCATCAGCTCACGCAACGCTCGTTCCCGGCCGTACACGCCGTTGCGATCGTCGCCGGGAAGGTTGGAACCGGCCAAGGCCGCTTCCAGCCGGCCGCGAAAGGTGTAGTACTGGCCGACAGCCTGGGCCAGTTCTTGGATCGTGCCGACACCGGCTTCCAGATTCAACTTTGCGAATTCGGCGGTCGCCAAGGCACTGTTGCGGGCGATGATCCCGGTGGAGACGTTTCGGTAAGCCAGGTACAGGTCCCAGTAAGCGACTTCGACGTCGCGAACCAGGTTGCGGATCTGTCCTTCGAATTCGGCGATCGAGATATCTTCGTTCAGGCTGGCCAGGACGACGGGGATTCGGTTGATGTAGGTGCCGCGATTACGCATCAGCGGGTGCTGGACTTGGGCTTCCAGCACGGCGGTGTAGTCGCTGGGCACGGCGCGGGCGTTGGCGTTGATCGGCGTGTTGTTGCGCGAGTACAGCGTTTGCTGCCGCAAGGTGGCGACGCCACCGGTCGCCAGCCGTTTGCTCAGAGCGGCCTGTTGCGTGGTGTTCTGCGCGACCAGGTTCTGCGGGTTGATGGTGTTGTTGGCACCGACGTTCTGCGGACGGTCGGTCGTCGACAGGTCGATGAATCCGCTGGCGACCGCGTCGAACTCTGCCAAGGCGTCTTCCACGCCGCCGACCTGATTGGCACGCACCACGCCGCGAGGCAGCAGGCGGTTGCCGTTGCCGTCGGTCGTCAGCGGAACCGATTGGGTGGTCGTCTGCTGGACGGCGACATCGTAGATGCTGCCGAACTGGTCGGGCGTTCCACTGACAAACTGGGCGGCGATGTTTTGCCGCAGTTCGGCCGTCCCGCCGGTGGTCGGAAAGATTCGCGCATTTTCCAGCGCGATCGAGACGCATTCTTCCAGCGACAGATTCCAGAATTCGTAGTCGTGATTGCCCAGCGTCAGAGGCGGCAAGGCCTGGGTGGTTTCCGCCAGGCTTGCGACTTCGACGTCGGGATATTCGATCGACGTGGCCGAATTGAGATAATGCTGCAAGTCCGGCGACTCGTTGACGAAGAACGGTTGCGTTGGCGTACATCCAGTCGCCAACACAATCGCCAATGCGAGTTGCACGTTTGCCGCAATGCGAAACAGCAAGCTGTTCATGCCCTGAGCTTCCCTAGGCCGCAGCGTCAACCGGCACTCCGATGCGAAGGAGGATCGCATCAAGACCAGATTCGCCACGGGCAGTCCAAATGGAAGCCCCCCACCAAGATTCCACCGGAGCGTCACGCGACGTCGGCAGGAACCTTGTCCGAGAGTTGGTATCGGAGTCGGCGGTGGTAAACTTTGACGGTTCTAAAGAAAAATCTGAAGAATCCGATCAGACGCTCCGGCGGCCGCCGCCGGTGGGTGCTCGGCCGCCAATTCTATCGCGTGGTAACGTCGGGCACCGCCCGTACGACTGGGCTTAAAGTCCCAGCAATTGCCGAAACGAAGACGGTTTCGACGTCGTGCCGGTGGGGCGTGAAACACTGCGGCGCGAAACACCGGCGGCCGAAGCATTCCGTGATGCGGTCCGCACGCCACTGCGGGCCGGACCCAGCAGGGCTCCGCTGTCCGTGTCAGGACCTTGCAGAACCGGCGATCCCTCGGCGGCTTCGGCACCCGGAGCGTCGGCGGGCGGAAGGTCCAATTGCGATTCGATCGCGTCGGCGGGAATCTCTTCCGGGACGTCCAAGGTTTCCTCCAAGACTTCCGGCGCGATCGTGTCGTCGGATTCTTCCACATCGACTTCGGGAGCGTCCATCATTTCCGTCTGATTGATGTCGATGGTGCCGTAGACGTTGTCGGGATCGTTGACTGGACGGCGCGGACCGACCGTCAGGGCTTGCCAAGGCTTGGGATAGAAGTAGTGCTGCTCCAGACGCAGGTGTTTTTTGGGCTTCTGGTACGCGCCGGCATGGACGGCTCGGTGCCAGGCCATGGCTTCCTGGCTGCTGGGGGCGATCCAGTAGGCGATCTTGCCCTCGATGTAACTGGGGCGGTTGTACTTCCGCCGGTATCCAATGGGCAGGTTGTTGCCCAGCGGGGGAATGCAGTCGATCCGTGGCCAGACCGGTTGGCACTCCTTGTTTGGATGGTGCCCGTGGGCGGCGGACGTTCCGACCAGCGACCCCAGCAGGACCGCCGCGAACGGAAGGCAGGTTCGAACACGCGATCCAAGCGACGCGTGATGGGGCATGGTGGTGCGTTTCATCGGGGCATCCTGTTCCCAGTCAACATTTCAGTAAGGCGACGATTCCGCAGCGAACGGCAACCGCGGCGTGACCTGTCCGCGTCCACCGACGAAGGTTCGATTCGGCGGATTAGCCGCGTTCTTTCCTTCGACCGGATTTGGTTCGTCACCTTCGGTTTTTGGCAAAACACGCATTGCGCCACTTGTAGTGATTGACCGGTTTGGCGGATGAATCGGTGCGGCCGATCGATGCGTGCGACTGCGGCACGCTTCGCGACGCTTTCGGTCGCAGCGGTTGTGCGGATCAAGGGACGGTCCCGCCCGACTTCGTTGACTTTGACGGCAAATCGGTTCAGCGAGTCTTTCAGGTCGGGTCGATAGCTCACCGTGATACCCCATCCAAGAACGGATGTCTTTCGACAGCAAACGGACAGCCGCCCCCGTCAGGCAGCGGCGTTCCGGCTCTCGAAAGCAACTCGGCAAGGACTGCCTTGGGCGCGGCTCATTCGGACAGAGTGTCGCGACCGGATTCATCCAAGCATTCCTCAAGCCCGGGTTCTTTTTCGTGACTACACCACCGGTCCCCAATTATCTGCGCGTCCATCGCGGTGATGACCGTTCCCTCGCGCGTTCTTCGCAGCCGTCTTCGAAGGAGCAGTTTTGGAACGCGTTTTCGGCGGCGACCGGGTGGCGGATCGACGATCAGCACGGCGGCGATCAGATCGACGTGTTACCGACGGTCGACCTGGACCTGATGGGGGACCAGCCGGGACCTTCGCACCCGCCGGTGGTGCGGGCCAACGCGGCCGAGCTGGCAAAATTGGCCTCATCAATGGTCGCCGAAATCGATCAGTTGCAATCGGTCATCCGGCGTCAGGAAGTCGAACTGGCGGCTCATGCGACCGCGGCGATCGGGTTCCAACCCTCCCAGCGAGGCGCCCAGGCCGTTCAGGAGACGCTTCAACTGGCCGTCGAATCGATCGGCTTCGACGCCGCGGCGATCTACATGCTGGACGATCAAACGCAGTATTTAAATTTGCGCGCGATGACCGGCCTGCCGGCCGATCGGTTGCGCGCCCAACCGCGATCGCTTCGGGGAAGCCGCGCCGACCTGGAAGCCCTGGTGCAGGATGTGGTGCTGATTGATGATCTGACCGGACCGGCGGCAGCCACCTGGTGCGCGCCCGAACCGGCCGGCGCTGCGGTGTGCGCGGCGCTGTACAAGGGAGACCTTCCCATCGGGACCCTGTGGCTGTTTCGCGACAAGCCGATCCCGCTGGGAGAATCCGTGGCCTCAGTCGCGAAGATGGCAGCGGCGCAAATCACGCTGCACCTGTCCGAAGCCGTCTCCGCGCGTCACGAAACGTCGCGCCGCCAAGCGCTGGAAGCCGTCCGCGACGTCGCCGCATGGCAATTCACTTCGCTGCCGGTGGGCATCCAGTTGGCGGAAGGCTGGTCCGTCGACGGGATGATCGAATCGCACAACGACTGGGCCGTCGGATGGCATGCCTGGGATGTCCTGCCCGATGGTTCCCTGATGATCGCGTTGGCGCAGGCGGAGGATTGCACGGCCAGCGGCGCGATGGTTGCCGCGATTGCCCGGGCCGCCCTGACGGCTCACTGCGGGTACCGACACAGCCTGCCGCAACTGATGCAGCGCACCAACGACACGCTGTGGCAGACCAACACGGCGGAGCAGTTGTTGGGAATGCTGTACGCGCGACTGGATCCCGACACGGGCGAAGGCGAAGTCGTGTCGGCGGGGCAGTTGGGCGGATTGGTCGCCAGCAAGTACGGCTACCGTCCCCTGATCGGCTCGGGCACCACGCCGTTGGCCAGCGCGATGGACGCAGAATTTTTCCACTCGACCTTCCATCTGGGCAGCGGCGAAACCCTGCTCGCCTACGGCCCCGGGTTGGCCGCCGACGGCATCGGTCAGGATCTGCTGGGGTGTTGCCTGAAGAAGGCGGCCGGCGGTTCCGACAGTCCGCTGGCCGTGGTCCGACGCGAGATGGCCGCGTTTCCCACACGGAATGAACGGGGCCTGGTTGCACTCACGCGCGAGTGAACCCGCGGGTGAATTAGATCTGTCCCGGTGACGGCAGTTGCCATGGTGCGGTCATCAGCGGCGAAGAACCGACAAGCGGAGCGCTGGGCGGCAAACTTTAGAACGATCTGGCGTACTTTGCGGCAATCCGGTCGCACGGATCGCACGATCGACCGCGAAGTCGATATCATCGGCGACGAACCGTCCGACGCCGATTTCGACCGGCAGGCGGTTTGACGTGCCGAATGCCGTTTCCAGCTCTGGACCACCGTGCCCCCGTTTCCAGTCTGTGATGTCTGTCAATCCAACCGAACAGGACGTTCTGGATGCCGTCAATCGGCGTTGGAGTCCGTATCGATTCGAACGTCGCGGCGTCGAGCCGGAGAAGTTACGACGCTGCTTTGAAGCGGCTCGCTGGGCGGCCAGCAGTTTCAACGAACAACCGTGGCGGTGGATCCTCGCCGAACGCGAGGATTCGGCGGCCTTCGACAAGGCGCTGGGGTGTCTATTAGAAGCCAACCGTGCTTGGGCCGCGAACGCCGGCGTGTTGATTCTGACCGCCTATCGCACGAAGTTTTCACGTAACGAGAATCCGAATCGGGTCGCGTTGCATGATCTCGGACAGGCCGCCGCCCACCTGGCCCTGCAAGCCGCGGCCCTGGGGTTGCAAGCCCATCAGATGGCGGGAGTCAATCTCAGCCAAATCCGCACGGAGTATCAGATCCCGGAAGATTTTGAGCCGGCAACCGCGATTGCGATCGGATATCCCGTTGTTGATCCGCCACAGAACGATGAGGATAAAACGTTGGCGGCACGTGAGGCTGGGCCGCGTCAGCGGCGGCCGATTTCGGAGCAAGTGTTTGCCGGAACCTGGGGGAATCGGTTCCAATGGTAATGAAACGATCACGTTTCTTGGTATTTTGGCTAGGTGCTGTGTTGGATCCGCGGCACTTGGACGGAAATACGGTAGGGTTCGATGGCCAGGCGGCATGCGACCGAGGCGCGGACGGCAAAGGGGCGGTCGACGCATGGCAGAGAGCCAGACCACGACAGGGGGACGGGCGGTCCACCGCGGGGGAGTGCGGATACGGCACGCCGTTGACGCGTAGCACAATGGACCGGCGGTGGCGGTGTCGCTCGGAACCACATTTTGGCAACCCGGTGTTGCCGTAGGGCCTGTGTTGTCTCCAGCCGATCGCAGGAAATCCGGATCGGCGGGCAAAGCCAACTTCACATCCACGACCACTCGGAATTATCAATCGGTGTCGGAATCCTGGAATCCTGGAGTCGCCTGCGCGTCGCGAACCGATGTCGGTATGCGCCGGACGAACAACCAGGATTCCCATTCGGTGATTCCCGCCGGTTCGATGGACCGGTTTCAACGCCGCGGGCACCTGTTCATCGTCGCCGACGGAATGGGAGCCCACGCCGCCGGCGAGCTGGCCAGCCGGATGGCGACCGAGTTGATCGCCATGCATTACTTCCGGGCTTCGCCGGAGGACGCCAAGGACTCTTTGCGGTTGGCGGTCAGTGACGCCAACAACGAGATCTACCAGCGCGGTCAGCAAAACCCGGAATTTCATAACATGGGGACGACCGCCAGCACGTTGGCGCTGTTGCCTCAGGGAGCGATCGTCGCCCACGTCGGTGATTCCCGCGTGTACCGGTTGCGCGCCGGCGTGTTGGAACAGCTGACGTTTGACCATTCCCTGGTTTGGGAAGTGCAAGCCAGCGGCCAGGTCCATCCCGATAGCGCGCTCGGTCAGGCGTTGCCAAAGAACGTGATCACACGCTCGCTGGGGCCCAATGAGAACGTCCAGATCGACATGGAAGGTCCGTTCGAAGTTCATCCCGGCGATCGCTTTCTGTTGTGCAGCGATGGTCTTTCCGGACAAGTCGATGACGTCGAAATCGCGACGCTGTTGGACTGCTTGCCCGATGAGTTGGCTGTTCAGGTGCTGGTCGATTTGGCCAACCTCCGCGGCGGCCCCGACAACAGTACCGTCGTGGTCGTGTCGGTGACCGATGGTCCCCTGGTCGATCATCACGTCCCCGCCCCTCCGTCAAACTCGGGCGACAACAGTGCGTTCTGGGGCACGGTGACTTCGGCGACCGCGACGGCCCTGTGCTTGATGGCCGCCATCGCGTTCCGGTACCTGCAGCTGCAGGGTTCCATGATCATCACGCTGGTCGGTGCAATCATCGCCGGTGTGATCACGACGACGTCGTACACCGCGCTCCGACGTCAGACACGGCGGCGCACCTACCACGGCGATTCGGTGTCGTCCGGTCGGTCGCGGTGTAACGGCGGCAAAGGTCCCTATCGACGTTACCGATCCGATCCCGGCCAGGCACTGTTTGATCGTTTGGGCAAGACCGTCCAGGAGCTGCGCGAAGCGGCGAAGCTGAAGAACTGGTCGATGGAATGGAGGGACATCGATCAATTCCAAGACGAAGGAATGGAGGCGATGCGGAGTGGCGACGGGAAGACGGCGATCCGCAGGCAGGCCGAGGCGATCGTGGAAACGATGCAGCAATTGAGGGAACAGCACGACCGGGCCGCCGGTGAGACGGCGGTCGAACCCTGAACGCCGTCCCGACCCCGTCCGACGCCCACGCCAAGTCGCTTCGTGCCCTGTGAATGCAACTCCCCATGAAGCCGTCCTCCCCAGCGAACGCATCAACCGTCTCGCGCTGCCGATGATCCCCTCGGCGCGGCTCGGATCGTCCACCTGGTTGCTGCACCTTCGCACGTTTGCCGTTGCGGGTCAGTTGGCGACGATCCTGTTCGCCGGCTGGTTTGTCGGTGTCCAGCTCTGGTACACGCCGCTGCTGGCCCTGGTCGCGCTAACTGCGGTCACCAACATCGGGTACGGCTTCTGGTTGCGGCGGTTTGATCCGCAACTGCGTGACTCCGCCGAACCGTTGATCGGCTCGGGGCGTCCGGCCGTAATGGATCTGGAAGAGTCTCCGGGCGTACGTTCGGTGGCGTTGGGATTGATGCTGCTGGATCTGATCACGCTGACGGCGATGCTGTATTTCAGCGGCGGGGCGGCCAACCCGTTCAGCTTCTTTTACTTCGTCAACCTGGCCGTCGGTGGCGTGATGATTCGGCCTCGCGCGGCGTGGTCCTTGACGCTGGTCGCGACGCTGGGCTACGCCTTCGTGCTGCGGCACAGTGTTCCCGTGATGGGATTGACGCCGCCGGACGCTTCCGGCGAATTCGACCTGCGTTCGGTGGGCATGATGTTGGCGTTCGCCGCCTGTGCCTCGGTGGTCACCTACTTTGTCACCCGAACCAGCGGTCTGTTGCGAGAGCGGGAACGCGAACTCCGCGAAAAAGAGCTCGCCCAGGCGGCCGACCGTCGCCTCGAAGCGCTGACCACGTTGGCGGCCGGAGCGGCGCACGAACTGGCGACGCCGCTGTCGACGATCGACGTGATTGCCCGCGAGTTGACGCATCACCTGGAAGGAGTCGACAAGCCGCCGTCGGTCGATGAAGACTTGAAACTGATCGATCATCAGTTGGAATTGTGCCGCCAAATTCTGCAGCGGATGCGCGGCGCAGCGGGCGATTCGATGGCCCAGCAATGGTACCGGACGACCGTCGGTGATCTGATCGATGCGACCCTGGAAGGCATCCGCGATCCGCACCGGGTCGATGTGGTCGACGGCGTCGACGCGGTGGAGAACCAAACGCTGTGGATGCCGGAAGAGGCCGTTGCTCAAGCGATTCGCAATCTGATTCACAACGGGTTGGATGCCAGCGGTGCCAGCGGACGTGTCCGAGTGGAATCGTTGCTCGATGGCAACGGGGTGCGAATCATTGTCACCGATCAGGGTCAGGGAATGACCGACGACGTGTTGGGACGATTGGGCGATCCCTTTTTCACGACCAAGGAGCCCGGCCGCGGAATCGGCCTGGGCTTGTACCTGACCCGCAACGTCGTCTCGCAACTGGGCGGCAGCCTGGTGTTTCAATCACAGCCCAACCAAGGCACCTCGGCCGTCGTGACCTTGCCGGTCAGCAAACCCGACGGCGTTCAGTAGGCGGAAAAGGGGACGGACCTGGAAAAGGGGACGGGGAAAAGGGGACGGGGAAAAGGGGACGGGGGTCAATAGTGCAAAGCACCCGAAGGGCCGTTCCGGCTATTGAACCCCGTCCCCTTTTCCGCCCCCCCCACTATTGACCCCCGTCCCCTTTTCCTACCCGCGAAGGCTCAGGGTGCGGGTGGTTGGCTGGACAGCAGCGTGAGCGCTTCCATCACGCGCGGCTTTTGGTCCTCGCGAATGATCAGGTAGCGATCGCGTCCGTCTGATTTGGCGTTGTGCCGTGTGTAGCCTTCCGGATCGACCGTGACCGTTCCTGCGGGTGACAGATCAAAGTACTGATGGTCCGGACGGACCGCATGCAGGACGGACGTCAAATCCCAGGTCGGACGGTCGTGGGGCGGCTCGCGATAGAGCCGGTAGGCTTCGGCCACCGGATGGTGCTCCACGTAGCCATAATCCTGATCAATGCTCTGGTGGGGGTATTTTAGGTTCAAACCGATTTCGAAACCGCTCCAAACGATCTCGGTGGGCCAGTGCTGCGACAGATACCGGGCCGCGTCCAAGTCCTTGATGACGTTGTACTCCCGGTACGGCGCCGGCTTTCCCGTTTGGCCGTTGGGAATGTCGCGAAAGGCCCCGGCCATGATCGATAGCAAGCGAACTTTCTTGCGGACCAATTCCGGGCCGGCCAACGGAGAGATCGCGTCGGCGTCCGATCGCAACAGGTTGGCCAAATTGGTGGAAAAGCCGACCTGGCAGATCACCACGCTGTTGTCCTTTGCATCGGCCAGCGTCTGACGCAGAACGTCGACCGCCGGAGGGGCATCCTGGCCCGAACGCAAGTCATGCGAGTATCGGTCCTGTCCGTCGTCCTGAACTTCGGCCAGCGTGTTGAACCGGCCCGCTTCCGGTGTGACGCCGCTGTCGCAGACACCAATCGGGACGTCGCCGCGGCCGTAAAAAGTGTTGACGACGTCGGTGAACGCGGCAGCCAACGGGTGGTCTTTCGTGATCGTCACCGCCTTCAATTCGCATTCGCCTCGCGATTGCAGCGAATGGATCATGGCCAAGGCCAAGACGTCGTCGCAGTCGTTGCCGATGTCCGTATCGAACACCAAGGGGACGGGATCGTTTGCGAACAGTTGCGGGACGGCGGCAAGCATCAGGATCAACGGCAACAGACGCGGCACAGCGTGAAACATGATCGTCGGGGCGGGGTGCGGAGGAGCAGGGTGGGAAAGCCTGCGACGATAACCTCGGCCTGTTGCCGGTGCAACCATCGCGACGATTCCCTCGGCGCAGACTCGTTCGGCGGCGACTTGGATCCCAGAATTGATCACGGGGATCAACGTGTCGTTCCGGGCGCCCGTGCGACGCGGCCGCGGGTGCCGCGAATCGTGTGTCGGTAGTAGGACTGCAGGCACAACGCCGCCATGGACGTGGTGTAGATGGTTCCCCCGTAGCCGCCCCACACCGTTCCTGCGGGCCAACTGCCGTCGGGACGTTGCGTCGAAAGCAGGCGTCGTTTCAACGCCGCGTTCCACCGCTGCCAGGCATCATCCTGCAACTGGTGCAACGCAATCGTGGCATAGTACCAGCAGTAATAGTTGTCTTGCCCCGTCCCGGGCGGTCGGTCCAACAGATAGCGTTCCGCCTCATCGATTTCTCGCTGTGGGACGGCTTCACCGATCAGCAGCCGCGTGGCCAAGGCTTCGGCGGTCATCGTGCGGCTGGCCGCTTCGCCCGGCCGATAGCTTGCCAGGCCGCCCGAACCGGCACGCACGCTGTGCAAGAACCTTGCGATCCCGTCGAAACGCTCGTTGGGAATCGCGACGCCGGCGCGTCGGGCGGCATCCAGCACCATGGCCTGCCAGCCCAGTTGGCTCAGGTCGCCGGGATCACCACGGGTGTAGCGCCAACCGCCGGTGACAGGATGCTGCATCCGAATGGTGTGACCGACGGCCCGCCGGGAGGATTCGACCGCGGACGCGTCTCGGGTCATCACCGCCGCTTCGCACAAGGCGAGTGCCGCCATCGAATGACAGTAGCTGGCGGCGTACAACGTGGCGTCGCCGCTGAGCGAGCCGTCGGGGTTCTGGTTTTGGATCAGGTAGGATAGGCCGCGGTAGACGTTGTCTTTGTAGTCGCCGTCCAAATGCGTGTTGCCGGCTCCCATCATGGTCAGCAGCGCCAACCCCGTCAGGGCATGCGTGCTCTTGGTCCCCGCCCCGAAACGGTGTTCCCCCAAAGGCATGCGTTCGACACCGGCGCCGGACGCCCGCGGATCCCAGGATCCATCATCCCGTTGTGACTCAGCCAGAAAACGAAGCGCCGCGCGCACCGCCGCTTCGGTTTGGGCGTCACCACCCGTTTCCGCCAAAGCGATCTGTTTGGCCGATCCGACGCGGTTGGCGAAATCTGACGCGGTTTCGCCGGGGACCGTCGCCGCGGCGGCGGTGGTAGCAGCCTGACGCGACGCGTTTGCCGCGGACGGTCGGACAGTAGGCGATGCCTGGGGGCGGACGGCGGGTTCGCGCTGTTCGGTAAGCATCGACGGATCCGCTGCCGGCTGATCGTCCTGCTTCGGTGGATCCGCTGATGGCGCCGACGGCTCGATCTGTGACGGGGCCTCGGCGGGGCTTTGAGCGATTTCCAGCTGCGTCTTCAGCAACTGATCCAGGGCCGAATCCAATTCCGCGGCCAGCTCTGAATCCTCGACGGCAGGTGGTTCGAGCGTGCTTGCCAGGGCCGCAGGCGGTGGCGGAGTCTCCGCCGGCGGTTCGGGAATCGACAAGGCATCTTCTTCGACCGATCCCGCGTCGACCGCCGATTTCGCGTCATCGGGAACGGTCGGTTCGGCGAGCAGTTCCTGCAGCGAGTGCACCGGTAGCGGCGCGATCGGCATCGGATCGCTGTATCCGGACGCTTCGGCGATTTGCAGGTCCGACTCGAAAGTCGAAAACGTGATCGCATCCACACCGACGTGGTCGGGTGAGTCATCTTCGGTCGACGAGCCGCCGGCGTTTTGGGCCTGGTAGGGAACCAGCCAAAGCAGCGCCACGTGCAAGGCAACCGACAGAATCAGACAGACAATCCCGGCACCCCGACCGTCGCGTTTGGTGCGGCGAAAAAGCCACACCGTGGCCGCCAGCAAGACGATGGCAGCAATCGCGACCGCATACACCAGACGCGGATCTGCCCATAACGGAAGATCTGCACCGATGCGATTCAACGGCGCATCCCTCCGCCGCTGGGATCCACCTTGGCGGCGATTCCCAATTGCTCGATGCCGCTTTGGCGAACCACGTGCAACACTTCGGCGACACGTTGAAAGGAACTGGATCCGTCCCCGCGCACGGCGACTTTCAGATCCGGATAGTTGGCGTGCTGCTGACGAAGCGATTCTGCCAGCTGGTCGACATCGATCGTTTGGCCATCCAGCAGTATCTTGCCGTCGGCGGTGACTTCGATCACGCGTTCATCCGGGACGCGCGAGATCGCGTTCATGCGTCCGACCGATGGAACACTGACCTTGATGCGACTTTCGGATTCACTGAACTTGGTGCCGACCATGAAGAAGATCACCAGCAGGAACACGACGTCAATCATTGGCGTCAGGTTGATGGTAACGTCGTCGGCGGACCGATTTCGATTTGCCATGTCAGGCCGCCCTGCGTTTCTTGGCCCGGGATGAACCCGCGTCTTCCAAGCCCTCCGCGGAGATGCAATCGATGACGCGCTGACAAAGCCGCTCGATTTCTCCCAGGTAGCGGTCCGACTTGCTGCTGAAGTACATGTACGCCAGGTAGGCAGGAATCGCGACGGACAGACCGCCGGCGGTCGTCATCAAGGCGGTGCTGATGCCGCTGGCGAGCATCTCCGGGCGACCGAGCGATTGTTGATCGCTGATGACTTCGAACGCCTGGATCATGCCGATCACGGTTCCCAGCAGTCCGATCAGCGGGGCCACGTTACTGATTGCGTGAAAGACACGCAGGTATTTTCGCAAACCGTCGGACACGCGGTCACCGGCATCCAGAACCGCCTGTTCGATTTCCAACATCGGTCGCCCCCAGCGACGCAACGCCGCTCGGAATACTTCGCTGACCGGGCAATCGAATTCTTTGCAAAGCTCGGTCGCTTCTTCGTAGCTGAGCACTCCGTCTTCGACGCACTCGGTGAACCGGCGGACGAACGGCCGCGGAATCACGCGTCCGCGTCGCAACGCGATCATGCGTTCCAGCGACAGGGCGAACACGATCAGCGAACAAATCGCCAGCGGCAACATCAGCCAGCCGCCCGACATCACCTTTTGCACCACCGCCGGTGTTTGGAACCATCCGGAACCTTCGCCGTCTTGTGCGTCTTCGCTGGCGGCGTTGGCCTGTTCGTTGGGCAATGCCGGAATCCCGGAACCACCCCCCGCCGCCGCACCGCCACCTTGTTGGGCGACCCGAAACGCGGGTTGAGACGAATAGCCCTGCGCGGCATTCGGATTCAGTGGCGCCGCTCCGGAGAACTGGCTTCCAAACTGGTTGTTTCCATACGGAGATCCGTTCTGAGCCGCGGCATTGTCGATCGAGACCAGCCAACACAGCAGTCCGGCGGAAAGCACGACGACCGGCAGCAGGTGCGACAGCAGTCCGGCCATCCGCCGACGGGAATTCTCCGGTCGCAGCTTCAGCGTGGATCGATTGGGGGAAAGGTGTTTCATGTCAGTCGGCGATCATCGTCGCAATCGAGAGCCGGCGGGCTGGGAGTCGCGGGAGGACGAATCCTGACCGGCCGGGGCGGTTTCTGCCCTGCCCGACAGCACCGCCATCCGGTGGCGCGCCTCCGTGGCGTACGAACTGTCGGCAAAACGTTCCATCAGTGTTCCGTAGCAAACTCCGGCGTCCCGTGTCCGCCCCAATTGTTCAAACGCCTTGCCGGCTTGAACCAAAGAAGCCGGGGCAAACTCGCCGCCCGGATCCAGACCGTCGACGCGGCGGTAGGCGTCAATCGCGTCGGCAAAGCGATGCTGCAAAAAGTAAGTTTCGCCGATCATCCACTGCGCCCGTCCACGCAGCGCCGCGGTCGTCCCCGGAGCTCGAACGACCGCATCGAAGAGCGTTCGGGCACGATCAAAGTCCAATCGCCGGATCGCCAAGTCGGCGTCCAGCAAATCGATCAAGTGTGTTTTTGCTTGCAACCTTCCGTCGGAATCCTGGATGCAACGGCGGACGCGATCCAGTCGCCGCGTCGCTTCGTCGATCGGGGCGTCGGCCACGGCGGTTTCCGCACACCGCAGCAGACTGGCGAAATCGGTGGCTCCGCGGACATCGACGACCCACGCCCACCAGGTGCATGCCAAGTCTCCGCGACCGGTTTGCAGCAACGCTTCGGCCAGCAAGCGGTCGACGTGAATCGTCCTCGCATCGGCTTCGCCCGGCAGCAGGTTGACGGTTTCCGCGGCCAATGCCAGCAGCGTCCAGCGTTGAGTCCGCGCCGCCCAACGACAAGCCGCTTCCATGCTCATCGGAGTCGGTTGCTCGATCGAACCGCCGATCACTGCCGCGGCAATCCGCTCCGATGCCGCGTCCCGGCCACTGTCGCTGAAAGCGTTCAAGACCATGGCAATGATCCGACCATCCGAGCTTTCGGTGGCCGCGCGGCGCTGCAACGCGGCATACCGTTCCGCCGGCAGGGAATCGCCCCGAAGAATCAGCGCGTGACCGACCAGTTCCAACGGCCAGCGGTCGAGATCACCGTCGCGATCCAACCATCGAATCACCACTTGTTGCAACTCGGATCGCTCCGGATCCGACTCGGCGAGCAACTCCGCGACGATTTCGGGAGCCGTCGGATCGTTCGGCCAGCGTTGGAGAAACTCCGCGATCGATTCTTTCCACGCTGCTTCGTTTCCAGCGGACTTTAGACATCGGATTCGCATCGCCTGGGCACGCGCCGCGTCGGCGTGGGTGGGATAGGCGTCAATGAATTCCTGCAACCGCTGTGCGGCTTGATCGGCTTTGTCTGCCTGCATTGCAGTGGCCCAGCCTCGTCCCAGCATTGCGAGAGCTCGCTGGGAGTCCCAGGTTGCTGCTGGCGGATCCTCCGCCGAAATACGTCGGCCGAGCAGCTCGAGAATCGCCACGTACAGGCGTTCGGCGGCGGCCGGTTCCGATCGGGTCAGGTGGGACCACGCGGAACGCAGCGAGATTTGGACCAGCGACGTTTCCCTGGCAGTGGAGGCTTGGATTCCCGGCTGGCTGAGCTCCGCCAAGGCGTCCGTGAGGATCGGGGTGACCTGCTCGGGGGCCTCCAGTCGCGTCGCCGCCGCCATTCGAATCAGCAACCGCCGGTCGGCGTGGTCCGCCGACGGCTCGCTGCGAGTCAGCGATTGGGCCGCCATGCGGTACAGCGACCGAACCTGCTCGGCGTCCAACTGTCCCTCAGCCTTCCGGGCCAACACCACGAAATCAACCGAATTGTCCTGCCGCGTGGTTTCGTGCAGGCGAACCAGCGACTCGTAGGCGGACTGGATGTCACCCGAGTTTTGGTCGTTTCGGATTTCCTGCGAGGCCGGCTCGTCGCTTTGGCTTTGCAGGGGAGACAGCATCGGCGCAGCCAGAACCGCAACAAATGTACAGGTGCGCAAGCATCGATCGCGGTGTCGCAAGGGAAAAAGGGACGTCACGAGCGGCCGGCGGCGGTCGAGAAAGGATCCGGGATCGGGCATGAGACCAGCGATAAAATCGGTGCATTCCGGATTACCGGAAAACTCGCTTCGCTGGCAAGCGGAATCGCGGCTCCCAACCGCTCTCCCGGGGCGATTGCGACAATACCAACTATCCCCAACCAGGCGTTTTATCTACGCTTTAGGGTGTCTCCTTCGTCCCTTCGTCGCCCCACCCGCGAATGCTCAAAGCTCTCGAACTCGCCGGCTTCAAAAGCTTTGCAGATCGCACGCGGTTTGATTTTCCCGACGGCATCACCGTCATCGTGGGGCCCAACGGGAGCGGGAAATCCAACATCGTCGACGCAATGAAGTGGGTGCTCGGATCGCAGAGTGCCAAGAGTCTGCGGGGAAAGGAGATGTCGGATGTGATCTTCAAGGGGTCCCAGACCCGTCCGGCGGCGGGTGCGGCCGAAGCGACCATCATCTTTGACAATTCGTCCGGCAATCTGCCGGTCGACGCCCCCGAGGTCCATGTCACCCGCCGGGTGTATCGAAGCGGAGAGAGCGAGTACCTGATCAATCAACAGGCTGTTCGCCTGAAAGACGTCCGCGATCTGATTCGCGGAACCGGCGTCGGCATTGATGCCTACAGCCTGATTGAGCAGGGCAAAGTCGACCGGATGCTGCAGGCCAACGCCAAGGACCGCCGCGCGATCTTTGAGGAGGCCGCCGGCATCAGCCGGTTCAAGGCCAAAAAACTGGAGGCCGAACGACGCCTGGCCCGCGTCCAATCCAACCTGACTCGGTTGGGCGACATTGTCGAAGAGGTCGGTTCCCGGCTCAAACGCGTCCGCAGCCAAGCCAGCAAAGCGGAAAAGTATCGCCAGGCCAGCGAGCGGTTGAAGGAGTTGAGGACCGTAGCGGCCTGGAACGATTGGGCCAACCTGACCTCCGAAATCGAAGGCTGCGAAGGCGAACTGGCCGAAGCGGTGCAGCGGCAAAAGACGTTGCAGGCCGAGCGCGAGTCGATGACGGAGCGTCGTCAGGCGGCGGACTTGGAATTGCAGCAGATCGCCGACCAGGCCCGGCAATTGGAAACGCAGCGGAGCGATTCCTTACAGCGGATCGCAGCACTCTCGGGGCGCCGCGATGCCGACCAGGCGTCGGTCGAAGAGCTTCGCGCCGGAATCGCCAAGTCGTTGCGGCGGGTCCGCGCGATGCAAGCCCAAGCCGGCGCCGCTGCGACCCAATTGCGTCAGGCCGTCGCACAGCAGGATGCTTGTCGTGCGGATCTGATTGCGGTTCGCCAACGGGCCGCGAAAGCCGAATCCGATCGCGATCGGGTCCAGGCGGAGGCCGATGAAATCATCAAGCAACGCGACCAGTTGCAGCGCCGTCACCTGATCACCGTGCGTCGCGTGACGGAAAAAGAGTCCGGTTTGCAACGCGTCGAGATCAAGCTGGCCGAGGCCGAACGGGCCTTGGAGAATCTGACGGATCGTCAACAGGCCGCTGAAACGCAGCTCCGCCAGGCGGAACAAGATGCCCAGGAGCATGCGCGACGGGTGGAGGAACTGACCGGGACGATTGAAACGTTGGCCGGCGAGATTCGCGATGCGGAAACGGAAGCGAACGAGAACCGTCGGGTCTTGGACCGTCGCAGCGGAGAGACGGCAGAGCTTCGAGCGCGTCTGGAAGGTGTTCGGCAGCGGTACCTGGTCCTGGAAGATTTGCAGCATCGTCAGGAAGGTGTTTCCGGCGGCGTCCGGGAAGTGCTTCAACAGTTGGCACAGTCGGAGGAGTTGGCCGACAAGATCATCGTCGACGGGATGGTGGCCGACTTGGTCAGCGCAGACATGCACACCGCACCGATGATCGATGCCGCTTTGGCGCACCGGGCACAGTACCTGGTCACCTCCGGGCCGGCTCTTTCCGAAGCGATCCGCAGCGGCCAAGTCACGGCCGACGGGCGCGTCGGAATCATCCGCACCGATCAGCTACCGGAACCACCAACGGAAAACCGGATTCAGCTGGCGGGTCTGCGTGGCGTGATTGGCCGCGCCGATCGGGTGATCGAGTGCGCACCGAATCAATTCAAGCTGATCTCGCACCTGCTTTCGTCGACGTGGCTGGTCGAAGACCTGGATGCGGCCCACAAGATTTGCAAACTCGGCGGCCGCGGCCAACGGTTCGTGACCCGTCAGGGCGAAGTCTTGGAAAGCGACGGGACGATGATTCTGGGGACCGTGGCTTCAGCCACCGGATTGGTCAGCCGCCGCAGCGAACTGACCGCGGCTGCGGAGCAGATCGAAGATTACACCCTCCAGATCTCTGAGAACGATCAAGAGATCGGCACCCTGGCGCAGCTTGTCGACCGGCAGTCCGCCGAGTTGGGGCGGCTGGAACGACGGCACCGGGATGCGCTGACCGAGCTGGCGACCGCCCAGGCCGATCAGCGTCACGCCGGCGAGCGTGTCGAATCCGGTCGCCAATTGCACGAGGGGATCGCGTCGGAAATTGAAGCGAATCGCGCCGAACAGGCGCGCGGCCGCGAGGAAGCCGCTGAGATTCAGGCGGAAATCGCATCGGCACGGCACGAGATCGAACTGCTGGAAAGCGAGTCGGCGGAGATCGAAGAGATGTTGTCGGAGACGCAACAGGCGTTGCAAACGGCAACCGCGGGCGTGATGACGATTTCGGTTGATTTGGCGCGAGCCGAACAAAAGCATGAAGCATTGGTGAGCGCCATCGAGAAACAGCGGCGCGATCAGGCGGAACGCGAAACCGCCGTTGGCGAGGCACGCGCCGGGGCCGATGCGGCGCGCGGGCGGATGGAATCATTGGTCCAGCAAATGCTTTCGGCGACCACGGAATTGGCAACGCTGCACTGGGAAAGCGAGCAACACCAAAAGGCCTTGCACGATCTGGCCCGCCAGGCGGATGCCGTGCGCGAGGCGAATCGCGAAACCGCACGTGCCAGCGAGCAGATCATCAAGCTGGCCGCCGAGGCCAGTGAGTCGGTGCACGCGATCACCAGTCGCCGCGACAACGCCCGACACCGATTGGCGACGTTGGCCGAAAGGTTGCAGGAGGATTATCAGATTGACCTCGAGCATGATGAACCGCCGGAAGAAATTGCCGACATCGACGATCGCGCGGCGATGGATGCGGAAATCAATCGGTTGCGTGACCAACTGCAGCGCACCAGCAGCGTGAACATGGAAGCCTTGGCGGAGTTGGAGGGCTTGCAAGAGCGATTCGATCATCTCAACGGCCAGTATGAGGATTTGACCGCCGCCAAGGATTCGTTGCAACGCATCATCGGGCGGATCAATGCCGACAGCCGACGGCTGTTTTTGGATACGTTGGAAGCGATCCGCCAAAACTTTCAAAAACTCTATCGCAAGTCGTTCGGGGGCGGGCACGCCGATCTGGTCCTGGAGGAATCCGAAGACCCGCTGGAAGCCGGCGTCGAGATCCTGGCAACGCCGCCCGGCAAGCCCAGTTTCAGCAACTCGTTGTTGTCCGGCGGGGAAAAGGCATTGACCGCGGTCGCGTTGCTGATGTCCATCTTCCAATACCGTCCCAGCCCGTTTTGCGTGCTGGATGAAGTGGATGCACCGTTCGACGAAGCGAACATCGGCCGCTTTGTGACGGTGCTCAATGAGTTTCTGGATCACAGCAAATTTGTCGTCGTCACGCACAGCAAGAAGACGATGACGGCGGCGACGACGTTGTACGGCGTCACGATGCAGGAATCGGGTGTCAGCAAACGCGTCTCCATCCGTTTCGAAGACGTCAGCGACGACGGCGAAATCAGCGAAGGCGAAGCGGCCTGATTCGCTTGCCCCCGCAGTTCCCACGGGCTCGCCTGTTTTGCCGCCCTTTCGCTCCTTATCCGATCGGCCCGCGCGGTTCGCTACAATGAATGGTCTTCCTTTACCGTCGGGGTTGTCCATGCGATTTCCGTTGCTGCTGTTGACGCTGTTTCTAGCCGGATCGGTCGAGTTCCTGGTCGGGGCGAGCAAGGCCCAATCGGCTGAATCATCGATCGCTGACTTGGCCGAGCAGCAGCGTTGGAAAGACGTCGTCGCCTCGCTTGGCGACCAGGGACTCGGCGACCAGGGGAAGGTCGACGCACCGCAGCCGGACGGGATGACGGCTTTGCACTGGGCCGCGTTTTGGAATCAACCCAAGGTGGTCGAACAATTGCTGGCGGCCGGCGCGAAAGAGGACGTGGCGACCGAATACGGCATCACGCCGCTCGCGGTTGCCTGCCGCCTGGGACATGATGAAGCCGCGAACGTGTTGCTGGGGGCCGGAGCCGACGCCCAGACGGTTCTGGCTGGCGGCGAAACCGTGTTGATGCATGCAGCTCGGGCAGGCAACGCTGCGTTGGTCGAAGCGTTGATTGAACGCGGCGCGGCGGTGGATGCCAAGCAACGCGACGGCCAAACGGCGTTGATGTGGGCGGCCGCACGCGGCAATCTGGAAGCGGTCGACGTGTTGCTGGAGCACGGCTGTGATTGGCAGCACGATTTGCGCAGCGGCTTCACTGCCCTGCATTTTGCGGCTCGCCAGGGACACGCCGACATCGTGCGGCGGTTGCTGGACGCCGGCGCGGACATTCAGGCGACGATGAACCCGTTAAGGACGTCGGGCCGGGCGCCGCGGAAGGGCATGTCGCCGCTGCTGTTGGCGGTCGAAAGCGGGCATTTTGAGTTAGCACTGATGATGGTGGATTGGGGCGCCGATCCCAACGACCAACGCAGCGGGTTTGCTCCGCTGCACGCGCTCTCGTGGGTTCGCCGACCGCCGCGTGGAGACAACGCGATGGGCGATCCGCCGCCGGTCGGTTCCGGACAGGTTGGCAGCCTGCAATTTGCCCGGGAATTGGTCCGGCGTGGCGCGGACGTGAATTTGCAGTTGGAAGACGGTAAGTACCGCGCGGCCCGCTTGAATGATCGCGGCGCGACGCCATTGTTGTATGCCGCCTACACGTCGGACCTGCCCTACGCGCGGCTATTGGTCGAACTTGGCGCGGACGTTCAACTGGCCAACGCGGACGGCACGACGCCCCTGCTGGCCGCAGCCGGTGTCGGGATCTTTGTCGCTGACGAGTTTCCTGGGACCGAAGCGGAGACGTTGGCCATGGTGCGACAGCTGGTCCAGTGGGGCGGGCATTTGGATGACCGGGATGAACATGGCGAAACGGTGGTCCACGGTGCCGCCTACCGCAGCTTTCCTCGGGTGGTGGATCTGTTGGTTGAATTGGGGGCCCAGCCAGAACACTGGAACCGAAAGAATCAACTCGGCTCGACGCCGAAACAGATTGCCCAGGGGAAACGACCAGGATCGTTCAAGCCGAACCCGGAAACCGAGGCAGCGATCGATCGGGCACTGCAAGCGTCGGACGGATCGTAGCGACCTTCGTTGAATTGCATCGGAGGTCACGAACCGCCGACAGCCCCCTGCGAGTAGCCACGCTCGCCAGAGCGTGGTTTTCTTCGGGTGAGCCGCGCGGCGTTAGCCGCGGGTTTTCTCGCCTCAATCGACTTGCCGCTCACCGCACTGCAAATCACGGTGTTTTTGATTGAACTTCGCGATGTCCAACGAGCCGCAAATCGGCGACAGCAACGCCGTCCGCGAGCAGCCAGGCGATTCTTCCCCGGCTGCGCTCGACCTTTAGGGTGAAACAGCGTCACAACCTCCAAGACGCAAGGTGAAGGTCGTTCGCGAGCATCTGCATTGATGTCGACTATTCGCGACGCGGTGCTGCCGGTTGTTGTTCGCCGCCGTTGGGCTGATTGGCAATTTGTGGCGGGACAAAGTTTTCGCGAACCACTTCCCAGTCGGATGGCGGCTTCTTCGGAATGAAGTTGCCCATGAACTGCCGCAAGGTGGCTGTCAGCGCGTTCCGTTTGACGTTGCTGAACTGATAGTGATCCCACTGCGGCGCCAACTTGGCGTGAAAATTCGGGGCATACATGATTAGCACTTCGGGTTCGAACTGCTGGTTCAACACGACCTGGACGGTTTTGTACTGGGCGCGGTCTTCCTGGCGTTTGGGCCAGGCTTCGATCAGAAACGTGTTCGGCTTGGGCGACTTGAGTGTCCGGATCCAATACCGTTGTTTGATTTCCGCTGCGTCCAAGTTGAAGACGAACGGTAGCGGGCTGTTGAAGATCTGTTGCCCTCGCATGTTTTCGGGCAAGGTTTGAACGGTGCATTTCTTTTCACCGCGATCGTATTCAATCAATTCGGTCCCGTTGCACACCCAGTACTCTCCCTGTTTCGTCGGATCGGCTCCGTACTGAGGCTTCTGGTCCTTCATGCCGTTGTAAAACAGGATGTTGTCGACACGGAAGACACCTTTGTCCGGCTTGGCATAGGCCACAAAACCTTCGGCTTTGTGCGCGTGCACGCCGGCCGGAGCGGCCAACAGGTCGTAGTGCCAACGTTCGAATTTGCATTCCAGGGTTCGCGTCCCCTGGCTCTGCTCCTGCCACTTCAGCAGGATTTGATCGAGCTCCGCTTGTTTTTCCGCAGGCAACGGGTCAAACGGTTGCTTGACGGCCGCCGGTGCGGCCGTTTGCGGTTGTTGGGCTGACAGTTCAGCCGAGTGGATCGGGAAGCCCACGCCGAATGCAATCAGGCAACCGGCGGCAAGCAGTCTTTGATTCTTGAGGCGGCGTTTTCCCATCACCAGCATCACCATCCTTGGAGTTCTCGATCGGTTTCCGTTGCACGCTCACGCGGCCCAGCGGTTCTTCCGCCGCCGCGATGCCGGGGGGTTTTAGCAATTTGGCTGCCATCAGGAATAGGCCAATGCCGGTTTCCGGCAAGAAGGTTTTGTGCCTCAGAGATTTTGGTTGCTAGCAAGGCGTCGGCGGCAGGCGGAGCCTGCGTTGCGGTGGGTTCCAAGGCGGGAGCCTTGGAACCAGACAAACCTCCCGCTCCCTCGTTCCCGGGCTCCGCCCGGGGACGCACTGCTGGGATGGCTCCGCCATCCGCGGCAGGCGGAGCCTGCGTTGCAGTGGGTTCCAAGGCGGAGCCTTGGAACCAGGCAAATCTCCCACTCCCTCGTTCCCGGGCTCCGCCCGGGGACGCACTGCTGGGATGGCTCCGCCATCCGCGGCAGGCGGAGCCTGCGTTGCGGTGGGTTCCAAGGCGGGAGCCTTGGAACCAGACAAACCTCCCGCTCCCTGGTTCCCGGGCTCCGCCCGGGGACGCACTGCTGGGATGGCTCCGCCATCCTCGCTCCGCCCCCTCAACCCACCCGTCCGTTCCCCCGCGACGCGACCAGAAGGCAGCCACTCTGGCGGACGCCAGGTGTGCTTTTATTCAGGTCCGAAGTTCTCGCTTGGTAAAGATTTCCGAATGATCCGGTCATGCGTGCCGGGCAAATTGGCCGATGGGAGAAGCGGGTGTAGCCGTGCGCAGGGCGCGTCCGGCGACTTCGTCCACCATTGGCAGATTCCGTCCCGCCCCGGGAGAACCTTCACGCATGCCCCAGCAACTCGTTGCACCCCCGCGGATCGGAACCGTCTCGCGTCGGTCTCTGTTGCTTTCATTGGCAAGTGGGATTTCGACCAGGGGGACGTTCGCCGGCGCACTCTCCGCGGACGAGGGAACCGATCCGTCGGATCCCTCCGCCACCTGGACCAGCGGTCGAGCCTCGCGGACGATCGGACCGGTGCGTCAAAAAACGATTGAGCTGCAGCCGATCAGTGCCGACTACGGTCGCACGGTGGTCCGGTCGATCGCGGCGGATCCGCGTGGGCAACTGATTGCGGTGGCCGGCGACGACCATGCGATCCGCTTGCTGAACGTGCAGACACTGCAAACGGTCGCCACGCTCCAGGGGCATTCCGATCTGATTCGCACCTTGGCGTTCGATGCCCAGGGGCGGCGACTGGTATCGGCCGGTAACGACGGGCAGTTGATCGTCTGGGACCGGCAAACCGATTTTCAGGTGTTGCAGCGGATGGCCGCAGGGATGGCTCTGACGTGCGTGCGCTTTTCGCCGGACGGACGGGAGATGGCAGCCGTCGGTTTTGAAAGCGATCTGTATCTGATCGGCCGTGCCGACGGAGACTCGCCGCGATTGAACTGTGCTTGCAATGACCTGCGGGCGGTGGCGTATCGTGGCGACGGGGCAATGTTGGTCGTCGCGGGTCGAAGCGGTGATCTGCATCTGTTTGATCGCGGCAGCAACCGATTGGTGGGCGGCTTTCCCGTCCATCGCGGCCGGGCACACGCCTTGACCTTTGCCCCATCCAGCCCCGTCGTGGTCAGTGTCGGGGAAGACGGTGTGGTGGGATTATTCGATACCGAAGCGAAGCAAGTGGTTGCCAAGGTTCCCGTGACAAGCGGAAAGTTGTTTTCGCTAAGCATTGTGGATTCCGAGCACTTGGCGGTTGCGGGCAGCGACAACGTGATTCGAATTGTCGATGTCACCGTGGGGCGGGTTGTCGAACAGTTGTCGGGTCACGTCGGTTCCATCGCAGCGCTGGCATCGCACGGAGGCCAGCTGTTTTCGGGAGGCTACGATGCGACGCTCCGCCGCTGGATTCTGGAGGGCATTCAGAATGACCGCGAACGGATTGCCGAACGCGATCGTCCGATCGATCGCTAAGGACATTCGCGGACGGGGGATTGAACAAAGGGCGGATCCTGATGGACGTGTGGGCAACCGCAGTTCCTGAGGGAGACAGTGAGTGGTGAAGGGGCATGTGATTTAACCGGTGGCCGGTGACCGGACCGGACGCAGATCGATGAAGGCGATGATCCGAATCCGATTCGGACGCTTGATTCGGATCGTGTCCGGATTCGTTCGGTGCGGGCAGCGGTTGGGTGTATCGGGCACACGGAGGTGCCAACGCGTGATTTGGAAACCGAAACGAACTCGTCGAACTCCGCGTGCGGTTACGGCGGACATCAAGCGTCGTTCGCTCGGTCCGCAGATACTTGAGCGGCGAGAATTGCTTGCCGCCGATCCGATTCACGTCGGTGTCGTGTATCTGGAAACCGACTATCTGGAAACCGACAACGATGTCGGCAGCGATTCTCAGGGCGACCGTTTTCTGCTGTCGTTCACCGGGGGGGCTGAAAACACGGAACTGAATCAACTGCGGATTCGCACCGACAAGGACGGCGACGGGATTTCGGTCGGTGATCCGATCTTCGACACGCAGGCGGGAGGACGAGGAAAAAGCGGCTGGCACGATTTCAAGGTCGTGCGGATCGAAACCTCCGACGGGCGACAGGCGACCGCGACCGCCAGCGTGTCCGACGGCGGCCAAGAATTGGTGCTGGACCTGCAAAACTTTCGCGCCGGCGATCGCTTGGAATTCACGCTGGACGTTGACGAGGTGTTGCGCAACTCCGTTGACCTCGCGATTTTCAATGACCGGCTGGACGTCATCACCTCCGGGCAAGAGTTTCAAGATTCAATCTTGGAGGCGGTCTTCGAAGCTCCGCACTTCGAGTCGGCAACGGCTGATGCGATCTTTTTGAATGACTACGGATCCCCCGGCGATGAATACGGGTTGGATCTGCCGCCTGACGAGGGAACGGACCTCGACAGCCGACCCAACCGCAGTGCCGCGGCCATCGGCTCGACCGTCCAGACACCTCGTCCCGTTGCCATCAGCGGCAACGTTTGGTTGGACAACAATCTGGACGCCACGCGTCAGTCGGGTGAGGCCGGATTGTCGGGCGTCGAACTGGCCCTGTTTGCGAAAAACTCCAACGGGCAGTATGTCGACACGGGACATCGAACCCAGACGGACGGGAACGGGACCTATCAATTTCCCAAGTCCTTGGGGCTGATGCCCGGTGAATACCGTGTCGTGCAGACACAGCCGGACGGCTATTACAGCGTCGCGGCGGTTCCGGGATCGGTCGCCGGTCAGCCCACCGGGTTGGCAACCAGCGTGGACGTGCTGTCGTCCATTTCGATTCCGCTTGGCGACACCGAAGCGGTCGAAATGAATTTTGCGGAGGCGGCTCCGTCTTCGATCGCCGGTTTCGTCTACCAGGACGACAACAACAACGGCATCCGGGACCCCGGTGAAGCACCCATCTCCGGCGTCTCGATGCGAGCGATTCCCAACGGCACGATCGCTTCCCAGCCGACGGTGACCGCCGTCACGGATGCCAACGGTGCGTACCGGTTCGACGGACTCGTTCCGGGAATCTACGACATCGTCCAAGTCAATCAGCCGGCGGACTTCGTGGACGGATTGGACACTGCCGGAACGGTCGACGGGATTCGTGTCGGCGTGGCCGACAATCCCGGCGACGCGATCCGCGGTATTCAGCTTGGCGGCGGTGTCGTCGGATTGAATTACAACTTTGGCGAACTGGCCTACGGACAGATTTCGGGGAACGTGTACCTGGTCGCGCCGGGGCAAGATTGCGACGGGGACCACGATGACCCGGGCAACGAGCCACTTTCCGGCGTGATTGTCGAACTGCAGGCTCCTGACGGCAATGTGATCTCACGCGTCACCACGACGCCGGCGGGCACCTACCATTTTGGCCGGGTGGCGCCTGGGACCTACCAGATCGTGCAGTACACGCCTGAAGGACTGATCGACGGCGGTTCACACGTCGGACGCATCGATGGCGTCCAGGTCGGCGATTCGATTGATGGCACGACGATCACGCAGATCACCATGATCCCCGGCGGTGTCGGCGTCGAATATGACTTTTGCGAATTGGCTCCGGCCAAGATTTCCGGGTACGTCTATCACGACGCTTCCAACGACGGTCGTCGTGACACGGGCGAGCAGGGAATCCCTGCCGTGACGGTGTCGTTGGTCGATTCCTCCGGAAACACCGTTGCAACCACGAAGACAAATTCGCTGGGCCGGTATGAGTTTGAAGGGATACCGCCGGGAACCTATGAACTGCGTCAGGTACAGCCTGGGGACTACCTGGACGGCATCGATTCGGCCGGACGTGTGGACGGGCAACGCGTCGGTGTGGCGTTCAACGACTTGATCTCGCAGATCGCACTTCCACAGGGCACGGTCGGTGTCGAATACAACTTTGGCGAACTGATGCCGGCGTCGCTCTCCGGATCGGTCCACGTCGACACCGATGGGGATTGCGTCCGTGACGACGACGAAGTCGGATTGGGCGATGTAGTGATGCGGCTGTTGGACGCTGACGGGAAAGAAGTGGCACGCACGACGACGTCACCCGACGGGCTGTACCGATTCAACCATTTGACGCCCGGACGGTATTCCGTCGTCCAAGTCCAGCCCCAAGACTATTTCGACGGCGGTGTCAGCGCCGGATCGGCGGGCGGCCAGGTGGGCGTCAATCGAATCAGCCAAATTGAGCTTGGATCGGGGATCGACGGAGTCGACTACGATTTCTGTGAAGAACCGCCCTCCAGCCTGTCCGGAATCGTCTTCGTCGATCTGGACGACGATTGCGAATTGGATGAAGCGGAGCAGGGGATCGCAGGCGTGCGGATCGAACTGCGCGACGCCGACGGGCAACGCGTTGCCACCACCACCACCGATGCGGAAGGAAAGTATCGATTCGAAGGACTTCGTCGTGGTGAATACACGGTCGTGGAATTTCAGCCCGATGGATACTTTGACGGCAGTGCGATCCCAGGATCGGAAGGTGGAACGATCGGCGTCAACCGGATCAGCAAGATCCAGCTGGCCGCCGGGATCGATGCAGTGGACTACGACTTCTGCGAACAGCCGCCGTCCAGTTTGTCCGGAACGGTGTACATCGATCTGGACGACGACTGTTACCAGGACCCCGACGAGGATGGAATTGCCGGCGTCACCATCGAACTCCGCGATTCGGATGGTAACCGCGTTGCAACGACCGTGACGGACGCGAACGGAAACTATCGTTTCGAAGGACTCCGCAGCGGCACCTACACGGTCGTCGAATTGCAACCCGACGGATTCTTTGACGGCCATGCCCAAGCAGGTTCGGTCGGCGGGACCGTCGGCGCCAACCGGATCCGTGACATTGATCTTGCCGCGGGCGTCGCCGCCACCGACTACGATTTTTGCGAGCTGCCACCGGCCAGCCTTTCTGGATCGGTGTACGTCGATTCCGACCAGGACTGCGTCCGCGACGTCGGTGAACGCGGTCTGGCAGGTGTGACCATTGAATTGCGTGATGCCGACGGCAACCGGATCCGGACCACGACGACCGATGCGTCGGGACGCTACCGTTTCGAGGGGTTGGCCGCCGGCGACTACATGGTTTTTGAAGTCCAGCCGGACGGCTATTACCAGGGCGGACAAAAGCTGGGATCGGCTGGGGGCGCGATCGTTGGCGTTGACCTGATGTCCGTCTCGCTGAACCCCGGCGTCGATGCGGTGGACTATTTGTTCTGCGAATACGAGCCCGGATCGATTTCGGGCTTCGTGTGGGCGGACGTGAACGAAGACCAGGACCGAGATCCCGACGAAGGCGGTATCGCCGGCGTGTCCGTCGAACTGATCGACGGGCAGGGAAACCGAATCGACATCACGACGACGGACGGGCAGGGTAGCTACGCGTTCGACCAATTGCCGCCAGGTGTTTACTCCGTCCGCGAATTGCAGCCCTCGGGCTATTTCCACGGCGGGCAGCAGATTGGGAATCAGGGAGGAGTGATCGCCGGTCCGGACTGGATCGAGGGCATCGAAATCTTGAGTGGCACGGTCGCGGAGCATTACAATTTTTTCGAGATCCCGCCCTCCGTGATTTCCGGTTTCGTGTTCATTGATGGCCCGCCGATCGAAACCGAAACGGAGATCGCGGCGGAGCAGTTGCGACAGTACAAGGACGGCGTGCTGACCAGTGACGACACGCGGTTGGCCAACATCCAGATTGAGATCCGCGACGCCGTCGGTCAGCCGCTGTCGGACGACGCGTTTCTGGGCGGTAATGCCCTGGCGAATTCCGTCGTGATGTCTGACGCCGAAGGCTTTTATCGCATCGGTGGTCTTCGGCCCGGGACCTACACCCTGTTCCAGAGTCAACCCGACGGATTGACCGATTCGCTGGATACCCCGGGGACGACGGGCGGCCTGGCAGTCAACCTGGCCGATCTTTACACCGACGCGCAGTTGGCCATGATCGATGCGGTCGTCGGAGACCATGGTCCGGACGCGATCCTGGCGATTTCGGTTGGCGCCGCGAACCACAGCCAGCACAACAACTTCAGCGAAGTCCAGATCGTGATCGTCGATCCTCCGCCGCCAAGTGACTTTTTGCCGGGACAGGAACCGGTCGATGAACGGTTGCCGCCGCCGCCGCCGGAATCCTTTGCCGCCAAGCAGATTCCTTTCTCGGCAGATGTTCCGTCCGACCGGCTTCCGCCGAAGATCTACGGCGACGTTGCCGAAGTGACGTGGCACTTGAGTGTCATCAACGCAGGCTACCCGCGTGGTTCCGTCATCGCGGAGGGCGTCATCCGTCACGTGGCGGCACAGATCGGCAAGCGCGATTTCAGCGAGGGCCGTCACGATCAGGGACGTTGGCAACTGCTGACACTGGAAGGAGAGGTCCACCAGGAAAGCCAGAAGATGACCTTGGGGCATGAAGACGGTGTCGCCTTGGTCGGCGACTTTGACGGCGATGGCGACGACGAAGTTGCGATCTTTGTCGCCGGTGAATGGTTTGTGGATCTGAACGGCAATGGCGTGTGGGACGAAGGCGACTTGTGGATCCGACTGGGCACCGAACGCGATCGACCGGTCGTCGGTGACTGGGACGGGGACGGCAAGGACGACATCGGGATCTATGGACGGAGTTGGGAACGGGATCCCCAACGAATCCGTTTTGACGCCGGACTGCCGGACCCGGCCAACCGCACCCGCCGATTCCTGGAGTCCAACAAGCGGATGGGGTTGGTCTCCATGCGGCTCCGCGGCAAAGCCCAAGAGCGGTTATTGCGCCGGGGTGACGGCCAACTGCGTGCCGACGCGGTCGACCATGTGTTCCAATTTGGCGAGGACGTCGATACGCCGATTTCGGGAGACTGGAACGGGGACGGGATCGATCAAATCGGGACATTCCGGGGCGGGAACTGGGTGTTGGATACCGAAGGCGACGGACGGAAGAAGAAGGGCGAAGTGATGTTCGAGTTCGGCCGTCCAGGGGATCAACCGATCGTGGGCGACTTCAATGGCGACGGCATCGACGAAGTCGGTGTGATTCGCGGTGGTCAGTGGATCATCGATTCCGACGGCGATCGGCGGTTGACCGCGGCGGACCAACGCTTCGATCTGCCGGCCGACGCCCCGGAAAGTCAGCCGATCGTCGGGGACTGGGACGGCGACGGCAGGGACGAACCCGGGTACTACCACCGGGCTCCGTGACGCCGCCAAGCAGACGCCGGTGGCTGGCTGTGAATCCGGTGCGTTCAGGACACCGTGTTGCCACTTTGCAACCTGCGATGAGGTGTCCGGTCAACATTGGCCGACGTGGACAGGTACAACCAGCCGGTTTCTCCCACGATTGAGCGGCCGGCATGGGAAGTGCGAAGAGCAAACGGACGTGGTCGTCTTCACCCGTTCGACTCCCCTTCGCCACCGCTTTCCCATGCATTGTGTCACCCTTGCCGATCTGGCGGCCATGCTCGCACAACACGGACCCAGTCTGTTGGAGCGGCACCGCGGAGTCCCGACCGAAACGATCTTTCGCTACTGGACCGCGTCACGCAGTCGACATGAGTTATGGCATCGGGTGATGGCACGCTACCGCCAAGCTCAACGGGGCGGTGACTACTTTGAAATGCGGCAATGGTGGTCCGATCACCTGGTGGTGCTGGAGGAAATCCTGGTCAGCGAGTTGCTGGCCCGCGTGGTTGCCGCCATCGGACGCGAAACGGCGGAACGTCATGGCTTCTCGGAATTGCCCTGCGAAGGCAAGCAGGATCCTTCCAGCCTGGCTGCGATCACTCATGGCGTTTTCGAAGCTCAGCTGGAGGCCAGTCACAGGGTGGGCCAATTGATCTTGGAAGCCAGCGGGGCACGTGTCTCGGACCTGGTCCGGCTGAATCGACTTCGTCACGGCGTGGAGCGATGGACGGATTGGCTGATCGGGCGTGTCAGCGTCGATCTGAATCGATCGTTCGCCTACAGCATTCGGCCCGAGCGGGCCCGTGCGTTCTGCCAGGAGGTTCACGAAACAGGCGCCGATCGCGGTGACGATTTGAGTACTTGGCTGATGAACGCGGCGATGCGAGACATGTTGTACCGCCGAACCAGTGAATCGAGTGCTCTGCCCAATGCCAATCACCAGGTCGCCGCAGCGGCCCTGGCCCTGTTTCGGCCGGAGTTGTTCGATCAGAGCGGGGTGCCAAAGCTGGTCTGGCTGCAACGCTTGCAACATCAGGCGGCCAAGAGCAAACCGTTCGATTTCGCCGCGGTTTCCGCCGACTAAGCGACGCCCGACCGTTTGCATTCGAGGGGCCGAGCGGAGGGGCAACGCCCCGACATTTTGTTTAGCCCAGCCAGCAGGGCTGGAGAACAGCCCGCCACAGAATGCGAGGGCCAACGGCCCGGCCGTTTGTGTGCGATTGGCGTCCAGACGCTCCGGGTCTGGTCACACGATCAGGGCAGCTGCAACAAACGCCGGGCGTTCTGCGACGTCAGTTCCGCCAAACTTTCCGCGCTGACACCTCGGACGTCGGCCAGGCAACGCAGCGTGTGTTCGACTCGAGCGGGCTCGTTGGGACGTTTTCCACGAAGCGGCTCGGGGCTCAGGTACGGCGAGTCGGTTTCCACCAGCAGCCGATCGTCCGGAACGTGGCGGGCAACCTCTCGCAGTTCATCGCTCTTTTTGAACGTCACCATGCCGGCGAAGCTGATGTGCAGGCCCAAGTCCAGGCACGCCTCGGCCAGCGGCCAATCGCCGGTGAAGGAGTGCATCACCCCGGGCGGGACAGAATCCTGGCGCCGCAGCTGTTCAACAATCAGTTCCCCGCTTTCTCGCATGTGGATGATCATCGGCAGGGAGGTGTCGCGGCACAGTTGCAGATGCCGATCGAAGTAGTCGTGCTGCATCGGCATCGGTGTGTCGTCCCAATAACAATCCAGCCCGGTTTCGCCGATCGCACGGACACCCGGATAGCCCGCCAGGTCTTCGATCACCGCAAAGTCGGCGGTGTCGGCTTCGGCGGCGGAGTTCGGTTGGATGCCGACTGCCGCGAACAGGTAGCCGGGGAATTCCGCCGCCAACTCGCACGCGCGGCGGCTGGATGCTGCATCGATCCCGATCACCAGGATGCCTTCGACTCCGGCGTCCCGGGCGCGGTCCACCACCTGATCGATCTGGTCGGTGAACGGATCCAGATTCAAATGAGCGTGCGTGTCAAACAGGCGAAGCGTCATCAGGCGGAAAAGAAGTAGCGTGTCAGGTGATAGAAGACGGGAGCGGCGAAGCAGATGTTGTCGATCTGGTCCAACACCCCGGCGTGGCCTTGAACCAGGGTGCCGGTATCGGTCACGCCACGGTCGCGTTTGATCGCACTCATTGTCATCGCCCCGCCGCACGCCATGGCCGTGACGACCGCGGCCATCACGCCAGCTTCCCAAGGGTAGAACGGTGTGGCCCATGCCAGCGAGGCCGCGATCAAGCCGGTGGTCACCATGGAGCCCAGGAAGCCCTCCCAGGTCCGCGAGCCGTTGATCTTTTCGGCGATCACGTGGCGGCCGGCCAGCTTGCTCCAGCCACGCTCCAGCACCGATGCCAATTGGGCGATCACGACCAAAAAAATCAGCACGCTGACATTTCCACCGTCCCACGGTTCACCCCCGGTGCGAACCAGATCCAAATCCAACAGCGCCGGTGCGTAGGAAAGTGAATACACGCAAATCAGCAATCCGGCCTGGATCTTTGCACAGCGTTCGAGGAATCGCTTGTAATCGCCGGCGATCGCCGCCCGGGCCGGAATGAACAGGCTGGCGTAAACCGGGATCATGATGCTGTACAGGCCGTAGTAGTCGTTCTGAGGGACGAAACTTGGCGGGTGGCTTCCGAACGCGATCAGCACGTATTGCAGCGGTGTGAAGATGAAAAACACCCAGAACAATGTTCGGTGGTCACCCCGTCGGGTCGGGGTCATCGTGATGAACTCGCGGAGCGCCCAAAACGAAACCAGTCCAAACAGAATGACCACGCCGATCCGCTGCAGCAGAAACCCGAACACGAAGATCGCCGTCATCAACCACCACACCCGCACCTTCTGGTTGAATCGGCGGACGATGGCGGATTCGATCCCCATCGTTTCGCGGCGCGACAGCAGGAAGCCGACCAGCGTCGCGATCCCCAGCACCGTCAAGATGACGGCCAACAGAATCATCGATCGCGTCGACAACCAAACGGTTTCGGCGAACAGCTCGGTCGGCGCGGCTTGTTCCAATGCGGTCATTCCTGGATTTCGTGCTCAGACGCCGTGGCAGGCAGCCCCGGCCGGAGACATCGCTTCGAGAATGGTCAAGATCGGATGCGTTTGAGCACTTCGTCCGCCATGGCCACGGTGCCGATCGACTCGCCACCGCGCGCGATGTCCTTGGTTCGCAACCCGGCCGCGAGCACTTCCCCGACGGCCGCTTCGATCGCGTCGGCTTCGGCGTTTGCCGACAGCGAATGTCGCAGCAGCATGGCCGCTGCCAGAATCGTTGCCAGCGGGTTGGCGATGCCGTGACCGGCAATGTCCGGCGCCGAACCGTGGATCGGTTCGTACAACCCAGGGCCGTCGCTGCCCAGCGAGGCACTCGGCAGCATGCCCAGCGAACCGGGAAGCATCGACGCCTCGTCGGTCAGGATGTCCCCGAACATGTTTCCGGTGACCACGACGTCAAAGTCGCTGGGGCGATTGATCAGGTGCATCGCCATCGCGTCCACCAGCACGACGTCGTAATGCACATCGGAGAACTCCTCCGCCATCACGCGGGCGGCAACCTGACGCCACAACCGGCTGGGTTCCAAAACGTTCGCTTTGTCCACACTGGTCAGACGATTCTTTCGGCCGCGTGCGGCTTCGGCGGCCAGCCGCACAATCCGCTCCACCTCACCGACGGTGTACACCATCGCCTGGCTCGCCGATTCTTCGGCGCCGCTACCGCTGCGCTCGGAGGGACCAAAGTAGATCCCGCCGGTCAGTTCACGCAGGAACAGGATGTCGGTGCCTTCGATGATTTCCCGCCGCAGCGGGGAGGCGTCGGCCAATTCATCAAACATCTTGATGGGACGCAGGTTCGCAAACAGCCCCAACTCCTTGCGGATTCGCAGCAGCCCCGCCTCGGGACGCGTCTTGGCCGAAGGGTCGTCCCACTTCGGACCGCCCACGGCGCCCAGCAGGATGGCGTCGGACTTGCGGCACGCCTGCAACGTCGAATCCGGCAGCGGGTCCCCGATTTTGTCGATCGCGATGCCACCGATCAGGTGCGATTCAAAGTTGAATTCGTGACCAAAGGTTTGGCCCACTTTTTCGAGAACACGTCGGGCCTGGTCGATGATTTCCGGGCCAATGCCGTCGCCCGGTAGGAGAACGATGGAAGCTTTCAAGGTCGATGTGCGCGTCGTTGGAGGAAGGGAACTCGATTCGCGGCGGCACCACGAACGAATCCTGGGGGAATGCGAGGCCGATAACTTAGCCGACGCGTCGTGATTACCACAGAGGCGGGACGAATCGGTGCCACCGCGCCGGGCGATTTGTCGCCCGCCAGCCCATCCCACTCGGAGCGAGAATCCGGCCGAACAACCGTTGCGACCCGTGTCGTCCACGGAGCTGGACGTGGCAACCGACCGGAGCCGACGAATCCTGGCCCGAAAGACCACCCGATGACGGATTCACGACCCACCGTTTTGGTGCGCCGGGATTCCGCCCGGTTGGTGCGCTGTGCCACGGGGCGGTTGACGCACCTGGGCCTCCGCCCGGTTGGTCCGCCGGCTCCATTTCCCGACGACGAGTCTCCGTCATGCACCCTGGAAACACTCACACTCCCCTCGCATCCTGGGCACCGACCGCGGCACCCATCGTGATCCGACCCGCCGACGCGGAGCCCGCGGTCGGCTCGGTCGAGAGCGGGTTCGTGTGCGATGCGCGGGTCCTGAACGTGGTCAACGGCGAGCATTTTTCCGGGGCCGAACGCGTCCAATCTCACCTGGGCCGGTGCTTGCCGACGTTTGGCGTCACAGCCGATTTCGTCTGCGTCAAACCCGGGCGATTTGCCGAAATCCTGCGGGGGCAAAACGGTTGTTGGGGAAAAGGATTCCAAGCTCCGATGAGAAGCCGTTTCGATCTGCGGGCGGCCTGGTCGATCGCGGCGTTGGTTCGCCGAGGCCGTTACGACGTGTTGCACGCCCACACCCCGCGGACCGCGATGCTCGCGTCGGTCGCGGCACGGTTGAGCGGCGTGCCCTGGGTTTACCACGTGCACAGCCCCGCTTCACGAGATTCTTCTCGGTCGGTCTCCAATCAGGTCAACGCCACGATTGAACGGTTGTCGCTACGTGGCTGCGCCCACCTGATCACCGTCTCGGAAAGTCTGCGGATGAATTGCGTTTCCGGCGGTGTGGCAGAAGAACAGGTGACGGTGGTCCACAACGGCGTTCCGGCCGTGCGTCCGCTGCGTTTGAGAACTCCCGAACCGGAGGGGCACTGGGTGCTGGGAATGGTCGCCCTGATGCGGCCTCGAAAAGGTCTGGAAGTCGTGCTCAACGCGCTGGCCAGGTTGCGAACAAAACATGACCTGACGCTTCGCATCATCGGACCTTTCGAATCGGATTCCTATCGAATCGGAATCGACGATCAAATCGAACGCTTGCGGATTCGCGACCTGGTGGAGTTCGTCGGGTTCACCGACGACGTGCCCGAAGAACTGGCCAAGTTGGATGCCATGGTTCTGCCCAGTTTGTTCGGCGAGGGCCTACCGATGGTCGTCCTGGAATCCATGGCAGCCGGCTTGCCGGTGATTGCCACTCGCGTCGAAGGCACGCCGGAAGCGATCACCGACGGCGTGGAAGGATTGTTGGCAGAGCCTGGTGACGCCGAAAGCCTGGCCGGCAAGATGGATGCATTGGTCAGCGGACAACACGATTGGACGCGGATGTCCGATGCAGCGGTTGCCCGGCACCGCAAAGATTTCTCCGACCTGGCGATGGCTCAGCAAACCGCTCGGGTCTACCAAAAGGTGCTCGCCGGCGCCCGCGTGCCGGCGTAGCCTCACCCGCGGTCTTGATCGTTGCGCACTCAGCCTTCCAGCAAGCTGTCACAGACTTGCACCTGTTGCCAGTTTTCCTTTTGACGCTCGATGAAGGTCACATGCTTTTCGGCGGTCTGATACGCGTCATGGGTGGCGCGGTCGCGGAAGATCACGTGCAGTGATACGTCGTACTTTGCGTTGACGGGACGGTCCAATTCCACGTCCCGCCGGCCGACGGCAAAGTCGACCACGCCGTCATGATCTTTCAAGTAGGTTTGGCAATCGGTGATCAAGCTTTCGACGGCTTCATCGCTGTTGTCTTTCAGCGTGAAGAAAACGTGGTGTGCCAGACGGGCCATGAATCAAGTTCCTCGGTGAATGGGATTCGGGGGAAGGTCGGCGGGACGGCGGCTATCGTAATGGAATTGATCCGGTTCGCGAGCCCCCGATGCGGGTCTCATCGGCCTCGGATCTGATGGGCTCGGAGCAGGCTCCCTCCGGGGCGTTTGCCGTCTGCCACCGCGACCCGTCGGCCGCTAAAGTGTTCGGCTGCGTCGACTCAGACGCCGTCGCGGGCGGACATTCTGCGGGAATGGCCCGCTTCCGCGTCCTGCGTCGAAAAGTTTTCGGGGCGTCCGCAGAGGCGTCGATGGATCCGCGTCGCCGCCAAAGCCGAACGGGTGCCCGTTGGCTCCGCTACTGGATCTGTCGTCGTTGGGAACGCCGGCCGGACCTGGCTTTTCGATGATCATTATCAACGCTTTCGGTGATTCGATGGCAGCAGCAAAGAAATCGCAGTCGAACCAAACGCCGGCCCAGCGGGTTGACACCCTTCGGCAAGAAATCCGACGTCTGGATCACCTGTACTACGTTGACGCGAAACCCGCCGTCAGCGATCTGGAATACGACCGGCTGGTGGAACAGCTAAAGGATCTGGAACAGCAACATCCGGAACTGCTGACCGCCGACTCCCCCACGCAACGTGTCGGCGATCAACCCGTCGAACATCTTCGCCAGGTCGATCATTCGGTACCGATGTTGTCGATCGACAACACGTACAGTCGCGACGAATTGAAAGCCTACTTTGACCGCACCGAGAAGTTGCTCGACGGAGAATCGATTCAGTGGGTGATGGAATACAAGATCGATGGGGTTGCCGCGAGCGTTCGCTATGAATCCGGCGAGATGACGCTGGCTCTGACACGCGGCAACGGCATGGTGGGCGACGACATCACGCACAACATGCGCACCGTGCGGGATCTTCCGCTTCGCTTGCGCGGTGACGCGCCGCCAGACGTGTTGGAGGTGCGGGGCGAAGTCTACATGACCAACGAGGATCTGGCGGATCTGAACGAACGCCAGGTCGCGGCGGGATCCGAGCCGTTCAAAAACACTCGCAACGTGACCGCGGGAACGATCCGGCTGTTGGACCCCGCCATCGCGGCTGAACGTCGATTGCGATTCTTCTGCCACGGCGTCGGGCTGGCGACGGGGATCCGCGCCGACAACCACATCGATTTTCTGTCCGAAATTGCCGGCTACGGCATTCCGGCGACCCCGGACGTGCAGGTGTTCGATTCCGCGGCGTCGGCCATGGAGGCGGTCGCAGAGCTTGAAGAATCGATGCCCGATCTGTCGTTTGAGGTCGACGGCATCGTGTTCAAGGTCAACGACTTTGCTCAACGCGAACGGCTGGGGGTACGCAGCAAGAGTCCCCGCTGGTTGATCGCCTACAAATTTGAACGCTACGAAGCGACGACAAAGCTGAACGACATCACGGTGCAGGTCGGAAAAACCGGCGCCGTCACGCCCGTCGCGCATCTAGAACCGGTCAACATCGCCGACACCACCGTCTCGCGTGCCTCATTGCACAACGCCGATGAAATCGAGCGGTTGGATGTTCGAATCGGCGACGTGGTGGTCGTGGAAAAAGCGGGGAAAATCATTCCCAAAGTCGTCCGCGTCGAGAAGCACGAACGCAGCGGCCCGCTGGAAAAGTTTGAGTTCCCCACGCACTGTCCCGTGTGTTCGACGAAGTTGGTTCGCGACGAAGGCGGCGTCTACATTCGTTGCCCGAACCCGCAGTGCCCCGCGCAACTGAAACAACGATTGATCTACTTCGGCAGCCGTCCCGGCATGGACATCGACGGTTTGGGGGAGGAAGTTGTCGACCTGCTGCTCGGCCACGGACTTATCCACGGCTACGCGGACCTTTATCGGCTGACCGTGGATCAATTGGCCGATCTCGATTGGCTCAAGCAACGGAAGGGAAAGGACGGTCAGTTGATCGATGTGCAGTTCGGGCGTCGCAACGCTCAGAACCTGATGAACGGAATTGACGAAAGCCGCGACCGTGGGCTGGCGCGGGTGCTCGCTTCGGTTTCGATTCGTCACGTTGGACCGCGCATTGCCAGCTTGATCACGGCCAAGTACCCCACACTGGAGAAACTACGGCAGGCTTCGGTGGAGGACCTGGCCGGGATTCACGAGATCGGCAACCGCATCGCCGAAAGCGTTCACGAGTTTTTGCACAGCGACTACGGTGCCGACACGATGGCGTCGCTGCAGGAGGTCGGGGTCAAGCTTTCCGACCCGGAGCCCGAATCGGACTCCGGCGATCGACCGTTGGAGGGCAAGACGTTGGTTGTCACCGGCACGCTCGCGCATTACAAGCGGGATGAAATCAAGAAACTGATCGAACAGCTTGGCGGTCGCGCGTCGAGCAGCGTCAGTAAGAACACCGATTACCTGGTCGCTGGTGAAAAGGCCGGCAGCAAGTTGACCAAGGCCCAAGAGTTGGGTGTCACCGTGCTCAGTGAAGACGACTTTCGTCAATTGGTCGAATAACCCCATTCACGCTGCAGCGCACGGCGGTATGTCGTCCAAACCAGGATCGCAGCCAGCACGATCGCGACCATCACGTGCAGCCAAACCACCCGCAGTTGCACCGGTTCGGACCAACTGGCGTGATCAGCAAACCATCCCAGGGCCCCCAGCCACACGCTCGGCAACAGCATCATCACGGTCGCGTAAGCAATCAGCACCCAGCCGCGACGGATGGCGAAGACGGCAGTGCTGAAAGCATAACACCACGCCACCGCGACCGGCCCAAAGCCAATCAGCCACGCGGATTGCTTTTGCTGCGTCGTCGGATCCGGAAACCAGAGCAGCAGCGCGGCAAGGATCAGCATCGGGATCATCGCGATCGATTGGTCGACCGCCAACGCCGCAAATAATTGACGAATCATTCTGGACCGTTGGACGGGACGTAGCGATTCCACCTGAAAAGTGCGGCAGCGTCGATACCAGACGTTCAACGGAAGAATCAATCCAATGGCGGACAGTTGAACCGCCACGCCGAACCAGGCCGATCGACGAAATAGGCTTTGCCCGCCGCCCAGCATCCCTTGAATCCCGACAAATACCAGCAAGAAGATCCCCACGAACAGCGTTACCGCCAGCGGTCGATACGCGTTGCCGATCCGCCACAATTTGGCTCGGTCCAACAGCCCATCGCCCTTGGGAAACTGGAAGGGTGATGACGGGTTTCCCAACCAAGACCGGCGAGGCGGCGATGAGAAAACCGCGCGACGCTGTTGTTGCGGGTCCCACGGCGACAACCCAGGCAATAGCGGAGACTTCTCCCGGACTTCCCGCGCCAGCGTCGGCAAGGCTCGGCATGCCCACCCCAGCATCAGCAATTCGCTCAACAAAACGCCTCCGGCAACCCAACCGAATGCTCCTCTCAGAAACCAAGCGGATTCGCCTGCGGCCGCTGGCGGCAGCGAGACGGGAATTGCGATCGGAAACCACAGCAGTGCCGCGCCACAGAGCCCCAGGAGCGTGAAGGCAATCCGGGTCGTGCGGAATGGCGATTGCGATGCGATCATGCAGGCAGGAATCAACGACGCGAAAACCAAGGCAAACATCATCGCCGGTAGCAAGGCCACGTCCACGAACCGCAGCACGCCGCCGGTGAGGAGTGCCGCGAGCAGCAGCGGAATCAACCCGGCCCATCGATGGGCTTGCTGATAATCCGGAATCAGCATGGACCGCTGGCCGACAAAATGCACCCACCACTGCAGCGTGACCAACACGCTGACCGCCGCCGTGAAGAACAAGCCCAGGGAAATCGCGTTCAGCGCCGAACGAGAAATACTGGCGGGGTACAGTCGCACGCCCGGCAATGTCGTCGACCGACGGTCCACGCCGGGTTCCCAGTCGGCATAGATGGTTTCAAGCGAAGGATGGTTGGCCAAGGCTTTCAGGCTGTCCGGGGTCAGTTTCAGGATTTGCGTGGAACCGGCCACGTTGCCTTGACCGGAAATTTGCTGCCCCGCGAATTGGTCGTGCACCCGCGTGGTGATGACCAACGTCTTCAGCTGCGGAAAATTGGCGATGCACGACAAACGCTTTGGCGTCATCCCATACCGATCGACGATCAGCGTTTGCAACCGGGTGCATGTTGACAATTCGTCGCCTTCTGACTCCAGCAATCTCGCCGGGATCTGCAACGAAACCAATCGTCCTCCGATGGTTGTCAGGGCACCATCCGGCAGCTCGGGGGCTTGCAGAGACAGAGCTTGCAGTTCCGGCAGCGATCGCAGCGACGCAAGCTTCTGCGATGTCAAATCCCGCGAGTTCAGTTCCAACGCGGTCAGGTTCACCAGCGGACGCAGGTCTGGGAACGGATGGTAGCCGTGGTCGGACAGTCGCAGTCCGGTCAGATCGGCGGGCTGCCGCGACGTGGACGCGGTGCCCCAGTCGGAAACGTCGATCCAGGTCCAGCCGCCGGGCGGATCGATTTGCGGGGCGATCCAACGGGCCCCACCTGCCGGTTGGACCGTTTGCAGCAACAGACCCAAGGACAGGCAAGCCGCGATCACCCCGATCAACAAGACCAGCGGTCGCCGCAGATAGCTGCGCCACACTTGAAACAATTGATGCCTCATGATCCCACCTCGGTCGCGACCGTCGACGGAACCTCCGCGGCGCCCGACCACTCCAGGAAAATTTCTTCCAGGTTCATGTCTTCGACGCGGACATCGCAATTCCAACGTCGATGCAATGCGTCCAGCAAACCCTGGTCAAATGACGCGACCGTCACGACGGCATGGTTCTGATGTCGGTCCCATCGAACCAGGCCGGGCAGATCCAGATCGGTTGGCGCACCGTCGGCGAAGTACAACCGCAACCGTTTACAGCCGTCCTTCAGTTCATCCAGAGGCCCAAACCAGGCCAATTTTCCGGCGCGGAGAATTGCGACGTGCGAAGCGATCCGTTCCAAATCCGAAGTGATGTGAGTCGAGAACAGGATGGTGTTTTGTTCCACTTCGACGCGGTCAATCAGCGTGCTCAGGAATTGACGCCGCGCCGAAGGATCCAGGCTGGCCACCGGTTCGTCCAACACCAGCAAGTCCGGGTGGTGACCCAGGGCCAGAATCACACCCAGCTTTTGGCGTTGTCCGACCGACAAAGCGCCCGTGCGTTGGTCCGGTGACAGTTGCCATTGGCAGATCAGCGATTGCACGTCGTCGGCACGCCAGTGCTTATAGAAGGCTCCCGTATAGTCGCACATCTGTTGCACGGTCATCCAGGGAAGCAGTTCCGCCTCTTGCGGAACGTAGCCCAGCCGCGACTTGGTCGCCGGGCTCATGTCCCAGGCGTCTTCGCCGAACACGCGGCAAACGCCTGCCGTGGGTCGCAGCAGCCCCAACAGGCACTTGATCAACGTGGTCTTTCCCGACCCGTTGGTCCCCAACAGCCCCACGATCTGGCCGGGGGCGATGGCAAGGTCAAGTCCGTCCAGAACGGCTTGGCCGTCAAACGATTTTTCCAAGCGTTCGGCCTGGATCACTGGAAGGTTCACAGCGGATTCTCCCGGAGGACTTTGCGGATCAGATCAAGGATCTGTTTGTCGGACAGGCCCAACTGGCGTCCGCGAACGATCGCGGATTCCACGCTGGGATACAGTTGCTTCAGCCGCTGGGCCGCGCTGCCGTCGACGGCGGGACGCAGGATTCTCATGCCTTTGCCGCGGACGCGTTCGACCACCCCGTCAGCCTCCAATCGTGCGTAGGCTTTGGAGATGGTCATCGGGTTGACGCCCAGTTCGGTCGCCATCGCGCGGACACTCGGCAGCATTTGCCCATCGTGCAAATGCCCCCCGACGATCAACGCCTGGACCTGATCGATGATCTGGCGATAAATCGGGATCCCCGAAGAGGGATGAATTTCAAACTGCGACGGCTGGACGGTCATTCCATGAATCCATGTGTATTGCTACAGTAATACACAGGCGACGCGGCGTGGTCAAGCGGATTCTTTCGGAGAAGATGAATCGGCCGCTGCGTTTACAGTTCGCCCATGTTGGCGATCGCGGCTCGGACGGCTGCGGCGGATTCCCGGAAGGCGGCCTGTTCCTGCTCTGACAGCGTCGGCCGCAGGACGCGGGTCACGCCGGCGCGTCCGACCACCGCGGGCAACGACAAACACACATCGCTGACTCCCACAAAGTCTTCAATCAGCACGCTCAGCGGCATCGTGTGCCGCAAGTCATAGGCGATCGAGTCAAGGATCAGCATGGTGGCCAGTGCGATCCCGTAGTTCGTGTGCCCCTTCAGTTTGGACACGCGGTACCCCATGCCCACGGTCTCGCGAAAGATTCGTTGGGCGGTGTCATTGCTGTAGAACCGTTCGCCACCGGTCATCGCCAGCGAGCTGGCGGCGAATTGGGTGTCCCCATGCTCGCCCAGGATGTAGGCGCGGATGTCGTCGGAGTGGATTTCCAGTTCCTTGGACAGCATTTCACGGTACCGGACACTGTCCAGCAGCGTGCCGGTGCCGATCACGCGTTGGGCCGGAAAACCGGACAGTTTCAAGGCAGCGTAGGTCAGCGGGTCAACCGGGTTGCTGACCATCACCAGGATAGAATCGGGACTGACTTCGGCCAGCCGCGGGATCCACTCTTGGACAATCGGAAGGTTCTCCGCGCCCAGATCCAACCGCGGCCGTTGCGGATCGCGATAGGGTGCCGACGCGGTGAAGACGATCACGTCCGACTCCGCCGAATCGGCGATGTCGCCGGCCCGGATTCGCATGTTGCTGTTCCTCAGGGCGCTGGCGTGGGAAAGATCCAACGCATCGCCTTCGGCTTTGTCTCGCGTGCGATTGAGCAGCAGCAGTTCGCTGGCGATCGGGTTCATCACATTGGCAAACGCGATCGCCGAACCGACGCGTCCCAGGCCGACGATGGTGATCTTCATCCGGTCCTCAATTCGTGGAACCCACAAAGGTTCGCAGGGGTGGTTATTCTCGGGCGTTCTGCACGGCTCATCCCGACGATCGGTCGACAGACTTTTTTGATGCAAGGAGCGTGTGCCGGCACGCATCTCGCATTGCTTCGATGCGTTGGACCTGCAGGTTGAAACGATCGGCGACGGTGTGTTCGCCCGCCTCCGCATGGCAGTCGCGCAGATCTTCGCACAACCGCAGCAACTCGGGGCAGTCTTCCGGCTGCGTCTTCAAGCGTTGCGACCAAGCCGACTTCAAGTGGCGGATCGCCGAAGGCAGGTCGCCCCGAACCCGATCCGCCGATCCCCAAAGATGATCGATCGCAGCCAACGATAAATGTTCCGCCGAAACTTCCGGCACCAGGTCTTGTCGCAGTTGCCGAAGTTGAAACTCGGCCGGCTCGGTGGAGCCGGTGGCAATCTGGTAGGCCGCGCTGACTTCATCCAACGTGCTTCGGGCGTAGGCGTTGCGGCGATAGGACCCGCGAATCGCGTTCTCCGCAATGCGTATTTCCGCTGCGGCGTCCTCCAGCCGTTGCTGTCGGAGATACAGACCGGCAAGATTCAAGCGATACTCGGCGGTCATCACGTGGGCTTCGCCAAACGCGTCGACCAGATGGCTCAAGGCCGACCATGTCAGCTCGCAGGCCTCATCCAGCAATCCCAACTCTCGATGGTGGATCGACTCCAGCAACAGCCCGAACGCGGTCTGGCGCGGGTGGTACTGCAGCGCAGCCGTTTGTCTTGCCTGGCTGAGCAATGAAACGGCGTCGTGATAGTTGCCCGTTTCCATCTGCAGCAACGCCAGCAGTTGATGGAAGGTGGCCGAAACCCGCCCCGGATCTCCGGTGAACCGAACGGCGTTTTCATGCGCCGACTGCATTTGCTCAAGCGCTTCGCTGTACGAGCCATAGCTTCTCAGGGCGCTGGCGTAGCCCAATTGTTCATTTGCCAAGGAGCCATCGTTGTGCGGTGACGCTTCGGCGGCGAGCAACAGCGACCGGTGCGTTTCGACGCTGCGGCGAAGCGACCCGCAAGACTCTTCGTGGTAGGCCATCAAGCGGTTTCCTTCGCGCATCTTCTCCGGCGGCAGGGACCACCAGACCGAACTGCCGTACAGGCGGTCGAACGTCTGCTTGACGGACACGTAGTCGCCGATTTGGATCGCGATCAGGGCGTCCGCCAGCAGCGATTCAACCCACAGCCATTGCCGGTCGCGGGAGTCCGTGTCGGGTTCATTCCGGTCCGAGGTGGGCGGCGGCGAGTAAGCGTTGGTGGAGCCAGCGGTTGGCGGCCGCGTCCCGAGGGTGGATTCGGCACCGCCGAAGATTTTTCCAGCGGGTTGGGCCGTTTCATCTGCGGGCCCGACAAATTCGGTCAGTTGCTGCAAGAGCTGACGCCCGGTCTGGGCTAGCGCGGGCGTGTGGCAAGCACCGCCGAGCGTTTGAAAGACCTGGCGCAGTGCCGCGGGTTGCTGCGCCGGATCGGTTTTTCGGACGAACGCCACCAATTGTTCCATCGCCTGACGCGGCGCTTCCGAGTCGCCGCTGGCGGCTCGGCACAAGATCTTCTCCAGCCTGGCGGCGATCTCTGACTGTGGAACCGGCCGAAAATCCTGGTCGATCAAGGCGAAGGCATCGCCCAGTCGTCGCTCCGCGTCATCGAATCGTCCCTGGAATCGCAGAATCGATCCACAGGCTTGGCCGGAGGTGAACTGAAAGGCCTTGCGGACGGCGTCGTTGCGGATCCGCCCGGCGTCGGTTCCCAGTTGCGCAAAGCCGGCCAGGGCGGCTTCGATCCGCCCGCTTTCCCACAGATGGACCGAGCGATGGGCCAACTGATTCAAGCGGTTGACCCGATGGGACCGATAGGCGGTCGCGACCACGACCAGCCCCGCGACGGAAAAAATCGCAATTTCCAGGGTCCCGAATTCGAACATCTTGACCGGAGGCGGCTGGCGGAAACAGATCAGGGCCAAGTTTATCAGAACCCGACCAATCGGCAGCGACCTTGCAGGCGAAGTCGACGAATATCCGCCGCCCGCGTGCCATCCCGCAGGCCACGTCGGACGCGAGCGGCGGGGGTGGGAGGCTGAGGATTCTGTGCCCAGCATTGGGGCGTGGCGGCTGCGACTCAGGCACACCAACCGCCGCGCCGGCGGCGGCGATGCCAGTCGACGAACCTCGACCGCAGCGAGGAACTCTTGTGGTTGGATGCCTTTGCGAGGCGGCGCGAATTCGCTAAAGTTCCCCCTTCGCCGAGCCGATCGAAGCTCCAGCGATCCCACCAGGCGGCATAGCTCAGCTGGTTAGAGCAGCGGAATCATAAGACCAGCTAGCAAAACTCTAAATGCGGTTTCGCCCCGCAATTTGCGGCACTTCGAAGTCTCAGGCACCGCTGAAAAAGCCGTTGTAAACGATGGAGCCGGGCAGTGTTGTTGTATTTGTTGTACAACTCGATATAGCCGCCCGGATAACCCGGAATCGCCTCACTGCCACGCCCCTTCCCCCCTTCGGTTAGATGGTAAAACCCGTACTCCAGGCGATGGTGCTTGCTGACCACGTCTACCAGGACAGGCAATCCGGAAAGCACATCATTGCCGGTACTTTCACGCAAATTCAGTTGAGGCAGCCGCCCAAAGTTACTGAAGAGGTTCAGGAGGACGGAGAAAAGAGGAAGCGGTTTTCCGGGCCAATAGGAGGCATGGGGTCGCCGTACCTGTACCTCGCGTTCACTGGGCTACGCAATTCGCAGCAGTTTTGCCTTCAACTTGTCGATCTTTCCGATGCAAAAGTACTGATGGAGTACCCTTTCAAGTTAGAATTTGAAGATCCGGTTGCAATCGCCGAAGTCAGTCTTGGAATGCCGCATCTACAGTTAGCGATGCCGAGAAAGTCCGGAAGTTATTCGCTTGACCTGATTTGGTCTGACGAACAAATAGGGTCCTGGCGTATTGAAGCGGTTGCTGACCCTGTCGAACATAGCGGTGAAAAAAATGATTCATGAAGTCGTTTCACATAACGAGATCCCGGTTTTTGTTGAGCCTGGTGTGCGGCGGCACGTCTTTCAGGCTCTTCTTACCCCCGATGAGGAATGTGGAGGTTACACGATTTGTGCCCTGCATTACCCCGGCGTTGTTAGCGAGGGCGAGACGCTCGAAGAGGCAAAGGAGGGTATCTCGGAAGCGTTCTTGGCGATGCTAGAGAGCCGGGTGGCTCACGGGGAATCAATGATGTATTCGGATTTGCCAGTCGTCGAGCAGGAAGAAAACTCGCGAGTGATCCGAATAGTTGTTGATGGGTAGTAGGCCGCAACTCAATTTTCGCCAAGTGGCAAAGAAGCTCAAAAAATTCGGCTTTGATAAAGACCGGCAACGGGGCAGCCATGTGGTTTTCCGGAATGAGACTTCGAGTCGCACGACCACGGTTCCAGACCACGGCAAGAAGCCGCTCAAGACGGGCACCCTAAAAAGCATCATCGAGCAGGCAGGTATCGACGCTGACGAGTTCTGGAAAGCGTAGGGGCCCAACAAGAAACCGGCGGAGCAACAGTTAGCCCGGGGGCAATCGGGCTGGTCGTCACTCCGCCGGCAATGGCGATTAGAACCGCTGGGTTCTGCCTCAGTCAATCACCGCATCGGGCTTTGATGCGAGCCAGACAAGCAAATCCCGGCAGGCTGAAAACATCTCCGGCGGGTTCTTGGACTTTTCGAAAGCGTTCCGAAGTCGCTGCATCGCTGGCTTGCTTACGATGCCACGGTTACGAAGCTTCAACGGCACCGACTCGGGCTTAGGCTCCGAATCCGGCTTTCCGCTCGCCCGTGCCCATGCGAGCCGCAAGAGGGACGCTAGGACGCTTCTCGCAATCGGCACCGCATCCTTCGGTTGCTCCGTCGCCAACAGTTCCGCCGCTTGCAACACGTCGTAATAGTTGGCCAGTTGGGTCAGGGTCAGAACCGGGTGCGGCTTTTGATGAGTTAGAGCATTCATGCGACCGCCTCCACGGGACGAAGGGCACGAAGCTCGGCAGCCATTGACCAGATTTCATCTTCGGTCGGGTCGTTGGGCTGACGGTCAGGTGACTCATCCAAGTGCCACAGCACAATCCGCAGCAATGGAAGGTCGCCTTCGTCGATGGCTAGTCCTTTGATGCCAGGAACGCCCACGTAGCCGTCAAGCTCGCCCTGATTAATCAGAGACTTGATTCGGTGGGCTTTTACGCTGGAACGCTTTTCCGCGTCCGAGATAGACAGGTAAGGCATAGGTGCCTCCCGTGTACAGATTTTCTGCACACATACGCGAGCGGCCAACTACCCGTTGCAAACCTGCTCGCCGGGGTCACTACACCCCAACGAGAGGCCGGGCCCTTCCACTCCGACCGATTCGCCGGAGCTGTAGCCCACGAATAGTTGGCCGCTCGCATTTTCAAACTTGTCCGAAAGATGGTGTAGTGAGCCTCGGGGCATTTAGAAGCCGCCGGAGGGTGTCAGCCACGCTTGCAGGCACAGCCGACCGTTCCAGTATCATCCGACCGGATTTCCGGGTCAACCTCGGATGTTCGCCCCACCATCACCGCCCCGCCTCGGTCGCCGCCCATCCGGCCAGCCCTTGCGAATTTCCTCCCATCGCTGCCGAGAGTATTCGCTGACGACGATTCGCCCCTCCTGAATCGCCAGACACATCTCCCGGATTTCCTCGGGGGTCGGTGGCTGTTCCCTGGGGTCGTCGTCGTCGTCAATCACTATTTCACCAACTCCACCCGGAAGGTGTCGTCGCTCTGGCTGGTGTCGGTGTCGGTGTTGTCAGCTACCCGTTTGACGTTCCTGGCGATGTTCTCGACCAGCTTTCGCATCTCCCGGGGGCCGTTCTGAGTCTGTCCACGGGTCAGCAGTCGGGACTCAACGCCGGTGGTCTGGTCCTTCTCGCTGCCGCCCTTGGGCTTGGAGCCGCCCAACTGCAACGCCAGGTTGCCGAGTCCATTCGCCCCGCCGTCAGCCGTCAATCGCTCGGCGAGGTTCCGTTGGTACTCGCTTCCGATTTCGACCGCCAGTTGTGCGAGCCTTGATTTCATCTCCTGTTCACCTGCGGTCAGATTCCGCATGGCGATTTCCGGTAGTGCCTTCGTCTGGGCTTCGAAGCCTTCCAGTAGACTCCGACCGGCAATCTCGCCAATCTCGTTCATCAGTCCACCGATGCCGCCCTGTAGCCCGTTGCGGATGGCTTCAACCACCGCACGGATGATGTCCGCCGCATTGGTCATTGCGTTCTTGATGACCGTCACTGTCCCGTTGAAAACATCGGTGATGATGTTCAGCCAGTTTTCAGCAAACCAGTTCAGGTAAGTCGGGATGGTCGTGATGAACGTATGCTTGACGTCTTCGACTATCCCCGTCATCGCAAGGTTGATTTTCAGTTTGATAAACTCCCACACCTTGCCGAAGTTGGTGATGATCGTTTCGGCGAACGCCAGGACGGGAATCAACTCGCCTTGAATCTTTTCAATGAGTGCCGACAGTCCGTTGTTGATAAACACGCGGACCGGTGCCAGGGACTCGCCTACAACCTCCAGGAAGTCGCCCCAAGTGTTGGACAGCCTCTCCGCACTACCGGCCGCCTCGTTGGCTCTGGACGCCTTCTGAGCCAATCCCTTCTCCGATGCCGCCAGGACAATCGCCAGCTTCTCTTCGTCCGTCTTGGCTTGTCTCAGTTGGGGCAGGAACTCGGCGAAGGCTTCGGTGTTGCCGTGGATAGTCTCATTCACCTTCCGGAGCGAGTCTTCCAAGCTTGCCCCGGTCGCTTCACTCATCCCGATAGCCGCACGGGTCGCATCCTGTAGCTGTTCGTTGTTGATGCCCAACATGGATGCCTGCTTCATCAGCCCCAGCGTCACCTCATCGCCCACGTTCGCCAGATCTTGCAACTGAGAAGCGAAGGCGGCATGTTGCTCGACCGTTGGCCCCATCGCATCGCCGTTAAGCTCGAGGGCTTGCGTCAGACCCCGCACGGCTTCCCGTTGCGTATCGAAGGCTTCCGCCGCATTACTGACGACTCGGAATCCAGCCGTTGTCACCTTCACCGCAGCGAACGCAGCCAGCAGGGGTTTCAGGGTCGCTTTCAGCCCCTTGAACGCACGGTCCATCTTCTCGGTGGAACGCTCGGTGCGTTTGCTCATTGTCTGGATGTTGCGTGTCAACGCGCGGGTTTGACCACTCACCTGTTCCAGGATTCGCGTGGCTTGGTCTTTTGCTCCGACGACGATCTCATAGTCACTGGTTGCCATTGGTTAGTTTCCTTTGTTGACGGCTGCGGTAATCACTCGAATCGCCGTGAGCGTCTCCCGCTCGGTTGCGTGGTCATCGTGGAGGACTTCGTAGCACAGCTTCAGGGACCGTTCCTGTTGCTCTGGCGACGTTTCCCAGCCCTGGTTGATTGCTCGCTCAATCATTCGCATCTCGCCCCGACGATGGAGCCCTGATTCAGTTCGCATAGTTCTCGCCCCAGCCCCACGGGGGTTTTTCTGATTAAAAAACGCCGGACTTTGTCTTAGATTTCTGCACGAAAACCAAAACCGCAGAGGGACGATTGACCGCAAAGAACCTAAAGCCGGCAGGGGTGGGTATGGGGGCGGCAGCTGCGGGGAGAAACCAGTCCGCAGCCGCCGCTTACCCAGCCCACAGCAAGGAGTCGTCACTGCACGTAGTGGTCAAGCAAGCGTTCCAACTCCGACCACTCTTGCTCATACATCTTCTTGGCTTCTGCCAGTTCCCGTTCAAGCTCGGGGATACGCTTACGCTGCTCGGCAAGGTACTCGCCCCACTTCGGCGTGACCCGCATCCGACCGTCCTGGCCGAGGGCAACGTAGCTCGGACTCTTCAAGCGAATCAGGTCAAGTCTATGGCTGTCGTTGGTGTCCCAGTTGCAGTAAGTGTCGATGCACTTCAGCTCACTCTCCAGAGCCATCACGTCAGCACGTGTGGAGGCCTTGATGTGGCGTTTGCGGGAGTTGTATTCGCTCCGCACGTCAGCCCGTAGCATCTGCTCATTACGCAGTGACTCAACCGCCTGTTGCGTCTCATCGAATCGACGTTGCTTGGTTTCGGCATCACGCTCCATCGCTTGCAATTGCTTTTGCAGTTTCTCGATTTGCTCCTGAAGCTCTTGCCCCTTGGTCTTCAGCAGTTCCGCGGCATCGTTCGCAGCCGCTTCCAGTTCGTCACGCTGTTGCTTGGTCCCGCTGATTTGCTGAAGGCGGACAACGTGGTGCATCCGTCGCCGCTGCCGCTTCAGCTCCTTTTCGTCCCAGCCGCATTCGGAGGTGAAATACAACACCTCTTCGAAGTCGGGCTCTCCCTCATCCACAACGATGGACCGCAGGATTTCGTCAGCTCGTTCAAACTTCTTTTTGGTGGTCGTCGCCATTGGTTCGTCCTTGGTTAGTTGGTGTGTGTTGTTTGAAAAGCCCCGGGGCGGTGCATGTCCAGGAAGAAAAGGAACCAGACCGCAACGACGCCCCGGGGCCGCGAGGATTACCCGTCGCCATACATGGCGTGGACTTGCTTGGCGAACATGTAAACGTCCACCGCTGTTTCATGCTCGCCGATTTCCTTCATCGCCCGCCGTGCTGTCCGCTCATCGCAATAGGGCAGGGCTTCAGCCGACGATACGGTCTTGGCTTCGCTCCAGCGTCCCAGATGAACTTCGTAGTGGCTTTCAGCAGGGTCGCAGGTCGTTTGCCATCGCTTGGCGATCGCTTCGCCTGGCGTCTCGGCAGTCGTGACGAAAGGCGGATCCAGTGGGTCGCAGCCCATCACGTAGAGTTTCATCGTCGCCGTCCCTGGTTGGATTCCTCAATCATCCGTTCACGCAGTCCAGGGTTAGCCCTGTTGACCGCCTGAACGGCTTTGGGACGTGTCAGCCCCTCGCGGACCAGTCGATTGATTTCAGCTCGCCAGGTGGCCGCTGCGGAGCTCAGAGAGGCAAGGGAGTGGGGACCATAGCCGCCCATTGCCAGGGGACGATTGCCCCGGGCTCTTGCGCGGGCTTGTTCGGTTTCTTGGGCGTCGTCGGTTTCCTTCATTGCGGCGAGCTCGGTTTGCAACTCGGCAATGCGACCCTTGAGCCATTCGTTCTCAACCTTGGCATCCTTGTAGGCTTGCTCGCCAACCTCTTCCTCGGTCATCTCCTTTTCGATGCACCTGACAACACGGTCGTCTTTCATGCGGGGGAACGTTCGGCGAATCCATTGGATGTTGGCGGGCTTCATGTTGGGCTCCTTGCCGGGGGTGAGGTGATCGTCAGTTGGTGGTGATTGTCGCATGACAACAGGGGCATTCAATGATCTTGTTACCAGACGTAGTAACAGGAAAAGAACGCTTGGCGGTGTCGTTGCATTTACCACACTTCAACCATTGCGTCCGCCGTAGTCCCGATGTCCTGGTGCGGTAGACTTTCCACTCGTGGTCGCATTCATCATCCGTGGTTGTCATCTCGCCTTTCTCCGCTTCCGTGGTTGCTTCTGACACGTCGTCAGAATCGCTTTGGTTAGCTCCATGGCTTCCGAGTCATCCCCGCTAACGAATGACCGCAGCGAGGCGTCTAGGTCGCTTACCGGGACGCTGAACAGTTGATAGTCACCGCCGTCGGTCTTTCTCAAAACGAACACCGATTCCGAGTCCGCCGAGTGACCGGCGAGAATCTTCTGACGCTCGCTTAGCTCAACTAGGGTCATGCGTGCCAGTGGCTGCGGGTCACTGGTTCTCGCCATCTTCCGCCGCCCTGCGTTTGGATTCTTTAACCATGAACCGGACGATAGCCCCCATGCTGTCGGTGATGCGGTGCATCTGGTTCGTTGCTAAGTTGACGTTGACCACGATTTCGGATTCAAACCAATGAACTAGCCGTGTGTAGTCCTCGCATTGGATGGACTGGAGCCGTTCGTCAGATAGCCACGCCTTCATCGTGTCCAGCTTCCGTTCGATGTCATCCAGGTCGATTTGTTCGCAATCCATTTCGGATACTCCTTTCATGGCGTTGGTTGGTTACTGAGTTTGCGACCGAAGGCGGTCCAGCGAAGCGACCGGACCGACCCGTCGTAATGTTCTGTTCTGTATGGGGTGCACTGGAGTGCACACTAGCGTGCACTGGGGTGCACCATCCGACGCACTGGAGTGCACCATTAAATCGGGGGGCGGGTATTTTCATTTGCCACCTCACCGGTGATTCGGTGTTTGCGTGGAATCGGTCCCTTGTGCTCCTCGGTGATGGCCACGACGCCGAGTTCAATCAGTTCATCGAGGACGTATTGAGCTCGCCGGCGTTTGATGTTCACCGCATCGGCAATCCGCCGTGTCGATACCTGGAACGCTCCACCCTGCCTCGCATGCCGGAAGCAAACGAGCAGGACGGCAACGTGGGTGCTGGTCGGCAACGTCGGGGCGATAACGTCAACAATCCGATTCAACTGCTCGAACCGCCGTTGTGACTTCCGCTTGGTCATCCAGACGCCTCCGCAAACGGATTGTCGATGCCGTTGTTGAAGTCATCGAAGTCGCCTTCGTATTCGTTGACCACCTCGGCGGGGCTGAACAGCATTTGCGGACCGTTGAACAGCACGTCAATGCTTCGCAGTGGCCCGTTGCGGTTCTTCACGTTCCGCAACTTCATCGGGCGAATGGCGGGCTTGTCGTCGTCGCTGTCGTACTCGGTCGCCTCATCGAGCATGTAGGCGGATGTGCCGCTGTACTCGATTGACGACGTATCCCGGAATGATGAGATGTCGCTTTTGCTGTAGCTCATTCTGTTCACCGCAGAGACGGCGATTACCGCCCACCCTGCCTCGCAGAACCGCCGAGCCGTTGCCATCGTCGCCAGCCCCCTGTCCGCCGCCGTGGCGTCCATTGGTCCGAACAACTGGACGTAATCCAGCAACAGCAAACCGGGCTCATTGGATGCCTTCATCATCATTTCAAGGTCACCCAATCCAGATAGCTCCGGCCGCAGAAAGCCGACGCGTTCCAACACGGTCCGGAATCCATCCAACTTGGACAGTTCATCCCGCTGATAATCATTCAACGTGTTGAACCGGATGGCGTTGAAACTGACGCCAGCCAACATCGCCAGCCGCCGCTTCAGTAGCGTTTGCGGTGTCACCTCCAGGGACGCCACAACGGCTCTCAGGTCGCTTTCGTTGGCGACCGCATCGTAAACCGCCTGCATCGCCAGAGCGGTCTTGCCGCGTCCAGGTGGAGCCCCAATCACCGCCATGAGCCCCGGACCGATTTCGATACTGGGGAACGCAACCCCGCAGTTGAACAGCTTGTCTCTCTTCTCGGCAACGAGGTCCGCGACAACCTGGTCAAATAGATTCGCACCGTTGAACACGTATGGTGCCGTGCCTAGTTTGTCACTGCGTTCCTCCATCCAATGGGTAAGGAACTGAGACGCCCCGCCAACCGCTGCATCAAAATTGTTGATGAAGTTGCTGATTTTGGGGTCGCTGCATTGGATTCCGTCGCCGTTGTCATAGGGGATGGCTCCCTTTTCCAACGCTTCGTCGAAGATTCCAAAGTAGGTCCGCCGAGTCATCTCTTCGGATGGGGTGTAGTTCATCGCCGCCCCTCCATCACGAGTGACCGAGCGTCATCCCATTCGGTCCGGGCATCGGTGCTCCGCCGTTCGCCGAGATAGATTGAAACGACAATCATGGCGAGCTGTTGGGCGAGCGTTCCGGGCTCTCCCTTCGCCGGCTTTGGCTTTGCCGGCTCTTGATACTCGGGTATCATTGGGGTTCCTCAAAATCGTCCGTGGTTTTGATGCCCGCCGGCTGTTGCTTCCAGCCGAGCGGGCTTTTTCGTTAGACCCACTCCCGCTCCGGCGTGACTGACGCCAGCCGTTGCCGAGTCTTCGGTTGCTGCTTGTTGGACCGCCGCTCTTCGAAGGCTTCCACTTCGTCAGCTGGCACAATCCAGGTCTTGCGGGTCTTCGTTCCGATGTTGATTGCCCGAAGCTCCCCCATCGCAATCAGATTTCGCACGTGGTCGATGGAACACCCGCCCCACCGCTCCGCCAAGCTCGGCACACTGAATCCCTTTTTCATTCGTTCACTCCTGTCAGCCCATGAAAAAAACCGCACCGCCCAAAGGCGATACGGTCTTTCTATTCATCCAGAACCGATACAAAAGACTCAGAAAGCCCGACTGTCCTCGGCTGTCCTAAGGTGTCCTAGGTTCGGGGCTTCTCAACCAGTTTTTTGTTGTTGTCGATTGCCCAAACGTTCGTATCACACCACTCCTGAACCTCCCCGAGTGATGCCGGAGCCGTCGGAAAATCGTGGCTCGCCCGCCATCGCCGGATGCTCCGGGTGTCGGTTTCGAAACATCTCGCCCAGGTCGGGTCTTGGTACCGGGGTTCCGCTGGCGGTCCTTCGATGTCGTGGACCCACTTTGCAACCTCGGGCATCAGTTCATCCAAAACATCGAGCCGTTTTTCGGTTGTTCGCCGGCTTGCTGCTGAATGCTTGCGGGAGATTGTTTGGAGCGTGGTTGCGTCCCGACCGTTCCGCTCAAAATCAAGCACCATCACGGCGATGACGTCACCCAAACGGTCCAGGTGCGAGTGTTCGTCCTCACTCGCTGTTGAATCATTCTCGCACAGCTCCCGCCATTGCCCCATCCATTCGGTGAGCATGTCAATTGATTCGGGGGTGTTCATGCCTCATCCTCCGGTTCACGCACAACCACGGTTCGGCAATCAGGCGGCAGCGTCATCGCAACGCCGTGGTAGCGTCCAGTCAGGAACCAACGCCGGATGAACTTACAGACAGCCCGTACACGCTTTCTGCCGTCGGCCGGCAGTTCCCCGTGGTCTTCGACGTAGATGGCGTCAATGGAGTCGTCAACGTGCCCCATGATGCGACGTGCCGCACCAAGGTCCCGGGCTTTGTTGGCAATGGTCCGGTGAGTGTGGCGGACAGCGTAGAACGAAAGACCGGTGCGGTAGACTCCGGCTTTTCTGGTCAGCTTGGTGAACGCTTGGCTGATTGCATTGGTGCGAGAGCCGTCTTTCAGCCAGGGACCCTTGTATTTGGTGATGAACACCCGGTCTGCCAGCTGGTCGTCTTTCGGCTTGTATCGGGAATCAATCGCCGCCTTCAAGGCTTCGACCGTTTCCGGCCACAGCCAGGCGTCCCGGTCCATCCCGGTTTTCCTCCGAGCCCCTGAAATCCACTTGCGGCGAAAGTCGATGTCGCTGATTTCCAGTAGGTGGCAATCCCGGTTCCCGAACCCGCAGTTAATGGCGAGCAGGGTCATCGCTCGTAGCTGGGGGCAGGCATGGCGGAGAACTAGATGAAGCTCCCTTGCTGTGAACATCTTCTTGCCCTTCGCCTTCCGCTCCAGGCGTTTCAGCCGCCGCGGCTGCATCCCGTAATCGGGACCCACGTTCACCCGACCGAATCCAGACTGTGCCGCCCAATTTAGAACCGCACGCACCATCCCGATTTCCCGGTCGATGGTCGATGATGCCCCTTTGTAGGTCGCCCGCAGGTTCTCGAAGTCTTTCGGGGTCAGCGATTCGAAAGGGCGGTCACGCCCCACGTAGGACGAGAACCGTTTGACCATTGCGTGGTAGTCTTCGAGCGTCCGGGGGTCCAGTTTGCCCTGAACCACCTTCTTCTGCTGGGCGTCCATGTAGGCATTGCAGACAGCCCGAACACTCACTCGCTTTTCGTTCGGGTCGAAGCCCGCCAGGGCGTTCTGGTATTTCCTTAAAGCCTCGTCATGGTCCCGTCCGAAATACCTAATCTTCCCAGCGAGGCGGGCACAGTACTGTCCCGTTGCGTGTGGGGTGAGCGGGCTTCCCTTGATTTTGGGAGGCTTGGAGCGGACAGACTTTCCGCGTACACTTCGTGCCGTCATCTACTGGTCCTCAAATCGAGTAGGTGGCAGCCGGAATCGGTGTGACAGCACCGGTCCGGCATTTTTGCTAGCCTTTGTTGTACAAGTTGTTGTACACGCTCGAAAGAGGGCGACGCAAAACCCCGTAAAAAACGGGTTCGGCGGCATAGCTCAGCTGGTTAGAGCAGCGGAATCATAATCCGCGTGTCGGGGGTTCGAGTCCCTCTGCCGCTACTTTGCAGAATGCCCTGAGATTCCGTGTTTCTGTGCGGTTGTCAGGGTTTTTTCATGCGCCGGTCGGTGTTCTTTCGGTCATCCGACCGGCTCTCGTTCGAACCGACTATTGCCAGCTCTGATTGAGCGTCGGGCCCAAGGACTTTCGTTACTGGCGGGCCGAATCGGCACGCTCGACCCGATCAAGGGACGAAGACGCACTTCGCCGGCTTTCCAAGAGCTCTGGACTGGCAACGGCGCTCAGGCTGTTGCGGCGGTCCGGTTGCTGCTCCGCCGGTGCGTTCGATCCCGCTCAGAACCGTGAGACGCCCGCGACTGAATGGGTGACGGACTCGTTCAATGGCTTGGGTGCCAATGGCTTTTGTGGGGCGAGACGATCGGGGCTCGTGACGAGCATCCGAGTAATCTGATCTTTCGAGCGATAACCGATTACTTTCCCAACGACGGTTTCACCACGCAAGAAATAGATCGTGGGAACCGAGCGATGGGAGTACTTCAGCTTGTCGGCGTCTCTGTCGATGTCCAGGTGCTCCACCTTGTAGCCTTCCTGCTTGAGCGTTGCCAGGACCGGCTTGAGTCTTTGGCAGGGGCCACACCAGGTCGCCGAGTACACGACGATTCGATCGGCTTTGTGGTCGCGGACCGCATGCGGTGTTGGCGTAGGCACGACTTGATTTGCTGCGTTGACGGTTGTTGGTTGACGGGGAACGACGTCTTCAGCGATTTGGTGCGAACCGGCGGCTGAGGCTGACGCGATGAGGGCCATCAGATTGCAGGTGATTGCGAATGCGAACTTCATTGGAAAACTCCTTCGTCGGATATTGGATTCACTGGGACATTCCCCCCATGCCGTGATCCCCCATGCCGTGATCCCCCATGCCGTGATTCCCCGTGCGATGGCTGCAGAATGAGCGCGGATCGATCGCAATCCCGGTCGGCAGCAATCACCCGATCAAACGTGTGATCGTCCAGCGAAAGTTCCGAGCGGAGATTTGATTTGTTCAAGCGCGAGCGAAACCGACTGTCGTCGCGGTCAACCGGGCGCGGCCCGGGCGCACACTGCAACCTCAAATCTGATGTTGCGTGAAGCTGCCTCTCATGGTTCGTGGTCAATTCGGTAGCCTGGCGATCTCGGGGAGACCCATGGCTTTGCGTCCCGACTTCGCAGTCGGTTTGCCTTTCTCGTTGCCTTCGCGAGGCGACAGAGGAGTGATGAAAAGAGTGGAAGCAAAGCATGGCTCTGCTCAATCGGAAAACTACTATGTCAAGCGACGATGTCAAACCAATTGAAAGATTGCCATGGGGTTACAAGATCACTTTGTGACGTTTGATTCGGTTCGATCCCTCTCGTCGCTGACATTGGATCCTCCTGCCGGGCATGCGTATCCGTACAGTTCAATGGCTCTGCCGATCGTATTCTGAGCAGCATGTGGAAAACCACATGTCCACTCGATGCACGCGCGCCTGCGACGCAAGCAATCGGTCAACGGGTCAAGCTCGCTCGCGACGACGCTGCGCGGCGGCCCGGATTCCGCTAGGATTGGATGCCAAACCAGTCAATCAAACAGGTCAGTCGAGATTTGACGCAGACGTTGGAAGGGAAGATGCAATGAAGCGATGGTTTCGGTCGTGGATTGGTTTGTCGGTTCTCAGTGCGTGGTTCGCCAGTGCATGTTCCGCATTGCCCGCCCAAGATGCTCCCGAGGTGCCGCGGATCGACAGCCTGGTGATTCTGGAGCAGCAGCCCGCGGAATCGGATTTGAACGTGATTTGGTTCGACGACTTTGACAGCGCCGAACGGCAATCGCGTTACGCCGAGAAGAGTGGCGATCTAGTGGACCAGCCTCGATTTGGCGGACGTGGAAGATCGCTCCGGATGAACTATCCGAAGGGAAGTCGCGGGATCGGTGGTCGCAAAGTTTTCTTTGGCGACTCGCCCACCCACCGCCCCCACGTCGTTCGTGCCGGGGAAACTTTCAACGATGTCTACTGGCGAATCTACGTGAAGCATCCTCACGATTGGGAGGGAGGCGGTCCGGCAAAACTTTCTCGAGCCACCAGCTTGGTGCCCCCCGGCTGGCGACAGGCAATGATTGCTCATGTCTGGAGCAGCGGCGAAGCTCTCACCCTGGACCCCGCCTCGGGAGTCCGAGAGAGACGTGTCGTGACGACCAAATACAATGACTTTGACAACCTGCGTTGGCTTGGAAACAAGCCGGCCTCGCGTTTTAAATTGCACGGCAGCGATGGGGCCGGATGGTGGGTTTGTGTCGAAGCCCGCGCGCGTCTGAATACACCTGGCAAGAAAGACGGATTGAACCAGTTGTGGATTGACGGCCGGCTGGAAGCAGAACGAAGGGATCTCGATTGGCGAGGGGACTTCGACGAACGCGGAATCAACGCCGTGTTCCTGGAGGCCTATTGGAACCAGGGATCGCCGGTCGATCAGGCTCGCTGGTTCGACAATTTCATCGTCTCGACGAAACCGATCGGTCCGGTCGTCTGCTCAAGAAACCCCGTCCTGATCAAGACACCTTATCGGGGACCGGGAAAACAGCGGGCGTGGCAGGTGGAACTCGCGGTTGACAGTTTGGGAGAGGACGTTGTTTGGAAGTCTAAACCTGTCGAATCGTCCGATCGACTGACGATTGACGCTGCGACGGGAGCATTCACAGATGCGTCAGAATCAAAGGGGCAGTTGGATGCGGGACGGGTCTATCATTGTCGGGTTCGTCAGCAGAGCGACGCCGGACTCTGGTCCGCGTGGAGCCCCTGGCATCAATCTTTTGTGACACAGTGAGCGAGTCGGACTGATGGTCGAAAGTGGACAACGAATGGCTTTGCGCATCGCGGGGATCATGCTGATGATAGCCGTAAGCGGTCTTTCGATGACGGTTGCAGCCGACGAGGCGGGATCCGACACGCAACCAGCCGTTGATGAAAATCAATTGCTTCGCGTCGCCGCGGTGCAAACCAAACCAAGAATGATTGACTGGCGTCTCAGAGATCCTCAGCAAGTACTCGCTGCGGTAGACAAGAACTTGGTCGCACTCGAATCCATCGTTGACGACGCGGGTGACCTGGGGTGCGACGTCCTGACTTTCCCCGAGGATACTCTTGGCCTGCTGAACTGGCACGGGATGAACGAGCAACTCGCTCCGGAGGTGCTTCCCGCCGCGGTGGCGCGAATGATCAATCGCTTGGGGAAGGCCGCGGAGAAACACCAGATGTACCTCGTTCTATGCAGTGACTTGGTCGAATCGGACGGTGACACCTACAACACGGCTTTTCTTCTGGACCGCGCCGGGAAAGAGATTGGTCGGTACCACAAGGTGTGCCCCACCTGGAGTGAGGCGGCGTCAAGGAAGCGTGGCCAGTCGTTTCCCGTTTTCCAAACGTCCGATCTGGGGACGGTGGGGATGTTGATTTGCTACGACCTTGTGTTTCCGGAAACGGCCAGATGCCTCGCCTTATCCGGTGCGGACATCATCTTTTTCCCCACCATGGGCGGCGGAGCGGTGGGTGACGGAGACATCGGAATGCAGGCCTTGCGCGTCCGCGCGGCAGAGAATCATGTTTATCTGGTGGTCGCGTTCCGGGGATCGGGAGCAATGGTGATTTCGCCGCGAGGCGAAATCCTCTCGCGAGCGGAAGGGCCGGACGGAATCGTGTACGCCGACATCAATCCGTCCCAAGGCCGCCGGAGCGGCGATGCCATGAACATCCAGAGCGACATGCGGGCCAGGTTGTTTCGTGAACGCAATCCATCCGCGTTCGCGATGCTGACGGATCCCCACCCTCCAATTCTGGACAAGGTGCCGATTGAGATTTCTCAGCAGGAAGCGGGACGGATCGCATCCGAAGTCCTGACGATCGGCGAAGAAGAGTTCCGTCAAGCGGAGTCGCTAGTGCGGGCGGAAAAGACGGCCGAGGCAATCGAGGCCTTTGCCCGCTTGCGCAAGAAGTACCGCGGCAGTTGGATCGATCGAGTAGCCCAAGAACGATTGACCACCCTTCGAAACAAGTGACGCTTGGACCCATCCGCAATTTGCTCTAATTGGTGCCAGGCATCAATAAAGTCAATTTGGTGCCATCCACCATTCTTCTATCCACTTTGAAGGAGCAACACTCAACCAGATCATCCATTCGTAACCCTTTGTGAGCTATTGGCGGGTAGAGAACGGACCTCGCCCAAGGACTGGCCGGGCAGGTGATACCCGGGACGGGCACGACGGCTTTGATCCGCAGCGTTGATCCGCAGGGCGATGCTAAGACGGGCATGACTTGGTGCCAGGCAGCAGATGGTGATTATTCATCTGGCACCACTTTTCAATCGATCGGTCAGCGGGGGCATCGGTGATTGTTTTCGTCTTCTTTTTCACCGGTTCTCCGTAGCAGACCTTGGAAATCCTCGCTTGGGAGTGTGCTTTCAGAGTTTTCCGCACACTCCAGCCCGACCGAATGAGGACCGAAACAATGCTTTCCGCCAAACGCATAATGCCAGCGTTGTTGTTGTTGGCAGGTTTCTATGCCGCGCCGACTGCACAGGCCCAAACATCAATGCCGCTTTACACGACCACCTACTGCGTCCAAGTGCAATGGTCGTTTTGGCGAAGCGGAGGTTCCTACTGGTCCACCGAGTACGAAACAAGTGATCTCGGCGACGCGCAATTGGTCTTCAATCTGTTTGAGTCCGCTTTTGAGAACGGTACTCTTTGCGAGATCCTCGGCTGTGACGTGACGAGTTGGGTCCCAGTTGATGTTCGACTCAAAACCGTCTACGAATGGAACTTCTATCCGGTCGCGACTCGATACGCCAACGTGACGAAGCTTTACACTTCGAAGTAGCAACACGCAACCAGATCACCGAGTTGGTGCCAGTCACCAGATCGCCTCGTCATTTGGTGCCAGGCACCAGCTTGAAATCGGATTGCCTTTCCCGCGCCCGTCTCCCGACGAAGCTTGGACGGGAATTCGTAGCCCTTTGTGAGCTATTTGGCGCGTCGAGAACGGACGTTGCCCACGAATTTGCCGGGCAAGTAATACCCGGTACGGGCACGATGGCTTTGATCTGCAGGGCGATGCTAAGACGGGACAAAGCACTCGGCGGCTTGCCGGTGCCCTTTGACCCAATGGCGGCCGGTGGATTCTGCAAACCGTGCCATGCTGTTCGGTGAACCCACGCAACTGCTGCCGCCGAAGTAACGCTGGAAGTCCCAAACCAGATCCCGCCACATCGACAGGTCGATTCCCAGCCTGGACACTAGCTCTCGCAGACCGGGCGGTAGACGACGACCGCTGCCCTGGAAGTTCTGCTTGGCTGTCCAATTCAACAGGCCCAGGTAGTCGCCAAGCGACACGTCCAGAAAGCCTTTGTCA
>NZ_VWOX01000059.1 GCF_008629675.1 Roseiconus nitratireducens | reverse complement strand
CAGGAACTGCTGTTGGTGAATTCCGGATGATTCGACCACAATTCTGGGATCATGGATGTTCCCAAGATCACGACCGACTGCCCCGGTTGCAAGCAGCAGCAGGCGATTATTGAGCAGCAGCAGGCAACCATCGATGCCTTGGTTGAACAAGTCGAAAAGCTGACGAAGCGTCTTGAAAAGGTGGAACGCGAAGGCAAACGCCAAGCGGCCCCGTTTCGCAAGGGACGTAAGGCCGATCCGAACAAGCCTGGGCGAAAGAGCGGCGAGGATCACGGCAGGCACCATCGCCGCACCGCTCCGGAGCAAATCGACGAAACTTACGACGTGCCGCTTCCCGCCTGCTGCCCCGACTGCGGGGCCAATCAGCTGACGAAGACCGAAACGCGAATCCAGTACCAAACTGAAATTCCGCGAACCGTCATTCATCGGCAATTCAACATCGACGCTGGAATCTGCACGGGTTGCGGCTCGGCGGTGCAGGGCCGGCACGAACTGCAAACTTCTGATGCGACCGGTGCCGCAGGCGTACAGCTCGGACCGAACATCCACGCGGCGATGACACTGCTCAACAAGGAACTCGGTCTCAGTCACGGCAAAGTCAAGCGTCTGCTGGAAATGCTCTTCGAAATCACGGTCGGACGCAGCACGAGTTGCCGAAGCATGTTTCGCACGGCGAAACGTCTCGAATTGGCTCACCAGGAAGTCCGCCGGGCAGTGCGAGGCTCGCCGCAATTGGTTGGCGACGAAACCGGCTGGCGAGTTGATGGCCGGCCGGCTTGGTTGCACGCGTTTGTCGGCTTGACCGCCACCTGTTACGAGATCGACCCGACCCGCAGCATAGAACCGGCAGAGCGGCTGCTGGGACGAGATTGGTCGGGAATCTTTGGACACGATGGCTGGGCGGTCTACGACAAGTTCACCAAAGCAACGCACCAGCAATGCTTGGCTCATTTGCTTCGACGATGTGAATCGTTGATTGAAAGCGGGACCGGTGGCGCGTTGGCGTTCCCGCGCGCCGTGAAGGAACTGTTGCTCAAAGGCTTTGAGTATCGCAACCGTTTTCATGAGCGTGAGCTGACCGCTCATGGCTTGAAAGTGATGGCGGGTCGATTGACGATGCAGATGGCGAACTTGGTGCGTCCGGTCAAAACACACGCAGCCAACGAGCGATTCGCAAAGTTCTTGGAGAAGCATCTGGACGATCTGTTCACTTTTCTTCGCTATGCGGGTGCCGATGCAACCAATTGGCGTGGCGAGCAGGCGATCCGGCCGGCGGTTGTGAACCGGAAAGTTTGGGGCGGCAATCGAAGTGAAGCTGGAGCGAACGCCCAGTCCATCATCATGAGTGTGATGCGAACCTGCGACCAACGGCTGGCTGATCCGTTCATCTTCATCCGGCGTCAGTTGACCAGCCAAGCCTCCCTGACCCTGCCATTACCCATCGCGGTCCGGTAAACAAGTAC
>NZ_VWOX01000058.1 GCF_008629675.1 Roseiconus nitratireducens | reverse complement strand
GAATGGCACTTAATCCGCGTAAGTCTCACGCCTCACCGGGTTTGTAGTCGTGTCGGGGCTTCTGCATTAGCTTGTACTGCTTGGGCCTTCGCTTGAGTACCCTCGGTTCGTATCGATCTGGGCGATCTCCGACGCGATGTCTCCGGCAGCTTTGGTACAAGACGTTGCACAGCTCATCCACGGCACTGATGACACTCAATGTCGGCAGCATCTCGGCGAGCGTTGAAAGCGTGCTTTTGAAACTGATTTGCCAAGGACGCATGCCGTCTGTCATTGCCGCTTCGCACATGACTTGCCGAATCAAGTTATACGCCAACATGTGCGCCCGCATCTCGTTGCGCACCCGATGAGGCTTTTTGCAGCGAAGATGATCCATCTGCATTACCGTCTTAAGGCTTCGTAGATTCAGCTCTGCTTGCCAACGCCGGCGAAACAATGCGGCGATGTCTTCCTTGCTGTACTCCATGTCGTCCGACAACGATGTGTGAACGATGATCTGGCGAGTACGAAAGCCTCGGTTTTCCACCCGGATCTTGATCTCACGGATCAGGATGAAATCAGGGTAATCTTCGTACGCCTCTTGGCTCATCCACTCAGGGCGTCCAGGCTTGTCCAGTCGAATCGCATGGTCGTCTTTGCCATATCGAATACCGCTACGAAAATCGCTTTTGCGGAGATGGTGTTTGCGGACAACAACATCGGCGCCTCGTGCCATCAAGCGTGCCATATCGAACCAACTCGAATACGCTCGGTCGGCCAGAAAAACATCGTTTTCTTCGATTATCGCGTCGATCTCGCGAAACAAGCTGACTTCGGCGGTGAGCTTGCCTCGGTACTTCCCCATTGCCGTTTCCAGGACGGTTCCTGTCGACAGAGCGAACAGCACGACAACCCTCATGATGGGAAATCCGCAACCGATCGCTTGGCCGCGTTGTTGCGGGTACTCCGCTTGATTGTCAGCCGTGTCGGCCATCGTGATCGTCGTGCCATCGGCAGTGATCACGCGGTGCCCCAACCACAACCACCGATCCGGAGCTTGGTTCTCAATTGCCTGACCGGTTGTGGCAACTAGCCGGTGCATCGCGGTTTCGTCCAGCTTGTCACGCGCGATGCAGTACATCCCCGTCTCGCTACTGCACGCCCGAAGCCCGCGAGCGCACCGATAGTGAATCAATCTTGCCACAGCCGAGACGCATCCGTGATCGATCGAAAGCACTTGCGAGAGAAAAACCCAGAGCGTCACCGCGGTCGTGTAGATCCGTGCCGAATCAAGAATGCCGCTTGCCTCGCCGAAGGCCGCTGCGATAGTCTGTCGATCGAGCAGTGATGCGAAGTAGAGGTCGTTTGACTGGCGGGCAAATTCGAGTCGCTGACGGAATGAAGCAAACTGCGGTTGATACACGAGGGGCTTCCTTGCTTGACGTGTTCGGGAGGTTAGAGACCCAAACACATCGCAAGTGAAGCCCCTTGCTGTCAACCGAGCTTAAACCGTGAACCACCAAGCACTTGCCGCGGATTAAGTGCCATTC
>NZ_VWOX01000057.1 GCF_008629675.1 Roseiconus nitratireducens | reverse complement strand
CGTTTGGTGCGCCAGCCCCGGCCGTTGATCTCCCGGGCTACATCCAATAGCGACTTCCGCTGGCGGTACATCTCGAAGATCTCTCTCACCCGCTCTGCTTCCGTCTCATCGACCACCAGTTTTCGATCCACGACGTTGTAACCCAAGACGGGCATCCCGCCGGACCATTTCCCCTTGCGCCGTGCCGCGGCGATCTTGTCACGGGTCCGCTCCGAGATCATCTCGCGTTCGAACTGTGCGAAAGACAACAGCACGTTGAGAATCAGCCGCCCCATCGAGCTGGGTGCCCGACGGCACGTTCCGCCTGACTGCCGGCATGGACCTAGGCAAATACCTCAACCACTGGATTCTCGTCGCCTGGTCCGAAAGCGGCAGCGGACAGATCGTCGACTACGGACGCATTGAAGTGCCAACCGACGATTTAGGCGTCGAAAAGGCCACCGCGGTCGCGCTGCGTGAATTCAAGGATCTGGCTCAGTCCGGTTGGCCAATCGGCAACGCCCACGGAGAGATCGTTCGGCCGAACCAAGTCTGGGTCGATGCGGGATACATGACGCCGGTTGTCTACGCGTTCTGTCGTCAGATGGGGGAAAAGCGTTACCGTCCCGCCGTCGGCCGCGGCGTCGCCCAGCAACATCGTCAGTGGTACAACCGCCCGAAGACCACCGGATCGATCGTCAAACACATCGGAGAAGGCTACCACTTCAGCTATCTCCGCACCGAGCGACTGCAGCTCGTGGAGATCGACTCCGACCACTGGAAAAGCCGGGTCCATGCGCGTCTCACGACGCCGCTGGAGACTCCCGGGGCAATCAAACTTTTCCAGGCTGCCCCGCACGAGCACATGGCGCTGGCCAAGCACCTGACGGCCGAGCAGAAGGTTGAGGAGTTTGTCGCCGGCAAGGGCGTCGTGGTGAAGTGGGAACGCTTGCGCCGTCAGAACCACTGGTTCGATGCCCTGTACAACGCCTGTGCGGCGAGTCACTTCTGCGGCGTGCGGCTTGTTGAAGAACACCGGGTTCGCCGGCCGAGGCGGTCGCTGCGGCAGATGGCGGCGGAGGTGGGGAATATCGGGGATCGGTAACGTGCAGGAAGCGAGGCCTAGTCAATGTGCCCGACATACGCATTCCTGGCCCGCGTCGGTGGCCCACACCAAATTGAATCCGCTTCCCTGGCAAGAAAGATCGGTCGGTCCAGACTCGGCCTGTTGGGTCTCCCACAGAAGAACTGTTTTAAGGGCGCTGGTCCGCTATAGCGGTAGCGACCTTGAGGGGTTCAATAATGTGATGTGCGGAAAAGCGGATAGTTCATTCGATCCGATCGATGGGCTAAACTAAATGCCCGGAGCTGTACGCTGGGTATGCTCTAGTTATCCCGCCAAAAAATGAGTTGCCGAACAGCATGAGTCATTCAACAGTTTTGTCGTCCGAAATTTGGAATTGCAAATACGCATTCCAATTCGAATGCCCAATGAAGTGGGAAGAGCTTGCCGCAACAGACAGGCAAGGCGTAAGACACTGCGACAAATGCAACCAACTGGTACA
>NZ_VWOX01000056.1 GCF_008629675.1 Roseiconus nitratireducens | reverse complement strand
CTCACTGTTCCACACAAATCCGAGCATTTGCCTGCAAATGCTACTGGAAAGACGGGCTGGACTTCTTGCCGTCGGTGGGAAAGATGCCACCGGTGATAATTTCGGAAAACCGGTACGTTGCACGGAAGGGTGAATCGTGGAGACGATTGTAGACGAATTTCTTGGCGCCGATCTGGGTGACGAACGACTCAATAGACGTCTGAAGTCCCTCGCCCATACTTTGGCGAGCAAGCCCAGTGAGAGTATTCCTGCGGCGGCAGACTCTCGCGCCGAATGGGAAGCCGCTTATCGATTCTTCGATAACGATCGTGTTTCCCCTGAGAAAGTTCTCGCTCCACATCGGGAAGCGACGCTCGAGCGAGTTTCTCAAGCATCGTCGATCGTGTTGGTTCAAGATACGACTCAGGTCAATCTGACCCGGCCAACGGAGCAAGTCCAAGGCGCAGGCTACCTGGGTTGTGACAGTCAGTACGGTGTTTTCTATCACCCCCTGATGGCCTTTACCGAACAGTCATTGGCCCTGGGGATGGTTTGGCAGAAACACTGGACTCGTGACGAGGAACCGTCTCGCCTCTCAAAAACCGAGAAGGCTAAACAGCGGCGTGAAACGCCCATCGAACAAAAAGAGAGCGTCCGTTGGATTGAAGGTATTCACGCCTCCGCTGAGGTCGCCGAATTGTGTCCGGACACTCAATGCATTGCCGTCGCCGACAGCGAATCTGACATTTACGAGGTGCTGGCCGAATGCACCGGGCAAAAACCAGCGAATTTCCAGTTCGTCATTCGCGCCGGACAAGACCGAACGACGGAACAAGACACCGATTGGTTCGAATCGGTTCGGGGGACTCGGTGCATTGAGCGCTCTCAGGTCAAGGTGAGCCGGCGTCGGGCTAAATTCCGAAGTAAGAAAGATTCACGACGCGAAGGGGATCGCGAGGCCCGCACGGCTGAACTGGAGATTCGAGCGGCAAAAGTGACGCTCAAAGCACCTTGGCGTCCGGACAGAAAACTTCCCACGGTGGACGTGAACTTGGTCCTCTGCGAAGAAGTCTCACCTCCCGAAGGTACCCAGCCGATTGTTTGGCTGTTAGTGACACAGCTTCCAATCGACTCGGTCGATGCGATCCGACGCGTGATCGACATCTACTGCATTCGCTGGCAAATCGAGATCTTCTTTCGCACGCTCAAGTCGGGCTGCCGAATTGAAGAGCGCTACTTGCGGAATCTTCCCCGGTCGATGAACGCGATTGCACTGTATTCGGTGATCGCCTGGCGCATTCTGTACCTGACACAAGTTGGGCGGACGTGTCCGGATCTGAATTGCGAGATGGTGTTCGACTCCAGTGAGTGGAAGTCGGTTTACACGGTGCTGCATCACCAACGGGCCGATTTTCGTCTCCCTAAGGCGCCACCGACGCTCAACGAGATGATCAAAATGATCGCGAGACTTGGCGGCTACATCGATCGTCCGAGCGAAAACAGCCACCCGGGACCGAAAACGCTGTGGATCGGGCTCCAGCAAACTCACAGCCTGTCCTCCGGCTGGCTGGCCTTCGGACCAGAATCAAAAAAATTTTCCCGGACATGAATGTGTGGAACAGTGAGCCC
>NZ_VWOX01000055.1 GCF_008629675.1 Roseiconus nitratireducens | reverse complement strand
ACTGAGTGTTAGAACCACTTGCCGCGTCTGAATCAAACATGAATGAGGATGACCGCGATTTTATGATTCTTGGTCGTGCTGCGTCGATGTTTGCTGAAATCGACGGCCGTCGGTGCGTCAATGTGGATGCTGATTCACTCAATTTCTGTATCTGTCGTAGGATCCACTCACTGCACGTCAATGGAGGCGTGATCGAAGGGGCATGCGAATGGATCACTCCGCCTGAGGACCGAGCAGAGGAGCTGACCGTTGGGTTGGCGATCGGATGCGATTGCCTCGATGTCGGTGATGTATGGTGGCACGACACCTACTTCAACTGGTACTTTGTGTTCGACGAAGGCTTTGTTACGCGGACACTCGCTGGCGATACATCGTGGATCACCGTTTTCCTGCGAGATGCAACCGGTTACCGGTCTCGCTCGCGTTGATTCACGACATCTGAGGAAAGCGGATAACAATCAAATGCACCGAAGTCGCCGAGTCCGGTTTGTTTCTGTGGTCACGTCGATCGCGGCGACTCGGTGATTTGTAACGTTCGCTGACACATGAATTGTGAGCCCATGAATCCATTTGCACCGCCAATCAGCAAGGACGAAGCGATATCGACCACACGATCGCCGATCAAATTGATTGGACGCACACTTTGCTTCTGCGTGGGCACAATAGGCTGTCTCTATGTCGCGGGGCCTCTCTTTATGGCGTTAAACGGTCAAGTCGCAGGATTGGAACGTGCTTACAGGAGTGTCTGGAACTCGCTCTCCGGCCCATACGTTCCATCTCTTGCGATCGTCTTAGTTGGGATGGCGGGATGGAAGGGTTTAAGGCAGAGACGTCGTTCTGATTACCTGCCGACTCCGTTCTCCAGAATTGTGACTGGTTTTTTGGTGTTTGCCGTTTTTCTTGTGGTTGGAAACGTGCTAGACGAACCGCTTAAATTGGTGTTGGGCGCATGGTACTCTGACGGTCACGGACAGCTATTGATTGTCGTCATTGAACTGCTGCTGGCCTCCGTCGTTGGATCGGAGATTGAAGCGTATATTGTGAGGCAAACTGAAACGAAAAGCAGCGAACCATGCCATGCACACGAAGGCCGCGAGTCAGGTCAATCGGTTTGGTCTGAGTCGTCTGCGCGGCCTCGGTGATGGCCGACGTTCGTCGGATGATCAGAACAGCGTGCTGCATGTGACGCAGAACTGTCGACGGTGACAACCAATGCGAACCGCAAAATAGATTGTGCTGTTCAAGCTGGGATCGGGTGGAAGCGGCCTGGCGCGATGCGGCTCAAAACAGAAACCACGTTTGCTGGCCATGAGAAGTTCCGACTCGCGCAACCAACGCCGACGGATGCAGCGCCCCACGGATCTGTCGCTAGCCCGTTCGATAATAACCGCGGAACACAACTGCCAGCAATCAGCACCGTAGCCAACGCCGACAACTGGATTGCCCCACGCGACCACCGTTAGCCGGTAGGATGAGGTCAACGAAACACCCGCTGCGGAAACCGGGACTGCTTCCCAAACTGACCGAGGCAGTCGACGAACCATCCGATGCACCCGAGTCCGCGAATCGGGGCGTTTCGAAAATGGACGATCAACCGCGCGGACCGGGTGATCGGCA
>NZ_VWOX01000054.1 GCF_008629675.1 Roseiconus nitratireducens | reverse complement strand
GCCAAAATCACCCGGTCGCGACGAGCGATTCTCCATTGCCATAACGCCCGACTTCGCGACTCGGGTGCATTTTTTGGTTACGTCTCATTGTCGAACGCATCTTCGGGTTCAAGACCACGGATGAACGTTTCAAAGTCCTTCGCGACGAATGTAATTTTGTATTCGGATTCTTGGTCCACGTGAACAACACTTGGTTCGCCATCTGGCCCGCATTTGCGGTAGTCTAAACAAATCATGTCATGCCCAGCCGATGGGCAGTCGCCGAAGTAAATGCCAATTGCAGGATAGCCCCATTCTTCCAGCCAGAATTTGCTGCCCGTGACGCCGCATAGTGAACAGTCCTTTTCGCGTCCAATCCCATACATCCCTTCAATCGCAATATGATCGTGCGCCCAAGATGTTGGTTCAGTCATTCGGTAGCACGTGTTTCGTGAGAGTCCGCCGTTCTGGGTTCGCATCAATGCGAGATAAGATGCTGGCAACTTGTAGCCAAGCTCGCGTTCGACATCGTCGACATCCTCATCAGTGAATGGTTTACCAACGTATTCCTCATCGGCGTATTCGCTAGGCTCCCAGAAGTCCGACAAATCAAAGTCGTGAAATGGTTCCATGGAAGCAAATGCAAAGTGGATTCAGAGACGTAACGTTACCGATCACCCGGTCCGCGCGGTTGATCGTCCATTTTCGAAACACCCACATTCGCGGACTCGGGTGCATCGGATGGTTCGTCGACTGCCTCGGTCCGTGTTGGCGTCTGCAGCGGTGATTCAATGAACGTCATCGTACCGGCTAACGGTGGTGACGTGGGACCTTTCAGTTACAAGTGTTCGTTGAAAGCTGAACTTGGGCATCCTTGGCCTGTAAGGCGGTAGCCTGCCACGATATATCCCAGAGCCCAACTCGGATGGTGCCGTAAAATGAAGGGAGGCCGTGGAGCAAGCGAGAGAAATACAAACAATGAAATAAAGCCTATGCAACCAACCAGAACCAGGCAATTGACAAGTAGCAGCAAATATCTCTCTCGCGAGCGATACGAGGAGACCAAAGAAAAGGTTGTGACAATTCCCAGGAAAGCGGAAATGTGAATTGGCCGAAGGGTAGAGAACCGGCCATACCCTTCAATTGCAGCATAGAGAGTACCCGTGAACGTAACGAGTAGAAGCACCGAAGCCATCGTAAAAAGAATGTCTAAAACATTAGCCGATCGGCTGCCCTTCCGGCCCTGAAGATCACCGTCGCTCGTCGATGATGCGTAGGGATTGGTTCTTGCATCTTTCGGCATAGGCTTTCATCCGACGAACGTCGGACATCACCGAGCACGCGCGATTGATTGTCCATCTTTAACAAACACCAAATCGCGTGCTTCGGTGCATGTCATTGTTCTGTGATTCTATGAAGCAGTGTTCGACCGGAGGATCGTAGATCCATCGCGCACCAACCAAACCGGTATTCAATCCATCGTCCTCCGTTCCGACGGTTCTCCGGATTGGTTTGTCTGTCGTCGATATTCCGTCGACCCGCTGACTTTAGTGCCGCAGCGAGCGCAACATTGCGTATCTCTTGAGCAGTCCGCGCAAATCGTCCACATGTTATTCCGATAGTGCTTCTCGCAACCATGTTCGTCCCAACGTTGACCGCATTCGGGACACCGCCCGAAGGAACGTACCAACGGGCCATCAGCACATTTCTGACTGCAAAACACAGGGTTTGACGGCGATGCCACAGGTAACCAATGCTCATTCACA
>NZ_VWOX01000053.1 GCF_008629675.1 Roseiconus nitratireducens | reverse complement strand
GCTAGTGCGCCTGTGAAGGCGATTGAATGGTCGGGTGAAAGTCCCGATCGGGGAAGATCGTTACCTCCCCGTAGTGAATGATAACTGCGTTTTCAACAGAAAGGGTGGGAAGCAATCAGGATCGAATGAGCAGTCCGTAACGAAAGTGAACTCAATTCGGCCAAGCCTGTCGGGGAGCGTGCTAGCAATCTGCGAACCCTTGACCACACGCTTCGGCCCGACGATGACCGTCTGGTCTATCGGCAAGCTTGTCGATGGTCGGTGTGGCAGCTCGCACGGTGATGAACCGGTAACGTAGAAAACCGAGGCGAGCGAAATGGCAGTAGGGTGGTTGGAGACGGAATGCTCAGAAGTTCAATCGAGATAAGCAGGGAGAGCTTCGCGACGTGCAGACCTGTGATGCGTGAGCGAAGCAGTCAGAGCCTCCGTAGTAGTGCTGACCATCGGGAACCAAACCCGATGTGAGCGAAGGGAGGCAGGAAAGTAGATTCGAGGAATCCACCCCATGAGCAAAAGCAAAGCCTATCGGAAACGCCGTCGCGTCCGACGCGAGGGACGCCGAAAGGACCAGGGATTGCTACCCCGGCGAGTGCCGTTTTCAGCGACAGGTGTCGCCGAAGCAGCTACGCCCAGGGAGTCACTGCCCCCGACCGACATTCGGTCATGGGCCAACCGTGCGGTATGGACCAATCGAATGTTGGTGACACTCGTCGAAAGACGATTGAAACATGGCAAATGGTATTCGCTGATTGACAAGGTGACCGGCGAGTTGAACCTTTTTCTGGCTGCCCGCAAGGTCACGTCCAGGAAGACAGCAGCGGGCGTCGACGGCCAGGACAGCGAAATGTTCGAGGAGCACTTGATCGAGGAGACTCGCAAGCTTCGCGGGCAAATCTGTTCGGGCAGTTACACGCCATCCCCCGTGCGTCGCGTGCATCTTCCCAAACCGGGAAGCGACCAGACGCGTCCGCTCGGCATCCCAACGGTCCGTGATCGGGTGGTGCAAACCGCCTTGTTGAACGTGATCGAGCCGATCCTTGATAACGAGTTCCATGAGCGCAGCTTCGGCTTTCGCCATGGCCGCTCGGCTCACGACGCCCTGCGCGTCGTCGAGCAAAAGCTCGGGGAAGGCTACATGTATGTCGTGGATGCGGATATTCACGGTTACTTCGATGCGATCCCCAAGGAGCGGTTGATGCGTCTTGTCAAAAGACACATTGCTGATTCCAGGGTGATCGAGCTGATCGAATCGTTTCTAGATTGCGGCATCATGGAAGATCTTCACCAGTGGAACCCGATCGCCGGTGTTCCACAGGGTGCGGTCCTCTCTCCAGTGCTGTCGAACCTCTACCTCAATGACTTCGATCATATGATGTCTGAGGCGGGCTTTGAGCTGGTGCGGTATGCCGACGATTTCGTCGTGCTCTGCCGTAGCGAGTTTGAGGCCGAAGCGGCTCTGGAAACGATCAAGGCATGGATGGCCGAGGCCGGTCTGCGGCTTCATCCGACCAAGACGAAGATCGTCGACAGTCGGCAGAAAAGCTTCGCTTTTCTGGGTTATTCGTTTCGCGGCGAGAAAATCTACCCTCGCAGTGAGAGCCTGAAGCGGCTGAAAGCTCGGATCGTCTCCCTGACCGGTCGGAATCGTTCCGGTTCGCTGGAGTCGATCGCATGGGAGCTGAGCATCGTGTTACGCGGCTGGTTCGGCTACTTTCGCCACTGCTGTTGGACGATCTTCACCGATCTGGATGTCAAAATCCGGGTGCGTCTTCGCCGCTTGCTGCTGAAGCGTCATCGTCACAACGCAGCTCGTCAGCCTCGCACCCAGCGTTGGCCGAATGCCACTTTTACGGACGCGGG
>NZ_VWOX01000052.1 GCF_008629675.1 Roseiconus nitratireducens | reverse complement strand
ATAGTGATCAGCGGGGACGGGCGAACGGCTTGCAAGCAGACGAGAAAACGGACCACCCGTCCTCCGTTGAATCACATGGTTATCCCAATCGTCAGTCGGTAAACGTTAGTGCGCGAACAAACGCACCAATGTCTCCACCGAACCAATGCCATTCCATATTGTACGCGTTAATGAATGCCCCCGTTTTGTCGATCAAAGACGGTTCTGGTGAAGTGTTACTTGGACCGTCCGCCAGCAGCCAATGGGGCGCGTATAAGCTTCGCGTGATAGCGTCAACGGCAGGTGGGGCGTCCTCGTATCCGTAAACCGTCGTAAGCAGCGCAATGTATGGACCACACGAAAAAAGGTAGATCACAAAGAATGACGCGGAAAATGCGACAATGCGTAACGCGTTGAATCTAGCCAGGAATTTCCGAACAGAAAGACACGCAACGAAAGGAACACACGCCGCTGCGAAAACGGAAATGCCCCAGTTCCACCCTAGCAACGAAAAGGCTATTGCCATTACAAGCGTACCGAACATCAGAATGCGAATTGTCATCGCCTATCTCCATTCGTCCCTAATAAATCCCTCAGCGATACTGGGACTCTGCTTCGCTGATACGTACCACGTGAGGTCTTAGTGGGATAACGTCCGGCGATATGCGGGTCGCCGCGTTGGACCGGACGTCTTCGAGAACCGTCCTCGGCGACTCCGCATCATCGCATGGTTCCCGTCTATCTTCGAACATCAATTGGACAATGGTACCCGGCAATCGCCCGCGGTTCCAACCTTACGCGCATGATCGGCATTGGGGGCATTCCAGTTGGGAATCAGGCGTCGGTTCGCAGCGTTTGGTTTGAATGGGCGGCATCTACGAATCGGCCGGTCGGATTCTCTGGTTCACTCTGCAGTTGGGCGTTTGACCAATAGCCTGGAAAATACGCTGGTTCCTACGGCACGAGCCTTCCGGTCAGCGCGTCGGCCAAACCGGAAGAGGTGGCACTCTTCCAACCACACGGTCACTCGGTCGGTTGTCTTGGTTCTACGCGGAAGATCACGGGAACGTTGGCGATCACGCGGTCGCCGCGAGCGATCATCCACTTCAACAGTCATGGCTCGGCGACTCGTCGTGCATCGCGTTGTTACCCGATTTCGCAGACTCAGGTTTCCGTGAGTGCAGGAGCATCGGACTCTCTCACGCGAAACTTCAGCATGATTCGCTCCACCATTGTGCAAACCACCACTGGAACGCAAATCATAATCGTGGACTGAAATGTCTTGTAGGGAACCAATGGTTCTAGCGCCCAAAGATAAGGTTGGATCGCGCCCCACAGGGGAATTGGAACCAATCCTAGAACAACCCCACCAGTCAGTCGAAGGGCAAGCGGCGAGTAGTGAAACCGCCCGAGTCTTGGTGAAAACAAATTGACGGCGCCAACCATTCCTGAAAAAGCGAAGACTAGCAAATTTGAGAAAACAAATTCTGTCGGCGTAGAGACAAAAGTTCCTAAATCGGAAAACAGCCAATCGCTAGACCACGACGTGAGGGTCGCAGCAGCGGCAAAGGCGAACCAATGGAGTTTCGTCGACGAGTTAGGTCGCCACGTCGTTTCAGGTGGATCGTACGGGTTCATGCAATTCAGCCGGGTAACGGTAGGGATCACCGGGGCCGCGCGAATGATACAGCAAGGCCGATCCAACCTGACTCGCGGCCTCCGCGTGCATCCCATGGTTCGTCGACTGCCTCGGTCGGTGTTGGTGTCTGCAGCGTTGATTCAATGAACGTCATCGTACCGGCTAACGACGCTCGCGTGGGGCGGGCCATCCGACGGCGTTGGTTACTGTGTGATTGTCTGCAGTTTCTTCTAACGGTCATCATCGAGCCGGCTAGTGATAGCACCGTGGGGCGATGCATCCGTCGGCGTTGGTTACGCGAGTCGGAACGTGTCATGCAGCAGACATGGCATCTGGTTTGAGCCGCTTCCACCCGAACCCGGATTGAACAGCACAACTGATTTGGTGGTTCGCTTCGATCATCACCGACGACAGTTCGGGGCCGCATGACACGTTCTGCTCTAATCATCCGACGAACGT
>NZ_VWOX01000051.1 GCF_008629675.1 Roseiconus nitratireducens | reverse complement strand
ACGTTCCCGTGAATTGGCGCGTAGAACCAAGACGACCGACAAATTGACCGTGTGGAAATTGGAATACTCGCTCTCTCGATTTGGTCAACAGACGCAATGCTGGTTGTCGGCCGTGCGGAGTAGCGTTTTTTCAGAGCCCTTGTTCAGACGCCTATCTGCAGAGCGAACCTGAGAATCGGACCGGCTGATTCGCAGTCGTCGGGCGATTCACGCCAATCGCATCGAACCAACGATCGGCCTCAGGCTGGAATGCCCCCAACGCCGATGAATCGCGTAATATTGAAACGGTGAGCGTTTGCCGGGTACCATTGTTCGATTGATGTTCAAAGAAAGACGGGAACCATGCGATGATGCGGAGTCGCCGAGGACGGTTCTGGAAGACGTCCGGTCCAACGTGGCGACCCGCATATCGCCGAACGTTACCCGACCGATCCACCGCAAATCTCAGGAGCCCGAACGTCTTCGACCACTTGCACACACTTTTCACGATCGCAAGGCCACTTCTCGCACGATACACCACTGCTGAGGAGTGTGGCCAAGGCAATTGCAACGTCATCGCCGAGCTGCATGACGATCCAAACTTCGAATTCACCGCTGAAATGCTACATGACGCTGCCGCCGATGCATCGTTTGCTGGAGATGCTCCGGTCATTGATTATTCCATGATCGAAGATGTCCAGATCAACTTCGGCTTGTCCATCACTGTAACGTTTCGAATCTGCTTTTTTACAGAACTTGGCCATTCCGATTCTCCTGCTCGCTTTTCAATCATTGCCGAAGAACCGTCCACAGAGACGTTTCGAGTCGAGTATGGCTGCGGATTGCTCGATGAACATGGACGATTCTGGTATCCTCGCACCGACAAACACGTTGGAAGATACGACATGCCTCCGGCCTCGAATGATCAATGGGCATACTTTCATTCAAAACGCTACGGCCATGGGCTATCCGAGTTTGTTCGCGGACAAACCAGATGACGGGTAACCAAGCGATGGACACGGAGCCGCGGAGTCAGGTTTTTTCACGTGGATGATCGCTCGCCGCGGCCCGGTCATCGCCGACGTTCGTCGGCACGATCAAACCGGAACGTTCGATGCGGCCCCGAGCTGTCGACGGTGATGATCGAAGCGAACCACCAAATTAATCGCGCTGTTCAACCCGGGTTCGGGTGGAAGCGGCTTGAATCAGATGCCATGTCTGCTGCATGACACGTTCCGACTGCGAAAACAACGCCGACGGATGCAACGTCCCGCGGCAGACCATTAGCCGGCACGACAATGTCATGTGAAATGCAACTACCGACAAACCAGCACCGCACCGACGCCGATCCATACACATGGAACGCCCCACGGGGCCGTCGCTAGCCGGTACGATGACGTTCATTGAATCACCGCTGCAGACACCAACACCGACCGAGGCAGTCGACGAACCATGGGATGCACGCGGAGGCCGCGAGTCAGGTTGGATCGGGATTGCTGGATCATTCGCGCGGCCCCGGTGATCCCTACCGTTATTCCAATCGACCTCGGTCATGAGATTCCGACTTTCGACCCTTTTGGCTCTTGTATGTATCGCGGCCCTTTTGGTCTTTTTTATCCATGGATGGCTTGAGAAACGCCAAATGAGGCAACTCGCCCTGGAACAGAGCGACTCGGAGCTGCTCGAGTTGCACAGTTCCTATTTCAAAAATCAAACAAGCAACCCAAAACTCCTCTCTGCTATGAAGAAAGCAATTCTTTCAGTTTCCTCAGGCAGAGATGTTAGCGTCCAAAGAACAGAACGGGGCTTGGTCTACTCGCGTGTATATCGTGCGGGAGTTGAGTGTCGAGCGTGCCACTTGCCAGAGAACGATGAGATGACCGGTATCATTGCGACGCTCCGGCTGAACGCAAGGGATGTCCGCAGAAAAGTGGAATAACAATCAAATCCACCGAAGTCGCCGAGTCCGGTTTGTTTATGAATTCAAGTCAATCGCGGCGACTCGGTGATTTGTGACGTTCCCGCAACATGCTTCGTAAAGATAAGACGATCGACGAAATGACCGTGTGGGTTACGGAGCATCGACTCGTTCGGTTTGGCCAGCAAGCTCAACGCGAGATGATGCCGTACGGCGCAGCGTATTCTCGAAACTCATGTTCAAACGCCTAGCTGCGGAGCGAACCTGGAAGTCGGTTCGTTGGCGTGAGAGGTGATGCAGTTCCCATTCGAGCAACCGCTGCCTGACGCCTGGCTGGAATGCCCCCAACGCTGAGGACTCGCGTGATGTTGGAACCGCGAGCAGTTGCCGGTTACCATTGTCAGACCGATTTTCAAAGACAGGCGGGAACCATGCGATGATGCGGAGTCGCCGAGGATGGTTCTCGAAAACGTCAGGTCCAACGCGGCGACCCGCATATCGCCGGACGTTCCCGTGAATTGTCACGTAGAGCCGAGACGACCGACGAAGTGACCGTGTGGTTTACGAAACACTCGCTCTCTCGATTGGGCCAACAAGCCCAACGCTGGACGTCTGACGTACGGAGCAGCGT
>NZ_VWOX01000050.1 GCF_008629675.1 Roseiconus nitratireducens | reverse complement strand
GAAGAACTGGTGTCGTGTCCATCTCCATCGCCCAAGCATAATCAGTGTACATAACTTCCTTGAGACATCGATAGTCACTTGGGCCGGGGGTGAGACCCGCGCTTTCAAGCTGTTCTTGAATCTGCGCCGGGACTTCGGCGTTGCAGTTTCCCTCCACAGAGCATTCGTACTCTACAGTCGCGTCTTGAGATTCGACCATCCACGAAAATACTGTTGTCAAATCATCCGGGATAAAAGATGCAGCGTCATTCCAAGTTGCTGCCGAATCCTCCCCAAACTCTGTGAAAGTATCTACCGAACAACTGGCAATCAACTCGGTGGAATCGAACGTCACGGGGCCTTCGCATGGCGCTTCGTTAATATCCCAGCACCTAGTCGTTTCATTCCACCAATAAAGGCAACCGAATTCTGCCCGTGCGACACAGGCAGTTGTCACAAACACCAACGTAAGTAAAAAACGCATCACTGATCCTCAACCTCTCGGGGAATTAAAGGCAGTGAGAACCCCTCCCGCTGCCAGGTCTCGTCAAACAATTGCCGAGTTTCTTCAAACCAGTCGTCAGCGCCAAAATCGATCAATCTTGACTTCACCGAGTCACCAAGTTTCCACCTCTGCTCAATCTCCCAAATCTGTTCGTTCCCACTTGGTGCGATCATGACAACAACCTTTCCAGGGACTCTGAGATCATCAACCTCTTGCCATTCAGTTTCGATCGTCTCTGGATACATATGTTTCTTACCGTCATCCATGAACGTGGTCCACTTCACTTTGATCGGGAGGTAATCAACCTCCTTTCCAAAAGTGATCACAACTTCTCCGTACCAGGGTGAGTAACCATCCCTTGTTGGAATATGCCACGTCCCTTCGATCCCTTCATCGGTGAATTTTCCGAGTACAAACTTTCGCTGTCTCAACATATCAGTAATGACATGTCGATTCGAACTGTTGAACCCGGTCCTAACGAATGACGGTCGCGTCAACGCCATCTCGAAAGGTTTCACGGATGCGAAACGATGCTTCTTATACGCCTCGAAGATGTCTTCTTCTTTACCCAGCTCCGATTCACTTCGTGTGTTGTCAAGTCGACCGTACCTAAATGCAGTCCGGCCGTTGTCAACAATTTTTTGGCCCCAGAACTCACCGACCCTTCCGTCACTTCTCCATTCGTCGCATCGACCTTGAAGCGACTCGTTCCCACGCTTGACGCTCACCCAAATCTTGTTCTGGTTGGTCGGCGGGTTCCCGTTCCGGTGAATCACCAAGACACCAACCCGGCAGACTACCGCGTGCGGAGTCCGCTCGATCTTGTCAAGGGCTTTGTCCCAATTGTCCAAGGCTTCGAAAACCTTGCCCGAAGTGGTGTCGTTTGGATGCTCTTCGGCGAAAAGATACCCGCCGAACATAAAAAGAAAGATCGTCGTCGCCGCTCTCATTTGACCAACCTCAAGGGGAACTCTTTATCTCCAACGAGCAAAACTGGTTCGTCAGGTACGTCACCCTTGGGTGTGCAAGTGATTACGAGAGTTTCTCCGAACCGTTTTGTTTGAATGTCTACGTCGCGATTTGCGAACTGTATTTTCGGTTGCGCTTCACCTAAGTGGAGCAAGATGACACGAAACGTTCCGTCGATTAAAACCGCACGATTTGACGCGAGCCGCACTTTTTCCTCGACCGGAACTCTAACATAGACGAGATCAACTTCATCTTTACCATGCAGGACTTGCAAAGGGAGAAACTCAGAACTGCCCTTGGGTAGAGAGACTTTGACCGTCGCATCACCATGCTGGAGAACTCTCCCAGACGTGACGTGTACTTTGGAAGTTTCAATTCGAGGGTCATTAAATTTGAGGGTCACAATTGCGTTGTCACCATCAATTTCAGCCAGTGGACTCACGGGCTCCACCGATGGCAGACCTTTAACACCCAGCACGAGTGTAGTCACCCCTTTGGAATGATTGACTAAGACGGCAATCTCGGTCTTACCTACACGTTTGACGTCAACACGCAATAGAAGCTCATCGTTGGAACCTGGCTCGATGAGCTTGGCAGATGTCCGAACCGCTGTTGTGCATCCACAAGAGGATCGCACCTGACGAATTTGAACTGGTTCGGAAGACGAGTTTCGGAGACTGACTTTCACCTCGGCAGTGTGGCCTATCAGATGCTCGCCGACATCCATTCGGACCCGTTGCTCGGCTAAGTCGACCACGCCAAGGTCTTTGTACCTATCAACCTCAGAACGGTTGAGCTTGACGAGAGTTGGTGGAGTAGCCACCGAAGTGCCCACGATTACGGACACAAAGAAAACGATGCAGAATCTCATTCTGTAACCCCGCAGAAGTTTGAGAAGATTCGCAATCTATTGCAACGAGGAGGGGTAATGCTACCACTTTCTGGAATTTCTGGAAAAATAATTCCCGAAACGATTTGGCCGAACTTTTACTTGCATTAACGGCAGTATCACCAACACGAGGCAATACGATGCTTAGCTTTCTGAACTCCTTCCAAATTGCGAACCCGGTTACCGTCCCGGTCGCTTCGCATGATGCACCACCTCCTCGCACTCGTCGTGGTCGCCCCAGCAAGACGCTAATCCAAATTGCGATGGAAGACGTCCGGATCGACTACTATGAGTTTGATCCGGACGACTTCCAGACCGGGCACCGGTTGTTCTTCAAGAGCGGCCGGATCATCACTGGGCCAACGGCCAACTACGTTCACAACGTCTACCACTTTGACGGGATCGGATTCTGATGATGAAATGGTTCAAGTCTAAGTGGTCCTACCTGGTCGCGATCCTGGTGTCGGCTCTCGCGACCTGGTGGTCGTTGCAGGGTGGGCTTGAGACCAAAGAGTTGGTCGTGATCCTGAACGTGGTGGGAATCACGTCAGTGATCTGTACCTGGGAACTCTTGGACTTCATGTTCAAATGACATCTGATCGGCGCTTGGCGCTTACCGCGCTTGGCGCTT
>NZ_VWOX01000004.1 GCF_008629675.1 Roseiconus nitratireducens | reverse complement strand
TACGACGCTGGTGATCGAAGATGGCGTCACGGTTCACGGCGGCAACGGAGCGATCGGTCGTAGTGGCTACTGGAACACGGCGAACAACGTCAGCGTGCTCAACCGTGGTGTGATCGACGCCGATGTGGCAGGTCGGACGATCGAGATTCGTCCCGACGGTGGAAGCTTCACGAATGAAGGTGTGCTCCGTGCCAGTGGCGGCACGCTGGACGTCGACGGTTTGGTGGGTAACGCCGGCACGGTGGAACTGATCCAGGGGACGATGAATCTGGACGGCAACTACCTGGTCGACCAGAACATCATTGCCAACGGCGACACATTGACGCTTGCAGGCACATGGGACAATCAGGCCGCGATTGATTTGAACAATTCGACGCTGAACGTCTCGGGGTCCTGGAGCAACGGCGGAACGATTTCGGCGATCGGCGGTTCGGTGTACCTGGCCGGGACGCCGTCGCAAATCGGTTCGTTTTCGATTGATGGTGCGACGCTGTACCTGGATGGCGTGCTGACCACCGAGCAGTTGGACTCGCTTGCACTGAACAACGTCGCGTTGGTGGTGCGTGGAACACTGGATAACACGAACGAGCTCTTGGAAATCGGGCCGGGGACCCCAATCCGAAGTTTGACGATTGACGGCGGGGCGATCCTCGGTGGTACCGTTTCCCACGCTGATTTCGAGGGGGCGCGGGTCCAGGATGGTCGACTCGGTCAATCTGTTTATCTTGACGGCTTTGGCGAATACGTTCAGGTTGGGCCGGCCGAATCGCTCAGGCTCAGCGATTCCTTTACGATTGAAGCGTGGGTTTACCCGACCGGTCCCGGATCCCACGCATCGGCTGGCGGGATTATCGTCAACAAAGAAGGCGAATATGAAATCGCCCGATTCACTGACGGGACGTTACAGTGGGCGTTTGCCAATGCCAGTCCAGGTTGGACCTGGATTTCGACCGGCGCGGTCATCCCGGAGGATACTTGGACGCACGTTGCGATCAGCTACCAGAATGGCCAAGTGAGTTCCTATTTGAACGGCTCGCTTGTCCACGAGTACAGCGGTTCGGGATCGATCGGAGATGTTTCGTCGGGAGCGGACGATTTTCGGATCGGTGGAAGGCAATCCGCGGATCAATTCTTTCAAGGCAGGATCGATGATGTTCGTGTCTGGAATCTCGCTCGTTCCGGGGCTGAGTTGGCCGCGTCAAAAGATGCGGAGCTTTCTGGGACCGAGTCCGGCCTGGCGGGATATTGGAAATTCAACGAGCAACTCATGGGAGCGTTCGTCGATTCTTCTCCCGCAGGAAACGAAGCCACGGGACAATTCGCAGTTCCCACCATTGGCGTCACGGACAATCAAAACAATCGATTGCACAATGTCGCTCTGGATGTTGATCTGTCGCTCTCCGGGTACCGCGACTTCTTGCGGGTCACTGGCGGATTGACACTGAACGGGGAAGCCGTGATCGGTCGCGAGGCGATCCTGCGATTCGACGGAACTCAAACGTTCGACGGCGGCGGAACGGTCACCTTCTCGTCAGGTGACCCGGTCGACGAACAAGGCATTGGAATCAACGGTTCCTACAGCACGCTGACCATCGGTGAAGGGATCACGATTCAAGGCGGCAATGGGACGATCGGCCAGATCGGGTATCCGTTCAACACCAGTTCCAACGTCAATGTCATCAACCGAGGCACAATTTCCGCAACGGTTCCCGGACGCACGATCCACATCGATCCCGCCGGCGGCACGTTGGTCAATGAGGGCGTGCTTCGCTCCGATGGCGGGGACTTGAATGTCGACGGTCTGGTCGGTGCAGCCGGCGAGTTCGAGCCACTCGGCGGCAATTTGGACATCGATGGAAGCTACCAGCTTGATCAGAACGTGGATGCCACCGGTGGATCCCTGACCCTGCGAGGGACGTGGACCAATTTGGCCACACTGACGCTGGATTCGGTTTCGGCTTCACTGGTCGGAAGTCAGGGCCGAAACGCGGGAACGATCGTTGCCACTGCTGCGGCCGACGTCTCAATCCAACCGAGTCGGCTGTTCAGTCCCGGCGCGATCGAAGTGACCGAGAATGCGACGGTCACCTTGACTCCGGAGCACACCTTTGAAGGAACGCTCAATCTCAACACGGGCGGTCAGGTCTTCGTCCCCGGTGACTTTGACGCCGTGTCCAGCGCTGTCGTCAACGTTGACGTGGAGGGTCCGTTGTCCAGCCAGTTCGGTCGCATCCTGATCGATGGCCAAGCGGCCCTCAACGGAACGCTGAATGTTCGGTTCAGCGATGATTTTCAAGCCGGGTTCATCAACAGTTTTGATCTGGCACGCTATGGATCACTGCGCAGCCGATTCGACCTGGTGAACCTGTACAACACGCCGAACACAATTGTCTCTTCAACGGTCTACGAGTCGCGTCTGTTGCGGGTCGGCGAGAATGCCGCACGCTGGATCGATGCTGGTGGCGGGGCATGGAACGACCCCGAAAACTGGATCTCGGGAGAAGCGCCAGAGATCGGTGAACCCATCATCATCGACGCTGCCGGGAATTATCAGATTAGCGTCAGCCAGCCTGCCTTCGGTGGAGCGGTCTGGATCCCCAACAACACCAGCCTGACCCTTACCGGCGGTTCACCACTCACACTCAACGGGATCGTCCGAGCCGAGGATGAAGCAAGCGTCGTCGTTCGCAACGCGATTCTGGACGGACAGATCGAACTGCAGGGTGACTACGTCTTCTCTGGTGTGGATGTCGATGCCGACTTGATCAATACAGGCAACCTCGATTTTCTACTGGATAGCGGAAATACGAGCGCCGTCACGCGGACCGATACTTTTGACGGATCTTTTCAGAATGCAGTCGGTGGCGTGATTCGGCTGTTGCCACGAAATGATTCCTATAACTACTCCACCGGGTACGCAACGCAAATCGTTGACTTCCGCGGAGACGCTGTCAATCAAGGTCAGATCATTCTCAGCGAACGTCCCGGATACCAGTCCGGTGATCGCGGCAACTCAATCTTGCAGGCCAGTGCAGGAACCTTCATCAACGAGAGCACGGGAGAGATCATTTCCGTCGTCGGCGAAGGAACTGGAACACTTGGAAGCAGGACGATACGCGGTAATTTTGTCAACCGTGGTCTGATCCAGGTGGTCGATCGGAATCTGAGCTTCACCGAGGGCTCGTTGACCAACGCCGGAGTGGTTGACGTTCCCGCAGGATATTCACTTTCGGTGAACGGTTCGCGATTCAATCCGTCCACTGGCGAGATTCTCGGCGACGGTTCCTTCGTCTTGGGCGGTGGTGCCGAACTGGGCAACGGAACGGTACGTGGTCGTGTATTGGTTTACGAGGTTTCGCAGCCAAGCGGGGTTGCGACTGTCAACGAAGGTGAGTTGCTGTTCCTTTACGATAGCGGGAACACCTCAAACGCTTCTGCGACCCGTACCTTTGCTGGAACCTTCGTCAACGCGGAGTCCGGCACCGTGCAAATCTTGCCGCGAAACGATTCGTATAACTATAGCAATGCAACCGCAACACTGACGATCGACTTCACCAACGGGCTCACGAACGAGGGGCTCGTCGAGCTGAGCGAACGAGCCGGTTATTCGTCCGGCGATCGCGGAAACACAGTCTTGTTGGTCAGCGGGGGGGCCTTGGTCAATGAACCAAGCGGGAAAATCGTTTCAATTGTCGGTCAAGGAACCGGAACACTCGGCTCGCGAACGCTTGTTGGGACCATTGAAAATCATGGCGTGATCGAAGCGGTGGACCGAGGGCTTTCGACGGCATCCGGAACATCACTCAAGAATTTTGCGACGATCAATGTCAGCGACGGATTGACGCTGACACTCAACTCGACAGACTTCGAAAACAACAGCACGGTTGATTTGAATGATAGCGGACGAATCGATCAGGTCGGAGGTACCTACAAGCCTCGAAACGCTATCCTCCAAGGTGACGGCACCTTCACACTTCGTGGCGGCGCCGAGGTGCTCGGCGGCACTCTAACCGGCAACATGGTCTTTTATGATGCAGGGGTCCCCGCCAATGAGACCGTCTCCAATGCAGGCGACTTGCGTTTTTATCTTGACAGCGGCAACGCTTCAAGCGTCATAGCGACGCGTGAGATTCAAGGCGGATTCGTCAACCTTTCCGACGGCATCCTCCGAATCTATCCGCAAAACTACTCATCTAACTACAGCAACGGCATTACCACACTCACCGTTGATTTCACCAATGGCCTGTCCAATGCGGGCGTGATCGAACTTGGTGAGCGTTCGGGGTATCAGTCCGGTGATCGTGGCAATTCCATTCTGCATGTCAGCGGCGGCACGCTCGACAACTTGGCAGGCGCAAAGATCGTTTCTGCCGTCGGACAGGGCACTGGTACGATCGGGACACGGCACCTGCGAGGTAACGTCGTCAACAACGGGATCATCGAAATCCTCGACCGTGATCTGCTTTACGATTTGGGGACTCTGTCCAACCCCGGAACGATCAATGTCGGTTCAGGTTATTCGATGACCGTGACCGGCGCGAGGTTCAACCCCTCCGCGGGCAACATCGTCGGCGACGGAAGTTTCGTACTCCGCGATAACGCTGAGCTGGGCGATGGGACCATTCACGGTCGGATCAGCTTCCTCGATGCAATTCAACCGGATGATGCAACGACAGTAAATCAAGGCGAGTTGCTATTTTATTTCGACAGCGGCAACGTAAACGCCGCGAGTGCGACGCGGACGCTGTCGGGTAACTTCGCAAATGGTCTTGAAGGAATCGTCAGGCTATTGCCGAGGAATTATTCGAGCTCCTACTCGAACGCCTACGCAACGTTGACCGTTCAATTTGAGAACGGTTTGACCAACGCGGGCCGGATCGAGTTGAGCGAGCGGGGAGGGTATCAATCCGGAGATCGCGGCAACTCTGTGCTTCAAGTCGGTGGCACGTTATTGAATGAGTCCACAGGTTTGATCGTCGCCACGGTGGGTAGCGGATTCGGGACCACGGGCACGCGTCAGATCATTGGCGCGATCGACAACGCGGGGACGCTCCAACTGGACGACAAAGATTTGATCGTCTCCGGTGGAGACGGTATCACCAATTCCGGGACCATCCGCTTGGACAATGCCCGTGATTTGTCACTCCAGGCCGGTGACTTCACGCAAACGGCCGACGGGTTGCTGGTGGGATCGGCCCGTAGCAACGATCTGTCGACGTTCGCCATCGATGGCGCGGCCGATTTTGCCGGGCAAGTCGACTACGAACTGTTGGACGGATTCCAACCTCCGTTGGGAGCCTCCTTCGTCCCGATCACCTACACCTCACACACCGGGCAATTGACGCTGGTCGATCCGCAATTGCCGGGCGGGTTGGTGCTGGCACAGACTTACAATCCGGACAACTTGACGTTCACCGTCGCCCAACCGCTGCGGCTCGCTGGGGACGTCGCCGGTGGTGGCATCGTGCAGGAGGTCACTTCCACCGAGGTTGATGCCGTTCTGGCTGCCGCGATCCAGCGTTGGCGGGACGCCGGCGTGGGACGCATCGACGTGTTGGGCCAAGACCTGGAGGTGCGGATTGCCAATCTGTCACCCGGGTTCCTGGGCTACGCTTCCGGACAAACCCTGTGGATTGACGACGATGCGTCAGGTCAGGGGTGGTTCGTCGATCCAACGCCCCTGGTCGACGAAGAGTTCGCTGCGGATGACCGCGGATCTCTGGCAGCCGCGACCGACGCGTCCGGGGCCGGCGCCGACTTGCTGACCGTCGTGATGCACGAGTTGGGGCACGTGCTGGGTTTGCCAGACATGGTCGTCAGCGGCGAAGGCGGCGTGATGAACGCGACCATCGACGTTGGAATTCGGCGACTGCCGACCGATTCCGAAGCATCACAAGCCGCAAGGCTGGTTGCCCCGGTGCGGGGGCCCATGTCCGTCGGCGAGATTCCCGACAGTCGCGGCAAAGAGTTCTGGTTGGCGTTCCCCGGCAGCATCGGATTGACCGGCGACCAGGCCTCGCTGAGTCTGCGCATCACGGGGAGCCGGCCCACCAACGGAACCGTCGAAATCCCCGGTTTGGAGTTCAGCAAGAGCTTTTCCGTCACCCCGGGAGTGGAAACGGTCGTTGCGATTCCCTTGTCCGCCGATCTGAGTTTCACCTCGGATACCGTGACGGACCTGGGCGTGCATGTCACGTCGACGGAAGAGGTCACCGTGTATGGTGTCAGCCGCGCCCGAGAAAGCACCGACGCATTCCTGGGTCTGCCGACGGATGTCTTGGGAACCCAACACGTCGTGTTGGGATACAAGAACACCGACGTGACGCCCGATGTGTTCGAAACGTATCCCGGGACCGAATTCGCTATCGTCGGTACCGTCGATGGGACTTCGGTAACGGTCACGCCTTCGGTCACCACCGGGGCCCGAACCGCTGGCGTCCCTTATGTGGTGAACCTGGATGAAGGCCAAACGTACCTGCTTCAGAATACCGGTGGGGAGCCCAGCGATCTCTCCGGAACGGTCATCACCAGCAATCGTCCCGTCGCGGTCTTTGGCGGACACTCGGCGGCGAACATCCCGGCGCCGGCGGTCGGGTTCGCCGACTACCTGGTCGAACAATTGTCCCCGACCACGCAGTGGGCTACCGATTTCATCACCACACCCCTGGCCACACGCGGTGGGGACACGTTCCGTGTCGTCGCCAGTGAAGACGCCACCGACGTGTCAATCGATGGCGCGGTCGTTGCAACCCTGAACCGCGGTGAGGTCCTTGAAACGTTACTCAGCGAAGCCGCTCATTTGACGGCGACCGCGCCGGTGCTTGTCGCCCAGTACGCCAACAGCGCGGAATTCGACGGGGCCACGGCCGACCCCTTCATGATGCTCGTTGCCGGGACCAATCAATACCTCGGCAGTTACACCGTGACCAGCAACTTCGAGGCGTTCGAAACCAGTTTCATCAATCTGGTGGTCCCTGACAGCGGCATCGGGGCGGTCACCCTTGGTGGAACACCTGTCGCCGCTGAGGAATTCACCGCGGTAGGAACCTCCGGATACTCCACGGCCCAGATCGTCCTGGAACCCGGCACCCACCGGGTCAGCGGTCCGGTCGCGTTCGGAGCCAGCGTTTACGGCTTCGGGCCCGATGAATCGTATGGCTATCCGGCGGGATTGGCATTCGATCCGGACACTCCCCTGGTCGCGTCTGGTTTGGATTTGAATCCCGAATCGGCGGACGCAGCGATCGGCACGGGCGTGCTGTTTACCGCCGCGGTGGTCGATCAAAACGGCGATCCACTTCCGGGGGTGGCGGTTCAGTTCTCGGTGCAGGGCGCCAACGCGGCTTCGGAGTTTGTAGTCAGCAACGCTCAGGGCCTCGCCCAGTTCACCTACGAAGGGTTTGAGCTGGGGACCGATACCGTCAGCGCGACTGCCGGTTTTGTCAGCGACACCAGTGTGGTCAGCTGGTCGGCCCGGTCGATCGACGTGGTGATCGATTCACCGATTGACGGCGCAGAGATCCCCGCGGGTCAGTCGTTGGTCGTCTCCGGGAGCGTCTCGGTGGACCAGGCGGCCGACCTCGTTTCTTTGAAGCTGGGCGACTCTCCCGTCCAAACTGTTGACGCGTCCGGCAATTTCTTCACGCGAATCACGGTCTCGCCGGGCGTCAACACGCTGACGGTCACAGCCGTCGATTCTCTGGGACAGTCCAGTACCGACACGGTCAGCATCCGGGGAACTCAACCACAGTCCGATCCGACTCAGCTGGATCTGTTCAGCGACATCGTGTCGGCCAGTTTTGCTCCGGAATATGGTCGAACGTCCTTCAATGACTCGACCGATCGCCTGTGGACGGATCTGGCGATCGAGAACGCCGGCAATTTCCCGGTGGACGCACCGTTGTTCGTCGCCATCAACAATCTGAGCGACCCGTCGGTCCGCGTTGCTCGCCCCGACGGGTTCACTCCCGACGGTTTGCCCTACTTTGAATACACGTCGCTGGTGGACGACGGAACTCTGGATCCGGGAGAATCGACCGCATCACGATCCATCGCGTTCGTCAATCCCGAGGGTGTGTCGTTCACCTATGACCTGGTTTACTTCGGCAAGACGAACCAGCCGCCGGAGATCGTGTCCACACCGAACCCAAAGGCGTTTGTCGGACGCCCGTACCAGTATTCTTTTGTTGCCAATGATCCCAATGACGATGACGTGCAGCCGCGATTGATCAGCGGTCCCGCATCGTTCATGTTCGATCCAATGACCGGCCTGTTGACGGGGACCCCGACGGTCGAAGATCTCGGAACGCACGATGTTCGCATCGAAGTCAGCGACGGTCGCGGCGGTTTTGCCGAGCAGCAGTTCACGTTGTCGGTGATCCAGCCGCCGCCCAACGTTCCTCCGCGATTCTTGAGCACGCCGCCGGTCGTGGCCAACGTCGGCGAAGTGTTTGAATACCAACCGCAGATAAGCGACGCGGACGGAGACGACGTCACGCTGTCGCTGGGACGCGTTCCCGAAGGACTGGTGTTGAACGAGACGACGGGGACCTTGTCGTGGGAGCCGAGCGGTTTCCAAGCGGGGCTCCAAAGTTTGACGGTGATTGCCGATGACGGCAGGGGCGGATCCGTGGAACAGAGTTTCTCGGTCCTGGTGTCGCAAGAGATTGGTGATCAAGTGCCGATCATCGTGTCGACGCCACCAGCCTTTGGAATCTCTGGCCAGACCTATCGGTATGATGTCGACGCCTACGATGCGGACCAAGACCCGTTGACGTATTCACTTCTGGATGGGCCCGCCGGAATGCGTGTCCAGTCCGATACAGGCGAGCTCACCTGGCAGGTGGCGGAGATCTCCACGCTGGACTTTGAAGATCTGCAGCATGATGGCGCGGATTTCGTCGGGATCGATCAATTGGGCGATGACCCGTTGACGATCTATGAACGCGAAGGATACGTGATCGAAGCACTCAGCCCGAATCTGTTGGGACTGGGGGCTTACGGCACTGCCAGTCCCGAATACAGCGGGTCCGCCGCGTTGGCCAACCGCACCGTGACCGGTGTCACGGAACTGCGAGCGATCGGTGGCGCGCCGTTCACACTGAACTCGCTGGATCTTGCCGAAGCCGGATTTGGCAGCGGTGCGGCTTCCACCGTGACCTTCCTGGGACGCCGAGACGATGGGACCGAGGTCGTGAAGACCGTCACGACGGACGGCGGAAACTTCTCGCCGGAAAGGGTGACGTTCGAGGATTTCACCGAGGTCAACTCGGTGCGGTGGACTCAGTCGTCGCCGTTCCACCAGATCGACAATGTCGTCGTCAGCAGTACCCTCCGTGCGGTCAATCAGCAGCACGTTGTCACTGTCCAGGTCGACGACGGCCGCGGCGGCATCGACACGCAATCCTTCACGTTGTTCACCACCGACACGCCACCGAACAGTGATCCGGTGATCGATTCCACGCCGCCACTGCTGGCGACCGTTGGCCAGCCCTACGGCTACTTCCTTTCCGCGAGCGATCCCGATTTTGACGCCGTGACGCTGGTCGTGGCATCCGGTCCGGAAGGCATGCAGATCGATGAAACCGGATTGTTGACCTGGACGCCCGACACCTCCGGTCCACAGGCCGTCCTGATCCGGGCCAGCGACGGACGGGGCGGGGCGACCGTGCAAAGCTTCGTGATCAACGTCGGCGAACCGGAAAACAATCTGCCGCCGCAGATCAACGCGACGCCGAATACGGATGCCGTCGCGGACGTTCCGTACGAATACCAGGTCATTGCCAGTGACCCCAACGGCGATTTCCTCAGCTACGAATTGCTGAATTCGCCCGAAGGGATGGTGATTGATGATCGCCGCGGGCTGATCACTTGGACCCCGACGGAAGACATGATTTTCGAACCTGTCGAAGACACGACGTTCGAAATCCTGGGCACGACCGAAGTCACGGTGGAGGTCAGCGACAGCCGGGGCGGTACGGATCAGCAGACCTTTACCATCCTGGTCCGCGCCGTCGACAACTTGCCGCCGCGATTGGATTCGCTTCCGCCGAGCGAAGCCGAGTTTGGCGAGCCGTACATCTATGACGCCGATGCTTCCGACCTGGATGGCGATACGCTGACGTATTCCTTGGTCGCGGTTCAGGCCGAGTTCTTGAACGAGTCGTTCGACTCGGAAGACCTGCAAGGACTGTCGCTGGGCGAGTTGTTGAAGGCTCGCGGATCCCTTAACACCGGCGTCTTCACGATTCCCGAGGGAATGTCCATTGATGCGGACACGGGTGTTCTGACGTGGACTCCGGGGTTGGAGGACTTCACGCAGACGATTGAGACCGATGAGGGCGAAAAGACCGTTTTGAACCTGGACGCCAGCGGCGATTTCGGCGTGTTGGAAATTATTATCCGTGTCGAGGACGGCAACGGCGGATTCGATCTGCAGCAGTTCCCGATCACCGTGTACGTCCCCAACGGGGTGCCATTGATCACCTCGGAACCGACGACCACGGCCGTTGCGGAGCTGCCGTATCGCTACACGGTCGTCGCCCAGGATCCTGAGAACGAAGACTTGTCGTTCGAACTGGTCGGCTCGCCGACCAATGCATCGATCGATGAGACAGGCGTTCTGAATTGGACACCAACCGCCGACCAGGTTGGGACGCAAACGATGACGATTCGGGTGAGTGATCCTTCGGGCGGTGAAACGACACAATCCTTCGACATCGAAGTCGCGGAAGTGGGCGCCAACGCCTACCCGTTCGTCTTCTCCGAACTGCCGAGCCGCGTGCGGCTGGGCGGAACGCTGTTGTATCGCGTCGAAGCTTTGGACCCCAACGGCGATCCGCTGGCGTTCACCGTGACGCAGGGCCCCAGCGGTATGACCGTCGGTGCGGGGGCGGATGCGCCAAACCTGGTTCGCTGGACGCCAACCAACGGGCAAGTCGGTACCCATGACATCTCGCTGCAGATCTCGGACGGCCGCGGCGGCGTGATCACCCAAACCGGATCCATCGATGTTGTGGTCGGTCAACAGAACGCGGCGCCCGCGATCACTTCCAACCCGGCGTTTACCGCGGTGCTGGGGCAGATGTACCGCTACGACGTGTCCGCCGTGGATCCCGACGGAGACTTCGTTGCCTACTCGCTGGCGACCAAACCGGTCGGCATGTCGATCAACGACCAGACCGGCGAGATCCGCTGGACCCCGGGTGATGATCAACTGGACTCCTACAACGTGGTCGTCGAAGCCAGCGATCCGTTCGGCGGAATCGGACGACAGTCCTTCACCGTGTCCGTTCGGCCGGTGAATTCGTCACCGGCATTTGTCACCACGCCCCCGACACAGGCCTACGTAGATCGCGTCTATGGCTACGGCATCGGCGCGGAGGATCCCGACGGTGATCCGCTGGGGATTCGACTGTTGGACGGCCCCGAAGGGATCAAATTGGACGATACCACCGGCGTGATCACGTGGCGTCCGGGCGAGTCCCAGATCGGATCGCATCCGGTGTCCGTGGAAGTCTTCGATGCGCAGGGCGGATCCGCAAAACAGTCGTTTGAAATTGTGGTGGACGTCGCTCCGGAGAACATTGCACCGACCATCACTTCGACGCCTCCGACCGTCGCCCAGGTTGACGTGGCCTTGGCTTACCTCGTGACCGCGATCGATCCGGAAAACAGTCTGGATTCGTTCGCGTTGGAGGGTGACGTGCCGGACGGAGTCCAGCTGAATGCGAACACGGGCCTGTTGACTTGGACGCCGGCCGGGACGCAGACTGGTGAGAACACAATCACCGTGGTCGCGATCGACGCCGAAGGTGCCAAGGCGCGGCAAACCTTCAAGATCGATGTCCGTGCGGCCAACCGGTTGCCCATCATCACTGGACCGCCGGTGTACTCCGCGCTGCCGGGCGAAACCTACCGGATGAACTTCCCGGCCAGCGATCCCGACGGAGATCGCCTGACCTATGTGATCGAAGAAGGTCCCGCGGGAATGATGATCGACGCCAACGGTCGGGTGACGTGGGACGTCGGCACCGACGACGTGGGGACCCATCCGGTGTCGCTGACGGCGGGTGATGCTTTCGGTCTGGTTCGGTTGCGATACGATCTGGTCGTCCGCGAAGACAGCCAGGCCCCGCAGGTTCAAGTCAGCTTTAGCGACAATCCGGCCGAAATCGGCAGCGATGTCACCGTGATTGTGACCGCGGTCGACGACATCCGCGTGGCCTCGGTGACGGCGACGGTCAACGGCGAAGTATTGGTGCTGGATTCACGCGGCCGGGCGACACTGCCCGGGGATACCGCCGGTTCGTTCGTCGTTTCCGCCACCGCCACGGACTCGGTGGGCAATCGGACGACCGAGGCGGCGACGCTGCGGATCACCGATCCGAGTGTCGTCGGAGACCCCGAGATCGAGATCACGTCGCCGACCATCGATCAGCAGATCACCGGGCCGATCAGTGTCACGGGAACGATCAATGACCCCGACCTGGCTTACTACACCATCGAAGTGGCTCCGCTGGTCGGCGACGGCGACTTCGTCGAAGTCTTCCGAGGAACGGGCAACGTTGCCGACGGCGAACTGGGAACGTTCGACCCCAGCATGCTGCAAAACGACGAGTACTTGCTGCGGATCTACGCGGTCGACAGTGGTGGCAACGATGCGGAGGTGCAGGTGCCCGTCAGCGTGACGGGGGATTTGAAGCTCGGAAACTTCACGCTGTCGTTCACGGATCTGACGGTTCCGGTCTCCGGCGTTCCAATCGTCGTCAGCCGAACCTATGACACGCTCGACGCGGCCAACCAAAGCGACCTGGGTTATGGCTGGCGTCTCAATATCCACGACACGGATTTGCGAACGAGCGTTCCGAAGTCCGGGTTGGAAGACATTGGGATTTACAACCGATTCTTCTATAACGCGCGTGTCTATGTCACAACACCTGGTGGAGGCCGTGAAGGCTTCACTTTTGAGCCCGAGATCGCACCGGGGATCGCCGGGGCGTACTTAGGAATTTGGCGTCCAAAGTTCGTGCCCGACGAAGGTGTGACCAGTCGCTTGGAAGTGCCGCGGGCGGACCTGATGAACATCGACGGCGAGTTTGTAGGCTTTGGAAGCGGTTGGGCTTACAACCCGTCCGACTCGATCTTCGGAGGCGGCTACACGCTCACGACCAAGGAGGGGCTGGTGTATGAAATCAATGGTGACACGGGAGACGCCGATCTGATCCGCGATCGGAACGGCAACAAACTGATGTTCGAAGAGACCGGCATTCGCAGCTCTACCGGAGCGGAAATCCAATTCGAACGCGACGGCCGGGGCAGGATCACCGCGGTGATCGACCCCGAAGGGAACCGCATCGAGTACGGCTACAGCGCCGCGGGCGATCTGGTCAGCGTCACCGATCGCGAAGGCAACACGACTGAGATGGTGTACCGGAACGATCGGCCGCACTACTTGGAAGAGGTGATTGATCCGCTCGGCCGCGTCGGCGTGAAGAGCATCTACGACGACGACGGACGCCTTTCACGAATGGTCGATGCTGACGGGCAGGAAATCGCGATCAACTACAACCCGGACAACTTCATCCAAACGGTTGCCGACCAGTTGGGCAACGAAACGACTTACGAATACGACACCTACGGAAATGTCGTGACGGAAATTGATGCCGAAGGCTTGGTCACGAATTACCAGTACGGCGACACAAATGATCCGACACTTGAAACGGCCGTCACGCAGGTGCTCGAGGATGGCACCGAGCTGACGACGAGCTATCAGTATGACAGTCGCGGCAATGTGTTGCTCGAAACCGATCCGAAAGGGAACACCACCCGGTACACGTACAACTCTTTCGGAGATGTGGTAAGCACCACCGACGCTAATGGAAACACGACCTCCAACTCTTACGATTCCAACGGAAATCTGCTCGCAACCACGGACGCTGACGGATTACGAACCGAGTTCAATTACGACAGCAGCGGCAACCCGACGCGGCTGGTGGTCGGCAGCAACGTCACCCTGTTCCAATACGACGGCGCCGGCCGCGTGACGCGCCAGGAAGACGCGACCGGAGCGGTGAGAAGTTTCACTTACGATGAAAACGGGAATCAGCTGACGGAGACGGTCAGCTACACCACTTCCAGCGGTCCCAGCACCGTGGTGACGGAAAACGAGTATGACCGCGACGGCCGCGTGACATCGACGACGGTCAAGCAGAACGGTGTGATCCTGACGCGAAGTGGGACGGTTTTCGATGCAGTTGGTAATCCCGTCCAGTCAATTGACGCCCTCGGACGCATCACGAAGTTCTTGTACGACGATCGCGGCCAATTGACGGAAACGATCTACCCGGACGACACCCCGGGAACGGACGCCGACAATCCTCGCACCAAGACCCAATACGATGCCGCCGGTCAAGTCATTGCTCAGATCGACGAGGCGGGACGGGTGACGCGTTTCGAGTACGACTCCGCCGGCCGCCAAACCAAGACGATCTTCCCCGCCATCACCGCGGCGGACCCGGACGATTTGGACCCGTCGGACAATCCGTTCACCGAATCGGTGTATGACCGCGCGGGGCGAACGGTCGCCGAAATCGACGAACTCGGCAATCGGACTCAGTTTGTCTATAACGCCGCGGGCAATGTCACTCAGACGATCCTTCCCGACGACACACCTGGCGACGACAGTGACAACCCTCGGATCATTGACCGATTTGATTCAGCGGGCCGCCGAACCGCGAGTATCGATCCGCTCGGGAACGTGACGAAGTTTGTTTACACCGCCGGTGGGCTCCTGTCAGAAACCATTCTGCCGGACGACACCCCGAGCGATGATTCAGACAACGCACGCAATCGGAGCTCGTTTGATTCCAGCAAGCGATTGGCATCGCGGACAGACGCCAACGGGAATGTCACGGAATACGAATATGACGATGCCAGCCGTTTGACGGCCGTGATTCAGTACGTGACCGATCCGGCCACGCAAGAGCTGAAAGCACTTCGAACCGAGTACGCCTACAACGAACTGGGCAATCTGGTCACCCAGACGGATGCCAACGATCACAGCACGACGTTCGAGTACGACGGGTTGGGCCGACGCACGGCAACGGTCTTGCCAATGGGACAGCGAAGTGAAACCGAATTTGATGCCGCTGCTCGAGTGATTGAGACCACCGACTTCAACGGCAAGTCGATCTCATTCGACTATGATGTTCGCGATCGTCTGACGGCCAAGAATTTCCCCGACGGCAGCGCGACAACGTTCACCTACACGGTGACGGGGTTGCGAGAAACGGCCACCGATGGCCGCGGAACAACCGAGTGGGAATACGACGAGCGAGATCGACTTGTTTCACGAACCGACCCCGATGGGGCTGAAATCAGTTACACCTACGATGCGACGGGCAACCGGACATCGCTGACCACGGCGATCGGTTCGAACGACCCGCGAACGACCAGCTACACCTTCGACGCGCTCGGCCGGACCGAAACGGTGACCGACCCCGAGGGGCTGACGACTACCTATGTCTACGACGCCGCGGGCCGTCCGACCGAGATGCACTTGCCCAACGGCACAGCCGAATTCCGCTCGTACGATGCTCAGAGTCGTTTGACCATGATCGAGCACAAAAACACCACGACGGATGAGGTGTTTGCAAGCTTCGAATATGACCTTGACAAAGTCGGAAACCGGATCGCGGTCACTGAACATGACGGACGACGCGTGGAATACGACTACGACGAACTCTACCGTCTGCTCAGCGAAGACATTTATGACCCCGGCGCCGGCAACACCCCCAGTCGAACGATTGATTACGTCTACGACGACGTCGGAAACCGTTTGGAGCGAGATGATTCCGGCGAAGGTGCGACGACGTATCTATACGACGACAATGATCGCTTGCTCGAAGAAACACTCGACAGCATGGTGACGACGTATGAGTACGACGACAACGGCAACACGCTCAGAAAAGCCGTCGACGGTGTCGATCAGGTGCGCTACGAGTGGGATTTTGAAAACCGTCTGATCGCCGCCGACACGAACGCTGACGGGACGAACGATGTCGCCTACGAATACGACGTCGATGGTATCCGAGTTTCCAAGACGCTCGATCCCGAAGGCACGCCGGTCATCACCCAATTCCTGATCGACGCCAATCGGCCGTACTCACAGGTGCTGGAGGAATACACGCCGGGCGGCATCCTCAAAGTCTCCTACGTCCACGGCCTCGACCTGATCTCCCAGAACCGCCACGGCGAAACCGGCAAGTCGTTCTACCATGTCGATGGCTTGGGCAGCACAAGAGCGCTGACCAACGGTAGTGGCATTGTCACCGACAGCTACATCTACGATGCGTTCGGCCAGACGATTGGGCAGGTGGGATCGTCGGGGAATGTGTATCTGTTTGCGGGTGAGCAGCGGGACTTGGTTCTGGGGTTGGATTATTTGCGTGCAAGGTATGTGAGCCCGAGCTTGGGGCGTTTTGTGTCAAGGGATAGCTTTGAGGGAGTGCTGAACGACCCACTCACGCTCCATAAGTTCGCATATGCGCACAACAGTCCGACAAACCTGATCGATCCGTCTGGAAACGTAAGTCTCTCATCCGTAGTTGTTTCTGTTTCGATTGCGACGACTGTGGGTGCTGTCTTTGGAGGAGCGTTTTCAGGAGGTCTCTATCTGACGTCTGACACACGCGTGTTCATGGATGTGATTCATGGCAACGTGTCTTCGCCTTCAGTAAAGGCATTTTCCAATGCCGTCTGGGGAGGCGCCAAGCGGGGTGCACTTGCGGGAGCCATCGTTGGATTGGCAGGCCCCGCTATCTCCGCAGCTGCGGGTGGTGGACTCGCTGGCGGAGCGGCGGTTGGAGGCACGGCAGGTGGAGGAAGCGAACTAGGGGTTCAGATCTTCGATTATGCGACTGGCGAGATTCAAGAATTCGACATTGAAGCAATAGCACTATCAACGGGGAGCGGTATTCTCTTAGGCGGTTTGTTCGTACCGAAGGTCCCAGCTTCGGGAACGGTAACAGTCACTCAATTTGGATATTCGTCACTAAAGTCTCCGTCATGGGTGATGATCGGAGGCAGGAATAGGATTTCCCATCTGTTTAGTGGTACAAAGGGAGGGGCGCACGCAAAACCTTACAATAGCGGGGTCGAGTACCAAGTGCTTGCAAAGGATCTAAAGCCACCAGCCCTTGAACTAGACTACGGGTATGCCGTTGGAAAGGCTTCCCAATTCATCAAGAATCTGTTGGGGCAACGAATCTACACGGGACCACCCAAGTAGGTCGGCTCTGCCTGACGCTTTGCTCGTTCGCTCGCAACTGCTTCTGATGCGAGTTAAGTAGGTCATGCTGTGCATGACAGAACCCCGTTAGCCGTGTCGACGTGGGTCGAGCCCGAAGATTTGCTTCGTGCCTGTTCCTGGTATGCACAGCATGCCCTACGGCCGGAGATGGTCGGCCTGCGGAGAGCTCGGGGATGGACGGCATCGCATGCCCTACGGTTCGCCTGCTTCTTTGATTGCGCTGGGGTCGAGCGGAGATCTGGCGGCGCCTCGCGTGTAACAACCCCAATGCTCTGGGTAGACGCCTTTCTTGACCCAGCGGTGAAAACTGGAATGGGGCCAATCCTTTGGGCATTGCACGTAGCCGTGTTTGACGGGGTTCCAATGGATGTAGTCGAAATGGTGCTGGAAATCGTCTTCGTCTTGGATCGTGTGTTCCCAAAACCTTGGCTGCCAGATTCCTCGGCGGCGCTCGCGCGTTATGCCTGAGGTGACCCTTGTTTCATCACCGCCGGTTGCGAGCCAATGCTTGGTGAACTCTTTCTTGACCCAGCCGAGGCGCATTGAGTACGCGCAATCCGCCGGCGGCAAGGTCCAGATCGTGTGAAAGTGATCGGGAAGCAAGATCAGTGCGTCGACGCGCATCGGCCACCGCAGCACGAATCGACGAAACATGCTGCCGAGCAATGCGATTGCTCTGGGCTGGCAGAACAATTTGTGACGTTGGTACGTCACGACGGTAAAAAAATACGTGCCCCCGGGCACGGACGCTCTGCGGTAGTCCGGCATGAAATGATCCTAGCCGATCGCGATGGTATGCACAGCATGCCCTACCAATTCGTGTCAAGGCAATATCGTAGGTCATGCTGTGCATGACACAGTGGAATTCGTGATGACGATCGGAGTCCGGCATGCACAGCATGCCTTACGGCGCGATCTGTGACGGAACGGCGCAGCCTCCGAAAATGCACTCCCTCCTGGAAACTTGGTGTACACTGGGGCCACTTCATTGACCTGGGAGTTTGGCAACATGATGTCGATCCGGAATCGTTTGGCGATGCCCTTTTTGGCAGCCGCTTTGGTGGTGGTCTTGGGTGGGAATGGTGTGCGGGCCGAACTGGTGATCGGCGTGGCCAATCAGCCGGTGTTGATTGACTTTCAAGGTTTCAACGGCGGCGGGCTGCAACCCGGCGGTGGCGCTGGGACATTGGATTCCAACGACTGGTCGATCGAGTTCTTTGACGTCGGCGGAAGCCAGTTCAGTGACTTTGGCGAGTCCAGCACGTCCGGGCTGTTTGCCGGCGGGACGGTTTCCGGTGCGATGCCCGCTCCGGGCCTGTACGCCGTCGACACCGGAGGCGGCAATGTCGCCATGGGGATTCAGGCCGGGATCGTCAGCGGCGGCAGCCCCACCGAGCTGGCCGGCGTGGATCCGATCTTGCGGATTCGCAATCAGACCGGAGTCGTTTTTGATGCCGTCTACGTGGACTATGACCTGTGGGTTTTCAACGGCAGCGATGAAAACCTGTACGTCGATCCGGAGGCGCTCGGAGAGTCGGCTACCATTGAATTCAACGACTCGATCGATGGCATTCCGGGATTCACGACCGACCTGGCCGCCAGTGCAAACCCGGAATGGACGCGAACCGAACAGTTCAATGACTTGTTCCTTCCGGCCAGCGTGTTCATCGGCGGACCCACCATCGATCCTCTCGAAGACGGGCAAACGTTGGGCATCCGTTGGTCGATCGGCGGAGTGGCGGACCAACTGGGACGCTTTGACGGCGTGGCCATCGACAACATTCGGGTCACGGGCGTCAATTTCGTGACGGCCGTTCCGGAACCGGGGGCGGCTGTGTTTCTTGCGATCGCGGCGTTGGTGCCGTGCTGCAGGCGACGCCGACGTAATTGAAGCGGGGCATTGGCATGTGTGGCATGCCCAGCGGAAAGTGTCACGTCGGCAATTCGCTTCACCCTCAAGGCATTGATGTCGACGCAAAGGGAATCACTCGCAAAAGAACTTCACCCTCCCGCTTGGAGGTCGTGCAGCTTTCCGAGCCAGGAAAAAGCATGCTTTTCTGAAATTCACCCTCCCTCCGGGAGGGTCAAAGGCGAGGCACGAGCCTTTGGGGAGGGTGTGTTCGTGAACCCACTGAAATCAATCGGGCCGGACAGCCCTCCCCGCGTCGTCGCAAGCTCCTCCGCGACCCTCCCGCTTGCGGGAGGGTGAACCAATGCTGCATGACCTCCAAGCGGTGCGGTGAAGGCTCGGACGGACGACGGTTCGTTAGTTGGACGACGCTGCGGTTGGAAGCGGCACCACTTGTTGTTTGGGCGGACGCGGTGTCGGGTGTGCAGGGCCGGTTCTCATCGCCTTGCCGTAGGACGACACGAATTTGCTGGGGTCGTCGATCATGTCGTGCGTCATCTTGTGGTGGTGGTAATGCATCGCGCACTTGATCGTGTAGAAGAAGAAGATCGATGGCGTGGCGATCCTTGCCTTGATCGCGCCCCAAATGCGTTGTCGATAGACACGGCGCAGCTTTGCGTCGGGAACACCACGCATCAACCGCCAATACATCACCACGAATCCGACCATGAAAAAGCTGAAATGCTTCATTCGCATCCAGCGGTGTTTCCGGAAGAAATCTGTCTTGAAGATTCGAAACTGAAACCCGTCGTCCAGGAACAAAGAATCCAAGCGGTCGAAGTACTCTTCGGGCTCGTAGCACTCACGCATCGTTTCCAGGTAGCCGTTGAGCAGCGCTTCACGCGACATTTGCCTTGGGATGACGTTGGTTCCGAACGGGTGTTCGTCGGAGGTGTCCAGGCGTCCTTCACGCAGCAGTCGTGCATGGAGCGGTGTTTTCGGGATCGCGTGTAGCAACCCGATCATCGCGTGCGTGATCCGGGCGTCTTTGAGAAACTGTTTCTGCCGCTGGAAGATCTCCGGCGTGTCGTTGTCGAATCCCACAATCAGCCCGCACCAGACCTCCAGCCCAAAGTCTTGGATGCGGCGAACCTTCTGCACGATCGTTCCGCCCTTCTCGCGAACGTTTTGATACTTGCGGGTCTCCTTGAGCGAGTCTTCATTCGGGCTCTCGATCCCGATGAAGACCGATTGAATGTTGCAACGGGCCATCAGCTCCATCAATTCTTCGTCTTCGCACAGATCCAGCGATGCCTCGGTGCTGAAGACCATTGGGTAGCCGTGTTGTTCCTGCCAGCGAGCGACTTCGGCCAGGATCGGCTTGATCGCCTTCTTGTTTCCGATCAAGTTGTCATCGACGATGAAGCCGATTTCCACACCGTGGGCGCGAAGTGATTCGAGTTCGGCGAGGATCTGAGAGGCTTGCTTGATTCGGGGCCGGCGGCCGAAGGTGACGATGATGTCACAGAACTCGCATTGGAAAGGACATCCCCGAGAGAATTGCAAGCTGCCGAGCATGTAGTCCTTGTTCTTGAGCAAGTCATGACGTGGCGTCGGTACCGTCGACATGTCGGTCTTTTCTGACTGTTCGTATCGCGTCTGGTGCGTGCCGGTTGCCCATTGCTGCAGGAACAGCGGCCAGGTCTGCTCGGCTTCGCCCACAAACGTGACGTCGACCAGATCGCCGAAGTAGTCTTCTTCGACCGTGACCCAAGGCCCGCCAGCGATGACAAACAGGTCGCGAGACTTTAGTTCCGAAAGGATTTCCTCCATCCGGAACCGTTGGACACTCATCCCGGTCACGCCGATGATGTCGCAGTCTGACAGGGAATCAAAATCGATTGGTTGGACGTTCTCGTCGATCAGGACGACTTCGTGTTCGGCCGGCGTTAAAGCGGCCAGCAGGGGCAGGCTGGCAACGGGCATGTTTGCCTTGAAGCCCATCAGCCGCTGGGCGTATTCCAAACCCCAGTATGAGACTTCGAATGCCGGATTGATGATCGCAATCTTCGCCATGAGGGATTCCCCGATTGAGCCCGAATGCCGAACGTCGCAGGAATCGATCGTAACGCGCTGCGTCGCCCAATGCGCGGTGGAACCGCAAAATGAATTGGATTTGGGATGGCGAGCGAATGGTGCGGATCGATGGTGTTTGGTGTGGAGGATGTATTCGCCAGTTTCTGTCGCCCCTTCGGGGCTGGGTGTTTGGTGCGAAAGTGAACCGGCGGTCAAGCCCGGGCTTGCCCGCCGGTTTCAGTCTCCACCCAATCCCCCTAGTCCCGAAGGGACGACAGATCTCTCGTTCTGCGATTGGCAGGTCAAACCGTCAGTGAACGGTTCCTGGCGACGACCGGCCAAGGCGCTCCCGCTCTGCCATCGCTGACCGGCCAGGCGTGACTGTGCAGCGCGACGGTCGGGCAGATGTGGTAGGGAACACCATACAGCACGGTTCCGGGGGGAAAGTCAGCGGCGCGCGGGGTCTGTAACACGAGGTGCTCCTCGCTGTGCATCACCTGCTGGGCCTCCTCCAGGCCAAAGAACTTCACGCGTGGCAGGGGAAACTCCGACGCGACGGCTTTGTGCCCCAGATCGATGCACAGTCGGTCCCCGGTCGGGCGGCTGATCACACGACAGATCAGCACGGCCGCTTGCTCCATGTCACTTTCCGGGCCCAGCGACGGTTGCCCGGCGTCCCACAGCACCGACGTTCCGGCGCTGACCTCGATGTCTTCGTGTCGGGCCAACATCAGCTGCGACGTCGGGGTGCCGCATCCGACGATCTGGGGCACCGAAAAGTCCTCGCCACGGAGTTGGTCTCGCAGTTGCCATACGGGGGCGAACGCCTGCTCCGCTTGCTGAAGCAGTCGGTCGGCGTCGGTGTCATGCAAATGGCCGTCGTAGGCGTGGAACCCCGAGGCGTGCAGCCCCGGAAGTTGACAAATCGACCGGTACACCGTCGCTGCCTCGGGGCCCGGCGGGATCCCGGTGCGGTCCATTCCCACGTTCAAATCCAGGTAGGTTCGGATGACCAGGCCCACAGCTTCGGCGGCGCCGGACAGCTCTTGTGCGATGGGCTCATTGTCGACGATGGTGGAAAAACACGTTTCCGGAAACGCTTGTTGCAGCTTGATCAAGCGTTGGATATTCGGCCCGACGGGTTGATACGCCAGCAGCACGTCCTTCCCACCGGCGGAGGCCGTCATCTCCGATTCCGCAATCGTGGACGTCTTGAACTTGGTGATTCCTGCCTCCAACTTCATCTGGATGATTTGCGGCAGTTTGTGAGTCTTGACGTGCGGCCGGATGCGACTGGCATCGCCGGACCACTGGACCATTCGTTGCAGGTTTCGTCGGATGCGATCCGGATAGATCAGCAATCCGGGGGACGGAACGACGTTTTCGTTGGTGATGGCGTACCAGGCGGGCATGATGTCTTCGTCGGCGGATTGGGGGGAAAGCGAATGCGAGTTTTAGCAGCAAATGCGTCGGCGTTGGACGTGGGCGGTCCCAAATCCCGTTCACGCTTCCTTTGGGCCTTCTTTGCGACACACCTGCAAACGCTCGCTAACCATTCACAACCCTCCCCGCGTCGTCGCAGGCTCCTCCGCGACCCTCCCGCGAGCGGGAGGGTGAAGTAATCAGTGCGCGACCTCCTGACGGACGTTCATGTGAACTTTGGTGAAGTCGATGCAGATCCGCCGCAGCAACGACCGGGTGTGTGTGTCTAAAATGGAAGTGCTTTCCCCCACCTGCCATGACCTCCCCCAGAATCCGCATGCGTTGCACGCGATTGTGCCCCTCCATTCTGTTGGTGCTGCTGTTTGCCGTTCGGTGCTGCGCCGCCGGGGTGGATTTTGATACCGAAGTCCGACCGATTTTGTCGGACAAGTGTTTTCCCTGTCATGGGCCCGACGAGGCGACCCGAGAATCGGGTTTGCGGTTGGACAACGCTGCCGGAGCACTGGGGGATCTGGGGGGATACGCTGCGTTCGTGCCCAACGACGTTGCCAACAGCGTGGCGATCGAACGGATACTGGCGGAAGATCCAGCCGACAGGATGCCGCCGCCGGAATCGAAGCTGGAGCTCACGTCCGCTGAGAAGAAAGTTTTGGTGGACTGGGTCCAGGCGGGTGCCAATTGGTCGGAGCACTGGGCGTTCGTGCCGCCGGCACCGGTGGTTGCGCCCGACGATGATTCGGGGTGGGCCCGCAATGAAATCGATGCCTTCATCCTGGATGCTGCCAAAGCGAACGGGCTGACGCCGCAGGAAGAGGCTTCGCGAGAGACATTGATCCGCCGATTGACGCTGGATCTGACGGGGTTGCCGCCAACTCTGGCCGAAATCGACGCGTTTCTGGCGGATGATTCCGATCAGGCCTACGAGAAACTGGTGGATCGTCTGCTTGCATCGCCCCGCTACGGAGAACGGATGGCGTGGGATTGGTTGGATGCAGCCCGCTACGCGGACACCGACGGGTTTCAAGGCGATCCGACACGCACGATGTGGCCCTGGCGCGACTGGTTGGTCGACGCGCTCAACCGCAACTTGCCCTTCGATCAATTCACCATTGCGATGCTGGCCGGGGATCTGCTGCCCGATGCGACGCCGGAGCAAGTCCTGGCAACCGGATTCAATCGCAACCACATGTTCAACGGAGAGGGCGGACGCATCGCCGAAGAGACTCGCGTTGAAAACGTGTTCGACCGCGCCGAGACGACGGCGACCGTTTGGATGGGACTGACCATGACGTGCTGCCGGTGCCACGATCACAAATACGATCCGATCTCACAGAAAGACTATTTTCGGTTGTACGCGTTTTTCAATCAGACCTCGGAAACCGGACGGAGCGGACGCGGCAAGACTCCACCGGTGCTGGAGTACCTGAATCCCGAACAGCGTCTCCGTCGTCAATCGCTTGTCCGGCAGCGTGAGGCATTGGACGCGAAACTTGCGGCGCCCGATGAAGCCGTTGACGCGCAGCAGGCTCAATGGGAGGCGGAGCTTCGCGAGCGATTGGGCACCGCGGACCACACGATCGAGTTTTCGCCGTGGTGGCAGCTTGGACCGTTTGAGTTGGATGGCAAAAAAGCCTTCGACCAGGACTTGGGTCCCGAGAAGCAGGTCGATTTGGAAGCGACGGTTCGCGGTCAGCAGTGGACTCAGAAGGAGTCGCTGGCGGACGGACGTGTCAATGAATTGCCTGCGACGATCGGAGCGACGTATCTGTATCGTTCGATTCTGTCGCCGGCGGCGATCAGCATTCGCGTTTCGTTGGGTTCTGACGACGCGATCAAAGTGTTTCTCAATGGCCGGCAAGTCTTGGAGAACTTTGCCGCGCGGGCTGCGGCTGAGGACCAGGAAGTCATCGATCTGGAACTGAAGGAGGGTCGAAACGACCTGTTGATCAAGATCGTGAACACGGGTGGCATCGCCGGGTATTACTTCAAAAAAGTTGGGGAGTCCTCGTCGGGGTTGCCGATCGATCTGGTTTCCGCCGTTCTGGTCTCAGCGGATGAACGCTCCACTGCCCAGCAAAAGCAGGTCCGCGAAGCGTTTCGCGCACGCCACGTGCCGGATTGGGAAAAGAGCGTGACTCAACGCGATCGATTGAATCAGCAGATTGAACAATTGGATCGGCAACAGGTCTCCGTGATGGTGATGGACCAATTGCCGGCGGAGCGACGGCGCGAGACGCTGGTGTTGGAACGCGGTGGATACGACAAGCCCACGGAGGTCGCGGTCACGGCCGATACGCCGGACGTCTTGCCACCGCTGCCCAGTGGATCCGCCGATCGGCTGGCGTTGGCCAGGTGGCTGGTCACTCCGGAGCATCCGCTGACGGCGCGAGTGACGGTCAATCGCTACTGGCAAACCTTCTTTGGTCGCGGCATTGTGCGTTCGACCGAAGATTTTGGCAGCCAGGGCAGTCCGCCGTCTCACCCGAAGTTGCTCGATTGGCTTGCCAGGCGGTTCGTCGACAGCGGTTGGAATGTGAAGCGAATGCACAAGCTGATTGTGATGAGCGCGACGTATCGACAGAAATCGCAGGTGCGTGACGAGGCATACGAAATCGATCCTGAGAACGTGTTCCTGGCGCGAGCGCCGCGAGATCGCATGCCGTCGTGGATGTTGCGTGATCAAGCCTTGGCCCTGGGCGGACTGTTGGATCCGATGGTCGGCGGTCCGCCGGTCAAACCGTACCAGCCCGAGGGAATCTGGGCGGAAGCGACCTTTGGGAAGATTCGCTATCAGGCCGATCAGGGCGCCGCGCTGTTCCGGCGGAGCCTGTACGTGTTTTGGCGACGCATTGTCGGACCGACCATGTTTTTTGACAGCGCCAAACGCCAGACCTGTGAGGTCAAGCCGACGCGGACCAACACACCGTTGCACGCGTTGACGACGTTGAATGAAACGGCGTTTGTCGAGTCGGCGCGGGCGATGGCCCAGCGGGTGATGATGCAAACCGGTTTGGATTCTGAGCGAATCCGGCGAGCCTTTCGGATGGCGACCGCTCGGGAGCCGAACGAGTTCGAAGCCGGCGTGTTGGCCGAGCGGTTGGCGGTGCTTCGCAACGATTACGCCCAGCACCCCGATCAGGCCGAAGCATTGCTGTCGGTGGGGGACTCGCCGCGTGATCGGGAATTGGACGCGGTCGAGCACGCGGCAATGACCGTGATTTGTTCGACCATTTTGAATTTGGATGAGGTGTTGTCGGGACCGTGAGATGGGTGGGCCCGGGGACGCGGTGGTTTGGCAATTTGGGGACGCCAGGCGGGAGCCTGGCTTGCAGTGCGTTCCCAGGCGGGAGCCTGGGAACGAGATCGTCGGGAGCGACGAACCGGAGAGAGCAGGGGAGTTAGAGCGTTTGTCTTCTGGTTTCCATGCTCCCGCCTGGGAACCGGCTGTCTCCAAGGCTCCTGCCTTTGAACCACCGCCGGCGATTCCAACGCAACGCCATTGGACCATGACCAACGAAGAGGACTTGATGTTCTTCAATCGCGAGCAAACACGACGTCAGCTTTTCAGTTCGGCGGGGACCGGTGTCGGGCTGGCGGCGCTGGCGACGTTGCTGGGGCGAGATGCCCGGGCCGGCGGCGGATTACCGAGCCTTCCGCACTATGCGGCGAAGGCCAAACGGGTGATCTACCTGCTGCAAAACGGGGCGCCCTCGCACGTGGACCTGTTCGACCACAAGCCGATGCTTACCAAAATGCATGGTCAGCAGATCCCCGATTCGGTCGTCGGCGGGGCCAGATTCAGCACGATGACCGGCGGCCAGACCGAGAGGCCCTGTCTGAAAGAGATCACTCGGTTTTCGAGACACGGCGACAGCGGTGCGACCGTTTCCAGTTTTCTTCCCCAGACCGCTGCGATCGCCGACCAGTTGTGCTTCATCAAATCGATGCACACCACGCAAGTCAATCACGCTCCGGCCATCACGTTCTTCCTGACCGGCGACGAACGCCCCGGGCGTCCCAGCATCGGTTCCTGGCTCAGCTACGGGTTGGGGAGCGAAACCGAGGAATTGCCCGCATTTGTTGCAATGACATCACGCGATAAAGAAGCGTCGTGCGGGCAGATTTTCTACGACTACTACTGGGGCAGTGGTTTTCTTCCGACGGTCCATCAGGGCGTTAAGTTTCGCGGAAGCGGTGATCCGGTTCTGTACCTTTCCGACCCGCCTGGGATCGACCGCCAGCGGCGGCGTGGGATGTTGAGTGATCTGGCGGCTCTGAACCAGAATCGCCTGGATGTGGTGGGAGACCCGGAGATCGCCACGCGAATTCGGCAATATGAAATGGCCTACCGGATGCAAGCTTCGGTTCCGGAATTGACGGACCTGTCCGACGAGACCGAAGCGACGCTGAAGATGTACGGTCCCGACGTTACCAGGAAGGGATCGTATGCATACAACTGCCTGATCGCGCGGCGGTTGGCCGAGCGGGGCACGCGTTTCATTCAGTTGATGCACGCCGGTTGGGACCAGCATCGCAATTTGAACAGTCAGTTGGAGATCCAGTGCCGAGACACCGATGCTCCTTCGGCCGCCCTGGTCAAGGACCTCCGACAGCGAGGACTGTTGGAGGACACGTTGGTCATCTGGGGTGGCGAGTTCGGACGCACTCCGTTCTTGCAAGGAAGCATCGAAGACACGAAGCGTTGGGGGCGCGACCACCATCCGTACGTGTTCACGATCTGGATGGCCGGCGGAGGAATCCAGCCGGGAATGACGTACGGTGAATCCGATGAGTTCGGGTTCAGCGTTGCCCGAGACGGTGTGGGCGTGCACGACTTCCAAGCCACGCTGCTGCATTTGTTGGGCATCGATCACGAACGGCTGACCTATCGATACCAGGGTCGGCGATTTCGCCTGACGGATGTGCACGGCGAAATCCTGCATCCGATACTGGCATGATCGCGGTTTTGCCGAGCGGGCTCGTCGTGCGAACGGGATCGCGGTTGATTCGAATCGGCTCGGAATGACAGTGGGTTCGGCATCAAAAGTGGCCGGCATCGCGACGAGACAAGCCGGCATCGCGACGAGACAAAGGGAGCATTCGGGTGGCATTGCCAAATCGCATTCAGCAGTACCTGGGGCGGTTCTCATTTATCGGTCTAATCACCGCGGCGCTTTTCTTCGCTGCTTCGGTCACGCCATCGCTGTTGCCCCGGAACATCATGGTTCAAGGGCTGCTGTCGGGATTCGCGCTCGCATTTGGATATGGGGTGGGCGTCTTGCTGGTCATCGCCTATTTGTTTTTCGAATTGCCGGCGCCCCGACGCAAGCTGGAATTCTACGCCAAACGCGTCACGGTCGTTCTGGTAGCAATCATCTTTGTCGTTTGCCTGTGGCACATGACCTACTGGCAAAATTCGATCCGAGAGTTGATGGACATGCCTCCGTTGCAGTCCGCCTATCCGATCCGAACCGCTGTTCTTGCGGTCGTGTTCGGCGTTTTGCTCATCACCGTCGGGCGGACATTCGTCAGCTTTTGTGTTTGGATGTCGGAAAAGCTGAATTGGTTTCTTCCCCGCCGCGTCGCCGTGAGCCTGGGGGTCGTTATCGTCGGACTGGGGACGCTGTTCGTCGTCAACGGCGTCGTTGCCAGATTCCTATTGAAGATCGCGGACGCTGCCTCGCTACGTGCCGACGAATTGATTGAAGAGGGATGGGAAAAGCCGGCCGATCCCATGGCCTGCGGCAGCAGCCAGTCATTGGTGTCATGGCAATCGATTGGTCGTCAGGGGAAGAAGTTCCTGCTGGAGGGGCCAACCGAGCAGGGGATCGAAGAGTTTTGGGACGGATCCGGGGTTTCGCCCATTCGGGTCTACGTCGGCATGCGATCACGATCCACACCGGAAGAACGTGCTCGTTTGGCGCTGCAGGAACTAAAACGGGTGAACGCCTTTGATCGATCCGTCTTGATCGTAGCCACACCGACCGGTACCGGTTGGTTGGATCCCGGGGCGGTTGACACCGTGGAATACCTGCACCGCGGAGATACCGCCATCGTATGCACGCAGTATTCCTACATGCCCAGCTGGTTAACCATCCTGGTCGACCCCACGCGGTCGGTCCGCTCGGCCCGATGCCTGTTCGATGAGATCTACGATTACTGGAAAACCCTGCCGAAAGACAACCGTCCCAGGCTTTACCTGCACGGTCTGAGCTTAGGATCGCTGGGGTCGGAGGTTTCGGCAAACCTGTACACCATTTTCGAAGATCCGATCCAAGGGGCCGTCTGGAGCGGGCCACCATTTCCCAGTTCTCAATGGTCCGCCGTCGTCCAGGCCCGCAACGAGGACTCTCCGGCATGGCTGCCGCGCTACGAAGATGGGGCGTTGCTTAGATTCACTTCTCAGGAAAACATGCTGGATACCGGAAAACGTTGGGGCTCCATTCGAAGCGTCTACATTCAATACGCCAGCGATCCGATGGTGTTTTTCTCTCCGGACCTTTGGAGACGCAAGCCGGAATGGCTTGTTGGAGAACGAGGGCCGGATGTTTCACCGCATTTGACCTGGTACCCGCTGGTGACATTTCTTCAAGTTGCATTCGACCTGCCGATGGCGACCAGTGTGCCGATCGGATACGGGCACAACTATTCACCAAAGAGCTACCTGGATGCGTGGATCGCGGTGACCCGTCCGGACGATTGGAGCGAAGAGCATCGCCACCGGTTACTCGAGTTGATGAACGGACCGGTGGACGAACCGGACGACGGCAATGGATGACTCTCCCCTCACTTCCTCATCATTTCACGGTCAGCCGATTGCGAACCTGCACCGCTCCGCCTTCGATCGCGTTTTCCGCGGCGTCGCTCCGTTCGATCTGGCTATCAACCGTTCCGGTCAGGGTCGCCAATCCATCTTCGACGGAAACGGCTACCTGTTGTTCATCGACAAAGGGTGACCAGCGAAGCTGGGTGCGGACGTCGTCCTCAATTTCGCGATCTGATTTTTGCCGAGTCTTGGCGTAGTCGAAGTTGTAGTTGTACCGGGTCGCGTCCCAGTCATAGCCGAAGCGGAAGCTCGGCTGGTCGTAGGAAACGGTCAGGTGGTTGGCCACGTCCGTGACGCCGTTGACCTTGGCGACGATGTCCTCCGCTTCAGCTTTTTGAAAGTAGGAGTCCACGCTGCCGTACAGATACACCGTTCCGTCGTTGGATTCGATTTCGATGTCGAAACGGTCCACGACAGGGTCGCGGATGAGCGCCATTCGGACGTCCCGGACGATTTGCTCGGCGGTCCGTGCTTCTTTTGGCCTGACCTTCAGGTAGTTCTTCACTCGCCAAACGCCGGTGGTGTTGATAGCGTTTTGGGCTGCGGCCCGCTTGGCTTTCAGGTTGTCGACATTTCCGATCAAGGTGACGGTGCCGTTCTGGCAGATCGCTGTCAAGTTGAACGCGTTGACGCGGGGGTCGTATTGAAACGTGTCTCGGACGGCCTCGCTGATCGCGGCATTGGACAATACGGTCTCGCCCTGCTGTTTTCTCAGCAGCTTGTCTCGCGCCCACCACTGGACTTCCAACTCGTCCGTCTGCACGGAGCGAACGCCACTCACCCAAGCGTCGTCGCGGGCGAGCGTCTTTTCGTAGCGGCTGCCAATGATGCCCGAAAGCGTGACTTCCCCGTTGTCGACCTCCACTGAAAGCTGTTCGTCGTCCAAGCGTGCGTCCCAACGCAATCGGTGCTGAATCTCGGTACGTATTTCGGCATCGGAGCGGTCGTCTTCGTAACGGATGTCGGTCTCATTTTTGATCTCTTTGACGCCGCGGACGCCCTTGATGATTTTGGTTGCCAGAGACTGCTGGGCGTGGGAATCCGCATCGCCGCCCAGGGTCACCACTGCGTCGTCAACCGCGATCTCGAATTCCCAGTCATCGGTTGCTGGGTCACTTTCAAGTGCGGCAATCACGTCCGAGCGGATTTCTCCATCGGTCCGAATCGTGGGCTGGACATCCAGGCGGTCGATGATGGACCGGACGCCTTTGATCATCCCAGCGATCCGGCTCGCACGGTCCTTCGCCAGGATCGTCTTGACCGTTCCGTCCAACGTCACCACGCCGCGTTCCACCGACACGTCAATCCGGTTTGCGTTGACCCCTTTGGCGCCCCACAGTTCGCCGTCGACGGCCATCGCAATCTCCGCGTCGGGTATCGTTTCTTCACCGCTTGCTTCACTTTCAGCAGGTTGGTTCGCAGGCGGCGTGTCTTGGGCGGCCAGTGGTTTCCCATGCCACGGGGACTCATTCCAGGCGGGCGTAAAACTGAACAGGAACAAACCGACGACCAAGGTGACCGCTCGCCAGCAAACGGATGATGATCGTTGAAGCGCTCGGGACCGGTTTCGTGACGTGGATTCTCGGATTCTGGCTTTTCGGATTCTGGAGATCGGTGTGGCGGTCATCGTTTCGCTCCACGGATCGGGCGGTGGAATGGGTGAGCCGGGGCTGCTGCGGCCATTGACGGCACGCAACGCTTCGGCCGTCGATTCGAACGCCGGAGACGCTGGGGCCGGAGTTGGTGCCTGGTCGGCCGTCGCGCAGCCTGATCACGGACAAATCACGCCGCGGCTCAAGGCTGCTGTGCCGCATGCAGAACAGCCGGGAAGAGAACACTGGGGCAATTGATGTGCCAGCTCGCGTCGCGATTCGTTGCTTGCCGATTGGATTCCGGGTTGCGCATCAAGCACGTCGAGCAAGTGGCCATCGCAGCTGATTTTCAGTCAGAGCCTAGCTGGACAGCGCCACTTTCAATCAAACACCATGATCTGCAGTGCAATGAGCGCCACGCGGCTCACCCAAAGTGGCGCTGTGCAGCTAGAACTGATGGATGTGCGGTTCCGAAGCGCCGTGTTCGCCAGGACTCGATTCTCCCGACCCGTGGTCGTGATTGTGCCCCGGCAGGTTCTCGATGGTGACCGCGATGGCCACGCCGAACAGCAGGGCGGCGGTCAGTTTTCCGCGGTCGTGATCGTGAAACGCGACTTCGGGAAGCAGGTCCGCCAGGGCGATGCAGATAAAGAAGCCTGCGGAGATCGCCAGGCCCCAGCCCAGGATTTCAGTTCCCTGAATCAGTCGCGTCACGCCCAAGTAAAAGCAGGCCGCGCCGATCGGACAGGCCAGCGAAAACAGCAGGCTGGCGGTCCGCTGGGCCTGTGAGGACCAACCTTGACGGCTCATTACCGACGTGATGGCGAATGAATCCAGCGGGATGTGGAGCACAATCACCAGGAACGTTCCGATTCCGGCAAGTCCCAGGGAGCTACCGTGCGAGGCATCGGCGATCACGCTGCTGGCCAACGCGACGCCGTCGATCAACGTATGCAGGGTCAGGCCGAAGAAAACGCCCGCCCATCCGAACCTTCGTCCGGTCGGCGTGTGGTCATGCGAATGTCCTGCGTTGCCGATCCGCGAATGCAGGTGGGCGTGCGCGTGGTGATCATGATCATGATGGCCGTGTCCGTCGTGGTCATGGTCATGGTCATGAGCATGGTCGTGATCATGGTCGTGGTGCGATGAGTGATCTTGGCGATCGTCAGCGCCCGACGGAAGTCCATCTTCGGAGACGGCGTCGGTGACGGCCGGTCGTGCCACGGATCCGCTGTGGTCATGGGTGTGGAACAATCGGATCAGCAAGAACATTGCGATCAGTCCCAACAGGGATCCGGCTCCGGTCTTGGTCGATGACTGCAAGATTTCGCCGGCGTGCGGCAGCAGATGCAGCATGGCAATTCCCAGCATCAATCCGGCCACGCCGCTCATCAACAGCTGAGTCCGCAGGTGCGTCATCCGGATCAAATCGGAAAGGCGTCCGCCGGCATTGGAGGCCGCAAAGATAAAGACGCAATAGACAAATAGGAGAGAGCCGGGAGACATCAGCAGATTGCAAAGGGAATGTTAAGGGCCGGCAGATGGTACGCGATCCCGGGGCGGTTGGCTACGGGTAACAGCGATGCACTTGCAAATCAATTGCATTAGGGTACGCTGTGCCGGGGAACCACTGTCAGCGGGTACCCTGTCCCCGGGAACCACTCCTTTGCCCGGCGAATCATGAGGTGATTTGGATTCATGGACGCTGAACCGAAACGAGATGCGGCACTTTCGCTGGAGGAAGTGCGTGACGACATTCGCCGATCGGGGCTGCGCGCAACACCCGCTCGCGTCGCCACGCTGCGATTGTTGCGGCAGTCGTCATCGCCGTTGACGCACGCCACGGTTGCCGAATCCTTGGCTGATTCCGGGATCGACCAGGCGACGGTGTTTCGCAACTTGAACGACTTGGCCGAGTCCGGTTTGCTGCGGCGGACCGAGTTGGGCGACCACGTTTGGCGATTCGAGGCGATTCGTCCGGGGGCCGACGACCAAAGCGCCCATCCACATTTCTTGTGTGTCGACTGTGGCGCGGTCCGTTGTCTGGGCGATGTGCGGCTGACCGCCGGAAGCTTGCGAAATAGTTCCCGCGTGGGCGAGATCACGGAAATTCTGTTGCGTGGCCGCTGCAACGACTGCCTGCTGTAGCGGCATTGACCGCAATGTGGCACCGACCGCAATGCGGCATCATGGGCGGGCCACACGCATCGCCCAGCCTGAATCTCTCAGTCGCGGGGCGACGCAACGTCCAATTCGTGGTCCCCGGCGGGCACCGCTACTCGATGTGGATCGAATCGATCTGGACGATAGAGTCTGGCTTGCCCCGCAATTGCAGCCGGATTTCAGCGATCGGCTTGGCCGGGTGCATTGGGATCGCAACGGTTTGCCAATCGTCGGATTCGGTGGTCGCCGATCCGATCGGTTGCAACGTTTCATCGACCGCCGCCGCTAGCAGGGTGATCTTCGTCGATGGCGGAGCCTGCAGACGCACGAGCAGCTGACCGTCATTCTGTTCGGGCGAGAGCTTTAGCCCGTTCCTGGCGATCATCGCTTCGCCCCCGGGCAACGGAAAGTCCAGGAATCCGAGTCGTCCGGCAATATTCCCGACGTCCGGATCCGTCGCGGTCCAACCTTCGGTCTGCCAGCCGCCGCAGTCGAATTGGAACAGAAGTTTCCCGTCATCCGGGTCGCGATCATTGATCGTTTCCCATTTGTCCGAAAGTCCGTCTCCATCGTGGTCCTCGCGAACAAGTTCGTATTCCGGGTTGACCGCTTGTCCCCACTTGTGATCCATCGCCTGGTAGGCCAGTTCTTCTCGAGACTCCTCGCCGATCCCGTCATCCCCCTTGGCCAGCCACTGGTCCAACAATTCTCGATGTCGCTGGACCTGATCGGCGTACGCTTCGTCATCGATCAGATTGTGGACCTGGCTCGGATCCTGTTGCACATCGTAGAACTCTTCGGCCGGACGTTCGCCGAAATAGATTTCCGTCAACGTGGGAGAGAGCTCGCCGGATCGGTACAGCTGATGGAGGTTTTGCACGAACGGTCGATCATCACGGTACTGGGGCTGCAGAAAGATCCGATCGGTTTTGTAGTTGCGGGTGTACCGAAAGCGGTCCGTTCGCAGACTGCGGACACGATCGATGGTGTGGTCCAACCGATCTTTGGCCGCTGCCACGTAGATCCGCGGCACCACAATCTCATCGAACAGGTTTTGCCCTTCGTACCATTCCGGCTGGTCCACGCCGGCCCACGCGAGCGTCGTCGCGGAAAGATCCAGCAGGTTCACCAGGTCATCGCGCACCGACGGAGACGGGACGTAGGGCGCGGGGCCCGCGATGATGAACGGCACGTGCAGGCCGCCCTCGGTTGGCATTTGTTTGTGACGCACCAGGTTGTTGGCGCCGTGATCGCTGAAGTACACGACGATCGTGTTGTCACGAAGCCCGGCTTCGTCCAGTCCCGCCAGAACCTCGCCGATGAAGTCGTCGTCTTTCCGTATCGCGTCGTAGTGTTGCGCGACGACCTCGCGGTAAATCTGGTTCTGTGGATAGTCGGGCGGGACGGTGACCGTCGACGGGTCGACCTTGCGATCCTGGGGAAATTTTGTGGTGTTGTTCTTGCCGCCGGCCGTTTGGATCTGCCCGAAGAACGGTTGATTGTCTTTTAGATCTTCCCAGGGAATGTCGGCGCGATTCTTGCGCATCAGGGAGTAGGTGGCGGGTTCATCCCAGACGAAGTTGTAATCGGTCTTCCCAAGATTGAACGTGAAGTACCCGCTTTCCTTGACAAGTTGTGGCAAAAGTTTCATTCCATCGGGAAGAGACAACTTGGCGGGGCCGCGACTGGAACGATGTTCGTGGGCATTGAAGCGGATCTGGTTCTGGCCCCCCATCAATGCCGAACGACAAGCGGAACAGACCGGGGCCGGGACGTAGGCGCGGGAAAACCGCACGCCACGATCCGCCAGGGAATCAATATTGGGCGTGTGACCGCGGTTGATCGGGTCGCCGTAGCAACCCATCCACGGAGACGTGTCTTCGGCAAACAGCCACAGGATGTTGGGGCGTTGGTTGTCGGCGGCCGACGCCGGAATTGACGAAGCGGCCAGGCAAGCGAGCAGCAAAACGTATTTCATCACGGAAGGTTGGAAGATTGAGGATGGGGAACATTGGTGGGAACTCCGCTGTCTCTCGCCAGCGGAAGTCGGATTCTAAAGTAGCCACGCTCGCCAGAGCGTGGAGAATGTGGTTCGGCCACTGAACAGCGACACTGAACAGCGCCACTTTGTGTCAGCCGCGTGGCGTTCGCCACTGGTTTTTTTGCGTCAATCGGCCGCGAGCTTCTTGCCGCTCACTGCACTGCAAATCACGGTGTCTGTATTCAAAAGGAGTGCCAACCAGATAGGCTGTCCGCTGAAAAGGGACACCGTCCAGACAGTGTAACCATTCGCGTTCCATGCTGCCGAATCGTTCAGGCTGCCGAATTCTTCGGGCTGCCAGATCGTTCCGTCGACGGGAAAGCCGATGCCGAGGCCCCGCTGTCACCGAATCTCGATTCTGTTCTTCCGCTCGCTGAACTCAGCCATGACGCAACGATTCGCATTCTTCCATCGCCGCCTCCTTTTCCAACTCGGCTGGATCTTGTCCGCGATGGTTGCCGCGTGCTCCCGAGCCGACGAGGGGGCGCCACCCAACGTCCTGCTGATCGTCGCCGACGACCTGGGCTACAGTGACCTGGGATGCTACGGAGGCGAAATCGAAACTCCAAACCTGGATGCCTTGGCGGCCGGCGGCATCCGGCTGACACAGTTCTACACGACGGCGCGATGCTGTCCCTCGCGGGCAAGTCTGTTGACCGGTCAGTATCCCCATCGCGTTGGACTCGGGCACATGACCCAGGATATCGGCCGGCCTGGGTACCGTGGTCGAATCGATCCGGCGGCGAAGACGGTGGCGGACAGGTTCAGTGGAGCAGGCTATCGTTGTTTTCTGTCGGGGAAGTGGCACCTGGGAACTGACGATCCGACGCGTCACGGTTTCGAACGTTTCTATGGCACGTTGGTGAGCGCCAAAACGTTTTGGGATCCCGACCATTATCTGTCGATTCCGGCCGATTCGGAAAGATCTCCGCCTGCCGGGTTGCCGCAAGTCGAAACAAACGACGCGCGGTCCTTCTATGGAACCGATGCACTGACCGAGCGGGCGCAACAGTTCTTGGCAGCAGCGCGAACGACTGCGGAACGCCCGTGGTTTTTGTACCTTGCCTACAACGCGCCGCACTTTCCGTTGCAAGCACGCCGCGAGGACATCTCGCGATATGCCGGTCGCTATCACGTGGGTTGGGACGTGATCCGTCGCGAACGGCTGGCAAGGATGAAACGGCTGGGGATCGTTCCCGACGACACGGATCTTTCTTCACGATCGCATTATTGGAACTATGGCCAGACGCGTTCGGGAACGAATCCCCCATGGGATGACTTGGATCCCGACCGTCGTCAGGACTTGGCTCGCCGGATGGCGATCTATGCCGCCATGGTGCACCGTTTGGACTGGGGCGTGGGGCAAGTCATTGGCAATCTTCGCCAGGCCGGCGAGTTGGACAACACGTTGGTCATCTTTCTATCGGACAACGGCGCCTGCGCCGAATGGGATCCACACGGCTTCGATATCAAGAGCAGCAACCAAAACATTCTTCATCGCGGTGAGGAATTGGATCGCATGGGGACCGCCGGAACGTTTCATAGTCTGGGGTCGGGATGGGCGAACGCCTGCAACACTCCGTTTCGGCTGTACAAGCACTTTTGCCATCAGGGCGGCGTGTTGACTCCCTGCATTGTGCACTGGCCAGCGGGGCTTCGGGCATCACAGGGGAGCCTGGTTCACGCCCCTGCGCACTTGATCGACATCGTCCCGACGTTGTTGGACGCTGCCGGAATCGACGTGTCCCGACGGTCAGAATCAGAGTTTCCGCTGGCGGGGGCAAGTTTCGTTTCGGAATTGAACCGCGAGCCGGCCGTTCCGCGGACGATTTTTTTGGAGCATGAAGGGAACCGCGGCGTCCGCCGAGGCCGCTGGAAGCTGGTGGCACTCCGAGACGAACCCTGGGAACTTTACGACCTGATGACCGACCCGATCGAATCCAAGGATCTGGCAAAGACGAACACGGAAATCGTGCGGTCTCTGTCAGCAGCGTGGGACGATTGGGCCCGGACCAATCAGGTCACGCCGCTGCCGGACGACTACCACGTCGATTATTTGAAAGCGCAGTAGCAAGACAGCGCCGCTTTCAATCAAAAACACCGTGATTTGCAGTGCAATGAGCGGCAAGGCGTTAGCCGCCGGTTGAGGCGAGAAAACCCGCGCCGAGTGCCACGCGGCTCACCCGAAGTGGTGCTGTCCAGGTAGTCCGAGGTCGCATTGAAACGCCGACCAGATCCAACAAACGAAGCCAATGAACGCCCAATGCTTGGGGTCACTTTGGTTTGACGGCTCCGAAAGCGGCAAAGCAAGAATTCTTGTGAAGCAGATCGACCTGCTCGAACCCGACCTCCCGCAGCAGTTGCAACTGGTACGTCACCGACCGCGGGGAATCTTCCTTGTCGATGTAGTCAAAGACTTGATCGCGATAGGCTTCGCCGCCCAATCCGGTGAGATACTCTCCGTAGCGTTGCCACATGATTCCTTGCACCGCGGCGCCCTCGTGGGCGACCAGGTCGGTGATCCAAAAGCTGCCGCCGGGGGCGAGCAACCGAAACACTTTGCCGAAGGCGGACTGCCAATCGGCGTCATCGCGAAGGTGGTGCAAAACGGCCGCTGCCAAGACGACATCGTACGACTCCTCCGGCAGATCGGCGGTTCGGAAATCACCGTGCCAACGTGAGATCTCGGTCAATCCGGATTCGCTCGCCCGGAGCGCGGCGCGGTCCAGCATGGGACGGCTCAAATCCAGCAGGTCCGCGTGGAACGGGCGACGGAGCAAGCGATGCAGTTTCAGCGTGTTGTTGCCGGCACCGCAGCCGATGTCCAGGACGCGCCGGATCGAAAAGGTGCTGGCAACCGCGGCGCGAGTGATCAGATCCATCGCCAGCGGGGCGTCGATGGTGGTCGTTTGGCCGGTCTCCAACGTCGAGAACTTTTCGACATACCCGTCAAACCGTTCGCGAATCTGATCGGTCGATGATTTCTGTTCCAGCGGCGTCGTCATGGCAAGGCTTGCGATCAGGGTTTGGTGCGGAAGCCGATTTCGGCAAGTTTTTTGCGAACCGTTTCGCAATGATCACCCTGCAGCTCAATCACGTCTTCCTTGGCTTTGACGGTCCCACCGGTTCCGCACACCGACTGCAGGTCGGCCAACAGTTGGGGCAGGTCATTCGCCTTGTCGGTCAGCCCTTCGACCACCGTCGCCTTGCGACCTCCCTTCCGCTTTTGCACGCTGATGCGGGCCGTCTGCTTCTCCGGTGGCAAACGATCCGCTTCACGCTGCCGACGTGCCCGTGCCTGAGCTTTCTCTTCAGGCGTGCACGTGCATTCAGATTCCGGTTTACCGCAGTCTTCGCATTCCGGCGGAATGTCAAACGGTGTGCCGGCAAACAAGCGAGTCATCGAATCGGTCCAGATGTGTCCAAGAAAACTAAAAAGGAGACCCTGGCGGGCGCGTCAGGGTTCACCCCGGAAGAACATTTCAGCGGGTTCTAATTGGCCGGCTGAGGCCGCCAGGGATGGTCGGTGCCGTCCTTGGGTTGCAGGAATTTTGCATCGACCGTGTCGTACCAGCGGTGCAGACGCTGTCTCATTTGAGTCACCCGTCCCGGGTGTTGTTCAGCGACATCGGTGTGTTCGCCGATGTCGCTTTTCAGGTTGTACAGGTGCACGCGGCCGTCTTCGTAGCGTTCCACCAGTTTCCAGTCCCCCAAACGGATCGCTCCGCCAGGAAAGCCGCCTTGATTGCTGTAGTGGGGGTAGTGCCAGAAGATCGCCTCGCGAGGAATCGTCGGTTGTCCGCGAAGCAAAGGGGCCAGCGAAACACCGTCCAGGTGCTGTTGGGGCAATGCGGGGAAGCCGGCCAGGTCAAGCAACGTGGGGTAGAAATCCGTACTGACCACCGGCACGTCGCACTTGCCGGGAGCGTTCTTCACCATCGGGGCGCGAATCAGAAAGGCTTCGCGAATTCCGCCTTCGTAGACCCACCCCTTTCCGCCGCGAAGTGGCAGGTTGCTGGTCGGCGAGCCTTCCGAGGTGGACAGCCCGCCGTTGTCGCTGGTCATGCAAACAATCGTGTTGTCGGAAAGCCCCAATTCGTCCAAGGTGTTCAGGACGTTGCCGACGGCCGCGTCCATCGATTCGACCATCGCGGCGTAAGTTGCGTGCGCCTGCAATTGTCGGACGCGACGTGGCTTCGACGCGTCGGGCCACACCTGTTCCTCGTCACCGAATGCCGGCTGGTCATCCAGTCCCAGTCGGGCTGCTTTCGCAACGTACTTGTCGACCAGGGTCTTGGGCGCCATCAGGGGTGTGTGGACGCTGTAAAACGCCAGGTAGGCGAAGAACGGTTCTTCTTGGTGACGCCGGATGAACGACGCGGTTTCTTTGGCCAATCGGGCCGGCAGGTGTTCCCCCTCGGGGCCGTCATCCAGTCGCGGATTGCCGTAGGGAGAAAAATATCTCTTGCCACCGTACGGCCCACCCCGGCTGAAGCCGCCATGGTTCTCGTCAAAGCCCTGCTTGGTTGGCCAGAATTCTTCGGTGGGCCCCAAGTGCCACTTGCCCGCAAACATGGTGTGGTAGCCATGCTGTTTGAATGCTTCCGCCAAGGTCATCTCTTCCAACGGCATGCGATCGTTCAACGGGGCGGGGAGAAATCGTCCCGACCGTTTGCCGGCGAAAAAGTTTGTTGCATCGACTCGGCTGGGATAGCGCCCCGTCATGATGCTGTAGCGAGTCGGCGAGCAGACCGGGTTGGCCGCGTAGCCGTTGGTGAACACGGTCGAAGCGTCTGCCAGTCGGTCCAGGTTGGGAGTTTCATAAAACGTTTCGGGGTTGTTGAACCCGACGTCCATGTATCCCAGGTCGTCGACCAAAAAAAAGACCACATTGGGCGGTGATGACGGTTCGGCGGCAATGCCGGCCGATGCGCCCAGCAACGTCAACAGGCACAGCCAAACACGAGACATCCTTTCGGCGACCCACTCAACGCCGCAACACCTGTCGCGGCGGGGTGAAAGATTGGGAGAAAGCATTGGAGCGAGATGGGGGAATCGGGGGAAAACGTTGGCGGTGCGAGGCAGTTTGGTTGCAGACGACCGAGGAGCGACTGATGATAGTCGATTCTCCCATCCAGAGGCCGGCGGCGACCGAGGCTCGCTGCGAGTTTTGGCGGCCTCTGGGAGTTTTGCCCGCCTCTGCGAGTTTTGGCCGCTTCCAACTTCGTTCCGTCGACCCGATGAAATCTGCCGTGCGTTCAATCTCCCTCTCCGTTGCTTGTTTGGTCTTGATATTCACCAGTCTGTCTTCGGCCCGCGGGGAAGATTTCATTTGGGTCGAAGGCGAGGACGCGGTGGACCATTCGATGAAGCGTCACGGATGGTACGACTCGGTGAAGAAGGGAGAACTGTCCGGCGGGGAGTGGCTGTCGCATTTCGGCAGCGGAGACATGCCCGTCGCGCGATTTGATGTTCAGGCGGATACGGCAGGGGACTATGAATTCTGGTTACGGGCGAATCCAGTCGGGGCGGCAATGGCTGTGCGAATCAACGGAGGCGACTGGCGAAGCGTGTCGTTTGCGAAAAGTCAGCAGCAGATCAATCTCGCCAGCGATGGCAAACCAGACTTGCGATTCGTCGCCTGGGTCAAAGCCGATCCGGTCAGGCTGAAGCAGGGGGCCAACACGATCGAATTCCGTTTTGAGAGCCGCAACAACCGGCACGGTGGTTTGGACTGTTTTGTGCTCAGTCCCGAACCGTTTCTGCCGCAAGGCAATCGAAAGCCAGGGGAGAAGACCGGACGTGCTGACGCGGGCACCTGGGCGTTCGAGCCCGACCGCGATCGTTTCTCATCCGAGGCCTTGCTGGATCTCAGCGAGTTGAACGAAAAACCGGCGGGAAAACACGGCCGCGTCGCCCGTTCCAACGACGGCGCCGACTTCGTCGACGGGGCAGGGCGGCCGTTACGATTTTGGGCGGTCAACACCAGCGTTCAATACCGCGATGACCTGGCCATCCTGGACGAGCACGCAAAGTGGCTGGCAAAGCGCGGCGTCAACATGGTCCGGCATCACGGGCACCTGGCACCCGGCAACGACTCGAAATTGACGGACGTCAATCAGAAGGATATTGATGCGGCGTGGCGACTGGTTGCGGCCATGAAGAAACAAGGCATCTACGTCACTTTGTCGCCGTATTGGGCGGTCAGTGTCAAAGCGAATCCGGCATGGGGGCTGAAGGATGCCGGCGGTGAGAATCTGACCGGATTGATTTTCTTTGACGAGAAACTTCAGGACGCGTACAAGGGATGGTTGCGGCAACTGATGACCCGCAAGAACCCGCACACAGGCATTCCGTTAGCGGAAGATCCCGCCGTCGCGATCTTCCAGATCCAGAACGAAGACAGCTTGCTGTTCTGGACGGAGCAATCGATTCAAGGCGAGCAACGTAAAGAGCTTGGGCGCCGTTTCGCGAAGTGGTTGCGTGGGAAGTATGGATCGCTGCAAAAAGCGGTCCAGGCGTGGGGCGGGCGAGCTGATAACGAGGGCGATGATTTTAGCAATGACCTCGTGATGCCTCACACGATCTATCACCTGACCCAGATTCAGCGGGGGCCGCTGGGACATCGACTGAACGATCAACTGGAGTTTTACACTCGGTTGATGCATGACTTCAATTCGGAGATCGCACGCTTCCTAAGAGACGATCTCGGCTATACGGGGCTCGTCAACGCGGGCAATTGGCGAACGGCCAGTGCGACAAAACTGTACGACGCCGAGCGGTTCTCCTACACCGCCAACGATGTGATCGGGGTGAACCGCTATTACAACGGCGGAAGTCACGTGAACCCGACCGACAAACGACGTTCCGGCTACTTGATCAGTCAGGGCGATGAGTTCTCCAGCCGGTCGGCGCTGAAACAACCGTGGGCTTTCCCGCTGGCCCTGCGGCAGGTTGCCGGGCACCCGATGATCATCTCGGAAAGTGCCTGGGTTCCACCGCTCCGCTATCAAACCGAAGGACCGTTTCTGGTGGCCGCGTATGGTTCGCTGACCGGCTTTGACATTCTGTATTGGTTCGCGACGGACGACATCGTGTTCGGCCCGCCGATGGGCAAGTGGCAATTGTCGACACCGGCGCAGATCGGCATGTTCCCGGCCGCGGCATTGATGTTTCGCCGCGGTGATGTTCGGCAGGGGGCGCCGGTGGTGGTCGAACGTCGCGAGTTGCAAGAGGTGTGGTCTCGCAAGGCCCCACTGCTACCAGAAGAATCCGGGTTTGATCCCAATCGCGATTCCAAGCCTCCGGCATCGGAAGCCGAAGCCGCCAGGCAGGGCACCATCACTCCGCTGGCTTACTTGGCGGGGCCGGTCGAGGTGGAGTTTCGCGAAGGTGAGACCGAATTGGCTGATTTGCAGTCTTTGATTCATCCGGAGACACAAACGGTCCGCAGCGTGACGGGGCAACTGGTGTGGGATTATGGAGGCGGCATCTGCACGTTGAATTCGCCCAAGGCCCAAGGAGCCACGGGAGACCTGAAGTCGGCCGGCGTCATTCGACTGAACACGATCACGTTGAACAGCCAAAACGAATACGCATCGGTACTGGCTGTCTCCATGGACGATCAGCCGCTCGCAACCTCAGGCAAGGTATTACTTCAGATCGGCACCACGGCAAGGCCTTACGGATGGACGACCGGCACGGCCGGAGAGGACGCGCGACGGATTACGAACCTCGGAAGCAGCCCTTGGAATCTAGAGGACACGCAACTGGAAATCTCCGTGGAGAACTCGACGCTTGACACGGCAATCCTGCTTGATGCCAACGGAATGGAGGTGCAGGACATTGACGTGTCGCAAGACGCAGGTCGGTTGACCATCACGATGCCCCGAAACGCGATGTATGTGGTGTTGCGGTAGCGCGGACAACCGGCGAGTGGATCGCTGCTCTGCATTTGTGGGGCGATTCCGCAGAGGTCCATCCAGCGATCAATGTCAGGCGTTCTCTGGTTCACCCTCCCGCGAGCGGGAGGGTCGCGGAGGAGCCCCGCGACGACGCGGGGAGGGTTGTTGCTGAGCCATGCGTTGTTGACATTCGCTTCCGGTTCTACCCTCCCCGGAGTCTCGTTCCTCGCCTCCGACCCTCCCGCAAGCGGGAGGGTGAAGTGGCGAAACCTGGTCACGTATTCTGGCTGGCTGTCCAGGTAGCCGTCGGCGTGTCGCGAGTGGTGGAGAAAATCCGGCGGCGCGGAAATGGAGAGGTACCCGATCAATTGGCAGGCGTCGAATGGCTTTCGCGGATTGAAGTGCGAAGGATGCCAAGGATGACGCACGCCGCAATGCAGGCCAGAACGATGGCAAGCGGCCGGTCCACCAGACCCAGCGGGTTGCCGGCCGCGGCGGTCAGGGATTGAATCAATCGCTCCTCCAAAGGGCCGCCGAGCACCAGCCCCAGCACGACCGGACCCAGTGGAAAACCGTGGCGGCTGAGTCCATAGCCGATCAACCCCATTGCGAGCATGGTCGCCACGTCAAACAGGCTGCCGTTGAGCGCGTAGGATCCCGTGATGCAAAACAACACGATCAGTGGAAGCAGGATTCGCTTCGGAATCCGAACGACACGCCCGCCCACCCGAATGGCCAGCAAACCGATCGGCAACATCACCAGATTGGCGAGCAGGAAGACGAGGTAGATGCTGTAAACCAGCGATGCCTGGTTTTCAAAGATCGCTGGTCCGGGTGTGACGTTTTTCATCAGCAGCACCCCGATGACGATCGCCGTCACGGAATCGCCCGGGATCCCAAAGACCAACGCGGGGATCCAGCCTCCAGCGAGTGCCGCACTATTGGCGGTGGTTGCATCGCCAATCGAGTCAACCAGATCCTGATCCGTCTCTTTCTCGGTTCCCCGCTTTGCCGCGGCGAAGGCGACCCACGCCGCGATGTCGGCTCCGGCGCCGGGAAGCATTCCGATCAGCACGCCCAGTAAACCTGAACGCGTCGTTCCGGTCTTGCGGTTGGTCATCCGCGAGCACCAGTCCGAGCCGGCTTGTCGGATGGTCGTGGCAAGTGAATTCGAGCCGATGTGGTGAGTGCCTTTTTGCTGCAGCGCAGTCGATGACAGGTTGGAAAAAACTTCCGAAAGACCGAACAGCCCGATCATAGCTGGGATGAACGAGATTCCCTGATACAGCGATGCGATGCCGAAGGTGAATCGTGGTTCCATGTGAGCGGCGCCCAGGCCGACCGTCGCCAGCAGCAGACCCAGAATCAGGCTTAGCATCGCTTTCCATCTGGCCCCACCCGGAGCGACCAGCACGGCGCAGCAAAGTCCGATCAGGTACAGCCAAAAGTACTCCGTGACGGAAAACCAGCGAGCGATCTTGGCGAGTTGGCTGCCGAGCAGCATCAGCACCAGTGCGCCGAGAACGCCGCCCGTGACGCTGCAGGTCAGCGCGACACCGAGCAATCGCTGAGCTTCTCCTTTTCGAGCCAGCGAGTACGCTTCATCGGCGTAGGCCGCCGAGGCGGGAGTTCCCGGGATCCGCAAAAACACCGTCGGCAAATCGCCCGCGAAGATCGCGCACGCGACCATGGTCACAATCGCGGCAATCGCGGAGACGGGATCGAGCCAGTACGCGATCGGCACGAACAGTGCGACCGCCATCGTGGCCGTGAGCCCCGGAATCGCACCGACGAAGATCCCGTAGCACGCCGATGCCAGGATTATCAGCCACACCTCGGGGCGACCGAACACGTCGTCCATCGCTTGCATCAGTGCATCGTTCATCTCACCATCCAAACCATCCCCAGGGCAGAGGGACGCCCAGTGCCCTCGCAAACACCTGATACAAGCTGGGGACCGTGACCAGCACAATCAACGCAGCGATCAACACACGGACGCGCAACATCAACAGCAGGGACAACAGCAGTGCGGCTGACGCCGTCAAATAGCCGACCGTTTCGCAGCAGGCAATGAACAGAGCGATCAACACCACAAACCCGATCAGCAGGCGAACGTCGATCGATGATTCGGATTCGTCCTCCCGGCGGGTCGTTCTTGATCCGCGGTTGGACACCAATCCGATACCGCCGACGATTGTCGCAACGATCGCGAGCAAGCCAGGGACAAAATAGCGACCAACGGGTGCCGACTGGCGCTGCTGCATCGCGGGTTGTGCCAGGATGTCTCCAAACGCCTGGTCTGCCTGGGAGAGAAACTCTCCAAAGGATGCTCCGTCGGCGACATCGAGGTGAAAGCCGGCCGTTTCCATGAAGCTTGCAAACTGTTCGCTGCCGGCAACGTTCAACAGGGCCGTTTCCATTTTCCGTGCGCGCGATTCAGGGACACCCCGTGGGTACACCAGGCCTCGCCAGCCGCCCATCGACCACGCGATCTTCTGTTCATGAAAGGTAGGGACGTCCGGGGCCGCGGGGCATCGCTGGTCACTCATCACTCCCAGACAACGTACCTCGCCGGCGGTCAGCAACGCTCCCGCTTCAGGAATCGAACAGCAGACGACCTCCACTCCTCCGGCCAGCAACTCCTGAAGCGACGGCGCCGAACCGTTGATCGAGATCCAATTCGCCGAACCGGTCGGCACGTCCTGGTCCAGCAGCCAGCCGACGAAGGCCAGATGCCAAATGCTGCCGATGGCCGACCCGGAAACCGGAAGGGGGGCTTTCGCATCTCGCAAGGCTTGTTGGAGGTCCAGGATGGAATTCCAGGGCGCATCGGAACGCACAAAGATCGCGGCGCTGTCTTGGTTGAGCATGGCCAGCGGCCGATAGCTGTCCGGCGTGATCGGGCACAGCCCCCGCCAGTGCAGCATGTTCAATTCGACCGTGGCCATCGTCAGCGTGTAGCCATCGGGGCGAGCCGTCGCACCGCGAGTGTGTCCCGTCACTCCACCGCCGCCGGTCGCGTTGACGACGTTGACCGGAACCCCCAGTTCAGCTTCCAATTGGACGGCGATTTGACGCGAAACCCGATCGGTACCTCCACCCGCCGACCAGGGACAGACCAAGGTGATCGGCCGATTCGGCCATTGATCGCCGTGACGACATCCGACCACAGACAAGCAAACAGCCAGCCAAACAGCTGGCCGAACGCGCGGGCTCATTCGTTCCCACCCGATTCGCTCGACGCATCACTGACAAGTTGCCTCAGCTTGCCCTCCTCGCTGACAATCTTTCCCGCCGCGACATCTTCTTCTCGGAAGGCGGCCATCAGGATGTGGCGGTCGCCGGTTCGATCAAAGTCATAGATGATTCGAATCGTGCCCGCGGCGTCTTGTTGGCCATCGGGATAAGACACCGATTTCCGTTCATCCAACAGCAGGCCACCGGTCCATGTTTTTCCATCGTCCTCGGACAGGAACGCAGTCAGGTGGGAACGTCCGATCCGCTGGTCGATGGGGCCGTGTTTGACCAGCAGCAGGTTGCCGGATTGAAGCCTGCGAATGAAGAATCTGGCGCTGGGATGCGCGATTGCTGATGGAGTCAGCTCTGGCCACGTTTTGCCACCGTCGCTTGAGACGCTCTCGCCGATCCCGTACTTGGTTCGCGCCAGCAACCACAGTTTCCCGTCTTGGCGTTCGATCAACATGTGTTCGTCAAAGGCGCGATCTTCTTTGGGAACGTTGCAGCCGCCGCGTCGTGACCAGGTTTGGCCTTCGTCCTCCGAAACGACCACCCGGGCGCTGTTATCCGTTTGACGCCAAGTGGACGCCGGCAAGACCCACTCACCGGAGGACAGCACCAGGGGCTTGCACATCATGATGCCGTCGGTGATCCGTTTTGGTGGATCGTATTTGGGCGTCGGCTGATCCGGGTTCGAGATCGTCAAGAACCACACGCCAGCGATCGTTCCTTCGTGCCCGATGGCCTGAGCCCACGCCAATCGGAGTTGCCCGTCCGGAGCCATCCACAACTCAGGGTCGTAGGCACGAACCGGACCGCCTTCGTCCGGGTCGACGATCAAGACTTCGCTCCATGTCTCACCGCCGTCGCCGCTGGTACTCAGGACGACGTAGTTGTTGTGATCTTCGGCGGGCGTCTTTCCCGCGTACCACGTTGCCCACAGCCTTCCGTTGGGAGCGATTGCCAAGCTGGGGATCCCCTGAAACGCACGATTGTCGGTCGCATGCAACGGCTTGCCCGCTGGCAGCACGACGGGTGGTTTCAGGAACGCTTTGGGGTCGTCGGCAGGTGCGAATGTCGGCAGCAAGAGAAGGCTTGCCAACGATGCGAGAACAGAGAGGCAACAACGGTTCATCGGCGGTGAGGACTTGCGATGGGGGAGGGAAGATTTGGTTCAAACGCGATCAAGCGGAAAAATTCGTGCAGCGGTGCGTGATCGATCATCACCAGGGTTCGTGCACGTTTGGTGGGCAAGCGAGCGAAGCAAGGATGCCGAAACGAAAGTCTTCGACCGAAGGCTTCAAGGCGGGGGTACCGTCGCGTTTCAGTCCCAGTCCAGCGGGGCCATGTAGATTCCGCGGGGATCCTTGCCTCGCCACTGGTAGGCGATCAGGTAGTCCTGGCCGTCGCGGGTGGCGATTTCGGGGGCGAGTCGTTTGAGGGGATCGCGCGGCGCGAGGCGAGCGATCGGTGGACCATCCCATTTTAGCGGATCGGCCGATCGGAACACGTCCAGTTGCTCGAACCGATAGTAGTGATCGCCGCGTTTGACAACGAGCGGGCTTTCGGCGTAGACGAATTTGTATCCCGATGGCGGGGAAGTGATCGGCGGAATCTCGGTTGCGTCTTCGCTCCAGGGCCCTTCCAAGTACTTTGCGGTGCGTGCGCGGATGGTGTGGTCGTTGGTGGCTGGGTTGATTCCTTTCTCCGGTGACGTGTAGTACGCGATCCATTTGCCGGATTGCTCGCGATCGTCCAGGATGCAGACGTCTCGCCCCATTGGAAAGACGGCTTGGTTTCCCACCGGGGCGTAGTTGATCCCGTCCTTGCTTTTCATCAGGTGACCGCCGCGGCTGTTGTAGAACAGGTAATGGTTGCCATTGTCCCTGACATGAAAAGGCGCTTGCACGGTGCCTTCGTTGTGATCCCATTCTGGCTTCGAGGACAGGAAAATGCCTTCGGGATCCCAGCCTTCACGATCGAGTTCCGGACTGGACCATCGATAAAGCAGGCGGTGGTTTCCCGGATGGGCGGTCTTTCGGATGCAGGAGATCAACTGCCACCGGCCGTCGTCCGCCTGGTACACGGTGAAGTCGACAGGTTCGGCGTCTTCGGTTGCCCACTTTTCCAGCGGCGGTTGTCCGACCAACTTGATCCACGGCCCGCTGATTCGAGGCGTCATCGGCCCGCCGGCGGAAACCTTGTCGCCAGCATTTGCTACTTTGTCCGCCGTGTCGGGTCTGTCCGCTGAGTCAACGCCATCCGCCGCCGCGGGGGCCGGCGGATCCTTGTCGTCGGAAAGCAATCGGCTCAGAAACCGGGTCTTCATCCCAGAGACCTCGGGCGAAGAAAACTGCGGGCCGCCATGTTTTGCCCCTTCGATGATGTGCAGTGTGCTAGAGACTCCCGCGGCAACCAGTGCCTCGTGCAACGTTTGGCTTTGGTTTGCCGGTACGGTGGGATCGCTGTCACCGTGGATGATCAAAAAGGGAGGATCATCTTTGTCGATGTAGGTGATCGGATTCACTCGCGCGATCCCATCCGGATTCGAGAGCACTTCACCGCCACCGAGAAGTTTGGATTCAGGAGATTGGTCGCGATTGTGCCCCTCGTATCCTTTGGTCGAAACGAACCGCTTGAAGTCCGTTGGGCCATACAGATCCAGCACTGTCTGCACGCGACTGGATTGGTCGGGCCAGCCGCCCTCTCCCTCCAACTCTTTCACGCCACCCGACGTCCCCATCAAGGCGGCGAGATGCCCTCCGGCCGAACTGCCACCGACGGCAATTCGCTCGGGATCCAGGTTGTACTGGTCCGCGTGGGCGCGAAGGTATCGAATTGCGCACTTGCAGTCTTCGATCTGCGCCGGAAAAGCGGCTTCGCCGGTCAGGCGGTATTCGATTGTTGCGCCGACAAATCCGTTGCGTACCAAGGGGGTGACTTGCCGGATTCCACCCTCCTTGGTTCCCCCCTGCCAGCCTCCTCCGTGAATCCAGACAAAGGCTGGACGTGCGGACGCGGATGGCTCTTTCGGCAACACCACGTGCATCGTCAGATCTCGTCCACCGCCTTTTCCGAACACGACATCGCGATGGATGACCAGATCGTCCGGGGCCGCACCACCGCCCTCACGGCGGTCGCGTCGCTGCTGAGGGATGTTCGGAAAATCGACTTTCGTGATTTCGCCGTCTCCGTTGGTATCCAGTCGGTCAAACAATCGCGGCGGCCCCTTGAATTCGCTCCGATTCACTTTGCCGTCGCCGTCGGAATCCTCCCGTCGCAGGACTTCGGCGAAGGAGATGCGGGGCCGCCTCGCGACATCGTCTGGTTGTGCGAATGTCGCCGGCGATGTCATCAAGATCATCAACAAGGGTAGCAGGAATCTCTGCATCAAATTTTCCGGTTGGCAGAAAAGGACGGGGGCGCGGCCGATGGCGGGAGCGTGCAAACGGACTTCGCGGGAGGACGATCCGTCGCGCAATAACTCTGACTCGCCCAATGCCGCCAGCGGATTCGGCGAGGTCACAGCGTAGCATAGCGGTCGCGGGACAGACCGACAAAATGCCGCCGGCCGACTGGGGCAAAACATTGTATTCCGAATGGGGTTGCGGCACCCGGAAGGGCTGCTGATTTGACCGTGACCGCATGGCTCCGGACTGCGGCCAGGCGGCGTTGATCGTGCCGTGTGTTGGTGGATCTGGATCACCACTGGTGAACTGCTGCTTGCGAGAGGATTTGACGTATGATGTGGTCTGGATGGACCGTGGTCGGGGCCGGTTTCGATTCCTTGCTGCTAAGAAATTAATGTTCTGGCCTTCGACCGGCCTTCTTGATTGTCATTGACAAAGTCTGTCTGGGTGACGGTCATGGCCGGGTGGATGCGAACGGCCCTCCTTCTCATCTCAAACGAACTGGTTTCGATATGATTCAACGATTCGACATGTCGGTGCGTGCTGTGGACTTGGTCACTTGCCGTCGATTCTTGCTGTGTCCCCCGTGTTTCGGGTTGGCCGTCGGTTGGCTGACCCTGCTCTTGGCGGCCGTGCTGCCGGCGGACTCGTTGAGTGCCGCGACGAGTAATCGTCCCAACCTGATCTTTATCCTTGCCGATGATCTGGGCTACGGGGATCTGGGATGCTATGGACAGGAACTGATTCAAACGCCTCGGTTGGATCAGATGGCAGCCGAAGGAATGCGGTTTACCGATTTCTACGCGGGTAACACCGTGTGCGCGCCTTCTCGCAGCGTGTTGATGACCGGACAGCACATGGGCCACACGCACGTGCGGGGCAATGCCGGTGGGCCGGACATGTCCATTCAATCACTTCGCGAGCAGGACTTCACCGTTGCGGAACTGCTGAAATCCGCCGGTTACACCACCGGCCTGTGCGGCAAGTGGGGCCTGGGTGACGAAGCACCCGGCGGGCGATCCGGGTTGCCGCGACGCCAAGGGTTCGATTTCTTTTACGGCTATCTCAACCAGGTCCACGCGCACAACTACTATCCCGAGTTTCTGTGGCGCAATGAAACCCGCGTTCCGCTGGCAAACGAGGTCCAACGCATGGACCGAACCTACGGCGGATTTACCGGGGGCTGGGCGACCAAGCGTCAGGAATACAGCCATGATTTGATTGCTGGGCAAGCGCTGGACTTCATCCGAGAGAACGCGAAGGAGGATTCGCCTCCGTTCTTTCTTTATCTGGCGCTGACAATTCCGCACGCCAACAACGAAGGCACGCGGGCCACCGGCAATGGCCAAGAGGTGCCCGACTACGGACCGTACGCCGATCGTCCCTGGCCGGACCCCGACAAAGGCCAAGCCGCGATGGTGTCGCGAATGGATGCGGATGTTGGAAAGATCTTGGATTTGCTGGCCCAGCTAAACATTGACCAGAACACGGTCGTGATGTTTTCCAGCGACAACGGTCCCCATGACGAAGGTGGGCATGATACCGAACGGTTCGATCCCGCCGGTCCCTTGCGCGGGATGAAGCGGGACCTGTACGAGGGCGGCATCCGTGTGCCGATGATCGTGCGTTGGCCTGCCAAGACGCCCTCCGGTACCACCTCCGATCACGTCGGATACTTTGGCGACCTGATGGCGACCGCCGCGGACCTGGCTGGCGTCAAGTGTCCCGACAATGTCGACTCGATCAGTTTTTTGCCGACGCTCAGCGGTCATCCGGACCAGCAGAAAGAGCACGAGTTTCTGTACTGGGAGTTCTATGAGCAGGGCGGCAAACAGGCGGTCCGGTCAGGGAATTGGAAAGCAATCCGTCAACCCTGGGGAACGGGAGACACCGCTCTGTATGACCTGAGCGAAGATCTGGGTGAGACCCAAGACGTCTCCGATCAGCATCCCGACCAGGTTGAGCGGATGCAGGCAATGATGGACCGTGCCCATGTGTCGCATCCGGACTGGCAACCGCGGGGACGGCTGCCGGCCCAATCACCGTAGGGCGCGTTTAGAGCACTTTCGTGACTCCCGGAACCGGGATCGGGTAGCCGCCGTCCGGTTCCGGTTGCAGCGGGGCGTCGCCGTTCCAGTTTTCCGCATCGGTCGTCAAGCGGACCGCCGATGCCAAGGCGTCGTCCAGGCGGATGATCTTCCCGGAATACGTGGCGAAGCGTCCCAGAATCGCGGTCATCGTGCTCCGCGCCGCCGCTTCCGCTTCGTTGTAGGGGAGGTCGTGTCGAATCGCTTGAAACAAGTCGTCTTGTTCGACCTGGTATGGTGACTTTTCGCCGCGCGAAGATTCCCACTTCGAGTCCTCTCCCACCAGGATCTCACAACGGACGCTGCCCAGCTCGGCGCGTCCTTTCGTCGATTCGATGGTTTCGCTGACACGGTTTTTGCAACCGGGGATTTGTCGACAGTAGCTTTGCAGCTTCGTCCCGTCCGGGTAAGTAAAGATCACCGCGTGGTGATCAAAGATGTTTCCGTACTCTTTGCCGGTTCGCACCTGTCGGCCGCCCATGCCTTCTGCTTCGATGGGATAATCGCCCTTGAACCAGTTGCAAACGTCCAAGTTGTGGATGTGCTGCTCACAGATGTGGTCCCCACTCAGCCAGTCAAAAAAGTACCAGTTGCGAACCTGGTGTTGCAATTCACTGACGGACTGTTCCCGGGCGACGGGGGTCTTGGCGGGTCGTCCCGTATTCCAGAAGCAACGCATCGTGACGATCTCTCCAATTTGACCTTCGCGCACGCGGCGAAGCGCTTCAAGGTAGGAAGCCTGGTGATGGCGTTGCAAGCCGACGCCGACCTTCAGGTTTTTCTGCTTCGCCTTCGCTGCCACCTCGATGACCTGCAGGACACCGTGGGGATCGGTCGCCACCGGCTTCTCCATGAAGACGTGCTTTCCGGAATCGACGGCGTATTGAAAATGCTGTGGTCGAAAACCGGGCGGGGCTGCGATGATCGCCACGTCCACACCACTGTCAATCGCTTTGCGGTAGGCATCCAGTCCGACGAATTGTCGCTCCGGGGGAACGTTGATGCGGTCGGCCAGCGGCTGGGTTGACTCCCGATCGTATTTCTTCTCCATGCCCCGTTGCAAACTTTTCAAGCTCGATTGCATCCGGTCCTCAAAGGCGTCCGCGACCGCATACAACTGCACCGGGCCTTCGGTGCTCAATGCCTGGGCCACGGCGCCGGTTCCGCGATTGCCGCATCCGATCAATGCCAATTTGATCGGTTCCTCGGACCCTCGCGCATGAACGGTCGGCGATTGAGCATGGATCGCGCCGGAGAGGGCGCCTGCCAGTCCGAAGGTTCCTCCGGCCGCGGCGGGTGCCGTCGTCTTCAGGAATTCGCGTCTTGTTTCGGTGGTCGGGATGTGCCGATTCATGAGGTGTCCGGTGAGCTGATGAGGGAGGAAGGGGAGAGCTTCAGCCTGCGAGTATATCACCGTGTGAGCGGCCGCTCGGGAAGCCGTGGCGGTCGTGAGTCACCTGTCAGCGCGAAAGGGTAGGCGTCTGCCGATTGGCTACTGGGGCGGAACCGCGGCTGGCCGACCCAGGCCACGACATCAATCCGGCTAAACTGGACCTTCCCATTTCGCAATCACTTCGCTCCGCCAGCTCCGAAATCTGCGCAGAGCCGAGTGTCAATCGTTCTCCGGCTGACAATGCCATGAATGCAAAATCCGACCGCCAGATTTCGCGACGTCAAGCTCTGCAGTGCGCCGCAGCCACATCCGCCGCCGCGGCCGTCTCCGTGTCGAGCGACACCGTTGCTAACCCCGCATCTGAAACTGCGTCGTCCTTGATTCGCGATGAGAACGCCAAGGCCGGCGCGACCGATTGGCAACTGACGCGCGTTCGCGCCGATCGCCCCGGCGGTGTGCGTTCGTCGGCGATCGAAGGCTACTGTTCGCGTCAGAGCGTTCGGGCCGGCGAGTCGATCGACATCATGGTGTCCACCGATCCGCCGCAGGAATTCATCATCGAAATCTTTCGCAGCGGATACTACGGAGGACGTGGGGCCCGGCGGATGGTCCAACTGGGACCGTTTCAGGGACGGACGCAAGAAGTTCCGTCGCGCGGCGAGCGGCAGCTGCGAGAATGCCGCTGGGACCCGGCGGTCACCCTGACGATTCCCGACGACTGGCCAAGTGGCGTCTACCTCGGGCGTTTAACGACAACGTCGGATGCCAGCGGATTTGGATACTGGCAGAACTATGTGGTGTTCATCGTCCGCGACGACCGACCTGCCGACATCCTCCTGCAATGCTCCGACAACACGTGGCAAGCTTACAACCAATGGCCCGATGGAGATTCTGTGTACACGCACCCTAAGGGCAACCAGGGGCCCTGGGCGGACGTCAGTTTTGATCGGCCCTACGGACTGTATCCCCAGATTTTTGAGAACCCGCAGACGTTCGGTTCCGGAGAATGGTTGTGCTTTGAATTCCCGCTGGGGTACTGGTTGGAACAACACGGTTACGATGTCACGTATTGTTCCAACAGCGACATGCTGACTCCGGATCGCGCGTCCAAATGCAAGGTGTTCATCAGCAATGGGCATGACGAATATTGGGACATTCGGCAATTCCAGAGTGTTCAGCAAATTCGTGATGCCGGGGTGAATCTGTTGTTTCTGTCTGGCAATTCGGTGTGCTGGGTCAGCCCCTACCGGAAAGGCTTTGACGGCCGCGATCACCGAATCTTATTCCGTGGAGGCCCTTACGGAGGTGACCATCGTTGGGCGGAACAACGCGAACGCGAACATGGACCGTTTCCCCATCGGGGCCCGGACGAAGGCTACTTGATCGGGGCGAGGAATGTGGATCCCGTCAACGGCGGCGGCGATTGGGTCTGCGCCCGTCCGGAACATTGGATGTTCGAAGGGACGGGAATGAAACGCGGGGACGCGATCCCGGGATTGGTCGGTTGGGAATACCACGGGGATCCGCCAAGCGATCTGCCCGGCTTGGAGGTCGTCGCCGAGGGGACAGCGTTGCAGGGAGGGACCAACCCGCAACAGTGGACCGCGACGATCTATCCGGGCCCGAAGAACAACTTTGTCTTCAACGCATCAACGATCTGGTGGTGCCAGGACTTGGCCAGCCCGCCCGGCCACTGGTTGCCCTGGTCACACTGGAGTCGGCCCCATGGCCCGGATGACCGCGTGCAGCGGATCACGCACAACCTGCTGCGACGCGCCATCGGCAGCCAATGATTTCGACAACGCGTCCGCGCGTTTTTCGGGGAGAGCGAACGGTTTTGAGCGACGAGTTTCCAGGCTTGGCTGGCGCTTGCGTCAAGCCTTTGCCACCGAGGAAGTCTAGTTCACGGAGTAAGCCGTTCGGTTGCTTCGGCTGCTACTCCTCTCTCGGTGCTCTCTGTGAACTCGGTGGCTTAGCGTCTTAACAAGAGCAATCAGTCAGTCGCCAACTTGCAGGCGGCCGAAGCGAATGGAGGTTCGAGTGTGGCCGGGATCGTTGGAGCTGTCCCAGACGGCCAGCCACTGACCGGGACTGGCTTCGACCAACGTGGGATAACTGTTGCGATTGTTGTCGTGGTAGAAACGCTGCGGCTGCGACCATGGCTGGCCTTCTTGCTTGGTCTTGTACCACAGCCCACGGCGCTCCGCACTGTCGTTGTAGACGTAGAGGTGCTGTCCGTTGGAATCGACACCGAAGAAACTTTTGGCTCGGTAGTTGGGGAGATCGGGTTCCGGCTTCGCGGTTGACCAGCTCTTGCCGCCATCGGTGCTGAGGGACGACCACGCGACCGGCGGGTCAAGCGGACGCTCTTTCGCCATTCCGGCGGTGCGCATGACGATCTTCAGCCCGTCCCCGGTGTCCGAACGTGCGATCTTGCCTTCGTGCAGAAACACCGGCGTGTTTTCCGGGTAGTCGACATAGTCCGCCATGTCCCACCGCAGCAGGCTGTTGCTTTCGAGGACAAATTGCCGGCGGTCGCCGTGGCGGTCGCGCCGCAAGGTGTTGCGGTGGGCCGGCAACAGGTAGTGCGGAACACCGTTGCGCATGACGGTCTCGATTCCCGCCACGATGATCAGGGGTCCCTGATACCCCAACGACAGTTCGACGTGCTGCCAGGACAGTCCACCATCGACGGTGTAGGCGGCAACCAGATCGGCGTTTTCGCTGTCACGGTAGTGCATCGGCGCACGCATGCAAAACAGCCAGATGACGTCTTGTCCCGGGGGATGGAACAGCACCGAATTGTTGTAGGCAAATTGACGAGTGCCGTTGCGGTTCGCGTGATCGAACACCATCCGACGGGGCGTCCATGTCTTGCCGCCGTCTCGCGAGACCGAGCACACGATATCCCCCATGTCCGACTTGCCGTCCAAATTCAGGCCGTAACAGCAGACCAGATGATTGTCCTTCCAACGGGCGAGGTGCGGTTCCCAGATCTTGTTGTAAATGCTGTTGGGCGGCAGACGGTCGATCTCCCGCACGTCCGTCACGTCGCCGGTGTCCGCTGCGGAGAGGGCGCCTGTCGAAAGGCAAAGAAGCAAGATGGTTACCAGCAAGGTTTTCATGGGAGAGGCCCATTGGAAGATGAAGGGAATTGCACCGCGTTTCACCACTCACCGTCTCGCGCGAACTTCTGGCGCGCATTTTCTTTGAAACGGCGACCGGCATCGTTCAACGCCTTCAGGAGATCGTCGGAGGATTGTCCGGCCGAGTTCCGTGCCGCCGCAATGACGGTTTGGCACTCATTGGTGTCCATGAATCGGGCGGCTTCCAGCAGTCCCGCCTGTTCCTCGCGTTCAATCACCAGGAAACCATGTTTGTCCGCGTGGATCAAATCGCCGGGGGAAACCGATCGGCCGAAAACCTCGACTGGGCAATTCCACCGCACCGGATGGGAGTGCGCGTGGCCCACACACAGACGCCGTGCAAGTGCCTTGAAGCCCGCGTTCGTCATCTCGTCCACGTCACGAATGCCGCCGTCCACGATGGTGCCAACGCAGCCGAGCGCCCGATGCGCGTTGCTGTTGACCTCGCCCCAGAATGAGCCGATGACCTGGGGCTTGTCGAGGTCTTGGACGCAGACGATTTTGGGGCCGGAGACGTCCGCGAGATACTGTCGGTATTCCTCCCATGCCTGGGGATTGGCTTCTCGGTGCCGCTTGTCACTGGGAGCAATGACCACCGTCACGGCGTAGCCGACCATCGGCCCCATTTGCGGCATGAAGTCGCGTGTTTCTTCCAGGTTGAAGGCATCGGCAGCGGGATCACGATGGGTGATTTGTTCCCAACCGTTGTAGATGGTCGGTGTGTTCCAGCGTTTCAGTTGCAACAGTTCTGCGTGCGTCAAGGCAGCCGACTCTTTCCCGCTCGTCTCGCTCATCTCGCCATTCCTCACGTTGTGTCGCTGCCATCCCAGAGAACTGAACACCTCCGACGAACGACGGATGCCTCATCGCGTAACATGGTAGGTGTCGCCAAATGCCCCCGCAAGCATCCCGCTTGCTGGGCTGACTTGGGCGGTGCGTTGCTGGTGATTGGGTGGATGCATCGTCGGTCGCGCGGCCGCGGGCACACGCTTCCATCGAGATGGACGTTCCAATCAACCCGGTTGTACTTTCTCATGTCATCCGTCTTCACCGTGACACAATCTGATCGCCGCCGGCTGATCGGTTGTCCTCTTCCTTGCAGCGTGGCGACTTCGGTCCTGCTGTTTGCCATCGGCGTCATGACGCAGTGGCTGTGCGGATCCTCGTTGGTCGCCAGTCCGCCCGGACGTCCGAACATTCTGTTGATCTTGACGGATGATCAGGGCTGGCCGACCCTCGGTTGCTACGGAGGCAAGATCGTGCCCACGCCCCACCTGGATCGGCTCGCGGAGCAGGGGGCCCGTTTTACGGATGCCTACGTCACCAGCCAGTGCACACCGACGCGAGCCAGTTTGTTAACCGGTCAGTACACCGCCCGGCACGGCTTGTGGCATGTGCTCAGTTGGTACGGGTATCCGAGAGCGCGAATGACCGAACCGATGTTCCTGGAGAATTACTCGCGGCAGACGTTCACATTGGCCAAGGGTCTTCGCTTGGCGGGATACGCGACGGCGATCTTTGGGAAGTGGCACCTGACGTCCAATCAAGACGGCAACTACCGTGGTCTGCATCCTGAAGCTGCGGGGGAGTACGGATTTGATTTCGCGCCACCGCTGCTGTCCGATCGACATTTTCAGCCGGGTGCCGACCGCGGTGTCTCGCAATTGACCGATCAAACGCTTGCCTTCATCGAGAAACACCGTGACCGGCCCTGGTTTTGTTTTCTCTCGCACCACATGATCCACGGCGTGGTGGTGGCGCCCGACGCGTTAACGCAAAAGTACCGTGACCGGGGTTACGGAGACGTGGGGCCCAACCGTGCCGTTTATTTGGCGGGGCTGGAGTGCATCGACCGCAGCGTTGGTCGTGTGATGGATCGGCTGGATCGGTTGGGAATCGCGGACGACACGCTCGTGATTTTTATGAGCGACAATGGCGGCATCGACGAGAAGCTGGATTTTAAATCCGTTGCGTCACCGAATCCGGAGAGTCCGATCTTTCCGGTGGAAGTGCGCGAGTACGACAATGCTCCGCTGCGGGCCGGTAAAGGGTCGATCTACGAAGGCGGCGTCCGAGTCCCGATGATTGTGCGTTGGCCAGGTCGAATCAAACCCGGCACCGTGGTGCGGGCGCCCGTCCACGTGATCGATGTCTTGCCAACCTGTTTTGAAGTCGCCGGGGCAACGGCGCCGCGAGATCACCCGCTGGACGGCCGAAGCCTGATGCCGTTGCTGAGCGACCAGGGGGACATGGATTTCGCCCAGCGTCCGCTGTTTCAATACTACCCGTTCTATGATCTTCGCTGGGGATTGACGCCCAGCGTTTCCATACGCGTTGGCAAGTACAAATTGATCGAGTTCTTCGGGGACCGCGTTGACGACGGTCATCGCTACCGACCCGGATATCGAGCCGAGTTGTATGATCTGCGGGCGGATCCCGGCGAGCAGCAGGATCTGTCCTCCGAGCAGCCGCAGCGTGTGGCCAAGCTGCGGCAGCAGGTGCGGGATTGGATGGATCAAGTCGGTTGCGAGGTCCCCCAGAAGAACCCGCACTTTGACCAAAGCACGGCCATGGAGGAGACCCGGCAGAAACCCGAGTGGTTGCAAGATGTTCGTTGGCGAAGGCCAATGCCGTAGCCGGTCCGAACTCGACCAGGCGTTGTTTGGGCCATTGCGATCGACGCCATTTGTTTCACTCGTTCGCTGGCGGCACGCATGGGCGAAGTGGTGATCGTGCGATCAGGGGACGCATGCTAAACTAGCGGGGTTTCTCCCCTTTGAATCATTCGACGCCCCGGTCGCAACTTCGATGTCCAACTTCCGTTTGTCCTTCCTGTTCCGGCTGCTGCTTGTCGGAGTGTTGTCCAGTCCTCCCATCGCGGTGACCGCCTGTGCCCAGTCACCGGCAGATCCATCACCGGCAGATCCGGAGCCGGTCCTTGATCCTGGGCGGGGCGGGCGGGTGCCGTTGAAATACGAGCGTTGGAGCGGAGCAATCAACGTCCCCGATCCCGTCGCCATCAGCGTGGCTGATAACGGTGACGTGTACGTGACCCAGACGCAGCGCCGAAAGATCCAGGATCTGGATATTCGGATGCACAAGGATTGGATTCCCGATGACGTCGGCCTGAACAGTGTGGAGGCCAAACGCGAATTCTTGCATCGCGTCCTGGCGGTCGGTGGGGACCAGGAACGCCAGGCGGAACATGTGCAAGATGTGAATCAGGATGGGCAGCATGACTGGCGTGATTTGACCGTGATCAGTGAACGCATCCACCGCCTGGTCGATCAGGACGCCGACGGTCGGGCGGACGCTATCAACCTGTTTGCCGAAGGGTTTCAAAGCGAAGTCACTGGAATCGCCGCTGGAGTGATGCACTGGGACGGATCGGTTTGGGCAACGATCGCTCCGGATGTTTGGAAATTGACCGATACCGACGGTGATGGCGTGGCCGATGAGCGGCAAGTGATGGCGACCGGATTCGGATTGCACATCGCGTACGCGGGACACGACATGCATGGATTGACGGTCGGCCCCGACGGAAAGGTTTATTGGTCCATCGGTGACAAGGGGATTCACGTCACGGCGGACGATGGTCGCGTGTTCGACTTTCCAAACCAGGGCGGCGTCCTGCGGTGCAACCCGGATGGGTCTGATTTCGAGGTCTTTGCGCACGGTCTGCGGAATGTGCAGGAAGTCGCGTTCGACCAATACGGGAATCTCTTTGGCGTCGACAACGATGCGGATCAGCCCAAGGAACAAGAGCGTTTCGTTTGGATCGTCGACGCAATGGATGCCGGTTGGCGATGCAATTACCAGTATCGCGGGGATCAATACAATCCCTGGACCGATGAAAAGCTGTGGGAACTCGCGGGGGAAGATCATCCCGCCTATCTGATCCCGCCGATCCGTCACTACTACGACGGTCCAGCCGGATTCAAATTCAACCCGGGGGCGGCGCTTTCGTCAGCGTACCGTGACTACTTCTTTCTGACTGGCGCGCCCAACGGTTCGCAGTACGCGTTTCGAACGCAGGTCGACGGCGATTCCTTTCAAATGGTTGACTCGCACGTGATCGGTAGCGGCGACCCGATCGTGGGAATCGCGTTCGGTCCCGACGGCGGTCTGTACGGAGTCGATTGGGGAGGCGGGTATCCGTTGAACCAATCCGGAAGCGTGATTCGGATTGACGTCCCGCCCTCCGCCTTGTCGGAGCAGGACAGGAACGATCGCGAATCTGCTCTCGCCCTGCTTTCATCGGGATTGGACACGCTGACGGCGGAAGACCTTGTCCGGCTACTGGCAAACGTCGATCAACGGGTCCGCCTGCGGGCCCAATTCGCTTTGGTGCGACGCGAGCGCGGTGACCTGTTGCAAGCTGTCGCGGCCGATCCTGAGGCGCTCCAACTCGCCCGTCTGCATGCGATCTGGGGCCTCGGACAGTTGTCACGCTCCGGCGGGGTCGATCCGAGTGGCTTGAATGATTATCTGAACGATCCGGACTGGATCATCCGGGCCCAGACGGCCAAGACGTTGGGAGAGATCAACGAGAGTGATCCGGAAGTCCTGATTCCGTTGCTTCATGACGAACACCCGCACGTGCGGATTCACGCGGCGCTGGCGTTGGGACGCCAACCCAGCGGCAATGCGACCGAAGTCCTGCTGCGGCAGTCGGATTCTTTGGAGGAGCATCAGCACTACTTGCGACACGCCCTGGTGACGGGATTGGCGGCCTGCAGCGACGCGCAAACCTTGGCCGACCAAGCGGAAAGCCATTCGGAGAGTCGACGTCTGTGCGCAACATTGGCACTACGCCGTCAGGAAAGTCCGCTCATCGCGGCGTTTTTGGATGACCCCTCGGACCATATCGCCACCGAAGCGGCGCGTGCGATTCACGACGACCGCTCGATTCCACAGGCGATGGGCGCGCTCGCATCCACCTTGAACGCAACGCAATCTCGGCCAACCCCGATGGTTCTCCGCAGCATCAACGCGAATTTTCGCTTGGGATCTTCGGCGCGAGCCGCAGCGGTCATGGCGTTTGCTGCCGACGCTGGTCGATCGATCGCGATGCGACGCAACGCCTGTCAGGCACTCGGCCAGTGGATGGATCCTCCTCTGTTGGATCGAGTTGACGGTCGCCGCAGGGCCTACGAGCCTGGACGTGAGATCGATCGCGATGCCTGCGCGACTTTGTTGGCCCGACTGGTCACCGACAGTGACACTCCCCTGCGGATCGCCGCGGTCCAGGCGTCGCGGCAGCTCAAGATCGATTTGTCCAGCGAAGCCCTCGGAGCGATGGCCACCGACCGGTCTCTTCCTGACGATTTGCGAATGGAAGCGATGCAGACTCTGGCCGAGGCCGGTTCCGGAGCGGCGGAGCTGCTGCAAGAGCTTGCTGAGGATCCGTCGCCGGCGATTGCCAGTCGTGCGATCGGATTACTCGTTCAGGTCTCGCCGGAACGCGCCGGCGCGGTGATCGAACAACAATTGAAAGCCAAGAGTCTGGCGGTTCGCCAGGCGTGCGTTTCTGGGCTGGCGGAATTGGGGACCGCCAAAGCCGATGCGGCGATCAACGATTTGGCGAAGGACTTTCTGACCGGCAAGTTGCCAAACGGTTTGCGTTTGGACGTCTGGCAAGCGTTGCAAAGTCGGGCCGCCGAAAACCCGATGGTGGAAGATCGCTGGAATGCGGTTCAGCAGCTACCCGAGTTGCAGACCGTCGAGTCGGCCAATCTGATTCCGTTTCATTTCGCCCGGGACGGAGGCGACGCTGGGCGCGGAGAGCAGATGTTCCGCACCGACGTCCGTGCCCAGTGCGTCCGTTGTCACCGAGTCGGGAAAGAAGGCAGTGAGATCGGGCCGGAATTGACCAAGATCGCGAGGCAGCGGGACGCAGACCACTTGCTGCGCGCTATCGTCTTGCCCAGTGCAGATATCGAGCCCAAGTACAACACGCAAACATTGCTGCTGGCCGACGGCTCGGTGGCTCAGGGGGTGATCGTTTCGGAAACCGATGAATCGACGATGTTGCTGACACAGGACGGAACGGAGATCCAGATTCCAACCGATCAGATCGAAGAGGTGGCGGAGCGTAAGGTCTCGCTGATGCCCACGATGACCGACGTGTTGTCAGCCCAGGAGGTTCGTGATCTGGTGGCGTATCTGAAGACGTTGCGCTAGCGGGGCAGCGTTTTCAATCAAGAAGACTGCGATTTGCAGTGCTGTGAGCGGCAAGGCGCTCGCCGCCGATTGACGCGAGAGAACCCGCGTCTAACGCCACGCGGCTCTCCCGAAGTGGTGCTGTCCAGTCAATCGACACCCTCGCCACGGCTTCGAACGCGCACGCAGCCGGCGCTTGGCGACGGCTGCGACGAGGTCTTTTGGACGTTTCAGGCCAGGCCTAGTGATGTCCGTGGTGGCCGTGATGTCCACCCTGATGAAAGTCGTAATGTCCCGGCACGTAATCGTAGTGGTTCCCGTGTCGGTAGACGGACGGCGGATGATAGTCGTAGTGGGGCCGATACGAGTGACGATAAGCACCACCGTACCGATAGGAGCGGTAGGTCCGCGGGTAATAGTTGTTGCCGATGGAAAACCCGCGGGAGTAGTACGGGTTTCCGAATCCCCCAATTCTCAAACTGAAGCCGCCAGCGTTGGCGTTTCGGTCACCAGTGACGAACACCAGGGCGAAGGCGAACAGGGGAATGGCAAGGTACTTGAGAAAGCGTTTCATGGGTTTGGTCCTTCCGAGTTGGAGGCGTCATGGATTGTTCCGTTGGGAGAGTGTCTGGTGCATCTCCCGCACGCTGCAAAGAGTTGCATCGGCCATGCCTCTTTTGGCGTTCGCCGCTTCAAGGATCCGTGAAAACCGCGTGAAACACGTGGGCAAAAAAATTTTGCAAGCTTTTCAGGACTTCCCCCCGGCCGATGCCGCCTGTGATCAGGGTGATGACGTTCGCGACATCATTTTGACGTACAGGCCGGCGGGACGAGGCTTCACCCGCCCGAGCGGAGTCCCGGCAGTTCGACGAGCCATCAGGGTTTTTTCAACAGGTGCTGTTGCGACGCGGGAACGCGATCGTAGCGAAGCTCACCGCCGATCAAACGCATCAGCTGGCGGCCCTGGCCGGGGGCGGGCGGGGCGAACAGGTAGTCCGATTCGGGATCGGGATAATCGGGAACTTCCGACGCGACCTTCTCGAACTGCTGTCGGAGACGCTTCACCACGTCGGGATTCTCATCCGCCACGTCCCTCTGTTCTCCCGGGTCGTGTTCCAAGTCAAACAGCATCATGGCTTTGGGATCCGCGCCCGAGATCAGACCCGGATGTTGGGTGGGTTGGGCTTGTTCGTAGGGAGCCAGAATGGTGACGCCATCGGGCGCCCGCGGATCAATCCAGGATGCAAGCTGGGCGTCGGTCAGCTGATGGAATCGTGGCGGACCGGGATTGCGAACGTGCAGCTTCCACTTTCCCGACCGGATCGTGGCCAGCTGCTTTCCCTGCATGGAAAAGATCGCTTCGTGGGGACTGGGGCTATTCTTCTGGCACAGCAGATTGGTGATGTCGCGTCCGTCGATGACTCGGTCCTGCGGCGGTTCCACTCCGACCAGTTTGCAGATAGTCGGTAGCAGATCGATGGTGCCGGCGATCTGGTCGCTTTCGATTCCGGCGGGGATCACCCCGGGTAGCCGGGCAATCATGGGGACGCGGATCCCGCCTTCCCACGTCCGACCCTTCATGCCCCGCAACCCACCGGTCGATCCGCCGTACCAGGGGCCGTTGTCGGAGGTGAAGATCACCAGCGTCTGTTCGTCCAAGGACAGTTGTTGCAGTTTGTCCAGGATCCTTCCGATGGACGCATCGAGTTCCGAGATGACATCCGCGTACAAATCGTCCCGTGTTTGCGGAGTGTAGTAGTTGTCACTCACCGCCAACGGTTTATGCGGCATCGCGTGCGGCAGGTACAGGAAGAAGGGTCGGTCGCGATTCCGCTGGATGAAGTCCAAAGCGCGATCGGTGTAGCGGTCAGTCAACGAAGCCTGAACGACCGGGTATTCGACGACCGACTCGTTTTCCACCAACTGCACCGGGTACATGTCGTTGGAGTACAGGATGCCGTAATACTCATCAAAGCCCTGCGTGCGAGGCAGCCATTTCGGTCGGTGTCCCAAGTGCCATTTGCCGTAGGCGGCGGTTGCATATCCGTTCGGACGAAGCAGTTCCGCCAACGTGACCTCCTCCTGCGGGAGACCGAAATTGGACGCACCCGAATCGGGTGAAGGGTTGCGGACGACGCTGTGCCGAAACGGATACCGACCGGTCAAGATCGTGCCGCGCGACGGGGCACAGTACGGCGTGGGGACGTAGAAGCTGGTCAGTTTGGCGCCTTCGGCGGCCATCCGATCCAGTCGGGGCGTCTTGAATGGCCCTTCCGGATGGAAGCACGCCACGTCCCCGTATCCCAGGTCATCGGCAAAGATCAGGATCACATTGATCGGGCGTGCGGCGTCAGCCAGGGAGGCGAACCAGAGCGACGCGACAAGGCACAACAGGGAGGGCTTCATGGGGAGTCTCGCGGTGTCGGGAGGGTGCCGGCAAGTCCGCGATTGTAGAGGCTGGGACCGGCAGGCGGTGACGACCACGCGGTCTTCGTCACGCGCGAAGACGGATGGACCAGGTATCCGCAAATCTGCGCTGTCGCCCGCCGATTCAGGCCAGCTTGTCCAGCCGTCCAGAGCTGTCGCCGATCGATTCGGCAGGAGTCCCCATCAAGTCCAACATGCTCAGGAACAGGTTCGCCATGGGGCATTCATCCCCGGCGTCGATGAATCGTCCGGTCTCGATTTGGCCGCTGGCACTCCCGGCAAGCACGATGGGCAGATCTTCGTGCCGGTGACGGTTTCCGTCACTGATCCCGCTGCCATAGAGGACCATCGATTGATCCAGCAAAGAACCGCCGGCGTCTTCGGTCGCGTCCAGCTTTTGCAGGAAATACGAAAACTGTTCCACCAAGTAGCGGTCGATTTTTTGCAGGTTGCCGACCAGTTCGGGTTTGTCACGGTGGTGACTCATCCCGTGGTGGCTGTCCTTGATTCCAATCTCGGTGTAGCGTCGGTTGCCGCCGGCGTTGTCAAGCATCAGCGTGGCGACGCGGGTGGTGTCGGTTTGGAACCCGACGACCATCAGGTCAAACATCAATCGCGCGTGTTCGCGGAATGCCTCGACGCGGCCGTAGGGGACATCCAGGTCGGGCATCGCCGTGGCGTCTTCCTGTTCGATCCGTTCGATGCGGCTTTCAATTTCCCGAACGCCCGTGAAGTATTCGTCCATCTTGCGACGGTCATTCTTGCCAAGCTGTTTCATCAAGCGTTGGGCGTCGCCGCGGACCACATCCAGGATGCTTTGACGCGTTCGGTTGGTCTCACGTCGGGCCGCGGCGTTCTCGCCGCCGAACATCCGTTCGAAGGCCAGTCGCGGAACCGTTTCCTTGGGCATCGGCTGCGTTTCGTTTCGCCAGGAAATGTTGCTGCTGTAGGCGCAGCTGTATCCGGAATCGCAACTGCCCGCGTTGCGGCTTCCCAGCAGTCCCAGCTCGATCGACGGCAGACGGGTCTGGCCGGCCAATTGCGAAGCCGCAACCTGGTCGACCGACACCCCCAAGCGAATGTTGCTGCTGGTCTTCAGCGGTCGTGCGGCGGTCAGGAACGTGGCGCCGCAGCGGGCGTGGTCACCCGCGCCGTCTTTGTAACCGCGACCGTTGTCCAGCGTCAGGTTTGAGATCACGTTGACCTTTTCCTTGACCGGTGACAACGGCTGAAGCGTTTCGGAGAGTTGCCAATCGCGTTCGCTGCCGGTCGGTCTCCATTTGGGCACGATCACGCCGTTGGGCACGAAGACGCACGCCATTCGGACCGGTCGTTTGACCGCGTCAGCCGATGCGAAGGCACTTCGGGCCATGGGAGTCATGGCTTCCAGCAGGGGCAAACCGAGAGCAGCGGAAACGCCACGCAGGATCGTTCGTCGGTCGAGCGTCAAGTCGTTCAGATTCATCGTTCGTTCCTACGGGGTGGTGATGGTTTGAAGTCGAAATTGGCGACAGGTGGCGATGTCGCTGACGATGTCCGCCAGGCGATATTCGTTTTGTTTGCCCTTGGCGACGATTTCATCGACGGTGCAGCGGTCGTCGGGGGTCAACTCTCGCCCCAACGCAAACGTCAACATCCGTTTGACCAACGTCCTGGCCAACGCGTCGGTTTCGGTTTCGCCGAGCATCTTGCCCAGCTCGGCGCCGCCATTGAAGGAGCGTCCGTCGGGCAACGCCCCACTGGCGTCGATCGGCTTGCCGGCGTCCTTGGTGCGGAACATTCCCACCGCGTCGAAGTCGTCCAGGCCGAAACCGAGTTGGTCCATGACCCGGTGACAAGAGGCGCAGGTCGACGATTGGCGGTGCAGTTCCAGTTGTTCCCGCAGCGTCGCGTTGTCATCGGCCGCCGCGGTTTCGTCCAGATCGGGAACACCGGCCGGAGGATCCGGCGGTTTGATCCCCAGCACGTTTTCCAGAATCCATTTGCCACGCAAAACGGGACTCGTTCGCGTCGGCGTGCTGGTCAACGTCAAGATGCTGGCGTGGGCCAACAGCCCGCGACGAGGCGTCGTGCTGAGAGAGACCTTTTCAAAGCCTTCTCCCTGATAATTGACACCGTAGTGCTCGGCCAGTCGCTGGTCGAGAAATGAATAATCGGCCGTCAAGAATTCGCTGACCGGCAAATTGTTTCGCAACACGTGCAGGAAAAACGTTCGCGTTTCGCGGGCCATCGATGATTTCAATTCGTCATCAAAGGACGGGAAACGTTCTTGATCCGCCTCGTGTTGAGTCAGGTTGCGGAGCCCCAGCCACTGCGAAGCAAACTCGCTAGCCAATGCGTCGGCTTTCGGATCCTTAAGCATCCGATCGACCTGTCGCCCCAATTGTTCGACGGAGAGCTGATCATCATCGGCAAGTTTCAGCAGCGTTTCGTCGGGCGTGCTGCTCCACAGAAAGTAAGACAGACGTGTCGCAAGTTGGTGGGGCGTCAGGGGGACGTCACCAAACTCGTTCGGCTCGGTGTCCGACGGTGGTGTTTCAACACGAAACAGAAACCGGGGGCTGACCAGCAACGCGGAGACCGCGATCTGCATCCCACGATGAAACGATTTGCCTTCTTTGGTCGCTTGCTGGACCAACGCGGCGTAGGGTTCCACGTCCTGGTCGCTGACCGGACTGCGGAAGACGCGACGCATCAGCGGCGTCAGGTTCTTGGCTGCGGTTTCGGCAACCTCCTGGTAGCGGTCGTCGCGCCGCGGCGGTGTGTGCGGGCAGATCTGGAATTGGGCAGGCGGGTAAGCGGAAGCCGGGTGCTTGCGTGGGCCGCTGACTTGCAGCGAACGAAACATGTAGGGGTGATCTTGCCAGCGGATTTGGTCGTCCGGCTTGTTGACTTTACCCAGACCCGCTTTGGTCTCTTTGACGATTTCGTCGGTCAACGCGTCCAACTGCTGGAACTTCGTCTCACCGACTTTCAGATCCGCTTCGGCGTCGGTGGGGACGAAGTACAAGCGGTGCGATCCCTGGGTCAATTCAATCGTTTCGCGGCAGGAGTCGGAACTGCCACCGCCGCCGTAATAGTCAAGCTGATCAAAAGCCTTCAGCACACCTTGTGCGTCGTAGATCGCGACGTGCATCGGAGGTTGTTCTTTCGATGTCGTTCCGCCGCGGACCGAAATCCGATACTCGCCTTCGTAGGGGACATCCAGGTCCAACCACGCGAATTCTTCCGGTGCCAGGAAACGACCGCCGAATCGCCCGATTGCGGGCTTGCCGAAGATCGGCAGTTGGTCACCGGGCACGTCCCGAGACAGCTCGGGCAAATCGTCCGGATCGACCAGCACTTGCCGGGACACCGTTTCGGCGGCGTCGATGTACTTTTCAATCAGCATCGGGCTCATCGACAACACGTCGCCGTTGTTATCAAACCCGGCACCGACTTCGTCCGACGGGAAAGCGTCGGCCGGACGCAGGTCCAAGCCAAACAGGTCGCGGATCGAGTGGTTGTATTCGGCCCGGTTGAGTCGTCGCACCGTCACTTTGCCAGCTTTCGGGCGGGCATCGCAGGTCGACGTGTAGAGCGTGGCTTCCAACGCCGAAACCAGCTGCTTGCGCTCGTCGATCTCGGGGGTGTCGTAGTCCGCCGGCGGCATCGCCCCGAACTGCACCATTTCCAGAACCCGCTGCACCTCCGCGGCACTCAAATTGTCCAGCGTCTCAAACGGGCTGAGGTCCAGTCCGCCTTCCTGGAAATCTTTGTTGTGGCAGTCCACGCAGTAGGCTTGCATCAGCGGCAAACCCGTCTGCTGCCATGTTGCCAACGCCGTGTGATCTTCCTGTGCCGTCGAATCGGCAGATTGCGTTTCCGTGTCTTCGGCAAAGAGCATGTACTGAGGGCCAATCAGCACGATCCACGCGACCATCGGCGCACAGCACCATCCGGGACGGAGCTGGTTCAGGCGACACCACGGGCGCGTGATGCAACGAAGAATCGCGAGCGCGGATTCGGACACAGATGTACCGAGGGTGGCGGGTTGTGGGGTGGGGCTGGACGGTTCTAGGGAGGGGGTGGCGAGCTTGTCGCGACCGTCCGGCGTCTGGTGGGACGCAGTCTATTGTAGGAATTCCCGCAGCATATGCCAGGGAAATCTGGCTATCGCGGGCAGATGGCAACGGGCCGTGGCCGATTTGGCCGCTGGGCAGGGTGAAATCCAGCTCGGGCCGAAATCAAGTCGGTTTTTGGTGGTCCCTGGGCCAAGCCAGCCGGGCGTAATCGAGAAATTTTTGAGGCAGTTTCTTCGGCCGACCGTCGCGTCCGACGCTGGCGATCGTGGATTCGGCGCTGGCGATCAGCAGTTGGTCGCGAAACACTTCGTACCGATGACGCAGGCGGACTTTGCGGATCTCGGTCAGTTCGACTTCGAGCCGGAGCCAGTCATCAAACTCCGCGGCGGCGAAATACCGGACATTCATTTCTGTCACGACCAGCAAACACCCCGAATCTTCGATGTCCTTGTACTGAACGCCGCCGGCCCGCAGCATTTCCACGCGGGCGTCTTCGAAGTAGTTCAGGTAATTGGAGTGATGGACCCTGCGTTGCCCGTCGGTCTGGTGGTAGGCAACGCGAAATTCGTGGGTGTAGAACCGAAGCGAATCGTGGGTCATGTCTCGCGCGGGTGGGTTGCGGGGGTGTTGAATTGACCATCTTCGGCTGAAAAGCGTACACTTCCTAGCCGGGAATGCATCGATCCACCCGCATTTCCGGGCCGCAACGACGACGAGGCTGCGATGGAATCTGACGAAGGGACGGGAGCAGGAACGAAATTCCAGACGATGCGTGGGCGTAACTTCCCCGCTCTTCGGCAATTCACGATCTTTTTGGAAAACCGCGTTGGGCAACTTTTGGAAGTGGTCCGGCGGTTTGAAGGAACCGGGATCCGCATCTGCGCGCTGTCGATCAATGATGCCGCCGAGTGCGCGTTTGTCCGATTCTTGGTCAACGATGCCGAACGGGGACGCGAGATTTTGGAACGCAGCGGGCTGGCGTTGATCGAGACCGATCTGATTGGTGTGCAACTGCCCGAAGGACCACAGCCGCTGCTGCGGGTCTGCACGGCACTCCTCCAGGCGGAGCTGAATATCATCCAGACCTATCCGCTGATCGTCCGGCCGCTGGGGAAACCCGCGGTGGCGATCATGGTGGAGAACATCGAGATGGCGATGGAGACCCTGGTCGAAAAAGGTTTCACGATCATCACCGAGGGCGACTTGGACGACAATCCGACCATCGACCAGTGATCGAAACCGATCTGGGTCAGCGGAGCGATTGACGTCCGTCCGATGTGCGGGTGGCGCACCGAGGGCGCGACGGATGGACGCGGTGCCCGCTATCCGCCAGCGCATGCCGGGAGACGTCCGATCAGCCGTGCAGACGGCGCGACGTTACCGGATCGGTAACTCACAGGTCGGGACCGCGCAGGCATTGATTGCCGGCGGGGTGCCGCTTGTGGTCCATCCGGTTGCCGTCAAACCGCTGGTCATCGAACCGTCGCAGTTGGAACAGTCTGCTTGGGAATCGGAGTTTGCTGACGCATCGGTGGTCGGCATCCGGCCAAGCCCGCCGACCGGCTACTCGCGCGGCGGCTTGACGTCCTTGGTCGCAGCGCCGTTGGTTTGAGAGGCTCGGCGGTTTTCGCGCTGAATGGCTTCGTAAACCTCTTGGCGGTGGACCGGGATCGATTGGGGGGCATCAATGCCTAAACGAACTTTATCGCCACGGATGTCGACGATCGTGACCACGACGTCGTCGCCGATCATGATGCTTTCGTCGCGGTGTCGGGATAGGACCAGCATGTTGGCCTCGACGTCAGTAAATTGAAAGGAATTGGGAGAGATTGAATCCACGTCGGTGGCCCGACCATCTCGCGACAAATTGTCCAACGAGCGATTGCCTGGCGACCCTCAAGCGAGGGCATGCCACACAATTGGGAAGCATGGTCGGGACGGGGCGACGTCATCGCGTCATTGCGGTAACGGTCGCCTGACAGCCTGTTCATCGACCGGGGGGGCAAATCATTTGATATCAATCTGCGGAAGTCGGCGCATGTCGATCGTGCCGGTTCCTCGCGAGGGCGGGGTTGCACGGACCGTCCCAATTTGGAGGTGGTATTCTGCACACCGTCGGGACCGCTATCGCGACTGAGCGGGCACGAGGTCGGGGCGGACGACCAAGCCCTCTCTATCCAGTCGCAAGCCACGACGCGGCCGGTGCCAGACGTCGGAAATCCGGGCACCGGCAAGTGCCAGACAAAGCCAGGACGCCGAACCGCACCATGACGAGCCCAGCACCGCGGACGGGGACAGAGCACCGCGGACGGAGCACCGCAACGGGGACAGAGCACCGCGGGCGGGGACAGAGCACCGCAACGGGGACAGAGCACCGCAACGGGGACGAGAGCACTGCGACGGGGACAGGGCACTGCGACGGGGACAGAGCACTGCGACGGGGACAGAGCACTGCGACGGGGACAGAGCACTGCGACGGGGACAGAGCACTGCAATGGGGACAGAGCACCGCAACGGGGACAGAGCACTGCGACGGGGACAGAGCACTGCGACGGGGACAGAGCACTGAGACGGGGAGAGCACTGCAACGGGGACAGAGCACCGCGAGGGGGGACAGAGCCCGGGTGCGGTGAATCAGGCCGCGCGGCGAATGGGCGGCTGCGAAGCCGACAGGATCGAGGTCGGGACGGCGGCCGGTCGTGCCGGCTTGGCGGTCAGCGAACGGAGGGGGTGCCGGACCGGATGATCATTTTCCGTGATCACCTGGCACCCCAGTCGCCGGTTCAGGTTCAGCACGATGGGCGACCGCAGATTCGTGGTCAGTTGCCCCGAGTGTCCGGCGATGGTCGTCAGCACATATAACTCGGCACCCGGTTTGAGGTGCAGTGCGGCAAGTTCACGCTGGGACACCTGGACGCGGTATCCTTCAAAGAATGCCCGTGGACTGATCAACGGCAGGGCGCGGTCGCCGCGTGAGGCACTTTGCAGCCAGGCGACACTGGCGTTATCCGGATCCGGCAACAGTGCCCAGGCACGCAGGGTTTCCATCCCGACCAAACCGCCCGGGAACAGGAACAGTTGATCTTGATCGAGGGTTATGGTGCCAAAACGCTGAGTGTCGATCCGCATCACAATGGCTCGGTCGCGCAAGGAAACTGGATGTGCCTACATACTCGGTATCGGCGTTACGGGTGTTGAAATCGACAAAATCGGACAAGAACCAGGGCGTGAAATCGAAAGATGATTCTGATCGGCACCATGAACCTGACGCGGACACGCGACACGGGGCAGTTCTATTGTCCCACCTGCGGCGAAATGCAGGACTACCGCCTGCGGTCGCGGCGTCCTTTTTTGACGCTGTATTTCATTCCGGTGGTGCCGGTTGGCGCCGCCGAAATGTTTGTCGACTGTCGCGGCTGCCGCGACAAATGGGACGTTTCCGTTCTGGAGATGAACCAACAGCAGCATGAGCAGGTTCAGCTGGAGCAGTTTCACGACGAAGCGTTTCGCGCGACCTTGCTTGTGGTCCTTGCCGACGGGACAATCAGTGAACGCGAAATCGATGCCTTGCAATCGATCTCCGGTCACCTGTTCGGGCGCAGAATCGATCGGGAAGAACTTGGTGAGATGTGTTCGATTGCGCAACAGAATCGGATTCGAGCAAAGAACTATGTGCTGACCGTGTCTCGCCGTTGGAACACTGCTCAAAGACGGACGGCGCTGCAGGCGATGTTTCTGGCGGCAACCGCTGAGGGAACGATGGGGCAACATCAGACGCGATTGATGACCGAGATGCGCGACATCTTGGAAATGACCGATCGCGAGTACCAGGACGCCATCGATGCGGCACTGGAATGGGAGAACCTGTGATGTCGAGCACACTTCCGAACACGCCCAACACGTCTTCGCCTGCTGCGTTGCATTTCAATCGCGGTTCTTTCGCCACGTCAGCGGTTGTGTCTCGAAGCAAGTGGGTAAGGCCGCGGCGCTTCGGTTGGCTGTGGGTGTGGTTGCTGCTGGTTCTTCCCGGCTGTTACTCCGCCAGTCGTTCCGATCTGGATTACTCCTACGAGGTGTATCAGACGATTCAGATTCCTGAACTGAGCGATCAGGAGCTGCTGCAATTCAAAAGTGTGTTCTGGGAACCCGACGATACGGCTTCGTTGCGAAAAATGGTCACCGGCGATCACATCGCCGATGGCCGAACCGTCATGGAAATTGGTACGGGGATGGGATTGGTGTCGCTGGCTTGTCTGGCCGGCGGTGCCACGAAAGTGGTCGCGACGGACATCAACCCGGCCGCCGTTGCCAACGCCAAGTACAACGCGGCGATGCTGGATCTGGACACGGACTTTGAAGTGCGTCTGGTCCGGCCCGAGCAACCGGGCGCGTTTTCGGTGATCCGCGACGACGAGCGATTCGATCTGATTGTCAGCAACCCACCCTGGGAAGATGGGACGGTCGATCAACCGGCCGACCATGCGTTTTACGATCCTGGATTTGCCCTTATGGATTCTCTTTTGGCCGGATTGCCGAAGCATCTCAATCCCGGTGGTCGATGTTTGTTAGCATACGGTCATAAACCTGCCATCACGCGTTTACTTTCGAAGGCTGAGAGCTTGGGTTATCAGGTGAAAGTTCTGGATGATCGAAAGCTCGATGATCTGCCGAACGACTTTTTGCCTGGCATGCTCGTCGAAGTCCGCTTGGGGCGTGGTCAGATTCCCAAAGTGGATTCCGGTCAGGCCCTGGAGAAGTCATCGGATCCCTCGGCGGCTGATTCGCAGCCGAACGACGGCGACTGAACCGGATGACAAAAAACTTGCGGATGGCACCGCGGCGCCATTACGATGTCACTAGCGGCCAAGCGCGAGTCTTGCTGCTTTTCTTTTCTTAGGAAGGCTCGTTTTCGAGCAACCGCTTTCTTCGAACGCTTTGCGAGTCACAATCGCTATGATTCACTACACCTGTGATCGTTGCAAACGCACCATCGATCCGGAGACGGAAACGAGGTACGTCGTTGAGATTGAGGTTCGTGCCGTGACCGTGGAAACACCGGCGACGCAAACGAGCGACGAACTGGATCAATTGGCTGAGTTGCATGATCAACTGCAGCGGGAACTGAATGCCGATCTGGAAGGGATTGACGAAGAATTGGATTTGAACTTCGACGGTCGTGATGGCGACGGGCCGGAATCTTTCGACTTGTGTCCGCAGTGCCACGAAGTCTTTTCAAGCAACCCGCTGGGCCGCGAGATTGCCGTCGGTTACGGGTTCAGCAACAACTGATTCGGTCAACGGGTCCGGTGCCGTTTGAGGGGTTCCGGTCGAAGACCAGTGCTTGCGAAAAACCAGCGCTTACCGAAGCCCAGTGCCCTACCAATGCCGGCGTCTCACGGCAGGTTTGGCATCCAACCGGCTTCGTAGTAAGCGAGCACGTAGAGAATCGCGCCGGCCACTTGCACGATCATGATTGTTCCTCCGATTTTTAGGAACGTTCCCCAGCCGACGTGCACGCCGACTTCCTTCTTCAATGCGTAGATGGCAATCACGCAGGAGATCGAACCGATCGGGGTCCCGTTGCCGCCCAGGTTGCAACAAATAATCAGGCTCCACCACAACGGTTCGATCGGGACCGCATCGCTTCCGGCAATGTCGTTGACGATCGGAATCAACGTCGCGGCGACCGGGATGTTGTCGACGATGCTGCTGGCGACCGCGGAGAAGGTCCCCAACAACGGGATCAGCAGAGTCAGTTCATTGCCCGAAAGCTCCACGACCTGTTCGGCTACCCAAGCCAACGCTCCGCTTTGCTTGACGCATCCGATGATGATGAACAGTCCCATGAAGAACAGGATCACGGTCCAGTTCACTTTGGCGATCGCATCCTCGACGCCTTTGCCGGCAAACAGCAGGGCAGCCGTCGCCCCGGTCATCGCGATGAAGTCCATCCCGACACCCATCTGCTGCGCGAACACGAAACCGATCACCGTCAGCATGAGGATCGCACCGCTGCGCATCAACACGCGGTTGTCTTCGACCATTGCCCACGGATCAAACGTTTCGATCTGAGCCTTCAATGCCGCCTGTTGCTCGGCGGTCTGTTTCCAGGGCAAGTCGTTGCGAAAAAAGAAACGCAACGCGGCAACGGCCACCAGCAGGCTGATCACCGCGCAGGGCAAGCTGACTTGCAGGAATTGGGAGTAAGGGATTCCGGCGGCGGTTCCGATCATGATGTTCGGAAGTCCGCTGGCGAATGTGGCAATCGCGCCGCTGTTTGCGCAGATCGCCACCGTCAACAGGAAGGGAGTCGGCTTGTATCCCAGCGATCGGCAAATCACCAGCACCAGCGAAGAAAGAATCAGCATCGCCGGCACGATGGTCAGGACGGCGACGAACAGAAACGTCACCACGCACAACGTCAGGAAAAGTTTAGATGCCGATCCGCCGGTCAGGCGGACCACCCACATCGAGAGGAAATGGAAAAGACCGCTGCGACCGACCACGTCCACCAGGATCCCGGTCCCGATGATGACGCCAAAGATGTTGAGGTCTTCTTTCAGGAATTCGTACACGCGGCCGTAGGGAAACAGACCGAGTAGCAAGCTGAGCGCGACCAGAACCGCGGCGCCGCAAAGTGCGGCCACCGTCTTGTGGAATCGTTCAATCGCCACTCCCACGTACGTCACCACCATCAACGCCGCGAACAGTAACATCACCGCCGGCGAAGCGGGTTCGATCGGCGCCGCGTCGATGGAACTGGCAAGGCACAGCATCACGAGACCTTTGGCTACGGGAAACAAGTCGAGTGCGTTACCGTACCATTGATCGGTCCGGACTGACTAGCTGTGGCCGCAGGGCGGCCATCAATTCCGATGCCCGCGAAACATGATCACCGCGGTCGGCAAATCTGTCGCTGTCTGTTGCCGCCCGACGCTGAGCCGGATTCCTGAGTCGACTACACTTGTGGGGAAACAGGATTTCGTTCGGTGATGAAGGTGATGTCGATGCGTTGGTTGACGGCTTTGGTTCTGATCGGTTGTGTCGCGGTTGCCGGGCAGGCGAAGGCCCAGGCGGATGCGCCGGTCAAGGTGATCTTTGACACCGACATGGCAAGTGATTGTGATGACGCGGGGGCCCTGGCGGTGCTGCACGCGCTGGCAGATGCCGGTGAAGCCGAAATCTTGGCGGTCGTCACTAATCGCAAGTGTCCCGCGGGTGTCTCCGGCGGAGTCTGTGACGTCATCAACACCTTCTATGGCCGGGCAGATTTGCCTATCGGGACCGATAAAGACGGCGCGAAGGTCTCCTGGAACCGGCCAAGCAGCTACACCCGCGCGTTGTATGACGAGTTCCCGCACGATAGTCCGATCGATGAGCAGCTGCCCGATGCGTTGCAGGTCTATCGGCAGACGCTGGCAGCGGCCGAGGACGGATCGGTCGTGATCTGCAGCGTGGGGGCGCTCAGCAACCTGGAAGACTTGTTGGAATCACACGCCGATGAAAGCAGCTCGCTGACGGGCCGCGAGCTGATCAGCCAAAAAGTCAGTCGCACGGTGATCATGGGGGGCCATTTTCCTCGGTCGCCCAAACCGGAAACCAACATTCTTTTGGATCCGCCGGCCGCCGTCGCCGTTGCCCATGGTTGGCCCGGAGAAATCCTGTGGCAGGGATTTGAAGTCGGCGCCGCCTTGCAGTGCGGGGCGACTTTGAAAACGGTGGAATCGAACCATCCGGTTCGTCGCGCTTTTGAACTGCGTCCGTATCGGGAGGGGCGAGCGATCGATCACGGCAAGCCGGCACATGATCAGGCGGCCGTGTTGCTGGCGGTCCGCGGCGCCGATTCGCAGTATTGGAAGCTTAGCGAGCCCGGACGCGTTGTGGTGGATTCCGATGGGCACACGCAATGGATGCCGGATTCCAAGAAAGAACACCGCTTTGCATCGATTCGTGGTGGACCCGAGAAGCTGGAAGCCCTGATTGATTCCCTGATGACAACGCGGAGCCGATAGAGTGATCGATCCTGTCGTGGTCGCGGCGGCAGGCAGCGAACCAACCAGTGTTTTGCAACAACCCGCTTCCGTCCGATTTGACCATCGCGGAAACTATCCAACCCACACTCGCCTTCATCTCCACTCCACCAATCACCCCCCGCGTCCATGACCGATTCGGAACTCTCTTACGATTCCTTCTTGCTGGTTTCCTTTGGCGGTCCCGAAGGACCCGACGACGTGATGCCCTTTCTGGAGAACGTGCTTCGCGGAAAAAATGTTCCCCGCGAACGGATGCTGGAGGTCGCCGAGCACTACCAGCAGTTCGGCGGCGTCAGTCCGATCAATCAGCAGAACCGCGAATTGCTGGAAGCTCTGCGATTGGACTTTCAGGCCAATCAGATTGAGCTGCCGATCTACTGGGGGAATCGCAACTGGCACCCGTTGTTGACCGAGACGCTGCAGCAAATGAAAGCGGACGGTTGCCGCCGGTCCCTGGCATTCTTTACCAGCATGTTCAGTTGCTATAGCGGATGCCGACAATACCGCGAGAACATCGCCGCGGCCCAAGAAGAAGTCGGGAGTGGGGCTCCGGTGGTTGAAAAGTTAAGGATGGGGTTCAACCACCCGGACTTCATTGACACCATGTCCGGCCATGTTCGTTCCGCGATCGATCAATTGGATGCGTCGGCGGAGACCGTCACGGTGCTGTTCACGGCGCACAGCATCCCGATGTCGATGGCCGATCACTGCGACTACGTCAAACAGTTGCGCGAAGCCAGTCGGCTGGTGGCCGATTCCGTCGGTGTCTCGAACTGGGATTTGGTCTACCAGAGCCGCAGCGGACCTCCGCAACAACCTTGGCTGGAACCGGACGTGTGCGACACAATCGCTGCCATGGATGACGCCAATAAGCTTCAACAGTTGGTCATCGTTCCGATCGGGTTTGTGAGTGATCACATGGAGGTGATTTACGATTTGGATGACGAGGCCGCGAAGCTCTGTCGCGAACGCGGCATCGCGATGAGTCGAGCGGCGACACCCGGAACGAACGCTTCGTTCGTTGCAATGATTCGGAAGTTGGTTCAGGAACGGTTGGGGCAGCGATCGACGAAGGATTTCGTCGGCGATCTTGGTCCATGGCACGACGTCTGTCCGGCCGACTGTTGCCAGTACACGCCCCGTCGGCCCGCGGCGCGACCCTGAACTCGGAACAGGTCGGCGTCGTTTGTCTTGACCCGGTCGGGATGAATGGCGTATGCGAACGGTTATGAGTCGCCAACCCTGTCCCCACCGGATCGAACGTCGCTTGCTGCGGAACGTCGCCCTGAGTTTCACGGCGCTGAGTCTGACGGTGTTGGGTGGTTGCCGGATGGGAGTCCCGATCCATGTGTGGTCACCCGCCGAACTGCAATCCACCGTCGGGAAATCTGTTTTGGTTCCGGAACTGGTCGGTCCCAAAGCGGTCACCGATCCGATCCACGAGCAACTGGTCCAGTCCGCTCCCACCGGCGTTGGGCAGCAAACCCAATTGCTGTCCGGGCCGGAGGTGCTGTCGGCGTTGCAATCCTCCCCGGAGCAAACGATCGCACTGGTTTCCTATGACCAGAACGACACCAGCGATCTGGCGCTGGCCGAAGCGGCGCGGCGGCAAAACATCGACTTCATTCTGCGGGGCGAAGTGCTCCCAGATCGGCGGCCGCGTCAGATTCCGGAAGCCGGCCAAAGGATCTCCATCTCCTGGCGACTGACGCCGGTCTCCACCGCAGCCACCGCGAACGCCATGGCGGAAGCGGGACGACCGGTCGTGGTCGATTTGCAGGCGGCTCTGGAGCGATATCCGGACTTGGGTCTGTTGTCGGATCCTGAGCAAGCGTTGCAAGCGGCCGTGGTTCGGCAGACCCTGCCGCTGATCACTCCCTCGGTGCGTCGGGGACGCGTCCAGTTGGAGATTCCTTACCTGTTGCCTGGCACCAAGGCGATTCGCCGCGGAAACGCACTGGCGATGGCGGGGAGATGGCAGGCCGCCGAGGAAGCCTGGCAGGAAGTCCAGCAGCGATACCCCTTTTCATCGGTCGCGGTTCACAACTTGGCGGTCGCCGCGGCGGCACGTCAGGACTTCTCCACCGCGAAGCGACTGGCGCGAAAGGCGGTGCGGATGAAGCCGTCAGCGCTGCACAAGGAAACGCTGATCTGGATCGAACGCACCCAGCGGGACTACCACGAAGCCTTCGATCTGCCTGATCCGCCGGAAGGCTGGTTCCTGACTCGGGAGTGAACCGGGGGCCGCGTCGGTTGAATCATTCGGGAAACTTCAGGCGGTGCTTGTTCTGCTCGTAGAACTTGGTGATGTCAAGCGTCGCCCGACGCTCCTCCTCCATCAGTTGAATCCTGGCCTCCAGACGTTCCAGCCGGCGGGCCATTTGGGGAATCAGGTCCAGCGTTTCGTCCGGTGGATCCGGCTTGGGAACTTCCGGGTAACCGAGGTGTCGCTGCAAAGCGCTAAACAGATACAGCGGATCTTTCTGGCGATTGGCAAACGCGATCCGCCCCTCCTTCACGCCAAACAAGAAGGGCCCGCGGCCCTCCAGACTTTCCCCGGCCGCTTGGACTTTGTCTCGGTAATCCTCGCTGGCCAGGAACACCAGGTCGGCGAAATCGACCAGACCGATTTGGGCCCGCAGCATCAGAATCCATTTGGCCCAATCGGCTTCGTACATCGGATCGCCGCTGATGGCAGTCAACCCGCGGTCGTAGCTGAGCCGATTGCGACACAGCACTTCGAACTGGAAAAAGAACAGACCGGCGGGGGTGGCATTCTCGATCCGGTACCGGGCTTCCGCCTCCATCACACGGAACGCGGTGTTCATCATGAAGCGGCCGGTGTCCAGTTCGCTCTGTTCGACCAGGTAAGTTTGGAACGGTGTGAAGTAGTGAGCCAACCGCCGCATCGCCGGACCGATCAATCCGGAATGTTTGACTTCGGTCAGCAGGTACTCCATCGCCATCGGAAGCTTCGTGGTCGCCAGCACTTCATGGCGGAGTTGCAGGAGCAGATCCTGGATCGGAAACTCGCCGCCGGCACGCTCGTGCAGCAGTTCAAAGAGGTGCGCCTGTTCGACGTATTCTTCGCGGTCAAGTGACGGGGCGCGGGCGGGGACGGTGGTGCGGCGGTCGGAGGAGCGATTCGACATAGGTCTCAGCTTACCAGTCCCGCCGAATCCTGTCCGACAAATCGTGTCCGCCGAACGATGTTCGGCCCGCCGAGGATTGCTCCGCGCGCGCCGGCTTGACTGGTCTTGTGTCGCCGCAAGCAGGTCGGCGGGGAGAGATCAATGATCGAATTTGCCGAACACGATGCAGGCATTGTGTCCGCCGAAGCCGAAGCTGTTGCTCATCGCAACGCGAATGTCTTTGGCCTTGGCTTCGTTGGGTGTGTAGTCCAAGTCGCAGGCCGGATCGGGATCGGTGTAGTTGATCGTCGGCGGAATCATCGCCGCTTGGATGGCCTTGCACAGAATCACCGCTTCGATGCCGCCGCTGGCGCCCAGCGAGTGTCCCAGGGACGACTTGGTGCTGCTGACGCTGGTTTGATAAGCGGCGTCGCCAAAGACCCGTTTGATGGCCGTCGTTTCGGCTTTGTCACCGAGCGGAGTGCTGGTGCCGTGGGCGTTGATGTAATCGACATCGCCGGGTTCGACTTCGGCATCGCGGAGGGCCGCGGCCATGGCTGCCGCCGCGCCGGTGCCACCCGGGTCGGGCGCCGTGATGTGGCCGGCATCGCTGGTCGTGCCGTAGCCGAGGACTTCTCCGTAGATCCGCGCGCCCCGTGCTTTGGCGTGTTCAAGTTCTTCGAAAACCAGAACGCCGGCGCCTTCGCCCAGAACGAATCCGTCACGTCCGGCATCAAACGGCCGGCTGGCGCGGGAAGGATCGTCGTTGCGGGTCGAAAGGGCCTTCATGTTTTGGAATGCGGCCAGACCCATCCGAGTGATGGCCGCCTCACTTCCGCCGGTGACGACCACATCCGTTTCGTTCAAGCGAATGCTGCGGAGGGCGTCTCCCATCGCATTGGTTGCGCTGGCGCAAGCCGTCGCGACGGCATAGTTGGGACCTTTCAATCCGAAAGAGATCGAGAGGTTCCCGCCGGCGGCATTGACCATCATCTTGGGAACGGTGAAGGGGCTGACTCGATCGGGCCCCTTGGTCAGCATCCGCTCGATCTGGTTCTCGATCTCCATCAATCCGCCAATGCCCGAACCCAGGATCACGCCACAGCGAGAACGGTCCACGGTATCGAAGTTGATCGCAGCGTCCTCAATTGCCTGCTGCCCGGCATGAACGGCGAATTGCGTGAAACGGTCCAACCGTTTCGCTTCGCGCGCGTCGACGATTCCCTCCAGGTCAAAGCCGGGGATGTCGCCGGCAAAATGAACCTTGTAGGTGGAAGCGTCCAGCGTCGTGATCGGATGGATGCCGCTCTCTCCGGCAATCATCCGTTCCCAGGTTTGGGGCACGTTCAATGCCAAGGGGGTCACGGCGCCGATGCCGGTGATCACGACACGGCGATCACCCTTGAGAACTTTCTGGGGGGAATGGCTTTGCTCAGAGGAACCTTCGACCATCGCATAACCTTGGCGGTGCATTCAAGAAAATACCGCCCTCAAAAGCTGGCGCGCGGTCGACGGACCTGCGGCGCCAAACCGTTCTCGGGCGGCAAAGCGTCATCGTCGGTGCAGGCTTGACCGAACGATCGGCAATGCTAGGCGTCGTCGCCTTTGGCGTTCTCGATGAAGTCGACCGCTTCACCCACTTTTTGAATCTTCTCGGCCGCTTCGTCGGGAATGCTGATGTTGAATTCCTCCTCGAGCTCCATGACCAATTCCACCGTGTCGAGCGAGTCGGCACCGAGGTCGTTTACGAAAGAAGTCTCGCGGCTGATTTTGTCTTTTTCGACACCCAGTTGTTCAGCAACGATATCGACCACGCGTTCTTCGACGGTAGCCATAAGCAATCTCCAAATGTTTGTTCTGCAAAGGGATGTTCAAGGGAACGAAACGCCCCTCGTGATCGGGAGGAACGAGACGCCAAGGGTTTCTAATCAAATTGGGTTGCGGGAGAGCCTCCGCCGACCGGATCCGCCGGTCGCGAACGATTCCCGCACCAGCAAGAGCCCGGAGACGCGTCGTCGATTCGTCGAAAAGATAGGGGAAAGAAGCAAAAGGCGTCAATATCCCGCAATCGACTCTCTGAGGCCTGCCGGCAAGCGGGGCAACTTAGCCGGTCATGCCGCCGTCGACCACCAGGACCTGGCCGGAGATGTACCCGGCTTCTTTGGACGCCAGAAACAGCACGGCGGCCGCCACCTCTTCGGGTTCACCCACGCGTTTGGCGGGGATCGCTTTCTTGACCTCGTCCAGAATTCCGGCGGGGATCGCGTCGGTCATGTCGCTGGCGATGAATCCCGGCGCTACCGCGTTGACCGTCACGCCGCGGCTGACCAGCTCCTTGCTCATCGTTCGCGTCATCCCGATCATGCCCGCCTTGCTGGCCGAGTAGTTGGCCTGGCCGGGGTTGCCGATCAGACCCGAGATGCTGGCCATGTTGATGATTCGGCCGTACTTCTTTTTTCGCATGATCCCGGCCGCGGCGCGGCAGCAGACAAAGCAACTGGTCAGGTTGGTCGCGATCACGCTGTCCCATTCCTCGTCACTCATTCCCCGCATCAGCTTGTCGCGGGTGATTCCGGCGTTGTTGACCAGGATATCCAGGCGGCCCAAATCTTCCGCCACCGATTTGATGGCGGCGTCGGCTGCTTGACGGTCGGTCACGTCGCAGGCCACGGCTTTGGCTTTGCCGCCCGCCGCTTCGATCTCCGAAACGGTTGCCGCAAGTTTCTCTTCGTTGCGCGCCAGACAAGCAACCGTGGCGCCATTGATCGCCAGTCCGATCGCCACGGCTTTGCCCAGTCCCTGCGACGCGCCGGTGACGATCGCAACCTGGCCGGACAGATCTGCTTTGAGTGACAATTCCATGAGATTCGCTTGGGAAAAAAGGGGATCAGGTTCGGTGCGGGACACGTTTCGGGCGGACGAGCCGCTTATTCGTCGCCGAAACCGTCGCTGGGGAATTTTCGTTCGATGCGTTTCAGGGTTCCTCGCAACACCCGCCCGGTGCCGACCTCCAGGAAACCTTCCACGCCGTCTTGCATCATCCGGCGGACGGACGCTTCCCAGAGAACCGGTTGGGTGACTTGCTTGCTTAGCAGGTCACGGATTTCGTCGGCCGATTGATGGGGGGCACTGTCAACGTTGCTGTAGACAGGAATTCGTGTCTGGCGGAGTGGCATTTCTTTCAGGGCCGCCGTCAGCGTTTCGACCGCGGGCTGCATCAGTGATGTGTGAAAAGCCCCGGCTACGTTCAGCCGAACCACCTTGATCGCACCGGCTTCCAAAGCGGCTTTCTCCAGCCGATCGATGGCGGTGAGGTGACCGGACACGGCGATGTTGCCCGGGCACAGCAGGTTGGCCGGGCGGAGCACGTCGTCGTTCCGGGCCTGGCCGCACAACTTATCCAAGGTTTCCAGGTCCAATCCCAAGACACTGGCCATGCCGCTTTGGACCGCATCGGCGGCGGCTTGCATCGCCTGGCCACGCTTCTGAACCAGCCGCAGGGCGTCCTGGAAATCAAGCCCACCCGCGAAACAGACCGCGGTGTACTCGCCCAGGCTCAGGCCCGCCGCCGCGGTGACATTCTGCAAGCGTTCAGGGAATTCGGCCGCCAGGACTTCCGCCGCGGCTATCCCGACGGTGAACAACGCCGGTTGGCTGAACTCGGTCGCGTTCAGTTTTTCTTCGGGGCCCTTCTCGCACAACTCGCGGAGGTCGTAACCCAAAATGTCCGCGGCTTGGGCAAATCGATCGGCCGCTAGCGGATAGGTCTCGCATAGCCACCGTCCCATCCCGACGGCTTGGGCACCTTGGCCAGGAAACAGGATTCCGACGGAGTTAACGTCCATGGGGGCAGCAACGCTCCAAATAAAAACGCCGCGTAGTCACCGCCGGTTCCACGGGGCAATCCCGGGGAACGCGGCTCTCACGCGGCGGATGCACGGCAGAGGTTGGACAGAGGAATCGAGAAACGATTACTCGTCGCGAGGTTCGACAACGGTGCGTCCCATGTAATGCCCGCACTTAGGGCAAATCGTGTGGGTCGGCACGGAGCTGCTGCACTGCGGGCAATACCCGATCTGGCGTTTCTTGACGCGATCGTGGCTACGTCGTTTGCCGGATCGACTGTTGCTGTGTTTTCGCTTTGGTACAGCCATGGCTGTTCGTTGAACGTCTGTCTGGAGGTGTTGACGAGTTTATTTTGGCCCAGCATGGTAGAAATCGCGGCTGCGGTTCGTCAATCCACGATTGCGAAAAAGTCGGACTATCTTTCGGCCACGACCATTCCCAGTCCTTCCTGGCTGGCCGCCAGGAAAGTGAACTGGATGGATTGCAAGCCTGCCTGCTGGAACATTTGCTGGGCTTCTCGAAGATCGCGGACCCGTCCGCCAGGGGTCTGCAGGTGAATGGTCAGGGCGCCGGCGGCCTCATCCAGTCCCGCCCGGCTGGGGCCTGCGTACAGGTCGGGGGCCACCAGTCGTCCACCCGGCTTGACCGCCCCGGCGGCTTTGCGAAGGAGGGCCAGCGCCTGTTCGTCGCCCCACACGGACAGCTGCTGTGCGATGATCACCAGGTCAAACGCCTGTTCGGTCAGCGTGGCCAACCGCGGATCACTTTCGATGGTTTGGAAGCGGTCGCCCAGCCCGATCGAATCGGCGGTGGTGCGGGCTGCTTGCAGGGGGCCCGCCTGATCGATCGCGACCACCGTGGATTCGGCGTCCTGGTGCGCCATCGCGCAGCTCCACACACCCGAACCACAGCCGAGGTCCAGGATCCGCAGACCGGCGGGGGCGTCCTGGCCGCCAATGTTCAGGATTTCCGCGGCTTGGACCGCGGCCGAAGAATGGATCCACTGGGTTGCGGCCAGGTGGTCTCGATACGCTTCAACATCGATAGCGCCGTCTTCATCATCCTCAGAGGCACCGGACACCTTGCGGAGCCGCTGTGCCAGCGTGTTCCACTTCTGGTCGCCCAGGTCGTCGTCGTACTGACACAGCAGATGGCCGGCGCGGGCGAGCGTGAAATCTTCTCGGTACTGTTCGACGTAGCCGATCGCCACCAAGGCGTCCAGCAGCAGGGCGGTCGTGTCAGGGTCCAATGAAAGCGACTGGCACAGCTCGTCCAGGGTGTGTTGCCGTTCTCGCAAGCGTTCGGTGATGCCGACCTCGCGGGCCGTTCGCATCAAGTGCGACGCTGCATTGGTCTGCATCCAGTTGTGGTACTGTTGCAAGGTCCGATCGCCGGCCGCCCGGATCGACGCCCCCTGCGCCGCGGCTTCTTCTGGCGTCAGCGTCATCGGTTCACTCCTCGGCAAGCGCGGCTTGGACTTTCCGGCAACGTTTCATCGTTTCGGCAAACGCCTCGAATGTCTGCGACTGGTACCCATCGCTCATCGCGTTGCTGGGGTCGGGGTGGACTTCGATGATCAACCCGTCGGCTCCGGCGGCAACGGCGGCGACGGCCAGATCGTGAACCATGTAGGTGTGGCCGGTGCCGTGGGAGGGGTCGATGATCACCGGCAGGTGCGTCCGGCGATGCAGGTAGGGGACGCTGGCCAGCGGCAGGGTGAAACGCGTGTGTGACTCGAACGTGCGAATGCCACGTTCACACAGCATCACCTGGTCGTTGCCTTCGTTCAGGATGTATTCGGCCGCCAGCAAGAACTCGTCCATCGTCGCCGACGCGCCACGTTTCAGCAGCACCGGCTTGCCGCTTTTTCCGACCGCTTCGAGCAGCCGGTAGTTTTGCATGTTGCGGGCTCCGACCTGCAAAACGTCGGCGTAGCGGGCGACCAGATCGACGTCCTCGGTGGCCATCACCTCGGTGAAAACCGCCAGCCCCGTTTCGTCCCGGGCCGCCGACAACAGTTTCAGGCCGTCTTCCTTCATCCCCTGGAAGCTGTACGGACTGGTGCGTGGCTTGAACGCTCCGCCCCGCAACCCCGTTGCGCCGGCCGCCTTGACCGCCCGCGCGGAACTCATCAACTGTTCTTCGCTTTCGACGCTGCAGGGGCCCGCGACATACCCGACCTGTCCCGCTCCGGCGGCGAAATCGCGAACCCGGATCAGGCTGGGCTCAGGCCGCACCTCGCGGCTGGCCATCTTGTAGGGCGCCGAAATTGGCGTGACCTCGGAGACCCCCGGACAGCTTTCGATCGAATCCTTGAACGTGCCACGCTTCTCGCCGATCGCCGCAATCACGGTCCGTTCGGTGCCGACGATCACGGTCGCTTTCAGGCCCATTGCTTCAATTCGAGACGCGATCGATTTCACCTGGTCTTCGGTCGCATTTTGCTCCATCACCACGATCATGGATGATTCCGGTTGAAAGGATAGGAAAAGGATGGGAGGGGGTGGCTGGGGAGAGTTTGGCGCTCCGGGCCCAAGTTTCAAGCGGGTGCACCACTTTCTACGCCGATGTCGGTCGTTCCGATCGCCATCTCGCCAAAATGAATACGGACCATTGTCGAGACGTCGGGTTCGCGCCCAAATGATTCGCCGCGTCGGAGCCGGGCACATGGCGTGCATCGAAAATGGGGGCAGCGAGGGGCAAGCTGCGGTGATCCCGTTGCTGCCGTCGCCAGACGCCGGTACGCCACGCTCTGGCGAGCGTAGCTACTCGTTTTCAAAGAAGTGCCTGGCGGGACAGCGCCAGTTTGGGTGAGCCGCGTGGCGTTAGCTGCGCCTCAAACGGCGGCTGGCGCCTTGCCGCTCATTGCACCGCAAATCACGGTGTTTTTGATTCAAAGTGGCGCCGTCCGCCTAGCGGGTGTACTGCAGGAACTGGTTGATGTACGCCTCCGGCGGCATCCCGAAGCCTTCGGCGAAGGCGGCCTCAAAAGGTTTTCCGTCGGCCAGGGCACGCAGGCAAGATTCCAATGCTTTGCGACGGTTCCGGCTGAGCATGGACATGGCGACGCCGGCGCCGAAAGAGTCCGCTTGGGCGGGAGTCAGCCGGTTGTCAAGGAATGCCTTGGCATCTTTTACTGTCGACGCCGCCTCCAGCAACAGGGTCCGCATTTGGTCCTGCTCCGCCGGGCTCTTGGCGTTTTGCTGCATCGCGATGGCTTCGCCGATGCCTTCGGCAAACCAACGGGGAACGTCGGTGCCGTGGGTTGCCACTGCCAGGCTGACGACCGGGGCCAGCAACCGTGACCGCAGCGTTTCCGGATCGTCCTGCTCGGTTGCGACCATCGCGACGTAGGCGTCAATGCCGTCGAACTGCCAGTGCGAGGTCCAGTCGGAGGGAAGGCTGCGTTGTTCGACCATCTTGGCGAACTCGCTGTAGTCGTAGCGGCGTGGCAGCACGACGATGGTCGCCCGGCCACGGAAGTAATCCTGCGGTTGATCGTTGGGCCGTTCTCGAGCAACCGAAGTCGCGAACTGCAACTGTTCCTCGGCCAACCGACCCACCAGTTCCAAGGTGGCTTCGGACCCGGTGCCCGTGACGCGAAAATGGTCGGTCGTCGTCGCGCTCGGTTGGCCTTGAGTGTTAGCGAGTTGCAGATGAGATTCAGCCAATTCGGCTCGTTTGGTCGAGAGTTCTTCGGTGGACGCTTTTTCCGCCCAGGCAAGTCGGCTGAGCACCGTCAACGGCCGCGTTGCGTCGCCGTCGATGCTGGCTCCCTCGTCGATCCAGGTGGAGATCAATTTGATTTCGTCTTCGCTGAGAGCGGGCCGTCCACCGGCAGGCATCCGTTCTCCGTCGGCAGCGGTGCCGCGCAGTTTCTTGACCAGCAAACTGGCCTCGCCGCGTCCCGGGGTGACGATTGCTCCGCTGTCGCCGCCGCGCATCAGCCGCGTGAAGGTGTCCATCTGCAATCCGCCACGGACCTGCATGGCGTCGATGTGGCAGCCGCTGCAGTTTTCGACCAGCAGCGGAGCCACGTCGGAAACAAAGCTGACCGTTTCGTCGCCGCGGGATTGGGTGATCATGGGGGCGGGGGTTGGCGAAGCATTCGTCGCCGGGGCGCCGGCGGTGATCGGGGCCGAAGGATCCTGGCCGTCGAACTTCGCGCCCTGGACGATCCAGCTTTTCAGCGTTTGCAGTTCTGTCGGCGACACCGTGCCGCCGCCACGTGGCATGTCCCCGCTTTCAATCGTTTCGACCAGCCGGCTGCCGGTGGCATCCCCGGCGAAGACGACGACGCCTTCCGGGGGCCCTTTCATCAAGGCCGCGTAGCTGGCCGCATTGAATCCTCCGCGGCTGCCCTGGACGTGACACCGTCCGCACTTGCTTGTCAGGATCGGGGCGACGTCTTGGGTGAAACTGACCAGGGATTCGCCATTGGTCGTGGGGGTGTTGTCCCCGGGGGCGGATTCCGTCATCGCCGAATCGCCGGCGGGCCGCTCGGGATAACGCAACGGCGGCAGCGCGACACCCTCCAGTTCCAGCTTCATGTGGACCAGGGAAAGTTTCTGCATCAGCGGCGGAAGGGCGTCGTAGAACTCAGGCCCGTTGGCCTTGATGCCCATCTGGATGCGCGTCATCGCCTTGCGCAGTTCCTGGCCCGATGCCTGATAGTCGCCCTGGAAGTAGGACTGCGCCGCTTTCCCGATGCTGGAGTTGATAGTCGAAAGCACCGTTCGTTGACGACGGTCCAATTCGGCGGCACGGGCATTGATCGGCGAGATGACGCCGAAGCCGATCAGCAACAGGGTAATGCGGAGCAGATTCATGACGAAAAGTCTGGGCGAGCTGGCAGGAGTACCGGCAGGAGTAGTCGGGCCATCGATGATTCGGCGTTGCCGGAGACGGCTCCGGCAATGCCGAAACCACTCCGCGGAGAATCGCCGGGGTGGTGCACTGGCTGTGGAACGCCTGGCAGCAGGGCGGTGAGCCCAAATTATTCTAATTCAAGCGTCTGAATAACCGTTCGGGTGGGATTGATGCCACTTCCAGGCGGTCGCGACGATTTCGTTCACATCGTTGTAACGCGTTTTCCAACCGAGCAGCTTTTCGGCCAGGCTGGCATCGGCGACCAGTTCGGGTGGGTCACCGGCCCGACGTTCCCCAATGACTTCGGGGATCGGGTGCCCGCTGACCTCGCGGCAGGCTCTGACGATTTCCCGCACGCTGGTCCCGCGTCCGGTTCCCAGGTTCACGCAAAGCCCCTTGCCCGGTTCCAATCGCTCCAGGGCCGCCAGGTGGGCCGAAGCCAGGTCTTGAACGTGAACGTAATCGCGGATGCAGGTTCCGTCGGGCGTCGGGTAGTCGTCTCCGTAGATCGTGATGAACTCGCGTTGGCCCAGGGCGACCTGCAACACGATCGGGATCAAATGCGATTCCGGGTCGTGATCCTCGCCGATCGATCCGTCCGGGTGGGCACCGGCTGCGTTGAAGTAGCGGAGTGCGGCGTAGCCGATGCCGTAGGCGGCCGAATAGTCCGCCAAGGCCTGCTCAAAAACCAACTTGGTGAATCCGTAGGGATTGATCGGCTGCTGTGGCGTGGTTTCCGCGATCGGGATCGTGTCCGGTTCGCCGTAAGTTGCAGTGGTGCTGCTGAACACGATTCGATCCACGCCGGCTTCCCGCATTGCATCGAGCAATTCGACGGCGGCGACCACATTGTTTCGGTAATACAGTGAGGGGTCGTTGACGGATTCGTTGACCAGGGCGAAGGCAGCAAAATGCATCACCGCGTCGATCTTCTTTTCGCGAAAGACGCTCACCAACTTCTCGCGGTCGGCCAATTCTCCCTCGACCAACAGACCCTCCGGCACCGCGGCACGGTGTCCCCGTGACAGGTTGTCATAGACGACCACCTGGTGGCCGGCATCAAGCAACATTCGCACGGTATGAGAACCGATGTAACCGGCACCACCAACGACCAAAATATTCATTGAGGCAATCAAAGCTGAGGAAGACGGGAAACTGACTGACGGTCAAACGCCGAAAGATTCTAAGTCGCACTTGGCGTTGACCACCCCACCTTTAGCAGACCGAATCGAGCAAACGTTGGCAAAGCGTCGTACGAAACTGCAACTGATGCAACAGGCGGGGCCGCCCGAAAAGTCGACGCAGTCGGTCGATTCGATCCGAAACGACTTTTTGGACTACCTGCGGGGCGAATGCCACTTGGCGGCCAACACTCTGGCCGCCTACGGGCGGGATCTTCAGCGTTTTCTGGATTGGCTGGGACGCCGCCGGCTGGATGCGGTCCGGGTCGGTGACCTGACCGAATTCATGGGGTTTCTGAACGAGCAGCAATTGGCCCCCGCCTCGGTTTCGCGGAGCGTCGTTGCCGTCCGCACGTTTTTCAAGTACCTGCAACTGGAAGGCCTGGTCACAGAAAACCCGGCCGAATTGCTGTCGGCGCAGAAACTTTGGCAGCGCGTCCCCGGCGTACTCTCTCGACGTCAGGTCGAGGACTTTCTGGCCGCCCCGCGCAAGACGGACGCGTTTTGGCAGCGGGACGTTGCTCTCCTGGAGGTCTTGTACGCGACCGGGTGTCGCGCCAGCGAAGTTTGTTCGCTTCGGCTGGCCGATCTTTCGTTGGAACAGAAGTTCCTCAAGTGCACCGGGAAGGGCGGCAAGCAGCGGATGGTTCCCATCGGCGGCCGCGCGATCGAAGCGATTGAACGCTACGTCGACGAACTTCGCGGGATCCTGGCCGCAAAGAACCCGAATCGGCCCGAAGCGTTGTTCCTTTCCCGCAGCGGACGGTCATTGGACCGCATCCAGTTGTGGCGGTTGGTCAAGCAGTACGCGCGCCGCGCGGGCGTCGACCATCAGATCAGCCCCCACTCGCTGCGGCACAGTTTTGCCACGCACCTGTTGGCCGGTGGAGCGGATCTGCGGCAGGTGCAGGAGATGCTTGGTCACGCCAGTATCCAAACGACCCAGATCTACACCCACGTGGAACACTCACGATTGAAACGGGTGCACCAGCAATTTCATCCGCGGGCCTGAACAAGATCAAGCTGAAGCGAAATGAGAGAAATGCTGAGAATCAATGTCGCACTCGCCGCGAGGCGACGGGTCACGCTGCAGACGACGCGTTTCGGAAAACGCACGAGCGCGGGGAATCGCGAGGGCTCAGTCTTCGACGTTACCGTCCCAATCGGGATCCGCAATCTGGCGATGCATTTGACTCAGCCGCGTTTGAACACCCAGCAGCCGTTGCCACGCGGACAGTTTCAATGTCACCGTCTGGCTGGCATCTTCGATCGTCGCGGTTTCAACCAGCTTGCACAGCCGGTGTTGCAGGTAATCCAAGATCTCGCACAACTGCGCTTTCTGACCGGGGCTCAAGTTGTCTGGGATTTGCGGGACTTCCCGGCCGCTGGCCATCTCCATTTGGAACGGCGACTTCTCTTGGCTCAATTCGACCGCGACGGAGCTTTCCGAGGAGGACATCTCGCGAGCCATCGTCGGGTTGTCAGGGTTGAGCGCCTTGAGCCGCGCGGCAATCTCTTCTTCTGATCCGACCAGCATCAGACTTCGGCCGACCGAAATCAGGTCACCGCTGCGGAGAATCTTCAGCGGGTACTCGACTCCGTTCACTTTGGTTCCGTTGGTGCTGTCGAGATCGGTCAGCACCAAGCGATCGTTGTCACGTTGGATTTTGAAATGGCAACGGCTGACCCTTTCGTCGTTCAGCTGAATGTCATTGATTTCTTCGCGGCCGACGGTGAACGGTGGAGTGAGGTTCGCAAAGACCTTGCCACGGTCCGCCCCGTGAAGAACTTTCAACGTCACGCCCGACATGGGCAGACTCCGCTTTTGAGAAGGTCGAACAGAAGAGAAATCGTGAGGCATTACTATATCTGCTCCGATACGTGTCGTCTGCCGGATTCTTCCGGGCGTGCCGGTCGGTAGGCGGGCACAACGCAACGCGCTGCAGTTGCCGCACCTAGGCCTCGCTTCCGTTCGTCAGGTGTTCGTAGTATACGCCGCTGATGCAATATACCCCATGGTCATCACATGACCTGGGCAATCACGCACTTCAAGTAATCACTTTCGGGGCACCCGACCGCAAGGGGGTGGTCTGGAGAGGGGCCTCGGTTTTCCAACACAATGATGTCGCGTTCGCAACGCCGTCCAACCTCCACCAACATGTTCAGGAAGTCGCTTCGCGAGACGCGTCCGCTGCAGCTGCACGTTACCAGGATCCCCCCGACGGGGAGGAGCTCGACGGCGGAGCGGTTCAGTCGGCGGTAAGCCCGAAGCGCCTGATCGACCTGATGACGCGAGCCGGCGAAGCGGGGCGGATCCAAGACGACGGCGTCAAAGGTCTGACCCTCCCCCTTCATTCGTTTGAGCAGATCGAAACAATCGCCCTGCTCAAATCGCATTCGGTCGGACAAGCCGTTTCGCTGGGCCGATGCCTGTGCGGCAGCGATCGCCGGCGCACTCGAATCGATTCCCACGATCTCGCTGGCACCACGCTTCGCGGCGACCAACCCGAAACCTCCCGTGTAGCAGCACACATCCAAGACGCGTCGTCCAACCAGATAACCCGCAGCGGCGGCGTGATTGGCACGCTGGTCCAGGTAACCGCCGGTCTTCTGGCCGCCAACCAAGTCGACCGTTAGATCCAGGTCGTTTTGACGATAAGCAACCGGTTCACTGTCCGGGGCGGTGTCGATCTCCAAGGTCCCCGACTCCGGTTCAACGCCCTCGTACTTGGCGGTCTTTTCGTCGACGCGCACGACAATTTGACGGGCGTCGCAGGAATGCCGCAGGTGTTCCAGAATCGCTTGCCGCCAATTCATCAGGGCACCGGCGGTGAATTGCACGCCCAGCGAGTCGGCGTAGCGGTCCACGATCAGTCCGCTGATCAGGTCCGATTCGCTGAAAACGAGGCGTTCGGCGCCTTGGGGATCAAAGGTGCCCGTCAGTCGTCGGCGGGCGATCGCGGCATCGATCCGCTCTTTCCACAGGGCTTCCCCGATTTCGGTCCGGCTGTCGTAGCTATACAGGCGGACGCGCAATCGGCTGTTCGGATTGACCAATCCCCGCGCCAGGAAGTTTCCGTCCATGTCGACCAGGTCGACGGCTTGGCCAATCTGCAACTCCGCCCCGTCGGTGACCAGCGCGTGGGCGTGGACCCAGGGGTGCCGCGAGAGAAACGGAAACTGACGGCCCGGCTTGAGACGGAGTTGTGGGAGATTCGATTCGGACACGGAATCGTCGGACGCGAGATTGTCGGACACGGGGGCGGCGCCGGTAAAAGAGGGGGCGGCGGCCGGCAAAACGCCGGCCTGGGGCGGTGGCAGGATGACGAATCGCATCGCCGGTGCCCAGAGAGGGAACGCGAAAAACCCCCGCTTGCCACCGCACCAAAGGACTTCGGCGAAGCCGCGGCGAGGGGCCCGACGCCGCCAGGAATTCGATCTTACGGCCCCCTTGGGGTGCAGCCGCTTGCTTGTTCGGCCGATATACTGGTTTAATTGCTACGTCTGCAGAAGTTCCTGTCATGAAAGGTTTTTGAATAATGACTCACGTTGTCGCCGAACCCTGCTCGGGCTGCAAATACACCGACTGTGTTGTCGTCTGCCCCGTCGAATGTTTCTACGAGGGAGAGCAGATGGTCTACATCCACCCCGAAGAGTGCATCGACTGCGAGGCGTGTGTGCCCGAGTGCCCGGTCGAGGCGATCTTTCATGAAGACAACTTGCCCGAAGAGTGGAAGAGCTACTTGGAGCTGAACGCCACCAAGTCGGAAGAGTGTGAAGTCATCACGGAAAAGAAAGAGCCCTTGGCGGACGATTGATTCCCGCTGGCGGGCGTCGTCGCTCGCGGCTCCGCCGCGCGCCACTGTCTTCAGACATCGAAAAAGCCTTGCCGGTCCAATGTCCGGCAAGGCTTTTTTGGTTGCGGTCCGTTTCCCACCGCTGGCGACAGGGTACTCTCCTGCTCTCAGCCCGCTGCGGGCAGAAATGTCTTCCAGCATTCGTAGCGTGGATCGTCCACTGAATGGGTCACCAGCGGATTGAACCGCGGCTTGGCCGGAACAGTGATCAACTTCATCCCGGCTTGCTTCGGCGTTCGGCCGCCTTTGCGGCTGTTACAGCGAAGGCAACACGCGACAATATTCTCCCAGGTCGTCGGCCCGCCCTGGCTGCGCGGGACGACGTGGTCCAGACTCAGCTTGTGCGTCGGATAGTCCTTCCCGCAGTACTGGCAGGTGTGGGCGTCACGGGCGAACAGGTTCTTGCGGTTGAATCGCACCGTCTGCAGCGGCATCCGATCAAAGCGGGTCAGCCTTGCGATGCGAGGCACTTGCAATTCGAAGCCCACCGCTTGGATGAAGTCGTCACCCGGTTGCTTTTCCATCGCATTCAACTGGCTCATCTCGCACCAGCTGTCAAAGTCGTAGCTGATGAATTGGCCCGCTTCGTGGGCAATCACTTCCGCGCATTGACGATAGAGCAGCGTCAAAGTTCGGCGCACATCGACGACTCGGATAGCCATGTAAAACCGGTTCAAGATCAGCACGTGGCTGTCGAGCAGACTCTGACTCATCTCTGCGGGATCCTTGCACTTGGCGGCTAACGTGATCGTTAGCAGGGTGTTTCGGACGGGGCGTCTTCCGGATTGATGACCTCGTGGGCCACGGCATTCTAAACCTTTCGGCGGTTGTCATGGGGTAGCAATTGGGCCCGAAAAGTCTCCGCTCAGCCGACTTTCGCAGAAGCTTCATCGCTTTCGACGATTGCCGGAAACGTCGCGGTTGTGACAGGGACACTTTGGGGCGCTGAAAGGGTTCGCTTGGCGAGTCCACTCCGGCGAGTTCATTCCGGCGGGGCCGCGGGTGGGTCGGCCAAGGCCCGATGCCCGCGAGCCACGCCGCCGCCGGTTTCGGTTGACCCGGCGGGGAAGGATTTCGTACGGTCGCCGCGGAGGGCCTGGGTTCCGCGGAGTGCCGCGGCGAGGGCCGATTGAAAGTTGCTAGCGAACCGTTCGGTCCCCGAGTTTTCCCCGCTAAACATGCCGCAGGTACGTCGCAGTTCAGACCGTCGGCGTCGCGTGCTGTATCAATCGCAGGCGGCCCCTCCTCCCGCGTCGACACCGGCGCTTCGACGTGAGATCGAAAAACTGCGCGAGGCGCGTCAGCCGGCCAGGCCGTTCGGTTCACGAGTGCATCAGCCCCTGCGAGGTCGTTGGTTCTCCCTGGTTCCCGTTTCGTCGGCGGGCATGATCGCCGTGGCCGCGTCCCTGTTGGGGATCGGAGCCCTACTCAGCCTGGGACATCACCTGGCGGTGACCTGGCCCGCCCTGGCGTTTCGCCCATCGGTGGCTCGCCCCTTGCGGATCGATCGTCCCGACAGCTTTGCGACCTGGTGGCTGGCGATGGTGCTGTTGGCGTCCGCCGGGGTGGCGTTGCTGATCTATCAGCTCCGTCGGCACCGCAGCGATGACTACCGCGGTCACTATCGTTTGTGGCGTTTGACGCTGGTCGTACTGCTCTTGGCAAGCATCAATTCGGTGGTCGGACTGATCGCCTGGACGGGTGGCTTTCTGGATTGGGTGTTCGGCGATCGCGCGGTGCTGTCCGGCGAGAACTGGTTACGGCTGCTGGTCGACGTCGGCGGGATCATCCTGACGATGCGGTTGGTCGCCGAGGTCTACCGCTGCCGAACCGCCCTGATCCCGATGCTCGCCTCGGCGGGACTGCTGGGCTTTGCCGAAGCCGCTTCGTGGAACCTGATCGCCGTGGATTCTGTATTGAAAGCCACTTTGGTCTTGTCGGCACCGATGCTGGGATTGACGTGTCTGCTGGTGGCCACGATTGCCTACTTGCGTTCCTTGTATCGACAGGTTCGCAACATCGCCGACGCACCTCCGCTGCGCGAGCGTCTGTCACTTTGGATCGACGGGATTCGCGATCGCGATGCCACGTTCCGCGTGGTCGGTGCCGAGTCGGAATCGGACGAGGAGGCTGCCGACGAGGCGGACTGGACAGATCCAGACGACGAATCGAGCGACACCGCTGAAACACGTTCGAAATCGAGGGGCGGCAAAACCGAGGACTCCGCCGACAAGTCTGGCAAGCGACGCCGCTGGTGGTCCCTGCCGTTCGGGCGAAGGTCGGAGCGCCCGGACCGAGAGGCCGCCGCAGCCGACTCGGATTCGCAAGAGAACGATTCACGGACCGCCGAACCATCCACGGGGCCGTCGCGGCGAACCCCGTTGCGTGATCGTCTGCAACGACGGTCGACCGAATCATCCCCAAGTCGGGAGGCTGCCGGGCCGGGGCAGGACGAACCGGGGAAGGACACGCGTGGGAAGACCGACTCGGGCGAGAAGCCCAAACGTGGCCGCCGTCGCTGGTTCGGGTTGCGTCGTGCAAAACCTGACGCGGCCGATGGCGGCACTGCAAAGTCCGAGGGGGCCGCCAAGCCGAAACGCGAACAGCCCGCTGCGAAGGCCGAGAAGAAACGCCGATTTTCGCTCCGCTTGCGTCCGCAGGCCTCGCCAGCGGACGATTCCGGACAGGACGGTTCCGGTTCGACGCCTGGGCAAGCGGCGTCTTCGCAGTCCGACGAAGCCAACGCTTCCGGCCAACCGGACTCGGCAGCAAAGAAGGGCTTGTTCAGCCGGTTGTTGTCTCGTCGGTCCAAGTCGGACGTTTCGAAGTCTCCTTCTAAACCCAAACGTAACGCTGGGAATTCCGATCAGACGGGGAAACGGCATTCGCCACCGGAGCGACCCGCCGCCGGCAGCGATGCCAGTTCGCGGGGAGGAGACGACGATGACTTCGAAGACGATTCCCTGTTGGATCCTGATCAGATCGATTGGAGTTCGATGAGCAAGTCGGAACGGCGACGGATGCGGAAACGACTGAAACGCAGCGGCCAGGCGGCATGAGACCGCGGCGGTCGTCGTGCAGACGGCCTCTGTGCAGACGGCCTCCGCCGAGCGACCGGTCGCCATTCGACCGCTTTTCTGCCCGGGCAAGTCGATTTTGCCAGTGGTCCCGACAGCCGGAACGCAACGCAGCGGACTTCGTCAAACCGGTCGGCGCTGATATCGTGGGACGTTTCCTCCATCAACGCCTGAATCCGACCATCCATGATTCGAACCCGTTTTGCACCCAGCCCGACCGGCTACCTTCACATTGGCGGCGTCCGCACCGCGCTCTTCAATTGGCTGTTGGCAAAGCAAACCGGCGGTCAATTTGTGCTACGGATCGACGATACCGACGCACAACGCAACGTCCAGGAAGCGATTCAGCCGATTCTGGATGGCTTCAAATGGCTGGGGATCGACTGGGACGAAGGCCCCGAAGTCGGTGGACCGCATGGCCCCTACTATCAATCACAGCGGGTGGAATCGCACAAAGCTGCGGTTGCCAAGTTGTTGGACAGCGGGCACGCCTACCGTGATTACGCCCGGCCAGAGGAATTGAAGGAGGAACGAGAAGCCGCCGAGAAGCGCGGCGAGCGTTTTTTCTACGACCGACGTTGGATGGCGGCCGACGATCAGCAAGCCAAGGCCTATGAGTCCGAAGGGCGGCAGGCGACCATTCGTTTGAAGATGCCGCGGAGCGGTGAGTGCGTGATCGAGGATCTGGTGCGGGGAACGGTGCGAGTCGCGTGGGAAACCGAACAGGATCACGTGATCGCTCGAACCGACGGCAGTCCTCTGTATCACTTGGCCAGCGTCATCGATGACCATGAATTTGGGATCACGCATGTGGTGCGCGCCGAGGAACACCTGCCGAACACGCCGCGGCAAATCTTCATCCTGGAATCGCTCGGATACGATCGGCCCCAGTACGCGCACCTACCGTACGTCGCCGAGCCCGGTGGCACGGCAAAGCTGAGCAAGCGGAAGCTTTCCAAGTATTTGAAGAACAAAGGGTTTGCCGATCTGTTGGAACACGGCCAGCGGATCGCCGACCGTTGTGACCTGCCCACCAATGCGGACACCTTCAATCCCGTCATCGTGGATTTCTATCGCGAGATCGGGTTCTGTCCCGAGGCGCTGCTGAATTACCTGTTGCTGCTCGGCTGGTCGTTGGACGGTGAGCGGGAAAAATTCAGCGTGGCGGAGATGACCGAATTGTTCTCCCTGGACCGCGTTACCAAGTCCCCGGCATCATTCGACCCGCAAAAGTTGCTGGCCTTCCAGGCCGACTACTTCGCGGCCTTGCCGGTGCAGCAACGCTTGGCCGCCGTTGCGCCGTTCGCCGTGCGGGCCAAACTTGTGTCTTCGGCCGACGATCCGACATTGGGGGCGGTCGTCGAGGCGGCCGGGGACCGATTGAAAGTCGCCGGCGACATCATCGACTTTGAGTACTGCTTCACCGACGCCATCGATTACGACCCGAAGGCGTTTGAGAAGCGGGTGGTCAAGCCGGATGATGCCGTCGGCTTGCTGTCGGATTTCCGCGACGTGGTGCTGCAGGCGTCGGCCTTTGATGCGGCTTCCGCGGAGGCACTGTTGAAGAATTATTGTGAATCAGCCGGCATCAAAATCGGTCAGATCATTCACGCGCTGCGAGTGGCCGTGACCGGTCGGGCGGCCGGTTTCGGCATGTTCGATACCCTGGCAATTGTCGGCAAAGACAAGGTGGCCGAGCGGATCGCTGCGGCCATCGAGCGGGCTTCCCGCTCCTAGGGGCGGCGGGCGGAGATCCGTCTGCGGCCGTCCTGGGCTTGCGCCGCTGGCACACCCATCCGGCCCACGGACCGGCCACGGGCTTTCCATCCCTGCTGCGGCAAAGCGGCGCGGCGGCCATCCCGGGGGCGACTTCCCGCCAACGGGCTCCTGGACGTTTGCCGGGATCCGTTAGAATGACACTGTCCAACTTCCACCGGTTCTTACCCTCTGATCGACCATGAATCGACTTTGTTACTTCGCCACCGCGATGGTGTTGCTCGCCGGATGCAGTCGCCAGGGCGGCGAGCAAGTTGAAACGTTTGAGCCCAACCTGGTGCACGCGATGAAGTACCAGATGAAGGAAGGCATCCCGATGAACCAGGCGGCACGCGACGCCAGCTGGATCGTCGGACAGATGTTTGGGACGCCGGACAATCCGAAACTGCCCGAACTGTTTCAGGACGAAGACTTTGCCGGCCTGATTTCGATGGAGCGTCTGCAGCAGGCTGCCGGACCTCCGGGGCCGGACAGCGGGCTGTACCGGCAGCATTGTGCCAGTTGCCACGGGGTGACCGGCAACGGCCGAGGCGTTAATTCGGCCTTGCTGGATCCTTACCCCCGCGACTATCGCGCCGGAATCTTCAAGTTCAAATCGACCGAGCGTGGCGCCAAGCCGGTGCGAGAAGATTTGGCCCGCACGATCCGCCACGGGATCGCCGGGACGACGATGGTGCCCTACAGCGAACTGGCAAAGCAGTCGATCGGGACCGGCGAACTTCCCGACAAGTCGGCTGACGTGGCAGCGCCGGCCGAGATGTCCGACGAAGAAGCGGCAAAGCTGGAGGAGCAAATCCAGGCGTTGGTTGACTACGTGATTTACCTGTCGATCCGCGGTGAGGTCGAACGCACGTTGATCGATGACGCGGTGTTCGAGTTGGATCTGGCCGGAGGTGACCGCGTCATCAACCGCGAATTTGGTGAATCCTTGGCCGGTGGCGGTCGCGAGGAAGTGGAGCAACAGATTGCCGCTTGGGAAGAAGCCGGCGAACCGGAAGATACCCCGGGTGAGGCCTTGGCCGACAAATTGGAGCTGTTCGACGAGTCGATGGAGATTGCCGAAGATTTGACCGCCGATATCGCCGACCAGTGGCTGGAAGCGGAAGACGAAGTGGTGGAAGTGCCTGAACCGCCGAACGACATCCCCGTGACGGAGTCGCACGACGATTTCATCGCCAAGAGCCAGGGCGAGCAGGCCGAAGCGCTCGCCAAATCGGTGGCACGCGGCAAGGAGGTGTTTCTTGGCAAGGTGGCCTCCTGCAGCAAATGCCACGGGGAGAAAGGGCACGGCGATGGGCAGACCAACGACTATGACGACTGGACCAAAGACTGGACCGAACGAGCCGGTTTGAAACCAGAGAATACCGAGGCGCTGATTCCCTTGATGGCCCGCGGGGCCTTGCCGCCGAAGAATGCGAAGCCGCGCAATTTCGCCGACGGCATCTTCCGAGGCGGTGAGTCTTCAGAGGACCTGTATCGGCGGATTTCGCAGGGCATCGAAGGATCGCCCATGCCGGCCTCCACGTTTGTGGAAGGCGAATACGACAAGGACGACATTTGGAACCTAATCAACTTCGTGCGCAGCGTCGAAGCGAACGCCCCCGGAGCCTGATTCGGTCCCCGCTTTCGGCGGCACCGCTTCGCGGCCCCAACGGGCGGCGCGGAACTGGCCGGCACGGCACCGGCCAGTGCGGAACCGGCCAGTGCGAACCTTGGTCGGGCGCCAGCCGGTCATGCTGGCGTTGATTTTCCGGCGCGTTTGTAGTTTGATCCGCGTTTTCACGAACTCCCGGCACCCCGCGTCAACCGATACCACGCGTCAACCGGGTCACGGTGGCCGAGCTCGCCGGCTTGCGCTCCGTTCGCAGGCCACGCGAATTTGACTCCGTCGTCACTCCGGCCATTCGCGTGCAACATGCGTCCCGTGGTCGGGCCGCCAAGTAACCCTCTCCAAGAATTCAGCCGCCAAGGCAACCTGATGTCCGACAACCATCGCGATTCCCATCCCGAGCCAGGAGCCCCGCGTGCGACGAAGAACTTCATCGAACAAGCGATCGATGCCGATCTGGCGGCCGGAAAAGCTGCGGGCGTGTTCACACGGTTTCCTCCTGAACCCAACGGTTACTTGCACATCGGGCACGCCAAAAGCATCTGCCTGAATTTCGGCTTGGCGAAAAGCTACGACGGGACCTGCAACCTTCGTTTCGATGACACCAATCCGTCCAAGGAGGAAACGGAGTACGTCGAATCCATCCAAGAGGATGTCCGCTGGCTGGGTTTTCAGTGGGACAATCTGCACTACGCCAGCGACTATTTCGAACAGCTGTATCAGTGGGCCGAACAATTGGTTCAGGATGGGCACGCCTACGTCTGTGACCTGGATGCGGAGAAAACGCGCGAGTACCGCGGGACCCTGACGCAGCCGGGGACCAACAGCCCCTACCGGGATCGGACGCCCGAGGAGAATCTGGAGCTGTTGCGAAAGATGAAGGCCGGCGAGTTTCCGACCGGTGCGAGGACGCTGCGCGCAAAGATCGACATGGCGTCGCCGAATTTGAATCTTCGGGATCCCGTGATGTACCGCATCATGCACGCCCACCATCATCGCACGGGTGATCAATGGTGCATCTATCCGATGTACGACTGGGCACACGGCCAAAGCGATTCGATCGAAGGAATCACGTTCTCGATCTGCACGTTGGAATTCGAAAACCACCGGCCGCTGTACGATTGGTACTGTCGGACCTTGGGGATCCATCATCCGCGTCAAATCGAATTCGCGCGTTTGAACATGACCTACACGGTGATGAGCAAACGAAAACTCTTGCAGTTGGTCAAGGAAAAGCACGTCAATGGTTGGGACGACCCTCGCATGCCGACCATCAGTGGATTGCGTCGGCGGGGTTACACGCCGGAGTCGATTCGCAACTTTGCGACCGATGTGGGCGTGGCAAAGTTCAACAGCACGATCGACGTCATTCGGTTGGAGAACTCCGTCCGCGAACACCTCAATCGAGTCGCCCCACGACGAATGGTCGTGTTCGATCCGATCAAGCTGACCATCACCAATTGGCCTGAGGGAAAGGTCGAAATGGTGGAGGCGACCAACAATCCCGAGGATGAATCGGCCGGCACGCGAATGGTGCCGTTCAGCGGATCACTGCTGATCGGAAGCGACGATTTCCGCGAAGAGGCGCCGCGGAAATTCTTCCGATTGAAGAAAGGCGGCGCGGTGCGGCTCCGCTCGGGCTACATCATCGATTGTCACGATGTTGTCAAAGACGCTTCCGGGAACGTCACGGAAATCCTGTGCACCTACGACCCGGAAACAAAAAGCGGGCAAGACGAATCGGGACGAAAAGTGAAAGGCACCATCCACTGGGTGAGTGCGGAGCAGGCGGTCAAAGTCGAGGTCCGCAATTACGACCGTTTGTTCGCCGTCGAGAACCCGGAAGTGGCCGGCGAGGGTCAGACCTTTTTGGATCACCTGAATCCCGATTCGTTGACCGTTACCGAGGCTTTCGCGGAACCCGAGTTGGCCGAGTCGAAGCCGGGCGACCGGTTCCAGTTTGAACGCTTGGGCTACTACGTTGTCGATCGCGATTCCGGCGAACAACTGGTGTTCAACCGTGTCGTTCCGCTGCGAGATAGTTGGGGCAAAATGGTGGCGAAGGGCAAGGACAATTGATCCGTCCGTCTACCGATCGGTGTCTCCGGCCGCACGTTGGGAATCGATCCCATGTGGGATGATCTGTCCGAATCACTGAGCGACTTGCGCCGCTGCGGACGTCTGCGGAAGTTGACGCCCACCGACTCGCGGGGCGTGCGGTTGGTTTTGGAAGATGGAAGCGAACTGGTCAATTTTGGTTCCAATGATTATCTGGGCCTGGCGGCGGTGGTGGGAGAATCCTCGCCCGATCGGATGTCGGCCGGGGCGACTGCCAGTGCACTGGTTTGCGGCTGGACGCGGCGACACCAATGTTTGGCGGATCGCATTGCCGCCTTGGAGGAAACCGAGGCCGCGGTTGTCTTTCCGAGCGGTTATGCCGCTTGTTCGGGGACGATCGCCGCACTGGGCCGAAGCGGCGATTTGATCCTGAGTGATCAGCTGAATCACGCATCCCTGATCGACGGATGCCGATTATCGCGGGCCGACTGCATCGTCTATCCACACCGCGACATGAACTCGCTGGCGGAGGTTTTGGCTCGCTGTCGCGGCCAGTACGGTCGGGCCTGGATTGTGACCAACACGGTGTTCAGCATGGACGGCCATCTCGCACCGCTGGCTGAATTGGCTGACATCGGCGACCAATTTGACGCCAACCTGATCGTCGATGAGGCCCATGCGACCGGCGTCCTGGGCGACCGTGGCAGCGGTGCCTGTGAGTGGCTGGGAGTCAAGGATCGCGTGGCCGTTCGCATCGGCACTCTCAGCAAAGCGCTTGGCAGCCAGGGCGGATTCGTCGCCGGACCCGGGGTGGTGATCGATTATCTGCTCAATCATTGCCGGCCGCTGATCTACAGCACGTCACTGGCCCTGCCCGCGGTCGAGTCGGCGATTGAGGCCTTCGATCGCATCGAACGTGAGCCGGAGCGACGGCAGCGTGTGCGAACGTTGGCCGAGCGGGTGCGGATGTCGCTGGGACTGGAGTGCGACCCCGTCGAGGCGGTGGTACCGATTTTGCCGATTCCGGTCGGTCAAGACGGTCGTGCGGTGGAACTGTCGGCCCGCCTGCGGCGGTCGGGGCTGTACGTGCCCGCAATCCGCCCGCCAACGGTTCCTGACGGCCAGGCTCGGCTGAGGGTTTCGTTGTCTGCGTCACACAGCGATGAAATGGTGCAACGTCTGATTGCGGGCCTGGCGACGCTCTGATTGGTTGTCAAGTTTTGCGGATTCGCTTGACTCTTCGTCCCAGTGACCCACGTTTCACCAAGGAATTCTTCAGCAGCCGCTGACGGATTCCGGTGGAAATGATCCACGCCGGGGGGAGCGATGTGGAGCTTTGGCAACGTCGCTGCGCACCCCATGTGAAACCGATGATGCCGGTTTCGCGAAAAGGCAAGCCGGCCGTGAGGCCGTGCACGCAAAGTGACGGGTCTCCGTTAGGGAGACGGCCGCATTACCGAACGAACATCCGTTTCACATTCGCGCCAACTCGGGTCGCCGCGTTGGTTCGCCGGAGTCCATCCATGCCCCTAGCGAATTCGTCGGCAGATTGCCGCTTGCCCGCTGGCACGCGAAGTCATCGGTCTGGCCCGACCATTTTGGTGGCCGATGACAGCCGGGCAGTGCTGCGCGTCACCGAACGGGTGCTGGTTTCCGCGGGTTACCAGGTGGTGTCGGCTGAGGATGGGCGAGAGGCCGTCCGTCGTGCCCTGGTCACCAAGCCGCGGCTGATCGTTTTGGACATCAACATGCCGGAGTTGAACGGCTACGCCGTCTGTCACCACTTGCTGACGCAACGTCGTTGGGACCCGCGTACCCCGGTGATCTTCTTGACCAGTTCCGACGGACCGCATCTCGCGTCACTCGGCGATCGGTTTGGAGCTTATCTATCCAAGCCTGCCGATCCTCGTCTGCTGCTGCAAACGGTGCGGACGCTCCTGGATCCGCAAACACGCAAGCACACCAACCAACCCTGTTTCCTTTCGGGCTAACCGCGTCGAGTCTCCAGCGGGCTCCATCACGCTGACGTCCATTGAAATCGAAACAAGGTTCCATTCTGTAGCAACGACCTGATGACCGAACCAACAGAATCGCAAGTCGACGAAGAACTCGGGTTAAACGCCGAGATGCTGGATGAATGGGAAGCGGAATTGAACCAATTTGCTGCCGAGATCAAGCAACGGTTGTCACGCCTGTCCGTCCATTCCATGGACCCCAACCCAATCCAGAACTCCGGTCTCGCCGACCCTTCCGACGGCTGGCACGGATAGTCCCATCGATTTGACTCGATTCCTTCTTTGTCCCTTTTCGACCCTTAGACACTGATGCAAAGCACACTGACCAGTCAATCTCGAATTGCCACGTTAAGTGACAAACACTGTGTCTTTCAGTGTGGCGATTCGTTGTTCTCTCTGCCGGCGACCGCCGTTCGGGAAGTGACGATCATGCCGCCGGTGGTGCGCGTTCCGTTAAGTCATCGTGCCCTGGCGGGCATTGGGAATGTCCGCAGCGAATTCCTTCCCGTCATCGCTCTGGCCCCCATCGTCGGCGATCAGGCCCGCTTGACCGATCCATCCACGGGGCAGTTGTTGGTCGTCGCGAGCCAATTCGGATGTTGGTCAATCGCCATCGACCGAGTCGTCGCGATCGACGCCTTGGAAACGCACGTCGACGCGGGCCAGCGAAACGAAAACAGCGATTCGGTCTTGCTCGGGACGGCGACCCATCGCGGCAAAGTCATCAGCGTCTTGGACGCCAATGGGTTGCAGCGGATGGCTCAACAGATTCTGGAAGGCCACTGGGCCAGGACCGAAAGCCTTTTCACATCCAATCTCACAGAAACCACGTCAGCGTCGGAGTCGCACGCGAAATGAAATCCAACGTCACCTTTTTGGCAAGCCACGGTTTGGTTGCGGTGGTGGCCATCGCTGCAGCCATGGCCGCCTCTGCTTTCACCAACGGGCTTCAATGGGCCGTCGCCCTGGGCGCCGCTGCGCTGGCCGCAGCTGTCGCTTCCTGGTTGTTGTCGATGCGTCTGAAGGATGGCGTCGAGCAATTGCAAAAAATGCTGGTGGAACGTCAGCAACTGATCGTTTCATGCGGAATCCAAGAACTCGATTCGCTCGGGACGACCGTCATGCAAACCGCAAAGCGATACGACGACGTTGAAGCCACGAGCCGGCAAAACGCCCGCGAACTGCAAGCGATGCTCAGCCGATTGACGCGACGCGGCGGCAACGACGCCATCGATTTCTCCGAACTCAAGAGCGTCCTCGGTGGATTGGGACGCTCCTTGAACGAACTGATGGGCCAAGTCGAAAAGGATGTCGTCGAAATCGGCCGGTTTGCCGGCGAGTTGGGCAATGCAAAACAATCCGACGTCACCACGCGAACCATCACGTTGCTGCAAAGCCTGAATGAAGGAATCGATCGGGTCAGCGGGCGCTGCGAAGCTTTGCAGAGTCAGATTGGAGCCGCAGAGAAAACGGTGGAAACCGCGATCTCGCAAACCGATTCATTGGTGCAAGCGGTCCACCGAATCCGAACCTGCAGCGAGGCAAGCAAGAAGAAACTTCGCTCGCTGGGCGATCCCACGCGTCAGATCACCAACATCGTGGCGACGATCACCGATATCGCGGCTCGGACTGAGATGCTGGCTTTGAACGCATCGATCGAATCCATTCGCGCCGGCGAGCACGGCCGCGGGTTTGCCGTGGTCGCTGACGAAGTCCGCAAGCTGGCCGAGCAAACCGCTCATTCGGCCAAAGAAATCGGCGTGCTCGCCGAGTCGTTGGAAATGCAGACAAACGACTCGCTTTCGGTGCTGATGCGCGAACAAAACGAAGTCGACTCCGACATTGCCGTCGTGGAATCCATCCGCGAATCCTTGACGGAGCTGTCACGGATCACGGCCGCCGGTCTGTCGGCCGTCAGCGAGCTGTACCAACACGGCAGCCAGCAGCAGACGATCGTGCAGGGCCTTGCCGGAGGCATCGAATCCATCGCCGGCGCCAACCAGGACGATCGCAAACGGGCCGGCCACGCCACCTGGGCGATCAAGTCGTTGGCCAAAACCGCCATCAATCTCGATTCCACCATCCACCGCCTGCGCGGGTGCACCAATCCGAACCTGGATGCGGATCCCGCTGAGCGGCAACGACTGTTGGATCTGGCCAACCTGGTCCCCGCCGATGTGAACCATGAAATCACAAAGCAGGCTGAGCCGGTCGCGGCCGGGGAGGAACATTGATGAACGCTGATTCCAATTCCAGCGATCCGCTTGCCGCGGAGCCCGGACACGATCCAAACACCGGCGCCAACAGCGACGGCGATCGGCCCGACAGCATCCCGCAAGAGACGCGGGCCCGGATGGGTCAGTTCTCCGGCGCGATCGATTTGCTTTCCGAATGGTCGCATTCGGGCATCGCCGACAGCGATGAGAGTCTTCAGGAAACGATCGACATGTTGAGCAAATTGGCCGATTCGGTCGAGATGTCGCTGTCGGACTTTCGCGATGACCAACCCGACGTGTCGGAACTGGTGCAATTCGTGATTGAAAGCTGCGAAACCGTGCGTCAGTCGGTATCCAGCGACGATTCCGACGGAATCGACTACGAGCATCTTGAGATCCTGCGAGAAGAAATCGATCTCCGGATGGATTCCCAAGAATACCGCGACGACTTCGATTCTGATCACAACGATCTGCACGACGCGTCGTCCGGTCCAGACCACGGCAAAGATGAAACCGACGTGATCGCGCCGTCGCAGGAAGAAATTGCCGCGATGCTCAATGGGCTGCAATCGGCGGTTGCGGATGAATCGGGAGGTTCGCCCTCGCAGCATGCTGTTTCCGACTCGGACCACGGTCCCAGCGGCGGTGCCGGGCTGAGTGCCCCACCTGTCGACCAGGTGGAACTGGATGCGGAAATCCGTGAGGCTTTTCTGGACGATTCCACCCGCGGCTTGGAATCGATGGAACAGGCGTTGTTGGACTTGGAATCAAACCCGAGTGACGACGGACCGGTGCAGAGGATCCTTCGTGAATTGCACACGATCAAAGGCGCCTCGGCCAGCGTCGGGATGTCGCACTTGGCCGACTACATTCATGACGTCGAAGAGCTAATTCGGCAAGCGAATGAGTGTGGCGGCGAAATCACCGCGGAACTGCTGTTGCCGCACGTCGACTTGATTCGGGCGCGGGTTCTGGGCGAGGACCCCGAATCGGCGTCACCGCTCTCCGGTGGCGATCAACCTTCAGGTGCTGACGGATCGCCATCGTCAGCTGTCCGGTCCGGAGATGACACGACCACGGTGTCGATGTACGCCTCGCGGCCGCGCAAACAGGCAGCCGTTTCGATCACCGAGATGCACGGAGACGATGAAACCGTTCGCGTGAAATCGTCGAAGCTCAATCGCTTGCTGGACATGCTCAGCGAATTGGTGATGTTGCGCAACCAACGCGATACGGAAATCTCCGAACTGAAGGGGATTCACGACGAGCTGATTCACAGCGTGACCCGAATTCGGATGCTCAGCCACGAAGGTGAAGCGTTGCTGGCGAACGAGAATTTGCGTCATCAACGGCTGGTCGAGGAGGGCGTTTCGTTTTCTCACCTGAACGAAGTCGCCAACGACGTTCTTGAATCGGCTCAGCGTTTGCGAGATTGCTACCAACCGGTAGCCGATGGCAATCAAGCGGTTTCCCAGTTCATTCGCAACTTTCGATTGGAACTGGTGCAGCTGCGGCGAACTCCCGTCTCGGGCTTGTTCCGACGATTGCACCGGGCGATCAGCGACGCGTCGCGAACGGAGCACAAGCAGGTTCGCGTGGAATTGTTGGGCGAAAACACTGGCATCGAACGTTCCCTGCAGGAGCGGATCTTCGAGCCGTTGTTGCACATCGTTCGTAATTCAGTCAGTCACGGGATCGAAACGCCCGAGGAACGAACCGCCGCGGGGAAACCCGACGCGGGCGTGGTGACATTGCACGCCCACTCGGGGCCCGACCTGTTGGTCATTGAAGTTCACGACGATGGACGCGGTTTGGATTACGACGCGATCCGTCGGCGAGGCATTGAGCGTGGTCTGATCGAAGGCGACAAATCGATCAGCCGTGCGGAACTTGCCAGGTTGATCTTTCATCCCGGATTCTCGACGCGCGAGACCGCCAATCAGATTTCCGGCCGCGGAGTCGGGATGGACGTCGTCGCATCCACGTTGGAGCGGATGCGCGGATGGGTGGAAGTCGAATCGGAGACCGGCCAGGGATCGATGATTCGGTTGTCCCTGCCGCTACCGTCGATGATCCAACATGCCATGGTGTTCCGCTGCGGCGGGCAGTTGTTCGCCTTGCCGGCGCAATCGGTGCGACGAACCGGCGAGTGCGATCTGTCGCGATCGCCGGTCGACCTCAATCAGCTGTTGGCCCTGAATCCGAATGACGGTCACAACGAGCACGACCCGATCCAGCCGACCATGATCGAGTTGGCGTCCGGCGCGGCGTCCGACAGCGAGGGGGCCGGGGAATTTGCCCTGCTGGTGGACCGCGTGCTGGGCCCCGAAGAGGTGGTGTTGCGTCCGATGCCCCCGATGTTGAAGGCACACCCACTGTGCATCGGTGCAACGTTGTCGGGCATGGGAGAAGTCGTGTTATTGCTTGATCCGCGAGAACTTGCGGCTGCGGCGGAGAATATCGAGCAGGTCGTCGAGCAGACTTCCGCAAACGGCCAATCCGCTCCCAAAGAGCAACCTAAGGTTCTGGTAGTGGACGATTCCAAAAGCGCTCGGATGCGCGTGGTTCGTTCCCTGGAGAAGTATCCGGTCACCATTTACCAGGCCGACGACGGCCAGGCCGCCATGGAGCTTCTTTCCAAAGAGAACATTGCAACCGTTTTCAGCGACATCGACATGCCGCGGATGAGTGGCTTGGAGCTGCTCGAGATGATCAAGAACGAACCGAGATTCGAGTCAATTCCTGTCGTGATGATTAGCAGCCGCAGCAATGAGACCGCTGGCAAACAATCGCGCGAGCGGGGTGCTTTGGAATACGTCCAAAAGCCACTCACGCAGGAACGATTCGACGAGGTCGCCTGCAATTTGCCGTGGGCTCAGTCCACCGATCCGAAGCAATCCAAACATTGATGGCTGCCCGCGACCGCTGAATCGCCGTCGCGCGCGTCACCGTTGAACCTTTCACAGACTTTCCCCAAGCAGTTCCCGAGGAATCCGTTCCCATGGCCGAGAAAAAAGTCCTTGTCATTGATGACAGTGCGACGATTCGAAAATTGGTCGATTCGCACCTCAGCCCCGCCGGCTACGCCGTGACATTGGCTCCCACCGCCGAGGATGGGTTGCAATTGGCCGAAGAGATTCGACCGGACTTGATCTTGCTCGATCACCAGTTGCCTGGGACGACCGGATTCGAAGTTTGCCGCCAGCTGGCCGCTTCCTCGACTCTGCAGTCGATTCCGGTGGTCGTCAGTTCGACGTTGCGAAAGAAGGCCTACGTGGAGTACGCCGACCTGGACAATGTCGTTGACATGCTGCCCAAGCCGTACACCGAAGACCTATTGCGGACGACCGTCGAAAATGCGATCGAAACGGCGGCGATGATCGTCGAATCACAAAGCAAGGGATCCGCCGTTCCCGAGACGATCGGCGAAACGGTTGAGCCAGACCTGGCGGGACGCTTTGACGTGTTTTGCCTGCGGGAGGTGATCGACTTTTTGAACAATGGGCACAAGCAAGGGGTGCTGGAAGTCGAAGCGGAGCGACTGCGATTGTGGATTTATCTCGATCGGGGGCGCGTGCAAGGGATCAGCGCCACCGGATTGGCAACCGAGGAGACGCAGCTGATCGTGAAGCGGCTGCCCGAGTCGTTGCAAAGCCTGGCTGAAGTTTTGCGGCTGACGATCGCCGGACGGGGGACCGCTGAATTCGAAGGCTTTGTCCAGCTGATGGACAAACGCGTGCTCGATCCCCGCTTGACCGCCAAACTGTTGCGATTCCAAGCCGCGATGCTGATCGGATTGGCCATGGAACGCAAATTGAAAGGCTATCAGTTCCGCGCGACCGCCAAGTTCCCCTCGCTGCAACGCGATCTGCCACTGGAAGTCAGTCTGATGAGTCTGATGGTCGAGCATGCGATGCATCGCGACCTGAGCGAACTGCCCGACGATGAACCGTCGTTGCGCTATGTCCGACGGGCGATTCGTGGACAGAACCTGGACCGTGCCGGCTTGTCAGCCAAGCACATGAAAATCATGAACCTGCTGGGCGAGCCTCGGTCCATCGATGAGTTGCAGAAGCGGCTCGGATGGGAGCGAGAAGAGCTGCGTCGTGTTCTGTCCGGATTCACCTCCGCGGACATCTTGGAAATTCAGCGTGATGAGAGCGAAGGAAAGTTCATCGCCTACGAGACCAATACGGTCGCAGCGGCGCAACTTCGCAACGGCTTGAAGCAAAACGCCGGCAAGTTTGTCGGCAAGGTGGTTCGAGATGCTCTGACGTTGCAATTGCTGGTCAAAAGAATGGGCCCCGACGCGGTTTTCTTTGCCGTCGATACGCCGCAGAGCTGTGAAGCGATTCGGGAGGCTTACCTGTCGGCGAAAGAAGCCTTTGGCGATTGTCGCAAGCTGGTCCTGGCGCCCGCAAAAGTCGTCGAAGACGCCAATGTGCCCTGGCACAAGCTGTTGGGATTTGTGCCCGATCGATTGCTGCAGTCGCCCTACGGGTGTGACACGTTGATCGAAACGATGCAGGTTCTGGACGAAATCCCCGTCGCCCCCGAAGCGACCGAACCGGCTGAGGACGATGACGAAAACGGAGCCGGAGTTGCGCCTGTGCTGGACGACTCCATCACCGACCAAGCTGCCACGGAGACCCATTCATGAGTCAATCCGCCAACGCGGTGGCCCACCGCTACGTTCTGAGCCTGCCACGTCAGAGCGCTTCGCCGATCGAGTATCCACTGGAGAACGGTCGCAGCGTGTTCCTTGGACGCGGTGATTCCTGTGGCATCCAATTGAAAGGTGACGATGTCCAGGAAATCCATTGCCTGCTGGATGTCGACCGCCATGTTCCGTCGATCCAGGATTGGGCGTCGGATATCGGGACCAAAGTGAATGGCCACGCCATCGAAGACAAAACAATCCTGAAGGTCGGGGATCGGATCGAGCTCGGTTCGGTCACCTTGTTCCTGGAAAGCAAAGGGACCGTGACCAGTGATCTGGATTCCGGGAACGCCGCCCGCGGCCATCGCGGCAAGCGGTCCGGCCGTCCGGAAGAATCGTCCGAGCAGGAAGAGTCCATTGGGATGGAACACCTGGGGGTGGACGGTGATTCGCGATCCCAGATTCGTTCGGAACCTGCGGGATTTCATCAAACACCGACCGAACGTTTGGCCGAAACGATTTCCCAGGCATCCCGCGAAAAGGAAGATCGGCTCGAAGCCTCCTCGGATGACGTCGCGGATGTCGGCAACGACTTCGATGCCGATTTCGACGACGTCGACGACGATGATCTGGAAGAATCGTTGGCGGCACTCCTCGCGACCGACGCCGTGGAAGCCGAGGATGTGACCGACAACGGAGGCTCAAACGTTTCCGACGATGACGACTGGGATCCGTCGCTGATGGACGATCAACAGGTCGACCCCGAGATTCTGGAATTGCTCAAAAGCGAAATCGAAGACCTTCGCATCCAGCTTGCCGAACGCGACGAGCAGCTTGCCGAGTTGGCCGCGATGGGCGAATCGCCCGCAGCCGAAGTGGCCGCACCCGGAGCGCAGGGAGACGCCGTCGACGAAGAGTTTGGCGGAGGCGAGTTGGTCCAGCGCGTCGACGGTCTGTTGGCGGAACTGGCCGAGCATGACGATCGCGTCGCGATGCTTCAGGAGTTGCTGCAAACCGCCGAAATCCAAAATCAGTCCGAGCAGGAAGAGCGGCATTGCCTGGAAACCTGGGTCGGAGAAATCGAACAGCGGATGGCAGAACGCGAGTCGGAGTGGCAAGCCGAACAGGATACGTTGCGGAGCCAGCTGGAAGAGATCACCGAGGATCGTGATCGCATTCAGCGACAACTGCACGCCGCCGCAAAACGGTACGGCAAGGCAGCGATCGGTGAGGAGTCTTCCGACGAACCGCTGACAAAACTGCAACAGCAAAACGCCGAGTTGCGGGAAGCACTGGAGAAGGCTCGCAAGCAGATCAGTGGTCTGAAACGTCAGCTGGAACGCGTTGACGCCGAAGAACCCGAGTCGCTCCAGCAGGAGCGTGCGGCGCTCGCCAAAGAAAAAGCGGATGTGTCGCGGCTTCGTTTCCAGCTGTCCAAGCAACTGCAGGACGTCGGCGCGGCCTGCGGACCCAAAGCTCAACCGGATCGCGAGTTCGCCCACAAGCTTCAAACGTTGCGGGAACACCTCCGCGAGATCCACGAAGAGGAGAAAATTGAACGCGAGCGGAAGGAAGATTCGCTGCTCGGTCGTATTTCCAGTCTGTGGAAGCGTGTCGACGAAGAGTATTGAGACCCAACGAATTTAGCGGGCGTGCCGTCGGGGCACTCATCGTCCGCGAACATGAATCGTCCACCTCCGATTTCAAATGACCGATCCAACCGATTTCCCAATCTCATCGACGACGGGTTCGCACCCGACCGATGGGGCGCAAATGGCGTTCGGCCCGAGCGACAATCGCGATCCACATCGCGACGCGCCGGCTTCGCGTCCGCATCCCCCGGATTCCGGTCTGGGGCAGGGCGAATCGATGCGGGAAATCATCGGTGACGTGGAACAGTTCACTCGTGGATGGATCGGACGCATCCGCGACCTGCTGCAACGCTCGTCCCAGCTGATCGAGCGGGAACGGCTGCTGGCCGGAGCGATCGCACGATTGGATCGGCAGCAGTCCGAATGGTCCAAGCGGACTCAAGCCAAGGAGGCGACCCTGGAGGACCAATCCAAATTGCTGACCGAAGCCTGGCTGTCGGTTGAATCAGAACGTCGCAGGACCATTCAGGGAAACAAAGCGGCCGCGGCCGGCGCTTCGGCGGTCGTTTCCCCCACCATCCCGGCGCAGACCGAGACCTCCCAGTCCGAGCCCGCCAACGGGGTGTCGCCACCAGCGGCGGAAACCAAGGAGCCAACGGCTCCCGCTGCCAGCACGCCCGATTCGCCGGCGGTAACGACCGACCAGAAAGACTTTCAGGCTGATCCGGCAGCCCGGTCTCCCGTGCCTCCGCCCAACGGAGCCACGGCACCGGTCGCGTCGCAAACGCCGCTGCCCAATCGAGTCACCGCGACCCAGGTCAACGTCGCCGACACCTTTACCAGACAACGCCCCGTCCAGTGTTCCGGCGATGCCGGATCGACTTCGGCGACGGGGCAGAACTGCACCGATCCCGAAAGGATGGAAGCGATCACGCGAGAACGCATCGAGCGTTTCCGGCGGATGCAGCGTGCCATCCGATCAAGCCGAAACAAGTAACGTTTTTCGTGGAGACTCTTGTGCCATTCGCCAATTTCTTCAGCCGACCCTTCGCCGCGTTTCGCGCCGGGCTGACCGGAACGAAGTCGGAGACGTCGTCGATCAGCCCGCCGACGTTGGACTACCCCGAAGCCCCACCGGACATCCGCATGATGATTCGGGCACGGCAGTATGCAAAGATTGTGGCGCCCCGAGACGGCACCAAGTTCGATGAGGACTCGTTGCGGTTTGCGTGGAAAGCAATCGACCACGACATGGCCTATGTGCCCGGGGGCACCGTCTTGTTGCGCGGCGAGTATGCGACCACGGTTGAGGACGACCTGGTCCTGGTTCCGCAGACAATCGGGGAATGCGATGTCGAATCCGTCTACCTGGACCGCTGGTGCGTCACCAACGCCGATTATCTGAGTTTTATCGAGGCCGGCGGGTACGATGATGTCAACCTGTGGCCCGAACACATCCTGGAATCGGTGCTGCAGTTTGTCGATCAGACCATGCAGCCCGGTCCGGCCAATTGGGTCAACGGAATGCCGCCCAAAGGATCCGCCGCCCATCCCGTCGTGGGAATCTCCTGGTACGAGGCAAACGCGTACGCCCAGTGGGTCGGAAAACGTTTGCCGACCAGCGCCGAGTGGCAGCGGGCGGGGACGTGGGGCAGGACCAGCAGTGACACTCGAACGGAATCCCGGTATCCCTGGGGCAGCTCCTTCGATCCGCGTCACGCCAACACCTGGGCTTCCGGAACTCACCAGACGACTTCGATCCACGAGTTTCTAAGCGGCAATACGCCCAACGGCGTTCGGCAACTGATCGGCAATGTTTGGGAGTGGATGAATACGCAATACCTGTTGGCCGCAACGGATGAAATCTGTGTGTTGACCAACGATCCGATGGCCGAAATCCGCGGAGGGGCGTTCGATACCTATTTCCATTCTCACGCGACTTGCCAAAGCCGTAGTGCGCAAACACTCTCGGCCCGAAAGTCCAACATCGGTTTCCGATGTTGCCTCTCAGCCGACCAGCTTGCTGTTCCAGGCGAGACCGAGATGACCGAGGCGGTCGATGGAACCTCACCCGACCAACCCCTTTCCTGAGTTTCCTCGAAAACACCATGGCTGCTACAGAAACCTACAAGTCCGCGGTCGACCGGCCGGAAGCGTTGCATTGCATTTGTTGCGACGCGTCCATGACGGATTCAGACAGTTATTGCCACGAATGTCACACCCCGGCTGAAATCACGCGATCGGTTGCCAATCGGGGAGCCAACCCGCACTTCATTTCAGTCGTCGGCCCCAGCAACGCGGGGAAAACGGTCTTCCTGGGACTATTGCTGGACATGCTGTGCGGCGGCGCCCGGAACCTGAAGGGGGTTCCCAACGGAGCCTTTTCCATCGGTCTCCAGGAGCAGGTGGTTTCGGCACTTGAGGAGCGTCGCTTCCCCAAGAAAACCCCCAACGAATCGGACCTTTGGAAGTGGCTGCACTGCGTCGTCACGGACTCCTCCGGCCGACGCGCCAAACAGGTCGATTTCGTCGCTCCCGATTTCGCCGGCGAGGCAATCGCGATGGAGTTGGAGCAACCGGGGACTTATCCCGCGGTCAGTCACATCATTGAACGCTCGGCAGCGTTTCTGCTGTTGTGCGATTCAATTGAAGTTCGCGACAACGGAGCACGCGAAGATCTGTTCGCCATGAAATTGGGATCGTACATTCGCCAGCAACAGCAGCTGGGGGAAATCACCAAGTCGCGCGATCTGACACCGGCGATTGCTGTGGTCTTTACCAAGTCGGACACCTGCGCCGAGGCGGCCGCCGATCCGAATCGCTTCATGGCCAACAACATGCCGCGGTTCATGGATTACTGCCAGAACAATTTCCCGCGGCACGCCGTGTTCAGTGCCAGCGTGGTCGGAGCTTCGGCGATGCTTTCCAATGACGTCGGAGCACTCGCACGTGTGCCGTTCCATATCCAGCCGCGCGGCGTGATCGAACCGCTGCATTGGGCCATTCAAAACAGCTGATGCGCGATGGATGTCGGTCAAATCACCTACGGTTCCGTCAAACGCAGCCGGATGAAGGGCTATCAGATCATCGGCAAGTCGTCGACGATCGATTCCAACCTGGCAGGATCCTTCTGCAAATGGGCTCCCTCACACGATTCGTTGGAAGTCGCCGAGGGGCAATCGCCACAAGATGCCTGGGCACTTTCTTTTTTTCCATTGGTCAATGACCACTTCGCCGTGGCACGGACGGTTCACGGGGGACCTGAATACAGCGGCCGCGGTGGATTATCCGTGGTGACCAGCGCGTTGATTTTTTCACGCGAGCAAATGGAATCCTACCAGTACGATGCGATCGCGATTGCGCGAACCGCATTGACACTGGGCAGTCTGATTCTGCCGATCGGAAAAGAGGAATCACTGCCAGAAGTGACCTTGCCGGGAAAGCTGCTTCCGCTGCCGGCGCCTCGCAGCGATTTCATCGATTCGACACCCGCGATGCTGCCAGCGCACGCCGTCAATTGGGTCGCCCGCGAAGCATCCTCCATGCTTCGCGATGACCAGAAGGTGATGATCTGCGGTCGCTGTGACCCGTTGCCAATCCTGACGCTGCTGATCGATCAGCTGAAACCGGAGGAACGGGCGGAGGTGAGTTTTGCTTGCGGTCTGCGCAGTTCCAGTCGACGCGACTTTCAAGTCCAATTCACGCACCAGGCTTTGCAGCCGCGATCGGAAAAGGAACTGTCTCGATCGGGTATTTGCCCGATCGATCTGCGTCGCGTCCTGGTCGCAACCTGAGTGGTCGCCGGAGAAGGAACTGGCAGGTCACGCGGCATCACGGTTCGTCATCGAGCTTTTTGTTCAGCCGTTCCAATTGTCGTTGCAGCTGTTTCAACGTTTCCTCGACATCGGGTGCTTGTCCCGGAGCGTCCAGACCGGGACCAAGCGGCAGGGGGAACTGCCGAAACAGCTCTTCTATTTGTTGACGGTCCATTGGGCCGCCATCACCCCAGCGACGGTTCGGCCCCAGCGGCGCCCCCTGGGCTCCCGGCCATGGCAACGCTCCACCGGGGCCAAGCAAGTCGCGACCAGATCCTGTTGAGGCGAGGTGTTGCTGGGGATGTTCCTGAAGTTCGACCGGCACCTCCAGCGTTTCGCCTCCCCGATTCAGAGTCAGTCGGAGGGTGTCGCCGGCACGTGCTTCGGCGACGGCCGCAACGACTTCGGCTGCCGAAGTGACTTCGGTATCGTTGACCTTCTGCACCAGGTCTCCCGATTTCAGCCCGGCCTTTGACGCAGCGGAGTCTTCACTGATTTCCATCACCAGGGTGCCGCCCCCCTCGAATTGGATTCCGATCAGACCGCGCCGCAGATCCTGTGGGTTCTCGGACCGCGCGGTTTCGACCAACCGCATCACGTCGCGGGCGCGGACGAAAACCGTTTGCGACTGGCGACCCGGAACCAGCACGCCGACGACGATTCCGGACGAGTCCAGAACCGGCGCGCCCACCGCCAGTGGTCGGCTTCCAAAGTCGATCTCGGGCGTAAAGCCGATGCCGGAACCGCTGGCAATCGGTCGGGTCGCGACCATTCCCGAATCCGCCCGCACGTGTTGGTCTTCCACGGACAGAGACACGACGGGCATGCCGGGTTCGGTTTCTGCCGTGCCGACGACCAGCCCTGGAAGGAACCCGTCCTTGACGCGGATCGCCGCCAAACCCGTGACGAAATCCTGGGCCAGGACGGTGCCCGTGGTGGATTCCCCGCGTGTGTTGGTGACCGAGACGGTGTCGGCCGGCCCGCCCAGGTAAGCGACGACGACGTCATTGTCCACGGCGAATGCGGTGCTGGAGATCTCTCTTGGCGGGACCGCTTCCAACTCCGGACGGTCCATCAGTTGGCCGTCATTGAGCTCAAAAAGTTCGATCCGCGGTCGACCCGGTTGGTCGTCTTCCGGGGCGGCTTCAGGCTGACGATCCTGCGGAGGTTGGGCCTGGGGAGCTCGGGCCTGGGGAGCTCGGGCGTTGGCGGGAATCGGAGAGGCGGTCACGGTCACCAGGGAAGCCTCCCCGGTGCGAACCGCTTCACGAAAATCGACGGCCGATTGGCCGTGAACGTGCTGCTGGGAGATCTCGCTGGCCAGAAATGCTAGCGCAAGACCGTACAGAATGGGTTTCATGGGTGTCTCCTTGGAAAAGCCGCTGCGTCCGGAAAGGCGCGACAAACGCGTGTTTGCCACAACCTTATCCAATACGTTCCCAAGCAGAGATCGATCACACAAATCGATTTTTTCTGTCCTCGTGCCCGGCGGCGTGATGGACCGTCACCCTCGCAGTGCGACGGCGGTACGGTCCGCCTGGCCGGGCTTCTGGCCCGTTGCCCGATTGCTCGGGACAGTTGGCAATCAGGACAGTTGCCAATCAGGGCATCTGGAAATTAGGCGGAAGCGAAAACGCATCCTTCGGGGGTGCGGAAGCGTCAGCCGCCGGTTCGGTGGCCGTTTCCGGCGTGGCTGCGGCCGGATTCGTACCGCTCGAAGCACTTGGCTTCTTGAACGATGCGTTGCCAAATGTGGCGTCGCCGTCGTCGGCCGAGGCCGGTTGGACCAGACTGTCAAATCCCGGGACATTCGCCCCCGGAGTGAAGCCGCTGGCGGTCACATTCTGCGGCGCCGACGCCGGATTGGTGTTGCCGGCGGCCGCATCGGCGGCGAACTGATTGGTCGTCGCGGCATTGGTCGGTGCCGCACCTTTCTGTGAAGCCTTGGCGGCTTGAGCGATTGCGGTACCGGGTTCGATGCCGGCCGCGGTATCGATCTGAGCGAGCAGCTCTCGCGAGCGTTCCACGGCACGCTTGGTTGCCGCGTCGGTTTCCGCCTGGCCGTTGTAGGACAGGGCCTGGTTCAGGTGCCGTGTCGCGTCCGTCTTTTGGCCGTGTTTGTAATGCAGGTACGCCATGTTGAAGTGGGCGACGGCCGGCTTGTTGTTCTTTGCCAGAACTTCCAACGCGCCGGTCTGATCACCGGACTCAAACTTCACGCTGGCCAGGTTGTTGGCGTAGCGTGAAGAATTCGGCGTCAGACGCAATGCCTGGCTGAGCGCACCCACCGCGGCGGAATGGTTGCCCAATTTGCTGAGCGTCAGGCCCAAGTCGTTGTACAGCCCCGCGTCATTGGGTTTTTGCTCGATCGCTTTGCCAAAGTACTCGGCCGCTTTGGCGTGGTTGTTTTGGCGAAAGTGAAGTCGGGCGATGTTGGACAGGGCCGCCGGATCGTTGGGGCGCTTCTCGAGTGCCTTGGCGTAGCTTTCCATCGCCTTTTCAAAGTTGCCCGTCGACTCCCACAACCGTCCGTTGGCCACGAACACTTCGGGGGAGACTTCGGCTTTGTGCGCCAGACTCACCGGGTCGGTTTCGTCACCGGGGACGGCGTCCGGCGCCGACGGAGTGTCTTTGCCGAACCAGCCCGCAACGGTGTCGCGAGATTTGGTGACGGCGTTTTTGGTGCCGCTGGCCAGTGAGGTCCCGACATTCTTGGGGCCGTCCATCCAGCTGGTCGGTTCGGGGCCGAACGAAGGCATCGAGTCCGACTTTGCGAACGGATTCAACGAGGCGACACGAGACCCCGCCGAACTGGAGCACCCGGTGGTCACGCCAACCGAGCCAACCAGCAGCGTCATGGCGAGGGCGGACGCAAGTCGGTTTCTTGCCTGAGTGCGGGTCGGTTTTGCTTGGACAGTCACGTCTGAGGTTCTCCCGTGACAATCGAGTCAACGTTTTGGGCGGAGCCGTGGATACGACGGTCAGTCCAGTCGCATCGATTGTAGGAATCGACCGTTTGGCTGGCGGACTTCAATTCGGTCACGCGGGGTGGCCCGATTCGACAAAAAAAAGCGGTTTCCCCGAAGGAAAACCGCTTTCATGAAGATATGATTTCGCGGACTGCCGCACCAGACCCCCGAGCAGTCGGGGTCTCGGAAGCCGTTATCGCGTCGCCGACGCGGTTCCGGCCGCGCTGGTGCCCGGCAGTTTCGGTGAGGGCAGCTGTTGCAACCAGGTCCGGTTGATTTGCGTCGCCCAGTTGCCCGGCGCTGTCGGGGGTTCGCGGTCGATGATCGCGATTTCCGGAGCCGGGCCTCGGATGTTGAACCGATCCAAAGCTTCCTTGACCGAGGCGATTCGGGCGTCGGTTTGGTCCGGGGTACGACCGCGGAGCACGAACACTTGGCGACGATTCGGCGGAGCCTGCGTTGCGATCCAACGCAGACGCTCCTGACCGGCGGTCAACAACGCACCATCGCTGTTGCGGAATTGCTCGGCGCCGATGGTGTTGTGCAGCCGCCAGCCGTTGACTTTCATCGTTTCGAACGGGGTGATGACGGCCATCGCGTCCATTTCGTTGAACGGATCGGGCCAGGCGTTGTTTCGATGGTAGCCGACGCCGACTTTATGCCAGAAATCATGCCAGCCGGCTTGAACCGAAGTGGTGGTGATCGACATCAATGCGATGGCGATCAGCAAATGTCGATAAGTAATAGAGCATCGCATTGTAAGGCAGTTCCTTCCGCCGCTGAGGAGGGGGCAAGAGTTGACCGGCGTACCACGCCGGGTCATCGAGGTGGTCTGGAGGTTGGATTGGCTCCGTACGCCATGAGTGGTGATCGGCACAATGCGACACCGGTCTTTGCCACTCTGGCGTGACGCCGCATAACCCGCACAACTTTACGAATTCGCGCCCGAAAAGAGATCGGCGTTCCCATCCGAAAACGGGAACGCCGGTCGTTAAGAAGTTGCCTTGTCTCGGCCGCACGCCCGTTTCGGGTCGGCAGCAGAGTGGCGTTGGCGAAGCGTCGGGACGTCACCGTCCGGGCAACCTGGATCGCTGCCGTTGCGGAGTGGGAATCGACACCGAGGACGCGATCAGGCCGCGTCTTTCTTCTTCTTGCCTTTTCCCTTGCCGCCGTTGGGGCCTTTGCCCACCAGACGTTTCGGGAGTTTTGATTTCTGGTCGTCAGTGAGCAGGGCCACCGAGTCTTTGAGCAGCTTTTGACGCACCGCGTTCAGTTTTTGAAACGCGGCTGCTTGAGCCTCATTCAGGCCCGCCTTCTCATTGATCGCTTTGACTAACTCATCGCCCTTTTTCTCGCTGTCCTTCAGTGCTTTTGCAGCTTCGGTACGCTGTTTCATCAGTTTCGGGGTCAAGCCAGCGTCTTCCCGAATGGACTTCATTTCGGCCATCGCTTCCTTGGCCATCGACTGGATTTTCGACTTTTGCTGCTCGGTCAGCTCAACGTCCTTCAGTTGCCGCGTTACCAAAGCGGCTGGCGTGTTGCGCCCCGCCTGTTTTCCCTTCTTCTTCGCAGCCGGCTCTTGGGCGTTGGCAACGGTGCAAATGGTCATTGCCAGGGCCAGACAAACGACATTCAGTTTCATGTTCGCTTTTCTCATTCTTGGGGAGGAAATCCACGGTGCGAGCGATGGTGGGCGATTGCAGGTTCAACCCCTGCGAATCTTCCGACATGCATTCATTCCGGAGGCCGGCCTGCGCTCAGGGCCGCGGACAGGATTGATAGCCATTAAACCACCGGGGGCGGCAGCGGTGTCGAAAGATGGGGCGATTATTCCGTAAGAATCGTCGAATGCGCCGCCGGTTGCCGCAACCACTGTCAGCCGCCGCTATCCCGCAGCCTCCGCGGGGGGGCTCGACGGTGACGCGGCACTGGGCTTCGCGGTGCCCGCCGACTGACAAGGGGTCGTTGGGAAGAGCCTCGGAACCCTCGGGTCAGTCGGTGATCACGACCGAGGCCCGGGTGCGGCGCGTCAGGATCACCAGGCCGACGAAGGTCAAGGTGATCCCCAACAGCAGCTGAACCGTTACCGGTTCGGAGAACAGGACCACGCCGGCGATCGCCGCCAGCGCGACTTGCGAGGCATTGATCAGGTTGACGGCAACCACCGGCAAGCGTCGCAGGGCGGCGGTGAGAGCGACGAATGCCAGAAAATTGAACACGCCGGCTGACGCCATCACCAGCCACTGACGCGACGGGGTTGCTGAAATGGTCGAGGATCCCAGGACCAGGAAGCTGTAGGACCACAGGCTGGTGACTCCGACCAGCCCGCTGATGAACATGGTGGTGCTCGCACGCATGCCGGTTTGCAATGTCTGACGTAACATCACGCCGAACAGGGCGTACGCGATTCCCGACGTCGCTGCCCACAGCGAGCCGACGATGACCCGGACCGCGGCGGAAACGGGTTCCCGGGTGTCCACCGAGGCAGCGCTGACTTGCCGGTCGGTTTCCAAGGTGTGTCCGATCCCGTCATTCTCGACGCCGTTGTCGTTTGACGCCGAACGCTCCAAAGCTTCCGGGCCGCAATGGGGGACGGATAGCACCACGACCGCCACGATCAACAGGACCATCGCGATGACTTTCTGTCGGCCGACCGGTTCCCCTAGCAACATGGCTCCCAGCAGCGCACCGCCGACAATCAACACGCCCAACGTGATTGGAACCGACGCGGCAAGTCCGATGTGTCCGAGCGCTTTTTGAAAGGCGGCATTGCCGAAGAACTGGGCTCCGAACGACGCCGCGATGAATGTCGGCATTCGGCGGCGGTTGATGTGCAGGGTGCTGCCGCGGAAGGACATCCAGCCCAGCAGCGGTCCCAGCACCAGCACGGTGGGAGTCGCTTTGACGGCTGAAACCAGATAGGCATCGATCGCGACGCAATCTCGCAGTGCGATGTTGGCCAAGGTGTACAGCACGGCCGCGGCCATCCCGCAAAACGGGCCAAACCATTCGGCCGGCGAAGTGGGCGAATCACGCTCCAACGAAAACTCGGATCGGGGCTGCTCGGGACTGGACGATACGTTCGGTTGAAGTCGCGCTGACCCACCGAGTCACGTGCACTGCTTGGCGAGATCACAGCTTGGCGAGATCACAGCTTGGTGGTGTGGACGGCTATGCCGGTTCGGTGTCCGACCCCAACCCGTCCAGTCCTTCCAGCGGACCGAGGTACGTTTCCGAACAGGCCGGGTCCGACTGGATCGGATGCTCCGGCTTGGGACGCGGACGGCTGGCCTTGGGGTGGCTGACCACGACGGTGATGTTGTCTTCGCCGCCGCTTTCGTTGGCGTGGTGGACCAGCTGCCGACACAGCACGGATGCGTCCGGTTCGCCGTCCACCATCTCGGCCAACGCGACTTCGTCAAGGTACCGGTACAGCCCATCGCTGCAAAGCACCACCGAATCCCCATGCTGCAGGTCCACGCGATGGACTTCGGCCAGCAACTCGCGTTCGCTGTGTCCACCCAGCACGTTCCAGAGCACGTTGCTCCAGCGGCTGGTCGCTTCTTCTTCGGGTTTCATCCCGCCGGCCTCGACCATTTGGCGGGCCAAGGTGTGGTCGGTCGTCACCTGCTTGGCGACGCCCCCGCGGATCAGATAGCAGCGGCTGTCGCCGACGTGAACGACGTACATCGTCGGCCAATGGATGTAAGCCATCGTCAGGGTGGTTCCCATGCCGGCGTTCTCAAGGTGTTCCTGTGATTCCGCCAGGATCCGGCCGTGGGCGTCGCGTAGCAGGTTCTGCAAGGCGTTGATGAAGTCCGCTTCGGAGTCGGTGTCGGATTGGAAAAACCAGTGCACGCTATTGAGCAACCGACCGACCAAATGCTGCAGCGCCAAACTGCTCGCTTTCTCCCCGGCCGCGTGTCCTCCCATGCCGTCGGCGACCAACAGCACTTGTCCCTGCATCCCTCCGAAAAATCGTCCGGCATTGATATCCGGCAAGCTGGATGCCGACACCAACATTGACTTGCTCAACTCGGCGATCAGGAATTGATCTTGATTGATCGATCGCCTCTTACCAATGTCGGTCGTGCCGAAAGTATCCGACTGCGTAAACTCGAATTCAGAATCTGTCATCCGCGAAGGCTCGGAAGTCGTTGAAAGGCAGTCGGTCGCTTGAGTTGGGACGGCGATGATTAACCGGACAGCGCCACTTTGCGTGAGCCGCGAGGCGCTAGCCGCGGATTTTCTCGCCTCAACCGGCGGCTAGCGCCTCGCCGCTGATTGCACCGCAAATCAAGGTGCTTTTTGATTGAAAGTGGCGCTGTCCAGTTAAGCAGCGACGCGTCAGATTGTAGCGGTTTTGGAAAGTGGTCCGTCGGAATTCCGTCAGCGTTTTCGGCCTGATTCTTTGCCGTTGCGTTTGCGTACCGGAGTGGATGATGCCGACGAGCGACCGCGCAAGAAAAGGTCGATCGGGGATGCTTCCGTTGGTACACGGGATTTGGTATCAATCTCCGTCGCGCGTTGCAACGTGCGCATGCCGATGCTTATGCATGGCTTGTGCATCGGTTGCAGGACTTGTGCGGTGCACGGTAGGCACGCTCGTGGGTACGAAGGCGGAACAGGTCCACGGGCCGCCGTCATGCTTCGCGGCCATTGGTTTCATGTTGTGATTGGGTGAAGATGGAACTTTCAAAGAAACGGCGCAGGAAGCTGCAGTCCGCCATCGACTTGGATTACGGATACCGACGCTACGAGGATCGTGACGTGTACGTCCTCGACCGCGGCGGCAAGGTCGGCTGTGGCGTGTTTGCGGCCCGTCAGTTTTTTCCAGGCGAACTGTTGTTTGAGATCACCGGCCAATTGATCTCGGCGAAGTCTTACGACGGTTCCACCTACGCGATGCACTTGGACGACGATTGGTACCTGGAGCCTTCCATTCCGGGCGCGTTCGTCAATCACTCTTGCAGCCCCAATTGTGACTTGCTGCAGATCACCGACGTTACCAACGGGTTGATCGCAACTTGCAACATTGAAGCCGGAACCGAGGTGTGTTTCGACTATCAATGGGAAGCGCAGTGGTGGATTCCGCGTTGTCGCTGCGGGGCCCGCAACTGTCGCGGTTGGGTCGTCGCCGAGAATGAAATCAAGAAGATGAAACGCATCGCCGAGCGGAAGAAGAAGGCTCGCTGATCCGTCCCCTTGGGATGCTGGCCTCACACGTATGCGAGAATGTTGCGCGAGTGAGGTTTGCGTGACCGAGTGGCAGCGGGTGTCCGCCGTGGCCGGCGTGTCTGCCGTGGCCGGGGGGTCAAAGCATGTCCATCGGGTCGATGTCGACGACGTATTGCACGTCATCTTTGTCCGGTATCTTGAACGTTTCGGTCGCTTTGCGGATCGTCGCGCCCAGTTGAATCGGGTCCAGGGACTGAAGCAGCAGGTGGAATCGGTATTTGCCGCGGAGCTTTGGAATCGGCGGCGGTGCGGGCCCCAGGATTCGGACTTCGGCTCCCAGTCGTTCCCGCGCGGCTTCCAAACGGGAGAGCATGGATTCCGCGATCGCTTCGGTGACGTTCTCTGCCGTGCCGCGGAGGATGATCCGCGCGACCGACCCCAGCGGCGGGTAGTTGAACTTCTGACGGTTGGCCAATTCGGCTTCGGCGAATTGTTCGTAGTCGTGACGGGAGGCGGCTTGGATTGCCATGTGCTCGGGCGAAAAGGTTTGCACGATCACTCGCCCTCCACGGTCTCCACGACCCGTTCGACCGGCCACTTGGGTGACCAATTGGAAGGTTCGTTCGCCGGCACGAAAATCGGGGAAGTGCAGGGCACTGTCGGCGTTGATCACGCCGACCAGCAACACGTTGGGAAAGTCCAGCCCCTTGGCGATCATCTGGGTCCCCAGCAACAGGTCCACCTCGCCGCTGCGAAATGCTGACAGGACTTTTTGGTGTGAACCGGGACGTCGCATCGTATCACTGTCCATCCGCGCCACGCGGGCGTTCGGAAACCGGGCCTTGACCTCGATCTCCAACTTCTGCGTCCCCAGGCCTCCGTAGCGGATTCCGTCGAACCGACATTCGGGACACCACGGCGGCGTGGCGATCGTGTAGTCGCAGTAGTGACAAACCGCTTTGCCGCCGTCCCGGTGGTGGGTCAGCGGCATTTCGCAGTCGGGGCAAGCGACGACGTGACCGCAGGAGGGACATTGGATCGTCGTGGCAAATCCGCGACGGTTCAGCAACAGAATGACCTGTCCTTTTTCTCGCAACGTTTCGTTGACGGCCAAGTGCAGCTGTCGGCTGATCGCCCCGCCTCGCGTCCGCTCCTCCTTCAGTCGGAGGTCCACCAGTTGCACGTGGGGCATCGGACGCTGGCCGACCCGGTGGGGCATCGAGATCAATTCGGCGAGCCCGGAGCGGGTCGCGTACCAGGATTCCAACGATGGTGTGGCGCTGCCCAAAACCAGCGGAATCTGCAGGGACTGCGCCCTGGCAAAGGCCACTTTGCGGGCGTGGTAGCGGGGCTGCGTATCCTGCTTGAACGATCCGTCGTGCTCCTCGTCCAGGATGATCAGTCCCAGGCGCGGAAGCGGGGCAAACACGGCGCTCCTCGGGCCGACCACCACCTGGACTTCACCGCGCCGTATCCGCTGCCACTGGTAGTGTCGTTCGGCTGGAGTCATCTGGCTGTGCAGCACGGCGACCGAATCAAAGCGGCGTTCAAACCGGCCTCGGGTCTGCGGCGTCAGGCTGATTTCCGGCACCAGGACGATCGCGGCGCGCCCGAATCGGACGACGTGTTCAATGGCTCGGATGTAAACTTCGGTCTTGCCGCTGCCGGTCACGCCGTGAAGCAGCAGCGTCTTTGCCTGCTGGGAATCCAGCGCCGCCATGATTCTGCGCAGCGCCTCGGCCTGATCTGCCGTCGGCGGGTGGGATTGGGCGGTCTCGCCGTCACCGCTTTGCCAACGGGTCGGCATGCCGGCGGTCATTTCGCGGCGGGACTCTTCTTGGACCAGTCCTTTTTTTCGCAGCGCACTGATGGGCGCGGCGGTGCATTCGGCGTGGACCATCAACTGCGCGGCGGTCATCGGTCGCCCGGAGGCAATCAGCAATCGCAGTGCTTTTTGTTGCTTGGGCGGCAACCGGTCCACGACCGATTCATCTTCGGTCGCCGGGGCGGGCGTCAGGTAAGTCCTTTCACGGGTTCCGGCGTTGGCGCGGACGCTGGACGGAATCAGGGCGTCAAAGACCTGACCGGCCGGAGACTGGTAGTAGTGGCTCATCCACATCACCAGACGAACAAGCGGCGGATCACACAGCGGTTCGTCGTCCAGCACCTCCGCGATCTCGCTGAGTGCCCGACCGCTGGAATTTCCGATGCTGGTTTCAATGCACCATCCCAGCGTGGGACGCTTTCGGCGAGCCAGCGGAACGTGGACCCGCATGCCCGGCCGCAGCAGACCCCGCATCGGGTCCGGAATCCGATAATCGTAGGGGCCGTAAGGCGCGTCACTGAGCACGACTTTGGCGACCGCGACATCTTCTTCGGCTGCGATTTCCCACGGCGGCGGATCCGTGTCGAATAACTGTTTCTGTGTTGCGCCCTCGTTGTCCGACCCGTCGGAAGCACTTGAAGGCGACTCCAGGAAGCCCGGCGCCGAAAGGCTGCCGGAAATCTCGGGTTCCTCAGGTGGCAAGGCGGACGGCATGATGGCGGGGGCGAGCGGGATCATCGGATAAGAGTCTTCACCGGTCAGCATAAGGGATTCTTCCAGATTCTTGGATGTCCATCGTTGCAACTTGCGTCCATCAACAGGGGGGCGACCCAGCCGCTTGCTGTCTGCCAAGTCCTATGTCGCGTCTCGGGACGCCGCGTGGTGGCGGGTCGACAGAATCGAATTCAGCCCTACGATCGTCGTCCTGGTGACACCACTGGTCACGCGGCCTGCTCGGCCCGGGATCCAGCATCCATGGAGACAGGCGATGAGAATCGGAATCTTTGGCGGGTCGTTCGATCCCGTGCATCTGGGACACCTGTGGATCGGCGAAGCCGCGACCGAACAATTGAAGCTTGACCAGTTGCGGTGGGTCCCGTCGGCAACGCAGCCGCTGAAGCCGGTCGGACCGGTCGCTTCCGATCAGGATCGGCTGCAGATGTTGCGTTTGGCAATCGCCGGCCGGCAGGGGCACGTCGTTGACGATTCCGAGATTCGACGTCGCGGTGTCAGCTACACCGTCGACACGGTGCAGCAATTGAAAGACGAGGTTTCGGGCGGGGACTGGTTTTTAATCATCGGCAGCGACTCCTTGGCATCCATGCCCCGCTGGCACCAACCGGCCCGTCTGTTGTCGAAGGTCACGTTGGCCGTCGTTCAACGTGGGGGCGAGGAAGCCGTCGATTTTGCGGTGATCGAAGGCTTGGTGCCGCCGAGTCGCGTCGATCGGTTCCGATCGCACGTGATCAAGATGCCGTTGATCGAAATCTCCAGCAGCGACATCCGTCACCGGGTAGGGCAGGGCAGAAGCATTCGGCATCTGGTCCCTCGCGCGGTCGAAGCCTACATCGCGGCTGAGGGTCTGTATCGCGGCGTCGCCGGTTGACCCCGAATGCGTCGCGGCGAGCAATGCCCGAGTCAGTCGCGCAGCGCGTCGGCCAGCCGCAAGGATTCGTCCACCAGCAGGTCCACACGCGACTGGATGTTTTCGTCAGCCAGTTGGCTGCCTTCGAAAGATTCGCCGGTCGCGTAGACAAATCGGGGCACAATGTAGCAGCGAAAGTCCAGCATCAGGCTGTTGGCCAAGCCCATCGCGCTCATGTAGCTTCCCGAACCGCCGGCGGCCAACATCAACGCCACGACCTTTCCGGTCCACTTTTTGCCGGTCAATTCGACCGCATTCTTGATGGCGGCATTGACGTCGTAGTTGTACACGGGCGAAGCCACGAAGATCGCCTCGGCTTGGTGGATCAAATTCCCCAGCTCGATCACATTGGGGTCGCCGTAAGCTTGCGCGCCGTCGCAGAACGGCAGCGGTGTTTGCGCCAGATCGAACCATTCCGGTTCGCGTCCCAGCGATTGCAACTTTTCGAAGCACGCGTTGGCAAGAATACGACTTCGGCTGCCGGGATTCAGGCTGGCACTGAGGACCAAGATCATGGCGAACAATCGGCGGGCGGAATGATTCGGGAACCGTCCCGCGATGGTATGCGACATCGCGTTGCGCGTCCACGACGCCCATCGCTGTCGTGCCAGCGACGTTTCAGCGGGGAGATCAGCAGCAGCCGCTCAGGTCTTCGCTGTCCATTCCCAAGCGGTGCTTGAGTTTGTTGAAACGATCGAAGAAGGCTTCGCTACTGCTGTGAACGTGTTCGGCTTCGGTGATGAAGCGGATCCCTTCGTCGGGATACACGTCCGAGGCGATCAGGGTCCGTTCAAACTGTTCCAGCGGACGCCCGTACATGATCAACAGTTTGTGTTCATCCAATTGGACTTCCTGGCGTCGGGACGGATTGATCACCGCGATACCGGTGCAGCCGTCGTTGAGCAGCAGGTCTTCGTGGTCCAACAGGATACTCTTCAGTACCGGCACATCGATGTGTTCCCGATACAGGTCCTGGTGGTGACCAGAGAAGTGATGGCTGGTTTCCAGCACCACATCGACGACCGGTCCCAGCCGGTCGATCAGATCCAAAAACAGATCCATGATCCGATGACGGGTGGTGGCCGCCATGATCACCGGGGTCCGCGTCTGCGAGGAATCGTCGACGTATTCGTCAAATCGGAAACCCTGCCGTGGGACCACCTGCAAGTCGTAGGAGGGGCGGATCGCTCCGGTCAGCTCGAAAGCGCCGTAACAATCAATCCCCATGTGGGTCTGCAGCTCTTCTTCGGTCAACGCTTCAAAGCTTCCGGGGGTGAATGTCGATCCGGATTCTTCGGCCGTATTGCTGCGAAGGATGCGTTTCAAAAAGCCCATGTCAGGCGGTCCGATCTATATCGCGGGGGAACTAGCATGAATGTCTCGATCAGAAACGACGCGGTTGACCGCATCGATCTACAGCCAACGCTAGGTCACGTGAATGCGAGGGCGCATCGATTCGTTAAGCCGGAAATCCGGCCCGATCGAAATCTTTCGAGCACGTTCGCTTCAGCCCCACCGATCGCCAAAACCCCTACAAATGGACTCCTTCGGGTGAGTGAGCGACGTTGTGCAAAATCAACGCGATGACCGAATCGCAACATGTCGCGATATACTCCTGTGGCCTTCTCGCTTCAGCCTCCCATCCCCTTTGTGATCACGTGCCCGACCTGCTTGCCTTTCTGACCCCGCGTCGGTCTTGGCCTGTGCTGTTGGTTCTGTTGGTGGCCGGTTGCGACGGGCTGCTGCCGCCGCGACCGCCAATTGCCGGTCGACGGCAAGCCGAATCGGCGGAGGACGCTCCGCGGCTGGACGCCAATTTCGAATCGGCACCGTCGGCCAGTCCCCAGCCTTTCGGAGGCGATTGGGAAGCCTGGTACGTGCACCGCATTGGGGAGCAGGTCGTTGGTCTCTCACACGTGTCAGCCGCGACGGTCCCCGTGACGAAGCTCAGCGGGGATGGCGCGGACGACCCGCAAGAGGTTCGCTTTGAAAGAACGCAGCGGCTGTTGATGAGGACCGGTCGCGTCCAATTCAATCGACTGGTTCGGTCGGTCAGCGTGGAAACCGCCGCGGGCGCTCTGAAACGATTCGAGACCGAAACCCAGACAGGACCGCTGCGGACCGTCGTCTCCGGGACCGTGCGCGGATCATCGGTGCAGCTGAAAGTGACCGGAGAGGATGCTCCGCAACCTGCCACGCTGGAATCGTCCGCGAATCCTCGTGGCGAATTTGCGGTCGAACAAGCACTTCGCCGGAACCAGCTCTCCAAGAACCAGAGTCTGCGGTTTCAAGTCGTGCTGCCGACTTCGAGACAGCTTGGATCGGTCGTTCTGACCTCGCGGGGCCAGGCTTCGATTCCGATGTTGGACGGAACCTTTCAAGTTCACGACGAATTCGATGTGCAAACGATCGATGCGGAGGGAACCGTGGTGGACCAATGGATCGCCTGGGTCGATTCCCAAGGAAGCCTGGTCCGAACGCTTCGCCCGGCCCTCCGGCTGGAGTCTCTGCAGGTCGATCGGGCGACCGCGGAAGCACTGTTTGGCGATCACGGCGTCCAGGACGTTCATTTGGTCGTTTCGGGAGATTTGGAATTCAACCGCCGGCCCAAACAACTGGCGTTTTTGCTTCCGGCCTCGGACGATTCAAAGGAAGCATCGGATGAATCCAGACAAGAACCGCGACCGAACCCATCGGCGTCGATGGCCGGGATGCAATTGCCGACGGCTCCACTGCAGTCGCTGCGTGAAGCCCCGGGCGGGCTGCAAATCTTGGTTGCCGACGACGCCCCACCGGCAGGGTTCAGCGAGTATCAGGCCGAACCGTTACCGGCCGATCGAGCGGCAACCGCGCTGATCGATCTGGAACATCCCAAGGTGCAATCGGCGGCGGCCCGGTTCAGCTCTCTTCCCAGCGAAGTTCGAGTCGCCGAGATTGCCCAGTATGTCAAGAACTCGCTTTCGATCGCAGCGCAGCAGCCGGCACGCCCCGCTTCGGCGGTCCTGCAGTCCGGCCGGGGCGGCGAGCTGGACCATGCCGTCGTGTTGGCGTCTCTGCTGCGCAAGAATGAAGTGCCTGCTCGCATCGCCTTCGGGGTCGCTTTGCCGATCCAGCGAGATCCGTCCTCCGGATCCGGCCCGCTGATGATGAAACTTCGCCCTTGGGTCACTGCCTTCGTCGATGGTCGCTGGGTGGTTCTGGATGCCTTGACGGCAAGGCGGAACCCGGTTGATCGTCTCTGTCTGACGATTTGCGAGGGAGATGCCGATGTCCAGGCGAGTTGGATGGACGTTTTTCGCCGCCTTCCGGAGTATCGGATTCGTTTAATGGGCGCGCGCTACCAAGACTGAGGTGAATGCCAATTCACCTGACGGCCGGTGGGCGACACATCCATCCATTGACCCGGCTCCAGGGTCAGGACGATTCGAGATGCCGCCGGACCGCGTCCAAAAGGGGATCGATCGTCTGTTCCTGAATCTGGTGGGGCGGGGACCAGTCGAACCATTGAAACGACAAATGCTCGGTCAGGTCCGGCGTGACGGGGTCATCGATTTTGCCCAGCAGATAGACGACCTGTTTTCGAAACGGCTGATTGTCGCGTTTCTTGTATCGCACGGGATAAACCAGCTGAAAACAGAAGTCGGGATCGATCTCGATATCCTGGCCCGAAATACCGGTTTCTTCTTCGGTTTCCCGGAGGGCCGTTTCGACCACCGATTCGCCGGGTTCGCTGTGACCTTTGGGCAGGTCCCAGCGGTCGACGTGGCGCATCAGCAGAAATTGATTGGGCCGGCGACGCGTCATGATCAGAATGCCGGCGGCACGCTTTGCGGTCGGCCCCTCATCCAGGGCGGGCCAGTCATGCGGCAGGGAATTATTCATTGGGCGGACTTGTCGCGTGTGCGAATCGTTCTAAAAACACTTGGAGGTCGGTCACATCCTTCAATTGACATGGTAGCGGACGATGAAGATTTACACCCGGACCGGGGATGCCGGAAGCACGGGACTTTTCGGGGGCCCCCGAGTTTCCAAGGATGATGCCCGCATCGAAGCGTACGGGACCGTCGATGAATTGAATGCCGCGTTGGGCTGCGTCCGCTCGGTCGGCGCCGCCGCGGGCGTCGATCCAGCACTGGATGGCCAAATCGAGCAGATTCAGCGTGAATTGTTTTCGATCGGGGCGGAACTGGCCACGCCCGATCCGGACGCCCACGAGCTGCGGATCATCCAAACCCGCCACGTGGCTCGCCTGGAGAAGTGGATCGATGATCATGAACAGGGGCTGGAGCCGCTCAAACAGTTCATCCTGCCCGGCGGGACGCACGCCTCGTCGATTCTGCATTTGGCACGGGCGATTTGCCGTCGCGCCGAGCGACGGGTGGTGACGCTGGCCGACCGGGACGGCGTGGAGATCTCCGACGCCGTCATCGTGTATCTCAATCGGCTCAGCGACTACCTTTTCGTGCTCAGTCGTGAAGTGAATTCCCAGGCCGGGCTGCCGGACGTCCCCTGGCAGCGTCCGGAATGACCCCGCGGCCAACCGCCGATCGCGTCCGGACACCCGCTGGAACGCTTGAATGAGGTCCGTGTACAATACGGCCTCCGCGAGCCTTCCGGATTCGGGCCGGCGGCATTGACACCATCATCAACGGACTGAAATTCGAGTCGCATCCTTCGAGGCAATGACGTGAAAAAAGTTGAAGGCATCGTTCGGCACTTCAAATTGGAAGATGTCAAAAATGCGCTGACTGAGCAGGGAATCCATGGGATGACGGTCAGCGAAGTTCGCGGCTTCGGACGCCAGAAAGGCCATACCGAGATCTATCGAGGAACCGAGTACGCGATCGATTTCGTTCCGAAGGTGAAGATTGAGGTGATTTGCACCGACGAGAATCTGCAGACGGTCATCGACACCATTCTGCAAACCGCTCAAACCGGGCAGATCGGTGACGGGAAGATTTTCGTCACCAACTTGGAAGATTCGATTCGGATCCGCACCGGCGAACGCGGCGAAGAGGCGCTTTAGTTTAGAGGGTCCTCGTTCGTCACGGTGTCCTCGAATCTTGACGGACCGCCGCGACGGTTGTGCCTCCCGCCCGCATGCGGCGGGTCGGGTCTGGGGCGAGTCGGGGTTGCGGCGGAGACCCCGGTCCGACGCCGAACGTTTCCTACCAAAGCCGCCAACGAGTTTCCGCGTGCGGGCGCGGCGCCGCGACGCCCGGCGCTTTTCAAATCCCGCTCCGTCGCCTTCCACGGTCGAACGGCGTGCCGGATCAAAACTGCCCAGCCTCCCACCAGAGGTGATTTGTAGCTGGACGCTCTGACATGGCGGCCCCTTCACTTTCCGAAATCGTTCTGAGATGCCGCGAGCGATTGCAGGAAGGTCGTGAACGCTGTCGCATCCAGCACGATGCCGGTTCTCGCGGCGTGCAGGTTTCGGCGCGAATCTGCGATCTGTACGACGATCTGGTGCTGGAAGCGTGGAACCACGCTTGCCTGGATCACTTCGGCGGAGAAACGCCACGCGGGATCGCCCTGGTTGCCCACGGCGGGTTTGGCCGTCGCGATCTGGCACCGTATTCGGACGCGGACATGATGCTGATTACCCGCGCCCGGTCGACCGCCGATGCCGAACGCATCGCCAAATCACTGACGCGAGATCTGGTGGACATCGGCTTGGATGTCGGTTTCGCCATGCGGACGCCCGCCGAAGCCTGTTCGCTGTCCTGGCGAGATCCGGTCATCTTCACCTCGTTGACCGAATCTCGCTTCGTCGCCGGCAGCTTCAACATTTTCCGAAGCTTCTTCGAATCGTTGCGGCGGGGCGCCCGGCGGCGCAGGTCCCGCCTGATCCGCGACTTGATCGAGGCCCGTCGTCAGGAACGCGAGAAATGGGGCGACACGAACTACCTGCTGCGTCCCAACGTCAAAAAGTCACGCGGCGGCCTGCGTGACATTCAGATGATCCGTTGGATCGGGTTCGCCCGTTACGGCGAGGTGGATTTGGAACGCCTGCTGAAATTCGGCGCGTTGACCGACAACGACTACCGTTTGATCCGCCGCGCGTATGACTTCTTGATCCGACTCCGCAACGAGTTGCACTTTCGCGAAGGACGCGCCCAGGATGTGCTGGACCGTCCCACGCAAATGGCCATCGCGGACGCGTGGGGATACGAAGGCGGCGACGGGATGTTGCCGGTGGAAACTTTCATGCAGGAATACTTCGACGTGGCGCGGGAAGTCCGCTACGCGTCGACGTTCTTTGCCGACGACAACCGAAGTCGTCCGATCATCAGTCAGGCCGTTGAACGTCTGCTTTCCAAACGGATTGCCCAGGGAGTGCGAATGGGCCCTTCGCACATTTGGGTCGAGGGCGCCTATCTGGAAAGCTTTGCGACCGATCTGGCTCAGGTGCTGCGGTTCATGAGCATGGCCAATCACCATCGCCGACGCATCGGCCATCACACCTGGCAAACCATTCGCGAGGCCATGCAGACGCGTCCGCCGACGCGTCCCGACGCCGAATCGATCGGCGCGTTCCTGTCGCTGATGAGTCGCGGCGGAAGGCTCGCTCCGCTGTTGCGTCGGTTGCACGAATTGCGGATCATCGAACAGCTGATTCCGGCTTTCCGGCGCGCCAGGGGGCTGTTGCAGTTCAACGCCTATCACAAGTACACCGTGGACGCGCACTGTATCCGTGCCGTCGAAGTCGCGACGGATTTTGCCGATGAGCAATCCGCGATGGGGCGGCGTTATCGTCGGTTGAAAGACAAGACGCTGTTGCATTTGGCGTTGCTGATCCATGACATCGGGAAGGGATACGACGAAGACCATTCGGTCGTCGGGGCACGGATCGCGCGAGAAACCGGCGAGCTCTTGGAGCTGGATCCGGGCAGCATCGAAATCTTGGAATGGCTGATTCTAAAACACCTGGCTGTCAACACCGTCGCCTTCCGGCATGATCTAAGCGACCCTCAAATCGTGCTGTCCTTTGCCAAGGAAGTCGGTTCGATTCGGCGGCTGGAGTTGTTGATCGTGCACTCGGTAGCGGATCTTGCGGCGGTCGGTCCCGGCGTCGTGACCGACTGGAAGATGAAATTGGTCGAAGACCTGTACCTGCGCACGCGGCGGTATTTCGAAACGGGCGATTTGGAAAGCTACGACGACTCAGTCGTTCGCGACTACCGGGCGCAAGTCAAAACCTATCTGGTCGATGAACCCGAGCAAGCGATGAGCCGCAAATTGTTGGCCAACGCGCCGGCCTCCATGTTGCGCCGTGTCAACTCGGAGGATCTGGCGGCGCAGTTGATCGAAGTCGGTCGGTCCATTGACGACGGTGAGAAGTCGTTGTGCATCAGTCAATACGATCCGGTCGCCTCGGCCATGCGGTACACCGTGGTGCATGATCAAGGTGAAAACCGGATCGGGGTCTTCGCCCGCGTCACCGGGGCCTTCCTGTCCTGTGGTTTGGGGATTCTGCGGGCGGAAATCGACACCCTGGGGGACATCGTCTGGGATGAATTCTGGGTGTCCGATCCCGATTATCCCGATGAGCCGCCGCTGCGACGGATTGAGAAGGTGTGCGATCGCATCAAGCACCTGCTGGATACGCCCGAAGCGCCCCTGCCGCCGCAGCGGAGTACCTGGTCGCTGGAGCGAAATCGCGAATCTCCGCAGGTCAATATCCTGCCCACCAAGGTCGACTTCGACAACGAAACGTTGGACCGCTACACCATCCTGTCCTTATTCGCGTATGACCGGACGGGATTGCTGTACCACATCGCACGGGCATTCAGCCAGCTGCATGTCGTGTTGCACTTTGCCAAGATCGACACCCACCTGGATCAGGTCGCTGATGTCTTTTATGTCAGCGAGGAGAATGGGGCGAAGTTGGAAGATTATGACCGCCAGGAACAGGTTCGGCAGGCGCTGCTGGAAGTGGTTTCCGGCGACAAATGATCCGGAGAGATGATTGGGCGTCGTGAGTGAGATCGCTCGGTCCGCGCTCCGACGCGTCCTGGATCGGCTTCCACATCGTCAAACGGCTCGGAATCAACCGTCCGATTGTTCCGGTCAGAGAAGGTCGTCACGCTGCGGCCTAAAGAACGATTGAGAAAGGGTTGCCGTGGTTTTCGGTCGAGCGGTCGATCCATGCCGTGATCGCAAAAGTTTTTGCGAGATCCGTTTGCGTCTGCGGTGCGGCGCGGGAATGCTTCAAGTGATAGAACTGCTGCGGCATGGAGGCCCGTCGGAATGATGGGGTCTGGCATGCCGGTCCTCTCCCTTCCATCAAGCACATGGATGTTAATCATGCGTAAACGCACTCTCCTCAATCGCTGCGTCGCGTTGGCGATCCTCGGAAGCACCTTGGCATTCGGCCAATCGGCTCACGCCGCCGACGACTTCAAGTCTCTGTTGGCCGACGTTCAGTTCGGACAGCCGGCTCCGATCGTCGAACCGACCGCATCGGATTCGCTGCAATTCACCGCGGCCGACACCCCGATGCCGCTGCCGGTTCCCGAGCCGGTCGCCGAGGGCGAAGTGATGGACGCGCCCGCTATCCCCCAACCCTTGCAAGATCAGGGCGTTCCCTACACGACGGTTGATCCGGCCGTGGGGGCTGTCGGTGATTGCGGTTGCGGAAATTCGTGCGAAGGCCATTGCGGGCACGGATGTCATGGGGGCCACTGCGGTCACCTGCTGACCGAGACCGCTTGCACTCCCTACGTCACGCCGCAACTGCCGACGTCAACGTTCTACCAGTACTGGCGTTCCAACGCCTGCAACACCCACGTCTGGGACGGATACCGCAACCGATGCCACGCGCAGTTGAATCTGGGTGGCCACTGCGGAAACGGTCACTGTGGAAGCGGCCACTGCGGCAGCGGACAATGCGGCAGCGGACAATGCGGTGGCAACTGCGGACCGGCGCCCGTCGAATGGGTCGGCGGTGGCAGCTGCGATTCGTGCGACGCACAGTGATGCGTCACCCGGTGAGTTGACGTCGGTGCAAAGGCCTCGTTGCCCAGTTGCGGGGATCCGGACGAAGTGAGCACGGACCGGCCAAACCTCCAGGCCGATTCGTCTGGATCCGATTAGCTGGACAGCGCCACTTTCAATCAAAAACACCGTGATTTGCAGTGCAATGAGCGGCAAGGCGCTAGCCGCCGGTCGAGGCGAGAAAACCCGCGGCTAGCGCCACCCGGCTCACCCAAAGTGGCGCTGTCCACTTAGCCACTGTCTGAAAACTCGCAAACCGAGTGGCTGCCGTCGCGATCGCGGGGGAAAGCCACGCTCTGGCGAGCGTCGCTACTCGTTGTCAGACAAAGCTTGCCCAACGATCGATACGAGGGGATCTCACCGGCACCTTGAATCCGCCCGCGCGGAGTCAGGGTGCCGGTTTTTCGTGCGCGCTCCGCCGCCGCCGCCGGGATCGCTGATCAACTGCGCCGCGGATGCTAGCAAACCGCTTCAGTCCGGCCGAAGAAAAAAATCGTGCGACGTGACGAAACCGCTACAGGTGGCGACCGGAGCCTGCCGATAACTCTTGTACCATGGATTGGGAGGGTGGAACGATCGGTGCCATCGTTCCAGCACTGATGGGCCATGGTGAGGCAGGGAGGGCTTCACCATGGCCCTTCTCCTTTGCGCTGCTGGGAGAAGTTTGGCCGGACGAATCAGAGCGTCGGGGCAGATAAGGTCGTGGGCATTGCGATTCGATCGCTTCGCAGCGACGACGCTTAATGCCCAGCGAACCAGAAAGCCCAACAACCAGAAATCGCAGCGAACAGAAATTGCCGCGAACACGCTTGTTGGCGTGGGAAACATCGACGCCCGCCAGAGCGAGCGTCATCGATGCGGGCCAGATTGCGATGCAACGCCCCACAGCCACCGGCTGGCGACGGTAGAGACACCGTCGGTTGATGGCAGCCGCATAAAATTCGCGCCGGGGGCGTCCATGGCGGGCGAGGATCAGCTGAACAGCTGATCGATCACGGATCCGTCTCGGACCAACGTGATCGGACGACCGGTGGAGCTGTCGTACTCGGTGTTCGGGTCGATTCCCAGGTTGTGGTAGAAACTCGCCGCGACGTTGTCCGGGGAAATACCCTCGTGGCGCGGCCCCGAAGCCGTGTCGTCGCTTTCCCCGATGACCTGACCGCCACGCACGTTGCCACCAGCCATCAGCATGAACATGCATCGTGGGTAGTGGTCGCGTCCGCCCTCAGCCGACCGCGAGTTGATCTTGGGGGTGCGTCCGAATTCGCCGGTGACGAACACGGCGGTTGATTCCAGCAGTCCGCGTTGCTCCAAACCGGTCAACAGACCGCTCAGGCCGAAATCCAGCTTGGGCAGGTTGTTGGTCTTCAGCTTCGTGAAGTTGTCCGTGTGCGTGTCCCAGCCGCCAAGCTGCAACGACACAAACCGCACGCCTGACTCCACCAGGCGCAGCGCCAGCAGACAGCTCTGGCCGAAGGAGTCTTCGCCGAACTGGCGGGCAAAGCTTTCCGGTTCCTGGCTGATGTCGAAGGCGTTGCGGGCACGCGAGGAAGTGATCATCGAATAGGCCTGGTCACCGAATCGGTCCAGTCCGTCCAGCAGTTGGTCGTTCTGTTCCAGGCTGGTGAAGCGGCGATCGAGTTTCTTCAACAGGGATTGCCGACGCTGAACTTCATCGATGCCGATGCCGCCCGGAAGCGAAATGCCCCGAACGTTGAAGGGTTTTCCGAAGCTGGGTTGTCCGTTGGTTTCCAGCGGTGAGTACCGAATGCCCAAAAATCCGGGGCCTTGATTTGCCTTGGGAACCGCGACAGCATCGGGGATGTCTTGATCGGCCGGTCGCTCCTTGGAAACCACGGCCGCGTAGCTGGGGTATTCCAGCGCCGGGATCGGCTTGCTTCCCGTGTTGACGTACTCCTGGCCCAACCGGTGCGCCGCCAGCGTGTGGCTGACGCCGCGCAGGATCACAAATTTGTCCATGCACGAGGCGAGCTTTGGCAGGTGCTCGCAAATCTGGATGCCGGGCACATTGGTGGCAATCGGGTTGAAGGACCCGCGATGGGTATCCGGAGCATCGGGCTTGGGATCGAACGTGTCGATGTGCGACGGACCACCGGGAAGTTCAATGAAAATGGCACGCTGCGCGTTTCCCGGCGAGACTTGACCGGCTGCCGCCAACCGCTCGTAGCCGGCCAACGTCAATCCGCCCAGGGACAGACTGCCGACTTTCAGCAGGTCGCGTCTTCGAACGCCGTCGCAAGTTTGGTGTAATTTCATCGGTGGGATCCTGAGGGGTGAAACAATTGGCGGGAGGCGCCGGTTGTGTGTTCGGAAAGATTGGGTGGTTGGAAAAATCTGAAAGTTGGATGGGAAGCCGACTGGTTCCCCGTTGGCATCCCTCGGTCTCGATGACCGACGGGATCGCCACGCGGGGAGAGTTTGCCGTGGACCGGGCTCAGTGGCTGATGATGAATTCCTTGGTGTTGACCAAGGCCCACATCAGGCCCTCCAGACCGCTGGTCGGGTTTTCCGACTGCCGGATGTACTGCACGGCGACTTCGGATTCTTCTTCGTCGGGGAAACGACTGAGCGTCCGCAGGTAAGCTTCCTGGACAACGTCCGAAAGGGACGTCGCGACGCCGTCCTGGTCGCCTTCGCCGGTCCGCAGCCCCACCGGGCTCAACTCGCTCCACGAATCCGGGTTGGCGATCAGCTTCTTCAACGGAGGCACCTGGTAATCCGACTTCATGCGACGGGCCAGCTTCTTGTACTGTGCTTCCAACTGCGGTCGCATTTTGGACTGACGGTCTTCCGGCAATCGGTTGAACTGTTTGACGCGGCTGATCACCTGGCGTCGGAGGGCGTCGGCGGCGCGTTGCTGGGGAGTCTGTCGTGGATCCGCACCAAACTGGGGCGCTGACAAGCCCATTTCGGCGCAGATCTCGGCAACCCAGCCGTCGCGATCGGCAATCCGTCGATACATCTCTTCATCGTTCCGCAGGTAGATCGATTGCAGCAAGCTGGGAGCGTCGCTGCGATCGCAATCACAGTTGGTTTCGCGAATCGACTGTCCGAAAACGTCCAGGGCAAAGGTCGACTGATTTCGCAACCGGGGATTGGCTTCGGCGATCGCCATCTTGTCCAAGTCGTCTCGCATCTTTTCCGCCTTGCTCGTCGACCCGGTGGCCAACGCGACCATGTCAAAGACGACTTCGGCCGGCATTCGGCGTGGCAGGTGGTGCGAAAAATTGGTCCGGTCCGCCAAGTTGCTGGCGTTGGTTTGGGCGCTCCGCTGGTAGGCGTCACTGGCGACGATTTCGCGGTGCAACCATTTCAGGTCAAAGTCGTGTCGGATGAATTCGTTTGCCAGGTGATCCAGCAGGGCCGCATTGCTGGGCGGATTGGCCAGGTTCATGTCGTCGGTCGGATCGACGATGCCGACCCCGAAGTAGTTGCTCCAGACCCGATTGACGATCGCTTTGGCAAAGTAAGGATTCGACTCGTCACGCAGCCATTGCATCAGCGCCGGACGGGGGTCTTCGGACAGCTCGATTTCCTCTTCCAGTCCCAGGATCTTTCCTCCGGGGACACGTGCCGGTGGAAGCGTCCGACCGGCCTTCTTGGCCTTCGCCCGCCGTTGGCGTTCTTGCGGGCTGATGCCGCGCACGTTGACGACCAGTTCGCCAAACGGAACGACCTCCCCATCTCGGGCCGCTTTGGCAACCGCTCGACGCAGGTCGCCGCCCTTGAGTTCCTTGCCACCGGTCAATTTCTCCACCAACTCGTCGCGTGTTTTGCGCGACTCCGGTGCGATCTGGTTGGCATTGCCAGCGCGGATCGGCGTGAAGAGTTTGGCGAATTCATCGAAGTCGTTTTTGGACCACTGATCGAAGGGGTGCTTGTGGCACTGTGCGCATTCGATGCGGACTCCCAGGAACGTGTAGGCAAACCCAATGGCTCGTTCCTCGGGCTTTTGAAAATTCCGACGGGCCCAGAACAGTGGCATGCCATCACGCTTGGCAAAGCGCTCCGGCTCACCGGCGCACGCCTTCGTCATCTCTTCGCAGTATTCCAGATAGCTTTCGCCTTCCTGTCGGGTTTCCGCGGTGACAATGCCCTCGATGATCTGGTCGTAGGGGACGTTGGCCTCCAGTCGGGTCCGCAGCCATTCAAACCAAAGCCGTGTGCTGACGTTGCGGACGGGCAAAACGTTGTTCATCTGTTCGGCATTGTTGCCGGTCCAGTCGCTCATGCGCGTGGCCCACCAGGCGGCGTAGGCGGGCGATTCGAGCAGACGATCGACCAGTTCGGTGCGTTTGGTCGGTGATTCGTCCGCCAGGAACTCGCGCACCTCTTCTCCGGAGGGAAGGATCCCGGTGATGTCCAACGAAACGCGGCGGATAAACTCCGCATCGGTGCAACGAGCTGACGGGATGATTCCCAATTTGTTCAGCTTCGCTTCGATCAGCCGATCGATGGCGGTTGCCCCCTGGCGGTCGGCGACCGATTGGTCGGCCGCGATTTGAATCTCTTCCAACGGGCGAATCACGAGCACGGGAACGACGGCATTGTCGTAGTAGACGACGACGTGGGTGTCCCCGGTTTCACCGGACGTGACGACACCTTGTTCGTTGATCGCCGCGATCGATTCGTCATTGGTGCTGAAGCGGCACAGCGGTGTCACGTCTTCGGCCGAACCGTCTTCCCAATGGGCAATGGCCTTCAGTTCGATGTTCTGGTCGGGTTGGTCGACGCGGATTTCAGCGGGCTGAATCTCCAGCGATTCCAACGTCTGCACCGATCCGGATTGGAACTTTGCGCCGGCCGCGATCCAATTTCGGAGCACACGATATTCCCAGCCGTGCCGATCGAACCGTTTTCCGCCTTCATGCATGTCCTCGTCGGTGGGTTTGGCCAGGATCAAACTTTCATCGACGTCATCGGGGTCGACGCGCCCGGTGTCTTCAGCGAGCAAAGCCTCGTGATCGCCGGAGAAATCGTATCCGAACAGCGAAAGACGAAAATCGCCGCGTCCCTGAAAGGAGCCGTGGCAAGAACGCCCGTTGCAACCCAGACGACCCAGCAGCGGCATCACGTGTTTTTGAAAGTCAGGAACCTCTTGAACATCCTGGTCACCGAACCGGGTCGCAATCGATTGGGAAGGCACCGGCGATTCCGACGCGGCGGCGTCTTTGGAACGTTTTGGCGAGATCGGTTCGGCGTGGGCTGTGGTCACCAATCCCAACGGGGCCGGGACCGCGACGGCCAGCAAGACGCCAATCAGAAAGGAGAGTTTCTTCATGAGACCAAACGGATTCGCTGAGGGAGGGAATTGGAAGGGCAGGGCAGGGCGGTCGTCAACGGAGCTGTTTCCGACCGGCCTTGCGAAGGTAGTTTTCGTAGGACTGCTGCAAGTTTTCGTCGAAGCGCCGTTCTTTCGTCTGCAGTCGCTCCTGGACCGTGTTGACCTGTTGACGCATTTTTTCCAGGCGTTGTTGCCACACGGAATACTCGTAGCGCGAACGGGCCAGCTCGGCTCGTTCCAGGTGTTCGGTGGCTTCGCGAAGGGCTTTGCGATCGGCGGCGCGATCCCGCAGCTTCAATTTCGCAACGAGCAGGTTGACCGCTGACCGTGCTTTGACGACCTCGACTTCCAGCTCAAATGCTTCCTCGCCACGCTTCTTTGCCGCCTGCAGCCGACGAGATGAATTTGCAAGGTTGCGGATCGCGGCCTCGTACTGCCCTGGATCTTTGCTTCGCAAGCGATCCAGCAGCACCTTCAATTCGGGAAGGTGGCTGTCGACCATTTGCAGGACATTCTTCTCCAGCTCGCGATCCAATTGCGGTCGGTTCTTGCCGGCCTCGTCGGAGGCAGCCGTGCCGCCGTTGGAAGTCAGACGCACCGCCGCATCGTTTCCCTGGACATCAAATCCCGCGGCCGAACCGCAAAACAGGATCAGCCCGATCACGCCCCACCAGGGTCGCCACGAAATGAGTTTTGATTCAGCCGTCATTGGGTTGGCCCTCCAACGAAACGGCTCGCACCGCAGTGACCATCCAGTCAAGCGACTCATCCTGATCGGTCGGTGATTCGGTTTCGCGGACCGGTATCTCCTCGACCGCGGTGAGCGAGTCCGAGACCGCCGTGTCAGATTCTGATTCCCAGTCGACCGCGGGATCGACCCAGACGCGTGCCAACCGCAGCTGAAATTGTTCGGATCGCTCGTCCTGCGACTGCACCGCGCTGGACATCGTATCGGACTGCTGTGTGAAGGGCGCGGTGACGACGGCGAACAAGACGGTGGCCGCCAGGGCAAACGCGACCATGATCGCCCGTCGCCAAGTCCGAGAGTCAAGCGAGTCGGATTCACGGGATGCCGAGGTTGTCGCTTTGGTGACAGAACCGGGCTGCTTGGCAGGGGCAGAGCAGGGCAGGGCGGAGGCGGCGACCGATTGGGTCCCCCGGGGGAACTGGTCGCAGGCGTCGACGACGTCCAGCAGCAACTGGCTTTCCTGCACCAGCACTTCCGCCACGTCCGGGGCATCCAACTGCGACTCGAATTGCGCCCGTTGGGGCTCGTCCATTTCGCCCAACAGGTAGGCCAGGCACCGCTGGCGAATCTGGCCCGCGGGCTCGGAGGAACGGTCGTGCGGTTGATCGGGTTTGAAATTCATCGAATGGATTTGGTTACGGCTCTTCCTGCAATTCGTCTCGAAGCCGCTGCATCGCGCGGCGCATCCGTGTCAGCACGGTTCCCAGCGGAACGTTCAACTGGTCAGCGATCGCCTGGAAAGTCATTTCGTCACGAAGCCGCATCAGCACGATTTCTCGTGACGCTTGTGGCAACTTCTGCAGGGAACGCTGGATCTGTTCGACGGTCTCTCGATTCTCGAGGGGATCAGGATTCTGGTTCGGTGGACGGCTTTGGAGGTAGGCAGCATGTTTTTCTGTCACGCGGTCGGTCGACGCTTTTTGTCGCCACCAGTACGCCGCTTCGTTGGCCGCGACGCGGAACAACCAAGCCCGTCGGGCGACAACCGGGACGTGAGTTTCGTTTTGCAGCATGGCCACAAACACCCGTTGCACGCAGTCGTCCACGTCAGCGGTTTGAGGCAATTTGCCAGCCAAAAAGCGACGCAGTGCCGGCTCGACCCGTTGGAACAATTGCCGCCAGGCCTGACCGCCATCGGAAACGACTGGGGATGTTTCATCGGGCGTCGACCCGTCGTTCCCTTCAGGTCCGTCCGCCGGAAAACTTTGCTCGGCCGAAAATTCGCTCATGGATCCGCTGTCGCAAAGAACATTGCGCGCCGCAGCCGATTTATTTCAGGAATCAGAAAAACTTTTCCGCAAAGATTCTCGCAGGCAACCATTCGACCAAGGCCGATGTGGTCGGGCCGGCCCGCTTCGGAAAGGGACCCGGCGAAGTGGATTTGTGCGGAAGGGAGAGGGCTTTGGGGAGACAAGGCAGATCGTCGGTGTGACCGGGCAGACCATCCGCTCCCGGGGACTCATTTGCGGCCCGCCGAACGATCCTTGGCGGGGGTGCGGGCTGTTCGACGCCCGAACAATGTCGATGATAAACGAATCCCCGGGCATTCGGTTCGCGGTCGGTCATTTTCCGGCTCGGCGCCAGGCCGATGTCGCCCGTTTTGGGGTATCCTCTGCGGAGCCGCGAATCGACGCCCAAGACGACGGTGATTCGGCCCGCGGTTGCGGAACTACCGTCGGCAGTGGACCGTCGTTCGACTTGACGTTGGCGCGCTGGAGAGAAAATGGCTGAGAAAACGAAAGACATCTGGATCGGTTTTGATCTTGGCGGCACCAAGATGTTGAGCGCCGCCTACGATCAAGACTGGAAACTGCTGGGACGTCGTCGCCGCAAGACGCGTGGCCGCGAGGGTAGCGATCAGGGGATCGCCAGGATTGGATCGACGATCGAACGTTTGATCGACGAAAACGACCTGGGGGATCACAACATCAAGGGGATCGGGATCGGGTGTCCGGGGCCGATCGATCTGGATAAAGGGCGGATCTTGACGACACCCAATTTGGGCTGGGACGACGTCGACATCGGCGACTTCCTCAAAAAGAAATTCAATTGTCCGGCCGTCGTGCTCAACGATGTCGACGCCGGCCTGTACGGCGAGTACCAGTTTGGCGTTGCCAAGGGTTCCCGCTGTGCCGTCGGGATCTTTCCCGGAACGGGGATCGGCGGGGCTTGCGTCTACGAAGGTTCGATCCTGCAGGGGAAAGGCATCAGCTGCATGGAGATCGGGCACACGCGGATCAGCAGCAGTACACGTAGCAGCGGCTACGACCTGCCCGGAACCCTGGAAGCGGAAGCCAGTCGCCTGTCGATTGCGGCCGAAGCCGCCAAAGCCGCCTTTCGTGGCGACGCCCCACAACTGTTGAAAGAAGGGGGAACCGATTTGGCCAACATCCGCAGCGGTGCATTGGCCGATTCCGTCGCCGCGGGCGACAAGGTGATCATTCGATTGGTGGAAGAAGCTGCCGAATCGATCGGGATCGCGGTCGTCAACATCATCCACCTGCTCTGCCCCGATAAGATCGTCCTGGGCGGCGGATTGGTCGAGGCCATGGAGGATTTGATCGTGGGCACGGTCGCAAAGACGGCTCGGAAAAGTGTGATGAGCGTCTACAAGGACTGTTTCGAAGTCGTTGCGGCCAAGTTGGGCGACGACGCCGGAGTCCAAGGAGCTGCGGCTTGGGCGCGTCACCAGGTTGAGAACTGAGCCGTTCGAAGAACCTGTAGCCACGCTCGCCAGAGCGTGGAAGATAACAGCTCGCCACCGTCTGGCGACGGTAGCTACATCGGCGTCACGTAGGTCAGGCTGTGCCTGACGACCGCACGGCAGGGTTGGTTTGGCGTAGCCACGCTCGCCAGAGCGTGGAAGATACCAGTTCGCCACCGTCTGGCGACGGTAGCTACACCGGCGTCAGCTCGCTTAGGTCAGGCTGTGCCTGACGACCGCACGGCAGGGTTGGTTTGGCGAAGCCACGCTCGCCAGAGCGTGGAAGATAACAGCTCGCCACCGTCTGGCGACGGTAGCTACACCGGCGTCCCGTAGGTCAGGCTGTGCCTGACGACCGCACGGGCAGGGTTGGGTTTGGCGTAGCCACGCTCGCCAGAGCGTGGAAGATAACAGCTCGCCACCGTCTGGCGACGGTAGCTACACCGGCGTCACGTAGGTCAGGCTGTGCCTGACGACTGCAGGGCCGGGTTGTTTGGCGTAGCCACGCTCGCCAGAGCGTGGAAGATACCAGCTCGCCACCGTCTGGCGATGGTAGCTACACCGGCGTCCCGTAGGTCAGACTGTGCCTGACGAACGCTCTACACGCGATCGATGTAGCGGTTGACGACGCTTTCGAGCAGTTCTTGCCGACCGCTTTGGTTGGCGTCCACCTCACCCTTTTCCAGCATGTAGCTTTCCAGATCCGCGAAACCGACTCCGCCGGACTCGATTTTGGCACCGATTCCGCTGTCCCAGGTGCTGTAGCGTTGGGAGATGAAATTCTCCAGGGCATTGTCGGCACGGAGGGCCGCTGCGATCTTCAGCCCCTTGGCGTAGGCGTCCATGGATCCGATGTGCGCGTAGAACAGATCGATCGGCTCGAACGATTCCCGTCGCAGCTTGGCGTCGAAGTTCACGCCCCCGGTTCCCAGTCCACCGTGCTTGAGGATGTAGTACATCATCTGAGTGGTCAGGTAATAATCGGTGGCAAACTGGTCGGTGTCCCAGCCCAGCAGCAGGTCGCCGGTGTTGGCGTCAATGCTACCCAGGGCACCCTGTGAACCGGCGTAGTCCAGTTCGTGCATCATGGTGTGCCCGGCCAACGTGGCGTGGTTGGTTTCCAGGTTCAACTTGAAGTGATCCATCAAGTCGTAGGCCCGCAGGAAATTCAGACAGGCCGCAGCGTCGCTGTCGTACTGGTGCTTGGTGGGCTCTTTCGGTTTCGGTTCGATCAGGAACTGGCCGTCGAAACCGATTTCCTTGGCGTAGTCCACGGCCATGTGAAAGAACTTCGCCAGGTGATCCAATTCCCGTTTCATGTCGGTGTTGTACAGGTTCTGATAGCCTTCCCGTCCGCCCCAGAACACATAATTCTCCCCACCCAGGCGGTGCGTGACCTCCATCGCTTTCTTCACTTGCGCGGCGGCGTAGGCGAACACGTCCGCATTGCAACTGGTCGCGGCGCCGTGCATGAAGCGGGGATTGGAAAACATGTTGGCGGTGCCCCACAGCAAGCCGACTCCGCTGCGTTGCTGCTCTTCCAGCAGCACGTCGGCCACCGCGTCCAGGTTCGCATTGGTTTCCTTCAGCGAACTTCCTTCGGGAGCGACATCGCGGTCGTGGAACGCGTAATAAGGTGCCTGGAGTTTTTCGAACAATTCGAAAGCCACCCGGGCGCGGTTCTGCGCGTTTTCAACGGATTCCGAACCGTCGTCCCAGGGGCGAATTGCGGTCCCGGGCCCGAACGGATCGCTGCCGGTTCCCCGAAACGTATGCCAGTACACGATCGAGAAACGAAAATGTTCCTTCATCGTCTTTCCCTCGACGACCTCCTCCGGGTTGTACCACCGGAACGCCAAGGGGTTGTCGCTTTGGGGACCTTCGTACTGAATAGTCGGGATGTCGGGAAAGGCGGTCATGGAGTCGCTCAGACAAGGGAGGGTGGGGGACGATCACACGGGCGACTAGTTTGAAGCCGCCGCCGGTTGGAACAAGCGGTCAAACCGCCAAGTTGGCGGAGAGCCTAAGACGGTCAAGAAAGAATCTCAATGCCCAGTTTAGGGTTTACGGTCGCACTGGCTGGGCGCGACGACCAAATTCTTTTCGTGTTGGCGGATGATTTCCGCGATCTGCTTGAGCACGTCGGGATGCTGCTGGGCGACATCACGCTTTTCGCCGATGTCGGTCTCCAGATCGTACAACAGCGGCGGATCATGTTTGGTGGGGGTCCGCGCCGCCGGGGTGTAGCTGTCCTGAGTGATCAGGTGCGCTTTGTAGCGTCCGTGTCGGACGGCCATCAGCCGGCTGTCGCGGTAATAGAAAAACGTTTCGCGCGGCGAGGGGGCGTCAGAGGTCAGCATCGCCGTCAGGTCGAACCCGTCCAGGACGACGTCTTCATCGATGTCGGTTCCCGCCATTGATGCGAAGGTCGGCAACAGGTCCAAGGTGCTGGCCAGTCCGCGCTGGGTCTTGCCCGCCGGAATCGTGCCGGGCATCCAGAAGATGCCGGGCACCCGCTGGCCCCCTTCGAACGTCGTGCCTTTCCCGTTGCGGAGCGGTCCGGCCGAACCGCCCTGATCGCCGAACGTCAGCCAGGGACCGTTGTCGCTGGTGAAGACCACCAACGTCTGCCGGTCGATGCCCTCGTTTCGCAGGGTCTCCAGCACCTGACCGACGCTCCAATCAATTTCCTCGATCACATCGCCGTAGAGTCCGGCAAGCGAGTGATCGACGAAGGGCTCGTCCCGAAACAGCGGCACGTGCGGCAGGGAATGCGCCAGGTACAGAAAGAACGGTTGGGCGGCATTGTTGCGAATGTATTCGGTCGCACGTTCGGTGTATCGCCGCGTGATGGTGTTCTGATTGACCGGCCGCTCGATCTGCCGGACGTCCGAACCGCTGCCGGCCAGGAGCGGAACATTGAAATGTCGGTAGTCCGGATCAATGAAAACCTGTCGGCCGGTCTTGGCTTGGGAGGCGACCTTGTCCATGTCGTTGCTGTAGGGGATGCCGTAGTAGCTGTCGAAACCGTGCTCGGTCGGCAGATATTGCGGCAGGTGCCCCAGGTGCCATTTGCCGACCATGCCAGTCGCGTATCCGGCGTCCTTCAACACTTCGGCGATGGTCAGTTCGTCGGCTTGCAGGCCGCCGACCGAATCGGGAAACAGCACCCGACGATTTCCGTACATTCCGGTTCGCACCGGATAACGGCCGGTGACCAGTGCCGATCGACTGGGGGTGCACACGCTGGAGGCGACGTAGAATTGCGTCAGCCGCATCCCCTGCGCCGCCATCTGGTCCAGATTCGGGGTCGCGATCGTGGGATGGCCGTAACAGGTGAGATCGCCCCAGCCGAGGTCGTCACAGAAGATGACGACGAAGTTGGGCTTATCCGCGGCGGCGGCGGGTTGGCAGAACGTGAGAGCACACGCTGCGAACAGCATCAGCGGCAGCGACACGGATGCCGGAAGAACTCGAAGTGACATGGGACCGAATCGGCAAGAGGGCGGAGGCGGGGAAGCCCGCCCAGTTTACTCGCCCCCGAGCATCTTTTTGTACCGGTCGATCGCTTGCTTTCTGGCTTCCAGTTTTGCCTGTCGCTCGGTCTCGCTCATTTGCGCCCATTGCTGCGGCGTCGGCCGCCGCAACCGATTGGCGAGTTCGGCTTTGACCTCCGACGACCAGTCGCCCGGCATCGAGGCCTTCAGCTGTCCCGCTTCCATCTGGTCGTTCCATCCGGGCACGCCCGACGAGAAGTCCGCGGCGGCACTGGTCAGTTCGGCGGTAGATTCGTCAGCGGTGTCCGGTACCTCTTCTTGACGCTCGTCAAGCAAGCTTTCTTCATCCGGTCGTGCGATCAACGCCCATTCGTGCAGCATGCCAAAGCGGTCGCTGCGCGAGCATCGGATCGTCAGTTGCCACACTCCCTTGATGCTCTTGCCGTTGAAGGTGGACAGGCCGGGCTGACGCTTCACCGTTCCTTCCGGAATGAAAGTACCTTCGAATGGAGGCCGAGCCTTGTTGATCGGCTCGCGGGCCTGGTCATCGAACACCGTTTCGTTGAAATGGTCGTCGTTGGACCCCACCGCGGTGAACAGCTCAATCCGCTGGCCGTCCGGACCGGTCAAGTATCCGTCCAGGTAGGACGTGTAGGTGTGGGTGATGGAAAGCTGCACGTCCATGTCCGCGATGATGAAATCATCTTCCACGTTGATCTCAGAAACGATCGTCTTCCGCGGAGGCAAGATCTCGGCGTTGGTATTGGCATACCGACCACCAGTCATGCCCTTGGTCGACAAGACCTCGATCGGTGAAAGCAGCCCGTCTTGGTTCGTGTCCATGCGAGTGAATTCATTCACACGCGCGTCGGTCGGCTCGGCCGCGAATTCCATCAACGAAACTTGTCCATCGCGATCGCCATCCAGCTCGTAGTACCAGCCGGGCAGGCCTTCGGTCAGGTCGCCGGTCTGGTCCTGCAGATCAGACAGGTACGCGAACAATTCGTCGCGGGAGAGGACGCCGTCGCGATCGATGTCGATTTGGCCCGCGGGCATGCCTAAGTCCACGACTTCGTCGCTTTCCAGCTGGCCGTTGCGGTTGGCGTCAAATCGATCCAAGACGCCAGCGGTCAACCAATATTTGCTGCCCCCGCTGCGTGACCAGCGGCTTCGGCGACGACGGTCGTCGTCGTCATCTTCGTCGACCGAAGGACGAATGCCGTTCCCAACCCGGCGGGCACGCTGAATCAGCTCGCCGGCGTCATCGCGGACCAACCGCCGCCGTGCGTACCGCTGTGCCAGTTCCAGCCGGCTTAACTGGTCGTCCTTGTTGAAGTCCATCAGGAAGGGGTCGGTGTATCGCCAGCGTCCCCGGTCGGCTTCCCGGCGGCTGAGGTATCCGTCGCGGTTGCGGTCGTAACGTTCAATGGCCCGCTCCGCATCCTCCAGGTCGTCTTTGGTGTACGGATACTTGACGTCCGGCAGTCCAAACTCCGGGACCATGATGTCGTCATCGCTGAGCCCGAACGGTTCCACGGACCGTTCCTCGCTGACGCGAACGTTGTCATCATCGGTGCCGTTTTGCATCGCGTAGTAAATTCTCGCGGCCTGCTGCCACTCGTCGATGCGGGTGCGGCGGTCCAAGGAGATCCGGCGGGCGCGGGCGATCCGTTCCAGGTAGGGACGCGACAGCGGCGTGATTTCGTCGGGTTCCAGATAGCCGTCCCCGTCGCGGTCCAGTAGTTCCAGCGACTGTCGCAAACCCGATTGGGCGGTCGCGGTCAGCGGAACGGCGGCGGCCAAGGCAAAGACCAACAGCTGGACCCTGGATCGCAGGATCAATTGCATGCAAGCGTTCATCATTTGGCGAGCCATTCGGATTTAGCGTCGATCGCGATCGCGGTCACGGTCACGCGAGGATCGGCTGGGGCTGGCTGATTGTCCCAGCATCACCTGCTGCAAGACCTCTTCGATCACGTTGCTGTTGCTGGGGGTCAGCACGCGGACGACCTGTTCTCCACGGCCATCGATCACCTTGGCCAACCGTTCGACCTCTTCAAACAGCTGGTCCGGAGCGGTCACGATCAGCGAATTGCTGGGTTCGTGCACGGCCAGCGTCATCTTCGGTTCGTCGTCCTGTCCCTTCGCGGCGCCACCACGGGCGGGCGGCTGGCGGTCGTCGCGGCGGTCATTGTCTCGGGACCGGTCATCGTCTCGGTCACGATCGCGCTCACGGTCTCGGTCGCCGCCACCGCGGGGGCCACCGCCTGCCGTCGATGAAGCTGCTTCGGCCACGCGGCCGGCAAACGCCTTTCGCAACGCGGCTTCGACCTCAGAAGCACGCGTGTGAACCAATTCAATCACGTGGGAGCGACCGTGGGTTTCCACCGACGTAATGCTGTTGTCCTTTTCGATGATTCGCAGGTACTCTTCGATGCGATCGATGTCTTCGGTGGTCCCTTGGGCGATCAGCCGATTCAGCCGCGGATCGGCGACAATCGTGGCCGTGCCCGCGATCAGGCTTAAGGTTCCGTCACGGTTGGTCAGGATCGGACCCAGGTAGGAACTTGTCGGGGAAGAAACCACGGAATTGATCAACGAGCCGCCGGTCGATTCGCTGATCACGTCGCCGCCGTCGAGCAGTTCGGCCAGCATCCGCAGGGCCTCGGCCGGTTCGGTGTACTTCAAGTAAAACGTGATCGGTTCGGAAACCGCGGGGCTTCCGATGCCGCCGGTCAGCATGGCCAGATGGTCTTCGAACTGGTCCAGCACCCGCGGGTCGTCGCACTGAACCAGAAGGCCCCGCGAGGTCAACTGGCATTCGATCGCCGGTTCACTCGGGTCCGGAGAAGGCGTCTCCAGCAGCTGGCCGCGGCCGTGCAAGGAGACAAAGTGGTCCGGCACGTTTCCGTTGAAAGCGTCCAGCAAATCGTCCTCGCTGGGCTGGCCCGCATCGGAACCTTCGTGCACGACGCGTTCGGTGTTGGGCTTCAGTGCCGCCGAGTCCGATTTGAAGAGCACCAAGGGATTGGGTTTGCGCCAGAACCTGGCCGCCAAAGCCAGCGATTCCAAAGCTCGCTTGCCTCGCATCGACAGCAGACGAATGTTCGCGTCGCTGGCAACCGCCTGCTCCTTGTCGTCCAAACCCTCGACGATTTGGCGAATCTGTTCGACCTGTTCGGGGGTCCCACGGACAAACAACCGCCGATTCGCCGGATCGGCATCGATCTTCGGCGCCTGTCGCGCTTCGCGGTCGTCGTCGTCGTCGTCCAGCGGCGCCGTCAGATCCAGCATCTCTTCGATCAACCCGATCGCGACAAACGGGTCGACCGACCCCAGCGAAATCACTTCGAATTGAGCTTCGTCGGCCGCCAACTGAGCAACCGTCGCGGCGATCTCTTCTTGCACCTTCGGCGGAGCGAGGGCGACGACCGTTCCGGCGGTCTGGTTCTTGGAAAGCCGCACGTCCTGGCCGGCTAGCAGCGTCTGCAGAACGTCGTAAGCCAATTCGACATTGCCGCCGGCGATCTTGTGGGCTTGGAACTTGGCATCGCCCTGGGTGTCGGCCAGTGACGGCTCGGGAACATCGATCGACTCGACCAGTCGTTCGATCAATTTGACTTTGTCTTCGATCCCGGTGACGAAAATGTGCTTGCCCTGCAAGTCCGACGAAAGGCTGACATCGATCCCGATCATCTCGCCGGTTGCCAGACCCAGGTGCGGACGGGCGACGACCAGCACGTCTTCGGCGCTGACGTGTTCCAGTGTGAAACTCTTGACCACGGTGCCGTTGTCGAGCGCCGAGGGTTCAAATGACTCCAGGACCGCTTTGACGTTCCGCAGCTTGGCGACGGTGTCCGTGACCATCAACTGATTGGTCTTTTCAAATACCGCGGGCGTCACCATCAAATTGATGGCGGACAGTTCATCGACCGCTTCTTGGGCCTTCAACGCTCCCAGCGGAAACAGGCATTTGACAACGTCCTGCGCGTTTCGATCCGCCAGTTCTTCCGGACGCACCAACTCAGCCAACGCATCAAGTTGCTGTAGACTGCGCGGATCGCTCAGGTTGATGACCGAAAGCAAGTTGCCGCTGCGGACCAGCGAGTAGCCTTCCGGCAACAAGAACAGGTTGATCCGATCGATCGCTTCATCAAACGTGAAGGGGCTCGGATCCGTGTAAGTGAAACTGCCTGGCGGTACCGCGTCGACATGCAATGCCAGCGAGGCCTCCTCGGCGATCCAATTGATCACCTCCCGCCACGGGACGCCGTTAAAGGAGAAGCGGACGGTGGCGGGATTCGCGTCAACGGCATCGGGGACCGCAGATTCCATATTCGCTGACGATTTCGCACTGCTTTCAGCAGTCGTCGGCTCGGTAGAAGTCTGCGCGGGAGTCGCCTGGGGGGCGGTTTCGCCAGAAGCCTCCGACGCCGCGGTTTCGTCGGCTCGAGTCGGCGTCGCGGTCAGGACGCAAAACGCCAGGGCGACGAAGCAAGTCGCAAACCAGGCAGACGCGCGCGGACGGGTGGAGGCGTGTCGGAGATTTTGCCGTGAAAGATTCATGCGGCAGCTCGTGCTGGGTGGGAGACCGTCGCAGCGCATCCGCTCTCAAGCGAGTTGCGGCGAAAGCGGCGCGGCGATCTGGGCGGGTGGTGGGGTGGGCTGCGTGCGGACAGGGGAAAGGTGTCCGCGGGCAGGAGGGTGCCGCAAAGTCTATCCCAAAAAAGACGGCCGTCGGGAGTCCGTTTCCAGGATCTCCGGATTTCCGGCGTCACATGCTTGGGCCAGTCGAACCCGCGGGACCGTTGGGACCGGTCGGCGGGGCGGCAACCAACACCGTTAACTTAGTGCACTATGCCGACAAGTCAATGAATGGGTCCCCTCTGGTGGGCTGTTTCGTCGCTCGGAAGTGCCGGTTTTCGGCTGTCGCGGACGTGAGAGTGTGGCATCCGCGGTTCTGTCCGGCGCTGGTCGCCGAGTGCTCGCACTCACTGATGGGCGTTACCCGTCAGGGGCGCTGTCAGCTGGTAAATCGCAGTAAAAGCCAGTCCCCTACCCGGGGGGATGCATTGCCGAGTGTGATCAGCAGCCGTAGGTATCCCGGCAGGATCAAATCGGGACGTCGTCGCCGGACGCATTTCAAGACGGCGGCCGCGACGCGTTCCGGCGGAAGGCCTTTGACGCGGGTGCCCCCGCCCGGTCGCGCGGCTTGCTCTGGCAACGAATCGTCCACACGGTCTTTGTAGCGATGGCCCGCGTCGTCGCGGCGAATCGGGCCGGGGCTGACCAGCCCCACGTGAACCCCCTTTTCCCGCCACTCCAACCGCATTTGTTGGGTCAGGCCCGCCAAGGCATGTTTGGCGAGGTTGTAACCGCCCAGGAATCGGGCCCCGACTTTCCCCGACAAGGACCCGATGTTAACGACGACACCCCCGCAGCGTTCCAGCAGCGGAAGCATCGCTTGGCTGCAGTGCAATGTGGCAATCACGTTCTGATCGATCAGTTGATGGACGCGTGATGCGTCCAGGTCGCAGACGCGTCCGCGATCACTGGTTCCGACGCAATTGACCAGCACGTCTAAATGACCGAAACGGTCCGTCACGTTGGCGGCCACATCGCGCAGCTGGTGCGGGTCGGTTGCGTCACAGGCGAACCACTGCACCTCGGCGCTCCCGGCGGCTTGTAGCTGACGTTGGGCCGCTTCCAGACGTTCGGCGGATCTTCCCAGCAGGATCAATTCGTATCCCGCATCTGCAAACGTTTGCGCGATCACCAGCCCCAGGCCCGCGGATCCCCCGGAAATGATCGCGAGAGGTTTGGCGGCGGGAGAAGAGTCGGCGGACAAGGTGTTCTGGAAAAAAGATGAAGCGGAGGTGATCAGACAGGGAAGGGCAGAGCAGGGCAGGGGAGCGGGGCGACATTGTAGATCACTTGCCCGTTCACGCGAAGTGAGCCGGTCGCCATCCGGTGGGTGTTAAGGAGCAAGAATCTTCCCAGCGAGGGACTTCGTATCGATTCCCGCCGCCAACGATCGGTGAACGAACCCACGTTTCTTTGCAGATCTCGGTCGGCACGTTACAACGGTCATCCATTCACTCGTGTCCGGGGCGGACCTGTTCGAGACTTCCCCCTTGGAATCGTCGAATATCCGACCTGGCCCCAAGGCCGGTTTTCGGCGAGTCGGGTGAACTGAGATCGATGCGGTTTGCGCTGGTGCTGAACAGGTGCGGCGTTCGCTTCCACTTTCCAACCACGTGATCGTTTCATGCCACGTCCGTCGCTTGACCAGTCTTGCACCAAGATCGTTGCCACCGTCGGTCCGGCCTGCGATACGCCGGAGAAGCTTGCCGAGCTGATCGAAGCGGGGGCCGACGTGTTCCGCATCAACACGGCGCACGGCAAGATCCCCGATCACGAACAGAAGCTCGCCGCGATCCGTGAAGCGTCCGCGATGACCGGCGTTCACGTCGGGGTGTTGCTGGACCTGGCGGGTCCCAAAATCCGGTTGGGCGAGCTGGTCAATGAACCGTTGCAGTGCGACGTGGGGATGCAGCTGACGTTCATTCGTCGGGGCGAGCCGAAGACCGATCACGAGCTGACCAGTACCTACGGCAAGTTGATCGACGAATTGACCGTCGGGAACCGTGTGATGCTGGCCGACGGAATGGTTGCATTGGAGGTCGAATCGGTGTCGGCTGACCGGGCAGTGTGTCGGGTAACGGCGGCCGGAGAGTTGCGAAGCCGCCAGGGAATCAATCTTCCCGGTGTCAAACTGTCCGTCTCCGCGATGCAACGCAACGACTTGGACAATGCCATTTGGGCGGCCGACCATGGAATCGATTTCATCAGCCTGTCGTTCGTCCGTACGGCTGAGGACGTGCGGACGCTGAAAAACGTCCTGACCGCTCACGACTGCGAAGCTTTGGTGATCGCCAAGATCGAGAAGCCTGAGGCGTTGGCTAATTTGGAACAGATCGTCGACGCGGCCGACGGCATCATGGTCGCACGCGGGGATCTGGGTGTCGAAATCGATGTCGCCGAGACGCCGATGGCACAGAAGCGGATCATCCGTGTGTGCAAAGAAAAAGTGAAGCCTGTGATCGTGGCGACGCAGATGTTGGAATCGATGCACCACAGCCCACGTCCGACGCGTGCGGAAGCCAGTGACGTGGCCAACGCAATCCTGGACGGCGCGGACGCGTGCATGCTCAGCGGGGAAACCGCCATCGGTGACTTTCCCGTCAAGACGGTTCAGATGATGAGCCGGATCATGCAGTGCACCGAACAGTCGTTGACGCACGACATGACCGAGCGAACGGTGACCAATCGGGTGCATCCGATCACAACCGCCGTGACTTTCGCTGCGACCAACATCGCCGAAGCGATCGACGCCAGCCTGATTGTGATCGCGACCAAGAGTGGCGGGACGGCTTGGGTGAAGAGCAAGTCACGAAGCCTGATTCCCACCCTGGGAGCCAGTGATTGCGAGGAAACGCTTCGCCGAATGAATCTGTTCTGGGGCATCAAGCCGATCGCGATCAAGAAAATGGGGCACCCCGCCGAGATCCGCACCGAGATCTGCCGTTGGGGAAAGAAAACGGGCGTCCTGAAAGTCGGTGACCGGATCGTGTTCGTCAGCGGCAGCGGTGTCGTGGAAAAGGCTCACAACTCCGTCGTTGTGCATACCGTTGATTGATGCCGGAAGAAGCGAATTTCCCGTGCTTCGCGAAACACGCAACAACTTGATGATTCGGAATGCGTTTTCCATGACGTTCGTCCCATGAGCCAGGCGAAGGGCCGTGCCGACGCGGGCGATGCTGCGGAACTGCACCGACGTGTTTGCCAGGCCGTGGGCGCCGAAAGCGTGCGGAAAGTGCAGCCGGTTCAATCGCTGTGGAGCGGTTACGGGCAGATTTTGCGGATGGAGTTGTCCGGCGGTTCCGCACCTGCCTCGGTGATCGTCAAGCACATCGCACCACCGGTCAGCGGCGGTGCCAACCCGCGTGGTTGGTCGGGACCGGCAGCCCACCAGCGAAAGCTCCGCTCCTACCAAGTCGAGAGCCATTGGTATCGCGACGTCAGTTCACGCTGCGCATCGGGGTGCCGCGTTCCCAAATGCTTTGCGGTCGAAGCCGATGGTGAAGACCGTGTGCTGGTGTTGGAGGACTTGGATGCGGCCGGATTCCCACTGCGGATGAGCCGACTGGATGATTCCCGGCGCGATGCCTGTTTGCGATGGCTGGCCGATTTTCACGGGACGTTTTTCCAAACCGACCCGGCGGGATTGTGGCCGGTGGGCACCTACTGGCATCTGCAGACGCGCGACGCGGAATGGCACGCCATGGCCGATGGTCCGTTGAAGCAGGCCGCCGCGGCGATCGACCGCCGGCTGTCCGCTTGCCGTTTCCAGACGTTGGTCCACGGGGATGCCAAAGTCGCCAACTTCTGTTTTCCGGTGTCCGGCCGGCACGTGGCGGCGGTCGATTTTCAGTACGTCGGCGGAGGCTGCGGGATCAAGGATGTCGCGTACTTCTTGGGCAGCTGTTTGTCCGATCGAGAATGCCAGCAGCAGGAAGCTGCCTGCCTGGACGTTTACTTTCAACGACTCCGAGAGGTGCTGGCCGGCGCCGGCGTCGACAGCGACCTGGTTGATGCAGTGGAGTCCGAGTGGCGGGCTTTGTATCCATGGGCCTGGGCGGACTTTCATCGATTCCTTTGCGGTTGGTGCGACACGCATCCCAAATTGACCGGTTACAGCCGCCGGCAGGTGGACCACGTCTTGCAGCAGTTGGCGTGAACTGGTTTCCGCCCGCGACCGGCCGAGTGGTGGCGCCTGATTGAGAACCGTTGAGTCTCAGCAATCAGAATTGATCGTCCGAAAGCAGCTTGTCATCGGCACGGTGACCGAGTTGTTGAAAGATTTCCGGTTCGATGCTGTGGGTGATGAAGTGGATCGACCCATCGGCCAGCGCAAAGTTGGCACCGCCTTGATGGAAGCTGTCGAAGCCTCCGACCTGCAACGGTGCCAGCTCGCGGTCTTGTGCCTCGGAATAATCCAGGTGGATGAATTCACCGGTGTTTCGCAGCGTCGCCCGCGTGCCGGACACCCAGCCCAAGTGGTCGAAGTCGCCCAGGTGTTCACCGATCAAAATGGTATGGCTGGATCCGTCGCTGATGTCGGAGAATCGGATGGCACTGTTGAGGAACAGCATGCCATGGTTGTCGGCGTCGATCGGAGCTTCCACGTCGTGGTGACATCCCGCATAGGTTGACGTGCCGACCGAATCCCCGGAGTTCTGTCCGCGAAAGCCGCCGGAGGACATCGGGTTGGAAGGGCATTTGAACGCGCTGATCTCCAACGCCCGTACGGGCGCGTTTTCATCGCTGTAAGCACTTTTGTCGAAATCAAACATTTCGAAAGCGCGTTGCTGTTCAATGTAAGGCAGGATTCGAGTCATCCAACCGATGTGCATGCCGGCATTGATCTCGTTTCGGATCGGACCGTTCGGATTGGTCACGCCCGGCGGAAACTGTTCCATGCTGAATTCATAGTGGTGCGTCGCTAACGCGATCTGCACCAGATTGTTGGAGCATGACATGCGGCGGGCGGCTTCGCGGGCGGCTTGCACCGCGGGCAAAAGCAGGCCGACCAGAATTCCGATGATCGCGATCACGACCAACAGTTCGACAAGGGTGAAGGCGCGGCGTTTCATGGGGTAGGGCTCAAGGAAAAGGAGTGAGATTTGCGAGTCCGGTGTGGTTGCGCGCCCAGGCTGGCGACCACGGTCAATTGTTCGTTGGCGACGGAGATGTCGATGTTGGCCGGTACCGGCCGGCCACCGAATTCGATTTTGGGTTTCCATTGTTCACCCTCGTAGTTTGGGTCTTTCTGCTGTTGTTTGACGGCTCGTAGGATTCCCGCATCCAGCAGACGTTCGGTTTGTTGGAGTTGCACGCGGATCTTGGTTTCCCGTCGCGCCCGAAGCGCGTCGCGAAGAATCCAAGCGACCAGGGATCCCACGATCAGCAAACAGGCGAGCACGCAAAACATCAGCGCGCCGCGTCGTTGATTGGCACGATTCATCCGCCGATGTCTCCCCGTTCGTGTTGTTGGCGAAGGCCGATGGAGGCTCTCACGAATCGCCACAGGGGCGCCGGTTGATCTTTCAGCGACAGGACGGAGTGAATACTCATCTCGAGCTGGTTCTCGTTTTCCAACTTGCGGAGGGTGACGCGTCGCGTTTGTTTCCAGCGATAAGCTTCCTGTCGCACCCGCTGGTCTTGACGTGTCTGTTCCCTCACCAAACCCTCCGGTCCGGCTTCGTAGACCACCGACGTGTCCGATGGCAGAGTCAACTTCAGCGTCTGGTCGGTCAGCTCTGCATCGCTAGCGCGATGGACGTCTTCGCGGAATTGTTGTGTCAGCCGAAAGACGGTTTGGTCGTCGTGTCGACGATCGCGGGCGATCGAAGCCCAATCGAACGCGCGGTGCAGTGATCCGACGGCAACCATCATCACCGCGCTGCCGACCGTCATCGCGACGGACAGTTCGCGGAGCGTGAACCCGCGGCGTCGGCGTGAATTTGGGAAACGCATCATTGGTCGGAATCCTCCTCCGGCGAAGCGGCGGGATCGTTGGAGTTCGCCTCGGGCGGCAGCGGGTCGATCCATGCCACCAGCGTCAACGGGGGTGGGTCGCCGATCCGAGGCCAATCGATGGAAAGTGACAACCGCTTTCCGTCTTCGTCGTGCACGATTGATCCGCGGAGCGTCGCGTCACCCAGCACGTTGCGGGTGGCCGAAGAGACGTCCAATTGATCCAGCTCGCTTTGCCGTTGGTCGGGCGCCATCGCGATCAATGCATCAAGCTGGGCGCCCAATTCGTCCAAGGCCAGTTGGACGTTGCGGGTTTGTTTCCATAGGCGACCGGTGCGGATGACCAGGGGGGCGGTGATCGAAAGCATCGCCATCACCATCAGGGCGGCTACGACGCACTCCAGGATTGCAACGCCGCGGCGATCATCGCGCCGGCGCGCGAACGCCGGCGATTCGCTTGAAATGGATTCGTGTGCTGGGGACATGAGAACTCAGGCGAGTGCGAGAATGATCGAGGTGAGTGCTTGAAAGATTGCGGTTGCGATCCAGGCAACGAACAGTCCCAGCAACAACACGGGCGCGTATTGCAAGATTTGTGCGAGCAGACTTTCCGACTGATCCACGTCTTGACGCTCTTGCCCGGCAACGGTGCACAACGCCCAGGCACGGAGTTTCGGATCGGTGATCACGTTGAACTGTTCGCTCTGGTTGAAACTGATCCAGCCGCGACGCGCCAGCTGTTGCCAGATGTCCGTGTCGGATTGGCTTTGCGTCCGCACCTCCAGCATCCCTCGACGAACGCTGCGGTCCGGATGAAATTGCGCCGCCGCAGTCAGTGTCGGGCCGAGCGGTTGACCGGATTGCGTCGGAATCGCCAACAATTGCAACAGCCCCGACCGGCGTCGCGAGGCGGTGCCTGGCAGCCACCGTGATAGCGGGGAATGATGAAAGAGCCGCCGAACATCTTCGAATTGAATCAGGATTCCGAGCAGCAAGGCCACAACGAACAAAGCCACCAGGACCAGTCCAAACGTGTCGGTGAACTTGATCAACGCGGCAAAACTCCAGGGAAGCTCCATGCCGAACTCTTCAAAGATCTCCTTGAATACCGGCAAGATGAACAGCGTGCAGAAGCCGACGATGATCAGCGCGATCAAAAAAGTGGTGAAGGTGTAGGCAACCGTTTTCTGGATGACCTGACTGGTGTCGACCGCCTCCGGGCGATCCGCCCGGTCCAGCAGGAAGGAAAGCGTTTCCCCAAGCGTTCCGTTTTCGATGCCGCATTGGATCGCCAGCGTGTCCTCGGCCGACAGAGCGCCCGGGACGTGAGCCAAGGCGGAACCGATCGGCGTCCCCGCAGCAATCCAATGCTGGAGATTCATCAGCTTGCGTCCGTAGGGACCGGGGTGTTCGACGGCCAGGTTGGCAATCAACCGTTTCGGGTCCAGCCGCTCCGAGTGCGACACCGCCAGGATGCGAAGCAACGAACGTTGTTGACTGTGCAACGTGTCGCCAACGACCCACCGCGGAAGGATGTAATTCAGTCTTGTGCGTAGACGATCAAACATGGTTTTTCCTACGACAACCCCGTGATCAGACTGAACATCGGTGCAAACAGGGAGACGATGATGAACAGCACCATCAGCCCCACGAACAGGACCGCAAATTGCCCCAGGATGAACGACGTCCAATCCTTACGATGAACCGACAGGTCTCGGTAGTTGGCAGCCAACTGTCGCAGCAGAGTGGTGTTGGGTCCGGCGCTGGCCGTCGGTTGGCCGGGGGCGAGCGCCAGCACGAAGTTCGGTGGTAAAAACACCGCCGCGCGGGAGCGATCAAAGGCTCCGGAGCCCTCCAAGGCACGTTCGGCCAGGTCGGCCAGGGCGTTGCTCACGTTGAGATCGGTACTGCCTTGCGAAGCGATCCGAAGCGCTCGTGGCAAGGGAACGTTGTCGTCGATCAACTCGGCCAATTGCATCGCGACTCGCGCCAGCGCGTACCGGCTGGACTCGATCAATGACCCGGATCGAAACCGCCGGCGTTTTGGTGAGGTGCGGTTGACCCATCCCCACAGGATGGCAGCCACGCAGACGCCCAACGCCAGGACGGCCGCCGCGACCAACCACGGATGGGCCGCGACCAGACGCGACAGCTTCAGCACCAGTTCCGTGTGCGGCGGAAGACGCAAACCGAATTCCATGAACATCTCGTCGAAGGTCGGAACGATGATGTAGCAGCCCACCAACAGCAACCCGATCGCCAGCATCATGACCATGACCGGATACAGGACGCTGCGGAGTTTCTTTTGTCGCATCGCGCCGTCGAACGCGGTTTGTTCCAGCATGCCGGTCAGCCCGGTCATCGCCGCTCCCGAGGACGGCATCGTCAACAGCCAGCACAGTTCCGGATAAGACCGGACGATTTGCTCAGCCGGCTGCTGGTCCTCCAACGATCCTGCAAGCTGCGTCAGGCGACCACCGGCCCTCGACGCCGGCATCTCGGCTGCCATCTGCCGCAATTGCGTTCCCAGTTCCGGATTGGAAGAACGAACCTGGTCAATCCGTTGGCAGAGCTCGCTTGTTTTGTGCACGCTGCTCATTGCTTAAACCCCCGTCCTGTCACTTAGATTGAACAGGATCTCGATCCAGGGAACGAACAGGGCCAGACCGTACGCGAGGACCACCAAGCTGGCGACAAACAGGCCGATCGCGGCGGGCACGTTGCGGACCAGCGATGGCCAACGGTTCTCGGCCAAAAAACGGTAGAACCTGGCCAGTCGATCCAACGCTCCGGATGCCCGCTCGGGCGATCGGTTGCGGACGATGTTTTCGGCAACCGGACCGATCGGATCCGAATCGGCCGAACTTCCACGGGCCAGGTCGATTGCCGTTTCGCGGTCGATTCCGCTATCGACCAAGGCCGACAGACGCTCCGCTTGCGCTTCCCGACGTCGCCATCGCAGACGCGATTGTGTGCCCGGCCCCCAGCGTGCGTAGAGCTTCCGCAACCACTTTCCGCCCAGCAGAATCAACGCCAGATAGATCAGCGGGAACAACACCGCCCACACCGGCATCCAATCGCGAATGGCGATCAACCACCGGGTCACACCCGTGGGCGTTTCGTACTGTTGAAGGTATTGCATCTCCATGCTTGGGACGACGTGGAAACACAACAGCAACATCCCCAGGTATCCCAAGCCAAGCACAACCAGCGGTTCGACCAACGCCAGCCGCACCGGTGTGGACACCGCGGCGGCGTCGTCGGTCGGCCGCGCGATCGATTCAAAGATGGGCGTAGGATCCGGGGCGGCCAGCAATGCCTGGGCGATGGCTTGATACTGCGGCGAAACATTTTCGCTTTGCAGGATCGGTGCAACTTCCGGTTCACGGCCGGAATTCAATGCCAGGGTCTCGTTGATTTCACGCAACCTCTCGATCGGCGAATCACCCAGCCCCAGTTCCAGGGGAATGCCCAACCGCAACATCGCGATCGTTTGTCGGTTCAGCGATATCAATCGTTCTGCCGAAGATTCAGGCATGCAGCATCCGCCTCAATTGCCGTCCCGCTCGACCGCACGCTTCGCCCACGTCAACGCGTGCTGAAGCAAGTTCTCGGTGAAACCGGTCACGACCGTTGGAAATGTTTTTCGGGGAAGGAGAGCTTCCACCGAGGAGGATGCGCGACGGGCGATGATTTATTTAACCGGCGCAAAAAAAAGTCAGCCAGCAGAACACTCGACGCGCGTGCGACTGCGGCGGTGGCGGAAACCCGATTTCCATTTCTGGCCAAGGTCGCCGCTCGGGTGCGGAACCGTCCTGCTACGAATCGGCCAGTTCGATGGTGTCCATCGTCTGGTAGGTGGGGCCCGCTTTGTCCAGGAAGCTGGCCATCAACAACACCTCCTCGACCACCATCTCGCCGAGGACCTGATCGCCCATCCCTTCGACGGCCGCGACCAGTTCCGGTTCCGGGTGGTGCGATCTTCCTCGGCTCCGGCCCAATGTTAAATGGGGTGTGTAGTCCCGCGGTTCCGGTTTGAAACCCAATTCGGCAAGCTGCCGCTCCAAGCCTTCGACCAGGCGGACCAGATTGCCGCTGGGGTCTTCCACGCCCGCGTAGAGGACGCGGGTCCGTTGCAGGTTGGGGAATCCGCCGGCGCCGGCGAACGAGAGTTCAAAGGGAGGAATCGTCGAGGTTACTTTGCGGACGGTTTTGCAGACCGCGGGAATTTCGGTATTGTCGACTTCCCCCAGGAACTTCAGCGTGAGATGAAGATTGTCCAGCGGCACCCATTTGAAGGCGTTATCGAGCGGTTTGAGCCGTTTGATCATCCGAGCCGCCTGGCCGCTGATCTCCGCGGTGATCGGAATGGCGATAAAGGAACGGATCGTTTGCATGAATTCCGCGTTGATGAACTGATGAGCGAACTAGAATTCCGGCCGCCGAAGTTTGTCCCCAGCCGGTGGATCGCCGGTGGCCATTTGCAAACGATCACCCGCGTGTCCGCCGCAGCCGACGGCGCGACCGCTTTGCGTGCGAGCGCCGAGCACACCGTGCCGCTTGGCGACGGGGACGCCATTGTGCTTCATGAGAACGTTCCGGTCGATGGTGCGGCGGCCCGGCCGGGACGGAGTGCTCGCTGCGCGTTGTTGATCCATGGACTGGGCGGATGCCACCGTTCACCCTACATGATCCGGCTGGCGGGCCGGTTGCTGGCCGACGGTTGGACGGTGTACCGGGCGGACATGCGCGGCGCTGGAGCCGGCCGGTTGCTCGCTGCTGGACTGAATCACGCGGGCCGCAGCGGTGACGTCCAGGCGGCTCTGGCGTTCATTGCCGCACGCAACCCGGGGGCGTCGATCAGTGCCGCCGGCGTTTCGTTGGGGGGAAACCAGCTGTTGCTCATGGCCAGCCGCTGGGGCAGTGACTCGAAACCCGATTGGGCCGACCGCTTGGAACGGATTGTCACGGTCGCCCCCCCGATCGAACTGGTTCGGTGCAGCGAGAATATGCAGCGACTTTCCCGCCGCCCCTACAACTACTACTTCATCCGTTCGCTATTTGACGGTGCCCCGCCCAGGGTCCGCGAGCATGAACTGTTTCGATCGCTTGCCGGCAGCGGGCGACCCAGGACGCTTTTTCAGCTGGACGACCGGCTGACGGCGCCCCACAGCGGGTTCGATGGTGCCCAGGACTACTACGCCCGTTGCGGGGCCGGGCGATCGGTGCGTTGCAACCCGATCCCGACGCTGGTCCTGGCTGCGGAAGATGACCCGATCGTCCCGGCAAGCTGTTTCCGGGACGCGGACTGGCCGCGATCGACGCATCTGTTGTTGACCAAGACGGGTGGCCACGCCGGTTTCATCACGGCCGGACGTCGGTCCTGGATGGACGACTGCGTCGTCGCCTGGATGAATCAATTTTGATGGCCGGACAGCGAATCGTGTAAGCTAATGCCGTAATTCATTGGTTTTTATTGGTCGATTCAGACGAGGCAAATCAATGTCAGGCGAGTATCACGGCTGGGATGAAGAGGGGGATCATTGGCGATTCGCCGATGTCGTGGGGCGCCCGCACGGTGAATCGGTTTTCTTGATTGAAGACTTCGGCGGCGAAACGTCTCCGCGCCAGGCGCTATCAGCAATCATGTCGGCGATGGCCCAGTTTCAGGAACGCATCGAAGTCGTCAAATCGGACTGCAACACCCGGCTGATTGAAAAGTTGAAAGAGGCGTCGATGTTGCGAGTTGCCGACATTCACCTGGGAGACGACGAATATTGGGGAATCCTGGGTGTGCAAACCAAGTCGCCGCCCAAGAAACAACCTTGGTGGAAATTCTGGTGAGTTCTTTACGAGTCCCGCTGGTGATCGCGACCGTGGTTGCCCTGGTGACCCTGGGCGGTCTGATTCAACCGTTGCCCGATCCCGTGGTGTCTCCGCCGTCGGTCGATCTGGACCAGCCGTTGATCGAGCCTTCGTCCGCAGACTTGGAACTGAATCAGCAGGTGGTCCGCGCGCGGTTTTTCGAAACCTCGGTGTTGCCGCTGATCGAGCAGTTGGAGGCGGACAATCGTGCCGCTGCCAATCGCTGCCTGATTCGGACCGAACGGCTGATTGACCAGTATCATCGCGGCGTCGAGCCATTTGTTCAGGACATGACCAGCATTTCCACCCGGCTGGGCATTCTCAAACGAATGCCGGCGGGGTGGTGGAAAGAGGACGGCCGCGTCGAAAGCTATGTGCAACAAAAGTTCGAGTCGCACTTGTTTTCCGAGCAGTCCTTGGTGCGAGACATCACTTCGGTCTTGATGCAGTTCCGATCCGAAGTGGATGCGAACCAACGGGCAACGCTTGCCGACGTTCAAGCGGCCCTGACAACGGCCGACCTGCCCGCGGTGCGATTGGACCAGCAAGAAGCGTTTTTTCGAAAGCTGTCGCAACAGATCAACCAGTACGCCGCCGACCAGGGCACGACCAGCGTGCAGAACATGATCGGTGCCTTCGTGCTGGGAGAGGTCGGTGCGTTTGCAGCTCGTTCGGTCATTGCGGGGTTGTTGTCGCGGTTTGCCCCCACGGTCGCCTTGAGTGCGGCGGCCGGAACCAGCGCAACGGTCGGTGCCTCGGCAACCGGTGCCGGCGGTGGTTCGCTTGCTGGACCGGTGGGCACGGTGGTCGGATTCGGTGCCGGGTTGGCGGTCGGACTGGTCATCGACTGGTGGATGACCGAAAGGTTCGAAGCGGAACTCCGAGAGCAAATGCACGGTTATCTGGATGCCTTGCACGCGACCTTGATTGACGGTGGGAACGCCCGAACGTCATCGGCCGGTCAATCGGATCCGGCGGCGGACAGGCCGGCAGCCGGTTCCGGTGTGGGGCTCAGCGTGGCGTTGCCGCGGTTGTGCGATCAACTTTCGCAAGCCTACCGGGACAGGTTCTTCATTCAAATCGTTCAGGGAGAAAGTTCGTGATTCACCCGTTCCCGATGACCGCTTTGCGAAGCTTGTTGTTCACCGCCGTGATCCTGTTGCCAATGCTGGGTGTCCCTTCGACTTGGGTGACGCGAGCCTCCGCCGGTCCAGCGCCTCTGCTGTCTGGCACCGCAATCGCCAAGGCGATCGTCAAGTATTTCGGCAAAGAGGGGAGTGAGGAGGCGAGCGAGTATCTGGCCAAGCGGGGCGGCCGCGAGATTGCCGAACGCGTCAGCCGGCAGGCGGTCAAGCAGGGCGGGGAAGAGGCCGCCGAACAGGTTTCTCGATTGGCCGCCAAATATGGTCCGGAGGCGCTTGCCGCCTTGGACAATGTGCCCGCCGTCGGTCCCGTCCTGGCCGCCCTGGACGAATTGCCCGAATCCCAAGTCCGCGCCGCCCTGGCGCGATTGTCGGCCGGTTCGGCGGGCAGGGAGCTGGCCGAAACCGTTGGCCGCCATGGCGTCAAAGCCCTGCGCAGCGAACTGGCGCATCCCGGGATCGGCGGCATCCTGGTTCGCGCGCTCGGCGATGACGGCGCGGAACTGGCCGGCTCACTTTCGACCGATCAAGCCGTGATGGTCGCCCGACACGCCGATGATCTGGCCGCGCTGCCGGCAACGCAGCGGAATGGTGTGCTGGCGATGCTGCGGAATGACACCGAGCGGGTCGTGGCATTCATGGGACGCTTTGCGGCCGACAACCCCGGCAAGACTCTGTTCACCGTCGCCACGACGACCGTGATCCTGGCCGAACCCGATCGGATTCTTGGAGGGGACGAGGTGGTCTTCGATGCCGACGGCAACCCGATCGTGGTTAGCAAGTCTGGATTGGCCGGCCGAACCCTTTCGGCTGGTGGTGAAGCGATCGCGCACGTGTCAATGAACTACGTGCGACCCTTGTTCATTGCGGCCATGGTCTTTATCGGAACCTTTTTCACGCTGTGGATGTTGCTGAAATTCTGGCACCTGCACCAACGCGAAAAACTTCACACCGCCGAACTGCGCGGTGAGGGTCTCGGCCAACCATCCGCCACGCTGGAAGGAAACGCCGTCCAGCGAGACCCGTGACCTGACAAGTCCCTCGAACGTGATCACGAGGACGGTTCGATCTGCGATGCCCACAGTGCCAGATCGCTGCGGAACTGTTCCATCAGCACCTGTGATTGTTTGGCAGGAGCTCGCAAGATTGCGGACGGGTGCAATGTGGCCAATGTCCAAGGGGCGTATTCCGTCGCAACGGCGACTCCACGTTGCTCGGTCAAGCGAAAGTTCGGTCCCAGCACCACCCGCGCGGCCGTCGCGCCCAGACAAATCAAATGTTGTGGACCGATCGCCGACAGTTCCGCTTCCAGCCACGGGCGACAGGCTGCGACTTGTCGCGCCGAGGGCTTTTGGTGCAGCCGGCGTTTGGCAGATCGCGTGAACTTGAAATGCTTGACCGCGTTGGTCAGGTAGATTGTGTCTCGGCGGATCCCCAGTTCCTGCAGCACCTGATCAAGGACTTGGCCGGCCGGGCCGACGAATGGCGTCCCACGCAAATCTTCTTGGTCGCCCGGTTGCTCTCCGACGAACACCGTTTGAGCGTCCGTGGGACCGGCACCGAACACGGTCTGAGTTGCCTGTTGGCAAAGGTCACAGCCGCGGCATTGCCGCGATGCGGCGGCCAGTTCCCGCAGGTCGTCGGTGTTGGGGACGAAGGGCTGCGCTGTTGAGACGGCAGCGGTGGTCTGAATCATCTGCCGCGTCCGCTCCGGAGCTTGTTGGAGCATTTCCGTGATCATTTCCGTTTCGGGCAGCGTGGGCCAGTGCTTTTTCGGCATTTCCGCCCGCATCGCATTCAGCTTGATTCGGGCCGGATTGAAAATGTTTGCGTAATAGGTCTTCCACAGAGATTCAAGTTCGTCAAACGAGGGGGCTGCTTCGCGGGGCATGCCGGCTGCATAGGTCAAGCAATCACCATCCCAGCTTGCCGATTCGTCCGGTGTCATGATAGTCCACCGCATGACGTTGAAACGCCGTGCGAAGAAATCGCCGACGATGCGTAGCGGGTAGTGGTCGGGGCGATGCCAGGCGATGTAATGCTCGCCGCTTTCGTCTTCCATCCTCCGAAATCGGACAAACGCTTTCATCTTGTGGGCGTCGCGACGGACAGCCTTTTCCATCTGGACGATGCGAAAAACGTCTTTATCGCTGGCGACTTCCATCAGATGCCGTTGGCCGTGAACGATTCGCCACAGCGTTTGGTAAAGCAGTTCCCATCGCTGGGGATCGCGATGATGAGAAACCGTTTCGGCAGCCGACAGAAATTTCGCCGATACCCGAAACTCGCCGGCGTTGGTCGGCGGTGGCAATGCGGCAGAGAGATCGGCCTGGAATAAATCTCCCTGACCGCTGGAATGCTCCGCACGTTGATCGACCCAGCGAATCCGATCGGGCGGCACGTCGGATTGCACCAAGTGACGAGCGGTTGACCGCCAGTCATCGAAGTGTTCCGCGGCGACATGGTGCAACATGACGCTAGACTTCGCCGCTGGTGGCGCCGTGTAACGCATCGAACAGCATCAGCTGACGATGCTTCGGTTGCAGCCTGGCACGCAAGGATTCGGCGTCAAGCGACAACGGTCCCGGATGACGATCCGCCGTGATGATGAAGGACCTCGCCCGTTTGCGAACGATTCCGATCCGGCTCAAGTCCTGATCCCGGATCGCATGATGACGGCGCGTTTGGAGAATGCGGTTCACGCTTTTTTGACCGATGCCCGGTACCCGCAACAGCAACTCGCGCGGAGCCCGATTGATGTCCACGGGGAACTGGCCGCGGTGCTGCATCGCCCACGCCAGTTTGGGGTCGATTTCCAAATCCAGATTGGCCGAGTCCGCCGTGGTCAGTTCGTCGGCGGCAAAACCGTAGAATCGGATCAGCCAATCGGCTTGATAGAGTCGATGTTCCCGGATCAAGGGCGGGCGGATCCCGGGAAGTCGCGAATCGGCATGCGGGATCGGGCTGTAGGCGCTGTAGTAGACGCGCCGCAAGTGGTGCTGACCATAAAGCTGCGAGCTGGTGGTCAGAATCTCACGGTCACTGGTGTCGGTGGCGCCGACGATCATCTGCGTGCTTTGTCCGGCGGGGGCGAACTTGGGGACCCGCATTCCGTTGCGTCGGTCCGTGGCGATTTCGTCACGTTTGATCCGGATCGACCCCATCACGCCTTCGATTTCCGGGCGTTTCTTCTCGGGTGCCAGGCTGCGCAAGTCCTGCACCGTCGGCAGCTCGATGTTCACGCTCAACCGATCGGCATACAAACCCGCTTCGTCAATCAAGTCGTCGCCGGCACCGGGGATGGTTTTCAGGTGGATGTAACCGCAAAAGTTCTCACGCGTTCGAAGCGTCTTGGCGACCTGGACGAGCAGCCCCATGGTGTAGTCGGAATCACGAACGATTCCGCTGCTCAAAAACAGCCCTTCGATGTAATTCCGTCGATAGAAATCCATCGTCAGCTTCACGACCTCTTCGACCGTGAATCGTGCCCGAGGCGTGTCGCTGCTGACACGGTTGACGCAGTACTGGCAATCGTAAATGCAGACGTTGGTTAGCAGCAGCTTCAACAAAGAGACACAGCGTCCGTCGGGGGTGTAGCTGTGACAGATACCCATCCCTTCGGTGCTGCCCAAGCCCTCCCGGTTCGCCCGACGGGATCCGCTGCTGGCGCAAGATGCATCGTACTTGGCCGCATCGGCCAAAATCGTCAATTTGTGTTCGATCCCTGATGTCGTCACCCGAATCGGTGCTCCGCTGAGAGTTAAAAGCAAGTGAATGCCTGAGTGAACCGCAAGAGACGCGATCAGTTCACCACCCGAAACTCCCCGCCGCTCGGTTCGGCCAGGTTTCGCAGAAAACCTTGCATCAGCGGTTCCACCGCGATGGCGATCGTATTCACCGTGACGTGCCGAGATTCATTTCGCCGCAGCACGTCCGTCAGGATCGCAGCTGGCTGGACAAGTTGTCCGTAGGTCGGCTTGCCATCGGTCAACAGAAAAATGGCTTCCATCTGCGCGTCAAAATTCAGCCCACGGCAGAGGGCGGCATGCGTGTTGGTGCTGCTGCCCGCGGAGAGGTACTGCACGAACTGGATTGCTTCTCGCTTATTTGATTCGGTGGCGGGCACCAGTTCTTCCCGCCAGGCGCGCACATTGCGATCAAAGACCAGGATTCCAAATTCGCAGGCCTCGTCCAGGCCGTCCAACGCGGTGATCAATTCGCGTTTGGCTCGCTGCAGCCGTGTACGCGATCCGACCTGCGTGTTCATGCTGCCGCTGCGATCGATGATGAACAGCATCCGCTGGGCGTAAATGTCGATGCCGTAGTACTTTGATCGTCCCAGATGCCTTTCTTCCTTCAGGTAGGAAGCGGCGTCAACCGACGGTTGCAACTTCATTTCGCCCGTCAGCCGGGAAGGATTGGCCTGGTCGGGAGCCTCGTTGTCTGCAGCCTTGTTATCTGGAGCATTCGTCAGGGCTGCCGCCTGCACAACCTCTTTCGCCGGCGACAGGCCCACCAAACCTCGCCACTGTTGAAACCGCTGCTGGTCACCTAGGAACTGATCGACGGTCACGTCGCTGAATTCCTGGCGAAGTCGGTGAGCCAATTGACCGCCGACCTGATCGTAAAGCTTTGCCAACGCTTCCCAGGCACCGGGATGCTCCATGTCTTTCAGAGACCTTGCCAACGTGTACCGGTAGCCATAGTTGTCGCGGAAGAAATCCGAATCGGTCATCGACGCCAGCGGTTCGACGGCAGCGTGGTGCTGATGTTTGCCCAGCGTGGCGGTCGAGGCCAATGCCCAAGAAAGGTGACCGCAGTCAAGCAGGGCGACCAGAGATTCGGTCGCCTCTGGCCGATCGATGGTGCCGACGAAGTCGATCATCGCTGCGATACCGTCCGGAAGATCCGTCAACCCACGCTCCTGGGCACGCCGCAGCACGGGATCATCGACCAAGTCTTCCAGACATTCGGTGACAATCGGAAGTGCGGACAGCCGGCTTTGAAAGTCCGGCGGGATCGACCGCATGGCCGCCACGCGGGCGACGTCGTGTCGACCCAGCAATACTCGCTTGAACCGCGCGGTTGCACGGTCCACGGCGAAGGCGCTTGTGCACGCGATGGCGAATGTGCATGCGAGGGCAACCGAACACGCGATTAGAAGGCTGATGCGCATCATTCCAACGCGGTGCTTGCCGGTTCGATTCGGAGTAACCCGTGACGAACGCATCTGTGATCTCCGGCCGTGGTGCGATCAAACTTTCGAGCCTGACGCGGCTCGACGGTTCATCGTACCGCCGCGACTACCCAAGTGGCAAATGCCCTGGCGCGCAAGTTGGATCAAGCCGCTTCCCGGCACATGGAAAACGGCCGGACCGCGGCCGACTGGTGGCAGTCGTTACGGTTCGCGCCGCCCCCCAAACCCAACGTGAATCATCACCTGAAAGGGGGTCAGCTGGAGGAGGTCAACTGTGTGAGGCCGGTGAGTCGATTTGCAGTGATACCGCGCCGATCAGTGCCGGCGGCCCCACGTCTGTCCCCCCCAGCTCAATTGCCAAGCTGTTGGATGATTGCATGGTGTTCGAGATGTCCAGAGTCACGCCGGCGTCCACCGAGTCTGCCGTGTGTGACACGTCGCGGGTGAATAGCGGTGCATCGTTCAGAATGACCCGAATGGTTGCAGCCTTCCAAGCTTCGATTCGTAATAGGACTCGGTCGTCAGGGGCCAAGCCGGTTGGTCGATTGAATCGGCGTTGGTAGGTGACGTCACTGGCCCGGGGGACGCCGTCGGAATCGGGGACGTCGACCTTGTGATCGATGACCGGTTCGCTGGCCGGAAACCGATGTGCGATGCGTGTCCAAGGGCGACGCAGACGAATCGTGTGCATGAAGGCCGATCAAACGCGTTGTGGGGCGGGATGCGTCGAAACGTAACAGCCCAGTGGATGGTTGCGAAGCGGCGCAAAAAAACCGCCGACGGAAGACCGCCGGCGGCTGCAGTGCACGTCACGCCCTACGACGAAATCAGACGGATCAAGATTCGTCACCCAGGATGCGATCGATGGCGTTGCGATAATCATCGAATTCCTGGGTCATTTGCGAGTCGGGTGACTCCACCCAATCAAAGTCATCGACGGTTCCAAAGAATCGAACCGCTGTCGCGTCACCGTTGACGACGAACTGTCCGGCTTCCAATTGAACCGACTTCACGACGCCGTCATCCATGATGGTCAGCAACGCTGCATCGCGAGCGTCGTTGAGAGCGATTTCCGCATACTCCACCGATTCAAAGCCTTCGCCGGCGATGAAGACCGCTTGGGTTCCGTCGGCGTTCAGCTGGGCAACTCCACCGCTTTGGGCATCACCCGAGCCGGTGTCGGCGATCCCGGCGGCCAGGTAGGTTTTGGCCAACAGATCAATTCGATGCAAGCTGCCCGTCACGCCGACGGCGCTGAGATTCGGACCGGACAGATCCTCGCCGCCTTCCGGTCCAATGACGAACTGTTGTCGAGTGCTGCCGTTGTACTGGATCGAAGCCGGAATCACGTATTCGACCACGTAGGTTCCCGGTTCCAGATTCTCGAAGGCGTAATTGCCGTCGTTGTCGGTCAGTGTGGTCGCGAGCTCGGACTCGCCTTCACCAGTGACCTGCAACAGTCGAACCTCGATGCCGCCCAGACCGTCTTCGTCGGAATCCTTGACACCGTTGCGGATCGGATCGGCACCTTTGAGAACTTCCTGAATGTTCTCGACTTCGTCGATGTACAGTTGGCCGGAGATGGACGAGGGCACGAAGGCCGGTTCATCTTCACCGACGAACGTGATGGTCGCCGTTTGGCTGACGGATCCGTCGACAACGTCGGTGATCTCGTAGGACACGACGACCACGACGGTTTCGCCGGTGTTCAAATCGTTGTAAGCCGAGGGATTGATCAACAGCCGATTGTTCGCCGCATCGATGGTCACGCCACGGGCGTCGCCGCTGGTCACGGTCGCATTGATCACGCTGAGCGGATCGCTGTCCGGGTCGGAAGCACCCTCCAGCAGGTCGATCGTGGCATCGGCGTCGTCTTCGTTGAAGGTTGCCGTGATCGGGCCGCTAACCGTCGGGATACCTTCGTCGCGGCCTTCGATCGTCACGGTCGCTGTTTGCGACACGGTTCCGCCGTTTCCATCGCTGACGTCGTAGGTCAGCGTGATGACGGATTGTTCACCCGCATCAAGCAGGTCGCCGTAAGCGTCCGGCGTGATCGTCAGGTCCGATCCGGAAACGGAGATGCCACGGTCGTCACCATTGATTTGGACGTTCTCGATCGTCAGGGTGTCGCCATCCGGATCGGTCGCACCGTCCAGCAAGGAGACGACCTGTTGCGGCTGGTCTTCGTTGTACGTGAATGTCAGGTCGCCGCTGACCGTGGGCGCGTCATTGCTGCCGGTGATCGTGATGGTAGCCGATTGGGACACCGATCCGCCGTTGCCGTCGATGACGTCGTAGCTGTAGACCACGACTTCCGACTCGCCGGCCGCCAGAGCGTTGTACTGGGACGGGTCGATGCTGAGCGAATTGCCCGACAAGGTGATGCCGGAACCGTCGCCGGACACCAATGCCAAAGAGTCCACCGCCAGGACGTCACTGGCATCTGGATCGGCAGCACCGGTCAGCAAGTTGACTTGCGTGGTGGCGTCGTCTTCGTTGACGGTTGCCGTGATCGCGTTGCCGACCGTGGGGGCGTCGTTGGCGCCCGAGATCGTGATGGTCGCCGTTTGCGAAACGGTTCCGCCGTTGCCGTCGCTGATGTCGTAGCTGTAGATCACCTGCTCGGATTCACTGACGGCAAGGTCGTTGTAGACCGAGGGGTCGACCGTCACGGTGTTTCCATCCACGGTGAATCCGCTGGCGTCGCCCGAGACCAAAGCCAGGTTTTCCACGGTCAGCGAATCACTGTCGTCCGGATCCGAGGCATTGCCCAGCAGGTCGACTTCGGTGCTGCCATCGTCTTCACCGATCGTCGTCGTCAATGGGCCCGCGACGCTGGGTGCATCATTGGCGCCGTTGATGGTGATCGTCGCCATTTGGCTGACGGTTCCACCGCGGCCGTCGATGATGGAGTACTGGTAAACGACGACTTCCGATTCCCCGACGGCCAAGCTGTTGTAGGCGTCCGGCGAAACCGCCAGTTCGTTGCCGTCCTGGGTGATTCCGGAGCCATCGCCGCTGACAAGCTGCAAGGCATTGACCGACAGGGTGTCTCCCTGGTCGGGATCGGAGGCTCCCTCAAGCAGGTCCACCGAGGCGTCCGCGTCGTCTTCGCTGAAGGTGGCACTGATCGGGCCGGTGACGGTCGGGTTCTCGTTGGGCTCGTCGGTGATGCCGTCGATGTTGATCGTCGCCACCTGCGATACCGAACCGCCGTTGCCGTCTTCGATCGTGTAGTCGTAAATCAGTGAGACGCTTTCGCCGGTGTTCAACGCGTCGTAAGCGTTGGTGTCGATCAGCAGGCGGTTGTTGGCTGCGTCGATCGTCACGCCGGAATCGTCGCCGCTGCCGGCTCGCAGGACAATCGACGTGGCGGTCAGGGCATCGCCATCGATATCCGACGCAACTTGCAACAGGTCGACGATGACCTGGCCGGAGTTCTCATCGGTGGTGGTGGTGATCGGCTGACTGACCGTCGGCGGGTCGTTGACGCCCGTGATCGTGATCGTGGCGGTTTGAGCGGTGTTGGCCGTTCCATCGGTCACGTTGTAGGTGGCCGTGATCACCTCGCTTTCGCCATCGGCCAGCGAGTCGTAGGCCGAAGGATCGACCGACAGCGTGGTGCCGTTGAGCGTGATACCCGAGTCGTCGCCGCCGGTCACGGTGAAGTCGCTGATCGACAGCGTGTCGCCGTCGACATCCGCGGCCCCGTCCAGCAGGTCGACGCTGGCTTGTGCGGCATCCTCATTGGTCGTGAACGTGACCGGCCCACCGACGGTGGGCGCGTCGTTGGCACCGTTGACGGTGATGGTCAGCGACTGAGACGTGTTGGCGATGCCGTCCGTCACGTTGTACGTGGCCGTGATCACTTCGGTGCCGCCGAGGGCGAGCGAATTGTAGGCCGAGGGGTCGATCGTCAACGTGCTGCCGTCGACGGTGATGCCTGAATCGTCACCGCCGGTCACGGTGAAGTCTGCGATCGACAGCGTATCTCCGTCGGCGTCCGTTGCGTCAAGCAACAAGTCGACCTGACTGGAGGCATCATCCTCGTTGACCGTTGCCGTCAGCGGCGACGTGCCCAGGACGGGAGGGTTGTTTTGAACCGCGCCGGTGGACAGCGTCACGCGAGCGTCTTCATCAACGACGATCAGGTCCTCGGGAACCTCATTGTCTTCCCCGTACAACGTCAGGGCGTCAATGCTTTCCCCGGGATTGACGTCGACGACCAGGCTGGCCACTTCCTGCGACAGGAAGACTTCAAAACTGAACGCGTCAAAAGGTTCGATGAAGGTGCCGTCGTCGGACAGGCCTTTGATCCCGCCGCCGCTTGCGGGAACACCGCCGACGCCGCCCAGTTCATCAAATCCGGATGCCAGATCAAAGTCGCCCCGGTTCAAACTGTCGTAAAAGTCTTCGTTGTTGTTGAACGTGCGACTGCGGGTGTCGATGTTGAATCGCACCGCTTCCCCGTTGGGCGTCACGCCGTCCGCTTCGAAGGGGGCGAACTCCTGCACCGTTACCGGGACGGACACGTCCAAATTGATGGTCACGATCGGATCGGGCAAGTCGACGTTGCCAACGTCATCACCGGTGTAATGGATCTGGAATCCCAGGTCGTCGCCGCTGCCGATATCAAATTGTGTCAGCTCGTAATCACTTGGGCTGTAACCAAACTCAGCCAATGCGTTGGCGATTTCGGTCGTGGGGCTGGCCGCAAAGTTGCTGAAATCGGACACGTACGTCGTGCTCGTTCCCTCGGCGCCGATCGTGATGGTGCCCGAGGACGCCGTCAGGATCTCCTCGCCGATGATGATCCGCTGGGTTTCGCGGAGCACCGGACGCAGCACGCCACCCTGGCTGACGCCCAGGTCGGTGACCACGGTGAAGGCACCGATGTCGTTGCCAAAGGTCCGCAAGTCGTTGTAAGAGACCTCCAGGAAGAACGAGTTCTCCTGGCCCACCCCGACTTCGACGACGCCGTTGTTGACGGGCAAGGGGTTGTCATTGTGATCGCGGGCCGTCAGGAAGTACTCCACCAACGGCGTCATCTGCTCCCCGCGTCCCAAGGCGTTGATCACGCCCAAAGCGTCGCTGGGACTGACCTTCCCGTCGGCGTTGACGTCGACTTTGTTGCCCGCGAACGCGTCGCCGTCGCCGAGCTCGCCTTCGCTACTGTTGGCCGCCAGATAATTGATGACGCGGAGCGCGTCACTGGGGGAAACCTGGTGGTCTTGGTTGACGTCAAAACTGTTCCAATAGTTGTGGGCAACCGCCAAGTCACCCGCCAGCAGCTGACGTTGTTCCAGAGCCTGGGTGCTCAATCGCCGAGCCGTGCTTCTCCGCGAAGCACCACCCGACTGGCTTTTCTCTGCTCGTCGTCCGGGGGAGCGTTCGGCATTTCGTGAACGCGACGGGCGGCGGAGCAACTGACGCAGGCTTTTCATCTGGAATTCCGGAGAGATGAAGTAGAACGTGGATTGCCGTGACTACGATCGGTGTCGAGTGGCGAATTGGAAGAGCGGGCTGCCGGCATGCGCGCCGCCCGAGGGGTCAGCAACCAGGATGCATAGGCTCTCTAGGCTGTTTAGTGGCCCTATCTTATCTCCCCAGCCCGCTTTATCAACGTTCTGATTGGATCGGATTTTGGGCCGAGAGGCTCGGCGGTTTAGACGAAAACCCATGACCAAAGTTCCGGTGAATCCGATCAAAACAGTTCATCCAGGGGTGGAGTGCGGTGAATTCCGACCGGGAATTCATCGAATCGAGGCGAATCCGCCAGGGCCGATCGGATTTCGATCGGCTGCGAAAAAACTTTCGCTTCCTCTCTGCTATCGACCGGGCCAACTGCTCGACTTTCGCCATACGGGGGCTGGCCCGCAGAGTTCAACATTTTTGGATTCTCGCGGTCCGTGAAGCTGTCGGTTCGCACCCATTCCGGCTCAAGTTCCCGAAACACCTGATCCACCGAATTTGCTCGGGAATCTGCTAAAAACGGCGGCGGAGGGGGCAGGAAATCCGTGGGCGAATGGTCCGGCGAGGGCGAAGCTGACGCCCCGGTGCTGAGCTGGGATTCGGTGAGTGCGGGTCCGGCACCCGGATCGTCAGCCCTCTGGCCGGTCGCCTGTTCACCTTCGCCTTCCTGATTCCGTTCCAGCAGGTTGATCACGCGCAGCGCGTCGATGGCGGACACGTACCCGTCGTTGTTGACGTCCACGAAATCCCCAACCGCCTCGTCCGGGCTCAGCAGCCGTGATCCGAAGCGGGCCAGATCATTGATCACCAGCAGCGCATCCTGGGGACTGATGATCTGGTCGGCGTTCACGTCGCCGGGGGACTGTCCGTGGTGCCGCGGACTGTCGACACGCTTCGCCGCGGCAAGCACCGGCGAAGCAGAGCCGTTGGTGACGTCCAGGTCATAAAAACTGTCAGTGAACTGATAGATCAGGTTCGGGCTGGTCAACCGCACCTGGTAGTTCCCGTCGGCAATCCCTTCGGTCACCCAACCCCCGCTACGGTCGACCGACTGCGTCGACTCGGTTCCGAAGGCGACCGCGGTGACCAGGATGTCGGTTTCAGCGTGTCCGTAGATGACGACGCTGGCGATCTGGCCACGCGGGTCTTCGACGATCAATTGGCCAGCTTCGCCGGCGGGCACCTGTGGACTGGTGATTCGCGAAAGCCGGTTCCCGTCTGAATCGAAGGCTTCCACGCGGGCGTAACTGCCGTCTTCCAGCCCGTAGCTGCCTGTGTCCAACGCCAGGAAATCGATAGCGACCCGGCCGGTACTCTGGCTGGATTCGACTTGCAACCTGCGTTCTCCGCTGATTCGATCGCGCCAGGAGGAGGATTGGTCGTCGTAGACTTGAAACACACGCACGTCCGGCCGTGTCGTCGACGACCCGACCGCCACTCGGCCGTCCAACGTCAAGCCGACGCCGCTCAGGCTGAGCGTTCCGATGGATCCCGTTTCCCCATCGGCCAGCGATGCGGCGACGGCCTGCGCACGAAACAGTTCGCTGCCGTCGGCGTGCTGCAACGTGACCTGCGAACCCTCCAGCAAGCGTTCACCCGCATCGAGCAGACCATTGGCATTTTGATCGACGAAAGCGACGCCACCGCCCAATCCGGAAAACAAGTGGCTTTGACGCGTGGATTCCAGCGGGACGCTGGTGATTCCCGTACGGGTGTCGGTGACTCGCCAGCCGATCGAATCAAAGGGTTCCGTGATCGAGACGTCCAAATCGAACTCGACCGCCGTCGCATCGAACTCCGCCGCGGTCTGCCACGTTCCACCATCCAACTGGTATTCCAGCGCTTTGATTCGGGACAGCGTGATGTCACTTTGGGGGCCGGACGAATTCTGGTTTGCCAGCGTCTCAACGGAGCCGGCACCGCGGATTGAGTAGACCGAGGTCAGCGGGTCGAAGTACCCGATCGCGTCCATCGAAAGGGGCACATCCAGCACGTCAAAAATGCCATCGCCATCGCTGTCGCGCCAACCAATCATGGCCAGCGTCGAATCGGGAGAATCCAAGGCGGCGTAAGCCCGGTCGGCGACCGAATTGCCGCGCATGATGCTGTCTTCCTGCACGTGCCCCGCGGGGGCATCGTCGTAGGCGTTCAAGTTCTGGGCGTTGTAGTAGCCGCGCTGATCGTTGTAGCTGCCCGCCCCGGGGTACTCGTCGCGGGCCCAGAAGATGTGTCCCATTTCATGCGAATACGTGGAGACGGGACGACCCGAGGGAACGACGTAGAACAATCCGCCGGGGTAGGCGAACGCTCCGGTAAATCCGCCCGCCGCGAAGAAACCGTCGGCATCGTCGGAAGAATCCGCCACGAAGATCGTGAAGGCCCAATCGGTTTGGAACTTTTCCCGCTGCGTGTCGTTGAACAGCTGAACGGCCCGTTCGATCGAGGGCGCATCGCCGTAGCCGAGGTCGGTCAGCCAATCCCCGACGTAGCGTTCAAACGTGATGCTGCTGCGGTCGATCGGTTCGTAACCGGTGGAAACCGGCGTTCGCGCGAATGTCTCATCGATTTCGAACGCCAGCTGGTGAACACTGGTCTTTTTTGCCAGCAAATTGACCCACCAATCGGTGCTGGCGCGGATCTTGTCCAGCGTCTGGTCGATTTCGTTCGCCGTCCAATCCTGCGTGTTGGGGTCGATCGAACCGTCGCTCTCGAAGAACACCGGGGTGACGGTGACGGAGCCCAGCAGAAACTCTCCGGTATCCAGCGGGGTCGCACCCAGCGGCAGATCCGCTGCCATCAGTTGGCGTCGTTCCAGAGCTTCCACCTGCAAACGGCGGCAGGACCGGAATTCCCCGCCGCGGAATGCGGGATCGGATCCACATCGTTGCACGCGCGCCACCGCATCACCGATCTTTGTCCGAACAAGGTCGGTCCAACGGAAGCTCTGCGGGCGTGAACGATTCATCGACTCTATCAAAGGGAACGGATGACGCGGAAGCCGGCGGGCGGCGATCGACCACCGGCAACGCTCCGACGTGTCCTGCCCGCCCGGCTGGGAAGGCGCTGCCCCGGACGTTGTCTGAATACGCGGCATCAAATTGCAAGACGCGCATCGGACGCTTCAACCCGACAATCAGATGGTTCGGACGCTGCCGGCCAATCTGATTATCGGGTGATTCCCTTCGATGTTCTCAGCTGCATTCACTACAGCTGAGCGAAAAATTGATCCAGCGGGTTGTTTGCGGACCCGTCGTCAGATCGCTGCCCGGCCGAGGCGGCATCGCTGGCCAGGCCGTCGACGATGTCGTCCAGGACCATGGTTTCCGGTGAATCAAATACGCTGGTTTTGCTTTCCGGTTCACCGACGGATGACGCAGAATCCTCAGGATTCTGGTCGCCGGAGTCAACGGGCGATTCCTGTGCTTCCAGGAAGTCGCTGCCGACGGCCGTCGTTTCGCTGATCAGCAGATCGCCCAGGGCGGTTGTTCCGCTGGCCAGGACGCCCGGCATGGCAGGAACAAAGCTGCTGGCCAATTCACCTTCGCCGCTGGCCAACGAGTTTTGGCGAGCCAATTCGTTGATCACCTGGAGGGCGTCACTGGGCGAAACGAATCCGTCCCCATTGACGTCCGGGTAGGGCGGAGTGCTGACCGGATCCACTTCCAGGTTGATCGAATTGCCACCGCTGCGGGCCAACGCGTTGATGATGTTCAAAGCGTCCAGCGGCGTGACCGCCCCACTGGCGTTGGCATCAAACCGGCCGTTGGGGTTTTGGAACGGGTTGTTCGTCACCAGGATCCGGTAGTCTTCCACTTCGCCGCTGGCGGCGTCCCCGGTCGGGAGCAGCCCATCCGTCTCGCTCAATCGGAACCGTGCGTACGTGTCACCGGAGAGTGCCGATGCCGGCACGTTGATCAGGACGTTGGTCGTCGTGTTATTGAAAATCAACGTGCGGTTGGTACCCGCGGTGCCGAAGCGGTACAGCTCGGACGCTTCGAATCGGCCATCCTGGTCCCAGTCGAACCAGGCGTCCAGATAGACCGGGGCGTCGCTGACCGAACCGGCATCCAGGTTTTTGACATAGATCCCGATCGTGGCCGAGAATCCCGACTGGAACGAGCCCGGCATCGTGATGCCGTCGTCCTGGTCGGCGTTGGGCAGTTCCGCGTCCGAATCGGCGGTCACTTCCAGCCCCAGACTCAGGTTCGGATCCAGCGCGTGACGCGGACCGCCTTCGGACATCGTGCTGGTGTACGGTGCCGGCGCGTCGCCGTAATCGTACCCGTTGCCGATGAAGATCGTCAGTTCGGTTCGGCCATCCACCTGGTTGCTTTGCAGCAGGTTACCGACTTCGTCCTTGACGATGACCGCTTCGACCGAGCCGACGCCGCTGACACCACCGGTACCTTCCAAGAAGACGCGGGTGTCGACGATCGAGCTGCTGATGCCGATCAGGTTTTGGTCCTCGATCGCTTGTTGGATCAATTCGACAACTTCCAATCCTTCCTGGTCGATCGGGATTTCGATCGGCACGGTGGGAGCTTCGCCGGGCAGTCCCAGCTGTTGCAGTCCGGAATTGCTGAGGTCCAGCGAGTAGTTGCTGTCACCGCCCAGGTAGATGCGTCCGAAACCGGCGTTGGTCGGACTCAAACCCAGACCGGCACCCCCGATTGCTCGGACGATCGCGTCGGCGATCCCGTCCAGGGTGCTGGTTTGAGAAATGTCCACGGCGGTCGCGCCGGCCGTGGTGAGCAAACCATTGTTGTCCAGTTCGAAGGTGACTTCGTTGAGCGCGCCGCGACGGACGACGAACGTTTGCCCGTCGGCGATCGCGTTGGACACTCCGGCGCCGTCGGCCGGCACCAGAATGCCGAAGCCCGTTCTCGTGCCGATCTGGCCTGCGATCGAGATGAAGTTGCTGGGGCTGGTCGCCGATGAAAGCGGCGTGCCGCCCAGCAGTTGCACGAAGTTGCCTTCCACAATTGCCGTCATGCTCAACGACGTGTCGGCGTTGATCGCGTCGGCAAGTGCCTGGGCGAACAGGATCGCATTGCCGGCGGCCGGAATCGGCACTGGGACCGACAACGGGCTGACCGCGTCGTTGAGGTCAAATTCGAATTGTTGCGTGACCGCACCGTCGAACACTTCAAATGTGATGCCGTCGGCGTTGGCCGGGGTCAGACCGGTGCTGACCTCGATCACGATTCCGGTTTCGTATTCGAAGGTTGTTGGGGATCCCACACCGTCGATGACCGTCAGCGTGTCGCCGTCGGTGTAGGCGACGCCGTCGGTGGCGCGAATGATCGCGTCACTTCGGTCGACCATGCGGATCACGTAGGTGGAATCCGCTTCCCACACGCCGGCGATCGGGGTCAACCGGATCACGTTGGTGCTGTTGTTGTATCCAAATCGGTAATCGATCCCTTCGACCAACGGCACGCCGTCTTTGAACAGGATCAGCGATCCGCTGTCGACCGAACGGTCATCGATCCCGACGCCGGGAACGACGTCGGCCGGGGCGATGCCATCGACCAGCTGAATTTCAAACGCCTTCAGCGGATCGCCCGTGACGGTTGCCCGTCCGGCATCCAGACCGACGCCCGGAGCCAACGGGGTGAGTAGCGTCACGCGGGGACCCGTCAGGTCGCCGCGGTCGGACGCACCACGATCCTTGAAGACCGACTCGCCCAGACCGCCCGGCGGTTCAACGTTGGGGTCGTCGACGCGCAACTGGCCGTTGACGTCCAAACGGGGTGCCAACACGGGGCTGGGCGGGATGCCGACCGCGTTCCGCACCGTCGTCAAACTGGCGCGGTCTTCCAGCGAATCGATCGAACTGTCGATGATTGAGGAACCTGCCGCCGGGGCGAACACCAGATCGGGAGCGCTGACGAACAGTGCTTCGGTGTCGGCAATGGTTTGGGCGAACGTTCCCAACGGAACGCCGGCCGTCGTGTTTTCCGTATTGCGATAGTACGTGTTGCCACCGAGCACCGGTCCGTTGTTGGTCGGGTCCGCGCCGACACCCACCTCGGAGTTGCTGATGACGTTGTTCAACACGGTCGGTGCGGCACTGCCGGTGATGTTGATGCCCGTCCCACCGGGTTCGTACTGATCGACCGGGACCGTGCTGAGTGCACCAATCGCGTCGATGTCCGCACCCAGGGAGGCCCCGACCGTATCGCCTTGACGGAGGTCGGTCAGCCGCACGAAGGAGAACCGTTCCTGCGGGCCGAACCCGTACTCATCGATGTCGATCACGTTGGTCAAACCGCCGATGATGCCGACGTCAAAGTAGTTGACGCCGTCGCGGCTGATTTCCACCAGCACCGATTCGATGGCACCGACTTCAAAGATTGCCAGGTCGGGACGAGAGTCGCCGCTTCCGGTCAACAGGTTGTCGGTGAACTGCAGAGTGATCGAACCGCCCAACCCCAACGAAACGCTGGTCGTTCCGTCGGCCGGTTCGGGGCCGCGGCCGTCGCCATCGGGTGCTCCCAGGGCACTGTTCGGGGTCTGGTGGACCAACGTCGGCGGCGAACCACCCGCATCCGGCTCGTAGGCGAACACGGCATCGGCGAACGACAGCAGGCCTTGATCGAACAGGATGCCTTCGAAGGTTCCCGAGGGAGCTTCGTCACCGGGGGTGATGGTCCCGCCGATGAACGTGTTGTTGACGATCCGTTCATAAGGAACCGGGTCCCCGAACGTTTCGTTCGCGGCCGGATCGATTCCTTGGACCTGGATCCCACCCTCGGTGTTGAAGGCAAACACGTTGCTTTGCACGACCACGCCCGGGCGAAGGTCTTCGGTGTTCAGTTCGACCAGGTTGCGCGGGTAACGGATCACCGACGCGGTTTCGTCGCCGTCAACGATGGTCGTGAGATCGTGCGAGATGTCGACACCGTATTCCGAGTTGAACAGGAATCGGCTGTTCTCGATCAAAATCACGCCCTGGCTGTCACGTTCGCGGTTGCGGTCACCACGCAGGTTGGTGCGGAGCACGTTGGCCAATGCGTTTTGGTCGTTGATCACGACCACATCGCCGATCAGGTTGACCACCCGATCGGTGACCGCGTCGACACCACTGCTGGGCAGCGCGGCCACGTCGATCACCGCTCGGACGTCGCTCTGGTTGATCGCGTCAATGATGGCGAAGGCGATTTCGGTTGCCGTCTGGGGACGCACGACACCGGTTCCCGGGATCGGATCGTTGGTGATCGGATCCAGTTGTTCGGTGCCCGCCTCGATCGCCTGCAGCGTGTAAGGGATGCGAACGCGGCCCGGCGTGACTCCCGTACCGGATTCGATCAGGTCGAATTCAAATTCGACCGTCGACCGACCATCGGTGATCGAGAACATTTGGCCGTCCTGAATCGCGTCGGCGCTGTTAGCGACGATCGACAGTGCTTCGGACAACCGGGTGTTGGTATCAAAGGTTCGGAACTGCACGCCTTGGCCGGTGGCGATGTACTCCGACCCGTCCCGGATTTCCACCTGGTAGGAACCGGTGACCAGATCGCTGACCGGATCATTCGGTTCCGGGAAAGCGTAGCGGGTGTCTTCAATAAAGGCCGTGTCGACCACCGGTGATCCGGTGACCTGTTCACCACGCTCAGCAAATCCGATGATGAAATCGTCCAGGTAGACGCCTTCATGATCGTTGTCGCGCGAGCCTTCCACCGGCGAGGTGCCAAAGTCGCTGCCGTAGCTTTGCGAAGCGTCGGCAAAAGGACCGGGATCGGTCAGGGTCAACGTTCCCAGGTTGACCGTTTGGCCGCTGACGGGCACCCGGCTGAGATTGCCGTCGGCGAATCGGGTCGCCACGGCGCGTTGGATTTGCAGCGCAACCTCTTCGGCCGTCATGCCTCGGGACACGCGAATCGGAACGCCGCCTTCGCTACCCACGCCGGAGATCGTGAACAGACCGTTGGGGCTGGCGGTCAGGTCAGTCGAACCGCCGAACTCAATCGTTCCGCCGGATTGGACAATCGCAACGGGCAAGTTGACGTCGACCGTGACTTCATAAGCCCGGGCAATACCCGATGTGGCCGTTCCGTCGATGCGGGGATCGTAGTTCTGGTTGGTTTCAGCACTCAAGCCGATGTAAACGGCGCCGTCGTAAGTCGCCGTGTAGCTCACGGTGCCGGTAACCGGATCGGCCACGATCCCCGTCACGGCCGAGCCGGAGGCGTCGAAGATACGGATCGCCGGCTGGTTGGCCGCGTCGGTCGGATAGTCGGCGGTCACCGAAATCGTTGTGCCAGCGGTCACGTCCAAACGCGACAGATCGACATCGTCCAATTGGGTGACCGGGCCCTGCGCGGGATCGGTTCCCAATCGACCGGTGCCGGAGATCGTCACGTTCCCGCCGGTGTAGGGCAGCTGAGTTGCTTCGTACAGCAGGTCGTTGCGGCCCGAGGAGATCGAGGCGCTGTCTTCGGCATCGGAGAAGTTGAAACCGCTGATCAGGTCGTTCGGCGGCGGCTGCGTCCGTACGGTTTCGGCAACAACCAACGCGATGTCGGTCGCGTTCAGATCGTTCAGTGTCGTGGCCGTTCCCTGACCGGCCAACAGATCGACCGCGATCTCGCCGGCATTGATGGTTCGGGTGCCGTCGTCCAGGACGTAAACCTGGCCATCCACGGTCACGGTCGCTCGTTCGGTCGGGTCCGCGTACAACGACGCCAGCTGCGCTCCGCCGGGCAATCCCAGTGTCGGGGCGAAGTCGATGACGAATGTTTGCCCGTTGATCAGCAGCGTTCCGCCATCGATCAATTCATCGGCCGCAACCGCACGCAGCGCGTCGGTGCCGGCTTCCGTTGTGCCGGAGGTCGTGAATTCAACCTTCAGCGACAGGTTGGACTGACCTGCGAACTCCGCCAACGGCACACGGGCCTGACGCCAGGATCCGGAATTGTCAAACAGTTGCTGCACGTCGACGTTGATGTCGTCGTCGTAGGCGCCGACGGTTGGCGGATCGTCAAACTCATCCCCGTTGGATCCCGCGGTCCGTTTGTCGGTGTTGGACGCAACCAGATGCTCGGTCCCGTCCGCGGTGACCACGTAGACGCGGAGCGCGTCGGTGGTGCGAACGGAATTGGCCGGCGAGGCGGCTCCGTCGTCGGTTTCCAGGTAGTAGCTGAAGTACAGCGTCGGTTCGTCTCCGGCCGCGTAGCCGAACAGGTCAAACGTGTTGCTGTTGACCACCCCGCGGGCACCGCCGGGGAAGTTGTACGTGTTGGCGACGCTTTGGCCGTCAAGACGGCCGAACTCGTCCGGCAACTCGTCAACCGTGCTGTATCGATTTTGGAAGACGTCCCGTTCGTAGTTGAACGCGAGGGAGTTTCCGCCGCCGTGTCCGGCATCGGTGTCGCGAGTGTCGGTGACGTGCCAGAGGTTGTAGTCCAGGGTGCTGAAATCCATCCCGAGGGCACCGCCGATTCCGGTCGAAATCGACGTGCGTCCGCCCGCGAAAATCGGCACCAATTGCCCGTCAACGTTGAACGCGTGGATGTCCCCGTTGGCGGTGATCCCGAACAAAATGTCACCGTAGCCACCGTCGACATTTCGCGGGCCGGCACGCAATCCCGTGAAGTTCAAACCGACCAGGTCGGTCGCGGAAGTGACTGGGCGTCCCACGTTGTTGGTGCTGGTCGTGCTCAGGGATCCGCTGTCGACCGAGTACAGTCCGCCGGTGTTGGTGACGGCGTAGAGCGTGTTGCCGACCAGATCGATCCCGGTGACCAGGCCGCCGTTGGGAACGCCGCCGGCATTGAAGTTGGCCGACGTCGCGGCGATCGCGCCATTGACCTCAACCGATCGGCTGACGGCGCCGGGGCGTCCACCCAATTGTGCCATCACGTTCGGCAGCGAGGAGTTCTCGATGGCTTCGACGATGCGTTGTCCGAGCGTGTCGGCGCTGTCGGTCGGATACAGTTCGATCCGCTCGTTGCCCGGGGCGACTCCCGGGGCTCCCGTCCGGCTCAGACCCGGCGTTCCGCTGACGTCGACCGCGGCCGCATTGGGCAATGCCAGTTGGTTGCCCGCGCTGCTGACGGCGATTCCAGCGCCGCGGATCGCAGCGTCCATCGCGTCGATGATCCCATCGGGCGAGTCGGTGTCGTTGAACGCAACTTCGATCGCGCCCGCATTGCTCAGCGACGGATCGCCCAGCACGGTCACGCCGGGGCCGGTGGCCGTCAATCCAGAAATGTTGCCGAACACGACTTCGCCGCCCACGATGCTGGCGCGGGCGTCGGGGATGTCTTGGTTCACCTTCGACGCGAAGTCGTTCAGGATCGTGTTGATCGGAAGCGGTTGGCTGTTGGCGTCCAACGTGGGGATGCCGACGTTGTTTCCGGTCGGTTGACCCAGGCGAACGAATTCGAACGTGACCGTTTGGCCGGCGCTGCCGGTGACCGTGACGGTTTCACCTCCGGCCAGGGTCCCGTTGGGCGCCACGTTGTCGATTTGCAGTCGCGCCCCGCTGTTGAATTCAAACAGTCGGCCGTCGATGACAAAGGTGTCTTCGTCGCGGACGGTGCCGACGGCGGTCAGCGTGGTGCCCTGATCCAGTTCGAACGTCACCACGTCCGCACCGGAGGTGATGGTGAAGAAATCTCCATCCACCAGGCCGGCGACGGATTGACCGGCGGCGTTAACGACCGTGGCATTGGGGAAGCCCAGCGTGGTCGGTCCGGCGCCCGGCGGCGTCGTGTCGATTTGTCCGATTTCGCGGCGGCTGGTGCCGGCGCCGGCGGTCGCCAGCGAACGGTTGGCCGTCGGTCCGATGATCTGACCGGAGGTCTCGTCGAATTCGTACAAGATGTTCTGGTAGTAGAACAAGCCTTCGCCCGTCCGGTCGAACGGACGGTTGGCGACCATGAATCCGGTTTCGGTGCCGCCAAAAGCCTTGATGGCGATGGCTTCCACTTCCAGACCGTCGTCGCTGACTTCGTCCAGAATCTGGACGGCATTGTTCTCGACTTGCAGGTCGTTGTAGGTTTCGATTCCGCCGCCGACGCTCAGCTGGGCGCTCAATGTGGCGTTGCCGGTGTCGATCTGGTGATAGAACCAGTTGGTGTCCGAGGGAGCCCGGTTGCCGTAGCCGGTGTAGCCGTAAAGTTCGCCGTTGCTGCGGAAGGCGACGTCACGGATTTCATCGCCGAAGTTCCCCAGCGTGCCGTAGTTCTGGCCGGTGAACGGGTTGACGACTTGCAGTCCGTTGAACGTGTTGACGTACAACACGACGTCGTCCAGCGTGTAGGGGACGATCGAGTTGCCATCGAACAGTTGCCCACCGCCGAGGCTGCCGGGGCTGCCTCCGCCGACGATGTTGTCGACTGCGACCCGGTCGATCGCGCTGATCGGTGCCAACCGGACCAGCGGGTTGGCCGAGGCCGGGTTGAAGAATTGGTCCATCGAAATCGGCACGCGGGTCTGGTTGGACACCGCCAGGTAGTAGGTGCCTTCGCCGAGTTCCACCGAGCCGATGAACGGGTCTTCAGTGCCCGCACTTCCGCGGCTCAGATCGCTGGTGTCGTTTCCGGTGCTGGATCCCGGCAGGTCGTCGGCGACGTTGCTGTCGGTCCCGGTGTAGATCAGGTTGCCGGCGCCGTTGAACACGTACAAAGCCATGTCGCTGCGGGCGAAGTTCGACGCGTAGTCCAGGTCGAAGATCGTCGAAAGCAGCAGCGGATTGGAGTCGCGCGTGATGTCGTCGTACTGGATTTCGAACTGGTACCAGTCCACGTCATCTTCGGACGACAATGCCCCGCCGAACGACTTGGCCAGGCGGTCGCTGGACAGCGGTCCGATTTCGACCGGCGGCGCGGTCGGCGAAACCGTCCCGTCGTCGATGTTGACGCCGAAATACCCCAGACGCTGAGCGTCGGCCAGCAGGTCGTTGTTGGCCGTCGTTTCATACTCTTCGCCCAGCAGCGGCGAGTGGAACGGTTGGCCGATGACCTGAATGCCGTTGGTCGCAAAGCGGACGTCGGCCAGGTTGACCTGGGTGCCGGCCGTTTCATCGGTTTCACGCAGCCGCACCTGAAGCGAGTAGCGTCCGGTCGACAAGCCATCGCGAACCTTGTTGGGATCCGTCAAGGTGACGAAGTCCAGCGGGTCCCGCGTGTTGCTGCTGCGGACCCGGATGTGGTAAAGGTTTTCGGTTCCGGTTTCGCCGGGCAGCCGGATTCGCATCCCGGCATCTTTGGTGCTGTAGGAATACGTGTCCTGGACCTGCGACTGCAGGATCAACGTTTGCTCGTCGGTGGTAACCGTCGCGCCCAACACGCCGATGCCGCTGGATTGCAGGTTGGGTGGTTGGGTCCCAACATACAGGTCCGGATTGAATTCCAATTCGATGACGAAATCACCGCCGACGCGAGTGATGATGCCGTTGGCGTCGACCTTTCGTTCCTGACGACGCAGCAGCGTCGCCGTGATCGGTCCCAGTTGGGTCACGTATTCGGTGTTCAACGCCGCTTCCACCGCGGCGGCCGGATCGGCCAGGAAATCTTCGACGTCAACGTCCACGCGGTTGCTGATCGTATCGAAGCCCAATCGCAGTGATCCGCCCGTGGCGTCGACGATCGATTCGCTGACGATCAGTTGCTGGCGTTGCAGACGCTCACCAACCACTCGCAGCGGTTGCGCGGCGTCGGGATCGATCCGCGTGCTGTCGACGTACAACGCGTCGGGATTCGATTCGGCCAGGATCGAATCGTTGGATGCGGCCAGGACGTTGCCGTTGAAGTCGATCAACTCGACCACGGTATCCAACTTGCTGCCGGCACGGTCGATGTCCAGCCAGACTTCGGTACCGCTTTCGGCGATGAACGAGTAAACGTCCACGTCGTCACGCGTGGTGACGGCACCGTCGACGATGAAGCCCAGTCGTTGGTTCTCGTCGCCGGACTGTTCGTCGGGTGCCAACTCTCCCAGGAACTGAGACTGGCTGGGGATGGAATTGGTGTCGAAGACGGTGGTCCGCACCGGTTCCTGCTCGGCGATCGCCTTCACGTTCCGGTCGTCGGCGCCTTCGCGGATGGTCACGCCGTGCCATTGTCCCGGATCCAATTGGAACGTTTCCTGACCGAAGACTTCGGCGATCACCTCCAGGTTGGTCGTCACCAAAGACTCGCTGGACGCGGTGTCGACGGTCCAAGCCATGGCGCTGGTCAAGATCCCCGTGCCGTAGTTGGGCTGCGGGAACTGCGGGGCGTTCAGCAGCGGCGCGTTGGCCAGGTTGATGGTTCCCTGCGGGACGAATGCCGCGTTGAACGGGTTGGCACCGATCAGGTTCGGCCACGAATCGGCGATCCACCCTTCGTAGTTCGCATTGACCAGTCCCGGGCCGGCTTCAAAAGTCCCGTACTGACGGAATCCGATTTCTTCCGGGGCGTCCAGGATGGTCAGCCGGAAATCGTTCAGTCCCGGCGTTCCCTCGGTGAACAACACGTCGCCCAAGTCGGTGCCGATCACCGGGTCGTAGTAGTTGATCACCCGCAGGTTGCCCAACGGCTGGTCGCTGTCAAAGCTGAGCTCGCTGACCAGGTCGGTCTGGCCGTCGACAAAATATTGTTCGACGCGCCAGTTGATCAGCCCGTTTTCGCCCTGGAAGTTCCCCTCGCTGATCACGCGGTCATCGGCGATCAGGGTCGGCTGGGTGGTGATGTTGGTGGTGCTCAATCGCACCGCGCCTCCGTCGGCACCGACATCAATCCAGTGGGAGTATTCGAACAGCGAGTTCTGGTCTTGGAAGACTTGGGTCAGACCCTGGACGGTGGTTCGTGCGATCTGCGCGTCGCCGCCGGCGCCGGGCTGGTAGCTGAACGAACCGGGGGTCATCGAATCGACGTCGTTATCGATCAGCGTGCCGTTGTTGACCTCCGGTCCCGTGGGAAGACCGGTGGTGGACGAATCGATGTCGGTGAAGAACAGGCCGTCGTTGTTGGTGTCGACTTGGGGCTTTCCGTCAAACGTGAATCCCGCACCGGCCGAGTCGTCCGACAGTGAGGTCAACACGACCGGGAAGTCCGGATGACCGATCAACTGCATGGCACCACCGATCCGGTCGGGGATGTCGCGCAATTGGTCCGCCGCGCTGACCAGGTTGCCGCCGACAACGATGCCCGCGGTCTCATCGCCGCTTTCAAACTTGACGACCAGGCTGCCGCGGGCGTCACTGACCAGACGCAACCCGCCGAAGATGTGTTTGTTGGGGATGGCGATGGTTTCGGTGACCACGTGGACGATGTTCACGTCATCCCAAATCGATTCGGTGACCAGCTCGCCGCCGCGAACAAACATCCCGTTGATGGCGTTGTTGGTCAGCGAGTTGTCTTGGACCAGCGGACCGGAGTTGCCCACGACGTTGACCGCATCCAGGTTGCCCGTCGCGCGGCCGTGGTCGGAGACTTCGTAGTAGTTCAGCGAATTCAGGTCGACGGTGATCGCCGCGCTGTCGTTGTTCAAAAACTCGTTGCCGACCAGAACCGGCTGGGAGCCACGGACGAAGACCACGCCGGGGGCGTTGTCCATGCGGCCGACGCGCGAACCGTTGACGCTGCCGCGACCGTCCGCGTTGAACTCGATCCGGCTGTTGGCCAGACGCAGATCCGCCTGGTGCAATTCGATGGCATTGAATGATGCGAATCCGCCTTCGATCCGGGTCGTGCCCCCGGCACCGGCGATGACCGCGTTGTCGATGCTGGCCGACGAGCCGTTGCCGACGTAAATCCCGCCCCAATCGCCGGGCGTCAATTCACCGTTGTTGCCGCGTCCGTTGGTGTCGAAGGTGCCGCCACCACCGTAGCGTTGATCTTCCAGACTGGTCAAAACGACCGGGTTGGACGAGGTGCCTTCGGCAATCAGGTTCGCACCGAAGCGGGCTTCAATCCGTGCCCCATCGACCTTGACGACGGTTCCGGCGTCGATCACCAGGCTGGCGTCCAGCCGGCTGCGCAGCGGGTTGTCGGTGGTGGACAGTTCGGCGCCGCCGGTTGCCGTGCGATCGATGTAAGACGTGCTGCTGGCGTTCAGTTGGGCGACCAAGCGGAACGGACCGGGCGTGCCGGTCAGCGGGTCGATGGTCGCACGGTACAATCGCCGCGCGACGAAGTTGCTGCCGGACGGGACGGTCGGCAACTGTTGCAGACGAATGCCGCCGGTCGCGGTGGTGGTGATCGGAACGGTCGCCTGGCTGGCGGCCGACTCCAGGTTGGTATTGCTGACGTTGGTCAAACGGTAGGTGTAGGTGCCCACCGGGATGTTGCCGTCGCCGGCAACCGCGGTCGACCGCACCAACAGCGACGAAGGCGCATTCGATTGCAGAATCGCGCCGCCGGGAGTCCCCGTGATGACCAGGTTCTCGGTGATCACGTGCGGGATATCGGTATCGTCAAAGCGGGTGTTGGTCCCGACGGTCTCCAACGTGCTGCCGCTGCGAGTCCGCAGCCGGACGAACAGCCCGTTGATGCTGTTGTCGACCACGGTGTTGCCGTGGATTTCGGGGCCGACCCGGTCGTAGTCCGGCGTGAAGCTGCCGGCACCTTGGAACATCGGCTCGGTGAACCGGTCTTCCTTGAACGTGTCCGGCGTGGCGGCAATCGCCGCGTCGGCGCTATCGGTGATCGAAGAGTTGATGATCGTCGGTCGGGTGATCGCCATGTCGATCGGCGAGACGACGACTTGACGGCCACCGATCGAAACGGCTCCGCCTCCGTACCGTAAGTTGGCGTGCTGGATGTGGTTCAGGAAGATCCCTTCGCGTTCCAGATTCCGCCGCGATTCGTCCGCAGTGTCCAGGTCCCCGCGGAAATCGATTCCGCCCCAGTCCCCGGCTTGGGCTTGAGGCAAGATGCCGACCTGATTGCCGGTGCCAACGGTGTCGTCGTTGATACTGGTGAAGTACACGTCACCGGGAATGATCGAGTTGGTGTTGTCGCGGGCGACCAGGCCGTTGTCCAACAGGATCGTCGGGGTACCGAGCACTTGCAGCGAGGAGTCGCTCAGATCGATGGTCGGGGCCACGCTCCCGACGCCCACGCGGGCTCGGCTGAACTTCAGGATCGCTCCCGAATCGATCACCATGTTGACCCCTTTGGGAACTTCCAAAGAGATTCCGTCGGCCAAAGGCACGCCGTTGTTGGTGAACCCGATCTGGTAGCTGAAGTTATCCTCGGGCGTTTCCAGACGACCGTCGATCCCGCCGTTGCCGACGATGCGGATGGTATCGCCGGGCTGCGCGTCGAGGATCGCCTGGTCGATCTCTCGGTACGGGTTTCCGACCGAACCCAACGGAGAGCCTGCGCCACCGGTGGCCGCCTTGTCGACGAACAGCGTGTTGCTCGGGTCCGCCGGTTCGAACCAGTAGTTGAACGTGCCACCCGGACGGCCGTCCGCGTCGCCGTCCAGCGGGCGACCGGACAGGTCCTTCATCTGGCTGGCCGAGTCGGGCGTGAAGTCCAGGCGAAGCTCGTAGGACCCCTCCGTCAGACCGCCAAAGCCGGTGCCCGGAATCGTCGGATCGTAGTCGTTGTTTCCCTTGGCGCTGACACCGATCATGTAGGTGCCCGGCTGCAGGTTTTGCAGCCGAATCAGCGAATCGTTACTGAAGTAATCATCGTTCTGAGCGATCTCCACGAAAGCCCCATCGGCGTCGGCGCGGTAAAGCCGCAACTGCGTGTCCAGCAGACTCGCATCGCTCAGGCGTTCGGCGATGGTCTCAATCGAGATCGATCCCGGCGAATCCAGTTCGAACCGGTACATGTCGATGTCGGTGCTGTCCGGCCGGAACAGGTACTGGCCGTGCACGATGTCGGCATAGCTGGGGAAGGCCGGCTCGTTATCGGTTCCCGGTTGGAAGATGAAGTCGGTGCTCTGGGTCACCGGCTGGGGCAGGTCGTCCGCGTAGCCGTAGCCCAGCAATTGGCCGACGGCAAACATCGCCCCACGGAAGAACTCGTCACCAAACTGGTCATCGACCGACTCGTCAAAGTCCTGGAAGTCCATCACGGCCAGATCTTCGACGCCGTCGCCGTTGCGATCGCGGGTCACCACCGCGATCCCGCCCTGCGAACTGACGACACGTTCATCGCCGCCGTACAGGTCGCCCACGGCAATCGAAAACGCCACGTCGTCCGTCGGCGAACCTTCGGCGACTTCCACGAACGTCACGCCCAGGTACTCGCTGAACAACGACAGAACTTCGCGAACGCGCTGCCGCTGTTGTTCGCTGATGATGTTGAAGTACGTCGTGTCGGCAACGATGCCCGGGCGGTTGGGGTCATCGCCCAACCAGCTGGGCGCGAAGTCGTATTGGACGACCGAGATGCCATCGACGCTGTCCGCCCCGCCACGCAGGTAGTCCAACGGAACGGTGCGATCCAGGCGGGTCGGGTCGTCGGGGCGAATGTTGCGGGTGCCAGGAACGTCAGGTCCCGGCAGGTCCAATTCGAACCGTGATTCGTTGTAGATGTCGGTCGTCAGGTAGGCCGAGCGCGTCGTTGTCGCGCCGCTGACGGACCACTGGCTGTTCAGGTCAAAGGCGGTGTCAAAGCTGTCGCCCGGTTCGATCGCCGTGCTGGGGTTCGGTTGCAGGGAGACTTCCGTCGGCGGCGACGGCAAGCCTTCGCGGGTACCGATCCGCAAACGGACGGCACGCGCTTCGCTGGGGTCGTTCGGGTTCTGGCCAAAAATCCGCGACAGCGGCCGGCCGAAGTCCAGCGTCGCCACGTTGGTCACGTTGCTGTAGCTGACCGACGTGGGGGTGATGATTTGGTCGTCGGTGTTGTCGACGGTGTCCCCGGTGTAGATCAGTTGATAGAAATCGGGGTTGCGGGCGTCGGTCGGATTCAGATCGTCGTCGTTGAAATGAACCTGAATCTTGCCGGTTTCGGGGCTGAGCGATCCGTTGCTGTTGCGACGGATGGGCTCGGGGACCACGGCAACCACCTGCGGCCCCAGATTGATGGCGAAGTTGCGGGTCAGGTCGGTGCCGTCCTGGAACGGTTCGCCGTCGTCGCCGCGCAGGGCGAACGGACCCGAACCCAGGATGTCAATTTGATACAAGTCGTCGGGAAGCGGCTCCTGGAAGCGGAACACCACCTCTCGAGGTGAATCTCCCAGTCCGACGTAGCCGGGTTGCACGACCACGTCGCTGACGCCGCTAAGCGTGATCGGTGAATAATTGACTGCCTGGGTGCCGATCGTCGTCGACCCGTCGCCTTCCTGGACGGTGGCTTCCAATAGCTGCGACGCTTGCGGGTTGTTGTTGATCGCCGCGACGAATTCATCGGCGGTGGTCGGGTCGCCGGCAAAGCTGTTCAACTGCACGCGGACGACCTGGTCGGTGACGACCACCACCGGATTGGCCGTGCCGCCAAAGTTGCGTTGTTCAACGCGGACTTCGATCCCCCGGCCTTCTTCGCCCGGGATCTGCGAAACCAGTCGCACGCGGACGGCGCCGTTGGTGCCAAAGTCCGTGACGGCCTGGGCCGCGTTCGCGCCGGTCAATTCCAACGTAGTTCCCGGGACGACGGCCGTGCCGACCGGTTCCAGCGACGGTCCGCTGACCTGAATCGCTTCGATCAGCGACGAAGCGTTGGGGTCGTTGTTGACCGCGGCAATTAGATCGCTGGCACGCGTCGGACGGGTGGGGTTGCTGTTGACGTTGATCGTGACCTGACGATCGTTGGTCGTGATGATCGGTGCCGCCGACCCGGGCCGGTTGCTACTGGTCAGGACGATCGTGATCCCGTTGCCCAGGCTGCCCGGCTGACGGGCACGGAATTCGAACAGGGCCTGACCACCGGTGCCCAAATCGCTGGTGACCGATGCGGATTCGAACGTTCCGTCTTCACCGGCCCGCGTGATTCGGATCGCGTCCAGCGTGTCGGCGTCGATCGTTGCGTTGTCATCAAAACGGAACACCAACTCGTTGGGCGAATATCCCAGCGTCTTTCCGTTGACCAGCAGCTCGCCTTCGTTCGGCTGGATGCCGATCAGCTGGGGACCGGCCAGCAGTTGCCGGTTTTCCAGAGTCTCCAGCAACGAGCGACGTTTTTCATCGCGGCGTTTCTTTCCATCACGCGACCGCGAATAGCCATTCCCTGCCGCACCGTCCGTCTGGACGTCGCGGCTGCGGCTGAAAGGGGTACGAAGAGATCGCGAAGGTTTACGAAAGGTCATCCAGAGGCCTCTGTCTTTATGCCTGTTAGGTAGGCAGCAAATCTGGGTTGGGCAGCACTTGGGGGGGCGATTTCCGCAGCGAGCGATGTTCGGCGGCCGGTCGCGACCCAATTCAGGTCAAAAGTTGCAATCTTGATAAGCTAGGGGGTCTGCGTAAAACGCGAGGATACCTGGCTCGGAGTGTAGTTGGAGCGGATTGATCCGCAACGAAAAACGCCGTTTCCCCGGGTCCGGAGCCCCGAGGGTTTGCCCGGGAGCGGAGTCCCGAGAATTTGCCCAGGGCCGGAGCCCTGAGGCGAGCATCGTAGCGAGGATCCCATCGGCGCGAAACTTGAGCTTCGGTCCTTGGGTGACTCATTCGACGTCATCTCGATCACGAAAGTTCCTCTCTTGCGTAGTTTCGGCGCGCATTGATAGGGTCCCCCTGCACGATGCGACCTTCAGTCAACCGCTGATGCTCCCGCCTGGAATGACGTCGCTCTCAGTCGACGGGTGTGTCCGCAACATGTCAGGATGGCAGCCAATGCTCCCACAAGATGCTCTAACAGCCACCCAAAGTGGTGGTAAATCGGTTCGCACCGCGTCCGGTTCACGTTTTCGGCGCGCAGCGCTGATCCTCATCGCTACTGCGCCACTTCTTACATCGGCCGGATGTCACTGGACCACGAGCGGAAAAAACGCTGCGGGGGCCCAGTTACACCAGCAAGGACAGTACACAGCGGCTCTTCAGCAGTTCCAGCAGGTCGTGGCGGAAGATCCCTCCAATCCTGACGGTTATTACAACCTGGCGGCGACCACCCACCGGTTGGCCAAGCAACGCAGCGACGACGGTCTGTATCGCAACGCGGAGGCGCTCTACAACCAGTGCCTGGATCACGACCCCAATCACGTGGAGTGCCACCGTGGTTTGGCCGTGCTGTTGATGGACACCGGCCGCCCGGATCGGGCCTTTGCCTTGATGAAGAATTGGGCGTCGCAGAATCCCATGGCTTCCGAGCCCCGAGTCGAATTGGCTCGGCTGTACGAGGAGACCGGAGAACCTGCGACCGCGTTGAAATACTTGGAAGACGCCGTCCAAATGGACGCCAACAACTCTCGCGCCTGGCTGGCGTTGGCCCGGCTCCGCGAATCCAGCGGCGATCTTGCCCAAGCCCTGCAGAACTACCAGCGGGCGTTGGCGCTCAACAACACCCAGCCGATGGTGGCCGAACGGGTCGCGGCGCTCAGTCGCCAATTGAACTCCAACCTCGACGCGGCTCGAACCAACGCGGCCAGCCAGATCGCCAATCCGCTGCCCTACGGGACCACCCGATACTAGGCCGTCTCCGAAGTCGCAAAGTCTTCTCGCTGCCGTCGCCAGACGGCAAAGAGGCACGATCTGGCAAGCGTGGCGACACCTTCTCAAATCAATCCAGGCTCCTGGCTCAAATCAAACCAGGCCCCCTGTGCGGTCCGGTTTGAACGGGCCCCTCTCGGTCCGTTGACCCGCAGCGTTCGGCCTGGCGGGGTAAACTCTGACCTCGCAGCTTGCCGTTTCCCGTTTTTACCGGACACTCCAAAATGATGCGTTTTCTCCGTTCTGCCGGTTTTGCCGGAGCCTGGTGTTGGCTGGCGATGGTGGCTGTTTTGGCGAGTCATCCGGTTGCCTCAGCCCAATCGCCGTCCGCCGCCGCACCCGGCTCGGAACAAGCGATCCCGGCACCCGCAGCCGATGTCGACGAGCACGGTTATCGGCTGATTCGGGATCTGCCCTACACGCCGGCCGACGCCGAACCGGAGTCCTCCCCGCCGGAACGTTGCCGCGTGGACCTGTACTATCCGGCCGGACGAAACGGCTTCGCCACGGTGGTGTGGTTTCACGGCGGAGGCTTGAAATCCGGGAAAAAATCGATTCCCGACGGATTAAAGAATCGCGGGGTCGCCGTCGTGGCGGCCAATTATCGCCTGCATCCGAACGTTTCTTCGCCGACCTACGTGCAGGACGCCGCGGCGGCCGTGGCTTGGACGTTCGACCAGATTGAAAAGTACGGCGGAGATCCGGACCAGGTCTTTGTGGCCGGGCATTCCGCGGGAGGCTATCTGACGTCGATGATCGGATTGGATCCGTCGTACTTGGCCGCCCACGGGATCCAGGCAAACCGAATCGCGGGTCTGATCCCCTACAGCGGGCACACCATCACCCATTTCACTGTCCGCGCCGAACGCGGGATTTCCAAGGAGCAGCCGATCGTCGATTCGATGGCTCCCCTGTACCACGTCCGGTCCGATGCGCCGCCGATTTTGCTGGTCACCGGTGATCGCGAGATGGAGATGGTCGGGCGGTACGAGGAGAACGCTTACTTCTGGCGGATGTTGAAAGTCGTCGGCCACCCGGACGTCACGCTGTACGAATTGGACGGATACGACCATGGCGGGATGGCCGACCCGGCGCACGCGCTGACGTTGAAGTTCATCCGCCGCATCGTTGCTGCCCGCTGAAGTCACCGCCCGCTGAAGTCACCGCTGCCGTCCTCCCGCGATTGCGGCGGAACATTTACATTTGGCGACGACCGGGGTGATCGACGAATCATTCGTCGCCCCGGAGCCTTTCCATGCCAGCCCTGCGGGCGTCAATCGGCACCGATTCGACCGCCCTTGGCCCCGCTTTTTGTTTCCCCAACGCCGTTCAATTCACTTCTGTCATGAAATCGATGGACAAAATCGTGTCGCTTTGCAAGCGACGTGGCTTCCTGTTTCAATCCAGCGAAATCTACGGTGGTGTCCAAGGGTTTTGGGATTACGGCCCGCTGGGGGTCGAGCTGAAACGCAACCTCAAGGAGGCCTGGTGGCACGACATGATCAGCGGCCACAACGAGCTGGTTGCACCACCGGAGGCGCCGTCGCCGTTTGAGATGGTCGGCTTGGACTGCACGATCATCATGCATCCCCAAGTTTGGAAGAACAGCGGCCACTACGACCTGTTTCATGATCACATGGTGGACTGCCGGGAATCCAAGAAACGCTATCGCTTCGACCAGGTTCGTGGACGCTGGTGCCAGAAGGGCGATCAAAAGATTTTTGTGACGACGCTTGCCGAAGCGGAACAGGAATTGGATGAGGTTCGTCGACGGGCGATGAAGTTCTTCAAGCTACGGGCGAAGAATGCGGATCAATTGACGGTGTCGGATGAGTCCCTGACGCTGGATCAGTTGGACGACACCGATGACGTGTTGGCGCCCGACGCCAAGTCGTTGGGCACGCTGACCGAGCCGCGTGAATTCAACCTGATGTTCAAGACCACGCTCGGCGCCCTCGGCGGTGAAGACGACGTGACGTTTTTGCGACCGGAAACGGCTCAGGGAATCTTCGTCAATTTCAAGAACGTGCTTGATTCTTCGCGCGTGAAGGTCCCATTCGGAATCGGGCAGATCGGAAAGAGTTTTCGCAACGAGATCACCCCGCGAAACTTCACGTTTCGGTCGCGGGAGTTCGAACAGATGGAGATCGAGTTCTTCTGCCAGCCGGATCAGTCGCAGCAATGGTATCGATACTGGCGCGACCGCCGGCTGGCCTGGTACACCGCGCTGGGGTTGTCCAGCAATTCGCTGATCATGCGAGAACACCATCCCGAGGAACTGGCCCACTACAGCGTCGGAACGGCGGACATCGAATACGCCTTTCCGTTTTTGCCGCCGGGGGAATATGGCGAACTGGAAGGGATCGCCCACCGCGGCGATTTCGATCTCCGCAGTCACATGGAAGGGAAGCTGGATCCCAAATCGCCGGAAGGGCAACCGATGCAGGTCGAGCTGAATGAACACGGCAAGCCCAAGTACCGTGGCAGCGGCAAGGACCTGTCCTACCGCAACGAAGTCACCAATGAGCGATTCGTGCCGCATGTCATCGAGCCCTCCGCGGGTGCGGACCGGGCGGCGCTGGCGTTCCTGTGCGAAGCTTACACGGAAGACGAGGCGCCCAACGACAAAGGCGAAATGGAGTCTCGCGTGGTGATGAAACTGCATCCGCGCCTGGCACCGATCAAGGCGGCTGTCTTCCCGCTGGTGAAAAAAGGCGGGATGTCCGAAATCGCCAAAGAGGTTTACGGCGAATTGAAGCAACACCTGAATGTCTTCTACGACGACAAGGGAACCGTCGGTCGACGGTATCGTCGTCAGGACGAAGCCGGCACGCCGTATTGCATCACCGTGGACGGCGATTCGTTGGAAGATCGCACGGTGACGATCCGCGATCGAGACACCCTGGAGCAAACCCGGGTCAAGATCGATGATTTGACAACGGAACTGAAGCAGCGGTTGGCCTAGCCGGGGCCGCCCGGAATGCCGTCGCCGCGTTCACCAATCTGTTTGAGGTCCGGGACCACCACCGTCTAGCGACGCTGGCCACCTTGGGGTCGCTCGCCCGGTAGCCACGCTCACCAAAGCGTGGACCCTAGTCTTGCCCGGTAGCCACGCTCGCCCGAGCGTGGACTTTAGTCTCGCCCGGTAGCCACGCTCACCAGAGCGTGGACCCTAGTCGTTGCCCAGCGTGTTGCGCAAAAACGTGATCACGATGTTGCGGTTGGCTTCGTTAAAGAATTCACCGCCGCCGTGACCGGCCCCGGGCAATTCGACCAGCTTGATCGGCAAGCCGGCCTCGCGGTACACCATTTCGATGCGCTGAGACTGGTCGGGAAGAACCGTCTGGTCCTCCAGCCCGTGAAGGACCAGCATCGGCGGGTCGTCCGGCGTCACGTGCGTGACCGCGGAAGCCAGCGTGGCCAGTTCGACTTGTTCGCTCGCCGCCCCGCCGAACAGTTTGTAGCTGACCGAACCGACCGCATTGGCGCGGCTCGGTTGCGTTCGGCTTCGCAGGATGAAGTCGGTCGCTCCGAAGTAGTCGATCACCGCTTGGACGCGAGACGATTGGTCCAGATTGTTGCCGACACTGCCTTCAAGCGACTCGACGTCCCCGCTGGTTCCCATCAACGCGGCCAGCATGCCACCGGCACTGGTGCCGGCCACCGCAATCCGGTCGGTCCGATAGCCGAACTGGTCGGCGTGGGCTCGCAACCAACGCACGGCGGCTTTGCAGTCGTGAATCTGGGCCGGAAAGATCGCGCGGTCCGTTAACCGGTAGGAGATGCTGGCGACGGAGTAGCCTTCATCGGCCAGCCAATCCAAGCTGCAATTGGACTTGTTTCCGCTTTGCCAACCGCCGCCATGGATGAAGACGAGCAGCGACGAACCTTCCGCTTGATCCGGAAGATACAGGTCCAGTTTCAGCGATTGACCGTCCACTTCCGCGAACACCAAGTCCTTTCGCGTTTCGGCGGCCTGCGCCGGTGCAGCGACCGTCATCGTCAACAGACCCAATTCGAGCACCACGGCCAAGAGCCATCGCGTCGCTGGGTGGGAACTTCCAAACGTCTTTGAAAAGGATGCTGGAAGCGAGGGATCCGGGGAAGCAGTGTGCGGCATGATGAGCAGCAATGGTTGGTGGAGGGGGCGGTGGAGGAGGATGCAGATCGCAACGCGTGGGACAAATGTCGGACCACACCGCAAATGGCTTTTGAACGGCGTCCCCGACTCGGGAAATTCTATTCCAACGGTTCGTCCGCGGGGTGTTGCGGTTCCACGAGGGGTTGCCCCTGCATTTGCCCGCGGCGACGGCGGTCCGTTCACGCTGGACCGGTTCTGCGGAACTTTCCGACAGATCACCGCTGCATCGTGGCCCGGGCGAGCAATCCTGTCAGGGGTCCGGCTAACCCCGGTCTAGAGTTCCGCGTCGAAGGCTGACGCGATCATTCGAAGTGGTTCGCTGCTCCGCCTCGACCAGCATGTCTCCTCAACGACTTCCTTCACGACCCTCGGCTGCGCCCAATCGACACCATGGAAACGATCTCTCAAGAACAGATCCTCGCGATCGGCATCACCGGGTTGGTCATCATTGGGGTGGCGATGGTGGTCACCCTGGCCGTCATGGCCGGAACGTTGAAGTTGTGTATCGCATTGATCGGAAACCGCAATCCGAGTTACCTCGCTTGCATCGGCTGGTTGATCGCGATCGGCTTCATGAACGCTTTCATCGTGACGACCGCCTGGAGCGTGTTTGGTCGGGGAGCGGTTCTGCTGGCGACTCCGTTGACTTGGTTTGTGACGTTGTATTTGATATCGACCGCGGCCGATTGCGGATTGTTGCGCGCTTTCGGAATCTGGTTTGCTAACTCGATCCTGGGAACGATCGGGCTGATCGCGGTCATGTTCGTCATGAGCATTCCATTGGCCATGTTTGGCGCGAACATGGAAGGGAAGATGAAACAGATCAAGTCCCAGATGCAAACGGCTCAAAACGCAGCATCGCAGCAGGAGGGTCCGTTCGATCCCGACCTGGCTAGCAACCCGCGCGACGGCGGATCGCAAAGCGGCGCCGCTTCAGGCGGCGGGTTGAAGAAGAAGACAGAGCAGCCTGATATCTCGGTCGTGCGACACGACGCCGTCAGCAAGGCCAACGCGACCACCACCGATGCCGTGACAAAACAGCAACGAGCGACCGTTCCCAAGCCGCGTCCGATGGTCAAAGCCAAGCCCAGGCCAACGCCTCGTCCTGCGATCAAGCGGGCACCGGACGGAACGCAACTGAATCCGTTCTTCCAGAATTGACGATTGGTTTTGGAATGACAAAACGCTTTGGGGCAATTTGATGCAAAGTGTCAGACTGCGTGCGGGCGGAAAAGAAGTTGCCCGGATCCCTTGTGGATCGGCGCTTCAAGAGTTCGCAATGCGTTGGAACTACATCGTTCGGCAACGCCATCGGTGGGCCCTCGATCCGGCGGCCAGTCTGCGGCAAACGCAACGGTTGCGGCATGATTTACGCTCGCTGGGCGTAAACGCCGGCGCGCTGAAGAAATTGTGGGGCATCGTGGAGGTCGCGATCCCGAATCCGGACGGCGAGCAGTGCTGGGAGGCGAGGATTCTGCCCTGGGAATACGTCCTGGCGGCGGCGTCGGCCCCCGAGCGTACCGATCGACCCATCCTGGTCGTCCGCCATCTGGTGACCGGACGGCGGCCCCGTCGACGTCGCCCAAAAACTTACGCGCTGATCGAAACCGCCCCGGGTGCGTTGCGGCGCGATTTCGATTTTGCCGGCGAGCGAACGTTCATCACGGCCGGTTTGACCAGCCTGCGTCGGACGCCCGATCAGGTCATTGAAGATCCGACCGAGCCGCAACTTCGCAACGTGCTCCGATCGGAGTCTCCCGACGTGATTCATCTGACCGGGGTCGACAATCGTCTGGCCAGACAGATCCTGGGGCGAGACCACTCCGGCGTCCGCGACGGGCTGTGCTTCTCCGGTCGGTCCGGCGAAGTCGTCGAAGCCCGGGCTGAACAAGTCGCCAAAACGCTGTGCGCCGGGGAACGCGCCCCGTTGCTGGTGGGTTTCAACTGTTGGGATTCGGGCGCGCGGATGGCACCGATGACGGTCCATCAGGGAGCCGCGGCGGCGATCGGCTTTCAACATACGTTTGACGACGCCGTGGCGGAATTGTTCTTCGCCAACTTCTATCCGACCTGGATCGCCACCGGATGCAACGATCTGTGCGCGTTCTGGCAGGCATGGCAAGCGATCGCCGGGTATCGTCCTCGGCTTCGTGGGAGCAGCATCATCCTGTGGTCCGCTCAATCGTTGGTTTCCGGATCGACATTCGATCAATTCGAAACCTGGCGTCAGTCGCAGCAGCGATCCTTCGCCGCAGGAGGATCGAACGCCGAAGCGGCCCGGGGTTTGGCCCAGCGCCCGGCTGATCCGGCACGGGATCGGATCGATGATCTGGTGCAGGTCAGCGTTCGACCGGTTTCGCGACTGAACTACTCGTTGCTGCACAACGGCCGCAGTTTGTTTGAAGACTTCACGTTGCGGTTTCTGCCGCCATCGGCAAACGGCCAGCAACCAGCGTCTGCTGCGCCGACTTCCGGGACGACTTCCGGGCCGCGCGAGAATCAACCCGCGCCGGACGACGGGATCGACCGTGTCGATGGCCTGGAGGTGCTGGTGCAACTGCACGTCGGCGCGGAAGCGTTTCCCTATCGAACGCGGCTGAGTCTGGGGCACCGGGAAAGACGCTACGACCTGGCAAGTACCGACCGCCGCTTTGCGCCGTCGCTTCCGGGAAACCCGACCGGGGGCATTCGGCTGCCGTTGACCAGTCACTTGATTCGCAGCGTCAGTGAAAGGATCCAAACAAGTTTGTATGTGGAGGTTCGTTGGCACGACCAGATTCTGTACCGCCACACCCACAGCGTCTGGTTGGCTCCGGTGGACCAATGGACGTTGGGGGAGGAAGACATCTGGTGGTTACCGTCGTTCGTGCGTCCCCGCGACCCGGCGGTCGGCCGGACGCTGCGCAGCGCCCAAGGGTTTCTTCGTTGCCTGGCTGACTCGGTCAATGCCGGTTTTGATGGGTATCAAAGCTTTAACGATTTGGCACCCGACGGCGATGCCTGGCAAGGTGTGGACCGACAGGTGCGCGCGATCTGGTCAGCCTTGGTCTTGGAATCACCGTTGAATTACATCAATCCGCCACCGTCGTACGCCGAATTCACTCAGCGATTGCGTTCCCCCAGTGAAACGGTCGCCAGTGCTTGCGGCACCTGTGTGGATCTGGCGATCCTGCTGGCGTCCTGCTTGGAGTGGATTGAGGTTTATCCGGTTTTGATCTTGATGGACAACCACGCATTGGTCGGATACTGGCGCGATCTGGCAGCGTACGATCGCTTTCTGGATGTTCGCGCGGATTCTCCCGGACCGGACTCAGAATCGCAGGAATCCCGCGACGACCAGGCCGGCCGCCGCTGGGTCTGTGGACGAAGGACCTACTCCGAGATCAAGGGGTTTGTTGATCGCGGCGAACTGGTTCCATTGGAAACGGTTCTGCTGACCCGCGGCGAAGGATTCGCACGGGCGGTGGAAGAGGGCAGAATTCACTTTGAAAAGCGGCGAAACCACGCCTTTCATTCGATGGTCGATATTGCCAGTGCGCGGCAGGGCGACGGGATCACACCGTTGCCGACGATGGATGCTGGATCGGAGGGCAGTGGTCGATGATGGATGACTCTTTTTTGCGGTTGGTGCGATCCGCCACGCGGGGCAGCAGCCAGGTCCGCGCGGCCACGGTGCGTGAAACCTCGCGTCGCTACACCCGATCCACGGAACCGGTCCAGGGCGACATCGTTCGCTTGCAACTGGTCGATATCGACGGGGTGATGGAGTGGGAAGACGTCACCGGGGCGGCTCCCGATTTGGGACGCTTTCGCGGCCAGACGGACTTTCGTGGCCAGACGGGGCGAACCGGATTGCAGCAAGGAGATGCCATCGAGCTTGAGTTCAAGAAACTGAAACCGTCGAAGATCACGTCCTTCCTGGAAGGCCGCGACGAGCAGCTGACACCCCACCGGGGAATCCGTCGTCTTGACGTGGAACGGGGGGAATTGAATCCATGTGAATTCCCGGCCTCCGGGCGGGCTTTGGTTTTGATTCACGGAACGTTCAGCAACAGCGAATCGATGATGAAGGGGTTGCTGGAAACAACCGCCGGGGCGAAGTTCTTGCGTGATGCTGTCCGGCATTACCGAGGCAACGTCCTGACGTTCGATCACCCGACGCTCTCGGTCGGACCGATCCTGAACGCGATGGATTTTCAGCAGCTGATCGGCAACAGCAAGGCGCAGATCGACCTGGTCAGCCATAGTCGCGGCGGGCTGGTGGCGCGATGGTGGTGTGAAACCTTTGATCCCCGGGCGGATCGCTGCCGCAAAGCGGTGCTGGTCGGATCGCCGTTGGCCGGCACCGGTCTCGCAGCCCCGCCAAACATTCGTGAGACGTTGACGTTGTTGACGCAGTATTCCAAGGCGTTGCACATGGTTGCCGGCTTGACCACGATCGCGTTGCCGGTCTTTTCGGTGGTCGAGGCGATGTTGCGGGTGCTGACGTCGATCACCAGCTTGGCATCCAAGACGCCGGTTGCCGATGCGGCCATGTCCATGGTGCCCGGGCTGTTTGCAATGTCCCGCGTCGGGAACAATCCGGAACTGCGTCGGCTGCTGGATCCCCCGGCGAACAACTCCGGCGGAGAAGTCGCCGCCGATCGTTACCACGCGGTCCGATCAAATTTCGAGTCCGAGCGACCGGGTTGGGCCTTCTGGAGATTGTTCCGCGAAGCAGCCACCGCGGGGCACCCACTGATCGACTGGGCTGCAGATGCCGTCTTTGACGGAGCCAACGATCTGGTGGTGGACACCGCATCGATGAACCAGCTGTGGCAGGGCCGGCGAATCGCGGCGGAGCGGACGTTGGACTTTGGCACGTCCGATACCGTGCATCACCTGAACTATTTCCACCAGCCGCAAACCGCGGACTTTCTGGCGGAGCATCTTTTTTCTCGCTAATTTGATCCGAGCTGACAGAAATTTAGACAAATCCGAAGTCCCGGCGCATCATGATGAACATCATGACTGTCGACGCAAACTTTAACGCCCAAATCCGCCACGCCGCGCGCCAGATCGCCTGCCGACGCCAGGCCGACGACCAGACGCTTGCGCTGGCGGGGCTTTACGACCTGACCGCGGATCGACTGGTCCGCTTTTCGGTGTCCATCACCCGCCGCCAGCATGACGCCGAGGATGCGGTCAGCGCGGCCCTGGTCAAAATCGTTGCCCAACCCAAGTTGCTAATCGGCGCGGATCGACCCTGGCATTACCTGCTGCAAATGGTTCGCAACGAATCACTGGTGATCCTGCGGACGCGGTCGCGTTGGTCGTCCATCGGTTCGCTGGCGGAACGCTTGATCGGACGCAACAACAACCCGGTCGACCTGCGTGACAGGAACCGTCAGGTCTGGGACGCGATGTCGGATCTGCCCGCGGCGCAGCGTCAAGTCGTGGTGCTGAAGATCTGGGAACAGATGACGTTTGCCGAGATTGCCGAGGTGTTGCAGATCACACCGTCCACGGCGGCCAGCCGTTATCGCTACGCGCTGGAAAAGTTAGCCCGAAAGCTTCAGCCCGCCGGACAGGAAGCTGCCGATACGTTTGACGAAGTGGGCCGGGAGGTGATGCAATGACACCTCCAGAGCGAAACGACGGACTGGACGCGGAGATCGAAGGTGTTGAAAACCAGATCGCCGAGCTGATGGGGGCGATCGGTCCCGGCAGTCGACATCGCGATGAGACGATGGCGAGGGTCAGTGAATGCGTTGGGCGTAGTCACAGCATGCGACGATCGGCCCATGTTGCCGTGGCCGTTTCGATTCTGTTGATGGTCAGTTCGCCTTTGATCAGTTCATTGACGAAGCTGCAAGCCCCCAAGCCGCCGACCAGTGAAGAAGTCAATCTGGCAACTTTGCGGCACGCCGAGACCTATCAGACCAGTTACGATTGGGCCCTGGTTGAGATCTTTCGCAGTCTGCGCCCCAAATCGAGTCGTTAGGTCGGGCACGGTGGAAGCGAACCGCAGCCACCGATCGAACCCTACGCTCATTTGATCTCAAACGGGATGGTGGCCTGACCGTATTTCTTGCTGACGCGATCTTCCAGGGTCAGCATCAGGCGGTAGCTGCCGCTGGGCATCTGCTTGGGCAGGTACATCTCGTAGGCGACAAAGTAGTCACGCAATCGGTTGCGTGATTGCTGCTGATCGACCGGAAGCAGTTGGCTGAAGATTTTGGTGTCGGAGCCGTCGTAGATGTCGTACACGCCGTGCAGCTCCGTCTGGAAGCGGCCGTCCTGTTCGACGACTGCAAAGTTTTCAACTTCGCAGTACAGAATCACCTGCTGTCCGGCTGAGAATCGATTGCCTTCGAACGGTTTGATCTGCCCGTAGGACTCGATCTCGGTGCAGAATTCCAAGTGGTCCAGCGAAAGCGAATCGGTTGCGGCCGCCATGAATTGCGTTGCCGCACGGTACTTGGTCAAGGCTTCGGTCACGCGGCGGCCGGATGAAGGATGGCCCTCCGGATCGATCAGCGTCCAAAGTCCCATCAGTTGGTTCTGCAGGTACTGTTTGTCCGTTTCACTAATTCCTTCCAGCGATTCCGTTGCCGCTTGAGGATCCCCCGCCAAGACCATCAGGTGCGAGGCGATCAGCAGGCGCCGCTCGCGCTCTTGCGGACTTTCCTCTTCGTCCGCCGACGTGATGCGGCGAAGCAGTTGAGCGTACAGTTCATCCTCGGTCAGTTCAGGCTGCGGGGCAAGCGCGGCGTCCGAACCCTTGGCGGCGGCGGTTTCTTCCTCCGCCAAGTGTGCCGCCGGACGCACGGCGCTGTCGTCGGAATCGGTTCCGCTGGTCAACGCCACCGACCCGGCGTTGGGCTTTGTGGTGTCGTCGAACACCAGGTCGCCGACATGACCCACCGCGGGACCGCCCGCATCGGTTGACGCGGCATCAGCGATCCGTGTTGGCGCGGCCGCACCGGGCGTCGGGGCGACTTCGGGCAAGCTCGGCAGATCGGTCAACGACTGTTGCAACGCACCCTCCAAAGAAAACGGGTGGGTAGAGGTGCTGACGTTGCCGGCTGGTTCCTCGGAGTCTGCCTTGGCGGTGGCAGTTCGGTCGGCGGCGGTGGGGGCTGCGGTTGTCTTCGGCGCTTCCTGGACGTCGCCGCTGGCGTCCTTGCTCGTCTGGGGATCCAGGTCGGTCAGACTTGCCGAGACCAGCCCGGTTTGAACCACATCGGTCCGCGATGAATCGCTGTTGTCTGGAACCGAAGCGGACGCGGTGACGATGGCGTCGCCGGCCGGCTTGGCTGCCGTCATCACATCGCCGGCGGGCTTTTGGCTGGACCCATCGGTCAGCCGCATTTCCGTGCCTACGGCCCGGGTGGACGCCGACTTCGTGCCGTCGCCGGCGTCGGAAGAGCCGCGATCGGCGGCACGGGCACTTTGAATCTGTTGCTGGAACACCTTTGGCATCCCAGGGACCGGAACACCGGTGGCACGGGCGTCGTGGGGCGACTCTGGTTTGCGATACGCCGCGGAAGCCAATCTCTGTTCGGGCGCGGGGATGTCGGCCACGACCGCGGTCGGGTCCTCGGTCACCTGGACAAAGCCGCCGGCTTTCTGGCCGGCCTGACATCCCGCCAGGGTGACGGCCGCCAAGCCGACGCACCATATTTTTCGCGGGTGACAGGAAAGTCGAAATCGCACAGTTGAGGGATTCGTCGCGGAGTGCATCCGTGCCTCGCTGGTCCAATCTGGTCAGGTTTCTGTCGGGGCGGCAGCGGGACGGGGACCACCCCGATCGCCGCGGACTCGACACCCGTGGGAGATACAAAATCCATCTCCGCAGGGGCAACGTCAAACGGGGTAAGAACGGCAAGATCCGACCAATTTTCGTCAACATCACGAATCTGGCTGATGACCTTTGCGGTTCCGACCTGTTGTCTTCGGCCGCCGGCTTCTCAATGGATGATTTGGAGCCCGCAGTTGGTCGGACCCGCATTCGTTCGAGCCCGCAGTTGTTCGAGCCCGAAGGTCGGGAGATTTGTCGTCCCGCACATCTGGACTGGTCTACGTTTTGCTCCTATGTGGGGGCGTTCACCCGGCCTCGTCGGGCACAAGGTATCCGTGCGTTTGGCACCATCTTCAACTGAGGACAGAATCATGTGTACTGTGCGGTGTGCGATTATGGGCGTTCTTTTGGTCCCTTCCCTGGTGCTCGCGCAGGGGCAAGGTGCTTATCAACACGATTGCTGGGGGGCGCATCAAATGCATTCGCATCATCTCGCGTCGATGCACCACGTCAACGTTTTGGATGCTTACAGCGAGCAACTCGAGACAATCCCCAAAGAGGTACTTCAAGAACAAGTGCAGGCGATTCAAAAGGAAACCGTGGCATCCAGGAAGTGGCTCGCGTCGTTGCCAAGAGAACGACTGGCGGGGCAAGCGGAGGAGAGCGTTAAAGGGATCCAACAGTCACACGCTCAGACGATTAAAGCGGCAAAAGCCATCACAGCCGAACTGCAGAACCCAAACGTCAATTACACGTCGGTTTCCAATCAGGTCAATCAGATGTCTCGTTCGCTACGAAGTGGCGAATCCCACATCCACGACGCGTACAACCATTGGAAACTCAATCCCATCCATCGAAGGCTACACCCGGGCACCTGACGCTGTTTCGATCGCTTTAGTGGTGCTGGGCGATCGTGGTCAAGGCGACAATTGTCCGGATGGGTGCAGGACCCGATTGCCCCCGCCACTCGTTGCCAACCGACCACTTTCCAATGGTGACGCTCCAATCCAGCCTGGCTGGACAGCGGCACTTGCAATCAAAAAGACCGTGATTTGCGGTGCAATGAGCGGCAAGTCGCTAGCCGCCGGTTGAGGCGAGAAAACCCGCGGCTAGCGCCACGCGGCTCACCCAAAGTGGTGCTGTCCAGCTACAGCTAGTGCGGATGGTCACCGTGGGGCTCTTCCGTGAAATCTCCCGAGTACGGTGTTCCATCCACCACGCCACTCATCGTTCCGGCATACTCTTGGACGACCCCCAGCTTTTCGTGGTTGCCGACAAATCGCGAAGCCTTTCCCTCGGGGTCTCCTGCTTGTGGTGATGCGTTGAGGGTTACCTGCATGACTGGATCCGTGATGCTCAGTTCGATGGTTTCAGCCTCGATCGGGACGGGGCTGGTCTCATCGGGTCCCAGAATGTAGACCGTCGCCTGCTGCTGGTCGTGATCGACGGTGAATTCGACGTGAAACTTCCCACCGCCCCAATCAGCCACGGTCCCATCATGAGGGCCAACGCCGTGTCCGTGGCCTTCGACGCTGTGATCTTGCTGACTCTCGCTGTCCCCGTGGTCGTGCGGCGCTTCTGCGGTCGTCTGAGGTTCGGTCTCGGACGACGATTGACAGCCCGCAATTGACAGTAAAGCAGGGACGAGGAAAAGGAATACAAACTTCTTCATGGGATCAGCCCTTTAAATGGAGTTGACTTCGTCAGCGTCCGCCAAGCGTTTGGCGTCTCTGCCGCTGAACTTCCAAAACAGTCCTGGGTGAATCAGGAACTCGCAAAACGTCGAAGTGATGAGGCCGCCAAGAATCACGGTGGCGACCGGATACAGGATTTCTCTACCGGGTTCTTGCCCTCCAACAACGAGTGGGATCAGTCCAATACCGGCGGTCAAGGCGGTCATCAGCACGGGAGCCAGTCGCTCCAGACTGCCGCGGATAATCATTGATTGTGAGAATGTCTCGCCCTCTTCTTTCATCAGATGGAAGTAGTGTGTCACCAGCAGGATTCCATTGCGGACGGCGATGCCGCCGAGCGAAATGAAACCGACCAAACTGGCAACGGTCAGGTTCTGTTGGGTGATGACCAAGGCCAGGACTCCGCCGATGAACGCGGTGGGCAGGGCATTGAGGATCTGCAGAACGATGCGGACCGATGGGAAGAGAATCATCAGGACACCAAACATGCCGATCACGGAAACCCCGGCCAGGATCACGATCAACCGCGTGGCGTTTTGCTGGCTTTCAAACTGACCCGCGTACTCGACGTAGTACCCAACCGGCATTGAAACTTGCCGGTTGATCCGAGATTGGATTTCGTTCACCGCACTCGCCAGATCGCGACCTTGGGTGTTGCAGCGAATGACGATCCGCCGACGGGCGTTTTCTCGGTTGATTGAGTTGGGGCCGACTCCTTCAGAAACGGTCGCTACCTCTCGCAATTCGATCTGGCCACGTTCTGCTTGATCATTTTGATGTGGCAAATCGATTCGCAGGCGTCCCAGATTTGCGTAATCGGTTCGATATTCTTCCTCCAGCCGGATGAGCAGATCGAAACGGCGTTGCCCCTCCAACACTTCCGAGACCACTTCGCCTTGCAGCGCCGTTTGCAACACGTCGGCCACGTACTCGCGGGTGATCCCGTAAAGTGCCAGATCTTCGCCTCGCAGTTCGATGTGCAATTCGGAAGTCATCCGCAACGGTTCGATGATGGGGGGCGTGATTCCTTCCACGTCATCCATCGACTGCTTGACCTGTTCGGATAGCGCCAGCAGTGTGTTGAGATCGTCCCCGTGGATCTTGACCGCGATTTGTGCGTAGACTCCGGACACCATGTGGCTGATCAGGTGCGCGAGCGGTTGTTCGACTTCGATGTCGACTCCGGGAACCTCTGTTTTGATGCGTTGCAACAACTCCGCAAGCATTTCCTCACGATCCTGTTCCGCATCCGGATTCATGCTCAGGATGTATTCTCCGAAATTGACTGGCGAAGCATGTTCATCCATTACCGCTCGGCCCGTTCTGCGGACGAAATTAAGGATTTCGCCGTCCGGATTCTCCGACGTTTTTTGCATGCTTTTGAACACGCCGTCGATCGATTCCGAAACTTGATTGGAAGCCTTTAAAGACGATCCCGGCGGCAGGGTCACGTTGACTTGGACGCTGCCTTCGTCAAAAGGAGGCAGAAAGTTGCGACCGAGCGTTGAAAGCTGGATGGCCGCGATGCCAACGACGATCCAAGTCACCGCTAGCAGGCTGTGCGGAATCGCCATGCTGGTGCGAATCAACGGTGTCGCAAGCGATTTCAGCGTGCGGAGCAGGAAGCCGTCTTCTTCACGGTGTGTCGCACCGGTATTCGGTAGCAAGTAGTACGAGAGGACGGGGGTCACCGTCAGCGAAACCGCAAACGACGCCAGGATCGAAACGATGTAGGCAAAGCCGAGCGGCGCGAACAGTCGGCCTTCGACACCGGAAAGTGCGAACAGAGGCAGGAACACCAGAATCACAACCGTGGTGCCAAACAGAATTGCGCTGCGAATCTCTTTACTCGCCTCGTACACGACCTCGATGGCTGGTCTCGGAGCGTCGCGTCGATTGTTCTCTTTCAGACGTCGAAAGATGTTCTCGACGTCCACAATGGCATCATCGACCAATTCCCCCATCGCGACGGCGATTCCGCCCAGGGTCATCACATTGATTGAAAGCTCGCTGCTGCTGAACCATCCGATCACGCGAAAGACGAGCGTGGTGATGACCAACGACATGGGAATCGCGGTCAACGTGATGAACGTCGTGCGAAAGTTCAACAGGAACAGAAATAGAACGATGATGACCAGAGTCGCGCCAATCACGAGCGCCTCGGCCACATTGAATATGCCACGGTCGATGAAGTTCTTCAGCCGAAATAGCTCCGAGTTGATGATGATGTCCGCGGGCAGCGAAGCTTCAACTTCCTCGAACGCAGCCGCGACGTCATCGGTCAACTTTCGCGTGTCGACGTGCGGTTGCTTGACGACCGTGAAAACGATACCTCCCTCGCCATTGACGCTGCCGTCACCCCGCTTCAATTCAGGACCCTCGATGACGCGGGCGACCTGTTCGAGCAACACCGTTCGTTTGGGATGTCGCGCGACGGCGATTTGCTGCAAATCGTGCACAATGTCGTGAGAACCGGTGCCGAGCCGTCCGAGCACACGAATCGGTCGCTCCGTCTCGCCGGTAATTGCGAAACCTCCGCTGGTGTTGATGTTGCTTTCCCGCAGCGCCTGCTCGACGTCCTGGACCGTGACGTCGTATTCGAGCAAGGCGGTGGGGTCGAGCAAGATTTGATATTGCTTGCGATCGCCGCCGAGCATGAATACCTCAGCGACGCCGGTCACTTTCAGCAATCGTGGTCGGATGATCCAGTCCGCGATCGTGCGCAGTTCCATCGCACGCTTCGCATTGGTCGCGAACAGCACCTCCTGGTGCTTTCCGTCAATCTGCAGTCGCACGGTTCCAGAAAGCGTGTCCTGGTCGGGTTCGGAAACCCATTCGATCACTTGAAATTCAATCGGCTTCCAAGCCGCGTGATCCTGCCGATCGGTTACAGACCAGACTTGCAGTTTCGGAACATCGCCCTCGCGAAACAGTTCCGCAATGGTGTTCGGTCGTCGGACGGGAGCCAGGACGCCGCCGTTGGGGCCGCGTTGACGGTAGATCCCCGCGACCACAATTTGCCCCATGATCGACGAGGGAGGTGTCATTTGAGGCCGAATCCCAGCGGGCAGGATGCCCTCCAGCGTGCTCAATCGTTCGCTGACGGTTTGCCGGGCTGCCCGAATCGGTGTGGTCCAATCAAACTCGATGTAGATGACGTTCAATCCAGCCGTCGTTTGACTGCGAACCGCCTGGACGCCGTTGGCGCCCATCAAGGCGATTTCTATTGGCTGTGTCACAAGTGTTTCGACTTCCTCCGTGGCCAGGCCCGGCGCCTCGGTGATAACGACCACCCTGGGGCGATCGAGATCGGGGAACACGTCGATCGGCATTCGGGTCGCAAGGTACGACCCGTAGACTAGAACGACCAGACTGGCAATCACGACCAGCATGCGGTAACGCAGCGAAAGTCGTATGATGGCGTCAAGCATGTGATCTCCCCAATCAGTGTGCGGCGTGAACGGTTCCGTCGGCGTGCACATGCAATCCCGGTTGCTCGCCGCTGGCGGATTGAGCTTTGAGCACACGATTGAGCGAGGCAGCCGCGTTCTGCGCGAAATAGGCTCCCGTTGTCATGCTGCCGTCGTTTGCAATCACGACGTTGCGTCGGTCTCGATGCAGGACATGCACCGAGATCTGGTTGAAGAGATCTCCGTTCTGGCGGAATACATACGATTCAGGGCCTTCGCTGACGACCGCGTCGGCGGGCATCACAAAAACGTCCGTCATTTTTTCAACAGGGACGTGGATCCGAACGCGCTGCCCGGGACGAAAACGCCATACCAGAAATGTCTCCTCGTTCTTCTGATAGGTCCTCGATTGATTCGAGAGGGGAATGAAGAAGTCGAACGTTCGGCTTTCGGGATCGATGGAGTTTGACAAATGCCGAATTGAAAACGACGTTTCGAGTTCCGGCCAATATTCCGGCGTGTCATCGGCGAAATCGATTTGCACGTTTCGTCCTTGCTGCGCCGCGATTTCCAGGAATCCGGCTTCGCGTTTGAATGCATGCCCGACGACGTACAACGATCCGTGGTTGGATAGGTTCGCAATCGGTTGGCCCGCCTGAACCGTCTGGCCCAGTTCCACCGGAAGCTCCTGGACCTCGTAGGCGATCGATCGGTCTAGTTGATCCGCGACGATGTACCCTGCCTGAAGAACGGACGGGGCATTCCCGTCAAGTGACGCGGTATCCAATGTCCTTGGTTGGGGCGCGACCACTTCGATGGTGGAAACAAAGGCACCCGATTCGACCTGGTCCACCTGTGAAGGGCTCAATCCACGGGTAAGCAATTCCTGGCGGGCGGCCTGCGTCAGAGTCCGCTGACGCTTGATCTCATTGCGAAGCTCGATCAGCCGACTGCCAGACACACCTCCCACTCTGGCCAACCCGGAGACGCGGTCCAGTTCGGCCTGGACGAGTGAAATTTCCTGAACGGCCTGGAACAACCGTGTCTGCGTCGCCTGGAGGTATTCGCTGAACAGCTGCAAAGTGACCAGAGTTTCACCGGGGCGAACCGTATCGCCAGGATAAACATGGATTTGCGAGACAACGCCGACGGCCGGTGACGTGACTCCACGGTCGGAGATGCCTGGGCGATCTTGCACCATTCCCGGAATGGTGATGACCCGCCAATAGTCCGTTGGCCTCATCCCCTTGGAAACGAGATTCAGGTTTTTCCTTGCTTGCTCGCTCAGCTCAAGAACTTTTAAATCATTCGATGCGGCGTTTTCAGACCGATCGGGCGTCGTCGCATCATATGGCTTCGGCAGCAGGTTCTCACGGAATGTCCAGAGCAGGGCCAAGCAAACGACTACCATTGCCGGACCAGCCAGCACTCGGAAAAGCTTTTTGGGTGACATCTTCAGTACTTCTGGCGAATGCTAGCGGGACAGCGCCACTTTGCGTGATCCGCGTACCGCTAGCCGCGGGTTTTCTCGCCTCAATCGGCGGCTGGCGCCTTGCCGCTCATCCGATCTTTTCGGACAGAGCACAGCCGAAGACGACGATGCGACGACCAACCGCGCAGGAGGAAACGGCGTTGGCTGATTCGCGCGTTCAATTGAAAGGCCGCGTCGGTAAGAAACAGGGTGTGGACGTAGAAAAAGCCAGGCGAACCAATGTGTTCGCAGCTTTTCTCGCTACAACCTCAGCACCGCGTGCAGCAGATAGAGTGGCCTCGACCCGGAAATGAGGTCAGCAGAAGGCGGTCCCGTGTCGGTCCAATCCAGACAGGCGAACTCTGCCTGGAAGCTCGAGCTGGCCGACAGCAGAAGACTAGAGCTAATAGGGCTCGTGCCAACGTAGACGGCACTTGAAGCCACGTAGACCGTGTCTGAATCGTGATCCGTGGAAGAGTGAAGTGGATCGCCCCCATCCGAATCCTGAACACCCCCGGACGCCGACTTTTCTTCGGTTTCGACCGCACGATGATGCGTATGACTGGCATGGGAGCCAATCGAATGATGGTGCCCGTCCGAATGGACATGAGGCAAATGGACGTGTGGCCGCGCCGCGTGATCATGCGGCGCGTATTCACCGCCGTGAGAATGCGAGAATGCATTCCCAACGATCAGAAAGGGCAGCAAGATGGCGGCGAGCAGGCGATTCAAACGAGAGCATCCCGGTGGGCGTGAAGCCTCAAGTATACGTCACGGTTTCATCCAGGTCCAAGAGCAAAGCGACTTGATCGCCTTCGGGCAAATCAACCACCATCAGGGTCAAGTGATGACTTCTCGCTTGTTTTGGACGTAGTCCCACAGGACGAACCGGTCCAGGTTGTTGCCGCTGGTGAAGAACACCCTTCCGGCAGTGGACTTCGCCAACCGGCTCGCGAACCGGATGTCTTCTTCCGATTGGGACCAGCTGGGCACCAGAAAGATGTTGATGGTGATCCCTTCCTTCTGGCACAGGGCCGCCTCCCGCATCGTGGCCTGTTCGGTGCGCGGGTCCGGCGGATAGAGCATGAACAGCCATTCGCCTTCGCAGTGCGCCGTGGGAAGACCGTCCGTGATCAGCACGATTTGACGATTGGGCGTGTCACAATTCGCTAGATTCTGCCGAGCCAGCTGCAGTGAACGCTGGATATTGGTGAAGTGCTGATGGATCTGCGTCTCGCTGATGTCAGGGTCACTCATGTCGGCTTTCAGCCGCACCCAAGGGTCATGAATGGAGACCGGTTTGGGCATCAAGTTGACGATCTCGCCGGGGGCACGAAGTTTGGCGAACGTGTACATCTCGATGAACCGCAGAAAGTCTCCCGGGTACTCCGACTGGATCAGTCCCTGCAGGGCCAGCGCCATCCGCTTGACGTTCATGTATTGGCCGTCGTAGCGCATCGACCCGCTCATGTCCATGATCACGCACGTCGCGCACTTGGGGTGGTTGCGGGTCTTGTGGATTTCGATGTCGTCGCTGTGCAGTCGCAGCGGACGCTCGTCACCTTGACGGAGCAGAGCGTTGATCACGGTTTGCGGGATGTCCATATTGGCGACCGAGTCCCCGAACTCGTAGGGCTTGGTCTGTTGCAGCTCGACGGCGCCTTCACCGACGACGTTGCCCTGGTGCCGTCCGGTCCGAGACGGAGCCAATTCGCTGAAGATCCGTTCAAGCAACCGACCCTGAAAGATTTTGTAGGCTTGCGGGGTCAAGCGAAATTGGCCGCCTTCGCCGCGTTGCAGACCCTGGCGTTCGGCCTGCTCGCGAATCATGTTCTCGACCTGCCGCCGCATTTCTTCCAGCTGTTCCATGTCGCCGGGCTCGGCAAACTCTCCCAGCATCTCCATATCGATCAGGCCGATCTGCGCGGACTTGGCGGCCTCTTCAAGCTGCTTGAGCAATTCGTCGATCTTCTCCAGCTCTTCTTTGATCTCCAGTGCCTTGGGCACGGTCATCGATTCGTTGCCGGTGAACTCGTACTTGCTGTCCAGTTCTTCGATGTTGTGTTTGTCCGCCATCCGTGCGGCGACCTTCAACAATTCGGAGGCAGCATTTCCGCTGATGCCTTCGGCGCGGTACCACAGGGCCTCCAACAGGTAGGGCTGCTCGCGGTTGATCGCTTGCCGGTAGGTATCGTTCAGCTGTTTGGGCAAACGCACGTTCTTGGCGGCTTGGTGAAACGCCTTCCTGGCTTTCTTTTGAACCGTTCGAGCTTCATAGGTCTCCAGGATCTTCCGTTTCCTCTCCTCCAGCATCGCTTTCAGAAAATCGATGCTGGGTCCAAGACCCTGGATCTGACTGGGATCCAAGCGAACCGCCCGGGCCAATTCTTCTTCGCTCAGCTCTCTGAACTCGCCATACATCATCGCCTGTTCGAAGGCGGGGGAAACCAGATCGGGCGGTTCCTGCGTCGGCGGCGGGAAGGAGGCCGGATCGTATTTCTGGTAGGCGTGAATGATTCCGCCGATGCGCTGATCCATGACTTCAATCTCAAAAAAGGTGATCGACGGGGCAGGGCTTACCAGCCGCATTTCGTTTGGGACACGTTCGTCCAATGCCATCCGCAGCGAACCGGATTACGCCGCGACGACAAAATGGATCGCTAAAACAACCCGCCCCCAGCCGGCGATTCGTCGGCGAACTACACCGACCGAAGCGGTGACTGTCGGTGGTCGCTCCACAACGATCAGATCTCGTATTCGATTTTGCCGTGACGCTGAGCGCGGCTGATGCGGTCCATGCTGTACAACCCGGCCAACACAAATTCGACACAACTGGCCCGGGCCGCGTCGCTGTCGCCGGCATTGACTTCGAATGCCAAATCCCAGGCCGGCGGCACGTTCTTCAATCGATCGGCATAGTCGGCACTGGGCAGCAGATCGCCGACCTCCACGCGGACGCCGCCGCGGAAGATTTCTGCGATCTCGGCAAGCCCATGTTCTTCGACGTATTCGGCAAAGATCACTTCGATGGCTTTGGCCACCACGGCATCAAGCACCTGACGCTCGCTCATTTGGTGCGTGCCCATCAGGTCCAATTCCAGTTTTCCCAGCGAGCTGGAATACAGGTGCCCGAGGTCGCTGATTCGCGGCACCGCCGGCTTCTCACCGTGCAGGATGCCGCGCTGTCTGGCCGACGCGACCATGGTGCGAAAGTTCGCCAGGGAGAATCGGGCGGACACTCCCGAAGCCTGATCGATGTACTTGCTCTTGCGCGCCTGCTCGGTGATCTCCTCAATCAACTGAAACATGAAGTAAGGAACCTGGACCGGGTATTCGCCCTGCAAGTCCTCGCCGACTTCCTGCTGCAGGATGTCGACCCCCTGGTCCCGTTCGGTTGGGTAGTGCGTTTGAACGATCGTTCCGATCCGGTCCTTCAGCTGCGGGATCACCTTGCCGCTGCGGTTGTAGGTCGAAGGGTTGGCTGAGAACAGGATCACGATGTCCAAATCAAAGCGGATCGGGTAACCACGAATCTGCACGTCGCGCTCTTCCAGAATGTTGAACAGGCCGACTTGCACCAGGTCGTCCAACTCCGGTAGCTCGTTCATCGCGAAGATCCCCCGGTGCATCCGCGGGATCAAACCGAACGACAAGGCTTCCTCGGCGCTCATGCTGACGCCGCCGGTCAACTTCGCCGGATCAATCTCGCCGATGATGTCGGCAAATTTGGTCCCCGGCGAGAGCCGTTCGGAGTAGCGATCGCGACGATGCCACCAGGCGATATTGATGTCTTCCGGATCGTGTTCGGTCACCAACCGGCGTCCCAACGACGTCACCGGCTTCAGCGGGTCCTCGTGTACCGCCAAGTCGGGGTGATCGATGTAGGGAATCCACTCGTCCAGAAATCGGGTCAACATCCGCATGATGCGGCTTTTCGCTTGGCCCTTTTCTCCCAGAAACAACAGGTCGTGTCCGGCCAACAAGGCGAGGTTGATTTCCGGGATCACGGTATCGTCATAGCCGACGATGCCGGGGAACAGTTCTTCCCCACTGGCCAGCATGCGCGTGAAGTTGTCGCGCATCTCCTGTTTGACCGTCTTGGATTCCCAGCCACTGTCCAAAAGTTCTTTCAGCGTCGTTGCGGCGGGCGCAGCTGTCGCGACGTTCATTCACACTCATCCGTTAAAGAATCGAGTCCGGAGCAATACGTCTCGATTGTACGCCGCCGCAAAGCGCGACTTAACCGTCGACCTGCGAATAACGGTCCCGGATGGCGCGGACACTTTGGCCGCGGATGTATTTCCAGACCGACAATCCAACTGCGGCCGAAAGAACCAGCACCATGATCGAGACGATCACGGCGGGCTGACGCAGTCGACGTCGCATCCGAGTGACTGCTGGAGCCGAATGCGGCACGCTCGTCCCGATCTCCGCCGGCGGGGGGGCGACCGATGTCGACTCCACCGCCGGTTGCGGTCGCGAATCGGAAGCGTGGGCAGTAGCCACCGGCTGGTATTCCAAGTGACGCAACGCTGACTTGGTCGCATCGTTCCGCCCGGCGTCTAGTGTGGCGTTCATTCGCGGCGGCCACGACTGTTCCGTTGCAGGAACGTCCGCATGCGAGGGGGACGCGACGTCGTCGTGCTTTGTCGGTTGAACAATCGCGAACGCGGCCCGTTCGGCACTCATCAAGTCGCCCTGACGGATGCGTCCCAAATGGGCCCGCGCGTGGTCGTTGCCGCGTTGCCTCGGGTCAAGCAGGCGATACGTCGACAAAGCCACACGAAAGAGTTGTTCCTCGGTGGCGACACTCGGGCAGCGGAGCTGCTTGCTGGCCAACGATTGTGATGTCCTTGCGGCAGCGCGACGGATGACCGCCGAGCGGGTCTCCCGCGGTGATATCCCGATCCGTTGGAAGTCCGCCGGACCCAACGTGCCGTCACCATCGCCAACACGGCCCAGCCGCGTGGCAGGGGATGGCGGGCGGAATTCGGCGGGTTCGGTGGTCGACACGGGAATCAAAACCGGTGGGCAAGGCAGGTGGGTGGGAATCGAAGGCCGTCTTCTCGGCCGCCCGCGGGGAAGGGAACGGGCGGCAGGCATCATTCGTTTCCCGGGCATTGTCCTTGTCACTTTCACTGGCGTCCAGGTTCACTTCTGCGACACTTCCGCCCGCAGATGGGAACGAGCCTGAATCGAAGGGCAAGGGCAGGAAACTATCCCCAACGGCCAAGATCCTGCAGGATTTTTCTTCAGGAGGTGATCCTGATCCCCCGTCGACCCTGTTCGGAATGGGACCGTTTCGGGAATCGAACCGTGCTGGTTGAGGCTGCCGCCGGTGGGCGAACGATTGTCAGGCGGAGCCTGGCGGGCAGTGGGTTCCAAGGCGGGAGCCTTGGAACCAGGCATTGGTGGTCTTCCCCTCCCCTCGTTCCTGGGCGCCGCCCTGGAACGCCATGCAGGGCTCTGTTTGTCAGGCGGAGCCTGACGGGCAGTGGGTTCCAAGGCGGGAGCCTTGGAACCAGGCATTGATGGCGTCCCCCCCCTCGTTCCTGGGCTCCGCCCTGGAACGCCATGTAGGGCTGGCTCTGCCAGCCGGGAGTATCTCGGAAGATTGAGCCTCGGACTTCGCAGCGGCAACCGTCTCGGTTCCTGCCCCTGTCCCTAGGGAACGGCTACCCTGTCCCTACGGAACGGGCACCTTGGCCCAATAAGGGCGCTTGCGATCCGCACGCTGGCGGGCATCTTCCAGGATCGTTTCTACGTCGAAGTCAAAGTCGAAACGTGTGGGCGAAGTCCCGTAGCGGATCACCACCTGCTGACTCAAATCGATGCCCATCTCGGGACGCAACCAGACGATAAAGTTGTCGGCGGGACCGGAAATGCGAATCTGGTTCCCTGATCCCACTTCGCCACTGACCTTTCCAGCCCGCTTGCGTTTCTCCTGATCCCAGAGGACAGGATTCAGATCGACCAGCGGTTTCAACGGTCCCAGTTCCAGCCACCAAAAATACTGATCGCCGCTCCGCATCGTCGCGGCTTCAAAATCGGTCGGGATCGGTTTGCGGACGTGCGTGGAAACGTTCAGCCATTTGAACATTTCGGGCAATTCTTCGAAGTAGGGTTCGGCGCCGCGTCCGCGGTACATCACCACGGTCGCATCGTTGCGGACGTGCATGTAATCATCAAGGATCGGCCCCATGCGGATCAGCGGCGCTTTGGGGCCGGACGATTCGCCCATCACAAAGTACAGCGGGATGTGTCGGGCGTTGGGGAAATAGTGCTGGATCGTCTTGGAAGGCTCGCCGTTGATGCTGATCAAGCCGGCCCAATGATCCGGGTGTGAAAGCGCGATGTCCCAGGCTGCGGTAGCGCCTTCGCCGTGGCCCGCCAAGTAGACTCGGTCGGCATCGATGGAGGCTCGACGCATGGCGTGGCGCAGTGCCGCCAAGACCGCGTAGTGTTCCCGCGGCGTGTATTCGTACTGCCGTTGTTCGGTGATTCCCCAGACGGGAGAAACGACAATGTATCCGTGCCGCATGGCTTGACCGCTGCGCGCTCCTTGGACCGGATCATACTTGCCGGCCCAATAGGTCATTTCCAGTTCGGGCGGAGCGTTCGGCGGCGACAAAACCACCAGGCACGGATACTCGCGAAGCGGATCGTACTCTGGCGGCAACTGGATCATGTAATTGGGGGTCGCATCCAGATCATCGACGGCGGGCGGTTGCGAGACGTCGCCGATTCGGTACAGCCCCGGCACGTCGGGGTCTTCGGACCCTTCCGGCCAGGTTTTGACCGGATGCAGTAGAGGCAACATCCTCGCGATGTATTCGATCTGCGCCCCTTCCAGCGATTTCAACTCTTCCAGGATCCCCGCCCGGCGATCGGCGTCGGCGGAACCGAGGTACTCCGACACCAGGTCACGCACTTGCACCAAGGCGGTGGCTACCGTCAGGTTTTGTTCGCCCGATCCGGGACCGAGCAACCAGCCGGCAACGGCCAAGGCGACGCGTTCTTCCAGCGTCACGGTGTCCGACTGACGCAGTCGCGAATAGTCGTTCAGCCGTGGAAGCGTCGCCGAAGACAGGTTGGCTTGGATCTCATTGAGAATCGGTTGCAGGGCGTCCCGAGGTGCCTCGTCCAATTGTTCGATGTCTTGACGAAGGGCATCGGCCAAAGACTGGGCCTGTTGTTGTAACTCGTCAATTCGAGCCAGCTCGTCGCGGACCGTGATGCGGGTGGTCCGTCCGACGGCATTCATGGGAAACCGGCTCAGGATGTCCCGAGCGAATTGCTCCTGGCCGACTGAGGCGCGTAGCTTGGCCTCGTCGATCAACTGAACCGCCTGCTGTTGCACGATCCCGATCAGCTGGGCTTCCATGTCCTTGGCTTCGGGAAAGTCACGGATCGTGCGCGTCAATTCTTCTTCGGCGGCGCGGTGCAAGCCGGCTTCGATAAAGAAACGCACGACGACCAAACGCTGGTCCAGATCGGTCTGGTCAATCCGCCGGCGAAAGATTCTTTGCAGCGTGGCCGGCGGAATCGATCGCGTGGCGACCCGCATGTCCCATTCATACGCCGGTTTCTTGTTGAGCGCTTCGATCTTGGCATACCGCGAATTGATCTCGGTAATGCCCTGAATCACGTCCAGCGATTCGCCCGTCGGACCACGTACCGTGATGACGCGGCGGCCGAATTCGTTGAAATCGGACACGGCCAGGATGTCGCCGATCCCTTGAACCGGACGTCCTTCCAAGGGCGGTGCCTGTTTGAATTCAATCGTTTGTTCGACGCCACGGACGTCCTGCGGCGGACCCGCGACCATCCCGCGTCGGTGCACATACACGCGGCGCAGACCATCGTCGACCAGCAAAATGGGGCGGGATTTGACGTCACCGCGTCCGCCAGCATCAAAAGGATTCTGGTTTAGCGAAGCGATCTCCGCCATCAGACCCTGCAGCGTGATCCCGCTTTTGAGGACCACCCGCTGGTCGGCTCGAGCCACACGATGGGAAATCACGACCAGCAGCGCGACCACCAGCAAGCGGATCACCGCCGGTCGAGATACTGCCGGCCGAAACACCGCAAGTCGAAACACCGGCGAGAATCGTGCGGTCATTCGAGCCACCGTTCGATGCCCGATCAAATCGCACCGGTTCATGCGACGTCATCCCAGCGGACGTCTCGGCGAACCTTCGACGTCTGCTCATTGAACGGCTGCGATGGCTCTTCCGGTCTCATCTGAGATTTGGAAGCCGCCGGCTGTCCACTTTGGATCAGGATCGCGATCGCTTGCCGCATGGAACGTTCAATGGGCGCAACGCCCTGTCGAACCGAAACCACCGCCGGGATCGTTTGGCGGACCCAATTTTCTTCCCGGACGGCGGCTTCCTGGACTGCGGCCCACCAGGGTGTCGCGCGGAGCAGTGAGGCCACCCCCGCGTCAGTCGTCGCGTCGGCGTTACGGCGGCGTTGGCTTGTCGCCACGTCCGTGTCCCGGGAGGGCAGGGGAGACGTCGGTGAGATCGCTGTGGCGTCGGGTGGCAGTACGGCAACGGGACCCGTGACAGGATCTTCGCGTAGCACCTGATGTCCCCAGGCGATCAACAGTCCGGCGGCGGCCAGGGTACCCAGCCATGTCGCGACGGCAGCGGTGCGTCGGCGGCCGTTTCGGGGATGCTCCGACGAGGCCAGTGAAACTCGGCCGCTCGCCAATGAGGCGTCGATACCTTGCCAGATTGCCATCCGTCCCCGGCACGCTTGGCAGTCCGCAGCGTGGGCTTGCAACTGGCTGTCTCGCGACGGATCCTGCCGCCGGTCAAGTAAATCGTCTAGCTGCCGCTGGAATTCATGACAGTTCATGACGCGTCTCCCGGAGAAGTCGGGGCACCGGACGAAGTGCCGGAAGGAAACAACACATCGCGGTGTTGCAGTCGCTGGATCAGCCCCGCCCGCGCGCGATGCACCAGCGTCTTTACCGTACCGACGGGGCACCGCAGTTGTTCGGCGATCTCCGCATAAGGCATCGACCGCTGATGGAATAGTTCAAACGCTTGCCGCTGCCGTGTCGGCAAGGACCGCAACGCCAATGCAATCTCTTCCCGCAACGCCGCGGCGGCCTGTGCCTGAGTGCTGCAGTCCGACGGTGGTTCGGCGACCGAGGTCAGCGGGGCGTGACTTTTTCGCCGCGCCAATTGGCTGCGGGATCGATTCCCGGCGACCTTGGCCAGCCACGGCTCCAGTGGCCGCCGAGGGTCCCAGCGGTCCAAGTAGCGAACGACGCGGGTAAACGTTTCCTGGGTAGCGTCTTCAGCGTCCTGCCGATGACGCAAAATTGAGAAACAAATTCGGAACACAAAGTCGTGATACCGATCGACGAGAACCGCAAAGGCGTGGGCGTCGTCGGCGACGATTCGACGCGCCAAAGCGGCGTTCGATTCCGGAGCCGCGGCGGCGGAGATCTTCAACTCCTGGCGAGCCTTCCTGGCGGCTGGAAGCAACGGTCGGTGAGGATTCGGCATTCCAATGTCAGATCAAGTTGCGTCTGATCAAGAATCCCGGAACAGGTATTCCGGAGCCGCGACGGCCGTGTCGCGGTCGATTTTGTTTTACGTTCGCCGCCAAGACGCGGCTCGAACAAAGCTTGAGATCAGGGCGACAGTTCACAGCAAGCCTGCCGCGTGTCCGCTAACGACCGCTGAAGAATCGCTTCAGGGCGTCGTCCGCGGCATCCTTGGAGTTCTCCGTGGTGGCCTTTCTCATGCCTTCGGGCAATTTGCCCTTCTTCTGCTTTTTCTGCTGTCGCAATCGCTCGATCAAAGACGTGTCGTTGACCGAGAGGTCACCGCTGGATTCGTCCTCGGCAGCCTCCTGTTCGATCTTCTTGGCATCGTCCACCTTGAACTGACGCGTATCGGGATCGGAAAGTTTGCGGACCCGGTCAATCTGGTCGGCTTCATCCAACCAGCCCGTGACGTCCACTTCTTCGAATCGGCTGTCACTTTCCTTGACGGTGCGGGCGGCTGCGTCTTGAACGTCGGCCACCTGCGGTTTCTTATTCCCGTGCAAACCGTGTTCGATCATCACTTCGAATTGCAGCTTGCCCACGCGGAGCAGGTCGCCGGCATTGAGAACCTTGGCGCGGTCGCTGGGAAGTCGCTTCTCGTTGACGTAAGTCCCGTTCCGGCTTTTCAGATCCTGGATCAAGACGCGTCCTTCTCGGATCACCAGGATGCAGTGTTTTCGACTGATCGAATCGCTCTTGGGCCGCAACTGGCAGGAGTCACTTCGTCCAATTAGAAACTTCTCCCCCGTGACGGGAATCTCGGTTCCCTCATGACTTCCCGTCTTGACCTTGAGCTTCACTTGCATAACGCACCTGTTACTTTGAATTTCGAACGCGGGCCAGGCGTTCTACGCATCCGGGGGATCAGTCGAGTTGCGGGATTGCCCACCGAACTCCATGCAACCGAGCTACGAGTAGTGTAGACGGTTACACAGGCAGGGAGAATGCCGCAATCCTACTTTTATGCCTCACTCATAGCCCAAGGAGGGGGTAAGAATCCGAACCACTCCATGGGCGTTTCTCGCCGAATTCGCAGATGTACACCATCGATAGTTGGGGCGGAAACACCACCATCGACCAACCCGCATTGCCGCCGATCGATCGTGACGGAGTCTCCTTCGTCGCGCCGCGGCCGTCGGCTGAGCATGACGACGTTCCCATTTCCTGTTGAACGTTAGTGGCGATTCCACCAGCGGTCGCTGGCGAACCGATCGGCAACGATTTGCAGGGCCGATGTCCGTTCCTGTTCCGTTTCACCGTCGGCCGCAAAGCGAATGCCAAGTGTTTGACCGAGTTGCCGGGCGATTTGTTCCGACAGTTTTTCCACGTCCAGGTCGATCGATGTCAGTTCAAACAATCCTGGAAGCTCCGGGGCATGTCGGCTGACCCGCAACAGCAGACTGCCGTGTTGCAAGACTGCCTGTCGCATGCGGCGCTGCGCGCTGCCGAGCACTTTGTAACCGCTGACGATCAAGTCCTCGTCGGTCCGTCGTTGAAAGCACAGAAATGCATCGGCGTCACCGCCCAGCCGCGAGTCCAGGCGATGAGGTCGGGCCGAGATCGACCGTTCGGCAAGAACCTGGGCGATTGCCGCATGCACGCCGCGGTAAAGTTCCATCCGGGCGCCCGAGTCGCGGGCCTGGATCGGATAGGTCAGGCTGTAGGTCAGTTCATGGTGGTGCAGGATGGCACCGCCTCCGGTCGATCGGCGCACTTGGGCGACGTTCCGAAATGTCGGAGGCAATGGTTCGCTGGATTGAAAGTAACCCAGTGAGAGCGTCGCCGTTTTCCAGCCGTAGAACCGCAGCGTGGCAGCAGCACGACCGTCTTGGCGGGCGGTGCGGTCGACCGATTCCAGCAACGCCTGGTCCAAGGCCATGTTCCAGGCGGCGTCGCCCCGACGAAACGGCAGCAGGCGCCCGACCGACTCGGCCGTCATTTGTCCTTTTCCGTCCATCGCAGGATCGGTTTTCGCGCCGCGATCACGTCATCGGGACGGCTGATGTTCGTCGAATGCGGGGCGTGTTCGACCACATCGCCGGATTCTTCCGTGATGCGGAACAGCGCTTCGGCGAACGCATCCAGCGTTTCCTTGCTCTCGGTTTCGGTGGGTTCCACCATCACGGCTTCTTCAACGACCAACGGGAAGTAGACGGTCGGCGCGTGAAACCCGAAGTCCAGCAGCCGTTTCGCCAGATCCATGGCCGACAAGTGCTTCTCCTTTTTCAGCTTCTTTGCCGAGGCGACGAACTCGTGCATGCAGCGGTCGCCGTGGGGCACGTCCAAAATGTGACGCACTTTGCTGAGCAGGTAGTTGGCCCCCAGCACGGCATCCTCGCTGACGCGGCGCAGACCTTCCTTGCCGTAAGTGCGGATGTAGATGTAGGCCCGCGCGAGCACGCCGACATTGCCGAAAAAGCTCCGGACACGGCCAATCGTCTTGGCCGGGTCGACGGTGCGGAATTCCTCTCCGACCTTTTCCACCACCGGACCGGGCAGGTAATCCGCCAGGAAGTCGCGAACGCAGATCGGCCCGGCGCCGGGTCCGCCGCCGCCGTGCGGACCCGAAAAGGTTTTGTGCGGATTGAAGTGCATCAGGTCGGCACCAAAATCCCCGGGGCGGGTGATCCCCAGAATCGCATTCATGTTGGCACCATCCAAATAAATCAGCGCGCCGGCCTCGTGAACCAGGTCGGTGATTTCCTTGATCTGCGAATCGAACAGCCCCAGCGTGTTCGGGTTGGTCAGCATGAACACCGCGGTCTTGTCGTCCAACTTGCTTTTCAAGTCGTCCAGATCCACCAGCCCCTGGGCATTGCTCTTGACCGTTCGCGTCGAGAAGCCGGCCATCTGGGCGCTTGCCGGGTTGGTCCCGTGGGCGGAATCCGCGGTCAAGACGTAGCGACGCTGGTCTTCACCGCGATCGCGATAATAGGCGGCCGCGACCAACAGGGCGGTCAGCTCGCCGTGCGCTCCGGCGGCCGGCTGCAAGGAGACGCCCGGCAGCCCAGCGATCTCGCCGATCATTTGTTGCAACTCGTACAGCATCTGCAACACGCCGGGGACCGAGCGGTCGCTTTGAAGGGGATGCACGTCGACCAGGCCGGGCAGCGATGCCATCCGCTCGTTCCGCTTGGGATTGTACTTCATCGTGCACGAACCGAGCGGATAGAAGTGGGTGTCGACACTCATGTTCAGCGTCGACAAGTTGACGAAGTGGCGAACCACGTCACCCTCGGCCAGTTCGGGCAGCGGGGGTGGCGCATCGGCCAATTGGTCAGCGGGGAGCAGCGACGCGGCTGTTTCGCCTTCGGCGGGCAACGGCGGCAGATGGTGCGCGCGCCGTCCGCTTCGACTCATTTCGAACAGCAGCTTGGTGGCTTGTTGGTTACGCATCTCGATTCACCTTTCAAACAGTTTCAGCCAGTCGATTCGCTTCGTCCGCCGGCGCGGATTCCAGAACTTTCATCAGCCGGTCCAGATCCGCTTCGGTCCGCTTCTCGGTGACCGCCACCAGGAAACAGTCCTTCCATTTCGGTTCCATCGGCCCCACCGGGACCCCGGCCAGCACGCCGTGATCGGTGGCGTGTTCCAGCAGAGCTTGGACGTCGCCTTCGCGATCGCGGACCAGGAATTCTTTAAATACCGGACCGGCGTGAACCAGTTCAAAGCGTTCGCTGGCGGCGAATCGCTCACGAGCCTGGTTGGTTTTGACGACGCAGTGTTCGGCCGTTTCCTTCAAGCCCTGGGGACCCAGCAAGCTGAGGTACACGGTCGCCCGCAATGCCAGCAGCGTTTGGTTGCTGCAGATGTTGCTGGTCGCCTTCTCACGTCGAATATGTTGTTCGCGCGTCTGCAGGGTCAGCACCCAACAGCGGTTGCCACGACGGTCGGTGGTCTGGCCCGCGATGCGGCCCGGCATCCGACGCATCAGGTCCTGGCGACAAGCCATGATGCCCAGGTAGGGGCCGCCGTATTGCAGCGGATTGCCTAGGCATTGGCCCTCGGCCACGGCGATGTCGACGCCCAGATCCCCGGGGCGTTTCAGCAAACCCACGCTGATCGGGTCGAACGACTGGATGACCAGGGCGCCCGCTTGATGCGCCGCATCCGCGATCTTTCGAACTTGTTCCAGGCGGCCGAAAAAGTTCGGGTGCTGAATCAGCACGCAAGCGGTCTGTTCGTCGATCGCGTCGAGGATGCCTTCGCTGGTCCCAGATTCCGAAGCCGGCACGACCACCAACTCGGCATCGATGTTTTGCAAATACGCTTCCAAGATCTCGCGATACTCGGGGTGCACCGCGTCACTGGTGATGACCTTGTGGCGTTTCTTGACCGAAGCGAGCGCCATCAGCACCGCTTCGGTGGCGGCCGATCCACCGTCGTACAGGCTGGCATTGCTGACGTCCAAGCCGGTGATCTGGCTGACCAGCGTCTCGTACTCGAACATCACCTGCAGGTTGCCCTGGCTGACTTCCGCCTGGTAAGGCGTGTACGACGTGTAGTATTCGCCCCGCGAAGCGATCTCATCGACGACCGCGGGGATGAAATGGTCGTAGGCCCCACCACCCATGAAGCACACGTGCGACGAGACCGACGCGTTGGAAGCGGCCAACCGCCGCAGTTCACTCTCCAGGGTCATCTCATCAGCGGCCGGCGGCAACTCCAGCGGCCGCTTCATCTGCACCGCCGGCGGCACTTGGCCGTCGATGATTTCTTGAACCGATTCGGCACCGATCGCGCGGAGCATTTCGCGGCGGTCGGATTCGGTGTGAAACAGATACCCGTTCATAAAAACGTCCAGGGTGGGTTGGCAGACAGGTGGTGCGGTCGGGGTGGGACCGCTACTTCTCGGCCGTCGCCAGCCGAGTCAGTGACCGGCCCGGGGAACCGGGCCGACGACGCGACAGTAAGAATCGCGAAACTCAGCCGGATTCAGCGCACTGTTTTTGGTAGGCGGCAAAGTCCATCAAAGACTCCAGTCCGGACTCGTCTTCGATTTTGATTTTGACGATCCAGCCGAAGTCGTAAGGATCATCGTTCAGACCTTCCAGGTTGTCCGGCAGGTCGCTGTGCACCTCGACGACTTCGCCGCCGACCGGGCTGTACAACGGACTGACCGCTTTGACGGACTCGACTTCACCGAATTCATCTCCGGCGTCGACCGTTTTTCCGACTTCTGGCAAATCCATGTACACCAGGTCGTTGAGTTGTTCGATCGCAAAGTCCGAAATCCCGATCGTTGCGATCTTTTGTCCGCCTTCCTCGGACACGTCGACCCACTCATGGGTTTCGGCGTACAAAAGCTTGCTCTTATCGCGTGCCACGTTGTCAGCTCCTCTGCAAACAGGTTGAACCAGTCGGTTGGGAAAAGGGTGCTATTGGGGCCGCTTGTAAAACGGCAGTTTGGTCCGGGTCGCCTTGGAGCGTTTGCCGCGAATGTCCACTTGGAACGCCTGGGCGTCGGCATGTTCGCGATCCACCATCGCCATCGCGATCGGGTGCCCGAGTGTCGGTGAAGGGCCTCCGCTGACCACGGTGCCCACCGGGTTTCCGTCCAGGTCAAGCACTTCGGCGCCGTCCCGTGCGGGACGCTTGCCCTCGGGCAGCAACCCGATCCGGACTTGACGGGTGCCGGATTGGATCAGGTCGGCGATGGCATCGCGACCGATGAACTGGCGGTCCTTGATGTTGCAGGCGAAGCGGAGCCCGGCGGAGATCGGGTCGATCGATTCGCTCAGCTCATGTCCGTACAGCGGCATCCCGGCCTCCATCCGCAACGTGTCGCGCGCGCCCAGGCCGGCGGGACGAAAGCCGGCGTCGCGTCCGGCCAGCAAGAAGTTTTCCCAAACCCGCGTCGCCTCTTCGGCACGACAGACGATTTCAAATCCGTCCTCGCCGGTGTACCCCGTGCGGCTGACGATGACCGGTTTGGACAGGTGGTCGGTGATCGCCGCCTGGTAGTATTTCAATCGAGCGGGGTCAAAGGAAAACAGTCGCTTGCAGGTTTCCATCGCCAGCGGGCCCTGGACGGCAATCATGGCCGTCACTTCCGTGCGATCGGAAAACGTCACGCGTGGAAAGTCTTCCAGGTGAGGCTTGATCCAATCGACGATCTTTTCCCGATTGGCGGCGTTGACGACCAGCAGGTGATAACGCGTGTCGCTGGGCGTCTTCAGGTGAGAGACCAGAACGTCGTCCAGCGTGCCTCCGTCGCGGTTGCAAATCAGCCCGTAACGCACGCCACCGACGGCCAGATCCGTGACGCGACGCGTCATCAACCGATCCAGCAATTCTGCGCTGCCCTCGCCGTCGAAGCGAAGTCGACCCATGTGGGAGACGTCAAAGAGGGCCGCGGCGGTGCGGCAGGCGTGATGCTCGCTGACGATCGAATCGTACTGGATCGGCATCTCCCAGCCCGCGAAGGGAACCATGCGAGCGCCCGCGTCGCGATGGCACCGGTCGAGCGGGGTGGAGGAAAGTTGAACCTGACTCATGCGTCACTCGAAAGGGGTTGGGTGCGGTCCGTCGGTGCTGGCTTTGTCGACCAATGACTCGTGTCGCGCCGAAGTCTCACTGCACCCATCACACCAATCCACGCCAACGGCAGGCGATTGTTGGACGACAATCACCGTGTCGGGACGCTTCGAATGCGGGGCCAAAATGTCAACGATCAGTGTGCGGCGTGGCGATCTTGGCCTGCGGCCTCGGTCGTCATGACACCGCCAGAGTGTATCGAATGTGCAAGCACGTTCCAGGGTTCGGCGCGGTCGAAACGCATCGGAAGCGAAAATGTCGCGAATTTTCACCTCCACCCCCGGCCAATCGCGGGGGCCCTGCCGATCGCGAAAGCCCGCCCGATCAGAGAATCCCGGCCGATCGCAAAGGCGGGTCGGATTGGACGAACCGCGCCGGTACCGTCCGATTTGACGCTCCCCGTTCATTCTGCGCGGTGAACGTTCACCGCCCCGGCCGGTGTGGCCGCCGCGTCAGCGTTTCCGGCGTTTCTTTTTCTTCTTGTCACGCCGGTCTTTTTTTCGCTTCGCCTTGTACGGTGATTTGTTGGACGCTTTCCCGCTGCGATCGAAGGGGTCGCTCTTGCCCACCGAATGGTTCTTGACCGGTTCGAAGAACAGTTGCCGCTGCGTCAGATCCACCTTGGCCACGCGGACGGTCAGCTGGTCTCCCAGGCGATAGCGGTTGTGTGCCTTGAATCCCACCAACATCTGGCCGCGTCGTTCAAACCGGTACTTGTCGGGCGGCAACTGGTGCATCCCGACGTATCCGTCCACGGGCAACTTGATGCAGCGGGCCAGGAAGCCGTCGCCGAACACCCGGCTGATGACTGCGGGCATGGTCTGGCCGAGATGCTTCTTGAGAAAGTGCAACAGCTTCAACTGAGTCAATTCGCGTTCGGCCTGAGCGGCGTTGCGTTCCATGTCGCTGCAGTGGTGTCCCAATTTCAACACCGTGCCGTAGGCGTCGTCGGGCGTCGATTCGCCGGCCCGCAATCGATCCACCAGGCGGTGAACCGTCAGGTCGGGGTAGCGTCGAATGGGGCTGGTGAAGTGGCAATAGTGCTGCATGTCCAGCGCGTAGTGGCCGTCGTTCTGAGGCCCATAAACGGCTTTGTTCATGCTCTTGAGCACCGCGAAGTTGACGGCATCTTCAAGGGGCGTGCCGGCGACGCGGTCCAGCACCTGCTGGATCTCGAAGCGACTCTCGACCGAGTCGATTCCCAGCCGCAGGTCGCGGACGAAGTTGGAGAGTTGGCGAAGCTTTCGCCGTTCCGGCGGCGGGTGGATGCGATGCAGGAAGTTCAGATCGGCGTCGTCCAACCACGTTGCCACCGCCTGGTTGGCGGCCAGCATGAACTCTTCGATGATCTGATGGCTTTCGGTGTTCACCGTGCGGTAAGCGCCTTTGACTTTGCCGCTGCGATCCAATTCCAATTTGACCTCGGGCATGTCCATCGAAATGGCACCGCGACGGAAGCGGCGTTGGCGGATCTGCATCGCCAAGGTGTGCATGTCCCGCAACAGGTCGCAGATGGCCGGTCCCCATTTGTCCTGGTACTTTTCCGGCGAATCCAAGAACTGGTCCACCAGGGCATAGTGCAAACGCAAATCGCTGCGGATCACACTGTTGTGCACCTCGGTGTGGACGACGGTTCCGTCTTCGTCCATCTCGATTTCAACCGTCTTGGCCAGCCGCTGCTTGTCCGGCTGCAGACTTGCCAGGTGGTTGCTGATGATTTCCGGGACCATCGGGATGACGCGGTCCGGAAGGTAAACACTGGTTGCCCGACGCCGCGCCTCTTCATCCAGTTTTCCGCCGGGTTTCACGAAGTGTCCGACGTCGGCGATGTGAACCCACAAACGCCAGTGTCCGTTCTGTTCGCGTTGCAAGGAGATTGCATCGTCAAAATCACGGGCGTCGAAGGGATCGATGGTGACCGTCAGGTGTTCGGTCAGGTCCAATCGGTCGGCCGGAATCTGGTCTTCATCGAACTCATCGGCGCGCTGTCGGGCTTCGTCGATCACCTCTTCGGGAAATTCGTCCGGCAGACCGTACTGCCGCATGATCGTCAGGGTGTCGATGGCCGGGTTGGTGCTGCTGCCCAAGCGTTCCAAGATGATCGCTTCGCCCCCCTTGCCGTCTTCCTCCGGGAACTTGACGACTTCGACAAACACCTTGTCGTCGGTCTCGATGGGCAAGCCTTTGACGTCGCCGACTTGCACCGGTTCCTCGTAGGGGGTCCCGTCCAGGTAGACGACGGCTTGTCCCTTCAGTGTGGCAAAGGTGCCGGTGAATTGACGTCGTGCCCGCTGGATGATCCGGACGACGCTGGCTTCTGTTCCGCCGCGACGTGAGGGGCGGACCTTGGCCTCGACCAGATCGCCTTCCAATGCCCCGCCGGTCTGGCCGGGTGGGATGAAGAAATCCTCGGTCACGGCTTCGTCGCCGCTGTCACCCGGACGCAGGAACCCGAATTCGCCGCCGGCGGCCATCCGAAAGACCCCGCGCACCTGGTCGTGGGGGCCGCCCACCATGCCAGGGCTGATCACCAAGTGGTTGGACCCGTAGAACAATCGACCCTCCAGGACCAATTGTTTGATCGTCCGACGCAGTTCGCGGTATTCGTCCGGATCCAGACGCAGTGTTTCGGCGATTTGCTTCGGCTTGCTGGGGCGATAGTCCGACGACACCACCAACCGCATCACGCGGTCAGCCAATTCTTGTGAGATTTCCATCCAACAAGGATAGCGTTTGGTCGGCCGTTAGGAACCGCCGCGGCGCGGTGTCGCTTGGTGGTGTTGCATAGCACCTCTGGCTGACGTTGGCGTGTTGCAGGGTGCTCTTGCGGCCCCCTGTCGCATCGGCAGCCCGACGTGGTTGGGGCGTCCGGTACTCCACCCCACGTCAGACGCCGCGCATCGTCACCCATTGCCAACGCGTGAAATCATCGAGCGCTGTTTCCATCCCTTCGCGACCAAAACCGCTGGCACCGTCGCCTCCGAAGGGGACCTCGGGCTCTTGCTGCAAGGTCGAATCGTTGATGTGCAGCATCGCGGTCGGCAGTCGTTGGGCGAATTCCATTGCCGTCGCCAACGAAGCGGTGTGGACGGCGGCGGACAGGATCCCGGGGGCGCTTGCGGCCAAGTTGATCGCGTGGTCGACGTCGTTTGCTCCTTCCACCGTGACGACCGGTCCGAAGATTTCCTCCCGCAACAGCAGCATGTCTTCATCGACGTCGATGATCACGGTGGGGTGCAACCGGTTTCCTGACCATTGCCCGCCGCAGCAAATCTTGGCGCCCCGCTCGACAGCCTGTCGCAGACGCTCGCGAATTCGGTCGCAGGTTTGCGAGTCGATCAGCGGACCGATCATCGTCGTCGGCTCCCTGAGCGGACCCAGGGACAAGCCCGAGGCAGCCGCAACGAAACCGTCCAGGAACGCCTGGTACACGGATCGGGCCACGATGATCCGGCTGGACGCCATGCAGATCTGTCCCTGGTAGATAAATCCGCCGCGGATTGCCGCCTGGATCGCGGTGGGGAGGTCGGCATCGGACAGCACCACCAAAGGATTCTTGCCACCCAACTCCAAAGTAACACGCTTTCCTTCCGCCCCGCAGATCGATTGCACGTGACGGCCGACGCGCTCGGATCCCGTGAACGTCACCGCGGCGACCCGCGCGTCCGACACGAGGTGGTCACCAATTTCGCTGCCGTCTCCGAACACCACGTTCATCGCGCCCGGCGGGACACCGGCTTCGTGGAACAGACGCGCCGTGCGATCGGCGATGGCCGGTGTGTGCTCCGATGGCAGCCAGACAAACGTGTTTCCGGTCGCCAGCGACGTGCTGGCCTGTTTGACGCCTTTGATCAGCGGCACGTTGAATGGCGTGATCCCGGCGACCACGCCGATCGGGCGGCGAAAGCCCAAACTCCATCGACCCTGGATGTCGCTGGGGTAGGTCCGGCCGGTCAGGCGTCGCGTGATCCCCGCGTTTGCCTTCAGCAACCGAGTCGCGATCTCGATTTCCATCTTTGCCTTGCCGATCGGGGACCCGATTTCACGAATCAACAAATCGCAAAACTCATCGGCGTCACGCTGCAGCAAAGCCGCGGCCTGGAGCAGGATGGTTTCGCGCTCGGACGGAGTGGTCTGGGCCATCGGTTCGGCGGCGCGGTGGGCAGCATCCACCGCCTTGTCAACGTCGTCCGCTCCGCCACGCAACGCCTCCGCGACAACCGTTCCATCTTCCGGATTGACCGACTGGAACCGCCGGCCGCTTTCGGTGCCGTGGGGCTTCGCGTCAATCCAGTGCCGGATCAAAGAGGGCTTCACGGTTGAGCTTTCGGTGCGGGAGGAAAGGAACGGAGCAAACCGTCTGGCGTCAATCAGCAGAAGCGGAATCTCGATCGGCACGTTCGCCAGTGGCGGCAACGCCTGCAGAAGCATCGCTGGCAGGTTGATCGCCTGGCGTCGCGACGGCGGCCAGCTTTCCCCACCGGGTTTGCCAGGACAGAACGCGGAAATGTCGATCGAAGCTGTGCCGAATCACCTCGGGCGCGCCCAGCCATTGTTCGTACGTCACCCGTTCACGTTCGGTCATCGTCGCCAAGGCGTCGCCTTTGGCATACAGCTTGCGCACCAGCGACCGATCCGTGATGGCGTGGGCGAGCACCAGGAACGGCGTCCGCCACGGTTCAATCACGTAGAACGACCCGCCGGGGCGAAGGATCCGTGCGACATCGGCCAGCGACCGATCCAGGTCGTCCGGGATCCGTGGCAGGTGGTGCAGTCCTCCCTGGACGATCACCACGTCGTAGCTGTCCGCTGGCATCGGAAGGTCCAAGCAGTCGGCCAGATGCAGCGTCGCCGGGCCCCGGTACTCCTCCAGCAGTGTGTCGCTCAGGTCGACGCCCTCCAACCGTCGAAACCCCATCCGCTGCAAAGCGATCAGCCCGTTTCCACGGCCGCAAAAGATCTCGACGATCCGCGCGTCCCGATCCAGCTCCTCAAAGCCGAACCGCTTCAGCCGGCCAATGAACTTTTGAATTTCTTCTTCCGGTGTTTCAAACCGCTTGTAGGCAGCTTCCCATTCGGGGTCGCAGCAAAGTTGGCCCGACGCGACGTGGCGAATGATGTTGGGTTGGGCGTCACCTTGCATCACGCCGCCCCCGTTGCAGATTCCCGTTCAACAGCCACGGGGGCGCGTCGGTGGCGTTGCATCTGCAACACCCCGGCCATCAATGACGCCATCGCGGTCTGGAATCCGATCGCCACCAGGGTGACGCCGGGGACGACCCAACGCATCGTCTGCGGATAGACCAGGGGGCCAAAGTCTTGGCGCCACCAGCGCCAGACAATCACCAGGATCAACAACGCTCCAATCGCACCTTCCAGGATCCCCAACACCAGTCCCCGTTCCACCGTCACCCGTTCCAGTTTTTCGTGTGGCGGCATCATGCCCTCCCGGCCGGTGAAGATCCTTGCCAGTACCGCCAGCAAGACGCACTGCCAGCCCATCAAAATCAGCAGGCTTGCCACCAGCAGGGTGTGGACGTCCAGCTTGGCACCGAAAACCGCGGTTTGAGGCATCGCCAAGGCGTAACCCAGCAAGCCGATCGCCATCAGCAGCAGTCCGGGGCGGAAGAACGTCCATTTGGGACTGAACACCAGGAACAGCCGCAGGGTACGCCAACCGTCGCGGAACGTACGCAGGTGCGGGCCGTGTTCCTTCCTGCCGTCCGGATGCAGCGTGATCGGCACCTGGCTCATCGATGCGCCGTACAAGCCACTCTTGATGATCATCTCGGTGGCGAATTCCATCCCGGGCGAGCGCAGGTCCAGACGGTCGTAGTGCTTCCGCGTGAATCCGCGCATGCCACAGTAAACGTCGTTGATCGGGATGCGGAACATCAATCGAACCAACCAGCTGAGCACGGGGTTGCCGAACCAGCGGTGCAGGAAGGGCATCGCCCCGGGCATCACGTGCCCGCCGCCGCGGGGAAGGCGACAGCCTTGCACCAGATCGGACCCCTGCCGGAGCGCGTCGACGAACTTTGGGATCTCCAGAAAGTCGTAGCTGTCGTCGGCGTCGCCCATCAGGACGAACCGTCCCCGACTGGCCTCAATCCCATTCATCAGGGCCGCGCCGTAGCCGCGTTCGGTGACGGGGACCACACGCGCGCCGTGCTCGGCCGCCAACTCCTGCGATCCGTCGGTGCTGCCGTTGTCCGCCACGACGACTTCGCCGACAACGCCTTTCTCCTGCATGGCCCGCACGGCTTTTTGCACGCACGTGGCGACCGTATCGGCCTCGTTCAGGCAGGGCATCACGACGGACAGTTCGATCGTCTCACTCATGCGTTCATTGTGTCTGGTCGGTTGGGGCGGAACTTCCCGGCAACAGCAGGCTGGCGGACACGCTGATCACCAGCAACACCATCGGTTCGACAATCATTCGATACCGGTAGGCGGGGATCTCCAGGATTCCCGTGACCAGGGAAAAATAACCGAAGACCGCAGCAACCCAAATGCCCCCCGCCCGCGTCGATTTGCGATAGATCATCACGACCGTGGCCAGTCCGGTCACGATCATCAACAGCGTGTTGCCGGTCAACCAGTTGCTGTAGCGGTAGCGGATCCATGTCTGGATGGGTGCCAGCGGCGTCCCCCAGACAGCTTCTCCGGCGTAAAGTTCCCTTCGCAGTTGTTCGCCGGATCTGGCATCGTCCGGTGCCAACTGAGCGAACTGGACGGGCAGCTCGGTGGCTCGAGTCCGCCAGAAATTGACGCATCGCCGAATCGCTTTGGCCATGAAGACTTTCGGCGACTGGAGCGCCGCATCCACGGCGACCTGTTTCATCAAGCGGTCGGCCGCCGGATCGGACAGGCCGGACCGGACCAGCGAATCCGAAATCGTCCAGGTGTGCCGCCATCGCTGATCCGTCTGCAGATCCCGCCACGTGGCCGCTCCGATCTGTCGCTGAAGTTCGTTTGCGGGCGCAGAGTCCGGCAGCGACAACCCCGCTCCGCTGCCGTCTTGAAAGGTAACGATCCAAAGATTGCGACCGACAAACTCCGTGATCATCGCCTCGCCAAACAATGCCCGGTTACGCGTCAGCCAGGGCGTCAGGCAGCCGATCGTCAGCAACGCCGCCACAGCCACACTGACCCGGCGGTGCAAACCACGCGGCGCGGGGCGGTCGACCGACCACCGCGTTTGCCAATGGACGACAAGGTAAATCAGGTCCGGAATCCACAGCAGCATCGCGATCGGTCGGGTCAAGATCGTCAATCCCAGCGTCAGCCCTGCCAGCACGCCGCCGGCGATCGTCGGGGATCGACCCAGGCGGACGACCGACGCCAGGTGGGCCATCAGCAGAAAGACAAACAGCGTTTCGGTCAGCACCGTGGTGACGTAGACGACCGATGAAATCATCAACGTCGCCCCGATCAAGACGAACCAGGCGGCCCGGCGGTCCTGCGCCAACGATCCCGCCAACAGTCCCGTGATCAAGACCGTTGCCAGCCACATCGCCCCCTGCAAACACGTCAGCCAAAACAGTGGATCGGGTAGGACGGCTCGGGTCACCGCGATCAGCCAGGGATAGCCCGGCGTTCGGTAGGCAATCGGTTCCCGCAGCAGCAGCCAATCGCCCTGTCGTGCCGTCTCGCCCAGCGACCAGTAACCCGCGGCGTCCATGACAACCGGGCTGGGACCCTGCGCGATCACGCCGACCACCTTGGCGATCAACAGGACGATCAGGGCGACAAAGCAAAACTGGCGAAGCACTGGAAAACCTGGATCGGCTGGCCGACTACGGGGACACGAAAACGCTCGTCAAGTTGCCGGGCCGACCGTAGCTCGTTGCGAATCGTGCCAAGACGACAGCGGGGAGTCGGTCCCCACGCGGCCCAGTCGGTGTCTGTGGTGCCGTGACGGGTGCGAAAGAGTCTAACCCGTTTCGGCAGACTTCGGCAGATCGTTCCCGCCAGTTGGCAATGTCGCCTTCGGTCCGATCGAAGGCGGGTTGCCCCAAAAGTTCGCCATTGCTCTAAACTGACACCGCGGACGAATTCTCAAAGGCAAATCTGAGTTCATGAAAGCACTGTTACCCGTCATCAATGCCGGGCTGCCTTCGGGCGTGGTCCAACCATTCTCCGATCGATTGGCGGCCGAAGGGATGACGCTGGAACGCACCGCGGTCACCCAGTTGCAGATCAATCTGGGCAAGCTGTGCAATCAGGCCTGCACGCATTGCCATGTCGAGGCGGGGCCGACCAAGACCCGCGAGAACATGAGCCGCGAGACGGCTGACCGGATTATCCAACTGGCCCAATCCTGCCGCGATCTTTCGCTGGTCGACCTGACCGGCGGGGCCCCGGAGATGAACGCGAACTTTCGGCGGCTGGTGACGGAGTTTCGTTCGACGGGTTTGCGCGTGATCGATCGCTGCAATTTGACGATTCTTCAGCAGCCGTCGTACCGCTGGGTAGCACCCTTCTTGGCTGAAAACCAAGTTGACATCGTGGCATCCCTGCCTTGCTACCTGGAAGACAATGTGGACGCGCAACGCGGCAGCGGCGTGTTTGCCCAAAGTATCGAGGCGTTGTTGCAATTGAACGCGCTGGGCTATGGCCGCGAGGACTCTCCCCTGCGACTGGACCTGGTCTACAATCCCACCGGGCCTTCGCTTCCGCCCAACCAACAGTCCTTGCAGGCGGACTACCAACGCGAACTGAAACGTCGCTACGGCATTCAATTCGATCGGCTGCTGACCATCACAAACATTCCGATCAAACGCTACGCAACCTACCTGCTCAAACGCGGGGATCTGGATCGGTACCTGCGGCTCCTGGCGGAGCACTTCAACGCCGACGCTGCCAAAGGCGTGATGTGTCGATCGCTGGTGTCGGTCGGTTGGGATGGAGCGATCTACGACTGTGACTTCAATCAGATGATTGACATGCCGGCCGCCGCCGAACCCTCGGCAACCATTTGGGATATTGCATCACTGGACGAGTTCGCTGGGAAATCCATCGCCACGGCCGACCATTGCTACGGGTGCACCGCGGGCGCCGGTAGCGGTTGCGGCGGGGCGCTGACCTGATTGGCTTTGTCGGCACACCGTTACCTGGACAGCGCACTTTGTGTGAGCCGCGTGGCGCTGGCCGCGGGTTTTCTCGCCCCAACCGGCGGCGAACGCCGTGCCGCTGATTGCACTGCAAATCACCGTGTTTTTGATTCAAGGTAGCGCTGTCCGGCTAAAATCCACCAAGACAGGTTCGAAACGCTGTCTTGATCAACGTTCCTTCACTTCAACCATTGTCTTTTTCCAAGCGATGTCTGCATTCAATACCGAGTCGGCTGTTCGCCAGCGTTATTCGACCGCCGCGGAGTCTCGTGAGCCCGAATTGTGCTGCCCCGTTGATTACGATGCTCGCTACCTGAAAGTGATCCCGCAGGAAGTGATCGATCGCGACTACGGGTGCGGCGATCCTTCGAAGCATGTTCGTCCAGGCGAAACCGTGTTGGACCTCGGTTGCGGGGGAGGCAAGATCTGCTTCATCGCGTCGCAGGTCGTTGGACCATCGGGACGGGTGATCGGCGTCGACATGAATGATGAGATGTTGGCACTGGCGCGTCGCAGCCAATCTGAAGTGGCCTCACAGATCGGGTATGACAACGTCGCCTTTTGCAAAGGCAAGATCCAGGACATGCAAATCGACCGGGAACGTGTCGACGCTTACTTGCGAGAGCATCCGGTCAGCTGCGACGCTTCGCTGGTTCGCTTCGAAGCGTTTCTGGAGCAAATGCGGTCGGTCGAGCCGATGATTACGGACGATTCGATCGACGTGGTCGTCAGCAACTGCGTGTTGAATCTGGTCGATGCGTCCCAGAAGGCGCAATTGTTTCACGAAATCTTTCGTGTGCTGCGTCCCGGCGGTCGTGCCGTCATCAGTGACATCGTCAGTGACGAACCGGTTCCGGAGAGGATGCAGCAAGATCCCGAACTCTGGAGCGGCTGCATCAGCGGGGCGTTGCAGGAGAAAGCGTTTCTTGACGCGTTCGTGGAGGCAGGGTTTCAGGCGGTTCGGATGGCCGACTACCAGCGAGAACCTTGGCGGGTGGTGGAGGGGATCGAATTTCGTTCCGCAACCGTGATCGCGTCCAAGTTTCCCGCAGGGCCGTGCCTGGACCATCACGAAGCCGTCGTGTATCGCGGTCCCTACGCAAGTGTCAGCGACGACGAAGGCCACACGTTCATTCGCGGCGTTCGATCGGTTGTTTGTCGGCGGTCATTCTTGAAACTGTCGCAGGAACCTTACGCCCAAGACTTCATCGCGATCGAACCGCTGAGCGAGGTTCCCGCCGAACAAGCGAAACCGATCTGCTGTGAAGGCGAATTGCCCGCGCGGCCACCGAAGGTCACCAAAGGTGGTCGCGTTTCCATGACAGTGATCGGAGACGAGTGCTGCGGCGATTCCGAGTGCTGTTGAGTGGTCACGCGTCCGCTTCGATCTCCGTCACCCCAACGTCAGGTTCTGGTCTCATGCGATTCGGCTACACCTTGCTTTATGTCCGCGACGTTCAACAGACGCTGACATTCTACGAATCCGTCTTCGGGCTACAGCGGAAGATGTTCCATGAGGAAGGCGATCAGGCGTACGGCGAGCTGGACACCGGCGCGACGACGCTGGGTTTCGTTTCCTACGCCTTGGCGCAGTCGCATGGCTTTGAAATCAGCAAGCCCGATGCGAATGCGCCGCCACCACCGGTCGAGATCGCGTTGGTCACCGATGACGTGCCGGGCGCATTCGCGACTGCGGTTGAGAAAGGTGCCGTCGAGGTCTGTCCGCCGGAGAAGAAGCCTTGGGGGCAGATCGTGTCCTACGTGCGGGACAACAACGGATTCGTGGTCGAGATCTGTTCGCCGGTTGCGACTTGAGTACCGAATCGTCCCGCGGTGTCACCAGCCGTGCTGTCGCAGACGTGTCAGGATCTGCGCCCGCAGCGGTCCTTGATCGGCGGCCAAGGCCTTGCGATAGTTTGCCCGTGCCATGCGTAGATTGCCTTCCAGTTCGGCGCGTTCGGCTCGCTGCAGGGCTTGCACCGCCAGTTGTTGCTGGGCGTTCCGATTGGCTTGAGCTCGAGCGGCCAATTCATTGGCCTGAGCTTGCTGGCCCGAACGGAACAGGTTGCTGCTGGCGTTTTGCTGCACCGGGCTGCCATAGGCGCCACCAGCCAAGACCGGAGTGAACCCCGTGACGAACGGTTGAAGTGTCTGTGCACTGATGTTTCCGCCGGCCCCATTCATCGTGGTGATCGATGGGGTCGTCGACGTGATGCTGCGGTTGCTTCCCTGAGTCATCGAAAGGCCGATCGATCCGCGGACGCCACCGGCATGGAATCCAGCGCCGGTCTGCAGCGCCGGCGCTCCGCCCGGGTTGCCGAAGGGAACTGCGGGAGCGCCGCCACCGAACTGGGCGAAGAAGTTCGGTCCTTGGACGGACCATTGCACGCCGGATTGTTCAAAGAAGGACGAGCCGAGAACCTGACTCGGGACGCTGGTGGTAACCGACTGCCCGTTCCCTTGTCCGGCTGTCAGGAATGCCGCCAGGATCGCGGCGATGCAAACCGATGAGTGACGCATGGGATCCGACCAACTGGCGTGTGAGAAGCGGTGTCCCTGAAGGATAGCAGATTTGCCCGCCGGAGGTTCGGCCGCAGCCCAGGAACACAACCCACGTAGCTGCCGTCGCCAGACGGCGGAAAACCACTGGGCGGTGGAACTGAAGGGCAAGGGAACGCTGGCGGAGCCAGCCTGCAGCGCGTCCCCGGGCGGAGCCCAGGAACGAGGGGGCACAACCCACGTAGCTGCCGTCGCCAGACGGCGGACGTCCACCGGGCGGTAGAGCCGGAGGGCAGGGGAACGCTGGCAGAGCCAGCCTGCAGTGCGTTCCCGGGCGGAGCCCAGGAACGAGGGGACACAACCCGCGTAGCTGCCGTCGCCAGACGGCGGAAAACCACTGGGCGAGCGAACTGGAGGGCAGGGGAACGCTGGCAGAGCCAGTCTGCAGTGCGTTCCCGGGCGGAGCCCAGGAACGAGGGGACACAACCCGCGTAGCTGCGTCGCCAGACGGCGGAAAACCACTGGGCGAGCGAACTGGAGGGCAGGGGGAAGCTGGCGGAGCCAGTCTGCAGTGAGTTCCCGGGCGGAGCCCAGGAACGAGGGCTCAGCCCGTTCAGTCACCAAACGCCTGGGCCTCGTCGGGACCCGGGGTGGCGTAGTGCGGATCTTTCGCACGGATGAACAGTTCACCGTTCTCCAACCGGCGGACCTCCAACGGGACCAGGGTCACGCCGCGGTGGTTGATGGTTTGCGCGGTGTGGCTCAGATCCCTGGCTTTGATCCCTGACGGCTTCAACGGGGGAACGTTGGCGTTGAAGAACGCGGTGCACCACCACCGCCCCTGGTCGTCCTGGAACGGCGTGCCGTGACCGAGGAAGCGACCGGCGAATTTTCGTTCACTGTAGGGTCCGGTGATCTTATCGGCGGTGGCGTAGTACAGGTTGTAGGTGCCGCGTCGCATGTTTCCGGTTGACCATCCGGTACCGAACAGGACGTACTTGCCGTGGATCTTTTGGATCAGGCATCCTTCATGTCCCATCTTCGCAGCATCACCGGCCGGTTTGATGTCGGTCGGCTTGGCGGCGAAACCCGAGAAGTCGTCCTTGAGCGGCGCGATGCTGGTCGCGCCCCAGATCATCCACCAGGTTCCGTCATCGTCTTGGAACAGGGATGGGTCGTGACGTCGACCAATCTTTTCGCCCATCGGATTGCTCCACGGCCCACGCACGTCGGCGCCGGCGCTCAATGCCAGGTTGGCGCCTTTGACGGGAGCCGGGCTGGTGTGCACCAAGGCCCAGCGGTCTCCGACCCAGTGCAGTTCGGGCGCCCACAGGAACCACTGGTCTTTGGGTGTTGATTCGAAAGCGTCCGGTTTGGCGGTTGCCCAAATTCCGTCGGTCAATTCGAACGGAGCCCCCAAGGACTGCCAGTCGATCAGGTCCTTTGATCGCCACACTCGGGCGACCGAGCCGACGACGCTCTGCGGGCCCAGACCCAAGTTGTAGGGGTCCGAAGTTTCGCGAGGGTCGTCAGGGTTCGGCGTCGTTCCGGTCAGGTAATACCACTGATCCGGCCCCTTCACGATGTAGGGGTCACGGATCCAGCCCTCTTTGATGAACAGGGCATGGTCGTGGGATTGCAGACCGTTCCGGATGACTTCCGGTGACATCGCTTTCCGCACTTTCACGTCGCGCGCCGGTGCGGTCGGTGGTTGAGCGGAGAGCCGCCGGATCAAACGGGTTTCCCGTTCATCGTACGGCGTGCCGTCCCGTCGGAAGACGTCATGGAACCAGGGATCCGGTTCTTGATCGTAGGGCTTCTGCCACGAATCCCAGGGGTAGATGGTCTGCGAACGCCCGTTGACGAATCCCCAGTTGTAAGCAGCGACTCGGTGCTCGTGAAAAATCGGCAGGATTCCTTCAAACGTGGAATCGTTGCCGCGGGCCATGTATTCGGTGCACAGGAGCGGTCGACCGAGTTGCATCAGCCCTTCGACCAGTTCACGCGTGCGTTCCGGACCGCTGTAGGCGTGGAAGGAAATGACATCGGAGTTCTCGATGCAGGCGCGGTGAAAGTCGGACGGGTTGGTCAGGTAGTCGCCACGCCAAACCCCGACGGTCAACGGTTGAGAAGGATTGATCTCGCGCGCCCACGCGAAGGTCTTTTCCATCAGTTCCATCGCCCGTCGTTCCTTGACCGGCTCATCAAGCTCCTGGCCGGTGCCGTTCTTGCCGTAGGAGTTGGCCACCGGATTGTCAGGTTCGTTGAACAGATCCCACACGAGCACTCGGTCATCATTGGCGAATCGACGCAATACCGATTGGACATAGGGCTTCAGCGCGTCTTGCTTGCTCGGATCGTCCAGGATTTCACGCCCGGGTGACTGGACCCAGCCTGAATTGTGCAGGCCGGGTCTGGGTTCCGGCTGGTCACCGGCCTGGGGATACGGATGCCAAACGCCATCGAAGAACACGAACATCGTGCGGATGCCGTGCCGGTCGGCGATCTGCAAGTACTGTTCGACGCGCTGGAAGAATCCTTCGGCATCGTCGCGCCACGGGATGTCATGCAGAAACACTCGCATGGTGTTCATCCCGATCTCTTCGGCCCAACCCAATTCGCGATCGATGCTCTGGGGATCGAAAGTTTCCGGCTGCCACATCTCCAACTGATTGATCGCCGAGGAGGGGACGTAGTTGGCGCCGACCGGCCACTCGATCGCATCGTACCACCGGTCCGCACGTTCTTCGGACCACCGTCCAGGCCGACTTTGGTAGTCCGCCAAGTCGGTCGACGCAGCGTCGTCGCCGCGATCGCCGGTGGAAACCGAGTGGGACACCACCGTCGCGGTGAACTCGTTGGGGGCCTGGTAGTCGCCAGCGGCGGACAGCGTGTCTTGCCCGATCGACAGGGCGTCTTTGGGTTGGGAGGGAATCAATCCCGGCGAGCGTCGTTTGACGGGTGGGCGATCGTCGACCTGCAAGGTCATCACTTTGTCGTCCAGGGTGGCTCTTAGTCGAACCTGACCGCCGACCGGATGCGTCCAGGACAACCGTGTCACCTTGCCGTCGATGCGGACATCAAAGGCGGGCCGGCCATCGACCAGGTGCAGGGAGTAACCGTGTTCGCGTCCGCCCTGAGCGACCACCACACCGCGCGGCGAGTCGCCTTTGATCACGGCCTGGACCGCGATCGGTCGTCGCGCAATTTCCGGCGTCTCAACCGCAGCGGACGCATCACCGTCCACCACATCGGACTTCCTCGGGCGGCTTCCGTCGCGGTTGAGCGGTTCGGGGTACTTCGCCAAAATGGCTTTCAGTTCTTTCAACACGCCCGGCCGCTTTTCGGCCAGGTTCTCGCTTTCGATCGGATCGTTCTGGTAGTCGTACAACTCGTACTCGGCCGAGTTCGGACTCTGCCCAGGCTGCTTCCATTCCACCATCCGGTAGCGGTCGGTCCGAATCGCGCGGCCCATCAAGCGTTTCGGGTAGGCGTGGTAGGCATGGTCGCGGACGCGAGCCTGCGGGTCCTTCAGCACCGGAACCAGGCTGACACCGTCGACCGGCTGCGGACCCCTCGGCGCCGGCAGGCCCGCCAGTTCCGAAAGTGTGGGAAACACGTCGACACTTTCGGCAAGTTGGCCGGTCGACGAGTTCGGTTCGGTCACCCCGGGGGCGACAAACACCAACGGGATGCGATTGGCTTGTTCGTAATTGGTGTGCTTGGTCCAAATGCCCAGGTCACCCAAATGGAATCCGTGGTCGCCCCACAGCACAATGATGGTGTCATCGGCCAGATCCAGAGAATCCAGAGCGTCGATCACTTTGCCGATTTGGGCGTCGACGTAACTGACGCTGGCGTAGTAACCGTGGATCAGCGTCCGCTTGAGCTTGTCGGGGTATTCTGCGTCGCGATCTTCGGGGACCGGTTTGTAGTTGGTGATTTCGCCGCCACGCTTTCCGGCGACCGCCGGTGCGTCGACCGGAGGGTCTTCGCGGGTCGGCATCGGAAGTTGTTCCGGGTCATAGAGGTCCCAGTACTTTTGTGGCGCGGAGAAGGGCAGGTGGGGGCGGGCGAAACCGGCGGCGATCAGGAATGGCGTCCCGGAGGCTTCCCGTCGCTGTTTGGCGGCCTGCAACCGACGAATCGTTTCGGCGGCGACGCGTCCGTCGGCATAGGCATCGTCATCGACCAGGGGCGACTCGTAAGCGGCGCCCCGCGGCAATGAGCGAATTTCATCGAGCTTTTGGTTGGTGAAGTAAGCCTCCTCCCGCGTCAGCTTTCCTCCGTCGGTGCTTTCCGGATCCACGTACTCGATCACTTTTTCCTTGAAGTGCGGTACGGAAAACGACTCCGGGTCGCCGTGGTTTCCGTGACCGATGTGAAAAACTTTTCCAAGTGATTCCGTGCGATAGCCGTGGGCGGCGAAGTGCTGCGGCAGGGTCACCGCTTCGGGCAGGATTTCGCGAAGTTGACTTCCCAAACCGTACAGGGCGGTTGACGTGGAATGCGAGCCAAGCATCAGCGTGAAACGGGAGGGCGCGCACACGGCTTGATTGCAGTAGGCGGCGTCAAACCGCATCCCACGCGACGTGAGCGCGTCCAGGTGAGGCGTCTTGGCGATAGGGTCGCCATAACTGCCGATCGCCGGTTTCAAGTCGTCAACCAGGATCATCAGCACATTGGGCGGCGTGTCCGCCGCCGAGGCCGATGGGACAAGGATCAAATAACCGAGCGCCAGCAAGAACAATCGGTGGAACGCAAAGCGTGACATGGTGAAGCTTGGTGCGGGGAATGGAGGGCGAGACGAGCCGATGGGGGGAGTTCATTACAGCCGATCACCGAACGCAGTTCCATGTGATCAATCGTTTTGTTGCTGTGTTTTTTTGCCAACGGTGCATGGGTTTCCCGGCGATACATTGGGCAGCCGCGCGTGAAGCTAGTACGATCTGTGGAGCGTCCCCCGCCGCCCCAACCTCCCTCCACCCCCCAAGAATTCCGATGCGCAGATTGCTCATCCTCGCCTCCACCGTGTTCGCATTGTGGTTGGGGGCGTCCGTCAGCCCCGCCGAAGAACTCGGGGCCGATTCCGAATCGCCGAAGCAGCGGCCCAACGTGCTGTTGTTGTGCGTGGACGACCTCCGTCCGGAATTGGCTTGTTTCGGAAAGCCGTACATTCAATCACCGAACATCGACGCGTTGGCAGCATCCGGGACAGCCTTCCGTCGCCATTACGTCCAGGCCCCGACGTGTGGGGCTTCCCGTTACTCGCTGCTGACCGGGCGGTATGGTCCGGCCAGCAATAACGCCTTGTTCCAGCGATCCAAGGTGCTGGAGGAGAATCCCGATGGGGTTCCGCCGAGCATGCCGGCCTGGTTCCGCCGGCACGGCTACACCACCGTTTCGGTCGGAAAGGTGTCGCACCATCCCGGCGGCCGTGGCGGTGCAGACTGGGACGACGATTCGCAACCGGAAATGCCCCAGTCCTGGGATCGACACTTGATGCCGGTCGGACCCTGGCAGCATCCTCGTGGTGCGATGCACGGCTTGGCGCACGGCGAAATCCGTCGAGATGCCAAGCAGATGGATGTCTTTCAAAGTGTCGAAGGAGACGATGCGATCTACCCCGATGGGCTGACCACCCAGCGGGCGATTGAGCAACTTGACCAATTGGCGTCGACAAACGAATCACCGTTCTTCCTGGCCGTCGGCATCATCCGCCCGCACCTGCCATTCGGCGCCCCGGCCAAGTACATGCAGCCCTACGTCGACGCCGATTTGCCGGAAATCGACCATCCATCCAAACCCGAAGGAAAAACGACCTGGCACGGATCCGGAGAGTTCATGAAGTACAACCGCTGGCAGCGCAACCCGAACGATGATGCGGAATTCGCCACCGAAGTCCGCAAGCACTACGCGGCCTGTGTCAGTTACGCCGACGCTCAGGTCGGACGCATCCTGACCCGGTTGAAGGAATCCGGAGCCGACGAAAACACGATCGTCGTCCTGTGGGGTGACCATGGTTGGCATTTGGGCGAACACGCCATTTGGGGAAAACATGCGTTGTTCGAAGAATCGCTCCGATCGCCGTTGATCATTCGCCGCCCGCAGACGCAGGCGAAACCCCCGACGAACGGGGCGAAGACGGACGCGATCGTGGAAACCATCGATCTGTTTCCGACGCTGTGCCAGCTGGCCGGATTGGAAACGCCGTCGTTCGCCGATGGCAAATCCCTGATCCCGTTGTTGGACAATCCCGACGCTGCCGGGCACCCGGCCATCTCCTATCGGCCCAACGCCAAAACGATCCGCAGCGATCGGTACCGGCTGGTCGTTCACAACGACGGGTATTTGGAGCTTTACGATCACCACAGCCCCGAGGGAGAAACGAAAAACGTGGCGTCGTCGAACCCGCAGGTGGCCAAAGAGCTTCAGCAGAAATTGTCCGAGCGACTGGGGTCGCAGGCGGTTGCCGAGGGTAAACTGGCACCCGGATTGAACTGACATCCCTTCCCACCTCGATTCCCTCCAAACACATCCTGGGCCCCTCCAATGCAAAAGCTGAATCTGTTCGTTTTTTTGACCGCGTTGCTGATGCTGGCTGATCACTCGGCATCCGCGGCAGAGACCGACTTGGAAGTCGGTGATGCCGCCCCGTCCTTCGAGGCCGTCGACGATACGGGAAAGGTTTGGAAGTCCGCCGACCACGTCGGCAAAAAAATTGTGGTGCTGTATTTCTATCCGGCGGACATGACCGGCGGCTGTACCGCCCAGGCGTGCGGCTATCGTGACCGCATGGAGTCGTTGGAAGCCGCCGGAGTGGAAGTCGTCGGTGTCAGCGGCGACACCGCGGAGAACCATCAACTGTTCAAGAAAGCGCACCAGCTGAATTTCACGCTGCTGGCGGATCCCGACGGGGAAGTGGCCAAGAAATTCGGTGTCCCGGTCAGTGTCGGCGAAAAGTCGGTCACCAAGATCATCGATGGATCGGAAAAGGTGCTCACGCGCGGCGCGACGGCCAAACGTTGGACGTTCGTCATCGATCGCGACGGGAACATTGCCTACAAGGATTCGCAAGTCAACGCCAAGCAGGATCCGGAAAAGATTCAGGCCGTCGTCAAGAGTTTGTAAGGGGCGCGTGGACGCGGCAACGCTCCGATGATTGTCCAGCCCGAACGAACCCGGTCATCGGCGCGATAAAAAATGGCGTGTTGGCACCGGGCAACGCCCCGGTGTTTATCCAGCCCGGCAGGGCTGAATGAAAGGTGCCCCATCCACCGTGAGGGCCAACGGCCCGGTCGTTTGTTGACTGATGAACCTGACCGACGGCAATCCATCACTTCGCCAGAAAATATTCGTTGGTCGGATACTTGTTGAATCGCGATGCCCGCGCATTGCGCTGGGGAAATCCGTCCGAGAGCTTGTCGATCAATTCGGTGTGCGACGGATCGTCTGCCAAGTTGTTCCATTCGTTGGGGTCGGTCCGGTGATCGTACAACTCCTTTGATCCGTCTTCGTAGCGATAAAGCCGATAGCGTTGCGTTTGGATGGCGTGATTGTTCTGCCCGTAGGTGGTGATCGTCACGTGGTCCCATTCCGCCGCCGGGTCACGCAACAACGGGACAAGGGAATGTCCCTCGTTATCCGCGTTGTTCGGCAATCCGCACAATTGCAGTAGGGTGGGATACAGATCGATCAGACCCACCGGACGATCGCAGACCGTTGCCACGCGAGCATCGGGCAGTGAGATGATCAATGGCACGCGATTGGCGCGGTCCCAGAGCGCCTGTTTTGCAAAACGGTTCTTCTCACCCAGGTGGTACCCGTGATCGGACCACAGGACGACGATCGTGTTGTCGGCGTATTCGCTTTCTCGCAACGCATCGAGCACCTTGCCCACTTGGGCGTCGACGAACGTGGTGCAGGCCAGGTAGCTCTGGACGATGCGTTTCCATTGGTCCTGTTCGATGGCCCACTGGGTGGTCGGCATCGCTGGCAATTCGTTGACGCGTCGAGAAATCTCCGGGACGTCGGCCAGGTCGTCTTCGCGGTACGGCGGTAGCGAAATCTCGTCCAGCGGATGCATGTCGAACCATTTCTGCGGACAGTGCCAGGGCACGTGGGGACGCATGAACCCGACCGCCAGAAAGAAAGGCTGGTCGTGTTTCTCCTGCAGTTGCCGGACCCCGTAGCTGGCGATCTGGAAATCGGGCATTTGGTCATCCCGCTCCGGAAAAGCTCCCCAGTCCGTCTGCGTGCTGCCGATCTTTTCCGGGAACCAGGCCGGGTCGTAATGAAACCGTTTCGCGGGTTTGGGGCCGAAGCTGGCGTGGCCGCCGTAGTCGTCGAAAACACCCGCCGCGTCGCCCTGGTGAAACAGCTTGCCACACGCCAGAGTCTTGTAACCCTGTTGCTCAAAGTAGTCCGGCAGTAACGTCACGCGGCCCGTGATCTCACTGGCCTTTGGGATTTGCTTGTCGCTGATCTGTGCGTAGATGCCGGACGTCGACGGAAGCAGTCCCGTGAACAGGCTGGCACGACTCGGGCCGCAAATCGGTGCCTGGCAATGGGCGTTGGAAAACAACGTGCCCTCGCTGGCCAACCGATCGATGTTGGGCGTGATCGCGCCGGGATGGCGTCGAAGGCAGCCGACCCAGTCGTTCAGATCGTCGATGGCAATCATCAGCACGTTGGGACGTTCGGCCGCGCGCAGCGGCAGGCCACTGATTGCGGACAGGCAAAGCAGCGCCGTCAGGATCCAACGGATGAACATGGTGATTCCGAAATGAAAGGCACCAGGGCGATCGCACCGCAGCCACCGTCCGGCGGCGGTGGCTGCATCGTGTTGTCGTCGGCCCGATCGGTCACCGACGTGCCCGTCAGAAACTAGCTGTTCGTCTTGACGCTGGGATCGTCCGCCACATTCACCCACACGTGGACGTGCGGGGCACCGCGGTAATGCCACACAAAGGAGGGGCCTTCCAATCGCCAGTTGTCCCATACCCCGTCATTGCCCAGGTCGTTGTCGCTGAAGAACGATAGTGAGCAGGCGTCCAGGCCCCCCTGGCGTTTCAAGCATTCCATGGCTTCCTTTTGATCCGATTCGCGGTACATCTCCACGAGCAGCGCGAGCACCTTTTGCAAGTGCTCCTTTTGGTCCGAGGACATTTCGCTGACGGCCAGACCGCTCTCCGGCCGCTTGCCTTTGAATTGGACCGATTGCTCGCGAGGCGTTTTTTCTCGCAAGGCTTGCTTTTGTTGTTTGCCGTCAAGCATTCGGTACAAATTGTTCGCCTGCACCGCCTGGTGCCAGAACACATTGCCGGGGTGATTCGGGCCTTCGTTGAACTCCGGTGCGTGCCCGTAAAAGATGGGGCCGCCAAACGCCACGTGCTCGGCCGAATTCCCATCGCATCGCAGCGTCATGTGACGCCCGGTCAAAACCAGTTCGAATTGATCGCTTCCCGGTTTGCCAAAAATGGCGATGGATTGTTCGTTTCCAAATCCGCCGGCATCGTCTTCCAGTTGGCGGTAGTAACGTTCGTGCCAATCGGGGTGGATGATCGATTCAAAGATGTCGGTGATCAGTGCCCGCTGGTCGTCGTTGTAGAAGTCGTCGTTGATCTCCGGTTTGGTGACGTTCCAATTGTTGGCGACGAACGTCCGCAGCAGACCGCGATTGTCGCTCACGTAGTCCCAGTCGAAGCAGATTTGTTGACGTTGCTGCTCCGACAGTGTGTCGTACAGTCGTCCGACCAGACTTTCCGCCGACGCGCCGGCCGAGGACGCCGACGCCACGGACCCCAGGGTTGCCGTGGCCGCCGTTGCCATCGAAACGGTGCGGAGAAATGCTCGTCGATCGATTTTCGAATTCAATGTCATGACAGATGCCTTTGGGAGGTGGGACGAATCGCAGACGGTATGTCAGGTCGCGTGCCGGCAACCGGGCGTTCAGTTTAACAGACTGAAGATGGCGGAGGATGGAATCATTCGCCGCCGGAGGTGTCATTATTCAGTCAGCCGAATCCGTTTGCCCTACTTTTTGAGGCATCGGGATCGACACAAGTCACTTCACCCTCCCGCTCGCGGGGAGGGCTGTCCCTCAGTCATGAGTTCTTGGCATTCGCTTCGGATTCTGCCCTCCCCGGAGCCTCGTTCCTCGGCTCCGACCCTCCCGCGAGCGGGAGGGTGAAGGTTGTTTTCGAGTGTTCTCGCTTCTGTCGAATTCAGCGTGCGGCGGTAGGGTTGATTTCGAAAAGACTTCGCTTGCGCGACTGAAACCGACAGAAGCTTTCAACGGCAGTCGCCCGCGGAATTCGCCAGGGGAAAGACGCGCGTGCTGCTCCGATGCTCTAAACTACCCGACGGCACGAACACGTTCCGCCCGTCCCCGGCGCGAGCGACCTTGCTCGTGTCCCCGCCAATGAATCCCTCCTTCCCCAACTTTCAGGGCCGACTGTCATGCCCATCTTTGTTCGAACGTTGCTAGCTATTTGCGGATGTCTGGTCCTCTCGCTGGTCGCCAGCGATCAACCCGTTGCGGCCAATGATTCCTCCGAATCGGACGGATTGCGTTTGGCGCGGTTTGACATCGATGTGACTCCACCGCTTGGTTCAGAGATGGCTTACGACCCGGTCCGCCGCGTGGACGAGCTGACGTTGCGTTGCCGAGGAATTGTGCTTCAGGGCGGCGAACAACCGATCGTGCTGTGCGCGGTCGACTGGATCGGCATCGCCAATGAATCCCACGACGCGTTTCGGCAGCGGTTGGCCGAAGCCGCTGGGACAACGGCTGATCGCGTCGCAGTTCATTGCTTGCACCAGCACGATGCGCCGCGTTGTGACTTCACTGCCGAGCAGTTGCTGCATCATTACGGTGCGACGGATCTGGGTTCCCTGGAAGGCTCGTTCGCACGTGAAGTCCTTGATCGACTGGGAGACGCGGTGACCCGAGCGGTCCAGGACTCGCAGCCGGTGACGCACGCCGGGTTCGGTGTGGCGGAGGTCGAAAAAGTCGCCTCCAATCGTCGTCTGTTGGGACCCGATGGCAACGTGTATGCGACCCGCTACACGACTTGCCGTGACCCGAAACTGCGGGCCGAACCGGAGGGGACGATCGATCCGGAGTTGAGCTGTCTGGTGTTCTATCAGGACGATGCCCCGCTGGCCTGTTTGACCTATTACGCCTGTCACCCGCAAAGTTATTACCGAACCGGTGTTCCCAGTCCCGACTTTCCCGGCATCGCGCGTTTCATGCGTGGCCAAGACCTGCCGGAAACGCTGCACGTCCACTTCAACGGCGCGGGCGGCAATCTAGGCGCGGGAAAGTACAACGACGGTTCCAAGGAGAACCGGATGAAGCTGGCGATGCGGGTCGACGATGCGATGGAGCGGGCGCTGGCGGAGGCGAAACGTTTTCCCGTCACCGCAAAGGACATCGGTTGGGAATCGGTGGCGGTCGCCCTTCCACCGGCACCGCATTTGGACGAACAGAAACTTCGGACGACGCTCGCATCGGCGCAGGAAAGTGAGTTTCTTGGCGCCCCGGCCGAACTCGCCTGGCTGTTGCGGTGCCGGTCTGGACACAAAGTGGATGTGTCATGCTTGGCGGTCGGCGACGCCCGCGTGTTGCATCTGCCCGGGGAGTTGTTCGTGGAGTACCAACTTGCCGCCAAGAAAATGCGACCGGAACTGAACGTTGCCATGGCAGCCTACGGTGACTACGGTCCCGGCTACATCGGGACGGAGGTTGCCTACTCGCAGGGCGGTTATGAAACCAGCCAGCGCGCCTCCAAAGTCGACAAGAGCGTCGAAAAGATTCTGATGGATGCCATCGGTCAACTTCTGGAAGCCCAGTGAGATCTTGAAACCCCAGTGAGATCTTGGAAGCCCAGTGAAATCTTGGAGGCCAGTTGAGTTTGGAAGCTCACCGCAGCGGCCTCTCCTTCACGCGAACACCGCTTCCTGGCAAGCTAGCCTCGTTCGCGCAGGCAAGCGTCGTGGCCGTCGGAGATGTCGTCGCTGTGCCGACAAGCAGAACTTCAAATTGAACAAAATCTTTGGAGCCCCCGGGGGATGATTGTGCGACCGATTCCACCTTTCCCGCGACACGCTCGGTTAGTCGCCATTGCTTTCGCTCTGTCCGTGATGGCACTGCCCTTTCCCGACGGAGGTCGGGCGTTGGGGAAGGATTTCGCGGATCAACTGCCGCGAACGCCGGCGGTCGAGCCGGATCAAGTCTTGGAAACTTTCGAAGTCGCTCCGGGGTACCACTTGGAGCTGGTCGCACATGAACCGTTGGTCGGCAGCCCGGTTGCGGTCGAGTGGGATGCCGACGGACACCTGTTCGTTTGCGAGATGCGTGGGTACAGCGAAGATCGGGACGACGCGATTTCCCGGATCACGCGGCTGACCGATGAGGATCGGGATGGCGTCTATGACTCTCGAAAGGTCTTTGCGGAGAAATTGTTGTGGCCCACGGCGATCTTTCCCTACCGGGGCGGGTTGTTTGTGGTGGACGCGCCGGACCTGTACTACTTTTCTGATGACGACCAGGACGGTGTGGCCGACAGCAAGGAGTTGGTGTTCACCGGCTTCTCCGTTTCCAACGTCCAAGGCCTGCCGAACTCTTTCCGCTGGGGCTTGGACAACCGGATCCATTTGGCCTGCAGCACGGCCGGCGGCACGATTCGTCGGGCGGGTCCCGGTTCGGAACCCGGTCCCGACGACGCGGGGGCTGCTGCGGGCCGGCCGATCCGCGGGCATGACTTGGCCTTCGATCCGGCCAGCTACGAATTGCAGCTGACCAGCGGCGGTGGCCAGCACGGGATGTGCTTTGACGACTGGGGACACAAGTTCGTCTCTTCCAACAGCGACCACCTGCAGCAAGTCCTGTACGAGGATCGCTACATCGCGCGGCAGCCGCGGTTGGCGGCACCGCCGGCGCGGCAAAGCATCGCTGCTGATGGCCCGCAAGCGGAAGTCTTTCGAATCAGCCCGGTCGAACCGTGGCGGATTGTGCGCACGCGATTGCGCGTCGCTGGGCTGGTCGGCGGTCCGGTGGAAGGCGGCGGCCGCCCGGCCGGATACTTTACCGGCGCCACCGGTGTGATGATCTATGGAGGCGATGCCTGGCCGGAAGAGGATCGACAGCTTGCCATCGTCGGAGACGTCGGCAGCAATCTGATTCATCGTAAGCGTCTCTCGTCCGATGGGGTGCTCAAGATCGGTCACCGAATCGATTCGATGTCGGAGTTCGTTGCATCGCGGGATACCTGGTTTCGACCGGCGCAGTTTGCCTGCGGTCCAGATGGCTGCATGACGGTCGTTGACGTGTACCGCGAAGTCATCGAGCACCCCAAGAGTCTGCCGCCGGAAATCAAGCAGCACGTCGATCTGACGTCCGGTCGCGACCGCGGTCGGTTGTACCGCATCGCCCCGGACGGGTACCGGCATCGGCCGACTCCGCCGTTGTCGACATTAGCGTCGGTCGACCTGGTGCGGTTTCTGGACCATCCCAACCGCTGGCACCGCGAGACTGCATCGCGATTGATTTATCAGCGGCAGGATCCGACAGTGCTGGAACCGTTGCGACGCCAGGCACGTGTTGCGGCAACCGCGCAGGGCAGGATTCACTCGCTGTACGCGTTGGCAGGGATGAAGTCTCTGGAAACCGACACCGTCGTCGAGTGTTTACAGGATGGGCATCCTCAAGTGGTTCGCCATGCGATCCGGTTGGCCGAACAGTTTCCGGAGGATCCGTCGGTCTTGAAATGGCTGCGGGCACAACTGCGGCATCCGTCCATCGAAGTTCGCTACCAATTGGCGTTCACGGTGGGCGAAATGGCGATCGAAGATCCGGCAGAGTGGCTTGCCTTGTTGCTGCTCCAGGATCCGGCTGATCGCTGGATTCAAACCGCCGTGGGCAGCTCGTCGTTCGGTCATCTGCCGGACCTGTTCGAGGCCTTGGCGAAAAGCGACTCGGTGGCGCCCCTGGCACCGTTTCTGGGAAAGTTGGCCGGGGCGATCGCCGCCAGCGGAAACCCGTCGTCGATCGATCGTGCCAGAAACGCCATCGTCGACGCGGGAGATGATCCCAGCTTGCTTCCGGTGCTGGCACGTTTGCTGAAGGCGACACGGGATCACCAAGCAGATCCTGCCGTCAGTGCGGAAACCAAGCAAGCGAGTGCAAAGCTGGATCGGCTGGTGACGCTTGCCATCAAGCAGGTCGAGGACACTGAACGAACCGTTGACCAGCGAATCTCAGCGATCGACTGGTTGGCCCAGGCGACTCCACCCCGAGCCGCGCCCGCGTTGCTGCAGGTGATCGCGGAGCCTGAATCATCGCAACTGCAACGGGCCGCCATCTCTGCAATCGGACGGTTTGATTCCGATCGCACCACACCAACGTTGCTGCAGGTTTGGCCACGCCTTAGCCCGCAGTTGCGTCGTGCCGCGGGAGAAGTCTTGTTCGGCAACACGACCCACACGTTGGAAACCTTGGAAGCGATCGAATCCGGTTTGATTTCGCGGGACGAGATTTCGATCGCGCGGTGGAATGCTTTGGCCCAAAGCGGCAATCAGCGAATCCGCGATGCGGCCACGTCGTATCTGCGGTCGACCGATCAGGTGTCCCGTGACGAATTGATCGACCGGTACGGTTCCGCCCTGAGGACGCCCGGGGATCCGGGGCGCGGAGAAACGGTTTTCAAGCAGCAATGCGCCGGCTGTCATCAGGTCGGGCAACAGGGGCACGCCCTGGGGCCCAGCCTTGTCGCCGCGGCCACGCGGGGGCCGGAATCGATTCTGGTCAACGTGCTGGATCCCAACCGCGAAGTGAACCCGCAATTCATCAACTACGCGGTGTTGACCATCGATGGAAACGTGCATGCCGGGATGATCGCTTCGGAGAATGCCAACAGCATTGTCATCAAGCGGGCCGAGAACGTGACCGAGACGATTCTGCGAAGCGACATCGAGGAGATCCGCGACACGGGGCAATCGATCATGCCCGTGGGACTGGAAAAAGCAATTCCCCCCCAGGCGATGTCGGATCTGATCGCTTACCTTTTGGACGCCCATTCGTGATGGAACGCCGCGACGGTGTTCCCACACGAGATCTGACACCAACAAAAGCCGGCGGCAAGGGAATTCATGAAAGTTCGATGGGGACTGCTCGGGTGCGGCGACATTTCGCGAAAGCGGGTGGCCGACGCAATGATCGGTGATGTGAACAGCGAATTGGTTGCGGCTTGTCGACGCGATCAGGGATCGTTGCGGGAGTTTGGAAGCCAGTTTGGCGTGACGGAATTGACGACGTCGGCCGAAGCATTGATCGCCCGCGACGACCTGGACGCCATCTACGTTGCCACGCCGGTGCATCTGCATTGCGAACACACGGTCGCCGCCGCCGAAGCCGGAAAGCACGTGCTGGTGGAAAAACCGATGGCGCTCAGCACGGAAGAATGTCAGCAGATGATCGACGCCTGTCAGGCGGCCGGGGTGAACCTGGGCGTCGCCTACTATCGGCGGTTCTATCCGGTCGTCTCGCGGATGGCGGAGCTGATCCAGTCCGGTGCGATCGGACGCCCGTTGTCGATCCTGGCCACCACCGGCAATCCGCTCCGTTTTCCCGCCGATGACTGGCGGGTGGTCAAGGCGCAGGGCGGTGGGGGACCGCTGATGGATATCGGCAGCCACCGTTTGGACCTGTTTCTGCAGCTTTTCGGTAGCATCGAGAATGTTCAGGCCAGCTGCGTGCCCTCGCCCGACTACCAGGCGGAACAGGCCGCGACCGTGTTGGTCGATTTCCGCGACGGCGGGCAGGGCGTGCTGCAATGTTTTTTCGGAACCCGGTACACGCCCGACCGTCTGGAAATCATCGGCACCGACGGTTGGCTGTGCACCGACGATTTGAATGCCGGGGACTTGAGAGTCCAGATCGATGGCCGCTGTGAAACCGAGTCACATCCGCCGCACTCAAACTATCATGCCCCCTTGATCGAAGACTTTTCGCAAGCCGTCCTGGCCGGACGAACACCCCGCGTGACCGGTCAGATCGGGATGGCGACCAACCAAGTGATCCGTGCGGCCTACCAGAGCTCGGATCAGTAACAGGTTGCGGTTTTCCGATCCGGTTCCGTTTGTGTTTCAAAACATTCTCTCCCTTGAATCGTTTGGTTTTCCATGATCCGGTATTTCGTCTGCGTCTTGATTGGTTGTTGTCTGGCCGCAGTGATCGGACCTACGGCCGCCGTTGCCCAGCAAGAATCGAGCGCCAAGGCATCGCCGGCCGAGACGAAGAAGAAAAAGAAACCGCAGAAACCGTTCCGCTGGGTCAATCCGCTGCCCGAGCATCAGATAGCGGGGCTGGAGCACGCGACCTTTGACAGCCGGCTAGCGGATCAGGCGGTGGGCTACGCGATCCTTCTTCCGCCCGGATACGAAACGTCGCAGCAACGTTACCCCGTCATCTACTATCTGCACGGTGGGCGTCCCGGTAGCGAAGCCAAGGGCGTGGGCGTGGCCCGCGAGATCGTCCGATTGCGAGGTGAACACGAGGTGGCCCCCGTGATCTACGTGTTCGTCAACGGCGGGCCGGTCAGCCACTACAACGTTCCCGCTTCGATCGGCGTGCCAGGCCAGCCCGATGCGGTTGGTGCGGACGTCTTCATTCGCGAGTTGATTCCTCACATTGATGCGACGTATCGCACCATCGCCGATCGAAAGGGTCGAGGCTTGGAGGGGTTTTCACAGGGTGGACGGGGAACGATGCGGCTGTCGTTGCGTTATCCTGAAATATTCAGCAGTGTCGCCGCCGGCGGGGGCGGCTACGCGACCGAAAAACGGATCAGCGAGTCGCCTGATTCGGCCGAATCGGAAACGCTGCGATTTGCCAAGGGCGACAACACCTGGGATCTTGCCCGCACCTACGCTGCCCGTAAGGACGCTCCCAAACTCCATTTGATGTTGTACGTCGGCACCGACGGATTCAACTACGAGAACAACCTGCAATACATGCAATTCCTAAAGGAACTGGGGATCGAGCATAAGCCGTTGGTTGTTCCCGACGTCCCACACTCGGCCACCAAAATCTACGGGAAAAAGGGACTGGAGATCATGCGGTTTCATGAAGCGTCCTTCGCCCGTCAACGCCGGTAGAACAAAGGCGTTGATGTGTTCACCGAGCTAAAACGCCGTGTGGCCGGTTTTGACGTCTTGGTTGCGTTGGTCGCAAGTTCGGCCTTGGCCTACGTCTGGCCGTGGTTCGCGGATGGCTTCGATCCGTTTCGCCTGGATTCGACCTGGTTGTTGGGGCTGGTCTCGCTGACCATGTTTTGCCTGGGGTTGGTCGTTCAGCGAGAGGAGTTGGTGGAACTTCGACGCCGTCCCTGGATGGTACTTTGCGGAGTCGTGGTGCAGTGCACGCTGATGCCGGCGCTCGCTTGGCTGGTCGTGCAACTGTTGGGGCTGGAAGGGCCGATCGCGTTGGGCGTGCTGCTTGCCGGATGTGTTCCCGGTGCGATGGCGTCCAACGTGTTGACCATGACGGCCCGCGGGAATGTCAGTTACTCGGTCAGCCTGACATCGGTGGCGACCTTGCTTTCACCGCTGTCAGTTCCGCTGGCTTTGACCGTGGTGGCCGGATTGCAGACCGGTTCCGAGGTGGTGGATGCCAAACGGATGGCGGCCACGCTGTTCGGTTCCGTCGTTGCCCCGATCGTGATTGGCTATGGGGTCAAGCAGTCGCTGGCGTGGGTTCAGCCGTTGGCGTCAAAGGTCGCGCCCAAGGTGGCGACGTTTGCGCTGCTGTGGATCATCGCCTCGGTGGTCGCGGCCAACCGCGACCGGCTTGCGGGCGTGCAGGCCAGCTTGCTGGTCGGGCTGCTGCTGATGAATGTGCTGGGTTATTGCGGCGGTTACCTGGCGGGTTGCGCCTGCCGCATGCCGTCGGCGATGCGGAGGGCGTTGACGTTGGAGGTCGGGATGCAGAACGCCGGTTTGGGAACGGCGCTGGCAGCCAGTCTGTGGGGCGGCGAATCTCAGGCCCAGATTCCGACCGCGGCGTACACCTTCGGATGCATGTTGACCGGAACCGTGTTGGCCGCCCTGTGGGCCGGTCGGAGTGAACGGACGCCGCCGGCGAATTGATGGGATGGTCGCAGTCGCCCAAACGCTACTGGGGCAATTCCGCCATCCGCTGTCGAATCCGTCGCAAGACCCGCGACTTGGACTGATAGACGCTGGCGACCGACAGCCCGGTCAGTTCTGCCACGGCCGCGGGTGACTTGCTCTCCAGCGTCGTCAAGCAAAAGGCGGTCCAGGTCTTGGGTTCGAATTCTGATTGCGCCGCCGCCATCACTTGGCGGAGCAGGGGACTTTCGATCGTTTCGCCGCGGACCGAATCATCGATATCATCGGATTGTTGCTGCAATCGCACGAGTGCCTCGGTGCCGCCTTCGGCCTGCTCACGGGCCGCCCGCCGACGAAAATGGTCTCGGATGCGGTTGCGGGTAATCGTTGCGATCCAGGACCGAAAGCTGCCTTCGGCGGTCTGCCGCTGAAAGCCTCCGATGCCCCGCGCGATTGAGGTGAACACGTCCTGCACCAAATCCGGCGCGTCGGCGGGACTGACGCCGGACGTTCGGCACCAGCGGTAGACGATCGGTCCAAAGGTCTGGACCAGCCGGCTCCATGATTCGGGGTCCAAGTCGCGCACACCGGACAGGAACATCGATGACAATGTCGGGTGTGAGGGGAGCTCGGCGCGTTTGTCGGGCGGATTCATGGGACCAGTTTAGCCTGCCGGCCGTTCCCGCGGTCGGCCCGATCTTAGGCAACGCGTTCCGTGTTTCCCATCTGAGGAAACGTCGCCGATGGCCGAGGATTTCTCGGGTTTTTGTGATTTTCTTTTTTGGTGTCAGACGTCTGCGTTCTTCCTGGTAGAGGTCGATCCTGACCGATTGCGATGCTTGAAACCGTAGTGCCAGCGAGGAAAATGCGATGATGACCGCCACCGAATGCCCTTCTGCCGACCAATTGAAAGCGTTCACGCTGGGCTGCCTGTCCGAGGAAGACAGCGACGTTCTGTTTCAGCATCTTCGCGATTGCGAGCGTTGCAAAGCGGAATTGGAAACGGTCGATTCCGAAGACTCGTTCGTCCACGGTCTGCGCCAGCACGATGATCATCCGGGGCTGACCGATGAACCCGATTGCCGCATGGCGATGGCCAAAGCGTTGGCAGCGTTGGCGGATGCCGGCGAGGGATTGGCCGACTCCGAAGAGGACGATTTGCCGTCGTCGATCGGCGAGTACGATCTGGTACGACGCATCGGCCGCGGAGGCATGGGATGCGTGTATTTGGCTCGGCACACCAAATTGGGCCGCGAGGTCGCGCTGAAGGTCCTGGGCGGGCACCGGCTGGCCGACCGCCGCATGCGGGATCGCTTCGATGTGGAAATGCGGGCGGTGGGACGGTTGAGTCATCCCAACATTGTCACCGCCCACGACGCCCGCGAGATCGACGGCACGGCGGTGCTGGTGACCGAATACATCGACGGTCTGGATTTGGGCCAGCTGGTGACCCGGATCGGCCCCCTTCCGATTGCCGACGCTTGCGAGATCACGCGCGTCGTCGCAACGGCACTGCAGTACACCAGCGATCAAGGGTTCGTGCACCGCGACGTCAAGCCATCGAACGTCATGCTCAGCCGACAGGGCGACGTGAAACTGCTGGATCTCGGTCTGGCGCGATTCCAATTCGCCTCGGCCGGTGAGCCGGAAATCACCGGGACCGGGCAAACGTTGGGAACCGCCGATTACATCGCCCCGGAACAAGTCGTCGATGGACGCAGCGTCGACTGCCGATCGGATCTGTATTCGCTCGGCTGCACGCTATTCAAGTTGCTGACCGGAGTTGCACCGTTCGCCGATCCAGATCATCCCACGGTGTTTTCGAAGCTGAATGCCCATGTTTCCAGTCCGCCGCCCAGTCTGGCGGAACGACTGCCCGAAGCGCCCAAGCCGCTGGTCAAGTTGGTGGATTCGATGTTGGCGAAAGATCCCCAGGGACGTCCGCAGTCCCCCGGTGAGGTGGCCGAGGCTTTGGTCCGATTCAGCCGGGGAGCCGACCTGGTCGCCCTGATCGATCGGGCGGTCAAAATGGATCGGCCCGCGGAGCAGGTTGCCGCGTCAAGCGTCAGTCCAAGGCTGCAGCCCTGGCACCGCCGGCGGGTACCAATCGCCGCAGCCATCGGTGCCGGAATGCTGGGATTGCTCGCCGGCCTGGCGATGGGCTTGTGGATCAAGATCACTTACCCCGATGGCACCACGGTGAAGCTTCCGGCGAGTGGTGCCCATGTTGAAATGGTGCAGGATGACGCGCCGATTGCGGACCAGAGCGGAAAGGAAACGGCGGTTGAGCGTGCGGCGGCAACGCCCGCGGGGGCACCGTCGGCGGACAAGTTGCCTGACGCGAATGACTCCGACGGGATATTGGGGGCTTTGTCCTTCGCCATCATTGCGGATCCCTTCAATACCGACACCAAGGCAGCCGAAGCAGCTCTTCGCGAAGCGTTGAAAGCTTCCGATGGTTTCGACCAGATGGTGGGCAAGCCGAGCAACACGCCCCGCGTCGTCGAAACCCCACACGGAACGTGGGTTCCATTGGCATCGTCGGTACTGTTAAGTGAAGCCGTGTCGGTTGATGTCGATGGCCAACCCTACGGGTTGATCAAGAATCCGGCCCGCGACGGCGTGACGTGGCCAGAGATCAAGGGCCAGATCTTGCGATACCAGGATCAGTACCAGGGGATCGAACTGAAATTCACGCCGCCGGTCGGCGAGAAACTACGTCGTTTGACCTCGGACCACTTGAATCAGACCTTGGCAATTATCGCCGACGGCAAGATCCTCGCCGCCCCGCGAATCCTGTCCGCTGTCGCCGCATCGGTCCAGATCACCGGCGATTTCACTCACGAGGAACGCGCGCGGCTTCGCGAGGGGCTGTCGGCCGGGTTGGTCGAGGGCGCCGTGCGTCCGCCGCTGTCGGGCTCGTCCTTAGAGTCCATGCAAGACGCGGCCCAAGCTCGGGCTCGGCGGCTCGCAACCGTCCGGCGGCTACAAGGAATGTGGCTGCCCGATCCAAAATTGAATCGAGATACCCATGACAGATTGACTAGCGTGATTGTCATTGAAAAAGACCAATTCTTCTTGATCAATCCGATGCTGACCCCGCCCAACAACTTTGCCACCGGGGACTATCAGGTGCGAGATCTTGGAGAGGACCGATTTGAGTTGGAATTGAAACACGCCGAACGTGGTACCGCCGTCTTTGACGCCACCTGGGACGATCAGGGATTGCATCTGACGTATGAGGTAGAAGAGTCGGTTTTTCCCGGATTGCAGCAGAATGCGTGGGCAGGAAGAGGGATTCCGGGCAGGCCACAGGTTTGGCATTTGACCAAGTCGAATGCGATATTCGCGGGCGAGCTTTCGGAAGCACTCAACGTCAAGGGCGCCGAGCACAGCCCCGAGCGAATCGCGTTGGCACTGATCGACCAATTCAAACGGGGTGGCGAGTCCAGCTTGCCGGGCAAACAGACGATGACGCAATCGCTGATTGATGTTTCACTCTCGATGGGCCGGTTGAAGCAAATCGGGTTAGCTTTTCATAACTTCTACCGGGCCCACCGTTTCTTGCCGGCGTCGAAGAATCTGCCCAAAACCGCCTCGGAAAAAACCGGCAAGAAGTATCCCTACAGCTGGCGTGTCGCGCTGCTGCCTTACCTGGACCAGGGCGAGTTGTGGGGAAGCTATCGATTCGACCAGCCCTGGGACAGCGAGCACAATTCCAAGCTGATCGAGCAGATGCCCGACGTCTACCGGAGCCCGCGTGCGGAGCCCGGCGAACGCGCCGGGCACACGCACTTCCTGGGTTTTGCCAGTGATGTTGGGGCGCTGGGGAAAGCCGGCGGGCGGAGCTTTATCGAGCTGACCGATGGCACCTCCAAGACGGTGTTGCTGATCGAATCACCGTCCAGCGTCCCGTGGACCAAGCCCGAAGACCTGGATGCGATGGTGACCGATCTGTATCAGCCGACGCTGTACCTGATGGCCGACGGGAGTGTCGGTCAGGAAGAGAAACTGAATGTCGATCGGTTCCGGAAAATGATCACGATCGCCGGCGGAGAATCGATCGAGGACGAGTGATTGGCTTCGGTGCCTCGTCGGGGATCGATTTGCCAGGACAGGTTTGGGGGACCGTGGCCGGCGTTCTTTTCAAGGCTTTACCACTCGATTCTGAAATTCACCCTTCCTCCGGGGAGGGTCAAAGGCGAGGCACGAGCCTTTGGGGAGGGTTTGTTCGTGAACCCACTGAAATCAATCGGGCCGGGCAACCCTCCCCGCGTCGTCGCGGGGCTCCTCCGCGACCCTCCCGGAGGGAGGGTGAAGCCAAGCCGCGCGCCTCAGGCGTCACTGGCAGAAGTTGTCGACCACGCCCAGGCCTTGGACACCCTTGGCGCGAAATTGATCGGCGATTGATGCGACGTCCTGTTGGCTGGTTTGACGGATGTCGCGGACGATCAAGCAGGAGTCCATCGCCGCGGCGATTCGGGACGCCGGCCAGCTGGCGGCCGTCGGGCCGTCGAACAACACCAGATCGAAACAGTCGGTCACGCGTTGGCACAGTTGGTCGATCTCATTGGGTGTGACCGGCGCCTTGGACTTCAAGCTGGTTGTCAGCGGCAACAGCGTCAGCGTGTCTTCCAGCGAAAGCACCGCAACACTCTCCAGAGTCTCACCGTGACGAATGGCCGTGACCCAGTCGGAGTCGATTTCCAGGCCCAGGTGATCCACCAGATGCGGTGATTCCGCATCGACATCGACCAACGCCACGCGCAAGCCCGATGCGGCGGCCGAGATCGCCGTCCCGATGGCGACGGTCGACCGACCCTCGCCAGCGGAGACGCTGGTCACCAGCATGGTTTGCAAACCTGCTCGCACGGCTTGATTCATTTGGACCGCGATCGAGCGGAAGAACGATTCGTCGAAGAACAAGTCGGCGACACGCTGGGGAATGTCGAAGGCGTCGACCTCCCAAGCTGCGCCTGCCCAGCGTGTTTTCTTGCGGGACTCCGTTGCGGAGGGCGAACGACCGGCCGGATGGCTCTGACCGGACTTGTCCGGATGGGTCGCTGGACCCGGAGTCGGAGCTTCTGTCTTGGCGGGTTGTTGCGTCGCCGTTTTCTCCACTGGTTTTGCGGCCGGTGATGATCCGCCCGTCACGGTGGAGTTGATCGGCGGGCGTGAAGCGGTTGCGGCGGATTTTGACGCGGAGGCACCGGATGAGTTGAGCTCAGCGACCGCCGCAGCATTCACCGGCGGGACCGGCGTCGACGAATCCGTCGGCGCGTGGCTCGTCAACGGGGCCGACGTGGGTGTTGATTCCGGTGCCTGGCGTGATGTGGCTGCCGTTGTGTTCGTCGCGCCCGGTGCCGTGGTGGGAGTCGGACGATCGACGGGGCCCGCGGTTTGGTTTCCACGGTTTGTGTGCCTGGAGCCCGGAGGATCGGCGCGATGGTTTACCGATCCTGGGTTGCGATCCGCCGGATCCACGCTGGGAATTGGATCGGTTGTGACGAATCGCGGAACCTCTTCCAGCGGGCCGTGCCATGCGTCGAGTGCCTGCGTCGCTGCCGGCGTGTCGATTCGCAAGCTTTGGCCGTCAAATTCGCCGACCCAAGTCTGGTCAACCCCGGTCGGGTCGACCGCGTCACGCGATCCCGTGTTGGCACGATGACTTGCCGCCGGCTGTCCGGAAGCCGGAGCATGCTGTCGATCGTCTTGGGAGACGGCCGCTGTGCCCGATGGAGACTCACTGGACGCGGCGTTCCGGTCGGCGGACTGATCGCGCGTCGGATCCTGTGTGGACAAGCGACGGTGTCGGGCGAACGCGCCGATAAATGATTCGTCGGTCTTCATGATGGTCTGCTTCGGTCCGGAGACATTCAATTGGAGGGTTTCGACGCGCCGGCTTCCCAGGCATCCAAGATTCCCAGCAGGTCACCCATCGCGTGGGGTGTGTTGCTGTAGCGGAATCCGCTGCCGCCGGCGGGAGCCGGGGTGGATTCGGACGGCAGCGACTCGGCTGCTTCCGGGCCGCTTTCGGTGGTTCGATAGGCAACGATGGCTTCGGGAGAATCCGCCGCCGAGGGTGTCGTCCAAGTCGGCGTGTTCGTCTGGCGTGACGTGGGCGCACCCAGAGCCCCCGGGGACGTCGAGCCACTCGGGGGTGTCGAGGTTTGCGACGACGCTTCGGCCGGGTCGCTGGAGAGGGCCCGGTTCAAGGCGTTCTCGATCGAGTCGGATTCCAACGCCTGAGCCGCGTCAACGATTTGCTGTGCCGCGGAAGGAGCGGTCCCGGATTCGGGCTGCGCGGGTCTCAAATCGGTGGTAGCCATCGGCGCCACGGAAGCACTGGGGGCCTTCCCAAGGTGATCGTGTGACGGGTGGTCCGGCGGAGAGAATTCGCCCAGCGAATCAGGCACGGCCTCCGCCATCGGCGGTTCGTGGGAGACGGAGTCGCTCGGTCGGAGGGCCAGTCCCGCTGCGAATGCCAGCGAGACCAGCAGCAATGCCAACGCCGACATTGACGCGATCGGGTTGAGCCGGATCAGCGAATCGGCGCGACGGATCCAGGTCTTTGCCAGGGACAGGCTTCGGATGGATCCGCCCGGTTCGGCCGCCGGATCGTCGGCGTCCTGTCGGCCGTCTGGGTTTTCCTGCGCGAAGTTGTCGTCTTCCACGGACGGTGCCGAACCGATCGCTTCAGCGGACGCGTGGCGCATCGGCGCTGGTTCCCAGGACGCGTCGGCGTCGGGGGGCGTCACGGGTTGCGGCCACCAGGCGGAATTTGGCGGCGTGTCGCCGGCAGGCGCCTCGTCGAAATGTTGCGTTCCCGGCGGCGGATTGACGTGCCCGGCCGGCGGTCCCTGGTGCGCCGCGTGACAGGCTTGTTCGATCGGCTGGCGGTCATCCGCAGGTGCCAGTTCGGAAGGATCAATGGTTAAATTGGGCAGCTCGAACAGGATCGGCAGGGCTGCGGTCGCTCCCGGCATTCCGGCCACCGCTCCAGACCGCCCGTTGGAAGGGGGTGGGGGTGTCCGGCGCGGAGTCGCCTGGGCCGGACGCCCGGACGGAATACCCTCCCGGGACACAGGCGGCGCGGGCTCGGCGAGTGCGATCGCCGCGTGCGGCGGGTGGGATCGGTGGGGCGAAGGGGGCCGGTCGATTGGCATCGGACGCGAGGTAGGATGCGAACTCATCGGCGGCCTGGAGGTGTCACGTTGCTGGTCCATCAGCGATTTTCCACGGTGGAGTCTGTCCTCTGACTGGTGCGGAATAACGAAACGGAGACACCGACGGCAAGGCTGAATGCGGGCGACTTTGGCGGTTCGCCTTGTGATTTTTCCCTGTCCCGCGAGAATAACGGCGTTCAAACACCGACACTTTCCTACGAATTCAACATGCTTCAAGTCGATTCGACGTCCAATTTACTGTCCGAACTCGTTCGCGAACGGATCCTGCTGCTCGACGGTGCGATGGGCACGATGATCCAGCGGTTGGGGCTTGATGAGGCCGGGGTCCGGGGAGAACGCTTCGCCGATCACCACAAAGATTTGAAGAATTTTTCCGACATTCTGTGCCTGACCCATCCGGAAAAAATCACCGACATTCACCGCGAGTACTACGCCGCCGGCTCCGACATCGTCGAAACCAACTCCTTCGGTGCCTCGCCGGTCGGGATGGTGGAGTTCGATCTGCCGCTGGAGCTGGTCGACGAGATCAACCGCGCGGCGGTGGCGTGCGCCCGCAAGGCCGCCGACGAGTGGACCGAACGCACACCCGACAAGCGGCGTTTCGTCGCCGGATCCATCGGACCGACGACGATGCAGTTGGCCATCAGCACCAAGGTCGACGATCCGGCCTTTCGCCAAACAACGTTTGAGGAGATGCGGGCCAGCTACCGGGCCCAGGTTGCTTCGCTGGTCGATGCCGGGGTCGATATCTTGTTGCCCGAGACGGCCATTGACACCCTGAACCTGAAATCCTGTCTGTTCGCAATCCAGGATTTCTTCAATGAGGGCGGACGCCGCGTCCCGGTGATGGTTAGCGGAACCTTTGACAAGGGCGGGCGCACTTTCGTCAGCGGCCAATCGGTCGAAGCTTTCTTCACGGCGTTGGAGCACTTTCCGATGCTGTCGATCGGAATGAACTGCGCACTCGGTCCGGACGTGATGCGTCCCCACATCGAGGAGCTCTCGCACGTCGCCAATCTGCCGATCAGCTGCCACCCCAACGCCGGGCTTCCCAATGAAATGGGCGAATTCGATCTGGGTCCCAAAGCGATGGCGGAGATCGTCGGTGAGTACGCCGACAACGGATGGATCAACATTCTGGGAGGCTGTTGCGGCACGACGCCGGATCACATTCGGGCGTTCGCTGAGCGCATCGAAGGTTGCAAGCCAAAGCAGGAGTCACCGGGCCCGGTGTACACCCGCTTGTCGGGACAACTGCCGATGGTCATGCGGCCGGAAGTTCCCTTCACGATGATCGGCGAACGAACCAACGTCACCGGCAGTCGCAAGTTTGCCCGGCTGATCCGCGACGAGAACTACGACGAAGGCGTCGAAGTCGCTCGGGAGCAGGTGCAGAACGGTGCCACCATCATCGACATCAACTTTGATGACGCGCTGCTGGACGGCGTGGAAGCGATGACGCGGTTCTTGCGTCTGATCTCCGGTGACGACGTGACCGCCTCCGTGCCGGTGATGATTGACAGCAGCAAGTGGGAAGTCCTGGAAGCCGGTCTGCAGAACGTCCAAGGCAAAGCAATCGTCAATTCCATCTCGCTGAAGGATGGTGAGGAGGAGTTCCTGCGGCGGGCCAACCTGGTGCGCCAATACGGTGCCGCGGCGGTGGTGATGGCGTTCGACGAAAAAGGGCAGGCGGCCACCGAAGATGAAAAGGTGCGGATCTGCAAGCGGGCCTACGATCTGCTGGTCAACAAGGCGCACTTCCCGCCGGAAGACATCATCTTCGACCCCAACATCCTGACCGTTGCCACCGGGATTGACGAGCACAACAACTACGCCGTCGATTTCATCAACGCCGTGCGACGGATCAAACAGGAATGCCCTGGCGCGAAGACCAGTGGCGGCGTCAGCAACATCAGTTTCTCCTTCCGCGGCAACGACCGCGTCCGCGAAGCGATGCACAGCGCCTTCCTGTACCACGCCATCGAAGCGGGCTTGGACATGGGGATCGTCAACGCGGGCCAGTTGGAGGTTTACGAGGAAATCCCCAAAGACTTGCTGGAACACGTCGAAGACGTTTTGCTCAACCGTCGCGACGACGCCACCGATCGGCTGCTGGATTTCGCCGAAACGGTCAAAGGATCTGGCAAGAAAAAATCAACCGAGGACCTCACTTGGCGTGAAGCACCCGTTGCCCAGCGAATCAAGCACGCATTGATCAAGGGCATCGACAAGTACATCGAAGAGGATGCCGAGGAGGCGCGGCAGAGTTTCGATCGTTGTCTGCAAGTGATCGAAGGCCCGTTGATGGACGGCATGCAGGTCGTCGGCGACCTGTTCGGCGAAGGCAAGATGTTTCTGCCCCAGGTCGTCAAATCGGCGCGCGTGATGAAGAAAGCCGTGGCCTACCTGGAACCCTTCATGGAACAGGAAAAACTGGATGCCGGTTTGGAGAATGCTTCCGCTCGCGGCACGTTCCTGATCGCCACCGTCAAGGGGGACGTCCATGACATCGGCAAGAACATCGTCGGCGTCGTGTTGCAGTGCAACAACTTTGAAGTGATCGATCTGGGCGTGATGGTCAGTTCCGATAAGATTCTCGAGGAAGCCATCAAGCACAATGCCGACATGATCGGGCTGTCCGGTCTGATCACGCCCAGCTTGGATGAAATGATCACGGTCGCTCGCGAAATGAAACGGCAGGGGATGACGATGCCGCTGCTGATCGGCGGAGCGACAACGAGCGCCAAGCACACCGCGGTCAAAATTGCGCCCGCCTACGAAGCGCCGGTCGTGCACGTCAAAGACGCCAGCCGCAGCGTGGGCGTCGTGGAACGGTTGCTCAGCGAAGAGTCCCGTGACAAGTTTGTCGCAGAGAATCGCGAGCAGCAGGCCAAGCTGGTGTCCAGTTTCCAGGACCGCAAGCAGAAGCTGGTTCCCTACGCCGAGGCGTTGGAAAAGCGATTCGCCACCGACTGGGACCAGGTGCGGATCGACAAGCCGTCCTTCACCGGAACTCGAGTGTTGAAGGATTTTCCCCTGGCGGAAATCCGGGAGTACATCGATTGGTCGCCGTTCTTCATGACCTGGGAGTTGAAAGGGAAGTATCCCAAGATTCTGGAGGACAAGGTGGTCGGCGAGCAGGCCAAGGAATTGCTGCGGGATGCCAACCACATTCTGGATCAGGCGATCGCCGATGGCAGTCTGAAGGCCAACGCCGTCTACGGATTCTGGCCGGCGGCCAGCGACGGCGATGACGTCATCCTGTACACCGACGAGTCACGCCAAAAGGAGCTGACGCGATTCCATTTCCTGCGGCAGCAGTGGGAGCGTAAAGGTCAAAGCGACTACCGTTCGTTGGCCGATTACGTCGCCCCGGTGGGCTCCGGTCGCGAAGACTACGTCGGCGGTTTCGTCGTCACCGCGGGAGTCGGTGCGGAGGAACTGGCGTCGCAGTACAAGGCGAAGCACGATGACTACAACGCCATCATGGTCCAGGCGGTCGCCGACCGATGCGCCGAGGCGTTCGCCGAGTTGCTTCACCAACGGGCCCGCCGCGATTGGTCTTACGGAGCCGAAGAAAGTCTTTCCCACGAGGATTTGATCTCCGAAGCCTATCGCGGAATCCGTCCGGCGGCCGGCTACCCCGCCTGTCCCGACCACACGGAGAAACGGACCTTATTTGACTTGCTCGATGCCGAAGCGAATACGTCCGTTGAACTGACGCCCTCATTCGCGATGATGCCCGCCGCTTCGGTCAGCGGTCTGTACTTCGCACATCCCGATGCACGGTACTTTGCCGTCGATCGGGTGACCCGCGATCAGATCCAAGACTACGCGAAACGCAAGAACTTGACCGTCGCAGAAGTCGAGAAGTGGCTGTCGCCCAACCTGGCTTACCAGCCGGAATGATTCGCGGCTCGATTTCGCGATGCTGCCGGTGCTTCGCTCAGATGTGTTCAGACAACACCTGGCGACATCCGGACGTAGCCACGCTCGCCAGAGCGTGGAATCCGGCGTAGCCACGCTTGCCAGAAGCGTGAAAGCCCGATGTAGCCACGCTCGCCCAGAGCGTGGACCGCGTGTAGGGCCGCTCGGCAAATGCGTTGGTGATGTAGGCCGATTCAACTCCGTCGTCAGGCACAGCCTGACCTACCTAGGAGGCGAACAGGGACGGTTGGTGCGGGCGATCGATTCCCCAGGCGGGCCGGTCGATCGTGTGATCGCGAAGGACGGCGCCCGCCAGCGCGGATCCGCTCAAGTACGCGGCTTCAATCCTCGCTCCGCCGCACCAGTCGCCACACACGCCAATGCCTTCGGTGGCATCATACAGCGACTCCGATTCCAGCGGGCTGGCCGGTACCGCGTAACGCCAGCGATGTGCCTGACGGAACAACACCGGCCCGGCCTCGCGTCCGACCAGCGATCGAAATTGGGCAACCAGGGTTTCCGAGACCATTTCCGGATCGCATTCCAAATGGCGCAGGGACCAATCCGCCGAGGCGTGAATCATCCAAGTCGGTGGCTGGTCGCGCCCCGGCTTGGCATGGTCTGACGCAATCCAACTGATCGGGCTGTCTTGCACGAACGCTCCGTCGAACGGGAGATCGCCCAGGCAATCGGCCGCCAGCATCACGGCCCAACACGGCCGCATTTCGACTTGGCGCACCGGTTCGGCCAGCCGGCTGATCCCGTCGATCAACCGAAGCGTTTGATCCGGCGGGCAGTTGCAAAGCACGATTTCAAACGGCCCATGGGTTTCCCCGCTTTGGTCGTGCAGTGTCCACGATCCGGGTTGGCCGGCGACGCGCGTGATCGGCGTGCGCAGTCGAGTGACCAGGTCGGCGGCGAGATGCTTTGCGATCTGATTCATTCCCGGGACGCCGACGTAGCGGGCCGTTCCACGCTTTTCTTCTTCGATCGATCCGTCCGCGGACAGTTGCACGATGCGGCCCAGCCAAGGTTGCGCCAGGCCGTCATGCATCCAGCTGTTCACCAAGCGGCAGAATCGCCCATCGCGAGCGGTGAAGTATTGCGCGCCATGATCAAAACGCAGCACGCCCCGGCCAGGAAGCTCAACGCGTCGCGTGGACATGCGGCCGCCGACTCCACGTGACTTGTCGAACACGGTGACGTCGATGCCGTGGTCGGACAGGGTTCGGGCGGCAGTCAGTCCCGCCATTCCCGCACCGACGATTGCGACCCGCGGCAGGCTGGCGGCAATGGGTCGGTCGGCGATTTTCGTGAACCGCTGCAGGTCCAATCGCTCCGCGTGTTGCTCCAGGCAACGAGGCCGGATGGTGCCCAGGATGGGGCGATCCTGGTCAAACGGATGATCAAACTGTCCGTAGCACCACAGCACGCCACCGAACGAAGACGGGTTTCGTCCGTCCAGGGCGTAACGATGATTCAGGTCCAGCGTCAATTGAAGCGCACGCTCGGGAGACGATGCCCAGGGGAGGAACGCCTTGCCCCAGGTCATTCGGAGGTCGTTGTGCAATTCACCGTGTTTCAACAGGCTGCGTTGCGCGGCGTCCCAAAGCGGTCGCCCGGAGTTTCCGCGGGCCAATCGTTCCCAACTGCAATCTTCCTCGCGTGGGTCCTTGGCGTGTTGCCGCAGGGTCGTGCGCGCCCAGTCGGGAATCGAATCCAGCGAGTCAATTTCGTCGCGATGATGAAAGCAGAAGTGAAAGGACAACTCGCGCCACGTCAGCAACTCATCCAGATACTTGGTCGCGCCCTCAGCAGCCGCTTCGCGAGCGATCCGAAACGGGCTGACCATCCCGTAGTGCAGGTAAGCACTCATCCGGCTGGTGCCGTCCCGACGGGCGGCGTTGCGACGGGCGTGTCCGTAGCGACGCAGACTTTGCTCACGAAACTTTTTCCAGCGTGCGTACCCGGCGCGGCTGCCACCCGGCGTGTCGGCGACCGGTGCGACGGTGTGGTCGATCCGGCACTGACCGATCAACTTGGCCAGGTCGGCATCTTGCAGGCACAGGGGGCTGAGCCCAAAGGTTTGCGTCATCCAGTCCAGGTCGCACATCGAAACGTCGATGTCTTGTTCGACGTACGGCCGCTGCAACCGCTCCTCATGTAGCGGCTGCACCTCGCGCCGAAACTCGGCCGCCCGCGTGAACGAGCGATCGACCAGGGTGACCGGGGCAAGACAGCTGCAGTCGACCGTGGCGATGGGCGTCTCGGTGGTGACCGACAGACGCTCCAGCCATCCGGTTACCGGCGGCACCGGCATTTCTTCGGTGACCAGGACAGCTGCCGCCCGCGTCAGATCTCTCAGGTAGGGGCCCCGATTGCCCTGCCGTTGCAAATGAAACGCGGCCACGATGCCCCGGTCGGATAGCTGGCGTTGGACATCGCGATGTCCCTGCAGGATGAACGCATGATGGCGGTCGCAGGCGTAGGGATACTGCTCGCTCAGCCCGTGGTAGACCAGCAACGGCAATCCGTTTTGCCGAGCCAGGCAAATGGCGCTGTCCAACGCCGGATTCTCATGTGCCCGCAATGCCGTGTGCATCCAATACAACACGAATTGTCCGGGGCCGCCCGAGGCGTGATCGGGAGAGACCCACCAGCGAATGCGCTCGTCCAGGTGTTCGGGAAGGGATCGATCCACGCCTGCCGACTCTGCCTTTTGGAATGAGAAAAATGGTCTATGCGAATACTAGTGACGCGGCAAATGGTCAGCTTTGGCGGATCAGCCGCCGCGCCAACCAGCGGCGGGGAAGCCCCGGACGGACCAGCGCCGCGGGGGGGCTGTCGTCGATCCCCCCCAGTAGGCTTTCGACCGCCTTGCGGCCGCTGATCACCGCGCCTTCCATCGTCGCCGGCCATCCGGTGGCCGTCCAATCGCCCGCCAAGTGTAACCACGGCACGTCGGTCCGGCTGGACGGACGCGCCGCTTCCACCGCCGGAGTGATCGAAAAAACGCTGTTGGGATCGGTCACGCGGCGATGGCTCAGCAGACGCGCCTGGCGTGCGTCTGGAAAGGCGTGTCGCAATTCCGACAGGACCACCTCCAGCAGCGATTCGATGGATCCCGATCCCACGTCGCTGCAACCGCTGATCACGATCTGGACATAGTGGCCGCTTGTTGGTTGTCCGCCCGGACTGCTCGGTTGGATGTCATCGCCGGTACGCTGGACGTTGGTACGGTCGCCGTTGGCACTTTCCAATGGGGCACTGCTGAATGGGGCACGAAACATCCATTGGCTGACCGTGCCGACCATCACCGCATGGTCCAGATCGGTGATCGGCTTGTCGAACCACAAGTGCAAGCCGGTGATCGGTGAGGTCGGAAAGTTTGAAACCGTCTCCAGGTCGGGAAGCCGGGCGCGCTGGGCAGCCGGCCAGTCGGAGAACAAGTCCGCGACGCGGTGCCAGGGAACGGCGCAGATCACGTGGTCCGGCCGCAACTGGCTCTCTCCGGTGACGACGGTTCGGTCAGCGTTGATCCTGCGGACCGTTTCACCTTGGCGAATCACCACACCGCGGCTGGACAAGTGATCTCGCATCCGGTCTCCAAAAACATGCGAGAGCGGCGCCGTGGGGATCAACACATCGCTGGCACCACGGGCCGCAGCGAACCCGTCGATCAATACTTTCCGGGCGGCTGACATGGCCACGCGATCGGTTCGTTCCCCCAAAGCGCTCACCAGGATCACGTCCCAGAACGCCTTCAACGTTTCCGCGTCCTGGCCGTGTTCGGAAAGCCATCGGGCGGCGGTCGTCGCGCGTAGCTTGTCGTCTCGGCTGCGCATCAATTGCCACAGCCCGCGCAGAATCTGGATGCGTTGAGCAGGTCGGAGGTAACGTTGGGCGTGAAGCGTTCCAGCCAGATGCAGTGGCGGCGGCAGGAAACGGTTGGGCGCGAAACGGCTGGGCGGGGACTGGGGGTGCAGAAAGGTCAATTCACGGTAGCGGCGGAAGCATTGCGACAGCCCGCACCGCTGAATCAGGTCCAGCAGGTTGGTACAGCATCCCATCGCGGCATGTTGGCAATAGTCGACCGTGGTTCCGGACGATGGATCCGCGAATGAGCCTGCCCGCCCGCCCAACTGACGTTTGGATTCCAACAGCGTCACCCGCAACGCCGGCTGAGTTCGCGTGAGCGCCTCGGCGGCCGCCAAGCCTGCCAAGCCGCCACCGACAATCAGGACGTCGGTCGGTCGCGTCGCAGTAGACGTGTCGTTCGGGGGCGTGTCGCTCGGGGCGGTGCCTGCGGCGGTCCGATTCAAGAAGTTGCCTCGACGACCTCGCGGGGCGGAACCGGAAGCCGACGAAACATCGGCGTCAGGAAATGGCGCGAGACCAAACCCAGCCGCTCGCCGGTGGTCAACCGCACACGCCGGGTGGCGACGGCGCGTGGGTCTTCGGCAATTCGGTCCAGGAGTCGGCGGTAGGTCCGCCACATCATCGAAAACATGGGCCGGCCGTCCTGGCCCAGTGAATCCCAGACGCTCCAACCGCTGGCATACAGCGTCTTCGCCCGACGAATTTCATCCTCGATCAAGCAACCCAGTCGGTCGTCGCCGCGGGGATCCAGCAGATCGTCTTCACACAGTCCGTGCTGGGCATAATGTTGCCGGGGAAGGTAGATCCGCCCGCGTCGGGCGTCTTCAGAGATGTCACGCAGAATGTTGGTCAATTGGAACGCCAAACCGCAATCGATCGCCGCACGGATCGGCAACGGATCCTTGAATTCCCAGATATGCAAACAGGCCAACCCGACCGCCGATGCGACCAGGTAGCAGTAGTGTTCCAATTGTTCGTAGGTGTCGAAGCGAGTTTTCTGTTGATCGGCCAGCACGCCGTCGACGATTTCCAACAGGTAACGGGTGGGGATTTCGAATCGACGCGTTGTGTCACGCAGGGCGGGTAAGATTTCGCGAGCCCGTTGATTCAAATCGATCGGCCAGTCGGAAGTGTCCGTCGCGATCCCCGGTGCCAGCGTGACGTGGTCGGTGGGGGCATCGCTGATCAAGTTCAGCGCGGTCGTTTGTCGCCACCAGTCCAACCAGCGTTTCCGCAACGCCGACGGTTCGTGACAATCGCCGATGTCATCGGTGATTCTGGCGAAGGCGTACAGGGCGCACATCGCGTTGCGTTTGCCACGCGGAAGCAGCCAGAACGAGTGATAAAAATTGCTGCCGCTGCGGCGCGAAATGCGCTGCACGTGTCGGTAGCTGGCGGTCGTCAGGGCGGAGTCCGGCATCTGGTTGTGTGGGCCTGAACGGATTGACCTGAAAAAGGTGGCGGACCGGGCGAAGGGAAGGGTCAGGGCGAACGGAAGGGTCAGGGCGGTGCGTGGTTACCGGAGCGATTCAAACGTGACCGGGCAATTCAACGTCTTTGGCATCCGGTTCACAAGCGGCCGGTCGCCGCCCGTGTCATCAACTTCAGTTGCACCATTTTGGTGACTTTGGGACGCACCCGTAACACGTCGAAGTCGATTTTCCGAATCGCCTGCAACGTCGCCAGGCCGCCGTGGGCGAACAGGCGGATGTCCCCGGCCAGCCACCGGGGGACATGTTCGGCCAAAGGCAATCCGCGGTGGAAATGGGCTTCGGCATCATCGCAGAGCTGTGCCAACAGGGATTTCAGCGTTTCCGGCGTGCGGCTGTCGGCCAGGTCCCGCGGTTGCACGCCGTGCCGCCGACAAGCGTCCTGCGGCAGGTAAACTCGTCCGATTTCCCAGTCGCGCTTGACGTCCTGCCAAAAATTTGCCAGCTGCAGGCCGGTGCAGATTTGGTCCGAGAGCGGGGCGGTTTGTTCGTTGAGCTGCCCGGCGAGTTGTAACACGATTCGGCCAACGGGGTTTGCCGATCGTGTGCAATAATCGATCAATTCCGGCATGCTTGCGTATTGAGTGACGTGCTGATCCTGGCGAAAAGCCGACAACAGGTCCTCAAAGGGTTTTTTTGCCAGATCGAAGGTTTCGACCGTGTGCGCCAGTGCGGGAAAGAAACTGGTGTCGGGCGGATGACCGGCGAACGTGGCATCCAGATCGGACTGCAGATCATCCAGGGCGGTGAGCGCTGCTTCGGGGCTGGGCGACTGGTCGGCCAAATCGTCGGCGGTGCGACAAAACGCGTAAATGTTGTAAAACGGTTGTCGGAGCCGCCGCGGCAGCAGGATCGAAGCGACCAGAAAGTTCTCGTAGTGCGATCGGGCCAGGCGGCGACAAACGAGCTCACTGTTTCGGAGAATCTTTCCGGACGTCATCTAGGAACTGCAATGAAAATCGTATTGGCGGCCCCACGCGGATTCTGTGCCGGGGTCAACATGGCGGTCGATTCGTTGGAGCTGACGCTTCAGCATTTCGGGGCGCCGGTCTACGTTTATCACGAGATCGTACACAATCAGTACGTCGTCGACACCTTTCAGAAAAAAGGTGCCGTGTTCGTCGATTCCGTTGACGATGTCCCCGAAGGCAGCGTCCTGATGTTTTCGGCGCACGGGGTTTCTCCGGAGATTCGCCAGGCCGCCAAGGCCCGGCATCTGACCACGCTGGATGCGACCTGCCCCCTGGTCACCAAGGTGCACCTGGAAGCGATCAAGTATGCCCAGCGAGGCTACACCATCGTGCTGATCGGACATGACGGCCACGACGAAGTGCTCGGGACGATGGGCGAGGCACCGGAGGCGATTGTTTTGGTGGAAGACGAAGCCGATGTGGATCGGTTGCAGGTCGCCGACTCCACCAAGTTGGCCTTCCTGACCCAGACGACGCTGAGCGTTGACGATGCCAACCGCATCATCGAGCGTTTGCGACAACGGTTTCCGGCCATCGAAAGCCCGCCCAAAGGCGACATCTGCTACGCCACACAGAACCGCCAGGACGCGGTCCGCATGTTGGCACCCGATGCCGACGTGGTGATCGTGCTTGGGAGCCAAAACAGCAGCAATTCGGCGCGGCTGCGAGAGCTGGCTTCCGATCAGGGGAAGTTGGCGTTCCTGGTCGATGGGCCGGCGGATTTGAGTTTGGAAGACTTTCACCAAAGCCAAACCGTGTTGATTACCGCCGGGGCCAGCGCCCCCGAGTCGGTCGTCCAGTCGACCATTGATTGGTTGGTCGAAAAATTTGGTGCGACCGTGGAAACCGCAACGGTCCGCGAAGAGTCCGTCCAGTTCCCGCTGCCCAAACCACTGCGTTCACTCAATCCGGTCAAGGGCTGAAGCAGAAGGCTGCGTGAATCCTGGCCCGCATCAAATCACTGGGCCGCATCAAATCACTCGGCGTCCAAGTCGACAATCTGCAAATTGCGGAACAGCACATCGGTCCCCGGGTCATGTCCCTGGATCATGATCGTCCCGGGGGCCAGCCGTTTTCCTTTGCGTGGGTTTTCGTCCGGCGGACGGGTGTCCTGCCAGTCACTGACTTGGACGCCCCCGACCCACGCCGCCATTTTGTCGCCGTTGGCATGCAACAACAACGTTGACCATTGTCCCGTTTCACCCGCAACCACGCGGGCGTCTTGGCGACGAAAGATGCCGCCGGTCCCGCAGTCCTGGGGCGACAACCGCGAGTCGTTCTTGTAGCCGTTGTGGACCTGACACTCGTAGCCCATCATTTCGTCCCCCGGAATACAGCGGAAAAAGATTCCGGAGTTCATCGCGGGGTCATCGATCTTGTATTCGGCCAGCAGGTAGAAGTCGCCGTAGGTTGATCGGGTTTCCAACTGCGTTCGGCCGCCGACGACGTGCAATTCGCCTTGCTCGTTGACGGTGAAGTCGCCGGGCATTTCGGGGTACTTCTTCCACTGCGACAGGTCGGCGTCGAGCAGGTTATCCAGCCCCAATGGTTTGATTTTCAGATTGCGGAATGCCACGCGACCGCTGTTGTGTTGCAAGCCGATGCGGCGAGGCGCCAGGGGCATAGGGTCGGAGAAGTTGCAGGCCGGTTTGCCGTCAACTTCGACGCTGATGTCGCCACCACGCGCGACGATTCTCATGGTCCGCCAACCGTCGGTCGGTGGATCCGGCCGGCCATCGGGATAATCCGCTTTCTTGCGAGCGACGATGCTGCCGGTCGGGAAGGGATTGTCGTCCGGCGCGATATTGATCTCGTAGCAATCGCTGGCGGGGTCCTGGGGTTCCAACGGCGTGCGAATGAAAATGCCACTGTTGGTCGTGTCATCCGCTTCAAATTCCAGGGTCAGGTCAAAGTCACCCCAGGTGGTCGACGTGCACATCAAGCAAACCGCACCCTGGTCGACGACGATCGCACCGTCGTCGACGCGAAAATCGGCTTTTCCACTGATCTCCCATCCATACAGGGTGTGTCCGTCGAACAATCGCACCCAACCCTCGGACGCTTCGTCATCGGGAAGACGCGCGGCGAGCAACTGTTCGGCGGTCGCCTCGTAGGTTTGTGCGGCGAACGTCGCGGGGGAATCCGCCTGCGCCTCGGCGGCATCTTCTTGGACGCGCGACTGGGAGACCGATTCGGCCGGTTCGACCGATGGAGCGCCGCGTCGACAGCCCGACGACAAGGCGGCAACCAGGATCGAAGTCAGCACGAGCAGGCGTTTCGGCGACGTCCGGACGGAATCAGCTGGAAGCATCAGAGGCGTACCCGTAGGTTTCAAAGTAATCTTTCCAAGCCGTTCGAATCGCCGCTTCGTCCGACTCGGACAGGCGGTGACGGTTGGTTTGGTAGGCGCGGTGTTCGGTATGGGCCCAGGCTTCGATCACCGGTCGGACCGATTCGAAATCGCTCAATCGCAGCGACCGGTAAACCGTTTGCAAGGTCGCGACGGGGTCCGCCGCCAGGTCTTCGTAGCGAATATCCACGATCCGGTTGGGATCGATGTCTCCGCGGACGGCGTGAAAGGAATCGTACATCCGTCGCAGGCATTCGATCACGTATTCCTTTTCGGGCGACAGCGCGGGGGCGCCGGCTTCCGGGTCGCCGGGCGGCTGCATGCCTTGATTCTCCGACAGGCTGGTCCACAGACGAAGCGTCGAAGGAAACAAGGATCGCGGATCACGCGTGACGTGAATGAATCGCGCATCGGGGAACGCGGCGGCAAGTTGCGCCAGACGGCCGGTGTGCGTGGGACTCTTGATCACCAGGGGACGTCCGGTCGCAGTGCTGACGGCCAACATGAATTCGCGAAGCGTCTGCAACCAGTGTCGAACGTCTTCCTCGGCGACGTTTTTGAAATCCAGATAATCCAGATCGATGGGAGGCTGACGCGGAAACGCGATCCGCCGATAGGGCGACGGCAGTCCCAGGTTCAACAGCGCGAACTCATCTTCCTGCGGCCGTTCCCAGCCAGCGCTCATGTTGTCCATTGGCCGCTTGCCGGGAATCAGCCAGCCCAGGAAACGCCGAAAAAACCATTCGGACACCAGGAAGTGATGCGGCGCAAAACACTGAAAGGTCGACGGGCTGCTGTAGCGTTCGTCCAACACCATCAGCTCGTGCAGCAAGGTGGTGCCGCTGCGCCAGTGGCCGACGATGAAGACCGGTGGTCCGTGCAGTTCGGCCTTGGCCAGCGTCCGCGAGAACAACGCCCATTGGATCCCCGCCAGCACCGTGTTCCAGGGTGTGGCGAACGAGACGCCGATCAGGTGCGTCCAGCGACTGGGGTGGATCCGAAATCCGCCCTGTCGCAGCAAACCCAGCCAAGCCAACGGACGCATCCCGTGCCAGAAACGCGGCGCGTAAAACGGATAGCGGTGAAACTTGGCCGCCGAACGCGTGTCGGGCCCCGCGGCAGATTCCGAACGATCACCCTGTCCCGGGGCCGGCAATTCTTCGCGCCGGCCCGAACTTTCACCGGGACCTGAACTCTCGCGGTGACCAGCGGTTTCGTGAGGGACAGATTCGTCAGGGACAGAGCGGTCCCGAAAGGAGTGCTCTAAATCAGACAACGACGGAGGCTTCGGGGTTGGAGAGGCGGAGCGTGGAGGCGGCTGCCTCTGGCAGATTGTCGCAGGCGGGCCGGCCAGTGGCGGAACATCCGGCGAGCGTTGAGGGAACCAAACGTGAACCAGTTCTGTACCAATAACCCAGATCGGTGACTCAGATCGGCCAACCTCTGGCAGACACAGGTCCGGCAGGCAACGATCTGACAGGCAACGGTCCGAACGGCAACGGTCCGACGGTCAATCCAACACTTTACTCCAGGGGACCCCGATCGCGAAAGCGCTGACGGTGGCTACAATCGGGCCGCCCCGAACCCGGACGGTGATCCACGCCGTCCCGCAGTGGAAAAACCCGCAGTGGAAAAATCAGTGCCCGTGGAACAGCGACATGAATGACTCCTCCGAACTGACCTTTGCCGATCTGCAACGCCACATCCGCCAGATGTATTTCGAAAAGGACGCCGCGCGGGGGGTCGAAGGCACGTTCATGTGGCTGATGGAGGAAGTTGGGGAACTTTCGTCGGCTCTACGTAGTGACGATCGGGAAAACCTGGCGGAGGAATTTGCCGACGTCATTGCCTGGCTGACGACGATCGCCAATGTTGCCGATGTCGATTTGAATGCCGCCTTGGTCAATAAATACGGCGGTGGTTGCCCCGGTTGCGGAAAGCTGGTGTGCGTCTGCCCCGACTCGGAAAAGCCATGATTCTGCTCGTGATTCAATTGTTCCGATTTCTCGTTGGTGTCGTTCCGCGGCCGACCCCGGCCGTTCGGGCGGAGGCGTCCGCCATGCGGTTTGATCGGAGTCTCCGACGTCGGCTGGGGATGGCGTTGTTGCTGGCCTTCGCCGGCCCGCTTGCCGCGTCAAGCTCCCAGCCCGTTTCCGCCGCGCAGGCCTCGGCGACGGAGGAGACAACGCCATCGGAATCGATCGGTGCGGAGCTCGGAGAGCTTGCCGGTCCGGTGGTCGTTGGAATTCGAGGGCACTATCGCGTGGGGCGACAAACCGCAGTTCGTTTGGCGCGACCGTCGTTGCTGCCTCGGGGCAACACTCCCCTCGCGGAGCATCGCACCGACCTGCAAATGATGACTTTGGATGGAGACGGGGTGCGTGTGATCTATGACACGTTCCCGATCGAATCAGGCGAAGTTCCCGCCAACGGTGAGTTGGGTTACGTGGTGCCGGGATCCGAAGCGGCGCCGCTGCAACTGCTGCGGCAGCACGATGGAGGCTCGGAAACGATCTACAAGGGACGTTTTCCCGAAGCCGGGGTGCCGGCTCGTGGGCCATCGATGATTCCGCCGGAGATGCCCTGGGTGGTGTCGATCGGTGATCCGCTGGGAGTCGACGAGATTGGCACCTCCACCGTCCTTCGCGACAAACAAGCGACGATTGCGGTGACCCGTGTCGATTCCGCCGACAGTCTTCCCTGGCGATCGTTCGGCTACGAGGGCGTGGATCTGGTGATGATCAACGCATCCGGATTGCCGGTGTTGCGGTCGATGTCGGGCGAGCAAAGTGAAGCGTTGTTGAATTGGCTGCGCGGAGGCGGCAGGATCTTTTTGGCATTGGGCCAGTCGGCCCCCGAGGTGGATCAGGCGGCGCCCTGGTTGACCGGAGTGTTGCCGGTCGAGCAAGTGGAGTTGTCGCAGCTGGATCCCGCGGCCCTGGAGACGTTCACCTCCAGCCAGACGCCGCTGCAGCGATTTGAGGGGATCCGCTTGCCGCGACGAACCGGTCGCACGCTGATCACCGGCCGCACGACGCGACGAGTGACCGCCGTGTTGGCAGCCGAATACCTGATCGGTTTCGGACGCCTGACCGTCATCGCCGCCGATCTGGACAGCGCCCTGTTTGCCAGTTGGCCAGATCGTTTGAGCCTGGTCAAACAACTTGCCGAACAGGTCTTGGTGGAGTCGGAGCGTCAATCGCCGGCCGGGGATCGGGCAACGTCGTTCAATGATCTGGCCGGACAGGTCCGCGGAACCCTGGACCAATTTTCGCTCAAGCCAAGCTTCAGTTTCTCATTCATCTCGGTCATCCTGCTGGCGCTGATCGCCGCGATCGGGCCGCTGGATTATCTGTTGATCAATCGTGTGTTTGGCCGGCCCCTGCTTGGCTGGTTGACCTTTCCGCTGGTCGCGATCGCCCTTTCGGTGTTCCTGGTGTTCGCCGCTTCGCCGCGAAACATCTCGGCAAACAGCGGTGCCGATGCGAACCAGGAACGAAGTGCTCTCGCCGGCGGCGCGGAGCCTTCAACGCCCCAGGCGTCCGGCGGTGCGCCCTTGTTGCGTGCCAACCAGTTGCAAATCGTTGACGTGGATTGGGTCAACGGGTTTGGCCGGGCGTTCGCCTGGGCCTACCTGTACTCACACGGCCCGGCGGACGTCGATGTCTCGTACCGACCCTCGGCCGATCTGATTGCGATGCAGCGCCGCGACGACCTCGTGCCACGGATCTTGGCTTTTCCGATGGGCTATCCCGGTCGATCGTTCGGCGGAATCCAATTGGCGGGCGAAGATTCATTGCTGCCGCCCTACACGATCGATCCGCAACGGTTCGACGGCGATGAAGCTCGTGATGCGTCGGGAGAACAGATCGCGACCGAAGTTCGAGGTCTGACGATTGCCCCACGCAGCAGCAAGTCGGTGGCGATGGAATCCATCTTCACGCCGGAGGTGGACACGTCCGCCGAGGTGATCCGCCGGCCGGGCAGCGAGTTGTTGCGAGGTGGCGTGGTCAATCCGCTGCCGATGGATGTCCTGGACGGGATGTTGATTTATCGCAATTGGGTGTACCTGTTGCCGACGCGATTTCCCGCCGGTGCCGAGATTCCTTCGTTGGGCGACCTGCGGCAAAAGAACTTTCGTTGGCGTCTGTCCCGCCAGCAGGCGTTGGAAGAGAATGTCACCGAGACGACTCCCTGGGAGGTCGGTGACTTCTCCAACCTGGACCGCGTCGCCGAGATGGTCATGTTTCACCGCGCCGCCGGAGGCGAGTTGTACACGGGGCTCAGGCATTTGGCACTCGGCAGTTTGGACCTCTCACACCTTTTGGTCGATGATCGTTGCGTGCTGGTCGGAAGAACCGAACAGCCGTTGGTTCAGTTCCAGATCCGACAGGGGGCGGAGGAGCAGAACGGTGCCTCCACGCCCGAGTTTCAAAGTCGGGCCTTCACGCCCGAGCTTCAAAGTCGGGCCTTCACGCCCGAGGGGCAAGTCGTCTCGTACGTTCGGCTGGTCTTGCCGGTACGTTCAACGCGTCTGGAATGATGCCATCGTCCAACCCGCGGCCGGAGCTTGCCCCATGGTCGCGAGTCGTCCACCAACAGATCTGCCAAGGCCCGGATTGAATTCCCCGAAACCACCGCTGCCCGAAAAAACGACGTGATCAAAACAGCCGATTTGACGAAAAAGTACGGAGACGCATTCGCGATCCGCAGCATCGATTTGGATTTGCAGGCCGGCGATCTGTTCGGATTCATCGGACCCAACGGAGCCGGAAAAACGACGACGATGCGTATCATCGCGACGTTGCTGGAACCGAGCTGGGGCGAGGCCTACGTGTGCGGCCACTCCGTTCACACCGCGCCCAAGGAGATCCGTCGATTGGTCGGCTACATGCCCGATTTCTTCGGGGTCTACGACGACATGACGGTCGTGGAGTACCTGGAGTTCTTTGCCGCCGCCTATCGAATGGGCGGCGAAGGGCGGCGCAAACGTGTGGACGAAATGTTGGAAATTGTCGACCTGGAATTCAAACGGGATGCCTTCGCCAACACGCTCTCACGTGGTCAGACTCAGCGATTGGGCCTGGCCCGCACGCTGCTGCACGATCCCCAGGTGCTACTACTGGACGAACCGCTTTCGGGTCTGGATCCGAGGGCACGGATTGAAATGCGGAACCTGTTGCGGAAGCTCGGGGAAATGGGCAAGACGATCATCGTCAGCAGCCACATTTTGCCCGAATTGGCCGACGTCTGTAACAAGGTCGGCATCATCGACCGCGGCGAGCTGAAACAGAATGCCGAGGTCAGCGAGGTGATCCGCATGGTCCGGCAGCACACCGTGTTGGTGATACAGCCCAATCGGCCAGACCAACTGCAGCGAATCATTGATCTGTTGCAGCACCACGACAAGGTGCAGGGATGTGAGTTGGGTGACGCCCGCGTGCGTGTGATCTTGAAACCCGAAGTCGAAGAATACAGCGACTTGCCGAAGCTGTTGATTCAAAACGACATTGATCTCAAACGGTTCTCCGAAGAAGAACTTGATCTTGAGTCAGCTTTCATGGCGCTGACCAAGGGCACCAGCACACGAATGTAGGTCGGCCAAGCGGTGGGCGTGGAAGCCTGCGGCGGTCACGCGGCGGTGAAAGCAGGTGCCGCCGGTTCCGATCGCGACACCGCGAAGTCCTTTCGTGTTAGGATTTGCCCCACCGGTGTTGCGAAACGGTTTCTCCGTGAGTCAGGTCGCCAGCATGTCAAAGCAGTGGTACGTCAGAACCACAAAAGGAAAGCGGGGCCCCTATTCCGCAACTCAGTTGCAACGCTACATCGACGCCGGTGCGATCGGTCCTAAAACGGGGATCGGATCGGATGACGGGAAGTGGCTTCCCGCCGGGGCGTTTCGCGGCTTGAAGTTTCCCATCGCCGTGACGGACGCCTCCGCGGATTTGGTCGATGGATCCGTCGGAGAGGACCAGATTGAATCGTCGCACTGGGTGCCCGATTCTGCGAGCGAGGAAGCGATGCTCAAGCGACAGTCGGAATTGGACAGCCGTGCCACCGAGCTTGATCGGCACGCCGACCGAATCCGTGACCGAGAAGATCAGGTCAGCCAACGCGAATCGCAACTCGATCGTCGCGAAGCTGAGCTGCGTGAACGCGAAGACGACGTGGCCGCGCGGGAGCACCAGGTGGCCCAGGTCGATGAACGTCATCGCCAGCAGACGCAAACATTGGAGGCCCAGGCGGCCCAGTGGGAGACGCGTGGCGCCGAACAGAGGACGGAAGCGGAACGGTTGGAGCATCAGCGGAAGGAATTGGAAGCCCGCGACGACCGCCTGATCGACCAGCAGCAGGAGCTGGATCGCCGCCAGGAAGAGTTGGAGAAGGCGGAATCCCACTTGTCGCAGCGGGCCGCCGAATTGGACGATCGCGAATCGTCACTGAATCAGCGGTCGGACGACCTGGATCATCGCCAGCAGTCCTTGGATCAGTCTCAGCAAGCGATTCGGGAGCCTGCCGCACAGCCGGATCGCCCCGGGGAGGAATCGGAGCCACGCGATCCAACGCCGTCGAATTTGGAAGCCAGCGTGGCACCGGAAGCCAGCGAGGCTCCGGAGGCGAGCGGGGATTCTCTGACCGGCCAAGCTGGACCGCCATCGGGCGATGCGACGCGTGTCGCTGGCGCGTCCGAGGATCTGTTGAGTGAAAAACAACACTTGTTGCAAGAGTTTGCGGCCCGTCAGTCGGCGCTGGCACGCCGCGAACAGGAGCTGATTCGGCGTGAAACCGAGCTGACGCGACGCGAGTTGGAATGGGTGCAATTGAGTGTCGGAACGGTTCGCGGCACCGATGACGACTCGGACGGTTTTGACGAGGACGCGAGCGAGCGGCCGACACACGTCGTCTCGACGCCAGAATCCGCAGGGTCCGACGCCTCCGGTCTTGTTGAGACGGCAGAGGAACGTTCCGCATCGGCGCCGATTAGCGGGCCCCCTGATCATTTGCCGCACGATCAGCGATCTCATGATCCGGTGCCTCACGATCAGCGGCCACCAGACGCAGCGTCAGCCGAGGACGACACGATCCATGACGTCGCGCAATTGTCGATTCCTCCCGACGTCATCCAAGCCAACAGCTGGGACGAATTCTCCCATCGAATCGCGAGCAATCAGACCGGTGTCGATGGCGGCGAGCTAACGAAGATCGGTTTCCGGTCCGCTCTGGAAGGGCACCGGCGAGAGGCCTATGAGCATCGGTTCGGTCCCTGCGATCAAACCCTTGTCGATAGCGATCCGGCGATGCGTGTCGATTTGTCGATTCATCTGCCGCGCGGGGATCGCGAATTCTGCACGCTGGTGACCAGCGGCATGAGCGACTACCCCATTCCGATGCCGCGCGGCCAGCGGTCGGTGCGGGCGGAACTGTTGATGTATGTTGCCCAGGTCGACGACCGCGCCATCAACGTGCTTCGCTGTGCCGCCAAAATGCCGTTCAAGCACAAGCGGGGCCTGTCAATTGGGACAACGGCGGCACTTGGTGACCTGGACGGCTGGCTGCTTGACAGCAAGCACCGCGCCTGTGTGTATCTGTTGCCAACGATCGAGGCGGATTCGAAACCGATCTCGGTGCCGGACGACGATGGCGGGCCGATCCAGCTGTTTTGGCTTGTCACGATCACGGCTGCCGAGCGCAGCGTGATCGACGGCAGCGGGATCCATAAATTCCTGCCCCTGATGCGGAAGTACCAGCATTCAGTCTGTTTCGATCCGTCGCGTGAATGTTACGTCAAACGCAAACGCTGGTTTCGTCGCTAGGCAGGGCGACAAGTCGCATGGATAGTTCCGCCGATGCGCGGCAAGTGGGGCAATCCTTCCCGGGCGGCCGAACGACCATCAATGACTGAAGTCGCGACGCGACGAAAGCCCACTGTCGTCCGTGTCAGCCGACGGAAACGGCCGCGGCTCACCCAAAGTGCCGCTTGTCCAGCGAGGCATCAGGTGCTCGCCAGCCGCATCACGAATTGCTCCAACAGAAACCGATCGCGGCCGTCGGCGCTGTGGGTTCCTTTCAATCGCAAGTCAGCGTCGAGCAACCAGGGCAGAAGCTGACTGGCCTTCGCCCGTTTCATTCGCTTCATGTCCGCAATCGCGCGGGTGATTTCGTGGGGACGGGTGATGCCGGCACTGGCCAGCGAATCTTCCAGCCGTCGACGACGCCCCGAACGTTCGGCTTGCAAGTGAGCCGCTGTGGCCAATCCCAGACGGCGGAGTGACCACGCAATTTGGGGCAGCAGGGCGATCGCCGGCTGCCCACCGGCAATCAGTTTGTCCAATTGCTTGAGCGCCTCGGCCGCGTCACCGGAGGCGATGGCTTCGGTGATTTGCCAGACGGTTTTACCTTGCCAACCCGCCACGATGTCACGAACCATCGTTTCGTCGATCGTTTCACCCGGTGGCAGGTAAAGCGACAGTTTGGCAATCTCGGTATCCAAAAATCCGATGTCATCGCCCAGCATTTCCACCAGCGCATCGGCAGCCTGATTTGCCAACTTGGTTTGGTGTCGATCGGCGACGAATCCGGTTAAAAACTTTCGGCGGACCGCGGCGGTCACTCCACTCTTCTTACCCGGTTCGCCGCTGCAGTTGACCAGCAAGTGGGACTTGTCGATCGACTTGTAGACCTTGGTGTTGGACGCCAGCGATTCCAGTTGCAGCACCAGACGGGCAGCCGAGCCGGATTTGCCGAGAAAGGCTTCCAGTTCGGTGCGATGGTTGGAAACAAATTTGTCCGCATCGCGGACCACCAACGTTCGCTTCTCCCCCATGTCGAACAAAGACGCGGTCGACAATTCGTCGTTCAGATCCATCCAGCGCGCGGTCTGACCGTCGACATCGGTCACGTCCGCCCGGCCCGTCAAGCGGGTCGTGCACCAGGACTTCAGGGTCGCGTCGCTGCCGAAGACCGCGGCCACGTCGAAGTCGACCGGGGTCTCGGAAGCGTTCTTGGTTAGCAGTTCAAAGGCATGTGTTTTGGCCATGGCGACAGGATAACAGTCCCCGGGGGAGTTGTCTTTGCGTGAGCCGCGTGGTGCCAGCTGAACAGCGTCATCTACAATCAAAAACACCGTGATTTGCAGTGCAGTGCGCGGCAAGGTGCTAGCCGCCGGTCGAATCGAGAAAACCCGCGGCTAGCGCCACGCGGCTCACCCGAAGTTCCGCAGGGGGCCATCTAGCGATCAATGTCAGGCGATCTCAACGTGGCGCTGCCAGCTAGCGGCGGCGGCGAATCCAGTCTCCGTACTGCCACCGCGATTGCCAACGATCCAGGTATGGCTGGTAATCGGGGTGATCAACCCAGTAGGAGGGCTGGGGATGATTCGCATCCACCGTTCCCGACGGATAATCTTTTCCGGCAATGCTGGCATCCACCGAAGCGAGCCAATCTTGAAGTTTCGTTTCCAGCGACTTCGCCCGTTCGGGGGCCGCGGCGGCGGCATCGTTGGCTTCGGCGACGTCTCGGCTCAGGTCGTACAGTTGGAACTGGCCCTGGGCAACGTTTTGCGACAGCAGTTTCCAATCGTTGTCGACGATCGCTGCGGCACCGCGGTATCGGAAACAGATCGGCTGGTCACGTTCAGCGTCGGCGCCCTCGGCGTCCGGGTGAAACAGTTTGGTCAGGCTGATCCCATCCCGGGGACGCTGCGGTTCAGGGTACTCGACCCCAGCGAGTTCCAAAACTGTCGGCAGGATGTCCATCACGCTGGCCGGATAACTGGAACGCCGCGGTTGGATTGTTCCGGGCCATTCCATGACGCAGGGAACCCGCAGGCCGCCCTCGAAGATGGTTCCCTTGTGTCCCCGCAGTCCACCGGTGGTGGGCGGTTCGATCTTTGGCAGTCCGCCGTTGTCGCTGCAGTACCAGAGCAGCGTGTTCTCCTGCAGACCCAGTTGCCGCAGCCCCGCGCGCAGCGTTCCCAGGCTGCGGTCCAACGCCACCAGTTCCCCGTAGTGGTGCTGGGAGTTTTCATCCAAGTCGCTGAACGCACGCCGATCGTCCTGGGAAGCTCGGAAGGGTGAATGCGGCGTGCCGTACCAGATGACATCGAAGAACGGTTGGTCGTTGCCGGCCTGCTGCCGGATGTGTGTCAGCGCCTGGTCAATAATCACGTCGGAGGAATCGCCCAGGTAGCCAACGAATTCGCCTTCCAGGCTGAGCAACGGATCTCGGTCGTAGAAGTTCGTCACCGATAGCCAATGGGAAAAGCCAAACGTCCCCGGATGGAACGGATCGCTGGCCAGAATCGGCACGCCTGGTCCCCGCAACCCGTCCAGATGCCACTTGCCGAAATGAGCCGTTTGGTAGCCCGCATCGGCCAACAACTGCGGCAGCGTGATTTCCTGGTGCCGGAGCGCATAGCCATGTTCGGGGACTCCGGCTCGCTGGCAGTTGCGCCCGGTGAGGACGGCAGCGCGCGTCGGTGAACAAACCGGAGCGCCGGCGTAGAAGCGATCCAACCGCAGGCCCGCAGCCGCCATCGCATCCAGGTGCGGTGTTTTCAGAATCGGGTGCCCGTTGTATCCGGTTTCGCCCCATCCCTGGTCATCGGCCATGACCAACACGATGTTCGGCCGCGACGCCGGTTCGGCCGCAGACAGCGCGGGACGCATGGTTGGCATCAAGGACAGCACGGTCACTCCGACCGCAAGCAGTGCGAGGCGGAGTCGCAAAGGATGCGTGATCAAGGGGCATCCGCCCGAGTGCGTCGTGACATCGGTCTGAAACATGTCGAAACCCATTCGTTGGTATGCAAAAGCGGCGTGTTTGCTTTGGCTTCGCTGGCCGCCGCCGGTGGGGTTCCCAGCGTAGCACAACCGATCGGCGGGTGGTGAAAGCAGCCGTTGGGCGCCGCTTGGCCGCTCGAATCGTTGGCGAGGGCGACTGTCGGAAGTTCAAACTCGAAAACGGCATGGGATTCGCATCGACGCCCCCGATGAGATCGACGCCCCCGATGAGATCGCATCACGGGGCGGGTGGCGTGGATCTCTCACGGTTCCGGGTCTGACGCTGAACGAGGAAAATGCCAATGTCCACGCTGATCAACCACGCGCATGATTCCTTCGAAGTTGCCGGTGACTCCGATGTCGGCAGGGTGCGGAACGAAAACCAGGATCACTACATCGTGGGGGATCTCCGTCGACAATTGGTGATTCGCGATACCGATGTCGAAGGCGAAATCGAAGACGAGATGTTCGGCTGCCAACAAGGAAGTTTGCTGGTCGTTGCCGACGGCATGGGAGGCCACGAGGCGGGAGAACGTGCCAGCCGCATCGCGGTCCAGGCGACTGCCCGCTACGTCCTGGACATGATGCGTTGGTTCCTAAAACTCTCTCCGACCGCCGAGGATGACTTCATTGACGAACTTTCCGAGTCGCTGGTCAGTGTTCAGAAAGAATTGTGGTCCGCCGGTCCCGAGGGCCATTCCATGGGGACGACGGTTACCATGGCCTACCTGCTGTGGCCAAAGATTTATGTTGTCCACGCGGGAGACAGCCGCTGCTATCAGTTGCGCGACGGCGTTCTCCGGCAATTGACGACCGACCACACGGTGGCTCAGCAGTTACTCGATTCCGGCGGGTTGAATGAATCGGATCCATCCTTGCAACACTGGCGGCACGTGTTGTGGAACTGCGTCGGCGGAAGTCGCAAGCAGGTGTCACCGGAGGCGATCCGAGCAGATCTGCGAGTCGGCGACCAGATCTTGTTGTGCAGTGACGGTTTGACGGGCATGCTCGATGACAGGACCATCCGATCCGTGCTGGAAGAAGCGGGTTCCCCCGAGGTGAAGGTGCGCCAATTGATTGATCTGGCCAATGAAGCCGGCGGAACCGACAACATCACCGCGGTGATCTGTCGGGTGGTGGGCGAAGGACCGACCGATTCCGCCGGGGCCGGGTTGGATACCACCATCTTTTAGGCATCGACTGAATTTGTCGTGCGCCGCCACTTCCAGGTAGCCACGCTCGCCAGAGCGTGGTGGTGAATCGAAGCACTTGCCGTCTGGCGACGGCAGCCATGAGCCTGAGATTCTGATGGCTGGGGCAGGTTGGATTTCACCGCATTCCGGTAGCCACGCTCGCCAGAGCGTGGTGGTCCCCCGGTGTGTCCGCCGTCTGGCGACGGCAGCTACGAGTCAGAGATTTTTATGGCTGGGGCAGGTTGGATTTCACCGCATTCCGGTAGCCACGCTCGCCAGAGCGTGGTGGTCCCCGGTGTGACCGCCCTCTGGCGACGGCAGCTACGAGTCAGAGATTTTAATGGCTGGGGCAGGTTGGATTTCACCGCATTCCGGTAGCCACGCTCGCCAGAGCGTGGTGGTCACTACAAGGCAGCCAGCAATTTGCGCAGCGAATCCAAGTCGACCGGTTTGGTCAGGTGGGCATTGAAGCCGTGTGCCAAGGCGCGATTGCGATCCTCTTCGCGTCCATAGCCGGTCATCGCGACCAGCATGGTGCGATCAAACGCGGGGTCGTTTCGGATCTGACAGGCGAGTTGGTAGCCGTTCATTTTCGGCATCGAAATGTCGGAGATGATCAGTTCGGGCCGACTTTGCCTCGCGATGGCCAAGCCCTCCGCACCGTTCTCGGCGACCTCGACGGTATGTCCCAGGGTTTGCAGCAATCGCGACAGCACGTAGCGGATGGCCCGCGTGTCTTCCACCACCAGCACGCGGAAACAACGCTCGGCCTCGATGGCAGCAGCGGACGTCAGGCAGGTGGCTCCCGGCTCACCGACTTCGACGTCACGCGGCATGCGGATCACGAAAGTGGAGCCGGTTCCCAGTCCATCGCTCTCGACACGCACACTGCCGCCGTGCAGTTCGAGCAGCCGTTTGACTAGCGTCAGGCCGATCCCAAGTCCGGCTTGTCCCCGTTCGCGTTCGATATCGTGTTGCGTGAAAAGATCGAAGACGCTGTCGATCTGGTCCGAGTCGATTCCGATCCCGTCGTCGCGGATGGCGACTTCAAACAGGCCCCCGTGGGCAAAGGTTTCCACCCAAATGGTGCCGCCAGCGGGAGTGTACTTCGCGGCGTTGTTGAGCAAGTTGGCGATCACTTGCGATAACCGTGCGCTGTCGCCGTAAACCGGCATCGGCAATTCGCCCAAGTCGACGTTCAGCGTCTGGTCGGATTGGCGGATGAAGGGCGCCGATGCTTCGATCCCCGCCAGGATGCTGTCGCGAAGATCGATGGTGCTGCGGACCAATTTGATTTTGCCACGCGTGATCCTCGACACGTCCAGCAGGTCGTCCACAATCCGGCTCAACTGCTTGACCTGACGGGTCATGATCTCACGCAGTTGATGCTCTTCTCGGAGGCTCACCTGTTCGACGCTCAGCAAATCCAACGAATTCTGGATTGGTGCCAGCGGATTGCGTAGTTCATGGGCCAGGGTGGCGAGGAATTCGTCTTTCCTTCGGTCGTTTTCCTCCAGCTCCGCTCTCGCACGCAAGTTGGCACGCAGCATATCTCGCAGCTGGTACTGTTTTCGGCGAGAGGTCAGGCAGGCACGCACCACACTCAGGAAGGTCAGGCTGTGCAGCGGCTTGTGCAACACGGTGACATTGCCGACGTCTTCCAGCGGATGTGGCAAGGATTCGTGATCGTCCGTCACAAACACCACGGGCAGGTCAGACCAACGAGGCTGTGAAGTCAGAAAATCCAGCAGTCCCGGAAACCGGTACCGACGAAACTGCTCGTGGTGGAGAACGAGGACGCCGGAGCCTCGCGCCACTTCGTTGCACAACTCCGTCATGTCGCAACAGAACTGGACGCTGATCCCTTCGCTGCTGAACAGTTGCTCGGTCAGGCGTCGGTCTCTGGGAGACAGCGGGATCATCAACACGCGTCCGTCGGCGCCGACGTCGTCGGTCCAATCGCTCAGCTCGGTCGAAAGATCTCCCATCTTGTCACCTCAGTGGCAGGCGTCGTCGATGAGTTGCTCATCTTCGCCGGTGTAAGTGGGGGATCCGCTGAGGACCGCATGAAAATCTTCCAGCGGCTGGCCGATCGTGATCCCGTCATCGGAAAACACGATCTCACGGACTGCCGTTTCATGACCGCCGGTCCGTTTCTTCATGACGCTGATCGCTTTGCGAACGCGTCCGCGGTGTTCGAAGTACCGAAGCAAGATATTGGCATCAGCCAAGTAACTCGTCTCAACGGGAGATTCAACGTCGTCGCCAATCAATCCATGCTGACTGAGCGTGATGAGGGTGCACACTCCTTTTTGGGAGAGGTAACTGAGTAGTTCGTGCAGCTGACCACGCAGGTAGTCTTCGTCGGGCATCGAATGCATCAGCCCGTTCAGGCTGTCGATGACGACAAACCGGACACCGTAGTCCTCCACACTGGTCCGAACGTGCCAAGCGAATTCGCCTGGAGAAAGCTCGGCCGAGTCCACCTGACGCATGATCAATTGGCCGGCTTCGCGAGCTTCCCGCAAGGGGATCCCGAGACCTTCGCAGCGATGAAGGAAGTTCGCCGCTGTTTCGTCAAAAACGTAGATGGCCGAGCGGGCCGGGGCAGGGGCGTCAGGCGAAGGTTGACAGGCGGCATATGCATACTGGGCGCAGATGGAACTCTTTCCGGTGCCGGCCGCGCCGATGACCAGCGTGCTGGTGCCTTTCTGGACACCGCCACCGAGTAGCGAATCCAAGGGAGGCACCCTGCTGGTCACACAACCGTGCTCGAATTCATCGGCATGTTCGGCCGCGACCAATCGGGGGAACACTTTTAAACCGCCGTGTTCGATGGTGAAGTCGTGGAAACCCGTACGGACCTGTTGACCGCGCATCTTGGAGACTTGAAGTCGACGACGGATTCGGCCGTAGGCGGGCGTCGATCGTTGCAGCTCGATCGTGCCTCGGGCCACACCCTGTAACTGCAGATCCGCACTTTCCAACCGATCGTCAATCAACAGGACGGTGCACTCCTTGGACCGGAAGTAGCTTTTCAGCGCCATCAGTTGACGACGGTACCGCAAATCGCTCTGCGACAAGTGACGCAACTCGCCGAGCGAATCGATGACGACGCGTTTGGGTTTGAAGCGTTCGAAGGACTGTGTGATTGCGTCGGTCAGCTCACCGAGTTCAATGTCCGTGGGATGGAAGATGGTCGCGGATTCATCCGTCAAGACTTCGCTGCCTGGTGAAAGATCGATCAGGTCGATTCCACTAAGATCCAGACCGTGGGAAGCCGCGACCGCACGCAATTCGGTTTCGCCTTCGGACAGCGCGATGTACAGGACCGGCTCTTCTCGCCGGACGCCCTCGAGTGCGAACTGCAAAGCCAACGTGGTCTTGCCGGCCCCCGGATCGCCTTCCACCAGCAAGAAACAATTCGGCGTGACTCCGCCGCCCAAGATATGGTCTAGTCGGTCATTGCCGATGCTGATCAATTCGCTGGCCTGTTTATCGAACCGGTCCGTCAAGGCCGCTCCGGTCGGCAGGCTCTGTCTTTGGTCATCCTCTGCTGGCATCGGTATTTCTGGCTTTTGTTCCACGCTTGACGTGTACGGGACAGGATTGACGCTCGCACCCTGGAGGTGCGGCAATGGACGCCGACGCAGGGGGCGTTCGGCCGGCGACGAATGGGCATTGGATGGACAAGCGATGTAAGAACGACGTCCACCAAGTTCTCAGCTCAGCAGCACGAGATGCAAAGACCGTGCCGGACAGGAGGGGAAGGCCAGCGGTCAACGGCAGAGTCATTGCGGCCCAACCAGTCCCATCTGCGAAATTTTTGCCCCGTAGCTGCCGTCGCCAGACGGCGGGAAGCGACGTTCTAGCGCGCGTCGCGAAACCTTTTTCAAACGAAGCGAGGCGACGAACTCAGTTCCCAAAGCCTTCTGTCCGTCGAATGAACTCCGGCTGCCCCGCCGGGTGGTAGGTAGGTCCGCGACATCCGCACAAACCCAGGTAGCAAAAGACTGAAAAACTTCAAATAATTCGGTCTGTCTGTCGACCGCCGTCTAGGCGATCAGGAATTGCTCGATGCGGCGTCAAGTGGCCGGAGGGAACGACGATTCGATGAATACTTCCTACAAAATCATTTTTGCTCATGGGGACGACGCGTCCCGCGCCGTGGTAACGGAAATGCTCAAAGTGCTTGGGCATCAATTGCAACTGGTCACCCATTCCGGGCGGGAGATGATCGCTGCGGTGAAGGAACAGCCGCCGGAATTGCTGATTTCCGGCGTGCGGCTGTCGGACATGGATGGGATCGAATCGCTTGTCGAATGCGGGAAGCAGGAACCGATCCCGTCGATCATCGTCTCGAAGGAAACCGACCAAGATAAGGTCGAAAGGGCCCTCCAGGATCATGTGATGGCTTACCTGGCCGAGCCGGTGCAGACGCACGACTTGCGGCCCGCGATTTTCCTGGTGATGCAACGGTTCTCGCAGTTTCAAGAACTTCGTGAAGAGAACGAAGAATTGCGGGAGGCGTTGCAGCTGCGCAAGTGGGTCGAACGGGCGAAGGGATTGCTGATGAAGCAACGCGATCTTGACGAGGAAGGCGCCTACAAGCAGCTCCGACGGATGGCGACCGACAAGCGGACCAAGATCGGCGAAGTGGCCAAGACGCTGGTGGAGGCCGACGAGTTGTTGAGTGAGAGCTGACGACACACTCGTACCGCCTCCGGTGTCGAGGCGAAAGGAGATCTGACAGCACTGCGATCCGTCAGTACGGCGATCCGTCAGCACTGTGTCCGTCCGCAATGCGATCCGTCAGCATCCCGTTCAAGGTTGCACCGGTGTTCGCTGTCGGTGCCGATCACGGTCGGTCGCGCGGACGATCCTGTCATAAGCCGCTTCGGTGAGTAATTCCTCCCGAATCAATCGATCGGCCACGTCAACGCTGTCTTTGACAAGGTACATCGGGACGTCGACTTCCGCCGCCTGACGGACGTATTGGTCGACTTTGGTATCGTGGTGGCTTTGCACCGACGGGTCGATGTCCCGAATGAAGATGGCTTTGATCCGGTCGGGGGCGTGACGCGCCGCCGTCGCGTACAACCGGGCGTCTTCTTGGCCGGAATCTCCAAGCAGAATGAACGACAGTCCGTCCAAGTGATCCAGCAACTGGTTGAGCTTGTCGATCTTGTGATCGTGCGTGGACTTGATGAATTTGTGTTCGTCAATCCCCAGGTCCCGCAGCAGTAGCGGTCCACGAGGGATCGCGTTGAGATCCAAGAAATCTTCCAACAGGTCATACAGGTTCCAGGGCGAACTTGAAATGTAGAAGATCGGATTCTTCAGCACCCCGTCGGTGCCGCCATCCTGCTGCATCCGCTCGTACAATTCCGCGACGCCGTCCAACGGCGCCCGCGTCCGGGCGTTCCCAAAAAACGTCAACTTGGCCATCGTCGCGATGTCCGTCGCGCCGGTGTGCAGGATGGTGTCGTCAACGTCGCTGATGATTGCGTAGCTGGCGTTCTCCGGCGTGTTCAGGAAGTTGCAGAATGCCTGATCCTGTTCCCGATTCACCCCCGGGGCGTCGATCATGTGCAATCTCGCCTGCGACCAAAAGCCGGAAACCCGCATCGATGCATGCAGCGGCAAAGTGATCCGGAAGTAGCCTTCCGAATCGCTAATGGATGTGGCGGTGACGCCCTCCACCGAGGCCTCGACGGTGATTCCCGGTACTTCATCGCTCGCGAACCGACGCATCGTTCCCACCAGGTTGTGCCACCAGCGGTCGTCATCAAAGTTGGGTTCAATCGCCGGATTGGTCAACACGCGGCCGTGGAGATGGATCGCATCTCGAGACGCATATCCCATGTAGGTCTGCAACTGGGGAACCCCCTGCCGTCCGAACCGTCGGCGAAGACGGCGGATGCCCGCATCGGCAAGGTCATCCATTCGAGACGCATTGAGCATCAACCATTTCTGCAGGTCCTGTTTCCATTTCGGCGGGGTGGTGTTGCTCATTAGATCCATGAAGAGGGGCAGCGGGCGCAGAGGACGAATCATCCAAATACGACTCGTTTGGATACAGGTCCTCTAATTCAGGGCAATCGTTTCCAGGGCAATTGTCGTGCCACCGTGCCGGAACCGCCGCACGTCGACGAGCGATCGGAGCTGGGGGAGTCAACCGAGCCCGTTAAAGTTTGTTACCGTGTTCGGACCTGAGCGTCGTCATGTCACTTCTAGAACCGCCGGATCACCCTGATGAAACGCCTTCAATTCTGTGTGCTCTTTTCGTTAGCGGCTTGGGCGACATTCGGACGGCCATCGGAATCGATCGCGGACGATGTTGTGATCGAGGATTTCGAATCTGCGTCCTATGACGGCTGGGCGTTGACCGGCGACGCTTTCGGCAAGGGACCTGCCGCGGGAACGCTGCCCGGACAGATGGACGTCTCCGGATTTCGCGGGCAACGCTTGGTCAATACGTTCCACGGTGGCGACGCCTCGGTTGGCACGGCTACCAGCCGACCCTTCACGCTGACCAAGCCTTATCTGGCGTTCCTGATCGGTGGCGGGGCGGACGCGTCGGCCGTCGGAATCGAATTGATTGTCGACGGACAACCGGTTCGCCGGGCGAGCGGAGCGGATTCGGAGTCGTTGCAGTGGCAGTCGTGGGAAGTGCGAGAGTTCGCCGAGCGTGAAGCGACGCTGCGAATCTACGATCGGGCCCGCGGCGGGTGGGGGCATGTGAATGTTGATCAGATCACGCTGGTCGATCAGCCTCCGGAGCGGTTTGATCTGCAATACAAACTGCAGCGTTACCGAACTGGCGATGACTATTACGATGAACCCTTTCGCCCGCAGGTGCATTTCAGTCCCGAAATTCACTGGATGAATGATCCCAACGGCCTGGTGTACCACAACGGGGAATACCACCTGTTCTACCAGTACAACCCCGCCGGGATTACTTGGGGTCACATGAGTTGGGGACACGCCGTCAGCCGCGACATGGTGCATTGGGAACACCTGCCGGTTGCCATCCCGGAAGTCGACGGCGTGATGGCGTTCAGCGGTTGTTGTGTGGTCGACCACCACAACACGTCGGGATTGGGTCCAGACGACGCGCCGCCGATGGTGGCCATCTACACGGGCCATGGTCACGGCAAACAGGTTCAGAATCTGGCTTACAGCAACGACAACGGTCGCAGCTGGACGCGCTACGCCGGCAACCCGGTGCTGGACATCGGCCAGTCCGATTTTCGTGATCCGAAAGTGTTTTGGCATCAGCCGACCGAACGTTGGGTGATGGTGGTGGCGTTGGCGACCGAACGGGTGATCGTGTTCTACCAATCGCCTGACCTCAAGCATTGGGAGGAGCTCAGCCGGTTCGGGCCCGCGGGCGTCGAAGGCAAGCTGAACTGGGAATGTCCGGATCTGTTTCCGCTGGAGGTCGAAAATGAACCGGGCCGGCAACTGTGGGTGTTGGAAGCCGACATGGGCAGCGGATCGATCGCCGGCGGCAGCGGCGGCGAATACTTTGTCGGTGACTTCGACGGCCAGAAATTCACGCCCATTCAGTCGGCGCGGTGGGTCGATTTCGGGCGTGACTTCTATGCACCGGTCAGCTGGTCCAACATTCCACCGTCGGACGGCCGTCGTCTCTGGATTGGTTGGTTCAATAACTGGGAGACCTGCCTGGTGCCTACTTCGCCTTGGCGGAGTTGCATGTCGGTGCCCCGGACCCTGACGCTGCATCAGGTGCCAGGGGAGGGCGGTCAGGACGTGTACACCTTAGTTCAACGCCCGATTCAAGAGCTGCGATCGCTTCGCAGTGGCCGGCGTGATCTGGACACGTCGGCGGCCAGCTGGCCGCCGGTTGCGGTCACCGCTCCGGGCGAACTGTCGGACATGAGTTTTGTGTTGAAGACAGCATTGATCCCCGGGACGGAAAGGTCTTGCGGCATTCGGCTGCGGACCGGAGCGGACGAGTTCACCGAGGTCGGATACGATCGCCAAGGTCGTGTGGTGTATGTCGACCGGCGTCGATCTGGAACGGTGGATTTCCACGAGACGTTTGCCGGTCGTCACGAAGCGCCGGTGCGAACGATCGACGGCCGAGTGACGTTGGAAATGATCGTGGATCGGTCGACCATCGAGGTCTTCATCAACGACGGGGAAGCCGTGATCAGCGACCGGATCTTCCCGAGCAGTCAGCAGCCGGTGATCGAAGTTTTCGCCGGGGGAGAGACGGCGCGATTGACGGACACCACGCTGTTTCCGCTGCGATCCATTTGGCCCGATGCCCCCACCGCCACAGCCTCCGGTGCAGAAGGCGAGTAAGCGGTGCGGAAGGCGAGTAAGCTGCGAAGCCGTGTCGCTGCCGTCGCCAGACGGCGGCGAATGACGTTTGGAACCCGTGGTTCCCGATTTTAGATGTCAGAGTCCATGTCGCTGCCGTCGCCAACCACTTCGCGGCCGGATCATTGAGGCCGGAAGCCTAAGATCCTGGCACGCGGCGCCAGCCCTTCGGTGGCAATCGGCTGATCCAGCAAGTAGCTCCCGACGTTGCCGGCCTGGTCGGTGGCGTCGATTCGCAGGTAGATCTGCGGCGGCAATTTGGGATCGGCCGGCCAGACATACAGGCCTTCGTTGCGGAGTCCGGCGGCGATGGTGGTCCACGGTCCGGAGGCGGAGTCGCTGAAGGCCAGCGCGATGGGACGTTCGGACATGTTCTTGTCACTGCACTGATAGCGGATCACCAGGGATCCCGTCCGATCACCCTCGCCGTAGCGTGCCGACGTGATCTTGATCTCCGGAAGGGTTTGGTCGACGACCACGGCGATGTCCGGCGGGTCACCGGCAAGCGGGCGCGGGCTGGCCAATCCGTTCTTGCCAAGCACGACGACTTTGAAGGCGAAGATGCCTTCGCCCTTGGTCTTGATATCGAACGGGCTGGTTCGGTCCGCATCGACGCCCCAGCGTTTCCATGTCTGGCCACCATCGGTGCTGCCATAAAGCTCGATCGCGTCCACGCCCGCGGCGCCGACGGCTTCCAGTTCGTATTCCAAGCTGAACAGGTTCGAATCACTGAAGCGGAACGGCACCGTTCGGGCAAGCTGCGCCAGATCAAATCGAGTTTGTTGATCGCGACCGATCTGTTCGGCACGCTCGGCGCGATAGCGGCGCCGGTCTTCCGGGGTCTCGCTGGGGGCTGGCGTCGGGATCGTTTCGGTCTCCACCGATCCGGCGGATTCGGCAGACGACAGCGGGCGCATCGCTTCGGACAGACTGCGTGGGCGATCCGGATCGGCGGCCGGTGTGGGAATCGATTCGGGGGCGGCTTCCGTCGCTTTGGCTGCCGCGAACGTTTTCGGTCCGGTGAGTTGTGGTTGGCCGGAATCGTCTGGTGAGCCGAAAGACTGGTGGACCGATGGCGGCCCGAACGTCGAGGGTGACTTTGCGGGATTCATCGGTTTGGCTCCGGCCGGATGAAACGATCCCGGCGGCGTCGTGCTGCCCGAATCCATCCCCAGGACTTCCAGTCCGCGCGGTGTGGTTTTTGCGCTCAGCCCCGCCGACGGCAGGCTAAGCGATTGGGGCGACTGCGGCTGGCCGGAGGTCTTTCCCGCGGGCTGGGCTTGAGGGGACGTTCGCCCGAATCCGAATCCGGATCCGAAGGAAAGGTCGCGCGACGAACGACGGTTGGCCGTCGGTCCTGTCCCATCGGTCGAATCCGTCTGGGAAGGATTTGTCGGAACAGGGGCTCCGTCATCACGCAAGTCCGATGCGCCGGAGAACCCCGGTCCGGTCGACGGCTGAGCATTTTCGGGGACGTCGCGTGGAACCAGTTGAGGACCGATCAGCATCGCCGGCGGATCGCTGGGGCCGGCGGCCGTGTGCACCCGCAAGCGATTCGAGGATCCCGTCACGCCAGGGTTCCGGTCGGACTCGGGGACTTCGGTGGGCGTCGGTTCGTCGGCCGAAGCCGGTTGCGTTTGGGCAATACGTGGGCGGCGAAACGTCTTCGATTCGACCGAGGCATTGCCCAGCGAATCGACGGCGGTCACGTGAATGGGCAATTGCTGCCAACGCTCGGTCGGTCGGACCTTGAACCGCCCCTGGTCGTCCACGGCGTCGTTGGGAATGGTTTTCCATTGCGGAGCGACGTCGGTGGCGTACAGGATTCGCAAGGTGGCCACCTTCTGAGGATCATCCAACTGCAGCGTGACGGCAAGCTGTCCGGAGATGTCGGCTTCGCCGCGGATGGCAATCTGCGGTCCGGCGGTGTCCACCACCACCCGCTGTTGCACCGTCAGTTCGGGCGGGTCGTCGGCGGCATAGACCAGATCGGTCGCCGTGGCGAACCAGAATTCGCCGTCGCTGGGAGCCTGGTAATGAAACTGCGACGTCGTGATGGGTTCTTCGGTGACAGTCCGCCAGGTTTGTCCGCGATCGGTCGAGACATACAATCGGACACGGGTTGCCTTCGACCCGGCGTCACGTTGGAATGGAAGCTCGAACACGCGGGAGGCAAGTTTGACGGCTTCCGGTGGCACGGCTCCCGTGGCATCGCTCGCCCGAACCGTCGCCTGACACCAGACACTGGCAGCCAGGATTGCGACCAGAGCGGTTTTGCCGGGTGGGTGCATCGAACACGTCCGAGTGGAATCAGCGGGGGTAGACCTCCTCTTCGGCTTCGGCAATTTGGGGTCCGCTACTTGAGCAGCCGACGGTAAAAAGCGATCCGCCCACCGCCACCGTGAGCGAGTATTTCGGGAAGCGGCGGTTCGTCCACCCCTCCTGCGGCTTCGTCGCCGTTCGCTCCTCCCAAGCACAACGGATTTAAATGTGGGGAGATCCTTGGGCCCCGTGATCCGCGGGGACGGCCGCTCTCGGAGCGTGAAACTTGCGTGGGAAACTGGCGCCCGGCGCGGCGTCGATTCGTGACAAGAGAATTCAATTCATGATTCAGTATCAATACGACGTGATCGTCATTGGAGCCGGGCATGCCGGGACCGAAGCGGCCGCGGCAGCGGCGCGTCTGGGCGCCAGCACGGTGTTGTTGACCACCAATTTGGATACGGTCGGCCAAATGTCGTGCAATCCGGCCATCGGCGGCGTCGCCAAGGGACAGATCGTGCGCGAAGTCGATGCGCTCGGCGGGTTGATGGGAGAGGCCATCGACCGGACCGGGATCCAGTTTCGGTTGCTCAATTGCCGCAAGGGTCCGGCGATGCACAGCCCCCGCGCGCAGGCCGACAAGAAAGCCTACCAGCAGTACATCAAGCATCGCATCGAGCTGCAGGAGGATTTGGATCTGCGTCAGGAAACGGTCGAGGACCTGTTGACCGAGCAGGCCGGCGGCGAAACAAAAGTCGTGGGGGTGCGTGTTCGGGGTGACGCCGAGTATCGAGCGCCGGCGATCATCTTGACCACCGGAACGTTTCTGTCGGCCATCATGCACACCGGGGATGCCAAGACGGCCGGCGGCCGAGCCGGTGAAGGAACGACCACGGGCATCAGCGCAGCGCTGAACCGGTTGGGGTTTGAAATCGATCGCTTCAAGACCGGCACGCCGGCGCGGCTGAACCGCCGAACAATCGATTACAAAAGCCTGGACGAGCAGCCCGGCGATGACGTGCCCCAGCCGTTTTCGTTTTTGAACGATACGTTGAACCTGACGCAGGTTCCCTGTCACATCGCAATGACCAACGTGGCGGTTCATGATTTGATCCGCGCCAATCTGCACCGGGCGCCGATGTACAGCGGGCAAATCAATTCACGCGGTCCGCGCTACTGTCCATCGATCGAAGACAAGGTGGTGCGTTTCGCTGACAAAGACGCTCACCAATTGTTCCTGGAACCCGAGGGGCATCACACCGAAGAAGTCTACGTCAATGGGATCTCCACCAGTCTGCCCCGCGATGTCCAGGACCAAATGTTTCGGCTGATCCCGGGATTGGAGAACGCCACCATCATGCGCTACGGCTATGCGGTGGAGTACGACTATTGCCCGCCGACACAGCTGTGGCCGCACCTGGAATCCAAACGCGTCGAGGGCTTGTACTTGGCCGGGCAGATCAACGGGACAACCGGCTACGAGGAAGCCGCCGGACAGGGTTTGATCGCCGGGACCAACGCGGCGCGCCGTATTGCCGGGCAAGCCCCGTGGGTGCCTTCGCGCGACCAGGCTTACATTGGTGTGCTGGTCGATGATCTGGTCACCAGCGGCACCGATGAACCCTATCGGATGTTCACAAGCCGGGCCGAGTATCGACTGCTGTTGCGCCAGGACAACGCCGATCGACGATTGACACCCGACGCGGACAAGTTGGGATTGATCGATTCGCAACGCCGTGAACGCTTCGCCGACAAACTGGATCAAATGGATCGTGCGCTGGAACAGTTGCGGAGCGTGAAAGTGTCCACCGCGAAAGGCGATGTGGCGGGCGATGTCTACCTCCGCCGCCCCGAGGTCGATTGGTCACGGATGTGCGAAATCGTCCCGGAACTGGTGGCCATCGGACCCCAAGCTGCCCAGCAGGTGGTGTACGACATCAAGTATGAGGGCTATGTCAGCCGGCAGAAAAATGAAGTCCAGCGGCAGCAGCGAATGCTCAAGAAAAAGATCCCCGGAACCTTCGACTACGCCACGATCACTGCCATGCGCAGCGAGGCGCGCGAAAAGCTCAGCGAGATCCGACCGATCACGCTGGGCCAGGCCCAACGGATCAGCGGCATCACGCCGGCCGACATCGCACTGCTGCTGGCCTACCTGGAAGCGGGGCGCTGAATTGCATGGATGCGGGGCATTGGCTTACCTGGATGTGGGGCATTGGGGCCCCAAGCTGATCTTGACGTCGGCGGTCAACGCGTTAAGATTCGCAGGTCGGGCAAGCTTGGCAAGCTTGAAGGTTTCGGAGTTTGCTGCTACCTGCGTTTTTGACACAACTTGGCACTGAAATGCTCTTGTGCGGAAGCGTGGGGGTCTTGCTAAAAGACGCATGTCGTGCGGGTCGAGTGACCCACACAGGATGTTGGCGATTGCTAGCATCAAATTTGACATGCACCTGGGCAGGGCGATGAGCGGCTTGTCCACGACAACGCACAGGTTGGGAAACGGCTCGTCCTGCAGGGAGGATGGTTTCTGCGATGACCACCAAGACGGTCTTTACGACAGGCGAAGCGGCCAAGATTTGCAAAGTCAGCCAGCAAACGATCATTCGTTGCTTTGACAATGGCTCGCTGAAAGGATTTCGGGTCCCCGGAAGTAAGTTCCGGCGGATCCCTCGTGAACAGCTTTACCTGTTCATGAAAGACAACGGCATTCCGACCGACGCTCTGGAAAGCGGCAAGAAAAAGCTGTTGATCGTTGACGACGACCAGGATCTGGTGGAGTTGATGAAAGACGGCTTTGAACGCGACGGTCGGTTTGACATTCGGACGGCCAACAACGGTTTCGACGCCGGCATGGGCGTCAAAGAGTTTCGGCCGGACCTGGTCGTGTTGGACGTGATGTTGCCAGACATCAATGGGAAAGAAGTGTGCCAGCGGGTGCGCAGCGATCCGGCTTTGGACATGGTGAAAATCCTGTGCATTTCCGGAATGGTCGAGCACAGCAAGGTGGACGCGTTGAAGGCGGCCGGCGCGAACGACTTCATGCAGAAGCCGTTTGCCATCGATGACCTTGTGGTGCGGGCTTGCGACTTGCTGGAAATGGAACGCAACGTCCCGAACTGAATTTCGACGACGGACGGCGTCGTCCGCGACTCCCGCGTGTTGGCGGGAAACGGCATCACGAATCACCGGAGCGGTGTTCCGCTCCGGTGGCGTCGTTTTTGATCGTGTGTCTTTGTCACCCGGGGGGAACATCCCGGTCAGCAGGTTCCCCGTTGCGGTCGGGTCGATTGGGTTTGCCCGTCGGCATTGCTTTCTGGACCTCCCTCATGACGTTTCGAACGAATTCGGGATGAACGCGGTGACCAGTCTCCGCCACCACGCCAAAGATCCGTCGGTCCCCGGTGACCTGGGATGGTGGGGTGTGCTGCCGCCGCTGAAGTTCTCCGGCGGACGTTGGTGGTTGCCTTTGTCCGACCGGGCGTTGACGACACTGACGTCAGCGATGCTGGATCGGGACGCCGCGGGTTCGGACCGAATGGAGCTGATCACGTCGGCGTCGTCGGTGCGGATCGGCGAGGTTGCGGCAACGTTGCGTCGGGATCCTCCGCTGCTGATGTTCGCCCTGGCACACTGGAGCGGCGGGCAATTTGTCGCCGCGACCGATCTTGCCCAGTGGCTGATCGAGTCCTCCTGCGATTTGTTTTCCGGCGGCGAGTGGCTGTTGGCGGCACCGAGAATCACGGCGATTGACCAGCGTCGTTGGTCACGTTTGATGTCGCGCTGTTGGCGGTTGCAACCGAGCGAGTGGGTCGACCAGGCCAGGGACTGGTTGGAAGTCTTGGGGCCGGAAGTTCCCGAGGACTGGTTGCGGACCTGGCCTTCCATCCTGTGGGATGATCCGGATCAGGACGACGTGCCGTTGCGGGGCAGCATGCTGTTGCAGTCGCTTGCCGAGAGGCAACTTCAGCGGTCGGCGATCGACGGCGCGTTCAGCGAGGTCTTGGAGCGACGCAATCGAGAATCGGCACAGCAACTCGCGTATGGGTTGAGCCACGAAATCAACAATCCGTTGGCGAACATTTCCGCCCGGGCTCAGCAACTTCAACAGGGCGAAGCGGATCCACAGCGAGCCCAATCGCTGGCCCAGATCGTCCAGCAGGTGTACCGGGCCCACGAAATGATCGCGGGACTGATGTTCTACGCCAATCCGCCGGAACCGAATCCGGACGCCGTGGATTTGAACGCGGTGGTCCGGGACGCCGTCGACGATTTTGCCGAGCAGGCCGAGGAACAGGAGATTCAGATTGAATTGGAACCGTTCTCGGGACCGGCGACCGTCCAGGCCGATCGTGCAATGGTGTTGGAAGCGGTTCGAGTATTGATCCGAAACGCCGTTGAGGCGGTGGGCGAAGCGGGCACGGTGGTCGTCACTTTACGGCCGGCCGAATTCCCCGACCCGTCGGAGCCGTCCGGCCGTTCCGACCCCTCCGGTCATTCTGGGCCGTGGGAGATCCGCGTCGCCGATAGCGGTCCAGGGTTGGATCCCCAGGCCGCTCGCCACGCGTTCGATCCGTTCTACAGCGGCCGCGAGGCCGGCCGAGGGCTGGGGCTGGGGCTTTGCCGCGCGTATCGGATCGCGGCGTTGCACGACGCGACGATCGAGCTTTCCGCGGGCCTGGCCGGTTGTGTCGCCAGATTGGTTTTGCGCTAAACGGGGCGGCCGATCGGGCCGTCCGCGTCGCTGTGGTGGGCGTGTTTAGACCGGTAGGCGATTGTCCGGCGATGGCCGATAATCCTTCTCTGCCCGGTTTCTTTGGTCCCACGAGTTTCGTCCACATGCTTGATTCTGCTTTGGAATTGCTGCGGTTGCAGTCCGCCGGAGAGGTTTCCGCGGTTGAAATCGCTCAGAAGGCGCTGGATGCCATCGAGGCGTCCCAGCCCCGCCACCACTCGTTCACCTTTGTTGACCGGGAAGGTGCCCTGCGAGTCGCCAAGTCGGTCGACCAGCGCCGCGCCGCGGGCGAGGACCTGGGGCCGCTGGCCGGGGTGCCCGTGGCGGTCAAGGATGTGCTGTGCACGCAGGACATGCCGACAACCTGTTCCTCCGAAATGCTGCGTGATTTCCGCCCTCCTTATGACGCGACCGTGGTTGAGCGTTTGCGGCGGGCCGACGCGGTGATCGTGGGTAAGACCAACATGGACGAATTTGCCATGGGGGCCAGCACCGAGACCAGCGCGTTTGGCATCACGCGAAATCCTTGGGATACCGATCGGACTCCGGGCGGCAGCAGTGGTGGGGCGGCGGCGGCGGTCGCCGCCGGCACGGTCCCGCTGAGCCTGGGGACGGACACCGGCGGATCGATCCGCCAGCCGAGTGCGTTTTGCGGTGTCACGGGTTTGAAGCCCACCTACGGTCGCGTCAGCCGGTACGGATTGGTCGCCTTTGCCAGCAGTCTGGATCAGGTCGGTCCGATTGCCTGGTCGGCTGATGAATGCGCCTTGTTGCTGTACACGATTGCCGGGTTCGAGCCTCGGGATTCTACTTCCCTCGATCAGCCGGTCCCGGATTACGCCGCGGCGACCAAGTCGAAAGACCTCCGCGGGTTGAAGATCGGCCTGCTTCGCGAATCGTTGGATGCCGAGGGGATCAGCCATTCGGTCCGAGCGGCGGTGCGGGATGCGATCAAGGTTCTGGCCGATTTGGGGGCGGAAATCATCGACGTGGAGTTGCCGCATCGCGAGTATTGGGTGCCGACCTACTACGTGATCGCGCCCAGCGAGGCCAGCAGCAATCTGTCGCGTTATGACGGCGCCCATTACGGCCACCGTGCCAGCGAGGGCGTGACAGATCTGTTGTCGATGTATTGCCGCAGCCGCGCCGAGGGCTTCGGCGACGAAGTGAAACGGCGGATCATGGTGGGCACGTACGCACTGAGCGAAGGCTATGCGGACGAGTATTACAACAAGGCGTTGAAAGTCCGGCGGTTGATCCGTGGCGATTACGATGCGGCCTTCTCTCAAGTCGACCTGTTGCTGGGCCCGGTGACGCCGACCCCGGCGTTCAAATTGGGAGAGAAGGTCGACGATCCGATTCAGATGTATCTGTGCGACCTGTTCACGGTGGGAGCCAATCTGGCAGGCGTCCCTGCGATTTCTTTGCCCGGCGGGTTTGACGAGCAGGGACTTCCCGTCGGCATCCAGCTGCAAGGACCACCCTTGGAGGAAGGCCGGTTGTTGTTCGTCGCGTCCGCTTTCCAATCGGCGACCGATCATCACACGCGGCGGCCGACGCCTTGATCCGATCGACACCATGACCCGGCCGCCGGATCCGGGCTGCACAAACGGCCGACTGTCCGCGGCGTTTTCTTGATTACCTTGACTTCTCCCGCTCCCACAAAACCTTTCACGATGTCCAAGCTTTCCACGACGACCATCATCGGTTTGGAAGTGCACGTCCAACTCAAGACCGAATCGAAGTTGTTCTGTGGGTGCAGCACGCAATTTGGTCGCCCGCCCAACACACAAGTCTGTCCGGTTTGCCTGGGGCTTCCGGGGGCCCTTCCGGTGATCAACGAAGCGGCCGTCGAACTGGCGGTGCGCGCGGGGTTGGCGATCAATTGCAGTATCCCCCCGATGACCAAGTGGGATCGCAAGCAATACTTCTATCCCGATCTTCCCAAGGGCTATCAGATCAGCCAGTTTGATTTGCCAATCTGCGCCGACGGCTTCCTGGAAATCACCGATCCGGCCGACCCGGACGCGACCCGGCGAATCGGGATCATTCGTGCGCACCTGGAAGAGGATGCGGGCAAGAGCTTGCATGATGAGGCATCCGGAAGGGGCGACAGCCGGATCGACCTGAATCGCTGTGGGACGCCACTGCTGGAGATCGTCAGCGAACCCGATCTGCGGACTGCCGAAGAAGCGCTTGCGTACCTGACGAAATTGAAAGAGACGATGACCCACCTGGGCGTGTCGGACTGCGAGATGCAGGAGGGAAGTTTGCGGGTGGATGCGAACGTGAACTTGCACATCGAGCAGGACGAACACGTCATCGCCACTCCGATTGTGGAAGTGAAAAACATGAACAGCTTTCGAAGTGTTGCCGGCGCGCTGCACTTTGAAGCCGAGCGTCAATTGGCCGAGTGGCAGGAGACGGGCCAAACGATCAAGACGCGCGGCAAACGCACGTTCGGCTGGGACGACGTCAAAGAGGTCACCTACCCGCAACGTGAGAAAGAGGAATCGGCTGATTATCGTTATTTCCCCTGTCCCGATCTGTTGCCGATTCGGATCCCCCGTGAACGGGTCGAGCAGTTGCGGCAGTCGCTGGGAGAAACGCCCGACGAAGCCCGGCAGCGGTTGCAATCGCAGCACGGGATTTCCATCTATGACGCTGATGTGATCGTGTCGCAAGGACCGGCCATGGTCCAATACTTTGACACCGCCGCGATGACGTCTGGTGATGGCAAACGCGCCAGCAGTTGGGTGCAGCAGGACGTGATGCGGACGCTGAAAGAGCAGGGCACCGACGTCGAATCGTTCGGCGTGGCGGCGGAGCAGCTGGGCGAGTTGCTTGCCAAAGTCGATGCCGGCGATCTGACCAACGACCGGGCCCGCGACGTGTTCAAACATCTGGCGGCACACGATGCCTCGGTGGACGAGGCGATCAAAGCTCTGGGCATCGAGTCGGTGGACTCGTCGGAGATCGAATCGCTTGTCGCCGAACTGCTGCAGGCCAACCCGAAGGTGGTCGAGGACGTCAAAGGCGGCAACACCAAAGCCGTCGGTGCGTTGATCGGCCAGGCCCGGAAGCGCAATCCCAACGCCAATCCCCAACTGGTTCGCGAAGTCGCCCTGCGTCAGATCGAAGCGTCCTAGCTGGACCGCGCTACTCGGGGCTTGCTCGTCACGAGGTTGACGTAGCTACCGTCGCCAGACGGTGGCGATGCCTTCTGTTCCACGCTCTGGCGAGCGTGCCTACGGCAGATGGCAGATCAGGTAGCTACCGTCGCCAGACGGTGGCCGGCGCGGTGTGGACCATGCTCTGGCGAGCGTGCCTACGGCAGATGGCAGATCAGGTAGCTACCGTCGCCAGACGGTGGCCGGCGCGGTGCAGACCACGCTCTGGCGAACGTGGCTACCCTCATAGACACGCCGTCTGGCTGGACAGGCCCCGGCTACCTGGCTCGGTTCGCGCTGCGGTGGTGTTTGCTGCCTGCTAGGATGGAAATGTTCGGAATGTCATCGACGACCGAGCGACGATGCGCCGCAGTGCTTCAGCTTCCTTCGGGAAGAGGTTTGAGTTGGTGATGTGAAAACGAAAGTTTCGGATGCTCCCCTCCCCGAAAACTCGCAAGCTCGGGACCCCTTGTTTCCGGTGCTGCTGTTGGCAATCGGAGCGGTCACCGCGTGGCTGCTGTTGACGCCCTGGGTGCCCGCTGTCGCGCAGGCCACGATGAAGCGGTTTCACTTGCGCAGCCGATCGTTCGCCGCGTGGGCCCTCCAGGCTCCGATCCCCGCGATGTACAACTTCGCAAACCAATACGAGGTCCGTGAGCTTCCCGAGGACTTGATCGTGTCGTTCTTGGAACCCGAATCGAATCGGCGATACATCAACCATTTTCCGCTGCGCGTTCTGACATTCGCGGATGGACGGTATCGTCATCTGCGTCCCGGCAAGGATCGCTGGGTGACCGTGTGGACGCGTTATCGGGGGCAACAGATCAAAACCGTCATCCATGCCAAACCGGTGGGCGGTGGCGGCTTTGAATGGATTGTCCAGGAGGCTGACTGATGGATGGCGAAACCGCCGTCTCCAACCCTTCGGAATCGGACGACCGAGAACATTCCGTGGACGACGCTGCCACCTCGCGACGCAAGGTGGTCATGGCCTACCGGATGGTTCAAATCGCGGTGGTGGCGGGGTTGGTCTGGAAGGGCAGCTTCTTTCGGATCGCCGATCAGGTAGACGGGGAGATCCCGCTCGCTGATCCCTTCTTCCCGGATTGGGCTCGTTCGGCGTCGGTCGTCCGTTGGGCTTACCTGGTCGCGGTGTTGACGACGCTGGTCGGTGCCCTCATCGCGAACCGCTGGGGCCGCCTGCGGACCCTGGCAGTCGCGGCCGCAGTGGCCTCCCTGTCGATTCTGTGCGTGCATCAGGCGACCTACAACGACGCGACCTTCACCACCAGCTGGTGGACGCAGTTGTGGTCGTTTTGGTTCTGCACCCGAATGGAACGGGACCGTCCGGACCGATTGCTCCGGCGGGGCGCGTTTGCAGCCCGCGCGATTGGGTCGATGATTCTGATCGGCGGTGCGGTCGGAAAATGGACGTCGGAGTATTGGTCCGGAGAGGTGTTTTACGACATTTATTTTCGTGAGCGTCAGTATTGGACGTTCAACTGGGTCCGTGGGCATTTCGGTCCGGAGACGCTGCGTGAGATCGCGACCTGGTACAGCCGAGGCGTGGTCGTGACCGAGACGGTCGTGGGGTTGGGGATGTGGCTAATGCCGCCCAGGGCAGCGGCAACGGTCGGCGTCGTGCTGTTCACCTCGATCGCCCTGTTCTCCAATCACCTGCTGTTTTCGGTGATGTGGTGTTTGATCGGCCTGTCGGCCGTCGGGTTCCTGGTTCCAGCGACACCGTCCTCAAAGCCTTGATCGCGTGAGCGTCTGACCGATCGCACGCGGCACCCATGCCCCGGCGTCACCTTCAGGCGGTGATCCACGCCCGCAGTGTTTTGAGGTCCTGTTGGATGGCTTGCAGGTGCTGCGGCACCAGGTCGGCGTCGCGATGATCCAAGTATTCTTCGTGCAGCGAGATCGGACCAAGGAATCCGGATCGGCGGAGCATTGAAAAAAAGCTCGGATCGACGCGTCCCTGGCCCAGCGGGACGTTTTGGACCTGGCCATCTTTCCAAACGAAATCTTTGACGTACACGGTATCGACGTGGGGCGCGATCATCCGAAACGTCGTCGGCCAGCTCGTGCCGCCTTCGACCGTGGCGTGACGGATATCGTAAGCGACGGCCAGGTCGGCAGGATTGATCCCTTCCAGCACGCGCGCCAAGTCCCATAGCGGCGCGCCCATGTAATTCCGGCCGGCATGGTTTTGGTACAGCCCCGTCACACCGTAGTCGTGATTGAGTGCGGCCAGGTCCCGGAACTGGTCTCGCCAGTTGGCCAGCTGGTCATCGATACGAACTTCGTCGTCGTAGCGGACGTACTTCATCCGGTAGCGTCGGATGCCAAGTGTCGCGGCCGTCCGCAAAACTTTTTCGGTCAGCGGATCCTGCGGGTCGTTGATGTCCGACGTCAACACGGTGACTTCCAAGTTGTGCTGCGCGAGCGCTTCGACCAATTTCGGAAGTTCATCGGCGGCCTGTTCCGGTTCGATGTGTCCTCCCTTGCGGATCGGAGCCTCGATGCCGTCGAACCCAAGTTCCGCGACCGCTTCGGCCAGACGATCAAACGACAGCGAGTTGAAGGGTTTGGTGAAAACGCACAGGGTGTTTTCCGTCTTCGCGGCATCGGCGGCGGCGGCCGGGCGGATGTGGCCGGCGAGTGCGGCGGCGGACAGGGCCAGGAATTCACGGCGTCGAATGTTCATGGCGATCCGGAAGGAGCAGGGGGAAGCGGTGTATGCTGAATCCATGGAACTGCGAATGATACAGGCAGCAGCGGGTGTGTGCAGACCGCTTCGAATGCACCAAGGCGTCCGAGGGGAGTCCAATTCCGATCGATGGTGGCGAAATGAATGGCGGAGCGATGGCAACCAAATGGTATTCCCGAGAACCCGATGGGCGCTTGCTGTGTGAACTGTGCCCCAGAGCCTGCCGATTGAAAGACGGGGATCGCGGATTTTGCTTTGTCCGCAAAAACGTGGGCGGGCAAATGGTGTTGGAAACCTATGGCAAGAGCACCGGGTTCTGCGTGGACCCGATCGAAAAAAAGCCGCTGAATCATTTTCTGCCCGGATCCGCCGTGCTCAGCTTTGGCACCGCCGGCTGCAACCTGGGCTGCAAGTTCTGCCAAAACTGGGACATCTCCAAAAGCCGCGAGGTGACGCGGTTGAGCGACCGGGCAATGCCCGACGAAATCGCCGCCGCGGCTGCGGGGGCGGGCTGCCGGAGTGTCGCGTTCACGTACAACGATCCCGTGATCTGGGCCGAGTATGCGATCGACACGGCCCATGCCTGTCGCCGCGCCGGTCTGAAGTCCGTGGCCGTCACAGCCGGGTACATCACCGACCGGGCACGCGGCGATTTTTATGCCGCGATGGATGCGGCCAATATCGACCTGAAGTCATTTGATGAGACGTTCTATTTCAAACTGACCGGGTCTCATCTCGCTCCCGTTCTGGACACGATCCGATACGCCTGCAATGAAACCGACTGCTGGGTCGAGCTGACCAATCTGGTGATCCCCGATGCGAATGATTCGCCCGACGAGATCCGCCGCATGGCGCAGTGGCTGTATGACAACGTGGGGCCGAACGTGCCGTTGCATTTCACGGCCTTCCATCCCGATTTTCGCATGACCGACCGTCCGCCCACGCCGCCGGCGACATTGCAGATGGCCTACGACGTTGCCCGCGACTGTGGTTTGAACTACGTCTACGTGGGAAACGTGCACGACGTCCAACGACAAAGCACCTACTGTCATCATTGTGGTCAGCTGTTGATCGAACGGGACTGGCACCAAATTGGTCGCTACCAGTTGACGGGCAGTGCCTGCTCGCAATGTGGTACGGTCGTGCCTGGCGTGTTCGAGGAGGGGCCCGGCCGTTGGGGTGCGAGACGACAGCGGATTCACATTCCACAGATTCCAACGGTGACACCAGAACACGAAACGGACGAGCCCGCCGGACTTCGAAGCGGGGTCAACGAACGCATTTCAATCAAGCAGGCCGACGTGCTGACTTCCCTGACCGATCAACAGCAAACAACGATTCACCGTGTCGCCTCCCGAATGGTCCAATTGGCCGCGTGCGGAGGTGACCCCGGCACCGCAACGGAGCATTTGGGCGACTTGGCGGATCTGCCGATTCACGGCGTTTTTGTGACCGTCAAACGCGGACAGACGCTGCGCGGATGTTGTGGCCGCCAGGGCAGCTTGACCACTTTGGGCGAATCTTTGGCCGATTCGGCCTCGCGAACGTCACGCGATCCCCGGTTGACCCGGTTGTCGCCGTCGGAACTGCCGTACCTGGAATTATCCGTCTCGTTGTTGGGGCCGGTACGTCCGGTCGAAGCCGTCGGTGCTGAGCGTGAAGACCTGGTGAAGGTGGGCGAACATGGATTGCGGATCCAGTGCGGCGGCCAAGGGGGCCTGCTGTTGCCGCAGGTCGCGACCGAACAGGGGTGGAACGCCCGCCAGTTTCTGGATGCCGTCTGCCGCAAAGCGGGTTTGCCGGCGGGGGCGTGGTTGAACGACAACACGGAATTGAGCTTGTTTGATGGCGTTCACTTTGGCGAACGCTTGGCAATGGACCCCACGGTGAGGTCGCGACCGGTGTCCCGACTGGGCGAACAAGAACTGACCGCCTGTCGACGGTGGGTCCACGGCAACCTGGTGGCGATGCAGTTGGGCGCTACGCCGATGTACTACGCCGTTGAGTTCAGTGATCTGGAAGTCTCGGGGCTGATCGTCTCCGCGACGCATCCGGAAAAAGGCTCGCAGCAGTGGTTTCAACTTGGAGTGCAAGAGACCTGGCCGCTGCAATCCTCGCTGTACCGAATGACCGAACAGGTTGCCACGTGGCTGGGTCGGGAAGCATCGGCCGAACAATGCGTGGTCGAACTGGCGGTTCTGGCAGATTGTGTGCACCACGGGTTGGCGGACGATTCGGATCTGTCTGAGGCGGAAAAGGAAGGCCGTGCGGTGATCATCACCGACGGGATTTGTTGGTCGGTGTGCTATCAGCAGGACGGCGATGCCCGTGCGGTCGTGCGGTCGGCAAAAACCATGGAACGTTTCGGCCAAAGTCCCCAGCTGTATTCCATGCGGTGCGAGTGCACGGCCGAGACCATCCGCGCTTCGATCGGTCCCCGAGCCCAAGCGCAGGTTGCTGCCCGACCGCCCGCCGTCGCGGGCCAGTTCTACCCAGCGGATGACTCCTCGCGCGAAGCACTGGTGCAGGAGCTGCTTTCCGACCTGCCTGACTGCGAACGTCGAAAAGTGTTTGCGGCGATGGTTCCCCATGCCGGATTGCAGTACAGCGGTCGGGTTGCTGCGGAGGTTTGGAGGCGACTGGAGATTCCTCAGCGTGTGCTGATCATCGGCCCGAAGCACACGCGCGACGGTGTGGATTGGGCCGTGGCACCCCACGACCGATGGATGCTCTCGGCGGCCACGTCGATCGACGGTGACGTGGCGACCGCGACGGAACTGGCCGGCTGCCTTCCCGCAATGGAGTTGGATTCCAATGCCCATCGCCGCGAGCACGGGATCGAAGTCCAATTGCCTTGGATGGTGCGGTTCTGCCCTCAGGCTCGGTTGACCGCGATCGCGATGCAAGGGGGCAGTTTGGATCAGTTGCGTGCCGCCGCCGAAGCCCTGGCAAGCTGGTTGCAGTCACAGCAGGACCCTCCCCTGTTGGTGGTCAGTAGTGACATGAACCATTTCGCGGCGGATGCCGAAAATCGCCGCCGTGATCGGATGGCCCTGGACGCTTTGGCGACCGGTGACGGTGAAAGGCTGTTGCGGGTTTGCCAGCAAGAAGACATCAGCATGTGCGGGCGTTTGCCGGCGGCTTTGACGTTGATGACGATGAATGCGTTGGGGATCCAGCCGGTGGCGGAAGAAATTGCTTACGCAACGAGCGCCGACGCGGGGGGCGATCGAACGCGAGTGGTCGGCTATGCCGGTGTCATCTGGGCCCCCTGATTGAAGGTTGATTGTTGGCCAAGGTCGGATGCTCAGGGAAGTCGGCTTGCGGGCAACCCCGCCAATTGCTTATGCGTTGGGCTTCAACGGGAATTCTGACACGAAAAGGATTTTGTGCTGATGCGTTTGGCAAACAATCGACCCTCTGGACACGCCGTCGGAGCGATGGCTCGGCCCGCCGCCGTGACGTTGTGCATGAGCTTGATCGTGGCCAGTTTGTTGGCAACCCAATCCGGATGCCTGGGTCTGGCGGCCAACCTGATCCACGCGGCCGGCGGCGACAAAGCGCCCGCGGCCTATGAGGGGTTGGAAGAGAGCCGGGTCGCGGTGGTGACGCTGACCGAAAACAGCCAGTTCAGCGACGATCCCTCCGCACGGATTCTGGGACGCAACGTGACCCAGTTGTTGAAGCAACAAATCAAAGACATCGAGATTGTCCGTGAGGATAAGATCGCCAACTGGCGCGATACCCACGGCTGGGATCAATTGGAATTCGCCGAAATCGGACGCGGGGTCGATGCCGACAAGGTGCTGGCCATCGAAGTCGCAAACCTGAAGCTCCGTGACGGTGCGACCTTGTACCGTGGACGCGCCGATGTGGTGATCACGGTTGTGGATGCCAAGACGGGCGAGCAACTCTATCGTTCGGAGATGGAAGAGTTCACCTATCCCACGACGGCCGGCCAGTACACCAGCGAGACGACCGAATCACGGTTCCAAAAGCTGTACCTGGGAGTCTTGGCGAAACGCGTCGCGCGTCAGTTCTATCCGTACGACCCGCGTGACGATTTCGCGCTCGATTCGATCGTCGCACGCTAATCGTCACGCAATCGGCCGGGCCTTCGGCCCTCTGGTTCCTTTTGCAACAGAGACCCAGCCCGAACACGGGCTGGGCTAGGCAAACCGCAGGGCCTTCGGCCCGCCGTGCGCGTCGGCCGTCATGTTGGGACCAAAGGGGCAACGCCCCGAACGTTTGCCCAGCCCGGCCTGAAAGGCCGGGGAACGGGGGCCTCAACGAATGGGGAGGGCCAACGGCCCGGCCCTTTGTTTGGGTTCCTTGTCCGGGCAGTCGTGCGTTAACAAACGACCGGGCCTCCTACAACACGCCTTTTGTGCTGGGGATCTGGTTCGAACGGGGGTCGGATTCGGCGGCCATGCGGATCGCTCTGGCGACCGATTTGAACACCGCCTCGGCAATGTGGTGCGAGTTGCGACCGTGGTGCAACAGCACGTGCAGATTGCACCGCGCGTTGGCGGCGAAGGATTGCCAAAAGTGTTCAACCAGCTCACTGTCAAACGTCCCGATCTTTGCGGCCGCGATCGGCGCGTTGTACTCAAATGCGTAGCGCCCTCCCAGATCGACAGCGGAGGTGACCAGGCATTCGTCCATGGGAAGGGTAAAGTGACCATAGCGGCGGATCCCCGCCCGATCGGCGAGGGCCTGGTCCAGGGCCTGTCCGAGCGTGATTCCGATGTCTTCGGCGGTGTGGTGGTCATCGACATGCAAGTCGCCCTTGGCGGTGACCTCCAGATCGATCAATGCGTGCTTGGCGAACAGGTCCAGCATGTGATCCAGAAATCCGATGCCGGAGTCGCGTTTGCCGTCGCCGCTGCCGTCCAGGTCGATCGAGAGCCTGATATCGGTTTCTCCGGTGGTGCGGTGGATACTGGCGGTACGGTTCATGGCGGCGAGCAAACGGCGTTCGGGAAGGGGGTCGGTAGAATCGTGCTTCGCTTTCGTCCGGCGGGCAAGGGGCCCCGTCCGGCAACGGCCGGAAATCCGCCCGGCAGACGCCAGTTGTGCCATTCGCCGCAGCACCGAGGGTGGGAATCGCCCGGCTAAAAGGACTCCGCCAGCCACGCCGGGTTCGCCGGTCAGATCATCGGGTCCGAAGAATCCGCTTGCATGGCGTCAATCTTCCAGCAGCCACTGTGGGTCAAAATCCTCAATGGATTCGGAGGCCATGCTGGACCGTTGCCGCTGGATTTCGGTCGAAGCGGTTTGTCCGGTGGCAGGCAGCCGCGCTTCAATCCGCATCAAGCCGTCGTCGTCGTAGCGAAAGGTCACGTCGACGGGCGTTCCGGCTGGCAGTCCCTGGGGCAGTCCCCGCATCACGCACCTTCCCAGCCGCGTTCCGTATCGCCCTCGTGAGTCACCGCCCTCGACGACTTCCACGGCAACGCTTCCCTGCCCGTCGCGGATCGTTTGGAAGCGGGCGGTGTGGGTCGCCGGCAGCGGGGTGTTCCGCGGGATCATGACATAGTTGCAGCGCAAACGCGTTTGCAGATCGATCCCCAACACCCCTAACTTGTGCGCGTTGACATCGCAGACAAGTAGATCGTTTGTGTCGGCGTCGGCGGACTTTCCGCGACGCTTTTGAGCAAGCGAATGGGCGTGAAGGGCGGCCCCGTGGGCGACGGCTTCGTCGGCCGAGACACACCGGTTCGGATCCAGCCCCACCACGCGCATGATCATGGCGGACACCTGAGGCAGCCGAGTCGAACCGCCCACGAGAATCACCTGGTCGATTGTTTCCGGCGTCGTCCCGCTTTCTTTCAACAGTTTGCTGACCGTGAACCGGGTGCGATCCAACAAGTGTGCCGTCAGGTCGTCGAACTGCGACTGGGTGATCTTGGTTTTCAGCGTCGAGTTCTGGAAAGTCAATCGAATCTTGACTTCCGGTCGACTCGACAGGGCATGCTTCAATTCTTCTGCTTCCTGCATCAGCCAGGCTTGACCGGTATCGGCTTCGGAGGGACGAAATCCGCAGGCCTGGGCGAACTGGTCATCGAGCCATTGCGACAGGCAACGATCCCAATCGATGCCGCCGAGCATCGCGTTGCCGTCGGTCGCCAGCACGCGAATCGCTTTCTGGTCGACATGAACCAGTGACACGTCGAAGGTTCCGCCGCCAAGATCGTAGACCAGCACGGTCTGCGGCCCGAGGACTCTGCTTTGCGTCAGCAGTCCGAAAGCGATCGATGCCGCGGTCGGTTCATTGATGATCGCCAAGACTTCCAGACCGGCCCGATTGGCCGCACGGATCGTCGCCAGGCGTTTGGGTTCGTTGAAATAGGCAGGGACGGTGATGACCGCTTGTTCGACCGGCGCGTTGAGCCGTGATTCGGCATCGCGTTTCAGCCGTTTTAACACAAAGGATTCGATCAATTCGGGCGAGACCGTTTGGCCGTTGAATTGCTGCGACAGCGCCGGTTTCCCGATGTCCCGTTTGGCAAACATGGCGACATTGCCCGGCAAGGTGACACGGGCTTTGATGGCCTGTTTCCCGACCGTGACCTCATCGCCTTCGATCAGCGCCGCCGACGGAGTGATCAACTCACCGTCGCTATTGAGCAAGGTGCGGGGCTCACCGTGGTGGTCGACGTAGGCGATCACACTGTTGGTGGTGCCCAAGTCGATGCCAACTGCGACCGGAGAAGGTTTGGACGAGGTTGGATTCACTCGATCACTCTCCGCGGTCGACCGACGCCGGTGGATCCCATGACACGCTGGCCATCAACGTTCGCTGCGGTCCCGCGTCACGCATGTAGACCGAGAACCAACAGCGTCCGTTCCAGTCGGGCGGTGCCCATCGTCGCAAGTCCAGCGTGTAGGTGGAATCGGGTGGCAGCCGAAACTGCCGGGAGGGCATCGCAGCGGATCCCCAGGGCGGATGATTGGAAAATGCCTGCGGCCGTGTGTTCCCAATGTCCAAGAACACGCGAGAGCGATACCCGTTTGCCCCAAAGTAGTCGATCATGAATCCCACGGCCACGAAGGGGGAAGCGGCCATTGCCGGTTGCGAGGCGGTCCCGCGAACGGTGATGGTGCCCACATTGTCCAATTCGAAACCGGCGGCAGTCTCGCCGTGACCGGACGACTGACGGCCCATGCCGATCCGCACCGTGTCGTTGTTGATCGTCGCAAAGTCATCCGGATCGGGCGAATCGAACGTTTGGCTGTCCAGCAACCGAGTGCCGGCAGAATACCGACTCTCCGCTCCGTTTTCGGAACTGCTGGGCAGGTGAGCGGTGCCTTCGGCGATCCGCCGATTCAATGTCGTGATCCGCTGAGCCGCTTTCTCTTTCTCCAGTCCGCTGTTTTTCAGCATGACATCCTGGTAGTACCAAACCGCATGCTTGGCCAAGGGCGCAGCTCCGAAGACGGAACGGGTGGATCGAATGACTTCGTACCACGCATCGGCGACTTCCAGCGCTGTTGCCTCATTCGAATCGAAACCGATCTCCAGGGCGGCCGCTTCTCGATAGAGCGGATCGGAGCCTTTGGCGAGTCTTGGCAATGCGTCTTCCCACCGGCCTTCGATGAGGGCCAAGTACTTTCCCGCGGCGAGCTCCGCTTCCGGGTCGGTTGGGTCCTGTTCCAGCTTGAGCGCGGCCGACTGGTATTGATCAAACAACTCCTTCGCGTACTCCAGGTGGAATTTGAGCATCTTGAATGATTCATACTGAAACGCCCGGAGACGGATGCCGTTTTCACGGATCAGGTCCATGATGGCCAGCGCGTCGTCGAATCGGGCTTGCGGGATGCAGATTGCCGCCAGCCGCTTGCACTGGGCAGCGAATTCTCCGGCCCGGCTGGATGTCTTGCCGACAGAGGAAAGCACTTCGCGGCTCAGGGAGATCTCATCGATCCCCGCAAACGATCGGTCCATCAATTCGATGGTCTCGATGGCATCGACGAAGTCGTCTTCACCAACGTAGATATCGCGCGCAACCCGGCACAACGCAAACTTTCCTTCGGGATCATCGTTCATCTTCTCAGCGGCTCGACGCATTTTGTCGGCCACCTCGATTCGCTGTTCGGAATCGGATGCGTTTCGGTAGGCGTCTTCGTAAAGCTCCCGCACAATCGACATCTTTTGCTCGATGGTGTCAGCCGGAGGGACCGGCGGCTTGTCCACATCGGAGATTCGCGAGCGCGGAGTGAAGGGCAGGGAGGAGGGCGTCCAGGGTGTCGCGGACGTGTCGTCTGTTTCCCCAACTGATTGCGGTGGATCGGAATTCGCAATCGAGTCATCGCGATCGTCGGAGCCGGGGGACAGCGGCCGACGGCGGGAATCCGAATCGGGTTGGCGGGGAAGCGATGGCGGTGTCGTCTCAGAATCTTGGGAAGCCGCTGGGACGTTCGCGGTGGAGGGTTGCGTCGGCGACGAAGGTTCCTCCGCTGGTTCCGTGGACTCTTCAGGCGTTTCGTCCGTTGCCAATCCAAGGCGTTGCAACTTCTGCTGGTCGAATTCCAGTCGCCCTGTACTGAGAGCAAAAACCAGATAGACCAATGCGATCATCCCGGGCATGCCGGTGATCAGCCAAAACAATCGCCATCGCGGCCGTTTGGATTTCGCCTGACGGTTTCCGGTCCGGATCGGCGGAGCAGGAGCCGTCGCCGCCCGACCAGGCGGATGCGACGAATCCTGGGCGCCTTGTTCGTTCTCCACGGCGGCCGCGTCGGATTCCCGTGGTGGCCGCGGGGGGATCTGCAGCACGGCGTCGATCGACGTGGAGTCGACCGCTTGCGGGGCCTGCTGGCTGTCTTCGAATGCTCGCAGTTCGGCATCGTAGGCGGCTTTGCGTGCGGGGTTCAGCAGACGAAGTCGAGCGGCGGAGACCTGATTGGAAAGCTGTTCGGCCAACTCGCCGTGCTCGCCGCCGGTGAAGTCATGCAAGAAGGTCAAGACGCGGTCCGCCGCCGAATCAATCACGTCCGCATCGTCCTCGTACTTCGCCAGCCCCAGCAGCCGATAGTCAGTCGGAGGCTGTTCTGCCGAAGGAATCCCTAGCCACTTGTGAAGCGGATCAAACATGGGAGCGGAGATGCGTCTTGCCCTCAAAAGCAGTTCTGCCGAGAAGAATGGCGCCGGGAGCGACCCGAATCAGTCTAGTCGACCTGGTTCAACGTTCTCAATGGCCGCGACTCCGGCCCCGGCTTGGCCGGAGGATTTGCAACCCTGTTTCATGACGATCGGCCGTCACGGCGATAACGCCTCGGGACGAATCGCCGCCAATGCCGCTCGGGCGGCGTAAGCGTAATGGGAATCAGAGTTGGCGAGCGGTTCCAGGTCGTCGGCTGCCTCGGCGGCATCCGGACCCATTTCTCGGATCATCCCCAACGCCCGACTCCTGGTGGAGCCACCGCGTTGGTGTTTCGGATCTCGATCCAGTGCGATGTCGAGCAGCAATTCGAGTACCTGGTCCGTTTCGGGTTGAACTGCCTGTAGCGTCTCCAGTGCTTCCCGATGCAGGGATGCTTTGGACGGATCGGATAACACGGCGACAAGCTCCGTCACTGCGGGGCGGCCGCCGCAACCGGTCGCTCGAATCGCCGCGAGTATCATCGAGTGACTATCCGAATAAGCCGGTTCGCGTAGCAACCGTACCAGATCGGGAACCAACTCGCTTGCCGGTTCCCCGACTTCGATGACTCCCAGCAGGGCCGCGTTCAATTCCGCTTGCTCGGGCCTTGGCTGCACGATGACCTTGCGAAACATCGGATAAACATCACTTCGACTGCCAGCTGCACGATACAGCAGCCGAGCCATGTTCAACCGATCCACACTTTGTGTCTGGTCGTTCATCACTCCGGCAATTAAGTCCGCTGCGGGGCCGATCGCACACTTCATCGTGGACAGCAAATCGACGTAGGGACGTGGATGACGCGATTGTTCGGCCTGAGCGACGATGGGCTCGACCCAGCGGACCTGCATCTGCGGCGACATGTTGCGGACAACCGTCCTGGCCTGAGAGACGATCTCCAGGTTCTGACGATGCATCGGTTGACGCTGATCGGCCACTGCGAACGTTGGCTCAAACTGCTCCAATTGCCACGCCAGGATTTTGCTCCGACCATTGTCATCGGCTTTCTGGCTGACTCGGAACACGGGAATCACGAACGCCCGCACGTGCGACGGATCTTGCGACATCCGGTTGATCAATTCATCGACGACTTGATTGGCGGCGTTCTCTGAGTAATGAAGGTGATTCAGGGCCGCCGTTCGCAGTTCGTTGTCGTCAACGGCGCCCAGCTTCCAGACAAACTCAAATGCTTGTTCGTCTGCCCGGCCCAGATCGCCGACCAGCGAAATCACCCGTTCCGGATTGCTGGTTTCCGGTGACACGATGAACTGGTGCACGAGTGTCCGATTGGTCGCGTAGTGATCTTTGATGACGCGTTTGGCAAGGTTCAGGATCTTGGAAATGCTAGAGTTCCTTGCCGCTCCGAAGGTTGACCGATCAACCGTAAAGCTTTGATCGAGCGCTCGGAAAACATAGCCCCAGTCATCGTCGCCAAGCGGCTGGTCCGCCGGGACGCTTGCCAACGCTTCCAGTCGCTCCAACTGCGAGGCCTGATCTGACAGCGGTAACTTCATGACCGGAGCTTCGTCCGCATCCACTTCCGCCCGCAAATCTGCGACGGCAATCCGTTGGGGTTGGTTCAACTGCGGAATGACCGGCCGCGGTGGAGGTGACGCCGGCGATTCGGTGCGTCTCCGAAACGGGGGCGCTGGACGAGGTTCGGTCGTCGGACGCGTGTTTGTTGGTGCGGACCGTGGTGATGAAGAGGCCGCGGCGATAGGCGACCGGGGTTGGGAGGACGCATTCATCGCGGGCGACGAGGTTGGGCGGCGAGCGCCCGATCGGCCGCCCAATTCGATGGTCGACTGGACCAATTGCAGCGTCAGCGGATGAACGGAGCCGGCCTCCGGCACAATCTGCTTCAGTTGCTCCGGATCGGTATGCTGCGCCACCAACCAGCGGAACACATCCGTCAACTCGGGATGACTGGCACGCCGAGCCAACAACGGCAAGAACTCCATCGACGGTTGGGGGTGCACGCGGATGATCTGGACGGCTTCACGTAGCTCCAGAACCTTGTCGCTTTTCAGCAGGCGTTCAAGCTTCTCGCGGTCGAACGACGAAGCGGTTTGGCCGTGCAGTTGCATTGTCGACAACGTCGCCACGACCGCGACCAGCACGCCCAGGCACCGACCCCGGAGGCGGTTCCGACCCACCGGTCTTTGCCCACGTCCGCGCAGCGGTCGGACTTTCAGTTCAGCGGTGCCATTCATGATCCGAAATCGACGGCAATGCGGAGACGGCGTGTCGGAGCGACGGGAGAAGATCAGAGCGATTGCAGGTAACGCTCGATCATCATCATACACGCTTCGGTCTGCTCGTCGGTGCCGATGGAGATTCGGATGCCGTCACCCCAGTCAGGAAAGTTCATGTAGCGAACCAGAATCTGGTTCTTTTTCAGGTATTCGTGCAATTGCTCGTGGCGGCCGCTGGGATGAGTGCACCAAACGAAGTTGGCCTGTGAAGGAGTGACATCGAATCCCATTTCCCGCAACCGGGATTCGGTCCGAGACCGAGTGGCCTTGATCTTCGCGATCACGTCAGCCAGCCAGTCCTGGGCGGAAATCGCCGCCGTCGCCGCGATGGTTGCCAGATAGTCGCAGTTGTAGCTGTCTTTGATGTTGGCAAGTTTGGCGATCAACGAGGGTTGAGCGACCAGGAAGCCGAATCGAATGCCGGCCAGGCCATACGATTTGCTTAGCGTGCGGGTGACCAGAATGTTCTCGTGCTTGCGGACCAGGTCCAAACAGTTGAATTCGGCAAAGTCCGCGTACGCTTCGTCGACGACCAAAGGGCAGGGCAGGGAAGCGGCGAGCCGTTCGACCTGGTCCGGCGGAACGACCGTCCCGCTGGGGCTGTTCGGATTGGGCAGCAGCACCAGCCGTAAATCGCGATCGCCTTCGCCGAATACGCTGGGCAGGTGCCAGCCGTCGAGAAACGGAACTTGTTCCCATTTGGCGCCTTGGATGTCGGCCAGCGTTCGGTACAGGATGTAGCTGGGGTAGGGCAGCCGCAGCTTTTGCCCTTCGCCGACAAACCCGCGCACCAGGATCGTCAGGATTTCGTCGCTTCCGTTCCCGGCCAAAATCCAATCCGGTCCCGGTAACCCCAACGTTTCGGCCGCCGCGCGACGGAACAGCGTCGCGGTCGGGTCGGGGTATCGGTTCAGCGGACCCGAGGCGGCATTCTTGATCGCCGCGACAACCGACTCGGCCGGCGGATACGGGTTCTCGTTGGTGTTCAGTTTGATGAACTTGCCCGGTGGCGGTTGTTCGCCCGGTGTGTAGGGCAGCATCTGAGCGAGTGCTGCGCGAAGGTCGGTCTTGGTCATGGACGGGGTGGGGAAGGTGATCGACGGAGGGAGACGCTGCGGGCGTGGGCGGTCAGGCCTTCTTTCTCGGCCAGTCGTTCGACATCGGGGGCGATGTCATTCATCGCTTGTTGGTTGAATTCGGTCACGCTTCCGCTGCGGAGAAAACTGTTGCTGCACAGGCCGGCCGCCCAGTTGCAGGTGCCGCCGGTCGGAAGCACGTGGCTGGGGCCGGCAGCGTAATCACCCAATGCAACCGGGGTGTGGTGCCCCAAAAATGCCGCCCCGCTGTTCCGGATCTTCGCCATCAGGTCTCTCGGATTGGCGGTCTGGATGTGCAGGTGCTCCGGGGCGAATGAATCGGTCAGTTCACAGGCGTGGTCCTGGTCGCGAACCAGAATCAACGCGCCGAAGGCTTCCAGGCTGTCCAGGGTCAGTTCACTTCGTTCCAGTTGTGCCACCTGATCGGCGAGTTCGGCTGCGACCGATTCGATTAATGCGGGATCCCACGTAATCAAGATCGCGCTGCCGGGCGAATGTTCGGCCTGGGCCAGCAAGTCGGCGGCGACAAAATCCGGACGCGCCGTCTGGTCGGCGATCACGATCACTTCGCTGGGACCGGCGAAGGAGTCAATGTCGACCGTTCCGTAGACATGCTTTTTCGCCAAAGCGACAAACAGGTTGCCGGGACCCACGATCTTGTCCACGGCCGGGACGGAATCGGTACCGAAAGCCAACGCGGCGACCGCTTGGGCCCCACCCATCCGATAGACCTCGGTGACACCCAGTTCGTGACAGGTTGCCAGCACGTCGCGGTTGTACGCACCGAAGGCTGTCGGCGGGGCGACGACCGCGATCTGCGCGACGCCGGCGGTCTGGGCCGGCACTACGGTCATCAGAACCGTGGAGGGATACGCCGCGGCACCACCGGGGACGCAAACACCCACGCGTCGCAGCGGAACATACCGCTGCGTCAGCTTCACCCCGGGCTTGGGTTCGATGGTGACGTCGTGGTGCAGGATGGCTTGTTGAAATTCTGCCACGTTGTCGCGAATTCGGCGAATCGATTTCAACAACTCCGGGTCGGCGTCATGATGCGCCTGGGCAAGTTCCTCCGCGGGGACTCGCAAGTCTTCGGCCGCCAGAGCGGCTTTGTCCAATTGCTCGCTGTAGCGAAGCAGGGCACGGTCTCCGTCGCGCTCGACATCCGCGCAGATTCGCTGGACGACTTCGACCGGCGTCAGGGGGCCGCCGAACACTTCCTCGGTCAACGCGCGTCCGCGTGGTGAAACCACGTCGCCGCGGGGGCTGAGCTTTTCGCGCAGTTGCTGCAGGATCTCGGCCGATCCGCTGCGGGCGTCAACGCGTTGGATTTGCAGATCGGTTTGTTTCACTTCGGATTCGGTCATCGTTGGCGTCAGGGATGCCAGAGGTGTTCGAGGCGGGTTTTGACGGCGGGCGTCGTCCGATGGAGGGCTTTATCAATCCGCAGGTTCGGTCGGCGATTCGGGCGGAAAAAGGTGCGAACCGATGGTCGAGCCCCATGATAGGCATCGTGCCACAACTGGTACACTGCGGCGAAAACGCCCGTCTGACTCATTCTCCCGCATCGGATGCCGACCATGCAGGCAGCGCCCGTTATTGACTTGCGAAGTGACACGGTGACCCGACCCACGCCGGAAATGCGCCGGGCGATGGCCGAGGCCGAAGTGGGCGACGCGGTGATCGATGTGGATCCGACTGTGGACCGGTTGGAAAAAAGAACGGCGGAATTGCTGGGAAAGGAAGCCGCCGTGTTTGTGCCCAGCGGATCGATGGCCAATCAGGTGGCGCTGCGAACCCACTGTCCGGCCGGAACGGAATTCCTGTGCGAAGCCGACTGTCACATCTATCACTACGAACAAGGCGCCTACGCTTCGCTGTCGGGGTTGATCCCACGGTTGATTGCGACGGACGACGGGACGATCCGCCCGGAACAGTTGGTCGGCCAGGTCCACGCCAGTGACGAACACCATCCCCGCACCGGTCTGCTGTGCATCGAGAACACGCACAACCGATGGGGTGGCCGCGTCCAGCGACAGGATGATGTCGTTGCGAGTTGTCAGTGGGCACGGCGTCACCGGTTGGCAACGCACCTGGATGGTGCCCGGCTGTGGAACGCGGCGGTCGCCAGCGGGACGACGGTGGAACAGCTGGCGGCACCCTTCGACAGCGTCAGCGTGTGTTTCAGCAAAGGCCTGGGCGCACCCGTGGGGTCCGCCATCGCGGGCTCGGCCGACTTCATCCGCGAGGCGCGGCGGGGACGAAAGTTGTTCGGCGGGGCGATGCGGCAGGCCGGGATCATCGCCGCCGGAGCCTTGCACGCTTTGCAGCATCATCGGGATCGCCTGGAGCAGGATCACCAAGCGGCCCAGCAGCTCGGCGCCGCCGCGGCGTCCTGTGACGGGCTGTCGATCGTCGGTGGCCGGGTGGAAACCAACATGGTGATGATTCACGTCGATCGACCGGAGCCGATCGGCAAGTCGACCGAGCAGCGCGATGGCGGCGGCGGCACGCCCGCGGCCGAATTGGTCGGCTTGCTCCGCGAGCGGGGCGTGTGGTGTTTCGACACCGGACCGGCGACGGTACGGCTGGTCACCCATTTGGATGTGACGGCGGCGCAAGTGTCTGCCGCGTGTGAGGCGATCAAGCAGTCGGCCGAGTGTTTGTTGACGCAGGGCGCGAAGTGAATCCCCCGTCGCCCGCGCCAAGTCCCCGGATCCTGCTCGTGGCGGCGGTGGTCGTTTTCGTGCTCGCGCTTGCGTTCCGGCTGCCCTCCTGCGGAGAAAGCTTTTGGATCGACGAGTTGCATTCGGCATGGGCCGTCGATGATGGGCTGGCCCAAGTTGCCGCCAGGGCGCGGGTCGGCAACCAGACGGCCCCGTACTTTCAAGCACTGTGGGGTTGGCGTCGCTTGGTGGGAAGTGGCGAATGGGGGCTGCGGTTCAGCAGCGTGTTGGCAAGTTCCTGCGCAGCGGCCCTGCTCGTCGTTGGGGTTGCGAAACAGACCGGCCGTCTTGCCGGCGGGGTCATCGCGGGTGGGCTGTTCGCCATGAATTCCAACGCGGTGTTCTTCGGTTGCGAGTTGCGGCCCTACGCTGCGGTGATGTTGTGCAGCGTGCTGGCGACGTGTGCCGCGATGACGGGGCTGGAGAACGTCCCAAGCGACCCGGCGACCGAATCGGGTCACCTGGGGCCCCAAGCGGCGCGTCCGAGGTGGCGTATGGGATTGACGCTGGCGATTTGCGCGTCGGCGCTGCTGCATCCGACCTCCTTGGGAGTCTTGGGGTGGTGGATTCCGGTGTGTTTGATCATCGATTGGAAGCGGCACGGACGACGATTGAACCTGTGGGACGGCGTGGCGATTGTTGCGCTGTTGGTGACCGCCGCGCTGTTGTGGAATTCGTCACTGCGAGATTCGTGGTCTCATCGCGACCAGTGGCGGGCGTTTGGTCATGTGACCGACTCTCGCGCGTTTCTGAACGCCTGGCGTTGGGGGGCATTGGTCGGCGTCCCCGCGGTGTGCGGGGTGTCCGTGTGGTTGGCGACGGCGCGGAAGTCGAATGCCACTGCGTGGCGAGCGTTCTGGTTGGGGGCTTTGCCTGCGATCATCGCCACACTCGGGACTGCCACGTTTTTTTGGCTTTCCTATTCGGGCTGGGTTCCTCTGTGGCATCGGCGGTACTACGTCGCGGCGTTACCGATGTTGGCGTGGAGTGCCGGTGCGATCGCTGCACCGTCTTGGAGTACCGGTGCGTTCGCGGCACCGTCGTGGAGAGCTGGTGCGTTCGCGGCACCGTCGTGGAGTGAAGCCTTGACCGATGCGGGGGCCAAGTGGAGGTTCTGGACGGGAATCATTGCGGTCGTCGTCGTGCTGGGGTTTCAAGGACACATCCAGGGAACGTGGGCGATGCTTGGCACCGGCCGGCTGCCGCGTCAGCTCCGCGGCGAAGACTGGCGCCAGGCCGCGGCCTTCGTGAATCGTCACCGGACCGCGGGCCAGCCGGTATGGCTGGACAGTGGGCTGATCGAAACCGGATTCTTCGCCGAACCCTATGATTCCGAATTGGAGGAGCGTGCCCCTTGGAACTACCTCGCGTTTCCCCTGCGGGGACCTTATGCCGTGGAGGATGTTGCCGTCCTCTCGGTATTCGCCGATGAATCCTGGATTCGACGCCGGTTGGAGGCGTTGCCGGCCGGTCGGGCGGACGTGTGGTTGATTTCGCGATCCGGTCCGCGTTCGGTTCAGGCCTTTGTCCGACGTGTGGGGAGCCAACGCCAAGTGACCCACACGGAATCGCTGGCCGGGCGAATCTCCGTCCATCGACTGCAGTTTGCTGCCGATTCGTCGGCTCGTGGGATTTGATGGGTGCCTGCCGCACATGAACCGGTGGCGAAGTCCTCCGATTTCCCGGTCTTCCGATTTCTCAGTCCTCCGAATTCTCAGTCCTCCGAATTCCCTCAGAGCGGGCGAAAACCCGTTGGCTGGCCCCAAATCATTCGGTTATCGCTGGCCGGAGGTCTAAAATAGGACTTTCGGTTTGTCCTCGTTGCCGAACGCGTTTTTAATGATTCGAACCACACTGTCCCTGTCGTTGATGTGCTGGTGTTTACTGACCACCGGCGGTTTTGCTGCTGACGGATCGGCCGGGCCGTCGGCACGCGAGCTGACGGCGGCCGAACGCGGCTACCGATTCCTGATCGAGACAGCGATCCTGCCGGGTGACTTCGACCAGGAAACCTTCGATTCCCTCTGGAAGGTCTGGCCGGAACCGCTGCGTAGCGAAGCTGAGCAGGCGTCGCCTGAGCGGCGGCGTGAAATGGCGTTCGCCAGGTATGGTCTGACCCCGCGTCCCGGCGACGAATCCGGCAAGCCGCTGCAGTACGTTGTCGATGATCAAGGTCGGTGGACGATGAACTGTTTCAGTTGCCATGGCGGTTCGGTCGATGGCATGCCGACCCCTGGTGCGCCCAACAACCGATTCGCATTGCAGACACTGACCGAGGAGATCGGGAAAGCAAAGATCTTGCTGGGACGTCTCCCCGGGAGGATGGAGCTGGGAGCCCTGTTCATCCCGCTGGGAACGACCAACGGCACCACCAACGCGGTGGTGTTCGGAATGGGGCTGATGAATGGCCGCGACGAAGAATTGAATGTCGTCCGGAAGCCCCCCAAGTTCTTCGTCCATCACGACATGGATGCGCCGCCGTGGTGGTACTTTCACAAACGGCCGAACCTGTACATCGACGGATTCGCGGAAAAGGGACACCGTGGGCTGATGCAATTCGCATTGGTTCCCGAGAACGGACCGGAGTTTTTTCGCGAGCACGAGAATGATTTTCGCGACGTGTACGCCTACCTCAGTTCGCTTCGTCCGCCCGAGTACCCGCACCCGGTCGATGCGACGCGGGCGGAGCAGGGCAGGGCGGTCTTCAACGATCACTGTGCCCGTTGTCACGGAACGCCGGGAGCGGATTCAGAGTATCCCAACGTGCGGGTCCCGTTGGATGAAGTGGGGACCGATCCGGTGCGGTTGCAGGCGTTGACGGTCGAAGGGCGTCAGAAATATGCACGCAGTTGGTTTGCTCACGCTCAGGAGGCTGATCCTCAGCAAACGGTGGTGGATCCAGACGGCTACGTGGCGCCCCCGTTGGATGGCGTTTGGGCGAGCGCTCCGTACTTCCATAACGGTAGCGTGCCGACACTGTGGCATGTGTTGCATCCCGACCAGCGGCCCACGGTCTGGCGGCCCGTCTCACAACGATTCAACCGCGAAAAGGTCGGACTGGAATTCGAAGAAGTTTCAGAAGTTCCGGCGGGACTGACCGACGACGTGCTCCGCCGCAGCTACTTCGACACGCGAAAGTTCGGGAAAAGTAACGTTGGGCACCGATTCCCGGAGGAGTTGACGGAGGACGAGAAGGAATCGGTGCTGGAATACTTGAAAACATTCTAGCGCATCGCCACCTTCTGAAATCCGCCGCGGCGGTTGGGGGGATCTACTCGGATCCGCGCGGGACGCGTATAACACACGGTGCATCGACCACGCACGCGCCTGGCGGTAGCACTGGCAGTTTGCGCCCTCGGACGATTGGCTTCACCCCGGCGACCGTGCCACCGTCGCGACGGTGGTCGATGACACGCACGCGGGGCGGCCAGCCAAGCAATCCTGGTCACCGCAACGACTTTCGACCGCAATGACTTTCGCATGATTTCGCACTGGATCCGCTCTCCCTGGCGGATCTTCGGAGTAGATAGATGAGTAAAACGCAATTGATGGCGGCGCGGGCCGGCGAAGTGACTCCCGAAATGGAGTCGTGCGCCAAGCGGGAGAACTTGCCCGTCGAAACGATCCGCGATGAAGTCGCGGCCGGGCGAATGGTGATTCCTGCCAACAGGGTGCACGCCGCCGGCGCTTTGGAGCCGATGTGCATCGGTGTCGCGGCCAAATGCAAGATCAATGCGAATATCGGCAACAGTGCCGTGACCAGCAACGTCGGCGAAGAGCTGGAAAAGTTGCACACGGCGGTGCACTACGGCGCCGATACGGTGATGGATCTGTCCACGGGCAAAGACATCGACAACATCCGTCGCAAGATCATCGAAAAGAGTCCGGTGCCGATCGGAACCGTCCCGATTTACCAGATGCTTGAAGAGCTGGGCGGCAACATCGAAGACATGAATGCCCAGCACTTCCTGGACATGGTGGAACACCAGGCCAAGCAGGGAGTGGACTACATGACGATCCACTGCGGTGTGAAGCTGGAGCATCTGCATCTGAGCATCAACCGTGTCACCGGGATCGTTAGTCGCGGCGGGTCGTTGATCGCGAAATGGATGATGGCGCACAACAAACAGAACCCTCTGTACGATGCGTTTGACGATCTGTGCGACATCATGCGTCAGTACGATGTCACCTGGTCGCTCGGTGACGGCCTGCGGCCCGGATCGATCGCCGATGCGTCCGACGACGCTCAATTTGCCGAACTGGAAGTGCTCGGCGAGCTGACCAAACGCGGCAAGGCCAATGGCACCCAGATGATGGTTGAGGGACCGGGGCACATCCCCATGCATCAAATCCAGATGAACATGGAGAAACAGGCCGAGTTGTGTGAAGGGGCGCCGTTCTACGTGTTGGGTCCGTTGGTCACCGACATCGCCCCCGGCTACGATCACATCACCAGCGCCATTGGTGCCGCGATGGCCGGATGGCACGGTGCCGCAATGCTGTGCTATGTGACGCCCAAAGAACACTTGGGGCTACCCAACGAGGAAGACGTCAAGCAAGGTGTGATCGCTTACAAGATTTCGGCCCACGCGGCCGATGTGGCTCGGGGGCGCGTTGGGGCTCAGGACCGCGACGACGCGCTCAGCAAGGCCCGTTTTGAATTCGATTGGAACGAACAATTCCGTCTGGCCTTGGATCCCGAAACGGCCCGTCGCTACCACGATGAAACCTTGCCGCAGGACACTTTCAAGAGCGCCCACTTCTGCAGCATGTGCGGACCGAAGTACTGCTCGATGAAGATCACTGAGGACATCCGCAAGATGGCCAAAGAGAAAGATCTGGTTCAGATTCCGGCCAGCGAGTAAGGCCGCCGATCAACCGTTGCTGGCGTCAGCGACGTGATCGAGCGTCGTTGCCGGGGCGACCGCTTCGTCGCGTGGGGCGGGATCGTTCGATTTGTCCGGGGCGTCCGGTTCGTTTAGCGCCGCGTTGGGATCGGCTGCAAGACCAGCCGAGGTCGCGGCCAGGAGTCCGGTGCCCCGTAGCTTCCAAACGAAGTAGGCCGCGCCGACCAGCATCAGTCCGCTGGCCACATAGAAAATGTGTTGGGGCTGAGTGCCGAAGGCAGGCCGGATGGTCGAGTACAACACTCCGGCCACCGTCATGAAGGCGAACGACACGGCGTTGGCCGTCCCCAGGAATTGTCCGCGTTCGTCGTCCGGTGACAACCGTTGCAGCAACGCTTGCAACGGGATGATGTAAAACCCGGCGAAAAAGCCCGCCAGCAGAATCAGCAGCGACACATTGCTCAGTGCCACCCGCACCATCGGACGCGCGTTCGGCATCCACGGCGGAATGGCCGCGAGCAGGAAGAACATCACCACCAGCCCGGTTGCACCGATCAGCGTCAGACGCGGCCGAATTCGGTCGCCGGAAATCACCCCGGCGACGGCGCATCCGAGTCCGATCGCGATCCCCAGGACCCCCATCAGCACACTCGCTTCGGTGTGATTGATCCGCAAGACCTCGGTGTACTCGGGGACGATGAACAGGGCGATGCCGGCCAGCAGGTAGAAGTAGCCCCAGGCCATCATGACCAGCAACAGTCGTGTCTTGGACATCTCGCGGATCGTGGCGATGTACGTGCTGAAGGGGTTGGCCGCGTAGACCAGGTCCTTGTCGCCGGCTTGCAGCGGCGAGATGAAGATCGAGGCGATCAGGCCAAACACCGCAGTTGTGAGCAGCAATGCGCCCGGCAGCCACAGCAAACCGATCTTGTCGGGCGACGGTGCATACAGGTCGCTGGCGACACCGGCGATCACGGTGCCAAGGATGACGGCCACGTTGGTCAGCATGTTGATCACCCCGTTGGCGCGGCTGAGATCCTTTCCCGCGACCAGCTCGGGAATCATGCCGTACTTCGCCGGGCCGAAGAACGAGCTCTGGCAGGTCAGTGCGGTCAGGGCGAGCAGCGTGATCGGCAGGCTTTGCAGGTAGAACCCCAGGCCGGCCAGCATGGCGATCGGGATCTCCGCGATCTTGACCCACACCGTGACGCTCCGTTTGCTGTTGCGATCGGCGACCTGACCGGCGAATCCCGAGAGCAACATGAACGGGACGGTGAAGCAAATGCTGACGATTCCTTGTCCGCCATCACCCAGCATTCCGGCCCACGCCCCGTTGATCACCATGAACGTCAGCACGACTTTCAGGATGTTGTCATTCATCGCCCCGAAAAATTGGGCGACGATCAGGCCCAGAAAGCCACGGTTGAAGAGCGGTTTGGAAGACGGCGATGGGGGAGACGGCGTCTCGGAAGCCGGCGTGTCCGAAGACGGCGGTTTGTAAGGGTGCGTCACGTCGCGGTCTTGGGAAAGTGGCGGCGAAGGTCGGTCGAGCAGGTGCGATCGTAGCAGGTGCCGGACAATTCTCTGAGACGGATTTCGCCGGCTCCGGCTTGAGAGCCCGCCCGGGCAGGGATGGTCGCTGGAAATCCGCCGATCGGTGGCTTTTTGACGCAAATCCGTCCCATCCCTCGTTCCCGGGCTCCCGCCCGGGAACGCACCGGACGCTGGCTCTGCCAGCTCGGTTTGCGGGGTGTGGCAGATAGACGGATAGAAATGGGGACGCAGGCGGGAGCCTGCGGCGCATCCGGTTCCAAGGCGGGAGCCTTGGAACCAGGGTGGCGAAACTCGTTCTCTGGTAGACGCTGAACTTGTCAAGAACCCATCCCTCGTTCCCGGGCTCCCGCCCGGGAACGCACTGGAGCACTGGCTCTGCCAGCTCGGTGCGCCTGGGATGTGGCATTCAGCATCGGCAGGCAGGCGGGAGCCTGCGGCGCATCCGGTTCCAAGGCGGGAGCCTTGGAATCAGGGTGGCGAAACTCGTTCTCTGGTAGACGCTGAACTTGTCAAGAACCAAACCCTCGTTCCCGGGCTCCCGCCCGGGAACGCACTGGACGCTGGCTCTGCCAGCTCGGTTTGCGGGGTGTGGCAGATAGACGGTTAGAAATGGGGACGCAGGCGGGAGCCTGCGGCGCATTCGGTTCCAAGGCGGGAGCCTTGGAACCAGGGAGGTTCGGCGGGCGTTCAGCCCGAGGCGTGTCGGGCGACCACTTCCGGCAGCGGGTACGTCGTCAGGTCCCGATCGCCGGGCCACTCGGCAATCTCACGCAACCGGCGGTAGCCGCGGCTGACCAATTTGCAGCGCGTGGCAACGAACGCGGTGTCCAAGTGTTGCCGCGCCATGGGGCCCTGGACCTGCACCGGTGGGAACCGATCATCCTCAATGAATTGTGCCAGCACCGGGTTGCAGCGGAGGTGGCGTTCGGGCGTCGTGTGCAAAACTTCGGCGTCCAATTCACCGATCACGAAACGCAAGTAGAGATCGCTTTCGACAATGGACGTGACGTCGTTTCCGCAAACCTCACACCGGTAACCTTCGTCACACTTCATGGCCCGCGTTTCGCTCTCCCGGGACTCACATTTCCAGGACGTCGAACATGTCGTACATGCCCGCGGGGCGATCGATCAGCCACTTGGCGGCGGCGATGGCGCCGGCGGCGTAGCAGTCGCGATTGCTGGCTGCGACGTTCAGTTCGATTCGCTCGCCCAACATCCCGAAGACGATGGTGTGTTCGCCGGGGTTGTCGCCGACCCGGACGGCGTGATAACCGATTTCGTTGCGCGTCCGTTGTCCGGTGTGGCCTTCGCGACCGTGAACGTGCTTGGTGTCATCACCCAGTTTTTCCGCGATCAAATCACCGAACTTCAGTGCGGTGCCGCTGGGGGCGTCGGCCTTGAATCGGTGGTGACGCTCGATGATCTCGATGTCCAGTCCACCTGGAACGTCACGCAGCTTTTCGGTGATTTGCTGCGCCAGCTTCATGGTCAGGTTGACGGCCAGGGACATGCTGGGGGCCCACACGACGGGAATGCTGGCCGACGCGTCCCTCAGCCGTTCCACCTGCGCGTCGGTCATGCCGGTGGTGGCGATGACCAGCGCCGTGTCGTGGGATTCGCATTTTTCGATGCAGCGGTCGATGGCGTCTGGAAGCGAGAAGTCGATCACCACGTCGACGTCGGTCGGCCATTTGGATGCCAGCGGCACGTCCAGCGTGTCCACGCCCGCCAACTCGCCGGCGTCGGCTCCCAGCAGTTCGTGTTGGTCGTTTTCGATCGCAGCGGTGACTTCCACGGATGGGTCTGCCGACGCGAGTGCCACCACGCGTCGGCCCATGCGTCCGGCGGCGCCATGAACGGCAATTTTCAAAGGAGTGGTCATCGGGGTGGACTACCAAAGGCGGACGAAGGGGTACTCAAACGAATGTAACACGCCCCGCTGGGACAGGGCAGCGGGGCAGGGATGAGGGACAGAGCAGCGGGGCAGGGCAGGGCGGTCGACTGCGGCACGTCGACTTCTATCCGCCTTTCCGCAGGCAGGTTCACCGCGGACGTGATTGATTTCCGCTGCCAGAAGCCAGAAGCCAGAAGCTAGATGGAGTTCGCCACGGTTGTCGCACCGTGCAAGCAACGCGACTGACGTGCGGTCAGGCGTACAGCTGAATGGCTTTGATGATGTCGTCCAACTCGTTCGGGACCGCGATCGCCTTGTTGGCGTGCGAAGCCTTGGTCACGCCGCGGCTGCCCAGCGTCTTTTGAAAGACTTCCTGATCGGTCGTGTGGTAGGCGACGGTGACGGTGGGGTCCTTCAATTCGTGTCCGGTCAGCACGCACACCACGCGGTCGCTTGGCGCGATGACGCCCTCGCGACGGAGCAGCTTGGCGCCGGCGACGCTGGCGGCCGAGGCGGGTTCGCAACCGAAACCTCCCGCGCCGACTTTGGCCTTGGCGTCCAAGATTTCCTGGTCGCTGACCTGACGGACGACACCCTCGCAGAACTCCAACGCCCGCAGACACTTCTTCAGATTCACGGGCCGGTTGATTTCGATCGCGCTGGCCAGCGTGTCGGCTTTGATGCCGTGGCGATCCATGTGGTCGTTGTATTCCCGAATCGGATCCAGGTCGACGTGACCGCCGTTCCACCGCACGCCGCGGCGTTCGTGCAATTCATACAGGGTGTCGGCACCGCTGGCGTTGATCACCGCCAGACGGGGAACGCGGTCAATCAGCCCCAATTGCTTCAGCTCCATGAAGGCTTTGCCGAACGCGCTGCTGTTGCCAAGGTTGCCCCCGGGGACCACGATCCAGTCGGGCGTTTCCCAACGAAGGGCTTCCAGCACACGAAACATGATCGTCTTCTGGCCTTCCAGCCGGAACGGATTGACGCTGTTGACCAGGTAGATCCCCAGCCGTTGCGCGATTTCGCGGACGCGGATCATGGCGTCGTCAAAGTCCCCGGCGATCTGCACGGTCAAGGCCCCGTAATCGAGTGCCTGGCTCAGTTTCCCGTAGGAAATCTTTCCGCTGCCGATGAAGATGATCGCCTTCATCAATTGCGTCGCACTGCAGTACAGGGCCAACGAGGCGGATGTGTTGCCGGTGCTGGCGCAGGCCGCCCGTTTGGCCCCCAGCAAATTGGCGTGGGTGATCGCCGCGCACATGCCGTTGTCTTTGAAGCTGCCCGACGGATTCATGCCTTCGTACTGCAGGTGCAGCTGGCCGGCATTCATGCCGACGAATTTTCCGACCGCATCAGCCTGCTGCAGCAGCGTCTGGCCTTCGCCGACGGTCACCACGCGTTCCTGCGGAGCGAACGGCAGCAGTTCATGGAAACGCCACACCCCGGAAAACCGAACCGGGTTGAACCGTTGACTCCACATCGCCTCAAAATCGCTCAGCTTGTCCGGGACGGCCGCTTTGTCCCAGTCGTAGCTGACGTCCAGCAGGTACCCGCATTTGGGGCAGGAGGTGTGCAATTCGCCCGTGTCATAGGTCGCGGCGCAGGTGGGATTGATGCAGCGTTGGTACGCGAGATTCGTACGCATGGACGAATGCGGCTGGGCGGTTTGAATCATATCGGTCATGTTCGCTGTTGGCTTCGCTGTGGCGGGCCGGCCTGGGACGGTATCGTAAGGATAGATTGATTTCCGGAGTTTGTCGCCACTGAAAAGGGGGGCCGGGCCAGCGACGGTCCCCGCGCGGTGCGTCTCCGCTTGGCGATTGGAATCGGCTGTCGCGCCGGCCTGGTTTCGACGCCAGCCTGGTTTCGACGCGGTTGATCTGGGCAGGAGCGGTTCGGGAGTCTACCGTGTCAACGCTGCGGCGCCGAAACCGGCTTCCGCGATTGTTTGCTGGAATAGGACCGTGTTGGTTTTCGCCGGCCTGACGCCCGGCGTCCAGTACCGAGGGATCGAACGGATCAAGGGAAGATGAATCAGGCAAATGTCACGGCCGATCCGCCGAAACCGGCTGCGGGTGTCGGTCGCAAATCGCTGTCTCGCCAGGCCGTCACTTTCATCACGTTGGCACTTTTAGGCGGCGCGGTCGACCTGTGGACCAAGGCGATGATCTTTCGCTGGCGTGGTTTGCCGGGGCAAAACGACATTTGGTGGGTGATCAAACCGTATTTCGGCATCGAGACGGCCGTGAACATCGGAGCCGTCTTTGGGATGGGAGCCGGTAAGGGAACGTTTTTCGCCGCGATGTCGGTGATTGCCGCGATCGGGATCGTGGTCTGGCTGTTCTGGTTTCGCGGCGCCGAATCGTGGTGGCTGACCGTCGCCTTGGGGTTGGTCGGGGGCGGGATCATCGGGAACCTGTACGACCGGCTGGGGCTGTGGTGGCAAGCGGGTTATCCGCCGGAGTGGCAAAGTGGCGTTCGGGATTGGATTCTGTGGCAAATCAATGCCCGCTGGACCTGGCCGAACTTCAACATCGCCGATTCGCTGCTGGTGGTCGGGGCAGGCATGTTGCTGTATCAATCGTTTTTCCCCGGTCAATTCGCCGCTTCGGAATCCAGCGTGAACGCCTCGCCGGAGCGGGAGGACCAACCCAGCACCGCAATCGAATCAGCGAATTCATGACCGATCACGACGCGAATGCTCGTCAGCCCAAATCGCCCGACCAGTGGGGCGAACTGCATGCCGGGCGGTTGGCGGCGATGATCGAAGTGGCCCAGGCTGCTGGTCGGCACACGCTGCGGTACTTTCGTGCGGACGACTTGCAGATCGACAGCAAGCAGGACGAGTCGCCGGTGACCGTGGCGGACCGCGAGGCGGAACAGCTGGTACGCGAACAGATCAGGGAGCGCTTCCCTGACGACACGGTCCAGGGCGAAGAGTTCGCCGAGACCTCGGGTGATTCCGCTTACCGTTGGGTGGTCGACCCGATCGACGGCACCAAGTCGTTCGTTTGTGGTGTGCCCCTGTACTCCACGTTGTTGGCTTTGGAGTGCGACGGTCAGCCAATTGGAGGCGTGATCTACATTCCCGCGTTGGCTGAAATCCTGGTCGCCAGTTCGGGGTTGGGGTGTTGGCACCGAGGCGGACCGCAGGGGGCGTCTGGCGACGGAGCGTGGTCCCGCGCCCGCGTGTCGGACCGGAGCGAATTGGACCGCGCCGTGTTTGTGACCAGCCAGGTCGACTCTTTTGACGCTCGCGGTGCCGCCGAGGCGTACAAACGGCTGGAGCGGGAGTGCTGGATCACGCGGAGTTGGGGCGATGGCTACGGATACTTGCTGGTTGCCACCGGACGCGCGGATTTGATGGTCGACCCGGCCTGCAACGCCTGGGACGTGGCCGCGATCCTGCCGATCGTCGTCGAATCGGGCGGCCGTTTTACCGACTGGAAGGGCAACGCCACGGTTCGCAACGGTGACGGCTTGGGGACCAACGGAAAGCTGCACGACCGCGTCCGAGAAATTCTGACTTGCGGCTAGCTCCGCCGGCCGGGTATGAACCAAAGTGTCGGCTTCGCTGGGCAAAAATGCTTCGCTGGGCAAAGATGCGACCGCCCGCGGTCGGACCGCCGCGGCATCATTCACGAAGTCGATGGAGCGACCGTCGCCAAACGGTGGTAGCGGTGCAGATTTCCACGCTCTGGCGAGCGTGGTTCCATCAAAGTGGCGCTGTCCCGTTGGGCTCCGTAAAAATGGGCTCCCTAGGAATGGTTCGCGGGGTCAGCAGATTCGCCACCCCAAGGAGAAAAGCAGGATGCGTTGGCAAGCCGCATGGATGGGATTGACGATCGTTTTCGCATTGGTGGTCGGATCGTTGGCCGACCAGCCATCACCAGTGGTCTCCCCCGGGGAGGTGGGTCCGGCCGACGGTTTCCCGCAAATCGGTGCTTCCGCCGGCCCGAATCTGCTCCGCGTCGGCTCGGCGGGCGAGTTGATCGGGTTTTCTGGATTTGACGGCTCGGGAAGTCAGACAATTACGTTGGTTCATACCGGCAAAATGCAAATGGCCGTGTATCATATCGATAGGTCGGGCCAGGTTCGCTTGGTCAGCAGCCGTCCGATCGATGCCGACTTTTCGTTGACGCTCAACGCGACCGCGCCGTTGCCCGGTGAAATCCGACTTCTTAGCGGTCAGGTGAAGTAACGCTCACCCATCGTCCGAGCTAGAGAGATGAGGAATCGTCGGCGAAGCACGCCCCGCTCATTTTTCCCCGCTCGAAGTAAAACCCGCTCATGTCTTATCTGTCACTCGAGGAAGCCGCCGCGAAACTCGGCATTTCGACCGATCGCCTTGTGGAATTGCGCAGTCAGGGCGAAATTCGCGGTTTTCGTGACGGTTCCAGCTGGAAGTTCCCGGAAAACGAAATCGACCGGTTGGGTGAAGAATTGGCCGCCGAAGGTGCCGGCTCCGGAATCCTGGTCGATGACGCGTCCCTGGGCGGGGATGCGGGCGGAATCGGCAGCGTGATCGGGGGGGATGCTGGCAAGGAAGGCGGCGGCAGCGATGTCAACATCGGCAGCGAAAACTTGAAAGAGGGCAGCACCGGCGGCAGTGACGTCAATCTGGTGGCCGGGTCCAAGGAAGACGGCAGTGACGTCAAATTGGTGGCCGGCGACAGCGGCAAAGATGAATTGGAAGGCGATTTTGAAACCGAAGGTGCCGATCTGGTCGAGATCGATTCGGCGGAATTGAGCCTGAATGATCCGGCAATCATTCGCGACGACGACGATTCGGTCGACGTCGCGATCGACCCGAAAGAAGGCAGCACCGGCCCGGTGCCCAGACAGGAAATTGAAGCCGCCGGCGGACACTCCACCAGCTCCGTCGAACTGGGCGGCGAAGGCAAATCCGGCGAAGGTTCCAGCGGATCGCTTAGCTTCGAGAACTCGCTTTCCGAAGAAGACAGCGACGAATTGGTCCTGGGCGAAGACTCCGAAGACAGCTTGGATCTGGAGGCGATGGTCGGCGAGGACACCGGGGGTGAGTCTGGAGCGGCCAGCAGCCTGGAAATGATGGGCGACTTGGGTGGCCCCGGTTCCGACGCTTCAAAAAAGAAGTCGGGCGCCGACGTGCTCAGCGAATTGGATCTGCTGAGCGCCGAACAGTCCGGCAGCGGTAGCGGGTTGATTTCCGGCGACAGTGAGAGCCTGCTGACGTCGTCCGGATTGGGAAGCGGCCTGGATTCCAGCGTGCTGGGAGAAATGGACGACGCGCTGGACGAAGATGACGATTTGGTCATCGCCGACGACGACGAAGAACTGCTGCTGGACAGCGTCAGCGACATCTCGGTCGCCGGCGACAGCGGGATCAACCTGATGAGCCCGAGCGACAGCGGACTTTCGCTGGAAAGCGAGCCGTTGGACTTGGCCGGCAGCAGCCTGTCGGCGCTGGATTTGGGTGCCGAGTTGACCGACGGCAGCGGAATTTCCGGCTCCGGTTCCGGATCGGGTAGCAAGAAGCCCGGTGATTCGGCAGTCGATCTGCAATCCGGCGATGAAGAATTCCAGCTGTCACCTTCCGGCGTCGGCCTGGACGGCGACTTGGAAAGCAGTTCGCAGGTGATCGAAGTGGAGGATTCCGAAGTCGCCGAAGCGGTCGACTTGGAAGACGACTTCAATGACGCCGGCGGATTTGCCGAGGCTGATTTCGCCGAAGCCGAACCGCTGGGGGATGACGCGTTCGGTTCACCGGACGATGCCTTGGATGCTCAGCCGCTGGACGAAGATGCCGTGGCGATCGACGATTCCGCCGAACCGGCCACCGTCGGTGCGGCACCGGGTGGCTACGGCTACGAGATTCCGTTCTCGTTGATGCAGTGTTTGTCGCTGATGTTCATCATTTTGACGCTTTCGCTCGGTGGCATGTTGATGACCGATCTGGTTCGAAACATGTGGTCCTACAGCGAGATGTCGGCTCCGGTCAGCTCGCTGACGGATTCTTTGATCGGATTGATGGGTTGGGATAGCTGATCCGTTGGATCCGACCGGATCGGACCGGTGGCGGGTCAGGCTGCCACATTTGGGATTCGCGGCACAACGGGTAGGATTTCGGGTGGAGACACGTCGCGGGTGACGCGTCTATACTGGATGGGTCAGGATGACTCCCGCCCAGGAACCGGAATCCAAACCCTCCCCAATCAATCTCTATGTCACCGGTCCACTCTTTTGGTGCCTCGCGTTTGCTGCGCGCAACGTGGTCTGTGCTGCGCCTTACGGTTCTGTTTGGTTGCCTGTTGCTGGCCGGATGCGGTTCTGAAGAAGGCGTCGTGACCTACACGATTCCCACGGAAGTGCCCGAACAGCTCGCGCCGGGGAAACAGCGAATGCTGGGGGCGATCGTGCCACGGGGTGACAAGGTCTGGTTTTTCAAAGTGATGGGGCCGGAAAAAGCCGTCGAGCTGGTGGATGATCAGTTCCGTCAATTTGTCCAAGGCATCCAGTTCGGCGAGGACGGGAACCCCGTCCTGGAACCGCTGCCGGAGACGTGGCGGCGGGGTGGCGACAAGCCGATGCGGTTTGCCTCCATCGACATCAACACGCCCAAGAAGCAGCTGGACCTGAGTGTCAGCGACTTGCCCTCCTTTGGCACGTGGGACGACTACGTCAAACGGAATGTGGATCGCTGGCGGGGCCAATTGAGTCTGGAACCGTCCGATGAAAAGTGGTCCGGCGGGCAGCCGTTGGACGTTCCGGCGGCCGAAGGAGAATCCGTGTGGGTCGATTTGACCGGCGAAGCCGCGGCCGGGGGCGGCGGCATGATGGCCGGTGGTGGGCCGTTTTCCGCAGGACCGTTTTCCGGTGGCGGGCCAAATTCGCCAGGGCCAAATTCGCCAGGGCCAATGTCACCCGGGCCAGTGGCGTCGGGGGCAGCAGCGGGCGGGCCACCGTCATCCGCGATCCCGGGCGCCGGCAACTTGCCGCCGGCCACCGATGCCGCGCAGCCGAAGGTCGACTTTGAGCGACCGGACGGATGGCGCGACGGACGCAAGAGCATGATGCGATGGGCATCGTTCGAAGTCGGAGGCGAGGACGCTGCCGCCGAAGTCACCGTCATTCCGGCTTTGGGAGAGGTGCGGGATAATGTCGCACGTTGGATGGGCCAGGTTGCCGGGAAGCCGCCGGCCGATGAGGAAGTCGACAAAATGCTGGCTGATGCCGAGAGCTTGACCATTTCCGGTTTCCCGGCTCAGCGTTTCGTGATCGAAGGCGATCCGGAGCAGGGCCAGAAGTCGATCGACGCCACGATGGTGCCGCGTCCGGGACAGCAGACCGTGTTCATCAAGATGACCGGTCCGCCCGAAACGGTCGCGGAGCAATCCGATGCGATGAGAACATTTTTAAAGTCGCTTTCGTTCTAAGGGGAAGTGTCGTTCGTCAACATTCGTGTCGTTCGTCAACCTCGTGTTTCCACTCACGGGACCGTGAGGTGTTCGAGCAGCAGGCAGGCTTCGCAGTGGAGCTGCGAGGCCGGTTCAGAAAACAAGTCCCGTTCAGGAATCGAAGCCGGCTGACGACACGACGGGCGAAGTCCGGCGCGTGGCAGCCGTGGCGACTTACCGTTTCGACCAATCATTGACCAGGATCGAAGAATCATGGCTACCGCACCGAATTCACCCGAATCGTTGTTCGACCGGAAGACGCGCGACGATCACGATGTGATCACCGCAGCGGACGTGCTGAAAGCGATCGGGTCACTGAAGTTGACTGTCGCCCTGTTCGCGGCGTCGCTGATCATCGTGTTGGTCGGCACGTTGGCCCAAGACGAACTGAACATGCAAGATGTGAAGCTGCGGTACTTCACGTCCTGGATCGCCTGGCTGCATTTCGACGATTTCCTTCCCCAGGCGTTCTATCCACACGCCCAGCCAATTCCCGGCGTCATTCCGTTTCCCGGCGGCGCGTTGATCGGGGCATTGTTGATGCTGAATTTGATCGCATCCAAAGCCACCCGGTTTCGCATCTCCGCGTCGGGCAGTCGGCTGGCCGCGGGCATCGTCTTTCTGTTGGCGGGGTTTTCCGCGGCCGGGCTGATCATTGCCAGCGGTCACAGCAGCGACGGCCTGCAGGGAGCACCACCGATTTCCTACCTGGCGTTGTGGCGGTGGGTTCAGGCGTTCGGAATTGCGGCGGCGATTGGCTTGACCGCCGCGTCCATCAATGTGCGCGGCCGAGCTTTGCGGATCGCCGGCTTTGTCGCGGCCGCGTTGCTGGGAGCCATCATTGTGTACACGCTGGTCAGTGGGGTCCGAATCAGTGACCCGGGGCTGCGGATCGTGTGGCAGTTGACCAAGGGGCTGGGCGCCGGCGTCATTTTGTTGGTCGGTTGCATCTTGCTGTTCGGACGCCAGGGCGGGAACCTGCTGTTGCACCTTGGCGTGGGGCTGTTGATGGTGGGGCAGTTCGCGTTCGGCGATCGCCAACTGGAACAACGCATCAGCCTGGTCGAAGGCGCGTCGACCAATTCCTTGATCAACCTGGACAAAGTCGAATTGGCTTTCATCAACAGCCAGGAAGGGAAAGACGAGGTCACGGCCATTCCGGGCTCGCGTCTGGAACAGGCGAGTCGCACCGGCGATCTGATCCAGGATCCCTCGTTGCCGGTTGATGTGAAGGTGCTGAACTATTTCGAAAACTCCGACCTGACCGACCCGAAACCGGACAATCCCGCAACGGTCGGTCTGGGCAAACAGGTCCAGGCGACACCGGCGCGAAAACGTGGGGGAACCGATTCGGAGGTCAACGTCGCAGCCGCGTACGTCCAATTGATCGACAAGGATTCCGGAAAGCCGCTGGAGACGCACCTGGTCAGCCAAATGCTGTCGGATCGCGAAACGTTGATTCCCGACGGATCGGCCAAGGATGTCTTCGACACCGTGAGAGTCGACGACACCGATTACAAGCTGGGGCTGAAGTATCACCGCGAGGTCAAGCCGTACTGGGTGCAGCTGGAAGACGTCCAGCGACGCAACTACAGCGGGACGGAAACACCCCGTGACTACAGCTCCTACATCCGGATTGTCGATCCGGAAACGGGGGAAGATCGTCGCGAACGGGTCTGGATGAACAACCCGTTGCGGTACCGCGGGGAAACCTTCTTCCAGTCCAGCTACACCGCGCTTCCGGGCGGAAAGGAGCTGACCGGTTTGCAGGTGGTGCGCAACAGCGGTTGGCTGATTCCTTACGTTGCCTGCAGCATCATGGCGTTGGGAATGCTCGCCCACTTCCTGGGAACACTCAAACGCTTCGTCGGACGTCGCGAGCGTGAGACGACCAAAGAGCTTGCCGCGATGGATCCGGAGGAACGCCGCCGACGACAGTCGAGCAAACCGATTTGGATCGCGATGGCGGTCGCCGGTGCGTTCGGTCTGGTCGCGCTGATCCCCTGGTCGGCGGTCTTGACCTCGCTGCGGCCGCAGACGCGGGACTACGAATACGATTTCTACACCGCCGGAAAGATCCCGACGCAGTTCGGCGGACGCATCATGCCACTGGACGCGTTCGCCCGCCAGACGCTCAAAGCGATCAGCAATCGGGAATCGTTGCCGTTGGACAACGCCCCGGGCGCCATCGAGTCGCGGGCGCAGGGCAAGAAGCTGTCCGCGATGCAGTGGCTGATGGAGGTCGCCGTCGACGAGCCCGCGCTGCGCTACCTGCCGATGTTCCGTGTCGACGCGGAGGAGGTTCGTAGCGAATTGAAGCTGGAGCGGCGTGAGAGCAAGCTGTACTCGTTGGACGAGTTGCTGGACCAGTGGTCCGAAGCAAGCGATTTGATCCAACTGGCCCGAAACAAGGATGTCGCCGCCCAATCCTTCAAAGAGAAAAAGCTGTTGGAGCTGGATCGGCGCACGCGGCAGTACATGTTGACCGCGGAAGCGTTTCAGTTGCCGCGTCCGCCTGAGATTCCCACCGAAAACTTGCCGGAAGGGATCACCGAAGCGATGGTGCAGCAGTTCGCCGTTTCGGAACTGCAAAAGCGGATGCAGCAAATCCAACAGATGCCGGCGGCCCGGATCATTCCGCCCAGCAAGAGTCAGGCGGAAAACAGCGTGAACGATCCGGATTGGATGGCATTCGCGCCGGCGTTCTTCGAGGACGCCGCCAAAGGGCTCGGCCCCGATGACGGTTCGCCGCTGGTCAGCGAACCGTTCAGCGCCATGATCAAGAGCTACGCCGACGAGAAAAAGGACTACGAAGGTTTCAACGAAGCGGTGGATGCTCAACTGGCGCTTTCGCGTGACTATCCCATCGCCGGGTTCAACACTCGCAAGGTTGGATTGGAACGGTGGATGGAATCGAATGCCCCCAGCCTGTGGGCGCGGGTGCTGTACCTGGTCGGTTTGGTGATGGGGTTGGGTTACTTCGCGCTGGGAGGCCATCGCTTGCGAAATGCGACTTGGGGCGTGTTGTTTGTGGCCCTGCTGATCCACTCCGCAACGCTGCTCAGTCGGATTTACATCACGGGTCGTGCGCCCGTCATCAATATTTATTCATCAGCCGTGTTTATCGGTTGGGCGGCCGTGCTGTTCGGTTTGGTCGCCGAGCGAATTTTCAAACTCGGATTCGGCAACATGTTGGCCGCGACCGCCGGTGCGTTGACGTTGTTCGTCGCCAACGGATTGAGCAGCGGTGACACGATGCCGGTTTTGCAGGCCGTTTTGGATACCCAGTTCTGGCTGGCGACGCACGTGATCAGCGTGTCGTTGGGTTACGTGGCCACGCTGGTGGGCGGAACCCTGGGGATCGGCTATCTGATCAGCTGTTGGGCCGGGATGAGTGAAAAGGCGCAGCGGTCCCTGTATCGGATGATCTACGGGGCGGCCTGCTTCGGGATCCTGTTCAGCACCGTCGGAACCATCCTGGGCGGACTTTGGGCGGATGACAGTTGGGGACGATTCTGGGGCTGGGATCCCAAAGAGAACGGCGCCCTGTTGATCGTGATTTGGAACGCGCTGATGTTGCACGCCCGTTGGGACGGGATGGTCAAAGCGCTAGGGTTCTCGATCCTGGCCATCGGCGGCAACATCGTGACCGCGTGGAGTTGGTTCGGAACCAACGAGTTGGGAATCGGCCTGCACAGCTACGGGTTCACCCAGGGCGTGTTGATGTGGTTGTCCGTTTTCATCGGCACCCAGGTCGCCTTCATCATTGCCGGGTTGGCGTTTCCCCCGGAGAAGCCCGTGTCGTGATGAGTTCACCGCGGAGTGGATTCCGGTGATGACAAAAGGCCGGGCCGTTGGCCCTGCATGTCGCGGGGCGATGGGTGTCCCAGCCCTGACGGGCTGGGCTGGGCAAACCGAAGGGCCTTCGGCCCAACCATCCCGCTAACGCTGCTGGATCGTTTCGCCGCCGGACCAGGCTCGGGCTCGGCGAATTGCCGCGGCCGGCTGTCCCGATTCACTCAGAGCAGGTGGGGCTGGCAAAAACACCTGATGCCAGCGCGACACGTCGCGTCCCGGTGGGGCAATCGTGGCAATGATCTGCTCGGCAAAGAACCGGTCACCGCCGGTTCGCACGATGGGCAGCCCGTGGGCGCACAGGGCGACGCCCACCTCGGAACCCTCGTAGTCGCGATTCGGTCCGCAAATACCGTTGATCGACATCGACTCATCCGTGATCGAAAAATGAAACGCCGCCAGCGCGTACTGAACATCGTGAGTGGTGCTGACCTCTTCGACATGTTCCAGCGAGAACCCCAATCGCTCCTGCATCGACCGCAGCAGCGATCGGCCGATCCAACCGTCTCGGGCGTGAAAGGTTCCCGCCACGTTGACCGTCTTGCCCGGTTCGATCACGGCACGTTGCAATCGCAGGTCGGCGGTCCCGGTGACCCGATGCGGCAGGTCCTCGCTGAACTTGCTCAGCTCGATCCCGGTCACGGAGGAACTGCCCAGATCATAGGACCAACCATCGGCATGTTGGCGGCATTTCATCGTCCCGGTAAAGCGGGCGCCGTCGCCCAGTTGGCGGGCCAAGGTCGAAAACTCGGCCAGGGCAGAGCAGGGCAGACTGGTTTCGCCGGTTGAAACAACCAGCTCGGTCGTCGGGACCGGTCCGCTGCGATCGCGAAACAACGTGACGCGGACCAAGGACTCGATCGATGCCATGGCGTCACCGGCTTCGGCAAACATTCGCACCCCGTCGGCTTCCGGGTTCAGCGAGACGCTGACGTCGCGCAGCGAAAGTGATCCGGTACGGCTGCGAATTGTCAGGTCGGTCGCCGCGATGGAGATCGGCAACAACGTGTGTTCGGGCCGGCTGATGACGCGATCGTGCAACAGGTTCCAGGCCCGCCCCAGCCCGGACGATTGCAATTCAGGCTGATGCAACAAGATCCCGATGCGCTCCGGACCGGCGAAGTAGTCAACGGTTCGGACGGTCGCGACGCGGTGTCCCGTTTCCGGGTGATTCAGACGGACGTTGTCCAGCACGTACTTTCCGGGGGCAATCTGGCGGATGCCGTCGATCTGGAAAACGAGCCCGGTTTCACGGTTGAGCTGGTAGGTGATCCTGGCCAGTTGTCGATTCTGATACCACGGGGTCCAGGTGATCAGGATGGCAAGTAACACGCCGGAAGAAGGCAACGCGCAGCAGAAAACGAACAACAACCGAGCCACCGCTCGCTGGGTCCGTTCATGCATCCATGCACCTCAAGTTAGGAAAGTCCGCTCGAGATTCTAGGTTTCTGGCCCGCCCCGCCGGTAGATCGGTTCCCATCACCGGATCGATCAAATCGAACTGGTTTTTGCTAGCACTTCAGTGCTCCGAACACGGATCGGCCTCGTCGGTGGCGGGCCTCAGGTGCGTCCGGTGAACAGGGACGCTTCCTCCAGCGTGATCAACCCTTGAAAGGCCTTGCTCAGGGCGCTGATCCGTAGTGTCCGCATGCCTTCCTTGATGGCCTGCTGGCGAAGCAACTCGGTGGAGGCGTTTTCGAAGATCATATCGCGGATGGCGGAACTGATTGACAGCATTTCGAATATGGCGATCCGTCCGCGGCACCCCGATCCGTTGCACTTGGGGCAACCACGGCCGCGGTGAAAGCTGGCTTGAGCGGCCTGCTTTTCGCCGATGCCGAGTGCCTTCAACTGTGCCGCGGAGACATTGACCGGGGCTTTGCAATGCTGGCAGATCCGCCGCACCAGACGTTGGGCGACGACCAGGTTGAGCGCGGCGGTGATCAGGAACGGTTCAATGTCCATATCCCGCAGGCGGGCGATGGCCGAAACGGTGTCGTTGGTGTGCAGGGTGGAAAGCACCATGTGACCGGTCATGGCGGCTTGAAACGACGTCCGGGCGGTTTCGGTATCCCGGATCTCGCCGACCAGGATCACGTCCGGGTCTTGACGCAGCAGCAGTCGCAGCAGCTGCGCGAAATCCATGTTCAGGTCTCTTCGCACGCTGATCTGGGTGATCCCGAAGACGTTGAATTCGACCGGGTCTTCGATGGTGCTGATGTTGCGGTCCATGTGATTGAGCCGATTGATCGCCGAGTACAGCGTCGTCGTTTTGCCGCTGCCGGTCGGGCCGGTTACCAGGCACATGCCGTACTGTTGGCTGGTCGCCTCGGCCATCAATTGGGCTTCCTTGGCATTCATTCCCAATTGCGTCAGGTCCGCTTTCAAGCCGGTGGCGTCGACGACCCGCAGCACGATCTTTTCGCCAAACCGCGTGGGTACCGAGGAGACCCGATAGTCGACGCTGCGCCCGTCGATCACCAACCGCATTCGTCCTTCCTGGGGTCGCCTCCGTTCGGCGATATCCAACTCCGACAGGATTTTGACGCGGGAGGAGATTTGCGGGTAATCGGCGGCGGGTCCGGCGGCGATCTGAGAGAGCGTGCCGTCGACCCGGATCCGGACGCGAAACGCTTGCTCGAAGGGTTCGAAGTGGATGTCCGACGCACCGGCCTGGAAGGCTTTGGCAAAGATCGAGTCGCAGAACGCAACGTTTTCGCCAGACGATTTCTCGCTCGAAGCATCGTCCTTTTGCGGCGTCTTGGGGGCCGAGACGCTGGGCAGGATCTGGGGAGGCTGGTTCATGAATCGGCCGGTTGCAGGGTTACGCGGATCGGTCGGATGTGCCATCTTTGCCGAAATGAATCCCGACGACTTTCAGCAATACGACGGCTTGATTTTCGACTGTGACGGCACCTTGGCAGATTCGATGCCCGTGCACTACGTCGCCTGGCACGAAACGATGTCCCGTTACGGAATCGAGTTCACCGAAGAACGATTCTATTCGATGGGAGGAATGCCGAGCGACAAGATCGTCGCGATGCTGGCTTCCGAGCAGGGCGTGTCGGTTGATGCGGTGGGCGTCGCCGACGAAAAGGAAACCCTGTTTCGAACCTTGATCCCGCGGGTGCGGCGGAACCAGGGGGTGTGCAATGTCGCCGTGGCGTATTTCCAAAAGAAGCCGATGGCCGTCGCCAGCGGCAGCCCACGGACGGTGGTGCAGGAGCAATTGGCAATCCTGGAGATCGCGGAGTTGTTCCAGACGGTCGTCGCGTCGGAAGATACGCAGCGGCACAAGCCCGAGCCGGACGTGTTCTTGGAGGCGGCTCGGCGGTTGGACGTCCAACCCGAGCGCTGCGTCGTGTTCGAAGACTCGCCGCTGGGCTTTCGCGCCGCCGAGTCGGCCGGAATGGCCTGGGTGGATGTCCGTTAAATGAAAAAACGCCGGCGGCCGCCCTTGCATTCAGGCGAACCACCGGCGTCGGGTCGGATCAACGATCCCGAGCCGAGGAATCTACTGATTCAATTGCTCGTCGATCGTTTCATTTGAAGCACGCGTGCCCATCGCTCCCCACAGTCCGTAGGGGCTGGGCGAACCCGGCGGGTTGGAGCTCTGCTGGTTGTTGTTGCGGATCCAAACCGGTTCGGCGTTGGAGTTGCCCGCTTCGATCGAGTCGGTGATGAAGATCACCGCACCGTCACCCATCAACACGTGGGCTCCGCCCTGGTGCCGGCTGCTGACGCCGACCAGGCCGTGAGAGGCGTGGCCGCCTGCCAGGCAGAGTTCGCGGTTGGGCGGCAGGATAGTCGCCACTTGGCTGTACAACGGGCGGAAGTCGGCCCAGCGGTATCCGCGGCGACCACCGGCTCCCGAAATATTGGTCGAGGGCAACCAGAACTTCGGCCGTTCCGGATCGATCAGCCCCTGTTGCTGGCAGTGGGACGGATTGCCGTGAACGCCGTTACCCCAGTAGCCGCCCTGCTGCAGTGCGGGGGCGGTGCGAATATCGCGGTCGCCCAATCCGGTCGCGATTTCACCGCACAGCACGGTGTTGGACAGCCCGTCCAACGTGTCGCGAAATTTGGACGAGTAACGCGGAATGAACATCCCACGCATCGATCCTTTGACTTGGCGGACCAGAAAGGTTTCCTGCCAGTGCCGCCAGTATCCGCCGGCGAAACGTGCTCCGCCGATGTTGTTCCGAGCAATTGCGTCGCCGGTGCAGGCGGCGTAGTTGGTGCGTCCCACTGCCGGCAGGCCGTAACCGGGATCGCTGGGGCAGCGATAGGTCGGCACATCCGACGCCCAAGGCTTGTAGCGAATTGCGTAGGGAGCCGGACCCATTGCCGGCCAGGATTCGCCCTCTTCGTCGACGCTGGGGCTGGAAATGGTTTCCCACATCCCCTGTTGTTCGACGAACGGCAGGATCCCAACCAGGTAGCTGAGCATGTAGCGGGTGTACCCGATCGGCGGGCCCGCAGCCGGACCCGGATCATCGGCCTGCTGCCAGCCGTTCTGCGTCTCGTTGGTGGCCCCGGTCCCGTGGATGGGCTGTTGTTTGAAGGCGGAATGATAGTTGTGAATGCCCAGACCGATCTGCTTGAAATTATTGCTGCAGCTCATGCGTCGAGCCGCTTCACGGGCCGCCTGGACGGCCGGTAACAGGAGTCCCACAAGGATCCCGATGATGGCGATCACGACCAGTAACTCCACTAGCGTGAACGCGTTTCGTTTGGTTGCCATTGCAACGCAGCCTCCGAATAAAAGGATAAAAAGAAAAGAGCGCCGCACCGTGGTGGGTGCGTCGCGGATCGAACCCGTCGATCCATCGCTTCGCGAGCGTCGGAGCCGTGGTAGGCTCCGAAATCCCGCCAGCCTCAGGAGTGCAGCTGGCGGTTCGATGAGCAGCCGACGGCAACGGTGCGGTGCACCGGGCTGCCGTCAGCGCCGGAACTGGACTGGCTCACTGAGTCACGTCCGGTGTTTCTTCGCCTTCCAGGGCCGCCTCGTAGGCCGCGATCTCGTCTTCGTCGGTCGTGACCGCTTGTGGCTCATTGCTCTGGCCACAACCGACCAAAGGCAGCAGGCAGAGGGAGAACAGGAGGGAGGGGAGCAGATGTTTCATGTTCCAACGTCGGTTCGAGAAGGGAAGAAAATTGGCCCAGGACACTGCCGCTGGCGACTTTCCGCCCAGCATGGTCCAATCCTCAACCTAAGGGGCTGGTGCCCCCATTGCACGCAGTTAGTGACCCGATCTGCGGCTTTTCTGTGGAAAAATTCTTTAAAATTGAGTATTTTTCACCGGCATTGAGAAACCTTCCCGCAATTGGAGGGTTAGCGGCCAGCGTGGTGGAAAGGCTGCTATGGGATCGACCGTCGCCGACTAGTGGGGTTTTCAGCGGCATTACCGAGGGGGCGAGGCGTGTTGCCGGGCTGGGCGGCGGTTGCGGCGTCGCTTCAGGTGCGATGGCCGGTCGTCGGAGACCGAATCGGCCGCGAAAGTGGCGGCTTTGTCCATTTACAAAACGCCGTGGTTGTCCGTAAACTGCCGGGCTTTCCTGACGCCGCTAGCGGTGCGCCTCAATGGGGCTCCTTCGGCACGTTCGATCCGTGTGGATCACGCGCGGACCCGTGCTGGGCAGTTGACCGCCAGCGTGACGCGTTGGACGTCCGACGTGGATGGCTCCTGCCCGGGGCGTTCGCCGCGGGAAAGTCGCGTTTTCCGCGGTTCAGGAACCCCGTTTCGGGACCCAGTTTGAGGAACCCGGCCAGGGCAGCCATCGGCTGTCCCGCCGAGCGTCCCGAGTGGTTTCCGGCGCGTCCGGTGACGACGGCGGCAGTGCCGTGGTGGTCGCTGCCGGCGGGGTGCGGCCGGTCCTGATTTCCCCTTCGACAATTTCCTGACTTCGCGTGTTCGACAACCTTTCGGACGGATTGCAATCGGCATTCAAAAGCTTGCGTGGCAAAGGCAAGCTGACCGAAGGAAATATGCGCGAGGGGTTGGAGATCGTTCAGCGGTCCCTGCTGGAAGCCGACGTCAGCTACCCGGTCGTTCAGGAATTCATGAAGCACGTCAGCGAGCGTGCTCTGGGAAAGAAGGTCCTGCTGAGCCTGCGTCCGGAAGAGGAATTGGTCCGGATCGTCCATTCGGAACTGGTTTCGATTTTGGGGCCGGTCGACCCGGCCATTCACCTGAAGAAAGACGGCCCCACGATCATCATGCTGTGCGGGTTGCAGGGGAGTGGGAAAACCACAACCTGTGGCAAGCTTTCGCAGCTGTTGAAAGAGCAGAACATCAAGCCGACCCTCGTCGCGGCTGACTTGCAGCGTCCGGCGGCGATCGAGCAATTGCACGTGATCGGGCGGCAGTTGGACGTCCCGGTTTACAGCGAGCCCGGCAACCAGGATCCCGTCCAGGTCTGTCGCAACGGTGTGGCCAAGGCGATCGAAGAGGATGCCCGCGTGGTGATCCTGGACACGGCCGGCCGGTTGGCGATCGACGAAGCGTTGATGGCCGAACTGGGCCGGATCGACAGCAAGGTCCATCCCGACCAGGTCTACCTGGTGGTCGACGGAATGACCGGGCAGGATGCGGTCAACAGTGCCGATGCGTTCAACAAGGCGTTGGAGCTGGACGGCGTGATCATGACCAAGCTTGATGGCGATGCCCGCGGCGGGGCGTTGTTGTCGGTCAAGCACGTCACCGGGGTGCCGATCAAGTTCATCGGCACCGGGGAGCACCTGGACGCCCTGGAGCCGTTTCGGCCCGAGGGGATGGCGGGGCGGATCCTGCAGATGGGTGACATCGTCGCGGCGGCGGCCGAGGCGCACCGAATCGTCGACGAGAAAGAGCGTGAAGAGTTGGAAGCCAAAATGGCCTCCGGTGACTTCACCCTGGACGATTTCAAGAACATGATGGAGAAGGTCAACAAGCCGGGCCTGATGGGCCGGATGATGGGCCTGATGCCCGGCATGGGCCAATTCAAGGAGGCCTTGGAAAGCGAAGAGGCCGCCGGCGGAATTCGGCAGACCATCGGTGCGATCAACAGCATGACCGCCCAGGAGCGGCGGAATCCCAAACTGATCGACGCGGCCCGCCGGACCCGGATTGCCAAAGGCGCCGGAGTGCAGACGCCCGTCATCACGCAACTGGTCAAGCAGTTCGAGGTGATGAAGCCTTTGATGCAGGGAATGGCCGGCGGCTCGATGATGGACCGCGCCCAGATGATGCAGCAGTTGCAGGGGGCGATGGCCAGCGGCGATCCGAATCTGGGGCACATGAAGGTCAAGAAGGGGACCGGAAAACGGTTGTCCAACGCCGAGCGGGCGAAGATGCGTAAACAACGCGACAAGCTCAAGCGGCAAAAGAAACGAAGTAAGAATCGGTAGCCGAGCGTCGGTCCGAATCCAAAACGATCCACACAGAGATATGTTGTTTTTTCCTGGAGCAAGTTTGAAATGGCAGTTCGAATCCGTCTGAAAAAGATGGGGCGTACCCACCGGCCCTTTTTCCGTGTTTGCGCAATGGACCAGCGGTCGCCACGCGACGGTCGCGTGATCGAGGAATTGGGTTTTTATGATCCGATGTTGCCGGAGACCGATGCGCGGGCCCAGTTGAAGGCCGACCGGATCGACCACTGGTTGAGCGTCGGTGCCCAGCCCAGCGAAAAGGTCGCCGTCCTGATCAAGAAGTACGGCACCGAAGGCACGCACTTGGAAGCCCAGAAGGAAGCCCTGGAGCGCCTGGGGAAACGGAAGGAGTACACTCCGGCACCGCAGGAAGCTCCCAAGCCGGCCGCCGAGGCGAAAGCCGAGGAGCCCGCCGAAGAAGCTGCTGCCGAAGAAACCCCGGCTGAAGATGGTGAAGCCAAGGCGGAAACCGAAGCGGCCACGGAATAGTTGCCGCGGTTTCGGTCCTTGGTCGGCGATTGGTGATCACCGGAGACTTGACGAGTGCGATTTGACATCGTGACGCTGTTCCCGGCGATCTTTGACGGCTACCTGACGCAGAGTCTGTTGGAAAAAGCGATCCAGAAAGATCTGGTTGAAATCCAACGCCATGACTTGCGAGACTGGGCGGCCGACACACCGCACCGCAAGGTCGATGACCGACCGTTCGGAGGCGGGCCCGGCATGTTGCTGCAAGTCGATGTGACCGTGCGTTGCGTCGAAGACGTGGAGCGATCCTGCCCGACACCCGCACGCAAGGTGTTGCTGACCCCGCAGGGGCGTCGGTTCGACCAACCGATGGCCGAGGACTTGGCCGGCAGCCCCCGCGTGATGCTGTTGTGCGGACGTTACGAGGGATTTGATCAGCGAGTGGTCGACCTGTTGCAACCAGAAGAAATCAGTATTGGCGACTTCGTGCTCAACGGCGGTGAAGTCGCCGCGATGACCATCATCGACAGCGTCGTGCGGTTGCTGCCCGGCGTGCTCGGTGACGAAAACAGTTCTGTGGACGATTCGTTCAGCCGAGGGAATCGGTTGTTGGAGTTTCCACAGTACACACGACCGAGGGAGTTTCGGGGGCTGCCCGTTCCTGAGGTTTTGCTAAGCGGCAATCACCAGGCGATCGCCCGCTGGCGCAACGAACAGACCCGATTGAGAACCGAGCAGCGGCGTGCCGATCTGCTCGATCCGGAAAATAACAACGTGGAACCCTTTGGGAATTGATCGTCTCGGACGCTCAGACCGAACCTTCAACCTTCCCCGTATTTGAACCAACCACACAGCCACCCCATTCAAGCCCGAGAGAAGAAAGAACATGAGTCAGGCCATTTTGGATAAGGTCGAGGCGTCTTCGCTGAAGGAGAATCCGCCTCAGTTCGAGATCGGCGATACCGTCGATGTTCACCTGCGTATTTTGGAAGGCAACAAGGAGCGGATTCAGGTCTTCACCGGAGTCGTGATCGCCCTTTCGGGAAGCGGTTCCAAGGAAATGTTCACCGTCCGTCGCATCGTCGCCGGCGAAGGCGTGGAGCGAAAGTTCCCCGTGCACAGCCCCCGTATCGAAAAGGTGGAAGTGAAACGCAGCGGTGTCGTTCGTCGCGCCAAGCTGTACTTCCTGCGTGGACGAACCGGAAAGGCGGTCCGCCTGAAAGAACGTCGTCGCAACTAGTGGTTCAACTGCCTTGCTTTTGTGGGGCATTTCCGCAAAGGTCCATCTGGCGATCAATGTCAGGCGTTCTCTGGTTCACCCTCCCGCGAGCGGGAGGGTCGCGGAGGAGCCCCGCGACGACGCGGGGAGGGTTGTTGCTGAGCCGTGCGTCGTTGACATCCGCTTCGGGTTCTACCCTCCCCGGAGTCTCGTGCCTCGCCTCCGACCCTCCCGCAAGCGGGAGGGTGAAGTGGCCGAACACGACGTCGCTGGTCACAAATGAGAACAAGTAGCCACGCTCGCCAGAGCGTGGCTTTCCACCGTCTGGCGATGGGTGGCGACATCGACTTCGTAAATTGGCGGGGTCTAAACGAAACTCAAATCGGTTGCGCGGTGATGGGGCAAAGATGCGCACGTTTGATGTCCGGCGGCATTGGAACTGGGTGCGTGATCGCTACGTCGCCTGGCGGTTCGGTCGTGTCGACCCCGATGCGTCGGTCGGGCGTCGCGGGGAACAGGTCGCGGCGCGACTGCTGCGGCGAAAGGGCTTGGTCGTCGTTGCCGAGAACGAATCCGACTGGGCCGGGGAAATCGATCTGATCGCGGCGGATCGAAAGACACGTGCGTTGGTGTTTGTCGAAGTCAAAACCCTGCAATCGCACCGCCCCGGGCACCCCGCTGATCGGGTCGATGCGGAGAAGCAAGTCAGGCTGACGCGCGCGGCGCTGCGATTTCTGAAACGGCGTCAAATGTTGGGCACCCCCTGCCGCTTCGACGTGATCGCCGTTTGGTGGCCGGTTGATCAAGACCAGCCATCCGCGGTTCGGCATTACGAACACGCCTTTGAAGCGGCCGGCGATTTTCAGTTTTGGGCTTGAACGTCGACCGGTCGTCTTCGCGTAGCGGCAGCGGCATCCGATGGGGGTGGAAAATCCGACGGCTGCCTGAATCGACCGGGTGGCACGTGCTCGCAGCGAGGGCCCGCGTTGCTAAACTGGCGGTCAGAATCCGCCCGCGCGCTGAACTCCGCCGCCATTCCCCAGGATGATATTCGCCATGGTTCGTCACTTGTTCGCAATCCTGTTGCTCGGCATCGCCGCGACCGGGCCGGTCCAGGCCCAGGTTCAGGTCCAGGTTCAGACCGATTCGGCTGGCACACGTCCGAACGTGATCTTTATCCTGTTGGATGACATGGGGTGGGGCGACTTCGGCGTTCTGTACCAGAACGAGTCCAAGCACGATAAAACGCATCAGACACCGATGCTGGATCAGATGGCCGCCGAAGGCATGCAAATGCGGGCGCATTACTGTCCGGCTCCGGTTTGCGCCCCCAGCCGGTCGTCTCTGCTAAGTGGAGTGCACCAGGGGCATGCGGAGGTGCGCGACAACCAGTTCGACAAAGCGCTGGCCAACAATCACACGCTGGCCAGCGTGATGAAGTCGGCGGGGTACAAAACCTGGCTGGTCGGCAAGTACGGACTGCAAGGCGACGGTGAATCGCCGGACGAGTGGTCGGCCTATCCGACCAAACGCGGGTTCGACCAGTTCTACGGTTACGTTCGTCATCGGGACGGCCACATTCATTATCCGGCCGAGACGTGGGACCTTGGCAACAGCCCCTCGCACCGCACTCCGAAACAGGTCTGGCACAATGACCAGGAGGTCAGCAAGGACTTGGCCAAGTGCTACACCACCGACCTGTTCACCGCCCGCAGCAAGGACTGGATCGCCACGCATGTTCAAAGTGGCGCCGACGACCCGTTCTTTCTGTACCTGGCCTACGACACCCCGCACGCGGCATTGCAATTGCCGTCGACACCGTATCCCGACGGCCATGGCCTGACCGGCGGATTGCAGTGGATCGGTGAGCCCGGGCGGATGATCAACACGGCGACGGGCACCGTCGACGGATATCGGTATCCCGACTACACCGGCAAGGGATGGTCGGACGTGGAGGAGCGTTTCGCGACGATGGTGCGCCGCATCGACAACTGCGTCGGCGACTTGTTGCAAACGCTGAAGGATCTGTCGATCGATCGAAACACGTTGGTGGTGATCAGTTGCGACAACGGCCCGCATCACGAGGCCTACCTGCAAAACGCGAACTACACGCCGCAGTCGTTTCAGTCCTACGGTCCCTTTGACGGCACCAAACGGGATGTTTGGGAAGGCGGAATTCGCGTCGGCACGTTGGCCTGGTGGCCGGGGCAAATCGCCGCCGGTTCGGTCGATCAGCACCCGTCTCAGTTTCACGATTGGATGGCGACGTTTGCCGATGCCGCCGGGATCGCTCCACCCGCTCGGACCGACGGTGTTTCATTGTTGCCGACGCTGACCGGTCGCGGAGAGCAACAGCCGGGCCAGGTTTACATCGAGTACTTCAATGGCGGCAAGACGCCGGATTACCAGGATTTTCAGGACGCGAAGCGGAACCAGCGTCGCGGACAAATGCAGGTCGTGTTTGTTGACGGATACAAGGGCGTCCGCGTCGACGTCAAGAAACATGATCAGCCGTTCGAGATCTTCGATTTGCAGGCGGACCCGAAAGAATTGAAAGATTTGGCGGGGACGAGTCCCAAGTTTGAAGAGCTGCAGCGGAAGATGCAGGCCCGCGTCCTGCAGCTGCGTCGCAGCAACGCGTCTGCCAAGCGGCCCTACGACGACGCTCCGGTGCCGTCTTTGGACATTGCCCCGCAAGACAACTGGAAGTGGACGTTGTATCCGGGCAAGTTCCCGTACGTGCCGGAGGTTTCCGCACTGGATCCCCAAGGCTCGGGACGTTCGGCCGACCTGTCCGCCATCGCCGAGCGTGGCGCCATCCACTTCGAAGGGACTTTCCAAGCTCCCGAAACCGGCTGGTATGAAGTCACACTGAATTCCCGGGCGCGGGCATTCGCGCGAATTCATGATGCGACGTTGATCGACGCGGATTTCGCGTTCCAACCCGGCCAGCCGTACACGACCAAGATTCATCTGGAAAAGGGTGTGCACCCGGTGACGGTCACCACGCTGGCGGACGGATTGGATGCGCCCATCGAATTGAAATGGAAAGCTGTCCGCTAAGTCAGCCGCGGGAAGGGGCAGGAATTGTCAGATCGGGGCGTCGCCTCCAGGACGAACGGGAACGAATTGATGGAAACAGCTGCGGAGAATCGGGCTCGCGAGATTGGTCCCGGACGCATTCACCAGGGTGATTGCATCGACGCCATGCGATCGATGGATGCTTCCAGCGTCCAACTGGTATTTGCCGATCCGCCATTCAACATCGGTTACGAGTACGACCAGTACGATGACCGGTTGGAGTCAGACCAGTATCTGGAATGGTCCGGCCAATGGATGCGAGAAGTCCATCGTGTGCTCGATGACCGCGGCGCGTTTTGGTTGGCCATCGGAGATGAGTACGCGGCGGAGTTGAAGGTCGAAGCCCAGCGAATCGGATTTCACCCTCGATCCTGGGTCGTTTGGTACTACACGTTTGGCGTGCATTGCCGAACCAAGTTCACGCGGTCCCATGCGCACCTGTTCCATTTCGTCAAAGATCCCAGCCGATTCACGTTCAACGCATCCGAGATCGCTGTGCCCTCGGCACGGCAATTGGTGTATGCCGACAAACGTGCGAATCCCAAGGGTCGCATGCCCGACGACACCTGGATCTTGCGGCCGCAGGATTGTGTCGACGCGTTCACGCCCGACGAGGATTGCTGGTACTTTCCGCGGGTCGCCGGGACGTTCAAGGAGCGGGCCGGTTTCCACGGTTGCCAGATGCCCGAACAATTGCTGGGGCGAATCATTCGGTCCTGTTCCAATCCGGACGATGTCGTCTTGGACCCTTTCTCGGGAAGCGGGACGACGTTGGCGGTTGCCAAGAAGCTGGGACGACAGTTTTTGGGTTTTGAAATGTCCACCGAGTACGCTCGCTTGGGACAACGCCGCATCGAGGCTGTCGCGGTGGGCGATTCGCTGGAAGGCTCGCCCGAACCGAAAGCCAGCGCCCCGGCGACGCACTCGGCCAAGGCTCGTCGCGCGGCAGCGACCACGCTTGAATTGCCAGGGTTCGCCGAATCCGTTTCCGACTGGGTGCAAGATGGCCGGCACGCCGATCAGCTGGTGCAAGCGTTTTGCGAATCCAACCGTGGGTACTCGGTCGATCGGGTGGTCGCCGATCCGCTGCTGAACGAAGACTTCCAGGTCCGCTGCGACCGGGCGGAGTTGGATGGCACACCGGCCGAACGCAACCGTGCCCTGTTTGCGTTGCGGAAATCCGGACGGATGAAACAGGCCGACATCACGACGTCCAACCGAACCGCGTTTGATTGGGAAGAGCTGGATCCCTTTTTGTTCGCTGTGGAAATCGCGTGGCGGAGCGTCAGCGAGCTTTACGCCGACGCCGGATTGGACGAGATCCTGTGCGATCCGAGGTTGGCAGAGCAGTTCGATGCCGCGGCGGGCGGTTGGGCACCGGGATTCACTGCGTTGCAGTACCGTTGGGCCGCACTGAAACTGCGCAAGGCGGTCTCCGCGGCGCGGCGACGTTTGGACGCGACCAATTCCCGGAAGCTCGGTCTGCGAAAATTCAAACCGGAAGACTGGCAGGGGGCGGCCGATCTGGACTGGGATGAGTTGCCGCAAGGGCCGGCCGCGTACCTGATCCGTCACGTCGACGATCCGTCTGCCAGTCCGACACCATTGAACTCGAATTCATTGAACGCGACCTCACTTTACTGCGGCGAAACCGCCAACCTGCAAGCCAGGCTCAGGCTGCAGCTTTCCGAAGCCGCTCGTCAGACCTGGCCCGTCGATCGTCGCGATCTCCGATGCCTTCAGCTTGCCTGGTTGCCGGTGTCGACGATCGGAAGTGATCGGCTGGTGCGACAACTGCAATTGCAGAAGTGGTATCGACCGGTTTGGAATTTCAACAAGTTCTTGCCGGTCTGACCACGTGGCGGAAATGACAGAAGTCAAACGTCCGGCAGCCGATCCGGGGCGGTTCCTTCGCCGCGGGCTTACCCCACAGCCATCGCGGCGCGAGGACCGGCGAAGATCAGGCGGTGGCGTACCTTCCGGATCGCGGAGTCGAGGTTCGGTGGGATGAGCTTCCTTCGTCTGGGCGTTCTGTGGGCACTGCCACTGGTGCTGACGCCGCTGTTGATTCATTGGATCCACCGGCATCGTCACCCCACCATGCCGTGGGCCGCGATGATGTTTCTGCGGCAGGCGAATCGCGTCGGTAGTGGGCCGAATCGTTTGCGTCGCTGGTTGATCTTGATCACCCGGATGTTGGTGTTGGCGATGCTGTTGGTGGCCTTCGCCAGACCGCTCTCCAGCGGCGCGTTCGGATGGGCGGCCGGGCAGTTTTCTCCAGACGCGACGCGCACCCTGGTGATTCTGGATCGGTCCCCCAGCATGCAGCGGCAGGTCGGTGTCGGCACAACCCGGTTGGAAGCCGCGCGGCGTGAATTCGTTTCGGCAATGGAAACGCTGGGCGTTGGCGAAGTGATCCTGATCGACAGCGTGTCAGCCGAACCGATTCGCTTGGAGCGACCGGCGGCATTGGTCGACGCGGCGATCACCGGACCGGCCGACTCAACTGCCAACCTGCCGGAACTGATTCAGGCGACCATTGATGTGCTGCGCGAGGACCCGCCCGCGGTTGCTGACGTTTGGATCTGCAGCGATCTGCAACAGCTGGATTGGCAACCGGATTCGCCGCGGTGGGAACTTCTGGCCAAACGACTCTCGGAGTTGTCCGCGGAGCTGCAAATTCACTTGATCGACTTCGGACGTGAACGGGGCGCAAATGCCTCGCTGGAATTGGTTGACACGAGCGTCGTGCCAACGGAGCAGGGCAGGGGAGTGGCGCTTTCGATGAAGGTGACACGGGATGCGGGAATCGCCGACACGCTTCCCGTTCGGGTGAAGTTGGGCGACGTCACCTCCATCGTGGACGTGGATCTGGACGCCGAAGGGGAAGTGTCGTTCGAACAGGTCGTGAACCTGGCGGACCGGTCCGTGCAGTCAACCGGTCAGGTGTCGATCCCGGCCGACGTGAATGTCGCGGACGATCAATGGTACTTTGTCACCGGCGGCAGCTCCGGCCGGTCCGCGGCACTTGTGATGGCCGAGCGGAGTGACGCGGTCGAAGTCGCGGTGGAAGTCGCGCAAGGGCGTTGGGTGGACGCGTCCGAAGCGTCCGAAGCGTCCGACGCCGACGGCCTGGCGGCGGTTCTGGCGAGTTCGGTTTCCTTGATCTGGCAGGGGCCGCTGCCCACCGGTTCGGACGCCGAAGTGATTGAGCGATTCTTGCGCGACGGTGGGAGCGCGTTGTTCTTCCCGTCCCCGGGTTCTGCCACGACGTCCAGTTTTTTGGGGATCCGTTGGGGTGAGTGGACCCGAGACGTTGATTTGACGTTGCAGTTCAATGACATCGAGTTCCCGCTGGATCGATTCGTCGAGGTCCAGGGCGATTTGATTCGCGCCGTTGCCGTCAACGGCCAGGAGACGATGATCGGCAGCAAACGAATCGGGAAAGGCGTCGCGTGGTTTTGCGGCGCTGACGTGTCCGATCCAAACGGCGACTTTGTGCGGCATGGTGTGGTTCTGTGCGACTTGATTGCCGCCATGCTGGATGCCGGACAGCAAGATCATGCCGCAGACGGTAGCCTGATCGCCGGTCAAGCATTGCCGCCGGCGGTTGAACGCGAGCGAGCGTCGATCCGTCCGGTGTCCGGGCGAGCGGATCCGGGACAAGCGATGGCCGAGTTCGGTCATCATGCCGGGGTCTATGAGTTGAAGGAAGACTCGGATCCTGGGCAGGAGCCGGCAGGACGGCGTTTTCTGGCCATCAATCGATCGCCGCTGGAATCTCGTTCGCCGGCATTAACTCAGGATGACCTCAATCGCATCTTCGCGGGCGTTTCTTTCGATCGGATCAGCCTGTCTTCTGACGCCTCGAATTCGGCCGGCCAACTGGTTCGTGACATCTGGACGCCTGTTTGGATTCTGATGATCGGCGGGATGCTGGTCGAAGCTTGCTTGTCGTTGCCGCATCGCATGGGGCGGTCGCAATGATGATGGCGTTCTCTTTCGTCGTTCTGCTGGCCGTGACGACATTATCAGCGACCATCTTCTTGCGACAGGGACGGCGGTGGCGCGTCGCGATCGCGGAGGGGTTGCGGATTCTGATCGTGTCGATCGCCTTGTTCATGTTGTGGCAGCCCGAGACGTCGTTCCTTGAACCGCCTACGACCAAGCGGAAACTGGTGTTGCTGGTCGACCGTTCGGCCAGCATGCAGACCACCGATGTGCCGGCTGGCAGCGAAGTGATCAGCCGGCAACAGGCCGTCGATCAGATTCTGGCGGATGCGTCCTGGCAGCAACTGGACGACCGATTTGAACGCGTGGTCGAATCATTCTCCGGTGACGACGGCGGTGGCAGCGACCTGGCTTGGGCGATCGAGCAAGCTGGCCGGCGGCACGGCCAGGATTTGGCCGCCTTGGTGTTGTTGTCCGACGGAGACTGGAACGTGGGGCGTTCGCCGGTCGAAGCGGCCGCACGTTGGTCGCTGAACACACCGGTGACGGTTCCGTGTGACACCCGGCCGATCGGCAGCCCGTCGCGCTTGCCCGACTTGGAGTTGATTTCGGCGGATGTGCCCACATTTGGGGTCGCCGGTAAGCCGGTCCGCATTCCTTTTGCCGTACAGAACTGGATGCCGGATGCCGGTGATCTGCAAGTGGTTTTGGAAGTGGATGGTGCGACGGTAAGCGAGCAACGTTTGCAGGTCGCGGCGGGGCAACGCCTGGATGCCGCGTTGACATGGCGACCGGAAAAAGCGGCCGAGTATGCATTGACCTTGAAGGTCGCGGCCGATCCTCGCGAGCGAATCACGTCCAACAATCAGTGGACCAAAGTGATCGATGTGCGCGAGGAAAAGCTGAACGTCTTGGTGATCGAAACTCGCCCAAGGTGGGAGTATCGGTACCTGCGCAATGCGCTCGTGCGTGACACCGGCATCGAAGTTTCCTGTTTGCTGCTGCACCCGGAACTGGGCGACGTCGGCGGTGGCGGGACGGGTTATCTTTCGGCAATGCCGCAGGGGCCGGAAGCGTTGGCATCGTACGACGTTGTGATTCTGGGAGACATCGGCGTTGGGCCCGGACAACTGACCGATTCCGAATGTCGCGACATCGTCGGACTGGTCCAGCAGCAGGCCAGCGGGCTGGTGCTGATGCCGGGACAACATGGGTTCCAGGACACATTGCTGGACACCGCGCTGGGCGATCTGTATCCGGTGATTCTGGACCGATCGAAACCCCGCGGCATCGGCAGCGAGATCCCGGGAAAGTATGTATTGACCAACGAGGGCCGGCGCAGCCTGTTGACCGAGCTGTCCGATGACGCGGAGACCAATTGGACGATCTGGGAATCCTTGCCGGGTTTCCAATGGTGGGCGGCGGTGCAACGTCCTCGGGCCGGCAGCGAAGTGCTGGCGGTCAAGTCGCAGGAGGACCAACCTTCCGATGCAACCGATGACCGCGGGCGGACTCCCGTGCTGGTCACCCGCCGCTCGGGTGCGGGCAAGGTGCTGTTCATGGGAACCGATTCCGCCTGGCGTTGGCGGCTTGGGGTTGAAGACAAATACCACTATCGTTTTTGGGGCCAGGTGATCCGTTGGATGGCGTATCAGCGGAACATGTCGGTGGGCCAATCGATGCGGATGTCCTACCACCCCGAGCGTCCCGTTCCCGGTGAGTTGGTGTCCCTGCGGGCGGCGGCGATGTCGGAGCGGGGCGAGCCGGTGACGGCGGACACGTTGCCACTGGAGGTGATCCATCCGGACGGAAGTCGCCGCTCGCATGAATTGCGGAACGTTGACACGCAGTGGGGCGCATTTGTGGGCGAAGTCCGCTTTCCGGAGCGTGGCAGCTATCGCTTGCGGTTGAACAATCCCGACGATGGATCGACGCTGGAGACACGGTTGGAAGTGCAGGGGAGGGCGGTCGAACCGATCGGACGTCCGGCCCGGACCGATGTGATGCAGGCCATTGCGGAGGTGGGACGTGGGCAAATGCTGGCGACCGGGACGGTGCGTGACTGGATTGACCGCTTCAACGGCTTGCCGCTGGAGGCGGAACGAATTCGCAGAATCCAGTGGTGGAATCACCCTGCGATGCTGGGAGCCATGTTTTTGGCCTTGGGCGGATTCTGGATCGCCAGAAAATGGGCGGGTTTGATCTAGACTGGCCCCAATCGGAAACGAAAAACGAACCGAGCATGTTGCCTGAGAAAAACCGTCGACGTATCGAAGTTCCAGCGGCCTTGCGAGAAAGGCTTGCGGCGTATCGCAATGCGCTGCTGAGGAAGAGTGCGGCCGATCGCTTAATCGCCGCCATGATCGGCGTGTCGGGCGTGTTTCTGGTGTTGTTCCTGTTCGAACGTTGGTGGGAAGCTCCGGCCGGAGCGCGTTCATTCCTGCTGGCGGCCGTGTTTTCGATCGTTGTCTGGGCCGGATTGTCTTTCGCGCGGGACTGGTGGGGGACACGCCGTCCGTTGCAAATTGCGTCGCGCATTCGTCAGCGGAAACCCGCCTTCGGCGACGATCTGGTCGGTGTTCTGGAATTGGCGGACAGCGAGTCCGAACAGGTGCGTTCTCCGGCCCTGTGTGCCGCGGCCCTGGATCAGGTCGCCCGTCGGGCCGATGAACAAACCTTTCAGGAAGCCCTGCCCGAAGACACGTTCGCAGCGGCCCGGCGTTTCCTGGCGGGGTTGTTGGTGTTGATCGTGCTGGCAACGTTGTTGATGCCCCGCGGCGTCACCAACACGTTGGCGCGACTGGTCGCTCCCCTATCGCCCACCGAGCGCTACACGTTTGTGACCATCGATGGCGTCCCCGCCGAGTTGGTCGTTCCGCAGAATCAACCCGTCACGTGGTCGGTACGCGTTAGCAACGACAGCCTGTGGAAACCCCGACAAGCTCTCCTGTCGATTGGCGCGAAGCAATGGATCGGCCAGCCGACCGAGGCCGGGCAGTATCGATTCCAATTGCCGGCGTTGATCGAGTCGACCACGGCCAGGCTGCGTTTGGGCGATGCGTTGGCGAGCATTCAGTTGGTGCCCAAGGTTCGTCCGGAAGCTATCTCGCTGGAATCGGTGGTTCGCTTTCCCGATTACCTGGACGGGGTCGTTCCCGACAACACTTTGCGATCGATGTTGGGGAATAGTCGTCTGCGTTTCGTGCCGGGCAGCGGCATCGCTTTGCGGGTGGAAGTCTCTGCGCCCCTGAAGTCGGCATCGATCGACGGCAAGGCGGTTCCGGTCCAGGGAGCTCGCTTTGGCGGCGCCATCGATCCGCAGGCCAATGAAGTCTTGTTGCGATGGACCGACCAGGACGGGTTGCGACCGGAGCAGCCCCTGTCGATCGCATTGGAAGCGATCCCGGATCGGCCGCCGACCGTGATGGTCGATGCGGTTGAGATCCCCGGCAAGGTGCTTGCGAGCCAGACCATCACGTTTCGATTGGCGGTATCGGATGATTATCGCATCCGTCGCGTGGGAATGCGTTGGGAATCGGAGCAGGATCCGACGCGGTCAGGTGAACGCGTTTTGAGTGGGCCCATGGATCCGACCCATGAACGCGGGCAAGATTCTTTGGCGGCATTCTTCGAACCCACGCGGACGCAGCCGTCGCAAACTGTCGCGGCGGCGTTCCAAGGTGCGGCGCTGCAGATCGAATCGTCACCGACCTTGGTGAGGTTTTGGGTGGAGGACGACTTGCCCGGCCGCGGCCGAATCTACTCACCGGCCATCCGGCTGGACGTCGTATCGGCTGAGGAACATGCCGTGTGGATTGCCGAACAGTTTGACCAATGGCGACAGTCCGCATTGGATGCCCGGGATCGCGAGCTGGATTTGTTTGAACGCAATCGCCAACTGCAACGGACGGCGGACGACCAACGTGATCAGGAGTGGTGGTCCCAGTTGCGTCGCCAGGCGGACGCTGAAGCCGCAAACGGCCGACTGTTGCAGCGGATCACTTCCGACGGGGAAGACTTGCTGCGCGAGGCGGCCCGGAACGCATCGATCAATCCGGATGAGGTCGAACAGCTTGCGGAAACCCTCACGACGCTCAAGCAGCTTGGTGAAGACAGCATGCCGCGTGTCGCACAGCTGTTGGAACAGGCTGCCGAGGAGGAATCAAAGTTCAAGGAATTGCTGGACCAGGAAACGTCGCTGGGGCAGCGCCCCGAGGGCGGGGAATCGGCCGACGACAAGGATTCCGACCCGGACGGGGATTCCGACCAGGACGAGAATCAACAGGAGCGTTTGGGCCTTGCCGGAACGACGATCCAAGACACGTCCGGCCGAGATGGTGGCAAAGCCGACGGCGAAGCACCGGAGAATGCAGACGACCAAGATCCGCTGGACGACGCCGTCGAAGACCAGTCCGATCTGGTCGCGGAATTTGATGCGATCTCCGACGAGCTGCGTGAGCTTCTCGGCGCGATGGAGGGCAGCACTCTGGTCAAGCGGTTGAAGTCCATCAGCCGGATGCAGGATCGCGTGGCGACCGAACTGGCCAGGCAGATTGATGACACCTTCGGCAAGCCGCCAGAGGCGAACCGCGAACTCAGCCCTGTCATCGTCGACGCCATCGTCCAATCGACCGACCGGTTGCAAAAGGCGGTCGACGACTTGCAAGCCTTCTATCAACGCCGCGAGCTGGAACATTTCGGACAGGTCCTCCGCGAAATCAAGTCATCGGAGGTGCTCAGCCGACTCGAGGCGATGCGGGATGAGGTGGCACTGCATCCGGGAAACTCGATTGCTGTGGCGGAATACTGGGCGGACAACATCGATCGCTGGGCCGATGATTTGGTGGACCCCGGCCCGCCAAACGCGGAATCGGGGCCGAAGAACACCAAGTCTCTTTCGCCCGCGACGATCTTGGAGGTGTTGCGGATCCTTCAATCCGAAGTGGAACTTCGCGAAAGAACTCGGGTCGCCGAACAGGGCCGGCAGGCCATGGAGCGAGACGATTACATGGCCGAAGCGATTCGGCTGAGCGAAGACCAGGACCTGTTGCGTGACCGTGTCGACATCGTGGTGGAATCTCTGCAGGCGATGCCGGACGGGTTGTTGAACTTCTCCGCCGAAATCGATGTGTTGGCTGCGGCGAGTGAAGCGATGGTCGACGCCACCAAGACGCTGGTGTCTCCCGAAACCGGCGCCGTGGCAATCGCGGCGGAAACCGAAGCGATCGAGTTGCTGTTGCGATGCAAAAAGGTCAGTCCGGAAAGCGGCGGCGGAGGCGGCGGCGATGCGGGTGGCGGATCAGGAGGCGACACGGATCAGGCGGCCGTCGCAATGTTGGGGACAGGAATCAATGCCCTGGCGAACGTCCGTGAATCGACAACCGAGCTCGCCGTGGGCCGCGGAACGAGCGAGGTGCCGCAGCGGCTTCGCGAAGAAATGGACCAATACTTCGACCGCCTGGAAACGCGACGCGCCCAGCGGGATCGTGGTTCCGATGGGAAGTGATGGAACCGACGGCATGACCACACGAATTCTTCCCATCATTCTGTCACTGGCGGTGCTGGCCGCCACGAGTCCGCTGCGCGGTCAGCCGCCTCGGGAAGCCGATCGCGAAACACCGCAGCCTCCGGTTCCGCCAACCGAAGAGGAGGATCGAAGTACACCGATCATTGGTCAAGCGGTTTCGCGCGACGCTCAGGAGATCTACCGTCGAGGATTGGAGTTCCTCCGATCCACACAAAACGATCGCGGGACCTGGCCGGCCGGTGAAGGTGCCGGGCCGGGAACGACCGCTTTGGCGTTGCTGGCGTTTCTGGCTTCCGGCGAAGACCCGAATCACGGCCGCTATCGTGATGTCATTCGCGAAGCCCTCCGGCACATCATTGGTAGCCAATCCGCCGTGACCGGTTACATGGGACCGAGCATGTACCACCACGGATTCGCAACCTTGGCTTTGTGTGAAGCATACGGCGAGGTGGACGATCTGGATCTGATCGACGGGACCGATCCCGATCGGATGCGGAGTCTGGGGGAGGCCGTTGAACTGGCCGTGCGGGCAGCGCTGACGTCGCAGCGACAGAACCGATTCGGCGCGTGGCGGTACGCTCCCAATGCCAGCGATGCGGACACGTCCGTCTCCGGCGCCGTGGTGATGGGGCTCTTGGCCGCCCGAAATGCCGCCATCGAAGTTCCAGATGAATCCATCGATCAGGCCGTGGACTACTTCGGTCAAATGACTGCGGCAAACGGCGTTGTGGGATACTCCAGCCCAACCGACGGCAGTGGAGATTCGCTAGCGCGCAGCAGCATCGTCAACCTGGTGTTGTCCATCGCCGGCCGAAAGGACCACCCCGCCTACGAAGCGACGCGACGCTATCTGGTTGGCAACCAGGACGCCCGGACGATTTGGCCGGAGTACGCCCGCTACTATCAAGCACAAGCGCTGTTTCAGTCCGATTTCGAAACCTGGCAGAGTTGGAATCAGCGTCTGATCCAGGTGTTGAAGCGGACCCAAAAGGCCGACGGAAGTTTCGATGGCGAATTGGGCGTGACCAACAGCACGTCGATGTCGTTGTTGGCTTTGGCTGTCAACTTTCGCTATCTGCCGATCTATGAACGGTGACGCTTTGAATTCCCTCACCAAGATCGCGATTCTCGGATCCATTTTTATCCTCGCCGCTGACCCGCGACCCGGCGCGACCCAGGAGAGATCCGCTGGCAAAGACAAAATGCACGTTACCCTGCGTGACGGGAGCGTTTTGGCGGGCACGCTTCACGCCGCGGACGAGCCTGGCGTCGTCATGCTCGAGAGCGAGTCGCTGGGCGAAGCTTTGCAGATCCCGCTGATGAATCTGCGCCGAGCCGAGTCGGACCTGTCAACGACCGGCGCCGAGAATGAGTTCGCGTTCGAGTTGAATGATCAGTCACGTGTGGTGGGCAAGCTGCTGTCGTGGGAGCGTGACGCGATTCAAATTCAATCTCGCGACCTTGGTGAAGTCACTTTGGACGTCGGGGAAGTCGTCTCCGTGGTGGCCGCCCCACAGGTCCGACGACGATTGCAATCGTTGAGGAATGCGGACGGACGCTGGCAACCTGCCGACGGTTGGAGCGATCCGAAGGGAGCGTTGGAATGCGCTGTTCCGGGATCGTCGATTGTCGGATGGTTGGATCTGCCGCCGAAGTTTCAGTTGCAACTGCGGATTCGGTGCGAGGGGGAACCCGACTTTGAGTTGGCGCTGGGCGACCGGTTAAACGACGAGCGGTCAAGGGACGGGGCAGGGCAGGGCGGTCGGCCACGAGTCGGATCGTTGGCGGTGCGACCCTCCGAACGCTTCTCGACACACGTCAATTGGCTGGGGCAAAGTCTGTCACTGGTCCGTGCCAACCCCAGCGTTTCTGACACCGCGGTTGCCGGGCTGGCGCAGGCTGAGGATGAACTGAGATTGACTCTGTTTGTCGATCAGACGGCGGGACGGATGGCCGCTTATCGTGACGGCATTCAGTTGGCCGCCGTCGCGTTGGAGGATGAGCAACCGATTTTGCACCGCTCGATCTCTTTGGCCAGTCACGGGGATCCGTTGCGTGTGGAACAGTTTGATGTCCTGCAGTGGGACGGCGAATTACCGCTTTCGCGAAGGTTGCCTGACCGCTTCACCCTGGGCCGCGATGGCAACGTGATCGGCCAGGCCGCTGTCGCATTCGACCCTGAAAGCCGGCGGTTTCGGATTGCCGACCAATGGGTCTCGTCGGAGAACGTGTTGCGGATGCGTTTGTCGTTGGTTGAGACGGACGTGGTGACCGACGACGCGGTGCGGGCGGAGCAGGCGGAGATCCTGCTGGCCGATCAATCACGATTGGTGGGCAATTTCCTGGGTGACGATGATCAGCACCGGATTCGTTTTCGTTGGGGATCGGCTCGGACGGTCACCCCGATCACGCCATCACGACTGGTGCGCATTCTCGGTCCCGCCGACGGCGGCGACACGACGTCAAGCTCCGACCATTGGTTGATCGCCGATGAGCTTCGTTTGAGAGGACGATTGATCGAAGGACTTGCAGCCGAAGGTGGATTTGCTTGGCGGTCAGCGATGTTTCGTCAGCAGGTTGAACTGCCGATCGAACGGCGATGGACGATCCAGCTACGAGAAAGGTCCGATGTCCCCGAACCACGCTCCGCTGGTCAGAAGTCAACACGCGATCTCACCGCCGGTGAGGATGCTCCCGACGCGTCGTCCCTGTTGGATGCGTCAGTTGAATGTGAATGCGTCGAACTGACCAGCGGAGACATCCTTCCCGGGCAAGTCATGCGGATCGGTGCCGACCGCGTGGTGTTTCGCAATCGCTGGGGAGGCGAAGTGACGATCGATCGCGGGCAGATTCTCGGGGTGTCATTGAAAGCCCAGGTTCGCGTTCAAACGTTGGGTCTGGATCCCTTATTGACGGTGCCTCGCAATCAAGCCGGTGACCCGCCGACCCATCTGTTCGTCTCCGTCACCGGAGACTTACTGCGGGGCCGCCTGCTGTCGCTGGATGACAAACGGTGCCAAGTGGAAGTCCGCTCTGTCCAACGAAGTTTGCCGCGCGAGGCCGTGGCTCGGATTCTGTTCCTGGATCCAGCGACTGGGGTGGATGACAGTTGCCGGTTGGTTCTTCGTGGGATGCAGGGGGTGCGGCTTGGTTTGCCGTCGGCGACGCTCGAGGGCCAGAAATTGACAGCCCACCATGCGGTGGCGGGAGACCTACGGATCCCGCTTGAATCGTTGCAGTCCATCGCCAGCGGTCCACGCAACTACCGAGAAAACCAGCCGGAAACGCCACAGCTTCGGCCGGCGAAACAGCCACGGACTTTCGATCGGGACCCGCCTCGGCAGGAAACACCGCCGCCAACGGAAACACCTGAACGATGAATCGATGGGACTCGCCCGACGTTCAAGCATCCGGGGCTGGGCCAATGGCCGGATCGGTCAGGTGGTTTTCGTCAAAGCCTTTTTGACGCAGCAGACAGGCATCGCATTGGCCGCACGGTCGGCCGCCGGGCAGCGGATCGTAGCAGGACAGCGTTTTCGAATAATCAACTCCCAACGCAATCCCTTTGGCGATGATCTGCGCCTTGGTCAAGTCGATCAGCGGCGCGTGAATGGTCAGCGAGCGGCCCGCCACGCCATTGCGGGTTGCCAGGTTGGCCATCTTCTCAAACGCCGCGATGTATTCCGGTCGGCAATCGGGGTAGCCGCTGTAGTCCAACGCGTTGACGCCGATGAACAGGTCGGTGCAGTCCAGCGTTTCGGCGAGGGCCAGCGCCAAGGAAAGAAACACCGTGTTTCTGGCGGGCACGTACGTGATCGGAATGTCCGTGCCGATTCGATCGGCAGACTCATTCTTCGGGACGACCAGCGCCGGGTCGGTCAGGGCCGAACCACCGAATTGCGACAAGTTGATGTCGACGATGCGATGGCTGGCGGCCTGGAACTGTTCGGCCAACGCGGTGGCGCGTTCCAATTCGTACTCATGTCGCTGGCCATATCGGAAACTGATCGCGTGCACCGTGAATCCTTGCTCACGAGCGATTGCCAGACACGTGGTGCTGTCCAAGCCGCCGGACAGGAGCACGACGGCGGGAGCACCGGCGGCTTGTTCCGATTCTTGCGTCACGATTTCTTCCAAAGTTTGCGGCCGATGGACGGTTGATAGTTGGTCCAGTTCTCGTTGTTCGTCAAATCGGATTCGATCATGCTCAAGTAGGAAGTCAACTTTGCGTCCAGGTTGTCCACATGGTGCAGCAGCACGGCTTCGATCGTTGCCGGCAGACGGGGACTGCCGAATTCCAGTTGTCCGTGATGCGATACGATCAGGTGTTCCAACTGCATCCGCAATTCCGACGGGAAGGGCTGGCCGGTGTCAGCCTCCAGCTTCGCGATCGCGGTGCCAAGCATTTGAACGCCGATCACGATATGACCGACCAATTGGCCCCGATCGGTGTAGCTGAGTTCACCACCAGGTGAGATCTCGTGGATCTTTCCCAAGTCGTGCAGAAACGCACCCATCAGCAACAGGTCGACATCGACGCGATCGTAGCGGGGGCCAATCGCCTGGCACATCTCCATCAAGTCAGCAGTGTGCCGAAGCAGTCCGCCGGGATAGGCGTGGTGGTTGGTGACCGCGGCACTGGCCACCCGCAGCTGTTGCAAAAACGATTCGTCGCGAAGAAACACCTCGCCCAGTTGACGCAATGAATCGTTGTTCAGGGATCCGAGGATGTTTTGGATTGAGCCCAACGCGGCGTCAGCGGCCCCGGCGTCAAAGGAGTCGAAGTCGGCCGGATCGATTTCGTCCTTGTCGGTGAGGGGGTCGATGCCGGTCAGGATGATTTGCAGGGTTCCCTGGTGCACCTGGGTTCGGCCCAGGACGTGCACATAGTCGCCGCGGTCAATCTTTTCGTAATCGGAATCGTCGGCATTCCAAAGCATGGCGACGATGGTGCCGGTGCGGTCGGCCAGCTTCAAAAGCAGGTACTTTCCACCCTGGCGATTGACGCGGATTTGCTTGTCGGCCAGTCGAAAGGGCTGGTCCAAACTCTGTCCGTCGACAAGACGGTTGACGGGGGTGCGAGACACACCGGGCTCCAGAAAGAGTCGTTAGAATTGCGATCCCAAACGCAGCAGGATGTGGCCGGAGCGTGCAATCTGCAAGGTGTGGATACTGGGAAGAAGGGTGCGCGCGGCCGGTGAGGGGACCGACGCCCCATCAGCCGTGGATTCGAGCCCCCTAGGGGCTCGTTTAAGTGCTTTAGGAAGTTATAATCAGGCTATGGACACACAAACTTCTTCTCTGGGTCCGAAACGCTCGACCGTCAATTTGGTCCGCTCATCTCATTCCTGGACCGAGGCCGACAGCGCGGCCGGATTTGTGCTCCGATACCTGGCTCCGATGCGGCGACAACTCGTTGCCGTGTTGGGCAGCGAGACGGAAGCCGATCAGGCGTTGCGAATTCTGCTCAATCACTTGGTGTCGGCGGGTTTCGGTGAGCATCGCAACGGACGTCTCCGGGACTTTCTGTTGCGTGCGGTGCGGTCCTGTGCGAAAGCCCGGCTGAACGAGCTGGGACGTCAATCGGGCGAGCCCGGAAAACCTTCCGGCATCAACCTGTCGTCCAAGGAGTGGATCATCCGCTGGCGTGAATGCCTGCTGCAGCGGGCTTGGCGGGCGCTGGAGCGAACGGAACATCAGGACCCACAGCGCCCTCTGTACTCGGTGCTGTTGGCTCGCAGCACGCATCCCAAGGCGGATCTGACTGAATTGTGTGCGGCCGTCAAAAAACGTTCTGGGGTGGAACTGACTCCGGCGGAGTTGGACGCGATGAAGATGGAAGCCAAGGCGGCGTTTGCCCAATTGTTAGCCGACGAGGTCGTCGAAACGCTCGAGCACCCCGACAAAGCGTCGGTGCAGACGGAGATCAAATCCCTGGGCATCGGCAGTGCGTTTGCCGGATTGGGCGTCTGAGGTCTGCCCTCGCCAGGAGGTCGTCCCCTTCGGTTTCACCCTCCTTTGGTGGGTGAGCGGCCAGTGTGATCGCCGGCCGGGCATGTCGGTGATTGGAAGTCGCTCCGGGGTGTGTCATACTGGCGTTGTGGCCGGAGTCCTGGGGATTGTTTTACTTTCCGACCCCAGGGCCGTTGTGCCGCACCGGCATGTCGGTATTGCGTCTGGACGCAATGACGCACAAGCCGGTCCCGCCCTTTCCCCTACGAGGTTGGTTTCGTCCCGAGCCAGAATGCCGTCCGCAGAGCGAGCCGATTCAGCGTGTGATGTTGACCGGCGCGGCAAGCTTCCTGGCAGCGTTTGATCACGGAGGATCGCCATGCACCGACGAACCGGCCTCGCCGCGGAAATGTCCCCACCCCAGAATCGATGCCCGGGCGCGATCGGAAGCGGCTCGTTTTCGGCAAGCCATGGTATCGTTCGAATTATTCGGAGATCCACAAAGATGTCGGTTCCCATCAGTGATTCGTTGAATCCCGTTCCACTGTCACAGCGGGGGTTGTCGATCGGATGCTGGTGTCTGATGGTCGCGGCGTTCGTGGCCATTTCGACCCGCCCGGCTGCTGCCCAGGAACGGACGGCCGTTGATGAACAGGGGCGGATGATCAGCTTTGAACGGGACGTGGTGCCAATCTTCATCAAGCACTGCCTGGAGTGCCACAACGAGGACGAGGCAAAGAACGACTTTCGGATCGATGACCCTGATTCGGTGATGTCCTACGTGGAGCCGGAGGACGCCCAATCCAGCACGATGTTCGTCGACTACATGTTGTCGGAGGACCCGGACTATTTGATGCCGCCGCCCAGCCACGGTGGACCACTTTTACCGGCGGAGCTGGCCGTCATTCACGCTTGGATCCAGGAAGGCGCTGATTGGCCCGAAGGACTGACGTTCGCGGCCGGTCTGGTGCCAGCCGAGGCAGCCGAACCGGTCACACATGAGCCGTCCGAGCCACAAACCTTGGCCGGCCGTCTGTGGATGTTTCAAGGTTTCTTTCATCCCGCCACGGTGCACTTTCCGATCGCGCTGTTCCTGTTCGGGGCATTGTTCGTGGTGCTGGGATGGAAGTGGCCGGCAATGGGCACGCAGATTCCACTGGCCTGTTTATTGTTGGGCGCCCCGACGGCGCTCGCAGCGACGGCCATGGGCTGGGCCTTCGCCACCGAGCAGGGATACGGTTCCTGGACCAAGATCGATTTTGACAGCGAGGTCTTTTGGCACCGTTGGAGCGGCGTGATCGTCACCGTTTCCTCCGTGCTGTTTGCGTTGATCGCGCTGGTCGGGCGTCGCAAGAACAGTTTGGGGATGGAACGGACTTGGAAATTCGGATTGATCGTGATCGCCGTTTTGGTGGGGCTGGTCGGACACCAGGGCGGCGAACTAAGCTACGGCAAGGATTTCTATCCTCGGGCTTTTGAGATCCTGTTGGGTTCCGGTGATGATGCCGACGCGGCGGAGGCGGAGGACCAGCCTGCGGAGCAAACGCCAGAGGAAGTCGTTTCGGAAACCTCCAGCGACGTCGCCGATCAATCTTCGATTCCTGCCCTGTTGCCCGATCCGGCGTCGGGATCGGATGCGTTCGTAACGGCGGCTGCCGGCTGAGCAACGGCTGGCTGAAGAATCAAAGTCGAGTAAGCCGTGCCGAAGAAAAAAAAGAAGTCGAAGCGAACTCCGCGGGCCAAGTCGGCCGCGACCCCGAAGCGTTCCGCCCGCAAAGAGAACGTTTCGAAGCCTCTGCCGGAGTCCCGGTTTCTGAATCGGGAACTGAGCTGGTTGGCGTTCAACGAACGGGTGCTCGCCCAAGCGGCGGACGAAAGCTTGCCGATTCTGGAACGCGCCAAGTTTCTGGCGATCACCAGTTCCAATCTGGACGAATTCATGATGGTCCGCGTCGGCGGGCTGAAGATTCTGCAGAAGCGGAGCCCTTCGGTTCGCGATCCGGCCGGCATGCTCGCCGACGAACAGATGCAGGCGGTGTCCGAGAAGGGGCACGAGATCGTCACGCGGCAATACAAGATCTGGCGCGATGAAGTGCGGCCACAGCTGGAGGCCGCCGGGATCGAGCAGGTTGCGCTGACCGAAGCCAGCGAGCCCGAGCAGTGGGCCGCCGAAAGTCGGTTCCGACGCGATGTGTTCCCGGTGTTGAGTCCGCAGGCGGTTTCGGCGGACAGTTTTCCGCTGCTGCAGGGGTTGGGCGTCTACTTGTGCGTCCGCCTGGTCCGCGACAGCGATTCGCGGTTGCGGGCGGCAAGCGGCGATGCGGAAGCCGAAGAACAGGAAGGCGACTTCGAGTTCGCCTTGATTCCCATGGGGCGGGCGTTGCCGCGGGTCTTGCCGCTGTCGGGCGACAAGCGGCACGGATACACGCTGCTGGAAAGTCTGGTCACGCATTTCATCGGCGAGTTCTTTCCCGGCCGCGAAGTGGTGGAATGCATCCCGTTCCGACTGACGCGCAACGCCGACATCGAGCTTCGTGAGGATGAGGCCAGCGATCTGCTGGGCGGGATGGAAGAGGTTTTGGAGAGCCGTCGCTACTCGCGTCCGGTGCGGTTGGAGTATGGGGCCGATGCCAGCGCGCTGACCGTGGAGTTTCTGCGGGACGCTCTGCAACTGACGCCGCACGATCTGTATCCGATCGATGGACCGGTCGACCTTTCGTTCTTGTTCACCTTGCACGGCGAAGAAGGCTTCGGCAACCACCGCGACGACGTCTGGCCGGCAAAGCCGAATCCCCGGATCGATCCCGAAGAACCGATGTTTGCCACGATCGCCGCCGGCGATCTGTTGTTGGTCCATCCCTACGAAAGTTTTGACTCGGTCGTGCGTTTGATCGAGGAAGCTTCGGTCGATCCGGATGTGCTGGCGATCAAGCAGGTTCTGTATCGGACCAGCAAGAACAGCCCGGTCGTCGCGGCCCTGGAACGGGCGGCCGAGCGTGGGAAATACGTGACCGCGATCGTGGAGCTGAAGGCGCGATTTGACGAGGCTCGGAACATCGAATGGGCGCGCGAAATGGAACGCGCCGGAGTGCAGGTGATCTACGGCATTCACAGCCTGAAGACGCATGCCAAGGTCTGCATCATCGTTCGCCGCGAACCGCAAGGGATCGTTCGCTACATGCATTTCGGCACCGGCAATTACAACGAGGTCACCGCGGGGCTGTACAGTGACGTGTCCTTGCTGACCTGTGATGAGGTGCTCGGCCGGGATGCCACGACCTTCTTCAACGCCGTGACCGGCGCCAGTCAGCCCCGAGCGATGGAGGAGTTGGCCGCGGCCCCGACGACCCTCCGACGCCGCGTTCTGGACTTGATCGATGAGGAAACGCAGCGGAGCTTGCAGGAAGGCCGCGGCCAAATCACGGCCAAGCTGAACGCATTGGTCGATACCGAAGTGATTGACGCGCTGTACCGTGCCAGCCGGGCGGGGGTGCGAATCCGATTGAACGTCCGCGGGCAATGTTGTTTGCGTCCCGGCGTCAAAGGGCTCAGCGAGACCATCAAGGTGGTTTCGATTGTCGACCGGTTCCTGGAACACGCCCGGATCTTCTGCTTCAGCCAGGGCGGTGACGATCAAGTCTTGATCAGCAGCGCCGATTGGATGCCCCGAAACCTGGATCGGCGAGTGGAACTGCTGGTGCCGGTCAACGACCGCGAGTGCAGCGAGCACTTGAAGTCGGTGCTGGAGACCTACTTCGACGACAATACCAACAGCTGGGAAATGTTGCCCGACGGCAGCTATCGTCAGCGGACGCCCGGGGACGATCCACCGATCCGAGCCCAGCGGGTGCTTTACGAGCGAGTCGTCGAAGCCTGGAAACAAGCCGAATCGAGCCGTCGGGCGACATTCCGACCGCTCCGCGCCGGTGATTGATCGCGGGCTGTCAGCGAAGCGAGTTGGCGATCGAGTCTTGCGATCTCAAACGCGAGCACCTGACCGCGCGGAAGTCAGACCGTGACTTCCACGCTCAGCGACGACTCGCCGGCGTAGCGTTGACGAATCGGCTCGATCTGCTCTTGGATGAATTCATCGACCTGTTCGGGAGCCCGCCCGACGAAGTCCAGCGGATTGATCTCCGTATTGAAATCGACGGCGGAAAAGGCCGGGTCGTCACGCAGTCGGTCAATCATGTCGTTGGGTTTTCCTTCGGCATTGACGCGCTGAGCCACTTCGCGGCTGTGGACCCGAATCCTCTCGTGCAATTCCTGGCGATCGCCTCCCGCTTTGACCGCCTTCATCATGATGTTTTCCGTTTCCATGTAGGGCAGTTCCTTGGCCAGGTTGTGTTCGATCGTTTTCGGATAGACCACGAAACCGCTGGCAATGTTCTGCATCAGCACCAGGGACGCGTCGATCGCCAGGAACGCTTGCGGGATCACCAGGCGTCGATTGGCGCTGTCGTCCAACGTCCGTTCCATCCACTGTGTGGCCGCAGTCATGGCGGGGCTGCTCTGCAGGCTCATCACAAAACGCGTCAGTGCGCATATCCGTTCGCTTCGCATCGGGTTGCGTTTGTACGGCATGGCGGAAGAACCGATTTGATGCTTTTCGATCGGTTCCTCGATTTCCTTTCGGTTGGCCAGCAGGCGGATGTCGGTGGCGGTCTTGTGAAGGCTCTGGGCAATTCCGCTGAGCGCATCCAACAGCTGGGCATCGACCTTCCGAGGGTAGGTTTGACCGGTCACCGCATAGGTTTTGTCGAATCCAATCTTTTGGGCGACCTTCTGCTCCAACTGCCGGACCTTGTCGTGGTCGCCGCCGAACAGTTGCAGGAAGCTGGCCTGCGTGCCGGTGGTCCCTTTGGCGCTGCGGGCACACAGGGTTTCCAGACGGTGCTGGATCTCGTGGAGGTCCAGCACCAGGTCGTACGTCCACAGGCAGCAGCGTTTACCGACGGTGGTCGGTTGGGCCGGTTGCAGGTGGGTGAAGCCCAGGCAGGGCAGGGCACGATGCTGGACGGCAAACCGGCCCATCGCGTCGATCGTCGCCGCCAGCCGTCGCGCTATCAAACCGAGCGCATCGCGTATCAGGATGACGTCAGCGTTGTCAGTGATGAAACAGCTGGTGGCGCCCAGGTGGATGATCGGTTTGGCCTCCGGGCATTGGTCTCCGTAGGCTTCAACGTGGGCCATGACGTCGTGACGACGCACCCGTTCGTACTCTTTGGCGACGTCCAGATTCAGCTTGGTCCGGAACTTGCGTAGCTGCTCCAGCTGGGCGTCGGAAATCGGCAGACCGAGCTCCTGTTCGCTTTCCGCCAGGGCGATCCACAGTTGTCGCCAGGTCTGGAAACGACGCTCGGGCCCCCACAGGGTGGCCATTTCTCGAGACGCGTATCGCTCGATCAGCGGGTTTTGGTAGGTGCTTTCGGTGGAAATCGGGTCGGATTCGGACATTTCGGGTGAATTCGTCGTGTCAATTCGAGCGGCGTTTCGTGGTCATATCGAGTGCGATAACATACTGGCCGCTCGCGGCCTGGCAATTCGCCCTCGCGGAACCGGGGCGACAGCGTGGAGACCGTGCGGGATCATCGCGAGCCCAGGTGACTGCGAGGCCAGGGGGCCGGCGACCTTTTTCGGGGCAGTTTGGCGGATGCGGGGCGGACGCCTGGGGGACACGATCATTCGATGCGGGTGAGTTGGACGTCCCAGGGCGATGCGTGCCGCGATAGAATTCTGAGATGAAAATGGTTTACAGACAAATGCTTGGGAGTCGGTGCGTGCCGAAGTACAGCGGAATCAATCAGGACGGCGGAACCAATCACAGCCGCGGACATCGACACTGGCTGGCATGCCTGATCGCGGCCCTGCTGGTTCTGGCGGGCGTCGGGGGCCCGGGGCAAGCACTGCCTCGCGCCGCCGCCCAGGAGGCGACGGCCGAAGCGTCCGATGCCGAGTCGGCCGCCGCGACGCAGGACGATTCCGGCCCTTCGGATGAGAACGCGGCGGAGAATGCCGACGATTTCGTGCGGGCCGTTTCGCTCTTGCCCGAGGCGACCGCGGGCGTGTTGCGCATTCCCAGCTTGCCGGATTTCTGTAACGCCTGGCAGCAAACTCGGATCGGCGCCCTGATGGCATCTCCCGAGATGCAACCGTTTTTGGATGCCCAGCGAGAGAACTTGATCAACGGACTCGATTCCTTGGATCGAAAAATCGGCGTCAAGCCGCAGGACTTGTACGACATGGCGTCGGGCGAAGTCGTGTTGGCGTGGCTTTCGTTTCCGGAAGACAAGCGGCGCCCTTATTCGCTTTGCGTCATCGCCGATATTCGCGGGATGGAAAAGGACGCGGCCGCAGCGGCTGAAAAAATTGATCAGGATCTCAAGGCCGGTGGGTCGACACGACGCGACGTGACCTACGGTGATGACGTCATTCGCGTGTACCGCACCAAGCCGAAACCGGGGCAGTTGAAAATCGAAGAGATCGCAATCACCTGGAACGACCAGCGATTCATTGCCGCCGACCGCGACACCGTTGTCCAGAATTTGCTTGATGCGATCTCCGGAAAGGCTCCCACCGATGCCTTCGCCAATCGTGAATCCTTCAAGCACGTGATCAGCGAAGCCTACACCGCCATTGAATCGGCCCAGGAACCGGATGCCACCGTGTGTTGGGAATGGTTCGCCGAGCCCTTCGCCCTGGGACGGATCTTGCGGGAAGTGTTCGAGTACGATCGCCGCGAAGAAGTCGACATCCTGAACTTGCTGGAACGCCAGGGCTTCTCCGTGATCGAAGCGATCGGAGGTGTCGGGGCCGTCGCGGGCAAACGGTTTGATGTCCTGCACCGCGGCGTCGTTCTGGCGCCGGGAACCCTGACCAAAGCCGCCCGGATGCTGGCGTCGATCAACGCCCCCTGGCAGTCGTTGCCGGGATGGTTGCCGGCCGACTTGGGGGCGTTCTACCGCGTCCATTGGAAGCTGGAAGATGCCTTTTGGGCCGCCGAGTCGTTGGTCAACGACGCGCTTGGGGAAGACCTTTTCCGGCCCATGATCGACGGCATCAAAGAGGACCCGGAAGGACCGCAGATCGACATCGCCAAGGACTTTTTGCCGAACCTGAAGGACGAAGTGCTGCTGTTGCGGGACAACACGACTCCCGCGAGCGCGGATTCGGATCGGATGCTGGTCGCGTTGCCTCTGAAGGACGTCTCGGTCGTCAAGGAAGTGATTCGCAAAGCAATGGCCGGCGAGGCCGATGCGATCAAGTTGGACGTCAAAGAGTTTGATGCGTGGAAGGTGGAAGCCGGAGAAGGTGATACCGATATCGATGCGGAGTTGGCCGCTTTGGGCTTTGAGGAGGAGATTGAGTCCGAAGACTCGGCACCACTTCTGAACCACTGGGCCATCGCAGTGGTCGAGGGCGCCGGTCCGGAAGGGGCCGATTACTTGATGTTCTCCAGCCACGCGGATCTGCTGATCAAGGTCGGCTTGAGGATTCAAATGGGTGCCGAGGACGGTTTTGGGGCCCAACCGGAGACGCAGCGGGTGCTGGAGGCAATGGAACAGTTGGGGGCCGATCCGTCCACGTTCCAGGCCATCGTCCACCCGCGGGTCTCACTGCGGTCCCGCTACGAGTTGTTGCGCAAAGGCGAGCTGAAGGACAGCGATTCGTTGGTTTCCAACCTCCTGCGGCGGCTGATCCAAGAAAAAGACGAAGGCCAACCGGATGAGATCCAGGCGGCCAAGTTGCCGCCGCATGCGGAAATCGCTGAGTACCTCAACAGTGGCGGATCCTTCTGGCGGCGAACCGATACCGGTTGGACGTTGACCGGTTTCTTCCTGGCCGAGTGATCGGGGCGATTTTCCAGTAACCATGATCGCCAGAGAATGGCTTGCCGCCGCGATCGAAAAACATCGTGAATTGCAGTGCAATCAGCGGCACGGCGCTAGCCGCCGGTTGAGGCGAGAAAACCCGCGGTTAGCGCCACGCGGCTCACCCAAACTGCTGCTGTCCAACTAGCAAGACGCCTGCAGCGCCTTCTCCAAGGCGGCTCTGACGACCGGCAACACGCGGGCCTGAACGTCCGCCAGCGTGCCTTCCTGGAAGGCACCCGCCGCCGCCTTGTGGCCTCCGCCGCCGAACTGACGGGCGACCTCGTTGCAGTCCATTTCGCAGCGGCTGCGGAAAGACAGCTTGAATCCGCCTCGCAGTTGTCCCACGAAGATCACGGCGGCTTTGGTGTTCTCCACCGCCAGAGTCAGGTTGATCGCGTCTTCGGTGTCGCTCGGTTCGGCGCCGACCTTTTCGAAATCAGACTTTTCCACGTAGGTGTGCACCAACGCCCCGTCCAGTTCACTTTCGGTCCGCGACAGGATCAAGCCGCGTAGCTTCAACCGTCCCAGCGTGTCGCGTTCGTACAGGTCTCCGTAAACTTCCGCCGGGACGACACCGGCGTCGACCAGCCGCGCGACGATCCGGTAGGTTTCCGCGGTCACGCTGCCGAACCGGAACCACCCGGTGTCGGTCGCGATGGCGGCAAACAACGCCGACGCCATTTGCCGCGCCAGCGGGACTCCCAGGGCATCCGCCGCCTGGACCACCAGTGTACCGGTCGCTTCGGCCTGGTAGTCCTTGTACATCGTGGCGCCCAAATCGTCTTCGCCGACGTGATGGTCCAGCACCATCTTGTCGCACGAGGCGGCGCGAATCACGTCCGCCATGTCTCCCAGTTGGGCCCAGGCGCTGGTGTCCAGGATCATGATGCAATCGGCGGAAATGTCTTCCGGCTGAACGTGGTCGCCAAGCACTTCGATCTTGCCGGCCGGATCCAAAAACTGGAGTGCCGGCGGAACGCGGTGAGCATTGATGATCCGCACGTCCTTGCCGGCTTCACGCAGCACGTAGGCCATTCCGAGCTCGCTGCCGAGTGCGTCGCAGTCCGGGCGGACGTGGCTGACCAGCACGAAGGACTGATAGTGGCTGATTTGTTCAGTGAATTTCTTCCAGTGGACGCTCATAAAGACTCGTGCTCTTGGTGTTGCTCCAGCCGTTGCCGGACGGAGCGGATATCGTGGGTAAGTTGTGTTGTCAGGGCTTCGGGAGACTCGAATCGGGCCACATCCCGGATCCGGTCGACGAAATCGACCGACAGGGTTTGGCCGTACAGGTCGCCAGAGTAATCAATCAGGTGGACTTCGACTTTGCTGGACCCCCCGGAGCGGAACGTCGGGTTCGGTCCCAGGTGCACTGCGGCACCGTACCGGCCGTCGCCCGTGTCGGCCCAGGCCGCGTAGACGCCTGGAGCGGGGATCACCACTTCGATGTCGTCCAGGTTCGCGGTCGGAAATCCGAGCGTCCGGCCACGTTGATCCCCATGGGTCACCTGGCCCGACAAACGATGCGGATGTCCCATCATTCGCGCGGCGGCCTCGACCCGGCCCCGGTCCAGCTCGTTTCGGATTCGCGTGCTGCTGATCATTTCCCCGTCCGCCAAACGCATTTGGGCGGCACGAAACGCGATGTCGTGGTTGCGGCACTGTTGCCTTAACATCGCGACATCACCCCGGCGGTCCTTGCCGAAACAAAAGTTCGCGCCTTCCACGATGCCGCGGCTGCGCAGATTGCCCATTAGCAAAGCTCGAAAAAACGCCTGTGGCGACAGATCCAGCAAGTCTTGGGTGGTCTGGCAGACCAGCAGGTAGTCGATCCCCAGCGGCTGCATGCGTCGGGCCCGTTCGTCGACCGTCGTCAGACGTTTGGGTGCGGCGTCCGGTCGCAGCAGGGCGATCGGGTGTGGGTCGAACAAGCAGGCGATCGCGGGGCCGTCCAATTCATCCGCGAGCTGCCGGGTTTGTTGCAGCAGGCTGGCGTGTCCCCGATGGACGCCGTCAAAATTGCCGATGCTGGTGACCCCACCGTGCAGCGCAGCGTCAACCGTGTTGCGGGTGACATCGGGAAGCCAGACGATTTCGGTCACAGACGGGGAGGGATGGGAGGATGCAGAGCCGGGACCGTGCCTCGCGGTGGATCGAACCTTGAGGTGCGGACGGGTTGGGAACTGGGAGGCCTGTCCCTTTTCGCTCGTCCAGCGGTTCGGTGCAATGAGCGGCAAGGCGTTAGCCGCCGGTTGATGCGAAAGAACCCGCGGCTCACGCAAATCAGACAGCGCCTAGTGTGGTCGATCGGCGACGATCAGGGAAGTGTCGATGGAAGCCCGACAACACCCCCCGGTGTCGCCATCGCCACAGCGTCAATCGGCCCGGCGTCCCAAACGGTTGAACAGCCACGCCGGAGTGCCGTTGCGCAGCCCGTCAATCAGCACCGCGACGATGATGATCACACCGATGATGATGTGGGTGTAGGTGTTCGGGATCGACAGCATCGTGCACCCACTGCTGATGGTTTTGATGATCAACGCGCCGACCAGGGTGCCTGAAACCGATCCCCGTCCGCCGCTGAGGCTGCCGCCGCCAAGCACCACGGCCGCGATGATCTCCAGTTCCTTTCCCGTCCCGTCGGAGGGGTTGCCGTTCTTGACGTTGGCGAAGTACAGCAGGGCGCCGACGGCGACGAAGATGCCGGCCAGGGCGTACACCCACACCGTGGTCGCCCCGACGCGGATGCCGCACAAACGGGCCGTCGAGGGGCTTGAGCCCACCGCGACGATGTTCCGGCCGAACACGGTCAAACGCAGCAATGCCGCGACCAGACCGCCCAGCAGGATCGCGATCAGTCCGCTGGAAGGAATCGGCAGGAAAGGAATCCAGTAGCGTTCTTCGTTGCTGCCCGTGTAGCACAGGTACCGCAGCCAGTCGGGCAGGTGTTCGGTCTGTGGGTAGACCGTTGATTCGTCAGCGATGACCTGTCCCAGCCCCAGGAAGATGGTCATGGTGCCCAGGGTCACGATGAACGGCACCATTTCGGTCACACTGATGATGATTCCGTTAAGCAGTCCGCACAGCACTCCCACGCCAAGCCCCCCCAATAACGCCAACGCGATCCAGGTACCGGCACCGGCTGCCTGCGCGTCAATCGTGTAGTCGCGAAAGGCGATCGCCAGCGCGGTGCCGCTAAGCGTCAACGCGGTGCCGGCTGACAGGTCGATGCCGCCCGCAATGATGATCAGGGTCATGCCCAACGCGGGGACTGCCACCAGTGCCGCCGAATTGATGATGACCCGCGCGTTTCGACCGGAGAAAAAGCTGCCGCTTCCAAACGCGTTGTCGGCGATGGTGAACAACAGCACGATGGCGATCAACGCCAGTGCCGGCCCGTGATTGAGCAGCGCCAGTGAGATTGATCCGAGACGACGTTTCAGGTTCATGCGAATTCCGTTTCCTCGGAAGCGGCCGGCGTGGCCACCGCCGCCGTCATCAGGTCCTCTTCGTTCCACTCGGCCGCCGGGCGGACTTCGGTCAGCCGTCCGCGGGCCATCACGCCGATCGTGTCGCACACGGCCAGCAACTCGGGCAGGTACGAACTGACGAAAACCAATGTTTTTCCAGCCGCCGCCAATTCGCCCATCATGCGATAGATCTCCGACTTGGTTCCGACATCGATGCCCTTGGTCGGTTCATCCAGCAAATAGACTTCGGCGTCTTGGGCCAACAGTCGCGCGAAGGCGACCTTTTGTTGATTCCCACCGGACAGTTCGTCAACGCATTGTTGGCCGTTTTCCGCTTTGACTTCGACGCGACGCATCCACCGCTGGCAGTCGCGGGATCGGGCCGCCAGGTTCAACCATCCCAGCCGACTGTAGCGCCCGTGATTCCCCATCGCCAGGTTCTCGATGATCGAGAGGTTTTGGGCCAAACCTTCGGTTTTTCGATCTTCGCTCAGCAGCCCCAATCCCCATTGCTTCCGCCGGCCGACGCTGTTTGGAAGCGGGCGACCCTCCAGCAAGACGGTTCCGTCTCGGGCCGGTCGCAGACCGAACAAACAGCGCAGCAACTCCGTCCGTCCGGCACCGACCAATCCGGCCAGGCCGAAGATTTCGCCGCGGCGAAGTTCAAACGAGACGTCACTGGGAATCGGGCTCCCCGAAAGCTTGCGGACCTGCAGCCGAGGATCCCCGATGGTGTGCGAAACCGTGGGAAACAGATCGGTCACATCCCGGCCGACCATCAGCGAGATGATCTGTTCATCGGAGATCTGTTCCAGCTGACCGCTGCCGACGGAATGGCCATCCCGCAAGACTGCGTAGTCGTCCGCAATCCTTCGCACCTCTTCCAAAAAGTGACTGATGTAGATGATCGCCAGTCCCTTGCGACGCAAATCGTCAATCAGCTGAAACAGCCGATCCACGTCCGCCGCCGGCAGGGAACTGGTGGGTTCGTCAAACAGGATCAGGCGGGCGTCGGTGGCCAGTGCTCGCGCGATTTCGATCAGCTGTTGCGTAGCGATCGACTGGTCGCCGGTGCGGGCCTTCGGATCCAGATGCGGCAGTCCGACTTGACGCAGCGCTTCGCCGATGCGTTCGCGCTGACGCGACCGAAACAGCATTCCCATTCCCGTCCCGGGCTGACCCAAAAGCAGGTTGTCTTCCACGCTCAGATCCGGCGCCAGCGTCAGTTCCTGGTAGACGATGGCCACGCCGCGACGCCGCGCATCCATCGGACTGTGCGGCAGGAACGGCTGGCCGTCCAGGGACATCGTCCCCGAGTCGGATTGATGCGCGCCGCTGAGCACCTTCAGCAGGGTGCTCTTGCCGGCCCCATTCTCGCCGATCAATGCCAGCACACGTCCGCGCTCGGCGGCCAAGGAAACTCGATCGAGCGCGACAGTCGCGCCGAAGCGTTTTGCGATCCCGGAAACTTCAAGCAACGCGGTTCACTCGATGGTTGGGGGATGCAGCAGACGCTGATAGAGTTCCTCATCCATGTTCTCCGGCGTCGCCAAGTACTCGCCCGTGCTTTGGAATTCCTCGGCGGATTCGCCGTTGATGTAGTCCACGATGGTCATCACCGATTGGTAACCCATCTGGACCGGATCCTGCAGCACGATCCCATGGCAGTGGCCGTTGCCGAGAGCTCCGATCAGTGCGTCGCTGGGATCGAAGCCGATGAACTTGACTTTGCCCGCCAGCCCAGCGTTTTTGATCGCTTCTAACGTTCCGTTGGCGTTTGGTTCACACACGGCGAAGATCCCCGCGAGTGAATCGCCGTGCAACTGCAGCAATTGGTCGGCCTTTTCTTTGGCGCTGGTCGCATTATCGCCGGCGTACTGATCGGACGATACGACGGTGATGTCGGGGTAGTCCGCGATGCGGTCCAGGAATCCGTTCTCACGCTGTTCGGTGCTTTCGCTTCCGGCGATGTAGCGGAGCAGGATGACGTTTCCTTTTTCATCGATCGCTTTCGCCATCGCTTCGGCGGCCATTTGTCCGCCGATGTAATTGTCTGTTGCGACATAGCTGACAATTTCCGGGCCGTCATCCAGACCGCTGTCAAAGATCACGACGGGGATGCCTTCGCCGATCGCTTCCTGAACCGGGTCAACCAGTCCGCCTTTCTGATTCGGCGCCAGGACGATGCCGTCGACGCCGATGGTGATCATGTCTTTGACGACTTCGATCTGGCTTCCGGTGTCGCTCTCAACCACTGGCCCCCTCCAAATCACTTCCACGTTGCCCAATTCTTTCGCGGCTTTCTGGGCGCCAAAATGAACGGACTTCCAAAACTCGTGGCTGGTCCCTTTGGGAATCACCGCGATTCGCAGGACGGACTGCGTGGCGTCGGCGGAAGAATTGGAATCGCGGCTGCAACCGGAGGGTAGCAACAGGAATGCGGTCAAGCACAGCGATGTTGCGATCGCATGGCAACGGCTGACGAAAGCGGGCATGGGAGGTTCAAGCGAGAAGGAGTCGGTGGGGGAGGAATCCGATGCCCATGATAACGGATCGCAGTCGCTTCCGGTTTGCGCCGCCACCCCGCGAATCAATCTTCCGTCGTGGCAATGGCATCGCCGATGCGCCCCAGCAGTTCGACGCAAGTCATCGCAGGTTGTGAGTGAGCTTTCGCCGCCAGGTCTCCCGCCAGTCCGTGGACGTAGACGGCCAGCCGCGCGGCGTCCCACGGGCCGAGCCCCTGACCGAGCAGTGACGTCATCATCCCCGTCAAGACGTCGCCGCTGCCCGCCGTCGCCATCCCAGGGTTGCCGGTGGTGTTGGTGTGACGCTGACACGTCCCCGCTTCCTCCGATGGGTCGACCGGACCCAACACCTCCGTCGGACCGCCTTTGAGAACGATGGTGAAGGCATGTCGGCGGACCAGGGTCTCGGCAGCTTCGATCTGTCCCGGCCGATCCGAGGGAGAGACGCCGGTCAAACGTGCCAGTTCGCCGGGATGGGGCGTCAGGACCACCGATGCTTGTCGGCGGGGCAGGGGAGGGCGGTCCAAGAATCGGTGCTGGGCAATGATGTTGATCGCATCGGCATCGAAGACCCGGCAGCGATCGGTTTGCTCCAGCAACCATCGGACGATCCGAACGGATCCGGCGCCGGTCCCCATCCCCGGCCCACATCCGATCGCGTCCGCCTTGGCAACGGTGGCGTTGGACGCCACGACGGATTCGATCATGTCCGGAACGCCGCCCGTCGTCTGCGCGAACTCGCCTGCGGGGGTCGCGGGCAACGGTAGCGTCATGATGCCGGGATGAAATCCCGCGACCGTTTCCAGGCAGCGGTCGGGAACGACCGCCGTGACCAGTCCGGAGCCGGTGTGCAGCGCCGCCATCGATGAGAGCGAAATGGAGCCGGCCATTCCTCGCGATCCGCCGATCAGCACCACGCGACCGAAATCGCCTTTGTGCGAATCGCTTTGACGGCCGGGGAAGGGCAGGGGAGCTTGCGTCGACTTCATGGCTGCTTGACAAGGTAGCGAGTGGGCAAGGTGCGAGTTGACAAAGGTGAGGGCGTTTTCGGGAGCGTGGTCCGGCGAGTCTTCACGGCGCGTCGGTTCCGTTCGGAGTCGTTTCGGTGTTGGCGTCGTTGATAGGAAGGTCACGGTAGAACTGCAAGCCGTTGCCGTCCGGGTCCAGCAGATGGAACTCCCGCGTTCCCCAGGCCGTGTCCCAGACCGCGGTCAGCGACGTGCCGGTATCGGCCGCTTCCATTTCGGTGTGCAGTGCGTCGACCTGTTGGACCGGAAAACGGTACGTGGGGCGGTCGACCGGGTATTCCCATTCGTCCGCGTCGTGCCATTGAAGGTGCAACTCGACGTCGTCACGTCGTACCCCGGCGTACCGCTCCGCGCCCGGGTCGTCGCAGAACACCAGGTCAAAGCCGAGCTTGCGGTAGAAGTCGATCGATCGCCGGACGTCCCGGCTCATCAACACGGGTTGGACCTGTCGCAGTCGGTTTTTCATCGGACCGTCACTCACCAAGGCCAGTGGGAACACGTCAGTGGACGCCCGCCCCGGACGCCCTTCGGGGATTCATCGTAACGCGAACGCTTCCCGCGGACCGTGTGCACCGCGGCGGAATGACCGGGCGGGATGCTTCCGCGGAGCGGCGAGCGGCTCGCAACGCGGGGCGGGAATTCCGCGCACAGACGCCCCGCGGCGGTCCCGCGAAGGTCTCTTCGCGGAGGTCTCTTCGCGGAGGGCCATCTTGCAGTAAAGCCCGATCGCAGTTTCAATCGGGGGATTCCAGCGTCTGGGGATTGCCCCGCTGCCGGCCGTCACCCCGTGTTTCCCGTGTGCATCAAGAGGGTCATCCCTTCATGTCGAGTAAAAAGTGTGTTTTGGCTTACTCCGGTGGTCTGGATACCTCCGTGATTCTGGGCTGGCTGCAGGACCAGGGCTACGAAGTGCACGCGGTGTATGTGGACTTGGGCCAGCCGTGCGAAGATCGTGAAGCGATCATGAAAAAGGCTCGAGACTGCGGTGCCGCCTCCGCTCGTCTGATCGACGTGCGGGAAGAGCTTTGTCGGGACTTCGCGTTTCCGGTGCTGGCCTGGCAAGCCAAGTACGAACAGATCTACCTGCTGGGAACCTCGATCGCCCGTCCGCTGATCAGCAAGGTGTGTCTGCAGGTCGCCCGCGAAGTCGGTGCGACCGCCTACGCCCACGGGGCAACCGGAAAAGGAAACGACCAGTGCCGTTTCCAATTGGCCGCCGAAGCCCTGGATCCCAAGGTGGAAATCATTGCCCCGTGGCGGATCAAGGAATTTCGCGAGGCGTTTCCCGGCCGGACGGAATTGATCGCGTATTGCGAACAAAAGAACATTCCCGTCAAGGCTTCGACCGCCAAGCCGTACAGCAGCGATGAGAACGTGCTGCACATCAGCTACGAAGCCGGGGACCTGGAACAGTTGGATATCAACGGGGTCGAGCTGGTGGATTTCGGCATGGGCGTCAGTCCCCAGGAGGCTCCCGACGAGAGCGAGACCGTCACGATCGGTTTTGAGTCCGGCGTTCCGGTCAGCCTGGACGGCAATCAGGTCAACGCTTTGCAGATGGTCGAGAGCCTGAACACGATCGCCGGTCGCAACGGAATCGGCCGGATCGACATGATCGAGAACCGGTTTGTCGGCATGAAAAGCCGGGGTGTCTACGAATCGCCCGGCATGACGGTCCTGTACGACGCCCTGATGTACATCGAACAGTTGGCGATGGACCGCGACCTGATGCACCTCCGCGACCGGATGGCGCCTGAAGTCGCCGAGATGGTGTACTACGGTTTTTGGTACACGCCCAAGATGGACGCGCTAATGGCCTTCATCCGCCAGGCACAACGACCGGTCACCGGCGAAGTCACCCTGAAACTGTACAAGGGGAACGTCATCGTCGATTCTCGCAGCAGCCCCAACAGCCTGTACGACGCCGAGATCGCAACGATGGAAGGCGGAGGATCCTACAACCAGGACGACGCGGAAGGCTTCCTGAGGATCCAAGGGCTGCCCAGTCGGGTCCAGGGAACAGTGACACCGCGGAAGTATTAGGCCGCGAGCTGGCGGAGCCAGCATGCAGTGCGTTCCCGGGCGGGAGCCCGGGAACGAGGTATCCCCTGGTTCCAAGGCTCCCGCCTTGGAACCGACTGTCCGGCCGGCTCCGCCGGCGCCATGTACTGATAGCCTTTCGGGCGACCCACGGTCTGTCGCCAGCTGGCGGAGCCAGCATGCAGTGCGTTCCCGGGCGGGAGCCCGGGAACGAGGTTTCCCCTGGTTCCAAGGCTCCCGCCTTGGAACCGACTGTCCGGCCGGCTCCGCCGGCGCCATGTATCGATAGCCTTTCGGGCGACCCACGGTCTGTCGCCAGCTGGCGGAGCCAGCGTGCAGTGCGTTCCCGGGCGGGAGCCCGGGAACGAGGTTTCCCCTGGTTCCAAGGCTCCCGCCTTGGAACCGACTGTCTGGCCGGCTCCGCCGGCGCCATGTATCGATAGCCTTTCGGGCGACCCACGGTTTGTCGCCAGCTGGCGGAGCCAGCATGCAGTGCGTTCCCGGGCGGGAGCCCGGGAACGAGGTATCCCCTGGTTCCAAGGCTCCCGCCTTGGAACCGACTGTCGGGCCGGCTCCGCCGGCCCAGTCTCAGCAATGCCGTCGGTCAGCTGGACTCCGAAGGGTCCCCGGCGGGGCGTCGATTTCGGCAGCCAGGGCATCATTAGTTGATTTTTAGGGTGCTTTTGTCTACCCTCCAGGGCTCCGGATTGTCGAATCGGTGGAGGGGCGCTCGATCATTTGCCGGTTTCGCGGCGTTCGGCAGAAGCGTGCTCTTTTCTAATGCCCCCAAGAGCGGGCAAACACGAGGCCCAAGGTGAAAGCGATGCCGGTTGTTTCGCGTGGGTGCTGGCGGTTCCTGTTCGGAATCCTGCTGGCAGGATGCTGGATTCCTGCCACGCTCCAGGCGGGCACCTTCGAAGTCGAATCTCGCCGCGATCTGGCGGTGATGAAACGCAAAATCCTTGCCGCCCAATTTCTCTCGCGCGCCACGTTCGGCCCGACGATCGAAACGATCGAAGCGTTGGCCGAGCGGATGGGGCAGATCGGGACGCGCCGGGCGTGTGAAGAGTGGATCGATCGTCAGATGGATCTCCCGCCCAGCTTGCACCGTCCGTTGATCATCGACATGGTGTCTCGCGACGGGTTCACGACCACGCAGGACAACGCCTACATCCAACGGTATCGCTATCACGCCTGGTGGCACAACGCGCTCGCTGGTGAAGATCAGCTTCGCCAACGCGTCGCCTGGGCGCTCAGCCAGATCCTGGTGACCAGCGAAGACGGCGCCGGCTTCAATGATCGCAATCCCGGGCATCACAGCGGGCAAGGGCGGTGGATCGGGCCGAGTAGTTACTACGACTTGATGGTCCGGCACGCGTTCGGGAACTATCGCGAATTGCTTGAAGACGTGACGTACCATCCGGTCATGGGTGTGTACCTGAGTCACATGCGGAACCGCAAAACCGACGTGGCGGCCAATCGGTTTCCCGATGAGAACTACGCCCGCGAAATCATGCAGCTGTTTACCATCGGGTTGTATGAACTACGGATGGACGGCTTGTTAAAAGTCGACGGTGACGGCAACCTGATTCCGACCTACGACAATGAAACGATCAAGGAGTTTGCCAAGATCTTTACCGGGTTGGCATTCAAACCGCATCCCAACGCGACGGGGACGGGACGTTTTTACTGGGGCAACGATCTGGAAGCCCCGATGGAAATGTTCGACTTCGAGCATGAGCCTGGTACCAAAACGCTGCTCGGCGGCCAGGTCGTTGGCAGTGATGAAATCGTCGACGGGGAAGCGGACATCGATGCCGCGTTGGACAACCTGATGGCCCACGACAACGTGGCGCCGTTCATCGCCCGACGATTGATCCAGCGGTTGGTCAAAAGTAACCCGTCGCGGGCCTACATCTATCGCGTCGCACGCACGTTCAATGACAACGGGCAGGGTGTGAAAGGGGATCTTGGCGCGGTCGTCAAGGCGGTTCTTTTGGATCCGGAACTGTGGCGAGGGCAACGTCTGCTGTCGCGACGCGATCCCTACCGTGTGGAGGTGGTCGTCCGCGGAACCGACTTTTCATCCCTGAGCGAACCGGTCATTCGCTACACCCGCTTGTTGCGCGGGCTGCACGCCACGAGCAGCCACTCCAGCGGCCGCATGATGCTGATGCCGATGGATTACAGCTGGAGCCAGGAACCGTATCGTTCGCCAACGGTCTTCAACTTCTACCTTCCCGATTACCAGCCGCCGGGCGATTTGTTGGGATACACACCGCCCCGCCGGGTCCCCAACGGATTCCTGGCCGCGCCAGAGTTTCAGATCAAGACGCCGGTGACCTCCAATCGGTTGGCCGCTCGCTACATCTGGGACATTTCTTCGCAGCGTTCTCAGCAACGCTGGAGTAACAACAGTGCCGGATACTCGCACAACAGTGATTTGTATTTCGATCTGGAGATGGAAAAGGCGTGGTGCACCGAAGACGAGGACATGCACCGTTTGATGGACCACTTGGACCTAGTGTTCTGTTACGGATCGATGCCGGAAGATTACCAGGAAGCCGTGGTCCAAAAGATTGCCTCGCGAACCGCCTGGATGAAAAACAATGCGACCTGGCGACCAGACATGGAAGATCAGCGAGCAGAATCGGCGATCATCGCCACCGTTTTGACACCGTTTGCGGCGATCACCGATTGACCCGCCGCGACCCGCCGCGACCCGCCGCGACCCGCCGCGACCCGCCACGGCCCGCCACGGCCGCAACGGTTCGGCCGGCGGACCTTTCCGTTTGTTTTTCCCATCCATAGATTCTCTGTCCATCCGGTCGCCGGAGTCCGTTCGATGATTCGAAAGCATTTGATCGACCGTCGCCCCCTGCGACGGGACCTGTTGAAAATGGCGGGCGGATGTGCCGCGCTCACCAACACTTCGTTGCTGTCGACGTTGTTCAGCCTTTCGGCCACCAACGCGGCGGTCGCCGCCAATGACTTGTCGGGTTACAAAGCGCTGGTATGCGTTTTCCTGTACGGCGGCAATGATTCCTTCAACATGCTCTCGCCGTTGACATCCGGTGAACGCGAGGACTACCTGGCCGCCCGCGGCGGTGTGTACGCCCCCGGCAACGGAGCATTGGGGTTGCCCGAGGACGGCTTGCACACAATCACCGACACGACGAACGGTCGGACGTTTGCCATTCATCCGGCGATGGGTGACCTGAAGACTCTGTACGATGCCGGAGATCTGTCGTTCCTGTGCAACGTGGGTAGCCTGGTCGAACCGACGACCATGAACGACTACCAAAGCAAATCCAATCTGCCGCTGGGGTTGTTTTCGCATGCGGACCTGCAGCGACACTGGATGACGTCGGTCCCGCAAACCCGTTCGCAGGTGACCGGCTGGGCAGGGCGGATGGCGGACATGATTTCCGACAACGTCAACACCAATCCAAACATCTCAATGAGCATAGCGCTCAACTCGGTCAACATGCTGCAGACCGGCGGATCGGTGGTTCCGTACATCGTGACCAGTTCGGGCGCCAGCGAAGTCAATTGGTACGGCCAAACTTGGACCCAGGCGAGGATCTATTCGGAACTGACCGATGACGTGCTGGCACGATCCTACAGCAACCTGGTGGAAAAGACGTTCGCCGGTGCGAACCGAAACGCTTTGGACGCGGCGATCGAGTTCAATGCGGCGACTGACGCCGTCACGCTGAACACCACGTTTCGGACCAATGGCAACGCCTTGGCCAGCCAGCTGGAAATGGTAGCCAAGACGATTGGCGCCCGAACACAGATCGGGCAGAGCCGACAGATCTTCTTTGTCAGCTTGGGCGGTTGGGACAACCACGATGAACTGATCGACAACCAGCAGGTGAATCTGGGACGCGTCGCGGAGGCCCTGAAGGACTTTTACGATGCCACGGTGGAGTTGGGGGTCCAGAACGATGTGGTGACATTCACCGCCAGCGACTTTGCCCGAACCCTCAACAGCAACGGACGCGGCAGCGACCATGCCTGGGGAGGCAATCAGATCTTGATGGGCGGCGGTATCCGCGGGAACCGGTTGCATGGCCAGTACCCGATGTCGTTGGCGCCGGGGAATGCTTTGGACCTTGGCCGCGGTCGCTTGCTTCCGACCACGTCGGTCGACGAGTTGGCTTGCGAACTGGCGATGTGGTACGGCGTGTCGAACGACAGCAGCATGGAGGCTATCCTGCCGAACATCCGGAATTTTCCGACCGCGGGCGGTGGTGCCTATCCGATCGGGTTTCTGGCTTGACCCGCAGCGGTTGACCAAACATCTGGAATCGAACTGCCGCTCAATCCAGCGTGTCGTCGGCCAAAGGTTCCTTGCCGTTGGCGGTCGCCAATGCGGCAAATGTTTTGGGCGACAACGTGTTGGGTAAGAAGTGACCCCGGCCGTCCACGGTCGCCATCGTCACGCCATCATCCAGCCAGCCGCCCGGTTCAACACCCACGGTACCATTGATCACACCACGCATTTTGGAGAAGTCCAGGTCGACCGGTTCGGCCCAGGCCCCCAGCGAGGTGCTCAGCGGTGGCGCGCCGCTGATGACCAGGATGGTCTTGGACGGATCGTCACTGATGTTTGTCGGTGACAACGGGCCGCTTGTCGGAAACAACGTCCCGGGCCCGGTTAGCAGATAGTAGCCCGACTGGCCGCGCGATCGACGAAGATCCGATGGGTGCTGGTAGACGCCGGGAGTCTCGTAGCTGGCCTGCAGATTGATCTCGTCATCCCACGGCTTGCTCAAATCAAACAGGTCGTAGGTTTCCTGTTCGCCCAGGTACGGCAGGATCAAGACACGCCAGGAGTGCAGAGGCCGGCCGGCATCGTCACGCAAGATCGCCGGCGGGTACGTGCCGTGGTCGGCCGCGTACGCGTTCAAGGCTCCGGCGATCGCTTCCAGGTTCTTGATCGACGCGTTGCGAAGTCGCATCTCTGTCAGTCGCGTGACGCTGGATCCGCCGAACCGGACCACGGCAAAGATCAGGCAGACCAGCAGGGTCAGCACGACGCCGGCGGCAATGATCACGCCCACCGGCCGTTTGCCGTCGACCGACGCGGAGTTCGCGTCGTCAACCTCGGAATTTGCGAAGTCGGGAATCTGAATCGGACTGCCGCAGGAAAAGCATTCACCAACTTGTCCGCTGTAGCGATCGTCCACCCGGGTTTTCGAACCACAGTGGGGACAGGTAAACAGGTACGGCATGGCGTCAAAACAAATGCGGTGCGAACCGGCGGGGCAGGGCGGTTCCATCGCCAACCAGGTCACTGGGATGCCCGGATACAGGTCGGCCCAGATACGGGGCTGCCAGGATACAGGTCGGCCGATACAGCGGCTGCACCGCAGTACCCGCGACAGCACCCAGCCGGCCGAAGGCCAGGCGAAGCCTTGTGGCGATGGAATCAAGTGGACCGGCGGCTTCGGCCAACTCCGTTTAGTTTAAGGGACCTTCCGTTGAAAGTGGTACTCCAACGCGTCGCTCAGGCCAGTGTTTCTGTGCAAGGCGAAGTCATCGCAGAGATTCAACGCGGATTTTTGGCGTTGGTCGGGATCGGGCAAGAAGATGATCCGTCGGCGGTGGACTGGATGGCGGCGAAAACCGCGGTGCTTCGAGTTTTTGAAGATGACGCCGGGAAAATGAATCGATCAATCCAAGACATTGGCGGCAGCGTTCTGGCGGTCAGCCAATTCACACTGTACGGCGATTGTCGCAAAGGCCGGCGTCCCGCCTTCACCGCCGCGGCGGCTCCCGAGACCGCCAATCGATTGTACCAGCACTACGTCCAGCGACTTCGAGACCACGACCTGCACGTCGAAACAGGAATCTTTGCCGCCGACATGCAAGTCGCGCTAATCAATGACGGACCGGTCACGATGCTGTTGGAACGCTGAGGCGGGAAGGATCAACGCGGCACCACGGCGATGAGTGGTATGCCGATTTTATTTCCACCGACTTTCATCGGACGTCGAGTTTCCGATTCCGAATTGCGGCGGTTGCCAGGCCGGGTCCTGGAGATTGGGTTTGGTCCAACCCCGCTGGGGCCAGCTGCCCGGAGACGGATCGGCGTCGATCTGCCACCCCGGGGCTGTCAGGTCGTACTTGGCTCTCTCCCGCAATCTGGCCGCGATTTCGTTGTCGCTCCACGCGGTGTAAATCAGCCCGAACAGGATGGCATAAATCCCGACGTTGGAAATCGGATCGGAGCCGAAGAACTTCAGGGCGGTTCCGAATGATTTTTTGGTGCGGATCCGTCCGACACCGACTTCGACGGCCCAGATCTCGTCCAGGATCAGGTGCACCAGAAATCCCAGCACCACGCCGAACGCCTTGTAGGCTCGGACGCCATCGCTTTCGCAGGGAGTGACCAGGTAAGTGATCAGGCCGGCCGACGCCGCCGCGGGCAAACTGTGCCACATGCCCCGGTGGATCGTGAATCGTTTGAAGAATTCAAACAAACCGAAGCGGATCGCGACGTAGATCAACATCGCACCCAGCGCCATCGATTCGTGCGAGAGTCCGTAGTCGCGAAAGCGTTGGATCATCATCACCGGGACGACCGCCGCGACGAACATGCTGATCTCTCGCAGCGGAACGCCGCTATCGCTGTCCAGGTCGGGAAGCATCCCGCTGACCGAACACAGGCCTCCGGCAATCATGCCGTTTTCCAGCGTCATGGATTGGGTCGTCACACCCCAGTAACCGTAGGCGATCCCGGTGAGCGTGCTGACGCTAATGTGCGTTTTAAAATCGGCCACGCTGGAAACTGATGATCGAAATGGCGGTGCAGGGCGGGGGACTGCGGAGAAAGCATCCTGGTACATACCGCTTTCGCGCGGTTGGTGCCAAGCCGAATCGCTCTTCGTTTTCACGCCCGACTTCTCTATAAGTCGCTCCCGGACCCTTGGTGTCAGTTGCCCCTCGGTGCCGGGCGCCGGGGGAAACGTATTTGCTGTCAATCGGTTTCGCGCGCCGCCCCCGCCCGTCGGTACTCGCCCGTCGGTCCCCAGCCATTGGTCCCCCAGCCATTGGTACCGTGCGACGCGCTCCCGCCCCCTGTCCGAACGAGAAAGGTTTCGTGGAGATCTACGACATCGTGATGTTGGTCGTGCTGGTGTCGGCCGGCCTGTTCGGCGCCGTCAAAGGTTTCGCCTGGCAACTGGCGTCAATCGCCTCGATCGTGTTCAGCTACTTTGTCGCGTATCGATTCCGCGAACCGCTCAGCCAGTCGATCCAGGCGGAGCCGCCGTGGAACCGGTTCTTGGCCATGCTGATCCTGTTCGTCGGGACATCGCTGGTGGTGTGGGTCGGGTTCAACATGGTTCGGCAGACGATCGACCGGATGCGATTGAAAGAATTCGATCGACAGATCGGTTTTTTGTTTGGGCTGTTGAAGGGGGCGTTGTACTGCACCTTGATCACCCTGTTTGCCGTGACGCTGATGGGAGATTCGGTCCGCACTAAAATCGTGGCGAGCGGTACCGGCCGATTCATCGCCCGCAATCTGGACCGCAGCGAATCGGTGATCCCGCCGGAAATCCATCACTTCGTCCGTCCCTACCTGGATCGATTCGACGCTCAGTTCCAGGACCAGGCGATAGGAGGTTCCTCGTCTCCGGCGGCGCCCTTCGTCCCGGGATCGGGTGACGGGGCGACGGGACTGACGCCACAGACGATCTCCGAATGGCAGCAGGACTGGCAGTCCTTCCAGACGCCATCCCCCGCGACGTCGCAGCCCCCGGCTAATCCGTCGATCGGTGGCCCGTCAACGATCGCTCGTCCCGCCGGGTGGCGGCGGCAGTAGCAAAGCGCTCCTCCACGTCCGACAGCACACGCAGCGGTGCTGCTCAGAGCCTGGTCGTCAGCTGTCTGGCGACGGCGGCAACGGCGGTCATTCGAGTTGACCAACCGTGTGTTAAACAGTGGTGCGTTGGTCGCTTAGCGGGATGCTGTCGGCCGCGAATCCCACGCCGTCTTCGTGTAGCCGGGCAGTGGAACGTGCCGAGTCGCAATGCGAGCAGCCACCAGACCGGGAATTCGCTCAAACACGGGGGTTTTTCGACACTCAATACAACATAAGAGTGATTATCGGACGTTGCGGAAGCGGTGTTTTGCCCGGCAAATTGCCGTCTTTGGCTGCTTCCCTGGTGGCTTTCATCGGCTGCGTGACGACCCAGTCGTGGACTGCTTGGAGGTCCATTGAAGTGCTCGCCGCTGTCGTTTGTCGCGGTCCCTCTCGGTGGAGTGATCGCCGCTTGCCGGCCGCCGAAAGATTGGCCGTCGGCGTGACCGGATTCGCTGCTTCGATCAACGGCCGTCGCCGAGGCCGCTGCGGCGTCATTTGGTTGGTTGTCGACAACCAAGCCCGCCGTGGCGCTCGGTTGTCGACAACCAATGAATCGGCGTCAGGCTGACGCCGATTCCAGGAACACGCCGATGCGTCGGAACTTCTCGTAGCGGGCATCAAGCAGCTGATCCATGCTTTTGGATTCCAGGTCCGTCAGTGTCCGCGAGAGATAGGTTTTCATCCGCGACGCCATCTGATGGTGATCGCGATGGGCTCCGCCGAGCGGTTCGTCCAGGACATCGTCGACCACGCCCAGCCGTTGCAGGTTGTCGCTGGTGAATCGCAGCGCCGCGGCGGCCTTGGGGGCGTGTTCGTGGCTTTTCCACAAGATGCCCGCACAGCCTTCGGGGCTGATCACGCTGTAATAGGCGTGTTGCATGACGGCGATTCGGTCACCCACGCCGATTCCCAGTGCGCCTCCGGAACCGCCTTCGCCGATCACGATGCAAATGATCGGGGTTTTCAGCTGGCTCATTTTGAACATGCTTTCGGCGATCACTTGCGCCTGGCCGCGTTCTTCGGCCCCGACGCCCGGATAGGCGCCCGGGGTGTCGATGAAGCAGATCAGCGGCAGCTTGTACTTTTCGGCCAGCCGCATCTTCGACATCGCTTTGCGATAGCCTTCCGGATGGGCGCAACCGAAGTGGCACGCGGCGCGTTCTTTGAAGGTCCGGCCCTTTTGATGGCCCAGCACCATGACTTTGAAGCGGTCAAGTTTGGCGAAGCCGGACAGCATCGCGCGATCGTCACCGTAGTGTTTGTCGCCGTGAAGTTCGACAAAATCGTCGAAGGCCAGATTCAGGTAGTCTCTGGTGTACGGTCGATTCTTGTGGCGGGCGACTTGAACGGTCTGCCAAGGGTCGAGCGATGAGTAGACTTCACGGAGTTGCTTCGCCAAATCGATCCGCAAGCTTCTCAATTCGCCTTCGGATTCGTCATCGCGTTCGGTTTGACGTTCCAGCGTGCTAATGCGGCTTTCGAGTTCCGCGATCTCAGTTTCAAAATCGAGTCCGGGTCCGGCCATCGATCAGGTTTCCTCTTCTGGTTCCAGTTCGTCGCGTGACGGTTTGCGGATCATGTCGTCGGCGCCTCGGATTCCCGGCATGTTGTCGAACACACTGATCTCGGGTTTGCGAGGTCGCTTGTTGAATAATTCCATCGATCGGATTTCCTTCAGGAATTCCCACAGCGATGGCGGTCGGTCCGCCGGGCTCTTGGCCATCATCGATTTGATCAAGTCGGCGAATGGCTTGCTGATGTTTTTGTTGTAGGCGATCGCGCTCGGGATCGACGACTGAAGGTGGCGATTCAGCAAGTCGTTCGGGGTGTCGCCGGTGTACGGCGGTTTGCCGGTCGCCATTTCGAACAGCACGCAGCCGAACGAATAAATGTCGGTGCGCTCGTCGCAAATCTTGCGGCGGATCTGTTCGGGCGCCATGTAGCTGCGGGTGCCCTTGGCCAAACTGGCGCGGTGAAAGATCTTGCTCAGCCCGGTCTTCTTCTTCTCCGAAATGGTGAAGTCGATCAACTTGGTTTCGCCGTCACGGCTGACCAGGAAATTGTCCGGCTTGACGTCCAAGTGGATCCAGCCGCGGGTGTGCATGTAGTACAGGCCCTCGGCGGCCTGTTCGATGATCTTGTCCAGCATGAAGGCCAGCGAATCTGGTCCGCGTCGCAGTGCCTGTTTGATGTTCAATTCGCTAAACAGCTCCAGCACCAGGAACGGCCGGTCGTTGGCGGTCTTGAAATCCAGGATCTTGATGATTCGCGGGCTGTTCTGCAGATCCTGTCCGACGTTGTACTCGTGTTTCAACATCGCGACTTCGGACTTGTCCTTCGCCATCGAGGCCTTCAGGATCTTCAGCGCGTAGCGCTTTTGTTCGTGCTCTTCGACTGCTTCCCAGACCTCGGCGGTTGATCCAGATCGGATCAGCCGGGTCAGCCGATAGGGTCCGTAGAAATCGCGGGTCTTGGTCATCAGTCACCGTGCGGACGGGAGGGCGCCAGAGAGGGGGGTGGTGCGCCTGGAAGAGCGGAAAACTTTGCCTCATTTGCCAAAGGTTCACCAACCGTTAGAAGCGGCATGATAGTTGACGCGGCCCCTGACGCGAAAGGCTGGATCCGCAGCAGAACTGCCCTGCCCCGCCGCCCGGAGGCTAGCTTTCGCCCGTGAATCGGCTGTAAATCTCGCGAATCCGCCGGGTCATCGTCTCGTGACGGAATTGCTCGGTGAAGCGTCGCCGCCCTTCTCCGCCCAGCCGCTGCCGCAAGCCACTGTCTTGGCTCAGACGGATCAGCGCGTCCCCCAGGGCCGCCGTTTGGCGTGCCGGGATCAGAAACCCGGTCTGGTCAGAGATCACCACTTCGCGGGCGCCGTCGACGTCGTAACTGACCGCCGGTTTCCCGGCGATCAAGGCCTGCGGCAACGCCCGTGCCAGCCCCTCACGCAGAGACGTGTGGACCAGCACGTCCATCGCGCCGATCAGCGGCGGGACGTCCTCGGGCGGCACCAAGCCGGTGAAAATGAAGTGACGGCCAAGTTGCAGGGATTCGATTCGGGCCTTCAAGGCGTCTTCCAGGATGCCGCTTCCGACCAGCAGAAAGACCACCTGCGGGCACTGACGGACGACCGCCTGGGCCGCTGCAATCAAATCGTCATGACCCTTGAGGTGAAACAGACGGGCGATTTTGCCGATCACCACCTGGTCAGCGAGAATACCGTACTTGGCCCGAACCGCGTCGCGATGGCGATCCGCTGCCAGGAAAGGATCGACATCCATTCCGCTGTAGACCGTGGTGAATTTCTCTCTCGGCGCGACGCCGGCCTGGACCATCAGGTCGGTCATCGCATCGGCAACCGAAATCAAATGATGGCATCGGGATCCCGCCCACCGTTCGCAACGTCGAAAGAACTCTCGCGCTGGACGTGGCTGGAAGCGATGGAACGGCGCACCGTGCACCGAATGGATGACCGCAGGAATCCCCATCGACCAGGCGGCATGACGCCCCAGCAATCCGGCCTTGGCGCTGTGGGTGTGGACCACTTGCGGATCAAATTCGGCCAGGGTGCGACGGATCGCGCGTGCCGCCCGCAGGTCTCGCAGCGGATCGATGTTGCGGCGTAAATCCGGAAGCAGCTTGATTCGCAACTCCCCTGCCCTGCCCCGACCGTCGCCGGCGTCCGCGAAACCTGAACGCTGTAACAGGTCGCCTTCGGGGCCGAGCGCCGGTCCCGTGATCAACATCACGTCGTCGCCGTACTGGTCAATCAAGTCGCGACAATTCAGCAGCGTGTTTTCCTGCGCACCGCCAATGATCATTCGTGTGATGATGTGGGCGACGCGCAATGGAGATTCAACGATCTGCGAGGTGTCGGATGAAAAACAAAGCTCGGCGACGGCAATTCGTCAGGACACGGTCGCCGCTGAACCGGATTCGGCGAACCGGTCGTTATCAGAGATGCTTTTTCAGGAAGTCATCGATATCGGAAACCACTTGGGAGATCCAGTCGGCTCGGTTCCAATGTCCATGCTTGGCGCCTTCGTGGACAACGATCTGGTTCGGAATGTTGAGGGCGTTCATCTTGTCCCTCGCTTTTTCGTTGCGATCCGGGTTGTCCTGGCTGCCGCACAGGAACAGAGTCGGGGGCATCGAGGCGTCGATTTTTTCCAGGGCGTCGGCCAGGTGGTACAACTGCGGGCATTCGGTCAGATTCCCGTCCAACCAGACGTTGCTGTTGGATTGATCCCGCTGGTGGATGGAACGTTCGGCGACCGGACCGGTGGCGATTTCCAAGGGGCCCGCCATGACAACCGCGGCGGCCAGGGACGAGTCGGCATCACGATCCGCGGGAGACTTCAACTCGGGTACGTCGTCGCCCGCCGCCATCAGCCCGACCAAGTGGCCTCCGGCCGAACCGCCGACCGCGGCGATGCGCTTCGGGTCAATGCCCAACTCCTTCGCCTGCGATCGCAGGTAAACGGTTGCCGCGTTGCAGTCGCGGACGCCGGCGGGAAACGTGGCTTCGTGAGCCAAGCGGTACTCGATCGCCGCGGTCACATACCCCCGTTCTGCCAACCGAATCGCCAGGGCCCGAAACTTTGTTTTGTCACCATTGATCCAGCCGCCACCGTGGACAACGATGACAGCCGGTTTGGCCGCATCGTTTGATTGCGGCACGAACAGGTCCATCAGCAATTCACGTTTTCCGTCGACCGCATAAACCCGATTGAACTCGGCCCGGATGCCATCGGGGATCGCGGTCGAGGTTGGCGAGTCGTCGTTCTGCGGCTGCGTCGGACGATTTGGCATCACACCATAGGCAGACAGATCGTGCTGATACAAACCGCCAAAGGTGCTGACAAACAAGGTCCGGCCCTGCGTGCCGGCGATTGTCACGTTGATCGGGCGTTGGGGAGTCGTCAGCGTGCTGATCAGATCGCCGGACGGATCGAAGACGACGACCGACTGGGCACCACAGACGTACAGGTTGCCGGCCCGGTCGACGCACATCCCGTCGCCCTTGTAGCCGTCGGTGGTTGCGGGCAACTGGCAAAAAAGTTCGGCAGCGTCGCCGCTGGGCTGGTCGCCGGTCAAATCGATGCGAAAGATGACTCCCAGCCGCGCTGAGGAGACGTACAGCCGTTTTCCCGACGGCGAGAGCGCGATGCCGTTGGGTGAATCCAAACCGTTGGCGATGATTGACTGGTTTCCCTCCGGTGTGATCTTGCGCACCAGGCCTTGGCGGGTGAGCGTCGTGTAGACGTTGCCCTCGGCATCGACGGCCAAGTCGTTGGGGCGTTCTTGCGAATCGAAGGCGGCAAACGTCTTGATCTCGCCGCCCGGCTGGAACGTCAGGATTCTCGCGTCCCGGTTGTCGGCCAGGTACAGCTGGCCCAGCTGGAAACATGTCCCGGAAATGGCCAGCGAGTCCAGAACCGTTTTGGGCGGTTGATCCGGTTTGCGAAGATTGAACGCCAACAACTTTCGGCCTTTGACGTCGGGCACGTACAGGGTCGCTGCCCCGTCCCAGGCGGCGCCGTCGGCCAGTTCGAAATCATCACTGACAAGCATCGGGCGATCGTCGGGACGCAACACGGGTCGGCCGGCGATGGCAGCGTTGGGGGGCACCAGCGGCGACGTCGCCGCGACGATCAAGACGGGCAACAGCAAGGATCGGATCATTCCGGGATGCCTGGGCAAATGGGACGAAATGCGCCGACGGTGACGCCGAAACATGATACTCCGTCGGCGTGCCCCGGGAGAACGCCGGGAGTGGTCCCCTGCCCTGCCCCGCCGATCGGCATGTCGAGTCACATTCGATGGGTCGAGCAGCCAACAAAAAAGCCCGACGCTTTCGCGCCGGGCCGAAGACCGGGTGGCAGCCGGTAGATTTGATTCAAGACCGTCGTCGTGTTGGTGCCGGGTGGATCGCCAACACGGAGCAAAGAGTCTGTTCGGCCTCAGGTGCCGAACTCGACGCGCCGACGTCCCAGTTGCATTTGCAGACGGTTGACGATGGAAGTGTGCATCTGGCTGACGCGCGACTCGGAAAGGTCCAGCGTTGCGCCGATCTCCTTCATCGTCAGTTCTTCGTAGTAGTACAGAATGATGATCAGACGCTCGTTGCGGTTGAGCCCTTTGGTGACCAGCCGCATGAGGTCGTTCTTTTGCACGCGGCGGGTCGGATCTTCACCCTTCTTATCTTCCAGGATGTCGATTTCTCGGACGTCCTTGTAGCTGTCGGTTTCGTACCACTTCTTGTTCAGCGAGACGACGCCGACGGCATTCGCGTCAGATTCCATCTTCTCGACTTCGGCGATCGACAGCTCCATGTGTTCGGCCAATTCCTGGACCGACGGCGGGCGTCCGAATCGAGTCTCCAGTTTCTTCTTGGCGACGGCCAGCTTGCTGGCTTTGCTGCGAACCAGGCGAGGCACCCAGTCCATGGTGCGAAGCTCGTCCAACATGGCGCCGCGAATTCGCGGAACGCAGTACGTTTCGAATTTGACGCCCCGATCCATGTCGTAGGCATCGATCGCGTCCATCAGTCCGAAAATTCCGGCGCTGATCAGATCGTCCAGCTCGACGCCGTCGGGCAGTCGCTGCCAGATGCGTTCGCCGTTGTAGCGAACCAGCGGCATGTAACGCTCGACCAAGCGATTACGCAGCGGTTCGTATTCTTCGGCATCCTTATCGGTTTGTTTGAATTGCTTCCAAACCTCTAGGATTTCGTCGTCCGTTGATACTGCGGCTGGCATCCAATCCTCCATGAACTTTTAAGTTTCCGCCGACGGCGTCCGGCCGTCGAGGCAACGTTGATCGTTGTCAGTGCGCCGGGCTGGCGCTTGCGAGCGGTCGATGATTCAGGTCGCTTCCATGCCACCTTCCTCATCAGACACCCGCGGGTATCGCAGACCCTTGCACCGGCCAACCCGTTGGGACATCCGTGTCCAGGTTTGTTGCCGGAGCGTGGCTGGGTCTACCCAGTCGCCGAAAGCGGACTCCGAAAAAAAGCTCTCAAGTCATCTTTTCGCGGTCCAGCCTTCGTCTTCTTCTGTATCGGTCCGTTGGCTAATTGAGGTTGAGTTGTTTTTTGGATTAAGCCGCTTCGATTTGCGGCATTTCGATCGGGGTCGGCAGCAACCGTGCCAGCAACTGTTCGGTCGTGGCGATCGCGATGTCGTCGGGAACGTGTTGTCCGTTGGTCAGGTAGCTGATCGGAACGCCAACGAAGTCGTTGGTCGAAGTCACCGCCGACAGGACTCCCGCCGTGTAGGGCGCCTCATCCAGCTTCGTCAGGATCGCGGCGGTGGGCCGGGCGACGGCAAAGCCGTCCAAAGCCGATTGCACGACCGCAGCGGTGCTGGTGGCGCTGATTACCAGGTGGGTTTCGTCCGGTTGCGCCGTTTGCAGCACGTCGGCCAGCCCCTCGATCCTCGCATCGCCTTTCGGGCTTCGTCCGGCCGTATCGATCAAAATCAGATCGACGTCGCCAAGTTGTTCGATCGCGTGCCGCATCTGGTCGGCCGATTCGACCACGCTCATCGGCAAATCCATGATCTGGGCATACGCTTGAAGCTGCTGCACCGCGGCGATTCGAAAGGTGTCGATGGTCAGCAAACCGACACGGCGTTTGGATTGCAGGCGAAATCCCGCCGCGAGCTTGGCGATGGTCGTTGTCTTTCCGACGCCCGTCGGACCGATCAACGCAACGATGCGACGTTCCCCGGGATTCAATTGAATGGGGCCGCTGAGCCGAATTTCTCGGGCAACACTCCGCTGTAAATGTTTCCACCACGGCTCTTCCAATCGGTCGCCCAGATTGGCGACGAAGCCGGACGTGGCACGGATCCAGCGGTCGGCAACGGGACGCGCGACCCCCAGGGACAACAGGTGCGCGTGATAGTCGGCAAGCGGAGAAAGGTCGGCAGGGCTGAGGTCGTCCGGCCCCGTGGGACGCGCGGACGCAACGTTGTGAATGGATAACGGTCGCGATTCATCGCCGGACGGCTGCAGCGGACGGGCGTCGATCGGAACACTGCTGACAATCGGATGCTTTGATGCGTTCAACACGCTCAGCGGTGGCGACGGCAGCACGTCGGTGGCCGCGGTGGCGGTGACTTCGACGTAGCTGCGTCCCAGCCATCCCATCCAACCGTCGCGGCACTGCCGTGTTTTCAGGACCGACGCATTGGGGCCGAGCTGCTCTCGGATCTCCTCCAGCGCGGCTTGCAAATTGGCGGCTCGAAAGACTTTGATTTGCATCAAAACGGACTGCGTGAATGGATAAAGGCGATCGACAGGTCAGGCGGCCGAGGACGCGTGATGGGCAGAGGCGAGGGGCTGAACTTCCAGTTCGGTGTCGCTGGTGATTTCGTCAGTCGAAAGGACGTGAGCCCAAATCCCCATCGCATCGGCGGCACGCTTGACGTCGCGCCGCAAGGATGGGGCGACCAGGATGACCGGTGGGTATCCTCGATCGATTAGGTTCTTAACCGCTTGACGAATCACGTTGCAAGTGACGTCTTGCGAAATGTTTGCTGACCGCCCTGCCCTGCCCTGCTCGCCGCCGGCATGCGTTGCTGCCTGCGCGATCAACTTGCTTCCAACGGAGTCATCCAGGGCCACCGCGCGCAGCACGCGGTCCGCGTCACGCAGTCCGGAACAGAGGGTCCGTTTGAGCCGACGGCGGACGTATTCCACTTGGACTTCGGTCTCGGTGGTGACGCGCGCCGCGTCGCTGAGCGCTTCCAGAATCAGGCTCAATTGGCGAATCGGGATGGCTTCCCGCAGCAGCCCCTGCAAGACTTTTTGCACGTCCGCCACACCCATCACGCCTGGAACCAGTTCCTCCACCATCGCCGGGGCGATCTGGCGCAGTTCGTCCAGCAGGTGCTTGGTCGCATCACGCGAAAGCAGTTCGTCCGCGTGAGCCCGCGCGACCTGTTCCAAGTGGTCGGCCAGCACGCCCGGCGCGGTCTGAGTTTTGTATCCGTAGATCAACGCCTGTTCCCGATCCGCCGGATCGATCCAGACGGCACGTGCGTTGGCTTTCGATTCGGAAACCACGTCCCCACGCAGCGTCCCGGTGGTTTGGCCATTGCCGATCGCCAGCAACTTGTCCATCCGCAACTCGCTTCGGGCAACGAAGTCGCCGAACAGGCGAATTTCGTATTCCTGGTCGCCCAGTGTGGCGTCGTCACGGACACGCACTTTCGGCAACACGATCCCAATTTCGGCGGCCATTTGGTTTCGCAACCCGGCGATCCGTTGCATCAGGTCGCCGCCGCGACTGGGATCCGCCAATGGCAGCAATCCCAAGCCGATCGCGACTTCCAACGGATCAACGGTCAAAAAGTCTTCCACACGTTTCTGAGTGGCGGATTCGGCGGCCGCTTGTTCCTCGCGTGAACGTTGTCGCGCGTGTTCTTGCTCGCGTTCGCTTCGCCGCAGCGTGGTCGCGATCAGAACGCACCCCGAACCGAGCAGCAGCAGTGGAATCGGGGGCAATCCGGTCACGACCAGCAGCACCAAGAAAACGCCGGCGATCCACATCGCCTGGGACTGTCCAAATAGCTGCCGGACGAAGTTGTCGCCCAGTTCGGTTGGTCGCGTCCCGCGGGTCACCAGGAATCCCGCCGACAAGGAAATCAGCAGCGACGGAACCTGGCTGACCAGGCCGTCGCCAATGGTCAAACGCGTGAACACCGATGCAGCTTGGCCGACCGGCATTCCGTACACGAACAAGCCCAAGTACAAACCGCCAACGATGTTGATGGCGGTGATCAGTAGACCGGCGATCGCATCACCGCGGACAAATTTTCCAGCACCGTCCATGGCCGCGAAAAAGTCGGCTTCGGCGCCCAACTGCTCGCGTTTGGTGGACGCCGTTTCCGGATCGATGTTCCCGGCGTTCAAATCGGCTTCGATGGCCGATTGCCGCCCGGGCATGCCGTCCAGAGCGAAACGGGCGGCGACCTCGCTGATTCGCGTCGCGCCTTTCGTGATCACCACAAACTGGACGACGACCAGGATCAGGAACAGAATCAGCCCGACCTCCACCTGGTTGCCGGCGACGAATTGGCCGAAGGTGCGGACGACACCGCCGGCGGCATCTTCCCCGCCGGTTGCAGCCCCCGTCAAAATCAGCCGCGTGGTGGCGATGTTCAGAACCAGCCGAGACAACGTGGTCGCCAACAACAGCGTCGGAAACACGCTGAATTCCAGCGGGGATCGAACGTGCAGCGTGGTTAGCAGAATGATCACGGCCAGCGCGATGTTGCCTGCCAGCAGCAGATCCATCACGGGCGTCGGCAGCGGCAACAAAATGACCACCAGACAGGCCATGATGCCGATCGGAAGCAGGAGCGGTCGGTAGCGGTCGATCGGCGGCACTTCCGGGCCTTCTGGTGGGCTGGAGCGGTCATCTGGATGGTCAAAGACGACACTACCCAAATCCGCTCCGGCCGGTCCAGATGATTCCGCGCAAGACCCGCCAGCCAATCGGTTCGTGAAACACCGTGAAACCGTCGCCTGCAGCCCAATCAAAAACCACGTTGATTTGCGGTGAAAAGAGCGGCAAGACGTTAGCCGCCGGTTGGAGGCGAGGAAACCCTCGGCTCACCCCAAGCGGTAGGTCAGGCTGTGCCTGACGGCGGATCTGGAAGCACCACTAGTGATTCCCAGAATCCTGCCCGGGGTTTTCGTACCAGATCACGCCCAGATTTCGACGTTCCTCGCAGGTCATCACGTCCAGGTCGCCGTCGCCGTCCAAGTCGATCACTTCCATTCGGTCGAACTTGGTTTCGGTCGTTGGGTCAACGACGGACCACTCACCGCCGGGACTGCGAATCCAAATGCCGGGCTGATCGCGGATCGGGCTGGCGTTCGTGTTGGCCGTCATCAGCATCCGGCCTTCCGGCAGCAGCGCGACGGCCTTGCCGAAAGGCACGCCGGGCGGGTTTTCAATGGACGAGACTCGCCAGCGGGAATCGTTCGGTGCGCCGACGCGTCGGCAGTCCAGGATGTGCGACTTTCGTGTGGCAACGACGACGCGGTCCTGATCGATGTCCAGAAACATCACTTCGGCGCCGTCACCGCCGACCCCGTGTTCGGTCCAAGCGGTTTGCAGGTCCGACGGCTGTTCCAACCATCCGACGCGTCGTGCTGGTCCCTTGCGATCGCTGAACACGATGTCCAGGTCACCGTCGTCGTCCATGTCGCGCGCTCGAAGGGACATGATCCAGCCGACCGGGCGGAGTCGAATCGCCGTCCAGCGGTTCAAGTCGCGTTTCGCTTGGGGCGTCTCATCCGCAACGTCGCTGGGGGCGACCAACAAGGTGATGGATGCATCCTTGCCTTTGGAACCGATCGCGATGCACCGTCGCGAATCGATTTCACCAAGTGGAAGCGCGAACATCCATTGAATGCCGTCCAGTTGCGGAAACTGATCGGAGTTCCAATGTTCGCGCCGCAGCAACTGTTCGGTGGAGTTGTCCGGCGCGTCGTTCCAATGGACGATTGCTTGACGGTGTTTGCCTTCGTGGCAGCTGAGGACATCCAGTTTTCCATCCCCGTCAATGTCGCACGCAACCGCGTCTTCCGGCGACGGGGCTCGTCCCACGGTCACGGCGGGCCAGCGATCGGTCACGGCGTCGGCGCCGGGGTGCAGGTAAAGACGGACCAACCCCGATTCTTCCCATCCGGTGACGACGTCCTGCAACCCGTCCCCGTTAAAATCTGCCAAGCGAACGCCGTCGGCGCCCTTGAATTGGTCATCGATGGCGTGGCGGCGCCACGGCGTTTGCGACCAACCACGTGGCGTCGGTCCCAAACACGCAACACACCCGACGAAGATCAGCGTGACCGTTTGCATCTGCCGTCCAAGCGAACGCATCGAGGTCAGCCGTGTGAACGGGTGCATGGGACGGACTTCCAAACGGGGTCAGGGTTTGCCGGGAAGGTGCCGGACGGTCAGCACACCTTCGATCGCGCCCAGTTTCTCCAGCACGGTATCTTCGACGCCGCCGTCGAGATCGATCACGGTGTACGCGACGTCGCCACGTGACTTGTTCAACAGGTCGGCAATGTTCAAACCCGCGCCCGCCAGGATGGACGAAATCTGGCCGACCATGTTGGGAACGTTTGCATTGGCGATCGTGATTCGGCTGCCTTTTCCGTCACGCGGCATGACCGCTTCGGGAAAGTTCACCGAGTTGCGGACGGTGCCGTCTTCCAGATACTCACGCAGTTGGTCGGCAACCATGATCGCGCAATTTTCTTCGGCTTCTTCTGTCGACGCACCAAGGTGCGGAAAGGAAACGACCTTCGGATGCTTCAGCAGGGCCGCGGTCGGAAAGTCAATCACGTAGGCGTTCAGCTTTCCCGAATCGAGCGCGGCCAGAACGGCCTCGTCGTCGCAGATGCCGCCCCGAGCCAGGTTCACGATGGTGCCGCCGTCGGGCATCATCGCAATCCGCTCTTTGCTGACCAGACCGCGGGTGGCGTCGAGCAGCGGGACGTGCACGCTGACCGCGTCGCACTGCGAGAACAAGTGATCCAGGCTGAGCGCTTGTTGGACTTTGCGAGACAGTTTCCAGGCGTTCTCCACCGAGATCAGCGGATCGTAGCCGATGACCTTCATGCCCAACGCGCTGGCGGCGTTGGCGACGCGGATGCCGATAGCCCCGAGTCCGATGATTCCCAGCTTTTTCGAAGGCAACTCGGATCCGACAAACTGTTTCTTGCCCGATTCCACGGCCGCGGAGATTTCGGCGTCGCTTCCCTCCAGGGTCCCGGCGAACCGCATCGCCGGATAGATGTTCCGCGACGCGATCAGCAAGCCCGCGAGGACCAATTCCTTGACCGCGTTGGCGTTGGCCCCGGGGGCGTTGAAGACCGGCACGCCCCGCTTGGTCATTTGGTCGACCGGAATATTGTTGACTCCCGCACCGGCACGTCCGATGGCGGCGACCGAATCCGGAATCTCCATGTCGTGCATTTTGAACGAGCGGAGCAGGATTCCGTCAGGACGCGTGGTGTCCGAAGAGATCTCGTACTGTTCGCGCGGAAGTCGCGAAAGGCCTTTGACCGAGATGTTGTTGAGCGTCAGGATTTTGTACATCAGGAAAGAAAAACAGGGAGAGGGTGGGGAAGTCGGCCGGCGAAGATGAAGAGCAACGCGGGCGGCGCGCCGGCGACGCCGATCGGGCATCAGGCGTTCTTTGAAGCGAAGTCGGACATGAAGCCGGCGAGCGCTTTGACACCGTCCAGCGGCATCGCGTTGTAGATGCTGGCGCGAATTCCGCCGACGCTGCGGTGACCTTTCAGGTTCACCAAATCGTGTTCCGCCGCGGTGGAAATGAACTTCGATTGCAAGTCGTCGTTGGGCAATGTGAAGGTCACATTCATGATCGAACGACTTTCCGGTCGCGCATGTCCGGTGTAGAACCTGCCCGACCCATCGATCACGTCATACAGAAGCGACGCCTTGGTGCGGTTGGCTTGTTCCATCGCGTCCAAACCGCCGACATCGTTTGCCAGCCATTTGGCAACTTTGCCCAACACGTAGATCGCAAAGGTTGGCGGCGTGTTCCATTCCGAATCGTTGTCCGCATGGTTCTTGTAATTCAGGTAACCGGGCAGCTTGTCACTGCCGATCCCCAGCAGGTCTCGTTTGATCACCACCACGGTGACCCCGGCCGGTCCGGCATTCTTTTGGGCACATGCGTACAGGATGCCGTACTTCTCCATGTCCAGCGGGCGGCATAGGAAATCACTGGAGGCGTCGCACACCAGCGGAACCGAGCCCGGACACGGAGGTTCGCTTTGGAATTGAACTCCCTGGATCGTTTCGTTGCTGCAGTAATAAAGGTACGCCGCGTCGTCGGGGACGTTGTAGTCACCGCTGCCCGGGGTGTGATCAAAGTTGGACCCGCTGGCGTCGTAGGCAATGGAAACATCACCTTCTTTCTTGGCTTCCGCGATGGCCTTCTTGCCCCAAGTTCCCGTTTGCAAGTAGGCAGCCGATTTCCCGGTGCCCCGCAACAGGTTCGCGGGAATCATCGAAAACTGAAGCGCCGCCCCGCCCTGCAGGAACAGCACGGCGTGGTCGTCACCGATCCCCAGCAGAGATCGGAGCGAATTCTCCGCGTCGTGCAAAATGTCGACAAACTGCTTGTCGCGATGGCTCATCTCCAACAAAGAACTGCGTGCTCCCGGCAGACACAGAAGTTCGTCGCGGACTTCCTCCAGGACTGGGACGGGGAGGACAGCGGGGCCAGCGGAAAAGTTGTACGCGCGTTGGTTGGTCGCAGTTGCAGTCATCGAATCGACGGATTTTCGATTGGGGGGTGAGGTGGCAGTGCGGTCGCCCGGCATCGCCGTTCGGGACCGGGATTCTATGACGCGCAAGGCGACTGCGGAAGGAGCAGCGTCGCGGAGGTCGGATGGAGAACGCCATAAAGGGCCCGCGCCCCGGCCGTGCCGGCCGCCGCATTTCGCCGAAACCCGTGCCCGGAACCGCCTCCCGAAATCCCCACCCAAATGCTCCGCCGAAACGGAGGATCCTTAGCCGGAAAGAGCCACTTTGGGTGCGCCGCTTGGCGCTAGCCGCGGGTTTTCGCACGTTGGCTGAGCCGCGGTTTGTCCCGCTTCGACCGGCGACTAACGCCACGCCGTTCATTGCACCGCAAATCACGGTGTTTTTGAATGAAAGTGTCGCCGTCCAGTCAGTCTTCGAAGCCGAATTCCCGCAGCCAATCGGAAACCTCCTCCGGTGCAACCGGGCCGGGTTTTTGTCGGGTACCCTGCCCTGCCCCGCCGTCTTGATCTGACGGGTTGCCGGGCGGCTGCGGCAGTTTGACGGCCAAGTGGAGCTTGCCGTCGGTCAGGTCATCCAGCCAGGGCTGGCTGTCAAAGAATTTCGCTCCCCGGCGCTTCGCGGCCAGCTGGACCTGATGGTCCGAGGAGACGACCATCAGCCGTTTGGGGGTGTGGTGGGCGCGGATGATCTCCTGGAGCAACTCGTCGGCCGATGCGTGCCGGACCGCGAACTGAATGTCGATCCCCTGCTGCGTGTAGCGATCCGGTCGATCTCGGGGAGGGTCGGCGGCATCAAACACCACGCAGGTCTGATCCCGGACCGCATCGGGCAGATGGTTGGTCAGGTCGCGGAGCAACACCCGGCGGTTGTTCTCCAGCCAACCCGGAGGCGGTGCCGAGGACGGGGCGATCGGTTGGGACAGGTTGTACCCGTCGATCAGGAGCAGCAGCGACATGACGCGACGGGTAAGCGGAAGGTGACGGGAAATCGGCCGCACCTAACCAAAACCGCCACAGCACCCACTGTCAAGTTGGCTCAAGTCGGGGCAGGACTCCGAAGCAGCGAATTCGGCTTCCAACTGGCGACAACCCAAAATCGCAAAGCGGCGGGTCGCGGGATGCACCGCGTGGGATCAGTCCAGGTTCTCGCGGATTTCGATTTCCGGCCCGTTCTGAAAACGGTAGATCTGGTAGCCGAACAGGCTCAGAGTGGCGATCACCAAGGTCACCGCGCCCCACACCTTCCAATCCAGGGACATTGAGAGCGAAGGCATACTGATCGAGCGCTTTGCCGCCCGTTTGTAGGTCTTCGGGTCGATCGGTTTGCGTGGGAGCTTTTTCCGCGGTTTGGAATCGACTTCGATGGATTTCGAAGTGGTCACTTCGTCGGGGGCCGGCGATTCTTCGTCATCGGGCAGGTCCCCGATGAACGTGTCGTGCGAGACGTCCTTTTCCAGCGGTGTGTCGTTAAAGACGCTCAGGTCGTCGTCTTCTCGCAGATCGTCCGCCGCCGCCCCCGATCCGCGGCGATCGGACGCGGCATCATCGTCGCCTCGGATTGCCGCATAGCGTTGCTGCATCGCAGCGGCGTCTTCTTCTTCCAGGAACTCGGCCACTTCCGAATTCTGCCAGGATGCCGGTGGCATGTCGCGCGGCGTGCCCGCCGGTTCGGTCGCGGGCCGACCCTGCGATCGAGCGTCGGTTTCCAGTGGACCGCCGGCCAGGGCGGGTTCGCGGATCGACACCGTGAAAGCCACCTTGCCGAATCGGATCTCATCCGTGTCCCTCAAGACGCACCACTGGTGAGGCTCGATCCGCTGTCCGTTGACGAACGTGCCGCCGGTGCTCTTCAAATCCAGCGCGCCAACGCCGTCGTCATTGCGCAGCAACAGGCAATGGCGTCGGCTGACCGAACGGCTCTTGGGCCGAATCTGGCATTCCTTGTGTCGACCCACCAGGTAATAGCCGGGGTGAATCGGCGCCGCCGTCCCCTTATTGCTACCTTGCGTGATGATCAGTTCGACGGACATTGGAAATGACTTACGATCGGGTGCATGGACGTCCGCGACGTGCGGCGGCCACCGGGAACTGCTGTTGGAAAGCTTAGCCGGAACATTCTCCCCGTGCGATGGGCAGCAAAGTTCTTCACCACATCCTCTTACTCGCAAAACAACACCCGATCACTGGCCGATCACAATCACGTTTCCCTTCCCGTCCTCCACCGATTTCAATTTCGGATTGGCGGTGTCTTCCCGGGTCATCTGGAAAAACGTGATGCCCAGAACGACCAGCAGTGCCAGAACCGACAGTGACAGCCCGACGCCCAGCAGGATGCTTTGGTTGGAGTCGCCCTCGGTGCTTGCCGAGGCAAATTTGCTCTTCTTTGTCGTCGGTTGAGGAGGCGCCGTCAGGGGCGAGACAGGAAGAGCGGCCGGTGCAAACGAATCCATCGGCGGCAAGGATCCGAAGTCAATTTCGCCGACCTCAGCCATCGAACTCGAGCCGGCGCTGCGGACCGGGCCACTGTCGTCCAATGAACCAAAGCTGGAAGAGTCGTCCACGATCAGGGGCGCCGCGGCCGAATAATCGCGGTCGGCCAATTCGGAGCGGGAAGGTTGCGACCCGGCCATGCGTTTGAGCTGCGTCAAGAGTTCCGCGGCCGAAGCCGGACGGTCCTCGGGACGCTTGGCCATCATCCGTTGGATCAGCTGGCTGATGGCGGTGGGACAATCGGAGCGTTTGTCGGAAACCGCCGGAACCGCTGCCGTCTGATGTTTGGCCAACCGTTGGGCGACGTTCGCCCCGGTGTAGGGCGGTTTGCCGACCAGCAGGAAGTACCAAGTGCAGCCCAGCGAGTAAATGTCCGCGCGGGCGTCCACCGCGTGACTGTCGATCGCCTGTTCCGGTGCGATGAAGTCTGCCGTGCCGGTCAACCGATTGGGCGCATCGGAGTCGGCGGCCGAATAGCCGATCCGCGCCAGCCCCATGTCGCTGACCTTGATTGTGCCGTCCGAGCGAAGCAGCAGATTGGACGGCTTGATGTCCCGGTGCACGATGCCGCGTTGATGGGCATGGGCAAGCGCATCGGTCGTTTGAATGATTGCGTCCAACGACGTTGCCGGCGACATCACGCCGTCGCGAACGATCGCTCGGTGCAGGTCGACCCCTTCGATGTACTCCATCACGATGTACAGCTTGCCGTCGGACTCGGCGAAGTCGTACGCCTGGACGATGTTGGAGTGTTCCAACTTGGCCGACGCACGAGCTTCTTCCTTGAACCGTTCGATTCGCCGGGCGTCGCGAGATGCTTCGGCCGGCAGAATCTTCAAGGCCATCAAGCGGTTCATCACGGAGTGCTGGGCCAGGAACACGACGCCCATGCCGCCGCGTCCGAGCGGCCGCAGAAGCCGATAGTTGCCTAGATGAAACCCTCGGGCTTTTCCGGCGAGCAGTTTGCGCGCCTGCCAGGGAGTCAGCATCCCCGCGCCGACCAAACCTTCGGCCAAACGCTCGGGATTGAACCGCACGTCCTCGGTCATCAAAGACACGACGACCTTTTTGATGTCGTCCAATTCGACCAGACCCGCATGCAGCGCACGACGCACGAAATCGCGAGTCGCGTCGTCGAGAACCGGTTCTTGCACGGTGGTTTCAACCGACATGGTCTATTGCTGTTCTGCTATTCCGCGAGCTCGATCCGGTCACACTTGCGCATCATGCCGCACTTTTAAAGGTCGGCCACATTATTGAGCATCGGGCACCGGATTCCGTTAAGGAATTGTTAAAGGCGAGTGTCGATCCGGTGTAGTTGGGGGCGGCCGCAGCTTCCGCGACTTCAGTCACAAAGCGTGGTGCTTTCGGGGGCCCTTCAATCGGAGGGCTGGAACGGCTGGTAGAAAACTTCTTTCAGAAACAGACCCTGCGGGGGGGCGGTCGGACCGGCGAAGATCCGGTCCTGCCTGGAAAGCACGTCGTCGATCCACGCCGGCGGCTGCTTTCCGAAGCCGACCTCCACCAGCGTCCCGACGATGTTCCGGACCATGTTGTAAAGAAAGCCGTTGGCCTCCACTTCGACGGCCAGATGGCCGCTGCGTTGGAAGTCTTCTGAGACAATCAATTGGCAATCGCGGACATCTCGGACGGAAGTTTTGCGACGCGCTCCGGCGGATTCGAAGCTGGCGAAGTCGCGATGCCCGATGATTTTGGCGGCTGCCTCGGACATCGCATCCAGGTCGACTTCGCGACGAAGACGCCAGCGGTACCGGTGCTGGAAGGGGTCGCGCTGCCGACGCACCTGGATCTGGTAGCGGTAGCGTTTGCCGATCGCGTCGCGGATCGCGTGAAAGTCCAGCGGCGCATCGCGGACCTCGGTCACGACGACCGACGATGGCAACCGAGAATTGATCGCTTTCAGCAACGCGTCGGCCGATGCCGTCCAGACCGGAAAACGGCAGCTTGCCACTTGGCCGAGTGCGTGCACGCCGGCATCGGTGCGACCGCTACCGGTCACGGTCACATCGTGACCGGTCGCCTTCTTGATCGCCTGTTGCAGCGTTCCCTGAATCGTCGGCTGACCGGGTTGGACCTGCCAGCCGGCGTAGTCCGTCCCGTCGTAGGCGATGGTCAGACAGAAAGTCCGCGTCACCGATCAGTTGGCCGAAGCGACGGACTTCTGCAGTAACTCGGCAATTTGAACGGCATTGGTCGCGGCACCCTTGCGGAGGTTGTCGCTGACACACCAGAACGCGATGCTGTTTCCGTTGCCGCTGATGTCGCGTCGGATTCGCCCGACGAACACGTCGTCCTTGCCGTCGCAATCACGCGGCATCGGGTAGCCGTGGTTGGGCAGGTCATCCACGACGGTGATCCCCGGTGCCGATCGAAACAATTCCGTGGCCTGTTGGACGGAAAGCGGTTTCTCGGTCTCCACCAAAATCGATTCGCTGTGGCCGACGGTCACGGGAACGCGAACCGCCGTCGGACAGACTTGGATTTGGTCGTCGCCGAGGATCTTGCGGGTCTCGTACACCATCTTCATTTCTTCGCTGGTGTATCCCTCGTGCTTCTCGCTGCCGATTTGTGGGATCAGGTTGAATCCGATCGGATGCTGGAAGGTTTCCGACTTGGGCGCTTGCCCGTTCAAGATGGCTTTGGTGCTGGCTTCCAGTTCGACGTTCCCGGCCAGCCCGGCTCCGCTGGTCGCTTGATAGGTGCTGACGACCACGCGTTTGACAGTCGCCGCGTGGTGCAGCGGCGCCAACGCCACGACCATCTGGGTCGTGCTGCAGTTGGGGCTGGCGATGATTCCCTGGTGATCGTTGATCGCGTCCGGATTGACTTCCGGGATGATCAACGGGACTTTGGGATCCATCCGCCAGTAGCCGCTCTCGTCCACCACCACGGCCCCTTCTTCGACCGCGTAGGGCGCGAACTCGGCGGAGACTTCGTCCGGCGTGCTGGCGATGACCAGGTCGACGTCTTTGAACGCGCCGGGCTGAAGCAATTCGATTCGCACCGTTTCATCCTTGACCCGGACTTCCTGGCCGACCGAACGTGAGGATGCCAACAGCTTCAAGCGCTTGTAGGGGAAATCGCGATCGACCAATTGTTGCAAAACGATGCGTCCGACGGCGCCAGTCGCGCCGACCACTGCGAGGGTTTCGTACACGGAATTGAGAGGGGGTAAATGGAGGTTGGGCGGACAGGATCAACCGTGACGCGGGGCGAAAGGCGATCGGTTGGTTAGGCTGAGCGGTCGGCGGGCCGGCAGGTTCGCCGGCGGTCGCTGGCAAGCTGAAACGCTGGCGAGCTGACAAGCGGGCGATTTGGCGGCAGTTGCCGTATTGGACTCGGATCGCCGCCACCGTCAATCGCTATGACGATGTTTCCTGTCAGCGATCGAGCTCCGCCAACCCACAGGCGTCGTTTGCCGAAATTCCGGAGTCTGGTCCTGCTTCACCTCCCCGCGTCGTCGCAAAGCCTCGGCGACACCGCCGGAGGGAAGGTAAACGGGGAACATCCCTTGCGATCGCAATCGCTTTGCGCTATTGCTTCATCGCTTCGATCACTTTGGGAAGCTCGGGATCAACCAATCCCAAGCCGCCGCGGCCGCCGTCCAGTCGCGACTGGACATCCAGCATGACGTCTTCGGACTGGGCTTCCCAAAACTTGCTGATCTTCTCTTTGGGAAGCGGTTTGTACGAGCGGAAAATCCGGAAGCCCACGCCGCGGGCCGGATCGCTGGTGAACCACCACGGGCTGCGGGGGAAGTTCGGGTCTTCCGATTTCCACTCTTCGTCGTCCGACGGCAGACGCGCGGCACTGCGCAAGTCCTCCGGATCCATTTCCCAGCTGCCGCCGCGGACCACGCAGGGAGACGGCTGGTCGGGCCAAACGACCGCATCGGTCGCATTCAGCGGCGCCTTGTCGGCAAAGTCTTCGTAGCCGTTTTCCGTGTAAGCATTGACGGTCCATTCGGCGACGTTGCCGTGCATGTCGTACAGCCCGAAGGGATTGGGCTTCTTGGACGCCACATCGACCTGCCCTTCGTCCGCGTTGTCGAAGTACCAAGAGTAATCGTCGATGTCGTCGCTTTCGTCTCCCCAGGAATAGGCCGTCTTGGTGCCGCCTCGCGCGGCGTACTCCCATTCCGCCTCCGTCGGCAGGCGGTACTGGTTGCCCGTGATCAGGCTGAGCCATTTGGTGAATTGTTGGGCGGCGTACTGGGTCATGGTGACCGCGGGCTGATTGGGCTCTTCGCCGTACTCGTAAGTAAAGGTGGGGTCATACAATTCCGTCGGCGCGGTGATCGCGTCCACCTTGTTGGAGTCGTCGACCGGACGTTTTCCACTGGATTCGAACTGTTTGAAGATCCCGTACAGGTTCATGTATTCCTTGTACAAACCCCAGGTCACTTCCGTCTTGGAGACCCACATCGGATCGACGGTGACCTTGATCTGGGGCCCTTCGTCGTCGCGCCGATCGGCTTCCGATTCCGGGCTGCCCATCAGGTACTCACCACCCGGTACCGGAATCATTTCGACGGTCTTGTCGGTCCCGGGAACGCGAAAGGTGTACGGAACCATGTAGCCCTCATCGACTTTGACCGACGGTCCTTCGGACGGCTTTTCGGCGCTGATCCCCGGCACCTCGGCGGTGGCCGTCTGGGCCGGGGACGTGATCGGGAACAGCAACATGCAGCCAGCGGCGGCGACAAGGGGCAGAGCGAGGGCTCGTGTCGTGGTCACGGTAAGATCGTTCCTGCGATGGGATTTCGGTTCGAATGAGTTGTTTCGCGGGTGACCGACTCGGTCCGAGTCGTCCGCGACGTCCAGGTGGCCGGGGCCTTCAAATGGCGGATGCAAGTTGCGTCCGAGCGACCGCGGGGGGAACCGCGAGCACTCCGTGGGGTTCGCAAAGGCGTTCGCTGATCCGGTGGCGATGCTTGGCCACCGCGATGATCGCACCCGGGCAATGGTTCAAAGGCGGTGGTTCAAAATCGGCAAAAAACACCTGCGCTGACAGTATAGAGCGGGATCTCCACTTTTTCGATTCCTTCGATTGGGAAAACCCGCGGCTAGCGACAGGCGGCTGACCGAAAGTGATGCTGGCTTTTCAGCTTCGGTCTGAAATCCAGCTGCGAGGGCCCCTTATCCGCTCGTCCGACTTTTCAGACAGAGCCTACCGGAGCACCAGGGGGGCCGGCCGTTCGCCCAACAGCACGTCGACTTCGAACTGCTGGGTGTCGCGGATGACCGATAGACGCACCTGGGTGCCGGCCATCGCGTTGCCGATTACTTGAATCAGGTGCAGGACATCCCGGATCGGCTCCGCATCGACTTTGGCGATGATGTCGCCCGGTTGCAATCCGGCTTTGGCGGCTCCGGAGCCGTTGTCGGCCAACGAATCGACCCGGGCCCCGCGGACGCGGTAGTTGTCGCCGGCGACCAAGGCGTCGGGTACTTCTTCCAGCGAGACACCCAGCCAGCCGCGGGCAACCGATCCCGATTTGCGGATTTGTTCGTAGACCTTTTTGGCGACCGCACTGGGGATCGAAAAGCTGACCCCCTGGTAGGTGTCGCCGACAATCGCGGTGTTGATGCCGATCAAAGTGCCTTTGGAATCGACCAGCGGGCCGCCGCTGTTGCCCGGATTGACGGCCACGTCGCTTTGCATGAAATCCTGGTAGCGCTCGCTGGCACGGATCACGCGGTGCTTCCCGCTCAGAATGCCAAAGGTCACTGTGCGATCGAGTCCGAAGGGGCTGCCGATGGCCCACACCGGCGATCCCACGCGGATCCGTTCGCTGTCGCCCCAGGGAATGGGGATCAGACGATCGGCATCGATCTTGAGCACGGCCAGGTCCGTCACGGGATCGGTGCCGGTGACCGAGGCCACGACCGTCCGGCCGTCGCTGAGCGTGACTTCGATCTCCTCGCCGTCAGCGATCACGTGCCGGTTGGTCAGCACAAATCCTGCGGGGTCGACGATCACACCACTGCCTTGGTCGGAGACCGGCATTGGAGCCGAGTCCCGATAGTTGACGCCACGCATGCCGGGATCGGAGTTGCGGGTGACGTTGATGTGCACCACGCTGGGGCCGGCCGCAGCCGTCACCATCTGGTAAGCCTGGCTGAGCGTGTCCAGCGAAACGTTTCGCAAACCTTCGCTTGCCACTTCGAACTCCGCACGCAGTTGCCCGCGGTGTTGCGCATAGCGAATCTCCTCGACAATGCCCGGCACAACGAACCGTGCGGCGCCCAGCATGATCAGGATGGTGGCCAGCAGCACCAGCGAGTGCAAGATCGGTTCACCGCGTCGCGGCGCGGGGATCGTCCGCGGAGCCGATTCACAGACGACATCGTCCAGGGTGACTTCGATGGGTGGCTCGCCCGCGGCCGATTCGGTCAGAGCGGTTGCCGACCGGTTGACTTCGGCCAACCTGTGTTCGGCCAACCTGGCTTCGGCCGGCACGTGCTGCGATAGCAGGTGATCACCGTTGGATGGGTCGCAATCCGCTCCCGCGGCCACGTCGATCGCCTCAAACGACAATCGGGGTGGAGCTTCCGCCGGATCACTGGCGGTGGTCTCGTCTGCCGAAGCAATGTCTGCCGAAACTTCGTGTGCAGAGACGTCCGGCAGGATCGGTGGCAACGCGGGATGGGGCGGTTCCGGACGGCATTCCGCTGGCTGGCTCTGAACCGGTTGCGTCCCGTCGACCGATGGCTCGGGCGTGAATCTTCGTGGTGAGTGATCCATGTTTGGGTCAAACTCCCTGGGACGAACCGAACGGATCCAGACAGTGGGGATCCAGCCAAAGTGGGGCCAGCCCGTGTGGATCCAGCCAGTCCGGAGACAGCGGTACCATTGTAGCGCGGAGGACCTTGCGGCGGCGATTTTTTTCGATGCTTTGGCAACGCGGGGCCGAATTTGGTCGGCCAAGCACTGAAAAGTCTGCCTTTTCGGCCCGTTCCCGCGGATCACCCGCCGTGGGGGCTGCAAACCGCGCGGGAACCGGTTCGAACGCACCCTGCTGCTCAGGGAGGGTGAAAACGCAGCACCCCCAGCGGCGTCTTTCGGGCCGGGGCTGTTTCGGTGCGATTGTCCCGACGCGAGCCGAGGGGGTATCCTGTCCAGTTTGGCTCATGTCGTGTCACACCCAAAATCTTTGCTTGCTGGTTGGAACGGAAGCGGGGCACGTTCGCAAACGCCCTTTTGATCCATCATGCCAAGCACCCGACGGGCCACTTGGTTTTTGGTTCCCCGTTTCCATTCCATGGACGATCCAAGAATGTGACGTTGACGCACCGCATGTCTTGAACTTCCCGCCCTGTTCATCGAGTCCCCATGGCCTCCATCACGTCTCAAAAACTTGTTGCCGCACGCGAGACCATCTACCAGGCGATCGCCTCGATTCGTCTGATCGATCCCCACACGCACATCAATCCGCATGATCCCGGATCGCACACTCTGGCGGACATTCTGGGATATCACTACTACACCGAATTGGTTCATTCCGCCGGGATGCCGCGCGAAGAAATCGAGCAGCCGGGAATCTCGCCGCGAGAACTGGTCGGGCGGATGGCTCACGGGCTGGGCCACATTTCTAACACCGCCAATTATCACTGGTTGCTGCGGATCTGCCGAGAATTCTTTGACTTCGAAGACGACGCGATCACACCGGATAATTGGGAACATTTGTACGACACGGCCGAAGCAAAGATGCGTTCGGCCGACTGGCCGCAAATGGTGTTGGACCAGAGCAACGTCGAAGCCGTTTTCTTGACGAACGACTTCGACGACGATCTGCAGGGATTCGACTCCAGCACCTACATCCCCTGCTTGCGGACCGATGACCTGGTGTTTCACCTGGCCAAACCGGAGGTGCGGCAGCGATTGGAAGCCGCCAGCGGTGTGTCCCTGGATGGATCGTTGGCGTCGCTGCGAGAAAGCTTGCAGCAGCGGTTCGAACACTTCGTCGCGGGCGGTGCCCGGGCGTGCGCCATTTCGATTCCGCCGACGTTCCAGCCGACGATGGTCGGCGATGGACGAGCTCAGAAAGCCCTGGACCAGCTGCTGTCCGAAGGCGTCGCGGCCGATCCGGCCAACCAGGATGCGATTTCGCGGCGCGTGTTCTGGACGCTGGCCGAGCTTTGCGACGAATACGGTTTGCCATTCGATCTGATGATCGGCGTCAACCGCGGTGTCTATCCGGGTGGCGTGCACCAGGGACGCGATTTGTATGACAGTCGTGTTTCGTTGATTCAGTATCGCGAACTGTTCAACGCCTTTCCGAAGGTCAAGTTTCCGGTTTCGGTGTTGGCCAGCGTGACCAATCAGGAATTGGTCAGCTACAGCTGGATATTCCCCAACGTCTACACCAACGGTCACTGGTGGTACAGCAACACGCCGTCGTTCATCCGCCGCGATGCCGCGGCCAGGCTGGAAGCGGTCCCGCGCAACAAGCAGGTCGCCTACTACAGCGACGCTTACAAGCTGGAATTTGTCCTGCCCAAGTTCGACATGTACCGTTGGATTCTGGCCGGCGTGTTGGCTGACGAATTCGTCGGGGAGAACGGATGGAGCGAGGAGAAGGCCATCGAACTGGGACGCCAGGTGCTGCGTGGCAACGTCGACGAGATCTTTCCTTCGCCGTTGATCGACCAGCTGCCGGAGTCGGATGTGGAGGCGGGTGACGCATCGCCGGTTGCCACGCTGGCGCTGGATCCGTCGGAATCGGATTCCTCGGAGGAATCGACGCCCGCGTCACCGGTGGAGGCGACGTCGGAAACCAGCAGCGAGGAGTTGGGGCTGGACACCGAAGTCTCCGAGCAGGAAGCGTTTCTGCAGTCCGATTCGGACCTGGACCCGGTCCCGACCGACCAGGAGATACAGGATGCCGACGTGGCCGACGCGCAGGTCGCCGAAATGCTCTCGTCGATGGAAGCGACTTCCTTGGAAACCGAGATCGACCCGATGCCGCTGGACGTCGGCGATTTGGACTCGGACGAGATCGATGAATCGTCGGAGCCGTTCAGCCCCGAGTCGCCGATCCAACCGCTGACCGGAGACGGCAAGTTCACGCCCGACAGCGATTCGATGTTGCTGCATCCCGATCCGCTGACCGGTGAGTTGCAGTTCCCGGTCAGTGAGGAAGACGACGACAGGGAAAAGTCGTAGGCTTGACGCCCGCGCCGTGTCTTCGATTCTTCGCTTCACTGACTCCAGTCACGCAGCGCCGACGGCCCCCTGCCGTCGGCGCAAGCCGACGGAAACGGCGACGCGTCACTCGGGATCGTCAGGGTTGATCCGGTTGATGGCATTCAAGATCGCCAGGATGGTGCTTTCGACGCTGTCGGTGCTGACGCCCACGCCGCGGTACAAACGCCCGCGATATTCGACTTCCAAGTTGACTTCGCCCTGGGCGTCTCGCCCCAGCGTGGCACTGTGAACGCGAAAGTCCTTGCACACCAATTTGATCCCGGTGATCTGTTCGACCGCCCAGAAAGCCGCATCGATCGGTCCATCGCCTTCGGTGACTTCGGCCGACTTGGTTTCCACGCCGTCGGACAGGGTCAGTTTGACTTCCGGCGTGGAGCTCTTGGAACTGGTGACTTGATAGTCGACCAGGGACCAGCGTTGTCCTTGTCCGCTGCTGATCTGTTGTTGGACCAGTGCGATGATGTCGCCGTCGTAGATTTCTTTCTTTTTATCGGCCAACACTTTGAACTGTTCAAACACCTGTTGCAGTTCCTCACCGGCCAAATGAAATCCCAGCGTTCGGGCGCGGTCGGCCAAAGCGGCACGACCGCTGTGTTTTCCCAGCACCAAGTCGGTTTTGGCGAACCCGACTTCTTCCGGTGACATGATTTCGTACGTGCTTCGTTCCTTGAGCATTCCGTCCTGGTGAATCCCGGATTCGTGGGCGAACGCATTTCGGCCGACGATGGCCTTGTTACGTTGGACGCTCATCCCGGTGACTTTGCTGACCAGGCGGCTGGCGGGAACCAGGCGTTTGGAATCGATGCGGGTCGCGCAGTGGTAGAAATCGCTGCGCGTCTTCATCGCCATCACGACCTCTTCCAACGCTGCGTTGCCGGCCCGTTCGCCGATCCCGTTGATCGTGCACTCGATTTGCCCGGCGCCGGCCGCGACGGCTGCCAAACTGTTGGCCACCGCCATTCCCAGGTCGTCGTGGCAGTGCGTGCTCAACACCGCCTTGTCGATGTTGGGGACGCGGTTGCGGAGCATTTGGAAGATTTTGAAGATCTCCTCGGGCGTGACGTAACCGACGGTGTCGGGGACATTGATCGTGGTGGCGCCCGCGTCGATGGCGGCCTCGACGACACGACACAGAAAATCGTGCTCGGTGCGGCAAGCGTCTTCGGGAGAAAACTCAACGTCAGCACATTTGCTGACGGCCAACTTTACGCCGTTGACCGCGCGATCGACGATTTCATCGGGCGTCATCCGCAGTTTGAATTCGCGATGGATCGCACTGGTCGCCAGAAACACGTGGATCCGCCCCTGTTCGGCATTTTGCAACGCCTCGGCGGCGCGCAGGATGTCTTTCTCCGCGCATCGGGCCAGCCCACAAATCGTGGAACCGCGAATGGATTCGGCGATCTGCTTGACCGAATCGAAGTCGCCCGGCGACGCGATCGGGAAACCGGCTTCGATGACGTCCACACCCAGGTCGGCCAGCGAATGCGCCACCTCCAACTTCTCGGTCAAATTCATGCTCGCCCCCGGCGATTGCTCGCCGTCGCGGAGCGTCGTGTCAAAAATCCGGATCTGGCGTGGAGCGGCTTCGCGGGTCGCCGCCGCGGCGGTCGCGGTCGAGGATTCGGTGGAGTCCATGGGTGGTTCCTGAGGAAATTGATTCAATAGTATTGATCGCAGCAGGCACAAAAAAAACCCGAGTCCGCGGGGGACTCGGGTTCACGCTGTTTTGTCACAGATGCCGCCGTGCTAGCGGTGCGTACAAACCCTCATCTCCCGCCCGTGGGGCGACAGTAGTAGTCGTAGCAGGCTTAGCAGCGAAATCATCATGCCAGAACTTTACGTCATCGGGTGGGCGGCGGTCAAGTCGCAACGCACGGGCAGCCGGGTCGGAAAAGGGGACGGGGGTCAATAGCCGGAACGGCCCATCGCTTCGGGCGCTTTGCACTATTGACCCCCGTCCCCTTTTCCTCCTCCCGGGGATCAGGACACGGGCTGCACCGGCCGGGTTCGGGCTTGAGGCGATGGGTGACGGGTCGCTTCGCTGTTGCGCAATTCCTCGCGCAGCTCCTGTTCGCTCATCATCAGATCTCGCTCGTGGTGCCACCACGCCAGGGCGTAATCCAGCACGGCGAAGATCAGCAGCGTCGTGCCGACCCATCCGCAACAGCGGACCATCATGTGAAAAACCGATGCCGCACTCTCCGGCAGCGGACGCTGGGCGAGCGTCGCAATCTCCGGCAGGCAGTCGCGAATCAGGTAGACGGACGTGGCGATCAGCGCGGCGAGCCGCAGCAACAGGATTCCAAAGCCGGCCAACGTGCGAGCCGAAAGCAACTCGCCGGCCTTGCGTCCCGGGGAGAGACGCTCCAACGACGGTTGAAGTCGACGCGGGGTGACCGCCCATCCGGTTTGCAGCAGATTGAACGCGACGGCGCACATCATCATTGCCAGGCACATCGGGGCGACCAACAGGCCCAAGGCGAAGACGGATCGAACGATCAATCGGAACGCTCCATCGATCGGCGAGTCTCCGGTGTCCAGCGTGATCCGCGGTTGCTGCATCGACTGGCCGATCAACTCCATCATCTCCGAGGCCAGCGCCGGTCCGCACCAGGCAAGCAGTCCGGTGGTTGCCAGCAGCGATCCCGCCGCAACCATTTCGCCGCTGCGGGGTACCCTGCCCTGCTCTTTCGCTTGTTGCCGTCGCCGCGGTGTTGGTGGATGGATCTTTTCCGACATGTTCGCTTACCGAAAGCTCAAGTGACTGACCGCGTCAGCTAATTCTGCCTCGAACACGATTCCCACCGATCCGACGGTCAACGCCGTCACCACCAACACCGCCAACACGTTCAAGTTCAATCCGACCGCCATCAAATTCAATTGCGGAACGGTGCGGCTGATCAACGCGACCAACAGATTGGTCAAGAGCACGCAGGCGACTACGGGTGCGGCAACTCTCAGACCCGACTCGATTCCGATTGCCAGGTGGTCGACGACCAATTCGAACATCGTGGTGTCGATCGATGCCGACATCGGCGGCAGGTGCTGAAAGCTGCTCAGGACGGCATCGATCAGCAGGCGATGTCCGCCGCTGGCCAACAGGATTGTCATCACCAACAGTCCGACCAGACGCGACAGGTGCGGGACCGTTTCGCCGGTGGACGGGTCCGCGGATTGTGCAAGTTGCAATCCGGCGGCCACGGTGATCAGTTCGCCCGCGACCTGAATGCCGCTGATCAGCAACTGCACCACGCCGCCCATCACCATCCCCAGGATCAGTTCTCGCCCCGCCGCGATCCCGACGTCGGCTATCGAGGATGCCGTTAAATCCGTCAGGACCAGCGGACCGACGCCGGGGATTATCAGCAAAGACATCAGGGCGACCAACAGAATCCGAAACCGCAACGGCAGCCCGGTTGTCAACATCGGCATCGCCGCAATCATCCCGCCGAGACGCGCTGCGATCAGCAGACCGAGTACGGCCTTGCCCCACAACCACTGTTGGCCCAGCGATGCAATGACTTCCTGGTCCATCTTGTCAATTACATCCCGATGCCGACGAACAGCGATTGGGTGAATTCAATCATTCGTGAGAAGATCCACGGCAAACACGCCAGCAGGACGCAACTGGAAACGATCAGTTTGGGTACGAACGCGATCGATTGATCCTGGACGTGAAACAGCGTCTGCAGCAGGCCCGACACCACGCCGACGACCGCCGCCACGATCAAGATTGGTGCGGCCAGCAACAACGCCAGCATCAATGCTTGGCGACACAGGTCCACGGCTTGTTCTGCACTTAACGTCATTTAGCTCACCGCCGCAAAACTCGTCAGCAACATGTTCACCACCAAATGCCAACCGTCGACCAGGACGAACAGGAGCAACTTCAGGGGCAGGGAAATCATCATCGGCGGCAGCATGAACATCCCCATCGACATCGTCACGCTGGCCACGACCAGGTCGATCACCAGGAATGGCAGGTAGATGCTGAAGCCCATCAGAAAGGCAATCTTCAGTTCGCTGATCACGAATGCCGGCAACAGCACTTGAACTGGAATATCGGCGAAAGAGCTGGGCTCCGGAGAGTCGGGATAGGCATGGCGAAAGAACAGCAACACATCATCATGGTTTTCCGCTGCCGCAATTTGGACGGCCATGAATTCCCGGATCGGCAACGCCCCGGCATCGTACGCTTCACCCAGCGTCATCGGCGTTTCGGGGTCGGTGTAGGGTTGGATCGCTTCGCGATACACCCGCGACCAAACCGGTGCCATCACCGAGAGCGTCATGAACAGTGAGATGCTGGTCAAAACTTGAGTCGGAGGAAGCGACTGCAGGCCGATCGCTTGGCGTAACAGCGACAGCACCACGACGATGCGGACGTAGCACGTGGTCATCAACAAGATGGCGGGCGCCAAGCTGATCACCGACAGCACCAGCATGGTTTGCAGGCTGCTGCCGAAATGTTCCGGGCTGGCCCAGGATTCGGGGCCGCCGGCGAATGTCTGCAGCACTTCACCGGACACCGAAACCGGCGTCCGAGTCAGCACTCGTGGCACGGCGTTGGACGACTCCCCTGCCCTGCCCCGCAGGTCCTCGGTGGGACCGGCTCCCGGCAAGGAAATGGCCGACGGCGAGGATATGGCCGCCGGTTCCTCGGCTGCGGACCGTGCATCGGCGACCGCAGGGGCGTCTGCGGCGGACGCTTGGTTCGCGGACCAACATCCCAGCCAGGTCAGCAATGCGAGGGTCAGGCAGCGTAGCACGGCGCGTCCGAGGGTGAGGAACTGGGGCCGATCGCCTCGGCCGCGGCACGGACGGACTTTAGGAAAAAGACGTCGAAATTCGAAAGACGAGTTTTCTTCGACGCCGATGTTTCACGCCGGCCGGGTTTCACGCCGGACCCGTTTCACGTGACGTGCGTCGGCACCGAAGCCGGCTTGCCGGATTGCCGGCGCGACCGGCCGCGCGCCGGTCCGAACGGGAGATCCGAGCGGGCGATTTAAAGATGCTTGACCAGCAAGCTGGCAAAGTACACGTCGTAACCGCGGAGCGTGCTGCCGGGGACAACGACGATCGCACCGCTGGGGAACTCGACACGGCAATCGCTGCGGATGTAGCCGGCCAGTTTTTCGATTTTCACATCCGCGATCGCCGCGGTGGCGTGGATCGTCAGCCGCACCGTCGAATCGGGGATCGCCTTGGCGTCGAACGCGATCAACAGGTCATCAATCCTCGCCACGTAGATCTCGCCGTGCTCCACGCCGGAGTCGGACTCGCGAAGCGTGGCATCGCCGAAGCATCCGTGCAACCTGCCATTGCCGCACAGGTGGTCAAGTGCCAAGGTGACTTCCGGCGAGGGCGTCATGGTGACCGAGGGATCGGATTGCGCCATCAAACGTTCGACTTTCAAACGTGTGAAGCGGTTCAGGTATTCGCCAACGTCGGCGCGTAAGAAGTAGGCCGTCACCTGAATCGCATCGTGTCCTTGCCATGCTTGCAGCGTCACCGATTGCCGGCCCGAAGCGCGGTCGGACTGCAGGTCTTCGGCCGGGATCGGGGACGCCACGGCCAGGTCAAGCAGGTCGGTCAGGAAATCGTCGCGAAGCTTCCCGGCCGGTTCGATCAGCGGCGGATGGTACAGGTAAGGTGGGTCTTCCTTGAGATGCCGGATCCATGCGTTGCGGGTGTTGGTGTCGGCCCGGTTCCAGCATTTGCTCAGGTGCAGCCGGTCGACGACCTGCTCCGGTTCGTCGCCAAGGTATTGCAGGGCGAACGATGCCAGCGCCCAAACCGCCCGCTCGGTTTGTTCTTCCGCGGTCGCGTCGACGGCCGTGGCGCGGAACTGGATCTCCAGCCGGTCGGAAGCTGCCGCCTGCCAGCGTTCGACCACCGATTTTTCGACGCGGTGTTTGGGATCCTTCAACACGTTTTCTAACAAGAAAGCCTCCAGCCGTTCGGCCACGGTCATCCGTTCGGCGGCGCTGACGGCGCGGGCGGGATGGTAGTCATTGGGGCGCGGCGTGGTTCCGCCGGCCAGATGTCGCATTAGCGAGACCCTTCCATACTCGTCGCGCAGGCTGAGCGACGCGATCTGTTTCATCGCCGCCAGCCGGGCAGCGGGCGGCAATCCCATCTCACTGGCCAGATGCACCAATTCCACTCCGTAGATCCAGTGCATGTCGCGATAGCGGACCATCGGGCTGTACAGCGAGGCGACTTCGATGGCCACAATCTCGACCACCTGACGGATCAGCCCGACCGCCTGTTGATCGATGACGTGCCCGCTGAGCTTGGAGGCGCCGTAGCTGGTGGCGCGGCTGGCCGCCCACCAGGCGACCAAGGTGATCGGATTGGTGCTGCTGACGATTCGGCCGGCAAACCACATGTTGGATGCGACATCCAGGTAGGGTTTGGCCGACTTGTAAACGCCGTACGTTCTGACCGCGCGACTGATCAGCGTGTAGATTGACTGAAAGTCGTGACGGGCAAGGCCGCCCGGGATGTTTTCCACAGCCACCAGCAGCCGTAAGGCGGCACGCCCCGTTGCCCGGGAGATCGCCTCCACGTTGGTCCGCAGCAGCGGTGAGGTTTCGCCCGGCCGATAAATGCGGGCGACGTCGGAAACCATTTGGTGCAGGTCGCTGAAGATCTTTTCGTTGTCAAAGACTCGGGTGCCGTCGACGTCTTTGCGATAGGCATCTTGTTTGATGTCTTCAAACAACTGTTGCGTGTTTCGCTCGATCAGCTCAAACAACTGACGGTCATGACGCGCCATGGGGTCGAAGACCAACCGGTCGCCGGTTGCCGCCGATCGTCCGCTCGGTGAGACGGAAGTATCGAAGCTGATCGCGTCGGGAAACTGCAGCCACTGTTGCAAAGCGAGCGCTCGACTGTTGATCGACCGCTCCCGAGCGGAAAGCAGTTCGGCTTTGTCGCGAACCCACTGTGCCAGTTCCGATCGGTCGTGCTGTCGCTGGGCGTCGGAGTTCGCTTCGTCTTGATCCTCGTCGATGCGGTGCCGCAAGCGAATCGCATCGACCAGGGCGGCGGCCAACGGCAGCAACCCCAGCGCCCCCAAACCGGCACGCGGAAGCGTCACGCCGGGCAACGCTCCCACCAGCAGGACGACCGAAAGCATCAGGCTGGCCGCCAGCGAGTAGATCGGTAAGCGTTGAAGCAGTTCGCGGTGCACGGGGACAGTTCGAAGCGGTGTCAGCGGTCGGGAAAGGTCAGCAATGGAAAGGCTTTGGATCGGAAGCGACGTAGCGCGACGTTGCTGAATCCTAACCGACCCGCCGGCGGGCGGCATTGCCCGCGGCCGTGCGGCGGACGACCGGCGACGGCAGTTCCATCGGAGCCCGTGCCTCAGCCAGGATTCCGCAGAAATCAGACTCCGCGGCACGGTGACGCGGCCTGCCCGCGTCCGACGGCGGGGCGAGAGGCGTGGGAGCAACGCAGGATCGCGTGTTTGTCCGGCGGTCGGATCCCCGGCCGACGCGTTCGCCGGGACCGAGGGCGGGCAAAAATTCGTGCGGAACGTTTGTGCCCGACGGCGCGGAACCTTAGGTTGGTGCGTCGGTGAGATTGCCGCCCTGTCAGCTCCGACGCCCAGTCGCGAAGCCGAGACGGTATCGGCGTCTTGCCATTAATTCGCGGATTTGGGAAGCGTATTGCCCCCAAAGTAGGCTCTGCCCGGTGCCGATCCCCGTTTGCGGTTGGATCCGATTAGACTTTGGGCAAAGCGGCGGAGCGAGGCGGCCCGGACCGCGAGGATTGAATCAATCAGAGCGTCATCACGGCGGAACGCTGCCGGTGCGCTTCGAGGACTCGAAATAAACCGCCATGCAAGAACAGTCACAGTCTCAGTCCCAATCAGTTCGACTTCGCGCCAAAACACCGTTGCCGAGTCTGCCGAACTACCAGACGGACGGGTTCTATGACGAACTGGTGGACGAGAACAACATCGCGCGGCCGGACGCCGAGTCGCTGATTTCGCTATTCAACAATTTGCCGCCGGGAGAATTGTCGCGACGCCAGCACGCGATCGAACGGGCTCTGTACCGGATGGGAATCACCTTCACCGTCTACAGCGACCAGGCGGGGACGGAAAAGATCATGCCGTTCGATGTGGTGCCGCGAATCGTTTCGGCGATGCTGTGGAAACACATCGATGCGGGACTGAAGCAGCGAATCCGAGCGCTCAATCGCTTTCTGTGCGACATTTACAACGAGCGTCAGATCGTCCATGACGGAATCATTCCGGCGGAATTGATCGACACCGCCCCTTCGTATCTGAAACAGTGCAAGGGGCTGAAGCCGTTCAACGACGTCTGGTGTCACATCACGGGGACCGACCTGGTTCGGGACAACAGCGGGACGGTTTACGTCCTGGAAGACAACCTGCGTTGTCCTTCGGGGGTCTCGTACGTGCTGCAGAATCGGCACGTCATGAAGCGGAACTTTCCGCAAGCGTTCAGCGCGTCACGCGTCCGGCCGGTCAGCAACTACAGTTCACAGTTGTTCCAATTGCTGTGCGATGTGGCTCCGCCGCACGTTGCCAACCCGACCGTCGTGGTGCTGACCCCGGGCGTTTACAACAGCGCCTACTACGAACATTCCTACCTGGCCCAACGCATGGGAGCGGTTTTGGTCGAAGGTCGCGACTTGGTGGTCGAAGGCGATCTGGTCTACATGCGGACCACCAGCGGCCTGCAACGCGTCGACGTGATCTATCGTCGCGTCGACGACACCTTCCTGGATCCCAAGACGTTCCGCAAAGACAGTTGCTTGGGCGTCGAGGGATTGATGGATGTTTATCGAGCCGGAAACATCACGCTGGCCAACGCCCCGGGCACGGGGATCGCCGATGACAAGGTGATCTATGCCTTCGTGCCCGACATGATTCACTACTATCTGGACGAAGAACCGATCCTGCCCAACGTTCCGACCTACGTTTGCCAGAAAGAGGACGATCGGAAGTACGTGTTGGAACACTTGGATGAATTGGTGGTCAAAGCGGCCGGCGAGTCGGGCGGGTACGGAATCTTGATCGGCCCCCACGCGACGCTGGAGGAGCGGGCGGAGTTTGCCGAAAAGATTCGCAAGGATCCCCGCAACTGGATTGCCCAGCCGACGCTGGAGCTTTCGCGAGCCCCGACCGTCGTTGGCGATCACTTGGAAGGACGGCACGTCGATTTGCGTCCCTACATCCTTTGCAGTCGCCCCGACGACGTTTGGGTGTTGCCAGGTGGGCTGACACGCGTCGCCCTCCGCAAAGGTTCCCTGGTGGTCAATTCGTCCCAAGGCGGCGGAAGCAAGGACACCTGGGTCGCTGCCGAAGCGGGACAGGCGGTGGCGTCGCTGCACAACAATTCTCCCGAGTAGGAATCCTTCCGCGTCAGGTCCGGGCCATCGATTGCGGCGCCTCGATCGGCCGGCGGCGTTGGGACCGCGGGATGGCCGACGGGGGACCCCGCACCGCCGGCATCCGAAACCGGGATCCGCCGGCCGTCGCCGTTGCCCAAACCGTTACCCGCGCGTGACCAGGATTTTCCGCCTCAGGAACCGCCACCCGCCACGTTCAAACATCATCGCCCCATCCCCTCCACTTCACCGATGCGGGAACCCCGTTTCGGACCTACATCGATCATGTCACGCATCATGCTCTCTCGCGTTGCCGAGTCAATTTATTGGATGAGCCGCCAGGCCGAGCGGGCCGAGAATCTGGCTCGATTCATCGAGGTCACGCTGCACATGTCACTGGATCCGACCGAATCGTCGGTCAATCCCTGGGAGCCGCTGGTCCAGGTGACCGGTGACAACGAGTGGTTCGAGGCCAAGTACGGCCAGGCCACCTGCCAGAACGTGGTGCAGTTCTTGGCCTTTGACGAGGAGTACCACAGTTCGATGCTGACCTGCTTGCGGTCCTCTCGGCAGAACGCCAAGAGTGTTCGCGAAGCAATGCCCACCGAGTCATTCGAGAAACTGAACGAGTTTTACCACTTCGTGCTCGACAGCCGCGCCCCGCAGTTGACCGATCCCACCGCCGATTTCTTTGAACAAATTCGCTATCACGCGCTGATGTGGACGGGGGTTTTGGACAGCACCATGTCGCATGACATTGCCTGGCACTTCGTCAATGTCGGCCGGTTGCTGGAGCGGGCCGACAAGACGTCGCGGATCTTGGACGTGAAATACTTCAACCTGCTGCCACGCGTGGAGGATGTCGGGACGGCGATCGATGATTTGCAGTGGTCGACCCTGCTGCTGGCGATCAGCGGTTTTGAAGCCTATCGCCGCGAACATCACCTGATGGATATCGAGAAAATTGTTGCCTTCTTTCTGTTCCACCGGTCTTTCCCGCGATCTATCTATTCCTGTATCGCCGGCGCGGAATGGTCACTGAGGCAAATTGAAAAGGAATCCGGGTCCGATTACACCGGTCACGCCCAACGAAGCACCAACGCCCTCCGTCACCGATTGAAGAACACCAATGTCAAGGAAGTGATCGCCGGGGGGATGCATCAATTCATCGATCGCTTGCAGGTCGAATTGAACGAAATCGGCGACGCTCTTGGACAAGACTACTTTTACGCAAATCAGCCCGCATGACCATTCGCGTTGCTCTCCACCACGAAACTCGCTACCAGTACGATCGCCCCATCGCCTTGGGGCCGCAACTGATTCGTCTCCGGCCGGCCTACCATTGCCGCACGAAAATCGTGTCCTACGACTTGGACGTGCGTCCCAAAGACCAGTTCATCAACTGGCAGCAGGATCCGTTCGCCAACCCGGTCGCGCGGTTGGTCTTTCCGAAGCGGGCCGAGGAGTTGTCGATCGTCGTCGACCTGGTGGCCGACATGACGGTGATCAATCCGTTCGACTTCTTCGTCGAAGACAGTGCCGAATCGTGGCCGTTTCAGTACAACGACTCGATCAAGGTGCAGCTGGCTCCCTACCTGGTCACTGAGCCGCTGACGCCGAAATTCGGCGAGTGGGTCGATCAACTTCCCAAGGCTTCCGAACGCGTCATCGACTTCTTGGTCAACGTCAATCGGATGGCCCAGCAGAGCGTCAACTACACGGTTCGGTTGGAACCCGGCGTGCAGACGCCGGAGGAAACCTTAACGCTCGGCAGCGGATCCTGTCGTGATTCTGCGTGGATGCTGGTGCAGGCGTTCCGTCAGATCGGAATGGCCGCGCGATTCGTGTCCGGTTATCTGATCCAGTTGGCCCCCGACATCAAGCCGATCGACGGTCCGACGGGTCCGGTCGAGGACTTCTGTGACCTGCACGCCTGGACCGAAGTGTACTTGCCCGGCGCAGGCTGGGTCGGGCTGGATCCGACCAGCGGTTTGATGGCCGGCGAAGGACACATCCCATTGGCCTGCACCCCGCACTACGCTGACGCGGCGCCGATCACCGGCGGGCATGAAGCGTGCGAGGTGCAATTCAGCCACCTGATGACGGTGTCTCGGGTTCAGGAAGGACCCCGCACCACGAAACCGTACACCGAGGCGCAGTGGTCCAAGATCTTGAGCGCCGGACAACGCGTCGACGAATCTTTGCAAGCCAACGATGTGCGGCTGACGATGGGCGGCGAACCCACGTTTGTCGCCATCGACAACGCCGACGATCCGCAGTGGAACACCGAGGCGGTTGGCATCGACAAGCGGGTCCTGTCCAACCTGTTGCTGTTGAAACTCCGCGACAACGTCGCGCCGGGAGCCATGCTGCACTATGGCCAGGGGAAATGGTATCCCGGCGAATCCCTGCCACGCTGGGCGCTGACCTGCCTGTGGCGACGCGACGGCCAACCGGTCTGGCAGAACCCCAAGTACATCGCCGACGAAGGCACCGATTATGGCTACACCCATGACGACGCCCAGCGATTCGTCCAACACCTGGCAGGTGCCTTGGGGATCGAGGCCAAGCTGACGTTCCCCGTGTACGAGGACACCTTTCACTACTTGTGGCGCGAAAACCGCTTGCCGATCGATGTCGATCCGACGGATCCCAAGCTGGAAGATCCCAACGAGCGCGCGATGATGGTGCGGACCTTCACGCAGGGGCTGAACAAGCCGGTGGGATTCGTGATGCCGCTGCGACGCGCCTGGTGGCAGGCTCATGCCGGCTGGGTTGGTGGCCGATGGCCGGTTCGCGGAAACAAGGTGTTTGTCATCCCGGGTGACTCGCCGATCGGTTTGCGGTTGCCGTTGGACAGCCTGCCGGCCACCTATGGCCCGTCGCGGACGGATTATTTGCCCGTGGACCCCTTCGCCCCACGCGGGCCGCTGCCGGAAGTCCAAACGATTCAGCAAGACAAAAATCGGATCGAGGAAATCGAAGAGCGGCTGAGTCGCCAGGACGACCGCGAGCCGGACGGAGAAGTGATTCCGACCGCGCTGTGTGTGGAATGCCGGTTTGGACGCTTGCACGTCTTCATGCCGCCCACACAGCGGCTGGAGGATTATCTGGACTTGGTGGCGGCGATCGAAGAAACCTGTGCCGATTTGGAGATTCCGGTGGTGCTGGAAGGTTACCTGCCACCTCCGGACCATCGGGTGGAAATGTTTAAAGTCACACCGGATCCGGGGGTGATCGAAGTCAACGTGCAGCCGTCCGCAACGTGGCGGGACCTGGTCGAACTGACCGAGACTCTCTACGACCAGGCGCGCCAGAGCCGATTGACGGCGGAGAAGTTTGACATCGATGGCACGCACACGGGGACCGGCGGCGGTGCGCACATCGTTTTGGGCGGCCGTACGCCGATCGACAGCCCCTTCATCCGCCGGCCGGATTTGCTGGCCAGCATGATCCGATTTTGGCACAACCACCCTGCCCTGTCGTACCTGTTCAGCGGCAAATTCATCGGGCCGACCAGCCAGGCGCCCCGAATGGACGAGGCCCGGCGGGACAGTGTCAACGAAATGGAAATCTCGCTCGGCGAGATGGAAAAGTTCTACACGTCGGGACATGAAATCATGCCCTGGACGGTCGACCGATTGTTCCGCGACTTGATGGTGGACCTGACCGGCAACACCCACCGGGCGGAGATCTGCATCGACAAGTTGTATTCGCCCGATTCCAGCACCGGGCGGTTGGGATTGGTCGAACTGCGTGGCTTCGAGATGCCGCCAAGTCCACGGATGAACCTGGCTCAGCAGTTGTTGATCCGCAGCATCGTCGCGGCCTTCTGGAACCGCCCCTACAAGGAGCCGCTGACGCGCTGGGGCACCAGCCTGTACGACCGCTTCCTGCTGCCCCATTTCGTCTGGCATGACCTGGGGGACTTGCTGGACGTGCTGGCACGCCACGGGGTTGATCTGCAGCAGGAATGGTTCTTGCCGCACTATGAGTTTCGATTCCCCAAGATCGGCGAGGTTCGGCTGGATGATCTGCAAATGGAAGTGCGGTCGGCCATCGAACCCTGGTACCTGATGGGCGAAGAACCGGCCGGCGGCGGTACCGCCCGATTCGTCGATTCCTCCATGGAACGGTTGCAAATCACCGTCGACAACTTTGACCCGCGACGTTACGCCGTGTTGTGCAACGGCCGCCGGGTGCCCATGCACGCGTCCGAGATCTCCGGTCGGTACATCGCCGGGATCAAGTTTCGCGCCTGGCAGCCGCCACGCTGCCTGCATCCGACCATTGGGATCAACGTTCCGCTACAGTTCGACGTCGTCGATCGTGCCACGGAATATTCCCTGGGCGGGTGCCGGTACTTCGCGGCCGATCCCAGTGGTCGCTCGCACGAAGTCTTTCCGATCAACTCCAACGAAGCGGAATCACGACGCGCGGCCAGGTTCCACGTCAACACGATGACCGGCGGACGGATGATGATTCCGGAGTTGCCGCCGGTGGACGCGCCCAATGATTTCCCGATCACATTCGATATGCGACGCAGCTGATCGGGCACGGCGGATCTGATTCGGCGAAGTGGTAGGCCCGGCGAACGTCCGCCGGACTTACTGGGCCGAGGATCGGGAACCGGCGGCGCTGGCGATGATCGGGCGTCCCTGTTCCAGGGGACGCGCGGCGGTGGCGAAACCTTTGGCGTACAGTTTTTCTTTCAGCTTGCGGAACGCACCGTAGCTGTCCGGATAGACCCACACGGTGACCGTGGTGTCGGCGGGCTGGTGTCCCGCCAGTTCGACGTCCAGCCAATTGTCGCCGGCCAACACCCTCTGAATGGGCTCGCCGTGGGGTTCCTGCAGCGGTTCGAAGGAAGCCGCCATCACCTGGAACCGCGCCATTTGGCTGATTTGCCGCCCTCGCGTGACCAGTTCGTTGCTGCGATTGAGCACGTACCGCGCGACGTAGCCTCGGATCGGGCCGATCGCCGAATCCATGACGCCTTCGCGCGAACCCGATGCCAGACGCCGCATGTCCAGCGAGATCTCTTCGGTCAGCTGATCGATCGGAACGACCGACAAACGGTTGTCTTTCAACCGAAAATGAACTTCCGTGCCGAACACCGTTTTGGCCATCGGTGTGGGCAGATGTGAGATCGCGACCACCGGCGGCTCGCTGGCTTCCAAGCGTTCCCGCTGGCCGTCCAAGACCGCAATCGCTTCCTTCAATTGCTGCACTTCTTGATTGCGGCGGGCCGCCTCGAGGCGATTCTGGTCCAGTTTCTTCTGTTCGGCTTCCCACGCCGATTCGGCCTCTCGCAGCAGGGTCAGCAGGACCATGCGTTCATGAGCTTGTTTTTCGATCTTGTCGTCGATGAATTTGATCGTTCGTTCCAAACGGATCGAATCGTTCTGTGCGGCGGCCGCGCGGGCGGCGGCCAGCGCCAAATGGCCCATGTCGTCTTCGGTCGCCGCGCGCCGGCGAGGATCCACCGGAACATCCGGCGTCTCAGAAGCCTTCCGCAGTACGGCCTGGGACTGCGCCCCCAAGACGACCACCAGGATGATCAAGATTCCGACCAAATTGGCAACGATGTCCAGGAAGGCATCGTGTCCGATCGAAACGGAACTTCCGCGTCGGCGACCGCTCATCTAACTTCCCCCGTTCCCACTTTCGCCTGCCTGGCTTCGTCACGTTCGATCTCCATCCCGCTGCCGGACATCAACTGTTGCAGTTGCGCGAACCGCGGTTCACCCCCGGGGGCGACCGAAACGCGCAGACGGGGCGACCAGCGGCCACCGGGAATCGCAGCTCCCCAGCGATCGACGCGGTCACGCAGCGCAGTCGCCAATTCCAGCGTCGCCCGGTTAACGTCTCCGGCCTGGATCGGGATCGATTCGTAGCGCTGCGTGCCAGCGCCGGGCGCGATCACAAAACGATCCGGGTAGACGTGCACGGGCAGGTATCGAACGATGTCGTTGCCGGCGGACAAGGCGACTCTGCTTGGCAAGGCCCAGTTGGTGCCTTTGCGTTGCACCAGCGATTGACTGGGCGGCTGTCCCGCCGGCATGGACGGTTGTGGCGGTGCGGTACCCTCCGCCCTGCCCTGCCCCGTCGCGTCGGTCGGCTGCTGGGCCGGATCCGACTGCGTCATCCGCGTCGGACGGGCGGCGCTGCCACCGGTTCCCGGTCGGCGTTGGCTGTCAAAACTGTCCGGCGGGTCGGTGCCCATCGCGCCCGCCGCGGCGCGGTTCGAAGCACCCAATGCGGCAGCCGCCGAACGACCGGTGTCATTGCCTTCATCCAGAAGCCCTGAGCCGACCGTTTCGGTTGACGGCTCGGACGCCAGCTTCGAAGGATCCGACGGTCCATCCCAGCCGCCGGAGTCGTCGATGTCGGAGCCGCTGTCATTTGGTCTGGCGCCCTCGGGGGCTCCGTCGGCCGTCCCCGGAGAGGACTGCGCGGTACCCGCGGACTGGAACGGGTCGCCGCTGAAGCCGCTGCCCGAATCACCCGACAGGGCCTGGGCCGAAGCTTCCATGTTTTGCTCCAACCGACGTTTTGCTTCGGCCGTCGAAATCGTCGAACCGGCATCTCGGTTGACCGATGAGTAGCCGTAGCGTGGCAAGGTGCGGTGGTCGCGGAAACCGCTTTGCCGACCCTGGCGATCCATTTGCGAAACCGAGAGCGGAGGAAGAGGTCGATCGTCGGCTTGCTGGTGTGTCCCACCGACGTGGCTTGGCGATCCGGCGACCGGGCTGGAACCCCCGGGGCCGCCGCGTCCGGCGCGTGCGAAAGAACGTGCGATCGAGAATTGTGTTTGTCGAGCGACCGCCGAGCGGATCGCATAGTCGATTCGCTTGCGGAGTTCTGGATCGGGGGCCTGGTAGGCCAGTTCGACGTCGGTCGGGACCAATTCGTATCCGAATTGATCGTCCCAATCGGTCATTGCCGCGCGGGCGCCATAGTACGACTCCACGCCGTCGGGCCGCACGATCAGCATCGGATAGGGAGGAACCGGGTCGCCGTAGTTCTGCGTGGCGTGATATCGGACGGCACGCAACGCGTCGTCCAGCGGGTTGGCACCCCGTGAAGAGTTTTCCAATTGTCGCTGGGTGATCAAAATACCTTCCGGCCAGATCTTGACCCCCTGCGCGGTGCATTCCAGATAGATCGGTCGACGACTGGTTCCGTTGGGACCCTGGTGAGGAACGATCACGACCCGCGGTGTTTGATCCTGGACGTTTTCGCGAAGCTTTTCGACCACGCGTTTCTGCTCGTCCAGTTCCTCATGCAGGGACCGCAACTGTTCAACCGCGACCGCATCGATCGGTTGATCGGAATGGGCCTGTTCCATCGCGTCGCTGATCTGACGGAGTTGTTCCCGGATGCGGCGTGTGTGATCTTCCACGTGGGCCAGTTGGTCGCGACGTTGTTCCAAGTCGCCGGTTTGCGCATCACGAAACGAGACCAGCTCTTGCAGCCGGAACTCTTCCTCCTCAACCAGCTCGGCGACTTCACCGGCGGTCAGTTGGCCCGCCGCGTGATCGCTCAGCTCCGGAATTTCGTCCGGCGCTTCGGCGATCCGCTGAGCGGCTTCGTTGGTGTTCTGAGCCACCAACGCCAACAACAAGATGAGAGTTCCCAGCGTGCAAACCAGAACGGCCAGGAACGGAAACAGCGTTGGCGAGAGCGACTGGCGTCGACGCCCGCTCATGCAGCATGCCTCTGGCTAACGCCTGATTCGGATCGGCTCTCATTCATTTGCCGGGTCAGGATGTCGACGGCCCTGGCCAGGACCAACATCGCGTCGGCCATCCCTCGGCCGGCCGCGGCACCCAGGTTCTCGTCCAGGCGTCGGCTGGTTTCGTCCAAGACGTCCAAGTTAGCCGCCAGAGTCTGCTGGAGGTTCAAAACCGATTCGACTTGCTCGCGAACCAATGCCGCCTGATCCACTTGGTCCAACATCAGCGCCTGGTGTTCGGTCATCGATTCGGCACCGGCGATGATCGATTGCTGCCAGGAATTCAGTTGAGATTGCCAACGATCGAAATGGGCATTCAGCTGGTTCTGGTTGTTCTCCGTCGTCAGTTCGATTCGATCGGCGTGCTCGCGGAGGGCGGGCGCGAGCGTTTCTTGCACCACGGTGATGATGCTTTCCGCCTGACTGTGATGGGTTTGTTGCCAATAGCCTTGGGCTTCGTCGATTGTTTCACGCCACAATCGCGCCTGGTTGTCCAGTGATTCTGCCACGGCGGCACGCACGCCTTCGCACAGGTGCGCCAGCAGTTCGAACTGATTGTCGGCTGGTTCGTCACCGGGCAGATGCACGCTGGTCAGGTGCCCGACGCGGTCGTCAATCACGGCCAGCAACTGCTGCTCGCTTTTCTCCACCGGGAACTGCAAGAAGATGGCAATCACCGACAAGACCAAACCCAACGCGGTGGTGTCGAAAGCGACATACAGACCGCTTTTCAGATTGTCCACCGCGGCGTTCCCGTTGGTGAAGTCCAAGCCGCCGAGCGTTTGGGTGATCCCGATCACCGTGCCCAAAAAGCCCAGCATGGGGATCGCCCAGACGATGATGCGGATCAACGCGAAGGAATCGTGCGCCGCGTCGGCGTCACGGCTGGACAGCTCGCGCAAGTCGTCCGACAGATGCTTGGTCGTCCCCCGGCCGGATTGTCGCCACAACACTTCACGCAACCGCTGGACCAGCTTGGATGCCTGGTGAACGCCCGGGGCGGCCGCCAGATCTTGCAACCATTTCTGTGCCACATAGCCCGCGTCGTGGCGCCCGCGGAATCGGTCCGATGGCGATTCGGAACCGGAGCGAGGAGCCAGCGTCTGGTCGTCCAGCGCGCGCAGCAGGCTCCATTGCGATCGCAGGAACAGGTGTTTGAATCCCAGAATCGACACGGCCACACAAAACAGCAGGGTGGCCGCGACCGCGACCGGGTGCCCCAGAAAATATCGCTGCAGCGGGGGCCAACCGCTAAAGACCACCGCCGCATAAAAGCCGGCTGTTAGCAACCCGCCGGCGGCAACCGCGAACACGCCGCCGGCCTGATCCGAGCGAACTTGGCCGACGTCGTCGCGCGGGCCGGATTCGGTTCCAGCGGTGTTTCCCGGGTGGGGCTCCGGCGGCCGATCTGCCGGCCGGTCGGAATTGCCTGCGTTTTGCGATGCCGATTTGCTCACGCCAGCGTCCTTGCCGAGGGGCGTTTTGTGGGTGATGGAGGGGAGAGAGAAAATCCCTTTTCAGCCAATCGACTCTCCCGACCGATCGTCTTGATCCAATCGACAGAATTTAGCAAGTCGGTACAGGCAGCCGCGATGGCAAACCGAGATGGCGATTGTCGCCCGGGTAGCGAGCTGGGCAGCACCACTTTGCGTGAGCCGCGTGGGGCTCGCCGCGGGTTTTTTCGACTCAACCGGCGGCTAACGCCTTGCCGCTCATTGCACCGCAGATCACGGTGTTTCTGATTGAAAGCCGCTTTCTCCTCGCGCGGGCGAGCATCGCTCCACGCGACGGGCCCGTTGCAAGCATTTCAGTCCGCGGCGGTGTCTTCGTAGATGGGCAGGTGTCGGTAATAGACTTCCAGGTTCAACAGATTCATGGTCGTCACGTACAGCCGGCCGGCGTGCACGCTCCAACGATCCGGCACCGGGTTTTCCGGGTCCCAGGATCCGGCATCGGGACCAGATTTGATCTGGGTCTCCAGCAGCAACGGATTGAGGTGTCGGTTCCACTGGTCCCAGTATTCATCGCCCATGTGAAACATCACCTGGGTGGCGTAGTACCAGTAGTAGCCGTCGCGTCGCGGTCGACGGGGATCACCCAGCTGTGGCGGGTACTTCAACAGGTATTCCGCGGCGGACCGCATGGCGGGGTGGTCACGTCGCCAGCCGTTGTACATTCGCATCAGCATGCCGACGGCGGTCATCGTCGGCGTGGGAACTCGTCCGTGACGCTGTTCGGGGGTGTCCGGCGCGAACGGGTTGTAGCGGTAGCGATCGATCCGTTCGGGGCTCTGCCGGGCCAGGGAAAGCCAGTGGTCGATGCCGTCGTAGGTTTCCTGGGGGACGTCCAAGCCGGAAAGTTCGCCACTTTTGAGCGCCATCATCATCCATCCGGTCACGCTGGTATCGCTGCTGACCTGAGGCGTGTATCGCCAGCCGCCGCGCTTGTGGTGTTGGGTCTGAACGATGTAGCCGAGCGCTTGTTGGGCCGGAGGGCGAAGCTCGCGGTCTTGCGTCATGCCGTAGGCTTCGCACAGAGCCAAAGCGGCGATGCCGTGGCTGTAGAACATCACGTTGCGGTCGCTGACCGAGTTTTCACTGCGATACAGGTTGCCGCTGGTGCGTTGATTGTCGATCAGAAACTTCAGGCCTTTGCTGACGGTCGAGGCGTACTGGTGTTGCGTGTGGGTGTAGCCGGCACCTTGAAAGGCCAGCAAGCACAACCCCGTCGCAGCGGTATCGCTGCGCAGCAGGACATCTTCGCCGTGCCCCTGCAAGGACCAGCTGCCGTCATCGTTCTGGGCGGCAGCCAGGTATGCCAAGCCACGTTCGATGGCTTCTTCCGTCGCGGGGCCGCCGAGTCCCGGGGCGTTGGACGCCGCGCCGCCGCTGGTGCGCATCACGCGACGAGAGAACGACTCGACGGCCGCGATCTTGGTGCCCGCCGGAGTGGCCGGGCCGCCGACCTGCAATCGGGGACGCGCCTGACGCGGCAAGTCCATGGTCGCGATTTCGGGTCGATCCTCGCTGGGCATCAATCCGGCGGCCGGCGCCGGCGTTTTGCCCAATCCGACCGGCCCCGGGTCGGCTAACAAATCCAACGCCATCGCGGGGGCACCGGAGGACAGCAGGTCGCGAGAGGGGATGCCACCGGAGTCGATCTGGCGATCGGCCAGCGAATCCAAGTCGCCCATGCGATCGTCCAACGGATCGTCTTCCATCGATTGCCCGCTGATGCCGGCGGCAATGGGTGGCAGCGAGGCGGAGGGGGCGACCGATCCGACCGGTTCAAACCCGGTTGCGACGTTGATTCGTTCTCCGCGGCCGGCCGCCAAGTCAGCCGGTCCGGCGTCGACCTCGGGCGCGCCGGACTTCGCCGAGAGCGTCTTGCGGGCGATGCGGGTTCCGGTGGCCGGATCGTCCGCCGAGGGGTCGGCGCGAAAGCTGGGCGTATCCCCGTCACTGATCTGCGCCCCGGTGGTTTGGCCGCTGCGCGTCACCGGCAAGTCGTTCGGCCGCAGCAGCATTGAAGCGTTCTCGCCGGAACGAGCGACCGAGACGGCGACGGGAGCCGGGGCCGCTCCGGCGGCCGTCATTGAGGGGCTGGTCGATCGCGATCGGCGGTCGCGTGCCAATCCCGCGTCGCCGACTTTGGGCAGGGCGTTCTGGGGGCTGCGAGCCGCGGCGGCGGGGGCCAGGTTGCGAGACGAGGGGACGGGGATCAGGTTGCGGGCCACGGCCGCCGGATCGGGGCGGCTGGGCGCCTGGCGCGCCGCACGCGATGCCACCGCGTTTTCGATTGGACGTTCGGCCGGCGACGCCTTGGTGGGGCTGGCGATGGATTGCGCGATGGAGGGGACATCGATCGGTTTCGGCCGCGGTTTGATCGCGTCACGTTGCGAGTCGCGCCGGGCCAACCTGCCGGGGGAATCGGCCGGCATCGGGACGGTCGAACTGGGTTGTGCCCGCTGCATCAAGTACTTTTGCATCGGCTGCACGTCGTTCTGACGCGGCTTGGGAATCTCCAGACGTGGCTGCGAACGTTGCAGCGGCGGCAATTGTCGCTGCTCCTTTGGGATCACACGCGACGTGGTCTCCGCATCGACCGGTTTGGACCAGTCCGGCGTTTCCTTGGATTCTTTTGGCGCCTGGAACAAATGTTCCGGAACGGTTTTTCGAATCGGCGTCCGCTCGCGCTGTTGACCTTTGGATGCCGTCGGCTGGTAAGCCGAGAACACGACGTAGTTGATCGCGAAGATCAACAACAACAGATGGACACAGACGCTGAACAGAAAGCTCAACTGAATCGACTTGCGCAAGAACCTGGATGCCAACGTCCGCAGCGCCAGGGCCAACAGCAAGGAGATTGCGGGCACGGCAATCAGATAGGTCTTGGCATTGAACAGCCATCGCGGGTCATCGAACCGCAATTGCGTGACGATCAGCAGCAGGACCAGTCCGCCCAGGACTACCGCCGATGCATCCAACGGCCACATCCGGCCGGAATCGGCGGGCGTGCTTTGCAGACGATCGGATTTGCGTTGCACCATCACGCCTTCGGCTTAGGGTTCGTTCTGCGGGCCTTCCTGGGTCGTCACCGAGTAATCGCTGATCCCCGTCCGGTTGCAAATGTCCATCACACTGACAACGGGTTGAAACGAGGTTTGACGATCGGCGCGAATGACGGCGGTCTGGTTGGTCGGGTTCTGTGCCACGTTGGCCTTCAGCAGCCGTTCCAGGTCGTCCAGTTCGGTCGGCTGCCCGCGCAGATAAACTTGGCCTTCGGCATCAACATCGATCACGATCTCGCGAGGTCTGCCGACCATCGGAACCGCACTGGTGGCGGTCGGCAGCACGATATCCAGCCGGCGTTCTTCCTCTTCGAATTCGCTGGTGACCAGAAAGAAGATCAGCAGCAAGAACACGACGTCGATCAGCGGGGTCAGGCTAAGTGTGCCGGCGACGCTGGAGCGTTTGATTTGAACGGCCATCGTCAATTCGCCTTGGCAGCTCGTCCGGCCGCCGCGGGGGATTCACCGGTCCGTGGTTCCTGGCGGTAGCCCGAGGAGGACTTGCCGGGCGGAGGTGGGGGCGGCGAAATCGGTTCCAAATTGGCGTGGGCTCCGTCGATCGGAAGCAGCGCGCCGGTGGAGTCCATCCGGCGGTGGCCGGCAAACCTCGCCAGCCCCGGCGCCAGCTCGAAAGCCAGCTCCTGGATTCGGTGGAACAGCTTCACCACCCGATTCTCCAGGTACTGGGCAAAGATCGCAGCCGGGATCGCAACGGCCAGGCCGGCCAAGGTGGTGACCAGGGCGGTGTAAATCCCTTCGGACAACTGCTCGCTTCGTGACCGGTCGGCTGACAGCGAGGTGGATTCGTGGAACGCGACAATCATTCCCCACACGGTTCCCAACAGGCCCATCAACGGAGTCGCGGCGGCAGCCAGGTTCAGCCAGCGGATCGGCGCCGCGCAGCGGTCGGCTTCTCGTTGGATCGTTTCGTTGGCGGTTCGCTCGATTTCGCCCAGGGGCTGGCCGGTGCGCATCAACATTGAACCGATCACGCTGGCCGTCGGGGAAGGATTCTGGAGGCAGGCCTCGTAGGCGTCGGTCGGGTCGAACGCGTCGATCGGTTCGGCGATCTCTCGCAGCTCGCCGACCAGGTCGGCGGGCAGAATCTTCTCGCGTCGCAGGCTGAGCATCCGTTCGACCGCCAACGTCAACACCAGGACGCTCATCAACCCGATCGGAATCATGAATCGGCCGCCGCTGGCGATCAGCGACAGCATGTCGATGCCGGAGGGTTCGGCGGCTGGCGGTGGCGCGGGCGCCGCGTTGTCATCCATCATCGCCTGGATGTCGGCCGGTTGGAGTGTTGCCGGCGGTTCCCCCTGGAGCTCATCGTCCTGGCCCCAGACCCGAGCCCCCGCCATCGTGGTCGCCAACAGACACATCAACAGGCACGCAAACGTGGAACGGGTGCGGAACCGTTTCTCGTTTTCAGCGGTGTGGGGTTGGGTCGAAGTCACGATCGTTGAAGCGCCTCCAGACGCTCGGCGGATTTCTTGGCGAGTTCGTGTCCGGGGTGTTTCTGGACAACGTATTGATAAAACTGGATGGCGAATCGTCGCGATTTTGCCTTGGCGTCTTCGGACCCGGCCGATTGCATCAACTGTTCGCTGCAACGGGCCGCTTCAAAGCCGCTTTTGGCTTGCCAATTCTGGATGTCCTCGGGCGCCTTCTCGGCGCCGAAGCCGAACATGACCCGTTGGAACTGGGGGATCGCCTGATCCAGTTTGTTCTCGGCAAAATAGATTTCGCCCATCATGAAGCGGGCGCGGGCGGCCACTTCGGTGCGATACCCCTCCGCCACTTGGGAGAAGAAGTTCAGGGCTTTCTCGTTGTCGTTCTTTTGCTGGTGGGCAAAACCCAGCTCGTAGAAAACCTGCGGCAGGTAGCCGGTGGCCGGAAATCTGGTTTTCAGTTCGTCGTACCAGCCGATCGCTTCATCCCAGCGCTGCAGTTGCGCCGCGGATTGCCCGCCGTGCAGCAGGATCAATTCGCGAACCTGACGGTCGGCCGGCCCCCGGACGGTATCCGCGTTGTCGTCGGAGGCTTGGATTCGGTCGCGTCCGGTCCCGTAGGCCTTCAAGGCACGCTCGAAATGTTCGCCCTTGAATGCGGATTCGCCGATCATCATCAGGGCATCAAGTGCCAGCTTGCCTTCGGGATGCTGATCAAACTGAGAGCGGAAGGCTTCTTCGGCCTGGTCCAGATTGGAACCCTTGAACTGGGACCATCCCAGCCGGTACAGCGACTTCTCGCTCATCGCAGGGTCGGTCGCGTTGTTGGCGGCCGTTTGGTAGAAGTTCGCCGCCCGATCCCATTGTTCCGTCCGGTAGGCACGCTGGCCGAGATAGTAGGCCGCCTCGGCCGCCATCGGACTTTCGGGCGACCGCTTTAGCAATGCTTCGAAGCGCTGTTCGGCTGCATCTTCCTTGCCGCTGTCACGCAGCGACCAGCCCAACTCGTACAACACCTTGTCCATGCCCGGGTAATCGGGGACACGTTCGATCAGCTGTTGCAATCGCTCGGCTGCCAGTTCAGGTTTGTCCTGGCTTTGTAGCACCAGGGCAAGTTCATAAAGAGCGTGACCCAGGTTGTTCCCCTGCGGCTCCATGCCCAGATAGCGTTCCAGATCTTCGCGTGCGGCTGGATCGTTGCCCAGGGTTCGGTGCGAAATCCCACGGGCGATCAGCGCGTCGTCGGCCACCGGGTGTTGTGGCTTTTCACCGATAATCCGGTCGAGCGATGCCAACGCTTGCTGGTGGTTGTCCGATTGCATTTGCGACCATCCGCGGCCGTAGAGCGCGTACGGGATCAGCCCCTGGTCGCGTTCGGCCTGGATGATTTCGGTGTACAGCTCGATCGCTCGGTCGTGTTCTCCGGCGTCACTTGCCAGTTGCGCCAATTTGTATCGGGCCTGGTCGGCCATGGCCGTTTCCGGTTGCGCCGAAACAAGGTTTTGCCACACCGACTTGGCCTGGTCGGTCTGGCCGGCGTTCAACAACGCGGTACCACGCAGCAACATCGCTTCTCCATGCCGCTGCCATTGCGGTGCCGTCTCGGCGGCCGCGGCGAAGGAGGTTGCGGCCTGCTCCGGCTGGCCCGCCATCAGCTGAGCTTGACCTGCCAGGAATTTTGCTTCCGCTTTCAATTGCGGCTCTTTGATCGCTTCAGCTTCGGCATCGATCAGGGCCACGGTCTGATCGTATTGCTTTCCGGCGTTCATGGCGGTTGCCGTTCGCAACACCCACATCGGCCGCTGGGGGTGATCCGCTGCGGTTTGCTTGAGAAGTTCCCGGAAGGACTCAATCGCTTGTGGGGCGTCGCCTGAGAGCAGTTGGCTTTCGGCGACGATGAATCGGACATCCGGCGCGAGTTCGTCCTCGGAAAACTTCTGCAGGAACTCGGTCGCCAATTCGATGGCCCGCGGGAATTGGTTGATTTGCAGGGCCGAGAAGGCGGCGTTGTACAACGCGCGGGGGGCCAACGCGTCTTCGGGAGCGGAGCGGTACGCCTGTTCCGCGACGTCGACGGATTCGGCAATCGAATCGGGTATCAATGCCAGGGCTTCCGCCAGATCAACTTTCAGATCAACAGCGAAGTCTCCCTCGGCACCCGCATCCAGTTGCTTTCGTGCGATGGCGGCTGCTGCGGCCGCCTCACCGCGGGACAGTTGGATGCGGACCAGCCAATGGGCCGCCTCGGTGGCTGCGGCGGGATTGTTCTGGGACAGCACCTTCTCGAACCGCTCGGCGGCCTGATCGGTCTGGCCGCCCCGGTACAGGCTTTGGCCGGAAGCCAATGTGGCGTTGGCCGCGTAAGGTGAATCCGGGAACTCCTTTTGCAGCTGGTCGTAGCGGGCCGCCGCGTCGTTCGGCTTGCCGCTTTGCACCAACGCATAAGCCTGCCGAAAAATGGCGTACGATTGGTCGTCTTTCTGGTCCGCTTGTTCAATGGCTCGGCCGAACGAATCCACGGCCGCGTCAAATCTTCGTTGCAGCAAGTACAAGTCGCCCAAGCGCAGGTGAACATCGACCGCGAGCTCGGAATCGGCGCAGTCTTTCAACAACTGGTCAAACGATGCGATCGCCTGCTGCGTTTGATCCGCTTCTTGCTGAGCGATCCCGAGGGCGTACAACGCGTCACAGCGAAGCGGGGACTGCTTGGATGAAGGCAGCGCAATGAACTTGTTGTAAAAGCCGATCGCCTGATCCAATTTCCCGAGCCCATAGGCGGCTTCGCCGCTGTAGAAGAACGCGCGGTCGATGTAGTCGCTATTGGGATTCTCTTTCCGCAATTGCTGAAAGGTATCGATCGTTTGCCGCAACCGCTGCGGATCCCGTTGTCGGTCACCGTCGGCTGTCTCGCCGGCGGCCGCGTAGTAGCACCAACCCAGGTTCGCCAGACTTTCTTCACGCAGGTCGTACGACTGGTCTTCGATGGCGCGGGCGAACGCTTCGCAGGCAGCGGTGTAATCGGGATTCTCCCGCTGCATGTAACAGACGCCCAAGTAATGGGCCGCCTTGGAAGCCAGGTCGTCGTCGGGGTAACGCTGCAGGAACTTCTTCCATTCTTCGATCGCCAGCGGGATCGCGCCGCCGGTTTGGAAGTTCGCAGCGTCGGCATACAGGGCGATCGATTCTTCGGTCGATTCGGCGGCGGACGCCGAAGAAAGCATTCCGCTGGCCGGAATCAAGACGACGAGACATCCCAAAAGGAGCGTCGCCAGCCGGCAGGGCATGGAGGTTCGGTCAGGGCGCACGGCAATTCGTTTCAGGGGCGGAGACGGTGTTGGCGAGGCGGCTTGGGACGTGGTCCATGTCGTGGCCAGCCGTCGGCGCAGACGTCATCGGTCGGCGGCTATTTTAGCGGTGTCACGTTGCAGTCGATAGTTCGCCGGCGGATTTGCCCAGCCGGCAAAGTCAGTGGACGTGGGGGTTTCGCGGTCCTTTCGGCACTTTGGGCGTCGATTCTGGCAGTAGGTTCGTCGAGCGAACCGATCGGCTCCCTCCGTGCGTTTCAGCGGATCCCCCACCGATTTCAGCGGATCGCCGACAGGATTGTCCCGGAGATCCATTCTCGGGACGGTCCGTCCGAGTGTCTGATGCGGCGGTCTGATGCATCGGTCGCCAGACGGGGCCTACAAGCGGGGCGAGCACGGCGGGCCAGCGGTCGGGCGGTTCCAAAGTGCGGCGAACCCGCCGATACTTCGCAGCGGGCCCGGTTCTGGTTCGCCAGTCACGCGGCTGGTGGGCACCGAGTCTGGAGGTCTTCGAATAGCGTCCCCGAGCGGTGCAGGCTGCCAGCGGTGGGTGTTTCGCTAGACAATGTCAGTTTGAGTTAGCGACGCTCGCCAGAGCGTCGTCGGCTTGGCTGGGCTTATCGCGTTCAGCGACGTTCATCCACCGACTGGCGACGGCGGCTGTCGCCAACAGCTGTCCGATTTGAACCTGACGATTTCATTATTCCCCTCGCCCCAGTTCCCCTCGCTCCAGGACGAGCCCCGACGTGACCAACGCATCTGTCACCGCGAAGACCAATTTGATCACCGGAGGAGCCGGTTTCATCGGATCCCACCTGGCGCAGCAGCTGCTTGCTCGCGGGGAGAAGGTGTTGATCGTCGATGACTTGTCGACCGGTCAGCGTGAGAATCTGAATCCGATCTGGGAGCATGAGAACCTGGAATACATTTCCGGGACCGTCGAAGACGAAGCGTTGGTGGCGGAGGTCGTCGGCCGAGCAGACGTCGTTTACCACTTGGCCGCCGCCGTCGGTGTGGCGTTGATCGCGAAGCAGCCGATCCAAACCATCGAGCGAAACGTTTATCCCACTCAGTTGATTCTCAACCGTTTGGGCGAGCGCGCGAAACGCGGCCGCCTGGTGCCGTGCTTCATCGCTAGCACCAGCGAGGTGTACGGCAAGAACCCTAAATCCGTTTGGTCGGAAGAAGACGACCTGGTGTTCGGTGCAACCACCAAGCCGAGATGGAGCTACGGTGTCTCCAAAGCCATCGACGAATTCTTGGCGTTGGCGTTTCACAAAGAGCAAGGGTTGCCGGTTGTCGTGGGACGTTTCTTCAACGTCGTCGGTCCGCGGCAAACCGGAGCCTACGGCATGGTGCTGCCGCGGTTCGTGCAGGCGGCGCTTCAAGGCGACGACCTAGTCGTTCACGATGATGGGAATCAAGTGCGGTGCTTCGCCCACGTCGAGGATGTTGTCGGCGCCGTCACAAAACTGATCGAGACTTCGACCTCCTTCGGTCGGGTCTACAACATCGGAAGCGATGTGCCCGTTTCCATTCTGGAACTCGCCAAACGCGTCATCGCCCGAGTCAATCCGGAGGTGGGAATCGAGTTCCGATCGTACTCGGATGCGTACGATGAATCCTTCGAAGACATCCGACGTCGCGTGCCTGATTTGAGCCGCATCGCCGACGCCATCGGCTACCGACCGACGAACGATTTGGATGCCATCATCGATTCGGTCGCAGAATCCATGCGATGAGATGCGTGGGCGCGAAAAGGTCGCAGCGAATCGAACCCGTGAGGCAACCGGCGTCGATGATTCTCGCTTGACCGTTCATCGTTGAATCTTCGTCGCGCGGGTCCCATCGTTCGGGTCGCTGTCCGGGTTGGTAAGCGAATGCGATTCGTTGGCCGTTGCCTGGGACAGGTGATCACCGGTTGAACGTCGTCGCAAAAAAATTGTCTTGCCCCCTTGCCGCGTTCTGACAATGAGCACGAGTTAGATCGTTCCGGGTGAATCGATCGCCTCGCGAAGCTCTACCCGTCGACGTGTGTCCGTCGACTCGCAGGTGTGATCGTCGCCCTAAGTCTTTACGGAGATTGGGATGCGTAAGTTTATTGCGATTGCACTGGCAGTTGTCTTGACCGGGTCACTGACCGCACCGGCGTTTGCGGAAGAGAAAGCCACTGCGGAAAAGACCATTGTTGAAACAGCAGCCAGCTTGGATCAATTCAGCACACTCGTTGCCGCCGTGAAAGCGGCCGGCCTGGTCGACACGCTGTCAGGCAAAGGTCCTTTCACCGTGTTCGCGCCGACCAACGAAGCGTTCGCGGCTCTGCCGGATGGCACCGTCGAAACTTTGCTGAAGCCGGAAAACAAGGAAAAGCTGGTCAGCATTCTGACCTACCACGTGGTCCCGGGCAGCGTGATGGCCAAGGACGTCGTCGAGTTGGATTCCGCCAAGACGGTCCAAGGCTCCAGCGTTGACATCGAAGTCAAAGATGGTGCCGTGATGATCGACAAGGCCAAAGTGATCAAGCCAGACGTCAAGTGCTCCAACGGCGTGATCCACGTGATCAACAAGGTGATCTTGCCCGAGTGATCATTGCTCGGTCGCTTCGACAACCATTTGGTGGGATTTCAACTTCCCGGCGTCAGTCGTTCGGGAGTCAACACACCCGCCAAAGATCAATGCACCGCTTCGAGATGTCGAAGCGGTGTTTTTGTTTGCGCCATTGAATGCGATCGTCGGTAGGCCGGACGGAATGAGCCTGGTGTCCTTGTTCCAAGGCTCCCGCCTTGGAACAGGCTGCTCTGGCAGGCTTCGCCTGCCAACTTTCGCAGATGCTCTATCCCCGGAACGCCCCAGAACGCCCTGGAACGCGCAAAGGTTTCGCGGGGAAAGGCCGGCGGAGCCGGCACGCGCAGTGCGTTCCCGGGCGGGAGCCTGGGAACGAGGGGGCGGGAGCCCGGGAACGAGGGGGCGGGAGCCCGCCAGCCCTGCATTGATCAGCCCTTGTCCAATCGGCCGTCGATTGCCTATGTTGTGGGGCTTCGCGGGACTGTACCCCAGCCAGGCCCGCCCGACACCAACCAGAGAGAAATGTGCCATGAAAGAAGGCATCCACCCCAAGTACGAAGCCACTACCGTCAGCTGCGGTTGCGGCAATTCCTTCGAAACCCGCACCGTTCGCGGTGGTGAGATGAAGGTCGATATTTGCAACGCCTGTCACCCGTTTTACACCGGCAAATTGAAATTCGTCGATACCGCCGGTCGGATCGACAAGTTCCAAAAGAAATTCGCTGCCGGCTCGTATGGCAGCCTGCAAAAGAAGAAAAAAGCGGGCAAGAAGAAATAGGTTTGCCGTCGCCGCTGCCCGAACGCATCGCGGCGCACGCAAACTGGCTCAGCCAACCGCATGGTCCGCAAGAATGCCGGGCCATGCGGTTTTTTTTGGCGTCCGCTATCCTGTCGCGCCTGGGCCGTTTGCCGGCGCCGAATCTCCGCCGGAATTCCCTTGCCGGTGCGTCGGTCCGCCGCCACGCGGCGGCACTGACGGTGCCAATCATCCCGCTCGCCGCTGTACCGCCGGCCAGTGGCCTACCCCAGTCCAGTGGCCTGCCCCAGTCCAGTGGCCTGCCCAGGGCCAATAGCCTCCCCCGGTTTTGTACGTTCCACTCCCTTTCACCTCGCTGACATGACCAGTATTCGTGACCTGCTGGAAGAGAAACTTGATCGGTTCGAGCAACTTGAACGCGACATGGCCGATCCGGACGTGCTGGCCGACGGCAACCGGATGGGAGCGACCGCCCGCGAGCACGGCGGTTTGGCGAAGCTGGTCGGAAAGTATCGCGAATTCAAGCGGATGACCGAAGAGATTCAGGGCTGCAAGGAGATGGCGGACGCGGCGGAGGATTCCGAGGAGCGCGAGATGGCGCAGGCGGAGATGGCCGAGTTGAAAACGCAGCGGGAAGCGGTCTGGGAGGAAATCCTTAGCATGACCGTCGGCGGCGAAGACAGCCATCGGACGCGCTGCGTGATGGAAATTCGCGCCGGGACCGGCGGCGACGAGGCGGCGCTGTTCGCCCGCGACCTGTTCGAAATGTATCGGCGTTACGCCGAGGCAAGGTCGTGGAAAGTGGAAGTGATGGACAGCAGTGTTTCGGACATGGGCGGGTTCAAGGAGATCACGTTGACTCTGGAAGGAGAAAGCGTGTATCGCGATCTGGCGTACGAGTCCGGCGGCCACCGCGTTCAGCGGGTTCCGGAAACCGAAACGCAGGGTCGGGTTCACACCAGCGCGGCCACCGTCGCCGTGATGCCCGAACCGGAAGATGTCGAAATCGAGCTGAAATCCGACGACTACCGTGTCGACAAATTCGGTGCCTCCGGCCCCGGCGGTCAGCACGTCAACAAGACCGAATCGGCGATTCGCTTGACGCACCACGAAACCGGCATCGTCGTCCAATGTCAGGATGAAAAGAGCCAGCACAAGAACCTGGCCAAAGCCCTCCGCGTGCTCAAGGCTCGGATCTATGAAAAGAAACGCGAAGAGGAACAGGCCAAGCAGGCTCAGCAGCGCAAGGGGTTGATCGGATCGGGTGACCGTAGTCAACGGATCCGTACTTACAACTTTCCGCAGAACCGGCTGACCGACCATCGCATCAACCTGACACTCTACAAATTGGACCAGATCATGGCCGGCGATTTGAGTCCGGTGACCGAAGCATTGATCGAGTACGACCGCGATCAGTTGCGCAGTGACATGGTCGAGTGAGCAGCACAACGTCGCCCGCACCGACCCACGTTTCCTTTCGACACGCGCCCGGGGCGCTTGCCAGATGACCGATGAACCATGGACCGTGCTGCGACTGTTGCAGTGGACGACCGAGTTCTTTCAGAAGCGTGGAAGCGATTCGCCGCGTTTGGATGCCGAAGTCCTGCTGGCGCACGCGCGGCAATGCAGCCGGATCGAGTTGTACACGGCGTTTGAAGAGCAGCCGGATGCGGAGCAGCGGGCGGCATTCCGCGAACTGGTCCGCCGTCGCGGGGAAGGCACGCCGGTGGCCCAGCTGGTCGGCTACAAAGAGTTCTATTCCCTGCGGTTTCGTGTCGATGAGAACACGCTGATCCCGCGGCCGGAGACCGAACACGTTGTGATCGAAGCGATCGACTGCGCCAAGGCGATGGCCGTGACGGATCGACCGCTGCAAGTCGCCGACGTGGGGACGGGATCGGGCGCGATCGCCATCGCCCTGGCCGTTCATTTGCCCGAGGCCGAGGTCACCGCAATCGACTTGAGCGAAGCCGCGTTGGAGATTGCCCGCTGGAACGCCAGCCAGCATGCCGTTCAGGATCGAATCCGCTTCGTCCACGGTGACCTGTTGGCGGACGTTTCCCAGCCGGCCCTGTTTGACTTGATCTGCAGCAACCCGCCCTACGTCAGCGAGCAGGAATACGAACAGTTGGATCGTTCGGTCCGCGACCACGAACCCCGTTCGGCGCTGGTGGCGGGGGAAGACGGCACGGAAGTCATCAAACGGCTGATGGCGGAGTCCTATCCGCGGTTGAACCCGGGCGGGCGGCTGATCATTGAATTGAGCCCCATGATCGCCGGGGCGTGCGAGGAACTGGCCGATCAGATCAGCGAACTGGGGGATCTGCGGTTCGTCAAGGATCTGGCCGGTCACCGCCGGGTGCTGTCGCTGCGGCGGATCTGAACGTCTGGCCATCGACGAGTCCGCTGCGGTCGCTATCATGACACACCGAGGTGGTTTCGCTGCTGAGCATGGATTATCGGTACGCATCGCGACGCGGCTGTTTGCGTCGTGATTCAATCATCTACCCCGCCGTCCGAAGAACGACAGTTTGAATACGACGCTCCAGTCCGGTTCCCTGTGGACCCCCGAATCGCTCGCCGCCGGCGGATTCGACGAGCGGATTTTTCCTGACGGGACGGTGCGGCCGTCGTGGCAATTGGTGTCCGACCAACTGGCCGCCCTCGGCCCGGAAGAGATGTTGGACCGATCGGCGTCCATCGAACAGTTCATTCGCGAAAACGGCATCACCTTTCACGCCGACCAGTCGCAGGGGGCCGTGCCGTCGGACGAGGATGAGGAAACCGCCAATCGTCCCTGGCAGTTGTCGGTCATCCCGTTCGTGATGGGGTCGGCCGAATGGAATGTTCTCAGTGATGGTCTGGTCCAGCGCACCCACTTGCTGGAACGCATCTTGGTCGACTTGCTCGGCGAGCAGCGTTTGATCCGCGAAGGCGTTGTGCCGGGGGAGTTGTTCTGGGCCAACCCGGTGTTCAGCCGCGCTTACCACGGGCTGGAGGGAACGCCGCAGAAGTTGCACGTCACCGCGACGGACCTGGTTCGAGGGGTGGACGGGCTGTGGCGCGTCACCGGCGACCGGACCCGCGCCCCCAGCGGGCTGGGGTACCTGTTGGAGAACCGGATCGTGATGGGACGGGTGTTGCCCAAGCTGATCCGGCGGAGCAACACGCGCCGCCTGGCATCGTTTTTCGAGTCGCTGCGAGAGCACCTGCAGTCACTGGCGCCGCAAGACCGCAGCAATCCGCGGGTGGCGCTGTTGGCGCCTCCCAGCGGAAGCTATCGAGAATTCGAAGACACCTATTTGGCTCGGTATCTCGGGTTGACGTTGGTCCGGGGCAGCGACTTGGCGATTCGTGGCGGTTGCCTGCACGTCAAGACGCTCGGCGGTTTGTTGCCGATCCAGGTCCTGTGGCGGCACATCTCCGACCGGCGGTGCGACCCGTTGGAACTGGACCCCGCGTCCAATCAGGGCGTCGCGGGACTGCTTCGCTGCGTGCGGCATGGACGTGTCGCGGTGGTCAACGCGATCGGCAGCGTGTTGGCGCAGACGCCCGGCTTGATGCCCTATTTGGAGCAGGCCAACCAGTTTTTCTTCGGCGGTTCACTGCAGCTCCCTTCGTTGAAGTCTTACTGGCTTGGTGATCCGCAACAGCGTGCCTACGTCCTGGATCATCTGGATTCGCTGGTGTTGCGTTCGGCCTATACCGTGTCCAGTCAGGAACCGATTGACACGACGCGACTGAGTCAGCAGGAACGCGCCGAGTTTCTGCAGCGAATCGAAGCGGACCCAGGTCAGTTTCTGGCTCAGGAGCGGTTGGCGTACAGCAGCACGCCGGTCTGGATCGGCGGGCAGGTCAAACCCCAGCGTGTGGCACTGCGAAACTTTCAGCTGATCCGCGGCGATCGTGTTGAGGTGTTGCCCGGTGCGCTGGCCCGCGTCGGCAACGACGAAATGGAGCTTTCGCGGTCGCCGGTCAGCGGTCAGCGGACGTTGGATTGTTGGGTGACCAGCGACGTGCCGCTGGGCAAACACAAGTCGCTGTTGCCCAGCGGCCGGAACGCGATCAAGCTGCGACGCATCGGAGACGAATTGCCCAGCCGTGTTGCCGAGCACCTGTATTGGCTGGGCCGCTACGTCGAACGTGCCGAGGGCATCTCGCGACTGATGCGAACCACGCTCAGTCGGCTCTCGGGAGAAGAAACCACGGAGATGGCGGCGGAACTGCCGCGGCTGACCTATGCCCTCGCTTCGCTCGGCCAGATCGAGCCCGGCTACGCGGTGGATTCGTTTGTCGCCGGGCTGCCGAATCTGGACCAGGTGCTCCCGGCTTCGGTGTTGGATCCCGAGCAGCCACGGGGGCTGATTCGGACGATGCAGTCGGTGATGCACAACGCCACCGCCGTCCGCGACCGCTTGTCCAATGATGCCTATCGGATTTTGCGACGGGCGTTTCGAGAACTCAACCAACCGGCCTCCGCTTCCGGCCGAGCCGTCAGTGAGGGCATGGGGTATGGCGAAGCGATCGAGCGGGTGGGAACCCTGATCGTGGACCTGCTGGCGTTTGCCGGCGTCACCAGCGAAGGTTTCGTGAGAACGCACTCCTGGCAGTTCTTGGAGCTCGGCCGGCGCATCGAACGGGCCGACCAGACGTGCGACCTGCTGCTGACCATGCTCTGCCCGGCGACCGAGAACGGCAAGGCGATCTGTGAAGCGGCCTTGGAGATCACCGACAGTTTGATGACGTACCGTTCCCGGTACCTGAACCTGGTGCGGCTGGCGCCGGTGGTCGATCTGATCGTGACCGACGATACCAATCCCCGTTCGGTGCTGTACCAATTGGACCGTATCAGCGACGTGATCGAGAAGCTTCCGGCCGTCGAAGGCCCGGTGCGGTTGGACGCAATCGAACGCATCGTGTTGGACATGCAGTACCAGGTCAAACTGGCCGATCCCTATCAGTTGTGTCAGACCAGCGACGATGGGACGCTGGAACAGCTTGGCAAGCTGCTCCGCGGGATCGCCGGACGATTGCCCGAGTTGTCCGACGCCATCAGCGCGCACTACCTGATCCACACCGCCGCGACCCAGCAATTGACGGGGACCGGCAGATGAATGGTGGCCAGATGAACGAGGGCCACGCGAACGGCGGCCAGGCGAATGGTGGCCCCAAGGGCGACCCGTTGCCGGAGAATACCGCGGCCACGCCCGGGGCGGCACCGGCGGCATTACCAACTGCGGTCCGCTACCGCATCCGGCACAGCACGTCGTATCAATACAGCCAGAACGTCGCCGTCTGTCAGAACCAGCTGCGGATGCAGCCGATCAGCGGTGGCAACGTGATTTGTCATCGGTCAACCTTGACCGTCGTACCCGAACCGTCCAGTCGCGACGAACACTTTGATTACTTCGGCAATCGGGTGCAGGCGTTTTCGATCGAGAGCAAACATCGCTCGCTGAGCGTGGTGGTGGAAAGCCAAGTCACCATTCGTCAGCCCCGCGTGGTTGCCGAATCGGCGTCGCCGCCGTGGGAAACCTGTTTGAAGCCGGTCGGACAGCGCGGCGGCTTGCCGTTACGCGACGAACATCGATACGCGTCGCCGAGAGTCGCGCCCGGGCGACCCTTTGCCGACTATGCCCGCGAGTCGTTCGGTGATGGAAGAGGGATCGTGGAAGCGGCGTTGGATTTGACCCGCCGCATCCATCACGATTTTGCCTATGACACGACCGCCACGGATGTGAACACCACCACCGAGCGGGCCTTTGAATTGCGAGCCGGCGTTTGCCAAGACTTCGCACACGTTCAGATTGCCTGCCTGCGATCGATCGGGCTCGCGGCTCGTTACGTGAGCGGCTACCTGCGGACGGTACCGCCGCCAGGCAAGCCACGACTTGTCGGGGCCGACGAATCCCATGCCTGGCTGGAAGTCTTCGCCGGCGAAGACCTCGGCTGGTTGGGCCTGGACCCGACCAACGCCTGCCTGGTCGGGATGGATCACATCCCGGTGTCGCTCGGACGCGACTACGGCGACGTCAGTCCGATGCGGGGCGTCGTGTTGGGCGGCGGTACCCACACGCTGAAGGTCAGCGTGGATGTGGCGCCCGCCCAGGAGGTCGCCGGCAGCAAGGACGCGTCGCCGCCTCCGAATTCTCCGCCGGCTTCCCAGCCTCAGCCGGCAGGCGAGAGCTCGGAGAGTGGGAATCCTGCGACCGCGAATCCAGCCCCGTCGCCCGACCCGCCGACGAGTCAATCACAGTCTCAATCGCAGCCCCCGCCATCGGGTTGATGGAAAAGGGGACGGGGGGCAAAAGCCGGAACGGCCCTTCGGGTGCTTTGCACTATTGACCCCCGTCCCCTTTTCCTCTGACGGGTACTTTGCACTATTGACCCCCGTCCCCTTTTCCGTGATGCCTTTTCCGTGATGAACATGCTCTAGGTCAACGCCTTGTCGCTGATATCCTTGCGGCACCAGGCACCGCTCCAGCGGATTTTTTGCACCGCCGTGTACGCCTTCAGCTTCGCGGCACTGATGCTGTTGCCGATCGCGGTGACGCCCAAGACGCGACCGCCGTCGTTGACGACTTTTCCGTCGACCAGGCTGGTTCCCGCGTGGAACACTTTGACGTCCTCGATCTCGGCGGCCTCAGCCAGGCCCTTGATTTCACGTCCTTTCTCGTAGTCGCCCGGGTAACCTTCGCTGGCCATCACCACGCAAATGCTTGGTCGCGGGTCCCATTGCAAGGGTTCGATCTCCGACAGCCGGCCGTCGGCGGCGGCGACCAGGACGTCGACCAGATCGGATTGCAGACGCATCAGCAGGGGCTGGCATTCGGGATCGCCGAAGCGGACGTTGAACTCCAGCACTTTTGGGCCGGCGGCGGTCAACATCAGCCCCGCGTACAAGACTCCCTTGAAGGGCTTGCGGGCCCGCTTCATGGCATGCACGACCGGTACAAGGACGTCCGATTCGATCTTTTCGAACATCGCCTCGTCGACGATCGGCGTCGGGCAGTAGGCGCCCATGCCGCCGGTGTTCGGTCCGGTGTCGCCGTCAAAAGCCGGCTTGTGGTCTTGCGCCGCTGGCAGCGAAATGATCGTCTCGCCATCGGTGATTGCCAGCACGCTGGCCTCCTGGCCGACCAGACGTTCCTCGATGATCAGTTCGTTGCCGGCGGCGCCAAACTCCTTTTGCCCGGCGATGCGGTCGATTGCCTGCAGGGCATCGCTGCGTGTGGAGCACACGATGACGCCTTTGCCGGCGGCCAGGCCGTCGGCTTTGACCACCACCGGGACGGGCTCATTGGGTTCGGTGTACTTGTCCTTGATGTACCGGGACGCCTCTTCGGCGCTGCGAAACGTTCGATAGTCGGCGGTGGGGATGTCGGCGGTGTGCAGCAGGTTCTTGCAAAACACTTTGCTGCCTTCCAGTTCCGCCGCCGCCGCGGTCGGACCGAACACCCGCAGACCGGCCTCCTCCATGGCATCGACCAGTCCGGCGACCAGGGGTGCCTCGGGGCCCACCACCGTCAGGTCGATTGCGTTGTCGCGCGCGAACTTCACCAAGCCCGGAACGTCCGTTGCGGCCAAGTCCACGTTGGTCGCCTCTTTCGCGGTCCCGGCATTGCCGGGGGCCACGAACACCTCACTGACCTTGCTGCTTTGACCGATTTTCCAAGCCAGGGCGTGCTCTCGTCCGCCGCTGCCGACCACCAAAACTTTCATCAAACTGACCGCTCAATAAGACGCGTGAGAAAACTGCTCGGCGGCAATGTAATTGTTCGGGGGTCGCGGCGGCAGACGTGGTCTTCGATGTCCCGCGTCAGCCGTTGGTCCTCCCGCGTCAGCGGCGGATCCCCCCTGCGCAGCTTCTTTTCCCCCTGCGCAGCTTGTTGATTTGGCAGCTGCGGCGCCGGCGGGCGGAACCGGGGGATGGTCGCCGCTTTGCGTGGTCGCGACGCGTTGCGCCGTCATTTCGATGGGCTGGGGGGTATGAACGGGTTGTGCGACTTAATATCGCTTTAGTGGTGGACATTCCGTCGATGTGCCTTATAATCAAAGTGTCCTGCCTGGGAAACGTGTTTCTGCCGTCACCTTCTATCCCACCCCAATTGACGGCGCGGTTCCCCCGAAGACTAATTACGAAAAGGCGGCGGCTGGTCGAGATCCCCACTCAAGGTCAGCCGCCGCCTTTCTCATTTGACGTCTTGGACTACCTTATGGTTGCCCGCGTAGAATTTCAGCGCGGCAGAGACCGGCAGCTTGAATCACTGGCCCGCCCAGAGAGCTTGGCAGACGAAACCTTGGCTGACTCGGTTCGTGGCCGAACGATCGCCCAACGCGACCCCTGCGAGTCGGGCATTCCCCCCAACTAGATTCTCCCCAACCAGATTCTTAGGAGCACAGGTGTGAACTATCTCGTTTTCTCGACTCGAACCTTCCTTTCCGCAGCCGTCGCATTGGCGGCGTTGACCGCGATGGGTCCGGCCGCCTCGGTCCAAGCTGAGGAGACGGGGACGCTGCGAATGACGTTCAAGTACAAGGGGGATCCGCCCAAGCAGGGCACGATCGAGCCCACCAACGACAAGGCGTTTTGCGGACAGCATGACATCCCGGACGAATCGCTGGTGGTCAATCCCGACAACAAGGGCATCAAGAACGTGATCGTTTACGTCTACACCGGCCGAGGCGGAACCAAATTGCCCAAGATGGATTTGAAGCCTGAAACCCATGAGTTGGCCAATAAGGAGTGCCGCTTCGAGCCGCACGTCGTGGTGGCCAAACAAGGCGACACGATCAAGGTCACCAACCCCGACAAGGTCGGCCACAACGCCAACTTCGCATTCTTCCGCAACGACAGCCAGAACGTGACCGTTCCGGCCGGTGGTGAAGTGGATGTGAAGTTGGAAGAAGCGGAGCCGGCTCCCATTCCGGTTGCCTGCAACATCCACAACTGGATGAAAGCCCAACTGGTCGTCCTGGATCACCCGTTCGCCGCCGTCAGCGACGAGAACGGCGTCCTGGAGATCAGCGGGTTGCCAGTCGGAGAAGAAATCGTGTTCCGTGCCAATCATGAAACCGGCTCGTTGAGCGACGTGATCATTGACGGCAAGGAAGAATCGTGGCGTGCCAGCCGGTTTGAAGTTGAAATCGAGCCTGGCATGAACGACATGGGAACGATCGAAGTTCCTGCTTCGGCATTCGAATGATTCGTCGCTGAATCGGCGAACGCTCGATCGGCCGAGCAGATGGAAATCACGCTCCGGTGTCAGCGGCATGGCCGCTGGCACCGGTTTTTTGTTGGCGTCTTCGGATTTCACAGCGGCCCATCGGACGCTTTGACGCTGATGCAACGGACGCGTCCACCACGGCGGGGTCGGTGTTTGGGTCCGGACGTGTCGGGTTGGCCAGAACGAGCGGTGTGCGACAATTCATTCCGTTGGTTGCTCGGGGGCCGTTCGGTTACGCTTGTGCCATGAGAATCGTTGTGCCAGTCGGTTTGGCAATCGGGTGCCTGTGGGTGGCCGGTTGTGACGCCCCGGTGGATCACTTTCCGCCCAACCGCGTTCATGCGCTGGTGGTATCGGCAAGCCGGCAGGTGGACGCCGAATTGGCCGCGGAGGATTCGCTGTCCGTGATCGATGCCTGGTTCGGGACACCGGAGCAGCCCCGTTGGCCGAAAGATCTTCTTCGCGGTGACGCCGCACAGCATCTGGTCGATCCGGATCGTTTGGTCCGCGCGGCCGGACGCGTGTACAGCGATCAGGAAAACCATCACTTCGGGCTGTACAACGAACACTGCGTGACCTGCCACGGCGTCGCCGGCGGTGGCAACGGTCCGGCGTCGCTGCTGCAGAATCCCTACCCGCGTGACTTCCGCGCCGGGGTGTTCAAGTGGAAGTCGACGGCGCGGTCCAGCAAGCCGACGCGTGAGGATCTGCTGCGGATCCTGCAGCATGGGGCTCCTGGAACGGCAATGCCCAGCTTCCAGACCGTTGCCGGCGAAGATTTGGAAGCGTTGATCGACTATGTGATTTTCCTGTCGGTCCGTGGTGAGGTCGAACGGCGTCTGGTCGACATCGCCGTGGACGAACTCGGCTACGAGGAGCGACGACCCGACGCGGATGCCAGTTTACTGGGTGTCGTTTCGGAGGCCCCGCAGGCGGCGGACACGGACGCGGCCGACCTGGCCGTTGCGGAGCTGAACGAGGTCGCTGGATCTTGGGCGGAGGCTCCGGAGGAGGTCGTGCCGGTGCCCGACGAAACGCCTTTCGATGCTGCATCGATCGAACGCGGGCGGGAACTGTTTCATGGTCCAATCGCCAACTGCGTCGGTTGTCATGGCCCCGATGGCGATGGCCAGGCGGCAACCTTGGACTACGACGACTGGACGAAAGAATACACGACGCGTTTGGCGATCACGCCGGATGACGACGATGCCGTCCGGCCGTACCGGCAGGCGGGAGCATTGCGTCCTCGGCAGATTCACCCGCGCCGGCTGACGTCGGGCGTGTTCCGCGGCGGCGGCGATTCCCAGACGTTGTATCGCCGGTTGTTGGTTGGAATCGCCGGGACACCGATGCCCGGGGTGATCGTCGCCCAGGAGCCCTCCGCCACCGGGCTGACGGCGGAGCAGATTTGGGACCTGGTCCACTACATCGTGTCCTTAAGTGAGCAACCGTGATGAGCCAGGAACGTTACCGCAGTATTGGAGCTGTCATCGGATTGGTGGTTTGTCTAGCCGCGATGACCGCGGTGGGGCTGACGGGGGTCTTGGCGGGCGCCCTGTTCGGAGCCGGCGGTGCCGTCGCCGGAGGGATCATCGGCGAGAAGGTTCATGCCCGCCGCGGCAACTAGCTGATCGCGATCCTTTGCGGTAGCCACGCCCGCCAGAGCATAGAAAATGCCGGGTGTTCTCCGTCCACGCACGACTTGTTTGACGTTTCCGAAGCAACCGAATCGATGAACCCTCCAACCGAGATTTCCGCTCAACACGACGCGTCGGCGATGCGTTCGGTGTGGCTGCACCGGTTGGCCGTGTTGGCGGTCACCCTGGTTTGGCCCTTGATTTGGGTGGGCGGCCTGGTCACGACCTATGACGCGGGGATGGCGGTTCCCGATTGGCCGGGAACGTATGGCTACAACTTGTTCCTGTACCCGATTTCGACGTGGTTGTCGGGCCCGTTCGACCTGTTCATTGAGCACGGGCACCGCTTGCTTGGGGCGGTGGTGGGCATGGTGGCGATCGCGTTGGTGGCGGTCGCGGCAACCCGTGAACGCCGGCGGTGGGTGATCGCGCTGGCCGCAACGATTCTGGTCGCGGTGATTCTGCAGGGTGCCCTGGGAGGCGTCCGCGTGCTGTTGGGCGATCGGACCGTGGCAATGATTCACGGCTGTTTCGGCCCGGTGGTTTTCGTGTTGTGTTGCGTTGCGGCGGCCGTGACCAGCCGGTCCTGGTGGGATCGACGCTGGGACGGCCGGGCGGCAGCAGACCGCAAGAGGCCCGGCCGTGGCGTGGTATCCCTGGCGACCACGGTCGTCGTGCTCAGCTACGTGCAACTCCTATTGGGGGCCCAGTTGCGGCACGTCCAGCCAACGACAACTCCGGGAATGTTCACGCTGGAGGTGGCTTCCCACATCACCGGCGCCTTCGTCTTGTGGGCGTTGACGCCGGTTTTGTTCCTTTTGGTACGCCGCTGCGGCGATTTGACGCTGTCGCGACCGGCCGGTTGGCTGATATGGTTTGTGGGCGCACAGATTTTGCTCGGCACGGGAACGTGGATCGTCAATTACGGGTGGCCCTCGGTGTTGGCGTTTCTGCCCTTCGGCGAGGGCTTTGTGGTTCGATCGAAAGGTTTTATCGACTCGATCATTGTCACCGGTCACGTCGCCGTGGGATCCTTGATTCTGGCCACCTCGGCCGTCGTGTTGCTGCAAGTTCTGCGTCATCGGTCGTTGGTGGCTCGCGGAGCCATCGGAGCGAGCCGTGACGCGGATACCGAGAAGTTGGGCGATGACCGATCGTCACACGAAAACAACGTTGCCGTTCCCGTTTAATACTGCCATGTCCACCGACGTTCTCGCTGCCGAGTTGCCCCGCATCGGATCCGCCGGTCCACGCCCCGCGCGGTCGCGCGGCGAAGCAACCCAGGAGGTGGCTTCGGCGAACCGAACTGGCGAAACTCGACTGGCTGAATCTCAACTGGCCATCGAATCTGGCACACTGGTTGTGTCGGCCGATGGCACCTTGGCGGCCGATCGGATCGGGGGCGCCGAGAGTCTCTCTGCATCCGGGGGCATCCGAGCCGCGGTGAATGATCTGGTACAGCTGACCAAGCCGCGGATCGTTGTCATGATTTTGGTGACGACCGTGGCCACCGCGATGATCGCGGCCGGTGGAACGGTGTCACCGCAGACGTTGCTTGTCCTGCTGTTGGGGACCGGACTCGTGGCCGGCAGCGCCGGCGGAGCCAACCAGATTTGGGAACGCGTGATCGATCGCAACATGGCGCGCACCGCGGGGCGTCCGCTACCCGCGGGGCGGATGTCGACGGGCTTGGCAACCGCGTTCACTGCCTGGGCCGGAACCACGGGAACGGCGCTGCTGTTGATGCGATTCGGCGCGGCGCCGGCGTTGGTCGGATTGGCCACCTGGGTGATTTACGTGTTCGTGTACACGCCGATGAAGACCCGCACTTCGTGGAACACGACCGTCGGAGCCGTTGCCGGTGCCCTGCCGATGCTGATCGGCTACACCGCCCTGGGCGGTTCACTGGCCAGCGGGACCGCGTGGCTGTTGTTCGGCGTTCTGGCTGCGTGGCAGTATCCGCACTTCATGGCGATCGCCTGGTTGTACCGTCGGCAATACGGTCAGGCCGGATTCTGCATGTCCACGACCGTCGAGCCGACCGGGTTGTCGGCCGCGGCCCAAAGCATTCTCGGGTCACTGGCCGTGATCGGCTGCGGGATCGCGTTGTGTTTCCAGTCGCCCGGCTACATTGCCGCATCGGTCGGTTCGCTGGCGGTGCTCGCCAGCACGCTTCCGATGTTGAAAGCGTCGCTCCGTTTCGCGGCCGAACGAAACGACCAGACCGCACGTAAACTGTTGCGTTCGTCGTTATTGGTACTGCCGGCCGTGTTGGCCGTGGTGACGATCCGCGTCTTCTGGTGAGTGATGAGAACCGCACTGAACATCACGTCGATTCTGGTCGTCGGAATCGTCTTGGGATTGATTGCACGGTCATGGAGAACCCCGCGGACGGTCGAGGGGCCGGGGCCGGATGAGATCGTCTACACGCCCGATGTGGCTCCCGGCGAGGCGATCAAGACGGATGACCAACCGATCACCAACAACGATGTCGTTCGTCCGCCGGAGGACGAAGCTTGGCTCAGCCGCTTTGAACTGGTCGAACGCAGCGGCGAAGCGGTCAGCAGCGAAGACCTGCTCGGGCAGCCCTATGTGGTCAGTTTCTTTTTCAGCACCTGTCCCAGCATTTGCGTCCAGCAAAACCAAAAACTGAAAGAGTTGCAGGACGAATTTGAAGATCGCGGCGTGCGGTTCGTGGCCATTTCGGTGGACCCGGAAACGGACACCCCGGAACGCCTTCGCGAGTACGCCGCTCGGTTCGGTGCAGACGAAGAGCAATGGCTGTTTTTGACGGGCGACCTGACCTACATTCGGCGAATTGGCGCTGAGATTTTCCAGCAGCCGGTCGACAAGAAGTTCCACACCGAACGCTTTGTGTTGGTCGATCCGGCCGGCAAGATCGAGGGCATGTACAGTTGGCCCGAGCCGCGTCAGTTCGAAAGGCTGAAGTCGTCGATCGAATCGATGCTGGACAAGACGTAGCCGGTTCGATCCTCGCTTTCATCGTTGTTTTATGTTTTGGCAGACGCTGGCCGATAACCTTCCGCACTGCACCGCCCTGCTGAACGCGACGGCGACGGGGTTGCTGGCGGCGGCATTGATCCAGATTCGCGGGGGCCGAGTGCGGGCTCACAAGCGATTGATGCTGACGGCTCTGGCCGTCAGCGCACTCTTTCTGGCGCTGTACCTGCTGCACAAAGTGGCGCTGTTTCAGACCACCGGTGAACCCAATAAGCGGTTTCCCACCGACACGGCGGTGGCACCACTGGCGGCCCGGTACACCTATTACGGCATCCTGGGAACCCACCTGCTGTTGGCGGTGACGGTGCCTTTCTTGGCGTTGCGAGCGGTGTACCTGGCAATGAAGGGACGCATCGTCGCCCACAAACGCTTGGTCCGTTGGGCCTATCCGATCTGGATGTACGTGTCGGTCACGGGCGTCCTGGTGTACCTGATGCTGTACCAGTTGTACCCCTCCGCCTGACAGGCCGTGCCGTCTGGTTCACCCGGCCTTTCCACGGAGGGTCGAATGTAGCGAGGGAGGATTGTCTCGCCGCTCGCTGAAGAGGATTGCTGTCGCCGCTTCGCGGCTGGTGGTGTTTTGGGCAGCCCGTTCCGTCGGCTTGCGCCGACGGCAGGGGGCTGTCGGCGCTTCGCGACTGGAGTCAAGCAAGGACCGTGCGCCAGCGGCCGCTTGCCGGACGGCGAAGTGACTTGGCTAGATACCGAGATTGTTTGGCGCGTGACCCGCTGGGTTCACGACTGCTTGCTGGCGCCGACGTAGGCCATCCGCAACAGATGCAGGACTTCGTCAAACATCTTGGATTCGTCGTCGTTGGTGTTGCCTTTGGTTTTGGCTTCCAACATTTCCAAGGTGTCAATCATGTGCTTGGCCATCATCAGGTCGGACTCCTTTTCACCGGTGCTCGGATTGGGCATCACCCCGAGCGCCATCATGGCTTGGCTGTAGAAGGTGCTGATCAGCATCTCCAGGCTGGCCGGCGGCAGTTGCGGTGCACCGGCGCCGGATTCGGCTTCCTTCTCAGCGGCCTCGGAAACGGCCTGCTTCTCTTTTTCGACTTGAGACTTCCAGTCGTCGTCGACGACCAATTCCGGAGGTTCATTTTTGTCGTCTGTCATTGGAACTCCGTGGGGAAAGAGGAACAGTTAAATTGACTCGCCCGAGTTATTCGCCGACCGCGACGGGTTGGGATTTCCGGCTGCCCCGTTCGATGGCGGCTTCGACGAAGCCCGCGAACAGCGGGTGCGCCTTCAGGGGTTTGCTCTTAAATTCGGGGTGGTACTGGACGGCCACGAACCACGGATGGTTTTCCAGTTCGATGATTTCGACCAGGCCTCCATCGGGGCTGGTTCCTGAAAAGATCATCCCGTGGTCGCGGTATTGTTGTCGGTAATCGTTGTTGAATTCGTAGCGATGCCGGTGGCGTTCGTTGACCGAATCGGCGTGGTAGCACTGTCGGGCACGGCTGCCTTCAAGCAGTTGGGTCGGTTGGCTGCCCAGCCGCATCGTGCCGCCCATCTGCGTCACGTTTTGCTGTTCGTCCAACAGGCAGATCACCGGGTGCGGTGTGTCCTTATCGAACTCGCTGGAATGCGCTTTTTCCAGTCCGCAAACGTCCCGGCCGTATTCGATCACGGCACACTGCATGCCCAAGCAGATCCCGAAGAACGGGATGCCGCGCTCGCGCGCAAATCGAATCGCTTGGACTTTCCCCTCGATCCCGCGTTCGCCAAATCCGCCGGGTACCAGGATGCCGTCGTACCCGCTGAGCAGGCGTTCGGCGCCTTCGCGTTCAATGTCACTGCTTTGCACCCGTCCGATCCGGACTTGGGCCTGGTGGTGCATGCCGGCGTGATCGATCGCTTCGTAGATCGATTTGTAGGCGTCTTTGTGTTCGGCGTACTTCCCAACGACCGCAATGCTCAACTCATGTCGGGGGTTGCGGAGCCGGTGCAGCAGGTCGGTCCAAGGAGTGATGTCCAGTGATTGGCTGGGCAGTCCCAGTTTCTTGACCACCAGTTCGTCCAGGCGGTTGTCGACCAGCGAAATGGGGACTTCGTAGATGGAGAAGTCCTTGTCCTTTTCTTCGATCACCGCTTCGGAAGGCACGTTGCAGAACAAAGCGATTTTGTCGCGGTCTTCCCGGCTGATCGAATGTTCGCAGCGACAAACCAGAATGTCGGGCTGGATCCCGATTTCGCGAAGCTGTCCCACGGAGTGCTGGGTCGGTTTGGTCTTCAATTCGTCGGCGGCCTTCAGGTACGGCACCAGTGTCAGGTGCATGAACAGCACGTTCTCACGGCCGACGTCCTGGGCATATTGGCGAATCGCTTCCAAAAACGGCAGGCTTTCAATGTCGCCGACGGTTCCCCCGATTTCGGTGATCACAACGTCGACGTCGTCACCGCCCATCCGCGAAATCACCGACTTGATTTCGTTGGTGATGTGCGGAATGACCTGCACGGTCTTGCCCAGGAACCTTCCCTTGCGTTCCTTTTCGATCACGGACATGTAGATCTGCCCGGTCGTGTAATTGCAGTCTCGGGTCAGCGGGCTGCTGGTGAAACGCTCGTAGTGGCCGAGATCCAGGTCGGTCTCGCTGCCGTCATCCAGCACGTAGACTTCGCCGTGCTGGTAGGGGCTCATCGTCCCCGGGTCGACGTTGATGTACGGATCCAGCTTCTGCATCCGCACCCGGAGTCCCCGAGATTCCAACAGCATCCCGAGAGACGCGCTTGTCAGTCCTTTTCCGAGCGAGGACACGACCCCGCCGGTCACAAAGATGTTTTTCGTCATGGAAGCGGATGATACCGCGCTAGCAAAAATCCGGAAGTGCGGCTGAAGCATTCCGGCGGAACCGATGCGGCGGCGTCAGGCAACCTGCTCCTGCCGAAGACGAAATGCCCGCAGGTCCTCCGCGGTGTCAATTCCCGATTGTGCCCGGGCGACGCGAGTGACGACGATCGGTTTGCCCGCTTCGATCGCACGCAGCTGCTCGAGTCGCTCGATCTGTTCCAGCGTGCTGGGCGGTGATGCGGCAAACCATTTCAGAAAATCGCGGCGATAGGCGTACAAGCCCAGGTGGTGCCAGTAGACGGGTGGCTCAGCAGCCAGTCGTTCCGCCAGTTGTCCGTCCCGATCGAAGGGGACCGGGGCCCGGCTGAAGTACACTGCCCTGCCCTGCCCCGCCGACCCGGCGTCGGGGGCCAACACGATTTTGACGACGTTCGGGTTGGCCAGGGTTTCCGAATCACGGATCGGCGTGCCGGCCGTTGCCATTTGGGCCTCGGGGTGGGCGATTAGCAGGTCCGCCACGGCGTCGATCGCCTCCGGATCGATTTCAGGCTCATCGCTCTGGACGTTGACGAAGATTTCGGTCGTGGGAAACGCGTCGGCCACGGCAGCGATTCGGTCGGTCCCGCTGGGGCAGTCCGCGGGCGTCATCGTCCAACGGCCGCCAAATGATTGCACCTCCTCGGCCATTCGCGGGTGATCGACCGCAACGATCACACCGTCGGCGGCGCAACGGGCCCGGCCGGCCGCCTCCCAGGTGTGTTGCAGGACGCTTTTTCCCGCGACTTTTTGCAACAGCTTTTCGGGCAGGCGGGTCGAAGCCAGCCGTGCGGGAAGGACGATTTGCGTTTTGGGCATCTCTTTTGGGACCGCCGTGGGATGGTCGGAGGGCGATGTCGGTGCAGGAGCGGGCGGGCACCGGCAACGCGGCAGCTTGCCAAGGCCGATCGCTTGACAAGTCGATGCTGTGGACTTACCCTCGCCAGCCAGCGCTCGGTGGTGCCACGTCAGGACAGGACCCGACGAGGAAACAGGGAACACTGGTGAAACTCCAGGACGGCCCGGCCGCTGTAACCGATGCGATGAGACCCGCCTGGGGCGGATTTCATCGGCGCTCGCTTCACTCTTTTTAGCCATTGTCCACGGTACGGCTTGCTTGCGGCAAGAGCACCCGAATGACGAGAAGGCGAAGGCGGCGCAGACATCGGAAGTCAGAAGACCTACCAGTCGAGCGGATGCTAAAGGGACCTTCTTGGGTGAGGTCGGCATCATCTGATCGTTCGTTTGCAATCGGGACTCCGTGACAGGAGTTCTCGCTCCGTCACGTTGCCAACTGGAATCACCCCGTGGGGATTCGGTAATCCGACGGCGTGGGGCAATCGGACCGTCAGCTCGCTAACCATTGCCGCTTGATGATGCAGGTTTTGCAATGCATCCGATTGAACCCGCGATCCGCAGCGTCGGCAGCGCCGATTGCCGCGGACGCCGTCGCCCCGGTGGACCACCCGATCCGGTCAGCGGGCCCGACCCGAGACCTGGATTCGCCGACCCGAGACCGGGATTCACTTTGGTGGAATTGCTGGTCGTGATCGCGATCGTCGGCATCCTGGTGTCATTGTTGCTGCCCGCCGCCCAGTTCGCCCGCGAGGCGGCCCGACAAACGACCTGTCGTGACAACCAGCACCAGATCGGCATCGCCCTGCAGGCCTATCACAATCTGCACCGCTCTTTGCCCATCGGGTGCTTGCAATGGCGTGCCTGGGGCCAGCCGATGACGCGCAAGAACCTGGCGTGGTCGGCGTTTTTGTTACCACAGATGGGCGAGCAACCGTTGTACGAAGCGGTCGATTTTGACCTCGCGTACGACCACCCTCGAAATGCCGCGGCCGCCGCCGTGGTCGTCGAATCGTATCTGTGCCCCACCGAAATCCCCCAGGGCGGTCCGCGGGCGGAGATCAGCTATGGAGGGTTGTTCGGCGAACGTCTGATTGACAACCGCCCGGACGACGGGGTGTTCCTGTACGACCAAGTGATTCGCTTTCGGGACTGTCTGGACGGGCTGTCGGGAACCATCGCCACCGGCGAAGACATGGTGGGGCCGGACAGCCAATGGATCAACGGCGGCAATGTGTTTGTGCAGGCCCATGGGATCAATGACGACCAGGCGTGGGTCGGCGACAACGAAATTCGGTCGTTACATCCGGCCGGGGCGATGGTCCTGTTTCTGGACGGATCGGTCCACCTGTTGAATGAGTCCCTGGATCCGACGGTGTTGGGCCAAATGATCACTCGGGCCGGACACGAAGTGATCCCCGCCAACGCCTGGTGAGCAGCCCGGTATTTTCCAACGCACCGCGGCACGTTTTCGTTTATCAACTTTGACACACATTTTCATCGAGTCGGTCATGTCCTCCCTGCGTGTTCTGTTTCTTGCATCGTTGTCATTTTTGGCCGTCTCCCCTTCGAATCGTCCGGCCGTTGCCGAAACGGTGACTTTTGACGACTTGTTGGCCTCGCCGGACAGTTTTTTCAACGGGGACACGTCGACCGTCAACGACGATCCCTGGGTGGCCGGTGATGTGGAATTCAGCAACAGCACTCAGTTCATCGGCTTTTGGAGCGGCTGGAGTTACTCCAACGTCGTCGACCCCACGACCCCCGGGTTCACCAACGAATACGCCGCGGCGCCGGGCGGCGGCAGCGACGGCGAAGGGGGAACCACCGCGGGTGGCGGATACGCGATCGGGTTCACCGATGCCGCTTACTTCAATTTGCCCAGCGGATTTGCCGTCCAATCGCTCGATTGGACCAACACCACCTATGCCTATTTGTCGATGCGCGACGGCGACAGCTTTGCCAAGAAGTTTGGAGGCCCAACCGGTACGGATCCCGATTTCTTTCGCGTCGACTTGATCGGATACGAAGGTCTGGATCGCTCGGGGACGACGACCGGAACCGTCACGTTGGACCTGGCCGATCTGACGTCGGCGGATCCCAGCGAAGATGTCCTGGTCAACTCGTGGCAGATCGGCAAAGACCTGACGCCGCTTGGCAAAGCCCGTTCCGTCGGACTGCAATTCCATTCGTCCGACATCGGACCGTTTGGTATCAACACGCCCACCTATGTCGCGATCGACAACCTGTCGCTGACGGCCGTGCCGGAACCTGGCGGCGTCGGGGCGTTGCTCGCGATCGGCGCTGGGCTGGTCGCGTCGCGTCGGCGTCGGAATCCGCGGCCAGTGGCGGCCGCGGGACGCCATCGAGCAGACCCCTGATTGAGTCACGCCCGTTCTCGGTGCTCGCGTTTTCCAGAACGCCGCCAACGGTGCCGTGAGTTGCGGCTGTCGTCACTTCGTGGCAGCTTCCAGGTAGCCACGCTCGCCAGAGCGTGGTCAATGTTGGCAAGCCAACTTCGGCGACAGATAGCAACGATTAGCGGTCGAACCCGCGAAAATGGCCAAGTCGGCCTATTGGTCAGACGCTACCTGCGAGACCGCATCCCGATGGAACGGATCTTGGCGGTTTCGATTTCGTGCTTGGCCATCTTTTCGTGACCGGAGATCTGCGATGGGCTTCCAGTCAGCTGCTTGGCGAGCATTGCGACTTCATAATCGCTGATCATGCGATCGCAACAATTGAACGTTTCTCCCGCGATCGAGTCGTCTTGTTGCAACAGCAGCGCGACAGACCGGGCGACATCGGACGCGTGGACCGTTTTGCTGCCCCCGGTGGCTTCGACGTTTTTGCCCCGCTTGATTTGTGCGACCAATTCGAACCATTTGGACTGGGACGCCGGTTCGGCCAGACCGTAAATCGACGTGGGTCGGACGCTGGCGGCAACAAGTTTCCCGCTTGAGCCGTAGTGATGCACCATCGCCTCGATGGACGCCTTGCAGGCCCCGTAAAGGGTCCTCGGTCGCATCGGATGGGTTTCGTCCAGTGGGCGATCGGGAAGCACTTGATCGTGCACCGCCCCGGAGGAAATGAACACGAATCGGTTGACGCCGGCCCGGGATGCCGACTCCAGAAGTTGCAGGGCGCCGACGGAATTGATTTGCCAATACCGTTCGGGGTCGGCATCGATGTTCAAGAACGAGTCACCGCCGCGATACCACCCGGCGTGAATCATGGCGTCGGCCGATTGGGCAAGTTGCTCGGCGTCGCGCCGCTGCCCAAGTTCACCGCGGATCCAGTGAACGTGGGGTGTCCGGGAGGACACCGTGTCGGGATCGGACCGACACCAGGCGGTCACTTGATGACCGGATTGAAGAAGGGAATCGATCAGATGGCGTCCCAGAAATCCGGTACCGCCGGTGAGTGCGATTCGCATGGAACCTTCCGGAGCAAGAAGCGTGAAGGGGAAAACCCTATCTCAACTTCTTCGCGGCTCTGAAGCAAGCCGACGAGCCGGCCCGCCGCCTCCCCCCAGAAGCGGAGTTCCAAAATTCGTGTGGTCGGCGGCCGGGCTAGTTGCCCATCGCACCCGAGATGGCGCTGCTGGAGCGGTCAAAGCTTTCCTTCGTTTCGTTGGTCAGCGTATTAACAGCACCCAAGCAGACGGCGATGATCAAGGCGAGCATCACGGCGTACTCGACGGCGGTCGTCCCGTCTTCGTCTCGCCAGAACGAAGGGGGGCGTTGTGGGGGAAGGTGAATGTTCATGATGTAAATATTTTCAGTAGTTTTTGGTGGTTACAGGGCAGAGCCACCGAAACATAGGCCAGAAAGCGGCGTACGGATGAGTCTTGAGGGTGGATTTTTTGACGCACCCGACGGGCCGTCTGTTAATCTTTGCCGATTGCTCGGATTGTCCGATTGTAGGGATGCCGGACGTGTTGCTCCCCGCCGGTGGGCGATCAAACGGGCGGCGATCAGGCGGGTGAATCGGCGGGTGATCAGGCGGGGACCTCGCCGCGGCGCGGGGTGGAATCGGAACGGTCGTTGTGTTGCGTCGACACGCGTTTTACCTTGTTCACTCTCATTTCCGGTTGCTGCCCGCCAGAATTCGAGTTCTCAGCGGCCGAGTGCCGGTCCCCCAGACAGTCGGGCGGCCGCGGGTCGCCGCAGTTCCTCCCTTTTGAGAAAGTTCCCAGCCGGATGCTTGGCCCTGTTTTTAATCGCGAAGCGACGGTTGTTCCGAAACGCACCAAGACCTACTTGTCGCGTGGCTTGTATGTCCTGACGCTGTTCGGGCTGCTGTGCACCGGTTACCTGGTGTTGGACGGATCTCGTTCGCTGGCGACGGTTTCGGACGCGGCCCGCTTTGGCGGCTGGATGTTTCTGTTGCTCGCGCCGCTCCAGATGCTGGTGCTGTGTTCGCTGGCGGCCGTTGGTTCTGCGGTCAGCGTGGCCCAGGAAAAGGATCGGCGAACGTTGATCCTGCTGCTGATGACGCGACTGAGTGGTTTTGAGGTGGTGGTCGGAAAGCTGACTGCCACGCTGTTGGGACCGCTGGCGATGTTGTTGGCGGCGCTGCCATTGTTCCTGGTGTTGCCGTTGTTGGGCGGCGTGTCGCCGCGGCAGGTGTTCTCGGTATTCGCGGTCACCGCCGCCTCGGTGGTGCTTTCCGGAGCGATCGGGACGGTCGTCGGATTGTGGCGGGAGAAAACGTTCCAGGCGATCGCCCTGACCGTGTTGTTGCTGCTGATCCTGGTCGGCGTGGGCGAGGTTTTGATCGCTGTGTTTTCGTTGGACGAAACGATGCGGTTGGCGGTCAGCCCGATCCGCGCTTTGTTGGCGGCGGCGTCACCGTTAGCCAGCTTGTCTCCAGCGACTTCGCGTGGCGTGTTGCTGTTCACGTTGTTGGCCCTGCTGGCTTCGGCCGTGATCTTGTTCGTGGGCATTGCCAAGGTGCGAGTCTGGAATCCTTCGCGCGAGGTTCGTCTGAAGGCGCCTGAGCCGGAGACCAGCGACGATCTGACGCCGGATCAATCGCCGAGCAGTTGGAAGGTGCGGGCCCCGCGACCGGTTTGGAACAATCCGATCTTGTGGCGGGAGGTTCGGACCTGGGCCTATGGCCGCAAAGTGGTGGTGATTCGCCTGGCGTTCGCGATGTTGTTTCTGTTGGGAGTGGCGGTGATTTACGGCCAGATCCAAGACGGATCGGCCTTCGAACCGGCGGCCAGGATCGGACGTTCGTTGCCGGCTGCGACCTTGCCCGTGGCGGCGATCGGTGTGGTCAGCCTGGTGTTGGTCAATGCGTTGGCCGTGAACGCGATCACTGGCGAACGGGACGGTTTGGCGCTGGACCTGCTGTTGGTCACGGACCTGCGTCCCAGTGAGTTCGTGTTCGGCAAATTGCTCGGCGTTCTGTACGTCGGCAAGGAGCTGATCGTGTTGCCAATTCTGTTGCTGGTGTTCCTGGCAATCTATGACGTGATGACCGTCGAAAACACCGTGTATGCGATTCTTGGGGCTCTGATTTTGTACGTGTTCGTGACGATGCTTGGCATTCATTCGGGGCTGAATCACGTGGCGGGGCGGACTGCGACCCTGGCCAGTCTGGGGACGGTTTTCTTTCTGTGCGTCGGGATCGCGATCTGCATGACGATCATGGTCAGTTTTCGGGGCGCCTTTCAGCTGCAGTTGGCTCCGTTCCTGGTGATGATCCTGGGCGGCGGTGCCGCCCTGTTCGCCTCGCTCGGTTGGCGGAATCCGTCATCGGCGATCTTTCTGGCATCGTTCACGTTGCCCTTGATCACGTTCTATGCGATCACGCAGTTCCTGCTGCAGACCGATCACCTGTTCGTGTTCTTTTCGATGGCCGTGGGATACGGGTTCACGGTTGCCGCGTTGATGATTCCGGCGCTCAGCGAGTTCGATGTGTCGCTGGAGCGAGATCGGTCTGCCGAAGGAGAAGGCTGATTGAGCGGGTGGTCGGACTATGCCGGTTGGTTCGCGCCCATGGCGGTGTTGATTCTGCTGAGCGCGTTCTTCAGCGGCAGCGAGGCGGCGTTTTTCTCTCTCTCCCCTCGGCAACGCCGCCAGTTGCCGCGCAGCGGCGTGGGCGGGCGGATTGCCGAAAGGCTGCTGGGTGATTCGGAACAGCTGTTGTCGGCGATCCTGTTCTGGAATCTGCTGATCAACATGACGTACTTCGCCATCGCGTCGATCGTCGCGGGGCGTTTGGAGTCGTCGTCTCAGGGCGGCGCGACGTGGGCGTTGGGCTTCACCGCGGTCAGTCTGTTGACGATCATTTTTTTCAGCGAGATGTTGCCCAAGAGCATTGCGGTCCTGTCCCCCGCCCGAACCGCGGTGCTGGTCGCCCCGCCGCTGTCGCTGGCGGTCCGGATCGTGTGGATCATTTTGCCGCTGATTCGAACAGCCAATGTGCTTTCCAGTCGTTTGCTGTGGCCGGCCTTCGAGCCCGAAAACGAAATCGACCTGGCGGACATCGAACGGGCCGTGGAATTGGGAACCGATGATGCGGCGCTGTTGGAACGCGAACGGGTGGCGCTGCGCAGCCTGGTGGAGATCGCCGACACGCGGGTCAGCGAACTGATGCGGCCGCGAAGCAAACTGCAACTGATCGCCTCGCCGATCGAAGACAGGATCGTGCTGGACGATCAGCCGCCCGGCGGTTACTTGATGGTGACCGATTCCGAGGGCCAGGCGGTGATCGGCTCACTGGCCATTCGAATGCTGCGCCCCAGTCAACTGGATCACGTCAACGAGTTCATCGAACCGGTGATCTATGTTCCCTGGTCTGCCAAGGTCGCGCGGGTGCTGGATCAGCTGAACGAAAACGATCTGAATGTTGCGGTGGTGGTCGACGAATACGGGGATGCAATCGGTGCCCTCTCCAGCGACCGCATCTTCCGCCGCATGTTGGCCCCGCAACAAGATCACGGCGGGGAAACCCCGCACCAGATTGCGATCGAGCGGCTGGCGCCGGACCACTATCGGGTCCGAGGACTGACGTCGCTGCGTCAACTCGCCAAGGAACTCAATGTTCCGTTGACGGACGAATCGGTCGCCACGGTGGCCGGATACATCCAGCGTTGCAATGAACGGTTGCCGCGGTTGGGCGACCAGTCAGTTTTGGGGCCTTACCTGCTGACGGTCATCGAAGAGTCCGACGGCGAGTTGGCGATCGACGTCACCAGGAAGGGAGAAGGTGACGAAGGTGCGACCGATGACGCGAGGGATGCGACATGATCCTGTTCGCGGCCTTGCTGTTCCTGTTCGGGCTGGTGCTGAGCGCGTTTTTCAGCGGTAGTGAAACCGGTTTGTACCGCGTTTCGCGAACCAGGTTGGTGCTGGACGGTTTGGGTGGCTCGCGCGGTGCGCGGATGATGATCTGGTTGTTGAATCACCCGACCATTTTTGTCGCCACCGCCTTGGTGGGAAACAACCTGGCAAACTTCCTGACCAGCTTTGCGCTGGTGTTGGCCATCGGAACCTGGTTCGGTTCTTCCCCGACGGCCGAGTTGTTGGGGCCGATCTTGATGACGCCCATCGTCTTTGTGTTCGGTGAGTTGCTTCCCAAGTACTGGTTCTTCCACGCGCCTTATCGTTTGCTCAGCGTCATCCGGCCGGTTCTGCTGTTGGCCACGGTGCTGTTCTTGCCGGTGTCGATGCTGTTAGCGTTGCTGGCGTTTACATTGCACGCGTTGACCGGCCAAACACCGTTCCGGTTGCGGTTGGCGATGGCCCGGGGCGAGTTGGCACAGGTGTTGCGCGCCGGGGAAGAAGCCGGGATCTTGCAGGCCGGTCAGCGGTCGTTGGCCCAGCAACTTTTTGAGATCGGGAACCAACTGGCGGTGTCATTCGCCGTGCCGCTCTCTCGCCTGGCAGAAGTCGACTTGCCGATCGATCCGACGACGGCGACGACGCAGGCGCGCCGGCAAAATCACCCGGTGATTCTGGTGCGGCGGCGGACCCGGATCGTCGGCTACTTGCGCTATTCCGACCTGGTGCTCGCCGACGCCAAGGTGGAGATCCATCCGGTGATTCGGGTGCCGCTGACCGAACGCCATCTTCCGACGCTGCTGAAGCTGTATGACGCCGGAACCGATGTGGCGCTGTTGTGTGACGAACGCGGTGATGCGCGTTCGGTGGTGACCCGGCGGCAGTTGATTCAGCCGATGATCAAATGAGCCCAGGCAGGTCGGCCGATCGACTCACTTGTGATAGCCCAGCTGGCTGAGTACTGCCAGCATCTCGTCGCAAGTGATGTAGCGACGGTGGTGTTGCAACTTGTACTGGTCAATCGCTTGGGCCAATTCTCGCCCGGCTTCAGAAAGTTCGCGATGCGAACTGCCGAACTGGCGCCGTTCCGAACCGTTGGGGCCGGAATTTTGCCGACGCCGATCGACGAAGCCGGTGCGGGCCGAACCGTCCGGCACACCGCCAACGCGTCCGACCGCCGGCGATCCTGCATGACCGTTGGTCGTCGACGAGTCCGAAGCATTGAACGTTGGCATGGATCGTCCTGTGGGTTGAGGTGGCAAGGAACCGCGAAAAGACAGTCTGAAAAAGAAGCCGCGATGGACCGTACGTTCTGGCGGCCAGCGTGACGGTCAAGCAGGTGACTTGAATTCGTCCGGCAAGGCACAAACGGTCATCTAAACGTAGATCATGCGCGGCCAAGGTGCCCGTTGACGTTGCCAGAAATCACTGCCTGTGGCGGCCAGGCGACCGGGTTGCACCCCCTGGGGGTCCATTACGGGCAGTTTCACCACGGCCACACCGTTACATTCCGCACGACCGGACGTTGATGCCGCGGGAATCGCTGGGTGTCGCCAGTTTGCCTGAGCCGCGTGGCGCTGGTCGGCGCTGCCCGCGGTTTTTTTCGCATCAACCGGCGGCTGTCGCCTTGCCGCTCATTGCACCGCAAGTCAGGGGCCTTCCTGTCGTCACGGTGTTTTTGCAGTCACCGTGTTTCTGGTTGGAAGTGACGCGGTTCATTCAGCGTCGCGTCGCGTTCTGCGGCTCGGGTTCGGTTGCCAGGCGTGTCCCACCCGGCAACAGGTAGGCCGACCAGCCGCTCGATTCCACCAGCGCCCGGTCCAACTCGATTGCCCGGGCGATGGCTTCGCTGGCGGCCGCCGGACGGTTGTTTTCCAGTTCAATCGCGGCCACCTGAAGATGCGGTTCAGCCCGCGTCGGATCGCTCTGGATGGCTTTGGCAAAATGTTTGGCCGCCAGTTCGTTGCGTCCCAGATTTCGCATGGCGATCCCGCGAAGCATGTGCACGCGAGTGGGCACGACCGCGTCGTCGCCGCTGGGATCGATTTGGTCCAGGGTCGCCAACAGACGATCGTATTGGTCGTTGGCGAGATACAGTTCGGCGACTTGCAACTTGGCGGCCGTGTAGTCCGGTTGCAACGCGAGCGCACGATGATAGGCTGCCATTGCACCTTCGGGGTCACCGCTTTCCCGCAAACAGTCGCCGCGGAGGGCCCAGATTTCCGCGGTATTGCGTTCGGTCTCCAATGCGATCTGGCTTTGCCGGCTGGCCTCTTCCAGTCGCCCGACGTCCAGATACATTTCACCCAAACGGCCGACCAGCCGAGGATCGCCGGCGCTCCGCTGGACTGCTTGTTCCATGTGCTCGATGGCCAATTCCCGCTCGCCCCGCTTCCACAATGTTTCTGACAGCCCTCGGTGGGCACGGTCGTCATCGTCGGAGACTGCCAGGGCGTCACTGAACAGCTTTTCGGCGGAGTTCCATTGGCCGTGGTGCATGGCCTGCATCCCCTGCCGTGAAAGTTTGCGGGCCGCCAGCGATTGACGGCTTTCACCGATCCGGCTGATGGCGCGACAGCCGACCGACAGCAACATCGCGCAGACGAACAGCCCGATCGCCGCCGAACCAGTCTCGTTGCGGTGATGGAATGCTGAGAATCGACTATTCGCGGAATCGCGAAGCATCTGGTGAAGACGTCGTAAATGGTGGAAAAGGCCACGGCCCGGCCGCGCGACGCATTGACAGAAACGACAAATACCAGCGAAATGCGGCTGGCCGCAATCTCGACTGACGGCCGAACCGCATTCAACAAGATTTGCCTTCCGCCATGCCTGCCCAATTCGATGCCTTCGGGATCCGATTCCTCTATCCGGACAACTGGAAGATCGCCGATCGCCCCGATGAAGAGGGTGACCGCGGAACCACGTTCGATTTGCCCAGTGGCGGCTTCGTTTCGCTGGAGAAAACGCGTGCCGAAGAAGTCGAGCCGTTGGTCGAGCGGATTGTCGATGCCATCGCGGCCGACTACGAGGATCTGGAACGCGAGACAATATCGCTGGAGGGTCTTCCGGCCGACGCCCACGCGATCGATCTGCGTTTTTACTACTTGGATTTGCTGGTGATCAGCCGCCTGGTGGTATTGCAGCTGCCGCGCGAAACCGAGGTGACACCGGCCCCGGCCGACACATTGCTGGCGGACGTCCCGACCGCGGTAGATCCGAGCCGGCAGGGGGCTCCGATGTTGGTCCTGCAAATGCAGGCCGAGAGTCGGGACTTTGACCAGAACGAACCCGTCTTTCGAGCCATCCTGAAACAAATCACCGATTCAATGGCGTAGCCCGCCTGGGGCTGGCGGGGTGACCACGACGCCGCGTTGAATGGGTGCAATGACGCGACGCCGACGTCGCCACGCTCACCCGGAGCATGGAATCTGCCGCATTGCCACCGTCTGGCGACGGTAGCAAAGTCGAATTGGGGATGAAGGACCGTTCCGAGTGAAAGTAACGCGGTCCAGCTAAACCAAATCCTGTTTGCGTTTCTTGCGCCGGTTCCGCAGGCAATCGCGACAGATCCCGTTGATGATCATGCGATGACTGTCGACGCGAAACCCGTGCAGGGTTGCCATTTCATCCCGAACCTCACGCAACTGGTCGCTTTGAAATTCCACCAGTTTTCGGCAGCGGGTGCAGTACAGGTGATCGTGCTGCGGATAGCCGTAGTCGTGGTCGTAAACCGTTCTGCCGTCCAGCTGAAAACTGAACAACAGTCCTGCGTCGACGCACTCCCGCAGGGTGCGGTACACCGTGGCGGTGCTGACATAGTTCGGCTCCCCCCGACGTGGCAACCGCTCAATCAATTCTTCGGCGTCGAAATGGTCGTGCTGGCTGAATACCTGCTCGACCAGAAACTTCCGCTGGCTCGTCTGCCTCAGGCCACGTGATTGCAGGTATTCGGCAAACCGTTCCTGGGGGGAGAGCGATACCGAAAGAGGAGCCACCTTGGTGGCAACCTGGGGGGGGCTGTTGTCGGCGGTTTCGGTAGTCGACTTGGACAAAACTGCTACTAAGACAAGATCGGGGGCGACATGCGCCCATCTGATGGACGCGGAAGAGCAACACCGCGACCAGCAGCGTCGTCGACCATTCAGTCTACACGACCCGTCAAATCTTGTCTGGGGTTCTGTGACGACCAACCCAGCGCCAGCCGTGGGAAAAAGCGGACGTCGACAGGCTGCCACGAGCTGAAGCAGCCGGTGCCGTTCGCGAGGGGAGCCGCCGTCGCCGGACGGTGGCTCCGACACTGTTTCTCGCATGCCGGCGAGTTATTCTCCGCGTTTTGACGAGCGTCGCCGCCGCGCGGTCCTGCTGGTCGGCTGAGGCGTGTCTGAAACCGTGTCGCGACGCCCGCCAGAGTGCCGCTTTCGGCCGCAATCGCGGCGGCAGCATCGGAGGGTCGCGACTTTTCAGACAGGGTTTCTCAGGCAGGGCTTTTCAGACAGGGCCTAGCCCAACAGGTCCAGGAAGCGATCCATCGCGGCGTCCATTCGCTCGGGCGTGTCGTAGGACCCGTCCGCGATTTGGCGTCGAATTTCCGCGACACGTTCGAACCGGATGCCCTCACCCGCGACCGCCCCGCTGCTTTCCAGACGCGTTGCCGATTGAGCCTGCTGGCTCAGTTCCAACTGGTCGACCGGACCGGTCCGATCGGCAACCGGTGCTTCGGCCGGTTTGGCCGCTGCGTTGGTGCGTTGGACGTTCGAGGTCGATTGCGTGGTGGTAACCCGAAATGGGCCATAAATCTGCATTTGAGAATTGCTCCCGTGGCATTTGGACGTTCCGGTCACTCCACCAACAGCGATCAAACGCATCGATGCGGTTGGGATAACCGGTGAATCTGGGCGACTTTGGCCGAAACAACCGACTGGGGAAGATCGATCTTTCCCGTCCGGCTATTTATTTCCGCATCGGCCGGTAGCGCCGCGATCCGTGTCCCGGGGTGCAATCCGTACAGCTCTGAAGAGACTTTTGCCAGCGCGTAGCAAGCGGAAACATTAAGGGTTTCGGCTTGATCGAAGTTGGCAGTCCAGTTCTTTCCACAACTTTCCGGCGCGCATCCCGGGCCGTTCGAGTTCAGCCTAGCAAAGCCGGGAAAACAACAGCAAGCCGAATTGCCGGTCATGATTCGCGGGCTCGGCCGCACCGGTTTCCCGTCCGGCGGGCCATGCGGATCCCAAACGGCTCACCACAGCCGGAGCACGCTGACCAGATTGTGATGCTGGTCCGTCCAGAGCGGCGCGTCGCTCAATTGTTGCGGCGTTGCACGCATTCCCGATGCCAGGGACGGGGTCTCGAAGATCGCATGTCCCGGCGGGGCGATGATCATCCAGGACGCGTTGGAGGTGCCAATGCTTTCATTGCCGACGCTGGTGACCTTCAAGCTGTCCAGACCCGCGTCGCGGCTGAGGTTGTGCACCAACGGAGCCAATTCCAGGTGGTTGTTGGAGACGTGGATGGCCAGCACACCGTTGTCGGCCAGTCGCTCGGTGTACAACGCCATCGATTCGCGGGTCAGCAAGTGCGCCGGGATGGCGTCGCTGCTAAAGGCGTCCAGAACCAGCAGGTCGAATTTTTTCTCGTGCATGCGTTCCAAGACCAGTCGGCCGTCGCCCAGGTGCGTCTGGATCTCCGACGGGCAGTCTCGCATGAAGCTGAAGTAGGATTTCGCGATGTCGATCACGGCGGGATTGATTTCGATCAGGTCGAATCGGTCTTCGGGACGTCCGTAGGTCGCCAGCACGCCGCACCCCAGGCCCACGACGCCGACCCGAAGCGATTCCCGTTGCTGTTGCAGTTGTGAGATGACTTTGCCGACGCCGCTGTCGTATCCGTAGTACGTGGTCGGTTCCAACTGGTGGGGCGCGAAGCGTTGCATCCCGTGCAGCGTCGATCCGTGGACCAGGCAGATGCCGCCTTCCCGACGATCGACTTTCAACACGCCGAAGAAGTTGCGTTGGGAGGCGATGGTTTCCTGTTTCGATGCCAGGCCCGTCGCGATCAATGGCGCGGCCAACAGGGCCAGCGCCCCGTATTTTAAGCGGCCGGCTGCCGCCCAATCGTATTCGGTTTGGCCCCACGTCTTGCAGGAAAAGAACAGGAGGAACGTGCAAGCGGTGACCAGTGAAACGAAGATCGGAAGTTCGGCAAAGTTGTTCAAAAACATCGGGCACAGGACCGCCACGATCACGCCGCCGAGTGCTCCGCCGGCGGAGAGCATCGCGTAGTATTGAGTCAACGCGTGTGTGCCGGGTTTCAATCGCGCGACTTCGCCGTGGCACATCAGGCAGGCCCCGAACAACATCACCATGTAACAACTGGCTTCGGCGATGAGCTGAATGTTGCCCGGCAACAAGGATTTCCCTTGGATCAGCGCCAACGCGATCAGCGTGACCGCCGCGATCAACTTGGGGTGATACCACTGTGGCGAATTGAAACACACGATGAAGCTGGCCAGATACAGGCTCAACGGCAGGACCCACAGAAACGGCACCACCGCCACGTCCTGGCAAACATGGTTGGTCACGACCAGCAACATCACCGACGCGAGCGCGGGCAATGCGATCCAAGCAAGCTGGATCCAGACGGCCGGCGTCGGGGCTTGAGATGCATCGCCGCCGGGCGTGTCCTTGGCGTCGGATTTCCCGCCGCCGACAGAAGCGTTGTCGGCTTCCGACGGAACGTCCGTTTTCATTCGCAGCAGGCTGACCGCAACGAAGCCTTCGACCAGCACGAATCCGCAGAACATCAGCGACCAGAGTGTGGACTGCATCGAAACCGACAACACCGGTTCGAAAAGGAAGGGATAGCTGAGCAAGGCGAACAGCGATCCGGCGTTGGACAGCGCGTACAGGCGGTAGACGCGTTGGCTGGTGTCTTGAAAACTCAGCCAGGCTTGAATCAACGGTCCGGTGCTGGAAAGGACGAAGTACGGCAGACCGACGTGGCTGGCCAACATCCACAGCAGGTACACGGCCGGGGATTCCGAGCCGCTGGGTTTCCAAACGTCGGAAGGCTCAATGGGCAGACTGAGTGCCGCGGCGGCCAGCAGGCTGATGTGGATGAGTGCTTGGACCGCCGGGTGACAGAAGGTTCTCAGCAAATGCGCGTACAGGTAGCCGCCAAATAGCAGGAGCTGGAAGAACAGCATGCAGGTCGTCCAAACCGCCGGGGTGCCGCCAAACCAAGGCAGCACGCACTTGCTGATGATCGGCTGGACCTGAAAGACCAGAAAGGCGCTCAGTAGCGTCGTGGCGGCAAACCACAACATGGAACGGCCCTGCCATCCCGAGTCGAGCGATTCAACGTGATGCGATGGCGTGGCTGGTCGTTGGCCCGTGGTGTTGGACATGCGTTCGCTGAATTCTCGTAAACCGCGTCGTCTATGGGACTCGTGTCCGGTCGCGAGCCCTGTGTCGATTGCGCCGGCCCGGACGGGGTTCGGGCGCAAATGTTCCGAAACCCTACGTCACCGATAGCGGCGTGTCGGCTGAGGTGGCAAAATGTCCTCAGCTTCTCCGGTTCCCCCCTGCCCTCCCCAGAACGATTCATCCGGCGTGTCGGTCAGCCCTCCCCGTGACGAAGCATCGATTGCTATTCGCGATCGCGTGTACGTCGACGCCAAACGCGCCGCTTTGTGGGGGTTGGGCGTCAATGTCGTGCTGATGCTGGCCAAGCTGGTCGGCGGGTTCCTGCTGCACAGTGCGGCGCTAATTGCCGATGCCGTCAATTCGATCGGCGACGTGACCAGTTCGTTGGCGGTACGGATGTCGTTGCACGTCGCGGAGCGTGACGAGGACGACGACCATCCGTACGGGCATACGAAGGCCGAATCGATCGCCGGAATCTGCGTGTCCTTGATGGTGGTCTTTGGTGCCGGTCTGTTGGCGATCGAAACGCTGAGCCGACTTTCCGGGCCCCTGCGAACTCCGACCGTCTTTGCCGGAGTCGTCGCGGCCATCTGTTGCGTGGTGAAAGAAGTCGCGTACCAGTACACCGCACGCGTCGCACGCCGGCTGGATTCGTCGGCTCTGCAGGCAACGGCCTGGGACCACCGCAGCGATGCATTCGCCTCGGGGGCGATCGCGGTCAGCCTGTTCGCCGCCCCGCAGTTGGGCTGGTTCGCGGTTTACGTCGATCCGATCGCCGCGCTGTGTGTTTGCGTGTTACTGATCTACACCGGCTTCAAGATCTTTCGCACGACGGCCCGGGAATTGATGGACCAGCAGGCCGATGCGGAGACCGTCAACCAGGTCCGCCGCTACGCGTCCGAAGTGGATCAGGTCCGTGAAATTGAAAAGCTGCGGGTCCGCAAGAGTGGTTTGGAGTTCTTCATCGAGATCCACGTGCAGGTCGACGGGACTCTGACGGTCGACCAGGGGCATCGGATCGGCCACGAAGTCAAGGATCGTTTGTTGACCAAGATGCCGCGCGTGCGGGACGTGCACCTGCACGTCGAACCCTGGCATGCGACCGAGTGATCCGGACGCTGCGAAGACAGCAGCGCATACCGCACCGCACCAACGGGTCAGCGTTCCTTTGACGTAGCCACGCTCGCCAGAGCGTGGAATCGGCCCACTATTCAAAGCCGAGGACTTGACCGCTCCCTGCCGGGGACGCCAGTCCCCGGTGGGCTATCCCCATTTCGCTCCCGCCCCGCAGGGGCGACAGCACGCGGCAATTGACGAGTGATGGGGCTCAGCTGGCTCCGGCCATGGCTGCCAACTGGACGGTCGCCCTGCCCTGCTCTTTTTCCAGATAGCCGCGTCCGAACTTCACATTGACGTGGTCCCAAGGCAGCTTGTCCATCAGATCGTACTTTTGGTGGACCTGTTGATCGATGTCGATGCCCGCGTCTTCGATGGCCGTCCACCACCGCTGGGGATCCAAGTGTTCGGTCCAGCCGTCCATCCGAGCGCCCCGTTCCCAGGCCAGGCGAATCGCGTGGCCGGTGCGGCGGTCACCGCGGCTGAGCACCCCTTCCAGCAGGCTGGTTTCGATGTCGTGGCACTTGATGTTCACGCTGCGGATCTTGCGACGACTCCACATGTACTTGTGCGCCCACTGGAAGTATTCCCGTCGCTGCATCCCGTTCCACTGGTAGGGCGTGTGCGCCTTGGGGACAAAGTTGGAGACGCTGGCGGTCACCCGTGCGTAGCGTCCTTTGACTTCCTTTCCGACCGTTGCAATCGTCTCGGCCAGGTCGACGATCCCGTCCAGGTCCACCGCACGCTCGCCGGGCAGCCCGCACATGAAGTACAGCTTGACGCTTTCGAAACCATTCTGAAACGCGTTGCGGCAGCCTTCGATCAGATCGCTGTTCTTGATCTTCTTGCGGATCTGTTCCCGCATGTCGTCACGCGCCACTTCCGGAGCCAATGTTAGCGAACTGCGACGTTCGGTGCCGATCAGTTGCGGCAGCGATCGAAGCTGGTCGTTGACCCGCAAGCTGGGCACGCTGATGTTGACACCCAGCGGTTTAAAGACCTCGTGCAACCGTTTGACCAGGGTTTCGAAGTGCGGGTAGTCGCTGCTGGAAAGCGACAGGATGCTGATTTCGTTCTGTCCGGTGTTCAAATAGCTCTGCCAGGCGGCATCGACGATCGTCTCCACTTCGCGGATGCGTAACGGGCGTTTGATCACGGTGCTTTGGCAGAAGCGGCACAGGTGCGGGCACCCGCGCATGATCTCCAACGCGATGCGGTCGTGAACGCAGTCGATGTAGGGAACGATCGGTTCGGTCGGCAACGGGATCCCATCCAGGTCGCTGATCACGCTGGGTGCAATCGTCAGCGGTACGTCGTCGCGGGTGGGTTGCAGTGATCGGATCCGGCCGTCTTCGTAGTCGGGCGAATAGAAACGCGGCACGTAGGCGTACGGAAGCGACCGGGCGATCTTGGCCAATGCATCCTCACGCTGTTGCCGCCCGATCTGCCCGCTGGCAAAGGTTCCGTCTTCCTGGCGATAACTTTCCTTGATCTCCAACCACCGGTCGCAAACCTCGGGCAGGGCCGGTTCCCCGTCGCCGGTGATCATCACATCGAAGTAATCCGCCATCGGTTCGGGGTTCTGACAACAGGGGCCGCCGGCGACCAGCAACGGGTCAGCCAGGGTGCGGTCTTTGGATTCCAATGGGATTCCGCCCAGATCGATCATTGTCAAAACATTCGGCGAACTGATTTCGTATTGAAGACTCAGGCCGATGACATCGAATTCCGAGAGCGCGGTGAAGGTTTCCAGGCTGTACAGCGGGATCTGATGCTGACGCAGCAACTGTTCCATGTCCGGCCAGGGAGTGAAGACGCGTTCGGCGCACCAGTCGTCGCGTCGATTCATCAAGGAATACAGCACCTGCAGCCCGTGGTGGCTCATTCCGATCGTGTAGGCGTCCGGGAATCCGATGCACAGCTTGCCACGCACCGTTCGATGATCCTTGACCACGATGTTGCGTTCGCCACCGACGTATTGGGCGGGCGTTTGCACGTGAGGCCAGACGCGCGATTCGAGCCGTTTTCGTCGCTGGTGGTTGATCATGCTGAAACGAAGTTTCTCGGGTGTGGTGGTCGTTGGGGCCAAAGCCTAAAGTGTGGCGGCAAACAAACGTTCAAAGCAAGGCAAACCGCGAAAAAGAGAAGGCTTGGTCAGTCGTGAGCGATTTTGAGTCGGTCGGAAAGGTAGATGAGTTTGAAATCGGACGCGGCAAGGCGGTCCCGGTCGACGGCCGCATGGTCGCCGTGTTTCGGCAGGAAGACGGGAGTTGGCACGCGATCGACGACCTCTGTCCCCATATGGGGGCCTCGCTGGCCGAGGGGTACGTCGAGGGAACGTCGGTGACCTGTCCCTGGCACGCGTGGCGGTTCTGCATCGCCGACGGAACCTGGGAGGACAATCCTCGGGTGAAGGTCGATTGTTTTGAAGTCAAGGTCGAGGGCGATGAGGTGTTCGTCCGCGAAGCCCCGCCGGCCGATCCTGCCTGATGCCGATTCCTGAATTTCCGGCGTGACATCTGCCGTTCGGCGCTCCGCTACAGCTGGAACGATTCTCCGACCGCCAGGACGACCGGTTTGGCGTCCGTTTCGGAGGTCACCTTGTCGGCCCACGCGGTCGCGTCCTGTTCGATCGGTGGCCAGGTGTCGTAATGAGCCGGCAGCACATGTTTGGGCTGAATCACCTTGATCGCCTCGACGCTGTCGTGCACGCCCATGGTGAACAGGTCTCCGATTGGGACGACCGCAATATCCACCCCCGCCGCGTACCACTTCATGTCGCTGAAGTAGGCGGTGTCACAGGCAAAATAGACGCGTCGCCCGCCGAGTGTCAGCAGAAATCCGGCGGCGGTGCCGGCGTAGGTCCCGTCGGGCAGGCTGCTGCTGTGCAGGGCGGGAACCATCCGGACCTTGCCAAAGGGCAGCTCGACTTGTCCGCCCAAGTTCATGCCGGTAGCGTCACTGACGCCATGTTGCTGTTGAAACCACTGGGCGATTTCAAAGTTGGTCACCAACGCTGCGCCGGATGCCTTGATCACCCCGGCCGCGTCGGCCATGTGATCGGCGTGGCCATGGGAAACCAGGACGTGGGACACGTCGCTGAAGTCTTCGGCGCTGACGGTCGCCTTCGGATTGTCCGCGAAAAACGGATCCAACAGGATGCGGTGAGAATTGGTTTCGATCAGCCAACTCGCGTGCGAAAGCCAGGTGAGTTTGATCATCGGATAGTCGGTTGGGATGGAGTCGAAAACGGATGGCGTCGTTGAGGATGCCTTAGTAATCTTCGCCACGCAAGCGGGCGATTTCCATCGCGTCTTTGTCTCCGCGTCCCGACAGACAGACCACCAGATTCTGATCGGCGGGCATTTCCGCGGCCAACGTCATGGCTTTGGCCAGAGCGTGGCTGGTCTCCAGGGCGGCGATGATGCCTTCGCTGCGGGCCAGTTTGTCAAAGGCAGTGAGGGCATCCTGGTCGCCGCATTGCACGTAATCGACCCGTCCGGTGTCCTTCCAGTAACTGTGTTCCGGACCGACACCGGGATAATCCAACCCGGCGCTCATGCTGTGCACGTCGCACGTTTGACCGTCTTCGTCCTGCATCACGTAGCTGTAACTGCCGTGCAGCACGCCGGGGGAGCCGAAGGTCATCGGGGCCGCGTGGTCGCCGGGCTGGCTACCGCGGCCGCCGGCCTCGACACCGACCAATCGAACCGAATCGTCTTCGATGAAGGGATAGAACATGCCGGCTGCGTTGCTGCCTCCGCCAACGCAGGCGACGACGCACTCTGGCAATTTACCCAGCAACTCCAGCGATTGGTCGCGGGTTTCGCGTCCGATCACGGATTGGAAATCGCGGACCATCATCGGAAACGGGTGCGGTCCGATGACGCTGCCGATGATGTAGTGCGTGTTCTCCACCGACGCCATCCAGTCACGCATCGCTTCGTTGACGGCGTCCCGCAACGTCCGCGAGCCCGATTCGACCGGGCTGATGGTAGCGCCCATCAACCGCATGCTGAACACGTTGGGTTTTTGCCGCCGGATATCTTCGGCACCCATGTAGACCGTGCACGGTAACCCGAAATGGGCGCACGCGGTCGCGCTGGCTACCCCGTGCTGGCCTGCTCCGGTTTCGGCAATCACGCGATTCTTGCCCATCCGCAGGGTCAGCAGGGCCTGTCCGAGCGTGTTGTTGATCTTGTGTGCGCCGGTGTGGTTGAGATCCTCGCGTTTCAGCCAGATCTGTGCACCTCCGCACGCGTCGCTCAGTCGCTTGGCATGATAAAACGGGCTGGGGCGTCCCACAAAGGTCTTCAACAGGCCGTCCAGTTCCCGCTGAAACTCGGGATCCTTCTTGGCCCGTTCGTATTCTTCGGTCAGTTGATCCAACGCTCGGGTCAGCGTTTCCGGGACGAAACGACCACCGAAATCGCCAAAACGGCCTCGTTGGTCGGGGACGGATGCGGTTGCCGGGGCGGAGGAGGACGCCATACTCATCGCGGAAATTGCCAAAATGCGTTGCCGTGACCGCCTCGGTGGATCGGGCGTCGACGGCGACAGGATCAAGAATGCTTGCCGATTCTCACTGGGTTTTTGTCATTGGTCAACGCACCGAATCGGTTCGAAACGCGATTCCCACCGTTCAAGACGGTGGTCGGCGTTGACTTCAGCGGAGCGGCCCAGGCGGGAAAAACGGCATGGTGCGCCGAGTTATCCTGCACGCGTCGCTTGAAACCCGGCCACACCACACCGAAGTTCCGCCTGGACTCACTGAATCGGCTGGGCAAGCTCGCCGGCAGCGACGATCGCGACCAGGTTCTCGCTTATCTGGTCGACCGCATTTCCAGCCAGGAGCAAACCTTCTGGAGCTGCGATTTTCCGTTCGGCCTGCCGATCGAGTTGGGGTTGGGGCGATGGAAACAGCAATTGGCGTACCTAAACCAGTTCGACGGCACGGCGAAAGAGCTCGGTCGGGCGTTGGTCCGGCGAACGCAGCAGCGGGTCGGTGCTCTGCACGTGCGGCGTCGAACGGATCGGGAGACCCAAACCCCCTTTGACTGCTACCACTATCGAATCATTTATCAAACCTTCCACGGCATGCGGGACGTCCTGTTACCCCTGGCGGATCATCCACACGTTTGCGTGTTGCCGTTTCAATACGGTCGGCTGGATCCCGATTCGACCCTCGCCGTGATGGTCGAAGCCTGCCCCGCGTCCACTTTGAAACGGTGGGGCTTGCCCCATCAACGTTACAAGCAGTCCGGCGGCAGACCGCCGGAACCGATTCATCGCAGCCAGCGTCGGAAGATTTTGAGCGGGCTGCGACCCCTGGTGGACATTTCGGAACATCGCCGACGTGTGCTGATGAATGATCCGGGCGGAGACGCCCTGGATGCGGTGTTGGCCGCCGTCGGCGGTTGGCAGGGATTCGCGCGGGCGGATCATGGAGCGGTTGCAACCGATGACCGCTATCCGATCGAAGGCCGGGTGTTCTGCTAGCTGGACATCGACACTTTCAATTAAAAACACCGAGATTTGCAGTGCAATGAGCGGCAAAACGCTCGCTGCCGGTTGAGGCGAGAAAACCCGCGGCTGGCGCGACGCGGCTTACCCAAAGTGACGCCGTCCAGCCAGGCTCTGTCTGAAAACCTGATGCGTGCCCCCCCTTTCGCCGGAGATTTCATGCCCGAACTTCCCGAAGTCGAAACCATGCGCCGCGGCGTCGAGCCGATCGTTGGGCACCGGATCCTGGCCGCCGAGCAGCCCCCGTGCGAGAAGCGGCCGATCCTGTTGCAACCCGGAATTGCTCAGTTCGATGCGTGCGTCCGCGGGCAGCAGGTTCGGGCGGTTGGGCGGTTGGGAAAACGTGTTCTGATCGAGCTTCAGGACGGGCAAACACTGGTGATCGAACCCCGAATGACCGGGCTGGTGCTGTTGTCCGACCCGCCAGGGCCGGAACACTTGCGACTGCGGCTTCGGCTGGCCGGAGGGCCCCACCGTGAGCTGTTGTTCTGGGATCGGCGTGGGTTGGGAACGGTTCGGTTGTTGAAGCCATCGCAATTGGAACAACAAGTCCGCGGCCGCTTGGGTGAAGATGCGATGCGCATCAGTACGGGGCAATTGCGGGATCGCCTGCGTTTGAGCCGACGGCCGATCAAAGTCGCGTTGCTTGATCAGTCGGTCGTTGCGGGCATCGGCAACCTGTACGCCGCGGAGATTCTGTTTGTCGCTGGCGTGGATCCACGCACCCGGTGCGATCGATTGACGGGGCCGCAGTGGCAGCGGATCTGGTGGGCGACCGGCCAGGTGTTGGGCGAGGCGATTGAGCATGAGGGCAGCACGCTTTCCGACGGGACCTATCGCAACGCATTGAACCAACAGGGTGGTTACCAGAACTACCACCGCGTCTACGACCGCGCAAATCAAAAGTGTCGGAGGTGTGATTCGGGCGTCATTCGCCGCATCGTTCAGGCCCAGCGGAGTACGTTCTTTTGCCCGAGTTGTCAGCGAAAAACGGGCCTGCACGCTTCGATTCCGCGAGATTCCAGTTTTGGGGGCCGGCCGAATCGCGGTACACTGGAACACGGTTCACTGCCTCTGGACGCGCCGATCCGGACCCCGCTTGCGTCTGAAAATCGCTAGCACCGTATCGGGGCCTTCGTCTGGCGGCTGCCGTCGCCGTATGCCGAAAGTCGGTTTGGTGCTGGCCGGCGTCGTCCCCCGACCGAGAAAAACATGTTTCAAAAATCGAATCGTCGCGACTGGCTTTGCTCCGCGGCGGCACTGGGCGGTTCGGCCCTGGGAGCCGTGGCGGGTGTCGGTGGACGTTCCCATGCGGCGGCCGCTAGCAGCAAGGCGTCCTGGGAAACGGCGACCCAAAAAGCTTTGTCCTGGCTTAGCAAGACCCAGTCCTCGCGGGGCCATTGGAACACGCAGGTGTATCCCACCGCGATGGCCGCGCTGTCCGGGACCGCAATGATCAGCAGCGGGTCGACGACCACGCAGGGACCGTTCGCCAAGCAGATCGCGCGGACCGCCGACTACCTGATCAGCAAGAGTCGCGATAACGGGCTGATCGGTGATCCGCAGACCGACCAGCGGTACACCTACGGGCACGGGTTCGCGATGTTGTTCCTTTCCCAAGTCTTGGGCGAGGAGGGGCTGCTGGATCGTCGCCGCGAACTGGTCGACGTGCTATCGCGGGCTGTCGAATTCAGCGGCAACGCGCAGACCGCCGCCGGCGGCTGGGGATACGTCTCGGCAGCCGAAGGAAATGATTTCGATGAAGGTTCGACGACGATCACACAGGTCCAGGGATTGCGTGGCTGTCGGAACGCGGGAATCCCCGTCAGCAGCGATGTCATCGAGCGAGCCAAGCAGTACATCTACGAATGCAAAAACAAAGACGGCGGGATCAGCTACAGCAGTCGCCAACGCGGCAACAGCCGGCCGGCGATCACCGCGGCGGCCTTGGCGGCGCTTTACAACGCTGGCGACTACGACAGCGAACACGTTCCGGAAATGTGGGCTTACACCAAGGAGCAATTGCACAGCATCAGCGATGGCGCCCGGGCCTTCGGCCATTGGCACTACACCTACCTGTACTACAGCCAGGTCGTGTACCGCCAAGGCGATGAACTGTGGTTGCCTTTCCGAGCCAAACTTTACGATCGGATCGTCAGCCAGCAACGGCCCGACGGTTCCTGGGACGGCCAGATTCATCCGGTGTATGTCACCGCGTGCAACCTGATCATGTTGCAGCTGGACTATGGCTACCTGCCCATCTACCAGCGTTAGTCGGAACGGGGCACGTTAGCGACGCTCAACATGCAAAACGGACGTGCAAGTTTGCTTCACCCTCCCTCCGGGAGGGTCGCGGAGGAGCTTGCGACGACGCGGGGAGGGCACGCCCGGCGTCCTTGATTTCAACTCGTTCTCTAGGACACCCTCCCCAAAGGCTCGTGCCTCGCCTTTGACCCTCCCGGAGGGAGGGTGAATTTCAGAAACGCACGTCTTCTCCTGGCTCGGAAAGTTGCACGACGTCCAAGGAGGGTCCGAACGCCGGCGAGGGGAGGATGGACCTCGCTGCTCGCTGACACGGTGATGCTTCCGTCGCTTTGCGACTGGAGCTCGTCCAATGCCAACCGCCGTTCATTGATGGATGCACCACTCGTCCGCCACCCACGCCCCGTTCATTTGGCGATGTCGTAGGCGAACATCAGGTCCTGGTCACGGACGATCAGCGTGCCGTTGGCGACGACCGGATGGGTCCAAATGGCTCCGCTTTTTCTTGGGATTTCGGTTTGGCTTGGCAGCGTCAGCGTGCCGTTGGTGACCCACCCGCTGCGGTCCGGTGTGACCAGCGTGACGGTGCCGTCTTTGTCGCTGTAGCAGTACAGCCTTCCGTCGGCGTAGCAGATGGACCCGCTTCGATTGGGCCGGCTACGCTCCATCCACAACGTCTCTCCCGACTTGAAGTCCTGCGCCATCCAATTGCCACCGCTTTGCTTTGTGAATCCGTATATGACTCCGTTCACCAGAACGACGCCGCCGTGGTGGTTTCCCATCGTTTTGGTATTCAACGCGTAAATCGACTCGGCCACGATTGCACCGGAGCTACCGGTCAACTCCAGCAGCGTGTTGCCCGCGCCGTAATCGCTGGTGTGATAGAGGAAGTTGCCTTCGATGACCGGTGTCGGGATCACCGCGACCTTGTTTCCGGTCATTTCATCTGCGAACAGCTTGTCTCCGCTGGCGGCGTCAAATGCAAACAGCCCCGGTTTGCTGGCGGTGGCGTAGTACGCGGTCGACCCGACGGCCCCTTTGACGACCGACACGTACTGAGCTGGTGCATTGACGCCTTTGGAGCCCCAAACTTTGGACCCCGTTTTGCGGTCCAGTCCGATCATAAAATTGGCGTTGCCCGGCGTGACAATGATGCGGTCCTGGTCGACCAGCGGAGATTCACTGTAGCCCCAGGTCGGGATCTCGCCGCCATGGTCGGCAACCAGCTCCGTCTTCCACTGGACCTCGCCCGTTTCTCGGTCCAAGGCGGCCACCGTGCCAATGTCCGACAGGGCAAACACCTGGTCTCCGTCGACGGTCGGCGTGCAACGTTGACCGTTCCCCCAGCCCGTGTTGTAGTCGTTGTCGCCGCCGGCACGGCCGATGCTGGTTTGCCAGATTTGGGATCCGTCGCTCAGTGAAAGGCAAAACACGATCGCTTGGCCATCGACCGATCCCATGGTGAAAACCTGGTCGCCGACGACGGACACTGCGCTGTAGCCGGTGCCCAGATCCATCGCGCTCCACTTCAGCTGGGGCCCTTCACTGGGCCACTCTGAAAGCAGTGATTGGGGGGCGGCGTGGCCGTCCCGATTGGGCCCACGCCATTGCGGCCAATCGGCATCGCCGGCTGTCAGAAGGGTCGGGAACAAAACGGCCGCGGTGGCCAGCAGGCAGGAGATTTTCATGGCAGGATATTGCGAAAGGCGGGGATAGTGGCGTGTGACAGTATAGCGAATGCCGCTCCGGCAAAGACAGTGTCATCGCAAAGACCGCCCCGCCGGTGATCAGCCATCACCGCTGTCACGGTTCACCTCGCAGCGGCTGTCGGGAAACCGGGGCACGGCGTCGGCAGGCTTAGCGGGCCATCTGATCCGGTTCGGCCATCTGCAGTGCCACCATGTCTTGGTACCGTCCGCCGGCAGCAAGCAATTCTTCGTGGGTTCCGACTTCGATGATCCGTCCGTCTTCCAGGACGACGATCTTGTCGGCCCCGCGAATCGTGCTCAGGCGGTGGGCGATGACCAGTGCGGTGCGGTCCTGCAGCAGCTCGTGAAGGGAATGTTGAATCAGTTGCTCGCTTTCACTGTCAAGATTGCTGGTGGCCTCGTCCAGAATCAGAATCCTCGGATCGGCAAGGATCGCTCGGGCGATCGCCAACCGTTGTCGCTGTCCGCCGGAGAGCTTGACGCCGCGTTCCCCAATGATGCTGTCGTAGCCATCGGGAAGCTTTTCGATGAACTCGTGGGCCGCCGCGGCATCGGCCGCCGCGACGATTTCCTCCGGGGTGCAATCACGTCGGGCGTAGGCAACGTTTTCCGCGATCGTCCCGTCGAACAAGAATACGTCCTGTTCGACGATGCCCAGCAAGCTGCGAAAGCTTTCCAGGTTGATGTCACGCAGGTCGCGGCCATCCAGGCGAATGCTGCCCACATCCGGATCGTAGAACCGAGCGATCAAGTTTGTCAGCGTGGTCTTCCCCGCGCCGCTGCGTCCGACCAGGGCGACGGTTTCGCCGGGTTCGATGTCCAGGGAGATTTCCTTGAGCACCTCGGTTTCCGTTTCGGGGTAACGGAAGCTGACGTTGTCGATCGTGATCCGGCCAGCGGTCGACGCTTTGGCGACATGCACCGCGTTGGGGTTGGTCGGCAACTCGCTGTCCACCTCCATCACGTCCAGGATCCGGTCCAGCCCCGCCAGGTTGTTTTGAAATCCGACGGCGCTTCCGGCCAGCGTTGCTAACGGATCCAGCAGCATCGTCAGATACACCAAGAACATCATCAAGTCGCCGAGGGTCAGATCTCCCTGGAGGATCTGGTAGCCGCCGTAGAGCAGTAGTCCCGTGGATGCCAGCGGAATCACGACTTCCCAAATGGTTTCGATGATTCGGGTCCACCACCACGTGAACAGTTGCTGTCGCACCAGGAAACCGCCTTCACGCACAAACTTCTTTGACTCGCTGCGGGAACGCGAAAAGGTGCGGACGACTCGGATTCCTCCGAACGTTTCAGTGGCACCGGCGTCGATCCGCTGTCGCTGTTTACGGATGTCGCGGTACAGCGGTCGAATCCGATTGATCCAAGTCCGGTGGGTCACCCACACCATTGGCAGAAGAAGCAACCCGCCGACCATCAATTTCCAATCAACGAAGACCAGAATGATCAGGCTGCCGACGAATTGAACGATGGCCCGCCAGGGGTTGTAAAGCATCGAGAAGATCAAGTCGGCGACACCGCCAGCGTCCTCGCGGATCAAACTGGCCACCCCGCCGGACTTCAGATCGTAAACCTGGCCCAGGGGCAACCGGATCGCGTGATCGAAGACACGTCGCCGAACCGTGATTTGGGTCTGGTTGACGGCTTTGGTCGCAGTCCAGCGGCTGATCAGATGGACGACGGTCGCCAGGATCGTCACCAGCACCACGCCGGCGGCGATCCAGACCAGTCGTTGCATCTGGTCGCTGGGAAGGTCCACCGCCGCCAGCCAGGTGGGCAGCGGTTTGGGCGGATCGGTCAGCACGCAGTCAATCGCCAGTTTGGTGCCGATCGGGGGCAGCAGGCGAAGGCCGATGGCGATCGTCAGCATTGTCAGGGCAAAAAAGATTTCGCCGCGGTGCGAGCGGATCAGTCGCCAAAACGCTCGGATCAGTTCCCAGAATCCGCGTTCTCGGTCCCCCAGTTTCTTGGGACGCGAGTCACCGCCGTGGCGGCCCGTGGGGACCGGTTTGTCGGCATTTCGACGACGGACGTACTGACGATATTCTTCAAAGCGACGGCGGCTGGTAAGTTTGGACATGCTTTATTGGTAGGCTGCCTCTGCGAAAGTGACAAGGTCGGCCGGTGTGGCATTGCCGATTGCTAGGGAAGACTGGCGGAGGCCTCTGGCACCACGGTGTCGACCGCCCGCTGGAAGTCAACGCGGTTTTTGAAGTAAGAGTCCGCAAGCACGGCCACGCTGCTGCCGGTTGCCGTCCCCAGCACGATCGTGTTTTCGACCAGGTTGCGATAGGGGAACGATCCCAGCGGCAACCGGATCATCAGCAAGCGATAGTTGAGCCACAGATCGGATTCGGTCAGGGCGCCGGCGAAAGCTAGACGCTGATGGACCGCCCCGCTGATTTTGTAGAACGTCCAGCACACGATGCTTGCTGCCACCAACAAGATCAGCATCCAACTTTGAAAGAAGAACAGTCCTTGCCGGTAGACGTCATACGCCATGCGGATTGCCGTGAGGGCGACCACGCCCCAGAACAAAGCTTTCCATGCGGAGTGCCGCATCCAAATGCTTCGCCCCAGCGAATACTCGGGCAGTTCGTCTCGCAGTCGGTCCGCTAGCTGTTGTCGCCGATCCAGTTCGATCAGGGAGTCACCTTCGAACCGGATCGACTCTGGCGGAAAGCTCGGAAAGGATTCCATCGCCTCCTCCGGAACCTCCGACAGGGACCAAACCGGCTGGTGGTCCGTGTTCCATTGGGTGATTTCAAGCACCAACTGTTCGACCGCTTGAACATCCTGGTCTCGGTCCAGCCAACGTTTCGCGACCAGCATCGGGCTGGTCATTCCGATGTTGAACAGCCAGGCATCGTCGCTGGCGGTGACTTGCATTTGACGCCAGGAACAGAAAATCTCAATCGCACGACCATCGCGAGTTCGTTTCACAAATGCCGCGCCCAAGGGGCCAAGACGCATCACCGTTTCGCCTTCCAGGGGCGGATCGCAAGCGGCATACTGGTTCCCGCGGCGGTACAGCATCCAGGCGAACAGGATGACAAACACCAGCGGCAGCAGCAGCGATGCGATGAGCGCGGCGGGCGAAAGAGCAAGGGCGGGACCGGTCCGGTAAAGACGGAGCACGAACAATCCCGTGACCGCCACGATCACGACGGTCGGCGCGACCAGCGATGACTTGCGAAAGCTGGCCTGCGGCTGCTGGTCAATCGATGGCAGCGAGATCGGTTTGCAGGCCTTGGCCAACGCGATCGCTTCGGCGGTTTCCAGTTCGCCGGAAATCTCGGTCAACCGGCCCAGGTAACGGGGCGGTGCGACAGTCGCGTCGGCGGAAGGGGGGGCCGATTCCGGCGGGGGCGAATACGGGTTCGGTGAAACAGACATCGCGGTGACTAACTTGAACGGATCAACCCGAAAACAATTGCAGGATGACGGTTTTGCGGTCTTGTCCGGTGTGGTTTCTGCCGACCGATGTGCCCGGCTGGCTTCGCAACTGAATCGCATCCTATCGCAACCGGCCGCCGGAGCGATCGGGGAAAACGCCAAGCGAATCGTCGGGGGCAGGAATCTGCAGTCGGTTTGGTCCGGCTGGAAGGCGATTCTAGAGCATCGAAGCGTCGGCGAGGTTTTGAACCAGGAGCTGGGCGCTTCGGCCGCCTTGGTCCGAATTCTGTTTTTCGATAAGCCGCCGGGCCGCAGTTGGAACCTGGCGCTGCATCGAGACCTGACGATTGCGGTGGCGCAGCACCACGATCCGTCCGCCCCTTATGAGCACCCGACCGTGAAAGCTGGGGTGCCGCACGTCCAGGCGGACGAGTCTCTGCTGCGAAGCATGTTGACGTTGCGCTTGCACCTTGATGACATGCATCCCCGGAACGGGCCTCTGGTGGTGGTTCCGGGATCGCACCGCGACCCGTCAGGCGATGGTCCCGAAGTGGACGCCCCCGGAGGCCGCGTGCTCCACGGGAACCGAGCGGCGGTATCAGCAGCCGACAAACCGGACCGTCCGCTGACAACACGGAGCGAACCGGGCAGCGAAGTGGGACGTGAACCGCGCCGTGCGGAGATCGTCGAAATCGCCTGCCGGGCGGGCGACGTGTTCGCGATGAAGCCGTTGCTGCTGCACGGCAGCCGGGTTTCCGCCAAGGACTGTGCCGATCACCGCCGCGTGGTGCACCTGGAATTCGCACCCGTTGACGCGATCCAGCCCCCCTACCGATGGTACCAGGCGGATCGGATCGAAATTGCCTGAGCCGTGATCAGCAGGACGGCCGGTAAACGACTATTCTTTTGGGGATCGAGGTGTTTTGACATCCCTTCCCTCTCCTTCCCCGCGAGTGTTGTTGATGATTCGCTCATTGGTTGTGGCCGGCATCTGCCTGGTCGGATGGTTGTTGTTTGCCGTCGAGGGCCGAACCGAAGAGACGCGGCGTCCGAACGTCTTGATGATTTGCATCGATGATTTGAACGACTGGGTTGAACCGCTTGGTGGGCATCCGCAGGTTCAGACGCCGGCGATGGCATCGCTGGCCCAGCGTGGTGTGGTGTTCACCAACGCCCACTGCCAATCGCCGTTGTGCAATCCTTCACGCACCAGTTTGATGCTCTCGCTGCGGCCTTCCACCACGGGGATCTATGGGCTTGCGCCTTGGTTCCGTCGACTGGACGAACGGCGATCCACCGTGTCCCTTCCGCAGCACTTCAAAGCGGCGGGCTACGAGACCTATTCCGGTGGGAAAGTCTATCACGGCCAGCACAAAAACCCCGGCCCAGGTCAGCAGCCGGAATTTGATCATTGGGGTCCGGCTGGCGGAACGGGCGTGCGTCCGCCACAGAAATTGGTTCCGCCAACGCCTGCCGGCAACAACCCGCTGGTCGACTGGGGCGTCTTTGATCATGAAGATTCCCAAAAAGGAGATTGGATCGTTGCCGACTGGGCGACCAAGACGTTGCGCGAGATCCCGGCCGAGCAGCCTTTCTTCCTTTCTTGCGGCTTCTTCCTGCCCCACGTGCCGTGTCACGTGACACAGAAGTGGTGGGACCTGTACCCCGACGAGACGCTGGAGATGCCCACGATCCTGGAAGGGGACCGTGACGATTGTCCGCCGTTTTCATGGTTCTTGCATTGGCGGCTTCCCGAGCCGCGGATCACCTGGCTGCGAGAGAAAAACGAACATCGCAATCTGGTCCGAGCCTATCTGGCTTCCATCTCCTTTGTTGACAGCCAAGTTCAACGGGTGCTCGATGCGTTGGCCGAATCGCCACATGCCGACAACACCATCATTTGTCTCTGGAGCGATCACGGATGGCATCTCGGCGAAAAAGCGATCAGTGGCAAGAACACCTTGTGGGAACGGTCGACACGCGTGCCGTTGATTTTTGCTGGGCCGGGAATCCGGCCGGGACGCTGTGAGCAACCGGCTGAACTGCTAGACGTCTATCCGACTCTGGCACAACTTGCCGGCTTGCCGGAGCCGGCCGCGGTTGAGGGCGTCAGCCTGGTTCCGCAGATCGAAAACACCGACACGCCCCGTGATCGCCCGGCGATGACCGAACACAATCCCGGTAACTTGGGCATCCGCGATGTCCGCTATCGTTTCATCCGCTACGCCGACGGCAGCGAGGAGTTGTACGACCTGCGGCAAGACCCCCACGAACACCACAATCTGATCTCCGATGTGGCTCATGCCGCGGCGGCCGATCGCTTGCGAGCTTTCATCCCACCGTCCATCGCCCCGCTGGCGCCCGGCAGCGCCGCCCGGATTCTGGAGAAGCGAGAAGACGGATGGTACTGGGAAGGTGAAAAGATCGACACGGATCATCCGCCGATGTACACCGGGAATTCGTTCAAGAAGCAAGCCGCCGAGCAATGATCGGGGGGAAGAACGCGGTGAACGTGTCGATCAAAAACACGTCATTTCCTGGCTCGGAAAGCTGCACGACCTCCTTTCGCCGCCCGCGGCAGCGACTGGATTAAACTATTCGGTCTGTGACGGAGACCACGGTCCCGCTAACGCCTTCCCTTTCCCGCCTCCGCTTCCCGCCCCCACCCAGATTCGATGTCATTTTGCTGCCGAGTGCCGCTCGCGGCCTTCGTCTGTTTTCTCGGTTGCGTGTGCAACGCGACCCTGCTTTCCGCCGACCAGCGCGTTGAGATCGATCAGTTCGAACGCACCGTCCTTGCCACGGGGTTGGTCCAACCCATGGAATTGGATCTCGCGCCGGACGGTCGTGTCTTTTTGATCGAGCTGGCTGGAACCATCAAGGTGATCGATCCGAAGACGCAGCAGCAGACGGTTGTTGGGGCCATCGATGTCACGACGGCTCAGGAAAACGGGTTGATCGGCCTGGCACTTGATCCCCACTTTGCCGAAAACGGTTGGCTGTACCTGCAGTACTCTCCCCCGGATTTCTCGGGACAGCAGATCAGCCGATTCACGTTCGTCGATGGCAAAGTCAATCTGGCGAGCGAAAAACCGTTGTTGCGGTACGAAGAGCAACGTCGGGAGTGCTGTCATCACGCGGGTTCACTGGAATTTGGGCCCAACGGTGACTTGTACATCGGAACCGGCGACAACACCAACCCGTTCAACGATTCGGAAGGCTACGCTCCGCTGGACGAACGCGACGGTCGAAGCCCCTGGGATGCGCAGCGGTCCGCAGGCAACACCAATAGCTACAACGGCAAGATCTTGCGGATCCACCCGGAGCCCGACGGAAGCTATTCGATCCCGGACGGCAATCTGTTTCCGCGGGACGGTTCGATCGGCCGTCCCGAAATCTACGTGATGGGATGCCGAAACCCCTGGCGGATCAACATCGACCAACGCACCGGCTTTTTGTACTGGGGCGATGTCGGTCCGGATGCCGGCCAGGATGGCCCGCGCGGCCCGCGGGGATACGACGAAATCAACCAGGCCCGCTCGGCCGGCAATTTTGGTTGGCCCTATTTCATCGGAGACAATTTCGCCTACTCCATGGTGGATTTTGAATCCGGTCAGATCGGTCCCCCGCAAAAGGCCGATGTTCCAGTCAACCGATCGGTCAACAACACCGGTGCGGAGCAGCTACCGCCGGCGCGTGGTGCGATGGTTTACTATCCGGGCGGATCGTCGGCGGAATTCCCCGAAGTCGGATCGGGTGGTCGGACCGCGTGCGCCGGTCCGGTCTTCTACCACGATGCGGAATCGTCCTCGCCCAACGGATTCCCGGCCGCGTACAACCGCACTTTGTTCGCCTATGAGTGGTCGCGCAACGCGATCTACGCGGTGCGATTGGATGCCGATTCAAACCTGGAACGTCTGGAGCGGTTCCTGCCGGACATGACATTCGTCCGTCCGATCGATTTGCAATTCGACCGGGGCGGTTCGTTGTACGTGATCGAATATGGTGAGACATGGGGCGTGAATCCGGACGCGCGGCTGATCCGTCTGGACTACGTCCGAGGCAATCGGGCTCCGATCGCCTCCGCAACGGCCAGCAACGATGTGGGACGAGAACCGCTGACGGTCCAATTCAGTGCCGACGAATCGCTGGACAAGGACGGCGACCCGCTGCGATACCGCTGGATCTCCGTCGCCTCCGGCGATCCCAATTCTCAGAGTGAAGTCATCGCTGATTCGCCAAATCCTTCGGTTCGATTTGAGCACCCGGGGGTCTACACGATCACCTTGGAGGTGCGGGATCCCAGCGGGACCGTCGGTGTGAGCACGCTGCCGGTGATCGTTGGCAACGCGCGGCCGCAGGTCGCGTTCGTTCAGCCGGCCGACGGCGATTTTTTCTCGCCGGGCCAAACTGTGCGGTACCGTGCGGTCGTGCGTGACCTGGAAGATGGTACCAGCGACATCGAACAGGCCGACGCGGACGGATGGCACTTCATCGATTCCGAAGCGCCGACCCGCCTGTTTGTCGAAGCGATCCCGATGGCCGTGGATGGAGAGACTGGTCAAGCGGAATCTCCGGGCTGGAACCTGATTCGAAACAGCGACTGTCTGAACTGTCACGCGATCAACCGTCCGCTGATCGGACCGAGCTTCGTGCAAATCGCGAATAAGTACCGCGAAGACCCACATCAAATTGAGCAATCGGTCGCCCGCGTGTTGAACGGTTCGACCGGTGTCTGGGGCAAGGTCGGCATGTTGCCTCATGTCCAGCACACCCCCGCGGAAGTCAGGGCAATGGTGGAGCACGTTTATTCGGTAACGGCCGATGCCTCGAATCCGAATGCCCGCGGGTTCACCAACACGATGTCAATCGATCGTGATGCCGCGAAGGTCCGCTTGGAAGCGGTTTACAGCGACCTGGGACGCGGAAAGATCCCCTCGCTGATGGGCGTCGGATCGGTCACCTTGCGCAACCGGCACGTGCAAGCGGAGGCCGCCGATGAGTTCCGCGGGACCAGCCCGCTGGGGTCGGACCGAGCCGAAGCAAAACAATTCATGGGTGCGATCGAGCACGACGGGTTCCTGCGTTTCGATCAGATTCCATTGGACCAGACGCGTACGATCGCGCTGCGAGTCGCCAGCGCGGGGGCAGGTGGCGACATCGAGGTGCATCGTAGCAGTGCCGACGGACCGTTGCTGGGACGCGTCACCGTGGAAGTCAACGGTGACTGGGAAGCGTTTTACGAGACGACGATCCCGCTGCGCGAGTCCCAGGGACGCGACGACCTGTACCTGGTGTTCAAGAACGAGCGCAACCGAGGCGGGTTGATGAACGTGGACGCGATCACCTTCCTGCCCTGACCCGTCGTTGCGAATCTGACGACGCCAGACACGAGTGCGTGCCAGAGCACAAGCCCGGGAACGAGCCTCCTTCCTGGTTCCAAGGCTCCGGCCTTGGAACCCACTGCCTCGCCGGTTCGGCCGGCTGGATGGAAGCGATTCGCGCGAGTTTCGATGGGTTCCGATCGCGTTTGGATCTGTCCCGGTCGCAATGCTTTCCAGGGCGAACGTCACCGGCTACAGGGGCCGAGCCTCTTTTGAAAGTCGCCCGAGCATCTCGCTCAGCTGGCTTTCCAGCGACTGCATCAACGGATCTGGTTCGCCTTTGCGCGGTCGCTTGCCGTCCACAGGCAAGGCTGGCGCGAATTCGATGACGGCTTTCAACGGGATCGACGTGTCGGCCTTTCCATTGATCGACTCCTGCATCCGTTGAATGGTCTCGACAATCCGCATGTCGGTGACTTGATCTGGTATCAGGTAGCTGTCCGGATACGAGAACAGTTCTTGCGCCAGGTCCGCGGCGTCGACATCGCGCCGCAGTTCCTCTTCGGATTCATGGGCGGATACTTGTGCGGGGGAGCGATCGAAGAATCGAGATGCCGCAGCGGAACGGATCTGCCGGACGCGCTCCCGCACCGATTCGGATTCGTTGTCCAGCCCCATCCGACGTTCGGTGGTCTCCAACAAATGCTGGATCAACGCGTCACGGCGTTCGGGCAGGTCACCTCCGTTGGAGTGTCCGTAGTACTGCGTTTCCTTCAGTGCCAGGTGTGCTTCGGCCAATTGGACGGTGCGCTGGCGCAGATCGCGCGGCGGCATGTGCGTCCATCCAAGCTGCTTTTCGAATTGATCGAGCTGGCGCGTTGCCCAATCGTCAATTTTGTGGACCGACAGGTACTTGATGGCCACGGGATGAATGACGACTTGACCACTGGGCGGCTGACCGGCCGGTGACGATGTGTCGGTCGAATCAGCCTGGTGCATCTTGGCGCGGCGTTTGGCCGCGGTGCGAGCGATGAAGGCAACGCCGTCTAGCAGCGGTTTGAGTTGATCGTTGGTGCGGTTGGTGGTGCCCTCCGGAAAAATGATCAACGGGCGACGGCCTTCGGCCAAGATGTCGATCGCGGTTTCAAGCGATTGGCGGTCGTTGCCTTCGCGGTAAATGCTGAAGGCGCCCATCCGGCGAATCGCGAACGCGTCGAACCAGCCTTCGTTGAACAAGTGCCAGGAGGCCATCGCGTGAACGTGGATCCCCAAGGCACGTGCCGGCCATCCCAGAACCAGGGGATCGGCGTAGCGGCAGTGGTTGGGGGCCAGCAGGATGCTGTGTCCGGCGTCCAACGAAGATTGGACGTGGTGGAGGTTTCGCAGTTCGTAGTCGACGACACCCTCCTTCTTGCGGAGGTAACGATCGTACAGCCGGAGCCGCTGGATCAGCCAGGGCCAGGCGGTGTTGCGCACCGGCGGAACGAATTGGTAGGGCCGGTCGAAAACGACGGACATCGGGACTCGTGCGGGCAGGTTGATTCGGTCGGCGAGACGCAGAATTCGAGGGCCGCCGGTGCGCTGGAGAAAGCAACTTTGAAGCGGACCGCTCGTCAATCAGGCGGTCAATGTCGCTGCCATCGCTGGACCGTGGCAGAGCGGCCATTCCCAGGCTCGATCGAGCGTCGCTACCTCAAAGTGGCGTTGTCCAGTCAGGATCTGTCTGAATCGGGCGTGTCGACGACGGTTGGCCGCGCGACCTTTCGGACAGAATCCAGTTACCGGCAAGGCCGACAGAGTTTAAAGAGCCCGTCGCGAGATGACCATTACGTGCCGGTGGCACGGGCCAGGAAAAAACCCAACGCGACGGCGACGATGAAGAAGGCGAAGAACAGGGTGCCGATCAACAGCTTGTCGGTGCCTTGCTGCCCGCTGGCTTTTCCAGACGGCCGGCGATCGCTTTTCGCCGGAGTGCGATAATGCACGTCCGATTCGTCGCCCACGTGAACGCTGGAGAGTCCGTCGGTGCGCTCGGGCCATCTCCGGTCCGTTTGAGATCCGCGACGGCGGATGTTGGAGTTGGGTGCGTACCCGGACTCCGCCTGCAGGTCCAGAAAACTGCCGTCGGTGAAATCGATTTGTGGTCGCTGGACGTTGACCAGTCGGCCACTGTCGCTGGGGCTCAAACCCTGCTCGCGCAGCAACCGACTGCGGCTGCTCTTGAGTGTGTCGTCGTTCTTGTTCGACACCGTGTCGCCACCGCTGCCGGGACGCAGATCTTCTTCGTCCAGAGAGATCGACGACGATTCGTCGTCATCCAGTGGCGAAGGGGTATCGCCCAGGCCGATCGTGACTTTGTGCCCCCGGGGCACCTTGGCGACAAAGCGTTCCAAAACCTCCGCCACGTCTTGGGCCGACTGGTAGCGGTATTTCGGCTCCTTCTGAATCATCTTGACACAGATGCCTTCCAGTTCCCCGGGGCAATCCGGCCGCAGCGACCGGATCGGTTTGGGCATCTCCTTTTGGTGCATCGCGATCCGCTGGGCCAGGGTGCCGTGGTTGAACGGCGGCTGGCCGGTGAGCAGGAAATACATCGTGCATCCCAGACCGTAGATGTCGGCGCGGTGGTCGACCGAATGGCTGTTGAGCGCCTGTTCGGGAGCCAAATAGTCGGCTGTCCCCAGCACATTCTCGTTGTTGGCGACGGTCAGCGACTGCTCGGTATCGGCGCCCATCAGCGCCAGCCCCATGTCCAACAGCCGAATCTTGTGGTCCGGGTCCAGCAGCAGGTTGGCCGGTTTGACGTCGCGGTGGATCACGCCCATCTCGTGCGCGTGCGCCAGCCCGCGGGCAGCCTGCGCGATCAATTCGGCGGCGGTCGACGGATCCAGCGGCCCGTCTCGCTTGACCAACGCCTGCAAATCCAAACCGTCGACGTACTCCATCACGATGTAATGGACATCGTCTTCGTTATCGATGTCGTAGGCCCGCACGATGTTTGGATGGTTCAGCGAGGCAATCGCCTTGGCTTCCAATTGGAACCGTGCCAGATACGACGAATCCTTCACGCGTTTCTTCGGCAACACCTTGATCGCGCGACGGTCGTGCAACTTGGTGTGCTCGGCCAAGTAGACGCTGCTCATCCCGCCGGTGCCGATGTGTCCGAGCAACTTGTACTTGCCCAGAAAGAATCCTTTGTATTTTCCCGCCAGCAGCTTTTCCAAGTGCCATTCGGTCAACAGCCCATTCTTCTGGAACAGTTTGGCCAGCGTGTTGACGTCTGGCGGTAAACCGCCTTTGAAGTGTTCTCGGACCTTGCTGACAAGCTTGGCCGTCTTGGTCGGTTCGACCAAGCGACTCTTATCAACAAGCTCCAAGAATTGTTCAGACGACAGATTCGGCATGGGTGACGGGTCTGCGAGTCCGGGTGACGAGGGGAGATCGGCAGCGGATGAGCGCTCGGCCGGGGGCCGAATTGTAAGCGCGTCAATCAGACATGATGGGAAGACGAGAGAGAACGCAGGCGAATTTCCGGCGATCGACCTGCAATATTCGGTAACGTCCCAACCATATCCTAACCGGAATCTGCCGATTCAAAATAAAGATTCGGCCAAACAGAACCAACTCGGGAGCGGTTTTCGGGCGTGTTGTGCCGATAAAACGGCGGCCCAGAGGCCCTCATTGCCTTCCGCTGACATCGGCCACCTGATTCCTCGACGCAGCCGATGGCCTGCTCCAAACACGCGTGCGAGGTTTCCGGGCGGCAGTTCTCAATGATGCATATTCTGGGCCGATCTGGGAAAACGTGCGAATCTTCTTTCGACCGTTCTCTTTGCAGAATTCCTGCGCGGGCGGGACACCTTTGACCGTTGATCTGGTTCGACCTTTCATCTGGTTCGACCGTTGACCTGGGGACCCCGCCACCGGGGCTACACGGTAAGCAGCTCATTCGGATAATGGCGTTGTCGCTTGGCCGTCAGCCACGACATCCCCGTCTTGGAGACCCGCGAGGCATGGCCGCATGAACGACATTCCACCGCGGCAAACTTCGCTGGGCATCCTGGCAAAGCACTGGACCCCGGGGCAGGTGAAAACTCGCTTGGGGCATACCATCGGCATGCATGCGGCCGCGGAGATCCATCGTCTGTTCTGCAAGCATTTGGCACGCCGTCTGGCCGACGCCGCTGAACGGACGTCGTTCGTGGTGGCTCCCGCCGACAAACGCAACGTGTTCACAACGGAGCTGCCCGCCACGTGGCAGGTCGAGTTGCAATCCGAGGGTGATTTGGGCCGGCGAATGGGGTCCTGGTTTGCCGGCGGGCCAATGATCGGGGGGCCAGTGATCGGCGGGCCACTGAGACCGAGTGGCGAACGAAACGATGACGCACCGGTCAGCGAGCCGATCGATCGCGTGTTGGTCGGCGCGGATTGTCCGATGCTGGCCGCGGAGGACGTGCGCGGCGCGCTGCGGGCCCTGCGGACGCATGACGTCGTGCTCGGACCCGCCGACGACGGCGGTTACTACCTGATCGGTCTTCGCGGACCTTGGCAGGACGCTTATCGCGGTTTGTTCGAGGGCATTGCCTGGAGCACCGCGACGGTGTTCGAGGTAACGCTCCGCCGCGCCGCGCAAGCGGGCCTGAAAGTGGCGCTGCTGGAACCGATGTCCGACGTGGATACGCTGGAAGATTTGCAACGACTGCGACGAAGGCTTGCCCAACCCGGGTTCGACGCGCAGGACCAGACCCCAAAGGACGAGACACTGCTCAGTGACATTGACCACGCCCTCCGCCTGGCGAAGACGAGCTCATGAAGACGGATGTTGCCATCATTGGAACCGGAGCGATCGGATTGTCGCTTGCGTACCAGCTTTTGTGTCGCGGCCGCCAGGTGACGATCATTGATCGAGATCCACTGCGGCGACCCGGCACATCGATGCAGGGCCAACGGTTGATGCTCCGCTCTGCCACCTCCTGGGCGGCGTCAGGGATTCTGCCGCCGGCGAACTTTCAAACCGCGACCGACCCGCTGGACAAGCTCCGCGGTTTCAGCCATTCCCTGTTTCCTGAACTCGCTGGGCGTTTGCACCAGGAAACCGGAATCGATTGCGAATTGGAACGCTGCGGCGGCTGGTACCTGGCCGACACGATTGGTGAGATCGGCGCGATGGCCGGCATGGTTTCCTACTGGCACGATTTGGCCATCGAGTGCGAGGAGGTGTCGTTGGAACAACTGGTGCGTCGTGAACCGTCTTTGGAAGGTTGGGTCCGCGGGCAGCAGCGCGCCAAGGCCTGGTGGGCTCCTGACGAATACCAGATTCGCTGTCCGCTGTACCTGGATGCGCTGTTGGCGGCTTGTCTGAAGCGGGGAGCCGAATTGATGGATGGGCGGAAAGTGACTGGTTTGGAGGAGTCCGGTGCGACGGTGGAAATCTGTCTGGACCACGAAGCGGATCCTGCCCTGTTTGCCCACCAGGTGGCCGTCTGCGGGGGCACCTGGAGCGGGCTGGTCGATCCGCGGATGCGGTTGACGACCAGTCTGGTACCGGTCCGCGGCCAGATCTTGCTGCTGAAAACTCCGAAACGGATGTTCCACAGCGTGGTCAACATCGGACATCGGTACCTGGTGCCCCGCCGCGACGGAGCTCTGCTGATCGGTTCCTGCGAAGAGGAAGCCGGGTTCCAACACGGCACCACGCCTGCGATCCTGTCGGACCTGCGCGAATTTGCTCGCCACCTTTGTCCGGGGCTCCGCGACGCCCATGAGGTCGCGGCGTGGTCCGGGCTGCGGCCGATGACGTTCGACGGCTTTCCGATGTGCGGAAAGCTCCCCGACAGTGATGGCATTTTTGTTGCTGCCGGTCACTTTCGCAGTGGGGTCCATTTGTCTCCGGGCACTGCGGTTTGTCTGGCCCAGTTGATGTCGGGCGAACCGCCCCCGATCTCCATGGACGCGTTTCGCGTCGGCAAACAACAATCTCAATCCGTTGGCCACCAACCTACCAGGAATCCCGATTGATCGACGACACCGCCACCTTGGATCCGCCGGGATCGATCGCCGTTGTCGGCGCCGGCCCCCTGGGAATTGAAGCGGCGCTGTACGGCCGCTACCTGGGCTACGACGTCACCCTGTTGGAAGCTGTCGGAGTGGCAAGTTCCTTGGCCGGAGCGGATTCATCCGACGGATCGGGTGACGCGCCGATTCCCATGATGCCCGACCGTGCCGTTTCGCCGCTCGCCCGCTCGGCCCTGATGGCTCAATCCGGCACGGGAGAGCCCTGGACGTCGCCCACCACCATCGGGCAATGGATCGATCAGGTTTGGATGCCGCTGACGCAAACGGACCTGCTGCGTGGGCGGCTGAAATGCCCCGCGGAAGTGACCTCGATCGAACTGGTCGATGTCCAGCCGGATCCCGACGACAATGATGACCCGGATGTTGAATCGGAGTCGGGTCGGGATGTTGTCATTGAGCCGGACTTTCGTTTGATCTTGCAGACCGGCGACCCGGTGGACGCCGAGGCCGTGATTTTGGCGACCGGCGGTGACGACCACATTCGCAAATCGTTTGAGATCCCCAGAGACTATTTCTTTCAGGTCGGCGGTCACGCGTCAGACGACGCCGAAGCCGCATTCTGGACCGGGCTGAAGGAGATCGTGGCGATCTATGCGTCGCTGGGCGGACGTGCCGACTTGGATCTGTACCGCCCCCTTCGCGGATGATCTTGCTGGCGGCCAGATGATTGTCGCAATCGAAGCTCGCGCCGCGCTGCAGGATCGTCGCCGCAATCGCCAGCGGGCAATCTGGCCGTCGCACCGTCTGGCGACGGTGCCTACGGAGGACGTCGAGGCAGCGAAAACATTTCTCGTGTTGCCACGCTCGCCAGAGCGTGGATGATCGGACACGGCCTTCAGCCGTGAAACACCGACTGCACTTGATTTTTTTCGACATTTCGGCGAAACGAGGGGGGAGCGCCGCCGAGTCGCCCCCGTCCTTTGCCAACAACTGTGATGATCACCCCCACGGGCCACCGCACGCCTTCCGATCCGACCGAGCCACCTTCCGAGCCGCCCGGTGGCACGATGACGGCTCCGACCCGTGACGATGCCGTGGGATCCGTCTCGAATCGCCCCGCAACGTTCGAGGAACTGCCCGCGTCGACACCGTGCGGAGAGGGCGTTTCGTTGGAGGTCCGGGTCCGGCTGGGCGAATTCGATCTGACCTTGGACCGCCTGTTGGATCTGCGTGTCGGCGACGTGATCGAGCTGGATCAACGCGTGGGCGCTCCGGTTCGGCTGTACGTCGCCGGACAATTATTTGCGATCGGTGAATTGGTGCGTCTGGAGGATGCACTGGATGTTCGCCTGTTGCACCTCCTGACCGATTGAAATCCGATCCCATGATTCGACCTCCGCGACCCTTCGATTTCTCCGGGCGACCACGGTCTGGACAATCTTTGTCTGGAAAAACATTGTCTGGCAAAACGTTCACTGTCAGGTGGGTCGCCGTGATGATCCTCTGGATGGTTGTGACCACCAGCACCGCGCGGGCTCAACAATTCTCGAACCCGGTAGCCGATCTCGCGGAGTCGCGGGCGGTGCGGACGGCTGCTTACGAGCAGCCGCCGGAATCCGTCACAGAACCGCAAGGCGGGTTTCCCGCCTGGAAGGTTTCCGGGGGTGACGCTATCGCAACAGGGCCGGCACCTGAAAAGCAGAACAGCGGCGTTGGATCCGTTGCCGCACCGGTGGTCACCACCGCCAGCGCCCTCGCGGTCGTGCTGGCCGTGTTCGGTTGTCTGGTCTGGATCACGAAACGATACGGACCGGTCTCGGGACCACGGGGCGGCTTGCCGGAAGACGTGCTTCAAAACCTGGGCCACGCGATGATCGATGGCAAGACGCGGGTGACGTTCTTGCGGCTCGGTGACCGGGTGCTGGTTTTGGGCCAGACGGCCAGCGGGGACCCACACACGTTGACTGAGATCACCGACCCGGAAGAGATATCGCGCGTGACGCACCGATGTCTGGGACGACCAAAAATCGTTGGACAACGTCGCCGCGCGGTCGGCAGCGGTTCGCACGAACGCGACTTGGCGATTTCATGACGGCAGCTTGTCTGACCGTTGCGGGGCTGTTGTTGGGCGGGCTGGTGTTGCGTCAACGGCTGCGTCCGCTGCGGCGGTTTTACATTCCCGCCTCGGTGATCGCCGGTTTCCTGGGCTTTGCTCTGGGGTGGTTGTTCTCCAGCGAAGCTTTTGGCGTGCGGCTGTTCGGACCCCGACCGGCCGAGTGGACTGCCGAGATCAACGCCACGCTTTCGGGCTGGCCGGGGCCGCTGATCGCGGTCGTGTTTGCGGCGATGTTGCTTCAGCAGCCTTCCGGTGCCGGTGTCGCCGGAGACCGCGAGATTGCCCGCCGCGTCGGGCTGCAGGGGCTGATGGTCTGGATCATTGTCTTGGGGGAGACTCTGGTCGGGTTGGCTGCGACGTGGTTGTTCATTCAACCGCTCTATGACGTCCCCAATTCGTTCGGGATGTTGATCGAAACCGGGTTTGCCGGTGGACATGGCACCGCGTTGGCAATGGGGCAGGTGTTCGCCAGCCCTCAGGTCGGATTAGCAGCCGGGGAAGACCTGGGGTTGATGATGGCCACTTGCGGGTTGGTCTACGGGATCGTCAGCGGGATCGTCTGGATCAACCTCGCCGCCCGTCTGGGCTGGATCGGCAGCCACACGGTCCGGTCCGGGGAAGACCGGGAAGTGGAGCACGATCAATCGGCGATCGGATACGCGACGCTGCCGGAAGAGGCGATCGATCCTTTGTTGCTACAGTTGATGTGGATCGCTTTGGCGGTGGGCGTGGGCGTGGCGTTGCAGAGCATCGTGATGACGCTGGCCGGCACCTTGGACCGCTCGCTGGGAATCGGGGCGCTCGGGGTCGGGCCCGCAGGCGACGCCGCCCAGGCGGAACTGTCCAAGCGGTTGTCCTTTTCCAACGTCACGGACTTTCCCCTGTTCATCTACACCATGTTTGGCGGTTGGGCCGTGCGGCGGATTCTGCATCACCTGGGGCAGGGGCATCGAATCGATTCGAAAACGGTTCAGCGGATCAGTTCGACCGCGATGGAAGTCTTGGTCGTCGCCGCCATCACGTCGCTGGAGTGGAGCAAGGTGGCGGAGTTGCTGGGGCCCCTGGCCATTCTGTTCGTGTGCGGGGCAATTTGGACAGCCGTCTGCCTGTTGTTGATTTCGCGGTGGATCCTGCCACGCAGGCACTGGTTCCCGTTGGCGTTGATCAACTACGGGATGTCGACCGGGACGACCGCGACGGGATTTGTCCTGTTGCGAATCGTCGATCCCCAACTGAAAACGCCCGCCGCGAGCGATTACGCCTTGGCGGCCCCGCTGTCGGCTCCGTTCATCGGGGGCGGAATGTTGACGATCGCCCTGCCGTTGCTGTTGCTCGAACGCGTGTCGATCATCTGGCCGACACTTTCGATTGCCGCGGTGGTGTTGACGCTGGTGCTGGTCGGAGTGGGATGGCGTCGTCGGACGCTCCTACGCGACGAGGACCGATTGGACTAAAACGTGGAAGTCGTCATCGGCTTCGGCGTCGCCGCACTGCCGAGATTCCCCAATCGATCGAGCGAGTTCATCTGTGTCAGCCGTACCCGCCAATTCGGAGTTCACGCCCTCAGCACCCAGTTTGCGCCAACGGATGGCCCTGTGGAACACGATTCTGAAGACCTCGCTGGGGGAGCGGCTGGTCTACCGCGGCGATTTCGCGCTGGGGACGTTGATGCGTTTCCTGCCGATCATCACGCAAATTTTTTTGTGGTACGCCGTGTTCGACGCGATCGGGGCGGCCGAGGGTGACAATCCGACCGAGATCGGTGGGTTTCGTTTCCGCGACATGGTCGCCTATTACCTACTGACGATGATTGCCCGAGCCTTTTCCAGCATGCCGGGGCTGGCTTCGGGCATCGCGCGCCAGATTCGCGAGGGGGAAATCAAACGCTACCTGATTCAGCCGATCGACCTGATCGGCTTCCTGTTGCTCACGCGTGTCGCCCACAAGTTGGCCTACTACGCGATCGCCATCGGCCCCTTCGCGTTGGTGTTCTTTTTGTGTCGCAATTACTTCGTCGATGGCTGGCCGCCGCTGCCGGTGTTCATTGCCTTTTGCGGTTCGCTGGTGATGGGGTTTTTGATCGGGTTCTTTTTGGAAGCCACGATCGGGATGATCGGGTTTTGGTTCTTGGAAGTCACGTCGTTGTTGTTCGTGCTGATGCTGTTCAGTTTCTTTCTGTCCGGTCACATGTTCCCGCTGACGCTATTGCCCGATGGGGTGGAGGCGGTCGTCAATTTCTTGCCCTTCAAGTACCTGGCGTTTTTCCCGGCCGCCGTTTTTCTAGGCAAGATTCCCGAGCAGGATTTGCCGATGGAACTGGCGATCGAAGCCGCCTGGCTGACGTTCTTTATCGTTGCCTGTCGAATTGCGTACGTCCGCGGCCTGAAACGCTACAGCGGATTTGGGGGATAGTTTTATGAACCAGTTATCCCGCTACGGGCGTGTGTTCCTGACATTCGCCCGCAACAGTCTGGTCCGCGACATGACGTTCCGGTTGAACTTTGCGCTGCAATGTGTCAGCAGCTTGGGCTGGACGGCGATGAACGTGGGGTTCTACCTGATCATTTTTGAACACACCGGTTCGATCGGTGAAGATACGGGTTGGGACCGAGACCGATTCTTTCTGTTCATCGCGACGACCTGGTTCATCAACTCCATCGTCCAGGCGTTCTTCATGCCCAACGCGGAGGAGTTCAGCGAAATGATTCGGACCGGTGGTTTGGACTTTGCCCTATTGAAACCGATCGACACCCAGTTTTTGATCTCATTTCAAAAAGTGGATTGGAGCCAGCTGTCCAACTTTTTCGCCGGAGCGGCGATTGCCGCGGTCTCGCTTTACAACCTGGCCACGCGCGAGGTGGATCCGATGGTGCCGACGGTCACATCGGTCGTGCTGTACTGCGTCTTCATCGTTTGTGGCGTGCTGATGATGTACAGCTTGATGATTGCGCTAAGCGCGACCAGTGTGTGGCTCGGACGCAACCAGTCGTTGTACAACTTCTGGTTCTACATCACCAACTTCAGCCGGTATCCGATGGAGATCTACAATCACGGCTGGGGACGCCCGCTGTTCGGATTCTTCACCTTTGTGATTCCGATCTTGCTGGTGGTCAACGTTCCGGCGCGGTTGTTGGCCAAGCCTTTGGATCCGCGGGCGCCATGGGAGTGGGGTCTGGTGGGCTGGGCCGCGTTGGTGACCGTCGCGGGCGTGATCGCCAGCCGGATGCTGTTTCGGCGCAGCCTGCTGAGCTACCGAAGCGCCAGCTCGTAGTTGCGAATCCTTGGCCGGTCGCACGCCAACGCGGCGGGGACCGGCGGAGTCTGAGACGGCGAGGGAAATTCGCGAATTGCCGCACTGAATCTGACACGACGGTTCGTCGTCCGGGTAGCATGGATAACGGTGTCGGACGGTGCGGAAGCCTTTCTCAGTCAGCGGTGATTCCATGGCCACACAATCGGTGCCACGTCGGCTCGAACTGCTTCGCGCGATGCCGATCTTTGGGGGGCTGAAAGACGAGACGTTGCAGCTGGTCCTGGAACATTCCCAGCAGCGCGAGTTCGAAACGGACGACTACTTCTTTTGCGAGGGTGACCCCGGCGAATTCATCTACGTCCTGGAGTCGGGGACGGCGCTGGTGGAACGTACTTGGAAGGGCGAACCGATCATTCTGGCTCGCTTGGGGCCCGGTGACTGTTTCGGGGAAATGTCGCTGATCGATTTGCAGCCTCGGCTGGCGTCGATTCGCGCGGAATCCGAATGCCTGGCCATTGAAATTCCCTATCGCGTTTTCGTGACGCTGTGTCGTCAGGACACCGAACAGTACGCGGTGATCATGATGAATCTTGGCCGTGAGGTCAGTCGGCGGTTGCGGATTGCCGGCGAGCGTTTGTTCCGGTTCCAGCAGGAGTTGGGGCAACAGTGGTTCGACGAGGATCTGACCGGCGACGGCTGACGTGGCAGGGCTTTGCGTCTTGCAGTTTGCATTCGGAGGTTCGGGTTGAGGCTTTGGGTTTGGGGCCGGCTAGACCGGTTCCTGCTTTCGAGTTTGCGATTAACTTGGCACACTGACGCAACGCTCATTCAGACCCACTCGCTCCCTGAACCTCTCACGCTTGGACCCCCGCATGTCAGAAAAGGATGTTTCCGGCGATATCGTCTGGCACGATCACAGCGTGGACCGCCGGTCGCGCGAACAACGGCTGGGCCAATTGGGCTGCGTCGTCTGGTTCACCGGGTTGAGCGGTTGTGGGAAGAGCACCATCGCCAACGAGCTGGATGTGATGCTGGCTCGGGAGGGTCGAGCGACCATTTTGCTGGACGGTGACAACGTCCGTCACGGGCTGTGCGCCCCGCCGTCCAAGCTGCAGCCGGAGCATGGGGCCGAATTTGCCGAGCGGTTCGGGTTGGGTTTTGGGGCCGTCGATCGGGAGGAGAACATTCGTCGGATCGGGAGTGTCGCGGCCCTGATGGCTTCGGCCGGATTGATCACCCTGACCGCGTTTGTCAGCCCGTACCAACGCGATCGCGATCGGGTGCGAAAGATCGTGAGCGATTCCGGGCGGCCGGAGGATTTTGTCGAAGTGTTTGTCGACACCCCGCTGGAGGTCTGTGAGGCTCGTGATCCGAAGGGTCTGTACAAAAAAGCCCGGGCCGGAGAGATCGCGAATTTCACCGGAATCAGCGACCCCTACGAGCCGCCGCCCAAGCCCGAGATCCGCCTGGACGGCGGGGCCGGCCGGTCCGCCGGAGAGTTGGCCGGGCAGGTCCGGCAGTGGCTGTCGGACCGGGGAGTGCTGGGATAGGAGCCTGCCTTAGGCCACGCTGCACCACCCTCTTGGGGATCGAACGGTGGATCGGACCCGCGACAGGCGTTGCGATCTCAAAATTTACCCTCCCTCCGAGAGGGTCAAAGGCGAGGCACGAGCCTTTGGGGAGGGCGCCTTAGGAACCGGCTGAAATCAATGGCGTCTTTCCCCCTCCCCGCGTCGTCGCAAGCTCCTTCGCGACCCTCCCGAGGGGAGGGTGAAGCAAGAACGGCGCGGCCTCTTCAAGGAAGGGAGAGGATTGCCCCGTATCTCGCTGACGCGGGGGCGTGCGATTGGGGGGGCGGATCGCCGCTTTTTCCGGCTCGGTTTTGCCGTTGCGGTATCAGGGGCTGACGGTAAACTACGCGACCGTAAGACGGTAAACGCGACAAAATAGGTTTTGAACTAAGTACGTACGAATGACGATTTCGAAACAGCGCAAGGCTGAAGTGATCAAAGAACACGGCTCCTCGGACAACGATTCCGGATCTCCCGAGGTGCAGATTGCGATTTTGACGGAGCGGATCAACGGATTGACCGAGCACATGCGGACGCACAACAAGGATTTCGCATCGCGACGTGGCTTGTTGGGGCTGGTCAGCCGCCGACGCCGGTTGCTCGATTACGTTCGCGGGGAGGACCCGCAGCGGTATCTTGATATCATCGGAAAATTGGGCATCCGTAAATAGCCCAGAGCTCGGCCGCAACGGCGTGACGATGGCTTCGGCCGCAAGTCGCCCTCGCGGCGACAACGAGACCTCTTCTCTTGCGATTGTCATCACGCCCGGACGGTCTCTTTTCCAGTCCGGGAGGAATTCGGCAGGCGTCGGTGCCTGCCTCTGTCCCGGTTGATGCACCTGCCATCCACAGGGGAGACTTCCTGCTTTTTCTCGGTTGCAGTCCACGGGGCGGAACTGAGATCGGCGGCGATGAACGCGAGGCGGTGCCGATCCCTTTCGGCGGCTCATCCGTTCGATCCGTGCGCCGGCTTGTTCTCCCGTCGGGTGTTGGCGATCTGGCTGGCTTGCGTCTAGTGCGACGCGATGCTCGCTGCCAACCAGCAGGGTTGGACTGCATGATTTTCCATTGGCCGACACGTCCAGTCTCCGTGACGGCTGCATGAACCGGCTTCGTTGCCCTGACCGTCCTGCTTGGTGCGGGAGGTCAACGGCGGAGCTTTGTTTGCGAGGCTGACTTGTTTTGCTTTGATCATCGCGCGTCAATCGGGACGGCGGTCGTCGGGGCACTTTTGTTGTTTGTAGGTTGAAAGAAGGTAGAAAAGTGACTGTGAATAAGATTCGCGTCGAAAAGAAGATCGGGCGACAAGTGTTGTCGTTCGAAACCGGCCAATTGGCTAAACAAGCCGCCGGTGCCGTCTTGGTTCAGTACGGCGAAACCGTTGTGCTGGTCGCTGCGGCTAGCAGCGATCCGCGTCCGGGAATTGATTTTTTCCCATTGATGTGTGACTACCGCGAGCGATTCGCCGCCGCGGGCAAATTTCCCGGTGGGTTCTTGAAACGCGAGGGGCGTCCGTCGACTAAAGAGGTTCTCAGTTCACGATTGATGGACCGGCCGATCCGCCCGCTGTGGCCGGACGGATTCATGGACGAAGTGCAAGTCCAAGCATTTGTCGTCGCCAGCGACCAGGAGAATGATGGCGACGTGCTGGCGATGAACGGTGCGGGTGCCGCCCTGCACGTCAGTTCCCTGCCCTTCCTGGGACCGATCGCATCGGTTCGCGTGGGCAAAGTCGATGGCGAACTGATCGCTTTCCCGACCAACTCCGAGTTGGAAGCAAGCGAACTGGACATGATCGTCAGCGGTTCGCGTGAGCAAGTGGCGATGATCGAAGGATTCGCCAACGAAATGCCGGAAGACCAAATGATGGAGGCGATCCAGTTCGCCCACGGCATCATTCGCGAAGTGATCGATCTTCAGGACGAGCTGTACCAGAAGGTCAATCCGCAAAAGATGGAGTTCACCGCGCCGGAAGATGACGGCTTGTTGGACAAGCTTTCGGCAAGCTACTACGAAGACTTCAAGTCGGCGATGCAAACGCCCGGCAAGCAAGACCGTGCCGAAGCCGTCGGCGCACTCCGCGATCGCGCCATGGGCGAAATGATTCCGGATCCGGAAGCCGAGGGCGCGATTTGCACCAAACGCTTCAAGACGGTCTGGCACGATCTGGAAAAGAAGGTGGCACGTGACTTGATCGTCGCTGGCACCCGTCCCGACGGACGCGATGCGACCAGCCTGCGTCAAATCCACTGCGAAACCGACTTGCTGCCGCGTGTCCACGGTTCGGCCTTGTTCCAACGCGGTGAAACCCAGGCCCTCGTCACGGTGGCGCTGGGAACGGCGCGGGACGAGCAACGCGTCGACGGGTTGCATGAGGAATACAGCAAGAAGTTCATGCTGGACTACAACTTCCCGTCCTTCTCGGTCGGTGAATGCCGTCCGATTCGGGGTCCGGGACGTCGTGAGATCGGCCACGGCTGTCTTGCCGAACGGAGCGTGGCGCCGGTGTTGCCCGCGGCCGAAGACTTCCCGTACACGATCCGCGTGATCAGCGACATCACCGAATCCAACGGCAGCAGTTCGATGGCGTCGGTCTGCGGTGCCACGTTGGGTCTGATGGCGTCCGGCGTTCCGATCAGCAATCCCGTCGCGGGGATCTCGGTCGGTTTGGTCCGGAATTCGACCGACGACTACATCCTGTTGACCGACATCCTGGGAACCGAAGATCACTTCGGGGACATGGACTTCAAAATCGCCGGAACCCAGAACGGGATCACCGGGATTCAGTTGGACCTGAAGATCAACGGAATCAGTGAAGAGATCATCCGCGCCACCCTGAAGCAATCGCGGGAAGCACGGATCGAGATCTTGCGGAAGATGTTGACGACCATCCCGCGTCCACGTCGCGAAACGGCTCCCACCGCACCTCGCCTGTTGCGGACCCGTATTTCGCCCGACAAGATCGGTGCCCTGATCGGACCGGGTGGCAAGAACATCCGCGGCATCCAGGAAGCGACCGGATGCGTGATCGAGGTCGACGACGACGGCACCGTGTTGGTCGCCGGCAACGACAAGGAGTCGGCGGCGGAAGCGATGAAGCAGGTCGAAGCTTGCACCGCGACCGTTCAGATCGGCAAGATCTACGACGGGATCGTCAGCAGCATCAAGGATTTCGGCGCGTTCGTCGAAATCCTTCCCGGCCGCGACGGTCTGTGCCACATCAGCGAGTTGAGCAGTGGCTACATCAGCAGCATCGACAAGGTGGTTCGCGTCGGCGACGCGATGAAAGTGCTGGTCATCGACGTTGATGAACACGACCGCGTGAAGCTGAGCCGACGTCAGGCGCTCGAGGAGCTCGGCGAAGAAGACGAAATCGCGGCGATGGTTGCCGAACGCGGGGACGACCGCGGTGGTGACGACGGTGACGATGGCGACCGCCCGCGTCGACGCGGCGGCAGTGGCCGTCGTCGTGGTGGCAGCGGTGGTGGTGGTGGTGGCGGTCGCCGCTACCGCGACTGATCGCTCCGAAGCCGTTTGAGTTCAACTCGATGGCGGCCCCGGCTCCGGCCGGGGCCGCCATTTTTTTTGCGCACGAGCCTCCCGCGATGCGGCGATCTCCAACAGGTTTCAAGATTCCCCGCCCAGGGACTTTGACGACCGATTCCGCGGGTCGGGGACGATTCAGCGTGTTGCGGAATCGGGGGCGTGTTCTTTGAGGAAGGCGACGGTCTTTTCGACCGAGGTCGCGTCGTCCATCAGGAAACTGTGCAATGCCGGAACGGTCTCGAAACCGGTCGCCCCGTCCAACCGAGCCTCATCCAAGCTGACAATAAAATCACTCTGGCCGTCGACCAGCGGATTCAGAACGGGCGCGGGCAAATCCCCGGCGATGATCAGAAACGGAAACGGCGGGCATGCCAGATGTTTTTCAAACTCGTCCCAGCGTTCTCCCAGTTGCATCCCACCTTCACCGGTGACCCACCCGAACACTTTTGTCGGTGCCAGGCGGCGGGCGATCGCAGCGCCCTGGTTGGGCGGCCCCAGCATCACCATCGCTTCGCATCTCGGGAGCACGTTTTTCGGGTCTCCGGCTGCCTGCAGATCACCGACCAGATGGCGGACGACGATGTTGCCCATGCTGTGACCGACAAAGCTGAACGTTGCGTCCGGCGGAAGCTCCTCGATCATTTCCCGCAGGGCGGCAGCGTGCTGTCCGATCGATGCACGCGTGCTGGCGTACGAAAAACGGATGGAGTTGGGAAAGCCGTTCTGGGCGAGATTGTCTTCCAATCCTTTCATCGAACCGCTGGTCCGCATCAGGCCGTGCAGCAGGATGACATAGTGTTTGGGGGCTTGCTGCGTCGCGGGATCGGATTTGGGACAGCGTTGATTGAGTGCCGTGATGCACTGCTCCTTGGTCCCCCAAGCGCGCCGAACGTTTTGGCCATCCAGTAGACGCCAGTGACCGGTCAGATGATTCTTCTGAATGCGATGGCCGTCACGCCAAAGATGATCCGTCCAGAATTGACTCCCACCGGTGGTGATGAACGGCAAATTGAAGTTGGTTGATTCACTTGGCACCGAATCGTCCACCGGTTTATTGTCGGAAGCCGCCGCATCAGTCGACTGGGCGGTCAAGTCGGCACGCAGGCCGGCTTGAAAGAACAGGGACAAGGCGAGGGTTGCCGTCAGGAACTTTCGCATGATTTCGGCTGGTTTGGCGAATGGCGGGTGAGGCACCAGCGCCGGCGTGCCGCCGGGGCTGCGGGACGGAATTCAATCTGCCCCGCTCTCCAAGTGCCCGCTAGCCGCCGAAGGTTGCGCGCATCTGGCGGATTGTTGTTCGCGTCGCCGCTGGCTCCTCCCAGAAAGCGTATCCGAATCGGGAGCGGATTTCACGGCCATTTCGGTGGATGGGGATGCAGCATGTTCGCACCTCGGTCGCCAAGCGGCCGCGACGCCGGGCCCAACAAAAAAGACGCCCGGCAAAAGCCGGGCGTCTGGGTGTCACGACGTTCGTCGATCTGACCAAATCATTGTGGTCGAGGGATCATTCCACCGAGCTGCGGGCACTTCGACGGCTGACGCGTTCAACACGTTTGCTCATGTAGTGGGTCGCTTCTTCGGCGACCAGCACGGTTTCACCGGACCGGATTTCGGTACGGAAGCGGTGATGGCCAGCCGTTTCGGCTTCGGCGATGACTCGCAAATGAACTTCTTCGCCGGGCCGGATTCGCTCGATCGGATCGAACAGGACTTGTCCGGTCAGAACCTGGCCGGTTTGTCCTTCGATGCGCCGCGGTTCGATGCCGTTGCTGAACTGTGCGACCGCTCGCACGCCCTTGGCCTCACGACTGCCACGGTTCTTGACGGTGATCTCGTACACGACTTCCGCGTCGATCGGCGCCGGTGCGGTCGGATCTTGGATGGTCATCACCAGGTCGGCAATCGATTCGACCTGAGTTGCCAGGGCGACGGAAGTTTGACCGGCAGCGGTTCCCTTGGCGCTGAATTCGAACGACTTCTCGCCGGGCGAGTTCATGCCGCATTGAAATTCGTAATCGCGGGTTGCCCCGGCCGGCAGCGATTCAATGGTCCAGGTCAACCGGGTTCCGCGTTGCTTGGCGGTATCGATTCCGCCGAGGTACTTCACGCCGACCGGCAGGGCCAGGTTGGCTTCGATGTTCTTGCTGGCCGCCGAACCATGGTTGATGACTTCCAGGTGATAGACGGCATCGGTGTTTTGGTACTGCAACGCCGGTCCCGACAGAACGGCTTCCAGTTCGGCTGCGGAGACGCGGATGGTCTTGTCCGCTTCGGCACGCAGGCCAAGGTCGCCGGACGCCAGCCCGTGGATCTTCAGGTCCCCCAGGTCTTGGGCGGTCAGTTCAACTTCGAATTGTGCCTCTTTGCCGCTGGGGATGTTCCCGATTCGCTGGGTTTGAGGCGTCGGTGAATCCGGCGACAGGGTGAACACAACGTTGGGGGCCATGCCGTCGCCGGGGTTCAGCACGCGAACCTTGTAGGTTTGCGATTCGCCGTACACAACTTCTTCCGGACCTTCGATCAGCAAGTCAAGTTTGGGCTCACGGACTTCGATGGTCGCGATGCTCTTTTGGGGAACGAGCGTCCAGTCGACGTCCAATCCGTGCTTGCCGCTCCGCTGAGCCCGCAAGCGGACAAACATCCGTTCGCTGGTTCCGGCTGGCAACGAATCGATGCTCCAGACCAATCGGTCGCCGCTGTCTTCGGTCCGGTTCTCAACGCTACCTCGGGATGCGGTTTGGCCGCGAACTTCGGCCCAGTCCGGAACCAAGGCGCGAACCATCACGCCGGCGGCGTCGATCGAGCCACGGTTCTCGACGCGGATTTCAAATTCATGCGTTTGCCGAATGATGACACTTGAAGGACCATGAGTCACCACGCGAATGCCCGGCAGTTCGGAGGCAACGGCCGTCTGGTCAGCAGCCAGTTGTCGCGGATCGTCCTGGCGACGCTGCTTGACCGCTGCATCGGAGACCGGCATCCGTTCAAACGGATCGGCTGCCGGCGGTTGTGCCGGATGACGCAAAGGGGAGACGCTGGTGTGCGATGGGGTCGGGGTTCCAAGGGTAACCTCGGACGATGCACCCGACGCGTAAGTTTCGGTCGCGTACGGATCGGCCGGGTACGCCGCCTGCGGACGGGCGACTTGTTCGGTCGGTTGGGCTTGGCCGGCGGCGGCGATGTGAGGCACGCCGTTGTTCGCACTCTCCGATGCCGACGACATCACGCCCGATCCGACGGGAGCTGTTTCAACGGATGGCTGCGGTTTGAACTCGGGAGTGAACGCGCTGGCGGGTGGTCCGCTACGATAGCCGGCGACCGAGCCGCTGGTCCCGAACGTCGGTGCTGCAGGAACGGCCATGGGAGCGGTCGCGGCGGCGGGTTGGCCCGCTGCTGGCGGCACCGACGCCGACGGCGTGGGACTGGCGGCAACCGGCGTCGGTCGGCTGGTCATGAAGTTGTCCGACAGACCGCGCCGTGCATCGTTGCTGACGCGGGGCGATGAAGTCGCCGCAATTTCGCTGTTAGCAGATTCAGCCGACGGAGCCGCTTGAGGGCTCTCCGCCGCCGGTTGGGGTGCGGCGGCGACTTGATCGGATTCGCCGCCGATTGCCGACATCCCCTCATCGGAAATGGTTGCGGTTGCCGGGCCGGAGGTGGACTTGGCGAGCTGTTTTCGGGGCACATCCAGAGCGGGCGTGGTCGGCGTCGGGGCCGGTGCCGGGGTGTCGGCAGCGGCGGCTGTTTCGGATTTTGCCATCGCGTCCGTGTCGGCCTGGATCGGGTGTCTGGCGATCTTGGGAACCACCTGCTCTTCGGAAACCGAATCGGCGTGCGCCGCTTCGATTTCGGAGACGTCCAGTCCAGGAACATCTCGTCGGCCGGACCGGCGGCTGCTGGACCGCGAAGACAACGTTTCGGAAGACCGGCTGGATGCCAGCTTCGCCGGGGTGCCTCGGCGGCTTGAAGGAGCCGGGGCCAGCGCGGGCGGCTGCGGAATGGATGAGCGCGTCGGCGGAGTGACCCCAGACAGGGCGGGTGCCGGCAACGGCGGAGCGGACGTGCGCGGCGCCAGCCGAGTCTCACCCGGCTTGGGATCACGGATCGGTTGCGGCGTCCCAGCCGTGGAATGCGATTTGGCTTGGTGGTAGGGAATACCCTGCCAGTTGACGGGAGCTCGCTCCGCGGCGGGCGGTTGCGGCGGTGGCGAAGACGAATGGTTTCCGAACAGTTCTCCCAGCAGCCCGCCGGTCGCCTGATGTTGATGGGCGGACGAAGGCGTTTGGTTGTTCGGTGAGGCGGCTTCGTGCTGATCGCCCCGGCCGAACAGCGACGGGATCAGGGAAACGGATCGATCTGGATTGACCGTCCGTGAACCCGGCTGTTTCCCGACGACTTGCCGAATCTCATTTTTCGCATTCAGCGGACGAAGTCCCAAGGCTGTCTGAACACCCGCGACCGGTTCGGACCCGATCGATTCTTCCGCGACGGCATCGTGTGGAACGTCACCGGGGGCCTGGGCAAATGCTGGCCCGGCGACCATCCAGACGATCAGCGTGCAAGTGGTGAGGTGTTTCAAGTGTCCGCGGTGCATGCGTCCATCTCGTTGATTGCGTAAAGAGAACGTGTCTCTCTGCGTATCGGAACGCACCGAGGTACCAGTTGAATAGAATTTGCCGGTTATGCCGGAATGATCAGCTCGCCAGCGGTTTCACACGCCCGGTTTCACGCTTCCCCCGGGATGGCGGCAAACCGTTTACGATAGTCTCCGCCGGCGGCCGCTTGAAAGCTGAGCCCGGCTCCGTTCCCCTTCCCATTCATCCCCCCCAAGGCATGACCCCGATGAAAGTGTTTCCACGTGCGGCCCGCCGCTCGGTGTCTCGATTGCTAGGCCTAGGCTGTTTGATCATGAGTGCATTTGCGTCGCCGGCGACGGCCGAATCCGTGGACGTTTGGTTCGGGACGACGACGCCTCGAGAAGGACCCAGCAAAGGCATCTACCACGCGACCTTTGATACGGAAAGCGGCAAGCTGAGCCCGGCGGAGTTGGCAGCGGAAATCGACGGCCCGGGGTTCCTGGCCAAACATCCGGGCGGAACGATGCTGTATGCGGCAGCCTCGGACAATGGCAAGCCATCCATTGTTGCCTATCGGATTGAACGCCAGGAGGATCAGACCCGACTGGTCAAGGACAGCAGCGTGGAAACCGGCGACGGCGGTGCCGCACACGTGTCCGTCAGCCGTGACGGAAAGGTCGTGCTGTCCGCGCAGTACGGGGGCGGATCGACCGCCGCCTACCGTTTGGCCCCCAACGGAAGTCTGCTCGAACGCAGTGATCTGGAAAAGCATCCCGAGGGTTCCGGAGTGGTCGCTGGCAGACAGGAAAAAGCTCATGCCCACTGGACCGGGACCTCGCCGGATGACCGCTTCGCTTTCGTGCCGGACTTGGGGATGGATCGGGTGGTGATTTACAAGCTGAATACCGATCAGGGCACGCTGGAGCCGCACGGCTATGGTGTCTGCCCTCAGGGCGGAGGCCCCCGGCATATGAAATTCGATCCCAGTGGAGAACGAATCTACGTGCTCAATGAGTTGTCGCTCTCCGTTACGGTATTCAACTACGATCCGGAAGCGGGAACGATGACAGCGGTTCAAACGGTGCCGACGCTGTCCGAGGCGGTCAAGGACGGCGAGCGATTCAACAGCGCCTCTGAGATTCGCGTGCATCCGACGGGGAAATTCGTGTACTCGGCCAACCGCGGCAATGACACGATTACCGTGTTCTCCGTCCTGGAACCGTCAGGGCAATTGCGCGTCATCCAGGTCCAGCCGATTCACGGGGCGTGGCCCAGAAACTTCAATTTGGATCCCACGGGAAAATGGCTGCTGGCCGCTGGCAGGAACACCAACTCCGTCACCATCTTTGAGATCGATCCGGATAGCGGCAAACTGCAGTTCACGATGGACAGCGTGATGGTCCCGACGCCCATTTGCGTGACGTTCTGAACACGTTTGCGGTGGACCCGACCGGAGTCGAGCATTACCCCAGCAGTTTTTGGAACTGCTTGAGGGTTTTGCAATTGGCGACATCGGCTTTGGTCAGTCCGCCCCGTCGCGCCTGTTTGATCCCGTATCGCATCACGTCCAATCCAGCGGTGGTGTGGGCGTCCGTATTGATGACGATCGGGATTCCCATGCGTTTGGCGATACTCAGGTGGACGTCATTCAAATCCAAACGGGCCGGGTTGGCGTTCAGTTCCATCAGGGTGCCGCTTTCCTTGGCAGCCTGTAGGACGGCTTCCATGTCGACGTCGTAGGGAGGCCGGCGGTTGATCAACCGGCCGGTCGGGTGCGCGATGCAATCGACGTGTTCATTCTCGATCGCTCGCAACAGTCGTGACGTGATCTGTTCGCGTGGTTGACGTTGGCCATAGTGAATGCTGGCCAACACCCAATCCGCTTCTGCCAGAACGTCATCGGGCAAGTCCATCGCGCCGGATTCCAGGATGTCACATTCGATGCCCTTCAGGATCATCAGGCGACCCTCGTACTCGGGGCGAATCTCGTCGATGGCCTCCCATTGCTCGACCAGCCGTTTGGCATTCAGCCCCATCGCCATGGTCACGCGTTTGCTGTGATCGGTGATGGCGATGTACTTCAATCCCCGATCAATTGCCGCGTCGGCCATTTCGCGAATCGTGTTCTGCCCGTCGGTTGCGGTGGTGTGCATGTGCAGGTCGCCGCGGACGTCGTCGGTGGTGATCAGGTCCGGCAGCGAATCGGATTCGGCGAGCTCGAACTCGTGGCGATCTTCACGGAGTTCCGGCGGGATCCACGGCAGCCCGATTGCCGCATAAACCTCCTGCTCGGTTTCGCCGGCGACTTGCGTGTCGTTCTCGACCCGAAAGACGCCGTATTCATTAATCTTCAACCCCTTTTCCTTGGCGATCCGTCGGGCGTGAACGTTGTGGGCCTGGGATCCGGTGAAGTACTGCAGGGCGGCGCCAAATTGGTTGGCGTCAACGCATCGCATATCCACTTGGAACGCCTTGCCGACGCGGATCGAGATCTTTGTCTCGCCACGTCCGATGGTTTGCGAACGTTCTTCGTAAGCTTCCAGGTGATCCATCGCCGCCTTGCGGTCCGCCGCGACGACCAGCAGATCCAAGTCGCCGATCGTTTCCCGCCCCCGCCGATACGAGCCGGCCCACTCCATCTGTTCGATCGCATCACATTCTCGCATGTGACTCCCGATGGCCCGAGCGATCTCGTCACCGGCGGACCAGTAGATTCGTTCGGCGGCCTGTTCGGCGATCTGCAGCCCTTCCAATATCGATTCTTCGGTCTTCTTGCCAAACCCCTTCAGCTTGGCAACGTCTCCTGCCTCGCAAGCGGCCCGCAGGTCGGCCAAGGAATCAATCTCCAATTCCTTTTGCAACTTGGCGGCTTTCTTCGCACCCAGCCCCGGAATCCGAGAGATCTGGATCAGGACCTCCGGGACTTCTTCGCGAAGACGATCCAGCTGTTCCAGCCGCCCGGTTTTGAGCAAGGTCTGGGTCTTCTCGGCCAGGGTTTTGCCGATGCCCGGCAGGTCCGCGAGGTTCCGTTGGGGGTCGGCGGCGATCGTCGCGACCGACTCATCCAAGTCACGAATCGCCTTCGCCCCTTGCTGGTAGGCACGGATGCGAAAGGGATTCTCGCCTTTGAATTCCAGCAATTCGGCGAGTTCGTCGAACACATCGGCGATGGCGGAGTTGTCCATCGAAGGGGCGTCTCTGGGGCGTGGCGGATGCGGGTGCGCCCCAGTGTAGAACAACTCAATCGTCAGCGCGAACCATGGCCGCGTTTCCCACTTGACGCGAGCACCGGGAGTGCTTCGCGGGCTGCGGATGTACTCTGCTGATGCCGCAAACGCCTTCGCGGTTTCGGATGGCCGCCGAGTTGGCCCGGCTGGTTACGGCCGCTAGGGACCAACGATTCGGATGTCGGGAACCGGCGGGGCGGACATCCCATGTCCAAGGAAAAAGCTCGTGTGCGGTGGCTTGTTGTAGACGACGTTCTGCCACGTGATGCTGAGCCGATACTGCGGATCCTGCATCAATGTGTAGAGCCGGTGATCGGTGGGAATCGTTGTCGTGTAGATCCGAAGCGACTTGCCGTCGGGCGATGCAACCACAATCTCCTCGCGCCAGTCACCAAGAATGTCACCGATCAAGTTCGGACCTCGCGGTGCGCCGCGCCCCTCCACCGCAAAGATCGGAACTTCTTGTTCGGCTTCCCAGTCCCATTTGGTCACTTGTCCGCGTCGACCGACCAATTCTCTCAACAGGTCACCGTCCCACCAGATCGCGTAGCCGCTGCTGCGAGGTGCCCTTCCGATGGATTCCCCCTGAGAATCCCGCAGGCCACCCGGACCGCCCCAAGCTTCGAAGCCCCGGTGCCGCGGGTCGATGTCGGCAGCCAGCCCGCTGCCAACATCCGTCCCAGGACTGTGGCTCCACAGGATCTCGCCCGTTTCAGCGTCGCGCATCGCTGCCCCCGGCGTCTGAAAACGCGTGGTGTCGTCTTCGTTTTCCTGAACGGTGAACACTTCCAAACCCGGGCGATCGGGGTACATATCGCTGACGTGCATCGCGTCGCCATGTCGCAGGCCTGTCGAGTAAAGGCCTTCGCCGTCGTCGTCGACGACCATCGCCTGATAGACGATCTCGTCGCGACCGTCGGCGTCCACGTCCGCGACCGACAGCGAATGGCCTCCCATGCCGGAGAACTTGGACGCGTCTTTGTAGGGCGGATAGCTGATACCCGAATCGAATACCCACCGCTGACGGAGTTCGCCGTCGCGCCAGTCCCAGGCCGCCATCACCGTCCGGCCGTAGACGCCGCGGCACATCACCAGGCTGGGCCGAACTCCATCCAGGTAGGCGACGCATGCCAGGAAACGATCACAACGGTTCCCGTAGGAGTCGTTTCCGCCATTGCCGCCGATTCCGCCCCAGCCGTCGATCGGATCACGGCCCGGGATGTAGTCCACGGTTTGCAGAGCCTCGCCGGTTCTCCCGCTAAAGACCGTCAGGAATTCCGGGCCATCGAGCACACGTCCGAATGAACGTGAACCGCTGTCGCGGACACGGTAATCCTTCGTCGCGTCGCCGATCACCGTTCCGCGTCCGTCCACCGTCCCGTCGGCGGTCTTGCAAGCCACCTCGGCGCTTCCATCCCCGTCCAAGTCATAGACCATGAACTGAGTGTAGTGTTCGCCTTCTCGGATGTTGCGCCCCAAGTCGATTCGCCAGATCAGGGTTCCGTCAAATTCGTACGCGTCCAGGATGGGACTGCCGGTCAGACCGGCATGCGAATTGTCCTTGGGGTTGTTGATTTGGTGCAGCACCAGTTCATAGTCACCATCGCCGTCCAGGTCCGCGACGGAAGCGTCTCCGGCGCGGTATCCGTCGACCGGTTGAATCGGGAACTCCAGGTAACCATTTCGGTCGACTCCGCGACGGTCGGACGGTTCCCCTTCCTGGCCGTCGAGCACGGGGCGGACGAAGTATGTGGTGGCGTCCGTCACGTCGCCCGAGGTGTCGACGAAATTCGTTCCGGCCGTCAGAGGTTGGTCATTCAGCAGTCTGGGCTCGCCGTCATCGTCAGCTCGATAGACGTTGAATCCGGTCGTCGGTGGCTCCGTCGCGAACAGACGCCAACCAATGAAGACTTCGTCGCCATTCTGAACGGCGACCACGCCGCGATCCAGCTTCTCCATCAACCGTTGGGCGCAAACCGCCTGCTGCAAAAAAATGAACGAAAGGACTGCAATGCTTGGTCTGCACATGCAAAGATTCTCCAAATCCGGTCGGATACAAATCGATCGTCTGCGTTCTGAATTCGTATTCTAACTGGCGACTTGAGCGAACCGACACCGATGCTGTTTTCGGTGAGTTGGTGTGAACTGGACGCCAGTACAACTTACGGCTCGCGGCCCGCGTTCACCACCATCAGCTCGAGACTTTGGGTTCCATCACCTCAGTATGGGGCCCATCGCGTAGCGTTCTCGATATGCCTGTCGCGATACCCAGCGGTACCGCGACGGGCACTCATTGAAGGATGCTGGAAAGAATGACCAGTCGGAGGCGTGTCGGGCCGATCGCTTAGGAGTCAGTTCCGCGGAAGGGTGCACGTCGCCTCGCCGTGTGAGTCCATGCCAATGCCGCTTGCAATTTGATGCCGACGGGTCATCGTCGTGGGACGCGGTTTTGGTACTGTTGAATGGTGCCGGAGTAAAACGGGCCCGTCCCGAAAACCTTTCGGACATCCCGTGCTCGATGCATCGGACTCCCGCGCGAATCGCTTGTTGGATCGCCGGCGGCGTGTAAGCGTGGACGGTCACGTAGGTATTTCAGGCCTCTGCGGCCTGCACCGCCGCATTCAGTTCGTCTTCGGTGTATTGCGAAACATCGATCGGATCGTTGTCGGAAGCGACGCCATCCCCGGCCATCACCCTGATTTGGCCTGCCCCTTTCATGAGCTGCTCGCGCACGGCCTGAAACGTTTGTGAGGTGGTCGCACCCGCCGGCCAGATGCGAGGCCCCGCTAACAAGCCCTCGTCAATTGCCCGTTTGAGACCGAACGATGGCCCGCCGACATCGCGAACGGAAGTGAAGCCGCGCATCAGCGTCGCTGTGGCACCCTTCGTGGTTCGAATGGGCAGTACCTTACTTTGCGACTGAGAACTTTGCGACTGAGACGATGCAGCGACGTGCGCTCGCCAGTTGTTTTCTCAAGTTGCAACGTCGTCTCGTTTCGTGGTCCAGATCATGACATCCAACGTGCTCGGTTTCCCAGAAAAACTGGGATGCATGTCGGCGTCGTCCGGTCAACGCCGAACGGCTGTTCGCAATGTGACGGAAGGCTTTTCTCCGAACAACCTTCGGTAGCGAATCGCAAAACGTCCGAGGTCCCAGAATCCTAGCGCGATCGCCACCTTGGTCACGGAGGTCTGATCTGGACAGCCAGTTCGCAGGATGCGTCTGGCTTCGTGAAGGCGGTCGATTCGCAGGAACTCGACCGGTGAAATACCGTATTGCCGTTGGAACGCCGTCCGGAGCGTTCGCTCAGGGACTCGGATCAGCCGAGCCAACGTTGGCAACGACAAGGCGTTCGCCGGACGCGTTGCAGCCAGCTGGATCGCCGACGTCGTTTGCTCATGCCAGCGGTCGAAGTGCTTGCAATGCGGTGATCTGGGCGATTGCAGTATCCGGCGAATCGTCGAAATCAGTTCCTCTCGGAATGCCAGCGAGGCCGCTGAAGGGAACAAGATTGAAGGCTCGAGCCGGGCAGAGGAGAGAAATCCGCAGACCAGCGACTTGAACGTGTGAGCCAAGCCGTTCGACGGCTTCACCGTAAATGGTCGTGTCGGCAACGCCGACTCTTGACCGCCTGTCAGCTCATCTAGCAGGGGGAAATCCGTTCGCCGGGAAGGATCCGTCGGCTGGAACAAGTCGGAGGCGGGAATGAAGACAGAAGCCCACTCGTGTTTTGGCTTGCAGGCAAGGCAAAAGTCTGCTCCGGGAGGGATCACGAAAACTTCATCCGTCGCGAGGGGGCGCCCGTTCGCCAAGCCGTCAGTCCCGTGTGCGGACTGCTGAAAGAACGCCCAGCCATCGCGGAAGGTGCAGCCTTCGGCAATATTCCCGCCGCCCTCCAGTGCGTACTGGACGTGGATGCGTCCGACCGAGGCATGCATGAACTCCCACCGAGGCGTTCGGAGCGATGGGAGACGCATGTCCATTGATGCGTTCTGGATCACCTCTGCATAGGCTTCGAATTCGGTGAACACAGAATGGAGCATGGGGCCCTTGCGTCAGTTTGCAGACGGAATGTCCGCATAATAAGGTAACTGGCCGATATTACGTAGTGAAGCAGATCGCAATCAAGCACAACACCCTAGCGTTCCTGCAGTGTCCGAGCACGCGGAGTGCGCCCGATTTGACCCATGTTAAATGTCGTATTAGTGAGGAAAACATGATGCACCACCTGAACCTAAGTCTGATTGGACTCACCCCGCTACGAGTGCTTGTAATCGTCCTGTTGTTGGTCACCGGGGTGCCTGGACAAGACAAACCCAACATTCTCGTGATCATGGGCGACGACATCGGCTGGTTTAACACCAGCTGCTACAACAGCGGGATGATGGGTTACCAGACGCCCAACATTGATCGTATCGCGAAAAGCGGTGTCCGCTTTACCGACTTCTATGGACAACAAAGCTGCACTGCTGGACGAGCAGCCTTTATTACCGGGCAATGTCCCAAACGGACGGGGTTGCTGAAAATCGGAATGCCCGGTGATCCGATCGGCCTGCAGCCCGAAGATCCCACGATCGCTGAACTGCTCAAACCGCATGGCTACGCGACCGGCCAATTCGGCAAGAACCACCTGGGGGACCTCGATGAATTTCTGCCGACCAACCACGGCTTTGATGAATTCTTCGGTAATCTGTACCACCTCAATGCCGAAGAAGAACCGGAGAACGCTGACTACCCGAAGGATCCCGAGTTCCGCAAAAAGTATGGACCGCGGGGAGTCATCAAGTCATCCGCTGATGGCAAGATCGAGGACACCGGCCCCCTGACCAGCGAACGGATGGAAACAGTCGACGAAGAGTTTCTCGGCGCCACCTTGGATTTCATCGAACGCCAGCATCAGGCCGACAAACCTTTCTTCTGCTGGTTCAACTCGACCCGGATGCACATCTTCACGCACCTCAAGGAGGAGTCGTTCGGCAAGACGGGGCGCGGCATCTACGCCGACGGCATGGTCGAGCACGACGGAATGGTCGGGCAATTACTCGACAAGCTGGACGAACTCGGTATTACCGACAACACGATTGTGATCTACACGACCGACAACGGAGCCGAGAAGTTCTCCTGGCCGGATGGCGGCACATCACCGTTCCGTGGCGAGAAGGCGACCACCTGGGAAGGAGGTATTCGTGTTCCGTTTCTGATCAGCTGGCCGGCGAAGTTCAAAGGCGGCCGCGTCTCCAACGAAATCATGTCGCTCGAAGACTGTTTGCCGACATTGCTCGCCGCTGCCGGTGAGCCCGACATCAAGGAGAAGTTGCTCAAGGGACACCAGGCGGGCGACAAGACGTTCAAGGTGCACATCGACGGGTACAACTTGCTTCCCTACCTGACAGAAGAGGCTGAGGCGAGCCCCCGCGATCGCTACTTTGCTTTCGTCGACGATGGCTCGCTCGGCGCCGTGCGTTACCAAAACTGGAAGTTCCACTTTTCGACGCAACGGGGTCAGGGCGTGGATGCCTGGTTGCATGCCCAGGAAGCCCGGAAAGCTCCACTGATTATCGATTTGCGAGCCGACCCGTTTGAGACGGCCCCTGAAGAGTCGTCCTACTACGACGACTGGCTCGTACGGCACATGTTTGCGTTGGTCCCGCTCAAGGACATCGTGGGAAGCTTCAATGCGACGTTCAAGGATTTCCCGCCTCGCCAGGAGAGCGGCAGTTTTACCCCACGGCAATAGGCGGATGTCTTGGTTTCGGTGGGCTGGGCCAATGCGTGGTTCCGTCGGAACCATTCCTCGGCGGCCCGAAGCTCAGACTCACTCGGAATAGTTTGAATCGGAGGACATTTCCCCTTATGAAAACGAAGGTCATTCTTATCTCAATCGGTGCCCTGCTTGCTTCTGCAAACGGCTCGCATGCTCAGGTTGTCCGTCCTGTCCCAGTGCCGCTGAATGCCGACGCCCGACCCGACGGTCAAGTCCCAACGCCGCAATCTGCCGAGGACGTGCCGCGGCCTGTCACCGGTGCCCCGATTTCGCCGGAGTACGCTTCGGCGGTCGGACGAATGGCATACATTTGGGGCTGGCCGTTGGTGAACATGCACAATCGTCAGACGTTGTTCGCTCAAGCACCAGAACCTGGCTTGTTGGGCGGGGTGCTGCCGGTGGCGCCGCTCAATCGGTTGAGCATGTTGTCGGACTATCTCGCGCCCCAACAGCGATTCGTGACGTCTCCCAACCAGGATGTGGTTTACGGAGCCGGCTTTCTCGCGTTCGACCGCGACGCCGTGGTGATTCAAGTCCCCGAGTTCGGCGACAGATTCTGGGTTTATCAAATCGTCGATCACCGTTCTGACTCGTTTGCTGAAATGGGGATCCAGTACGGTACCAAGCCCGGCATGTACCTGTTGGCTGGGCCAGGTTGGGATGGGGATGTGCCAGAGGGAATCAAGGCCGTTTATCGCTCGCAGACCAATCTGGGCGCGGTCTTTCCGCGGATCTTTATGGACGACACGCCCGAAGATCGCGAGGCAATTCAGCCGCTGATCGATCAGGTGGTGGCTTATCCGCTGGCCGACTACACCGGCAGCATGCAGCAGACGGATTGGTCGGAATCTCCCGTGATTCCCAATCCGAACGCTGGTGGAGACAGCGAAACGCAGTGGGTAGTGCCCAGAGAGTTCTTCACGCTTCTTCCGACCGTGTTGGACGAGGTCCCAGCGCTACCCGGCGAGGAAGCGCTGTACGCCTCGATCAAGTTTGTGCTTGATGCGGCAAAGGACGACCCAAAGCTGCAGCAAGCCTTGACCGATACAGCGATTGCGACCGAAGCCGAGATCATCAATCCGATGTTCGAATTCCGCAACAACGGCGTCGAAGCTGGGAACGGATGGCGGACGCAGAAGAACGCCGCACGTTTTGGGTTCGGCTACTTCCAGCGTACCGCCACGGCGAAAGGGAACATGTTTTCGAATGTCCCGGACGAAACCATGTACTTTGGCGCGGATTTCGACAGCGAAGGACAGCGGCTACACGGATCCAAGTCTTATACGGTGACATTCCCGAAAGGTGCCGTGCCTCCCGTGAAAGGGTTCTGGTCGCTCACACTTTACAACGCGCAGCACTTTTTCAATCCCAACAAACTCAATCGGTATTCGTTGGGTACCAAGAACAAGCAACTGAAAACCGGAGAGGATGGCAGCCTGACGATCTACGTCCAAGCCGATCATCCCGGTGGTGACAAGGAGTCGAACTGGCTGCCGTCGCCGAAAGAAGACTTTTCGCTCTACATCCGCGCCTACTGGCCGCAGGAGGCCATCACCAATGGCGATTGGACGCCACCGTCAATCGAATCGACCGAGTAAACCGGATCACAATGCTTGGGCGCACTCAGACGCAATTCCCAACGAACGACTTGTGCGCAAGTCTTTCGCAATCCTGAAGCAAAAAAAGACGTGCTGTTGACACCTGCTGGAGAATCTCCGTGATGAAGTTCCACTCGATCGTTCTCACCACTTGTATCCTGTTCGTCACGAACATTCTTTCCGGAGTTGCCCTTGCACAACAGGGCATTGCTCCCACCGATTTGAAGCGTCAGGCCGTGTTGCCTTACGCCGAGCAAAAATTCACCGGAAACGTCGGGACAACCTACAAGGATTCGGACCCTGCCCAATTCCCGAAACCGATGATGGCACCAGCGGGAGCCCCGAACGTGCTCCTGATACTGTTGGACGATGTGGGGTTCGGTCAGTTTTCAGTGTCGGGAGGGGGCGTGCCTTCACCTTCGATGGAAAAGCTGGCAAAAGAAGGTGTGTTCTACAACCGTTTTCATACCACAGCCGTCTGTTCACCCACGCGGGCTGCCCTGCTGACGGGGCGCAATCACCATGTCGCCGGAACGGGCAATATCACCGAAGTCGCCACGGGATACGACGGCTACACGGGCATCATCCCAAAGGAGACCGCAACAATTGCCGAGATCCTGCGGCAGAACGGATACATCACCTCCTGGTTCGGCAAGAACCACAACACGCCAGCCTACGAGACCAGCCAGATGGGGCCTTTTGACCGCTGGCCGAACGGGCTCGGCTTCGACCACTTCTACGGTTTCATGGCGGGTGATACGAATCAGGTGCGTCCCAATCTCTACGAGAACCAGACGCCGATCGGCACCCCACAGGCTGAAGACTACTACCTCAGCGTGGATCTTGCCGACAAAACGATCGCCTGGCTGCAGGAGATCGAGGCGATCCAGCCGGACAAGGCCTGGTTCACGTACCTCGCCCCGGCCGCGACGCATGCCCCGCACCAAGCGCCGCAGGAGTTGATCGATCAGTTTGCGGGCCAGTACGACGATGGTTGGGACGCCTACCGCGAGCAGACTCTTCAGCGGCAGAAGGAACTCGGGGTCGTGCCTGAGGACGCCGAGTTGACTCCCCGACCCGAGGGGCTGCCGGCATGGGAGGCTCTTAGCCAAGACGAAAAACGCGTCTACGCACGCATGATGGAGGTTTTTGCAGCGTACGGTCTGCACGTTGACCAGCAGGTGGGGCGGGTGCTCGACTACGTGGCGACCCTGCCGGATGCCGACAACACGCTGGTCATCTACATCATCGGCGACAACGGCTCGTCGGCCGAGGGAGGACTTCCCGGAACGTTGAACGAAAACGCGATTTTCAACGGCTACCAGATGAAGATTGAGGACATCCTGCCTCATCTGGACGAGATCGGAACGGAGAAACACTTCAACCACTTTCCCGCGGCGTGGGCACACGCGATGGACACGCCGTTCCAGTGGACGAAACAGGTCGCCAGCCACTTGGGCGGCACGCGCAACGTCATGCTAATGAAATGGCCCGCCCGCTATGACAAAGGAGGCCAGATCCGCAGCCAGTTCACGCATGTGATCGACGTCGCGCCGACGATTCTGGAGGCCGCCGGGATCGAAGAACCGCGCAGCGTCAACGGCACGGCCCAGACGCCGATCCAGGGCAAGAGTTTTCTTGCTTCGCTCTCGAACCCGGACACCGAGGAACACCGGACCAGCCAGTACTTCGAGTTGTTCGCCAATCGCGGCATGTACAAGGACGGTTGGTGGGCCGGTTCGATGGCGTTCGAGCCCTGGAATCCCAACCGCAAAGACTTCGATCCGCTTGCCGCCGAGTGGGAACTTTACAATCTCGAGGAGGATTTTTCTCAGGCTAACAATCTAGCGAAGGAGAATCCGGAGAAGCTGGAAGAACTCAAGGCGTTGTGGTGGGCACAGGCTTCGGCAAACAAGGCGTTGCCGCTCGACTGGCGCGGGCCAGAGCGGTTCAGCGCCGAGTTGACCGGCAAGCCAAACCTCGCCCGTGGCCGGTCCCGGTTTGAATACCGTGGTCCGCTCTCAGGGCTGCCGGAGTCCTCCGCTCCTGACCTGAAGAACAAGTCCTTCAGTATCACCGCGAAGGTGAAGGTCGACGACGGCGCCAACGGCATGATCTTCACCCAGGGGGGCAACACAGGTGGCTGGGCGTTCTACCTCCAGAACGGCAAGCTCCACGCAGCGCACAACTTCATCGACATCGAACATTACTCCGTTACCAGCGATGCCCCGATCGAAGCCGGTGAGCATGAACTGGGCATGTCGTTCGAGTACCAGGGCGGTGACAAGTTGGGTGGCAGTGGCACGGCAACACTGACCGTTGACGGCAAGCCGGTGGGCTCCGGGGCGATCGAGAAGACCACCCCGTTCAAGTATTCTGTGTCCGAATACCAGGACATCGGCACCGACACTGGCACGCCGGTGACCTACGATTACCAGACTCCTCTCAACTTCGAGGGTGAGCTGAGAGAAGTCGTTGTCGAACTTGCCAGGAACTGAGCGGCGGCTACAGACCTGTCAAAGTCAGCTCACCTGGGCTGGGCATACCTGAGCCAGGTGAGCTGTTTTCGTTGGACGATATCGTGTTGCACCGTCTAAAGCAGATACTTCAGCCAGCTCTGCATTCGTAGCACGACCATGACCGGCAAGCCAGCGATCGGCACGTTGTCGGTGTAGATGGCCGCAATGCCACTGGTTCCTCCAGGCAATCGAAGATCGTTGGCATGGTCGAGCTTGATCCGAACTGCAAATCGAGCGGGCGGAGCCGAGCCAAAATCTTCTGGCAAGTTGCCTTCAGCAGTGAGCTGGCCGGCACCGCTCATGTCGATCATCGTCAGCACACGTCCCGTAAAAACACGGCCTGGATAGCCATCTAAAACAACCTCCGCATATTGGTTTGGCTTGACAAGCAAATAGTTCTTTTGCTCGATTAGCGCAGAGACCACGCCACGATCTCTGTCAGAACGTTCTTGCACAAAGCTCATGACGGCTGAAGCGCCGGAGCCGCCAACGAGGGATCCAGGTTGCAACTGCAAATTAGCAACGAAGCCGTCCGACGGTGCGGTCACCGTTGTTTGTTCCAGATCGAATTTCGCACTTGCAAGTGACGCCTCCGTTTGCGCTACTCGGGACTTTGCTGCTTTCACGGATAGCATTGCTTGCGTCACTCCGCCTTTCGCTTGATCGAACGCTGAGTTGGCTTGTTGAACGCGATCGGTCGTCTGTTCTAATTCCTGTTTGCTTATCGCATTGGATTCAATGAGTTTCCGATTGCGATCTAGCACCCCGTTCCAATAAGTCAGATCCGCTTCAGCACGTTTGACGGATGCTTCAGCCAACTCCACTTCGGTCTCCGCAACGGTAACACTCTGCGTATCTTCGGCCAGCACTGCTTCCAGCCGATCAACCGCGAGCTGGAACGGCACTTTGTCAACTTCGAACAGCACGTCACCTTTCAAGACCGGTGTATTGGGCTCAACCACAAGCTTGGTTACCCGGCCGGCCTGCTTCATTTGCGGGACAATGGGCACAACCTTTTGAAACACGCGAACATTCTGGGTGTACGGGTGGTAGTATTGCGCGCAGAACAGGAACGCGAGCAGGAGCGATGGCCCTACCGAAGCGGCCGCTATCGCGACCGGAAGTGAAAGCCGCAATAATTTCCATTTGGCGAATACTAACCAGATCGCGAGGCAGTAGGTGCCGGCAAGGACCCACATCATGTCTTGGTGCTCCGCGAGGTGTCTTTGTCGATCAGCTGCTGAATCCGGCCCTCAAGCTCTGAGACACGCGCCGTGAGTGAGGCCAATTCGTTTAAATTCACATCTTGATTCGCAAGCGGTGCGGAAGTGTCCTCGCGATTCAATTGGAAGTATAGATAGACTACAAACACGGCTGACAAAATGGCTGGAATCATCGGGACGCCTCACCACGAGTCTGTTCCAATCTCGAAATTGCTGATTCAAGTTTTGTAATCTCGCAACGCAGAGCTTGGATTGCGGATTGCGAACGATTCACCGCACTACCTTTCTCCGCCCGGGGCCGCCAATACGCCCACACAAGAGCACCCACCCAAGGGGCAACTGCTGGCAAGCCCAACCAACCGAGAATGTTCACTGCTTCCGCTTGGGGATGTCCACGCCGGCGGGCAATTCGTCCAGGAAGCATCGCCAGGTAAATTGTCACCGCGATTCCCGCTGCCGCCATCATGAAAAGTAGCAGCAGTGCCAACACGTCGAGTGCTGGTCCAAGAGATTTCAAGGGAAATTCCATTCGAGTTAATTGCTCTTCTGTGAAGAAAGGTCAATGTGGAATTCCACAAGTCGGAATGAAACGCATGTTCAGCGATTTCTAGTTGGCTTCATTAAGGTTCTTTGTGCCTAGCGAGTATCGGTCGAGCTCATTGAGGGCCGGAAGAAATGCTGCTGGTTGTACAGCGTGAATGACCAGAAACCTTTCACCGGCGGGCAGCGATCCCCTGGAGAATGTACCGCTGTAGGCGTTCAAACCGTTAAGGCGTGTGCCATCGTTATCGAAGTCGTCGCCGAAATACATTGTTTCGTTTGGCACATTCGAGAACCTGTTTCCCTTGGCGGTCGCCGTACGCTGAAAGTAATCGAAACCGAAGCGGGCCGCATTTATTGCTTAGTCGGGGCAGTGAGATTCGAACGTGTGCCGGCCAGACGCGTGCTCTGACAGGGAGGGGCGCGAGCGTCTGGCGATGATCCGGCGGCGAGGCAGTTCGCGAGCGTTAGCGGACCGGCAGCCAGCCGCCGCGATCGCGTGGCAGGGCCGAGCTTGGTGCGGGCTGTGACGGGGTTGGTCGCGGCGCGACCGTGCGGGACGGCGAAACCTCGTCCCATGCACCGACCTGACGAATGGTTTCGCTCCGCGTCGTGGCTTCCCGGATCGGCACCGTGACGGCGGCTGGGGATCGTCCGCGGATGGAGATTCCCGAGGCGGAATCCTGGTAGCGGTTGGTGTCGGTCGGAGCCGGCAGCGCGGGAGGTTCCGGCAGATCCAACGTCGGACGAGACGACTTCAGTTCCGGGGCGCTATTGCTGGTCGGAGTGGTTTGTTCGCCCGTGAAAGTCTTCTCGCCTGTGAATGGAGGCGTGAAGTCGTCCGGGGCGCCGATCGGACGGAGACTGCTGAACTGGCGTGGCGGCAAGGCAGGAGCGTCGACCGCCGACGTGCTGTCGGCCGAAGTGTTGCCAGCCGAACGGTTGTTCGCGGTCAAGCTTTGCTCGCGACGAAACAGTTCATTGCGGATCGGATTGCCGGATTGGTCGTTGACCGGCGGTTCCAGCCGAATCGGCGAATCGGGGTCGTCCTGCGATGCCGTCTCTTCGTCATCACGATCCTGGCCGCTCGGGGGCTGCGCCGGAGAGGATCGCTGCAGCGTGCTTTCCTGGCGGACCACCGGTCCGGAACCGTTCGACGGCGGACGTTGCGATTGCAGTTGGGGTTTGGGCATCGGATCACGGTCCGAGGGGCTGGAAGCATCGTCGCCGGACAGCGGAGCCAGGTTGGGATTGGCGTCTTCGGGGGCGATCGACGGGATCGGGACCACCGATCGGTCTCCCGGAGAGATCTCGGCTCCCATTTGGCCAATGCCCGACGCGTTCCCGCCGGGGACGGTCGTCGACTGGCTGGGGAATGACGGGGGCGGGGGGGCAAACGATCCGGGAGTGGAGCTGCCGGGGATTCCAGACATGGGCGTCACGCTGCCCGGGCTGTTGCAGCTGCCCGGAACGCTTTGGACCGGCATGCCGGGTGGCAGGGCGGAAGGTTGGGCTGCCGACGGCACCGCCGTCGAACCCAGCGGCAGAAACGTGTTGTATGGCACTCGCTGCAACTGTTGCGTGTAAGAGGTACAGGGTTGCTGGACCGTCACTGTGGTTCCGGTCACCGGGTCCACCGATGAAAGGGGACGGTAATAGGTGATCGGAGCGCGGTAGTAGGAGCTGACGTAGTTCGTTTCGTTGCGGCCCAGCAACGAATTGAAGAACCGCGACAGTCCGGACCCGAAGGTCGGCTGGGTGGCCAGCGGCAAGGTCTGAACGGGCGCGGTGGTAACCGGGGCCGCATAGCTGGTCGGGGCGACGCCGGAGTAGTTGGCCGAGTAAGACGAATACGACGGCGTGATCGGATTCAATCCGGCATTGCCTCGCAACGTCGACTCGATCGGCACGCGGGCCGCCGATACCGACGCAGGTGATGCCAGTTGTCCGTAGGAGGTTCCGTACGAAGCGGTGGGGCTGACCGTGGACGAGTAGCCAGACGAGTAGCCAGACGAGTAGCTTGAAGGGTAACTGGAAGGATACGGTGTGCCGCTAAGCGGCAGCCGATAAGAGGATTGGTTGGGTGCCAATTCGGCAGGGGTGGTTGGCGTCGTCGTCACCGGAAGGCCGGTGTAGACCGACGGGTTGTCATAGGTCGGGATGCCGTTGGCGCCGTAAGAAACGGACGGACGCTGCACCGCGACGGCTCCGGAATTCCAATTCGGTGTCGCCACCGACGCGCCCGTCAGCGGCGGCGCAGCTGCCGCGGCGGTTGGGTAGGTCGCGGCCGGGTACGCCGCCCCCGGATAGGCGGTGGTCACACTTCCGGGATAGCCGGCCGAATAGGTCGTCGGAGCCACGGTGGGACAGGCGGTGGGGGCGTAGCCGGAGACATACGGCTGGCTGACGGGCTGGGCGACGGCGGGATACGCGGCCGCGTACGTGTTCGGCGCATAGGGGTACCCGGCCACGTAGGGAGTGGTGGATTTTCCGAACAGCCAATCCAGGCAGCCGCATCCGGCATCCGCCGTGCGGGATGTCAGGCAGGTGATGGCGAAGGTCAGGCAGCACAGGGTCAGCCGGCGCGAAAGCATGCGTCGAGTCCGTTTGGGTCGGCGGTTGGCACGAAAAGAATTTCGTCTGGGGGGCACTGTGTTGCGATAATTCCACAACGTTCCCGCTGAAGTGGACGCCGCAGATACGTTTCGGTCAACGTTTTCATGACCCGGCCCTGGGAGTTGGAAAGCGTTTCCGCCCCCCGCGTGACGGTCGTAGCGAGTTTTGCGGCTGGTCGGCCGGTCGCACAGACAGTTCGGCGTGGCGAGAGGCCGTTGACCGCCGCGGCGGGAGCATTCCCGGCGCGGCGGCCGGAGAACGGCATCGGCCGCCGCGCCGCGGGCGGTTGGGTAATTTGCACCCCGGAGGGACGGTGAAACAAAGCTGCATGACTTTCGGAGGGAGGGTCATTTCGGTTTCCGAAGTTGTCGGCGGAGCCCGAGGGAAACTGGCGCGGCAGCCAAGTAAAAACTTCCCAGGTTCGGCCGGTGGGGCCTTCTGCCAACGTGACAAGAGCGTTACCCTTTGCGACCCTCAAGTCGACTTCCCGCCGCTCTTAACACGTTGGCGGAAAACGATTTGGGGTTCGCATTTTGACAGCCGGCTGACGGCTTGGCACGCCGATTGCTTGAGGCTGCGTGCGACCGGCGGGATCTGTCATTCCGTCGTAGCGATCGATGGCAGTCCCCCTGCCAGACGATCGGTTCCACCGAACATTGCAGCGAACATTGCAGAGCGAAACGGGCCGCCCGTTCTGATTCACCGCGGTCGCAGTTTCGTTGATCCCATTCGATTCCCCTTTCCAATCATCCAACCGCACTCGACGCGGCCGGTAACGGCGCCGGTCGAGTGGCCAGGGTTGAGGTGCTGAGTAACCACAGGAGAAACAACGTCGTGGCAAAGCAAATCGTTTTCGACGACGACGCCCGCGGCCCATTGTTGGCTGGCGTCAGCAAACTGGCGCGAGCCGTCAAGAGCACTCTCGGTCCCCGAGGACGCAACGCGGTGCTGGACAAAGGCTGGGGGTCGCCAAAGGTGACCAAAGACGGTGTCACGGTGGCGGAGGACATCGAACTGGATGATCCGTTTGAAAATCTTGGCGCCCAGTTGGTCAAAGAAGCGGCTAGTAAAACCAATGATGTCGCCGGCGACGGAACCACCACCGCCACCGTCTTGGCCGAAGCGATCTATCGCGAAGGTCTGAAGATGGTCGCCACCGGTGCTGACCCGATGGCCCTGACCCGCGGCATCAGCAAGGCCGTCGACGTGGCAGCCGCTGAAATCAAAAAGCTTTCCAAGCCGGTCGACGAAAAGAGCAAGGGCGAAATCAAGCAGGTCGCCACCATCGCCGGAAACAATGATCCGGAAATCGGTGAAGTTCTGGCCAATGCCTTCACCAAGGTCGGCAAGAACGGCGTGATCACGGTCGAAGAAGGACGCTCCAACGAGACTTATGTCGACATCGTTGAAGGCATGCAGTTCGATCGCGGATTTCTGTCGCCCCACTTCGTGACCGATCAAGACAACGTCTCGGTCGAGTTGGAAGACTGCTACGTGTTGCTGTTCGAAGAGAAGATCAGCAACAACAAGAAGCTGATTCCGTTGTTGGAAGCAGTCAGCAAGGATAAAAAGCCGCTGCTGATCATCGCTGAAGACATCGAAGGCGAAGCATTGGCAACGTTGGTCGTCAACAAGATGCGTGGCATCCTGTCGGCCGCAGCGGTGAAGGCTCCCGGCTACGGTGACCGCCGCAAGGCGATCCTGGGCGACATCGCCACGTTGACCGGCGGCAAGGCGATTTTCAAGGATCTGGGCATCGATCTGGAAAGCGTCAAGCTTTCGGACCTGGGTCGCGCCAAAAAGATAAAGATCACCAGCGACACCACCACGATGGTCGGCGGTGCCGGCAAGAAATCCGACATCGAAGGCCGCGTGACGCAGATCCGCCGCGAGATCGAGCAGACCGACAGCGACTACGATCGCGAAAAGCTTCAGGAACGGTTGGCCAAACTCGCCGGCGGAGTCGCACAGATCAATGTCGGTGCGGCGACCGAGACCGAAATGAAGGAACGCAAGGCGTTGATCGACGATGCCCGGTCGGCAACTCAAGCGGCCCTGGAAGAAGGGATCGTCGCCGGCGGCGGAACCACGTTGCTGCGTTGTCGCGCCGCGGTCGAAAAGCTTGAAAAGGGCACCGAAGGTGACCAGCAGTTGGGCGTCCGCATCATCCGCAACGTGTTGGATCAGCCCCTGCGGGCGATCGCCAACAACGCCGGGCTGGATGGAGCCGTGGTTGTCAACCGCGTGCTGCAGATGAAGGGCAAGACGGAAGGCTACGACGCGAACGCCGACAAGTACTGCGACTTGTTGGCTGCCGGAATCGTTGACCCGGCCAAAGTCGTCCGCACCTCGCTGACCAACGCTGCCAGCGTCGCTTCGCTGTTGCTGACGACCGAGTCATTGGTGACCGAAATCCCGGTCGAAGAAGAAGAAGGCGGTGGCGATCACCACCACGATCACGGCATGGGCGGCGGCATGCCGGGCATGGGCGGAATGGGTGGTATGGGCGGCATGGGAATGCCGGGCATGATGTGATCCCGCGGCTCCGGCCAACCCGTTACCCAGAAACCTTTTCTCGGGTTACCAGACGGTCGGCCCCAACGGCCGGCCGTCGGCAAGGCGTCCCGAACAACCAACAATTCAAACAACCTTTCATTCGTTTCAATCAATCATGGCAAAACCCAAACTGCGTCCGCTGGACGACCGCGTCGTTGTTCAACCTGTCGAAGCCGAAACCACCACTGCCGGCGGCATCGTGCTTCCCGATTCGGCCAAGGAAAAGCCGCAACGCGGAACCATCGTGGCCGTCGGACCCGGTCGCTTGCTCGATAGCGGCAACCGCGGAGAGCTGAGCGTGGCCATCGGCGACACGGTGATTTACGGAAAGTACGGCGGCAGCGACATCGAAGTCGATGGGCAAGAGATGAAGATCCTTCGCGAGAGCGACATCCTGGCAAAGGTCCTGTAGGGACCGCGATCGGGTCGGACGGCATGGCATCGCGCTCCTCTGGATGGGGCGCGTCCCCGAGCCGGATGCCCCGCTCGACATCGGATGCGTTCAATTAGCAATCGTTCAACTGTTTGAGGAATCCTCTCGTGGCAAAACAACTCTTATTCGACGACCACGCACGGGCCCGCATGCTGGCGGGCATCGACAAGCTGGCCAACGCCGTTGCGGTGACGATGGGACCGACCGGTCGCAACGTCATCATCGACAAGTCGTTCGGCGGCCCGACCGTGACCAAAGACGGCGTGACTGTCGCCAAAGAAATCGAACTGGAAGACCGGTTCGAGAACATGGGGGCCAAACTGGTCATCGAAGTGGCCCAGAAGACCAGTGACCTGGCTGGCGACGGGACCACCACGGCAACCGTGCTGGCCCGTTCGATCTTCAAGGAAGGTCTGCGAAACATCGTCGCCGGTAGTAACCCGGCTGCCATCCGCCGCGGCATCGACAAAGGCGTTCAGGCGGCATGCGACTACCTGCATGAATTGGGGCGGCCGGTTCAGGACAAGGCGGAAATCGCCAACGTCGGAGCCATCAGCGCCAACAACGACAACGAAATCGGAAGCCTGCTTGCCGACGCCCTGGAGCGTGTGGGCAAAGACGGCGTGATCACGGTCGAAGAAGGCAAGACGCGTGAGACGGACGTGAAGTACGTCGACGGGATGCAGTTCGACAAGGGCTACGTCTCGCCGTACTTCATCACCGATCCGGGCACGATGGAGGCCAGCCTTGAGAACGCGTTGGTGCTGCTGTACGAGAAAAAGATCAGCAACATTCGGGATCTGGTTCCGCTGTTGGAGAAGACCGCCCAAACCGGTCAGCCCCTATTGATCATCGCCGAGGACGTCGACGCCGAAGCGTTGACGCTGTTGGTCGTCAACAAGCTGCGTGGCACCCTGAATGTCTGTGCCGTCAAGGCTCCCGGCTTCGGCGACCGTCGCAAGGCGATGCTGGGCGACATCGCCACGCTGACCGGCGGCACGCTGATCAGCGAAGACCTGGGCATCCAGCTGGAAAACGTCACCTTGGATCAACTGGGGCGTGCCAAGAACGTCACCGTGGACAAGGGCAGCACGACGATTGTCGAAGGTGGCGGCAAGCGGAGCGACATCGACAAGCGTGTCGCCCAGATCCGTGCCCAGATCGAGCAAACCGACAGCGATTACGACAAGGAAAAGTACCAGGAGCGTCTGGCCAAGCTGTCCGGCGGTGTCGCTGTCATCAGCGTCGGTGCCGAAACCGAAGCGGAGATGAAGCAGACCAAGGCACGGCTGGAAGACGCGTTGCACGCAACCCGCGCGGCTGTCGAAGAAGGCATTCTGCCCGGCGGCGGTGTCGCACTGGTGCGTTGCGCCGATGCGGTCCAAGCGGCGAAATCCAAAGCCAAGGGCGACGAGAAGATCGGCGTGGAAATCGTCCTGAACGCCCTCGCCGCTCCGATGCGTCAGATCGCCGACAACGGCGGAATTGACGGCAGCGTTGTGGTGGATGAAGTCAGCCAGAAGCCGGTCAACACCGGGTTCAACGCTTACACCGGCAAATACGACGACATGTACAAGGCCGGCGTGATCGATCCCGTGAAGGTTGTCCGCACGGCATTGACCAATGCGGGCAGCATCGCCGGATTGTTGCTGACCACCGAAGCCCTGGTGACGAACTTCGAAAAGGAAGACAAGGACAAGGTGCCGATCGAAGGCGTGGTGGCCTAGGTCGCACCAGGCCGGTTCCTCCCGCGTGGCCGCCGGCGGTCACGCGAATCGAAGGCATTCAATTGAATTTGAATGCGGTCCAAGTGGGTCGCTGCCAATCGTCGGCACGCGACCCTTTTTTTATCAGGTCATACGGAACCTGTTTTTTACTTCACGCGGTGTCAAAGCCGTGATCCGGCACCGATGCCAATAACTTGCTGATGAGTAACAAGCGAGACTACTACGAAGTCCTGGGCGTGGAACGTACCGCGTCGAAGGTCGTGATCGATCGCGCCTATCGCAAGCTGGCGATCAAATACCATCCCGACAGCAGCAAGGCCGACGACGCCGTCGAACGTTTCAAGGAAGCGTCCGAAGCGTATGAGGTGCTTGCCGATTCACAGAAGCGGTCTCGCTACGACCAGTTCGGGCATGCCGGTGTCAACGGCGCGGGGCAACAGTTCAACGACGTCGAAGACATCTTCGAAGCGTTCGGGGAAATGTTCGGTGGCGGCATGTTCGGTGATCTGTTCGGCGGTCGCGGTGGCGGACGTCGTCGGCGATCGCGACGCGGGGCCGACATCCGCTGCAACGTCTCGCTGACGCTGGACGAAGCCGCCAAAGGTGTCAGCAAGGATATCTCGTTCTCACGCCACGTCGGATGTAGCACCTGCGACGCCACCGGTGCCGCCCCCGGTAGCAAGCCGGAAACATGCACCACCTGCGGCGGTCGCGGACAGGTCGTGCAATCGGCCGGGATCCTCCGCGTGCAGACCGCCTGTCCCCATTGCGGTGGCAGCGGGCAACAGATCAGTCAACCCTGCGGTGATTGCCGCGGTACCGGGCTGCAAACCGAGACCGCCGAGCTGACCGTCGAAATCCCCGCCGGTGTGGACGACGGGATGCGAGTCCGTGTCCAGGGCGAGGGCGAAGCCAGCGCCGATGGCGGGCCGCCCGGTGATGTGTATTGCTTCATCACCGTCAAACCGCACGAGATGTTTCGCCGCGACGGCAACAACCTGGTCCTCCAACTTCCGATCTCCTACAGCCAGGCGGCGCTCGGTGCCGACATCGAGGTCCCGACTTTGGACGGGCCGGAGTCCTTGCGAGTGGAACCGGGGACCCAGAACGGCGAAGTGTTCACCTTGCGTGGCAAGGGAATCACCGATCCACGCGGCGGGCGGCACGGAGATTTGCTCGTCCAAGTGTTCATCGAAGTCCCCAAGAAACTTTCCGCGGAGCAGGAAGAACTGCTCCGCAAATTGGCCGAGCATGATGCCGAGTCTGTTCTTCCTCACCGGAAATCATTCCTGGAAAAGATGGCCGATCTGTTTTGATGCCCGCTCCGCCGTCCGCATCAACTCAATTCCCTTTTGGAACCCATTGCTAAATCGATCATGAGCGACGACGCAAGAACCAACCCCGATTCGGCCGCAGCCGATCCAAATACCGACCCGTCACTGGAGGATGTTCGCCAAGCCGAGTCGGCGACCGATCAGGCGCTCGACGATGCACCCCCGACACGCGACGAAGAAATGGAACGGTTGCGCCGGTCTGCCTCGGAAGCCGAGAAGCGGGTGCTGCAGGCTCAAGCCGAAGCGGAAAACTTTCGCAAACGGATGCGGCGGGACTTCGAAGACCAGCTGAAGTTTGCCAGCACCGACTTGATCATCGACCTGTTGCAAGTCCGCGACAACCTGCTTCGCGCCTTGGATGCTTCTGGCGCCGGTGAGCAGGGCGCCAGTCTGCGGGACGGCGTGGCAATGGTCGTTAAGCAATTGGACGACACGTTGGCCAAGCACTCGGTGGTCGAGATTCCTGCCGAGGGTGAGGCGTTTGATCCCAACCTTCACGAAGCGATTTCGCAGATCCCCAGCGACTTGGAAAGCGGCCGGGTCGCGCACGTGGCGGTGACCGGATTCAAATTGCATGACCGCGTGATTCGGCCCAGCCAAGTCGTGGTCAGTACGGGTCCCTCTGCCTGATTGGTTGCCTTTACCTGATCGGTCGATCCGATCGGGCCCCCGGCAAGTTTCCCCGAATCATCAAACTGCTTGATCCAACACTTGTCCGGCCAGAACGGTTGCCGTCGGCCGGAATTCCTTTCCAGAGTACCCCCAAGATGCCAACGTATGATTACGAGTGTGATGCTTGTGGACACGAGATGGAGCTGTTTCAAGGCATCAACGATCCTGTGAAACGGAAATGTCCCGAGTGCGGCAAACCCAAGCTTCGGCGACTTTTCGGAAGCGGTGCTGCAATCGTCTTCAAGGGAAGCGGGTTCTATCAAACCGACTATCGAAGCGAGGGCTACAAGAAGGCAGCCGCAGCGGACAAGAAGTCTTCTTCCGATTCGAAGGGGGATAGCAAGAAGTCCAAAGGCGACGGCGCCAAAGCCAAGGGATCCTCCTCCGACGGAGCCGCCAAGAAAGGCGGCAAGTCCAAGTCCAGCGAATAATTCACGGCCGAAACCGGACTGTTCTCGCCACGCCGCAACCACGCCGCAACCACGCCGTAGCCACGCCGTAGCCACGCTCGCCAGAGCGTGGGGAAGCCAGAACGCAGAGCACCCAGAACGCAGAGTCCAAGGAAAGCGACTTCGCGGCCCCCCTGGACGCCTCCCTGCCGCACCCTTCTTCAACCCCTGGAGCGACAGGATGCCCCACGTGACCGCCCCGATGCGATTGTCAGCGGAACGTTCCGCGGTGCTGGTGATCGATCTGCAGAAAAAGCTGGTTCCCGTGATTCCCTCGGGCGAACACGTTGTCGAATTCACCGAGGCCTTGTTGCAAGCAGCCGACTTGCTGGACGTTCCATCGGCGGCCACGGTCCAGTATCCGAAGGGCTTGGGGCCGTTGGTTGGACCGCTCGCGAAGCGTTTCCCGGAAGCTGAGGAAAAGCTGGATTTCTCCTCGGCCGTTTGCCGCCGTGAAATCGATCGCTGGATCGACCAACAACGCGATCAGATCTTGATTTGTGGCATCGAAACCCACGTCTGCGTGCTGCAGACGGCAATGGACCTCCTGGCCGAAGGCCTGTCGCCGGTGATCGTTGCCGAAGCGGTGGCGGCCCGCGGCGGCTTTGAACATGAGCTTGCGATGGACCAGATGCGTTCGATGGGCATCACCATTACCAGCATCGAGTCGGTGCTCTTCCAGTGGATGGGGACGGCTGCGCATCCCCAGTTCAAAGCGGTCAGCAAAATCGTCAAGTCGCTATAGCCTTTCTCTCGTTCGCGGTCCCGATCGACTCTTTGGACCGTCCAGCGGACGACTGCCTGGCAATCGCCTTGCGACGCTCGCGCAAGATGGCGACGCAACCGGTCAGGATACCGATCAAACCACCTAGGTAGCCAAAGTTGTGCATCGTTCCGGCACGGGCGAAAGCCACGTCGTCCACGATTTCGTTGCCGTAACGCGTGATTTGGCCGACGTGTTCGGCATCGATGCTCAGCCAGGCGATCGCCAAGGCCACCACACCAACGATCAGCGTGGTGGCCGCGACCACGCCGAACACGCGGATCATGGATCGAAAGTAGTTGCCCGCACCGGGAATGATCAGGCCCAGTGGGATCAGGATGAATCCGATGACAAGGCCCATCCACCACGCCGCGTTCCAACCGACGATGGCTGCCCCCACCCGATCCGGCAAGCTGGGATCAATTCGGAATTGCTGGAACTTGAATGCGGTGAAGTATTCCGGAGCGACCGAGTAAGAGATTTGGTTGTGCAACGCTCCGTAAATCCCCGCGATCAAACATGCCAGGACGAACAACACGGGAACGGTGGCCAGTTTGATCATCGGAGCGATCGACCATGCAAATCTTGGAGGCGTGGGCCGTTGCGGTCAGGGAGTGACAGCATGCTGTCGTTCTTCGGATGATTGGTCTTCCGAAACCGATGGCAGCTCTTCGACGTCGCCTGTCAAACTGTCGTTTGCGAGGGAAGTTTGATCCCGTATCCAGCGACGCGCATCACGAAGAACCTTTTCTGGAAGCGGGTCTTGATGGCCAACACCGTTCAGCAGCACAAACCGTTTGTCCTCCGAACGACTAGCTTGAAAGAGCCGGCGGGCGTGGACGAGCGGGATGATCGGGTCGGCCGTTCCGTGAATCTGCAGCAGCGGGCCGCGGTAGTCGGCAAGCCGCGGAACGGAATTGAACGGGTTCCGGATCAACGCTCGGATCGGAAACAGCGGGTAGCGAGTCGCAGCGACGTTGGAAATCGAATCAAAGGTTCGTTCAAGAATCAAGGCCTTTGCGCCGCGCCGGGCCGCAACGGCCGTCGCGCATCCGCCGCCGAGCGAACGGCCGTAGAGCACCACGTCCGAAGCGGGGACCTTGTAGTGGTCGCACACCGCCTGATGAGCCGCTAAAGCGTCGGCGATGATGTTGGACTCATGCGGGGTCATGCTGTTGTCCTGGAAACTCCGATACTCCGCGGCGACCACGTCACATTGCAACGTCTGGCTCATGCGGGTCAACCAGCCGTCCATCCAGCGCGCCTTCAGGCCGTTGCCATGAAAGAAGATCGCGACCTGGTCGCTATCGGGATGGTCCACCCGCCGTCCGGCGATCTCGGTGCCATCTTCGGCCGCGTAGCAGAAGTCTTCCACGCGGGGATTCTTTGACAGGTGCCGATCCTGCATGTAAGCCCCCGGGTAGATCAAGCGTGGTTCCATCACAACCAAGATGGCCAGCAACCCGGCATACGTCAGTACGACGCACGTCAGCAGCGAACGAAGCCAACGACGCTTGCTCCCAGGCCGCCTCGCGACTGGGGCATTCGACTGCATGGAAGAGATTTCATCGGAGGGAGCGTTCATCAAATCGACGCCGGAGTTTGGACCTGATAGGCTGCTGCCGTCTCCCTGATTCTCGCGACCGATGTCCGGAACGTCGATGGAAAACCGATCCGAATCCGATTCATTCGAACAAAAGTCGCAAGTCGGGCAGAGACCCCGGCCAGCGAAACGTGAAATCAAGTTCCGGCACAGCACCCAGTTTGTTCCGATTCTGGAACACTTGCAATGTTCGCTCCTGGTGTCGACCTACGCCGCCGGAAAGGTCGTCAGTGTGGGCGCGGCGGAAGGACGGTTGCATCTCGGGTTCTCCAATTTCCAGCAGGCGATGGGCATTGCCTGCGGAGCGGCCGACTCGGGGGCCGCCGACCGGCTGGCGATTGGCGGTCCCAATGTGATCTGGTTGTTGCGGGACGCGGGGGAGTTGGCGGCAAAGATTCAGCCGGTCGGTGTTTATGACGGCGGCTACCTGGCGCGGGAATCGTTTGTGACCGGCAACATTCACGTGCACGAAATGGGTTGGGGAAACGAGGGCCAACTGTGGGTCGTCAACACGTTGTTCTCGTGTTTGTCGACCTTGCATGAGGACTTCAACTTTGTCCCCCGCTGGCGTCCGCCCTTCATTACGGAACTATCGCCGCAAGACCGTTGCCATCTCAACGGCCTCGCAATGGAGTCGGGGCGTCCGAAACTGGTGACCGCCCTGGGGACCAGCAATTCGGCCCGCGGCTGGCGGGAAAGGAAGCAGTCGGGGGGCGTTTTGATGGAGGTCGAATCGGGAGAAGTGGTCGCCGAAGGTTTTTGTATGCCCCACTCACCAAGGCTTCGCGACGGCGCGGCCTTTGTCCTGGACAGTGGACGTGGGCGGCTGGTACGGGTCGCCCTGAACGACGGGACGATCGACGAGGTTGCCGCCTATCCCGGCTACGGTCGCGGGCTGGCGCTGCACGGTCAGTTCGCCTTTGTTGGCATGAGCCGAGCCCGCGAGACGTCCGTGTTTGGTGGCGTGCCGATCTGCGAGAAGCCTGAGGAAATGCGGTGCGGAATCGTGGTCATCGACTTGATAGCGGGACGCAGCGTTGCCTACCTGGAATTCGAATCGGGAGTTGAAGAGTTGTTCGACGTGCAGGTGATTCCCGGTCGGCGTCGGACGGTGATCTGTGGGCCGTATCCCGTCGAAGACGAGCAATTGCCCGTTTGGGTGGTGCCACCGGAGGACCGCCTCGGATCGTTGGTGGCGGGAGGCGACGGGGGGTTCGTTTCACGAAAACCCCGTCATTGAGGCGGCATGTTTCCCGACATCGTCCCGGCGATCTGTTTATACTGCCCGCCTCATCCGTGCGGAGCACCACCGTGACCCCCTCGCCAATTTCGCGTCCCCGCCCCATGGCGAAAACGTTCTCGTCACCCCCGTCGGTCCGTTTTCGATGGTGATCCTCACGCCCTTCCCGTTGGCCTTCTCTGACTCGTTTCAATGGACGGTTCGCACGTGCGTAAATCGTTGAAGTACCGGTCACGTCGATCAAGTCCTTCCGTCACCAGGCGTCGCAAACGCGGACACGCGTCACGACCGCGGGCGAGGCGTGCGGCCGTCATCGAAACTTTGGAACGGCGACACCTGTTGACCTTTGCGATCGACCTTTTCGCCGATGTCAATCAGTTGGGGGTCGGGTCGCAGATTGATTCGGCTGTGGAGCTGGGGGGCGAAACATTCTTTGTCGCCGATGACGGCAAGTCCGGAAGCGAATTGTGGAAGACCGACGGGACGGCCGAAGGGACCGTGTTGGTCAAGGACTTGTTGCCGGGGCCGGACACATCCTCGCCGCGCGATTTGACCGTCGTGGGCGGCGAATTGTTTTTCACCGCGTTGGACGAGAATAGCGAGACGGATTTGTGGAAGAGCGACGGAACGGAGACCGGGACGGTCAAGGTTTTTGACGCGGATGCTTCCGGGGTCTACTACCTTTCCGATTTGACTGAGTCCGGTGGCAAGCTGTTCTTCACTGCCTACGAGCTCGCAACCGGCTACGAGCTTTGGGTCAGCGACGGAACGGCCGGCGGCACTCAATTGGTGTTGGACATCAACCCTGATCAATTCATCATCGATCGCCCACAAGAACTGACGGACGTCAACGGAACACTGTTCTTCACGAGTTATGACAACGGTTATTACAACCGTGAATTATGGAAAAGTGACGGAACCGCCGAAGGCACCATGATGGTCGCCGATCTCGCGATCGATCCCGGATTTGACCCGGTGGATCCCTCCGACGATGACCCGTCGGTCAGTTCCAGCCCGCGGTACCTGACCAACGTCGGCGGCATGCTGTATTTCGTCGCGGAAGATTGGGATGCCGGTGTCGAATTGTTCAAGAGTGACGGTACCGAATCGGGCACCATGATGGTTTCCGATTTGAACCCCAACGGTTCATCGTACCCCAGCGATCTGACGGCTTTTGATGGCGACGTATTCTTTGCCGCAACCGATGGAGCCTCGGGTCGCCACCTGTATCGCTCCGGCGGCGCAGGGGCACAGCTGGTGGCGGACACCACCTCCGGGCTCGGGTCGTCCAACCCGGGCAGCCTGGCCGTTGTCGGAAACGAATTGTTCTTCGCGGCCCAAGGAAGTTTGCCGGCAACGACCGTGACCGCCGCGGTGCCAAATCTGACCGCCGACAACACGCTGCAGCAAAACGGCTACGCCGGCATCGTCGCCGAAACCACCTCCGCGTCGGCGGGCCTGCTGTCCACCTTCGCCAATTCCACGACCTTTAACAGCGTTTCGCAATGTTGCTCCGATGACGGACCCGGTTGGGTCAGCAGCGGGTCACGGATCGGTTCGGCGGGAGTGGTGATGGAGTCGATCGAAGTGGGCGACCTGTATATCCAAAGCGTCGGATCGGGCGAACTGACAACCAACCAGTGGGAATGGACCATCAGTGATCCGGCCGGCCTGACGGACATTTCTTTTGCGGGGTTTGCGACCGGAAATCAGTTTGACGAAAACGGCGAAGGCCTGGTGTTCGAACTGTTTCTAAACAACAGCCCGACGCGGACCAGCGTCTTGGAGGTTTTTGGCGACGAATTGGACAACTGGTACACGGGACGGGGAGCGGCCAACGTTGCATTGAGCGATCCCGGCGGTGAAACGATCACCACCGCGACGGTGCGGATGTCGCTGGGGCGCGACGGTGCGGAGCGGTTGCCCGACGGCGGAAGCGAAGCGGTCATCGTCAATGCTTCGCTGACCGCCAACCTGACCGCCCAGACGATGCAAGTCGTGGACGCGGGACGCGAACTCCACAAGACCGACGGCACATCCGTCGGCACCGTGATGGTCAAGGACATCGTGTCGATGGGAAGTTCCAATCCCTTTCAGTTGCGCGAGGTCGGAGGAAAGTTGTTCTTTGCCGCCGACGATGTGCTGGGCGACGGCCAGGAATTATGGGTCTCCGACGGGACCGAAGGCGGGACCGTGCAGTTGGTCGATTCGCTGCCCGGTCAGGACCTCTATGGTGCGCCGCTGGATGGGGCGCCAGAGCTGATCGGCCAGGTCGCCGGCCAACTGTTATTCACGACGCGTGATGCGACGTTGGACCGTGAGCTGTGGTCCAGTGACGGAACGTCCGGCGGCACCGCTTTGCTGCGGAATATCAATCCGGCGACAGCGGATGCGAATCCGAACGAGTTTGTCCGCGACGGTCAGTTTCTTTATTTTGCCGCCGACGACGGAATTCATGGCGAAGCGGTTTGGCGAGCCGACACCTCAACCGGCATGGTGGAGATGATCGCCGACGTCTCGCCCACCAGCACCGACAACGTTGCGGGACTGACACTGCTGAACGGACAAATCGTGTTTTACAACAACTCGTTGGGAACTGCCGGCGGGGTTTACATCACCGACGGTGCCGGCGGGTTTGATCAGTTGTCGGACCTGCGGCCGGTCGAATTGGATGCGTCGGGGAAACGGTTTGAAGTCGCCGCGGGGCAAGTCTTTTTTGCGGCTGATGATGGCATCAACGGCGTGGAGCTGTTCAAGACAGACGGTGTCGCCACCGCGGTGCCCGTCGCCGACTTTGTTCCCGGTGGCGGCAGCAGCAATCCGTCGGACCTGACCGAGTTTCAGGGAGCGCTCTATTTCGTCGCCGACAGTACCGACTACGGTCGCGAGTTGTTCAGCACCACCGGAAGTGCGATTTCCTTGGTGGCCGATGTCAACGTGGTTGCCAATGGCGCGAGCACGGAATCGTCCAGCCCCGATCAATTGACCGTCAGCGGCAATCGCTTGTTCTTCACGGCCAACGACGGAGCGATTGGTCGGGAGCTGTATTGGACGACGGGTTCCGGGGCATCGTTGGTCGTCGACTTGCGGGGTGGCGGCAGCGGTTCGGATCCTTTGGCGCTGACCGATGTCGGCGGCACACTGTACTTCTCCGCCGACGACGGTACCAACGGCAGGGAGCCCTTCAAAACGGACGGATCGTCGGCGAATACTCTGCTGGTGCAAAACGTGCATCCGACCGGAGGTTCCAACCCCAGCGGTTTCTTGGCCGCCGGCGGACTGGTCTATTTCTCGGCCGACGACGGATCGGCTGGACAAGAGTTGTGGAAGACGGATGGGACGCCCGCCGGAACGGCACCCGTCGCCGACATCGCACCCGGTCCAATTTCCAGCGATCCTGTGCCGCTGTTCGATACGGGGAAGCGTTTGATTTTCAGCGCTGCCGGAACCTCCAACGGCGATCGTGAGTTGTGGGCGACCGATGGATCGGAGCTGGGGACAATGCAGATCGAGGACCTGTACCCGACGGAGTATTTCGGCAGCGATCCGGCAGAAATGACAGAGATCGGAGGTGATCTCTATTTCGCGGCGACAAACGAAGTCGGCGGTCGCGAGTTGTTTCGAATGCGGGAGGTTGCCGCGGCCGTGACCGATCTGGTGGTCGGCGGGTCACCGGGGTTGCCGCCGCTCGCGGAGATCCAGCGGTCCAGTCTGGATCTGATCACACTGACGTTCAACGGTGTGGTGGACGTCCCCGCTTCGGCGATCGAGTTGGTCAATCGCGACACCGGCGTCACCGTCACTTCGGTGATCCAAACCATCCGTGTCGAATCGGGACAAACGATTCTGGAATTGACGTTCGGTAGTGGCCCGTCGGTCATCGATCGCGATCCGTTGGGCAGCACCGGACTGGGCAATTCGTTGGCCAACGGTAACTACCAATTGACGATTGAAGGCGCGGCGGTGATTGCGCCGATCAGCGGGGCATCCATGGCCGGCAACTATGTCTACGGACAGCAGGAAGTCGATCGGTTCTTTCGGCAATTTGGTGATACGGACGGCGATCGGGACGTGGACGGCCAGGACTACGGCCGTTTCGGCCAGTCCTTTTTGACGTCCTCCGGTGATCCTTCGTATTTGGATGCGTTGGACTTTGACGGTGATGGGGACGTTGACGGGCAGGATTATGGGCACTTCTCTCGAGAGTTCTTCAAGCGATTGGAATTTCGCTGAACCTCCTGAATCGCTTCGTCCACCGCGGCCGAGATGAGCTAGCGTTGAAAAATGGTTTTTCGCTTCCACCGTTCTCCGCCAGCTGTCCGCGATGCGTTCAAGATTCGTCACCGACCCACGATCGGCCCCCGATCAAATCCGCCGATGGCGCTGCGGTCGGATCGTTTTGCAAGCCGGAAAGCTTCTAAGGATCGAGCGACGGTTGTTCGTCGGCAGTGTCTCGGTGGCGCAGGTCTGGTGGCAGAACCGCTATGGGCGTCCCGACGATGACTTGTGCTGGCTGGATTACCATCAGCCGATGGGAATGCCCGCTTTCTTGACGGTCGACTACATCCGCAGCGGTCGGAACGCCGGCTACGCGAGCTTGATTGCGGCGGGTCACGTCCTGGAGGAGATTGCCCGGCTTCGAGGGACACAGGCGATTGTGGCCCACGTTTCGACGACCAGCATTTCCGACCGTCTCTTGACGCGGCATGGCTGGCAGCGGCACCTGCACCATTGGGCGGGTCGACACTGGATCCGCCGATTCTACGACGGGTATCCGGACACGCAGTTGGATCGCTATCTTGTGATCTGATTGCCGCACGCGTTTCGGAAAGATCGCGTGCAAACTTCCGCCGCCGGCAACAGATCGCATGAACTTTTTGTGCCACGCGATTCCCTACCTGGATGATCCCCTGATCGCGGTGTGCACCGCCGTCCCGGACTGGTTGAGCGTGACGGATCGCCGGATCCGAGCCCGAGAGCGGATGGCCACGGCTGTGTTGGATTCCGACGATCCGGCAATTCGCCAGGTGGCCGCGGGCATCTTGCACCACATCCGTGACGACCGCTGGTTTCACAACACGCAGGCGTTCGCCGAAACCAATTTGACTTTGGCGGTCCAGCTGCGAGAGCGGCTGCCGGGCGATGCCGGATTTCGACCGATGTTTGTCGGGCACATTCTGATCGAAGTCTTGCTGGATTCGTTTTGGATCCGGGACCAGCCGGAGTGGGGCGAGCGGTATTACGCGTTGGTGGAATCCGAATCACCGGAGCTGATTCAACGGTGCGTCAACGAAATCACCGGGCGACCGACCGATCGCTTGGCGGCCACGATCCGCCGTTATGTGGAGGCCCGTTTTCTGTACGACTACGGCGATCACGAGCGGTTGCTGTTTCGGTTGAACCAGGTCATGCGGCGGGTGGGACTGAACGAGTTGCCGCCCAGTGTCCTCCCCTGGCTGACCATCGCCAGCGAGTTGGTAGAATCACGTCGCGAGCGGTTCCTCACGCCGCCCGACGGATCCAGCCCGTTTCCTCCCATCCCCTAGGATCGACGATCGATGAAGTACGGTATGAATCTGCTGCTGTGGAGCGGCGAAGTCACCGAGAAGATGTTCCCGGTGTGCGAGCAATTGAAGGAAATTGGGTTCGATGGGGTCGAATTGCCGATCTTCAATCTGGATCTGGATTATGCGGCCATCGGAAAACACTTGGATTCGCTCGGTCTGGGGCGGACCGGGGTGACCATTCGTGGCGAAGAGGACAACCCGATCTCTCCCGACCCCGCCGTGCGGAAGCGGGGAGTGGAACTGACCAAGCGGACCCTGGATGTTTGCGCCGAAGCCGGGGTGGAAACGTTGGTCGGTCCCTACCACTCCGCGATCGGTTTCTTCAGCGGGGCCGGACCCACCGAGGAAGAATGGAAATGGGGCGTCGAAAGCATGCGGGAAGTTGCTGAGCATGCCGGGAACGTGGGGGTGCGATTGGGCGTTGAAGCTCTGAACCGTTTCGAGTGTTACCTGCTGAACACGCACGCCGATTCGACTCGATTTGTCCGCGAAGTGGATCACCCCTCGTGCGGCATCATGTACGACACCTTCCACAGCAACATCGAAGAAAAGAGCGTCACCGATGCCGTGATGGCCGGCGGCGACAAGTTGTTTCACATCCACATCAGCGAAAATGACCGGAGCACGCCCGGGAAGGGCGCGATTCGTTGGGACGAGAACTTCGACGCGATCTCCAAGAGCGGTTTCGACGGCTGGTTGGTGATCGAAGCGTTCGGGCTGGCCTTGCCGGAAATCGCTGCCGCCACGAAAATTTGGCGCCGCATGTTCTCCGATGAGATCACGCTGGCCAGCGAAGGTTTCCAGTTCATGAAGTCCGAAATGGAAAAACGTCGCTGATGACCGACGCTCCCCTGCCGGACCGTTCGGCCGCGCCCGAAACCTCGGGCGATTCGTCTGGCGATGCCGAGGTACCCGCCAGCGTCGTCTTTCTGTCCGGTGATTTGATGTTCGCCTCGCGAGTCCGCGCCGCCGCCCAGCAGGCGGGTTTGCGGTTTCACCTGGGTGGGACGTTGCCGGAGGACGATCCGCGGATCGCCTGGGTGATCGTCGACTTGGCCACCCGCAGCGGGGCGGTCGAGGGCCTGGTTGACCGCTGCCACGCCGCGTGTCCGGGCGCGAAAGTCTTGGCCTTCGGGCCTCACGTCCAGGTGGCGCGGTTGGAAAAGGCTCGTCAGGCCGGCATCACCACGGTGCTGACGCGGGGCCAATTCGATCGTTCACTGGGATCCATTTTTCAGCCGTCCTAGCGCCGGTTGTGAACAGCGCCGAGCGTCTCGGCCGCACCGCCCTGCTCTGCCCTGCCCTGCTTGGCGCCGTTGCTGATTCCCTTCCACTGCCGCCGCGCAGCCAACCCGACCGGATCGATTTTCGTACTCCCTCGACAAACAAGGAATACCCGCATGCCATCCGTTCTCGCCATTTCCGCGCACCCCGATGACATTGAATTCTGCATGGCCGGCACGATGTTGCAGTTGGCCAAGCTGGGCTGGGAGTTGCACTATGTCAATCTGTGCGACGGCTCTCGCGGCAGCACGACGATGGACCGTGACGAATGTGCGATGACGCGGCTGGACGAAGCCAAGAAAGCTTGTGAGGTTCTGGGGGCAAAGTTCTATCCGCCGATCTATCCGGACATGCAGGCTTCCTACACTTTCGAAAACCTGGCCAAAGTCACTGCGGTCGTTCGCCAAGCCAGGGCCAGCGTGGTGCTCACCCATTCGCCGATCGACTACATGGAAGATCACGAGGTCGCTTGTCGGTTGGCGGTCAGTGCCGCGTTTTCTCATGGGATGCCGAACTTGGAGAGTGACCCGCCGGTGGAGCCGTACTTTGAACCGGTGACGGTCTATCACGCCCAGCCGGTCGGCAACCGCACGCCGCTGGGTGAACTGGTTGTGCCGCACTTCTACGTCGACCACACGTCACTGATCGAAAAGAAGGAGGCGGCGTTGGCGTGTCACGCCAGTCAGAAAGAATGGCTGGATGAAAGCCAGGGCATGGACAGCTATCTGAAAACGATGCGTGACCTGTGCGGCGACGTGGGGCGAATGAGCGGGACATTTCAGTACGCCGAAGGATGGCGCAAGCATCTGCACTGGGGTTTTTGTGGACCCGATGATGACCCGCTGCGTCAGGCGTTGGCCGACGTGATCGTCGAAGCCGAGTGAGGCAAGTCGTCACGTCTCTCGAGGAGGTCGTGCCGTGTTATTTCACCCTCCCGCAAGGAGGTCGTGCAGCTTTTCTTCACCCTCCCTCCGGGAGGGTCGCGGAGGAGCTTGCGACGACGCGGGGAGGGCACGTCCGGCGCTATTGATTTCCGCGGGTTCTAGAAGACACCCTCCCCAAAGGCTCGTGCCTCGCCTTTGACCCTCCCGGAGGGAGGGTGAATTTCAGAAACGCACGTCTTTTTCTGGCTCGGAAAGCTGCACGACCTCCACGCGGGCCAAACAGCCCCGCGCATGGCATCAATCGATTGGCCAAACACAACGTCGCTGGTCACAAATCCAGAATCGAAGAACCACTGGTTGACCTGGGCGTCAAAAAAAAGGCCGCTTGACCCAGCGGTCAAACGGCCTGAATTCAATGTCGCTCCAGAGGCTGAAGCGTTGCCAACGGGCGATCAATACATGTCGTGATCGCCGCCGGTGCCCTTGGCACCTTCCTTCGGCTTTTCAGCGATCAACGCATCGCTGGTCAGCAACAGCGTGGCGACGCTGGCGGCATTGCCCAGGGCGGTCCGGGTCACCTTGGTGGGGTCGATGACGCCGGCCTTGACCAGGTCTTCGTAGGTGTCCGTCAGGGCGTTGTAGCCGTCGTTGTTCTTCATGCCGGCGACCTTTTCGCAAACGATTCCGCCGTCCATGCCGGCGTTCTGGGCGATCATTTGCAGCGGGGCGCGGCAAGCACGCAGCACGATGTTGTAGCCCACGATTTGGTCTTCGGTCAGGTCATCGCCGTGCTTGGCCTTGCTGCTGGCACGAAGCAGGGCCACACCGCCGCCGGGCAGAATGCCTTCTTCGACGGCAGCTCGGGTGGCGTGCAGCGCGTCTTCAACGCGAGCCTTCTTTTCCTTCATCTCGCTTTCGGTGGCTGCACCGACGTTGACTTTGGCAACGCCGCCGGCCAGCTTGGCCAAACGCTCTTCCAGCTTTTCGCGGTCGTAGTCACTGGTGCTGTTTTCGATCTCGCGGCGGATCTGATCGATCCGGGCCTTGATGTCGCTGCTCTTGCCGGCACCTTCGATGATCGTGGTGTTGTCTTTGTCGACCAGGACCTTCTTGGCGCGACCCAGTTGCGGCAGGTCAACGCTTTCCAGCTTGATGCCCAATGCTTCGAAGATGGCCTGTCCGCCGGTCAGGATGGCGATGTCTTCCATCATGGCCTTGCGGCGGTCGCCGTAACCGGGAGCTTTCACGGCGCACACGTTGAACGTGCCGCGGAGTCGGTTGATGACCAACGTTGCCAGGGCTTCGCCGTCGACGTCTTCGGCGATGATCAACAAAGGCTTGCCCTGTTGAACCACCTTTTCCAGCATCGGGACCATGTCCTTGATGCTGCTGATCTTCTTTTCGAAGACCAACACGTAGGCGTCTTCCAGGACGCATTCCATGCTGGTGCTGTCGGTGACGAAGTAAGGCGACAGGTAGCCACGATCGAATTGCATCCCTTCGACCCATTCCTGCTCGGTCTGCAGGCTCTTGCCCTCGTCGACGGTGATCACACCGTCTTTGCCGACCTTGCTCATCGCGTCGGCGAGCAGTTCGCCGATTTCGCGGTCATTGTTGCTGGCGATGGTGGCGACGTCGGCCATGGCGGCCTTATCTTTGACCTTGGTGGCCATCGAGTGCAGTTTGTCGGTGATGTCCGCGACGGCCTTCTCGATGCCCATCTTCATTTGAATCGGGTTGACACCGGCCACGACGGCCTTCAGCCCTTCGTTGAAGATGGCTTCGGCCATCACGGTCGCGGTCGTGGTGCCGTCGCCGGCCACGTCGCTGGTCTTGCTGGCCACTTCGCGAACCATCCGGGCGCCCATGTTCTCATAGACGTCTTCCAATTCGATTTCTTTGGCCACGGTCACGCCGTCCTTGGTGACGGTGGGGCTGCCGAAGCTTTTCTGCAGGATCACGTTGCGGCCTTTCGGGCCCAGCGTGACTTTGACGGTGCGGGCCAGTTTCGAAACACCGCGGCGAATCGCTTCGCGGGCTTCCTGGTCAAATGCGATGATCTTTGCCATAGAACTAAGTTTTCAGATTTGTACGGGTAAGAGGGGTGGTTGGCTGTGGCGGAGAGTGTCCTTGGAGGTTACTCCAGGACTGCCAACACGTCGTCTTCACGCATCAGCAAGTACTCGACGTCGTCGATCTCGACGGTTTCGCCGGCGTAGCTGCTGAACAGAACGTGATCGCCTTGCTTCAGTTGGCTTTCGCTGCGGGATCCGTCATCAAGAAGTTTGCCGCTGCCGACGGCGACAACGGTTCCGCGGGCGGGCTTCTCTTTCGCGGAATCGGGAAGCACGATTCCCCCAGCGGTCGTCTCTTCGCTCTGTTCACGCTGGACCACGATTCGTTCGCCGATCGGTTGAAGACGAACGCTAGCCTTTTTCTTGGTGGCAGTCGCCATGGTTGCGGGCACCTTTTTCTATAATGCGGGGAAAGGATTGAAAATTGTCTGGCGGTTGCCGCGCGGTCCGACTTGTCCAACGAGTCGCTCTCGTCGGGAGGATCGGGGCCGACAGCCGCGCCACGGTCAATGCGGGTGCCACCCGGCGGCCGACCGGCCAAGCCAGGATGACAGTGATTCGTTGTTTCGCAGGCAGGTAAGCAAACGGTGTGCCAGATACCGACTGGCAGCCGCCGCGGAAGCCTCCCGACATCGGCTAAGTCCCGCCGGAGCCTGGAGTTCGCTCCGCGATTCACCAACCGGCGTGGGCCAGCGGAGGCGGGGTTCCCGTTGCCAGAAAGGGCCGGCACCGAGAGCCACGTATCTTGGCGAATTTCCCCGCCGGGCAACAGGGGCCGAATCGGTCGGACCATCAGATTCGCCCCGCTCGGTGGGTTTGCCGCGTTCGGGAGCCCGTCGCGCGAAATCGAAATCGGTTGCAATCGGGGTCAATTTGGCAGTGTGGCCCGACGCGTTGGTGCAAACCGCGGGGGTTGACGCTCGTTCGGCCCGCGGCTGTCCGCCGTCGAGTCACGGCAGCTACCCATGTTCGGGTAACGATGCTCAGTTACCCATGTTCAGCTACCCAGGGTTGGGGACGGGGTCGTGTTCGCGGTCGGTGATTCTCGCGGTCGGCCGGCAAGCTTTGGAAGCGGATCGCGAATGGCTTCCAGAGGAATCTGCCGGATGAATGTGGCGCGGGACTTGCATCCTGCCCCGCTGGCAAATCTCTCTGCCAATGCTGCAAGGGTTTCCGCACCTGACTCCTAAACACCTCAACAAACTTCTAAACGCCTAAAACAAGGGTTTTCAATGATCTTCGATCCGGTGTACTTCCTGTTCATCGGCCCCCCGCTGCTGCTGGGCTTGTTTGCCCAATGGCGGGTCAAGAGTACCTTCGCATCCATGTCCGAAGTCCCGGCGCGGATGAGCGGGGCTCAGGCGGCCAGGCAAATGTTGGATTCCGCAGGGCTCAACCAGGTGGGGATCGAGCAGGTTCCTGGGCACCTGAGCGATCACTACGACCCGGGGGCAAAGATGCTCCGGCTGAGCTCTGACGTCTACGGAGGGCGGAACATGGCTGCCCTGGGGGTTGCCTGCCACGAGGCGGGGCATGCCTTTCAAGACGCCAAAAGCTACGCGCCGCTGATCTTTCGCAACATGGCGGTGCCCGCGGCAAATTTCGGCAGCAGCATCGGAGGCACGCTGGCACTGGTCGGTTTGATCTTTCAGTTCAAACCGTTGTTGCTGGTGGGCATCATCCTGTTCGCCGGCGTGGTGCTGTTCCAGGTCATCAACCTGCCGGTGGAGTTCGATGCCAGCCGCCGCGCCCGACGCCACCTGGTCGAAGCCAATTTGATTTCGGCCAACGAAGAACAGTTTGTTGCCAAGGTGCTCAATGCCGCTGCCCTGACGTACGTCGCCGGGACGTTGCAGGCGATCATGACGCTGGCGTACTACATCTTCCGCTTCATGGGAGATCGCCGCTGACCGGACGGCGTCATGTTGAACACCGAAACGTCGCACCCTGAAAACGTGTAGCCACGCCCGCCAGAGCGTGGCCTTCTACCGTCGAGAGAAGGCGGCGACAGCGGATCTTGGCTTACTGGGGATTTTTGCTCACCGGCCCGTCCGGCGCGGGCCGGCCGGTCGGAATCTGATTTGCCATGCGGATCGGCCCGCCGCCCGCATGCCGCCATCGGTTCTGGCGGTTACCATGGGGGCATGAACGACACCTTTCGCCAGATCGCGCAGGACCGGTTTGAAGCCTACACGCAGCTTCCCTGGTTGGTCCTGCTGTTTTTCGCATTGCCGCTGGGGATTGCCGCGTGGAAATATGCCATGTACCCGACCCGCTTGTGGGTGGCCGGGTTGGCGATGGCGCTCGTGGGCAGCGTGTTTTCCATCTTCTACCCTGCCCTCTTCATCTGGGTGCTGGCTTTGGACGGTCTGCTGCTGATCATTGCGGCGGTGGACTTCATCTCCGTGTTCCTGGGAACCAACCGCGGCATCAACGTGTCACGGGAGATCGTTCGCTCGTGTTCATTGGGCGTGCCGGTTGAGAGTACTTTGACGGTCGAGAACCGGACGCCGCTGGTGTTGTCAGGGAGTGTCCGTGACGACCTGCCCGATGAATTCCAGGCGACCCCGTTGCAGCACCCGCTGCGGTTGCCGCCGATGGGCCGCAGCACGTTCCGCCGCAAGTTGACTCCGGGGCGACGCGGAGCATTCCGATTGGAGTACGCGTACCTTCGTTTTTTGAGCCCCTTTCGGTTGTGGGAGCGGCAGATCCGATTGGAGCTGCCCAGCGAATTGAATGTCTACCCGGACATGAAGCAGTTGTCCGATTACGCATTGCTCGCGCGAACGAACCGGCTGAGCTTGATCGGCGTCCGGCGGACACGTCGCATCGGACAGGACAGCGACTTTGAGCGGTTGCGTGACTACAGCCGCGATGACAACTTCCGGCACATCGATTGGCGAAGCACGGCCAAACGCAACAAGCTGACGGTCCGGCAATTCCAGAGTGATCAAAGTCAGCGTGTGATATTCCTGCTCGATTGCGGCCGGATGATGACCAATACCCGGGACGGCTATTCGTTGCTGGACCACGCACTGAACTCGGCCCTGATGATGTCCTACGTGGCCCTGCACCAGGGTGATGCGGTGGGGATGCTTTGCTTTTCCGACAGCGTGCACGCCTACATTCCTCCCCGAGGCGGGCGCAGTCAGATGAACCGGCTGATTCACGCCGGGTTTGACCAGTTTCCACGGATGGTCGAATCTCGCTACGACCAGGCGTTTCTGTACCTTTCCAACCACTGCAAGCGGCGGTCGCTGGTCGTGCTGGCCACCAACGTGATCGACGAGGTCAATGCGGCCGCCGTGACGGACTACTTGGGCAACATCAACGGCCAACACTTGCCGCTGGGCGTTCTGATGCGTGATCGGACGTTGTTCGAAGCGGCGGACTCGCCCGGCGGTGACGAAGCGAACCTGTACCGTGCCGCCGCCGCCGCCGACATCCTGGTCTGGCGGGATCAAGTCCTGAAAGATCTGGAGCATCGGGGCGTGCTGTTGGTCGACACGTATCCAGACGAATTGACCGCTCCGTTGGTCAACCAGTATCTGGACATCAAAGCCAAGCACCTGCTGTAACGCCCGATCGCCGCGATGATCACGACTGCGGTGATCACGATTCTGACTATCGCAAATTGATCGGTTTGGTAGGCTTGGGGCGTTTCCCGGGTTCTTCTCCATCCCTGATCAGCCACCATGCCGCGTCGTTCGTCCAAGCCCACCTCACGCCGATCCACCCGCGGGACTTCCAAGTCGGCTTCGTCTGGCAGGGGGCGGCCGCCAAAGCGGTCCGCCAAGGTTGCGAAAGGCAGGGCATCCAAAGGCAAGGATTCGCAAAGCAAACCGGCGGATGTGAAGGCTGCCAAGAGCTCTGGGCGAAAGTCCGCCGGGAAGAAACCGCGGCCCTCCAAATCGGGCGGCGTCGGCGGGCGGTCCGAGACCGGGTCCAGCCGAGACCAGCCACAGCGGTTGCAGCGGCTGTTGGCCGCTGCCGGCTTCGGCAGCCGACGCCAGTGCGAAACGCTGATCGAAGAAGGGCGTGTTGAGGTGGACGGTGCGATCGTGTCCAAGCTGGGAACCACGGTGGATCCGCAGTCCAGCAAGGTCCGCGTCGACGGGGTGCCGTTGCGACCCCAAAAGCTGGTGTACTACGCGGTGAATAAGCCGACCGGTGTGTTGAGTACCAATTCAGACCCCCGTGGTCGCAACCGCGTGATCGATCTGGTGCCCAACAGCGAGCGGGTGTTTCCGGTCGGCCGGCTGGATCAAAGTAGCCAGGGGCTGATGTTGCTGACCAATGACGGCGATCTGGCGCAGCAGTTGGCGCATCCCAAGTACGGCGTACGAAAGGTCTACCGCGTGACGGTGGCCGGGAAGATCGATTCGGAAACCATGCGGAACATGCGCAAGGGGATCTACATCGCCGAAGGGTTTGTCAAAGTCGAAGGCGCGAAGATTTTGAAGGCGCGGGCCCGGGCGACCGAGTTGGAGATCACCCTGCGCGAGGGCAAGAATCGGGAGATCCGGCGGATCCTGGCACGGTTGGGGCACAAGGTTCAGGTGCTGCGTCGGATCGCCATCGGACCGCTGCGTTTGGGCGATGTTCCTGCCGGAGCCTATCGCGAGTTGACGCGTGACGAAGTCCGTCGGTTGCGGTTGGCCGTCGAGCACAGCCGCAAAGAGATGGAGGAAGAAGTGGCCGGCGGCAAACGTGTTTCCGGAGGCCGGCCTGGCAAGAAACGCCCGAGCAAGAAGAAGAAAGCCGGGCGACGCCCCGAAAGTCGCGCCGACGTGACGGCCCGCCGCACCGCGCGGAGCCGCAAGACCAGCGAGTTCTCGTTCAAACCCAAGCGGAAGAAATCCGATGGGGGCTCGATCATCGGCGGCGAATAGTCAAGCTTCCTTTCCACTGAGGTGAAGAAGGCTCCGGTTGCCCGAGCCTGTGAAAGGTGCTTTCTGAAATTCACCCTCCCTCCGGGAGGGTCAAAGGCGAGGCACGAGCCTTTGGGGAGGGTGTCTTCAATAGCCAACCGAATCCAATCGCATCCGCTGTCGCCCTCCCCGCGTCGTCGCAAGCTCCTCCGCGACCCTCCCGGAGGGAGGGTGAAATAAGACTGCGATCGTGAGGACACCAACACCCTCCGCAATGGTTGCAGCTTTTTACAGCTTGGCCGCCAGCTTCGATCCGTTGCCGGCTTGGCCGAACGCAGTCATGCGGGCGATGCAGACTTCCTTCATCGCCGCGCGGGCGGGTTTCAGGTAAGCACGCGGGTCGAACGCGGAGGGATCTTCGGTCAGGACCTTGCGGATCGCACCGGTGATCGCCATGCGGCAATCGGTATCGACGTTGATCTTGCGGACCCCGCTCTTGATGCCCCGCTGAATCTCTTCCACCGGCACCCCGTAGGTTTGCTTCATTTCACCACCGTACTTGTTGATGATGTCCTGCAGCTCTTGCGGCACACTGCTGCTGCCGTGCATGACCAGGTGGGTGTTTGGGATCTTGGCGTGGATCTCTTCGATGCGGGTCATCGCCAAGACTTCACCAGTCGGTTTCTTGGTGAACTTGTACGCACCGTGGCTGGTTCCGATGGCAACGGCCAGCGCATCGACGCCCGTTTCATCGACGAACCGTTTGGCTTCATCGGGATCGGTCAGCAATTGATCGCGGGACAATTCGCCGACGGCGCCGTGGCCATCTTCCTGCTCCCCGCCACCGCTTTCCAGCGATCCCAGGCAACCGAGTTCGCCTTCGACGCTGACGCCTTGGGCGTGGGCCACTTCACAAACCTTTTTGGTCACCGCGACGTTGTAGTCGTAGTCGGCCGGCGTCTTTCCGTCTTCCTTCAGCGAGCCGTCCATCATGACACTGGTGAAGCCGTTGTCGATTGCCGATTGGCAGGTCTCGGGGCTGTTGCCGTGGTCCTGGTGCATCACGATCGGGATCTGGGGATACAATTCCGTCGCGGCCACCATCAGGTGGCGAAGGTAGGCGTCCTGGGAGTAGGCGCGGGCCCCGCGGGAAGCCTGGATGATCACCGGCGAATCCGTCTCTTCGGCGGCTTCCATGATCGCCTGGATCTGCTCCATATTGTTGACGTTGAAAGCCGCCACGCCGTAATCGTTTTCGGCGGCGTGGTCGAGCACAACGCGAAGAGGGACCAATGCCATGATCAGCAACCTTGGGGTAAAATGAAATTCGAGACGTTGAGTTTTGAGGCCGATTATCGCCGTGCCGGATCGCACCGCAAGGGCGCCGGCCGATGATTCTGCTGCTGGACAATCAAGACTCCTTCGTCCACAACTTAGCGCGGTATTTTCGCCGCACGGGGGCGGAAACGCGTGTCGTCCGCAGCCACCGGATCACGGCGGAAGACGCGATTTCGCTCAGTCCCCAGGCAATAGTGCTGTCCCCGGGACCCTTTGGGCCGCAGGAGGCGGGCTGTTGCGTGCCCCTGATTCGGCTCGCGCCGCCTTCGCTTCCGATCCTGGGAGTGTGCTTGGGGCACCAGGCGATCGGGGCTGCGTTTGGGGCTCGGATCGAACCCAACGAACCGCATCACGGAATGGCCAGCCCGGTCGCGCACGACGGCCGGGGGATCTTTGCCGATTGCCCGTCACCGATGGAGGTCGCCCGCTACCATTCCCTGGTGGTTTCGCCGCAGACGTTTCCCGATTGCCTGCGGGTGACGGCTACCAGCTTGGACGACGACGTGATCATGGGACTTCAGCATCGCTCACGACCCGTCTTCGGCGTCCAGTTCCACCCCGAATCCGTCCTCAGCCGGTACGGTGATCGGATCGTCAGCAACTTCGCTACTCTGGTGACATCGCTCACGTGATTATCGAATCGATCGTAACGACGGTGGGGCCCGAGGGCCAAGTCAACGTGGCCCCGATGGGACCGTTGGTGGGAGATCCGTCTGCCCTGCGCGTGGCTGGTCCCTGCGACCCGCAGTTTTTGTTGCGGCCGTTCGCCGGCTCACGCACGTTCGAGAATCTGAAGCGTTCACGCCGCGCGACGATCCATCTGACCGATGATGTGGGCCTGTTCGCCCGCGCCGCGGTGACCTCCGTCGATGCCACTGCGGATCAGATCCGGTGGCTGGAGGAAGACCGTTGGGCCGTGCTCAAGGATTGCCACCGCTGGTTCGCCGTCGAAGTGTTGACGATCGGCGGTCAATCGCCCCGCTATGAGATGTCCTGCCGAGTTCTGCACGGGGATGTGGTGCGGCCGTTCTGCGGGTTCAATCGGGCCAAGCATGCGGTGGTCGAGGCCGCGATCCTGGCGACGCGAACGCACTTGATCAACGCCAACGAACTGGCCACTCAACTGCGGCAGTTGACGATGCTGGTGGACAAGACCGCCGGGCAGGAAGAACGGGAAGCATTCGAAATGCTGCGACGCGAAATCAATCGTCGAAGTGAAGCGAAGTTGCGCGGCGGGACGGTTTGATGGAGTTGGCTAAGACGTTGTCGGTTCAGACCGGCGCCCGACTGCATTTTGGGCTGTTGGACACCGTGGCGCCCTTCGGCGGGTTGGGAGTCATGATCGACCAGCCCCGCACCGAAATCTGTTTCGGTCCCGCCGAGGAATTCAGTCCGGACCCTGCGATCGCCGATCGGGCGCGACCGATCGTCCGGCGGTGGGCCGATCTTGTGGGCAGTGATGGGTTGCCCGAACTGGCGATTGAAGCCCCCAAGGTTGCCCCGGCGCACAGCGGCTATGGAAGCGGGACGCAGCAGTCGCTCGCGATCGCCGAAGGGTTGTGCAACTATTTCGGTCGCTCGTTTTCCACCGAACAACTAGCGCGCGTGGTCGCTGCTCGCGGGAAGCGATCCGCGGTGGGGATCCATGGTTATTTCCGCGGCGGTTTGATCTTTGAGGCGTCCGCCCGGCATCCCGACCGGCTGAATGAAATCCAAGAGCGGATCGCGATGCCCGAGACCTGGCGCGTGGTGTTGTTTCGCCCCGTCGCCGCGGCGGCCGCCGTGTCCGGAGAGAGGGAACGGAAGCAGTTCGCCCAGCTGCGCGATCCCGGCAACCGGCAGCGCGACCGGTTGCGAACGCTGATCAACGACCAGCTATTGCCCGCGGCGAGGGCGGCGGACTTTTCGGCATTTTCCGACGCGGTTCAACGCTACAACCGGCTGGCCGGGATGTTGTTCGCCGATGTCCAAGGCGGGCCTTACAACGGTCCCGTGGTCAGCGAATTGATCGAGCGTCTGGATGCCAGCGGCGCCGTCGGCATCGGCCAGAGCAGTTGGGGGCCCGGAGTGTTTGCCTGGTGCATCGACCAGAAACACGCGGATGCGTTGGCGGAGACGATGGCGGCCGGCGATTTGCATGTGCAAATCACCCGGGTTCGAAACGAAGGCCGGCGGATTTGCCGGCCGATCAATGCTCGTTGCCCGTGATCAACTTGGCGGGCAGGTGGGTCACGGAATTGAAATAGTCCAACTGCCATCGTTCGTCGATCCGGTTCAACTTTGTAATCCCGGCATTCCGCATCGGGCCCAGTCCCGTCACGTCGATCGTCTCGCCGATCATTTCGGTCAGCATCAGTCGCTTGAAATCGGCATGGATCAGCAGGACAACGACCTCGCCATTTTGAAACGTTGACAGCAGGCGATCGCAAATGCGTTTGGCGCGTTGTTCCGCTTCCTGGTCGGTTTCGCGGTCTCGCCCGCCCCACCATCCCGAGTCGTCGATAGACGCTTCCAGGCGGCAACGTCTCTCAAATTCCGCCAACAACCGAAGGATGTGCGCACGACCCATGCCCATCGCGCCGGCAAAGTTCGTCTCGTCGTGACCACGGAAGCACCCGCCCCGTTCGAAGACGTGGTGCCAAACGTCCAGGTTGACCTGCGTCGCGGTCAAGATCGGCAGGGCCGTTTGCAAGGTCCGCAAAAACGGACTGGTGATCATCGCATCGATCTTCAACGTCGCCAGCCAATCGGCCAGGTGTTGCGCCTGCAGGCGGCCCACCGGCGTGATTTCAGGGTCTTCGACGCGCAGGTACGTTGGCCTGGCGTTGTTCTGGCTTTCGGCGTGCCGGATCAAATAAAGTTGCATCACGCCGGATCGGTATCGACTTGCTCGGATGCGTCGTCGCGTCGTCGAGACAAGAATCCGCTGATCAAATCCCACAGCATCCACTGCAAGACCGCCAGGGCCAACGGCGCCGAAAACAGCACGAACTGCAGGAATCCTGGACGGTGACTCCAGTCGGGTCCGGCGGAGGAGAACGCCGACATCACCACCAGCACCAGCGAGCCGTTGATCAGCAACATCAGCGCGGTCACGCCGGCGGAAAACAAAGCCGTTGCGGCTGCCGCGACGTAGGCGGCAATGCCAGGTCGTTTGGCGGCGACGACGTGATCCGCCAAGCCGTTGTCGGACACGGGATTCGCCGGTGGACGTCGTCGGTTCATCGGCCGCGTTTCCGACGCTCGCGTTCGAATCGAATCGTGCATCCGATCGGAACGGTTTCGGTGACCGCCAGCTCGTCCCCGGACAAAACCGATTCGATCGCGTCGGCCACATAGGTTTTTGTCACCGCATCGCCACCGGGGCTATCGTCAAGCGATCCCATGTAAACGACCTGGCGATCGCGGCCGAGGACGAAGAACTGCGGCGTGAATTTGGCACCGTACTGTTTGGCGATTTGCTGAGATTCGTCCCACAAATACGGGTAGGGAAACTGTTTCTCCTCGGCACGCTCTTTCATCGCCGGCATCCGGTCTTCTTCCACCGTGTTGACGTTGATGGCGACCACGGCCACGCCGCGGTCGGCGTACTCTTTGGTCAAGGCGATCAAGCGGTCTTCGGCGTCCAACGCATACGGACAACTGTTGCAGGTAAACACAACGACCACGGCTTTGGCATCCGACAGAGACGCCAGTGAATGCACTTGGCCGTCGGTGCCCGGCAATTCTTTCCAGGCCGGCGCAGGATCGCCGATATCCAACACCGAGTTGTACTTTCCCGCGTGGGACGGCAGGGCCGTCCAGCAGGCGAGAAACGCTAGCAGGAGGGGCAAAATCGGACGTGGCATGAAATCGGGGTGCAGAGGAAAGGGCGGCTGGATGCTTCGTCGCCGGGTCGGCGTGACCGATCCCTACGGCGTCACTTGGGTCTTGCGCTCCGTGACAGGGTACCACTGCTGGATCCTTTCAGCGAGCCGCGCGACGATCTCCGGATGTTCCTTCGCAACGTTGTGCTGCTCCGTCGGATCCTCTTCCAGGTTGAACAGCTGGGGACCCTTCTCGTCGCGGGGATGCGTCGATGCGTATCGATTCACTTCCCCATCGTAGGTCAGCAACAATTTCCATTCGCCCTGGATGCACCAGCGATAAAGCAGGGAGGCTTCCGGGTTTTCAATGTCCGCGATGTCGTGCGCGAAGCCTTCGCCAAAGATGGTGTCACGCTCGATGGCGCTGCCCTCAGTCAAGTGCGGGATCAAGTCAATGCCCGGAAGGTCGTCGGGGATTGGAGCCCCGGCCGCCGATAGGATCGTCGGCGCGATGTCGATGCTGCTGGTCAACTCCGGATGCACTTTGGCCGGGATCTTGCCTGGCATCCAATAGAAGATCGGCGTGCGAACACCGCCTTCGTAAGGAGTTTGTTTGCTCCGCGGCGCGTAGCCGTTCTTGTTCGGATCCTGAATCCAACCGTTGTCGGTCAGGTAAACGATCAGCGTGTTCTGCTCCAAGTCGCGCTGGCGAAGTGATTCCATCAGCTGTCCACAGGTCTCGTCAAACCATTCGCACATCGCGTAGTACTTCGCGACGGTCAAGGGATGCTTGTCGCGGTACTTCTTCAGCAGACGTTCGGGCGGCGTGTGGGGCGTGTGCGGCATGAACGGCGCGTACCACAAAAAGAACGGCTTCTTCTCCTGAACCGCCAGATCCAGGAATTCGTTGATCGGTTCAATCCCTTCGCGTCCGATTTTCAGTCCCGCGTCACCGTGGCGGCCGCCGCGGTTGGGGAAACCTTTCGTCATCCCGTGGGTGAATCCTGCGTTGCCAAAGCTTCCTTCCCACAATTTGCCGCTCTGATGACTTAAGTAACCAAGTTTCCCCAACGCCTCCGGGACGGTTTCGAATCGATCCAGGTAGGAGATCAATTGGGACCGACGCTGGTTGTACAGATCTGAGTCGCGTGGCGCGTACTTGGGTGAAGGATCGTTCCCGGTGACTCCGTGGGTGGACGCGTAGTGGCCGGTCAGCAGCGTTGCCAAGGACGGTCGGCACAGCCCCGTGGGCACGTAGCCGCGAGGGAACACGGCGGCTTCCGCTGCCAACCGATCCAGGTTGGGGGTTTTGACATCGGGATGATCCATGAACCCGTAGTCGGTCCAGGCCATGTCGTCGCTCAGGATCAAAACAATGTTCGGCGGGGCCGCCGTCGCGGTCGACATCGCCCAGTGAATGACCGCGGGCAGGGCAAGCAGGAGAAACGAGAGGGAGCGGAGATTCATCTTGATCCAGGCAGGCGGGTGGGGAGGGAACGCAAACACAGCCTGCATAGGATAACACGCCGGATTCGGTGCTATGTGGGGTGCTGGCGAGACAGTCGGTTCCAAGGCGGGAGCCTTGGAACCAGGGCTTTGGCGCATTCTCGTTCCCGGGCTCCCGCCCGGGAACGCGCTGCGGGCTGGCTCCGCCAGCTTCCGGTCCGTGGGGGCCGGCCGAGCCGGCGTGACAGTCGGTTCCAAGGCGGGAGCCTTGGAACCAGGGCTTTGGCGCATTCTCGTTCCCGGGCTCCCGCCCGGGAACGCGCTGCGGGCTGGCTCTGCCAGCTTCCGGTCCGTGGGGGCCGGCCGAGCCGGCGAGACAGTCGGTTCCAAGGCGGGAGCCTTGGAACCAGGGCTTTGATCAGGCCGCTCGTTGCTCGGGACCCAGCGAGCCGCGAATTTTCAGGTCCGTTTCCGACGGGCGAACGTGCTCCGCTTGTTGGGCCAACATGGACTCGATCGAGTCCAGGGTCCGTTTCGTGGCGCCGCGGTGCCGGCAGATCAGCTGTTGTGCCGCCCGGCCCAGAGCGTCGGCCGCCGGAGGGTCTTGCAGGCATCGCTCGACGAAGCGTTGCAATTCACTTTCATCTTCCGCCCGCACCGCCGCGTCGGCATCCAGCAGTCGATTGGCAATCTCGGCAAAGTTTCGCGTGTCCGGTCCGAACGAAACTGCGCTGCCGTATCCGGCCGGTTCCAACATATTCTGTCCGCCGCGGTCGCCGCAGAAACTGCCGCCGACCGTTGCGATCTGCCCCACGCCCCACCAGTGTCGCAGTTCCCCGATCGTGTCGATCAAGATGACCTGATCGGCGGTCCATTCGCGATGCCGCTCGGAGATCCCGTCGGATCGGCGGAACGCTGTCAGGCCCTGTTGCCGTATCAATTCCGCGACGGGGGAGAAACGTTCGCGGTGGCGTGGCACAAGGATCAGACGCAGTTCGGGGTGGACGGGAAGCAAGCGTTGGTAGATCCGCAACGCCATAGCTTCCTCGCCTTCCTGGGTGCTGCCGACGACCCACACCTGGTGCCAAGGATCGACGCCGGCCCAGTGCGAACGCGATTGCACGTCCACCGTGTCCCGACGCTCGGGGGCGTCGTCAAATTTCAGGGATCCGCTGACGTGCACGCGGTTCTCCGGGGTGCCGCATCGGCGGAAATTGTTCGCCGACGTTTCGTCCTGGCATTCGACGCGGTGGAGCGATTGAAAGATCGCGTGTGTCAGGAATCTGAATCGGCGATAGCCGGACGCGCTGCGGTCGCTCAACCGGCCGTTGATCACCATCACGCCGGCGCCGGACCGAGCGGATTGTCGGATCAGGTTGGGCCACAGTTCCAACTCCGCCAGTACAAGCAGTTGGGGGCGGAGGTGGCGAATCGTCCGTCCGACCGCCCAGCTGAAGTCCAACGGACCGAAGAAGACTCGGTTTTGACCGAAGCGTTGGACCGCCAGATCGTACCCGCTGTCGGTGCCCACACTGATCACGATCGGCAAATCCGGATGTTGCTGTTCCAGACGCGAGACGATGCCGCCGAGCAAGTTGACCTCGCCGACGCTGACCGCGTGCAGCCACAGGCATCCACTCTCCGTTGCTCCGCCCAACAGACGGGCGGCGTGATCGGCCGAAACGCCAAACAGCTTTTGTCGCCAGCCGCGTCGGTAACGTTGATGCTTGATCCTCCGATACAAGATCAGCGGCGCAACGGCGGTGAGGGCGACCAGATACAGCAGGTTGGCTAGCATCACGAGAATCCATTCTCTGTGGTTGGGGACGCGCTACGCTACTTTCGTAGGCAGCACTGTTTGTACTTCTTGCCGCTGCCGCAGGGGCACGGATCGTTCCGTCCAATCTTGACCCCCGTGTTGCGAATCGGCTCGGGGCGAGCGTCGGTCGACTGGTTGCTGGCCTCGGCCGCCTGTTGGGCCGCCGACTGCGGCGCGGTCCGGGTGGCCGTCGCGGTGCCACCCTGGGTGGTCACGGAGTGGGCTTCATCGTGCCGTGCTTTCGCGTCAACCCAGGTGCTGCGAATGAAGTCCTGGTTAAAAGACTCCATGCGGAAAATCAGCCCGGTGACTTGCTCGCCGACAGAATCCCACATCTTGTCGAACAGCCGCATGCCTTCACGCTTGTACTCGACCTTGGGGTCCAACTGGGCATAGCCCTTCAGACCCACGCTGCTGCGCAGGTGGTCCATCGTCAGCAAGTGATTCTTCCAAGCGTCGTCGACGATGCTCAACAGAATCTGACGTTCCATGCGCCGCATTTCGGGGTGGAATCGGTCGTCGACGGCGCCGTCGACCGCCAGCATCAGTTCCGCTTTGTTCATCCGAGCCAGGTCATCGGCGTCGGCCGAGGCACCCAATTCTTTGGACATCCAGTCGGCCAGGTCCTCCAGCTTGCCGTCATCGCCGGTCGCCACGATCGCCGTGGTGTCCTCGTCCACTTCACCGAACAGCTTGTCGACGCGACCGCGGGCCTCGGTGTAATACTCACCGGCCGACTCGCTGGTTTCGCGGCTGAACTGGACGAGTTGCGTTTTCAGTTCGTCGCGGTTCAGCGGCACCTCATCGACGCCAAGCGCTTGTTCAAACCGCCGCAGGATCCAGTCAACCAGGTTCTCGCGATCCAGGATGACCTGGGCACCCTGCTGGACGGTGAACTGCGAAATGCCGGCCAACGCCGGATACTCCGTTTCCTTTTCTCGATAAGCTTCTTCGGCACGTTGGACCAGGGCGCGGGCGACGGCCTTGCGATCCTCGACGTCCCGGAACTCTTCGGGTGTCGTTTCGATGCCGAATCGGTGTCGCATCCATCCGCACAGGACTCGCATCCCATAGTCCGCATCCAGCAGCGGTTCACCTTCGCTCAGGTCGACCTTTTCGATTCGTTCCTGACTTTTCTCGATCAACGTGTTGATCAGTTCGTCCCGATCCATCTTCTTCAGCTGGTGGTCCTGGTAATTGGTGCCCAGCGTCGTGTTGGACCACTTCGCCAGTGCATTCCAGTTCCATTCGTCTTCCATTCCTTCGGGAAGGTTTTCTTCGACAATCTCGTCGACGATCACCTCGGCGGCACGTTCGGCCTGTTCGCGGGAGTAAGCGGTCGCCATGGTGATGTCCATGTTCTGGAAATCTTTCGGTTCCAACACGCAACCGAGTTGCGTGCCGGCGAACGCGGCAAAGGATTCGACTCCGTAGTCCGGGTCCAGGAACGTGTCGACCTGCTGAACGATCTGTGAACGGATCAGTTCCAGGATCATGTTTCGCGAGCTGTGGCCGTCCAGCAGATTCTGGCGATAGCGGTAAACGCGTTTGCGTTGTTCGTCCATCACTTCGTCGTAGTCCAGCAAGCTTTTCCGCATTTCGAAGTTGCGTTCTTCGACCTTCTTTTGGGCGGCCGCGATCCGACGGGTCACCAGCTTGGATTCCAGCGGTTCGTCTTCCCGCATTCCGATCCGCTCCATCATGCCCTTGACCCACTCGCCCGCGAAGATTCGCATCAAGTCATCTTCCAGGGACAGGAAGAAGCGACTGGATCCGGGGTCGCCCTGGCGTCCGCAACGGCCACGAAGCTGCAGGTCGATGCGGCGTGACTCATGGCGTTCGGTGCCCAGCACGTACAACCCGCCGAGCTCGCGAACATGCTTGCCCTGTTCGCTCATGCCCTCGGCCTGGTCGATCTGCTCGACCAGCTCGCTCCATTCCTCGTCCGGGACGTCCAGGCGGGTGGCGTACTTGTGCTGCAGTTGGGCCCAGGCTTTGGTTTCCGGGTTGCCGCCCAGGATGATGTCGGTTCCCCGGCCGGCCATGTTGGTGGCGATCGTGACGGCGTGCTTGCGTCCGGCTTGCGCGACGATGTCGGCTTCGCGTTCGTGCTGCTTGGCGTTCAAGACTTCGTGCGGAACGCCGCGGCGGTCCAGCAAGCGGCTCAGCCGCTCACTCTTTTCAATGCTGACCGTGCCGACCAGGACGGGGCGCCCGGCGTATTCCACCGCGGTGACCTTTGACCGTTGGACCGTGGTGGCATCCTTTTCACCTTTGCCGACGAATTTCACCTGGTTGTCGTCTTCAGCGGTCACCTTGCCCCATTGCTCGGTGCCGTCCTTCATCACCAGCACGTCCCACTTGTTGGTCCGCTCGATTTCATCGGCCAACGCCCGGAACTTGAATTCTTCCGTCAGGTAGATGACGTCGGGATGTTCGATCCGCTGCAGCACGCGGTTGGTGGGAATCGCGACGACGTCCAATTTGTAGATCTTCCAGAACTCATTGGCCTCGGTCATCGCGGTTCCGGTCATCCCGGACAACTTCTTGTACATCTTGAAGATGTTCTGCAGCGACGCGGTGGCGAACGTCTGGGTTTCCGGTTTGATCGGAACACCCTCTTTCGCCTCCACCGCCTGGTGCAGGCCGTCGCTCCACTGGCGGCCTTCCATCAAGCGTCCGGTGAACTCGTCCACGATCACAATCTGGCGATCTTTGACGACGTAATTGACGTCCAGCTTGTACAGGTAGTGGGCCTTCAGCGCGTTGTCGATCAGGTGCGGCCATTCCATGTTGCCCGCAGTGTAAAAGCTTTCGACACCGGCAAGTTTTTCCGCTTCACGGACGCCCTCGTCGGTCAGCGTGACGTTGTGCTGCTTCTCGTCGACGGTGAAGTGTTCTTCGCGTTTCAGCTGGCGGGCCACGCGGTCCGCGTCGGAGTAGCGTCCCAGGTCCATTTCGCTGGGGCCGCTGATGATCAGCGGCGTCCGAGCTTCGTCGATCAGAATGTTGTCAACTTCGTCGATGATGGCGTAGTTCAACGGGCCCTGGCACTGCTGGGCCTCGGGCGGAAAACGGTCGTCGCCCTGTGAGGCCGGCCGCATGTTGTCACGCAGGTAATCGAAACCGAATTCGTTGTTGGTGCCGTACGTGATGTCGCAGCGATACGCGGCTTGCTTTTCGCGGGTCGACATGCCCGATTGGATCGCATTGACCGTCAATCCCAGGTTCATGTACAGCGGCGCCATCCATTCCATGTCCCGCCGCGCCAGATAGTCGTTCACCGTCACCACGTGAACGCCTTTGCCCTCGAGCGCGTTGAGATAGGCAGGCAGGGTCGCGACCAGCGTCTTACCTTCCCCGGTCACCATCTCGGCGATCTTTCCTTCGTGCAGCACCATGCCGCCGATCAGCTGGACGTCGTAGTGACGCATGCTCAAGAAACGCTTGCCTCCCTCGCGACAGACCGCGAAGGCTTCGGGCAGGATTTCGTCCAGCGTCTCACCACGCCGCAGTCGTTCGCGGAACGCCTTGGTCTGTTCCCGCAACTCGTCGTCCGTCATCGCCTCGTACTTCGGCTCCAACGCGGTGATCTCGTCGGCGCGAGCTTGCAGGCGCGCCACTTGACGTGCGTTAGCCGACCCAAAGACTGAAGTCACGCCCCGCTCAAAGGCGCTAAGTGCACCGCCGAAGACCGCACCGCTGACATCCGCAAGGGTTTCAAAAAACGACATCGCTGAATCGCTGTTCTTATGTTGGATCGTTAATCACTATCGCTGGCGTGCGACGCCGACTCCCGTGAGTCGATGTCGGACCGCCTGAATCGATCGACGGTGCCGCACGTCCGACTTCGCCTGTCGCGATGCCGAACGTTTGGGGCCGAGTGGTTTGGGGTTTGGTCTTGGGGTTCTGCTCCCGTCGTCCAGGCATCCTCTCGTCCAGACAATTGCATCCGCCGGACTGGTTCAACCATGGGGAACCCTCGCGGCGGACCCGCCGGGCCGTATCGGCCGGCATGGCGGGTTGGCTGTTGGTGGATTTTCCCAGGAACCGTGTCGCCGGAACGGAGACGTTTCGTTGGAGCAGACGCCAGATTGGCAGCGCAACCCGATCGGCGCCTAGATCAGCCAATTTGGGGCCAAACCGTCGACAAGGGCCCCGCGAACGCCGCCGATGTCATCATTTTTGCCCGTTAGGAGAAGCTAAACGCTTTGAGGATTTCAGGTTAGGTGTTTTGGGGGATTCGGTCAATGGAACTTCAGCCGGGCCGCCGCCGGCGTGTTTCCCACCGACGCGTTTCACGACGTGAGCCGACGTTGATGGGCGACCCGCCGGATCCGACCAGCCCCTGGGCGTTGCACCGCGCCGGAGGTTCGCGTGGCGGGTCGCCGGAGCGCCCGTCGACGCTGGTCACCGGAGCACCCGTCAACGGAGTGTCCACCACGACCGGCCGGGTCGAACGCGAAATCACGCGATGTCGACGTACACCTTCAGGGCGTCCTTGTCCTCGACCAGCAAACGCATCATTTCCTGGTAGTTCTCCATCCCTTGGACGGGGTTGGTCAAAATCTTCTTCAGGACGCCCGGGAACATCATGTCGCCCAGTGCCAGGTCTCGAATGCCGCTCTCGAAATGGGTGCGGTTGGCGTTCACGCTTCCCAGCAACAGTTTGTTGCCCAGAACCCAGTGCAGATTGACGCTGTCGGAGGGGATTTCGATGCTGTTGTTGCCTCCGGTGATGCTGGTCCAAACGACCACGCCGTTGTGGCCGACGTGTTGCATCGCTTGAAAAGCCAGCGTGCTGCTGCCGGTCGCGTCGACGATCAAATCGGGTTTGCCCGTTTTCTTGACCAGCGATTCCAGCGGAGTTTCCCGCGTGCTGACGTACTCCGCTTCCATCCCCGCAACGATCTCCGCTTTCAGGTTGGGGGCTTTGCCGCGGGCCAACGTGTAGACCTTCAACCCGCGAAGTTTCAGGATCAACGTGGTCAGCAGTCCGATCTGTCCGGCGCCAAAGACATAGGCCACTTCGGGACGCCAGATCTTCATGCGTTGCTGGGCCTCAAACGCTTGCTGGACCGCTTTGGCGGCGCAACTCATCGGCTCCTGCAACACGTGCAAGTGCTTCAGTCCCTCGGGGACGCGGACGATGTATTCCTCGTCGTCGACGAATTTCTCCGTCATGAAACCGTGCCGCAGGTTGATCCCCCGTTCGTAGTATTCCTCCTCGCTGGTCATGTCATTGGTGCCGATCAAGTCGTAGATCGACCCGCCGGGCCGGCGGACGGTAGCGGTCACGTAGTCGCCCGGCTTGACCCGATGAACGTTCTCGCCAACCGCTTCGACGATGCCGAAGGATTCGTGCCCGATGACCAGGAAGTCGTCTCCCTCGGGTGCTTTCCCGTACAAGGCCTCATTGATCTCTCGGTCGGTCGCATCGACACCCACCTTCAACGTCTTGACCAACACGCCGCGGCCGTGGGGGATCTGGTCGAGGGAAGGCTCGGGGATTTCAGTCAGGTGAACGCTATTGGGCGTGCCCGGGGTGACCGCGACAGCTTTCATCATTTCGGCTCGGAAAAAACGCAGGGGGAGGGAGGGATTCGGCAAGTTGCCCGCCAAACGCGGCAATCCTACCAGCCGCCCGGAAGACGGATCAGGGGGGGCGACGCGACGAACCGAGCCGCGTGGACCGCGTTGGACGTCCGGTCGGCACGTGGTGGGGTGGTTGAGGGCGACTCCCGGCGCGATTTCACCGCCAGCCTTCGGTATCGATGCCGACCGCTTCTCCCGTACCCGGAGAGCTGCCGGCACTGCTCGAATGCCCCTCGGTGGAGGAGTCTTTGGGGCCAGCGGCCGACGCATTTGAGTCGCCTTCGCAGCCAAATGGCGGAATGACGGCCGCAAGCGTGCGTTAGCGAGGTTCGCCCCTCGTCGAGTCGTCGTTTTTTTCGCACCGGCAGTTGTCAAAAAGGGCCGGCACTGCAACAGTAGGGGCAGACGCTTGGCAGCCGAACCCGTCGCGGCGGGCCCGGTTTTCACTGCTTCGAATTCACCGCTCGGAGCATTTTTCCGCTCCACGAGCCCGTTTTTAAAGCGCCCGTTCTCAAACTTCACATGTCCACACCGTCGTCCCTGACCCGATCCGACTCTGGCCCGTTGCGGTCCGTCGACCGAGATTTGCTCGGCGCGATGCGCGATGGGGAGTTCTTGGGGATCGGTGAGCTGACGGAGGCTTTGAACGTCACTGCAACCGCGGTCCGTCAGCGGATTGAGCGATTGCTTGAGCGGGGGATGATCGAGCGAGAGAAAGTGGTCTCCGGACGTGGACGTCCGACCTACCGTTACCGAATCACCGACCGCGGTCTCCGCGTGACCGGAGCCGACTCCACGGAGCTTGCCGAAGCGATGTGGGAAGAGCTGCGTTCGATCGAGGACGTCGGGCTCCGTGAACGGCTGATGCGTAGTGTCGCCACACGGTTGGGGCGTGAGTACGCATCGCAACTTAACGACGACGATTCGCTCGAGCAGCGGATGCGCGTGCTGTCCCAGTTGCTTGCTTCACGGCGGGTCAGCAGTGATGTGATCTCCGCCAGCGGGTTGCCGGTTTTAGATATCAGTTCGTGTCCCTACCCGACGTTTGCCGACGGTAGCCACGACCACTCCATGTGTCGGTTGGAAGAACAGGTGCTTTCCGAGGCCCTGGGCAAACCGGTGCAGTTAAGCATGTGTCGTTTGGATGGCGACGCGTGTTGTCAGTTTTCCCCCGCGGAGAATTCCGCAGGCGGCCGATAGGGCGAATCGACGCGTGACTTCTTGATCCCGGAGAAACGTTGCCGGGTCAGAGCGTCGCCCAACAGAGTCCGCAGGGGCATTTCCTGTCGCATCCAACAATTTTCATCGATCCTGATAAACCGAATTCAATGACACACGTTCTGAAAATCGAAGATCTGCATGTTGCCGTCGGTGACAAAGAAATCCTTCGTGGCGTCAACCTGACGATCAACCACGGCGAAACGCACGCCCTGATGGGGCCTAACGGTAGTGGCAAAAGCACGTTGGGTCTGGCCATCATGGGGCACCCCGGCTACGAGGTCACCGGAGGGGCGATCACCTTGGATGGCCGCGACGTTCTGGCCATGGAGCCGGACGAGCGGGCACGGGCAGGAATCTTCATGGCGTTCCAGCGACCGATGGCGATTCCCGGCGTCAAGATGGCGGACTTTCTGCGCCACGCAACGACCAACGTCCGTCGTCCGGAACGGAAGGAAGGCGAAGAGCTGATTCCGATGCGCGAGTTCCGAAAGGAGCTGAAGGAAAAGATGGAGCACCTGCGGATGGATAGCGAGTTCGCCCGCCGGTACGTCAACGACGGTTTCTCCGGCGGGGAAATGAAGCGCGCCGAGATCCTGCAGTTGGCAATGTTGCAACCCAAGTTTGCCGTGCTGGACGAGACCGATTCGGGGCTGGACGCCGACGCGGTGCGTCTGGCCAGCGAGTCGATCGCGGACATCGGTCACCAGAAGATGGGGCTGCTGATCATCACGCACCACGACAAGTTGCTCGAGCACAATCCGCCGGACTTCACGCACGTGATGCTGGGCGGTCGCCTGGTCGAAACCGGCGGAAAAGAGTTGGCCGATGAGCTTCATCGACACGGGTATGACCGAATCCGCAAGGCTTACCCCGAAGCCGAAGCCGCCAACCAGGAAATGTTGGCCGAGGAATCCGCGGCGGTTTGATCGGTTCGCGCCGACGCCGTCGGCGACCACGACCGACCAAGTTCATTTAACACAATTTAACTCCTTCGACGGAGCTGACCGAGATGTCAACCGACGCACCTGCCAAGCCTGAAATTGGCGAGATCAACAAATACAACTTCCGCACCGAAACCAAGGGCATCTTCAAAGCCAAGAAGGGTGTCAATCGGGAGGTCGTCAACCAGATTTCCGACATCAAGGGCGAGCCGGACTGGATGCGGGAATTTCGATTGCGGTCGCTTGAGATTTTCGAATCCAAGCCGATGCCCAAGTGGGGCGGCGCGATCGATATCAACTTTCAGGATATCTACTACTACCTGAAGCCGACCGCGTCTCAGGGCAAGACCTGGGACGATGTGCCCCAGGAGATCAAGGACACGTTCGACAAGCTGGGAATTCCGGAAGCGGAGAAGAAGTTCCTCGCCGGGGTCAAGGCGCAGTTCGAAAGCGAAGTCGTGTACGGGTCCCTGGAGGAAGAGCTGGCCAAAAAGGGCGTGATCTTCACGGATACGGATACCGCGGTCCGCGAGCATCCGGAACTGTTGCGGGAATACTTTGGCACGGTCATTCCTCCGGAGGACAACAAGTTTGCCGCGCTCAACAGCGCCGTCTGGTCCGGCGGATCGTTCATTTACGTCCCCAAGGGTGTCACGATCGACTTCCCGCTGCAGGCGTATTTCCGCATCAACGCCGAAAGTATGGGGCAGTTCGAGCGAACGTTGATCCTGGTCGATGAGGGTGCCAACGTGCACTATGTCGAAGGCTGCACGGCGCCCATGTACACGACCGAAAGTCTTCACAGCGCGGTCGTCGAAGTGGTCGTCAAGCGGAACGCCCGCTGCCGCTACACGACGATCCAGAACTGGGCCAACAACATTTACAACCTGGTGACCAAGCGGGCGTACGCCTACGGCGATGCGACCATGGAATGGGTGGACGGAAACTTGGGCAGCAAACTGACCATGAAGTATCCGGCCGTGCACATGATGGAGCCCGGTGCCCGTGGGGAGATTCTGTCGATCGCGTTCGCCAGCGCCGGTCAGCACCAGGATGCCGGTGCTAAACTGGTCCACGAAGCACCCAACACTACCGGTCAGATCATCAGCAAAAGCATCAGCAACAAGGGCGGCCGCAGCAGCTATCGCGGCTTGGTCTCGGTGATGCCCGGTGCCACCAACGCCAAGAACAACGTGGTTTGCGACGCGTTGATCCTGGATTCGGAAAGCCGCAGCGATACGTACCCGTACATCGAGATCAGCGAGCAGGATGTCCAGATCGGACACGAGGCCAGCGTGTCACGGATCGGTGAAGAACAGATGTTTTATCTGCTTTCGCGGGGCCTGACCGAACAAGAAGCCAGCACAATGATCGTCAACGGTTTCATCGAGCCGCTCGTCAAGGAGTTGCCGATGGAATACGCGATCGAAATGAACCGGCTGATTCAATTGCAAATGGAAGGCAGCGTGGGCTGATCCCCGTCGCTTCCGTCACCAACATCGCTTTTCTCGGTTGCCCGCCGATTGCGGGGCCGAGACGCAGCGTCGCCGCGACTTCGATTCCGGCCGAGCCCCGGCCGATCGCACCGGCGATGCGACTCTACCCAGCCTCATTGCAGTACCCATGACACAAACGATCGCAAATTCATTTGACGCCGCGGGGTTCGAAGCCTTGCTGGCGACCCATTCCGAGCCCGACTGGATGACAAGTCTGCGTCGGGAAGCCTTCGAGCACGCCCAGGCGATGGCGTGGCCCGAGCGGCGGCACGAGGAGTGGATTCGGACCGACATCCGCATGTTCCAGTTGGGCAAGTACCACGTGCCCGCAGAGCGGCCGCAGCTGGATGCCGCCACCATTGCCGGCGCCCATCAATTGCTCGAAGGCGTCAACCCCGCCGGCCGTGTCGAGACCGTGGACAGCTTTGTGACGGCCGAGTCACTGGAACCCGAGTTGGCGGAAAAAGGCGTCGTCTTTGGAAGTTTGTCCAAGCTCGCTCAGTCCCACCCCGACCTGGTTCGGCCTCACCTGTTCACCGCTTTCGATCCCGATCATGACAAGTTTGCCGCCTTGCATGCGGCGTTCATGACCGGCGGACAGTTCTTGTACGTGCCCCGCGGCGTGGTCATCGATCGGCCCCTGCACATCGGATCGATCATGACCGATGGCGGGACGGACACGACGCATACGCTGGTGGTTTTGGAAGAGGGTGCCGAGGCGACGGTGCTGCACGAATCGAACAGCCTGGACCCCAACGGCGGCGGACTGCACCTGGGGTCGGTCGAACTGGTGCAAAAGCCGGGGTCCCATCTGCGCTATGTCAACCTGCAGGAATGGGGACACAAGACCTACCACTTCGCTCAGCAAAAAGCGGTCGTTGATCGCGACAGCACGCTGCAGTGGACCATTGCCGCAATGGGGTCGATCCTGTCGAAAGTGAATCAGACAGTGGATTTGGTCGGTCCCGGGGCCGACTGCCAAGTCAACGGCGTGATGTTCACCGAAGGCCGCCAGCACTTGGCCTACCACACGCAGCAACACCATCGCGCCCCGAACTGTCACAGCGATTTTCTTTACAAGGCCGCCCAGCAAGACAAAAGTCGGACCGTGTGGCGCGGGATGATCAAAGTCGATCCCAAAGCCCAGAAGACCGACGGTTACCAACGCAACGACAATCTGGTGCTCTCACGCTCGGCACGCGCCGATTCGATCCCCGGATTGGAAATCGAGGCCGATGACGTGCGCTGCACGCACGGCAGCACCACCGCCAAAGTGGACGAAGAGCAGATCTTCTACGCCCGTTGCCGTGGTTTTACTCGGAAGGAAGCGACGCGTATGATCGTGGTCGGTTTCTTCCAGCAAATTTTTGACCGGATCACCATTGAGAGTGTCCGTGAAGCACTCGGTGCCGCCATCGCCCGGCAGGTCCGAGAGTACGAGTGATGCGTTCACACGGAGCAAGAAAACATGGCATTGGCTGAAGACAAGATTCGCGAATCGCTCAAGCAGGTGATCGACCCCGAGTTGTACGTCAACATCGTCGATCTGGGATTGATTTACGTGGTCAACGTCGGCGAGGAAAAAGAAGACGGTCGGCATGACGTCGTCATCGAAATGACCATGACCAGCCCGATGTGTCCGGCCGGACCGCAATTGGTGGCCGGGACCAAGGCTGCCGCTGAGGAACTTGAAGAAGTCGACAGCTGCGACGTCAAGGTCGTCATGGAACCGGCCTGGACGCCGGATTTGATGACCGATGAAGCCCGGGACCACCTGGGCATTTTCTAGCCGACTCCACCGGCGGGTGGTGGGGATGCTGTCGCGATCGAGAAAATCGCGTACAACATGATTTCGAACGCGGTTCGTCCGGATGGACAACCGCGGTCCGCCGGTTGCGGTCGCCGCAACGCGGATCACCCTGAGTTTCAGACCGAACCATTGCCACCGACTCCCTTCGCGGAGGCCGGGATTCATGTTGCCGCCGACTTGGAACGTCCACCTGTGCGGCCTTTCCGTTCCGATCCCTCATCCTCGAGGACAGCGAGTTGAAGGTTTTTGTCGGGGAATACATCTGCGGAGGCGGATTCGCCGGGCACGACAACGACCAGATCCCTGCCGGAATGCGGCAGGAGGGCGAGGCGATGCTTCGCGCGCTCAATGAAGACCTGTCACGCTTCTCCGAGACGACGGCCGTGGTCGAACAGCGGTTCGGAATCGATCTGGAGTTTTGCGACATCGTCCCGTTCAACGAGAAAAAGTCGTTGTGGGCACAGTGGGTGGCCGCGGCCCGGGGCTGTGATGCCGCAATCATCATCGCTCCGGAGAGCGACGGGATCATGGCGATGGGCGTGGCGGCACTTCGGTCCAGCGGCGTGGATACGATCGCATGCAGCGGCGATTTCCTTCGCGTTGCCAGCGACAAACTGCTGACCGCGCAATTGCTGCACCGTACCGGCGTCGCGCACCCGATGTACTACTCGCAGAAAGATCGACGGATGGCCAAGCGTTTGGCCACGCGGGAGCGCTTCGTCGTCAAACCACGTGACGGGTGCGGCACGCACGCCATTCGGACGTTCGACAATTTCGAAGAAGCACGCCGCGCGTTGTGCGAAAAGACGCTGCTCCAAGCGTGGGTGCCGGGACGCAGCATCTCGATTTCGCTGTTGGCGTCCGGGGCTTACCAAACCTTTTTGCCTGCCGTTTCGCAGACCATCACCGAAGACAGCTGTCACTACGTCGGGGGCTGCGGACCGCTGGACGATGACTCTCAGCGGAGAGCGGCGGCGCTGGCGTCACACGCGATTGCCGCGATGCCGCCGACGGCCCGCGGTTTTGTCGGCTTGGATTTGATCCTGGGCGACGAACCCGGAGAAGACTATGTGATCGAGATCAATCCGCGTTTGACGACTTCCTATGTCGGTCTGCGAAAGATGATCCATGGGAATCTTGCCGCACGTCTGTTCGACCTGGAACTCGGTCCGGTCAAATGCAAGGCATCGGTTGATTCGGTGTCTTGGACGCCCGACGGAAAGGTTTCGATTGATTCCGCCGTCACGGCGTGATCGGTGACTTTCGCGTGACTGGTTTGGGGCCTCAGCCGCCACGCGTGATCGGAATCGATATCGGCGGGGCGAATCTGAAGTACGCCGATACCGACGGACATGCGTTCGCGGTGCAGTTTCCACTCTGGAAATGTGCCGCACGACTGAGCGACCGCCTGGTGAAGGATCTCACTGGGCTGGCGCGCCCAGACGCGGTGGCCGTGACGATGACCGGTGAATTGGCCGACTGCTTTCTGGATCGTGCCGAAGGCGTCATCCACATCGTCCGTCACGCCACGCGAGCGATAACGAAGTTGGGCGGCTGCACGCCCCGGTTCTATGGCGTCGACGGTAGCTTTCACGATGCCGCGGAGGCGGATCAACGGGTGGACCTGCTGGCGGCATCCAATTGGCACGCCCTGGGTCTGTTTGTCGCACGTTTTGTGACGCCGCGGGGAACACTGGTGGATATTGGTTCGACGACGACCGACTTGATTCCGGTGGTCGATCGGAGCGTCGGGACCACCAGCCGAACCGACCACGATCGGTTGCGTGAAGGTTCGCTGGTCTATGTCGGTGCGGGACGCACCCCGGTGTGTTCCCTGGTGGACCAGCTAAGTCTGGATGGGGCACGGATCGGAATCATGCGAGAAGTCTTTGCCACGATGGACGACTGTCGGCTGCTATTGGGGCACGAACCGGTCGACGGCAGCGATGGGCAGACAGCCGATGGGAAACCGAGGGACGTTTTCCATGCCGCGAACCGTTTGGCACGGATGGTCGGGTTGGATCATCGCTCGCTCACCATCGACCAGGCTTCGGGGTTGGCTCGGCAGGTTCACGCGCGGGCCCGACGGTTGATTGCAGACGGATTCGACCGGGTGCACCAGGGCGGCGACGTTGTCGTCAGCGGATACGCAGCGGACCTGGCCGAGGATCTGGGACAGGGCTCGGCACGCATCTCATTGGACGTGCAGCTGGGACGAACACTCTCCCGCTCAGCCCCGGCGTACGCGGTCGCCAGGCTTTTGCAGGAGTGCATTGGTTTGCCCGGGCAGGATTCTGCCGATCGCCTATCCAGATAGCTGCTTCGCTACCACGCGTTCTCGAGTAGCATTGGTGATTGATGCCGGAGGCGGTACGTCCACGCCGACCTGAGATCGCAACCGTTGTCCAATCAGTTTGACTGCAGAAACGGATCACACCATTCGATTCCCAAAACGATTCAACAACTGCTCGTGATCGTCGCGGCGATCGGACTGGTCTTCGCGATCGTGAAATGGAACTGGGGACTGGCGATCTTCCTGGCTTCGTTGTTGCCGCTGGCCTACGGAGTGTACCGTTGGCGTCGGTCTTCGGGACTGGCCCGGTTGCTCGCCACCGCGTGGATCTTGGTTGGTGCGGGACTTGTCTATGGAACTTCGCCCGGTCCTTACGTTGGTTCCACGGTGATCCTTCATCGGCTTACCGGCGCGGGGCAATCCATGAACTCCTGGTTCGGCTTTCTTTACCGGCCACACATCGAGTTGTGCACCGGCCGTTTCGGCAGCGAGCCGTTCAATACCGTCTTCACCGACTACATTGTCCAATGGCAGGTGCTTTGCGGTCTGTAGTCCTTGGCTGAACCGTTGTCGAACACCTTAGCGGTCGTCGCCAGATGGCGACTTCAGCGTGGCACAATGTGGCGGATCCAGGTTTTTCGTGTGGATGATCACTCGTCGCGAGACGGTGATCGCAATCTTCATGCGGCCAAGGCGATACTGAACAATGAATGATCGCGATCTTCTCGAGCAGTTCGAAGACGGCTCACTTCCATTGAAGCACTGGAATCACCGAACGCACGTCAAGATTTCATTCCTGTATCTGCGTGACCATCCGTTCTCTCTCGCTCTCGCTAAAATGCGACGAGCCATCCAAGCCTACAACGCTGCGAACAACGTGCCCAGCAGCGAGTTCGAGGGCTACAACGAGACGACCACCCACGCATTCATGGTGTTGGTGAGCACGACAATGCTGGCCTACCAGTATCTGTTTCCTGTGTCGGACGCCGATAGTTTTTGCGAAGCGCATCCGCAGCTTATGAGCAAGCACGTCTTGCGGTTCTTCTATTCGCCTGAGCGTCGCAAACATCCCGAGGCCAAGACGCGTTTCATTGAACCGGATCTGGCGCCCCTGCCCGAACTCCCCGCGACCTGATCCACGTCTCCGCGTCACCGTCGGTTGGTGAGAGCGTCTTGCGTTGCTGTTTGAGGTTTCATCGGCCGGAGCATTGGCTGGGGCCATAATGCTGCGTCTGCATCAAGTTCTTCAGTTGCTACAATAGCTGAACAGCGCCACTCGGGGTGAGCCGCGTGGCACTTGCCGCAGGTTTTCTCGCCTCAACCGGCGGCGAGCTTCTTGCCGCTCATTGCGCGGCAAATCAAGGTGTTTTTGATTGAAAGTGGCGCTGTCCAGTTAGGCCAGCTACCCGATTCCCGAGGTTGAGCTGATGATCGCTCGTGCTCGAAAACGCAAACTGTCCGTCGAAGCGATGGAGAGTCGGCGAATGCTGCACGTCGGTTGTCTGCCGATCGAGGACATTCCCGGCACCGCGGAGGAGCCCGTTGAGGTGCGAATTGCCACCGATGTCAACGCCGACGGGCGAATCTCTCTTTTGGATGCCTTGCTGATCATCAATCAGTTGCCATCCGGGGACGGTTCGCCATGCGATCCCGTCGACCCAGATGGAGCAATGGCTCCGGACGTCAACGACGACGGATCGGTAACGCCGAACGACTTGCTAATCGTGTTGAACGAGCTAGCGAACCCTGGCGGTGATACTGCCGCAGCACTTTCTTCGGAATTCCTGAAATCCGAAGGGTTAGAATGGGAGCTTGCGCGGGTCGTTCCAGTGGGCGACGGTGCGGTTTGGGTCATCTATGCGACGCCTGAGCTCGAGGCGGTTCAACTGGGGGAAAGAGCGACGACGGTTGATCTCGAGTCACGAACGGTCGAGTTTGTTTTGCGAGAATAGGTTTCATTCCTGGCGTCACGAATCACCACCGCTGACTCGTCCTGTCATGGGATGGGGAATTTGAAAGAGAAGTGATCTGCAATGAACACCGATAGAATCGATGACATGGAAAAGGGGATCGCCATTTCGCGGCAGTTTGCCAAGCAGCAGCTTCAAAGCACGTCTGCCATGGTGGTGTCGGCCGCTTTGGCGTTTTTTGTCGCCAGAGTTGTCGGTCCTGGGATTGACGGTTTGGCACTGGCGATCGCAGCCGCAACTGGAGTGTCCGTGGGAGTCTGGAGCCAACCGGATGCCTACCGGCGAAACGGTTCTCTGACATTGGCGATTGTTTTGATCGCGGGCATGTGGGCGGTTCCGTTGTTCGTTTTTCTGATCTCGTTGTTCCCCTAAGACAAGCACTGGATAGCGCGGGGACGATGTTGGGCGAGTGTGAATCGGAACAGAGGGATTTCACGACGGGATCAATGCAACGAGTTATCAAGATCGGCGGCAGTCTGCTCCTTCAACGCGGCCTGGTTCCGGCACTGCAGCGTTGGGACCGGCAGCAGGCGGCCGGGGAAAACATTTACATTGTGGGTGGGGGCGAGATCATCGACGCGGTTCGCCGATTGGACGCGCGGTACCCTGCCGACCCGGTCGAAATGCACTGGCTGTGCGTGGACCTGCTGCGTGTCACGTTTGAGATGTTGGCAGGCCAACTTCCCGACTGGTCCCGATGGAAAACCCGGGATCAGTTTCGGCAGCTGTCGGTCGACCCACCGAACGGCGGTGCGCATCTGGTCTGCGTCGATGCGTTCTATCATCGCGGTTGCGAGGCTCCGCTGCCGGAGTCATGGGAAACGACGACCGATGCCATCGCGGGCTGGCTGGCTGTCTTGTTGGGGGCCGACGAGTTGGTGTTGCTGAAGTCTTGCGACGCTGACTCCGACCGCCCGCTGCGGGGGTTGGCCGACGCGGGCATCGTCGACACCGCCCTGCCCGATTTGGCGGACCGGCTCGGTCGGGTTCGGCTGGTCAACTTCTTGGCGCTTTTGGACGGTGACTCTGGCCGGATGGGGACTGGTTAGCGGCGACAGCCAAAAGGTCGTCGGCTCTCTCGCCGCGGAAATCCGGTGCCAATTATGGCTAGGTCGATGCGTCGGACCGGTTTAGGATAGGAGCATGAGCACTCAACCCCCGCCCGACACTGAACGTCCCCTGGATGCTGATGAATCACGCACCGTGGACAACTCGAATCCGTCGATCGAGGCCCTGGCCGAGCAATCCGACCCGGGGATTGTCCGTGAATTCATTTGGTTTTTGCGCTACAACAAGAAGTGGTGGCTGACACCCATCCTGGTCATTTTGTTGGCGCTGGTTGCCCTGGCATTCTTCACCGCATCGCCGGCGGCGCCGTTCATTTATACGTTGTTTTGAGCGAGGGTTCGGCTTGATCCGTTGCGCTGAGAGGGCTGGAATGCGACCGACCCAGCGGACAGGCCGATGGCTGTCGTCCCTTCGGGACTTGATCGAGGAGGAATTGGCCAACCGGCGGGCGAGCCCGCCGGCAGTGGTCTGTCGTCCCTTCGGGACTTGGTCCGACTGGGTAGGCCGTCTCACTTTCGGGGGCGTTCGCTTGGTGAAGCTTATTTCAGTCCCAGGCCGCTGGGGCGTTTGCTGAGTGCACCGCGGATCCCTAACTCTCTCGGGTCGCGGGCAATCTTGTCGCTGAAGACGCGCACGTCGTCCAGGATCGGACGGATCTTCGCGCTCGCCTGTTCCACGTTTTCGACCGTGCGACGGATCTGCCAGTACAGATCTTCGTCTTCCAGCAGTCGGCGGACGGTTCCGTCGCTGTTGTTGAGCACTTCGCCGAAGGTCTCGATCTGGCGCAACGTTCGATCCAGATTCGCCAGGCTGACGAGGGCTTGCCGCACCAGGTTTTCACTGTTCTCGGCGATCGGTTCGGTGATTTTCTCGATGTTCGCAATGGAGCGTTCGGCCGACAGAAAACTTCGCTGGGCAGATTCGACCGTGTCCCGGACGGTATCGACCGTTCGGTCGACGTTCTGAACCGTCTTCTCCGCTTCAGCACCGACGCGTTCGAACCGGGTGCCCACTTTCTCGAAGCTCTCGAACGTTTTTTGGCTGGACTGCAACGTGGCCTGTGCTTCATTCAGCACGTCCGGCAATTCGGCGAGTGCCTGGCGCAGGCTTTCTTTCAATTCAGGATCGCCCAAGAGTTCTCGAATGTTGCGCATCGCGCCTTGAAATTCGATCAGCGCCTGTCGTGCCTCTTCGGAAACGTCCCCCAATTCATCGTCCGCCTGGCCGACGACGTTGCGTGCATCGGCCACCAATTGATTGACGTTCGTCCCCACGGTTTCCAACGAGCCTCCGGCGCGCCGAATCGACTCCATCGTGCTCCGCAACTCGTCTTCCAGATTGAACATCAGGTTGAACGGGTCGGAAGACTTTTGGCCGTACGACAGGTATTGTTCGTCCGTGTAGGCCTGGTTGCGGATTTGGGGCAAGCGATCCTGGTGGATGGATGTCAATTGTTCTTCCGTCGCCTTCACAAACTCCAGTTTCGAATCGCCGGTGATCACCGATCCGGTGCCGATCCGCGGCAAGTATTCGTGGGACAGGTTGTCGCGGTATTCTGTGTCGATTCCCAGCGTCAGCAGCACATCGTCTTCGCGCAACTGTTTGTCGATCACGCGTCCAATTTCGACGCCCCGCAAAAGCACCGGAGTGTTCGTGCTGATGCCATCGGCGGAGGGAAACGCAACCAGCAATTTGTATTCGCCGGTCAGCACGCGAGGGACCGCGCCAAACAGGAACGTCAAGATGATCCCGATCCCGATGGCCGCGATCACCAACACGCCGACGCCGAATTTCAGTCTGTTGTCGTCCATGACAGTCTTCGATCGGTTAAGTGGATTCGCTCATTTCGGTCATCCGCTCGCCCGCTTCACCGCGGACGAATTGGCGAACGCGTTGGTCCGCCGCGGATTCCAGGCCTTGGGGTGGGCCGTCGTAAAGAATCTGGTGTTCGTCCGGCGAAAGTCGAGTCCGCGGGTAAAACATCAGCACACGGTCGGCGACTTTTTGGGCGGTACGCATGTCGTGGGTCACAATCACGCTGGTCACCGGGTAGCGTCGGCGGACGTCCAGCATCAATTCGTTGATGACGTCACTCATGATCGGATCCAGCCCCGTGGTCGGTTCGTCGTAGACGACCAATTCGGGTTGCAGGATGATGGCCCGGGCGATGCCGACACGCTTTCGCATTCCACCGCTCAATTCGCTGGGACGTTTTTCCGCAACGCGCTCGGGCAATCCCACTTCGCTAAGATGTTTCATCACCCGGCGGTGGATTTCGTCATCGTCCGCGTCAGTCGATTGTCGGATCGGAAAGGCCACGTTGTCGAAGATGGTCATGCTGTCGAAGAGCGCGGCGTTCTGGAACACGAATCCGACGCGCCGTCGCCGGTCACTCAATTCGGCCGGCGAAAGCCTGGCCAGGTTCTCACCATCGAACACCACGGTGCCGTCGGTCGGGGTGATCAGTCCGACCAACGATTTCATCAACACGGTTTTGCCACAGCCACTTTCGCCAATGATCGCCACCGTCTCCCCGCGGGCGATGGTCAAATCGATTCCGCGCAAGATCTCTTGGCCGTCGAAATCGACGTGCAGCCCAGAGACCTGCAGGAGTTGTTTCGTGTCGTCGGGTGTCGGGGCGGTCACAGGATCGAAACCCCCGCCGGATACATCGCGAAATAGATCTTGTCCAAAATGATGTTCAGCACCAGATCGATCGCCAGGATCATCACAAAGGAGTACACGAACGCGGCCGTGGCCGCCGTCCCCACGCCCTCGGCGCCGGGCTTGCAGTGGAATCCCTGGTAACAACTGATCACCGCGATCACCGCCCCGAAGAAGACGCTTTTGAAAATGCCGCTGAACAGGTCGAACCCGACCACTCCGTCCCTGGAATGCGACAGGTACGACGCGTGGTCGATTTCCAAGACGATCACACTGTAAAAGTAGCCCCCCACAATTCCCATGAAGTCCGCCATGATTGTCAGGGCGGGGATCAATAAAATGCAGGCCAGAAACCGGGGAACGACCAGGTAGTGAATCGGGTCGGCCCCCATCGCCGTCAGGGCATCGATCTGCTCGGTCACCCGCATCGTTCCCAGCACCGCCGCCATCGCGCTGCCCACGCGACCGGCCAGCATGGTCGCCGCCAGCACCGGACCGAGTTCTCGCACCAGCGACGTGTTGATCACCACGCCCAAGTGGCTCTCCAACCCGATGGCGTGAAACTGGTAGTAGCTCTGGACCGCCAGAACCATCCCGATGAATGTTCCCGTCAAAGCGACCACGGGCAGGCTGAGCACCCCGATCTGGTAAAAATTCACCAGCAAGGTCCCCCGCTGGGGCAGCCGCGTGAACAACCAGGTCAGCATCCGCCAGGCGAACAGGGCGATGTCCCCGGTCGTTTCGATTCCGGCCACGACGGCCGACCCCCACTGAACCACCCAGGCGTACAGCATGTCTCGAACCGAGGGCGTCGGGCCGTGGTTCGGCTGGCGGGGCGGATCGTTGGTTGTCGAGACCGACAGGGACATGGAATCAGCCGTTGGAAAGACGCGCCGGTACCCTGAGCCAGGACACCTGTGGAAGTTTATCGGCAGGGAAGGCTGTGACGATGAGGCAAAATGGCCGGCGAGGTTCTCGGTGGCGTTTTGTCCGCGATTTTTTCTCGGATGGCGATGCCCAGGCGTCCAAATGGCAATTCCCTCGGTGCCCTGGTTTTCCTGGCGGCCGCCGGCCACCCAGCGTTCGATTCACGCCCGCAGCCGGCCCCCGGTGGGGCTTCGATTGGCGTTCTACTAACAATTCCGCATCCCCACTACAATCTCGCCTCCGTTTTCGGCACACGCCCCGACTATCCAAGCCATTCCGCTGACGATGCCCGATACCGCCGCCCCGTTTCGCGCCGCCCCCGCCAGCCCCAAATTTCCGGAGTTGGAAGAGAAGATTCTTGAGTTTTGGCAGCAAAACGAGATCTACCAAAAATCGCTGCAGCGGAGGGCCGACGCGCCGCCGTTTGTGTTCTTTGAGGGCCCGCCGACCGCCAACGGCATGCCGCACCCGGGGCACTGTTTAACCCGCGCGATCAAGGACGTGTTCCCGCGTTACAAGACCATGCGAGGCTTTCGCTGCGAGCGCAAAGCGGGGTGGGACACGCACGGTCTGCCGGTGGAAGTCGAGGTCGGCAAGGAGCTGGGAATCCACAGCAAGGAGGAGATCGAACAGTACGGGATCGAGCCGTTCATCCATCGCTGCCAGCAGTCGGTGTGGCGGTACATGCAGCAGTGGCAGCGGTTGACCGAGCGATTGGGGTTTTGGGTCGATCTGGATGACGCCTACGTCACGTACCATCAAAGTTACGTGGAAAGTGTCTGGTGGAGCCTGAAGAACTTGTTCCAGCGAGGCTTGCTCTACCAGGGACACAAGATCGTCTGGTGGTGGGCTCAGGGCGGCACCGCGTTGTCCAGCGGCGAGGTGGGCCAGGGGTATCGCGAAGTTGCGGACCCCAGCGTCTACGTGCGATTTCCGCTGGTGGATCACCCCGAACGAAGTTTGCTGGTCTGGACGACGACGCCCTGGACTCTGCCGAGCAACATGTACGCTGCGGTGCACCCGGACCTGGAGTACTCGCTGGTCAGGGATTCCGAGTCCGGTCAGGAGCTGTACCTCGCTTCGGCGTTGGTCGACAAGCTTGCCGAGAAAGCCAAGGTTCAACTGGAAACACTGCAGACGTGTCCGGGCAGCGAACTGGTTGGTCTGCGTTACTTGCCACCGTTTGACGGTTACCGCGATGCATTGGGAGATCCCAGCGGCCAGCTCATTCAACCCGAGGGGAAACAGACGTCGGCGCATCACTTCTGGCACATCGTTGCGGCCGACTTCGTCACCACCGACAGCGGTTCAGGGATCGTTCACCAGGCATCGGCCTTTGGTGAAGTCGACTATGAAGTCTACGACCAACAACGGCGTCGATTTGTCGAAGGCCAGCAGCCCGAACTGCTCTGTGCGGTCGGGCCCGACGGCAAGTTCACCGAAGCGGTCCCGGAGGCTTGGATCGGATTGTGGGTCAAAGATGCTGACAAGCCGATCACGCGCGATTTGAAGGAACGCGGCCTGTTGTTCTTCCAGGAGCAATACCTGCACGACTACCCGTTTTGTTGGCGGGCCGAACAGGATCCGTTGATCCAGTACCCACGCCGCAGCTGGTTCATTCGAACGACCAAGTTTCGCGATCTGATGCTGAAGAATAACTCTCAGATCGGATGGCAGCCGGAACACATCCGGGACGGTCGATTTGGAAACTTTCTGGAGTCCAATGTCGATTGGGCGTTGTCCCGCGAGCGATTCTGGGGGACGCCGCTACCGATCTGGGTCTGTCAGGAAACGGGCCGTATGGAAGCGATCGAAAGCTACGACGAATTGCTTTCCAAACCGGGCGTTACCGGCACCGAAGTGTGGGACAAGGCCAAAGCCGAAAATCCCGATCTGGTCGACGACCTGCGGGTCCACAAGCCCTACATCGACGAAGTCACCTACGCGTCTCCGTTCGCCGAAGGGGCACGCATGCGTCGCGTCAGCGAGGTCATCGATTGCTGGTACGACAGCGGCGCAATGCCGTTCGCCCAGTGGGGATGGCCGCACCAGAACGAATCCGAATTCCGATCCCAGTTTCCGGCGGACTTCATCAGCGAGGCCATCGACCAGACGCGGGGTTGGTTCTACAGCCAGCTGGCAATTGCGACGATGCTGTTCGGTCCCGGCGCCGATCTCAGCGAGCCCGGTTGCGAATCGGATGCCGTCGCGGACCTTTGTCGCGACCAGGACTATCCCCTGCCGTTTCGCAACTGCATCGTGCTGGGGTTGATGCTTTCGCAGTGGTGGGAAAGCGAAGACAAGGACAAGAAAAAGACGATTCTGTTGGAGGAATCCGAGACCAAAGAGTATCCGGACAAAAAGTTCACCAAGCAAATCGGGAAGATGTCCAAGAGCCTGCGGAACTATCGCAGCCCGGAGGAGATCTTTGACCGGTACGGTGCCGACGCGTTGCGATGGTACTTGTTCGCCAATCAGGCGCCGTGGAATTCGATCATCTACGCGGAGCAGTCGATCAAGGATTCGATCCCCGAATTCCTGCTGCGACTGTGGAACACGTTCAGCTTTTTCACCATCTACGCCGAGATTGACGGGTTCGATCCTCGTGACGCTTCGCAGGCCGATGATCAGCTGAAACCGGCCTCCCTGGCTTCGGCCCCCAAGTATCGTCCCGCGTCGCAGCGCAGCGAGATCGATCGATGGATTCTGTCGGAGTTGAATCAGACGATTGCGACCGTGATCGAGCGGATGGATGCGCTGGACAACTACAACGCCTGCCAGGCGATCACCGGCCTGCTGGACGGATTGAGCAACTGGTACGTGCGCCGCAGTCGCGATCGGTTCTGGGCCGCCGAAGCGCAGTCCCAAGACAAGCACGATGCGTATTGGACGTTGTACGAAACGTTGCTTGAATTGACGAAATTGGCGGCGCCGTTCACGCCGTTTCTCGCGGACACACTCTGGCGGCAACTGACCGAACCGTTCGCCGGTGCCACGTTGCCCAGCGTGCATCTGTGCGACTTTCCCGAGTCCGATCGGGACCGGATCGACACCTCCCTGTCCCAGTCCATGCGACTGCTTCGCGAGATCGCGTCGTTGGGCCGGGCGGCACGGGCCAGCGAAAAGTTGAAGGTGCGGCTGCCGCTGGCCGAGGTCACCGTCATTTTGACCGATGACACGCAAATCGCCTGGCTGCAGAACCATGACGCCTTGATTCGTGAAGAGTTGAACGTCAAGCAGGTTCACTACACCACGCAGGGTGATCAGTACGTGCAATACGCGGTGGTTCCGAACTTCAAACGGCTGGGACCCAAGGTCGGAAAGCAGGTGCCCGCCGTGAAAAAGGCTTTGGCCCAGGCTGACGGGAATCAGTTGTTGGCTGAACTGCAGGCCAACGGCCGTGTCACGCTAGCGCTGGCCGATGGCGAAATCGAGCTGGACAATGAAGACATCGAGGTGCGTTTGCAGGCCAAGGACGGATGGGCCGCGGCGCAGGGCGTGGGGTGTGTCGTGGTGCTCAACACAGAAGTCACGCCCGAGTTGCAGCGGGAAGGGATCGCCAAGGATCTGATTCGCGCCATCCAGAATCAACGCAAGGCGATCGACTGCCAATATACCGATCGCATTCAGGTGTCGATCGATGCCGGATCCGACGAGGTCCGCCAGGCGTTGCAAGATCATCGCGAAATGATCTGTGACGAGACGCTGGCCGATTCGCTGGACGTGGGGCCGATGGATTCCGTTCAGCCAGCCGATTCGGAGCACGGCCAGGTGTTTGTCGCCAAGGTGCCGGTCTGATGACGCAGCCACAAGACCGTTTGCCGATCGCCGTCTTCCTCAGCGGCGGTGGCCGCACGTTGGAGAATCTGTTGCGTCATCGCGACGAGCATGGACTGCCGATCGACGTGCGGTTGGTGATCAGCAGCCGAAAGGGGGTGCGCGGGTTGGAGATTGCCCGAAACGATGGGATCCCGACGCGTGTCGTCCGCAAAACGGATTTCAATGACGACGATTACAGCGAGGCAATGTTCCAGCCCGTTCGGGAATGCGGTGCACGCTACGTCGTGATGGCCGGGTTCCTGAAACACGTCCTGATCCCCCAGGACTTTCATCAACGCGTGATCAACATCCATCCCTCGCTGCTGCCCGCGTTTGGCGGCAAGGGCATGTACGGCCCCAGGGTCCACGCGGCGGCCTTAAACCGCGGGGTGACGATCAGCGGTTGCACCGTGCATTTTGTCGACAACGAATACGACCACGGGCCAATCATTCTGCAACGCGCCTGCGACGTGCTTCCCGCGGACACGCCCGAGACGTTGGCCGCTCGGGTGTTCGAACAGGAGTGCCAGGCGTTGCCAGCGGCATTGCGGACGTTGGGCGAATCTTGATCAAGTCCCTCCTCGCCGGAGGGTTGGAACCGCGTCCTTGAACGACGTTGGCTAAGTCGATGGGCGATTGCCGGGCGTTCCGTTTGCACGTGGCGCTGACATCGTGTCGCCTGGTTCTCCGGATTTGACCTGCCATTTCAACCGCATGCCGGTCTTCCCATAGATCCGGTTGAACTCCACGATGAACGACGACGGTTCCTTGACTGGCAGACGGATGGGGCCGACGGGAGTGTCTTCGCGGAAGACGGCTCCGTCGGCTGGAACGGCAATCCGATTGCTGCTGCTCATGTTGTGCTACTCGCTGTCGATGGCCGCGCTACGCTCATTGTCGACGGGCGCATTACGCTCATTGCGTTTGGCCGCGGTACATGGCGGAGGGATGAGGGAATCCGAGCTGTTTATCGACTCGGTTGTAGACCGGTTCTCCCGCCTGGAAACGACGCAAGTTGATGCAGACCAGACGCGTCGTGTCGTCGACACGGCGGCTGGATTGGGCGCCGACGTGCGGTGAAATCATCACACTGGGGTCGTCCCACAGGGCGCTGTCCGGTGGCAGCGGTTCCACCTCGGTCACGTCCAAGCCGGCCCCGGCCAGCTGTCCAGATTGCAGCGCATCGACGAGCGCAGCTTCCTTCACAATTCCGCCACGGGCGACGTTGATCAGGTAGGAGCCGGGACGCATCTGTTGGAATCGCTCCCGATCGAACAGTCCCCGCGTGTTGTCATTGAGCGGAAGCGTCAAAATCACGATGTCGCTTTCCGCCAACAGTCGGTCCAATTCTTCCGCCGGCCACAACTGTTCGACTTCCGTGGGTTGCTGGACGGGGAAGTAATCGGTCGCAACAAGACGGACTTGCCAGGGGGCGAGCATGCGGGCGATCTCGCGGCCGTTGCCGCCCAGCCCGACGATGCCGACGGTTTTTCCACGCAGGTCGTCCGTCGGCAGGCGGACGAATTGTCGCTTGGCCTCGGCGCGAAAAAACAGGGGAGCCCGGCGGAGGACGCCAAACAGCAGCGAAAACGTCTGTTCGGCGACCTGCGGGGCGAACAGACCGGACGCGCTGCTGACGACGATGTCGTCCGATGCGATCACGCCCGGAACCAGGCAGTGATCCAGTCCGGCAGCGGAGGATTGGATCCATCGCAGCCGGCCGGCTTGCAGGACGCGATCCCAATTCACCGGCACTTTGGCGTGGCCGATGAAAATGTCGGCCGTTGGCAGCAGCTCGTCGATCCGCTCTTGCCCGGCGTTGACGACTTCAAATTCGGGGGCTGCCGCCTGGATCTGGGCGATGTGCTTTTCGTTGACGGGGTAGCAGAGGACGATGCGCATGGGGCGTGATTTTTGGAGCAAACGGCGTGACAGATCCGGATTGTCCGCAGTTTCGCCCGAATGCTCAATCCGGCCGCTTTCCCCCGTGAACGAGTCGTTTTGCCTGTTAAAATGCTGGTCCCGCCTTCCACTCCCACCTGACGACGATTCTCCATGCGTTTTCGGCTTTTGCCCACCTGCTGGCTGATGCTTGTCGCCGTTTTCTTCGACAACGTCATCCTGGCCCAGGGCAGCATCGATTCTGACAGCATCGATTCTGACAGCATCGATTTTGACAGCGATGTTCGGCCGATTCTTTCGGACGCCTGTTTTCATTGCCACGGCCCGGACGAGGAGGCTCGCCAGGCAGGACTGCGTCTGGACATCGCGGATCAGGCGGCGACGGTGATTGAACCCGGCGACGCCGCGGCAAGCGAATTGGTGGCCCGCATCACCTCGGCGGATTCGGACTTGCGGATGCCGCCGCCGGATTCCGGAAAGGAGCTGAGTGCCGAGCAAATTGAGACGTTGCGGCAGTGGGTCCAGCAGGGGGCTGCCTTCGAATCTCATTGGGCGTTCGCTCCGCCGCAACGGCCACCGATCCCCAGCACGCCGCTGGATCACTGGGTGAAAAACCCGATCGACTCGCTGGTGGCGGCGCAGCTTCAGTCGCGAGGTTTACAGCCCTCTCCACCAGCCAGTGAGCGGACGTTGATCCGTCGGTTGGCATTGGACTTGATCGGATTGCCGCCTGACCCGGACTGGGTCGATGCCTGGGAGCAGCGTCTGCGATCCCAGGGCGAAGCCGCCAAGGAGCAACTGATTGCGGAGTTATTGCAGTCGCAACACTTTGGCGAACGCTGGGCGCGATGGTGGCTGGACGCGGCCCGCTATGCGGACTCCGACGGTTATGAGAAAGACAAGCCGCGGGAATCCTGGTTCTATCGGGATTGGGTCATCGATTCTTTCAACCAGGATCGACCCTACGACGACTTCATCGTCTGTCAGATCGCCGGCGATCTGCTGCCCGACGCCAGCCAGGACGAACGCGTCGCCACCGGCTTCTTGCGCAATTCGATGGTCAACGAGGAAGGCGGCGCCGATCCGGAGCAGTTTCGGATGGAAGCCATGTATGACCGCATGGACGCCATCGGAAAATCCGTGTTGGGTTTGACCATACAGTGCGCCCAATGCCACTCCCATAAATACGATCCGCTGACGCAGGAAGAGTATTACGGGATGTTCGCGTTCTTAAACAACACTCACGACGCTATCGTTCCGGTCTACACCGACCTGCAACAGCAACAACGCCGTCAGGTGCTCGACCGTGTTGACGCCCTGGAATGCGAAATCAAGCAAGCCATACCAGACTGGCGGGAACAACTGAAACGTTGGGCCGCGAGAAACGCCCAGCGAGTCGAGCCGGATTGGCAAACCCCGGAGCTGGAGTTTCTGGATCGGACTCTCGGCGGCCAGAAGTTCCTGCCGCAACCGGATGGGTCGTACCTGTGCCAAGGATACGCGCCCACCAATTTCAAGCCTCAGATGACGGCAACGTTTCGGGGCGAGCGGTTGACCGGGTTGCGACTGCAACTGTTGACGCACCCGGACCTGCCACGGGGCGGTCCCGGACGGAGCGTTGATGGTACTTGGGGGCTGAGCGAGTTCACGGCCCAGTACGCCCTGTCGGGCGAACCGGACAAGCTGCTCCCTCTCAAGCTGAAGCGGGCGGTGGCCGATCGATCTCCGGCGATGGCTGATTTGAAACCGCAGTACGACAACAAGAAAGACACCAAGCGAGTGGTCGGCGGGATCGAACTGGCAATCGACGGTGACGAAACCACGGCATGGACGAACGACGTCGGGTCGCCGCTGAGCAACGTCGGGCAAACGGCGTGGTTCCAGATTGACCAGCCGATCGAGATTCCGTCGGATCAGCATGCCATTGTCGTTGTGCATCTGGCGCAGCGCCACGGCGGTTGGAACAGCGACGACAACCAGACTTTCAACATCGGACGATTCAAGCTTTCGCTGACCGGTGATGGCATTCCCGACTTTGATCCGTTACCGATCCAGGTCCAAGAAGTCCTGCAAACGTCGCCCGAGCAATGGTCCGACGATGATTGGTCGACCGCTTTCGCCCAGTGGCGGAAGACCGTTGACGAAGCTGAGCCTTGGAACCGCGAGATCGAAGCGGCATGGAAGTCGCATCCGCATGGGACGACGCAACTGACGTTGGCGAAACGCGAGCAACCGCGCGTCACGTCCTTGCTGAAGCGGGGCGATTTTCTCAGCCCCGTTCATCCGGTCCAGCCCGGCGTGCCGGAGTTCTTGCACGCCATGGACAACGATACGGATCCGGCCCGGCTACGCTTTGCTCGGTGGCTGGTATCACCACGCTCGCCCACCACGGCACGGTCGATCGTCAACCGCGTGTGGCAGGCCTACTTCGGAGTCGGGCTGGTCGAAACCAGTGATGATTTGGGAACGCAAAGTGCCCCGCCGTCGCATCCGGAACTGTTGGATTATCTGGCCGTGGAATTGATGGAGAATCGATGGAGCCTGAAGCATCTGCATCGATTGATCGTCAGTTCCGCGACGTACGCACAATCTTCTGATGTTTCGCCGCACTTGGCCCAGGTGGATCCTTACAACCGGTGGCTCGCACGCGGAGCACGTTTTCGTGTTCCGGCCGAGACCGTGCGCGACATCACGCTGGCCGCCAGCGGCCTGCTCAACCGATCCGTCGGAGGACGCAGTGTCTATCCGCCCGCGCCGGAGTTTCTGTTTCAACCTCCGGTCAGCTACGGACCGAAAGTGTGGGACGTTGCCGAAGGCGAACAACGCTATCGTCGCGCCCTGTACACGTTTCGGTTCCGGAGTGTTCCCTACCCGATGCTTGAAAACTTCGACGCCGTGCCTGGAAACGTTTCCTGCGTCCGCCGAAGTCGTTCGAATACCCCGATGCAGGCATTGACTTCCCTGAATGAACCGCTGTTCCTGGAATGCTGTGTCGCCCTGGCGTCGATGACGCTTCGCCAACAGGATGCCGACACGGACGCACAGCGAGTCGCGTTTGCATTCGAGCGTTGTTTGCAACGTGCTCCCAGCGATGACGAAGCAAGCGTGCTGCGGGAGTTTTTGCGGCAGCAGAAAAAGCGGGTCGCGGCCGGTGAGCTTTCCCCGGAGGAGATCCTGTCCGCCGCTGGACCGCTGGACCTGGCGGGGCTGGAGGCCGACGAACTGGCCGCCTGGACGCTCCTGTGCCGGGTCATTTTGAACCTGGACGAGACGATCACACGCGAATAGGACTTCCCAACGAGATCATTCATGTTGCAGCCAAATAACGTCCGTTCGCGTCGCTGGTTCCTGCAAGAATGCGGGGTCGGTTTAGGCGCGATTGCCGCGACCCAGATGCTGGCCGAAGAAGCGAAATCGGCCGCCGCCGCGGATCCTTTGTCGGTCCGGGCGCCGCACTTTCCGGCAAAAGTCAAGAATGTGATCTTCTTGTTCATGGCCGGGGCGCCCAGCCATCTGGAGTTGTTCGACTACAAGCCGCAACTTGCAAAGTTTGATGGGACGTTACCGCCGGCGGAACTGTTGGACGGCTATCGTGCCGCCTTCATCAATCCCAATTCAAAATTGCTTGGTCCGAAGTTCAAGTTTTCCAAGTACGGCCGATCGGGAGCGGAGATTAGCGAAATCTTGCCGCACACCGCGCGGGTCGCTGACGAATTGACGATCGTCAAGTCATTGACCACCGATGCGTTCAACCACGCGCCGGCACAGATCATGATGAATACCGGGTCACCGCTGTTCGGCAAGCCCAGCATGGGGGCCTGGACCCTGTACGGGCTGGGAAGCGAATCGAAGGACTTGCCGGGTTTCGTGGTGTTTAGCAGCGGCCAGAAAGGACCCAGCGGCGGGAACAGCAATTGGGGCAGCGGCTTTTTGCCGACGGTGTACTCCGGCGTGCAACTGCGCAGTGTCGGCGATCCCGTGTTGTACCTGTCGAATCCTGCGGGAGTGGATCGGCGTGCTCAGCGAGATTCCCTGGACGCGATCAACGAACTCAATCGTCAGCACTTGGCCGCGACGGGTGACCCGGAAATCGCCACGCGGATCAATTCGTACGAGATGGCTTATCGGATGCAAAGTTCCGCGCCGGAGCTGATGGACGTTGCGTCGGAATCGCAGGCGACGCTGGATCTGTACGGCGTCAAAGCGGAAGAGTCATCCTTTGCCAAGAACTGTCTGCTCGCCCGTCGCTTGGTCGAGCGGGGTGTGCGATTTGTCCAGCTGTTCCACGAAGCCTGGGATCAGCACGGCAACCTTGTCGGCGGTTTGAAGAAGAATTGCCAGGACACCGATCAGGGATGCGCAGCGCTGATTCAAGACTTGAAACAACGCGGCCTGTTGGATCAAACGTTGGTCATCTGGGGCGGCGAATTTGGCCGCACGCCCATGGTCCAAGGCGGTGGCGATGACGGACGCGACCATCACCCCAACGCCTTCACGATGTGGATGGCCGGTGGCGGAATGAAGCCGGGCGTCACGCTGGGATCGAGTGACGATTTCGGATTCAACGTCGTGGAAGACAGAGTCCACGTGAGAGACTTGCACGCGACCATCCTGCACCAGCTGGGATTTGATCACACCCGTTTGAGTTACAAATTCCAGGGATTGGACCAGAGATTGACCGGGGTGGAACCAGCCCGTGTCGTGACGGAGTTGATAACGTAGTTGAACCGCGTCACTTACAATCAAAAACACCGTGACGTGCAGTGCAATGAGCGGCGAGGCGCTAGCCGCCGGTTGATGCGAGAAAAACCGCGGCTAGCGCCACGCGGCTCACGCAAAGGGACGCTGGCCAGCGAATGGGGCAGCGATGTTTCGATGTAGCCACGCTCGCCAGAGCGTGGCATCCCGTTTCAGTTGTCGCCACTTCGTTCGGCCGAATTGGGTCGGCTGCCCCCGCCATCCGTCATTCCTCCAACTAAGTCGAAAGTATGCGCCAATTTGTTGACCGGTCTGTCCCGCTGCTTGCCGCAGTTTTTTGGTCGCTGGGTGCGGCCGTCGGGCTTGGCGCGTCGCGTGGAGCGGAGGAATCACCCGCGGCGGCGACTTGGGAATTTGGTGAAACCATGTCTGGGAAGGTCGGTTCAGTGCGAACTTGCCCGGGACCTCGGAGTCCAGAATTTCCAGATTTCGATGCGGACAATTTGGCCATCAAATTAAACGGAGGGGGCGGTCGAATCGAAATCGATCCGGCCGATTGCGAGACGTCCTTGAAATTCACCGGTGGCGATGCGATCACGATCGCGGCGTGGATCGCTCCCCGCCGCATCGGAGGTTCCAGTCCGCGTTACGTGATCGGGAAAGGCAGAACCGGAAACAAGGGATTTCGACGTGACAACCAGAATTGGGCACTTCGCATCACCCCGGTCGGTGACCGGTATCAGGTGAGTTTCCTGTTTGCGACGGCGAATGGTGAGGCCCAAGTTCGCTGGCACCGCTGGACGACCCAAGAATCTTTGCAAGCCGGTGATGGTTGGCATCATGTGGCGGTCGCCTACCGATTTGGCGAACCGACCTCCGTGAGAGGTTGGATTGACGGCGCGCCCTGCAGCGGAACCTGGGACATGGCGGGGCCCACCAACGAAGATCCGATCGTCGACGACGACGCCGTGTGGATCGGGTCGGCCCTGGGCGGCAGTGCGGGGAACAGCTTTGCCGGCGCCATCGACTCCGTTTCGGTCCAGCGGCGCATGCGGGAAGACGCGGAAATCAAGCTCCTGTATCGGCGGGACGAATCGGTTCCCCGCACACCGGTCGGAGGAAAACCCGAGATGCCGGAAATCGCGGGCGTCCCCGCGGGCAAGGTGTTACATCAGTTCTACGACGGATTGCCCGTCGTCGATCAGTGGCCCGATCAGGAATTTCTGGACCAGCTTCCGCCGCCGGATCCGCAGATCGCCGTATGGCAGGGGGATTCATTCCTGTTGCCACGTGTGCCGATGCGTTACGACGCCTGGGGGATCCGTTCGGCTTGGAAGTCACCCGGATTGTTGCGGATGGCGGCCGACGTCGAATTGCCGACCGGGGCAAACCGCGTTCTGCTTCGCGCCCGGTCACTGGGACGGCTGTGGATCAATGGTGAACTGGTCGCGAGTACGAAATTACAAACCAGACAGGCTCCCAGCGGAGAAGAACCTGTCGCACCGCTGGCGCAGCCTCCGCATCCCGGCGTCCGCGTGAAAGGCTATGGGCAGCAGGAAGTGATCGCGGATCATGAGATCAAGGGGGCGGGGTCAACGAAAGTTTGCCGCGTCGTTCTGGAATTGATCGTCGGCGGAAACCAACGCCGCACCGAGACCGGCGAGGTTTGCGTGGCGATCGAAACCGCCGACGGAGAATCCTTTAACATCCTGCTACCAGTCGAAGGTCGCCACCAGAGCTTGGCACTGCGGGACGCCATCGTGGGGCCTGAACTGGATCGGATTGACGCGGAGATGTCGTCCTGGGAAACCTCCCTGCGACGCAATCTGGCTGCGGACCATGACGACTACTGGGACCAGCGGCACCAGGCAGCTAAAGGCTGGGCCGATGAGCATCCCGCACCCTCGGTTCCGAGCCCTGCATCGCTTTCCGATTCGACGGTGGGTGAAAGCGATACGCATCCGGTCGATGCATTCGTTCTTCATCGCATGTCGCAGGCGCGGCAATCACTCGACGATCAGGATCCGCTTTCAGAATCAACCGTCGTGCTGGCCCAACGTGCTCAGCAGCTACTGAAGACCCATTGCGTGCGTTGCCATGGCAATGCCGAAAAGGGCGGTTTGCGTCTGGATTCTCGTCAGGACGCTTTGGAGGGCGGTGAGTCCGGTTGGGCCGCCATTGTGCCGGGTGAACCCGATGAAAGCGAATTGATGTTGCGGCTGCTGACCGATGACCCCAGCACCAGCATGCCGCCGGGCGACGACGCGCACCTGAGCAAAGAAGAAATCGAACTGCTCTCCGATTGGATTCGTGCTCAGGCACCTTGGCCGCGCGACTCGATCGATCGCCAGGCGCTCCACCCGACGGAATTGATCGATGACGCGGCGTTCTTGCGCCGCGTTTCGTTCGACACCGTCGGCGTGCCGCCGACCGAGCAGGAGGCACGTTCCTTCCTGGCGGACCCGGAGCCGGACAAACGAAAAAAGCTGGTCGATCGATTGTTGCAAGATGATCGCGTGGCGGATCAGTGGGTATCGGACTGGTTGGACCTGTTGGCCGAGAACCCGACGCTTCTCAATACGTCGCTCAATTCCACCGGTCCGTTTCGTTGGTTCCTGCACGATTCATTGGTTGACCAAAAACCGATCGACCGAATGGTGACGGAACTGGTGATGATGCGCGGCGACCGGCACACCGGCGGAAGCGCCGGATTCGGGATGGCCGGAGAGAACGACGCGCCCATGGCCGCGAAAGCTCATGTTCTGGCCAGCGGATTGTTGGGGATCGAATTGCAGTGTGCTCGCTGTCACGATTCGCCTTATCACAGCACCACGCAGGAGGATCTGTTTTCGCTCGCCGCGATGCTCAATCGCAAACCGTTGGGTGTTCCCAGCACCAGCCGTGTGCCGGACGCATTCTTCGAGATGCAGGAGCGAGAACCGCTGATCGAGGTCACGTTGGATCCGGGCGTCCGTGTGGAACCGGCGTGGACCCTGGCCCGTTTCACCGGAACGTCCAACGACGCCTCGATCGATCGCCTGGTGCGGAATTCCGAGGACTCTCGGGAGCGACTGGCGGCGTTGATCACCGCACCGTCCAATCGCCGATTTGCCGCGGTGATCGTGAATCGGGTTTGGACCCGTTTGATCGGACGCGGTCTGGTCGAATCGCTTCACGATTGGGAACACGTCAGCCCCAGCCATCCGGAGCTGCTGCAATGGTTGTCTCACGATTTCGTCGCCAGCGGATACGACATCCGTCATCTGCTGCGAACGATCCTGACCAGCGACTTGTACGCGCGGACGGCGTTGGATCCGGCGACCCGGGATGACACCGCCAGACGGTTCTTTGCCGGTCCGACCCAGCGTCGATTGACGGGAGAACAAATCGTGGATGCGATGCACTCCGCGACCGGTCGCAGCATGGATTGCGAAGAGTTGACCTTCGTTCATGACGGGCGTCGTCCCCTGGCCAACCGGCTGACGCTGGGCACGCCCAGCCGCGCGTGGATGCTTGCCACGCTGAACAACGAACGCGACCGTCCCAGTTTGTCTCTGCCCAAGGCGCGGGCCATTGTCGACGTGCTTCACGCCTTTGCTTGGAACGGCTCTCGGCAAAAGCCGGTCCATCAACGCGAGACCGAAGCCAACGTGTTGCAGCCGGGCATCCTGGCCAACGGCGTCTTGACGATGTCGCTGTCCCGGGCGGCCGTGGACAGTCCGTTGGCGGACCTGGCCGTTTCCGCGGACAACGCCGAGGCAATTGTCGACTCGCTGTATTTGCGATTCTTGACTCGACTGCCACAAGAATCGGAACGCCAATTCTTTGCCGGCCAGCTGCGCGAAGGGTTCGACGACCGGATTGTTCCGGCGGACCAATTGGAAACGGTGGCGGATCTGCCGGAGTTGCCGTTGGTCCATTGGTTCAATCACCTGAGACCCGATGCCAATGAGATTCAGCAGGAACGAGAACGTCGCGTTCGAGAAGGCCCACCGCCGGATCCCAGACTGCAACCGGACTGGCGCGGCCGTTATGAAGACGTGGTTTGGAGTTTGATCAATCACGACGAATTTGTTTGGATGCCTTAAAGGAAGTTTGCGATGACCCATGCACCCTTGCCGAACCGACGTCGGATTCTCGCGTCCGGAGTGGCACTTGCCTCGGCGGCTTCGTTGCCCGCGTCGGCAGCCGAGAAGAATTCCGCCGCTCGAGCCGAACAGCCGGGTCCGGCCGACGGGAAACCGTCCGATGCAGTGTCGTCGGGCGAACTGATTTCGGGACAGGCAGAGCACGTGATCTCCATCTGGCTGGGCGGCGGGATGGGACAGATCGACACGTTCGATCCGAAACGCCGCGGCGATCCCAAGGCGAAGAAGCCGGGGGCCTACTACGACGCGGTCGACACCTCCGTCCCCGGGGTTCAGGTCTGTGAGCATTTGGCCGGCGTTGCCAGAGAGATGGAGCACGTCACTGCGGTTCGCACCGTCCATCACGACGTGATCGACGAGCATGCCGCCGCGACCAATCGAATGCACACCGGACGCAACATTAGCGGCACCGTGACGTATCCATCGCTGGGGTCCCTTGTTGCGCACGAACGCGGAGCGGTTTCACCGGAAGTGCCTCCCTACGTGTTGATCGGGTACCCGAATGTCACGCGGGGACCAGGCTTCCTGGGATCCCGCGATGGCTACCTGTACTTGACCAGCACCGACGAGGGACCGGCGGGGTTGTCGCGACCGGAAGGAATCACGCAAAACCGCCAGTCACGCCGCGGGCAGTACCTCGCCCAGTTGCTGTCGATGGCAGGCGAAACGAATGGAGCGACCCGCGCGGACTATCGCGATACCATTCGGCAAAGTCTTCGGCTTAGCGGTCCCGAGTTCAATCAGGTGTTTCAACTGGATCGCGAACCGGATGCATTGCTCAATCGATATGGCGGAGAATTTGGGCGACGCTGCCTGCTCAGCCGACGACTGGTTCAGCGAGGGGTTCGATTTGTGGAAGTTTCGCACAACTTGAACTTCCTGAACGGCGCCGGTTGGGACGTGCATAACGAAGGCATTGTCAATCAGCACGAACTGATTCGCGAAATGGACAGCGCCGTCGCCACGCTGATCGATGATCTGCGTCGGACGGGGATGTTGGACAAGACGGTGATCGTCATCACCACCGAGTTCGGACGGCCGCCGGAATTTGATAGCGGTGGCGGTCGTGGCCACCAGGGGTCGGCTTTCACCTGCGTGCTGGCCGGCGGCGGGTTGAAGCACTGCGGTGCCTACGGTCAAACCGACGACCTGGCGAAGAAAATCGTCAGCGATCCGGTCGGCGTTCCCGATTTCTTCGCCACGATTTTTGCGGCGTTGGGGATCGACTACACCAAATCGCTGATGGACGGTGACCGACCGGTGCCGATTTGTGATCAGGGCCAACCAATCCGATCGCTGTTCGCCTGATCGGCCGGCGGGACGGTTACTGGATTTCGCCCGGCGTTTCGCCGGCCGGCGGAGGCACCGTGTAGAGGCGTTCGAGCTTTTCGGGACACTCAATTCGATAATCCATCATCAGTTGACGCAATGAATCCGTGCCATTGCTGTCTTTGCTTAGATTCCTGAGCGCGTCTTGGGCCGCCAATCGGTACGGCGTCAAGTCTTCCGCTTCGGCCAGTCTGGCAGCGTGGCCAAACGCTTCCTCCGCCGCGGGGCGATTGCCAAGGATTCGTTGTTGGATACCGGCCAGCAGAGATCCCAGCATCTTCGGATAGTTCCCCGGGTGCCTCTGCAGTCGGCGGATGCAGTTGCGGGCGAAAACCGCTCTGCTCAGTGAGACCGTGGCGTCGCTGAGGGCGGGGAAGGTGTGGATCAGGTCATTTTGCCGAATGTGAAGCGAGACCAATCCGGCCAGAAAATCGAACGTCACTTGGACCAAGTCGATGCGGCGAATCAACGATGATTTCATCACGTGCCGCATGCTGACCACCTTGTTGGCGGCGGACTGGAAGTCGCCGTTGTAGATCGCCAGTTGGACGTTTTGCATCCAGCGGAAGAAATCGATCAACTCGATTTCACCCGAATCTGTCACCATTTGGTTGTTTTGACGCCCGATCGCTTGCAGCTGGAGCACGGAGTCGGACAACAACATGGCGTTGCCGCCATATCCGGCTGTCGCAACCAATTGCTGGTAGGCATCGTTGCGGCGAATGGCGTCTTCGACCATGTCATGGGCGACCGCCCGCATCTGGTCCCAGCGTCCGAGATGCCAATCGGCCCACAGCCGCAACCACCGCGTATGGGAGACTTCAAACCGCAACGGTTGTGACTGGGAGACGTAGTGGCGGATGCTGGCGTCGACGCCTCGTGGGACCATGTTCCAACGCATCATCAGTGCGTCGGTCAGTGCAATTCCCGCCCAAACCTCGGCGGCCGCTTTGCGCGCGGCTGCGCCGACCAGCGTTTGTTGCAGACGGTGCAGCGTCTTGCGGCGTTGTTTCAGCACCTGAGCGGGGTTGCCGCTGGTGATCGCCGACCAGACGCCTGCCATGGCCGCGTAGTGTGCACGATCGGCAATGGACCCGGATCGATTGGCTTGCTCACCACCATCCAGGATCAGTTGCAAGGTGCAACGAATATCCAGCATCGTCAGCGGGCGGCTGATCGCCGTGCAGAAATGCAGACGGCAGCGGGCCAACGCTTGCTCGGCGGAACAATCGTCATCGAAGTCCGCGACATTCGCGTCGCGATCGTCCGTCAAATCCAGATCGTCTGGCAACTGGCACAGTTCGTCGGCAAGTTGGAACAGGCGATTGCGGTTTCCGATGGCAAGCCAGGGCATGCGAAACCGGGTATCGACCCCGATTTGTTGGCCCAGGTCGGCGATCAGTGGCCGAGCACGATCCATCTGGCCGCTGCGGACCAGCAGTTGGACGGCCAGCGTCAGGAAGCGAATCCGCTCGGCCGGGGTCACCGTTTCTCCGGCCAGCAGTAGGTAATGTTCCGATGCCTTTTCGGGAAGGTCGGCTTCGTGATAGCACCGCGCCGCATCGCGAAGGTGTTTGTGTCGGGCGTCGCCGGCGACCTGTTTGAGCACTTTCTCGTGCCAGTACCCGGCTTCGGCCTTGGCGAACGCGCGGTCGGCGGTCTCGGCAGCCGTGATGGCGAACGGCAACGCCGCTCCGTCCTGGCCGGCCGTGTAATAGTGACCGGCGATCCGGGCGGCAAAATCGCGGGGGCGGTTCTGTTTGGTCAACAGTTCGGCCCACCGCAAGTGGGCGTCGATGACCTGGTCTTCGTCCAGGTTTTCAATCAAGCCGTCGGCGATCTTGTCGTGGACCACCGTGATGCATTCCTGGCCGGTTGCGTCGTCGTTGATCAGGCGTTGTTGAACCAGCTCGGTGACCGATGCGTCGACTTCGGAGCATCCGGTCAATTCTTCAAGCTGTTGAATCGAGACCGGGGCATCGGCGGTGACGATGAATGCCAGGCAGGCGCGAGCTCTCTCGCTGAGCCGTTCGAACCGGACCTTCCACAGCCGATCGACGTCACCCAGATTGGAGATCGATGCATCTTCGCACTGTTGGACCTGATGCAGCGTCCCACCGGGGCGAAATTCTTCGGCCAGCTCGACCAGGCGGAATGCGTTGCCACGTGAGACATCCACCAACTCCTGCAGTCCCGGTTGGTTGATGTTGGTGTTCCACCGCGTTGCCGCGTTTTGCAGCAGTGCCAAGGCCGCATCCTGGGGCAGCGGCCCCAGGTGAATGCGATGCTGAGCGACCTGACGCTGATTGGTTTCCGGTTGTCGCGAGGACGTGATGATGCCCAGGCAACCCACCGTGTCTTGCTGCAGTTCGTCCCAGACGGTGCTGCTGCCGTGGTCCGACCACTGGGCGTCATCGATGATGATGATCAGTGGGCCGACCTTGCGAAGCTCCCGGCTAAGCCGCATGGCCGCGGCCAAGGCATCCAGACGCTCGGGAGCCGAATCGACCGGTTCGGCGGAATCGTTCAGATCCGCCACCAGCACATGACGCAGCTGCGGAAACGATTTGATCAGGATGGTGTGGCTGACCGCGTCAAGACGCAGCAGGTCACGGTCACCGCGGGTGTAGCGGGCGGCGATCTGGTCGGCGATCTGATCCATCACCTGCAGGGTATGGTTTTCCCGCGAGCGACACTTGACGCGATACACCTGGCCCCAGTTGTGCTGTCGCAATTGACGTTCGACTTCGTCCAGGACACGCGTTTTTCCGGCGCCGGCTTCCCCATACAGGTGCAACCGTCCCGTTTCCCCGCGGTAAATGTCACGGACCCATTCCAGAATCTGTTCCAATTCGTTCTCGCGTCCGAACACGTGCTGGGCCGTGATCAAACGGATCGGGTTATCGTCGGTCTTGGTGATGGAAACCAGGTCCAGTGACGACGGGCGTTCGGTTCGATCGGCACACAGCATGCCGGCCACCGCGTTTCGGAGCACCGGCGGAATTTCTTCATGCAGGCCGGAAACGGCGTCGGAAATCACCCGTTCGTCTTCGTCCCGGATCCAGTTCTCAAAGTCGCTTTGACGCAGCCACAGGTCGCAGCCGGAAATCTCGTTCAGGCAGTCCAGCATTACCAAGCCGAGACTGAACACGTCGCCGGCCGGGGTGTAGCTCTGGTCCCACAGGGCTTCGGGAGAGAAGTAACGAGGCGTCCCGGCAATGTAAGGACGAATCCCGTAGGGATCGGTCTCCGGATCACAGTTGGCAACCAAACCGTAGTCGACAATCACCCCGTGTCCGTTATCGCGGACCATCAAATTGGTCGGCTTCAGATCGCGGTGCACCACGCCGCCCAAATGCATCACGGCCAGCCCGACCGCGTAGTCGTGCAACAGATTGGCCAGCCATTTGTAGGCTTCGGCCCGGTCGCCCGCGGCCATGCGGCGGACGGCCGTAAACAGCGTGTCTCCCGTGATCTCTTCCATCGAGAGCACGGTGTAGCCGTCGATGTTGTCCAACCGGTCGGTACGCATCAAACAGGGGTGCCGGAAGGGGGACATCCGGCGGAAACCCAATTTGTTTCGATACAAATCGTGGGACGACATCCGGCACAGCACTTTCACCGCGCAGCGGCTCCGCGCCACCAGGTCGTCGGCCGAGTAGACGAATCCCGCTTTGCCTCGCCCGAGCAGTTCCCGGATCAAGAAATCGCCGTGGACTTCCCCCGCCTGCCACGGAGGCTGCATGTTCGCTTCAATCGCATTGGCAAGATGAGTCTCCCCGTTCTTCAGGGGGCGGACCTTCGTCTCGTCCGAAGGGTTGGCCGAGAAATTCTCGGGAGGTGCATCCATCGTTCAGACTCTTTCTATCAGCAGCTGAAACGGTTCATCAGGGCATGACGCCGCGGCGATTCCAATATTCGCACGCGGAGATTGGTTCCTCGTACCCGGAAACAACGAATGATTGACAGCGAATCTTGCTCGTCAATTCGGTCCACGCTCGCGTGTCGAAACGGCCCAAGACAAGGTTCGCTCCACCGCCGCGGCGGCCTGGCGAAGACGGCAGCCTGGCGAAGACAGGGGAACAAGTCTGGGGGCCAACTTTCCCGAACGGCTAGGCGCGAAAAAATCCACTCCAGAACGTCCAAGTTCCGTGTTCACGCGGACCGAATTGTAGCCGGTTTTGATTGTCGCGCAAAAAAAATCGCGTGAAGAGTCCGAGAGCGCAGCCGCCCGCGGCAACTCGATCGCGACGATTCCCCGGAACCAGATGAGAAGAAAAGTTTGCCAGAGGCCGGCATTCGCCCGCATCGCGGCCGAATTCGCGGTGTCTCAGAAGGCAAGGTATCTCAGAAGGCAAAGTAGACGTAAACGAAGATTGCGAAGGCGATCAGACCCCCTCCGACGACCGGGGCCGCCTTCCACGGCGTCAGGTCCACCGCCCCCACATCCTTCTGCACGTAGGGCTCACTGCGTCGCAATCCGATCTGTCCCAGTACCAATTGAAGGATCACCAATCCGATGAACACGACCCCCATGAAGTGGTAGGGGGAATGGAACGTCTCCACAACCCAGCCCGGTTCGGTGTCGGTCTGGCCGCTGAGAAAGGTGCCAATGCTCATCGCGATCAGCCCCACCACCAGGGTGATCAGCGCCGACATCCCGTCGACCATCCGGTTGGTCAGCCCCACGATCATGATCGCCAGGATCGGGATGAAATAAACGCCGTTGAGTTTCTGGAAGAAGCCGAAGATGGCTTCCCGGCCGTAAAAGAAGTTCGGGGCGGCGATCACGGCGAACACCGCCACTATCAGACTGCACATCCGGCCCGTGATCACGACTTCATGCATGCTCGCGTTCGGACGCAAAAACTTCTTGTAGACGTCCAACGAAAACAGCGTCGCGCTGCTGTTGAGCACCGAGTTGAAAGTGGACAGGATCGACCCCACCACGACCGCGGCAAAGAAACCGATCAGCGGCTTGGGCAGGACGGTTGCAACCAACGCCCCGTAGGCATTGTCGGCCGCCCCGCCGACACGTTCGGAAAAGGTCGGGTCGGTATCGGCCAGGTAGGCGGCGGCGATCCCGGGCAGCACCAGGATCAGCGGAGCAAGGATCTTGAAGAATGCGGCCAGCAGCACCCCCTTTTGTCCCTCAGCGAGATTCTTGGCGCCAAACGTCCGCTGGATAATCTGCTGGTTGCTGGACCAGTAAAAGAAGTTCAGCAACAACACACCGCTGAATAGCGTCGGCCAGGAGACGTCTTCGTCCATCGACCCGAGCGACTGAAATGCGTCGGGGTCATGGTCAGCGATCAAGGTTAGCGCCGAGAACAGGCTGCCGCCTTCGCCGGCAACCGCCGACAGTGCGTAAAAGGTGATCAGCAGGCCGCCGATCAGCAGGCCCGCTCCGTTGAACGTGTCGGACACCGCGACGGCACGCAAGCCACCCCAAATGGCGTAAGCGGAGCCGACCGCGGCGATGAAAATGATCACGGCCCAAATCGTTTGCAGCTCGTCCAATCCCAACAGCGTTTCCAGATCCAGCATCCGTGAAAGGCCTCGGGCCCCCAGGTACAACACAAACGGCAGCAGGATCAGCATGTACGCCACGACAAACAGAAACGTGGTCAAGGTGCGGACACCGGACCCGTAGCGGCTCTCAAAAAACTCGGGGATCGTCGCGATCCCCGACTTCAGATACCGGGGCAGAAAAACCAACGCCAACGCGACCAGGGAAATGCCGGCGACGACTTCCCACGCCATGACCGATAACCCTTCGTTGAAGGCGGCGGCGTTGAGTCCGATCAATTGTTCGGTCGAGAGGTTGGTCAGCAGCAACGAACCGGCAATGAACACTCCCGTCAGCGAACGTCCGGCCAGAAAGTAACCTTCGTCCGTATCGTCGGTTGTCCCACGCGTCACCCACCAGGTCGCGAACGCCACCAGGGCGGTGAACAGTAAGAAAGTGGCGATGGTCATAGCGGGTCTTTCGGGCCAGAAGGAAAGAGAAGGCGGGGAAGGGAGTGTCGGATCACGGCAGCATTGCTCTGCCCCATCTGCCTGAGAATCATCGTGCCCGAGAATCGTCGGCGGTCAGACACAGTCGGCGGTCAGACACGGAAAGCGGTCGGGCCAATTCGGCAAGCCAAGGGGAAGTGTGCGGTCGAGGATTCGTCAGTCATCCAGGGAAACCGGTGTGCCGTCCTGGTCAGCACTGCGGCGGCAAGCGTCTAGCACGCGCTGGGTCAGCAGCGCGCGGGCGGCCAGCTCGGGGTCGGGTTGGCCGTCGATCGCGTGACGGGCAAACGTCCGGACCATTTCGACTTCCTGCGAATTGGCTTCACCGCTGTGGTATTCGTCACACGCAAAGTGCTCGCTGACCCGGCGGAAATTCCAACGGCAATTGTCGATGGCAAGGTCGTGCTTGTGCACCTGCCAGCGGGTGTGTCCGTCGTACATGGGCAGCACAAAATCGTCCAGGGTCAGGTAGCCGTCCTCGCCCGAGACCGTTGCCAACTGCTGGTTGGCCGACAGGAAGGTGCAATAGAACCCGGCAGTGATTCCGCCCTGGAAGGCCAGTTCGCCCCGGAATTCGCCCGGAACGGATGTCTTGGCGCCATCACGCTCCAGCGCCGTGAGCATCTGACCGGAGACCGAGGTAGGCTCGGCAAAGTCGTTGGCCCACAGGATGAATCGGATGCAGTACCAGCCCAAGTCGCCCAGGCAACCGTGAGGCTCCAGCGTGGCATCGGTGCGAATATTGTCTTGGTGGAACGATTCATCGCCGGTGAACGAAAAATGGGTCTGAATCCGCCGCACCCTGCCCAGCATGCCGCTGCGGATTTGTTGGCAGACCTCCGCGATCCGTTTACCGTGGTCGAACATCACCCCGTCCATGAACTGCACACCGTTCCGCTCGCAGGCGTCGATCATTTCGCGGACGTCAGCGGCGTTGTCGGCGATCGGCTTTTCGATCAGCACGTGCTTTCCGGCTTCGGCGGCGGCCAAGACCCAAGGTTTGCGGAGCCCGGTGGGCAGGGGCACGTAAACGGCATCGATCTGGTCACTTTCCAGCAGCGCCTGGTGCCCTTCAAAGGCTTGCGGGCGATCGTCAAAGGGGACTTCGCGCTGACAGTCGTCAATGAATTGTTCGGCTCGAGAGGCGGAGCGACTGGAGACGCCGCCCACGATCCCGTTTCCGCTCAACGCGATGGCTTTCCAATTCTTGCGAGCGATCTGGGCCGTACTGAGGATTCCCCAACGACAGGGAGAACTTGTCATCGTTACGCTTTGCGGTGCCGGGTGAAGGGAGGCAGTCTGGCGAGCAGGCTGGTGGGAAGACGGTCGGGCGGACGAAGCCCGGAGGCGTGTTTCAAAGCTCAAGAGAATAACATGGAACCGTGCCGATGTCGTGCCGCCTGGGGGCTTTGGCAACCGATCTCACATTTCCGGGAATCGATCTCACGCGGGGACGGCGCCCCGGCGTCACCGACGTCGCGGTGTGGTAGGTTGGCGGCGAATTTGACCTCCCCGGAGACGAGACCCTTTTGTGATGAAGAAACGACCGCTCGGAAAGACAGGACTGGAACTTTCGGTGTTGGGCTTCGGCGCTTCCTCGATTGGTGCCGAGTTTCGTCCGATCGATGTTCCCGAAGCGTTGCGTTGCGTGCGGACGGCACTCGACCGCGGCATGAACTACATCGACACGGCCGCCTACTACGGGCGGGGGATGAGCGAGATCATGCTGGGGCGCGTGTTGCCGGAGATTCCCCGCGATTCCTACGTGCTGAGCACCAAGCTTGGACGCTTCGCACCCCAGCACTTCGACTTTTCGGCGCGACGTGTCAGTGAGAGCGTGGACATTTCTTTGGAACGCATGCAGGTCGAGCATCTGGACATCGTCTTCTGCCATGACATCGAGTTCGTCGACCTGGAACAAATCGTCCAGGAAACGCTTCCCGCCCTTCGCAAGGAAGTCGATAAGGGAAAGGTCCGTTTCATCGGTGTCAGCGGTTACCCGATGAAGATCTTTCACGAGATGCTGCGGCAAACGGATCTGGACGTGGTAATGACCTACAACCACTACACGCTTCAGAACGACATGGCGTTGGCCTTGATCGAGCCTTGTCGCGAAAAAGGGGTAGGGATCATCAATGCGGCGCCCTTTTCCGCCCGCCTGTTGACCAATGCCCCGCTGCCGTCCTGGCACAAGTCGACCGAAGCGGTGCGTGAAGTGGCGGCCAAGGCGGCGGCTCACTGTCGGGACAAGGGGACCGACATTGCCAAGTTGGCGCTACAGTACACAGCCGCGAACGACGCCTTTGCCAGTTGCGTCGTCGGTTCGGCCAACCCCGACCGTGTCAATCAATGGTGTGATTGGCTGGACCAACCGCTGGATCATCAACTGGTCGAAGAAGTCAAGGAGATCCTGCGGCCGATCCACAACTGGGTGTACGTCGAAGGTCGCCCGGAGAACAACGACGGATGATGGACGGGGCGCCCTCGCGTCAGCGTGTCGTCGTCTCGTCATCTCTTGCTTGCCTCTCGAAACCCCCATCAATTCATGAAGTCCTGCATCACCCTTTCACTTGTCCAAGAGGCCCGCGGCGGTCCGTTCGTGTTGTGGGACGGGCTGGAGAAATCCATCGCTTTTGCCGGAGAACTCGGCTATGACGCGGTCGAAATCTTTGCTCCCTCGGTGGAGTCCCTGAATCTGGATTCTTTGGGAAACCTGTTGGATTCTGCCGGGGTCAAGCTGGCGGCCTTGGGGACCGGAGCCGGGTGGGTCAAACACCGATTGCAGCTGGCCGATCCGGATGCCCAAAAGCGACGTGACGCGCAGCAGTTCGTGCGGACGATCATTGACGCCGCCGGCCAGTTTGGGGCGATGGCGATCATCGGTTCCATGCAGGGCCGGAGTGACGGAAATGTCAATTCGGAAACCGCACTGGGATACTTGGCCGAGGCCTTGGAGGACGGTGGCTCGCACGCGGCACAGTACAACGTGCCGTTGATCTACGAACCGCTGAATCGATACGAGACCAACCAGTGCTGCACGGTCGCTGACGGTGTGAAGTTATTGCGTTCACTGTCCACCGACAATGTGAAATTGCTGTGCGACCTATTCCACATGGGAATCGAAGAAGTTGACATCGCGGGGGCGTTGCGGGCGGGTGGCGACCTGGTGGGACACATCCACTTTGTCGACAGCAATCGCCGGCCGGTCGGCGGTGGGCATTTCGATTTTGCCCCGATCATGCGTGCGCTCCGATCGATCGACTACAGCGGCTACTTGTGCGCCGAAGCATTCCCCTGGCCCGATCCTCATGAAGCCGCGCGGCAAACGATGCGAGCTTTTCGGTACTGGACCCAGAGCCCCGCGTGACGTCGTTCCGCTGTCACTGGCGGCGAGACATCTGGTGCGACGCGCAACCGCTGCAGGACATTCGGGCAAAAACGATTAGCCGCTCAGCCGGGCATGTCGAACACGGGCTCCGCTGGTCCTGCATCCGGACCCCGGAGACACCCCACCGCTGCTGCGACGCGCGTTATAGTCATACACCACGTCGGACGGTCCGTCGCAGGCACACAGGCAGCCTCGGCAGCCGTCGTGTCGCGCCAACGTTTGCCAGGTTGATAGGAGCCTTGAAGATGACCAACTATCTCGAGAACGTGAAGAAGTACGTCGAGTCGCCGGTGGAGGATGCGGTCGATTCGCTTGTCGGCCATTTGGGAATCGCGCTGGAGTCACGCGATGGAGCGAACGTGGCCGCGACGGACCCGAATGAACTCAAGGCAATTCGTGACGGATATTGCAACATCAATTTGGATTTGGATGCGGACGAAGCTGATGCCGCGATCCAAAAGGTCTGCCAAATCATGCAAGGCGATCAATTCAAATGCCGAGTGACGTTTTACTATCTGCTAGCCAAAGAAACCGATCGCATGCACCGCCTGTGTTGACCTAAATGAGCGAATTCCTTTCTCTGCTGCGCCGGATCGGTCCGGCGATTGTCGTTGCCGCGGTGGTTCTGGGGCCGGGCAGCATCGTCAGCGCTTCACGCGTCGGTTGCCAATACGGTTATCAGTTGTTGTGGTTGGTGCCGCTGGCAAGTCTGTTGATGATTTCTTTGACGGTGACGTCAATGGCCATCGGCGTTTCACAGCGGGAGACGCCTTGCGGAGCCGTCGCGTCAGCTTTCGGTCGTCCGATCGCCTGGCTGGTCGGCGGCGCGATGTTGGTGGCCATCACAATGTTCCAGGCGTCCAACAACAACGCGATGTTGATGGCGGCCGAGGGATTCATGGACCCGGTCGACACCCAGGCGGGACAACCCGCGGCCGCGTCCGCCCTCAGTTCGCGACTGGTCCGCACCGCCGTGCCGCTGGTGTTTAACTTTGCGATCATCGGATTGCTGTGGGCCAGCCGACGGGATTTGTACCGCGTGATCGAAAAGACGATGGCGGTGCTGGTGGCGGCCATGGTCGTGGCATTCGCAATCAATCTGTGGTTCGCCTCGCCCACGCTGAATGGAATCCTGTCCGGATTGATCCCGTCGCTGCCACGTGGAAGTACGGCCGAGGGGATCGATACGGTCTCCTGGATGGCCAGCGGAGCCTTGGTGGCGACGACGTTTTCCGTGGCCGGAGCTTTCTACCAGTCGTATCAGGTTCGCGAGAAAGGATGGAACGTTTCGGATTTCAGGCTGGGCGTTCTAGATACCTTTGTTGGAATTTGTTCGCTGGGGCTGATCACGATGATGATCCTGATCACGGGGGCCGCCGCGTTGCATTTGAAGGTTGCTCCGGAATCGTTGACCGACGCGTCGGCGGTTGCCCGCGCGTTGGATCCGTTGTTTGGTGATGCGGCGCGGTACGTGTTTGCCGCCGGCGTGCTGGCCGGCGCGGTCAGCTCATTCGTCGTCAACGCATTGATCGGCGCCGTTGTCTTTTGCGACGCCCTGGGGATGCCGTCGAAACTGTCATCCATTCACGTACGGCTGACGACCGTTGGCGTGCTCCTGTTGGGCTGGGTCGTGGCGGCGATCGGTGTGTTGACCGAGGTGCCGCTGGCCGACTTCATTGTCGTCGCCCAATCACTGACCGTGATCGCTTTTCCTGCTCTGGCCATCACCATCATCTGGCAAGCGCGGCGAATCCAAACCGGCTTGTTGCCGGTTTGGGTGACTCCGCTGAATTACCTCGGATTGGCCGTGACGCTTCTGTTGAGCGTTCGAACCATCATGGGGCTGATCGGGACTTGAACGCTGGTTGATTGCCCGCATCCGGGCCCCGTGGTCATGCCGATGCTAGTGCCGCAGTGGGATCGATCAGGTCTCGATGCCCCTGTTCCACCGGCTCCGAATCGCTTTCGTCGACGACCGGATTCATCGTCCCGAAGTACAGCAGGCAGGTGGCGGCAACCCCCATCCCGATCAGCGTCCAGAAGGGTTGATAAACGGGCCCCATTTCCGTTTCTTGAAGGAACAACGAAGCCGCGTGCCAGTTGCTCTCTGCGATCCGTCCGAGCGAGACTGAGAGGGCGTTGTTGGTGAAGTGAATCAGTATCCCCGGCAAGACACTTCCGGTTTTCAGCGTGATCCATCCGAGGATCAATCCCATCATGGAGGCCGCGATCGATTGTTGCAGGACCCCGTGCGAAATCCCGAACATCAGCGCCGTCAGCACGACCGCCCGCAGCTTGCCGTTCTCTCGGACCAGTCCGCCGAAAATGAAACCGCGGAAAGCCAGCTCTTCGCAGACCGCAGGAAGCAACGCCATCAACAGCAAAACGGCTGACCAGGGGGCCGCAGCGATCTGCTCAGCGAACGGACGCATCGCTTCGGCCGCCTGCTCGCTGACCGGGTACAAGTGGTTGATGAACTTGGAAAGCATCATGTAGGAAGGATGCAAAGTGATCGCTAGCAACACGCCCATCGGGAACGTGGTCCAGTGAGGCATGCGAATGCGCAGGCTTTGTCGAGTCGACGTCGTCAGCATCACCGCCATGATCAAGGCGGGAAACACGATCAAGGTTTGCGGCATCATCACCAGCTTGGCGATCCCCGCGAACGTTGTCGGCATTTCGCTGACCGTCAGCCGGGCGAAGAACAGACAGACCAGAATGATCGCCCCGCACGCATAGGCCTGGGCCGGCGTCGCCGCGGTCTGGCGATCCCGCCACAGGTGCCGGACCCACATGCCCAGTTCCCACTGCTCACCGCCGCCGAACAATACCGATTCGTCTTCGAACTGGCGCCGGGCCCAGCGCGCCGCCAGCCACAAACAACTGCCCGTGACCGTCAGCACCATGGGCACGAAGAACACGGCAGATGCATACTGGCCTTCAACAAGCGATCGCACCAGCAGAAACATTCCGGTCACCGGAATCAAACTGGTACCGAAATTCAAGGTGGTGCCGGGAAGCATGGGCAGCATCACCAATGGCAATGTGACCATCATCAGGGGCATCAGGTAGTACTGACCCTCTTTGCTGCTACGTGCCATCGCTGCCACGGCCAACGCCAACGCGCTAAACAGAATGGAAAGCGGAATCAATGCGACCAGCAGCCACAGCATGGGGGCCAGCGGCGGCGCGCCCAGCGAGCTCGACGCGCCGGCGATGTTCAGATTTTTGAATACCAGCGAACTGGTGATCAGCATGCTGCCCGCGTTCAGAAGTGCCGTGGACATGCTGAAGGTTGCCACCGCGGCCAATTTCCCCCACACGATTTCGCTTCGCAGCGCTGGGCTGCAGAGCAGCGTTTCCAGGGTGCCGCGTTCTTTTTCGCCAGCGACCAAATCAATCGCGGGATAGAAAGCGCCGGTCATCGCCCAGACCAGCATGATGAAAGGCAACAGCTTGCTCCAGAAAGCTGCCTCCCGTGTTTGTTGCGGCGCAACGTTGCTGTCTGACCATTCGAACGGCAGCAGCGAATCGGGATCGATCCCCACGTGGGCCAGTCGCTGTTTGATCCATTCACCTCGCCAAGCGGAAAGCACACCGACCAGCCGCTCCCGCGCCAGCACTGATTGATCGCTGCCGACGTTGTACAGCATCTCAATGCGCGGTTGTTCCACGGATTCCGCATCATTCGAACCGGACGCTGAACTTGGCGTTGACTGATTGCCATCCGTCGTCGAATCGGCAGCGGCGGAAGCCTCCGCCGACTTTTCACCTGCCAGGTTGGGCGGAATCACGGCGACGACATCGAAGGCGCCCGCCTGGACCCAGCCTTCGGCGCGGGATCTCCAACCGCTGTCGGAACTCAATTCGTCATATCGGTAGGTTCTGAGCTGGATTGATTCGGGCGCGTCGATCAGGGAGGCGGCCAATTGGCTTCCCTCGATCAGCGGAGGAGCCCCTTCCAAATGCTCGCTGCCGATGAGGCACACCGAGGTCGGGTTCTCTTGGGAAAACTGGGCGATCTGCATCAGCAGCATGCCGACCAGCGGGTACAACATGATCGGCAGGACGGCGATCGTGAACAACGTTCGCCGATCCCGCAGTTGGTCGCGCATCTCGCGAAGGTAGATCAACCAAACGGCCGACAACCGCGTGCGATCGGTATCTTCCTCCGTCGAGCGAATCACGCTCGTGCGTGCACTCATGCCGATGTTTCTCCCGGAGCGGTCGCGGCGACCGACCATCCGCCGGGGTCGGCCATCACCGATCCGTCGAGATCGCCGTTGCGACGTTCCTGCTCGTGCTGACTGAGGAGGCCGAAAAAGAGCTCCTCGAAATCGTCCTCGCGGTGCCGCCCCCGCAATTCATCAAGTGTTCCCGTGTCCAGAATCTTGCCGCGGTACATGATCGCGATTCGGTCGCACAGCCGTTCCACTTCACTCATGATGTGTGTCGAGAAGATCAGGCACTTGCCCGCCTCGCGCAACGATCGAATGACCGACAGCAGGTTGCGAGCCACCAGAACGTCCAAACCCAGAGTGGCTTCATCGAAGACCAGCACGGGCGGGTCGTGGACCATGGCCCGCGCGATGGAAACCTTCTGTTTCATACCCGTCGACATCTTCGCGCCGGGCACATCGCGAAACTCATTCATCCTCAACTGGTCGAAAAGTGTTTCCAGTCGCTGACGCAGCAAATCGGATTTCATGCCGTGCAGCCGTCCGAAGTACTGCACCATTTCCCAGGCGGTCATCCGGTCGTAGATCGCGGTGTTGTTGCTGACGAAACCGATGTTGCGTCGCACATCGGCCGCGTCCCGGACGACATCAAATCCCGCGACGGTCGCAATGCCGCCGGACGGTTCCAGGATGGTGCTCAAGATCCGCAGCACCGTCGTCTTTCCGGCACCGTTGGGACCCAGAAGACCGAAGATTTCGCCCGCCCGCACCGAGAAAGACACGCCGTCGACCGCCACGAACCTTCCCCGTTGAAGATCCTGGTAGGTCTTTGACAGATGCTGGACGTGGATCATGTCTTCCAGGGACTTGTCTTGCAGGGACGTGGGAAAATGTCAGGCAACTCCTCCGCGGCGCCATTGAACAAGCACGAGTCCGCGTTCGACCGCATTTGAAATTAGCTTGCGGGAACCGCGTGCGGTCACAAAAGGGTGGAGCGGTCATGCGATTTGGATGATCAACACCCGTCTAACCGTCAGAAACGCTACCGCTTCGTGGCGATCGGTCGCAGCCACCCGCGAGGGGTGGCGGCGGTTCCATGTCGTGGCCCTGCCGGAAAGAAAGACAAGCGGCGGCACGACCCACCCGACCGGCTTCACGCGGCCAGTGGTTCATCCGATGGTCGGCAAGCTGACGACCAGGGCCACGGCCGGGAGGCGGTTGGTTTGTCCGAGCGAGAAGCCGCTCGAACGTCGCGCGGTTGCAATAGCGGCCGCGTATTCCGTGGCCGATTCGGAGGTCCGGCAGATTCCCGGTTGATGCTCTCCGTGTGCGCTGAATCCCATCGCCGACCTGTCGGCCGCGAAAACACGGCCGTCGGATTGATCCGCGAATGCGGCCGGGGTCACGCGCTGGCGCGTCCCGCCGTCTTGCCGGATCGATGGCGGGTGATTTCTCCCTCGACAACGTATTCGACGTCTTCGGCGATGTTGGTCGCGTGGTCACCGATTCGCTCGACGATTCGGGAAGCCGAGAACACGTGCAGGTACATGGACACCTGATGGGGATTGGCCTCCATCGTCGCGACCAATTCATCAATCACGGCGCGATTCATCTCGTCCAGTTCGCTGTCACGGCGACAGACCTCACGGGCCAACTGCGGATCGTTGGCAACGAACGCCTGTTTTGCGTCCTGGACCATTCCGATCGCCCACAGCACCATCTCGCTAAGTTTGGTCGGAATCAGAACTTCGGGGTAGTCGATCAGCGACTCGGTCCGTTCGGCCAGCTTGAGAGCCAGGTCGGCGATGCGTTCCAAATCGGCATTGATTTTCAACGCCGCTGCGACGCGGCGAAGATCGCTGGCGACGGGTTGTTGCAGCGCCAAGAGGGTCAGGCAACGTTCTTCGATCAGGACTTCCAAGTCATTGATTTGGACCTCCATGGAACGCACTTCGTCGGCAGTTCCCAGGCAACGTTCGCACAATCCTCGATAGGCGGATCGGATCATCGATTCGGCGCGATCGGCTTGCTGGCAGATGGCGTCTTCGATGGAGCGGAGGTTCGACTGGAGTGCTTTCATCAGACCCTCTTGTTTCTTGAAAGCGCGACACGCCTATGCAGAGAACGACCGGCGATGCCCAAACCTTCATGGTTTCTTAACATTCGCTTCATTCTACCCCTCGAATCTTGGAAAAGCCAGACGATTGTGCGGATTGGGACAACCCGGTGGTGTCGCTATCGACGGATTGTTCGGGTCCGTCCGATTGCGTTCCCGTCGCGGGCGATGCCGATCGTTTGTTTCGTAATTGTGAAAGCGATGGCAAATCAAGGGATCGGGCCGTAGCACCGGTTACGTTTATTCCGATTCGGGCACCTGGAGGCGAGTGACACCTTGGTTTGGATCTCGGCTCATTGATTGGCGGAATCCGTCCGCATCCGGTTGAAGGATCGACCGGTGGACGGAGTGAATCGACTAGTTCATGGATGACCAACAGCGATGAGACCATCTCTCTCAGCGCGCTGCCGACGTACCACCGTCGCGCTCGCACTCAGTTTCGTTTCGGGCCTCGCGTCCGCTCAGGCCGATGATGGTTTGGGACTTCTATCGCACAACGATGCGTTGTTGCCGACCTACCAGACGGCAATGCTGCAAAACGACGTGATCGATCAGGCGGACACGGGACTGATCGAAACCGATGGGGACGGCGACGATACCCGTTCGTCCTTTCCCGCAGGGACGGTTCCGATCGGTGAATACGAGGAACTGCTGGAACGCGTCGGAGAGTTGGAAACCAGCTGGAAGGATTACCAGGATGAGCTGAAAAGCGACGCGGACGCCAAGAAGAAGAAGCCGGCGTACAAGCTCAACGGCCGAATTCACCTGGACAACTGGAACTTTTTGGACAGCGACCCGGGGGTCAACGAGCTTGAGACGGGGGATCCGAATGACGATCCGGAAGATCGTTGGGATTTCCGCCGAATCCGGCTGACGTGGACCGGCACCGTTCCCCAAAACATGCTGTACCGAATCCAGTTGGACTTCAACAATCCGTCATCGGCGGAGATGAAGGACGTGTACCTCGGATTCAACAATCTGCCGCACAATCAGACGCTGTTGATCGGAAACCAAAAGCGCCCGATCGGTTTGGATCACCTGAACAGCAGCCGCCACAACGTGTTCGCCGAGCGACCGTTGGCCGTCGAAGCGTTCAACGAGGACGCGCGACGTTTGGGTGTCTGCATGTACGGTTACAACGACGCCGAGTCGGTGCACTGGCGGTATGGAGCGTTTCTGCTGGAAAACATTAGCACCGACGGTCGTTACCGCGGCGACTATGACGAAGCCGGTCTGTACGGTCGTCTGTCGGGAAGTCCCTGGTACGACGAAATCAGTGGCGGACGTGGCTACTGGCACTGGGGACTTTCCGGGTCGGTCAACACCACCGATGGCGACGGGACCATCGACAACGACCAGAACCAGAATGAGGCCAGGTTTCGGACGCGGCCGCTGGCGCGAAGCGATTCCCGATGGTGGAACACCAACCGAATCCTGGGGTCCGAAGGCTACCAGGAACTGGGGTTGGAATCGATGTTGAACATCGGTGCGTTGCAAATCACCGGCGAATACATCAACACTTGGGTGCAGCGCGATCCTGCGGGTGGTTTCAACGGCAGCAACCTTCATTTTCAAGGGGGCTATCTGTTCGCATCGTACTTCTTGACGGGCGAATACATCCCGCTCAATCGCACGTCGGGCACGATCGATCGAGTCAAACCGTTCGAGAACTTCTTCGTCGTCGATCGCTGTCGCGGCGGCACCGGGAAAGGCTGGGGGGCACTGTGCGTGGCGCTTCGTGGTGACTACCTGGACCTTTCCGATTCGGACATCCGCGGGGGACGGGGCTACGGAATCACTGCCGGTCTGAACTGGTACTGGACGGCCTATTCGAAGATCCAGTGCAACTACGTGGTTGGTGAAATTGAAAACGGCGGTCAGGGGCTTGATGATGTTCCATTAGCGGCGGGAATCGGCGGCGACTTCAGCATCCTGGGCTTCCGCTACATGATCGATTTCTAGACCCGATCGCGCAGCCCCACCCGCAATACTCTCACGGACGAATCAAAGATGAACCAAAAGATCCAACTCACACTCGCGTGCTTGTTCGCGTTGGCATTCGCCGCGCTGCTTTCGCCTCGGGCCGAAGCGGGCCACGGCAAGTTGTTTGACCAAACCGGTCATGCCTGCTGTCCCGTTTGCGATCACGTTTGCAAGTTGTCGGCGGAGAAGGTCGAAGTCGAGAAGCAGTGCTTTGACGTGGAAGCGAAAGTGATTTGCATTCCCCGCGTCGTGTTTCCATGGCAGCACGCCAAGAAGGCTGCATGTGCCGCGTGCGACAGCTGTGGCGGACGAGGCTGTTCCGCCTGTGTCCACAACGGCGCCCGTCTTCGCAAGGTCTGCGTGTTGAAAACGGAAAAGTACAAGTGCCCCGCCTGCGAATACACCTGGACCGCGGAAAAGGTCAATCGGGGCCGCGGCGGCGGGTGTTGCGGCGGCCCGGCGTGCGACGGCGGATGCGTCTGCGATGCGATGGATCTGTCCGGGAGCTACCCCGTGCCTCCGGCGACCGATCTGCCCGCCGGAGCTGTCATCACGGCACCGGAAGCCGATACCGCGCCCGCGTCTGACGCCGCACCGCCGTTGGAGCCCGCAACGGTCACGCCGATGCCGCCGGCACCGCCGGCGAACTGAATCGCGTGCCGGAGCATGCCAAAGTGTCGTTTCGGCGTTGACGGCGCCGAGACGAAAACGAGCGGAGATCTCCCCGCTGAGAAACCGATCGGCTCTGACGGGGTCACGCTCTCGCCAGGCCGGCGGGTGATGTCCGAGGATCGATCACCGTGCTCGGTTTCAATACCTCTCGGCCCGCCGTCCCTTGGCCCGCTGTTCCTTGGCCCGCCGTCGGTGGGTCAGTCGTTTAGCGGTGAATGGATTTCGGCGAGGGTCTTGGCGGGGATCTTCTGGACTTCACGGTCGTAGGTCATCAGCCCGTTGATTTCGCCTTCCACGTCCGTGGTCTGCGTGTAGATGCCCGCCGCGATTCCTTGCTGTTTGAGGTCCATCAGTTGGGAGAACGTTTCGCGATAGCGTTGGACGTACTCCTCCTTGGTCTCGGGCAGACCGCCGTACCCCCAGTTGCGGCGATCTGGATTCCAAAGGTGCTCCGTCACCATCCAGCCGTGACCGCCAAATTCGCCCACGACCTTCACGTAGTCGTCGAACCGTTCGTCGTTGAGAGGGAAGTCCGGATTGGGATAGGAATGGTGGTCAGCGATGTCGCCCGCCGGGAAAAAGTTTCCGCCGCTGGCCAGATTGATTGGGCGTCGGACATCCAAGTTCTCCATCAACGCCGCCGTGCGGATCGATTCGTGTTGTCCCCACCGTTCATTGAATGGGACCCAAACGGCGACGGAAGGATGATTGCGGAGGTTGGAAACCATGGCTTTCAGTTCAGTGACAAACTGTTTGCGATCGCCATCCGACTTCTCGGCTTCTGGCGGATTGGGCGCCATCCGTGTCCATTTGGGCCGCTCGCCCGTTGAAGGCATGTCTTGCCACACCAACATTCCGATCTTGTCGCAGTGGTAATAGTAGCGGCGCGGTTCGACTTTGATGTGCTTGCGGATCGTATTGAAGCCCGCTTGCTTCAAGAATTCGATGTCGTAGCGCATCGCTTGATCCGAGGGAGGCGTCAGCAAACCGTCGGGCCACCACCCCTGGTCCAGCGGCCCCCAATGGAAGATGAACTCGCCGTTGATTCGCATCCGCAAGTCGCCCGCCTGGTCACGGGCGATATCGAATTCACGCATTCCGGCGTAGCTTTCAACGCGGTCGACCACTTCACCATCGCCGTCGAGCAGTTCGACGGTGATGTCGTACAGGTACGGATCGCTGGGTGACCACGGGTGGACGGTTTCAAAGTGCGCCATCAACGAGGCATCGGCCAGCACCGCGTTGCCATCACGGTCGGTCACCGTCACCCGGACCTGTTCTCCATCCAGCGGTGTGCCGGCCAGCGTGGGCAGGACACGTAGCGACCGATCCGCCAGACGCGGTTTCATTTTGATCGAGTCGATGCGGCGTTTGGGTACCGATTCTGTCCAGACGGTTTGCCAAATGCCCGAGACCCGCGTGTAGTAGATCCCCTTTGGCTTCAGCTTCTGCTTGCCGAGTGTTTGCGGCGTGGCGGTGCGATCGATGACTCGGACGGTCAATTCGTTCTCGCCTTCCTGCAACTGGTCCGTGATGTCGAATTTGAACGGGTCGCTGCTTCCGACGTGTTTGCCGACGGAGGTGCCGTTGACGAACACTTCCGTGTCGTAATCAACCGCTTCAAAATGAAGTAGCAAGCGGTGATCGGCTTGGTTTTCATGCCTGAAGGTTCTGCGATACCAAAGCACTTCGTCGGGCTTTAGCAGATGCCCAACGCCGGACAGTGGTGCTTCGATGGCGAAGGGGACCAGAATTTGGCCGTCAAACGAATCCGGCCGTTCGGCGGAATCGGTCACGGCGTACTGCCAAAGCCCATTCAGGTTTGTCCATTGAGGCCGCTTGAGCCCCGGACGCGGGTATTCCGACCACACGTCGGACGGCGTTAGCGAACGCCCCCACCGGGTCAGCATGGAGTCTTTCACGGGCTGCCAATCGGCCACCTGGGCGGCAAGTGTGTTGGCAAGACCTGTCAAAATCAGCAAGGTGGTAATCAAACGCACGGTATTGGAAACCTGGGGGATTCGAATCAGAGATTGTTGGGAGGGGCGAACGGGTTCGCCAGGCTGGTGGTCATTCGGCAAGACTTCAGCCGCATCCACGGCGTCGCCCCGCGGCCACGCAATGGTCGGTTGGCGAAACGTCGTTGGTGACCCGTCAGTCTAGGGGAAATCGGCAATCGCTGCAGCGATGCCACGTGTTGCTGGTTCCGTCTGCGACGCTTCGGATGGGTCTGCTCCCAGCATTTTTGGGTCCAAATACCTATTCGGTGGATTCAATGATTGTCGACGAATCATGTCGCAAGCAAAAATGGATGTCCTTCACGGACAAGTGACTCCCTGGTGCTCCCTGCCCCGATGGCGTCACGCACCAACTGAACGGTGTCCCACCCTGTCCCCGATCGATCCGTTGGACGGCGAAGCCGATAGCGATGCCACGAAGTTTTTTCTCCTCGGTCTTTGTCTCTGCGATCACCGTACTGACTTTGTTGCTGGGCTGTTTCGCCATGCCCGGCCGTGCGCAGGAATTGGCCGGCCCCAGTCGGGCGTTTTTTTCCCGTTACTGTTTCGACTGTCACGGGGACGGCGCCGATGAAGGCGGGGTACAGCTGGACACGATTTCGACGGACCTGGGAGACCGGGCGACGTTTGCGACATGGGAGCGCGTCTTCGACCGCGTTCGCGATGGCGAAATGCCTCCGGCGGACGCGGAGCAACCGTCTGCCGACGATCGTCGGGATTTCTTGGGCACCCTGCAGCAATCCTTGCATCAGTCGCACGCCGAGTCCAAAGGGACCATCCTGCGTCGGCTGAATCGCCGTGAGTACCAGAACACGATGAACGATCTGTTCGGGACCCATTTGGATTTGGCGTCGATGTTGCCGGAGGACGGCCGGTTTCGCGAATTCGACAATGTGGGGGCGTCGCTGAACTTGTCGATGGTTCAATTGCAGTCCTACATCGACGCCGCTGACGCGGTGATGGACCAGGCAATCGCGTCGACATCGGAGCCGCCGGAAATCCGGGTGACCGATGCTAATTACGCCCAGACGCGGGAAGGTGAAGTCCACCTGGGAAAGTCCTGGAAACTTTTGGACGATGGCGCCGTCGTCTTCTTTCGGTCGCAAAGCTATCCGACCGGCATGTTGCGGACGGCCAACGTCCACCAAGCAGGCTGGTACAAGGTGGCCGTGACCGGTTACGCCTACCAATCCCGGGAACCAATCACGTTCTCGATCGGGGCGACCACCTTTGCTCGCGGGGCTGAAAAACCGACGTTTGCCTACCGGGCCTTTGAACCGGGGCCGGCGCAAACCGTCCAGATCGAAGCCTGGATCGATGATCGCTACATGATCGACTTGGAACCGTGGGGAATTGCCGATCAAGACAACTCCATTCGCAAGCATGGGATCGATCAATATCAAGGCCCCGGACTGGCGATCCTGAACGTTCGTTTGGAAGGACCGATCACCGAGTCGTTTCCCAGTCGCGGGCACCGTTTGATCTTTGACGGCATCGATCGTGTCGAGACGACCTCGGGCAAGTCTCGGCAGTCGCGACGATCAAGGCAGGCCGAGTTCGAGATCCGATCGGAGGATCCGTCCCGGGATACCGCACAGGCGATTCGACGCGTGGCGCGTGCCGCCTTCCGGCGTCCGGTCACCGACCGAGAGATCGCTCCCTTCCTGGAACTGTTTGAACAGCAGCGAGGCAATGGTATCGACTTTGAACCGGCGCTCCGCACGGCTGTGGCCGCCATCTTTTGTTCTCCCGACTTCTTGTTCTTGCGAGAATCGGCAGACTGGTTGGATGATCACGCACTCGCGGCTCGGCTGTCATTCTTCCTGACGCGGACCACGCCGGATCAGGCGTTGCTGGCCGACGCGGACGCCGGCCGTTTGACAGGCAATCCCGAAACATTGCTTCGGCACAGCCGGCGTCTATTGAAGGACCCTCGTGGTAAGAGGTTCGTGGAGGATTTTACCGACGCCTGGTTGAATCTGCGTGACATTGATTTCACCAGTCCCGATCAAAAGCTGTTTCCTGAATATGACTCGTTTCTGCAGGCGTCGATGTTGGAAGAATCTCGTCGATTCTTTGCCGCATTGATCGAACAGAATGCCAGCGTGGTGAATCTGGTGGATTCGGAATTTGCCATGCTGAACAACCGATTGGCAGAGCACTATGACCTGGATTTGAAGCTCGGGCCGGAGATTCGGCAGGTCACGTTGCCCCGCGACAGCGTCCGCGGAGGCTTGTTGGGGCAAGCCAGCGTGTTGAAGGTGTCGGCCAACGGCACCAATACGTCGCCGGTTGTTCGCGGCGTGTACGTGTTGGAACGATTGCTGGGCGTGTCGCCGCCGCCGCCACCGCCAGGGATTCCGGGTGTGGAACCCGATATCCGCGGTGCTTCGACCTTGCGAGAATTGCTGGACAAGCACCGCGACGTTGACTCCTGCCGGCATTGTCACTCAATGATCGATCCCCCCGGCTTCGCGCTGGAAAGCTTCAATCCGATTGGCGGATGGCGTGACCATTTTCGCAGCTTGGGCAAAGGCGAAAAGGTGGATCGAATCGCGCATGGTCGACCGGTCCGCTATCGAATCGGTCCCCCCGTCGACGCGACCGGACGCATGTCGGATGGGACCACGTTCGAAAACTATGTCCAGTTTCGACGCTTGTTGGCATCGGACCCGGACCGATTGGCCCAAACGTTGGTGACCAAGTTGTTAACATTCGCGACGGGACGTGAGATGGGGTTTTCTGACCGGCCGGAAATTGAACGTCTGGTCAATCAATCGCGAGACCAGGGACACGGTGTCCGGGATTTGGTGCAGTCGGTCGTGGCCAGTGAAATCTTTCGAAAAAAATGAGACCAGAGACGATGAAGTCTGCCTCCGTACTTCTGCGACAACCGCTCAGTCGACGCCACTTGCTGCGCAATGCCGGCGCTGCGGCGATCGCATTGCCCCTGCTGGAAGCGATGGGACCGTCCGTCGGCCGGCGGGCGCTGGGCGCCACCGTCGAAGGCGGATCGCCCAAGCGGTTTGTGGCGATGTGCGGGACGTTGGGCTTTCACGCTCCTTTTCTGTTTCCCGAAAGCGAGGGGCGAGAGTATGAGCTGACACCTTATCTTTCGTCGCTCGCAGCACACCGCGACAAATTGACCATCTTGTCTGGACTTTCGCACCCCGAACAGCAGGGAAACAACGGGCATGCGTCGTCGCTGACCTGGTTGACGTCGGCACCACGTCCGGGACTGGCGGGATTCAAAAACACGATCTCCATCGATCAGCTGATCGCCCAACAGATCGGTATTCAAACTCGGTATCCGTACCTTTCTTTGTCCACCAGTGGCGAAGGGCTCTCGTGGACGTCCAATGGCGTCGGGATTCCCGCGGTTCAGTCTCCTTCGCAGGTTTTCAAGGCACTGTTCATCGACGGGACTCCCCAGGAGGTGAATCAGGAAGTGCAGGGATTGAAACGCGGACGCAGCATTCTGGACACGGTCGGCGGCCGAGCGCGGATGCTGGAGAGTCAGCTGGGACGTGCGGACAGGGAAAAGATGGATGAGTACTTGACCGCGGTACGAGACCTGGAGCAACGTCTGCAACAATCCGAAGGCTGGGTGCGACGTCCAAAGCCGGAGGTTGATCAAGAGGTTCCCCAAGACATCACCGACAAATCCGATGCGATCGGTCGGCAGCGGTTGTTGTACGATCTGATCGCGCTGGCCCTGCAAACCGATTCCACTCGAACGGTGACCTACTTGCTGGCCGGAATGAATTCGGTCCCCAAGATCGATGGCGTCAGCAGCGATTGGCACGGGTTGTCCCACCACGGAAAAGACCCCGCAAAGATCGAAGAACTGAAAATCATCGAGCAGGCCGAGTTTCAGGTCTTTGCGGAATTCTTGGACAAGCTGCGTGGCATCAAGGAAAACGGTGCGACCTTGTTGGATCACACGGCGGTGTTGTTCGGATCGAACCTCGGGAATGCCAGTGCCCATGACTGGCATAATCTGCCGATCCTGGTGGCCGGGGGCGGCTACCGGCACGGCGCTTATGTCGCTCACGATCAAACGCAAAACACTCCGTTGGCCAACCTGTTCGTTTCGTTTGCTCAGCGGATGGGCCTTGAGATTGACCAATTTGGCAGCAGCACCGCCGCGGGCGTTCGCGGGCTGGAAAGCTGACGCGACCGAGCAGCGTTCGCGTATTTCGGAGCCCACCGGTCGGGTCGAATCCAATCGGCCAAACCGATGTCGCAAGCGATGACTTCCCCGCCGCGGCCCTCCCCTCCCCTTCCCTGCCCTTCCGAAAACTTTGTCTCTCGGATTTTTCTTCGTCCCCACGGTCCGTCATGATCTTTCGATGTTTGCTCACGTGCTGGTTCGCGATCGTTGCTGTCTCCGCATTGCCCTTGGCCGCGGAAGATCGGGTTGCCGTTGAACAACCGACCGAGGACTCCCTTCGCAGGGCCCTCGTCGCCATCACGCGGCGGAGAGACATGGGCGAGCATTCGCCGCTGACAGTAACCTTGCCGCCAGGCACAATTCGGTTGACCGAGCCGATCCGATTGTCCGAACAGGTCGTCGGTGAAGGACTGACGTTTCGCGGTGCGGACGGTGGAAAGACCGTGCTTTCGGGTTGCGGAGCGCTGGCCGCACCCGATCGCCGCGGCGATCGCTGGTATTTTCCGTTGAATGTGTCCGTTGACGGTGGTCCGGTACCTCGCTTGGTTCTGGTTGATGGGAAATTGCGTTCGCCCGCGCGCGAACCGAATGTGGGTTACCATCGAATCGAACAAGCCGCGGAAGACCGCCGCAGCGGTTTCCGTTTCGCGGCAGGCGATCTCCCCGAGGACCTGATGGTTGATCAGGGAGTCTGCGATTTGGTGTTTCTTCACGACTGGTCCAGCAGCCGTCTTCCCGTCGCGAGCATCGACCAAGGGCAGCGCCGCTTGACGACGGTTGGTCCGATTGGCTGTTCGGCCGATCACTACGCAATCGACCATTTCGAGAAACAGCCTCGATATTGGTTGGAGGGACACCGCCAGTTTGCAGATCTCGCCGGGGAATGGTTCTTCGACAGATCCGCCAACGAAATCGTGTTGCTCGCCGGCAATGAATCGGCACCGCCGGCGGTCGAGTTGCCGGTGCTGGAGCGCCTGGTGGTGGCAGGCGAACGTTCCGACGGAAATGCTTCAGCCGGCAAGATTGAATCGTTGGCATTCGAGCGGATCACGTTTCAGGGGACGCGATTCCCGATGCCCGCCGGTGGATTGGCGGGTGCCCAGGCGACCATGCATGAACCGAGAAACGCGGACGGCCGGCGTGCGACGCAGGATCGGCCGATGCTTTCGGCGGCCGTGGAGATCCAGCGGGGTGTGAATTGTCGGCTCACAGATTGCTCATTTCGCGGCATCGGCAACACGGCGCTTTGGCTGGGCAGTCGGTCGACGCGGTGTGTCGTCAAAGACTGTACCTTCGCCGATATCGGCGGTAACGCGATCAACCTTGGGGAGGACAATCACCGGCGGGTGGAAGGTCAACCGTGGTACCGTTCCGCGCCCGAGCAGGTGCCGACCGACAACCAAATCGTCCGATGTGAAATCCGCGATTGCGGTCAAGTGTTGCCGGGAAGTGTCGCCATCTGGGCTCCGTTGCATCGTCGTCTGGAGATCGCCGAAAACCTGATCGAAGACTGCCCTTACACTGGAATCTCGCTCGGCTGGATCTGGAACGATCAACCTTCGCCGGCGGGCGACAACCACGTTCATCACAACCAGATCCGGCGGGTGATGCAAGTGCTCAGCGACGGCGGCGGGATCTACACTTTGGGGCGTCAGCCAGGGACGCGGTTGCAGGCCAACGACATCACCGACATTCCGTTGAATGCCGGCCGCGCGGAGTCCAACGGAATGTTCTTGGATGAAGGTTCCACCGGCTTGCAGATTTCCGACAACCAGTTTCGTCGAATCGCCAAGTCTCCGTTGCGATTCCACCGGGCCGGCCGGAATGTCGCCACCGGCAACCGGTGGGAGCTGGAAACCACTCAAACGCCAGCGGTTCGCTACAACAACACCCCGGAGTCCGCGATCCAATTGGAGGACAATACGATTCTGGAACGCGAGCCTCGAATCTATCTGATCGGCAACTCGCTGACCTGGGACACACGTCCGTCCGATTTGCAGCACTACGTCAACTGGCACGTGGACTGTGGCAAAAGTCTGAAATACATTTTTGATCACCCCGCAGATCCGTGCGTCGCGTCGTCGCGACTCTGGCCAATCGCACTGCAGCAATTGCAATACGACTATGTCTGTTTCCAGCCTCACTACGGTACATCGCTACAAGAAGATTTGTCCGCCATCTCGCATTGGATGAAACTGCAACCCTCCGCGATCGTCATCGTGCATACCGGGTGGGCACGCAGTGCCACATTGCTTCAGGAGTATCAACAGCAGAAGCCGACAACGATGGTGCACAGTCCAGCCTACTTCCAAGCCCTGATCGAGCAACTTCAAGAAGACTTTCCCGATCGAGAGATTCGTCAGACGTTCGCGACCGACGCACTTCATCTGATCGCGGAAGAGACGCAATCGGGGAAGGCCCCCCTGGATCAGCTGACGGATCTGTACCGGGATGCGATCCATCTGACGCTCGGCGAGGGGCGTTATTTGGCGCACAACCTGATGCGTCTTGCAGTCGACCAACGGCCCAGCGACCAGGGTTTTTCGATCACGACGCAGGATCCAGAATTGAAAGGCTATCTCGATTCGGTGATCCGTCGGTGTCGGACGCCGCAGCAATCGACCGACTAACTAGACCAAACCGCCTCGGACGGCTCGCACCGCCGCGTCCGTGCGATCGGAGGCGTCCATCTTTCGAAGAATGTTTTGGACGTGCTCTTTGACGGTTTCGATGCTGATCCCAAGCGAGTTGGAGATCTCCCGATTGCTCAAGCCGAAGGCGATGTGTCGTAGGACCTGCGCTTCTCGGTTGGTCAAAGGAAATTCGGGCGGCAACTCCGCTGCCCGAATCGGTTGAGCGAGTTTCTGCTGAACGCGATCCAATCGGCCTTGCGGGAGGGGGTGGCCATTGTTGCAAACGTGCTCCAACGTTTGCTGAATGGTCTCGACCGAATCGTCCTTCAGCAGATAGTCCTGGGCTCCGTTGGCGGCGGCTCGGGCGACGTAGATCGGACTGTCGTGTGCGCTCATCAAAACCACCGGGATCGGATTGTCCTCTTCTCGCAGCGAGATCAGCAGGGCCAGTCCATCCATGCCCTGCATCTGTACGTCGGCCAAAATCAGATCGACCTGAGCCGATCGCAACCGGTGAAGCGCATCTTCACCGTCGGCGGCCGTCGCCGTGATGGAGAAACCCGAGCTTTGCAGAAGATGCGACAGCCCGATGCGAGTCGCTTCGTGGTCGTCAACAATCAGCGTGTGAATGGGCATTGATTTCCTTAGCGATCACCAGACATCTCTGGGGCATCCATGTGCTTGAAAAGGGGGGGGGCACAGATAGTAATGGCGATTTTGAGGCGTTTCGGGACCCCAAAAAACGCGAATTTTCACGCTTTTCTGGATTTTTTTGCTCGGCGACGGACTCGTCGCGGCGGCAAACACGGGCGGCGCGGATCCTGCCGGCTGGTCGGCGGCGTCCGACGGGCTGGGGCCAGACAAATCCGTGACGCGGTTTTGCTCAGCGGCAAATGGTGACCTAGAAACAAGTGCCGGAGGTTTCTTGCGTTGACCACCGGATTTGCCGCCTGCCCGCGCCCCAATCAGCCTGCGACATGAAACCGTCCGTCTCGATTCTGCTTGTCGACGATGATTGGCACCTCGTTCAATCGATGGCGGAATGGCTGCACGAATTGGGGCACACCGTGTACGTGGCGGATTGCCTGGAAGGAGCCCACGCTTCTTTACAGCAGCATCAAATTGAGCTGGTGATCACGGATCTGCGACTCGGTGGCGAGGACGGATTCCAATTGATCTCGCATGTACGCGAAACGTTGCCAGAATGCACCGTCCTGGTCATGACCGGCTACGCCACGCCCGACACCGCGGTGGAAGCCATTCGGGCCGGCGCTTTCGATTTGCTGACCAAACCGCTGATTGATGATGAGCTTCAATTGGCGATCGGACGCGCGGTGTCGCATCGGGACATCACGCGGGAAAACCAAACATTGCGTCGTCAACTGGATCGTCGCAGCGGTCTGGAAAACATCCTCAGCCACGACTACCGCATGCTGAAGGTGTTCGACATGGTGGACAGTGTGGCGGACGCCCGCACGTCGATCCTGATCACCGGTGAAAATGGGACTGGAAAGTCCATGATCGCCCGCGCCATTCACGAGCGGAGTTCTCGTCGGGGAAAACCCTTTGTGGAAGTCGCCTGCGGCGCGCTGCCCGACAACTTGCTCGAGAGCGAACTGTTCGGGCACGTCAAAGGTGCTTTTACAGGAGCTTCGGTCGATAAGGTGGGGAAATTCCAATTGGCCGATCGGGGAACCCTGTTTCTGGATGAGATCGGGACCGCCAGTGCCGCCATGCAAGTCAAACTGCTCCGCGTTTTGCAGGAATTGCAATTCGAGCAGGTCGGCGGCACGAAAACGCATTCCGTCGATACCCGGGTGATCCTGGCCACCAACGAAGATCTTTCCAAAGCCGTCGGGAATGGAACGTTTCGCCAGGATCTGTATTACCGCATCAACGTGGTGAACATCGTTTTGCCATCGCTGCGTCAACGCGTCGGGGATATCCCGCTGTTGGTCGAACACTTTCTGCGTGAAGCTGCTGAGACTTGCGATCGGGACATCGAGGGTTTTGACAGCGCCGCGATGGCCAAGCTTCAGGCCTACCAATGGCCCGGCAATGTCCGCCAACTGCAAAATGTTGTGGAACGTGCGGTCCTGCTCTCGCGATCACCCCGATTGACCGCGGAGGACCTGCCGCCAGAAGTGCTGGGATTGGTCGCCGATCCGATGGCTGCCTCGCTAAGTGATTCCGGTGCGCAACCCGTGCCCACCAGGCCCCATGTGGTGCCGAGTGACCTGGACGGCAAGAGCCTGCGAGAGGCGTTGGAAGTTCCCGAACGCGAAATCATCCTGCATTCGCTGCGGCAAAACCAATGGAACCGAGCGGCAACGGCCGACGCATTGGAGATCAATCGCACGACGCTCTACAAGAAGATGAAGCGTCTGGGCCTGGACGACCCGCGGCTGCAGTTCGCGGGAGATCTGTAGAGAATCTTCGCCGGTCGGAATGCCTGGACACGCACGCCGCCAGTTGGCGATCGCGACGTTCCTCGCCGCTGGACGCAGCCACTGTCCGATGCAG
>NZ_VWOX01000049.1 GCF_008629675.1 Roseiconus nitratireducens | reverse complement strand
ATTGTCGTTCAGGAAAACCGATCCGCCGGTCGTGGTGATCGTGCCGTTGTTGGTCCAGTTGCCGGTAACGGTCAGACTACTGCTGGTCAAATCGATCGTGGCCTGATTGTCCCACGTGCCACGCAGGTTCACCGTCACTCCCGTGCCACTGACGTTCTGATCCAGAACGTAATTGCCACTCAGGTCCAGCGTTCCCGAGATCGGTTCGAGGGTACCGCCATTGCCGGCCAATCCATCAACATCCAGTGTGCCGCCGTCCGCGCGGATGACTCCTTCGTTCGTAAAGGATCCTCCGTCGGGTCGGATTTCGATCGTTCGACCCGACGTATCCGCGGCGATGATTCCACGGTTGATCACACTCACATTGTTCGCGCTGCCCCAATAACCACTGCGCCCAATCGCTCCGTTGCCGCCGCGGACCGTGATGCCATCCTCGATCACCAGTGTCGTGAAGGACTGCTCCAGAAACAGGCCCTGCGCGTAGGACGCGTCGGTGTGACTTTGCGAAACGAGCACTTCACCGGTGCCCGACAGTGACTGACTACCGCGGAAATAGACACGAGCCTGACGTCCCACGGTCATCGTCGCATTGAGTTCCAATCCGTTGTCGATGCGGAGGAAATCTCGATAGTCGGTCAGCGCAATGTTGGTTTCCAACGTCACGCCGTCCAGCCGATTACTGGTGTTGCTCGACACGGAGATCTCCCCGGTGCCGATCACGGTCGCTCCCGCGAGTGTTCCTCCGTCGATCGTGATTCCGCCGTCCGCCTGCAAGGTGTCGATCACATCCAACCGGCCACCGGTCAGGTTCAGTCTGCCAGCGGTGGTCAGGCTGTTGATCTGGGTCGAACCCGAGCGATGCGTGATGGTTGCGTTGGCGGGAACATTGATCACCACATCATCGCCCGGCTGGGGCACGCGGCCATCCTGCCAGTTCGCCGCATCATCCCAGTTGCCGCTGCCGGCAGCGATCCACGTGGCGGTTTGGGCTTCGATCGTGAAGGTTGAGGTGATGTCGCCTGCGCCGAGGGCGTTGCCACTGCGGTCGGTCAGCTGATCCGCGGCCAGGGTCAGCGTGTAACTGCCGGGTTCAAGCGATCGAAAATCGAGCGTCACGGCGCTGCCTAGGTCCGTGACTCGGAAGACTTCGGGGCTAACCGCTCCCGTCGGACCGTTGATTGCGAAATTGCCAGGCGTGAGCGTGGTGACATCCATCCTTTCGTCGAATCGCACTTCCAAATCTTGGACCCGTGGCCCCACGCCGCCGTCCGGCGGGACGATCTCCTGAATTTGCGGAGCTGTCGTATCATTCGTCGGGGCGACGGCAGCAAATTCCAACTCACCACCGCCGGCGGACTGTAGTTGCAGTTGCAACCCGGACCCCAGATTCAACCCGGATTCATCCGCGTAAGCGCCGACCACCGATCCCGATGAAAAGAACCCCATGATGCTTTGAGACTTGATCACGCGATCGAAAATGCGAATGCGGTTCACGCTCCCGCTGCCTTCTTCCGATCCGTTGTCCTGAAAGAACCACGCCACGTTGTTGGCGGCAGAGAAAACGGCACGGTTGCTCGAGTCTATGAATGAAAACTGCCAAATCCCATTGACGTAGCCGACAACCTCTCGCGTGCTCTCGTCTCGCGTCAGCAACACCGTGACCTCTTGACCTGCTTGAATCGCTCCCGCTGCACCCGCAGCATTCGGCCAGAAGTACAGTTGTCCGTTGATCGAGTAGAGCCCCGTGTCATCGGCAAGATTCGCGAAACTAATCAATCGTTTCCAATTGCTGGTTGAGTTCCAAGTGAAGGTCAGCTCGATCGAGTACTCGGACGGGTTCGCAATCGCGTTCTCGACCTTCAAACCTTGGTTGGCGGAGAACACGTACTGTCCTGATTGGACCGTTCCACCATTCGATACCAACGACGGGCCACCAAGGGAGTCGGAGAGGTCACCATCAAATTGATAGTCGGAAACGGCCGGCGGTTCCGTCCCGTCGGTGAGATCCGCATCGGCGGACATGTCAACGCGGATCGCCCCATCAAGTTCCGCAACGCCGTCGACGGAGATCCGTCCAAATTCGCTTGACCTATCTCCATTGATCCCCACCTCGGTGGTTCCCGGAGCCGTTTGCGAGAGGACGCGTGCGCTAAGCGTCGCCCCAGGACGGCTGATCAGCGTGCCGGCATTGATGACTTCGCTGCCGGTCAGCCGCAACGTCTGACCGGTGGATTGAGCAACAATCGTTCCACGGATGCTCAGCGGCGTTTGCGAATAGCCGAGGGTCGTGTAAGTCGAACCCGGCGCATTCTGAACGGTCACGTTCTCACCGATCGTCAACGGGTACTGATCCACGCTGCGAATCCGCAAGTCGTTTTCTTGCTGGCTGTACGTCAGCACGCTGTAGAGTTCCACAACGCCCGAACCGCCCAATTCAGCCCCTTCGCCGTAGAAGTCCAAGCCGGTGTCATAGAAATCGCTGGCATTGTTCGTCGTCCGCTCCAACCGAAGCAGCCCGTTGACATTCAAGCCTCCGGTGACGCTGACAATCGCACTCTGCTGAACCAGTCCGTCCGCGTTCAGCGTGACACCGTCAAGCGTCCCGTCGTTGCTGGTCGCGATCAACTTCGTGTCGTCGGAACTGGAGATCGTCCCGCCGGAAATCTTCCCCCCGTCCAGGTACAACTTGTAGCCGTCCGCCGCGAGCACAAAGTCGTCGCCGGCGTTGTCCAACGTCCCACCCGGCTGGACATAAGCGCTTGTGTCACCACTGCTGATCGATTCCAGTTCCGACGTCGTGTAGCCGCTTTGAAGATTGATTCGGGAATCCACGATCGAGATCGACCCGAGTGTCTCGCCGTGCGAGAGTAAATCCACCGTCGACGCGTTCGCGGAGATCGTTCCGCCATTGCTCCAGCTCCCACTCAAACGCAGCAGAGAACCCGAATCGACAGCGATCGCCGAGGTGTTGGTCCATGTCCCACCCAGATCGACCGTTGAGACGCCCGTCGCGGTGATCGGTGCCGCTCCGCTCCAGGTGCCACGGAAAGTCAGATTCGATCCGTCGATCGTTTGCCCCAGGTTGTTCGTGAACGTCCCGGCGACATCCAACGTGCCTCCGCCGGAAACCTTCGCATCACCCAGGTCTCCGGTGACATTGTTCAGATCAAGCGTGCCGCCGTCGGCCCGCATCGATCCTTGGTTGGAAACCGTTTTCCCCGTCACCCGCAGGGTGCCGCCCGAAGAATCGGACTGGACCGTCCCCAGAACGATCGTGTCGGCGTTCCCGTTCCCGAGTGTGGTAAAGGTTGACCCTGAAGCGTTGCGCACCGTGACATCCGGACCGACAGTCAATGTCCCGCCGTCGGCCGTTCGAATTCGCAAGTCGTTTTCTTGCTGGCTGTAAGTCAGAGCGCTGTAG
>NZ_VWOX01000048.1 GCF_008629675.1 Roseiconus nitratireducens | reverse complement strand
GTGCGGACGGTGCCGGAGGCGTCGGTGATGGTCAGGTCGCCATAGGCGTCGTAGGCGTAGCGTTCGGTAATGCTGCCCGATGAGTTCGTCAGCGCGACGATGCTGTACTGGGCGTTGCGGTGGTAGAAACGTCGGCCGCCAGTACCATCACGAACGACCAGTTCGTCGATGTAGTCGCCCCAGATGTAGGTGTAGTCAGGCGAACTCGGCGATGCACCCGAGACGTAGTCGGCCAGGGTTTGTTGGCCGTTTTGCACGAACACGGTTGTGCTGCCCGATTCGGCGCGGGCCACTCGTCGGCCCAGGGCGTCGAACTGGTACTGGACGTCGGTGGTGCCGTTGTTGTTGATGTCAGCCGACGCCAGACGGTTGTCGAAATCCCAGGTAAAGGCGGAAGGCTGAGGGCGGAGGGATGAAGGCAGTAGGGTGATGTTGCCCTTGGCGTCATGCTGGACCGCTTGACCGGCCGCGGCGGTCAGTTCGTGGGCCGGGCCGTGGGTGCGATTTTGCACGACCGAGTTTTCGGTGAAGCTCTGCCAGTCGCCCACCGGCGTCAGATTCCACGATTGATCGAGTGCGGCATCGGCACGGTCCCAGCCGGTCAACCGGTCCTCGGCGTCGTAGCTCGCTGTGAACCCGTATCCGCTCATAGTGCCGGTGATCGTCTCCGATGTCTTGTTGTGGTTGTCGTCCCAGGTGTACGACAGGTTGCCGATGCTCGCACCCGAGAAGTTGATCGCCGAAGGCGTGTTGTCGACGTTGTAGGTTCGACTTTCACTGACGCCGTTGTCGTAAACACTCGTCGTCATTCTACCACCGTTGTCGTAGCCGCGGGTCAGCAAGTTCACACCGCCGGTGATCAGTTTTTCCAGTTGTCCGCGGGCGGTGTACGTCCGCGAGACCTCGCTGGAGTCTGGATAGATCAGTTTCTTGACCCGTCCGGCGGCATCGTACTGGGTATCGGTCGTGTACGACTGACCGCCGATGGACAGCGTTTCATTGAGTTTGCGTCCGGCGATGTCATAGACGTACGTCACCGTGTTGCCGTAGCGGCCGCTGGCCGCGGTCAGCATTCGCGAGGCGTCATCGTAGGTGAACGTGTCGCTGTCGGCGATCGTGCCCGACGGCGAGTTGGCTCGTGTGCGGTAATCACGTTTGAGTAGTCTGCCCGCCGCGTCATAAACCATCGACATGGTGTCACCGAGTTGATCGGTCGTTCGCGTGACTCGGTCGAGGTCATCGTGCTCGGTCATCGTGATGCCGTAGCCAAGATCGCCGGGGCTGCTGCCCGGTACATGGTCGGGCCAGGTGACCTGGTTTTGACGACCGTAGCCGTCATAACCGTAGCTGGTCGTTTGACTCTCGGCATCGGTCAGGCTTTCAAGTTGGCCAAGCACCGTGTAGGCGAACGTGGTCGTGTGGTTCAGCCGATCGGTCACACTGGATTGACGACCCAGGGCGTCATAAGTGTGATCGGTATCGTTGCCCTTGGCGTCAGTTTGCCGGATCATCTCACCGGCACGGTTGTACGCCATCTCGGTTTCGTGACCGGCCGGGTCGATGACCTTCACGCGTCGATCGAGGTAGTCGTAATCGGTCGTCGTGGCATTTCCGTTGGCATCGGTCACCGTCGTCTGGTTGCCATTGGCGTCGTAAACGTAGCTGGTCACCTTGCCGAGCGGATCGTTGACGCTGACCGTGCGTCCGGCATCGTCGAAGGACGTTGTTGATGTTTCACCGGCACCGTTGGTGACGGTGGTTTGATAGCCAGCGTCGCTGTAGCCGTACTCGGTCACGTCGCTGAGCGGATTGACCGCTTCGACTTGTCGGCCGATCGGGTCAAAGCGACGTGTCCACGTGCTGCCGGTTTGGTCAGTCGTGGTGACGGCGTTGCCGGCATTGTCGAAGCCGTAGCTGCGCGAATGATTCAGCGGATCGGTTTCTTTGACACGGCGATTCAAGGAGTCGAAGGTGAAGTTTTGATAGTCCATCGCACCAGCCGGTTCCATCCGCACGACGTTGCCGCCGGCGTCATAGAACTGGTCGCGGGACTGGCTGCCGGTCACGTTGCCGGTGGCCGGATCGACCGCGAAGCGGATGCGGCGATAGACGCGGCCCCGAACGTCGAACTTGATCTTCTCGCGGCTGACGAGGTTGCCCGAAGCGCTGGTGTCGAACCGTTCGGTCTTGATCACCCGGCCCAAGTTGTCGTGCGTGTCGACTTGGTAGAAGTCCAACTCGCCGTCGATGACCGTCTGGCGATTACGCCAGTCGTAGCCGTAGTCGGTCACGCGGATGGTCGAATCGTCGACGTGCTGGGTGGCCCGTGTCAGCAGTCCGTCACCACCGTCGGTGCCTGAGTCATACTGCTGTTCGGTCATCAGCTTCATGTCGTTGCCAGCAGCACCACCGCCGGTCGGGTCGCCAGCGGTCGCACCGGTGTCATCGGTTCCCGCGTACATGGCGACTTGCTGACCACGAACATCGAAAACGACCGAGCGGATCGTGCCACGGGGATTGACCGTGCGGTTGCGACGTTTCAGCGTGTCGTAGCCGAATTGCGTTTGGTCGTAGTTCGTGCTCTCGGAACCTTCACCGCTGATGGGGATCGTGTGGTAGACCCGCTGAGAGATCAGCGTGCAGCAGTCGCTGTATTGGTGGGTGGTCCAGCGGACGTAATCGGATTGCGTGAACGTATCACTGGCCGACAGTTTTCCCGAAGCTGAACTTCGCACGGCCGAGATCTGCTCCAGTGGGTGTCCCTTGCGGGTTCGCTTGACGATCGAGACGGGACCGATCAGCGTGTCCGTGCCGGCCGAGACATCGTGGTAACCTTGGCCGGTCCACTGCTGATGATCAACGTCAAGGTAAACGTGCCAACGAGCGCGGCGAACCTGCCGGGTCGCTCCACCAACTTCGGCCGAATGGACCGGGCCGAGCGACTGAGTGATCCGGCCGCGGTCGTCGTGCTGGTAGTCGGTTACCAGGTGCAGACCGCCACCGGTCGGCGTGGTCCAACCTACCGGCACACCGCTGACTTGTGATGTGTCCACATCGACGATCTGCCGCGTTGCCACACCGGTGACAACATCGTAGATCGTGTGCGTGATCGTGCCACGTTCATCACGAACCCAGGTTCGGTTGCCATGGATGTCAAAGCGTTCGGTACGCGTATCGGTTGTTCCGTCACCGTTTTGACCGGTCGGCACGACAGGCAGTGTGGTGATCTTCTGCGAAGCTCGAAAACTGTCGGCGTGGTATTGGTAGTCGTACCGCGTGGTCGCCTTGCCGGTGCCGTCGTCGTTGCGGTACACGATGTCGTGAGAGACCGGATGGACTGTGTTGCCACCAACACTGTGTGAAGCGTACTTCATCGATCGCAGCAGGATGGCGGAGCCGGAGCTGCCTCGCTTGACCTTCTCGGCCTTGACGTAGCCGGCCGCCGCGCCGCTGCCGTTTGAATCCGAATAGTAATCGGTTCGATAGATGACGCCTTCGTCACTGCGATGCGTCACGGCCAGATCGTTTTGCGATTCGTCGTAGTCAACAACGGCCGATGGCTGGGCACGCTGAGTTAGTCGGCCATCGTTGTTGTAACGTAGCGACTGGATCCAGCGATCAGCGTTCTCGCCCGCACCGCTGCGGAACTCTTTCACGAGCACCTGACCGATGTAATTGGTGAAGACGATGTTCTGCGATCCGTCGGGCCGCGTTTCGACCGTCTTGCGTCGCCACTGGTTGTAGCGGTCCTGGCTGTCGTTGTTGGCCGTGTAGGCGAAGGTGAACGTCATCGCGCCAGCCTGGACGGTCTCTTTAATCACACGGCGGGAGGCGTTGTACTGGAAGTGGTAATCGGCGTACTGGGCAAGCTGCACGTCCGAAGCGGTCAGAGGATCGGCCACCAGCGAGAGTTTCGCGTAGCTCTCCGGCTCGAGCACATACTTCAATCCGTGCTCAAAGCCTTTCGCTTCCCCGGTGGTGTAGTAGCGATAGTAATGCACGTTCTTGTCTTGCCAGCTTCCACCGCTGGTCGGTTCTTGCTGACGCGCCCGGCGAAGATCACCCAAACTGCCGCCGGTGTCGCCG
>NZ_VWOX01000047.1 GCF_008629675.1 Roseiconus nitratireducens | reverse complement strand
GAGTTCCGACGACGACAACCGCTACACCTACACCGGCCGCGAATGGGATCAAGAACTCGAACTCTACCACTTCCGGGCACGGATGTACGATCCAAAAGCCGGAAGGTTCATCGGAAGGGACCCGATTGGATATGTCGGATCCTTTTTGGTATATGAAAACACGTTCCAACTCACAAACATGGACCCGACAGGGTATAAGCGTACTGGGGATGACGATGGAGATGGTGAGAATGATGGAGGCTCAGATTGTTTCACAGTATCGCGGACTCCGATCGAGCCCGGCCTAGGTGATGGCAGCACTCCGAATATTCCTACGCCAATCCCGGGTGTGTCAGTATCCGTCGGATACAGCATATCCGCTTCAGGCACAATTGCTGTGAGTATCTGCGAAGAATGTTGCGACGATGGCAGTCTCGTAGAAAATACGAAGGTTCGAGCAACCATTGCCGTCACAGCTGAAGTGGACCTTGTGCTGGGGCGAAGAATCGAAAGATCATTTGGCCCCCTGGAACTCAGCGGCTATATCGGTGCACGCGGTGCGTTGATTGGTCGTGTTGCTCTAAGCGGCGGTGGTCAGACCGACAAGTGTAACGGTCAGGATGGGTTTGATTTCCGAGTGTGTACGAATGCAACCATTAGCGGACGTATCTCCGGCGGTGCGATGATCCAGGCAAGCTATCGCTGGTGGAGCTATCGAATCGGTGCCGAAGTGACTGGTTCGCTAACCGCCGGTGTGAAGGTTTGTATGGTCTGCAATGAAGGAGGTTGCGGTCTCGATGATGCGGACTTAACGAGTTTGACTTACAGAACCGGATGGCACGCTTGCTGGGGTGCGTGTTATAGCGGCGATTTCATCTCTGGATCCATCGACTTATAGCAGTTTGAGAGACGTGGCATGGATACGGCGACTGATCGGTCTCGGAGTCATCAAGTGAACTCCGAGGCCGATACGGAATTTGCGATCGGACGTGCCTTGTACACAAATGCCGATATTTTCGAAGTGACTGTTGATGGTGACTTGACCGAAATCCGTCCGAAGCCAACACCCTATGTATCTATCACTCTCACGGCTTTATTAATTACAGCCTTTTTCGTTGGCTTCGCCTACGTCCTTCACCGAAACAATGTCAACCAACCGATCCGAAGCTTCAGTATCGTTGCCGCCGTTGCACTTCTAGCCGTTGGCGGATATGTAACTATTTCAATTTGGCAATACAATACTGAACAAAAATCTGGGCCCGTGCTGATGCATGACAGCTCTACCGGACTTGTGACGTTGCCTCGACTGCAAGTCGAATTTCCTGCGGATTCAATCGAATACTTTCAGCACTTGTCTTCGTACAGTCCTAGCCAGTCCCAGTATCTGCAAGGGCGACGAGTCACTGAAATAAACATGGTTGTCCGCGATGCTGGTTTGACAATGCGATACGGCTTGCTCACGAGTGCAGTCCCTCTCGACAAACTAGAGTCAGAGATTTCAGCACTTCGTCTCGCGCCAGTTCGGCGACAAATTCAGCATCGATTAGAGCTTCGAAAGCGGCTTGATGAACTCACATGGACCGACGAACGCCGAGGCGAAGTCAATTTGACCGATTGACCAAATTCAAGGAAGTCCGCCATCCTGCACGCACTTTACCCTGGACGGTGTCAAACCTGTTGTCACCGATGGTGAGTCGGCACCCAAATTACGAAATGGCGAGCAATTGAAGCGAGCAGTGACACATCTTCTTTGGGTCGGAACATTGGCTTTCGCGTTTGCTGTTTTCCTTATTTCCCTGTGGCTTTTGGCAGCTGATCCATCGTCAGAACTGTCGTTGGCATCGGTAGTGACGGTTGGCACTGGGAGCATGTTTTGCCTCGCCGTGGCTTTTGTGTCTTGGAAGGTAGTCCAATTCATATCCGATCGGTGAACTGAAATTTTGCAGGCTTACGGAAGTGTCGGTCGCGTTTAGGGTGCGGCTTGTTTCGATGCGATGAGTTTTATCTTATTGAGAGACGCAGGCACAAAGAAGAGGCGACTGCCAGCGTGAGAGTTCACCACTTCCGCTTTGAGGCTGCGCCTAAAATTCGCGTGAAAGTGATGCCGATGCCTTCAATGTCTTTTAGCATAACTGAAAAACACCTCTTCAATGAACCCTGAAATACTAACCAACGTCCTCCTCCAAGTGCCTGCACTCGCCGTGGTTGTGTACCTGGTCATTCATTTTTTTCCACTACTTAAAATCGGCTCGTGATGATGAGCGCGAGTTTATGAAGCGGATGGCGAGCGACCAAAGCGAGATCATCGAGCGAAACACGCGGGCTCTTGTCGAAACGCACCAAATGGCCTACGAGACGAGGGAGCACTGGCCGAAGTCCGGGTCGTGCTCGAACAGCAAATGACGCGGATGTCTAAATCCGATCCAGGTGACTACCCGAACGACGAAACCATCTAAATCACGAGCCATATTGAATGGCTCGATCGATTGCGCCGATCGATTTTGGTTGACATCAAGTGACAAGACTACTTGGCTGTTTCAAGGAGCGTTTATCATGCGACATTTCTATTCCGAAATTCCCGGTTGGTTCACTTTTTCGCGGTTCTATCGAGAAGCCATCGCCAGCGCGCCGGAGCCGGCCAGGTTTGTCGAGATTGGAGTCTGGAAAGGTCGATCAACCGCGTTCCTTGGCGTTGAAATCCTTAACTCGGCAAAGAGGATTCGACTCGACGTGGTTGACACGTTTCAGGGATCGGATGAATTGGTGCATCAGCAAGATGCCGACTTGGGCCGGCTTGAGCAAGCATTCCGGCGAAACATTGAACCGGTCGCGGCGGTGATTGGCACGATTCGGTCGGAACCGTCCACCGACGCCGCATTGCATTACCGTGATCGTTCGCTGGATTTCGTTTTCATCGACGCGGCCCATGACTACGAAAGCGTCAAGAGGGACATCCAAGCCTGGAAGCCCAAGATCAAACGCGACGGCATTCTTGCCGGCCACGACTACCATCCAGAATGGCCCGGAGTTGTACGAGCGGTCGACGAGCTTTGCCCAACTCGAACCGTTTTGCGAAAGCAGGAATGTTGGGTCGTGTATTGATTGGTTTTGAATCCGTATCGAGCCACAACATTAGCCGGTTTTCAATCGTTTCTTCTGCATTGCGTGGCGTTGTTTCCGTGCGAGTCGAACTTGATCGTTCAATTTGGGAAGGTACCGCCCGATTCAGAGTGGGATTCGGAATCTCGGAAAGCGAAACTCTGGGAGCAATGTTGGAGATTTCGACCGCGTTGAATGAGACCCCATTCACAGACCTCTCAACGCTCGCGGTTAGCGGCGTCGGCTCTGGGGGTCCCGGATCAGTCCAAAACACAACGAACTATTGCAGAATTTTAGATCAATGATGTGATTGCCATGCAAACGAAACATGATCAGCAAGTGACGGTTCAATCATGCGAGACATCACCTTTGGATGAAAAAGGCATTCTTTATGTCGCCATCGGATGGCGGATGCGAAACCAACTGGAGCGTTCCATCGCCTCGGTTCGTCGTTATTTGGATCTGCCGATTACCGTCATCACCGACCTGGACGGGATTCAGGACGTGGATGAGATCCGAAAAGTCAATTGGAGCCGTAAGCCCGGTTATGCCGTGAAACCCGCGTTTGTTCCGCAACTCCCCTATCAACGCACTCTGGTGCTTGATGCCGACACCGTCATCCTGCGATCCGACGCCGCCTCTCCACTGGAACTGATCACCGATCGCTACGGCTATCATGCGGCCGCCGTTCAGTCGCTAAATTATCGCACAAACGAAGTGAGAGTGCTCAGTTGCACGCCGAGCTGTAATTCTGGAGTTCTGTTTCTGCGACGATCTCCGCCGGTGCGAAGGGCGATGCGGCTTTGGCAAAAGTATTATCCCGGCCACGGAAGCGAAGAGATTTTCCTAACGCGGGCACTATTGAAAGCCGCCGCTGTAACCTTCTGGCTTCCTCGCCAATGGAATGACCGCGGCCAGCGAGGAAATCGCAAGCACGATGTGCGAATCTGGCATCCTAAACCAACCTCGAAGCGATAAGCGATGACTAACTCATTGAACAAGCATGCGTCGAAGCACAGCCAGGCGGTCGTGCCCTGGATGGCGTCCGAAGAAGTTGACACGATTGAGGCAATGCTGCGTCCACATTGGCACGTTCTCGAGTACGGTTCGGGAGGTTCGACGGTTTGGTTTGCCCGACGTGTCAAACGAGTGACATCGATTGAACACGACCGTGGTTGGGTCCGGCGAGCTGCGTCTTTACCCGCGAATGTCGATCTGCGACTTGTTCCACCGCAGTGGAAACTTCAGAGACGGTTTGGCCCAGCGGAGCCAGGGCAGTTTGCCTCCTACGTGGCCGCCGCCGATGACATTGCACCGCAATTCGTATTAATTGATGGGCGAGCGCGTGTCGCGTGCGCCCAGCGGTGGGCCGGCAAGGCCATCGTGGTGCTGCACGATTCTAACCGGCCTCGTTATCGTTCGCTTAGCCTGCAAACGCTTCGCGGATCGCTGGCATTAGTGCGGGCTTGATTCATGATTGCCACTGTGAGTCATCAATCAAACCGGTAGCCGGTTTGCAGACGTTCTTCGAGCATTGCACGACCTTGTGTCCGAGCGTAGCGAACTTGATCGTATGTCAGCTCGATCCGATCGGCGATCTCGCGAATAGACAACCCACCGTAGCTCAAGAACATGATCGTCCGAACGGGTTCATCAAGATCGTCGATCGCCATGCGAACGTCAATTTGCTGTTCGATCATCACGCCGCGTCCGTTCACCGGATCGATCTCCAGTGTCAAGTCTCTGCCGTAACGGCGGCGAAGCGATCGGATCGCTTCCTTGCACTGGCGAAACAGGATGGTTCGCAACCAGCTTGCGAACTCATGGGGTGGGCGATCAAAGTCGTAGCCCAGATCGGATCGCTTTTGCAGTTGCCTGGCCAGCAAAAGCATCGCATCATGCGCTACGTCGTCGCACCACGCAGTCGGTGCGCCGGTTTCGATCAACGACCGTTCGGCGCACGTCCACAGTTGACTGCGGTAGATCTCGTTGTCGATAAGGACATGCCAGACTGTGGTCCAACTGTTTGACCGGCAAGCAGCGTCGACGAACTCGGTCCGAAGATCTTCCCAAAGTTCGTCCGTGTCCCAACCGGCCATCAACCCGCCCCGCATTTGGATGTTTGAGACGGCGACAGATGAGAGAGGCAGTCGATGCCCACGCCGCCGAATCAGTCCTATGCATTGACGGAGTAACGAAAGGGAAAGATTTCCCGCAAGAGTGAAATAAAGTTCAGAATGGCAACATTCGGACGGTCGTGCAATTGCACGCTAGCAGTCGCGACTGTTTCCCGACGGGAACTCGTCAATCAGGACCTCGTTGTGCGCGTCTCGCCAACTCTCGAAGCAGACGATCAAC
>NZ_VWOX01000046.1 GCF_008629675.1 Roseiconus nitratireducens | reverse complement strand
TCCGGCGATATGCGGGTCGCCGCGTTGGACCTGACGTTTTCGAGAACCATCCTCGGCGACTCCGCATCATCGCATGGTTCCCGTCATTCTTTGAACATCAATCCAACAATGGTAGCCGGCAAACGGTCGAAGATTCAACATTTCGCGAGTCTTCAGCGTTGGGGGCAGTCCAGTCTGGGGTCAGGCGTCGGTTCGATGCGTTTGGTCTGAATGGCGCGGAAACGGCCAATGAGCCGCACGGATTCTCAGGTTCGCTCTACAGATGGGCGATTGAAAATGGGCCTTGGCAATACACTGCTTCGCACGACTGACGTCCAGCGTTGACTTGTTGGCCAGACCGAGAGAGCCAGTGTTCCGTCATCCACACGGTCACTTTGTGGGTCGTCTTGGTTCTACGCGACAATTCACGGGAACGTCCGGCGATATGCGGGTCGCCGCGTTGGACCTGACATTTTTGAAAACCGTCCTCGGCGACTCCGCATCATCGCATGGTTCCCGTCATTTCTTGAACATCAATCGGACATTGTTACCCGGGAAACGCTCGAAGATTCAATATTTCGCGAGTCTTCAGCGTTGAGGGCACTCCAGTCTGGGGTCAGGCGTCGGTTCGATGCGTTTGGTTTGAATGGCGCGGAAACAGCAAATGAGCCGCACGGATTCTCAGTTTCGCTCTGCAGATGGGCGCTTGAACATCGGCTTTGAAAATACGCTGCTCCGCGCGGCTGACGTCCAGCATTGAAATTGTTGGCCAAGCCGAGAGAGCCGGTGTCCCGTGATCCACACGGTAACATCGTCGGTCGCCTTCGTTCTACGCGCCAATTCACGGGAACGATAGAAATCACGCGGGACGGGCAAACGACTTGCAAGCAGACCGACAAACGCGACTCCCGTCCTCGCGTGCATTTCATGGTTCTGCGAATTGCTATACGAAACTGCCCCAGATCTGCGATTTCGTCAAGGAAACTGAGCCGCAACTCGGGCAAGTGTCGGGGTCTGCAATCTCGTACTTTAGCCCGGTTTGATTGCAGTGTGGGCAGTTGAGACCTGCGATTTTGCAGTCAAACTGGTCAATGGTGTGCCCATTCAATTCAATTTGACGGTATTCGTATGGAACCAAGATGTCAGTTGAACGCTCTTGATTGTCGAAGGTACAACGTACCTTTCCATCCACGCGTTCTGTTTCCATACGAAACACGCGACAAAGCCGGCAGTACTTCGACTTGATATCGGGTTCAAGAGCATGGTTGTCCAATACATAGCCAGTCGCACAACTTGTGCAGATTACGTCACCACCGAAACGGTACGGGCAACGATTGCAGGCAATTTCAAATCCAATTGGAAGCATAGGAGGTAGTTGGACTCAGCCTCGATATGTGGATGGGGCTTTCGCAGAACGTCGGCGATCACGCGGTCGCCGCGAGTGATCCACCACTTCAAAAAACTCAACTCGGCGACTCGTCGTGCATCGCATTGTTACCCGCTTTTTGATTCTGGGTAAGTGCATTGACTGCCACAAGGACGGTGGCAATGGCCCAGTCTACAACAGTCCCGATCGAAAAACCGACCACGACTCCAATAAAACCCAGGGGGAGCCCAACAAAAACCAGCGATAAAAGAATGGTACCAGTCAATTGAAGAGGTCCAATAATTGGCCCGTGAACTGGTGCGGAGGCATACGAAAACCAGGTGACGGCTGCGGTTCCTGCCACTGCGGATGCGACAGCGCTGGCAACGCCGAAAAGACATCCAAAATTGGGTTGGGATGTTCCCGTGTCTAGCTGGACGTCGACCTTAGGTGGTGCAAATGGGTTCAATCGAGAATTCAAGTCGAAATAAGGTAGCGTCGTTCACAGTCTCTCTTGTGCAGCGAGTCTTTAGCGTCGTCGACCGAGAGTCCGCCCTGTAAAACCGACGCGTGGTTTCCAGTGGTCTTCGAAAGTACCTCAGAGGCAGACCATATCTCAGCCGGGTAACGTCCGGCGATATGCGGGTCGCCGCGTTGGACCTGACGTTTTCGAGAACCGTCCTCGGCGACTCCGCATCATCGCATGGTTCCCGTCTGTCTTTGAACATCAATCGGACCATGGTAGCCGGCAATCGCTCGTCGCTTCAACACTACGCGAGTCGTCAGCGTTGGGGGCATTCCAGTCTGGCGTCAGTCGTCGGTTGGCTGCGTTTGGTTTGAATGGCGCGGAAACGACAAATAAACAGTCCCAATTCTCAGGTTCGCTCTGCAGATGGGCGTTTGACCAACGGCTTCGCGAATACGCTGGTCCGTACGGCTGATGTCCAGCGTTGAACTTGTTGGCCAAACCGAAAGATCCGGTGCTCGGTAACCCACACGGTCATTTCGTCGGTCGTCTTGGTTCAGCGCCACAATTCACGGGAACGCTACCGATCACCCGGTCCGCGCGGTTGATCTTCCATTTTCGAAACGCCCCGACTCGCGGACTCGGGTGCATCGGATGGTTCCCCGCTCCTCAGTAACACTAACAAGCACGCCGAGAATGTCAGGCACCGTGCAGGCTGTTATCGTCGTTTAGTATAGCCCTGAATTCCGGACCGGGAGCGCCCGGAGTCCAGCCTAGTCTGCACGCATCATCCATTACGCGACGAACGAGTGACGGTTTGACTGAATGGCGAGCGCCGGGGCCGTGTATCCATAGGTCATTCAGAGACAGGCGGACGACCAACCGTTGCCCGCATTCGGATTGGACCACAAGCAAACCTTCCCCTGGAGACGAAGAAGGAATCGCACGCACCGATACTGACCAGCGAAGGTCGAGTCCGTCGTAGTGGATTGGGTTACTGCGTCGTTTCTGGAGCGACATCAAAATGTGATCGCCACATGGATCTCAGTCGGGGAACGTGCCGCGATCACCGGGTCCGCGGACCTTCGGTACGTGGGTGACAGCCGTCGGCCGCGCTGCCCCAGAGAGAAGTTGAAAAGTGAGAGGACGAGCGGACTCCGTGTGCATCGCTTGGTTCCCGTCCTTCGCTGTGAATCTGAAGAACCATGTTAGCCGACAGGAGCTCGCAGCTCCAACATTACGCGAGTCTTCAGCGTCGGGGCAAACCGGTCTGCGGCCGGGCATTGGTTCGATCAATTTGGCTTGAATCGCGAGGCAACTGCGAACCAGTTGGTCAGATTCTCAGGTTCGCTCTGCAGCTGGGCGTTTGAACAAGGGTTTCGAAAATACGCCGTTCTGTACGCCGGACGTCCAGCATTGAGTTTGTTGGCCAAACCGAAAGAGCCGGTGCTCCGTAATCCACACGGTCATTTTGTCGGTCGTCTTGGTTCTACGCGCCAATTCACGGGAACGTCCGGCGATATGCGGGTCGCCGCGTTGGACCTGACGTTTTCGAGAACCGTCCTCGGCGACGCCGCATCATCGCATGGTTCCCGTCTGCCTTTGAACATCAATCCGACAATGGTAGCCGGCAAACGTTCGCAGTGCCAAAATTACGCGAGTCATCAGCGCTGGGGGCATTCCAGTCTGGGGCCAGGCGTCGGTTCGATGCGTTTGGGTTGAATGGCGAGGAAACGACAAATGAGCCGTTTGGATTCTCAGGTTCACTCTGCAGATGGGCGTTTGAACATCGGCTTTGAAAATGCGCTGCTCCGCACGGCTGACGTCCAGCGTTGAACTTGTTGGCCAAATCGAGAGAGCCAGTGTTCCGTAATCCACACGGTCACTTTGTCGGTCGTCTTGGTTCTACGCGCCAATTCACGGGAACGTCCGGCGATATGCGGGTCGCCGCGTTGGACCTGACGTTTTCGAGAACCACCCTCGGCGACTCCGCATCATCGCATGGTTCCCGTCTTTCTTTGAACATCAATCGGACAATGGTACCCGGCAAACGCTCACCGTTTCAATATTACGCGAGTCATCGGCGTTGGGGGCATTCCAGCCTGAGGCCAAGCGTTGGTTCGATGCGATTGGCGTGAATCGCCCGACGACTGCGAATCAGCCGGTCCGATTCTCACGTTCGCTCTGCAGATAGGCGTCTGAACAAGGGCTCTGAAAATACGCTGCTCCGCACGGCCGACAACCAGCATTGCGTCTGTTGACCAAATCGAGAGAGCGAGTATTCCACAATCCACACGGTCAATTTGTCGGTCGTCTTGGTTCTACGCGCCAATTCACGGGAACGTTGGCGATATGCGGGTCGCCGCGTTGGACCTGACGTTTTAGAGAACCATCCTCGGCGACTCCGTATCATCGCATGGTTCCCGTCTGTCTTCGAACATCAATTGGACAATGATAGCCGGCAATTGCTCGTCGCTTCAACACTACGCGAGTCGTCAGCGTTGGGGGCATTCCAGCCAGGGGTCAGGCGTCGGTTCGATGCATTTGGTTTGAATGGCAACTACAAATCAGCCGGTCCGATTCTCAGGTTCGCTCTGCACCTGGGCGCCTGAACAAGGTCTTCGAGAATACTCTGCTCCGTACGTCAGACGTCCAGCGTTGGGCTTGTTGGCCCAATCGAGAGAGCGAGTGTTCCGTAAACCACACGGTCACTTCGTCGGTCGTCTCGTTTCTACGCGCCAATTCACGGGAACGTCCGGCGATATGCGGGTCGCCGCGTTGGACCTGACGTTTTCGAGAACCATCCTCGGCGACTCCGCATCATCGCATGGTTCCCGCCTGTCTTTGAATATCGATCGGACAATGGTAACCGGCAACTGCTCGCGGTTCCAACATCACGCGAGTCCTCAGCGTTGGGGGCAAACCGGTCTGAGGTCAGGCGTTGGTTCAATCAATTTGGCTTGAATCGCGAAGCAACTACGAACCAGTTATTCAGATTCTCAGGTTCGCTCTGCAATTGGGCGTTTGAACAAGGGTTTCGAGAATACGCCGTTCTGCGCGCCGGACGTCCAGCATTGAGTTTGTTGGCCAAACCGAAAGAGCGGGTACTCCGTAATCCACACGGTCATTTTTCGGTCGTCTTGGTTCTACGCGACAATTCACGGGAACGTCCGGCGATATGCAGGTCGCCGCGTTGGACCTGACGTTTTCGAGAACCATCCTCGGCGACTCCGCATCATCGCATGGTTCCCGTCATTCTTTGAACATCAGTCCAACAATGATAGCCGGCAAACGGTCGAAGATTCAACATTTCGCTAGTCTTCAGCGTTGGGGGCAGTCCAGTCTGGGGTCAGGCGTCGGTTCGGATCGTTTGGTCTGAATGGCGTGGAAACGACAAATGAGCCGTTTGGATTCTCAGGTTCACTCTGCAGATGGGCGTTTGAACATCTTCTTTGAAAATACGCTGCTCCGCACGGCTGACGTCCAGCGTTGAGCTTGTTGGCCAAATCGAGAGAGCCAGTGTTCCGTAATCCACACGGTCACTTTGTCGGTCGTCTTGGTTCTACGCGCCAATTCACGGGAACGTTGGCGATATGCGGGTCGCCGCGTTGGACCTAACGTTTTCGAGAACCATTCTGGGCGACTCCGCATCATCGCATGGTTCCCGTCTGTCTTTAAACATCAATCGGACAATGGTAGCCGGCAAAAGCTCGCAGTTCCAACACACGCGAGTCGTCAACGTTGGGGGCATTCCAGTCTGGGGTCAGGCGTCGGTTCGATGCGTTTGGCGTGAATCTGCCGACAACTACGAATCAGCCGGTCGGATTCTCAGGTTCGCTCTGCAGATGGGCGCTTGACCAACGGCTTCGAGAATACGCTGCTCCGCACGGCGGACGTCCACCGTTGCATTTGTTGACCAAATCGAGAGAGCGAGTATTCCGCAATCCACACGGTCACTTTGTCGGTCGTCATGGTTCTACGCAACAATTCACGG
>NZ_VWOX01000045.1 GCF_008629675.1 Roseiconus nitratireducens | reverse complement strand
GATGCATTTGGAATCGCGCGGCAGCTACAAATCAGCCGGTCGGATTCTCAGGTTCGCTCTGCACTTGGGCGTCTGAACGAGGTCTTCGAGAATACGCTGCTCCGTACGTCAGACGTCCAGCGTTGGGCTTGTTGGCCCAATCGAGAGAGCGAGTGTTCCGTAAACCACACGGTCACTTCCTCGGACGCCTTGGCTCTACGTGACAATTCACGGGAACGTTACGAATCACCGGGTCGCCACGAATGACCTAAGCTCAGGACAAACTCAACTCGGCGACTCCGGTGCATTCGATGGTTCGCTGCATTGCAATATACCGAATTGCGTGAGTTCGAGTTTGATTGTGTCGATGTGCTTCCAACAGGTACAACGCGACAGCATCACTCCTAAATGTGCAACGCGGTTTCGATCTTTGATACCAGATTTGACAGATTCGACATCCCTCCACGGAAGTTGATTAGCACTCTTTGCGACGAGTGCTCCCAGAAAATGCGATTTGCAAGAAAAATGTCCTTCGGAAGCGAGTTGTGCAAGGACATCATTGAGTACGGAGAATGCATGCAGCAAGGGCACGTTGTGTGCGGCGTCCGCAAGTGAAAAAGGAAAGGTCCCTCCAACAACACCGACCGCAGAAAACGCACTGACATTAAGCTTCTCGCGGAGAGCTTCGACACCTGACCAATTCTTGCGTGCTGCATCCAATGACGCGGAATCTGCGATCATTACTCACTTCTGTCAGCGAACGTTACCGATCACCCGGTCCGCGCGGTTGATCTTCCATTTTCGAAACACCCCGATTCGCGGACTCGGGTGCATCGGATGGTTCGTCGACTGCCTCGGTCGGTGCGGGGGGCAGTGCTGGTTTCGGCGGCAGGTGTTCCGTCGACGTTATCGTACCGGCTAGCGACGGTCATGTGGGGGCGGCACGTTAGCCCGCGTTGGCTACGGTGCTGATTGCCTGCAGTTACATTTAACGGTCATCATCGAAACGGCTAGCGACAGCACCGTGGGGCGCTGCATCAATTGGCGTTGGTTACGCGAGTCGAAACGTGCCATGACCAGCAGACGTCCCTTCTGGTTTGAGCCGCATCGCGCCAGGCCGCTTCCACCGGAGCCCGGGCCGGATAGCACAATTGATATGGTGGTTCGCTTTGGTTTTCACCGTCGGCAGTTCGAGGCCGCATGCAACGCCTTGCTCTGATCATCCGACGAACGTTACAAATCACCGAGTCGCCGCAGACGACAAGAACTCAAAACAGACTCAATTCGGCGACTTCGGTGCATTTGATTGTTATCCGTCGTTTCCAGTCCAGCCAAAATAAGCGTTTGGTTTTGTTTCCCGCAATCGACGAAGGCCCTCAAGTGAAAAAGGCATGTCGCCGACGATCATCGCACAGGGATTCGGAAGAGCCGACAGTGCGTCAATGGATCGGTCAGAAAGATTCGGAACATTTTGCATCGAGATCAGATCTACTGGAAGAGTGCAAAGAAGCTTCATGCCACTATCTGTGATCGTTGCATCTTGCAGTGAAACATAGAGGCCCCGAGGTTCGCCAGGGCCAAGAAATGTGAATCCGCAGGGCAAAGTGGCAAGGTGTGGGACAAGTGTTGAAATAGTCGTGTCATCTACAGCTGCTCCGTGTAGTTGGAGCGAGTAGTCGCCTTGGAGATCAAATGTTAGAGAGCAACCATGATGTGCGACAAGCTTTTGCACGCTTTCGAAATGGGATAGCCGTTGAAGGTGAAGCACTGGTGGAGTCGCGATTGCACCTGCCAACGCAATGCTTAAAGCGATGAAGAGAATCTGGACGCGACCCATCGTTCTGGCCTGTTCGGATAACGTTCGGCGATATGCGGGTCGCCGCGTTGGACCGGACGTCTTCGAGAAACGTCCTCGGCGACTCCGCATCATCGCATGGTTCCCGTCTTTCTTTGAACATCAATCGGACAATGGTACCCGGCAAACGCTCGAAGATTCAACATTACGCGAGTCGTCGGCCCTGGGGGCATTCCAGCCTGGGGTCAGGCGGCGGTTGGCTGCGATTGGCGCTAATCGCCCAACGACTGCGAATCAGTTCGTCAGATTCTCAGGTTCGCTCCGCAGCTAGGCGTTTGAACAGGAGTTTCGAGAATACGCAGCGCCCTACGGCATCATCTCGCGTTGAGCTTGTTGGCCAAACCGAAAGAGTCGGCGCTCCGTAATCCACACGGTCATCTCGTCGGTCGTCTTAGCTTTACGAAGCATGTTGCGGGAACGTCCGGCGATCACCGGGTCCGCGGACCTTCGGTAGGTGGGTGACAGCCGTTGGCCCCGCTGACCCAGAGAGAAGTTGAAAAGTGAGAGGACGAGCGGACTCCGTGTGCATCGCTTGGTTCCCGTCCTTCACTGTGGATCTGAAGAACCATGTTAGCCGACACGAGATTGCGGTGCCAACACGACGCGAGTCTTCAGCGTTGGGGGCATTCAGGTGTGAGGTCAGGCGTTGGTTCGATCAATTTGGCTTGAATCGCGAGGCAACTACGAACCAGTTAGTCAGATTCTCAGGTTTGCTCTGCAGCTGGGCGTTTGAACAAGGGTTTCGAGAATACGCCGTTCTGTACGCCGGACGTCCAGCATTGAGTTTGTTGGCCAAACCGAAAGAGCCGGTGCTCCGTAATCCACACGGTCATTTTGTCGGTCGTCTTGGTTCTACGCGCCGATTCACGGGAACGTCACGCGTCACCCGGCACGCGCGAGAAATTTTCCATTTCAAATTCGCCTGATTCGCGTGCTCGGGTGCACGCGATGGTTCGTCATTTTCAGTCTTCCGAGTCACGGACAACTGTGAGCCTAACGGAAAATCCAGAGCCACGAAGAATGAAAGCGTTTGCGTTCTGTTCCCCCGTTTTCCGCAGCACGTCCACGAAGAAGATTTTACCTGATTTTGTGACAATGACGAGTTCTGCCATTTCCCCTTCTTCCGCCAATTGTCCCCATTTGTGTATCGCACCTGTTTCAGAAAACAGTGTACGCATTAATCCGGACGCTATATCACGAGTTTGCTGGTCAGTTAACTTGTCGTCAGCGGTGCCGGGAATTCCAACTGGCTTTAGCTGGGTCAAGATTATTCGCGAAACGGAATCTCTTGGTAAGGCATCTGGAAATTTCAAGCCAATCCAGTCATTGGCTTTCGTAATCGATTTGTAGTCGAGATGCTTCACCTCAACCGGCGGTGGTTCCGTCGCCGTGGCATGCGTTAGCAGGCAAACGGTCAGAACTGCGAGCACCAAGTATCGGATCATCGTATTCTTACTCCTGACGAACGCCACGGATCACGCGGTCGCCGCGAGCGATCCTCCACTTCAATTACCACGACTCGGCGACTCGTCGTGCATCCGATTGTTCCCCGCTGCTTGGTTTCATGCCGGGGCATCCATCAGTGTAGCGTGAATCGACGCAACAGAGGAAAACAATGCAGGTGAAACATCATGAGGCGAGTCGGCGACAATACGAGTCAGGACAGCGTCCAGTGGTTCGCGTGACAACAGCGAAATCGCAGCAGCTGCCAAGACCGGTGATCGACTCATTCCCGCGCTGCACGCCACTAACGTTCGATGGGCGTTGTGGATCAGTGAAGTGATACAATCCAGCGCGGATCGGATTAGGTGCTCGCTGTTGGAACCATCATCGTGCAGAGGAAATCGGCAGTAAACCAAGTCGCGTCCCAGCTGAGCCGGCAGTTCATTAGCCGCCAAATCGACAACGGCGGTCAGTTCCAGGTCGTAAAGCTGACGGAGATCGCGAGCGGATATTGCGTCGCCAATAAACAGTCGATCTGAATCAACGGCACGAATCAAGCTGTATCATCCAGTACGCAAAACAAATACGGGGAACGGTCGCGATATGCGCGGTCGCGGCGGTTGGTTCTCAAACCCGTTTGGCCGGATTCCGCGACTCCGCATCATCGCTTGGTTACGGGTCTTTGCAAATATGGTGTGGCCGTCCCAGTCGGCCGGCATTGATTTTTTGCGTCTGTCAGTCAGCGTCCCGCGTTGCGGACCAAGGGATTCGAGCGTTGCCAATGCCCCGCAGGGCAGTCTGGACGACAGCGTTGATTCAAGTCGTTCCGTTTGATTCGGCTGCTCGCTTGAGCCGGGCGTTGGGGCAATAAATCCGCAGTGAGTTCCGTTTGACGTGGAAGTTCGTTTTGGCTTCCAGCGTTCGCTTCGCGTCGCCGGCCGCTCGAGCCTGCAGTTCGCTTCAGGGTGGTCAATCAATTCCATCCTGGAAACGGTCGTTGGTTATCAGTCCTATCTGTCCCGTAACGTCCGGCGATATGCGGGTCGCCGCGTTGGACCTGACGTTTTCGAGAACCACCCTCGGCGACTCCGCATCATCGCATGGTTCCCGTCCGTCTTCGAACATCAGTTGGATAATGATAGCCGGCAATCGCTCGTCGCTTCAACACTACGCGAGTCGTCAGCGTTATGGGCATTCCAGCCTGGGGTCAGGCGTCGGTTCGATGCATTTGGAATCGCGCGGCAGCTACAAATCAGCCGGTCGGATTCTCAGGTTCGCTCTGACGTTGGGCGATTGACCAACAGCCGGGAAAATACGCTGGTCACTACGCCAGGTGCCGTCCAGTCAGCGTGTCGGCCAAACCGGAAGAGGTTCCACTCATTCAATCACACGGTCACTTCGTCGGTCGTCTTGGTTCTACGCGACGATTCACGGGAACGTTCGGCGATCACCGGGTCCGCGGACCTTCGGTAGGTGGGTGACAGCCGTCGGCCCCGCTGCCCCAGAGAGATGTTGAAAAATGAGAGGACGAGCGGACTCCGTGTGCATCGCTTGGTTCCCGTCCTTCGCTGTGAATCTGAAGAACCATATTAGCCGACAGGAGCTCGCAGTTCCAAGATTACGCGAGTCTTCAGCGTCGGGGCAAACCGGTCTGAGGCCGGGCGTTGGTTCGATCAATTTGGCTTGAATCGCGAGGCAACTACGAACCAGTTAGCCAGATTCTCAGGTTCGCTCTGCAGCTGGGCGTTTGAACAAGGGTTTCGAGAATACGCCGTTCTGTACGCCGGACGTCCAGCACTGAGTTTGTTGGCCAAACCGAAAGAGCCGGTGCTCCGTCATCCACACGGTCACTTTGTCGGTCGTCTTGGTTCTACGCAACAATTTACGGGAACGTTGGCGATATGCGGGTCGCCGCGTTGGACCTGACGTTTTCGAGAACCCTACTCGGCGACTCCGCATCATCGCATGGTTCCCGTCTGTCTTTGAATATCGATCGGACAATGGTAGCCGGTAAACGCTCGCGGTTCCAACATTACGCGAGTCATCGGCGTTGGGGGCATTCCAGCCTGAGGCCAGGCGTTGGTTCGATGCGATTGGCGTAAATCGCCCAACGACTGCGAATCAGTTCGCCAGATTCTCAGGTTCGCTCTGCAGTTGGGCGTTTGAACAAAGGCTTTGAGAATACGCTGCTCCGCACGGCCGACGTCCAGCGTTGCGTTTGTTGACCAAATCGAGAGAGAGTGATCCGCAATCCACACGGTCCCTTCGTCGGTCGTCTGGGACTTACGCGGGATGTTACGGGAACGTTACGGATCACCGGGGCCGCGAGAGTGATTCAGACCAAACCGCTCGACCTGATTCGCGGCCTCCGCGTGCATCCGATGGTTATCCGGCGTTCCATTCGGCATTTCCAGCTTCATGGTTGAGATCCAGACTCCAGGTCAAGGTCCCATTCGTAGATGTTACCGGAGACATGGCGAACTCGGAAACGATCGTCAAGCGTCTCGATTTTCGTTTTAAAATCAGATGAATCAGAAATCGCCAACCCCGCGGATGAATTCACCCATTTCCAGACCAAGATAAACGTATCGTCACCGAGTTTGAAAGCAGGGACATATCCGTCAGCATTAGCGATCCTCGGTAGTCGTGTCGCTTCAGGAATTGCGTCTGCATATTTGTTTCGTTCGTAAGCATATGCATAAAGCTGAAGATCCGATTCAGAAACGGAATCGACGTCGGCGTAGACAGCCCGATCTGTATCAAGCCATGAAGCGTACGTCGCGGGGGAAATTTCGCGCGACCAATCCAAGAAAAGCCACGACGCGAAAGCGACTGCAGCAATCAATCCAAACAATATGATTGCAGCTAGTGACTTCGTCGCGAGGTTCATGGATC
>NZ_VWOX01000044.1 GCF_008629675.1 Roseiconus nitratireducens | reverse complement strand
ATTGATCGTCTGCTTTGAGAGTTGGCGAGACGCTCACAACGAGGTCTTGATTGACGAGTTCCCGTCGGGAAACAGGCGTGACTGTTAGCACGCGATTGAACGACCACCCGAATGTCACCGTCGTGAACTTTATTTCACTCTTGCGGGGAATCTTTCCCTTTCGTTACTCCGTCAATGCATAGGACTGATTCGGCGGCGTGGGCATCAACTGCCCCTCTCATCTGTCGCCGTTTCAAACATCCAAATGCGGGGCGGATCGATGGCCGGCTGGGACACGGACGAACTTTGGGAAGATCTTCGGACCGAGTTCGTCGACGCTACTTGCCGGTCAAACAGTTGGCCCACGGTCTGGCACGTCTTTATCGACAACGAATTCTACCGCAGTCAACTGTGGACGTGCGCCGAACGGTCGCTGATCGAAAGTGGCGCACCGACCACGTGGTGCGACGACGTGGCCCATGATGCGATGCTCTTGCTGGCAAGACAATTGCAAAAGCGAACCGATCTGGGCTACGACTTTGATCGCCCACCCCATGAGTTCGCAAGCTGGTTGCGAACCATCCTGTTTCGTCAGTGCAAGGAAGCAATCCGATCGCTTCGCCGCCGTCACGGCAGAGATTTGACGCTGGAGATCGATCCGGTGGGTGGACGCACACTGATGATCGAGCAACAGATTGACGTTCGCATGGCGATCGACAATCTTGATGAACCTGTTCGGACAATCATGTTCTTGAGTTATGGCGGTTTGTCGATTCGCGAGATCGCCGATCGGATTGAGCTGACATACGACCAAGTTCGCTATGCTCGGACACAAGGTCGGGCAATGCTCGCAGAACGACTGCAAACCGGCTACCGGTTTGACTGAGTCCGGCCTCACACACGCCTACCGCACAACCCAGCATTCCTGCATTCGCAACACGGTACGATTCGGGCAAAGCTCGTCGACCGCTTGCACAACTCCGGGCCATTCTGGATGGTAATCGTGGCCGGCAAAAATGCCGTCGCGTTTGATCTTGGGCTTCCAGGCTTGGATGTCCTTCTTGACGCTTTCGTAGTCGTGGGCCGCATCGATGAAGACGAAATCCAGCGAACGATCACTGTAATGCGATGCGGCGTCGGTGGACGGTTCCGGCCGAATCGTGCCAATCACCGCCGCGACCGGTTCGATGTTTCGCCGGAATTCTTGCTCAAGCCGGCCCAAGTCGGCATCTTGCTGATGCACCAATTCGTCCGATCCCTGAAACGTGTCGACCACGTCGAGTCGAATCCTCTTCGCTGAATTGATGATCTCAACGCCAAGGAACGCGGTGGACCGGCCTTTCCAGACGCCGATCTCGACGAACCTGGCCGGCTCGGGTGCGCTTGCGACGACCTCTCGATAGAACCTCGAAAAAGTGAACCAACCGGGAATCTCGGAGTAGAAATGTCGCATGATACACGCTCATTGAAACTGCCAAGTGATCAAGTCACTTGATATCAACCAAAATCGATCGGCGCGATCAATCGAGCCATTCGACATGGCTCGTCATTTAGGTAGTTGCGTCGTTCGGTTTGTTACTTGGATCGGATTCAGACATCCGCGACATCTGCTGTTCGAGGACGACGCGAACTTCGGCGAGTGTCTCTCGCGTCTCGTAGGCCATTTGGTGCGTCTCGACAAGCGCCCGCGTGTTTCGTTCGATGATGTCGCTTTGGTCGCTCGCCATCCGCTTCATGAACTCACGCTCGTCATCGCGAGCGGATTTCAAGTAGTTGAAAAAATGGATGACCAGGTACACAACCACGGCGAGCGCAGGTACTTGGAGTAGGACGTTGGTTAGTATTTCGGGGTTCATTGAAGAGGTGTTGTTGAGTGTTTCTGGTAGACATTGACGGCATCGGCATCAATTCCACGCGAGTTTTGAAAGCAGCGAGAAAGCGGGAGCGGTGAACCCTTTCTCCGACGGTCGCACATCGTATTGTCGGCATGTCTTAAGTAGATGGAACTAATCGCGTTGAAACAAACCGCCTCCTCGAACGCGACCGACACTTCCGTAAGTCTGAAGAATCTCATTTCACCGGTCGGATATGTATTGAACTGCTTTCTGATATACGAATGCCGCGACAAGACAAAGCAAAATCGCGACGCCAACCGTCACCACCGATGCGGACGTCACTCCCGACGATTGATTAGCTGTCTGAAGCCACAAGGGGATAAGCACAGCCCCAGAAGCGAACGCCAGAGTTCCGACCCAAAATAGATGTGTCACTTTTCGTTGCACTTGATCGTCTGATTGCAGTTGAGATGCCGCAGTATCGCCTGCGACAGCAATCTCTTGAGCCCAGCAAGTAAAATGACCGCAGGATGGCGGACGAATGTCGGAGCGGTGACACTGTTCTCAATCCGTCAGCCAACCCAGCAGTCGCACCAAGGCTCTATCTCAAGGTGTCCACACACCAACAAGCCACAGGATTGAAGCGACGATCGCGGCCGATCCCAAAACTCCCATCGCAACCGTTAGCGTGTTCGAGTGCAACCTCGTGAAACCTAAAAATTCCCGAATCTTCATACGATCCTCTAGTAGCTAACTGCACTAGAGTCAAGCTCTTGACAGCCGCAGGCTTAAGTGTCGCTGGCTTGAGTTCAATCAGCATAAAATGTGCAAAAAAAGACTGCCAGCGGGATGTCGACCAAAATATGGTTTGATACGGTGCCGAGGCAGACCGGACTTGTAGAATAAACGCAACGAACTTCCATCGCAAAAAGAATTCGACCATCGCAGCGGCCGACAATTTTCTTGGATTTCGGCGAAGTACATAAGATCTCTTTACCGTCAACAGTGAACAATGCCGCACCCGACGATCGCCCCTTGTATTGAAGCAGGATTTCGCCAGACTCGATATTGACAAGTGTTCCGGCAATGACATCAAGAGCAACAGACGAGGAATGGAGCCAGCAATACAAGCCGTTATTAAGTCTGCAGTTGAAATGCTTTGCCTGACGCGGGTCTTGATCTGTCGCAACCTCGAAGGTTCTGTGAACCGTCATCCGTTTGCGACAGATCGAGAATCGATAACTCATCGTTCCAAGTCTATTTGCGATGTTAGAAATTGTACGAACTGGTGTAGCAGGCACCTGACCAACAAGCCCGCCACCCAATCGACCCGTAAACCTCACCAACTGAATGCGATTCATAAGTGCATCCGTCGAGGGTGCATTTCATGCAGTAACTAAAATCGAAGCCGCCGGTTGCAAACCCCTCCAAAGTTGCCATCTCCCATGACCACCACCGGGTTTGATACCGCAACGAACCGCCGATACGTCCCGTCACTTTTGGGCGAGCAGACCCACAGATTATCGTTTCAGGATCTTCTACGCCGTTGCATCGATCAGTCTTGAGCATTCCCGAACCTCGGAACTCGGCTCCACCTTCCCCACGGAAACCGATATAACCTTTTAGCTTACCGCCCAATGGTGTTGGGTAGTCCAAATCGAGTCCCAAAGTCAGTTCCGCCCTTATAAATCCAGAAATGTCGAGTTGAGTGATGTCATCGGTGATTTTCCGCCCATCATCGCAACACTTCGAGCAAAACTTCTTACGGACCTGTGCCGAAACCTTCATGTCTGCTTTTAAAGTCCACCAAGATGGTACCGGTGGAATTTTCCCAAATTTCAGCGAGGGAAGATCCAATCGCGTTCGACTGCCGACCGACCAACAATGGTCGTATCCACCTGTCGGATCCAGATCATCCATCCCAAAGGGATCGTTTGACCGCAGGCTGCGATTGCCTGCATAGATATAGAGGTTGGCATAACCTCCGTCGTACTCTTTTGGATCGCTTCCGAGGAACCTTCCTGCTTTTGGATCGTACATCCTTGCCCGGAAGTGATAGAGTTCGAGGGTTTCGTCCCATTCGCGTCCGGTGTAGGTGTAGCGGTTGGACTCGGCCGAGGTGGTGCGGACGGTGCCGGAGGCGTCGGTGATGGTCAGGTCGCCGTAAGCGTCGTAGGCGTAGCGTTCGGTGATGGTGCCTGACGCGTTGGTCAGTGCGACGATGCTGTACTGGGCGTTGCGGTGGTAGAACCGCCGGCCGCCGGTGCCTTCGCGAACGACAAGCTCGTCGATGTAGTCGCCCCAGATGTACGTGTAGGTCGGTGAACTGGGGGATGCACCCGAGGCGTAGTCGGCCAGGGTTTGTTGGCCGTTCTGCACGAACACGGTCGTGCTGCCCGATTCGGTGCGGGCCACCCGCCGACCCAAGGCGTCGAATTCGTATTCAACCTCCACGGTACCGTTGTTGCCAATGTCGGCTGACTTCAGGCGGTTATCGAAGTCCCAGGTGAAGGCGGAAGGCTGAGGACGGAGGGATGAAGGCAGCAGCGTGATGTTGCCTTTGGCGTCATGCTGTACCGCTTGGCCGGCTGCGGCAGTCAGTTCGTGGGCCGGACCGTGCGTGCGGTTTTGCACCACCGAGTTTTCGGTGAAGCTCTGCCAGTCGCCGACCGGCGTCAGATTCCACGATTGATCAAGCGCTGCATCAGCGCGGTCCCAGCCGGTTAGCCTGTCCTCGGCGTCGTACGTTGCTGTGAACCCGTATCCGCTCATTGTGCCGGTGATCGTCTCCGATGTCTTGTTGTGGTTGTCGTCCCAGGTGTACGACAGGTTGCCGATGCTCGCCCCCGAGAAGTTGATCGCCGAAGGTGTATTGTCGACGTTGTAAGTCCGCGATTCGCTGACGCCGTTGTCGTAAACACTCGACGTCATTCTACCACCGTCGTCATAGCTGCGGTTCATCAGATCCACGCCGCCGGTGACCAGTTTTTCTAGTTGTCCGCGGGCGGTGTACGTCCGCGTCACTTCGCTGGAGTCGGGGTAGATCAGCTTTTTGACCCGCCCGGCGGCGTCATACTGGGTATCGGTCGTGTACGACTGGCCGCCGATGGACAGTGTTTCGTTGAGCTTGCGCCCGGCGATGTCGTAGACGTACGTCACCGTGTTACCGTAACGACCGCTGGTGGCGGTCAGCATTCGCGAGGCGTCATCGTAGGTGAACGCGTCGCTGTCGGCGATCGTGCCCGACGGCGAGTTGGCCCTGGTTCGGTAATCACGACGAAGTAGTCGACCGGCCGCGTCATAAGTCATCGACATGGTGTCACCGAGTTGGTCGATCGTGCGTGTGACGCGATCGAGGTCATCATGCTCGGTCGTGATGAAGCCGTAACCCAGATCACCGGGGCTGCTGCCGGGAACATGGTCGGGCCAAGTCACTTGGTTCTGACGACCGTAGCCATCGTAACCGTAGCTGGTCGTTTGACTCTCGGCATCGGTCAAGCTTTCAAGTTGGCCCAGCACCGTGTAGGCGAACGTGGTCGTGTGGTTCAGGCGATCGGTCACGCTCGATTGTCGACCGAGCGCGTCGAACGAATGAACCGTATCGTTGCCCTTAGCGTCGGTTTGCCGGATCATCTCACCGGCACGGTTGTACGCCATCTCGGTTTCGTGACCGGCCGGGTCGGTGACTTTCACGCGACGATCAAGGTAGTCGTAGTCGGTCGTCGTGGTGTTGCCGTTGGCATCGGTGACGGAAGTCTGATTGCCGCCCGCATCGTAAACGTAGCTGGTCACCTTGCCCAGCGGATCGGTCATTGAGACGGTTCGACCGGCATCATCGAAGGACGTTGTTGATGTTTCACCGGCACCGTTGGTGACGGTGGTTTGATAGCCAGCATCGTTGTAACCGTATTCGGTGATCTCGCTGAGCGGAGTGACCGCTTCGACTTGTCGGCCGATTGGATCATATCGCTTGGTCCACGTGCTGCCGGTTTGGTCCGTCGTGGTGACGGCGTTACCGGCATCGTCGAAGCCGTAGCTGCGGGAGTGATTTAGCGGATCGGTTTCTTTGACGCGGCGACCGAGCGAGTCGAAGGTGAAGGTTTGATAGTCCATCGCGCCGGCTGGTTCCATCCGCACGACGTTGCCGCCAGCATCATGGAATTGGTCGCGTGACTGGCTGCCGGTCACGTTGCCGGTGGCCGGATCGACCGCGAAGCGGATGCGGCGATAGACGCGCCCTCGAACGTCGAACTTGATCTTCTCGCGGCTGACCAGGTTGCCCGATGCGTTGGTGTCGAACCGCTCGGTCTTGATCACCCTGTCCAGGTTGTCGTGCGTGTCGACTTGGTAGAAGTCCAGCTCGCCGTCGATGACCGTTTGACGGTTTCGCCAGTCATAACCGTAGTCGGTCACGCGGATGGTCGAGTCGTCAACGTGCTGGGTGGCCCGTGTCAGCAGTCCGTCACCACCGTCGGTGCCTGAGTCATACTGCTGCTCGTTCATCAGCTTCATATCGTTGCCATTTGCGCCACCGCCGGTCGGATCGCTGGCGGTCGCACCCGTGTCATCCGTTCCAGCGTACATCGCGATCTGCTGGCCGCGAACGTCGAAGACGATCGAGCGGATCGTGCCACGGGGATTCACCGTGTGGTTGCGACGCTTGAGAGTGTCGTAACCGAACTGCGTTTCGTTGTAGTTTGTGCCTGGTGTTCCGTCACCGCTGGCGGGGATCGTGTGGTAGACCCGCTGGGAGATCAGCGTGCAGCAGTCGCTGTACTGGTGAGTGGTCCAGCGGACATAATCACTCTGCGTGAACGTGTCGGAAGAAGTCAACCTACCGGCTGATGAACTTCGCACCGCAGAAATCTGCTCGAGCGGCTGTCCCTTGCGGGTTCGCTTGATGATCGAGACGGGACCGACCAGCGTGTCGGTGCCGGCCGAGACATCGTGGTAACCCTGGCCGGTCCACTGCTGATGATCAACGTCAAGGTAAACGTGCCAGCGAGCGCGGCGAACTTGCCGGGTCACTCCATTGACTTCCGCCGAGTGAACCGGGCCGAGCGTTTGAGTGATTCGGCCACGCTCATCGTGCTGGTAATCGGTCACCAAGTGCAGCCCGCCACCGGTCGGCGTGGTCCAACCTGCCGGTACACCGCTGACTTGGCTGGTGTCCACATCGACGATCTGCCGCGTCGCCACACCGGTGACAACATCGTACGTCGTGTGCGTGATCGTGCCACGTTCATCACGAACCCAGGTTCGGTTGCCGTGGATGTCAAAGCGTTCGGTACGCGTGTTGACACTGCCGTCGCCGTTTTGGCCGCTCGGCACGACCGGCAGCGTGGTCATCTTCTGAGAAACCTGAAAACTGTCCGCGTGGTACTGGTAGTCGTACCGCGTGGTCGCCTTGCCGGTGCTGTCGTCGTTGCGGTACACGATGTCGTGAGAGACCGGATGGACTGTGTTGCCACCAACACTGTGTGAAGCGTACTTCATCGATCGCAGCAGGATGGCCGATCCGCCGCTGCCCCGCTTGACCTTCTCGGCCTTGACGTAGCCCTTGGCCGCGCCGCTGCCGGTTGAATCCGAATAGTAATCGGTTCGATAGATGACGCCTTCGTCACTGCGAAGCGTCACCGCCAGATCGTTTTGCGATTCGTCGTAGTCAACTACCGCCGAGGGCTGGGCACGCTGCACCAGCCGGCCATCGTTATTGTAACGTAGTGACTGGATCCAGCGATCGGCACTCGCTCCCGCACCGCTGCGGAACTCTTTGACGAGCACCTGACCGATGTAATTGGTGAAGACGATGTTCTGCGATCCGTCGGGCCGCGTTTCGACCGTCTTGCGTCGCCACTGGTTGTAGCGGTCGTCGCTGTCGTTGTTGACCGTGTAGGCGAAGGCGAACGTCATCGCGCCAGCCTGCACAGTCTCTTTAATCACACGACGGGAGGCGTTGTACTGGAAGTGGTAATCGGCGTACTGGGCAAGCTGCACGTCCGAAGCAGTCAGCGGGTCGGCCACTTCGGAAAGCTTCGCGTAGCTCTCCGGCTCGAGCACATACTTCAATCCGTGCTCAAAACCCTTGGCCTCACCGGCGGTGTAGTAGCGATAGTAATGCACGTTCTTGTCTTGCCAGTTTCCACCGCTGGTCGGTTCCTGCTGACGCGCCCTGCGAAGATCACCCAGGCTGCCGCCGTTGTCGCCACCGCCGTAGTAGTCGTACTTGGCACGTTGGATATCTTGCCAGTCGCCTGCATCAACCTTGCGCCGCAGCGTGACGTGGCGCAGTCGGCCGCGCTGCTCTCCACTGCCGAAGTAATCGTAGGCCAGTGCCTCGGTGATCGTCTGGCCGTCTTGTTCGACGCTGCGCTGGATCGCGGCGATGTGGTCGTCATCGGTGTAGGCAGTCACCTCGGTAAGCTGTCCGCCAGCGTCCTTA
>NZ_VWOX01000043.1 GCF_008629675.1 Roseiconus nitratireducens | reverse complement strand
CTACGGTTTATCCGCAGAGCCAAGGCACTCGGGTTCACACTCGCCGAGATCAAGGAGCTGGTCGGACTGGGGTACGACACCAAGACACGTTGCGAACACGTCCGCCAGCGGGCGGAACGGAAAGTTGAAGATATCGAATCCAAGATCCGCTCACTGCAGAAGATGAAGCGCTCGCTTAAAAAGCTTATCGCGACCTGCCAGGCTACCGATTCGATTGACGACTGTCCCCTGATGGAGGGAATTGATGCGTAGCGTTCGCTCCTCGGCCTATCCTAATTTAAGAAGGAGACTGAATGATGGCAATCAAACATGCGAATCCGGGTGAAGTCTTTGACATCTCTTCGTTGGGAAACCAATTGAAAGGCGAGCGAACCCGCACGCTGGCGAAGACCGACGCTATTGAAATAATCCGCTTGGTCTTGCCAGCAGGAAAAGAAATATCAACACACCGAGTGCCTGGCCAGATCATTGTCCAATGTATTGAGGGACGAGTCAGCTTTACAGCTCTTGGTGAAGACCGAGAACTACAAGCCGGGCGGTTGCTTTATTTGCCTCCCGGCGAACCTCATTCCGTGAGAGGGATGGATGATTCGGCGTTGCTGCTGACTATCGTGCAGCCGAGTACCGGCTCCTAAGGTGATAAGATCAGTGCGATGAAGACATCTTGGGACATGACCAAAGGTTGGATATGGCGATTGGTGCGAATAGCGATCGTGGCCGCTCCGTGAATAGACTAGGATTTCGTGAAAGCGATTCTCTAACGCGATCGGCTGGAATTCCGCACGTCACCAACGCCCAATTAAAAGCACCAGAAATGATAGCAATCCTATCGACGGAGCGAATTCTTCCCGGATCACAATGCTTTTTAAGGATACCACGAAGAGAAGTCGCGATTTGGTGTGATGTCGTACATGAACGCATCGGGATTGAGAATCAGGTACACCATTCCAAGCAGGCCAGGCAAAACTAGTGCGACAAGCATCAAAATGAGCAATCGAAAAATGTAGCTGTCTTCATTGTAATCACTTTCCTCCGAGTTGAGCGTAGGCGATGTCGCGGTGCGAACACGCTCCTCGATCAGTAGGTATTCATTTGCTGGAGTGTCTTCTTCTGGCTTTGGCCGCGGAATTGCGTACGGTTTCTCCCGAACATGAGCTTTTGACAGAGGGTTTGCTATGAGTGCAGGAATCATTGGTCTCAGCTCCACGAATGGGTTCCTTCGGAGAGGACAAGCTGATCAAATTCATCCGTTAATCGTGACTCAGCCTGTGACTCCGGTAGAATGGGTTTTGGTGCTTTGTCACAAATGCACACACTGAGCCGTTACTCAGTTACACCGTTTACGCGGCGTTTTCCCTGTAGAATTCAACGATTGCGTCTCCTCGAGTATCCGGCACGACAACCCCGGTTGACGTTTACAGACTGCACACCACGTGGAGAATTCGAATAAAAGCATGAGCCTGAATCCACCTACATCAAAAACACCCTTTCCGGGCCAGGAGATTGCACCGGAGTATTTTCGCGCCATTGCGGAAGGGACCGTCGACTGGGAGAGCTGGATGTCTAGCAACGGTGAATTGCTGTGGGTAAACGAGGCCGTTGAACGATTCACGGGCTTCACTCCCGCTGAATGTTTGGCGATGGACGACTATCCGTGTGCAGTGATCGCGAAAGAAGATCGTTCGCGAATGTCGGAGCATCTACGAGACGCTGCCAGCGGAAGTTCGGAAAACAACATCGAGTTTCGCGTTCAGCATCGCGATGGCTCCGAAGCGTGGATGGCCATTTCATGGCAACCGCTTCACGATGCGACCGGACGCTCGTTGGGGTATCGGGCGAGTGTCCGCGATATCTCCGAGAAACACAAAATGAGGGAGCAGTTGCGGTTGCAGAACGAGCACCTCGAACAGCTTGTTCAGGAACGGACGGCGAGAATCGCGGAGCTTGAGAAGCATCGATTGAAAATGGAGAAACTTGCCGCAATTGGAGAACTTGCCGCCGGCGTTGCCCATGAGATCAACAACCCGCTGGCCGGGATTCGCAACGCCTTCACACTGATACGGCGCCATTTTCCAAAGAATGGCAAACACTACGACAAGTTGGAACTCATCGACCGAGAGATCGAACGGATTAGCGGTATCACGCACCAGATGTACCAGCTCTATCGGCCAAGCGGCCAAAATGTAACGCAGTTCTCGGTGACGCGTTTGGTCGACGAGGTCATAACGCTCACGCAGCCGCTTTCACAGAAATCAAGGGTTAGCGTATTGCTTAACGTTGAGCGACTTGAGCAAGCCGGATCACTCGCTGGGGACGAAGTGTGCCTTCGCGCCGGAGAACTCAAGCAAGTCTTGCTCAACTTGGTTCGCAATGCCATCCAGGCTTCATCATCCGAGCAAAACGTCGTTGTTTCGGTACTCAATGAAACGCATCAATTGACGATCAAAGTCACCGACCATGGCCACGGAATTTCTGCTTCGGTCATCAAGAACGTATTCGACCCATTCTTCAGCACGAAGACGGAAACGATCGGACAGGGTATGGGGCTTGGCCTGTCCGTGTCGCTCAGGATCGTCGAAGCGATGCAGGGAACAATCGAAGTGAACAGCGAACCTGGCATCGAAACGGAATTCATTGTCCGCTTCCCAAGGGGGGTCACGACGGAAGATGCGGCAGGCTCATCTGAATGATTTTTGTTGTCTCGTCTGCTTTACGTCAATCATTTCCGATACTCGTCCGCGTCGATTCCATGACGCTTGAGTAGCTTGTTCATTCCTTGTCGCGATAAACCCGCTTGCCGTGCGGCGCTGGCGATCACGCCATGATGCTTTTCAAGAAGACGTGTCAAGTAGGCGTGGTCCGCCGTATCCAGTGCCTCGTCTCGTGAAACTTCCGCCAAGTCGAATCCTTGGTCGCCCTCGTTCTGTGATTGTGACGGATTGCCAACCGCAGCAGGAAGATCGTCCACTTCGATCTGCTCGCCACGGGCAAGAGTGATCGAACGTTCCACCACGTTGCGGAGTTCGCGAATGTTACCCGGCCAACGATACCGCTTGATGCACTGGATCGCGCCCTCGGAAAACCCGCCGACCAACGACTCGTTTGAACGAAGCTGTTGCAAGAAATGCTCGGCCAGTAAAACGATATCGTCGCCCCGCTGCCGCAAGGGCGGTAGTTCAATATGAATCACGGCGAGTCGATAAAACAGGTCCTGTCGAAAACGACCGGCATGGACTTCGGCTTGCAAGTCACGGTTAGTAGCACAGATGAATCGGGTGTCGACTTGAATGGGCTTGTCTTCGCCGACGGGTGTAAAGGTTTGTTCTTGAATGACTCGCAGCAACTTGGATTGCGACGTCAACGGAAGCTCTCCAAGCTCGTCGAAGAATGCCGTTCCGCCGTCAGCCGCCTTTAGTTGACCAGCCTGATCTTTAACCGCCCCGGTGAACGCCCCTTTGACGTGGCCGAACAAAGCGGACTCGAACAGTGACTCTGGGATCGCGGTGCAGTCGATGATTTGTAGACGATTCTCGGCGCGAGAACTGCGGTTGTGGATCGCCCGAGCGATGACTTCCTTCCCGGTTCCGCTTTCGCCCGTAATGAGGACACTCGTGTTGCTCGGAGCCACCCGGTCTACGATCACCATCACCTCTAGCATCTTGGGGCTGGTGCCGATGATGTCGCTGGCTGCGCCCGCAATACTCGATTCATCCTCCCTCCGGAAGTGTCGTGAGGAACGAGCGGGAAGGGCGTCCAAAGTGCTTGATCGCGCTGTTCCCTCCCCGGCCGCTACCGCGTCCGACCCTCCCGCAAGCGGGAGGGTGTTTTGTGCAGAATCTGCGAAACCGTCGTTGGAGGAGGACTCGTCGCCTCGTCCACTACCAGAACCAGCAATCGCTCGCTCAACCGCGACAATAAGCTCTTCAAACTTCACCGGTTTGAGCAAATAGTCGGCGATGCCGAGACGCACACTTTCGATCGCAGATGGGATCGAGGGAACTCCAGTGATCACGATCATCGGGATGTGCGAATACTTCGTCCGTCCTTCTTTGAGCAACTCCATTTTCAGGTTGCCAGGCATGTTCAGGTCGGACAGGATCAAGTCGAAGGAATGCTCACGGAGAACCTCGATTGCGTCGCCCGCATCCTCGACGCAGATGCATTCGTACCCTTCTTCGCGCAGAAGTTCCGCTGTTGTGTCGCGGTAAAGCGGCTCATCGTCCGCGATCAGAATACGTTTCGGTTTACTCATTAAGCTAAGACTTGGTTATCGGTGCACTCAGCGACACCCACGGTTGACGGCGGCATCGCCCGGCGACGGCTCACAGAAACAAAATGTTACGAAAATGCGTGATTTGAGCAATGGCATGGTCGTTGCATCCTCTCCGGCGATAGTAGGCACGGACGTCATTTCCACCTCGTAGTTTGGAGTAGTCAACCATGTCAACGATCCCATCTGATTTCAAACGAAACGGAAGCAACACGAATCGTCGTAGCTACGAGTCGATGAGTCCGCGCGAACAAATGACCGGAATGCTCGTTGTCCTGCTCGTTCTCGTGCTGGCGATCGCACTTCAATGGCTGTAATTCCACTACCATCACTTACAAATCGACTTTCAACTCGTCCGACGCACAACGCCTAGCCCACGGGAACTTTTCACAGGGATGGACACGATGACCACTGATCGATGGAGCCAGCGAAATCAACTTCTTAATCGATTCCTCGGCTGCATAAGTCGCGGCACACATCGCCTGATTCGCGATCTTTCGCTCGACGAGTCGACTGATGGTCACATCGTTTGTGAAGGCAGATCGCTCAACTACTACGGCGTGCAACTAGCGATCCTTGAGGCACAGCGGTTTCGCGAGATGCACCCTGCCGCAGGTCGAATCACTCTTGTGCTTCGCGTCGGCGAATCGTTGCTAGACCTTTCGATCAGCGGTTCTGAGCCGATGACGGACGACTGTACGCCTAACCCGCAAGGAACAGGCTGTCATCGTGACAAGAAACTCGCGGTTACCACGTCCGCCCCTGCCACAGCGAAACTTGCCAAGAGTTTTGGCACGTCTGAACACGCAACACAATCGGACACCAACAGGCAGTCGAAAGCCTTGGCGGCTTGCGCTACCTAAGCTTCGCAACAGACTACTTCTATTACAACACTCATTGGAAAGCGACATGGCCAACCGACGCCAAATCATCATCACGCACAAAGACCACTTGCGACTGGAGAATCTATTCGCAAGCGAATTCGCGACCGCCTTCAGTGACAAGCCGTACCTTCAGTCGCTACGCGGCGAACTTGACATCGCGAAGCTCGTCAGCCCGGAAGACGTTCCGCCCAACGTGGTGACCATGAACTCAACGGTTCGGTTGCGGCAGATGCGCAACAAAGAAGTCGAAACCTACACGCTTGTCTACCCGGAAGATGCAGACATAGCAAACGGCAAACTCTCCGTATTGGCTCCCATCGGTACTGCCATCCTCGGCTATCGAGTGGGCGACCGTATTGAATGGCAAGTACCCAGCGGAGAAATCAATTTCAAAATCGAAGAGCTTGTTATTCAGCCCGAACGCGATGGAATTCTTGCTTAAGCAAGCGCTCCGAACATCATTCGACCACACGCTCTTTCGTGCTCCAGTTACTTCGCAGTTGAAGTTGCGTTGATCATTGCCAGCTTCACCAAAAGCTTTCTGTTCATCGGCTGATCCAATAGACTACCAACCGGTTCATGCAGCAGCGGATCGTCGAATTGACGCTGCAACCAAACCAGCGGCTTCGTACAGAGATATTCCGTAGTAGCCAGCAACAACGGGTGCATTGGGCCGCCGAATTTGCACGTACCAATCGCTAATGGAGTTACAGGGAGCTTCGATTTCAACGATATAGAACTTGGCAAGTTGAAATAGGATAGTGTAGGCCTCGGAGCCCATTTGCATCCGATCCATTGTTTCGTATCGCACAAGCCCGCTCATCGCTCACCCGTCGTCTGTAGTAAATATTACCAATTGTAGATTATCGGACACGCAGAGCGCACACTTAAGCGATTCTCGACGGCCTAGTTCATTTCTTCGATGCTTCCTGCTTATGAATGAAGATCGCCGAAGTCAAAACCCGGCGAGTTACCGGGCGGAAATTGATACGGGCATTGAAATCAACAGTCCGGCGGTGCGGCTTTCCGTACTCGTTCGATTCTTGACGTGACACTTTAAGCATTGAGACGCCAATCGAATCGGGCCCGCAAATCGATATTTTGAGCCCTCAACCGATTCGTAATTCGACTTGCCTGCTTTCAGTGCACTGACTGCCGCTTTTTCAAATTCGTCTTCTGCTTGATGGTCGATGTTGACAACGTCAGTTTCGACGATCAACCACTTAAGTTTCACACCGTAGCTTTTTGACAGTTCCTCAAACACATCCTCAAGCGAGGCTGACGGGATTGCTCCGGCATCATCTTCATCAAAAAAGTCTCGGTGGACGACTTGTAAAACACCACGCATCGACTCGTGCAACAACATGGCGCGTGCACGCGCTTCCTCCACGTTGCACGGTGCTGGAATTGACGAATTCGTGGTGTCTGGGAGTTTGTCGTCAGCACCAACCCCACGGAACGACGAAGCAAGAACGCATACACATAGAACCAGCGTGACATATTTCATTATTGAATCCTTAGGTTGGAAAGTACCTGCCGAGCTTCGTCGACCATGCGCTGGACGACAGATGCAGCCGAGGCGACCTGCTTTATCTGTCCGGTGACTTGTCCAGCGTACATGGCCAACCGATGCAAATCACCCGTCATGGATTGAAGCGGTGAATCAGTGCTCATTAAGTAGATTGGCCTTCCACCTTCTTCAGCGACCTGCTGCCGTGCAGCTTCATCTGGCAAGTGCCCGAGGGGCTGAGATTCAAGTTCTACCGTCTCTTCACTTCTTAATACACGAACTGGCGAACCAGGTGGCCAGTTGATGGCGAATGCGTCTGTGTACAGCGTATCGCTTGCCTGTGAATCGACAATTCGTTGCTTATGCATCAGGTGCGCAAAGGACTCCTCAGTCGCTACGAATGCTGTCCCAACTTGAATCCCTTGCGCGCCCAGAGCGATGGCGGCGACAAGACTACGCCCACTTGAAAATCCACCGGAAGCCACTACTGGAACCGACACGGCATCACAAACGTCCTGAATGAGCACAAGGGAACCAACAGTACCGTGGACGTGTCCTCCCGCTTCGAATCCCTGAGCGACGATCACATCCGCTCCTGCCTCTTCCGCCAACACAGCGTCTTCCGCGTTACCGACTTGGTAAATGACAATACAGCCTGCATCCTTTGCCTTCTTGATCGCATCGGTCGCGACGCTCCAAAAGAAAGACATTACAGGAACGCGTAACCGAATGCATTCGTCAAGCTCCGCATGAAATTGCACAGGGTCTGTTGCCGAAGGTATGAGGTTCACGCCAAACGGCCGCTCCGTTAGAGATCGAACTTTGTGGACCTGTTCACGGATAAACTCGGGCGACTCCCGGACCATTCCGAGACAGCCGAGTGCCCCAGCGTTTGATACCGCCGCAGCAAGGCGAGCACGCGCGACTCCGCCCATTCCTGCCTGCAGAATGGGGTATCGGCATTCGAACAGTTCGCAAATCGGTGTTTCGAGCACGCGACAACTCATTGGGACTTGTTATACTTGACGAAATGAACTGCGATCTAGACACCAGCATCCCGGACTGGATCATTGAATACCCCAAGACAACTCAAGTATTTGATGCATTAGGCATCGATACTAGTTGTGGGGGTAAGTCGTTGCGGTATGTCTGTGTCTGTCAAGGGCGCAGCCCCACGGAGGTGCTCCAGCAGCTACAGCGGGCTGTTGCTGCAGCAATTGACGAGCAGGCTGATCAGGGCTAACCCCTGACTAAAGCTGCATGCATTATACATGTTTATTGAGAGCAATAATAGCCGCGCAATTGCTCCACCGGCTTATCCCTAGAAGGCCGACCCAAAGAGTGGCCTGATAACAATTCCAATGAAGCTAACAACGCAAACCGACTATGCTCTTCGCGCATTGATGTTTTTAGCAACGCGCAGCCAACGGTCGAACGTGGCGGACATCGCCAACGTTTTTGGAATTTCCACCAACCACGTCGCGAAGGTCGTCAATCTACTCGCACGTGCAGGCTACCTGCACAGCACTCGTGGCGTCGGCGGTGGTATTGAACTTGCACTCGACCCGAAGGACATCTCGGTTGGAGACGTCATCGAGAGCATGGAACGCGACATGCACCTGTTATCGTGTGTTGGCAGCGATGACACTTGCTTAATCCACTCTTTTTGTAAGCTCAAAGGCGTCCTTGCTAG
>NZ_VWOX01000042.1 GCF_008629675.1 Roseiconus nitratireducens | reverse complement strand
GTGGCAGACAAAGAAGGGGGCAGAGCGGGGCGGCCGGCGATTCAACAAGTCGTCTCTCTATCAACTGCTGACCAACGTCACCTACATCGGGATGATTCGCTACAAGGATGAAACCCACGACGGTGAGCATCCGGCAATCGTGGCCGACGATCTCTTCACCGCGGTCCAGCGACAACTTGAGAACAATGGCAAGAGTGGGGGCCGTGGCGTCCGAAACAAGCACAACGCTCTCTTACGCGGCCTTGTGCGCTGCGGCGCGTGCGACTGTGCGATGAGCCACTCGTTCTCAAAGAAGGGCACCCGGCTGTACCGGTATTACGTCTGCCAACACGCGCAAAAGAATGGTTGGGCAAATTGTCCGTCGCCTTCGATCCCGGCCGGGGAGATTGAACAGTTCATTGTGGACCAGATTCGGCGTATCGGATCCGATCCCGCACTGGTGGATTCCACGGTGGAGGAAATTCGCCATCAGCGAGAGCGAAGCATCAAGCGTCTGACGAGCGAAAAGGCCGGGCTGACCCCATGACATACGGGCGGACTTCGCGGAATTGGGACGTCTGGCGGGCGAAGATACCGACGACGGTCGCCTTGCCGACGTCCAGGAGCGGATTCAGATGGCTGAGGCCCGGATGAAGGAGATCGACAGGGAAATGGACGCTCTCCGCGATCCCGTTGTCGATGACGCAAAGGTCCTGGAGTCGCTGACACAGTTCGACGGCGTTTGGGCCGCTCTCCCACCCCGCGATCAGGCCAGGATCGTGGAACTGCTCATCGAACGGATCGTCTACGACGGTCGCGGCGGCGATCTGTCGATCACCTATCTGCCCACCGGGGTGCGGTCGCTGGCCGATGAATTCACAAGCGAAACGGAGGAGGCGGCATGACCACGACGAATCACAAGGTGGCATTCGGGGCCAAGGCCAAGCCAGGACGCTCTCGAAACGCTGACGCTCCAGGTCGGTTGCCCCGCGTGACGAAACTGATGGCTCTGGCGATTCGGTTGGATCAGTTGATTCGCGACGGCGTCGTGGCCGATCAGGCGGAGATCGCGCGGCTGGGATACGTGAGCCGCGCTCGGTTGACGCAGATCATGGATCTGCTGCTTTTGGCTCCGGATATTCAGGAGGCGATTCTGGAGTTGCCGCCGGGCAAGCAAGGCCACTCGTGTATCTCCGAGCACGATGTTCGGCCGATTGCGGCTAATCCCTACTGGGAAAAGCAACGGCAGATGTGGAGGTCGCTATGAACCCAGACGTGCTCGTGGGAGGCATCACGAATTCTTGGTCTGCGATGATTGAAAGAACTGCGGACGTTAAAGCTATACTGGCGACTATACCCCTGCCGAACATTCGGTGTCGACCGCCGGTGCGCCGAAAACTGAAGTACAAAGTCGGGTTGGTTCCTCCGACCGAAGCCCATTCGCATAATGGCTTAGAGATGTCGACTTCCAACTGAGGCTAGCTGAATCCCGTGTCTGACCTCAACGAGGCTCAATCGCCGACTTCTTCGATAGTCGCCTCGTAAGCTAGCAGCGGTTTGTGCCACTTCTTCCGGCGATTGTCGAAGGCGGGATACGTGCCCTCCAGAACATTTACCGCGAAGTTGTTGATCTTGTAGTCTTCGATCGCACCCGTCGAGTACTTGATCTTGTGGCCATCGGCTTTATCGATGCTGCAGCAGATGAGCTGGTCGGCGTCGCAGTAGACCGCAAGATTTGGATTGTGGGTCACGATGAACACCTGCCGGCGCGCTCGAGCCTTACGGATGCAGTCCACTAGCAGCCGAACCACCGACTCATTGTCGAGGTTGTGCTCTGGCTGATCGATAATGATTGGGATCTCTTCAGTATCGAGCAGCAGGTAAAACACAAGGAGCAGTGCTCCCTTCTCTCCCGGTGATAGCTGCGAAATGTCCTTGCCGCCAAGGCGCAGGTTGTACCGAATGTCCAAGTACTTCATGCAGAAGATGTAGTCGTACAGATCGCTCAGGATCTTCTTGTCACGGAGTTGAGACCTGATCGAAATCGGAACCTTCTCGCCGTCTTTCTCGAAGTTCGTCAGTTTGTCGATAATCTCATCCGTAAAGTTCACCACCTCGTCTGAAGAGTTGAAGTCATAGGACCGTAGCAAGTCACGCATGAGCGTCCTGCTCTCTTCCTCGCCGTAGAAGTTTCCCTTCTTCCCCTTGTGGATGAAGTCTAGAAAGTTCGTCTCGAAGCCGGTATTAACCACGGACGCATCGAATTCGAGTTGCACCGCGTGTGGTGATTCGGCTGCTTCTGAAGCAATCTTCTGCACCGGTGCGTACAAATCCTCGTAGATCACCTGTATCGACACCAGCTCCTCATGGAGTTCGCGAACGAGTTGCCGTCGTTCTTCACGCAGCTCCGAAAGCTGGTCAGGGATGACCTTTGTTGCTCGCTTGATTCGTTCCTCGTAGTAGACGATCGTATCGGCTGTCTCCGCATTTCCAATAACCGCAGCCTTGCGTTTGTTCCTTGCTTCTTGTTCCTTCAGATACGCTTGATATGCTTTTTGTGGTGCTGCCAAGCCATCTTGCATCGCGGTAATGGCCTTGTCGCAAACTGTTGCAGCAGCCGTCAATCCCGGCACCGCTTCTTCTTCCTCAGTCGCCGGTTTACCATCGAGTAATACCGCGATTTCAGCAAGTTTCGCCTTCACGGCCGTGAAACGTTCAGTGAGCGGCTCACGGTTGATCGTAACGTTCACGATCGTATTGATGTCGAATCCGGCATCCTCAAATTCTTGCTGGTTCTCTTCTATGAACTGAATGCGCTGCGATTCGAAATTCTCAACGTGACCCAAGAGTCGATTAAGCGACGCACTCTCCGCGGACAGTTCTTGCCGTTCCGTCTGAAGAGTTGAGATTTGCTCATTGATTTTGGCAAGCTCCTCCTTCTTCGTTTCGATTTGTTCGACAGCCTGCTTGGTCGTTTCGTCATCAGGGTCTTCTGGAGGCTGTTCGACCACAGCAAGTGGAACCTTGTCGATTGCTTCTAGTTCAGCCTGCTTTAGGGCAAGCGCTTTCTTGTACGACTCCACCGTGTCGTGACTCATCTCCTGCTCGTTGCGGATGATGTTCGCATTTAGCGATTGGATCGACTGCTGAAGTTGGGCAATCGCTTGCCGCTTGGCTTTTTCGAGATACTCCAAGAGATCATTGAGACTCCCGGTGCCGAGCTGCTTTTCGGCCGGCACATGCTCGAAGATTACTTTGCGGAGTTCGCTCTCAAATCGTGTGTCATTGCCGGTCGCGATTTCGTTGCAGAGGTCTTCGATGAAATGCTGTGGCAGGTAACGGACGCGTTCTGGCTGGTGGAGGTCTGCATCATTAGCGAGACCTATTTGCACCGGAGCGCCGTCGGCCCACAGTAAAGTCGCTTCAAAGTGCTGAGCTTTATTGTCCGTACTCCGACGGAATCGTTCTCCGTTGAGAAACTCCATCGAGGAGCAATGCGAGTTGGCCCCGAGCGCGAGGATATCGGCCAGCGCACTCTTCCCGCTCCCCTTGTTGCCAACGATCGCCACCAAACCCGGATTGAGTTCGATCTCGCAGCCATGGAACCAATGCTCATCCAGTAAGGAACCGACCACTTTCGTAAGCCGCAATGTCTTGATGTACTTCGTGGGATTCTGGTCGCAGTGAACGACCTTCTCCGGACGATCGCCAATGTGGCAACGTAGCGAAGGCTCGTTGCAGACTTGCCGTAGCCCCTTGAAAGTCGGTTGCGCCTTCAGCCAAGTCGCACGTTCGCTCGGATACACACCGTACATCGATGTTTTGTGGGCATCGCTTCCGCTAAATACGGGCTTGGGGAATCCGCCAAGATTCTCGATGAAGTCCAGCCCAATTTGCGGCTTGGTCGGATGCCCATTGCCGAGGAACAGATCAACGTGCACCTTCTTCCTGCTTTCGAAGCAATCCGCCCACTTCATCAATGTGGCATCGGAGTATGGATGGCACTGCCAGTCCAAATCTGAAACGCCGTCGCTCGTGTCGTACGGTAGAATAAAGAGGCAGTGTTCTTTGCCGACCGTCTCGATCGCATGCTTCAGTGACTCTCGCGACACCTCGGCGGTCTTCATGCCGCATTCGAGCATCTTCGCGTCGTTACCTCTGTCCTCTATCTTGAATCCATGGAGTCTCAGCTTGTCGCCTGCGTAGTTCTGCGCCAATGCGATAAAGTTCGCTCTTGTCACCGGCCTTTCAACAGGACCAGAGAATCTGAGCGTCGTCAGAAATGCATCAAGTGTGTCGAGAGGGAGTTCGTCGCTGAAGAGAACGTGCGCATTCAAGCGGTAGTTTGTCGGGGCGTCTAATCGAAACTCAATGCCGGGAAAAATACGTTTCGTCGTCGCGTCCGGGTGCCGACTAATGTAGTCATTCAGTATCTTGTAGCCTTCGAATGTCCAGTAGTCCATGATGCAGAAAGCAATCACGTCCGTCGCGTTCATCGCGTCGATGACCTTATTGCATATTGCATCTTTCTGCTCTGGAGTCTTTCCCTCGAAGCGATCTCCTTCCCAATGGAATGAAGCAGGAGTGTGGACATGAAGATCCCACTTGTTCCACGTTGATCCGACTGTATTCATTTTCTTGCCTGCTATCCCCGATCGATGACTGTAACTCTTTGAAGGCGTTCGGAATCGGATCTTAACTACTCACAGGGCCAATCGGCAGTCTAGACACGTGGATCAAAGTAGCTCCATCGATACACACTGCCCGTGAAGATAGGATGATGGTATACTTCTTTACTGCTGAGGTAGGCAGATGTGATCTTGCGCCGAAGGCCGACACCGGTTCGTCGCGTATAGGTCACTACGTCAATTTCGCTCAATCAGGGCCGCAAATTTGATTTTTGTTTTCGGCGACCATTTCAAGGAATAGCCGCGATTCAACGATCGGCTTTCCGTATCGCCTCGCCTTCTTTGCTTTCCCGGACGACGATGACGGATCGACCGCTACGGCAAGATCGCAATTCGATTTAGTGACGTCTGAAACAACAGTAAAGCCGCAGTCGGCAGCCAGCTTTTTAAGCTCGCTTTTGGATACCTTGTTCCCATCGGCATCGACAAACGTTCCTGTAAAGCAGATTGCGGCACCGGCAGGAATTTGGTCGAAGAAGCATTCGTCGTTAGTTGGCTGCGGAACTACCGACGTGTCGAGCCCTAGCGTTTCCGCAACCGCAAACAATATCTGATGTTCCTCTTCTGTGACGACGCCGTCTTTCTCGGCACCCGCCACCATGGCTTGAAAGTACTGGCGGTGAGCTCGTGTGATGTCCGCGTGTGAGAGGCCCAGTTCGTCTGCCAGATGGCTCAGATGCTTGCGTTCGTCGTCGGTCACGAGGAAATCATCGAGGACCCAGTCGAGAAGATCCATGTACTGGAGTAGGTGAGTGTCTTTTTCGGTGTAGACAAGTCGGCTAAGTAGTCGCTCAAACAGGGGCGAACTTTCACCTGTGCTTCGCCGATGTGTCCGTTGCGAGAATTCGCCCGGCACATTCGCCAGCCTAGAAGGCATTGCTTCTGCCGCGGGTTCTAACGCCTTCAATAGCGCGGTACTTGCCTTGGCATCGGCTAGGGCGCGGTGGTGCTGCGGTGGACTGACGCCAAGCATTTGGCAGGCGGCGGGAAGCTTTTGCCCCGTCAACTTCAGCGTGCACACTCCGCGACCGGGATCGAAAAGTGCATCCAGACGCCCGAACTCCTGGCCAATCATCCGTTCATCGAACATCAGATTGTGAGCCACGATCACCCGGTTCTCGATTCGTTTGGCGACTGCGTGAGCAACTTCGCCGAACGACGGAGCCATGGAAATCATCTTCGGTGTGATGCCGTGGATGTGAGTCGGGCCAAGGTCCCGCTCGGGATCTACCAGCGTTTCGTACTCGTCGATGATCCGTAGCCGCGAATCGAGCACGACGACACCAATCTCGATCACCCGATCCTTCTTACCGAATCCGGTCGTTTCCACATCAACGACCGCGTACTCCGCCGTTCCGCCTAACATGCCCGCTTGCCCCTGCTATTCAGTTCCTCGAGAAGGATTGGCCAACCGATGTGTTGGCTGGTTTTTGGCTCCGAAGCCGATTGCCGAAGCGGCTCCGTAGTACGATCTGCCGAAGAGAATCCCGCCTAAGAGCGTATGGTCTCGGCGAAGAAGCTGATCGTGGAAGTTGAATCTGCTCAAAAGTCCGCCCCGGTTCCGCTCCTTATTTCGTAGGTGGGCAAAAGTATAGTTGGCGGAAGCGGAGGAAAACAGACGGAGAGACGGTGAATTCGAGGAGCTTGTTGGGACGAGATCGATCCGTGCGGACGAAGAGACGCTACGATGGATCTTCCAGCTGGTCGACTTCTGCTGCTGGACGCTCGACCTTGTTGGCCCAAACCGCAAGTTTCGTGAATTGTGGTTCTAAGCAGCAACCTCTCGTTGGAACTGCATTTGATTTAGGGATTGGCGTTAATAGAAGGCGGACATAGGATCTGCCAGGTGTAGAGCAAGCATTCCGGAACGAGGTGTTCTACCTTGATTGACGAAATTAGACTTGAGTACTCTGACGGACTTACGAAGCAACTGATACGGTATGAAGCGGTAATTGCTTCGAGTGGTATCGTTGTCGATGGTAGGTGGTATGTCCGAGGATCCCTCGCGAACGGAGAATGTCGGTTTTCCATGGAGGTCGATTGGAACCGGTGGCTAGAACTCGAAAGATTTCTCGCCTCATTGAGCACGGAATGCTATGGGAGCACTGCGATCACCGACCTACACAGTTTGTACGTTAGCGTGCGGCGCGGTCAGCAATCGTATCATCGAGGCTTCTATGGACTTGGATTCGGCCTAGCGCGAAACTGGGAATCGGAGCTTGACTATCTTGGTCGCTTCATGGGTGAGGTGAGAGATAAGGTTCAAGCAATCTCCGAGAGGCCGATTGTGCGGAAGTGTCCTTTTTGCCAATCCGAGCGAGTCGAAGAGATTCAGTATGATCGAGCTGACCTGGAGACTGTTGACGATGATTCAAAGCTCTTTCGGTGCCAGTCTTGCACTTCGGAGTTTGGAAAGCTGCCGGAGTCGTATCTCTCCGAAGCTCGTGAGAAGCGACGACGCAAACAGGAAGTCTTTGAACTCGGAATTCTGGATGCAAATGTAAATAAGTCAGGTTTCATCAATTGTCCGTGCTGTGGTTTGACTTTCCTGATCTCTGACAGTCAATCCTGGGATGGTCAAACGCATCTACGCTGCGGGGTGAGACTCAATCCAATTCTCCCGCCGGGCGGGATCCAGTCACGTTGGTATCACTAGTTAGCAATGCAGAAGCAGTTTCGGCATCTCGCTGAATCGTGCCACTTATCGGTAGATCACGTTTACCCGTCTTGCAGGACCACGTCACATTTCAACCGCCAAGTTAAATGAGAATCTTTGCGATACGACATGCGGTCCTCGATTTCGGTACCGAAGCGGCTGTATCCCGAGTTTATTTTGCAAGGACTACCGAACTTTTCCGGGTCCGAACTGACCATTTCAGCCCAAATGGACTTGGCACCTGGAATGTTTTCGATCGCACGTGCGGCAGGCACGACAAACTTTTCAAAGCCATCGCCAAGGCACTTGAGCACCTGCGGATGTCGCAAGGGGGCAATCGGCTCGTTGCAATTGGTTGGTCCGAATGCTATTAGCCAAGACGCCCGGCATCACAGAAGTGCGGATAACACCATGAATCGAGAGACTCGGCACGACGGTCCCTGTCTGTCCGAAATAACGCACCTACACCAGTGCAAAATTATTCCGCTCCCGATTGGGACTACATACTTCGGTAGAAAGCCATCAAATAACGTGCTCCTAGATAAGTCTCCTTCTATTGGCAGCCATATTGCAAGAATCGTCCGAAGCGCTGACGAATCGTGGATCGAGGATGTCGGTGCTCGCAATCCGCCCTTCATAGATGGTGTACCACTCCGCGACCGGAAACTCCTGCGGGATGGCACGGAGATAAGGTTCGGTGCATATGTCTTCCAATACTGTGATGAAACATAAAGCACGCGATTAGCCCGATGAACAGATGATGTCGGTCCGAGCAATTGGAGTCAGCAACGACCATTCAATGCGATTCGGAAAGAGAAACTAGCCATTAATCCAGGCCACGAAGAACAAACGCGAATCCACGACGACGTGCTTCGATTCGCTGCCCGAATCGTCCTGATAAACGTTTCCAATGGGACGAGACCTTGTTGCTTCAATTTGGCCGAGAGGTGCAGAAAACGCCGAGGCGGCTGCGCAGGTCGACGAAACACTTCGATTGAAGCCATCCCGCTGATTGCCAAAAGACGACCAGTTCTGTACCTAAGTTAATCTGGCAAAAAACGTGGACGGCCCAGTAGAAACGGCTGTTCCGCTCTTGCAGGGCAGCAGCCTTCACCTCTCATTGACAATATCGATTCGCTGTCCGCACCGCCTACATCGATGCCAAGAGAATGCAGTTGTATCGGAGGCGAGGAAGCGTCGTTTGCAATTTGGGCATTCGACCCAACCATGTTTGTT
>NZ_VWOX01000041.1 GCF_008629675.1 Roseiconus nitratireducens | reverse complement strand
ACGCGGCTCACGCGAAGTCGTGCTGTCCAGCGTCGCTACCTCAAAATGTTGCGATTCAATTAGTCTCTCGTGCTCGTTTTGCCGTTCGCGTGGAGATGCGATTTTAGCCGTGGCATCAGACGGTCCACTTCGTGTTGCAGTTGCGTGGAGGCCGATCGCCATTGCTCCGTTTGGCTTTCTTTGGCCAACCTTTCCAGCCGATACGCCGCATCCGAGGTAGCCCGTGCTTCAAATAGCTGTGCGGAACTCTTCAAGGTGTGCGCGGCCAGACGCAGCCCGGAGGCGTCTCCTTCGTCGATGGCCTGATGGGCGTTCTTCAATAGTTTCGGGGCTTCTTCAAGAAACAACACCGCGAGGTCTCGCATCGCCTCTTCGGACAACTCGGCTTTCCGCAACGATTCTTCCCAATCCAGAACTGATTTGTCGGATGCTTCGGACTGCCCGACTGCATCCTTGTCGACTTGGTCCCCAGCGTCCTCAGCGGGTTCAGCGTCCTCAGCGGGTTCAGGGCTGTCAGTGTCTTCAGTGCGTTGCCGCGGGCGATCCGATGAATCGGAGAGATCGGATTGCGGGGCATCGCTTCCATTCGCCTGCGAGCTGGTTTCCGACGGCGCAACAGGGACGCAAACATCGGAACTCTTTGACGGCGTGGAGTGAACCGGCGTCGCGGTGCTCTCAGACAGTTCGGGCGAAGGCTCGCCGATTTGGCTCAACTTGGAAATCGCCCCGAAAAGATCCTTCGCGCGGACGGGCTTGGCGACATAGTCGTCCATTCCGGCGTCAAGGCAAGCTTCGCGATCGCCCTTCATCGCATGCGCGGTCATCGCGATGATGGGAACATGCTTGCCCGATTCCTGCTCTTTGCGGCGAATCTCGCGGGTCGCAGTCAGGCCGTCCATTTCGGGCATCTGAACGTCCATCAGCACCAGGTCGAACGACTTGCTCGTCGCCAGGTCCAGTGCTTCTTGCCCGTTGTTGGCAACGACGACGTGGTGTCCGTGAGGTTCCAGCAGGGCCAGCGCCAGCTTTTGATTGACCGGGCTGTCTTCGGCCAACAGGATCTTCAGGCATGGCAGGCCCTGGGCAAGTTCGGCGAGTGTGGTTTCGCTGCGTCGCGGGGAGGCTTGGGGCGAGCCGAGGGTCGCCGCGAGTGCATTGAATAGCTCCGATTTCTTGACCGGCTTGGTCAGGTTGCTGGCAATCTGCAGGTCCTCGATTGCTGCTCTTGTTTCCGACCCATCGCTGGAGGTCAAGAGAATCACTTTGGCGTTCTTGAATCGGTCGTCCTTTCGAATCCTTTTCACCAATTCGACGCCGTTCATTCCTGGCATGTGCCCGTCGGTCATCACGACGTCAAACTGATCTCCCTGCTGGTCCTGGTCCTGCATGATGCTCAACGCCTTTTCTCCGCTGCTGGCACAGACCGGATCGAGTCCCCAACTCTTCAGAATCTGCTCGAGAATGCGGCGGTTGGTTTCATTGTCGTCGATCACCAGGATCCGCAGATTCTGAAACTCAGCCGCGGAAAACGATTGGTCTGGTTCGGATACTTTGGCCGCAATCCCGAACGTAGCGGTGAAGTGAAACGTGCTGCCTTTGCCGACACGGCTTTCCACCCAGATTCGTCCGCCCATCAGGTTCACCAGGCGGGCGCTGATCGCCAGCCCCAGTCCGGTGCCGCCGAAACGGCGGCTCATTGATTCGTCCGCCTGTTCGAATGCTTCGAAGATTTTTGATTGATGTTCCTGGGGGATTCCCACTCCGGTGTCTTTCACGGCAAAGTGCAGCATGATCTCTTCGTCGGATCGGGACTCCGTTTGAACTTCCAGGACGACCTCGCCGTGTTCGGTGAACTTGATCGCGTTTCCAACCAGATTGACCACGATTTGCCGCAGCCGATGCCGATCGCCCACGACCGTTTTCGGTATCTCGGGCGCAAAATGGATCGCCAACTCCAGGCCTTTACGATGCGCCCGCACCGCCAGTGATTTCATGGTGTCGCCGACGCACTCCTCCACGTTGAACGGGGCGAGTTCCAGATCGAACCGTCCCGCTTCGATCTTGGAAAAGTCGAGAATGTCGTTGATCACCGCCAGAAGCGCTTCTCCGGATTCGCCAATGGTGACCGCATAGTCACGCTGGCTTGCCGTCAGTTTGCTGTCCAGCAGAAGCTCGGTCATGCCGATGACGGCGTTCATCGGAGTGCGGATCTCATGGCTCATGTTGGCCAGGAAGGTGCTTTTCGCCTTGTTGGCCGTTTCCGCGACGACCCGCGCCTCTTCCAATTCACGGGTTCGTTCGCGGACCCGTTGTTCCAGTTCGCTGTTCAGCGTGGTCAATTCATCGGTCATTGCGTTGAACGCGGTGGCCAGTTGTCCGATCTCATCGCGGGACCGCTCACGGGCACGCTGGGAGCGGTCACCGCCGGCGATCGCATGGGCGACGGAGGTCAGCCGGCTCAACGGTTTGGAGACTCGCTGGATCAAGGCGACCAGCAGCGCCAGGAAGCCGGACAGAATGATCAGGCTGAACAAGGCGATTTGGCGGGTCGCGGTCCATCGGGCGGGTGCAAGCGCCTCCTCGGTGGGCGTCTCGGCCAACAGCGTCCAGTCCCTTCCTTTGTAGTTCGCTTTTCCGTGTTGGTGCGAATAGGAAACGAAGGACGGTTCGCCCGTCCAGATACCGGGCTGAACCGTCGTGGCAGATCCTTCGGATTTGGCCGTTCTCCATCCCGGTTCCTCGTGATGATCCGCCTGCAGGATGAATTCTCGATAATCGGGATTGCTCGTTCCGATCATCACCCCGTCGCGGTTGTACAGCGTCATCAAGGGGCCGCGAACTTCTGCCAAGATGTCGCGCAGCACATGCTGCCAGGCAAAGTGGCCGATGGCGACACCAACGCGTTGCCGGTTCGCACGGTCATGTGAACTGTAGATCGGTGCGGAAAAGACGACCGTCAGGTCCCCCGTTTGTTTCACGCGGACGAGGTCGGTGTAGCCAACCCGATCCATTGAAGCGGTTTCAAACGCGACCTGGTGCATCGGATCATCTTTGATCGAGCGATTCACCATTGCGGACTGAGTTGCCGCCCGAATGGTTCCATCGGTGTTGACAACGAGGAGTACGTTCCACGGACCGGTCAAATCACGGAGGTCGCGAAGTCGACGGTCCAGCTCTCGCGATGCGGTCTCGCCTGACCCGCTCAGGTGTTCCAGCAGGGCGTTGTCACCCGCGATGACCTGAATATCGTCGTACGCGCGAAACAGAGACCGATCGATCGAACGCATGACATCGCGTGTCATTCCCGTTTGCTTCGCAACGATCTCACGCTCCAGGGAAGACGTGACCGATCGATAGACAAACCAGCTGATGGTCAGACCGGCGGCGAAGGCGACGGCTAGCAAGTGAACGGCGATCTTGGTCGAGATTTTCATCGTCAAGCTGTCATGGCTTCCGATCCAATCGAACGCCTCCTGTCAGTTTGAGAGAGGGAACTGCGTTTTCCGGTTCATTGTTCAAACTCCTCTGCCAATTCGCGGATGAATCGAGGCTCAATCAATTGGTCCGTCACGACCAGGTCCGTCGTTCTTGCCCCTTCGCCATGATCCTGGACAAATTCGTGGATGCGGCGCATGTTGCCGTACAGCGATGTCAGACCGGAGCCGAACGAAAACACGTCACGGTTGTCGCGAAAGCTGAGAATATTGGCGCGTTCTTGTTGCTTGGGGACTTGATCGGGGGAAACACCCAAGACTTCGGCAACGTGGACATTCGCCTCCGCCGGATGCTCTTGCCAGTAGCGGTAGGCACGGAAATAGGCTCTCAAAATGGACCGCACCGTCGCCGGGTATTGCGAGACAAACTGTTCGCGGAAGGTGAGCACATCGGTGATCAATCCGGGGGCATCCGCCGAGGTGAACAGAGGATGAAACTTGCCGGTGGATTCAAGTCGCGACACCTCCGGTTCGTACGTCACGGCGGCATCGGCCAGCCCATTCTGGAGCGCCGCCGCGCTCCCGATCGGGTCTTCCGCGTCGACGCGAACGATGTCATCGATGCCCAGCGAATACTCTTCCAGGACCCAGACCAAAAAAAACTGTTCCAGGCTGTCCGGTTCAAATGCGACGCGTTTGCCGCGTAATTGACTAACCGACTTGATATCGCGGGCTGCCATGATCGCGTCGGCGCCATCGCTGAAGTCCATTGCGGCTACGACACGCTGTTCAAAGCCACGCTCCTGTTCCTGAACCACTTCGAGGGTCAGGTTGGCACGGCCGTGCATCCCGCCGGCAAGGTAGTCCTGGGACAATTCACGCGTGCCGTCGTAGATCTTGATCCGCACGTCAAGTCCTTCGTCGCGGAAGAAACCCTCGCGGTCGGCGACGTACAAACAAGTGTTGCCCGGCCAACGAACGGCGCCGATCGTGATGTCCCACGGGTACAGCGTCTCCGGGGGATCGCGGCGGTCACCGTAACGTGGACCCTCGAAACGGTTGTCCCAACAACCTTCGATCAAAGGGCACAGCACAAGGATCAACAAGGCTTGCCAGCGCAACATCACTTCGCCTCGCTTGATGAATGGATCAGCGACCGGTCGGCGTGCGAAAGTCAGGCTTCTCGAACTGGACAGCGTCACTCAACACCGTGATTTCCAGTGCAATGAGCGGCAAGGCGCTAGCCGCCGGTCGATGCGAAAAAAACCGCGGCCAGCGATACGGTGGTCACGCAAAATGGCGCTGTCCAGCTAGGCTGCTGTTGACTGGATTCTCAGTCACAGCCTCACGCCATTCTAGCCGATCGCCCGGGGCGAGCGTTGAAGAAAGTCGCGGCGAGCATCAATCGATCCAGACGGGACGCCCGCGACCTCTCTGGACCTTGGCTACCCGCTCACTTCCCACGGATTGGTCAAGTGCCTCGTTTGCCGCAGCGGGATCTCGATCCGACCTGCGAATTGCGATACGATTGTCGGTTCGATCAACCCTTCGCCGAATCGCTTCGGCGCGAGGGGCCGACCGAGACGGATAGGATCGTCCTGTCCCGCTGCTTCGCGGCCATGCTTGCAGAGTTGAAACATTGAGCCTCGATGCACGGATCTCGGACCGCCTGCCTTTGCAACAATGGCTCGCCGACATGCAGCGAGCCGTCGACGGTTTCTGTGGCGTCAGCTCCCAATTGCTGACGCGTCACCGCGCCGCCAGCGAAGAAGCACGACAGGTTGAGGAACAGTGGCGACTGGGGGATCGGCTCCGGGAAGAACGCTCCGCATTGAATCACGTCATCCGCGATCTGCACAGTCTGCTGACAAAGATTGATGCCCTGCGAATCTCAATCCGGTGCACCGAGGACTTTTCCGTGCTCGCGCCGGCGATGCGTGAAACCGCGGAGCAAATTGAGTCGGTTCTTCCCTCCCTTCAAGCGGATTTCCTGACCATTCGTCACAGTGCCCTGGATCTTCTGCGATGGGAGAAGCGATTTGCGCACATTGAAGACAGTGATCTGCCGGCCCAGTATCGCGAGCGCTGCGGGCAACTTCTGTCTTACACGCCGCTCTTCCGCCCCGCCTTGGAAGCGATGCAGCGTGACTTGCTCGAGCGAAGCAAGAGATCCAAGATCTTTCCCGAGTTGCAGGCGTTGCTGGCAGCGTTGAATCACTACAACGTTGCCATCGAATCCGCGCGCGGATTTGTGCAAAGCGTGGTCAATCCGCCGATGGATCTGGTGTTTCACGAAACGGAACAGTTCTTGACGGATTGGGACACGGTCGACACGCAACAGCGGGCCGAGTTGGCAACCGTCTTGAATGACAGCTGCCAACTCTTGCTTTACGATCAAGCCGGCTTTCGCCAAGCGGTCCAAGAGATCCAACACCCCGTCTCCGATGGCGTGGATTCCTCGTTGTACGTTCTCCCGGACGGTCGGTGGAGGATCATCTTGGCGGTGGATGAAGATCCTGTCTTTGCCGAGTTGATTGTGACTCTGCTGCGCTTGGTGCCAAACGATCGGCTGGAACCTGCGCTCCAGTCAGTGATGGACGGACTGTACCGTGATTTTTCCCCGGAGCGCTGACTTGTCCCGGCAGCGGTGATCTGTCCCGCGAGCCATCCGTTTTCTCGCGACACGTCGCGTGCCCCTGTGAAGGATCTTGTCCCATCCCACCCGAGACCGCTGCATGGCAGAATTGAAAAGATTATTGGATGAATACGGCATCATCTACGACGCCATGAAGACGCTTCCTGACTCCAAGCTGAAATTGGAGTTTCTCGAGGCGCTCGCCGAATTGGAAAACAATGAGTGCCATCGAACACGGAATTTTCCCAAGACGCGACTCCATCGCGTTCGCGGCGTCAAACAGGCCATCTATCGAGCCGACATCGACAAGATTTCCGGGTGGAGAATCCATCTGCAGTACGTCGACGGCAACATCGTATTGAAGGACGTGATTGAGGGAAGCCGCCACGACGACGTGATCAAGGTCATCCAGACAAAGAAGGGCCGCTACAGCTAGACGTTGCCTGACAATGGGTAGCTACGCTCGCCAGAGCGTGGCTTTCCGTCGCGATCGCGATGGAAACTACCGCGTTTTGCGAGTTTTCAGACGGGGCCTATCAGGTTCGCTCATCATCCCTGATCACGGCAGCCACCCTGACCCGAGCGTGGTGCGGCTCCGACTGAAAAAGAAAGCATCCGCGTGGACGAATGCCACTTCATGCAAGGGAACTCAGCGGCGTCGCGGATGGATTTCGGGTCAGCGAGGAGCAACCGAAGGCGACGCATTTGGCACAAGCAGCGAAACCAATCGGCTCGCTTGGGAGGTCACACCACGTGACCGAGACGACACCGGGTTTTCGTCGATCTGAGGAAACCTCGGTTCGTTCTGGATGCGGCCGAGAGGACTCGAACCTCCACGGGATTAACTCCCACTAGGCCCTCAACCTAGCGCGTCTGCCAGTTCCGCCACGGCCGCGAAAACTGTGGGCAGCAGTTTCCGAGAATCCCTTCGCCAAGTCAACTCCCCTTGCCGCCGTGGTTGGCCTCTGGCGAGCCCTCTCAGGCGGCGTCCGCCGGTGTGAAACACCGCCCGTGAAACTGCCCGGCGTCGGTAGTCTGCGTTGACAGGTGGTGCGCTTAATTCCTAGTGTCACGCCGGCCCTCGCCCCGCCGTGCCGGGACCGGACGCCCGACCGCTTTCGGATCGAACGCGCCGGAGTCGACAACGGTGGCGTCCCCGCCGGCCGGTCGACCGATTCGGATCGACCGCCACCCATGGCAATGATCGACAGGATGTTGCTGCAAGCCCCCAAACTTGAACGCAGGAAGCGCTCCGTCCGGCACGACGCCGGCGCCCGATCGGCGTGCGCCCGTGGTCGGCGTCGCGCCGCATCCGCGTGGCTGGTGGCGGTGTTCGCGGTTTGGACCATCGGCAGCACCGGTTGCACGGCCCACTACCTGTCGGCGCGATCGGTTCGCGAGAACCCACTCGCCCAGTCCCTCCGACTGATGACCCGCCAGGGTCCGCAGACCAGCGAACGGACACTGAACACGCTGCGACGCTACGGGCTGGAGGAAACCTACGATCAAAACGCGTCGATCTGTCTGGACAAAATCCAGCAGACGATTCACGAGAACCGCGATCCCGAACTTGTTCACGCCCTCAGCGAACTGTCTTACGTTCAAGGGAAGATCGCCGAACAGGAGGGCCGGTCGGGCGAAGCGATCGGCTTTTACGGCGTTGCGCTGACAAGCAGCTACGACTACCTGTTTTCTGACGAACTCCGTCCCGCCAGGAACCAGTACGACCCGCAGTTTCGCGCGACCTGCGATCTTTACAACGAGTCCCTGGAAGACACGCTGCGGTTGTTATTCAGTGAAAACCGTATCAAGCCCGGGCAGACCTATCGTGTGAAAACGGGCGGGCGGGAGTTCGTCATCCGCACGCAACTCCGCGGCAACTGGCTTCCGGACGAATTCGATCACTACGAATTTGTGAGCGATTATGAGATCGAAACGCTGCGGAGCAAACACACGACGTTCGGCCTGGGAGTTCCGCTGATTGCCGTGCGTCGCGGTCACGACGCGAACGACAAGCGGGAAAAATACTATCCCGACGGCCTCAGCTACTCCGTGACAGCGCTGATGCGTTGCGCCAATCCGAGCGGCGGAGACTACGGCGACGGCAATGTTTGCGTGTTGGAGTTCTTTGATCCGCTGACAGCGAATCAGGTTCGGCTCGCCAACCATTGGGTGCCGCTGGAAACCGATCTGACCACGCCGCTGGCGTTCTTCCTGGACGATCCCCGCTTCCGTCAACAGGATCTGGAAACCGCCGGTTTGCTGAATCCGGCCGAAGCCGAAAAGAAGCGGGGCCTGTACATGCTGGAACCCTACGATCCGAAACGGATTCCGGTGTTGATGGTGCACGGGCTGTGGTCCAGCCCTCGGACATGGATGGATATGTTCAACGATCTGCGCAGTTTTCCGGAGATCCGCGAACGGTATCAGTTCTGGTTCTACCTGTACCCCTCCGGACAGCCGTTCTGGTTGAGCGCCAAACATCTGCGCGAAGACTTGCATGAACTTCGACAGACTTTTGACCCGGCGCATCAGAACGCGCCCATGGACCAAATGGTGTTGGTCGGGCACAGCATGGGCGGATTGATCAGCCGCATGCAAACCATCGACAGCGGCGACGATTTCTGGCGGATCGTCAGTGATCGACCGCTGGACGCGTTGCAGGGGACGCCGGACGAACGTGACAAACTGGTCAGCACGCTCTTCTTCAAGCCCAACCAATCCATCCGGCGCGTGATCACCATTGGAACACCCCACCGGGGAAGCAAATTCGCAAACGACTTCACTCGCTGGTTGGCGAGAAAGGTGATCAAGCTTCCCACACTGGCCGTCTCAACCGGCGAGCACTTGGCCAAGAGCAATCCGGAACTGTTTCGTGACACCGAACTGCTGACCATGGCCAACGCGATCGATTCGCTGGCGCCCGATTCACCGATCTTTCCGGTGATGCTGCGGGCCAAGTATTCCCCACGCGTCTCTTACCACAACATCATCGGTGTCCTGGAAAACCCGACGTTGCTGCAGAAAAAAGCTGGTCGAGGCGACGGCGTCGTTTCCTACGCCAGTGCCACGATGGACGATACCGAAAGTGAACTGGTCGTGGACGCGGATCACACCCAGATCCACATGACCGGCCAAGCCATCTTTGAGGTGCGTCGCATCTTGCTGGAGCATCTGCAAGAGATCGATTCGAACGACCGGATTGCCAAACGCAACCATCGCTCCGATGATTTGCCGGTCCGCCCAGCCGGGTTCCCCTTGCAGGAACTCAACGTCAGCCCGATCAGCGAGTCCAGCCAATAGGTTTTGGCGGGGGACGTAACGTGACGCACGCCGGAGCGTGATTCGGTCGTGTTGGAAACCGGAATCAAAGTAGCCACGCTCGCCAGAGTGTGGATGATCCGCCATTGCCACCGTCTGGCGACGGTAGCGACGTCCAGGGCACGATTCGTATTCTGGTAGGTTAGGCTGTGCCTGACGACAGACGGAAGCAGAGCCTCAATGGATGCTCGAAGCGCAAAAAAAAACCGCGATTCCGTTCGCGGTATTGTGCGGGAGGTTCGGATGGATGCCCGGCAGTCGGATTCATCCGAACCGCGTTGGCGATCAGGTGGCGGAGACGAAGCCGGCCAGCGGCGCGCTGCGGACGGACGCCACCGCCGAGTTCAATTTGACCGAGTGGCCGTCGGACGAGACCGAGCCGGTAAAGACTTGGGGCGCTGCGGAACCTGCCCGCGGAGCTGCTTTCAGGGCGGCGTCCGCATCGCTTTGAGGCCGCTGACCCGTCTTCGCGGTCCGCTTGGCCGGGGGGATGTTCTGCAGGGGGGCTTCGGCAGTCGGTTCCGCGGGACCTTCATCCGTGTCGTCACGATCCGGTCGCGCCGCCGACTCGTGCACCGGTTGAGGATGCGCGAACGCGAATTCCCGATCCGACAGTTCGAATTCGCCTTCGACAATTTCCTGGCCGGCCAGTTCGCCCCGCAGGATGCGAACATCCCGTGGTGCGCTGACTCCGATTCGGACGCGATTGGCGTCGATCCGAACCACCGTCAACGAGATGTCATCGCCGATCATGATCTTTTCGTCGACTTTCCGTGAGAGAACTAACATGGCAGTTTCCTTTGCCGATTGCGGCACGTGAAATGGGAGGCGGCGGGAGCTCTGCGATCCGCCGTTGTCGGCTGAGGAGCATTGCAGGCCGCGTACCAATTCCGTGTTTTCTGCCCGGGGAAGTTCGGAAGATGTTTGCTGGTAGGGGTTTAGGGTGATTTCAAGGAGGGGGCTTCCAGCGGCCAAGAAAAATCCGTGGAAGAAGTCTTTACACCGAATTGAAAGATTGACCGAAAGTTTGCGGTCGATACACTAATGCTTATTGAGAATCAGTTTCAACGAGGATGGAACTGGATCATCCCCACCTGATGAACAATCCGGCACGGATTTCTATGAGTTCAACGATTCTGAACGTCTTTCCGGGCAGTTGTGATGACCACCGGTTGGTGCTGGCCCGCGAAGCGGACGCCCACCAGCGGCCCGTTTTGGTGCTGCGACAAGAGACGCGGTCCCCGCACGTCGGCTGGTTTGTGCAGAGCCGAATTGTGATCGAGCCGAATCAGGTTTCGGCGCTAAAGATGACGCTGACCAGCAACCTGGTCCAACAGCCCACCGAAGAGTTGCCGGTCAGCGAATCCGCCCCGTCGGTACTGCGTTTCGACGCTGCCATGGCAGGCTAGAGCGAAGATAGCGCAGCTTTGCTTCACCCTCCCTCCGGGAGGGTCGCGGAGGAGCTTGCGACGACGCGGGGAGGGCACGGCCAGGGCGATTGATTTTAGCCGGTGCTTCAAGACACCCTCCCCAAAGGCTCGTGCCTCGCCTTTGACCCTCCCGGCGGG
>NZ_VWOX01000040.1 GCF_008629675.1 Roseiconus nitratireducens | reverse complement strand
CCCCGGTAAACAAGTACCTGGTACATTTATGCACAACCCCCGAAAGCTTCGTTAGACGCGGCAATGCTGGTAAGTGCGTGGCAATTCCTCCATCCTCTGTTCTGGGCCCTGGCAATGATGGAAGACGGCGAGGTGGACTTGTGGGAATGGTGAAACCCATTTCGGAAGAGAAACTGATATGGTGGCGAAAGGTGCTCTATGAACAACCAACCTTCAATCAAAATGAAAAAGAAGTTGTACGTAAATTCATAGATTCGCAAGAACATCAGCGAAGAATACGATAAAGAGACGTTTCCCACGCCGAGTATTCGCAAGCGTCATTCCTCGGCACCCGACTTCTTGCGATACCAACCTGAATGGCGGCATCGTAGTCAAGCGAACACGCGGGGTTCCGTCCGAACTCTGTTTATTGCGGAAATCAGAAAAACGCTGTGCGGATTCGCTTGCGGTTGCTCCGGCCCCATGGCTCATGTGTGCTAGCGCCAATAACACCATTCACCAGAGCCGAGCAATGACACAGAATGAAACCACCGCCCAGCGAGACGCCGTCCTCCGCGGAATCTTCCGCAGCATGGATCCCGACAGGGCCCAAGAGATCCGCGAAGCCTACTACAAGGCAATGGAAGGCCTGTACGCATTGGCCGAATCGCTCGAGACGGAAGACGACAAGCAGCCAGAGTCCGCCGGGCCGCCTCTGGAAGAACACTTCCGTGCGGTCGCCGCGATCGACGCGATGAAGGGCAGCCGACTGGGAGCGGTTCTTTAATCGCATTCGACGATTGTCGCCAACGCCGGGTCAAGCTGCCCGGCGTTTTCTCGTTAGGGGCGACGGTTCGGCCGCTGTCGCGTCGCGCTGCCGATTCCGGCTGATTCTGCCGTCCTCGCCAGAGCCGCACACGACGCCCGGTGTGGCCCCCTGTGCCGTCTTAGGAAAGCTGCGTAAATGATGGAAGAAGCTCCTCGGATTCGCTTGATGCAATTCGCAAAACCTGGCTCATGTGTGTTGGTGCCGGGCCAGTCGTTCCGCCCGGTGGAAAGCATCAAGCATCTGAATTCAGGAGACAGGCCAATGAAGAAGTCAGACGTGAAAATCGGCGGCGAGTACTACGCCAAGGTGACGGGCAAGAAGGTGGTCGTGCAGATTGATGCGATCAACGGCGACGGCGGTTGGGACGCGACGAACATGTCCACTGGCAAGGCCGTTCGGATTAAAACGGCGGAGAGACTACAGGGGCCGGCACAGGCCGCTGGTTCGGCGGACACGGCCATAGCCAAGAGAGCCCGCAAACGGGTCGCCAAGACCAAAGCCGGCGGCGAGCGGCGAAGCGGTGGCGACAAACCGAAAATGTCGTGCCTCAGCGCCGCCGCCAAGGTCCTGGAGGAACCGGGCGAGCCGATGAACACCCAGGAGATGATCGCCGCGATGGCCGACGCTGGCTACTGGACCAGCCCCGGCGGGAAGACACCGCATGCGACGCTGTACTCGGCGATCCTGCGCGAGTTGAAGAAGGGTGGCGGGTCGCGTTTCGTGAAGGTGGAGAGGGGACGATTCGGGGTACGTGATTGACACGTAATAGTCGACTCCAAACATCGTCCTGACAAGGGTGCGGAGGTTGCCCATGCCTCGCTTCAAAGCTATCCGGAACTGTCCGCAAAGAAGCACGTCGCTTGTTTAGCAAACCGAAACAATTGAACCGACGATGATCTGTCAAAGCTCGGTTATCTCGCCGGCGAACGTCCCATTTTCCAGATCGTCGATAAATGAAATCACGGTCCCTCCATCGTGCTTTATCAACGAATGCTCGGCAGGAAATAGATCCGGCCCAACCCAAAACGGCGGCGAATACTTGACACAGCGAACCGCCTGATCCCGGTCGCGGTTCAAGTAAATCAATAGCGTGTACGGCGACTCCGCATCGATCTCGTAGCGCAACATCCACCTGACATATTTTTGCCCATCGAATCTCTCACCTCCTCGTTCTATGTAGTCTGGTGTTCCGAGTCGCATGAAGATCTCGCGCACTGCAGCGTCCCTCCTGATATCAAACACGAGTTGGGATTCTCTTCTGTCTTTGCAATTGAGCTCGGCGTATCCCGATTCTTCATCAACCACGACGTAGGTTGGATACCTTGGCTTTACCCCAAGCCGCCGGAGCGAGTTTTGCACAAACCGTCTTCCACAGCAAAGCTTAAGCTCTACCTCCGGTATCGCTGTTTCCTCCGAACGCGATCCCTGGATGAAACAGTGCTTCTCGAGCTCCTGCAACGTAGGAATCGTTTCAACGAGATCCAGGACACCTGGTAGGTAGAGGCAGCTATCCAGTGTGAATTTGACCGTTTTCGTGGACCTATCCTCAGCCGGCGACTTGCCGGCATGCAACTCACTCGAAATCTTCTTGAGCTCGGCAATCACTACCGATCGCTCAAACTGGGTCAATTCGTGGTCAACATTTTTATCCGCAACAGGCATCAAGTCGTCCAGCGATACGACCAAACGGGATCCCCACCATGGCCGGATTACCAAGTACGTTTGACCCAACTCAATAAAATAGGAAAGAATCTGCTGCTGCCACGACATTCCCGCGGTTGTCAAATGTGCAAACCGCGAGAATCCATCCAGGTGCTCGCGCAGCGGCAAAGTCAACAACGATGTGCCGCCCTGATCAAGCACATGAATCGCAAAGTTCCCGCGAAGATCGCTGCGATCGATTGAGAACTCCCAACTGTCGCGATTTCGCTTTACGGCCAAATCGATCATTTGCATTGTCATAGCGTCGGTTGGCCAACCTCCCAACATAATCCCACTGAGAAAGGCATTCTCAGCCAATCCATTGTCGAGCAGTCTGCTGCAGCCTCCTTCCACTATTCAGAATCGACGACAACAAGATGCACAACGGACCAACAAAGATACTCAATTTCAAGGATCAGGCTTCACTTCCAGCACCGCTTCGTCATCAATTGTGAGCGTATACGACGCCGAGATAAAACTCCCCAGCGACAACACATACCTGTAGTGGTCACTCCGTAGCGAGAACAGCGGCGTGGACTGCGGTGACCGGGCGACATCAATCGGCTCCTTGTAGGCCAACTCGCCTCGAAACGCTATCGGCTTGCGTGTGTCGATCGCGGCCGCTTCGCTTCGGCTCATCGGGACCTTGAACAGCATCGTTGCACGAATCGTGAAGGGGCTTCGCTTGGTTACCTTGTACCGAGGAATTGGCGAGGAAGTGAAGATAGTCGCCGTACCCGAATTCCACTTCACGCTCGATATCCAAACCTCGAACTCGATGATCGTTCCGTCGAATTCATCGTGAATCGTCTTCTTCAGCGATGCCAGGGAACCCTCCTTATCAAAGGAAGTCCGACCCGGCGGATTTCCACGGGCCAGCAGTTGCATTTGCTTGACGAACTGTTCGGCAGAGACACTTCGTTCGCTGGTTGGCTCAACGTCGTCGTTTGCGAGCACTGCGGCCGGTGAAAGAATCGCGTGCAGGCATGCCGCAAGCAGAATTCGTAGCACCATCTTCGTAGGAGTATATGTCCGCATCATTAACCGCGAGATATCGCTGGTGTCGTCTGATCAGCCAGTGCAAACACAAGAAGCAAAGCGCTGGGACCACTGAAGAGAGAACACGGCTGCTGATTGGAAAATGGCGGCATTCCAAATCGATCCCAAACGCGGCTGTTGCTCCAATAAACATCCACCACACCGCGACCATAAAAATGCGTCGTGAGGTCATCGAGTCGAGAAATGCATTGGCGTACTTTTCGCTAATCTGCATTCTGTGTCGCGGAAAATGACGGGATTTAGTTTTGGTGGAACGTCGGCAATCACACGGTCGCCGCGAGAGATCATCCACTTCAAAAACGACGACTCGGCGACTCGGCGTGCATCGCGTTGTTATCGGCCAAAACAGTCTACCAGGTCGGATGCATCAAAGTCGGTCCTTCGTCACCATCGACTTGATCCTCGTCCCCAATCTGGTATGCATCATAATACTCGAGCAACTCTTCAACACTGTCACTACCTTGAACAATTAGCGGATCGACCAGCGTATCATCAAAGTAGACATATGGGCCGCAGAGTGCGGCGAGGCGGAACATCGCTCGGGAATTCGTGTGAAGAAAGATCGATCTGGTATGGCAGCCAACGATTCCCTACCCCTGATTACTCAGCGCCCTGTCCTCGACATCATAAGATCAAAGCCCCGCTTGTCATCCGCGGTTGCCAATCTGCTCCACCACATTTGAACGATCAACCACCGGAATCGTTTCCAATAAAGGCTCAATCTTCTGCTGCAAGATATCCAGCAGCGTGTCGTCGTAGCTCATCAAAACATCAACGACTACGCCGTCGGTGTCAACAATCAAGAAAGCAGGTAGGCCTGTAACCTTGCACGCGGCCTTCAGGTCGTCCGAGCCATAGGTAAATGTATATGTGTAGTTATGTTCTGCGGCGTAGGCACGGGCGGCGTTTGGGGTCCTGATGATCTGGCCGTCATCAAATTCGGATGTGTTCGCGCCGATGACCATCAAGCCTCGTTCAGCCCACTCATCGTGGAGTTGCTGCATGACCGGCGAGGCTTTGCGGCACGGCCCGCACCACGTTGCCCAGAAATCGAGGAGGACGACCTTGCCTTTCAAGGTTTCATTTGTGAGCGTGTTGCCAGCAATGTCATTGAGCGAGAATGCCGGGAGACGCTTTCCAATCATTGTTTTAGAACCGACCGGCATCTCGCCGCTCCCGACCGAAAACGCACGTGTCGAGAGCAAGCTAGCGGATCCGCTATATCGCGAAAAACTGGGCCGACGTGTCGGTGCGGCCTGACCAGAAATTTCAAAGTTGCCTACGGCCTGAGTGCTTTCAGAATCGACTGATTTCTGGTCGCGGCGATTAGGCGTGGATCCGGTGGTTGGCTGTACTTTATTTGCCTGTTCAGCATCGAACTCGCCGACACCGGCCTGATCCTGAGGAGCTGAAACGGCTACTTCAGATCGGTCACAGCCGAATAGAGCGGTCACCGAGACAGCAATGCTGCAAAGAGTGGTTGTGGAGAGACGCATTCAGTGCCTTGCGACGAAGCGGGTGACGGGGCTCATTGGGTCACGTATGCATGTGGGACAGAATTCGAGTTCAGAAATAGAAAGTGAAAATTGCTCGTCGGCGCGGGCTCTCGGGGCCATCATGCGTAACATGAACCGGACAGGGCGTCAACATCTTTGCAGGGTAACGTTACCGATCACCCGGTCGGCGCGGATGAACTCCGGCTTCCCTCGGATTGCCAGAAGGTCAACCAGCAATTCCACGACGCCATCACCGGTCATCCGCCGTCCTACCTCCAGGGCGATTCACTCGCGAGTGAACTCGTCGATCACGGTCAGGATCTTCAAATGGCGACCGTTGCAGGTCCGGTCAAAAATGAAATCCAAAGCCCACACATGATTGGGACGCTCCGCCCGCCGCCGGACGATTCCCCCACCGCTGTCGCCGAGTCGTCGCTTTTTCACTTTCTTCACGGGTACTTTCAGGCCTTCTCGACGCCAAATCCGATAGACGCGTTTGAAATTCACCCGCCAACCTTGCTGACGAAGGAGGCGAGTGATCTGCCGATAACCGAGCCGGGGAAACTCACGCACCAGCTCCATGATCCGTGTGGTCAGGGATCCTTCATCGCACTTCGTGGTCGCCTTGTACCGCTGGGTACTACGGGCTACTCCAAGAGTCTTGCAGGCCCGACGCTCAGAAACGTTGAAACAGTGCTGCAGCACGTGCACCGCTTCTCGCTTCCGCGCCGGGCTCAGAAGTTTCCCTCGGCGATCTCCTTAAGCATCCGCTTGTCCAGTTCTGCTTCGGCAAGCAGTTCCTTGAGCCGTCGATTCTCAAGTTCGAGCTCCTTGAGACGCTTGGCCTCCTCTGACTTCATTCCGCCATATTGATTCTTCCACCGATTCCAAGTTCCTTCGCTCACCCCGAGCTTTTGGAAAACCTCGGCTTCGGACTTCCCGCCAGCGAGCATCGCCTCGCCTTCCTGGATCGCTCGAACAATCTGTTCAGGACTTCGTCGTCTACCCTTCTTGGTCATCGAAAATCTCCTTCGGCCATTCTACGGCCAGGGGACCTTCATAACAGCTGGATCAAAAAATGGGGAGCACGCCAGAGCGGCTTGCGGAGATTGCCTCGGGGTGAAGCCACCGGGAATCGCTTTTGCTAGCCGCTGGCCCCGGCGGGTGCTGCCATTAGATTTCCGTAGAGCGTTTCACGGCCGACCGACCGAAACGGACGCGGAATTGCTAACCCCTCTCTTGACAACGGCTTGGCGATATCCGAAAACTGAGAACGTGCACGAAGAGGGTTCCCTTCGGGGAGCTTTTTGAAAAACTACGGAACTAAGTACCGTCCAGTTAACGCCTGCGGCCTGAATCAGGCTGGCGGGCGTTTTTGATTTTGGCCCCGATTTTCGCAGTGTTTGCGACGGTTTGCCCTGTCAACAAGAGTTCTCTGTTTCGGCGAGAGAGTTCGGGCTGCCGGTCTTAACCGACTTGGTTGGCCTCGCACCCCGGAGACAACCCCGAGAACTCTCTGACTCTCTGTTTGACATGGCAAAACGGGTTTACACCGGAGCCCGGGCTGACGCGCGAGTTCGCAATTCGAACCCTGAGATGTTGCTATGACTTGGCAAGACCGAATCTCTGTTGACCCTCTCGTTTGTCACGGTCAAGCCTGCGTCATCGGCACTCGCGTAACCGTCTCTGTCGTCCTCGACAACTTGGCGGCAGGTGTCTCCAGAGACGAGATACTCTCGAGCTACCCCAGCCTGAAAGCAGAAGACATCGACGCCTGCATCGCGTACGCTGCCGAACTGGCCCGCGAACGAATCGTGCCACTCACTCCATAAAGCCCTCTCTCGAGATGTGATGGCGAGATTCAAGATCGACGAGAACCTGCCAGTCGATGTGGCCGAAACGCTGAAGGCCGCAGGGCACGACGCGATGACGATCTTCGATCAAAGCATGGTTGGCGATTTGGATCCCAAGGTTGCATCCGTCTGCAAAGCTGAAGGGCGCGCCCTTGCAACTCTCGATCTGGACTTCTCGGACATTCGCACTTATCCGCCGGCTGACTATCCAGGCATCATCATCTTGCGTCCTCGAAACCAGGCTAAGCCAACCGTTTTGGCGTTAGTCAACCAGCTAACTGCTCTATTGGAAACTGACGAGCCTCTCGCTGGCCATCTATGGATCGTCCAAGAAACGGGATTGCGAATCCGTTAGTCAAAAGACTTTGACGACTCGCTACTTTTGAAATGACTGCACACCCGCACTCCGATACCGATTGGGCGAGAATTGAATGCGGTACCGGAAACAAGCGGACAGCTTCTGATGGCCAATCGAATCAATGCCTTGTTCGTTTGCAGTAAGAATCAGTGGCGCAGTCCGACGGCCGAAGCTGTCTATCGGGACGATCCACGAGTATCGGTTCGATCTCTAGGTACGGCAAGGTCCGCGAGGCAGACGATCCACGCTGTCGATCTCGGTTGGGCAGATCTAATTCTCGTGATGGAAGACAAGCATCGCCATCGGTTGCTCGCAGACTATCCCGGCGTTGATCGATCTGCAATTTCTGGGTGCCGGTCGATTATTTTTACCTTGAAGCGAATCGAAACGCCGCGAAACGATGCCTGCTCATCGTTTTTAAACGGTGTTGATGATAAGAGGCGAGCATGTCGAAAACACCAACTGCAATCGTCTTAGTAACCGCAATCACATGGGCAGCGTTTGCGGTTTGGTTGGGCACCAATCCAGATGCGTTGCTGCCCGCGTTCGGTGTCGAGGCTTCATCGCCACAGATGCTGACGGAAGTGCGTGCATTCTACGGCGGAGTCGAGTTTGCTATCGCGACAGCAATGATCCTACTTTGGTGGCGCGGGGAGTTGTTTGCTTCGCTCTTAGTTGGAGGCTTGCCACTGTTCGGATCAGCTTGCGGGCGAATTGCCGGCTTAGCCTTCGATGGCTACTCGACGTTGCATCTTGGCTTCGCAACCCTGGAACTAGTCGGCGCAGCATTTTGCTTGGCCGGGTGTCTCATGATTCCGAAACCGCAGGGCGACACCAACTAGCCGCGCAGACGCAATCGCACGAGCAGATCATCCAGCTCGCCACGAGCCGACGGCATCTCGGGAAGCTTGCTGGCTTCGTAGGCCGACTCGAGTTCGGCGGTCAGACGCTCGTATTCTTGAGTGTGGAATTCCAAGTCGGCAGCTTGAAGCGTTCCTTTCTCGGGTCCGCATCGCTTGCGGTCCACGAGGTCATCGATGTACGAGAGCTTGGCCGACTTATTCAGCGTGATCAGGTTGGCTTCGACCTCCCCGGTGCGCATTAGGTGGATCCCCGTCAGCAGCACGCGATAGACGTACAGCAGCGGCTTGACGCGCGGAGGCGACTCCTTGGCGAAGAGCTTCCACTGGGTCGCGGCAAACCCGAGGTAGTGATGTGCGTGGTGACGCGTGATGCAGTTCCTGGCGATCGACTTGAGTTCCTCGTGCTCGGAAGTGCTGAACACAACCAGCCGCGAGAAGATTTGCTCAAGCACGTACCCGTTACGCTTCAACATCAACCGAAAGAACTTTTCCACGTCGTGCGTGACGAGATCGATTTCGAGACCATCGTAGATACCCTCTTTCTCTACGGTCTGATCTCCTTCATCGAGTCCGACAACGGTCTCCAGTGGCAACATGTGCACGCCACGAAGATCGAAGTCGGAATCGGGAGAAGGGAAACCATAAAGATGAGCTCCACTGATGGTCGCAAACAACAGCGGGTATGGATGAGACTCGACGTGCTGCATCATCTTCGCGTGGTCAATCGTGCTGGCATCGGTCATGGCAATGACTCTCCCATCGCTCGCCGGCGTGCGTCGACCAGGAATGCGTTGGCACGCTCATAGTCGGGACGTTCCGGTAGCTTGGTTGTTTTGAACGCAGACTCAAAATCGTTTTGCAGTTCCTTCCGCCACGAGTCTGCTTCGGCGAACGGCATCTCCCCTCGTTTGATCGTCAACAATCGCTCTCGATACTGGCCGACGTCCACCATCATTTCACCCGAACGCAACACGTGCGTTCCCGACAGCAGCAACCGAACCAAGTGCATCACGTGCTTCCACTTCACTCGCCCCTGATTGCGGATGTCGGTCTGCATCTTCTTGAACTGCGATGCGACATACCCGGAAAACGTCTGGAAGATGAGCTTTGAGAGGAATGCAGATCGCATTTCGAGCAGTTCATCGCCCAGCGGAGTCGCCGACTCAACGATTGGAGAATAGAGGCACTCGAGCACATTCGGGTTCGCCTTCAGTGCGAGCACAATGAACTTCTGCAGTTCCCAGTAAACCTCTTGCGTCTCATCGTTTTCCAGCTGCTCCGGCACCCCGAAGAGCGACCAATGTAGGTCGGCCGCCGGCAGGTAGATTCCACGGCGATCGGTATCCGACGCTTCGTCTTCTAGCCCGTAAGCTTGCGATCCAATCACGCAGCGATAGATCACGCGATCGTACAAGCCCGAACTCATCAGCGGCGCATCGTTATCGCGGATACTGTTGGATTTGAACTCCGAAAGCCGAACGAGTTGGTCGTGATGAATCGGAGCTTCAAAACCGTCACTGAACTTCACGCGATACGCGTGGGTGCGATCGACTGGCGACCGGACGATCACACCGACAGCGCCCGCCGGGTGCGCAATACGATCATTGGCCGCCATGACTTCTTTTTGAGCGACCACCTGCGTGCCGACACTGTAGATAAACGATTGTTCCGTCACCGACGCTTTTCCGTTGAAATCGATTTCGATAAAGTCTCTAACAACAAACGTACCCACGCGTTCAGATCCATCTGCCTCGACTCGAAGGAGGAGATCTCGGTTTCCAGAAATCGCATTGAAATGTGGAAATGGCAGAGAATTAAGATACGCCGTCAGTCGCTCCCGCCCCTTCTCGGTGCCGACCTCAGCAATTGCCTCCGCCAGACTCTTCGGCTTGGAAAATTCGGTCACCGATAGGATCCTTACAGAGCGTGACAAGCAGGAATTGAGTGGACGACACTACAGGACGTTGACTCTGGATACAGGCTCCCGTCAAAAGAAGTGCTTCGCGAACTCGGCAAATTGCCGCCGGATGTCGGATTCAAGCTAACTGGAAACGTGGATTACGATGCTGGTTTTGCCATCTCTTGGAATGGTGGCTGGATCCATGGCAACGCGTCGGGATGCCTATTACCGGTGAGATTCACTCCGAATCATCCACAGGCAATTATTCTTCGTCAAGAAATCGAGTCTGTTTTGGCCAACCCGCAACAGTAGCTTACCTGCGGGGTTGCTTTAAGACAGTTGCGGGACCGCCATTTGATGTCAGTTCTAAATTAAAACCAATTGAGCTACATGCTTAAGGAACATTTGTGTCGCGAGTATACTTAGCTCTGTTTATTGCAATCGCCCTTCGACCGGCAGTTCTAGATGCTGGCGACTACGATCTCTTAATGCATCGAGCTGACCTTGTTGTTGTCGCAAGCTTCGATGGCCGGATTGAAACGAATGAGAAAACTTCGTTGACTGTACCAACCAACTTGCAGAAGTTGGTTACCGTACACGCATATAAATTCAATCCCTCGCTCGTGCTCAAGGGAACGGTTCCGGAAGAGTCTCTTGTTGTCGAAAACTTTGCAATGAAAGATCCGGCCGCGACGAGGGGCAGGCGTCATTCGGCTATGGTCGAGTTTCGCTCCGGCAAACAGAGATTTGGCGGCGTTGGTTGGGTTGCTACTCTCAAGTTTGAGTACCTGGTTTTTTTGAGGAGGTTGCCATCTGGGCGATTCGCCCTGCTCGGGGATTTCGACGAGATGAAGGACTCTGTTAGGATCGTATCTCCAGTCTTTTGAGAACACGACAATGAAACTTAGCAATCACGATTACGGGCCCTTGCAGCCTGCTGCTGCTTTGCCACGCAACCGACTCAAGATCCAAAGATCTCCGTGCCTAACTGATGATCTGTAAAATCTGGTGCGCTGGCATTTTCGGAGGGCTGGTCAAGGCGGTGCCGTCATCGTTGAGGGGTGCAAGCGTGTACGTTGAACCAAGACACTGGCCCTTCTTGTTCGCAATACCATTTGCAGTTGTTGGTTTAGCGAACCTCCTTTTCCCATCGTTGGTGAGTCGAGCCAGCACATTCGTTGCGATAAGAGAGGATCTTCCGGGCGTAGTAATGAGTGAACGACACAGACGTCTTTGGGGCTGGTTCTTGGTCGCTGTCGCGCTCATTCTGTCCACAGTTGGCATCGGAATCACTACGATGTAAGCAGCAATCGGTTGGTTCAAAAACGTCGATGAACTCGTTCGCAGCCGTGACAGCTAAATCGGCAGCTTGCGCATTCCGTCACTCTTGGCAATCTGCGGCAGCTTGATCAGCGAGTGCAAGCTCCATTCAACGACTGAAGGGGCCAACAAGTTCGTTGGTGGATGCTCCAAGCGTCCTGGCAGCAGGGAACCTCTTAGCGCTGGAATCGGACCTGTAGCCCCCCTGCGCGAACGCCGTCTTGGTTAGACTGCTTGAAACAGAGGCCCGACTAAAATCATCGCTCACAGCTTTGTCGAGAATGAATTCAAACCCGTACGATCCTGTTCAAGAATTCCCTCCCGAAGTTGAGAGGAATTGGAGAGCCCCCGTTTTTAATCCAGGTGTTATGGGAGCAAGGGCTGGGTAACAGGTTTGGTTTCGCTGTGCTGCTGGAGTGGAGGCGTAGCCGGAACGGAAGCAGCACAGCGTCGCGCGAACTCGTCCGGGGGCAAGCCACCGAGTGAACTGTGGGGCCGGTAGCCGTTGTAATCTTCTCGCCAAGCCGCGGCGTGGGCACGCGCGTGGCAAACACTCTCGAATTCCTCCATGTTCAGTAGTTCGTCTCGTAGACGGCTATGAAAGCTCTCGGCGTATCCGTTTTGCCAGGGGCTGCCTGGCTCCACGTAGAGCGTCGTAATCTCCAACGAGGCCAACCACTGCCGGATCGCCTTGGCGATAAATTCTGGACCGTTATCGCTCCGGATGCATTCCGGGACACCGTACATCGCAAACAGCTCCGCCAAACGATTGATCACGTCGTCACTGGTCATCCCGCGTCCGACGTCCAGGGTGATGCAGCGCCGAGTGTACTCGTCGACGATGGAAAGCCATTTCAGCGGGTGCCCTGCCTTCGTTCGATCAAAGATGAAGTCCCAGGCCCAAACGTGGTTCATTCGCTCAGCACGAATACGGTGACACGCATTTTGCGACCTGCCTCTTGCACGCTTTTTCTTCGGCTTTTGACGCACTTTCAGGCCCTCGGCTTTCCAAATTCGATGGACGCGTTTGAAACTTACCCGGAAACCTTCCAGACGAAGCAATCTTGTCATTTGGCGATATCCAAACTTCGGACGCTGGCGTGACAGTTCATGCAGGCGA
>NZ_VWOX01000003.1 GCF_008629675.1 Roseiconus nitratireducens | reverse complement strand
TTGAGTGGGGGGACATCCAACGGATTCAATTGCCCTGCGGAAAGCCTCCCGGAGGGAATCCGAGATTCGGCATGTTCGGCATCCGCGCGGCGGGATTGGATGCGTCGCTGTCGCCACTGTCGAACAGCTCATCCCGTTGGATGCGGAGCTTGGTGTAAGTGTCCTCGGGGATCACGTAGTACCAATCGGCGAATCGCTCATTGAGCTCCTGGCTGCGTCGTCGCGCCTGTTGCAGGTTTTCTTCACGTTGCTCCAACTTTCGCTCGTTGGCTTTGGTGATCTTTTCCTGCACGCCGGCCAAACGCTCCAGCTTCTCTTCCTTGGTCTCGGCAACCGGAGCGGCCTTGGCGTCGTCAGCAGGCTTTTCGGCCGAATCGGACTCAGCTGGCTCCGATGCGGGCGATTCCTGCTCGGATGGCTGGGAGTCCGCGGGCTTGTCGGACGACTCACTTGACGGGCCGGCATCGGCTTGCGCGTCGGATTCAGCCGCGTCCGATTCATCGTCGGACTGCGCGGCGTCTGATTCGGCAGCTTCATCGGAGGCTTCGTCCGCTGCCTGGCCTTGTCCGGAGCCGGTCGACTCTCCGCTGCCCGATGCATCGGTTTCACCCTCGACCTCGGAAACGGCTTCGTTTTCCGGTTCGGAAGACTCGGCGTCCGCGTCGGCGGACGATGCCTTCGAGCTCTCCTCATCGCCAGCTTCGGCAGCATTCTCGTCTGGGGCGTCGGCATTGTCTTCGGCAGGATCTTTCGAATCCGCTTCCGTGCTGCTTTCCGCATCGTCGTCGGCACTTTCATCGGCCGCCGGCTCGCTGTCGGACGCCGGCTCGCTGTCGGCCTCCGGGCCGTCTTCGCCGGGCTGGTCCTGCATCGGTTGGCCCTCGCCGGTTGCCGGTTCCTCAGACGCCGATTCCTGTGTTGCCGCCTGAGCGGCTGCTTCGGCTTCCTGTTCCTTGCGGTCCATGGCATCCAAATCTTCCAGGGTTTGCGGAATCGGTTCCAATTCCGGCGCCGGGAAGAAGGATTCGTCGACGGTCGTGCTGACCATCAGGTAGCGGTTCACGCCGCCGGCGGAATCGGATTCGTCGGCCGTGTCGGTCTCCTCCTCTCCGTCTTCAGCGATCCCGCTAATGTTGCCGAATCGCAGGATGTACTGCACGCCTTCTTGCGTGGTGGCGGTCAGTTCGCCGTTGGCAGACAGGATTTCGATCTCGCCGTTGGGGCCCATCGGAACGGGGATGAAGCCCCGGGTTGCCAGTTGTGCGGCAGCTTCCTGGTCACTCGCAAAGTCTTTGTCGGCCCGCAAATTGGCGCTGATGCCGTCGGGCTTGCGCAGCACGTCCACGAATTTCAGGTCGTCCAGAGCGTTGGTCAGGTCGCTCAGCTTTTGCGTGTTGAGTTTTTGATCCGGGTCGATGGAAACCTCGGTGGGATCGGCCAACGGGTTTTCCTTGTCGTATTCCTTCAGCGAAACCAGCTTCCACTCGGTGCCGTCTTTGCTGAATTCGGCGCTGTAGTTTCGCGTCAACGCGACGCCCTGAAGTCCCAACGATGCGTTGTAGTCTTTGACTTCCAGGTCATTGACATCGATGCTGCTCAACTGCAGAAGATCCTGTTCGATCCAGTCGTTGAATTTGGTGGTCAGGGGGCTGTCATCCAACGAAACGACGTACACCGGATCTTGACCCGGTTTGCGGACGTACAGTTGTCCTTCCTGGCCTTTGACCGGCGCGCCGATGATCAACGAAGCGAGAACTTGTTGCTCGGCATCTTTGAACGTGACCAGGCGGCCGACCCCTTCGTCGCCAACGTCCAGATCTTCCAGTTTGGGTTCGACGACACCCATTCCCGGATGGTCCTCGGGATTGTCGGTCGGCACGTCCAATACCTTCAAATCGACCAGGGAGTTGGCCGCGTCACGCATCTGCTCCACCGCGTCGGCGGGGTAACCGCCTTTGGACGGGATGGTCCACAGACCATTTTCGCTGTCCTTGCGGACTTCGAAGTTGCGCAGTTCGCCCTGGGCGTCGTCAAAGGTGACCACTTTCAAGTCGGCCGCGGCGAGCGGATCCTTGAATTCGGCAAACAACTTGGTGCCGACCAGGCCGTCGACAAGAGACGTTTCGTCCTGCGTGGAGGAGGGCCAGGCAACGATCGCCGCAATCAGCAGCGTGGCCGCGGCAATCGCCCAGAATATTCCGGTCTTCTTGGTTTCGTTCACCGTCAGTATCTCTCGTAAATAAACGTGAGGACGTTTCTTGCGTGTGGAAGTTTGAATGTTTGCGGGAACCGAGTCCTGCGGCGACTTCGCGGGAAGTCGGGCCGCAGCAATGCGCGCCGTTCCCTATTATTTCAGTCGTTCTTTGCTGATGTTTTCGCGTTCCCGCAGGCGACGCGAGGCGAACACCATCACGCCCACGATCAACGGCGGGATGCAAGGAAGCGCGACCGCGTAGGCTTTCACCTGGTTTTGGATCGCCGTGACGCGTTGATCCGACTCTCGCTGGATCTTCGCGATGTTCCGTTCGCTTTCACGCTCGACCCGGGCCCGTCGCACATCCAACGCGCGTTGCAACCGTTCCTGCTTCGTTTGGAACTCGATCGTCTTCGCGTCGATGACGGCTCGTGGGATCCGTCCGTCCTTGCTCTTCTTCTGAAGTTCGGTCAGTTCTTCGCGGAGGTCTTGCAGTTCGCGATCACGTTCCTCTTCGGCTTCACGAATCGCCTCCTTGGATTGCCGGTCAAACTCCTTCCGTTTTCCGCGCACGTCCCGGCTGGCCGATTCCTTCACCGAATCGATCAACTTCAAGCTTGCGAACACCGGCTCGTGCTTGCGGACTTCGATGAAGTCGGTCTCGCCGGTCAACCAGTCGATCGTGTTCAACAGGAACGTCACGTTCTGGAATTGGAAGCGAAGTTCGGCGGCGGTGTTGGGATCGGCACGAAGCTGCAAGAAGACCGGCAGCATCAGGTCGGTGTCAGCGATGTAGGCCACGCGAATCGGATCCGCGGTCGTGTCGACGGGTTTTTCGGCATTGTCTTTTTCACCATCCGCGTCGCCGTCTTTGTCGTCGGACTTGGGAGCGGTCTTGCCTTCGATGGTCATGGCAAGCGTCTGGTTGGGCGAGAAGTCTTCGATCGCGCCGGCGAGCGCACCGGGTCCCTGCTGCATCACGGCCGAGACGGTGTCAAAGGCCAGCAGTCCACTGTCCCTTCCGGTTTGCAGCAGCGGCGTGTGCTGCAGCGTGGGATTGTCGTTGACCTGGATCGCACCGGAGTACAGTGCCAGAACTTGACGCAGTCCCGACGTGATGGAGCTTTCCGAGCTCAGGGCTTGCCCCGATTCGACGCCCGGAGCGTTTTCATCGATGAAGATCCAGAACGGATCGACATTCATGTCCAGGTTCGGATAGGGATTGAAGTTCTGCCAGACGATGTCGCCGTTGAAGTACTGGGCCGTCGGCTTTCCGGGGCTTTTCAGTTCCAGCACATCCCACAATTCTCGGATGTCCCCCTTGGGTTGCTGTCCGCCGCCCATGCCGAACATGCCACCGCTCTGCTGTTTGGGAGCACCGGTTGCGGTGATGTCGGGGCGTGCGAAGGGCAGCGGGTCTTCGAACACGGCGGTCGGCACACCGGCCTTGACCGCTTCGATCAAACGTTCGAATTGCGGCGGGGCCAGGGAGGACGGTTGCACGGCAACCAATGCGTCGTAGACGCCGGGCGTGATCGGAGCCTCCAGGTCGACCTGTTCGACCTCATATTGTTTGCTCAGTTCATCCATCAGCGGGTGCTTTTCGATCCGCCGCATTTGCATGCCCTGGGTGGAAACACCGCCCATCAGTTGGGCGTCGGTGCGGACGATTCCGATCCGCTTACGTGTCCCGCGGGCGACGGTGTTGATCGATCGGACCAATTCGTATTCGACCGGGATGCCGTACTCGAAAATTGGCACCACGACTTTCTCCAGGCCGGCGCGGAATGCCGCTCCCAGGATCAGCCGCTTTTGCTGATAGGAGCCCTGCTCACGCACCATTCGCGTCACGGGCTCGATCCCGAATCGCTCGGCCGCCATCGCGGCTTCTTCGCTGAACAGATCGATGTTCTCGTGGAGGTTGACTTCGATGGTGCGGCCGTTGGCGGCGGCTTCGCTTTGGAATTCTTTCAGCAGGGTGACCAGTTCGTAACGCGTCCGGGCATACATTTCCGGGATGTCGTTGCTGATGAAGGCATCGATCTTGATCGGCCGGTCGGACTCCAGGTTCTCGATCAGCTCGGTGGTCGCGGGGGCCAGCGAACTGACATCCCCTTCGGTCATGTCCAGTCGGGCGACGTCGCGGTTTCGGAACAGCACCACGGCGCTGGCGGTGATCACGATCAACGCGATGATGCGAGCCAGGTAGTGATACGCCATCGTGTTGCCGTCTTTTCCACCGGTCCAATGCCGTCGGCCGATCAGCACCATGCAGATGTAAAGAGCAACGACGGTCACCAGAATGAAGTAGGCCATCGAGGAAATGCTGATCACGCCGCGACCGAAGTCGTCGAACGGGCGTGCGATCCCGCTGTTCTTGACCAGTTCCGCCAAATCCAGGCCGAACACCTGGCGGGTGCCGACGATCGAGTCGGCCAACGATGCGAATGCCAACGGAGCGTTGAACAGGGCGCCCAGGATGAACCCGACCGTCAGGTTGCCGGTCAGGAACGACGCGACCATTCCGATCGCGATCATAGTCACGCCGACGAACCAATACCCCAGGTAGGTCGTGAAGATCAGGCCGACGTCCAACGCGCCCTCTGTCAGAATTGCCAGCGTCACAAACGTGCTCAACTGCGAGAACAGCAGCGACGCGGTGAAAATGGCTGCTGCTGCCATGTACTTTCCGATCACGATGTCAAAATCGTCCGCGGGAAGCGTCAGCAGCAGTTCGTCCGTCCCGGCCCGTTTTTCCTCCGCCCAAATGCTCATCGTGATCGCCGGAATGAAGACCAGCATGATCAACGGGTACCAGTAATTCAGCTGGTCCAGCGTGGCCAGGTTCTGGTTGAAGAACTCATAAGGCCAAAACGCGGCGACCGAAGTCAGGAAGACAAAGATGCACAGAAAGACGTAACCGGTCGGGTTGCTGAAGTAACCGACAAAGTTCCGCTTCATCACCGCAAAGGCGGCGCGTTTGGTTCCCGCGATCAGGCCAAAGACCGCTGCCAGGATGCACAAGAAAATGGCGTCCCGAATAAGCAGGGTTCCCAGGGCTGTGACGATGCTGCTCATGGTATCAGAGAACTTGGATGTGGTTGTTCAGGAGAGAATGGGCGTGGGCGGTGGCACCGCCGCAACCAGTCGCACCGATCGGGACGAAGCCCGCCGGAAACGCCGCCGATCAGGTGGCCGCGTGGTCGTCGCTGTGGGTGAGTTTGTAAAAGGCTTCGTCCAGGTCGTTGTCTCCCCGGACGCGAAGGCCGTCGACGTCGCCGTCGTACACCAGCCGGCCTTCGTTGATCATGATGACGCGGTTGGCCATCGCCTCGACTTCCTGCAGGATGTGCGTTGACAGCAGAATTGTCTTGGTTTCGGCCAGCTTCCGCATCGTCTTCCGGACGCCTCGGATCTGATTGGGATCCAAACCGGCCGTCGGCTCGTCCAAAATCAGCACGTCGGGATCGTGCAGCAACGCTTGGCTCATGCCGACCCGCTGCTTGAACCCTTTGGAGAGTTTGCTGATCGACTTGTACATCACCGAGGAAAGGTCGCAGATCTCGACGACGGCTTCGATTCGGTCCCGTTTGGCCGGACCGGACAGCCCTCGAGCCTCGGCAAAAAAGTCCAGCATCCCGGAGGGCGTCATTTCCATGTACAGCGGGCCGCTCTCGGGCAAGTAGCCGAGGTGGCGGCTGCCCTCGATCCGCTGGGTCATCATGTTGCATCCGGCGATTCTGGCTTCACCTTCGCTGGGGGCGATGTAGCCGGTCAACATTTTCATGGTCGTGCTCTTGCCGGCCCCGTTGGGCCCCAGGAACGCCACCAACTCACCCTGCAGAACCGAGAATTGGACGTCGCGAGCCGCGGCGAACGGTCCATAGAACTTGCTCAATCCAAGCGCCTCGATCATCGGGCGTCGTTCGTCAGTTTCGGTCATGTTCGTCTTGGAATGTCAGGGTCGGGATAGACGTTAAGCGACTGCTACGACAAGCAAATCGCCGCGGTTCACGGCGGAGACGCAAATTTTGACGCACCTGCGGCACCCTGCCGAAAGGCGTCGACGCGGCAGCCGCCGACGGGACCGGCCGACGGCCGACGTCCAGTGTTTGCCCATCGGGATTGCTCCGCAGAACGAGCCGGCGGAGCCTGATGGCGAGAAACATAACCGGACGAGCTCGATCTGCGAACGGCGGTTCCGCGGACTTCGTCAGGCCGGAACGCGGCTCGCGGTCCCCTAGGGAATCCATCGCCGAACACGGGCCACCTTCACGGACACGTCGCCAAATCTCGGGGTGGAAATCCCGACCGCGGTGCACGCCACCCGGTGGGGCGGAGGGGGGTGGTCGGAATTCGCGGGGGCGAATCGGCGGGGACCGCGCTGAGGCCGGACCCTCGGCGGCCTTGCCAGACGCCCGAGCTGAAAGTACAGGCGGCCCTCACGGAAACGGCCATCCGCATGGATCGGAGGGACGTTTCCGGCGGAATTTGACGCCCCGGAGGAAGTTTTCGCCGGGCATTCAGGCCGGCGAAATCAGGTTCTATTTGAACCCTTCACGCTCGATGATCACGTCGGCGCCGGGGGTCAATCGTTTCAGCTTGCGGACGACCTCGTCCTTGTCCATCGTGCCGGCCTTCCCACGAGCGATCAGCTTGGCCACCTTCTTTCGGCGGGTGCGGAGACGTTTGATTTCGCGGACTCGTTCGATGCCACTCGGCATGGCAAACTCCAACTTGCGGTGAGAAAGATGGTTTGAAGTAAATGGTTCGGGCCGCGGAGTCTACTCGCTTTTTCGGCCGTCGAGTAGTGCGTTGACGGGCTCGCCGCCCCGCGTCCTTCGGGAGCCCCCGCCGTGACGGTTGGTTCTTCATCTTCCACCCTCCGCCCGAGAATGCGACCCTCCGCCTGAGAAGACGAACGGTCGGGTGGTCGGCGTCGTCTCTCGCCAGCGGGCGGCCATGGGCCGATCGGCCGGACTCAGGCCTTCTTCTTGACGCCTTTTTTCTTGGTGGTTTTCTTCTTGGCCGACTTTTTCTTGGCGGCCTTCTTTTTGGTTGCTTTTTTCTTGGTCGCCTTCTTCTTCTTTTTCTTTTTCGAGCCGCCTTTGGCAGCCCGTTCGGCCAGCAGGTCGATGGCGGCTTCGAAGCTCAGCTCTTTCGGATCGGTCCCCTTGGGCAGTGACGCGTTGGTGTCGCCGTCGGTGACGTAGGGTCCGTAGCGTCCGTCCAGCACTTTGACCTCGCCGTCGGTGACGGGCGACTTCTTCTCGAACACCTTGATGGGTTCTTTGGGGGCGGCACGTCCGCGGCGTTTGGGTTCGCGAAGCAGCTTGATGGCTTCATCCAACGTCACCTCCAACGGCGAGACCCCGTCGGGGAGCGATCGGGTTTCCTTTTCGCACTTGACGTACGGCCCGTAGCGTCCGTCAAAGGCCTGGATCGGCTTGTCGTTGTCGGGAAAATTCCCCAGGGTCCGCGGCAGTTGCAGCAGTTTGCAGGCCATCTCCAGCGTCAAATCTTCGACGGCCATTCCTTTCAGCAGCGATTGGTTGCGTTTCTCCGGGTCGTCAGGTTCTCCGAGCTGCAGGTAGGGTCCAAAGCGACCGACTTTGACGAAAATCGGTTTGCCGGTTTCCGGGTGGGTCCCCAGCGGCTCGTCCTCGACCTGGCCGGCATCGAGCAATTCGATCGCGCGGGCCAAGTCCAGTTCGTCCGGAGGCATGCCCTCGGGGATCGGGGCCTTGCGTTCTCCCTGTTCCAAGAAGGGGCCGTACTTTCCGACGCGGACAAAGACTTCTTCGCGATGCTCGCCTTCGGACGGTTTTCCGATCAGGAATCGCGCCGTGACGCGGGGGTCGATCTCCTCCAGCTTTTTCTCCAGACGCGGCTTGAGGGCGACGTTGTGGTCGGCCTCCGTGTGGTCGGCGGGTTTCGCGTCTTCGCCGAAGTAGAAACGACGCAGGTATTCCTCGGCGCCGCCTTCGTTGCGGCTGATGGAATCCAGGAAATCTTCCATGTCGGCGGTGAACTGATAATCGACCAGGGTGCCGAAGTGTTCCTCCATCAACCGCGTCACGCTGAAGGCTCGCCAGCTGGGGACCAGGGCGTTGCCCTTCTTGAAGATGTAGTTCCGCCGTTCGTCGGTGATCGTGCCGATGATGGAAGCGAAGGTGCTGGGACGGCCGATCCCCTTTTCTTCCAGCGTTCGCGTCAGCGATGCTTCGGTGTAGCGGGCCGGCGGCTGCGTGGTGTGGCTTTTGGGGTCCATCGACTTGGCGTCCAGGGATTCATCCTGCCGGACGTTGGGCAGCAGCCGTTCCTTGTCGGCCAATTCGGCTTCCGGGTTGTCGCTGCCTTCGACGTAGGCTCGCAGGAAGCCTTCGAACAGAATGCTGGTGCCGGTGGCGGTGAACGTGGCGCCGCCGCCTTCGATCGAGACGCTGATGCGTTGCTTTTTGGCGTCGGCCATCTGGCAGGCCACGGTCCGCTTCCAGATCAAGTCATACAACTTGAATTCGTCCGGGCCGAGTTCGCCTCGGATCGATTCGGGAGTCCGGAAGGTCGTTCCGGCTGGCCGGATGGCCTCGTGAGCCTCCTGAGCGTTTTTGACCTTCCCCTTGTAGACCCGAACTTCCGGGTGCAGATAGTCCTTGCCGTAGACCGACCCGACCAGAGAGCGGGCCGATGAAATCGCCTCCTTGGACAGCGTGGTGCTGTCAGTCCGCATGTAGGTGATGTAGCCGTTTTCGTACAGCTTTTGGGCCGCGGTCATGGTCCGTTTGGCACCGAATCCCAATTTGCGGTTGGCCTCCTGCTGCAGCGTGCTGGTGGTGAACGGGGCCCGAGGCCGCTCACTGAACGGTTTCACCTCGACCTTGGACACGGTGAATTGGCTGTTTCGCAAACGTTCGGCGAGCGCGTTGGTCTGTTGCTCGTCCAGCAGCAGCAGGTTTTTCTTGGTCGGCTTGCCGGTGTCGGGATCAAAGTCTTTTCCGGCCGGAACCCGCTTGCCGTCATAGGAGGTCAGGGTTGCCGGCAGGGATTCGTTCGACGCGGTCTGGAACACCGCATCGATGTCCCAGTAGGTGGCTTTGACGAAGGCGATTCGTTCGCGTTCACGCTGCACGATCAATCGCACCGCGACGCTCTGGACCCGTCCGGCACTGGTGCCGCTGCCGACTTTCCGCCACAGCAGCTGGGACATGTCAAAGCCGTACAGTCGGTCCAGGATGCGTCGTGTCTCCTGGGCACGGACCAGACCCTGGTCGATCTGGCGGGTGTGTTCCAGGGCCGACGTGATCGCTTCCTTGGTGATTTCGTGGAACACCAGCCGATGCACCGGCACCTTCGGTTTCAGGATCTCGTGCAGGTGCCAACTGATCGCCTCCCCCTCGCGGTCTTCATCGGTCGCCAGATACAAACTGTCCGCTTCTTTCAACGCGGCTTTCAGCTTGCTGACCTGTTTCTTCTTGTCGGTGGGAACGATATAAAGCGGTTCGAATCCCTCGTCGACGTTGACGCCCAGGTAGGCCCACGGCTCGTCACGGAACTTGTCCGGGACGTCTTTCTTTCCTTCCGGCAAATCACGGACGTGGCCGATGCTGGCTTCGACCTGATAACGGCCCCCCAAGAATTTCGAGATTGTCCGTGCTTTCGCGGGTGATTCAACGATCACCAAGCTTTTGCCAGTGCTCTTTGCCATCTAAAAAAGCTGTTCTTCTCGGAGTTGGTGGAGGTGCCGGGCCCATGGGGGTAGTGGTAGCGAGGGAAGGACGACCTCGTCAATCCTCTGTCGGCGGACGATCCTCTATCGGCGGGCGATTTTCCCAGGCTCAGTTTGGATAACCGACAAGTGGGCGGCCCGCAACGTGAAACCCGAATGATTCCGGCTTGACCCTTGAAAAGTCGGGGCGATACGCTTTGGGATTCCATTTCGAGCCTTTTCCGCGATCCCCTTTCTTCCCAAAGTCCCCGCCATGAGTCCTCTGGAGCTGTTTCGACGCAATCAAAAGGTCATGATGACCGGTTTGATTCTGCTGGCCATGTTCGCATTTGTCGTTCTGCCGGCCGTCTCGCAGTACATGCAACGCAGCGGGCCGGGGATGGTTGACCCGGTGCTGGCCAAGTTCGACGGCGTCCCGCTGACGCAAAGTCGCATCAGCGCCTTCACCCAACAGCACTATTCGACGGTGCAGTTCCTGAGAAAGCTGGCGGAGGAAACGATTCGCCGCGGCGGCACACCCCAGGTGCCGGGATTCAGCTTTGACCAGCAAACCAACACCGTTCAGGGCGTCGGCATCAACGCGTCTCCCGGCGAAGACGTCTCCATCCGAACCCTGCAATTCGCCGCCGAAGCACAAAAACAAGGCTTCGAACTGGATGACACGGCCATCGAATTGTGGCTGGAGCAGTTCACCAACGGGACCATGAGCGAGCGGGAAATGTATGCCCTGCTCCGCCAAGAAACGAACAATCGCATGGGGCAGTACCAGCTGTACGACATGCTCCGCAAGCAGCTGTTGTCGTCGCTGTACTTCCGCGGTGCCAACGCCACGGTGGCACGGGGCCAGATGCCGTTGCAGACCCCGCTGGGACATTGGAAGAACTTTTTGAAGCTGAACCAGAAGGCGACCGTCAATGCGTACGGCGTGCTGGTCAACGATTTCATTGAGCAAACCGACGCGAATCCCTCCGAATCCGAGGTGGTCGCGGTCTACGAGGACGGAAAGAATCGTTATCCCAGCGACCAGTCCCCCGAGCCGGGCTTTCGCCGACGCGACACGGCAACCTTTGAATACCTGATGGCGGACCTGCAAAAGTTCCGCGATCAGGAAGTGGCAAAACTCTCCGACGAGCAAATCAAGGCCGAATACGAGCGGCGAAAGGCCGGAGGTGACTTCCAGTTGCCGGCCGAAGCTGCAGTTTCCACCGACGACGCCGACAACAATGCCGACGCCGACAACAATGGCGATGCCACGGCCGGCGCGCAGCCGTCCGCCGAGATGAAGTCTGAGGCCGGCAACGAATCGCAAGATGGCGAAACGCCCAACGACAATGCCGACGACTCGACGCCCGAGCAGCCCGCCGCGGAGGAAACGTCGGAATCCGACGACCAGGCCGCAGCGACAAAAGCCGAACAGGATTCGCAGGCCAACCAGGACCAAGTGGAAGCTTTCGCCAAGGAATTGGAACAGGCGTCCAATCTGACCGACGAGTCGGCTTCCACCGGCTCGGACGCAGCCGAGACTGAATCTTCGGCAGAAGGCGAGCCGTCCGACGCGGAAGCTCCGGCCGACTCTCCGGTCGACGAAGATCAGTCTGCGGTATCAGGCAATGACGCCGTCCAATTGGTCGCCATGCAGAGCGACGTGGCCACGGGGGACGACGCCGAAGCGAGTGAGCCCAGCGAAACCCAGCCCAGCGAAACCCAGCCCAGAAGCGAAACCCAGCCCAGCAGCGAAACCCAGCCCAGCGACTCGGCGGCCGATGATGCGGCGGCAACCGGCGGCAACCAGGCCGACGAAAATGCCGATGAACCGCAAACCGAAACGCCAGAGCCGCGTTACCGGCCGTTTGACGAAGTTCGCGACCAGGTTGCCCAGTCGATGGTGGAGAACAAGGCTCGGGTCGCCTTGGACCAGGCGATCACCAAAGCGCGCAGTGAAATGAAACGTTACTTCAGCGAGCGGGCGATTTATACCGGCGGAGCGGACCAATCGAAACCGGCTCCGGAGCGACCCGACCTGCAGAAATTGGCTGACGAGTTGGGACTGACCTACCGCAAGATTGGTCCCCATGATCCCGTGAGCCTGGCCGACGAGCCGATCGCTGATTCGTTCGAAGCCGGAACGGAGTTGTCCCGACGCGGCGTCCCGTTCACCGCGTTGATGTACGGCGTTGAGGGGCAGATGATGAAGCAGCCTCTGTTCCGTCCCGTTGCAACGGTCGACCTGGAATCGGCTCGAACCTACCTGAGTTGGAAGACGGACGAGAAAGATGCCTACACGCCGCCGCTTGATGAGGTGCGTGGTGAAGTGGTGCAAGCGATCCGCATGGCTCAGGCACGCGTTCTGGCTGAACAGGCTGCCGAAGGGCTGGCCAAGAAGGCCGCTGAGAACGAAGACCTTGCCGCGCTGGTCCCCGAGGACCGCAAGGACCAATTCCACCAGGATGTCGGACCGTTTAGCTGGTTGAACATGGTCGGCTTTGGCAGCGTGACGATCGGGAACGTGCCGGAGTTGGATAGCGTCGGCCAAGATTTCATGAAGCAAGTGTTCAACACGTCGAAGGGCGGTTTTGCCGTCGCTCCCAACCAGCCCGAACGCGTGTATTACGTCGTGAAGGTGACGGACTTGCAGCCGTCAGTCAGCGATCTGCGAGCCATTTTTGCCCAGCCCTCCGAACGCATGATGGCGACCTTCATGGGAGACGGAACGGCCGCGAAGGTGCAAGAAGGTTTCTTTGACGCCGTCGATCAGCGGACTTCGTTTGACATGATCGAACAAGTCGAAGAATAGCGGCTTCGCTGTGACACCGACGGCTTCGCTGTGGCACCGACGGTTTCGACTTTGGCGGGCTTGGGCCGGATCACCGTCGGTCCTTTCCGGGGACGTTCGCTCGTCGGACGTCCCTCGCGTTCATGGTCTCGCGGTTGAGTCGATCAATCGTTGCAGTTGGTCGTCGATCGCGGCGACCGCCGGTGCGGCTCGCAGGGGCTCGATCTGCTTGCGGCATGCTTGCCACGCTTGCCAAACGGAGTCTTCGGGCTGGAGCGGAGTTCGCTTGCTGATTTCGGCGACCAGGTTTGCAGCGTGCGGGAGGGATTCGTAGCGCAGACTTCGCGGCACGTATTCGACGTAGCTCAAATCGTTAGGAGCCACCGGAATTGCCCCCGCCCAGATCGCCTGGCAGAAGGCGATTCCGAAGAACTCGTGATCGGCGGTCGAAACCGCCACGTCCAATTTGCCCAACCACTTCTCGTATTCCATCGTCGTGGGGGCAAAACCGTCGTGGAGGATTTGGTCGGCGAAGCGTCGCTTCAGTTCATCCAGGTGGTCCGCCTGGCGGCCGCGCTCTCCCAGCAGGATCAATTGGAAGTCCACCGCCATTGAGTTCAGTTGCGTCAAAAGTTCCAAGAAGCGGTCGGGACGTTTGTCGTGTTCGAAACGGCCCACCCAGCCGATCCGAAGGGGCGACGAATTGGAAGCCGCGGAGAAGGACGCCGGCCCACGTTTTCGCGCCAGAGTCGGCCCATCGTTGGTCACCGATGGATGGTCGAATCCGGGCGTAAGGACGTGGCTTCGCTCTTCGACGGCTTGCACGTCGACCACGTCTTGGTCGTCGGGCATCCGGCGTAAAAAGGCGCGGCTTTCCTCCAGAAACGTGCGGCGATTGAATTCAGAATTGAACCAGCATTCGTTCGCCGCTGCGGCACTGGTCAGATTAGTGAACGCGTAATGATGGTCCACGCGAGACCCGGGCGCCGGTGGGTAGACCCACTGGTTTTCATGAAAGTAGACGACGATGGGAACCCGTGTGACCCAGTCGTGAAGTCTCCGATCCCGGGCGGCGAATCCCAACCAAGTGGCCAGGTCCAGCATGTCGCTGCACAACAGCGCGTCGGGCTCACGGGACGCCGCCAATTCCGCCACTTGATTCAGAATTGCCATGGGGGCGGATCGCATCCGCCATTTCCAATGTCTGGCAGGTAGCGTGGCGAATCGCCAACGATGGCGGCTGTATCGATCGAGCGCGCTGAGGAAAGCGTGATGACTGCCCCCGTCGTAGGGTTCGATCGCCAGCACTTCCATCGGCGTTCAGCACTTGCGAATCTTTTCGCGATGTTCACCGACGCACGCCGTTGCATTTCGCGTATCGATCACCAGGGGCGCGTGCCGAACGATCTCGTCGTAATCGAATGCTGTGTGGTCGGTCGCAATCAGCACGGCGTCCTGCGATGCCAGGAATTCGGGCGTCAGCGATTGGCTTTGCATCTCGGGCAGGTCGTAGTGTCGCATGGACGGCAGTGCGGGCACATGCGGGTCGCTGTAGGTCAGGTCGGCGCCCTGACGCAACAGCAATTCCATCAGTTCGAAAGAAGGACTCTCTCGCGGATCGTCGACGTCTTTCTTGTAGGCCACGCCCAGCAGGCAAATCTTGCTGCCGCGAATCGGCTTTTTGAACTCGTTCAAAAACGTGCCGGTTCGGGTGACGACGTAGTCGGGCATGGCACGATTGACTTCACCCGCCAGTTCGATGAATCGGGCGTTGCTGCCCTGTTTTCGAGCAAGCCATGACAGGTAGAACGGATCGATCGGAATGCAGTGGCCGCCCAGGCCGGGACCGGGATAGAACGCCTGGAACCCGAACGGTTTGGTTTTGGCAGCGTTGATCACCTCCCAGACATCGATGTCCATGTCGTCGAAGAGCACTTTCAGCTCATTGACCAAGGCGATGTTCACGGCCCGGTAGATGTTCTCGAGCACTTTGGCGGCTTCGGCCACTTCACAACTGCTGACCGGAACGACGCCGGCGACCGCGTTTTCATACAAGGCCGTGGCGCAGCGTTGGCTGTCTTCGTTGATAGCGCCGACGACCTTGGGGATGCCCGCGGCCGAGAAATCGGGATTGCCCGGGTCTTCCCGCTCGGGGCTGTAGGCGACGAAGAAATCGACGCCAGCTTGCAGGCCATTTTGTTCCAGAATGGGCACCATCACGTCCCGCGTGGTGGTCGGGTAGGTGGTGCTTTCCAGGACCACCAGTTGGCCGGGCCGGAGCTGTTTCGCGATGGCCTGGCAAGTGCCTTCGACGAACCGCAGGTCCGGGTCGCGGGCCGAATCCAGGGGCGTGGGAACGCAGATCAGCAAGACGTCGGGCTCGCTCAACCGAGCCATGTCGTCGGTCGCATCAAACAGGCCTTTGGACAGCCATGCGGCGATCTTCGTGTCGTCGATGTGTTTGATGTAGCTCTTGCCCTTCAAAAGTGTCTGGACTTTCGTCGGGTCCACGTCGAACCCGATGCAGGAAAACCCAGCACTGGTGAAAGCGTCGATCAGGGGCAGGCCGACGTAACCGAGCCCAATGACTCCGACCAGGCACTTGCGATCGGTGATGGAATCCAGAAGCGATTGACAGGCGTTCGAGGGCATTTGGGGCCTTTCCGGCAGCTGAGTCTGGGGCTCGCGCGGGAGCCGCGGACTGGTGGGGAAACGGAAACGGTTCACGGTCGGGGGGAGTGTAATCCGGCCCGCGCCGCTGGCAAGAGAACGGCAGCGGGCGTGCGTCAGTACCGCCGAACGCGGTGGATCAGAATCACTCCAATCGCCCCAAGCATTACATTCCCCAGCCAGACCCCGTAGGGCGGGATCGCACCGTCCTTGGCCTGGTCCAGCCCCAGCATGAACAGCGGATAGTACGTCAGCAGCGTGGGCAGAAAGCACAGTCCGAATGTCGTCCAGTAGTCACTGGTCCGCGCGATCATTGCCAGCGGGGCCCCAATCAAAACAAAAAAGAAACAGCTGAATCCCTCAGCCCAACGTCGCCACGGCTCGATCCGCAGCTTTGTCAGCCGGCGACGGCTTTCGATCAATTCTCGAACCCGGTGTTGCCCCGCCGATCCGGCGATGGATTCGGGCCGACTGGTCAACAGGGAAAATCCGGTGTGGGCCGCCAGTTGGCCGACGGCCGCGTGGGTGCGGGAATCCTGACGCAGTCGTTCGATCGCGATCAGCCGCAGCGGCAATTCCCGCGGCCGTCGTGACGCCTGATCGGGAGTCTTGATCGTTCTCGAAAGCGGGATCGAGACGGGGGTCTTGCCGGGAACGATTCCCTGGATGGAGCCGCCACGATCCCATTGGCTGTCGATCAATTCCAGCCGCAGCGCTTCGTTCTCGGTATCAAGTGTCAGCCGGCCTTCTCGAGCCCGCAACTTGATCGGTTCGCTGCCGCTGTGAACGGTGACCGTTGGATATTCCAATCGCTTCCCCTTCACATCGCGGACATGAATGGAAAAGCCGTCGTCTGTGTACGAATGCTGGCTCCGCATCTTGCGGTAGACGATGTCTTCGATCGACAACATCACGACGCGATTGACGCCCGGCTGCCCCCAGGAAACCGCCAGGTCGCTCATGAACACCGACACCGGGCTAAGCATGAAAGCAAAAACAATGGCCGGCTGCAGAATCTTCAGCGGTGAGATCCCGGAGGATTTCACGGTGGCGACTTCGCCGTCGGCCGCCATCCTCCCGTAGACGCATGAAACGGCGAACAGGGCGGTGGCCGGAAACGCAAACTGCAGGGCGATCGGCAGCACGTAGGGCAGCAGTTTCACGATTGCCACCGGCCCCAAGCCCTCGCGCAGCAGGGTTCTCCCCACGCCGATCAACAGGATCAGCATGGTCAGGGCCACCAAAGCGACCACGAAGATCTTCAGAATCTCCGTGAGGATGTATCGGGTAAGCCGGGTTGGCATCGGTGGGCGGCACTCGCAGGAGCGATCAGCCACGCGTCCTTGCATGGCGTCCGTCTGGCGTCATAGCAAAATCCGGCCAGGCTTTGGTAGGGCGTTTCCAGCCTCCGCGGGGTGGTGATGCTGGCGTATCGGTCGGGTGTTTGATCATTCCATGGGAGAATCTGCCTTGTCGGCCGGAGCACTCCGCAGCGAACGCTTGCGTTCATTGAAAAAGTGTCTCAGGGGCCAAGTTCGGCTCCCTGAGCCGTTCCAGAGGCAAATTGATGCCGATTGTTTGTCATCGAGCCAGTTGCCAGCCATACTGGAGCGGTGTGAGCGGATCCGCCCATCTTTTCCCTCGACTCTTCGGTTACCAGCGGTGCGTATAGGCCAGAAACTCTCGCTGTATGTCGTCATTGGCTTAGCGGTCGCGTGTTCTCGACCCGTGCAGGCGCAACCGCCCGGTGCGATGACAATTGGGCCCGATGGAAAACCGGTGCGGGTTGCCAGTCCCGGCGGAAAGCCCGCGCCCAGCGGGGATTCGAACAAAGAGGGGGATCCTGCAAAGAAGAAGGAAGGTGACGGAGACGAAGCGAAGAAGGAGTCCCCGGAACCCAAAGTCATCCGGCGCGGGGATCAGCCTGCCGGGAAGGCGGATCCGGACGAGTTGAAGGCGAGTGTCGGTGAGGACGGCAAGGTCGCCTTCCAGTTTCGTAACCAGCCCTGGGTCGATCTGATCCAATGGCTGGCCCAGATCGCCGATCAACCGTTGGACTGGCAAGAATTGCCGGCCGATCGCGTGAACCTGCGATCGCCGGGGCGGTACACCGTCGAGCAGACCAAGGACCTTTTCAACCGGCACCTGCTCGCGCGCGGGTACACGTTGCTGGAGATGCCCGGCGGGATCACGGTCGCCAAAACCGAAAACATCAATCCGGCAATGGTGCCGCGAGTCGATGTCGCCGAGTTATCGCGACTGATGCCGCACACCTTCGTCCGAACGTCATTGGACTTGGGGTGGCTCTCCAGCGAGAAGCTGGCCGAGGAACTCAAGCCGATGGTCAGCGAGAATGGTCGCTTGACGGCATTGACCACGACCAATCGGATCGAGGCCATGGACGAGGCCATCAACCTGACTCAGATTGCCGAGCTGTTGCAGCAGGAGCGTAATGAGTCCAGTCGTGATGCACTCGCACCGGAATTCAAGTTGCGCCACATCCCGGCCGAAACCGCGAAGAAGATGCTGGAGGAATTCTTGGGCGTCAAGAAACAATCGTCGGGACCGATGACGCCACAGCAGATGCAGATGATGCAGCAGATGCAACAGCGAAACAACGGCCAGCCTGCCCCGGCGCCGAAGGAGCCCGAGATTTCGATCGTCGCCAACACGCGTCAAAACTCGGTGTTGATCCGCGCGCCAGTCGATCGCATCGCGGTGGCAACCGAGTTCATCAATCGAATCGACGTCCCCGGCCAGTCCATCACGTCACTTTCCGATGTGCAATCCCGCGTGGAAGTGTTTCGTTTGTATTCGCTGGATCCGGAAAAGCTGATCGAAATCATCAGCGAAATGAATGTGCTGGAGCCTTCAACGCGGATCCGCACCGACGATGACAACCATGCCCTGATCGTTTCCGGATCGGCCGCGGATCGTTACATCATCGAAAGTTTGATCAAACGGCTGGACGGCAGCGGACGCCAATTTGAAGTGTTGCAGTTACGTCGTCTGGACGCGGGCGAGGTTGCCGAGTCGATCGCATTCCTGATGGGCACCGAAGAAAACGACGACAACGACCGCAACTCGCGGCGATACTCCTATTACTACGGATACGGACGCGGCGACGAGGACGACAAGAAAGACGACGACAAATTCCGGGTAGCGGCCAACGCTCGATTTCGCCAAGTGCTGCTTTGGGCGAATGAATCGGAGATGGAGCAGGTGCGCAATTTGTTGATCAAACTGGGCGAATTGCCGCCGCCCGGTGGAAGCACCCGCACCGTTCGCCGAATCGACGCCTCCGCGGCTCCGGAAACCTACCAATACCTGTTGCGTTTGAAACAGCAATGGGAACAGATTTCCAATTCGCCCCTGGAGTTGCCCGACTCCACCGAGTTCGTTGATCCGATCGCATTGGAAGGAGAGTTGGAGCAGGGCGCCGGAGCCGACGTGATGCAGGACGCCGAACCGGACTCCGATGAACCCGGCGACAACGATTCGGCCAAAGCCAGCCGAAGCGGCAGCACCAGCGATGCGTCCGACGTCGCTGCAACGGAGCAGGTGGCGATGCTCACGGCAACGCCCGTCGAACAGACTCCCGATCAACGCGAATCCGAAGAGGACGGTGCTGAGTCGGGCGGGCAAACCGATTCGCCGGTCCAGTCCGCCCGCGACTTTGACCGCTTGTTTGGATCTCAATCGGACTCCGCATCCGATCTGGATCGGCAAGCTTCCGACCGCGGCAGGGAATCGAACGATGCGAAACGATCCGATGGAAAATCGTCACCGATTCAGATCCAGCTGGATGAAGACGGCAACTTGCTGCTGCTTTCCGATGACACGCGTCTATTGGATCGGCTGGAAAACTTGATGCTGCAAGTCTCGCCGCCGAAACGCCCCTACCACGTGTTCAAAATCAAGCACCAGTCGGCCGGATACGTGCGTCTGAATCTGGTCGAGTACTTCGAGGAATCTGAAGAAGGCGATTCCGATTCGGACCGTTTCTATCGCTATCTGTTTTACGGAGATCGGCAGCAGGAGGATGAGGGGCCGGCCGGGTTAGGCAGGTCGAACGAGCTTCGGTTCGTACAAGATCCGGACACCAATACCATCGTGGTCAGCGGCGCAACGGCGTCCCAATTGCGAACGATCGCGGAGTTGATTCAATTGTGGGATGTCGCCGAACCGGTCAACAAACGCAGCATGCGATACACAAAGCTGGTGAACGTCGAGTTCGGGCGGGCCGAGAAAATTGCCGAGACCGTCAAGGAAGCTTATCGCGACCTGCTCAGCAGCAATGACAAGACGTTTAGTCAGGGACGCGGCGGCGGCGGAGGAGGAGGAGGCCCGCGAGGCGGAGGGCAGCCCGACGGTGGCCAGAACAAAGCCTCCGGTCGGGAACGTCAAGGGAGCGGTCTGGTCGACAGCGAAAACGGCCGCGACGGGGGGGATGTGGATTTCTCCTTCAAAGGCAAGTTGTCGCTGGGAGTCGACGAGGTTGGCAACACGCTGTTGGTCAGCGCCGAAGGGGAACCGTTGCTGGAACTGGTGGTGGAGATGATTCACAAGCTGGATATGGCGTCCAAACCGGCCGGTGACATGCAAATCATTTCACTCTCCGGACGCACCAGCGAAGATTCCATCGAACGAGTGCTCAAGGCATTCGGCGGTGGCACTCAAGTGCCTCCGGCGGTCGAAAAGCCCGGTCCACCACCGCAGGGCGAAGCGAAACCATAGTGGCGCCCGCCGCCGTGTGGAGATCGGTGCCAGAAATCACGTGGCGACGCTCGCCAAAGCGTTCCTTTCCGTCGTCGGGCGACGGCAGCTGAGGGGATTGAGGACGGATTAGCGCGGCGGTGCCCGGTTTGCACCCGCGGCCGTGGACGTGTCACTGCGGGACCGTCACGAGTGGGCCTTCCGGATCCTTCCGGGGGCTGAACGTCTGTCCGTTTGCTCGCTATGCTGATTCTGCGGCGGCACTTTGACTTTCCCACCTGCACGACGCTCGTAGCAAGATGCTTTCCTCGCTGACCGAACGACACGCGACCTTTGTGACCGAGCGATGGCGCGGTGTGCTGTTGGGTTGGCTGATCGTCACGTCTTTTTTGGTTGCGGTGGCGCCGCGTTGGAAAGACATCGCCTATGACGGTGATTTCGAGTACCTGCCGCCTGATATGAACACCGTCGCGGCGGCGCGGGTGCTGGACGAAGCGTTCCCCGGTGACCGGGCACGGAGTCAGATCGTCTTGATCCTGGCCCGGCGGGATCATCCGCTGGACGACAACGATCTGATCGTCGGCGACGATCTCCTTCGCCGGCTTCACCATCGACTTTCCGAAGTCTGCTGGCAACGGGCGATCGATTTGGGATACGACGGGGGCCCGATCGAACAGGCGCCGCCGGACGCCAAACCCTGGTTGGATCGCGCCGTCGAGGCGCTCGATCAATCGATCGCGGTGGACGAACGGTTCTACCAGGCGTTCGCCGATCACGTCCCGGATAAACCTCCGACGCTGACCGAACCACGTATGGCGATCGCCTATTTCGATCGGGCCAAACTGTTGGAACAGTTGGGGAATCACGAGCGAGAAGTTGGGGACGATTACCAGGACGCCTTGATCCTTGTTCCGGAAATCGAATCGATCGTGCCACCGATCGAACAACGCAACCTCTCGGCATGGAAGCCAATGTTGGACCTGTTGTCGTGGGATGACTCTGTGATCGGCGGCCGGTTGTCCAAACCCGGCGCCCGGTTGGCAGTGCTGCAACTCAGTAGCGAACTGGCCGCAACGTCGAACATCGACACGATCGAAGCGGTCCAGCGATTGCTCGCCGACGTCCGCGACTACAGCTCGGCACGGATTGAGTCGACGTCGGAGCAGAACGGATTGCAACTTGCGATGACCGGTTCGGCGGCGATCGGCGGGGAAACGTTGATCGCAGCCCGGGACGCGATTCGCTACACGGAGTTGATCACGGTCCTGATGATCCTGGTGATTCTGGCGTTGGTGTACCGGGCGCCTTTGTTGGTGGCGGTTCCCATGTTGTCGATCGGGATCGCGGTCGCGGTTTCCACGGCGTTGGTTGGGCTGTTGACCGATTGGTCGATCCGCGACGTGGTCCCCGGGCTGAATCTGCGAGTGTTCACGACCAGTCGCATCTTCATCGTTGTGATCTTGTTCGGGGCCGGCACCGATTACTGCCTGTTCTTGATCTCGCGATTGCGCGAGGAGGCTGCCGGAGCGGAATGGCCGCTGGCATGTAAGCGTGCCGTTTCGGGAGTGACCGGGGCATTGCTTGGCAGTGCGCTGACGACCATTTTCGGTTTGGCAATGTTGTGGTTTGCGCAGTTCGGTAAGTACCACTACACCGGACCCGTCGTCGCGATCTGTTTGTTCATCGGGCTGGCGGTTTGTTTGACGTTGACGCCGGCGTTGTTGCGAGCGCTGGGCCCGAAGGTCTTTTGGCCCGCCGTGGTCGCGCCGCGAGAAGCGGATCCGGCAGCATTGATTTCGTTTCCCACGCGTGTGGAGGGACATGGCGCGGCCGCGGGCGGCGGCATCTGGGACTGGATCGCGATCCGTCTGACACGCCGACCGGCGGCGACCTGCCTGACGGGATTGATCTTGCTGTTGATCCCGGGCATCTATGGATGGCGGAACGAGGATTCGACCACCTACGACATGAGCAGCCAGCTTGATACGCAAGCCGACAGCCGTCGTGGATTCAGGATTCTGGCGGAACACTTCAACATCGGTGAAATCAATCCGGTGACCGTGTTGTTGGTTCGCGCCGAAGGCGAGCCGCGTGAATCACTGAAAAAGCAAATCAAGACACTCTCGGATCATCTGTACGAACTTCCGGGGGTCGTCGCGGTGCGGACCTCCAATGATCCACTGGGAGATTTTCCGCCGGACCGTGAAATGAGCTTGCTGAGCACCGACGCCTGGCGTCGCCGCGCGTTGCAGCAGCACCGTGTCGCGCAGAATTACTTCTTCTCCAGCAATCCGGAATACCAAGACCGTTTGGTCCGCTTGGATTTGGTGGTCAAAGGAGATCCGTTCTCGTTGGACACCGCGGAACGAGTGTCAAACATTGGCAGAAACCTTGGCGATCTGTCGCGGACGCCGGAATCCGATTGGTATGAAGCCGACGTCTACCTTGCTGGCACGACGCCCTCGATCATTGATTTGCGCAGCGTGACTACGCAGGACAATCAACGGATCAAAACGGCGGTGGTGATCGCGGTTTTTCTGGTTCTGGTGGCGGTGATTCGACGTGTCGGACTTTGTCTGTATCTGATTCTGACCGTTTTGCTTAGCTACTATGCGACCTTGGGATTGACGATCCTGTTCTTCCAAGGCGTCTACGGTGACGAATACGTCGGGTTGGATTGGAAGCTGCCGTTGTTCCTCTTCGTGATCCTGGTTGCGGTGGGTCAAGATTACAACGTGTACCTGGTGACCCGGATCATCGAAGAGCAGCGACACCGCGGATGGCTGGCGGCCTTGCGTCATGCCGTCTCGCGTACCGGGGGAATCATCACCGCCTGCGGTTTGGTGATGGTGGCAACTTTTCTCAGCATGACCTCATCCGCTTGGATGCCCGGAATTTTGTCGCTGCTGGGATTTGAAAACCAGGCGACGACCGGCTTGCGGGGGATCATCGAATTGGGCTTTGCGATGGGCCTGGGCGTTTTGATCGACACCTTTTACGTCCGCACGATCCTGGTTCCCAGTTTTGTTGCCTTGATGGGTCGGCTGGGAGCCAGAGTCAAGCGTGCCGAATCGGAGGCAACGTAGAGCGGTCACGGATCGCCGCGGCGATCTTCTTCCGTCAAGTCGCCGGAGCCGTCAAATTCCAAGGGGACACAGGGACCGTCAACACGGACGTCTTGACGATCGGCCACGTCGTCCAGGTAGGCCTCGCTGCATCGGATTTCGGCAAGGTCCAACGTGTTGCGGATCCACAACCAGCGGCACTGTTGACTCTCCAGGTGACTTTGCCGACGCACCGCCTCCAAGACTTCGCGGTCGGAATCAAAGTAGACCGGCATGGCGGCGGCGGTCGCGTGCCCGGCGGTCACGCAGTTGATTCGAGTCTTGATGCGGTCAATGCCATCGGCAACGCGACGGTGGGTGTATTCGGCGATCCCGATCCCACTGGCATTCCCGGCGGTGGCCGGTGTCAATCCGCGGACGTAGATCTCGTCGATCTTTGGCCATTCATCGGATGCCGCCAGTTTGTCATTGGATTTACGCCCGATCACGTTGCTGTCCATCCCGGTGCCGCTGATCTCTTTGCCGATCTCATCAACGATCAGCAGTTCGGCTCGGTCAAACGGAAGCCGTGGCATCCACTGCGTCGCTTGACGCAGCAATCGCTGGTCAGCATGCAGGAAGTCGTCGGCGGCGACGACCTCGATGTGTCCAATCTGTTCGCAAGCGTTTTCAACGATGGCGACGCCCAGACGCAGTGGCAACGTCGCTTTGAGTTTTCCGACGATGTCGCCTGCGATCTGGTCCAGCCGATAGTCGAACGCCTTGAATCCCTGGTGGAACGCGACCGCACCGTCGTGGTTTCCTAATCCGATCATCAGCATCTTGCACAGCCCGCTCTGGATCGATCCGGTCAGACGGGTATGGGGTTTGACTCGATTGATCAGCACGAGGTGGTCGGCCGATGCGGCCCAACGGTCGCTTTGAAGGGCGATCCCATCGGAGGTGGTTCCGGCGGAGACGGTTTCCATCGTGGCGCGGATCGGACATCCGATCGATTCCGGGGTGATCCCCAATGATCGCAGCACGCCGATCTGTCCTTCGGCCGTGGCACCGCCATGGCTGCCCATTGCGGGGACCACAAACGGCACGGCCCCCAGACGATGGAACCAGGCAACAACCGCGCGGGTGACGTCGGCAATCTGATGGATTCCACGACTGCCGACCCCGATCGCCACGGTCTCTCCCCGGCAGATCGAAGCCGCCGCCGCGCTAGCTTGCAGTTGTTCCGTCGTCACGGCTGCCGGATCACCGAGGGACTGCGTGGCGAACGATTGATGCAGGCGGAAAAAACGAGGAAACTCGACGGCGATTCCGCTCATGGACTCGGACTCACTCAACGCGTAGCTGCAGGGAATTCAGGTTCCAGTCGGGGCGTCGACGCCGCGCCGTTGCCAATCCGTCGGCCGTGATCGAAGTTCGCTGCAAATCAATCGACTCGATCGCTCGCATCATCAGAAGTGTCGGCAGGCATCGATCGGTCAGCCCGGAACCGGTCATCCAAAGCGTGTTCAGACGCTGGCAGTCGTCGATGGCGTCGACAACCGGATCTCCGCACGCCGTCCAGCTCAAATCCAATTCCGTCAAGTTGTCCGCCTGTTCCAACCAAGTTGCAAGCGCATTGTCCACGGCCGTCGCTTCCAGGGAAAGCTGTTCCAAGTGATCCGGCGAAGGGCAAAGCCTGGCAACCGATCTCGAATCGACGGGGATGCGCGACAGGTCCAACCACCGAAGCTCGCTTGACGGGGCGATCGTGTCAATTGCGGTCGGACTGAGATTGCATCCCGCCAAGCAGAGTTCTTTTATTTCACGGCGCGCCGGATGGTCGATCAGTGTGCGATCGTCGACGGCAAGAAATCGTCGCAGCGATTGTTCCGGTTCTGTTGGCCGGCGGATCCCGGGTACGTCCAGATCGATCTGGTACAGTTCTGCGAGTTGCTCATAGATCCAGCGGCGGCTGCCGAGGTCAGGGCCATCAAACAGGTGATGCGTTTGAGCGATCGCGTGAGCGTACCAGCGTGCCAGATCACTTCGCGATTGAACCTCGGCTCGGCCCGCCGACGATAACTCCGAAAACGCCATCAAATCGTTGCCCGACAGGATTCGATAGCGAGCATATTGCAACCGGGGGCTGTCCCAGCCGCCGAGGGAGGCAACACCGTCAGCGACTTGCATCGATTCGAAGTATCCCGCAATTCCTTCGATCAGCCAGAAGCCGCTCGCTTCGCCTGGAATCTGGTCCCCCAAACGGGAACGTGAGGCTTCCCGAAACAATTGATGCGCCAATTCGTGCCGCCGCGTCGCAACGGCGTCGCCCGCATCGGATGGATAGAAAAAGGAGGTCCGACGTTCGTCGCTGTACATCCCCGTGGATTGTTCGATGCCGGGGGTCGTACGTCCTAAAGAGCGTGCGTATTCGTTGGCATCGCGAAACAACACGATTCGCAGGCGTTGTCGCGTCTTCAACCGCAAACTGCTGTCCGCGAGCACCGATTCGATGGTCTGGGTCGGATCGATCGGCTTGAGATGCGTTGCGACTTCGGGCTGGGCGTCCCAAAGGGGAAAGAATACCTGCGTCCAAATCCAGTACACCTGCTCCAGGTCCGCTGCCACGTCGCGGCTGGACTGCTCGTCCGCCCGACTGTAGATCGTCAGATGGGGCGTCTCCAATTCCAGATACGATCCTGCTCGCCATCCCATCCAGCGCGGGGCGCTGCGGCCACGCTTTACGTGGATGACGACGTTCTGATCTGCCGCCTTGCCAATTGGCAGCCCCAAGTACCGCCGCAACGCTGGTGAGTCTGGCTTTTGCGACAACTCTTCCCACAGCCGCTGGTATTGTCGCCAACCATCGACCTCCCAGGCGTCGATCGAACGCGATGCGTCCGGACGGCAAACGCGTCGGGACGCATCGGAGTTTTCCGCGACGATTCTTTGGCGGTCGGGAAGCGATGCCACCGGGATGAACGCCGTGGTGCGCTCCGGCATCGACTCGGTTGATTCGCTAAGCGGGGCCGGTTGGGCACTGGCAGGACCGACAATTAGCAACGGCAACCAGGCGACTGGCAGGAGGAGTGTCACCAGAATCTGCGCCGGCCGGATTGTGACACGCGGTCGCATGGAATCACTCAAAAGGGGCCCGAAGCGGTGGAGTCAAACGATCGGAGGAAGCTTTCCGACTCCGCCGTCCGTTGGCCAGAACCGTCCGGGTCAGCATTCGCGGCCAGCATTCGCGGCCAGCATTCGCGGTCTGGGATCGCTGCAATCCGGATCATTCTGGGCCACGGGGGCTGGCAAGTCGTCACGAACCGCCAGCGTCGGACGCAACCGCGTTGCGGGCCTCCAACGATATCCGTTCGTCCCGGCTGGGTCAGTAAGCTCTCAGTCAGTTTACCTTACTGAGAGCTTACTCCGGGACGAACGAATCGTTGGGTGCAAAGACCGTCAGGTCGCGGGCGGATGAACGTCGCCACGCCGGCGAGCTGCGGTGGCGATGTCACCACCGCCGGGCGAGGCACGCAGGCTGGGGAGCGGCATGTCATCCGGGATCGTTACCGCCGCGAATCGGCCGTGCGGGTGGCGAGTTGGAAATGCCCGTACAGGGTTTGTTCGCGTCGAACGATGTAGAACTTTGCGCGGGCATTCTGTTGCATTTCGGGATGGTCCAGGATGCCTGCCAAGTCATCGATGGTGGCGGTCTGCCAACCGTGGATGCCCAGCAGGACATCGCCGACTTGGATCCCCTGTTCGGCGGCAGCCGAACCGGAGCGGACCGCCGTGATGTACAAGCCACCGCGGTACTTCGTTCGCATCCGGGAGTTCAAGCGGTTCATGGCCGACGATCCGACCGGTCGGGCTCGGATGCCGATCACGGCCCAGGCCGCGTCGTTGGCGTCTTGGTCCGGCGTGGTCGGTGCGGCGGTGGTGGCCAACGCCAGCTCGAACTGTTCCCCGCCACGTTGAACCGCCATCGGGAGTTGCGTTCCCGGCTCGGCTTTCAACAGGGCCAGAGCGTAGTCCAAGCGATCGTCTACAGGCTGCGAACCAACGCGGACGACGCGGTCACCCGGCTTCAATCCCTCCTTTTCGGCTGGACTGCTAGCGGAGACATGTGTGATGGTCACGCCATCACCGTCGCGCGGACCGCCTTTGGTTCGCAACCCGGTGTCCAAGCGGTTGGCATTGTGGTCCTCGATCATCGTGGTGACGATTCCAACCACCTGATCGATCGGGATCGCAAAAGCGATCTGCTGGGCCCCGACGCGAACGGCGACGTTCACACCAATGATCTCGCCGTCGATGTTCAACAGGGGCCCACCGGAGTTGCCCGGATTGATCCCGGCACTGATCTGGATCAGATCTTCGTAATCTTGTGTCTCGTTGACCGGGACGTCGCGATGCAACGCACTGATGATGCCTTGCGTGCAGGTGTGCACATAGCCGTAGGCGTTCCCGATCGCGATCACACTTTCGCCAACCATCAGGTCGCTGCTGGTTCCCCGGGGGATGGTCGGCAGATCTTCTTGCACGTCGACCTTCACCAAAGCCAGGTCATTGCGGGGGCGAGCCGCAATCAGCTCGGCCGATGTGACGGTGCCGTCGTGCAAGGTGACGCGAATGTTGTCGACGTCTTCGACCACGTGGTAGTTGGTGATCACGTAGCCACGCGGATCGATGATCACGCCGGTGCCCATGCCGTTGACTTGACGGAACCCACCCGGGTCGGTTGCCCCGGCCAGGCCCGCGGCGGTTTGGCGAATGGTTTTCTGACCGTGCAGATTCACAACTGATGGGCTGGCACGCTGGACGGCACGCACGGTCGGCGTGACCCGGTTGGATGCGGCGACGTGTCGCGACGAGACGGCGGGATCAAACGATGCCAATTCGGGGTGTTGACCTTGGGCCGGCGTCCAAGACGACGCGGAGACCATCGACAATGTCAAACCGAACCCGGCCAGTCGACGCACCCACCGGCGGGTCTGCCGAAGGGGGCGATTGTTGGACGGGGATAGTTGGCTCGGTGGTCGCATAGGTCCCCGTACCCGGTTTCAGAACTGGTTGCGTGAATCGTCGGCGGAAATTGCGGGATTCCGCTGACCGCCCGAGCCGGCAAGCTCGGCATGAGAGAGTGAATCGGAAAAAACATCACGATCCCTTGATGGCTTGAACCCCATGCCGCAAGGTTTACCAGTCTTAACAATTGCCCCCGCAAGTGGCGGGAACTTGCAAGTTTGCGGCGGATTGCTGTTAAGTCTGACTGTCCAGGAACGCGGGTGGATTCATGGCACTGGTGGCAGTGAACACATGACCCTGCTGTCCGGAAGAATTCAGCGGAAAAAGGGATGTTTTGGCGGCCGTCCGCCCAAGAATGGCGGTTTCATTTCGAACGCTTCTCAGGCAGATCCCTGCAACAAACTGCCCGACCTCTTTGGCCGGGAACGTTTGCCATTCGAATCGGCCGATCCCTGGTGGCCAGTTAGAATAGAAATCTGCGGTGGGAGATCCCGAGCCTCTGTCGTGAATCTCCGATCGCTTTCAACGTAACTTTCAGGTGAACCGGCTTTGTCGTTTCCAATGTCCGACAGCACGACCGACTCACGCCACGCGTCCAGCGACTCCCATTCCCGCGGCGAAATCCACGGTGACTCGCTGGCGGTTTCGCTCCTGGAAGGGGACCCCGGCTTGGGTCCGGACACCCGCAATGCGGCGGACGCAGAGCTGCAGCCAGGTGAATCGCCGCAGCTTAACGAATCTCAGCCAAAACCTGATTCCGGACGCGACGAGGAAGTGGGCTGGATACGTCGTGCCTGCCGCCTGGTGGGTGGCGTGCTGACGGGGCTGTTCAGCATTGCATCGTTGGTTGTGCTGCTGGCCGTGCTGGCGGCGATTCCGATCGTCCAATTGATCACGTTCGGATACTTGCTGGACGCTTCGGGACGCTTGGCGTCGGGCGGAAAACTGCGAGAGTCGTTGCCACACGTGCGGGCCGCCGGGACCATCGGGTTGGTGATCGCGGCGATGCTGTTGGCGTCGCTTCCGGTCGGCCTGCTGACGCATTGGGAGTCGGTCGCGGAGTTGATTTCCCCGGGCTCGTCGCAGGCGGGCATGCTGAGAATCGCCGCGATTGCGGCGGCTGTCTCGGGGCTCGTTTACGTGCTGTGGGCGATGGCGCGGGGGGGATCGCTGTGGGCGTTTTTGTGGCCCCAACCGCTGCGGTTTTTGCGTCAGGGCTGGCGACCGAGCACCTACCGTGAGCTTCCAGATCGTCTGTGGCGGTTCACGGGTTCGCTGGAACTTTGGCGTTTCTTTTCCTTGGGGCTGCGGGGCGCGCTGGGAACCTTGGTTTGGCTGATCCCCGCGATGCTAATCATCGCTGCCAACCGCAATGGCGAAACCGGTTTGGCCGGTCTGGTCGGTGGATTGGCGTTGATCATGCTCGGGATCGTTTTGCTCTATCTGCCAATGCTTCAAGTGCACTTTGCCGCTGAGAATCGGTTGGCGGCCTTGTTCCAGGTGGGGCGGATTCGCCGGCTGTTTTGCTATGCGCCCTGGTCCTGGTTGGCGGCGATGGTTTGCGGATTGGTGCTGTTACCGATTCCGCTGTACCTGTTGAAAATTGAAGCGACGCCTCAGGAAGTCGTTTGGCTCCCGACCCTGGTGTTCGTCTCTTTTATCTTGCCGGCACGACTGGCCGAAGGGTTGGCGATGCGTCGCGCCCGTCGCATCGCGTTGGACTATGGCGATGGGCGAATGAAGCCGGGCGGATTCATGCGGGTGGTCTCTCGCTGGGCGGTCCGCATCCTGATGCCAGGGGTGGTGGCGGTCTACCTGCTGTTTCTGACGCTCTCCCAGTACACCAGTTGGGATGGCTTGCAGACCTGGGTCCAACAGCACGCGGTGTTGATGCCCATTCCGTTTTTGAATGGCGTCTAACGGCACAGCGCCAAATTCAATCCAAAAATACCGTGAATTGCCGTGCAATGGTCGGCAAGACGCTAGCCGCCCGTCGATGCGAGAAACCCCGCGGCTGGCGCCACGCGACTCACGCAAGGTGGCGCTGTCCAGCTGACGCTTGGGGCAAAGCGGAATCGGCTTCTGTGCGGCAGCGTCACGACGGGACGCGTTCGCGATCCAAGGCTGCTGGGTTCGGTCCATCGAGTGACCGGGCGGACTTCCTGATCGGGAAAGACATCCTGTCACGACGGTCAAAACGGATAGAATGAACCCTGATCACTGGTCGCCGTCGGGCGTTCCGGTCAATGCTGGCCTTTCCTATTGAAGTCTTCCGTCGATGCTTCCGCGCAATTTCAACATCATCATGCTCGCTGCGGCACTCAGCGTGCTGTGCCACGTCACGTATCGCAACACGCGTACGGCGAGCATCTTGGGTGAAGCGATCGAACTGATTGAGCAGAACTACGTCGATCCGGTCGACCAGCAGGCGTTGGTATCCGCGGCAATGAAAGGCGTGGTCAGTCAATTGGACCAGCACAGCAGCTACTTTGCCGTCGACGACTACGAGTCCTTCCGCGATAGCATCAATCAAGAGTTCGCGGGAATCGGAATCTACGTCGAGCAGCCGGTTGAATCGGCACCGGTTCGAGTGATCACCCCGTTGGTGGGATCGCCGGCGCTGCAGGCCGGAGTGCTTCCCGGGGACGAAATCTTGCGGGTCAATGGCGAAGATGTTTCGTCGATGGCATTGACCGATGTCAGTGACCGCCTGAAGGGGCCGCCAGGGACGCAGGTCAAACTGCGGGTCCGGAGAGCGGAATCGGAAGTGGCGTTGTCGGTCGAGCGGGCGACGATCGAGCTGGAATCGGTGATCGGGGACCACCGGGACAAAGACAATCGTTGGGTGTATCGGCTGAAGAGTCAGCCGTCGGTGGCGTACGTGCGGCTGAAAAGTTTTGGCGAGAAGACCGTGCGCGAGTTGGAAGAGATTCTGGCTGAGCTGAACAACGATTTCGACGCCCTGGTGTTGGACCTGCGAGGCAACGGCGGCGGTTTGCTGTACGCCGCCTGTGACGTGTGCGATATGTTTCTTTCTGGCGGTCCGATCGTGTCGACGCGGACACGGGGCGGGATCATTGACGAGTCCTATTCTGCCACGCCGGGAACGCTGGTCCGCGAGGACATCCCGGTGGCCGTGCTGATCGATGAGAACAGTGCCAGCGCCAGCGAAATCGTTGCGGCCTGTCTTCAGGACAACCAGCGAGCATTGATCGTTGGCACCCGCAGTTATGGCAAGGGGACCGTGCAGGAGGTGATGCCCCTGCAGTATGGACGAAGCGCTTTGCGTCTGACGGTCGCCAAGTACTACCGTCCAAACAATCACAACATTCATCGGGACCCCGATGACGACGAAACCGACGAATGGGGCGTGGTGCCCAATCCGGGGTATGTGATCCCGATGGACGGATCTTCGTTGATGAAGTTGAGTCTGATGTGGCGGGCGGCATCCTTTCCGCTGTTGGCCGGCGTGAACCCGCCAGCCCCGGAAGATCTGGTTCCCGTGATGCCGAATCCCGATTCAGAGAACACCGAAGGTGCGGGCAACGAGTTTTCCGGCGGGGGTGCGGTCGAGGATGCCTCACCACCGACAAAACCGGTCGAGCTTTCCGCAGAAGCTCGCCGGAATGTCCAGCGGGGTCCGGAAGCGTTGTCCATTGATCCCCCGTTGCGGGCCGCAGTGGGCTATTTGTTGCGTCGCGGCGAAAGCGGGGCTGCGAATTCCGCATCAGAATCGGCTGAGGGGCCGGGCGATTCGCAGCCGCAGGACACCGAACCCCGCAAGTCGGCGGCTTGAAGCCTTCGGCGACCGATCGGTCGCTGCCGGGACGCCCCAGCTTGCCGGCGGGAACGCGATTTCCCGCCCGGCCCCGTGAATCTGTTTGCCGGACCTGTCCGGCATAACTATCCTCTAATGGAGAGTATTTTGCCGAATTTCTGGTTCGGCCACCCGCACCGTTACCGACACGGCCGACGAGTTCAGCAGCAACTCGTCTGACCGCTCGAATTGGGAGAGGACCCACAAGTGATGACCCGACGTTTTTCGAACCTTACTCACTTGGCCGCGTTCACGTTGCTCACGGCGACCCTTGGCGTTTCCGAGGCGGCCGCCCAGAACGAATCGATTTTGGCGGAAGTTTATGGACGGGGCGTGCACGCCTACTATTCGGGGAATTATGTCGAGGCGAACGACTACCTGACATCGGCGATCGACGGCGGCACGCGCGATCCTCGCGCTTACTATTTCCGCGGCATGGTCGAGCGGAATCAGGGCCGAACGGAAGAAGGCTTGGCCGATTGGCGTGAAGGTGCCCGCCTGGAGGCCCGCAACGGAGGCGGTGGAACGCTCTCCATTGGGCAATCTCTGTCCCGTTTCCAAGGTCCCGACCGGCTGGAACTGGAAAAGATCCGTCAGCAGGCCCGCCTGGAGGCCATGGCCACCGCGACGGAGCGATCGGATCAGCGATTGAGAGAACTGGGGGCCACGGGACGTGGAGCAGTTCGTCCGGCTCCCCGGGCGACCGAACCGGCCCCACGTGCCGCCCAACCCGCTCCGCCGGCGCCGGGATCGCCCGTTCCTGACAACCCCTTCGCAGACGACGGACCCGCGCTTGCAGATGGCCAGCCGGAAGTGGAGTCGGACAACGCTTTGGAAGGACTTGACGACAATCCCTTTGCCGATGACCCGGCGCCCGCAGGTGACGCCGCTGAGGCTGCCATGCCGACCGAAGATGCCGATCCGTTCGGCAATCCGGCGCCGGGCAGTGACTCCGGCGCCGATCCATTTGGCGGAGATCCCTTTGGCGGATCAGGAGACGCCGGCGATTCCGGCGATCCGTTTGGCGGGGATCCGTTTGGTAACTGAGCGTTGCTGAAATGAAGAAACGTCCTGAGCCCCGCGTGGGCTCAGACGCGGAAGAGGCGGCCAGAGCGGGCCGCCTTTTTTTGTTTCCGATTGCAACGGGGATGACCCGGCAAGGTGGCTCAGACGCCCGGCACAACCATCAACGTTGTGTCGCTGGACACTTCCCGTTTGCATGAGCCGCGGGTTTTCTCGCATCTGTCTGCAAATGAGTAACGACACTCGCCAGAGTGGCTTTCCGCGGCGATCGCGACGGGATTGACCGAGTCGTCGGACAGGGCCTGCCGTCTCAGAGGGCTATCCAACTGGACTGGCCGCGGGTGAGAATGTTAATGGCCGAGTCGGGTGATCCGGCACCGGATCCAAATCACCCGACTCATGGGCCATTAACGAGCGCTCCTAAACGAGGTGTCTCAGAAACGCTCGGCTGTCGGAAACGCAATTCCCCGTTGCGCTTCAAACGACCTTCCCTGGAAAGCGTGTGCGTCCGTGCTTCCTCCCTGACGCGTCGATTTTGCAACGCTCGTACCAAACGTCTGAGCGGGCCGTGCGTTTTTCTAGCGTCGCCCGTTTGTATTCGGTTTAGGGAGGATTCGATCACCTGGGTTGTGTATAGGGGCGAATCCTTGTCCCAGACGCCGTTCAGAAGACGGCGGAAAATCCAAGGCTGCTTGTTCGAATTCGCCAATCCCCAAGATCGTGCCCGCCAAATACGCAATTTCGAGAGGCGGTTGTGTAGAAACTAGGCAGCAGGGCTTTGGGAGCTGGGATGCGAGTCCCATTCACCCTCCGCTGGTGAGCTCAGCCAGGTTGTTTCGCCCTGCCTCCGGGAAGGTCGCTACCCGGGTTTGCGAGTTTTCAGACAGGGCCCGGTGCTTCAACCGCCATGCTTTTGCGGGGGCAAGTCCGCGGCCCGGGTAAGCTCTACCAGGCGAGCAAGAAAGAGTGGCCGTGCTTGGGGCGTACCGAGACGGCGGTGCAGAACCGGTCGGAAGTTCAGCGGGGAATGGGATTGCGGACAAACCACAGGCTCGCCCGCGGACGCATCAGACCAGATGGCGTCAGACCAGATAGCGTCGGATCAGATAGCGTCTTTGTGCGGCGGGAGCTGCGCGGCGGACGGGTTGGGAGGCACGATCCGCGTGACGCTGACCTTGGAACGTCGCAATTCTTCGATTTCCGCGGCCATTTCGGCGATCAGGTTGGCGATTTCCGTCCCAGCCGCTTCCCCAATATTGTTCATCAAGGCTTTGCGAGAATTGTATGTCAGGCCGTTGCTTGTCATTTTGGTTTCTCTCGTCTTGAGTTTGCAGGTGCCGGACTGAAACGACGCCGGGTGGTCAGACGAACTCAGCGAACCGGTTCTCTCTGACTATTCGACAACATTTAGTCAATGATTCTCGTTTTGCACGAAAAACTCACCAAAAAACTCGGTGAAAATGCACGGGGGGGTATGTTACTCCACTGTCACGCTTTTTGCCAGATTTCGCGGCTTATCCACGTCACAACCTCGCAGCAAGGCAAAGTGGTACGACAGCAATTGCAGCGGAACGACCGACACGATGGGCTGCAAAATGGAGGGGACATCTGGGATCCGAATCACGTCATCGGCGACGGCGTCGACCATCGGGTCTTCCTTGGTCGCCACGGCGATGATGGGGCCTCCCCGAGCTTTGACCTCTTCCATGTTGGCCATGACTTTGTCGTAGGTTGAACCCTGGGGCACGATGAACACGCTGGGGGTCTTGGTATCGACCAGAGCGATGGGGCCGTGTTTCATTTCCGCGGCCGGATAGCCCTCGGCATGGATGTAGCTGATTTCTTTCAGCTTCAATGCTCCCTCCAATGCCGTCGGGAAGTTGTACTGACGTCCCAGGTAGAGCACGTTGGTCGCGTCCTGGTACTTGTTGGCAACTTCTTTGACCCGTTCGTTGCAGTTGAGTGCTTCCTGGACCGCGCCGGGGATCCCATAAAGTTCTTGGATGATCCGTTGTCCGCCCTCGTAACTCAGGTGCCGAAGCCGGCCAAAGTACAAGGCCAGCATCGTCAAGATGCAGCACTGCGACGTGTAGGCCTTGGTACTGGCCACTCCAATTTCTGGTCCCGCGTGCAGGTACACGCCACCATCGGCCGCTTGTGCGATGGAGCTGCCCACCACATTGCAGATTGCGAGGGTGCGGTGTCCTTTTCGCTTCGTTTCCCGCAGTGCCGCCAGCGTGTCCGCGGTTTCACCGCTTTGTGTGATTCCGAACACCAACGTGTTGTTCTCAATCGGCGGATTTCGATAACGCAGTTCGCTGGCATATTCGACGCTGACCGGAATGCGTGCCAGTTCCTCGATCAGGTATTCACCGACGAGGGCCGAGTGCCAACTGGTTCCGCAACCGGTCAGGATGATTCGCTCGACGCTTCGAAGTTGCTGCGGTGTCAGGTTCAACCCGCCGAAGACGGCGGTCGCATTTTCCTCGTCCAGCCGTCCTCGCATCGCATTGCGCAAGGCTTCGGGCTGTTCGTAGATTTCCTTCAGCATGTAATGGTCAAACCCTTGCAGGCTGACTTCGTCATCAGCAGCTTCCAACGGTTGGATCTGCACGTTGACTTTCCCCTGGTCCCGGTGCAACACCGAGAAGCCTTCCGGCGTCAGGACCGCCAATTGATGATCGGCCATGTAGACAATTCGGTCGGTGCAACCGGCCAGTGGTGACGCATCGCTGGCGACAAAGAATTCCCCGTGGCCGACACCCAAAACTAGTGGGCTGCCGAAGCGGGCGGCGATCAACATCTGCGGACGCTCGCGGAAGGAAACGACCAGACCATACGTGCCTCGCAATTGGGCGATTGCCCACTGGACGGCCTGGACAAAACGCAAGTTCGGCGACTCGGGAGTTTCGGGGGTGACCTTGAGACCCTCGGCGATCAAATGAGCCACGACCTCGCTGTCGGTCGCGGATTTGAAGTCATAACCCTTTCCGATCAGCTCGTCTTTCAGGATCTGGAAGTTCTCGATCACCCCGTTGTGGACCAGGATCACTTCGCCGTCGCCCCCGACGTGTGGGTGCGCGTTGATTTCGGTCGCCGGACCGTGGGTGGCCCAGCGGGTGTGCCCGATCCCGGTGGGGCCGTCGGCGGCGTCACTTCCCAACCGCTGAGCCAAGGCCTCAATGCGACCGACCGAACGCGTCAGGTGCAGTTCGCCAGCGGACAGGATGGCAATGCCGGCGCTGTCGTAGCCGCGATACTCCAGCCGACGAAGGCCGTTGAGAAGAAAATGACCCGCGTTACCGGTTCCGACGTAACCGACGATTCCGCACATGATGTCACGACATTGGGAAGGTGGAGAGAAAATCAGGACGCTGTGATGGCCCAGACAAACCTAGCTCACGACTGGGGGGACGCCGACCCCAAGATTTTATCGGTTCGTTCCCTTTTTGCCGATTGTGATGTGTCGGCGAACCTGAAAAACCCTGCGGGACAATGGCGCTCGATTTGCCGCGGGGTCTGGCGTGGCTGCCCTCGCCAGATGGCGGTGATGCCCTCGCCAGATGGCGGTGATGCCGCCTGTTTCACCCTCCTCCTGCTGCGCTGATAGAGCCTAACGGCCGCCTGGGTTGGATCGCAATCCGAACCTCTGCCGCAATGCGCCGAAGTCTACGCCGCGCGAGCCGGTGCTTCGTCTTGCGGCAGCGACGCACCCAGCTGGTTCACCTGAGAGACCTTCAACCAACCGTCGGGACCGATCGAAAGGCAAGTCGTCTCCGGTTTGCAAAGCCGGGCCAGGACCCGTAGCTCCTCATTCCCGGGCGCCCGCTGGGCCCCCCACAGGATCAAGTCGACGGAGCCGAACGTGTGGGCCACCCTTTGCAGCCCCGCCGGGGTGGGCATCGGAACCAATTGGGCTTGCGCGTGCTGCTCGCGCAGTTGGCGATGGAACTCGCGCAGGCTAAGCGGGTTCCCGCCCAGTTCAAACAGGTCCACGGCGATGTAGCGGACCGTGGTCTCGGGTTGGGCTTTCCGAAGCGACTGCAGGATCGCGGCCGCGCGGCTTCCGTCACCCACCGAAACTTCCAGCACAGAGCCGACCGTTGACGACGGAATCAGCCGGCAGATTTTCTTTGCTTCACGCGTGAGGGTGATACCGCGTGATCGTTTCAGGACCTTGGGCGGTTCCGCGGCGACTGTGCCCGCCGAGACGGTGCCCGCAGATTCAGCGGTCGACGGAGCGCTCGTCGCGGCAACGGATTTCGGATCGGCGGAGGGTTTGGTGGAGCTTCCGCAGATCGAATTCCAGAGCTTGCGAAGTGGCATGTCGGCCTCGCGGTCGTGCGACAACAAAAGGAAAAGAAGGATCCAGGGAAAGCTTCGGCGTGGTGAAGACGGCAAATCGAAGGAATTTGCCACACGTTTGTTTGAACACGTTTTGGTAAGCTTTGCGGATTGCGATGTCTCGCCGACTCCCAGGAGAGAACACGACAGACTGGGTGGAGTCACCGGCCCCTCAATGCTCGGTCGTTCGTCTCGCGGATGTCGCGGCTGGAACTCCTGGCGGTGCTCCGGCGTGTTACCATCGGTCGGCAATGGCGATGGCAGCAGACTCTCATTCCACGGCGGCGATCAGGGCGAGGATTGGAACAGTGAAAGTTGGAAGCGGCGGCGGATTTCGGGCGATCGCGTACACGTTGAAAAAAGGACGCGAGGCGGGGGGCATTTGGAAGCTGTTTCGCGCCATGAAAACCCGGAACGCATGCAAAACCTGCGCTGTCGGCATGGGCGGGCAGAAGGGAGGCATGGTGAACGAACTGGGGCATTCCTTTGAGCTGTGCAAGAAGAGCTTGCAGGCGATGGTCGCCGACATGCAACCGGGAATCCAGCCGACGTTCTGGAAAGAGAATTCGCTGGCGGACCTGCAGCGTCTCTCGCCGCGGCAATTGGAGTCGTTGGGCCGTCTGATTCACCCGATCCGTATCCGCCAGGGCGAGAATCATTTCGAAGTCATCACGTGGAAGCAGGCTTTGGAAAGCATCGTCGACAAGCTGTCGGCGACCGAACCGGACCAGACGTTTTGGTATTTCAGCGGACGCAGCAGCAATGAAGCCGGTTTCTTGTTGCAGCTACTTGCTCGCCTGTATGGCACCAACAACGTCAACAACTGCAGCTACTATTGCCATCAAGCGAGCGGGGTTGGACTTCAGAGCAGCGTCGGTAGCGGCACGGCGACCATCGTGTTGGAGGACTTGGAAAAGGCGGACACGGTGTTCTTGATCGGTGGCAACCCGGCCAGCAATCACCCACGCTTGATGACCAGCCTGATGCGCGTCCGACGCGCCGGCGGCAAGGTGGTTGTGATCAATCCGGTTCGCGAAACCGGATTGGTGAAGTTCCGCATTCCCAGCGATCCCCTTTCGCTCCTGGTCGGCACCAAGATCGCCACCCACTACGTCCAACCGCACATCGGTGGCGACCTCGCTTTGTTGTGGGGGCTGGCCAAAGCGACCAAACAATTGGATGCCTTGGACGCCGACTTCCTGCAGCAACACACCAGCGGAACCGATCAATGGTTGGAACAGTTGGATGCGCTGGGCTGGCATGAGATTGAAACCAAATCGGGCGTGGCAAAAAGCGAGATCGAGCAGATCGCGGAGCTCTACGCCCACTCCAAACGTTGTGTGTTCTCCTGGACCATGGGGATCACGCACCATGCCCACGGCGTCGAAAACGTGCAGGCGATCGCCAACCTGGCCTTCGCACGCGGGATGGTCGGCCGCCCGGGGTGTGGGTTGATGCCGATTCGCGGTCACAGCAACGTCCAGGGCATCGGTTCGGTGGGCGTGACACCCAAGCTGAAACAACAAATCTTTGATGCGCTGCGTGATTCGTTCAACATTCACTTGCCCGAAACGCCGGGCCAAGACACGCTCGCGTGCATCGAATCCGCCGCGGCGGGACAGATGAAGGTTGGCGTGTGTCTGGGCGGAAACCTGTACGGATCCAACCCCGATTCCGTCTACGCCGCCGATGCCCTGTCACGGCTGGAGATGAACGTGATGATCAGCACGACGATGAACACCGGGCATGTCCATGGTCTGGCGCAGGAAACCATCATCCTGCCGGTTCTGGCACGAGACGAGGAACCGGAGCCCACGACCCAGGAATCCATGTTCAACTACGTTCGGATGAGCGATGGAGGGCCGGCGCGATTGCCCGGGCCGCGGAGCGAGGTCTCGGTGATTTCCTCCATCGGAAAACAACTGCTTCCCGACGTCGAGGGCGTTGACTGGGAGGAGCTTGCAAAGACGTCAACGATCCGTCGCTGGATCGGCGCGGTCGTTCCCGGCTACGACCAGATTGCCACCATCGACCAAACCAAGCAGGAATTTCAGATCGGCGGCCGGACATTTCATGATCCCCAATTCGCAACGCCCGACCGGCGCGGTGCCCTGCACTGCCACCGGCTACCGGAGTTGAAAGGTACCGCGACCCATCAGTTAAGGCTGATGACCGTGCGCAGCGAAGGCCAGTTCAACACGGTCGTTTATGAGGAAGAGGATCTGTACCGAAACCAGGACCGTCGGGATGTCATCTTGATGCATCCGGACGACTTGAAGGCGATGGGATTGCGGCATGATCAACGGGTGACCGTCCGAAGTGAAACCGGAGAGATGCCCGGGATCCTGGCACGCGGTTTTGAGTCGATTCGTCGCGGCAACGCACTGATGTATTATCCCGAATCCAACGTGCTGGTCGCGCGGCACGCCGATCCGCAGAGCAAGACGCCGGCGTTCAAGGGCGTGGTGGTCGAAGTGATCGCCAACTGAAGCAGCCGTTTTCGCGCCGGCTGGACTGCGCCCATTGCGTGAGCCGCGTGGCGCTTGCCGCGGGTGTTTTCACATCCAGCGGCGGGGAACGCTTCGCCGCTCATCGCACTGCACGTCGCAGTGTTTTTGATTGAAATTGCAGCTGTTCAGTCAGGCTTCGTCGGCGAATTCGATTTGCGTTTCGATGATGCGATCGGTGATGTCGAAGAAGGCGTCGATGCAGTCCGGGTCGAAATGGGATCCTCGTCCGTCTCGCAGGATGGAAAAGCATTTTTCCAACGGAAACGCCGGTTTGTAGGGGCGTTTGCAGGAGAGCGCGTCAAAGACATCGGCGACGGCGGTGATGCGTCCTTCCAAGGGAATGTCGGTGCCGGCCAATCCCAGTGGGTAACCGCTGCCGTCCCATTTCTCGTGATGCGTCAGTGCGATCCGGCAGGCCATCTGCAAAAACGGCGACTGAACCGATCCCAGAATCTTTCCGCCGATTTGAACGTGGCCGCGAACGAGTTGGGACTCGTGGCTGGACATCGGAGTGACGATTTTCTTTCCGAATGCGCTGTGCCGCTGCATGAATTCAAACTGCTCGTCAGTCAATCGTCCGGGTTTCAGCAAGATGTCATCGGGGATCCCGATCTTGCCAATGTCATGCAACTGGGCGGCAAGCTCCAGCGTATCCAGATACTCGGTTTCCAGCCCCAATTGCTGACCAATCAAACGCGCGTACCGGCCCACGCGTCGAACATGATTGCCCGTGTCGTCGTCACGAAACTCTGCCGCGCGGGCCAAGCAGTGAATGACTTCCAGGCGAGTTTCCTCTAACTGGCGGGTTCGCTGACGGACGGCCTGCTCGAGCATCGATGAATGGTCTTCCAGGTAGTCCTGGTGCGCCTTCACCGTCAGCACGTTGCGGATTCGGGCGGCCAGTTCGCCGCGATGGACCGGTTTACGCAAAAAATCGGTGGCTCCCAGGTCCAACGCCGCCAGTTTGGTGTCATCGTCCGAGTTGGCTGTCAGGATGATGATCGGCAGCGTGGACAATCTCGGGTTCGAGCGAATGCTGCGGAGCACTTCCAGCCCGTTCATGACCGGCATCTGAATGTCCAGAAGGATCAAGTCGTAGACTTCTTCTTCCAATTGCTGCAACGCTTGCACCGGGTCGGTGGAAAGCTGAAAGTTTTGGTAGCCCTCCAGGCACAGTAACTCTCGAATGACTTCCAAGTTCAATTCTTCGTCGTCGATCATCAGAATCCGCACGTGATGCGGATTCAGTTGCCGGGCGGTGGCGTGATCGCCGTGAGGTGCTTGAGCGGACGCGGGCCGTCGGCGTTGCTCTGGGGCAGTTCCCAGATTCAGCGGGGCTGCGGCGTGGGGCGTGCCGGTGGGCGTCGTCGGAGCGGAAGCATGCATTGGACGGTCGGGTTCAAAAGGAATTTCGCACGGTAGCGGGAGTCACGTCGGCATTCACGCGGGGAGATCATCGTCCGGATCGGGAACATCCATGCGTCGCAGCAGCCCTTCGATTTCTTCAAGTGCTTTCAGAGCACCCCGCCCATCTTCGGCTTTGGCAAAGGACTCCAGACGCTCGGCGGATTCTGTCAAACAGCCGAATCCCATCGTCCCGCCAGAACCTTTCAGCCAATGAGCCTGGGCGGCCAACTCGCCGTGGTCACCCTGTTGAATCGATTGCCGCATGTCGATCACGCGATCAGATAGCTTTTCATGAAAGCGGGTCACGATTCGGCGGAATTCCGGGCGATCCATTGGCAGCGTGGATCGGATTCCGTCCGCGGGGAGGTGGCTGGCCGTTGCGGAAATCGATTCCGGCCCGGAATTCGATTCACCGGGCGACCGAGTTGTCTTCGGCCGTGACACGGTGGATAGCTGTGCGGCGACGGAATCCAACAGTTCATCGATGTCGATGGGTTTGCGCAGATAAGCCGTGCAACCGGCGTTGATGCATTTCTCTTCATCGCCGCGCATCGCATGCGCGGTCAGCGCGATCACGGGCCGGTCCCAACCTTCTTTTCGCAGCATCGCGGTGGCAGTGTACCCGTCCATCACCGGCATCTGCATGTCCATCAGCACCAAGTCAAATTCGGTTGGCGTGTCGCGAAGCAACTCGACCGCTTCTTTCCCGTGGCTGCAGGACGTGACACGCGCGCCGTCCTCCGACAGCACCAATCCGATCAATTGACGATTGGTCTCTCCGTCGTCGCACACCAGGATGCTGGCACCTTCCAGTGACGCCCGGCTCTCGCCCAGATTCTGTCGTCGGGAAAGTGAATTGGAACGGACCGCCTCGGCCTGCTCGCAGCTGAGCATCGCAACGCCTTTCAACGATCCCGCCGCGACCTCTATTCGGAACGTGCTGCCAACGTCCGGGACGCTGGTGACCTGGATGTCGCCACCGAGCTCCTGGGCGATGGCTCGACTGATCGCCAGCCCCAGTCCGGTTCCCCCGAAACGACGAGTGATTGAATTGTCGGCTTGATCAAAGGGCGAGAAGATCCGTTCCAGGTTCGACGGATCGATCCCGATTCCGGTATCACTGACTTCAATGATGAACCGTGATTCTTCGCCGCAGAGTTTGACCGAAGCGCGGACTTTGACGCAGCCCTGCTCGGTGAACTTGATGGCATTGCCAACCAGGTTCATGATCAATTGTCGCAAGCGGGCCGGATCGGTGGTGATCGTCTCCGGCACTTCGGTTTCCCAGACGCTCTCCAGCGAGAGGCCCTTCTCCAACGCGATCACGCGCAGAATCGAAATCACCTCGCAGATGATGGCGTGTGGAGAACAGACCGTTTGTTCGATCTCCATTCGCCCGGCTTCAATCTTCGTCAAATCCAGAATGTCGTTGATCAGAGTCAGCAGGTGCTGACCGCTGGAGTGGATCGTGTCCAGGTACTCCTGCTCCCGACCGGGCTCCCCGGCACCACGGCGAAGGACTTCGGCGAATCCGAGGATCCCGTTCAGCGGCGTTCGAATCTCGTGGGAGATGTTCGCTAAGAACTCGCTCTTGCTGCGGTTTGCCAGCTGCGCCTGGTCTTTGGCAAAGGTCAGTTCTTGGACGTATCGCTGGCGATCGGTCAGGTCGTGGATCGTCGCTTGGATCATCGTTTCTCCTTCGATCTCGGCGACGCTCAAGACGACTTCGCATGGAAAGGTGCCATCATCCGATTTCTGGCATTCCCAATCGAAGGCTTGGCTTCCCTTCCGGATCGCCTGAGCCGCGTACTGCTTCAACAGACCGGACGAACTTGCCCCGGAAGGTTGTTTCGGCGGCGACAGGTCGACCAAACTGCGCCCCAGGAATGAACTTCGGTTGGTGAGCTTGAACAGCCGACCGGCCGCACGATTGCAATCGACAATTGAGTCGTTGCGGAGGATCAAAATCGCGTCTCGGGTGGATTCGAACAGCGCCCGGAACTTCTGTTCGTTCTGTCGCGATTTCAGCTCGGCTTCGCGACGTTCTTTGATTTCAATCGACAGGCGTTCGTTCAATCTGGCCAGACGCCGCTTTTCGACCTGCAGGATCTCATTGTTGCGACGGTCGGTGATGTCAACGATTGATCCTTCAAAATAGGGATCCGATGCGGAATCGACACGACGTGCGTTGATCGAGACCCAAATGTGTTTCTGGTCCGCGCGTCGAAACTCGGCTTCAAAGCCCGCCACCTTCCCGTTCGTCTGCAGAAGGTGTGTGAACGTTTGCCAGGCCCGCGGATCCTCGAACACATCGACTGCGGCATCGTCGACCTGGGATGCCACTTGTTGGGGCGATTCGTAGCCGGTGATCTCGGCGAACGACCGATTGACCAACAGCACCCTGCCCTGCGGTGAAAGCTGAAAGATCCCTTCCCTGGCGTTTTCAAACATGCTGCGAAATCTCGCCTCGGCCTCCGCCAGGCGGTCCGCGGTTTTCGTGTGCTTGGTGATCTCCACGGTGACGCGTTGGAGGACCCGGTTGTACTGCCGCGCAATCGCACCCAATTCCACGAACCGCTGGGGAGAAACACGTCGGTGAAACACACCCGAACGTCGGTGCAGGTTCATTTCTTTGTTTAAGTCGGACAATTCTGTTGTCGCCTGGTGTTCGGCGATGTTCAGGCCCAGGATCTCGGCGCGTTTCGAAACACGCAGCAGGCCCAAACGCGCGAGGGCGAAGCACACCAGGGCGCTGCCGGTAAAGGCCCAGGCGAAACAGGTCGCAATGCCTTCGATTTGAATCCCCAGTTGCTGCCACCTGGAAAGGCCCGTGGTCCACTGCGACGGGGCGGATAACAGTGCCACCGCGACGGTGCCCCAGGAGCCTGCGGCGGCATGGGCCGGGACGGCACCGATCGCATCATCGATCCGCATTCGGACCATCGCGTAGGTGCTGGCGGTACAAACCGCGCCGCCGACGGCGCCGCACAGGGCGGACGCGGCCGGCGAGAACAGGTGGCAGCCAGCGGTCACGCTGACCAGGCCGGCGATGATTCCGTTGAGCGAGTGGTCGACGACCGGACGCCGCTCGACGCACGATGAAACACACATTGCGGCAAGACCACCGAACACGGCGCCCAAGTTTGTGTTGAGCAAGATGGACGGCAATGCGTCGCTAACCACCAGCGTGCTGCCGCCATTGAATCCGAACCAGCCGAACCACAAAACCAGTGTTCCGACCGCCGCCATGGGCAGGGAGTGCCCGTGGATTGGGCGATGCTTGGTGCCGAACCGGCCCAGACGTGGCCCCAACACGATGACCGCTGCCAGGGCGGCCCAGCCGCCGAGTGAATGAACGACGGTCGAACCGGCAAAGTCGATGAATCCCCGCGCCGCGAGGTACCCGGGTTGGTTTCCAACCAGAGCGCCGCCCCAAGCCCAATGGCCGAAAAGCGGATACAGCAGCCCGGCGATCAGAGCGGTCAGAGTCAGGTAGGACACGAACCGCATCCGTTCCGCCACCGCACCCGAGACGATCGTGGCTGCCGTGCTGCAAAACACGGACTGAAACACCAGGAACGCCAACGTCTTGGTGGTCGCTTCGGAGTCGCAGAAAAAGTGGTCTGTCCCGTACAGACCGCTGTGGCTGGTGCCAAACATCAGCCCGAACCCCAGCAGCCAAAACGCCGCCGCGGACACGCAGAAGTCCGCGATGTTCTTCATCGCAACGTTGATACTGTTCTTGCTGCGAACCAGCCCGCTTTCTAACAAGCAGAAGCCGGCTTGCATCAGCATCACCAGTGCCGAGGCAACCAGGACCCAAGTCAGGTCGAGCGGATTATCAAGCATTGAAAACACCCGTCGTGTACAACTCATTCACGACCGCGCCGGACGTCAACGACGCCGCAGAACGGTGTATCGATCGGATGTTTCACTGCTCCGCCGTTGCCTGCCAGTCGGCGCGCAAGTGATTGGCAAAGCGCCGTGAGCGCGCAGTTGATCTCGTCGGAGACGCGTTACCACGCAGGCAATTTCTCGAATCCCGACGGCGATCCTGCCCCACCCGTTACGCGAAATCTAGGACGCGGTAGAACGCGCGCGATCAACGAAGAGGTTTTTGGCGGGAATCCGATCCGGTGGAAGCGGCGTCAAGCCGTCCACCGGCCGCATCGTCCGCTCATTTGGCAAAGTTCGTCTAACCGGCGTGACGGTCACTGGCGGCCGCGATGGCAACTGCAACCGAATGCGTCATCGGCGGGAACGGTGGACGAAATGCCGCCTGCCTGATCCCAGAAGAATGGCGGCCGGGGCGCGGCATCGCCGAAGCGATTCATGCGATCCGCCTCGAACACTTGGCCGTTGGCGATGACGTATTGCACTTTCTCGCTATCGCGAATGTTCTTGCTCGGGTCGGCGCCGGAACGCAACACGATCACGTCGGCCAATTTACCGGCCTCAAGTGATCCAAGGTCTCCGTCCAGGCCGAGGTACTTGGCTCCGTTGATCGTGCCACACTGCAGGGCTTGCATCGGCGTCATGCCGCCCTGGACGAAACTCCACATTTCCCAGTGCGTGCAGATGCCGGGCAACTGTCCGTGACCACCGGCTTGGACCAGACCGCCTTGTTCGACGACCTGGCGAGCGATTTCGGCAACCCGGATGTGGTTGTAGTCTTCCAGGGGAGACTTCTCGCGCCGCCGGGCTCGCGGGTTGAGCACGTCGGGGGGAATGAAAGTTTGCAGCCGGGTGTGCAACCACAGGTCATCAATCTGGTACCAGTACTGCTCGCCCGAGAGTCCACCGTAGGCAACGTTCAGCGTCGGTGTGTAGCCGACGCCCGTGTCTCGCCACAAATCCATGACGTCGTCGTATGCGGTTTGAACCGGTAACGTGTGTTCGATTCCGGTATGCCCGTCGACGATCATGGACATGTTGTGCATGAACGTGGATCCGCCTTCGGGGACGACCATCATGTTCAGCTTCCGCGCCGCGGTGAGCACTTGCTGACGCTGGTCACGCCGCGGCTGATTGTAGCTCTTGACGGTGAAGGCTCCAACGGCCTTCATCCGACGCAAATGAAATTCGGCATCGGACAAGCTGTCGATTTCCGCCTTTGCGGCCCCGGTCGCTCCGTACAAAATCGTTCCGGTTGAGAAAGTGCGGGGCGCGTTGATCAGTCCTGCTTTCGTCATTTCGCTGGCCGCGAAAATGCTGTGGGTGTCGTTGCTGGGGTCGTGGATCGTGGTCACCCCGAAGGCCAGCCGAGCGTAGTCCAGCCAGTTGTGCTGTGGAGTGATTCCGTGAGTCGCCTGCGCGCCGTGGGCGTGTGTGTCGATGAATCCGGGCAGCACGATTTGCCCTTTCAATTCGATCCGCGTGGCCGAATCGGGAATTTGAATCTGATCGGCGGGGCCAACCGCCTCGATCCGGTTTCCACGGATCAAAACGGTGGCATTTTCCAGCACGCCTTGCGAACCCATGGTCAGCACCCGTCCTCCGATCAACGCGACCGATCCTTCCGGTTTGGCGTGGGGATGGGAAAAACCAATCGCGACGGATTGTGGCTGGTCGGTTGAGTCCGCCGTCGGTTCGGACTTTTCGCCAGCCGCGTCTTGGGAATCGCTCTCATCGCCCCGCATCAATGCGGTCATTTCCCGGGACACGTCGACGCTGAACAGTTCCGGACCCAAGCTCCAATGCAGTGTTTTTCCATCGCCGGAAAAATGGATGAAATCACCGGCCTGGTCGCTGACCTTGGCCGTGGGAACACCCTTGCCATCCGGGCCGACTTGGATCGGGCTCGGCGACTGCACGAAGGGAGCCAGGAATACGTGATAACGTTCGATCAAGGCGACCGATTGGCCGTCCGGAGAAACACGAAAGTCCGTTGCCCAGTCGCTGCGGTAGTGGGTGCGCACGTCATGGCCCTGGAGATCCACCGAGCACAGCGTGACATTATCGGCGTCTTTTTCCTGATTGCGTCGCGTCAGAAATAAACGGTCGCCGGAACTTCCAAACTGTGGGTTGACGCCGTCCTCGGTGACCAAGCGTGGCGGACCGCCGCGGGTCGGCGCGACGTAGATGCCCTGCTGACGGGACCAAAGCGGGGACCGGATTCGGCCGCCGCCGCGTTTCTCGTACACGATTTGGCTGCCGTCGGGCGTGAACACCGGGTTCAGGAAATGCCCGGGCTGTTCGCTGACGATCCAGTTCTCGCTTGCGGCGGGATCGCTCGACGCCACCCGAATCGTCCCCAACGATTGATCGTTCCAGGTCGTGTAAACGATGTAGCGACCGTCGCGTGAAAAACTGGGCGAGAATTCGAAGTGAGTCTGCTGGTCGGTCAGCCGCACCGGTTCCCCATCGGGAAGAGCACGCAAATAAAGATGGCCGAGCGCCTGGTAGACAACCTGATCGCCGCTTGGCGACACGCTGACGTCGCGTAGCATCTTGACGTCGAACCGATCTTTCGCCACCGGGATCTGGTGACGCACCGCCGGTTGCACCGTCCGCTGTTCTTTGATTCGAAACGGGATGACTTGCATCGTTCCGTCGGCGACATCGATGCGACGGATCTTTCCCTTGGCCCAGACGACAATGCCCTGGCCATCAGGAGTCCAGTCGTATCCCGTGTACACCCCGTGAATCGCCCATGCTTCTTGCATGTCACGTTCCAGATCGTCGTAAACCAATCGGATGGCGCCCGACTGCAAATCGAACAGATGCAGCCCGGTTTTGGCACCGACACGGCGGACGAACGCCAAGGTTTTTCCGTCCGGCGAGGGAGCCGGTCGGCAGGCCCCGCCGGGTCCGCGGATCAGCGTCTCGGTTGAACCTTCCTGCAGGTCCAAACGCTTGATCGCATAGATCCCTTTGTGCGAGTCCTTGTTGTACTCAAAGGTGTCTCCCGGCGTGACGTCTTGGCTGTAATACAGGTAGCGTCCGTCGGGTGAGAAGACGGGCTCATTGACGTCCTTCTGATCGTTGGGGCGCTTGGTCAGTTGGACCCCGGCGGTGGCACCGCTGTGAATCGCGTCCCGGTGATACATCCACATTTCGCCAGCGCCCAGCGACCGGCGGCTGGTGAAGTGCTTCCGCGCGACAAGGTATTGTCCGTCGGGTGACCAGGTCGGGCTGCAAAGTAGACGAAACGTTTCGCTGGTGACCTGCTGCGGTTTGGACCCGTCACGGGCCATGATCCAAACGTTGTCGCCGCCCTTTCCGCCGCGACCCGTTCGATCGCTTGTCAGGGCGATCCAGTTCCCGTCAGGACTGAACCGGGGCTGCATGTCCCAGGCAACGGAATCGGTTAAGTTCTTTGGGAATTGACCACCGGTCGCCTCGGTCCCGTCGGCCCCCGTGATCGGCATCACGTAGACGTCGCCAAGCAGGTCAAACGTGATCGACTGACCGTCGGGGCTCACGTCCAGGTTCATCCAAGTGCCGGTGTCACAATCGATCGGCTGGCGACGATTGGGGCCGGGCGGCGAGTCCACGTCCCAGTCCTTGTCCGACTTGTTCTGCCCGGCTTTGTCTTCGGCCGGGTTGGAGTCGGCTTCGGTCGACGAGGTGGCTTCTGAAGTCGCGTCTGGCGAGGCGCCTTCGGCTGGACGGTCCGGCCAGGCGACCAGGCACGCGTGCAATGCGACGGGTAGCAGCAAGACTCGGATCAAGATTTTGGCGGCCATGAATCAATTGTTGGAGATCGCGGTCAATGAAAGGACGGAGACGAAGTCTAGCTTGCATGTTGGCGGGACACCCGTGGCGCGTCCAGCAGACGGAGCCCGCCAGAAATCACTTTGCCGGAGGTCGTGCAGTTTTCCGAGCCGGTAAAAACGTGCTTTTCTGAATTCACCCTCCCGGCGGGAGGGTGAATTCTTCTCGCACTTTTGAATGGGTGTGGGGCGTTGCCAATGACACGCATTGGGCTCGGATCACTTGCCACGTTTCGGATTCAACGGCAGAACGTTTGCCCGACGTGCGTAGGCTTCCCATTGCTTGGCCAGCTTTTCGACCACTTCCGGGTGCTCCTCCGCCAAGTCGGTCTGTTCGCTGCGATCTTGGGCAATGTTGTACAGCTCCCACGAGCCCTTCGCCCCTTTGGCCACCAGCTTGTAGTCTCCATTGCGAACCGCTCGATTCCCTTCGTGCTCCCAGAAAATAGCCTCGCGATCGATCGCTTTTCCCGAAAACGTTGGAGCCAGGCTGACGCCTTCCATGGGTTTGATCGGTTGGCCGTCATGAGAGGTTTTCGGGTACTCCGCACCGGAGACGTCCACCGCAGTGGCCATCAGGTCGATCAAGTGGGCGGGAGTCTGCTCCAATTTTCCGGCACGTTTCACCTGGTCAGGCCAATGCACGATCAGCGGCGTTGAGATCCCGCCCTCGTGTGTGAAGTGTTTGTACTCGCGGAATGGCGTGTTGGAGACGGTTGCCCAAGCTTTCCCGTAAGCGATGTAGGTGTCGGGTGGGCCCGCCATGACTCCTCTGCCCGTGCGAACGGGGTACCCATCCCTCGTCTGCTGCGGTTCCATGCGTGGCTGCAGGTCACTGTCGGCCATCGGCGGCATCGTTGGTTCAGAGTTTCGTGGAGCCGCTTTGCCACGGCGCCCATACTGCTCGGCGCATCCGCCGTTGTCCTGGAAGAAGCACAACAAAGTTGAATCCAGTTGCCCGGTTTCGCGAAGCGATTGAACGATTCGCCCAATCCCCTGGTCCATGTTGTCGATCATGGCGGCGTACACTTCCATGTTCCGCTTGTCCCATTCCCAAAACTCGCGTTCCTTGGCTGCGGGATCAATTGGGAATAGCGTGGTCGCGTCCGCGTCAATCAGACCAAGCGAAATGAGTTTCTCGTAGCGTGCCTGCCGGATGGCGTCGTATCCCGCATCGTACTTTCCGGCATAGCGTTGGATGTCTTTTTCCAGGGCGTGCATCGGCCAGTGCGCCGCCGTGTAGGCGACGTACATGAAGAACGGTGCATCGGCAGTTTGTTCGTGGTGTTCTTTGATGAAACGGACGGCGTGATCCGAAATCGCGTCGGTGTAGTAATACGTTTCACCGGGCCATTGATCGGGGCCGTATTCCGGATCGGCGTGGGGTGAGATGTACTGGTTGTCCCGCGTCAACGTGTTCGGGTCGTAGAAGCTTCCCGCACCGTGAATGGTCCCGTAGAAGCGATCGAATCCGCGTTGCAGCGGCCAGTTGTGTTTGTCGGCTTCGGACTTCGGTTGGGTGGCCTTGGTGACGTGCCATTTTCCAGACATGTAAGCGCGATACCCGGCCGATTTGAGCGCTTCGGCAATCGTCACGCAGTTCCGGTTCAGGTCGCCGCGATAACCGTCGTAGCCGCGGTCGTTCATCATGTGTCCCACGCCGGCCTGGTGCGGGTACAGCCCGCTGATCAGGCTCGCTCGCGTGGGGCAGCATCGGGCCGTGTTGTAGAACTGCGTGTAGCGAAGGCCGTCGGCGGCCAAGGCATCCAGATTCGGCGTGTTGATCTCGCTGCCATAGCAGCCAATGTCCGAAAACCCCATGTCGTCGGACATGATGTAAATGATGTTCGGGGGAGGATCCGCGGCGAGCGCGGCTGCGGAGGAAGCCAGGAACAGCAACGCCGCGAGCAGACGGAATTTCATAAGATCACAGGTCATCGATTGGTCGGGAAACGGGGAAGTGTCGAGAAACGGGGGAGTCGCCGACGCGGATGCGTCAGAATAATCCATGGCCGGCGCGGGGGACGCCCCGCCCCGTTCGTTTCCGGACTCGGAAATCGGTTGGTTCCAGCTGCCTATTGGGGATCGGAGCCGATGTCAAACACGACCTTGAACGAATTCGGTTGGGTCGCCGAGTGGAACGCTTGCTCCACCTGATCGAGCCGGAAGCGATTCGTGATCAATCCGTCGACATCGATGACGCCGGTCTGCAGGGCATCCATGGCCTTGTCAAACGGGCCGCAACGCGATCCGACCAAGTTGATTTCGTCGATCACGATCGCCGCCAATGACAGTTCATGCGTTCCGGCGACGGTCGTTTTCAGCACCACCGTCCCGCGAGGTCGGACCAGCTGTACCGCCATGCCCAATCCGGTCGTCGATCCGGTGCAATCGACAACCACATCAAACGCATGGTGTGGCAGATCTGCCGGGTCCGGCGCCGCGACTGTGGCGACGGATTGGCCCTTGTCGGCGAAGCGTGCGAGTTTGTGTTGATGTTTTCCGAACACCGTCACGTGTTCGCTGTGGAGTGACAGAACCTGTGCGGAGAGGAACCCGAGGCGTCCGTCGCCGATCACGGCCACACGATCCGACTTGGTGATGTCAACCTGATCGGTGATCTGAAAGGCGGCCGCAAGGGGTTCGACGAAGACCGCCTGGTCGTCGCTGACCGATTCGGGAACCGCGTGCAAGTTGGATTCCGGAATGGCAAGCCACTGTGCAAAGGCTCCGTCGTGGCGATCGATCCCAACGACGGTTCGGTGGGGGCAATGGGTGGGACGTCCGGCCTGGCAGGTGGCGCATTGACCGCAACTGCAATTAATCTCCCCGACGACTCGCCGACCAGCGTGACCGCCGGTCTCCGCGATGCCCACGAACTCATGCCCCGGGACGCCGCTGAAGCCCATGTAGCCACGTGCCAATTGCAGGTCTGTCTCGCACACGCCCGCTTGGATCACGCGCACCAGTGATTCCTGCTCGCCTGGCGTTGGCAGGGGATAATCATCGCGAAAACGGAGGGTTCCCGCATCGAGCGTGATGGCGTGCATGGTTGTCGTCGGATTGCAAGAAATCGGTGGAGTATCACACGCGAACGGTCCGGCCGTCCGTCCGACGGCGTGATAGGATAGGTCGACCGCGATCGGAATTGGCAAGCTCTTGCCAGCCAAGCCCATACTAGCCAACCCCCTGCCAGCTAAGCCCAAACCAGCCAAGCCACGCTAGGTCGCGCAAGATCGTGGCGGCAACTGCATGGACCATCACAAAGTCGGATGCGAAAGGAATTCTACTGGATCGGCGTGTTGCTGCTGGCGATGTGGTTGGTGCGCATCGTCGACGCGACGATCCCGTACCGGTTGACGGACTATGGGTTGCAACCGCGAACATGGGATGGCTTGGCCGGCATCCTGTTCATGCCGTTCCTGCACGCCGACTTCAGTCACCTGTTCAGCAACTCCGTGTCGTTGGTGATTCTGTTGGCATTGCTGGTCGCGAGTCGCCGATCGCCGTGGATGCTGCTGGTCGTGATGTACCTGGTCGGCGCGGCGCTGCTGTGGTTGTTCGGGCGAAACGCCAACCACGTCGGGGCCAGCGGATTGGTTTTTGGGCTGGTCGGTTTTTTTCTTGTCGGCGGATTGGTCCGCCGAAGTCCCATCCCCATCGCGGTGGCGATTGCGGTGGGGATCCTGTTCGGCGGAACGTTACTGTCAGGCATTTTGCCCAGCTCGGGGGCCCCGATCAGCTGGGACGGACATCTTTGCGGGCTGATTGGCGGGGCGGCCACGGCGTATCTGGCCGGTGAGGGACGCCAGCCGTTCTCACGCGGTGATCGCGGTTGATGTCGACGCGTCGTTGGCCGCGTGGCGCTAGTGAATGCCAGGCTCCTGCCCGGGGGACCGCCCGACCAGAAAGTCAAAGTCGCAACCCTGGTCAGCCTGGGTGACGTGCTTGGCATACAACCGTCCATAGCCACGTTCGGGAACGGGTTTGGTGACCGGTTTGGCGTCCCGTCGCTTTCGGATTTCGTCATCGGAGACGTCCCAGTGGATCCGTCGATTCGGGACATCGATTTCAATCATGTCCCCGGTGTGGACATGCGCCAGGGGGCCGCCGGCGGCGCTCTCGGGCGCGATGTGCAATACGCACGTTCCGTAGCTGGTCCCGCTCATCCTGGCGTCACTGATGCGAACCATGTCGCGGATTCCCGACTGCAGCAACTTTTTCGGGATGGGCAACATGCCCCATTCGGGAAAGCCCGGGGCACCGAGCGGTCCGGCGTTGCGAAGGATCAAGACGCTGTCCGCGGTGACATCCAACTCGGGGGCGTGCAGCTGTTGTTTCATTTCCGGGTAATTGTCAAAGACCACCGCCGGTCCACGGTGGACCAGTAACTTCGGATCGGCCGCAATGGACTTGATCACACAGCCGTTGGGGGCCAGATTGCCGGTCAACAGACAAGTCCCTCCAGCCTCCGACACCGGATTCTCACGCGTGCGGATGACTTCGTTGTCGATCACTTCGGCGTCCCGAATCTGTTCGCCCAGCGTGATCCCGGACACCGTGCGGCAGTCGGTATCGATCAGGTCGGTCAGTCGTGACAGCAGCGCGGGGAGCCCACCGGCGTTGTAAAAGTCTTCCATCAAGAAGCGACCGCCGGGGCGGATGTCTGCCAGCACCGGAGTCGAACGCGAAATCTCGTCAAACCGTTGCAGGGTCAGTTCCATTCCCAGCCGACCCGCGATCGCAATCAGGTGCACGATGGCGTTGGTGCTGCCGCCGATGGCCAGCGAGGTTTTGACGCCGTTCTCAATGGAAGCCGGCGACAGCACGTCCGACGGTTTCAGGTTTCGCCAAGCCATTTCCACCGCCAGGCGACCGGTGCGGGTGGCCAGGCGGCTGTGATCGGCAAAAACCGCTGGAGTGCAAGCGGCACCGCCCAGCGACATGCCCATCGCTTCGGTCACGCATGCCATCGTGCTGGCGGTCCCCATGGTCATGCAGGTGCCGGCCGATCGGGCGATACAGTTTTCGATGCAGTTCCAGTCGCGGTCGCAAAGGTTTCCGGCGACACGTTCATCCCAGTACTTCCAGACGTCGCTACCGCTGCCCAGCGTTTCGTTTTTCCAGCGTCCCTTCAGCATCGGGCCGGCGGGAAAAAAAATCGATGGGATGTCGGCGCTGATCGCCCCCATCAGCATCGCCGGGACGGTCTTGTCGCATCCGCCCATCAACACCGCCGCGTCGATCGGGTGGCAGCGCAAAACTTCCTCGACCTCCATCGCCAGCAGGTTGCGATACAGCATGGTCGTGGGCTTCATCATCATCTCGCCCAGCGACATCACCGGAACCTCCACCGGGAATCCGCCTGCCTGCAGGATTCCGCGGCGGACCTCGGACGCCCGATCGCGAAAGTGCGAATGGCAGGTGTTCATTTCGCTCCACGTGTTCAGGATCGCGACCACCGGCCGGTCCTGGTAATCCACGTCGTCAAAGCCCATCCCCTTCAACCGCGAGCGGTGACCGAAGGATCGCATGTCGTCGGGAGCAAACCAGCGGGCGGAACGAAGCTGGGCGGGGTCTTTGGGGAAGTCAGGAGTCACGAAAGAACTTTCCGGAAGGAACGGTGGATGGGGGTCAAGCGAGGGGGCCGCGAGACGCACAGCGTACCGGTTGCGACGCGGGGCTGCTTCCCGGCCATCCGTTCGGCGCTCGGGAATCGCTTCGGGCGGGTTCGGCGTGGAGACGTGCTTCCGTCGGTCAGGTCGGCAGATCCGACGTCTGGGAGTCAAAGATTTCGTTGAAGATGTGGCGATTGATCATGCGAGCCTGGCGGACGAGCGCTTCGATCATTTGCGGATCGGGTTCCTGCATCAAAAACGCCAGGTCGCGCATCATCGCTTCGTCGTCCGGCAATTCGTGACGCGCCGGCGTGTTCATCAGCCGGAGGTTTGCCTCCACACCGCGGAGTGTTCGGTAGTTGTTGATCAGCTTGGCGGCGTGCTCGTGAGACAACCGTTCCGCATCAGCCAGCTTTCCCAACGATTCGATCGTGCCACTGGCCAGAATGTCGGGACATTCCGCAATGTTTCTCAGCGTCAGCATTTGGGCAATCAGTTCCACGTCGACCGTGCCACCGGGACCACGCTTCAGGTTTTCGTCTCCCGCGGTCTCCTGCATTCGCATCCGCAAGTCACGGATTTCACCGGCCATCGCGCCGTGCCATTTGGACATTCGCAGCGTGTCCACCAAGGCGGTGTTTGCCCGGCGTCGGACATGCCGCGATCCGGTGATCACTCGCGCTTTGCAAAGCGCCAGCCGTTGCCACAGCGGCGCCAAGCCCCGCTGAAACCGCTGCATGAATTGATCCAGGGAAACCGCCAGGACGCCTTCCTCGCCGGTGGGGCGCAACCGACCGTCCAATTCGTACAGGCGACCGTAATCGCTGGAGTGGTTGATGCGGCTGACGATCGCGGCGGTCAATTGATTGAAGAACTGTGCGTTGGTGATCGTCTTGCGCGGGCCGCCGACGCGTCGTTGGGTTTGGCCATCGCCGGTGTACAGGAACACCACGTCCAGGTCGCTGTGATAATTCGGTTCGCGTCCGCCGAACTTTCCCAAGGCCAACGCGACCAGTTCGGCCGGCTGGCCGTGTTCATCAACCGGATCGCCGAAGCGGACCGCCAAACGTTCCTGTTCGTACTCGGCAACCCGACGGACACAGGCCTCGGCGGTGTCGGACAGCGAGCGATGTGTCGCTTCGACCGGTTCCTTCCCCAGCATGTCGCGGACGCCGATCATCAAATGGGCGCTGTTCTTGAATCCGTGCAAGACCATGTCGATGTCGGCGGCCCGTCGACACAGGTCGATCGATTGGGCGTCCAGACGCTCGGCCGATGGCAGCCGGTCCATGAGCAGGGAATCGATCAATTCGTCGATCATGCCCGGCATTTCGATCAAGATGTCGCTCAGGTACGGCGTCGCGGCGCAAAGCCGAATCATCAGTTGCATGGTCGCGCGGTTGGTTCCGAGCAACTCCCACAAGCTGGCTTTGCCGCCGATCGAATCGGCGACTTCGGACATCGTCCGTAGCGTCCGGTCGGGGGCCGGCGTCTTGGCGATCTCGGACAGCAGGTCGGGGGCGATGGATGCAAAGAAGTGACGACACCGACGTTGGGACAGGAATCGTACCGATTCGGTCGCCAGCGACGTCAGGTCATCCATCGCTCGCATCGGGTCGCTGAGCGAATGCCGCGATAACACCTGCCGCACCAGTTCAGGATCGGGTGACGGGTCCAGCACCAATTCGGTTTCGACGGCGAAGTCCTCCGGCTGATCCGCATCATCGGCCTGGGGCGCGTCGACCATCAGGTGGTTCAACACTTTCCGATTGAGCGCAAAGGTGTCCCGCAGCTGCGATTGAAATCGATCCAGATCGCCGCCGACGCCGTTGGGGCTTCTCACGCCCAATTGCCACGCCAGGCGACGGCGCATCAGGTCGTCATGCGGCAGACAGCTCGTGTAGCGGCCGAACATCACCGACAACTGGTGCTGCAGTCGGCACAGCCGGCCGTAGCCCTTGGCCAGCACGCTTGCTTCCTGGTGCGTCAGGCATTTTTCGCGTTCCAGCGCGTCGATCGCCTCGGTCGTGCTGCCGACGCGGACAGACTTGCTGTCGCCCCCATGCAATAACTGCAGGAACTGGATCATCAGCTCGATGTCGTCCCGACCACCGGGGGCGACGCTGACATCGTCGCCGTCGGTCTGTTCCGATTCGAAGCGTCGTTTCAGTTTGCGGCGCAGGGAACGAATATCGGCGAAGTCTTGCCGGCTCATGAACCGGCGAAAGATCCACGGTTGCAGCCGGGAGAGAAATTGTTTTCCCAGGCTTGGCGATCCGGCAACCACGCGTGCCTTGGTCAGTGCCACGCGCTGCCAGGTCCGTCCCTCGGACTCCAGACGTTTGGCGGTCAAGTCGCTGCTGCCGATCAGCACGTCGTGGCCCAGCGGACGAAAGGAGGTATCGACGGCGAACGACAGGGCGGCTCCGTCGTCGGATCCTACCAGCTGGATCACATCCCGGGCGAATTGGTCCACAAAGTCTCGATGCGCCTGGTTCTTCTCTTCAATCGCGTCGTACAGGAACAGCAACTCCAACGGATTGCCATATCCCATTTCTTTTCCACCGAGATGTCCCAAACCGATCACGGTCATTTGGACCGGCCGGTCATCGATTCGGCGAGGGATCCCGACCTGTTTTGCCAGCCGCCGCGTGACGAACTGGATTGCGGCTTCGAGCACGGCGTCGGCGACGAACGCCAATTGGCGACCGACGCTGTCGGGACTGAGGTCGCGGACGAATTCGCCGTAGGCGATCCGGATCACTTCCCGGCTGACAAACTTGCGGATCGCCAGCGCCGCCCTGCTGGGACTTTCCAGCTGACCCAATTCGGTCACCAACTCGTCAACGAGAAACTTGCGCTCGGCGGGTTGGCCGTCGCTGGCCCGCATCAGGTCAAAGCTTTCCGGATCGGCGATCAAGCGGTTGGCCAACGTTTGGCTGGTGGCAAACACCTGCAACAAGGCCGGCAATGCGGCCTCGTCGCGTTCGAACAGGGCCAACAGCGACGTCGGCGAGCGACTGGCCGCGATGAAGCGATCCAAATTCGCCACGGTCGAATCCAGATCGTCCATGTCGTGGAAGTGTTGCTGCAAGCGGTCTCGCAGCATGGCCAGCAGATCCGCGGGGGCGCCGCAGTTCCAAATCGAACGGAGGTGATTCTCCGCGGTCGGCCAATGATCGAAGCGTTGGGGATCGATCCAGTCGAACGACCCGTTGTCGCTGGTGGTGGAGTCGGCGGATGGCGTCTGAGGACTCGAAGAAGACGGCGGCTGCACGGAATTATCAGTCTTTCAAAGGAAACGGGAACAGCCGCCGAACCGGTGGGTTTCGACAGACTGCAGCAGGATCGATCCGCCTTCCGCAAGTGGCCGAGACGTCTTCGCGCGAGGAAAGGATTGCCGAGGTCCGACGCGCGCAAAACCGGGGAACTCTCCGACACCTCCCCCAGTCTAAATTCCCCAGGGTTTTGCGTTAAGTGCTTCGTTGATGACGTAGGGTTGTCCACGAATGGGGCATTTCGTTGGCACCCCCCGGAATAATTGCGTGCAATCTCGATTTGGATCTGTTTCCCCAAGCGACCGACGCGTTCGAAGCTCGTCCAGATCCCGCCTGCGGTGGTTGCGACGTCGGTTGTTCGCGACGACTGAGATTTGTCGCCACTTCCGTTGAGTCTCGGCAACACCGGCTTGTTGACTTTTCGCATCACGAGACGCCACGGTGACCGGCGGAGTTTTCTCGCAAACCCTTCAAGATAAACAACTTGCTATGATTCGAGCACTGCCTTCAGCGGGGGGCGGCATCCGCGCTGCTTTCCTACTCCCGGACCAAGACGACTATGCCAAGCCGGGATCGGAGGAGATGTTGATGGGAAACAGGATCAGCGGACGCAGCCTGCAAGATGACGCTTTCGGAGCCGAGGAATCCGTCGACCGCCGGTCGCGAGTGATGGGCGAAGAATTCGCCGACGACCACCTGGAAGATTCCCCCGCCGACAGCCGTCCGGTCAACGATGACTTGGAATCCGAAGCCGATCCGACCGAAGATCCGGTGCGGATGTACCTGATGCAGATGGGCCAAATCCCCTTGCTGACCCGCGATCAGGAGATTTCCGCGGCCAAGCAGATCGAAAAAACTCGCGAACGGTTCCGGCACTGCATGCTGGCCACCGATTTCATGTTGCAGGGAGCACTGAAACTGCTGCAGCAGGTCCGCGACAAGAAATTGCGGCTGGACCGCACCATCGAAGTCAGCGTGACCAATGCCGTCGAGAAAAAGGCGATCATGCAGCGGATCGTGCCCAACGTCCGGACCTTGGAGCATCTGCTGGAACAAAACCGCAACGATTACTTTGTCGCGATCAACAAGCGATTGCCGATGCGGCAGCGAAGAGCCGCCTGGAAAAACCTGGTGGTCCGCCGCAACAAGGCCGTCCGGCTGGTCGAGGAAATGAATCTTCGAACCGGGAAGCTGCAACCGCTATTCGACAAGTTGGCCAAGACCTCCCGTCGGATGACGGAGATCCGTGGCCTGCTCCGCAACCAACCCAAATCCAGCCTGCCCGGAGCCCCGACACGGCAGGAACTCCGCAGCGAGTTGAGCTACCTGATGCGGCTGACCTACGAGGCGCCAAAAACGTTGGCTCGACGCGTCCACTCTTGTGAGACGCTTCGCGAAGACTATGAGGCGGCGAAACGCGTCCTGTCGGCCGGCAACCTGCGGCTGGTCGTGTCGATCGCCAAAAAGTATCGCAACCGTGGGCTGTCGTTTCTGGACCTGATTCAGGAAGGCAACACCGGCCTGATGCGGGCGGTCGACAAATTCGAACATGCCCGCGGCTACAAATTCAGCACCTACGCCACCTGGTGGATCCGCCAGGCGATCACCCGAGCGATCGCCGATCAAAGCCGAACGATTCGGGTTCCGGTGCACATGATCGATACGATGAACAAGATTCGGCAGATCACCCGCGACCTGGTTCAGGAGAACGGACGCGAACCGACCGCCGAAGAGGTCTGTTCGCGAAGCGGTCTGTCGCTGGAAGACACCCGCGTGATTCTTAAAATGAGCCGTCAGCCCTTGTCGTTGGATCAACCGGTCGGTGATCACGAAGACAGCGTGTTCGGAGAATTCCTTCAAGATCACCGCGACGATGACCCGCTGTTGGAGACCAACCGGCAGGCCCTGAAGACGCAAATCGACTTGGCGATGGAAACGCTGAACTATCGCGAACGCGAGATCCTTCGCCTGCGTTACGGACTTGCCGACGGTTACACCTACACCTTGGAAGAGGTCGGGCGAATTTTCCAAGTGACCCGCGAACGCGTTCGCCAGATCGAAAGCAAAGCGGTCCGCAAACTTCAGCAACCCTACCGGGCACGTTCCCTGGCGAGCTTCTTGGACGGGGTCGATATCACGCTGCTGGAAGGTTCCGAAACGCTGTGATCGCCACGCCGCGGCAATGACCGTTCGTCCAACGGATTCGGACGTTGCGGTCGTCGGCGGCCACAGATCTCTCGCCGGCCGGATTCGCGCCGACCGGAATCTCCGCCGAACTCACGCCCGCCGAAAGGCTCGCACCAAGGCCGAGAGCGTGACCAGACCGGCCACGATGGGGATCGCCGGCAGAATCAATTTCGGCTGCGCGGCGACGACGATCAGCGCGATGATGCCAATCACCGGCGCGCTGGCCGGCAGCCATTTGGCTGGCCGTTTCAATGAGGGCCAGGCCAACCACAGGGCGGCCAACACGATCCCGATGCGTCCGGAGGCGGCGGAAAGAAAATTCGAGCTTCCCGACGCGTCCGATCCGAACCACCAGGCGCCCAGGGAGATCGCCAGAAAGACGATCGCCACCACCAATGTCAGCCAACGTCGGAGATCTTCCGGCGGCTTGCCGGACGAATTCCGCGTGGAGCTGTTTCTCGAAGCGTCTTTGTTGCCAACCATCCGGCTCAGTCTAACCCGTCGCTGCGATCGGTCACGGCGTCCCCTGCGGGTCGTGATGGGATCAGACGTGTCCACAGCAACAACAAGACTCCGATCAGGGCGTATCCGCCGGCAAACTCAAAAACCTTGGAACGTTTCTCCGCCGCCAGCACGATGTCTCCCCAACCGGCCGGTCCGGCGGGGACAAACAGTTGGCTGCCGGCGAGCGGTGAATGAATCAATCCGAACAAGGTCAAACCGGCGCAGACCAAAAACACGACGCCCGCCGTTTTCAAGCGATGATCGATCGAGGCCGCCAATCCCCAGGCCCACAGCAGGCTGGTCAAAATGAATCCGCTGCTGAGCATCGTGATCGTGGCGTAGTTCTCTTGCAAATTGGCTTTTAGGTCCGCCAGCGATAATCCGGCTTTGGCGAGTGCCGGGTCGCCCAGGATCTGATCCGACAGATTCAGCGCCAGGACCGCCAGCGCGGGCAAGCAGGCAAAGGCGACCGCCGCGTAGTGACGCTTGGGCGTCGCCGCGAAACTTTGGGCCGTGATCTCCAGGCCGATGAAAACCAGAATCGGCATCACCGCCGGCTTGGGGATGAGATCGTTCAGTACCGTGAAGTAGCCGATCAAGCCTGCTGACCCGATCAGCAATGCCGTCCCCAACGTGTACGCGGCGCGGCCACCCATGGCTTTGTAGGCCGGGTGCCCGATGTAAGGTGTCGTCTGGATGACGCCCCCGGAGAGCCCCGCAACAAGCGTGGCGACCGCTTCGACGGCGATCACGGTTCGAGTGTCGTACGTGTCGCCGGCTGCCGCGGCGCTTTCGGTGCAGTCGATGCCGCCGACGACCGTGGCGATGGCAAACGGAAGCGCGATCGGCAGGTAGTGCAGCGCGTCGGACCCGTCGGAGATCCACGCCAATTGCCAACTTTCCAGCCACCGGGTGGGGAACCATTCCACGGGGCTTAGCGTGGGAAATTTGTAGCCGTCGATTCCTAGCCCGCACATCAGGTAATACAGCAGCCCGGCCACGAGCAGGGCCCCCAGCGTCCCCGGGAGACGGCCGGGGAATTCCACGCGGGCGATCAACGTCGTCAACACGATTGCCAACGCAACCAGCCCCGGCAGCGGATGCCCCAGGATTTCGGAAAGCGGGATGAAACTGATCAGGACCAGCGCGATCGCCGCCAGGGATCCCAACAAACCGGCCCGCGGGACGACGGTTCGAACCCAGTTGGTGGCCGGAGCCAATGCCAGTTTCAAGATGCCGCTCAGAACGATGCACCAGATTCCGATGTGCCAGGTCCGATACGCTGCGTCCGTCGGCGAAAGCCCCAGCGCGTCCACCCCTTCGCGAAACGACGGTCCCAGGATGAACAGGGTGATTCCGAACACGCTGGGCGTGTCCAACCCCAACGGCATGGCGGTGACGTCGCTCGACCGCTTGCGCTTCGACAACCGGAACGCGATCCAGACAAACGCCAGGTCGCCCACCAACACGCCCAATGCCGTTCCCGGGACAAGCGCGGCGATCGCAAAGTCCGTGGGAAACCCGAAGCCCGACAGCAGAATCACCAGGAAAAACAATCCGGTCAGATTGTCCAGCATCAGACCGAAGAACGCGTTGACGTCACCGCGAGCGCACCACTTGTACCCTTGGTAGGGGGTGTTCGATTCGTTCGAAACGCTCAAGGGGATTCCTCGTGAATAATTTCACCGCCTGGCGTGGGACTGGTTCGCACAGCGTTTTATCGGGCATTTTGTTGGCCAACCAGCCGACCGCCGGGATCCGCCGGCGGGAAACCCGCAAAAACGCTTTGACGATTTCCGGGATCGACGAGATACTATTGACTGCGGGAAAAAAAATCTTCCCGCAAGGGCGGTTTGTTGAATCGCATGACGCGTTTTGCGGTAACCAGAGTTCCCATGCTCCGTTTCTGCCATCTTCTCCCATCGATCCGTGATGCCCAGTTCTACTGCGACTGACCGAAACGACGCTCGCGACCTTTCCCAAACGCGAGACCGCCGGCTAGAAGGCACAAGCGATGAGGCGCTGTTGGCGCAATATCGTGAATCCGGCGATCGCGTGCTGTTTGATCACCTGATGGAACGGTACCAGCGCGAAATCTACAGTTATTTGCGACGCTACATCGGTAGCACCGAGATGGCTGAGGACGCTTTCCAAGGCACGTTCTTGCAATTGCATCTAAAGTGTCACCAATTTGACACCACAAGGCGATTCCGCCCTTGGCTGTACGCAATCGCCACCAACCAGGCGATCGACGTGCAGCGTCGCAATAAGCGGCACCGCATGGTCAGTCTGGATCTGACCCCGGGCGATTCGGACCAGAGAAATTCCAGCTGGGCCGAGAAACTGGTCGGCGGCGGCATCGATCCGCTGGCGGCGGCGTCGAAGCAAGAGAATGGTGCCTGGATGCAACGCAGCATCCGGACCCTGGGCGAACCGATGCAGCAAGTGATCCAGCTGGTCTACTACCAGGGGCTGAAATACCGCGAAGCTGCCGACGTGCTGGGCATTCCGGTTGGGACGGTGAAAAGTCGTTTGCACGCAGCCGTGCAGCGTTTGGGTATGATGTGGGAGGAGTCCCACAACGCACCCGAAGTTTGATTGACAGGCTTCGGTGGACTGCTGGGCGGATGCGGACGGGCAGCTGCGCCGATTGCCACGGTGCCGCGCGATCATCGTTTTCACGAGTTGGATCCGGATGGCAGCTCAACCGTATCCGACCGAACCGCCTGGAGAATCGATTCGTAAGGCTCGGGAGTGACGTGTTCGGCTCATTCCCGTTTTTCCTCTCCGCCGCATTTTTGATCGATGCACGAAGATTTGCTCGGATATCTTCTCGGCGCCCTCGAGCCGGACGAAATGCAGCGAGTCGCTGATTGGCTTCGGGAAAACCCGGAAGGTCAAGCTCAGTTGGCGGAAATTGAACGCAGCTTGGCACCGTTTGAAGGAAGTTTCGAGCCGGTCGAGGCCCCCAGCCAGGACCTGATTGAGCGCACGAGGGCGTTGATTCCCGATGGCGTCCCGCCGCAAGCGTCGGAGTCTCCGGAGCAGCCAGGCGGCACGGAGCAGCTAAGCAACACGGAGTATTCGGGCGGCAAGTCGCTTTCCCCGGTCTTGGAAGGCGCGACCGGATCGGCCTTTGCCGATACCGCCTCCAAACAGTGGGGCTGGATGGATTCGGTCACCAGTTTGCTGTCGGTCGCCGTGCTGCTTTCTCTGCTGTTGCCGATGGTTGCTTCGGGCAGATTCGAAGCACGCAAGATTGCCTGTCAGGATCAACTGCGGGAATTCGGAACCGCTTTGATGCAATACGTCGTCAGGGATCAGGACGGGCATTTCCCCGGGGTGGCGGCCAGCGGCCCCAAAGCATTCGCGGGCATCTATGCGTTGCATCTTTCCGATGCGGGAATCTTGCCCGATGCCGGACAACGCTGGTGTCCCGCCGCGGACATTCCGGATCTGCCTCCGGGCGGGCACTCAACCACCGATGTCGTTGTGGAGGATCCCGATTCGGAGTATTCGATCACCCTGTACGACGTTCCGCGTGTGGATCAATTGCAGACTCTGTCCCCCAACGAGCTGCGCGTGGTTCAACAATGGGCCGGCGGCCACTACGCGTACTCGCTGGGTGTGGTTGGGGAGACCGGGTTTTCGTCGCCCCGCTATGAAGGCCGCGCGTCGTTTGCCGTCATGTCCGATGCGCCGCTCTCCGGCTGGTCGACGCGCGATGGTTTCGGTTCGACGCGTTACGCGCACGGGGACTTGGGGATCAACGTGTTGTACGAAGACGGCGCCGTCCGTTTCATTCGCGCCGAAGCCTTCGACTCGATGCCGGATCATCCGCTGATCAATCATGCCGGCGTGCGAGAGGCTGGCGTCAACATTGACGATGCCAGCTTGGCGCCCAGTTGGTTGCCGCCCTTCATGTTCTCTTCGCAGCGTTAGTGCGGCGACGGCGTATCGTCAACGCTCTTGACCTGCGGACGTCACGACTTGGCTTCAGGTGTCCGTCGCCAAGTGGACGCCGGTGTTTCGTCTTTCGGGTTCGCGCAGCGAAGCGGTGCTCGATCCTTCCGCCGCCGCGGTTTCGCGCGGAAGCACCAGCCAGCGGTACGCGGCCGGAACGAACGACAATGCCAGCAGCGTTGCCCCGGTGACCCCGCCGGCAATCGCAACGGCCAGCGGCGGCCAGAACTCACCGCCGTCCAGGATCAGCGGGGTGAAGCCCGCGACGGTTGTCAGCGTCGTGGCCAAAACGTGCCGCGTGCAGTCCATGACGGTCTGCACCAGATCACCGACCGTCGTGCTGCCCTGCGAGGATGCTTGCTGCAGCGAAGCGAGCACGACGATCGAATCGTTGATCGCCACGCCGATCAATCCCATGATTCCGATGATCGCCATGAAGCCGAACGGATAGCCGCCCAGCCACAGGGCGATCATGCCCAGGCCGCCGCTGCAAACCGCCACGACGAAGATCACGCCCGCCAGACGGAACGATCGAAAGGAGAGAACCAGAACCGCGACCATCAAAACCGCCAGCACGCCCGCATTGGCCAGCAGATTTCCGACGGCATCGTTGCGTTGCGAGTCCTCGCCGCCATACTCCAGGTGATATCCCGGTGGCAGGTCAAAGCCGGTTGCCGCTAGACGCTCTTCGAAAGCTTTCAGTGACAATGACGGCAACGATCCGGCAGTGACAAATCCGGAGATCAAGTTCATGCGACGACGATTCATGCGTGGAATCACCGCGATCTCCGGATGCAGGCTGACATCGGCGACGCTTTGCAGCGGAATCTTTCGCGAACCGCTGTGCAATTGCAGCGACTGGAGTTCTCCCAATCGTGAACGCCGCTGGTCGCCGATCCGGACCAGCACCGGTACCAATTCGGTGTCCTCCAGCACGGATCCGGCGGAGACGCCCTCCAGCATTGCGTACAGTTGTTCGGAGACATCCGCCGGTTCCAGTCCGGCCAGCCGTGCATCGGCATCCCGCACGTCGTAGCGAATGGTCGGCAGCGTTTCGGCCAACAAGGAGCGTGTGTGGATCACGTTGGGCGCCGCGGCCAGGGCCAGACGCAATTGCTCACCCAGTTCGACCAGACGATTCAGGTCCGGGCCGAACAACCGCAGTTCAATCGGCGCTTCGTAGGGGGGGCCTTGTTCCAATTGACGGCACAGCACGCGCGCCCCGGGAACCACCCTGTCAGCACGACGTTGCAGGTTACGGAGGATTTCGCCGATCCCCTCCGAGGTCGGCATTTGCACGATCGCGTTGGCAAAGTTTGGCACGCCGCGCCGATTGTCCAACACGTTGTAGTAAAACATCGGCGCGCTCTCGCCGAAGTACCAGCTGACTTTCACCGCGCCGACATCGCGGACCAGGTCGGTCAGTCGCCGGGCCGCCTGACGTGTGGCTTTGATCGACGAATCGATCGGCAGTTCCAATTGAATGTGGAACTGGTCCCGTTGGGCGGGCGGAAAGAATTGTTCCGGCAGACGGTTGGCGATTGCAAAACCGAACACCGGCAGAGTCAATCCGATGAACACGCCGCGATACGGCTTCTCCAGCAACCAGGTGAGCACTGATCGGAAGGTCGACGCCATGCGACGGCTGCCAATTCCGTTTTCGAGCCAGCCGGCGCGGGAGTCTTCCAGCTCGAACGGGCCGTCGGAAAGTTCAGTGACCCGCTTTTCGGAATCGGGCTTCAAGAACCAGGCCGCGACCACCGGAATGATCGTCAAGGAAAAGAACAGCGACGAAGTGATCGCCAGGATCACGCTGATCGCAATGGCGCCGACAAATTCTCCCGCGTTGCCAGGCATCATGGCGATCGGTGCGAATGCCAAGGCCGTGGTGACCGTCGATCCCAGCAACGGGATTGCCAGGTGTCGGACCATGTCGCGAACCGCTTGCAACGGTGAACGTCCCTGACGCAGCGCTCCGGCGACTTCGTCCACGGCGACGATGGCATTGTCGATCAACAATCCCAGCGCCACGATCATTCCGCTGACGGACATCTGGTGGATCGGGACTCCCAGGATGCGCAATCCGAACAGCACACCCAGGATGGACAGCGGCAAGGACATCGCAACGACGATGGCGCTGCGCCACCCCATCAGCAGCAGGACGACCAGGATCACGCAGATGGCGCCGATGACCAGATTCAAGGCCAGCGAGGACAACCGCGCGACCACATAGTGGCTCTGGTCCAAAGGAACGTCCAAGCCGACTCCGGCGGGCAACACCTCGCGAAAGGACTCCAAAACCGCTTGCGCGTCGGGCCGCCAAAGATCCACACGCTTGTCGGCACGGACCAGGATTCCCAGGCTGACCGCAGGACTGCCGTCGATGGTCCCCAGACGCGGCAAGGGGGCGGGGACGCCGCGATCGATCGTGGCCACGTCGTCCAGCCGGATCATTTCTCCCCCGCGGCCCGCACGGATCAGCGTCTCTCCGATTCGGCCGGGTTCCTGAAACTGGTTGGCCAATTCGATGACCACGTCATTTTGACCCGAATGCAGCAACCCGGCGGCATTCTTTGCATCCGATCCCCGCATCGCCTGAGCAACGTCCGACGCGCTCAATGACAATGCCGCGGCACGTTCCGGATCCAGTTCCACCGTGATTTGTTCCCCCGGATCGGCGAACCGATCGATGACCTCGGTGCCATCGATCCCACGCATTTGGTCTTCCAACTGTTTTGCCAATCGCCGCAGCACCGTCCAGTTGGGCGGAGTGGGACGCTGCCAGCAGATGGCAACAATCATCGCGTAGGCTCGGGCATCAATTTCTTCGAATGCCGGCCGGGAAGCATCCACGGGCAACTCCGCGATCGCGTCGTTGATCTTGCCCCGGACTTCGCTCCAGGCTTCATCCGTCTCCATCACGTCGTCGCGCAGTTCGACGATCACCGTGCTGATTCCCGGGCGGCTTTCACTGGTCAGTTTCTTGAGTTCCTCCATTTCCTGGAGGTGCTCTTCCAGCGGTTCGGTGACCAGGATTTCGACCCGTTCCGCATCGGCACCGGGCAAGCGTGTGGAGACCAATCCGGTTCGCTTGGCGATGACCGGATCTTCCATCCGAGGCAGCACAGCAAATGACGTCAAGCCTCCCACGACCACGATCCCCACCACCAGCAACAGCAACCGCGGGTTGCGATAGAACAACGTGGTGAAGTCGGTCGATTGGGATCGGCCGGTTGACGATTGTTCCTGAGCGGACTGCCGCATCATCGTGTCGTTTCCTTCCGTTCCGATCCGGCGGCGTCGGAAAGCACGGCGCCGTTCTGTTCCACTGGCAGCACCGCCATCCCCGCGGTTACCCGGTGGCCTCCGTCGGCGATCACCCACTCATCGGAATCCAACATGCCTTGAACCAAAGCGAAGTCGCCTTCGGTCTTCAGCATCTCCAGCGATCGTCGTTCGCAAAGGGTCTGGCCATCGGCGTCGACAATCACCAGGGCGTTCCAAAGTCCGCGGCCCCCGCGCAGCAACGCCGAACTAGGCAACCAAAACGTCCCGGCCTCACCGGCAACGTTTTGCGGCGGAGTGTGCAGTTTCGCGATTTCCCCGGCGACCCAGCCGTCGGACGCGAACGATGATTCCAGGGGGCCGACCGCTCCATCCGGTTCCTCAGAGAAGCGGACGAAAACGTTACGCGTTCGGGTGTCCCGATCGACCGATGGGGCCAGCCGATCGATCCACCCAAATCGCTCTCGGCCTCGAACGTCGACTGTCACACGGTCGCCGGGGCGGAACCGATTGGCGACCTCCGGCGGTACCGCAAAACGCCCTTCGATGCGGTGGCTGATCAAATGAAACACGGGCGTCGATGGGGTCACCACCACTCCCTCGTCGATCATCCGGTCCTGGATGGTTCCGGCGAACGGGGCTTCGATGCGCGAGTCGCGTCGCCTGGCTTCGATCTCACGCAACCCGGCCAGAATCCCATCCCGTTGGGCCCGCTGGGCAGCCAATTGTTCCTGGCGGGTACCTTCCAGCAGTTCGTTCAGAGCCGATTCGGCGGCCTGCAGACGCTGTTCGGCCGCGCGCAGCCCGAACAACGCCGAATCGAACGCCGCCCGGCTGGTCGCCCCGGACGGGATCAGTTCGTTCTGACGCTTTGCGTCGACCTTGGCCAGTTCCACCTCGGCAGCCAACTGATCCACGCGTGCCCGGGCTGCCTGGATCGCCTGCTGCCTGGGACCGGCGACCAATTCAGCAAGCACGGCTTCGGCTGCGGCCAATTCGCTGCGGACACGATCGTGTTCGGCGTCCAGGTTTTGCTGGTCCAGTTCCGCCAAAAGTTCGCCGGGCTGAACCGAGTCGCCTTCCTGTTTGGCAAGGCGGACGACCCGCCCGTCCTGTTCAAAGCTCAGTTTGCTTTCGCGATGCGGGATCAGAACGCCGGCGTAGGATCGAGACTGGTCGGGAGCGGCCACGGCGCCGGCGCGGACGACCGCCACGGGCAGCGGTGAAGCAGTGCCGGCGATCCCCGACCGGCTTGCGGTTTCACCGCTCTCGCCATTTGCTTCGGTGCCCGATGCGGATGCCGCCAGGTCGGTCTGTCCTCCGGCAAGCCGGCTCCGATTCAGATACAGCAGTCCGCCTGCGGCCACCAGCAGCAACGCCGTCGCGACAACCGCAACGCGGCGGCCGCGTGCCGGCGGTGCGGCGGCACGTCCATGGTGTCGGTGCCGGGCCATCGAACTCCCCGGCGTTTCGCCGCGATCGGTTCGAAGTTGCGGTTCGATCTCACCCATGCTTGAGCTCCCGGCCTTGAAGGTGAGACTCCGAGAATAAATCGTCTTCGGCGAGCGAACGAGGCACGCGTCGTTTCAATGCCGACCGCACCCGTCGGACCAGACGCCGATCTTGCTGGTCATCGTAAAGAGGGTGCCAGTGATAGCCATCCATCAGCGCGTGGCAATTGCGGCGGATCGCAGCGAACGCGTCTTGGATTCCGATCTGGTCCAAGCCGGGACTCGTCTGCTCGATGATCGATCCTCCATAGGTCAACGACCAAAGTCCGAACACCACGTCTTCGACCGCGCGGTTGGGCGGGAGCGTCAAATCGCCGGTGGCGACCGCCTCGTGTCCGATTCTTGCCACCAGTCCCATGCACCGCTGTTCACAATCCGCGAGCGTTTCCCGGCGTTGTTCGGAGGCCTTTTCCCAGACCGTGACGTGCCGCACCATCGCGTCGATCCCGAACAGATCGTCAAAACGGTGGCAGAAATCTTCGCACGCGACACCGATCGCCGCGATCTTGTCGCGCGACCGTTGTTGGCCTTCGATCGCGGATTCGAACAGACGCAGTCGGATTTCGTTGGCCTGAATCGCCAAGGCCAGCAAGATCTCCTCCTTGCAAGAAAAGTGATTGTAGATGGTGCCTTTGGCGTAAGACATCTTCTTGGCGATCGCCTCCATGCTCAACCCGGACAAGCCGCCGCGGACGACCATCGGGCGGGCCTGTTGGAGGATCCGGATCTCGCGCGAGCGGATCTCGGCTTGCTTGGGCGTCAGCGGAACCGAGACGGACGCGGGGCGTGTCGTGCCGGGGCTGCGTGTCGGAGATTTGGCGTTTCCGTTTCGATGCCGCATGTGATTGGCGTCTTGGCCCCGTGAGGGACTCGTCAGGCGTGTGAAGGAAAGCAGGGGGGGCCGGCGTGGCGCCCTTCCCGATCGGTCACAGCGGACCTTCGTGCATCGCGTCTGACACCGGTCGCTGCGGCGAATGAGACCGGGGCCGGGGCGGACGTTGACTCGGCTGGCCTTTGACGCCGTGTCAATTTTGACGCCCTGTCAAATCTGACGTCAAGTCAATTCTGACGCTGCGTCAGGAATAGTCTTGGTTCGATCGCCCGCCAGCGGCGACCGTTCGGCCTGGTGGAATCATTGTTCGGAGGCATCGAAGATATGTTCTCGCAGGCTTGGTGTGGGTGGTGCGTGAATTCGCGGGGATTTACCGTCCGGTATCATGTTTCTTGGCCGGTTGCTATTTGAAAGTCGGTCGAGATTGAGATATATTCCGGGCTCGTTGGTTCTGCCCGGGCGACCGTTTTCTTTTCTTGTCCCGACCGCGCAACGACTCCCCACACCCGATTTGCCGAATGGACGCAACGATGCCCTCGAGCCAACGCTCTTCCAACGCCGGACTGGCCGCGCGGCCCAAGGTGTTGCTGCTGGTCGAAACCACGATGGCGTTCGGCCGCAGCGTGCTGGAGGGTATCAGCCGCTACCGCATCGAAAAGCAGCCCTGGTCGGTCCAATTGGATCTGCGTGAGCTGATGGCCGGGCCACCGGCCTGGTTCCAATCTTGGGATGGCGACGGGATCATCACCCGGAACACGACTCCGGAGATGCTTCGGATCATTCGCGAAACGGAGATACCGACGGTCAACCTGAGCGACATCCACGCCGATCAGTCCTTGCCCTCAGTCATCAACGATCACGACAAGATCGGTCGGCTGGCGGCAACGCATCTGGCCGACAAGGGACTGGAACATTTCGCCTTCGCCGGTTTCAGCGACCACTACTGGTCCTCCCTGCGGCTGGCGGGGTTCCGCAACGGACTGGCCGAGCGCGGGATCGAGGATGCATCCAGCGTGCATGTGCATCAGTCCGAATGGGCGTCCGCCAGTCAATCGGGTTGGCAGCATCAACAGGACCAGATCGTCCAATGGGTTCGGAACCTGCCGCGGCCGGTCGGCATTTTCGCTTGTAACGACTTTCGTGGCCAGCACGTCCTGGAGGCTTGCCAAACCGCCAAGGTCTCAGTTCCCGATGAAGTCGCGGTGTTGGGGGTGGATAACGATCACGTGCTGTGCGACTTTTGCGATCCGCCCCTATCCAGCATCATCCCGGCGGCCGAGCGGATCGGCTACCAGGCGGCGGTGATGCTTGATCAACTGATGCACGGTCACACCCCGGAGCCGCTACACTTCCAGATTGCCCCGTTGGGCATCGCCGAACGTCTGAGCACGGACGTGATGGCCATTGACGACGAAGATGTCGCCGCAGCGATCCAAATGATCCGCTTTCGCGCCTGTGAAGGTTTGACGGTTTCGGACATTCTCGCGGAAGTGCCGATCGCTCGAAGTTCACTTGAGCGCCGTTTCCGCCAGTACCTGGGACGATCGCCCCAAGCGGAGATCCGGCGAGTGCAAATCAAACGTGCCTGCCAACTGTTACGCGACACCGAGTTGAGTTTGGTCAAAATTGCTCGACTGACCGGCTTCAAACACTCGGAGTACTTCAGCGTGGTGTTCAAACGCGAGGTTCATCAGACTCCCGGTCGCTATCGAGACGCCAGCCGCGCCAAAGCACGCAAGCCGTTTGGATAACCCACGCCGGTTGGTTTCGGTTGCCCCGGATCGTTTGCGTTGTCCGTCTTGTGCTGAAGGATCGCGGTCGATCACTCGAAAGAATGTTATTGAACCAAAAACATGAAAGTACTTGTCCTGACCGGAGCGGGCATCTCGGCCGAATCGGGGATCCCAACGTTTCGCGGCGACGATGGCTTGTGGGAGGGACACCCCATCGAAGACGTCGCAACGCCCGACGGTTTTCGACGCAATCCGCGGTTGGTGCAGGAGTTCTATAACGCTCGGCGTCGAGCCTTGCTGGACGCCGCGATTGCACCCAATCCGGCCCACGTGGCGCTTGCCGAATTCGAACGTCAGCATGATGACGACTTCTTGCTGGTCACGCAGAACATCGATGACCTGCACCAGCGCGCCGGTAGTCGCAAGGTGATCGCGATGCACGGTGAACTGCTCAAGGCCCGCTGCGAGCAGACCGGCGACCTCTTCGATTGGCGAGAGGACTTGGATTGTCAAACGCCGCATCCCCACCGTCCGGAGCTGATCGGGACGCTCCGTCCGCATGTGGTTTGGTTCGGAGAGATGCCGTTCGGGCTGGAGGAGATTGACTCTTTCGCGCGGCGGGCCGATCTGTTTCTGGCGATCGGGACTTCGGCCGTGGTCTATCCGGCGGCCGGTATCGTTCAGAGTACCGGCCCGGACTGTCGTCGCGTCGAAATCAATCTTGGCGATACGCCGCAAAGCGATCGATTTGACGAAACCATTCGCGGAAAGGCATCGACCGAGGTTCCGAAGTTTTTGGAATCGCTGAAGTGATCTGCGTCGTTCGCGTTCACTCTTTCAGCTTCATTTCGCCCGCGATGATCTGCGCGGCCAGTCCTCCCACGTCGACGTTGCCGCCGAGACCTCCGAAGGGGAAGTCGTAACCGATCGCGACGGCACTGCCGCGGGCTTTTTGAAACCTTTCGGTTCCGCCGGTGAACTCGATGAACACCACGGCGGAAAACACACCGGTCACGCCATCAATCACGCCGTCGATCAATTCGAAGGTGCCATTCAAATCGCCGTCTTCGGTGTGCCAAACGAATGAACCGGTGAATCGCGCCGCCGTTCCGTCGTCCAGCGGAACCAGGTACGCGCATCCGGTTGCCTGTCCCGCACCGCTGAAGGCGAGAGTTTCCTGACGGGTTTCCAGGCTGCCAAATAAGGCGTCGCTCTCGACGGAGTAGAGGGCCCCCGGAGGATCGTCGCAGAAGCCGTCCGGTGGCGCGGTCGGATCGATCGCCACGTGTGCGAAGGTGATTTCGCCGCCGATGATCGTGGTCTTGTCGGCGAAGACCGCCGGAGAAAACGTTGCCGTGATGAAGATCAAAGCCAGTAACTGTTTGAATGGTCTCATCTGCCCCTACCCTGCTGTGTGTTGGGTGAAAGAATCCGTCGGTTGATCCGCGGACCATAGCGAGATCGAGGATTGCGACCTAGAGCAATTGTCGGGGATCCGCCATCTCGCCTCGTTCGCCTCGTTCCCGGGCTCCCGCCCGGGAACGCCCTGCATCCTGGCTCCGCCAGCCGGCGCATTGTGGTTGTCAGGCGGAGCCTGACCCGCAGCCGGTTCCAAGGCGGGAGCCTTGGAACCAGGGGGGACTGCTCGTTCCCGGGCTCCCGCCCGGGAACGCCCTGCTGCTGGCTCCGCCAGCCGGCGCGTTGTGGTTGTTAGGCGGAGTCTGAACGGCAGCCGGTTTCAAGGCGGGACCCTTGGAGCCAGGGCGTCAGCGATCCCGGCAGTACGGACGGACCTGAGCGATCGTCTTGTCTCCGATTCCCGTCACCCGTGCCAAGTCCTCGACGGATCGGAACGGGCCCCGCGATTGGCGATCAGCGATGATTCGTCTGGCCATCGTGGGACCGATTCCCGGCATCAGCATCCATTCCTGAACGCCGGCCTGATTGATGTCCAAACGGAACACGGGCGGATCGGCTGCTTTGGGTGGCACGGTTCGAAGCCGAATCAGCCCGGTCGTCACCATGGCCAAGATTGCCAGCAAGACCAAGCAACGCAGAGCGGTCTGAACGGACCCGCGCAAGAGGGCGGGCGCCACCGCGGATTCTTCCCACAACGGGGCCGTTTCCTTGTGACGCGATTCATCGCCGACAAGGCGAGGTGAAGAGGGAGCTTCGGGGGCGGTCATCGGGACGATGCGGCGTGAGAAAGGTCAACGGCAGGCGACGACAAATCATCGTCGCAGATCACCAAGGGTGAAGGCTGATTGAAAAACATCGCTGCAAAGCGGAAGGAAATTCAATACGGAATCCATGAAACCGCCGTCACCACACAATGTAGCCTCCGTCGCCAGGGGGTGGATACTGCCGGGACGACGAAGTGGCCACCTCCCGACAATTCACCCGGAGGCGTTTGGCGACCGAAAGCGTTATGATTGAACCGTTGTTCTCCTTCGCCGGATGGTGCTCTGTGTCGTCCCCAGACGGCTTGTCCGTTTCACTTGTTTCCGCTGACCGTGTGTTCCGTTCATGTCCGACTACGCGACCGTCACTGCCGATGCGACTCTGGAAAACAACGTTCGCCTGTTGGTTCGTTTGGCGATCGCGGAAGATTTGGGCGATGCGATCGATTGGACCAGCGTTTGTCTGATCGAAGATGATGTCGAAGGGGCCTGCCAGATCGTGCCGCGTCAGCCCGGGGTGTGCGCGGGACTGGCCGTTTTGCCATGGATCGTCGATGAATTTGATGCGGACCTGGAACTGGAGGTGCTCGGACAGGACGGCGGACCGCTCGTTGCCGGCCAGCCGATCGCCACGCTGCGGGGAAATGTCCGCGATATGTTGACCAGCGAGCGCACCATCCTGAATGTGATGTGCCGCCTGTGCGGCGTGGCAACACTGGTCAAGACGTACGTCGACGCGTTGGAGGGTTCCAAGGCGGCGGTCTATGACACCCGCAAGACCACGCCCGGTTGGCGTCTGCTGGAAAAGTATGCGGTCACTTGCGGAGGCGGTCGGAATCACCGTCGCGGCTTGTACGATGGTTTTCTGATCAAGGACAACCATCTTCAGCTGGGCGGAATCAACGGTGTTCCGATGCCGTCGGGCACCGCGGCGGAAAAGGCGATCCAGTGGCGGGGCGGACAACTGGATCGGATGACGGCTCCAGGGATTGTCGAGATCGAAGTGGACACGCTGGAACAGTTGCGCAACGTCCTTCCGGTCGGGCCCGACATCGTGTTGCTGGACAATTTTGATCTGGATCGGATTCGTCAGGCGGTTCAGTTGCGTGCCGAACTGAATCCGAATGTGCAGCTGGAGGTTTCGGGGAATGTCACGATCGCTACGATCGCCGAAATCGCTGCAACCGGCGTGGAACGTATCAGCAGCGGCGCACTGACCCATCAAGCAACTTGGTTGGATCTGGGACTGGATTGGTTGGACACATCGGCGACCTAGGATTTGGGGTCGCCGAGCCCTCCGCGGCTTTCATCAGCCCCCATCCTGTGTGTCCCATGCAATCAGCCAGTGCCAGGAACGCCCTCGTTTCCGACGAGCGTCGTGCATTGGATCTGTTGCAACCGGCACTGGACGCGTTGGCCATCATCGGATCACTGGTCGCCGTCAAGCAGGTTGCTCGGGGCGGGATCGATGAAGCGGGGCTGATTCTCGGTTTGGTCGCGGCGATCCTGTTTCAGATTCTCTCCAGAGTCACCGGATTGACGCGATCCGGTGGTCGGGGGAGTGCCGACTCCGAAATCCTGGCGATCTGTTGGACGTGGGTCGGCACCGTGATGTCCCTGGCGGTGATCGGATTTGCGACGCGGTTCGGCGATTTGTTTGCTCGATCGGTCATGTTGGCTTGGGTTTTGACCACGCCGGTTTTGATCGGGCTGTCACGGATGCTCGTTCGCGTCGCGCACCAATTGCTGGTGCGTCAGGGATATGCAATTCGCCGCGTGGCCATTGCGGGGTTGAACGGATTGGGGCGTCAGACCGCTGCAAATATTCGCGCCGATTGCGGTCTGGGATATCAACTGATCGGCTTCTACGACGATCGGGTGGCCGATCGTCCCGGTCAATCGGTTTCCGATTTGAAAGACCGGGTGGAACCGTCCGGTGAGACCGATGTGACGCTGGCGGGGTGCCTGGCGAATCTGGTTGATGACTGTCGTGCCGACAAGGTCGATACCGTGCTGATCACCCTGCCGATGCGCGCCGAGGATCGGATCCGGTTCGTGCTGGATCAGTTGAGCGACACCACCGTTTCGGTTTACATCGTGCCGGATTTCTTCGTCTTTGAACTGCTCCACTCACGTTGGACGGACTTGGGCGGATTGCCGGCGGTCAGCGTGTTTGAAAGCCCATTGTTTGGGGTCGATGGGGCATTGAAACGAGTCTCCGACATGGTGCTCGCGATCGCTGCCCTGACCGTTGCGGCGATTCCGATGTTGGCGATCGCCCTGGCGATCAAGTTGACCAGCCGCGGCCCTGTCTTCTTTCGTCAGCGGCGGTACGGATTGGACGGGAAAGAAATCGGCGTTTGGAAATTCCGTTCCATGCGGACCTGCGACGATGGCACCGTGATCAAGCAGGCCAGCAAAGGCGATCCGCGGATCACGCCACTCGGTGCCGTTTTGCGACGGACCAGTCTGGATGAACTGCCACAGCTGTTCAACGTCATTGACGGCAGCATGTCCCTTGTCGGACCACGTCCCCACGCTTCGGCACACAACGAACAGTATCGCCACCAGATTCGAGGTTATATGCTGCGTCACAAGGTCAAACCCGGCATCACGGGGCTTGCCCAGGTCAATGGCTGCCGAGGCGAAACCGAGACCGTCGCGAAGATGCAACAACGTATCGAATGGGATCACCAGTACATTCGCCGCTGGTCGTTGTGGCTGGATCTTAAAATCCTCTTGAAGACGCTGGTTGTCGTGTGGCGGCAGGACGCGGCCTACTGAATCACGAAGCCCTGCCCTGCCCCGCCCTGCTCTGCTGCCCGTCCGGCGTTTTCGATTCCAGGCATTCAACGATCATCGGATTGCAGCCGGGTCGCTTGAGGTCTCGGGCGGCGCGTCGATGCGTTGGGCCGGCGTGGTCTGATCTTTCTCAAGCGACTCTTGATTGGCTTTGCGCACATTCAAGAAAATGAGCAGCAGGATCAGGGGCAAAGCGGCAATCACAAACACCAGCAATGCTGATCGCAATTTTGAACTTGCGCCGATTGCGTTCGGTGCACCACGGTCGTACTGCGGTTCTTCGGGGAGCGGATCTGCGGACATGATCGAGGGTGACGAAAACAGGTCGTGGCGGGATTTGGGACGTTGGGCAAGTGGTCGGTGCCACGCCAAAGTCGCGGCGCTCACCACCGTGTGACAGCGAGGCCCCAGTCACCGACGGACGACCGAGACGCCATTGGCCAATGAGCGACAAGCCCTTCGCTTTCAAGTGACACCGTCCATCTGAGCCCTCTCAGTCGGTGACCGGAAGGAAGGGTGTTTCCGATGGTTGGGCACGGTACCAGAATGCGCGAAAGGATTGTCGCCGGCGAAGCGAATCCGCATTCTTGCGGCGAATGGCGCGGAACGTTTCGATCGAATCGAAGGTCGGAGGATACGCACTCATGTCCTTCGCCGGTAGCGGGTCGATGGACTGGCCGGTCAGTGTGTTCAGATCGGCGTCTTTGTCCCATCCCACGCAGTGCAATATGAAATCTCGTTTCCAGCCCGGTGGCGGCGGTTCGGCAGGAGCCTGGAACCGCATGCGGATTTCATCACCGCTGCTGATCACGACCATCGAATCGTCCCAATCGGTGAGTCGGTCGGTGCAATCGCCGAACCCCGAGATCTCACCGGTTAGTGGAGGCCATTTCGGTGTCGGATCATTGCGGGCATACTCGTAGGTCTCCGGGGCTTTGGAGCCGTGGGTAACTTTTTCTGAGAACCCATGGAACGCGACCTCGCCACCGGTCAGCGGGCAGTCCTGCTGGCGGACCTCCGGGGACGTCTCTTGAATCGCCAGTCGCGCGCAATCCCAGTAGATTTGCGCGCTCGTCCGAATCCGGATTCTTGGATCATCGCGAAGCAAATGTTCCGTGACATCGACCACGATCGTTTTGGTCTTTCCACCGGGGAATCCCATGAACGGGATCACCTGCTGCCAACGATCAGAACCGGGGCTGGTCGGAACCCAGACCGACGGGAACTCGACCGATGGCAATTCCGGGTTCTGATCGATCTGGATGTTCAGCGAGGTATCGGTGGGAAGGATCCATCCGCGGAGCACGAGGTAGGCAGCGGCATCCTTTTTCTCGCGGAGCGAATCGGTGGCGGGTGATCCAAAATCCAGGTCGACCCAGTGCGGCTTGCACAGTCCCTGACGGATTCGGCGATCAAAACCTTGGACGTAGCGGGCGTCCGGTTCGGCCAACAGCTCACCAACTTCGTTGCCCAGCGTGTCGCGGGCGGCCACGATGGCATGAAGATTCTCGGGGCCGAATGCGTGGATCGTCGGAATCGCCACGGAGGGAGGGCCGACCTTTTCATTGGTGAACACTTCGACGTCGTCCGGATGGTCGACGGCCGTCAGTTCGACCTGGTCCACGTAGGCGACTTCCCAAAGCTCCTCGGTCAATCGGAATTCGTATTGACCCTCGTCTCGCGGCCGAACGTGTTGGCCATCGATTTTCAGGTATTCCCAGGGCCGATCCGGTTGCACCTTGCCCGCGGCGACTTGCAATCCCAGCGGGGCGGCCCAGAGACAGTCGGTGACGAAAGCAAACTTCTGCCCATCCCAGGTGTACAGGTAGGGGCAGGAACCCTTTAACGTTTGTTCTTCTTCGACAATCGCGTCGATCGCCGGGTCGCGAATGGTCTGGGTCAATCCGTTGGGCATGATGATTCGCACCGAGTCGACCTGGTCCGCCCCGTCGATCCCGAAATGAGTGCTGGGGCCGGTGATGATCCGGCTGCGATAGTGCGGGCCGAAACGCGTTTCCAAAACGGAACCGATGGCGTAGTGATTGACCCGCCCGCTGGCCGCTGCGTTGTCGGCGATGCCTTTAAAACGCACGGCCAGATGATGCGCCGGCGTGTTCAAGTCGTTGTTTCCCAAGATCACCGATCCGCTGTCGGACGAAACCAGGTCGACCAGGCCGTCCGCGTTCAGATCCACCGCGTGGGCATCGGATGGTCCCAGGGGAACGGGAAGTTTGGCCGGGGTTGGCGCGATGCCCCAGGGGCCCAGTCGCACGGAGGTTTGGGGCCCAACAAGTTCCAAGAAACTGTCGTTGTCAAAGTCCGCCAGTGCGGGCGGCGTCGCAAATCCGTCGCCGGTTTCGACGCGGTCCACGGTCCACACGCCAATGTCGGCGGAGTGCCCCAGAGCAACTTGCGATTGTTTCTCGCTGACAACGATCACATCCCAGGCAACGTTGCCGTCCACATCTTCAACGGCGACGGCCAAGGGCGCACCGACCTTTTCAGGGTCTGAAGCCGGGACCTCGTCCAGGTACCGCATGCGGAATTGCAGATGCAATAGGTTTTCCAGCAAGCCCACCTTGCCACTGGTTCCATGCAAAGTCACGACGTCCAGATCCAAGTCGCGATCCAGGTCGGCGATCGCCAAATCAACCACGGGATCATCCTGCGCCACGGTCGAGGCCGTGACCGGGGCTTCAAAGAAGGTGCGGTTGCCTCGATTGATCAACGTGCGCAACGGCGCGCCGGCCGAAGCCACGATCAGATCCAGGTCGCCGTCACCCTCCAGGTCACCGGGGACGACAACGCTGACCTGGGATAGCTCCTCCAGACCGGTCGTGTCTTCGATCAAGGTCAGTCGGGATTCCGCTGGCGTGTCGGGGCGTGTATCGACCTGGACCAGGCGGATTCCGAAGTCACCGTAGACGACCAACCCCGGCAAGGTGTTGTGACGGGCCGCGATTGCTTGGTCCGCGTCGCCCGTGGAGGCCGGGGAGTCCTGTTTCAATCGGCTTCGGTCGCTGCTGTCGACCATGAACAAGTCGGCGGCCACGATTCCGGTCGGCGCGACCGGCAAATCCAAGATCCCTGCCTCAGCCCATTGGCCGTTGTCATTGAGCCACAGGGTCAAACGATCGCTGTCGGAAACACTCACCAGATCGACATCCAAATCCAGATCGGCGTCCAGCGGCAAAGTCAGCCGGACGTTTTCACCCAGGGTGTCCGCTTCAAACGTCAGTGGCTGTTGGTCGAATTGGATCGGGTTTTGTGCGGCAACCGTCGCACTCAACTTTCGCAGCGCTTCAAAACTCAGTCGGTCCAGTGGATGCGGCGAGGCGCGGCGTCGGTCGGTCCGCAGAATTTCCAGCGGGCCGAGCACGTTGGACCACAGCACTTGGTTTTGTTCGACCTTGCCCCAGTCTTTCTCTTCGACGCCTTCGATGATTCGGTCCGTCAATTCTTTCGGCGTCACTCCGATCGGTTTGGTGAATGCTGCCAACGTGGGTTCCACTGCGGTGGACAACTGCCACGTGCGTTCCGCGTAGCGGCCCGCCGCAGGGTTCTGCTGCTGGATGGAAAGCTGCAAAGCGCGGAGCGCCAGAAACAGGTTTTCAGGGTGCGCGTCCGAAAGCCGACGCACCGCGCCGGCGGCGGGATCCAGGATGTCTTTCGGCAATCCGTCGATCGGATCCGACAGGTTTTCCAGAACGTCGGTCAGTGGCCCGCCCAAGATCACCGATTGCGGCTGCTCGCCCATCGGGCCGTCAATCGTGCGGACCAGGTTGTTGAGCAATTCCCGACGCAGCGGCTTGGTCATCGAAGCCGGCAGCAGTGAGGCTTCGTGCGCTTCGATGCGACTTCCCAGCCACAGCGGGATCACGTTGTCGCCGGAAACCTTCGAGTATTCCGCGATTGCTTCCCGGGCTCGTTCGATCGCCCCGGGCAGACGGCCCCTGGCCGCTTGCTTTTCTTCTGCCGAGCGGACGGAATCCGTGGCTGCGGAGGTCAACGCGTCGACCGCGAGGGCCGCATTGATCGCCCGGTTGCGCGCGATGGATGCCGAATCCGGCAATTTTTTATGCAGTTCCTGCCACAGCGGTTCGGCCCGCTCGGGTTCCAGGTTTTCGGTGGCCGCCAAGGCGGCATTGAGCGTCTCCAACAGAGCCTCCGATTCACCATCGTCGGCCTGCGTGGTAACGTTGGGGCGCGGTTCCGGATCGCTTTTTCCCCGGCAACCCAGCGGCAGGACGGTGCCCAGGATCACCAACGGGTAAAACCAGGTGTGCAGGTGTCGGTTGCGGCAACAGGAGGGGCGTGCGGCCAATCGGCCGCCGGGGGCTGACGCGTTCACTCGGTACCACAGAGATATTCGAAAAGGATCGACGGACTAGCCATTCCATGAAATTAGCAAAATTCGTAGACGCTTCCGACAAGGTTCGGATCGGCTTGGTCAATCAGACCGAAATTATCCCTCTGGTGCTTGGCAACGGCTTGGAAACGTTGGCCGATTTGATCGCCGCGGAGGATCCGGCCGCCGCCGCCGGTTCGTTGTCCACCGACGCGCCCATCGCTTTGGACGATTCGGTTCGCTGGTTGCCGCCGATCGATCAGCAGGAGGTCTGGGCGGCGGGGGTGACCTACAAACGCAGCCAAACCGCTCGAATGGAGGAGTCGGAGGCGGCAGCATCGTGCTACGACCGCGTCTACCAGGCAGCGCGTCCGGAGTTGTTTTTCAAGGCCACACCGCACCGTGTCGCCGGCCACGGACAGCCTTTGCGGATCCGCTCCGATGCCAAATGGAACGTGCCCGAACCCGAGATCACGCTGGTGTTGTGTCCCAAGATGCGAATTGTCGGTCTGACCGTCGGCAACGACATGAGTTCGCGAGACATCGAAGGCGAGAATCCGTTGTACCTGCCGCAGGCCAAGTGTTATGACCAGTGCGCAGGCCTGGGACCTTGGATTGCGCTTTTCGATCCGTTGCCGCCGACGGAATCGCTGGTGGTCGATTTGAAAATCGAACGTGACGGCGACGTGGTCTTCCAACAGGAAACCTGTGGCGACCAGATGGCGCGGTCGTTCACCGACCTTGTCGGCTGGCTCTCTCGGGACAACTCGTTTCCCGCCGGTGCGTTCTTGATGACCGGCACCGGCATCGTGCCCACCAGCGATTTCACCTTGCTGCCCGGCGACACGGTCCACATCTCGATCGAAGGGATCGGCACGTTGAGCAATCCCATCGTCCAGACGTCCGCTTAGCCACCGGGCAATCTCTGACGTCCAGACTGCGTCCGTGCTGCGGATCGCGTCCATTCACGTTCACCGCTTCTCCCCAACTGACCGACTCATACCGATGACTGCAAAAGTATTGATCAACGGCGCATGGCGCTCCTCCGATGCGACCGGCACGTTTCAGGCCACCAATCCGAACACCAACGAAAAGCTGCCCACGGAGTTTCCGATCAGTTCCTGGGCCGATTGCGATGCCGCCCTGGACGCGGCCTTTGCCGCGGCTCGTGAGATGCGCACGCTGCCGGCGGCGGTGATCGCCGAATTCTTGGAAAGCTACGCGGACAAAATCGATGCCGCCAGCGACTCCTTGGTCGAAGCAGCTGCCAGTGAGTCGGGATTGGCAAAGTCACCGCGTCTGGCCGACGTGGAACTGCCGCGAACCAGCAATCAGATTCGGCTGTCGGCGCAATCGTGTCGTCGGGGCGATTGGGCATTGGCGACGATTGATACGGCCGCCGGCATCCGGTCGTGCTATGAACCCCTGGGCCCCGTCTGTGTGTTCGGACCGAACAACTTCCCGTTCGCGTTTGGTTCCGTCTCGGGCGGTGATTTTGCGGCTGCGATCGCCGCCGGCAATCCGGTCATCGGCAAGGCCAACAGCACCGTCCCCGAAACGACGCGGCGATTTGCGCAACTAGCCTTGCAAGCTGCCCAGGAAACGGGGGTCCCCGATGCGATCGTTCAATTGATCTATCGAACCGGACATGCCGATGGCGAACGTCTGGTCTCCGACCCGCGCGTCGGAGCCACCGGCTACACGGGCAGCCGTTCGGCGGGGCTGAAATTGAAGGCCGCCGCGGACGCCGCCGGCAAACCGATCTACTTGGAACTTTCCAGCGTCAACCCGGTGGTGATCTTGCCAGGGGCGCTGAAGAGCCGGGGGGCCGAGATCGTGGACGAATTCATGACCAGCGCTCTCATGGGCACCGGCCAGTTTTGCACCAATCCCGGCGTTGTGATCGCGATCAAAGGGCAAGCGACCGACGACTTCATCAAGGCCGTTCAAGACCGATTCCAGTCCTCCCCGGCGGGAACCTTGTTGTCGCCGGCGGTGGCCAGCAGTTTGAATCAAAGCGTGAAAACCCTGTGTGACTTGGGCGCCGAGCTGTTGGCCGGTGGCGGCGAAGTAGAAGCGGACCGCTGCGCGATGGCCAATACGCTGTTGAAAGCCACCGGCAAACAGTTCATCAGCGATCCGGAAGGATTCCAAACCGAAGCGTTCGGGAATGCCTCGTTGTTGGTCGTTGCCGACGACCTGGCGGAGTTGCGCGAAGTCATCAAAACGTTGGAAGGCAATTTGACCGGCTGCGTTTATTCGGACCCCGGTGGCAGTGACGATGACGCCTACGAACAGGTGGCGTTCGAGCTGATCCCGAAGGTTGGACGTGTGTTGAATGACAAGATGCCAACCGGCGTGGCGGTCAGTGCCGCCATGAACCACGGCGGTCCCTATCCGGCGACGGGCCATCCCGGTTTCACCGCGGTCGGGGTTCCCGCTTGTTTGCTGCGGTTTGGCAAATTGACCAGCTATGACAATGTCCGACCGGCTCGCTTGCCAAAGTTGTTGGCCGACAAGAATCCCACGGGGGAAACGCCTCGCCAGATCGATGGCGCTTGGACGACGGACGACGTGAAGGGCTGAGAGCCTTTCTCTATTCCGTTCCTGTTCGCGGGGGCGTCGCGTTATCCGCGCACTCAGTAACCGATCCCCAGACGCACCATCCAGGTGTCGTCCAGGCTCAGGTTGTCCTGCGGGTTGTAGCGGTAGACGAGTTCTCGGTTGAAGACGTAACCGAGTTCGAAAAAAGCACTTCGCTGCCCCAGCCTCATCCGCGTCGTCGGGCCCCATTCCAAGCCCAGTGCGACGCGAATGTCGTTGATGTCCACTTGGTCGTCTCCGCCACCGTCGCGTTCGATCGTCCAGGAGCCTCCGCCGTAATCGCCGGAGACATACCACCAGATGTCATTGACGCCGATGGTGGAAACAAATCGCGAAAACTTTGGTTGGGGGAAGAACAGGTCCGCCCGGGTCAGCGGGCTCGGTCGCCACAGCAAGCCGCCGGCGGGAAGCAGTTTGGTATCCACACGGTCGTAATAGTAGACGCCCAGTTTCAACGTCGATGCGGGCGTTAGGCGGAAGGTGCCCAGCCCCTTGCCGCGGATCCTCAGGCTGTCGCTGTTGAGCACATCGAACTCTGAGAAGACACCCAGGCTGAGCCCGAGTTCGGCTCCGAAGATCCGGTTGGGGTCCGATTGCCATCCAAAATCCAGGAATGCGCTGTACGCATTGGCGGGCAGGTCGGCGCCGGTGGACGACTGTGGTCCGTCCCATTGATGCAGCGAAAACGATGGTGCGATGAACAGCGGTTGGGTGGACCACAGAAACTGTTGGCACATGAACGCCAACGCAATATCCGTGTCGTTGATCTCCAACGCGTCAGCCGAATCGTCATCATTGATGAAGGTGTGGCGGAATCGCCCTTTTTGTATCAGTCCGTAGGGATCAACCGGCGGAGGAGCGAAGGTGCCCGTCGGTCCAAAAAAACCGCCGGGATACAAAGTCGATGGTGCCGCGCTGGGATAGGGCGACGTCGGAGATCCGTAACCGGCCGGTGCGCCGTAGGTGCTGGGGCTGGAAAAGCCGACCGGCGGCAGCGTTGTCGAGGTCGCGCCCAGGAACGAACCTCCATTGCTAAACAGCGGCGGCGGGGTGGCCGGCGGCGTTGAGAAGCCGCCGGAACTGTACGGTGAAACGCTGGGGGAGGGCGCCAGGAATCCGCCCTGAGGCGCGGGAGTCACGGGACCACTGAATCCGGTCACGGGAGCAGCGCCGTAACCGTACCCGCCATAAACCGTGCCGCCGCCAGCGGACGAGATCGGGGGAACGTAACCGGATGCCGGCGCGGCGGCGTAGGGGTCGAACAGGGATCCGCTTGGAGGTCCCGATACCGATGGTGGCAGCGCGAAGTTGGATCCGCCTGTCGTTGGGGGCATTGCCGGCGGTGTGGCGGGAGAGCCGATCGGTGCTAAGCGGGTTTGCGGGACGTCAAGCGAGCTGCCGGCGGTCTGAGCCAGGGAATGCTGCCCGGGCAGCACCACGCCGCCGACCATGAGCCCGATCATCATCAGACACACCGGACAAGCGAGAGCCTGCATGCGGCAACGCGGACGCGCGCCCCTGGCCGTCACCAGGACTGCGGCGAGCGCGTGAAAGAATCGATGAACGTTCGCGGTATCAGGGATCAAGCGTTTGCCGCCAAGCAAAAAGGCAAAGATGGTCTCTCGTCTTGTTGTGGCAATAACGATCCGTGCGGATCTCGGTCAAGAGCGACCGCGGACGCGGGACGGTCAAACTTGAGTGAAATTGCAAAGAATTCCCAATTTGGGAACTCACACCGGGTTGTGTTCGATCGGCCAAACTCGCCATCTTCGTGGCCGAAACGGGTGCTCGGGCAAACGTCGCTGGTGCTCGAAGATCCGGCCCCGCTCCGCTCAATGCGGTTTCATCCGGCTTGCCGTCGGGAACTCCGCGACGGAAAATGGCCGCCGCCTCGTGATTCCGGTCCGGCAATTGCACCCAGTCCGAATATTCTCAGTCACCCTGCCACCGATTCGCGCGGTTGAAGCAGCCGGCTGGCCCCCCTTCCTCGACCGGATTTCCAGTGAATCCCCCCGATCTGTCTGACCATGGAAGAACTTGATCTCGCCCAAATCGCCCAGTACCTGCACATCACGCCCTCTCAGGTTGAGAAGATGGCGTCGCGTGGGCGGTTGCCAGGTCGCAAAGTTGCCGGGGAATGGCGGTTCAATGAAGCTGAGATTCACCACTGGTTGGAGGAACGGATCGGCGCGTCGGACGATAGTGCCGAGCTGGCTCGCGTCCAGAAGGTGGTCGATCGGGTCACCGGACCGACGCAGGATCGGGCGCTGCACGAGTTGTGCACGGTCGACACCATCGAGGTTCCGCTTCGCGCACGCACTCGTGGGTCGGTGATTCGCGCAATGAGCGAGATCGTCGCCCGTTCGGGTCTGCTGTGGGACGCCGGGGCGATGGCCGAGGCGGTGAGTAGTCGTGAGCAGATGCACCCGACGGCGCTCGATTGCGGCGTCGCCTTGATGCACCCGCGCCGCCCACAGACATCGATTCTGGCCGACACGGTGGTCGGATTGGCGGTCAGCCCGGCCCCCATCCCGTTTTCCGATGCAGGTCACATGACCGATGTTTTTTTTCTGATCTGCTCTTACGACGATTCAGCTCACCTCCGTACTCTGGCCCACATCAGCCGATTGATCGCGATCGATTCGTTCCTGACCGACTTGCGCGAGTGCAAAACGGCCAAGGAAGCTTGGAACTGTCTCCATGATGCCGACGTTCTGCTGACCGCGTGATTTGTTTCTCAGGTGGATGAGTCCATCCGTCAATCCTGCGGAACCGATTGCGCGGATGCGATCCCACACCGATGTACCGATGTCCTCCGGGCCGGATGTCAGCGACGCTTTTGGCGGCGGCGTCGAGGCCCGATTGCCAAGGATGGAGCAGGCGACATGAACCGAATCATGCCTCCCGTGAAACCTCGCGCCGGGTCCGATCGATCCAACACGCCCGGTGGGTTGGGGACGTTGCTTTGGATCGGGCCTCGAAAAGGGAATCGTTTTCGGCCGGCCTACGACTTCTGTGATTCGCACGCAGCGCAGCTCGCCTACCGAACCGATTTGGATGCCGCCGCCCGACGCCCCGCTGCCGGCGTCAATTCGATCGTGCTGTGCCTGGAACACGATTCAGCGCGACTCCGGCGCCCCTTCACACAACTCCGGCACAAATACCCACGCGCCGAAACGGCGTTGCTGATGGGTCCGCTGTGTGCCGGCCAACGTCCGCATCCCAGCGAAGTGTTGGGCACGCCCGGCATCTACTGGCATGAATGGGAAACGTTTTTGCCGAGTCTGCTGGTGCGTTGCGGATTGATCCCTCGAATGCGACGCGCCGCCCGCGGCGTGTTGATTGTCGCGTCAAGGCGCGCTAACGCTTCGGCTCTGTTGGCGATCGCGGGTAGTGGTACCGTTCCCGCGATGTCCTGCCGCCCGGAGCAGATTCGAACCGTTCGCAACGTGCAGCAGGTCTGGTGGGATGATTCAGCGACCAGCCGAGGTGGCTGGGAGGATCGCTTGCGCGGAAGCGGGCACGGCGACGCGGAGCATGTCTGGATCGTCGGCGGCGTGACGCCGGAGCAACGGGCACAGGCACTGAACGCGGGTGTGCACCAGGTGATCGCGAAGCCGGGGGACTTTTCCCCGCTGCTGGGACGACTGCGAAGTCTGGCATTGGAACAGCGGCAATCCGCCGCTTAGCTGCGGTGCAGCGAACGGCGTGTCGCGACGCTCGGTTCAGATGACCATTCCTGATCCGGGCAGCGTCGGCACGTCCGACGTGCTGATCGACGGCATCGCAACCGGCGCCAGGGGAACGGTGGGTTGGCCGTTGACCGGTGCGGGACGATCAGGATGTCGACGTGGACGATGGCTGGACCGAATCTCAAGGATCTCTTCAAGGTGTTCCAGGAACAGATCGATCAACGCGGGGTCCCAGATTGTTCCGGCGCCCTCCTGCATGATCTGTAGGCAGCGCGTCACGGACATGCCGCTGCGATACGGGCGGTCGCTGGTCATCGCGTCGAAGGCGTCGCACACGGCCAGAATCCGACCATCGATCGGGATGTTCTCTCCGGCCAACTTGTCGGGATAGCCGCGGCCGTCCCAATGTTCGTGGTGGTACAGGACGCCGGGTAGGACGTGTTGCAACGCATCGAGTTCATGCAGGATTCGCCATCCATAATCGGTATGCGTTTCGATGATGGCGCGTTCCTGGTCGTTTAGCTTGGTCGGCTTTCGCAACACGACATCGGGAATCGCGATTTTGCCGACATCGTGCAGCAGGCCGGTTAAGTACAACCGCTCACATTCGGAGCTGGTGAATCCGAGGTGGGATGCGAGCAGGCGCGCGAAACACGCGACACGTTCGCTGTGGCCACAGGTATACGGATCGCGGGCTTCGATCGCGTTGACCAAGGCTCGGATGACATCCGTGAACAGTTCTTCCTTCTGCCGCAACAAACGACTGGTTTGCAGATGGGACGCAAGTTGATTGGCTGCCGTTTCCATCAACGAAGCGTGCATCGTCGTGAATCCTGGCTGACCCCAGGGATCGTCGCCGAGATCCTCTTTGATTCGGTTGCAGGCCAGGATGTAGCCGTGAACGCGGCCTTCACTTGAGCAGGGTACGAGAACCAATTCATTCAACCCTTCCCGCCCACAAGGTTGATCCCCGAAGCAGTCATTTCGCACCACGGGTACGGACTGGGCTTCGTGGGTGTAACGGTCGACCAGCTGTCGTACCGACGTGTCGCTGATGACCGCCGGTCCGGTCCATAGCGGTTGCATCAGGTTTCCGGAGCGTTCATCGCGCAACAGGATGGCGATGGAGACGGCACCCACGCCCGCCGCCAACGGCAGCAAGGATTCCAGCACAAAGTCTTGCGTGTCCTCGGCGTTCTGCGGCAATTCCAGGTTGGATGAGAGCGCCCGGATCAATGCAAGTTCTTCGAAATCCTGCATGACCTGGACGGTCAGGGATTCCACCTCGCGTAGCAGCCCACGGCCTTCCTGTCGCGACGCTTCCAGATCCAGGATGGATTGAGCGTGCCGTGCTACCCGGTTGGCCTGTTCGAGTGGCGCACACCAAACGGCGACCATTCCGGAGGGCAGGCGGGTTGCTTGGCGCACCAAATCATCACCGGTGGAGGACGCTTCGGTATGGACTTGATCCGGATCGACCAACGCAAGTTGGACCAGCGCATCGTCGGACCCACTTGCCCCCGCGAACTGCGTGACGGGGTAGCCGATACCTTGGGCCAACAGGTCCGCAACGGGATCGCGCGGTGGATTCACGTGAAGCGACTCGGGCGTCGAGGCGTTTGTGTCCGGTTGTGGTTTCGATGGAAAAGGACGCTCGGTCAACGGGGACGCCCCCGCAAGTGATGCAGCGACCGCGATGACGAACGTCGCTGGAGTGCCGGCACGCGATTTCGGTCGTGCATCCCGCCGCGCTGGTTCGACTCTCCGATCGATTGACCGGACAGAAGCGGTGCGAACTCGGCGGGGTGACAGAGGCTCGGTTGCACAGCAGGCATCGGCCAGGTTTCCTTGGCGGGCACGAAGGACAATCGATTCGCAACGGACGTCAGGGACGGCGCGAAGGGGCACGTCGGACGCCCGCCAAGGGGCGGGCGGCAGCAAACGTTGCAAGGTCTTGCTGAGAAAACCTAGGTTGCGGCCCTTCGCCGGAGAACGCTTTGACGTCGTCGATTGATCCGGGAGCCGACAAGCGTGACGAGTGTGCCGGTCGTACCGGTACGAAGCTCCGCACGGGGAAACCCGGTCCCCTTACTCCTGCCGGGATCGGACGGATCAGGATGCGGGTTGTTCGGGTTTCTCCGAAGACACCGTCGAAGCGCGCGGCAGGATATCCTTCGTCGGACGCTCCATCCGGCCAGGATCCGCCTCGGCATCCGGGTCATCGCTGGGATTGGGGACGGGAACCAGGATCAGGCGGACCGGGGTTTCGCGCGGCGGGATCTGATCCTCCATCGGGGCAAACCGAAGCAAGTCCGCATCGGCACTGCTGGAGATCGCCACGTCCAACATGGCGCTGGAAAAATTGGAAACGCAGATCATGTCGCCCGAGTCCGCACGGTAGTACTCCCGGTGATCCTCGGGGTCTTCCCAGAATCCGCTGCCGGCAAACACCCATTGAGCCTCCATCGCTTTTTCACGCTCGACGTCCTGAATCCACTGCCGGGCGTCGACGCATTGAAATTCTCCCTGGTCGTCGTACCAACCAACCCAGACGCGAATCACCTGGCCGGTGGGCGGTGAATACTCTGGGCGAAAGCGGACGGGTGTCCCGGGCGTTGCGCCGATGGCCAACAAAGCCGCGTGCACCTCACGCGAGCGAGCGAGTGCCGCAACAATCGATTCATGCTCCTTGGTACCCACCGGACAGGCGAACATTTCGATCGGCCCCCGTCGCAGGGTGACGTAGCCGTCCACGTAGACGCGTTTCTGTTTCGCGTCGATCCACAGCCGACCGGATGGCGTCAGCGACTTGGCTCCCGGCGGAGCTTCAAAGGCGCGGCGGGCCAGGTCTTCGGGCAACTCCGGTTCCGGTTCCGCGTCCGGTTCACCGGCGGAAGCGATTTCGGAGTCGCCCGCTGCGGCGGAATCTTGCATCGGCAGCGGCTTGGACCCAGGCGTCTGGTCACCGGTGTCGTCAGAAGCGGCGTTGTCTGCCGGAGGGACGTTGCCGGCGGTTGAATCGCCCGGTGACGGTTGCGGTTTCTCCGTCGGCTCGTTTTGCCTGGTTTCATCGCTGCCCTCGGATGCGGTCGCGGACGGTGCCGCGGCCGTTGCTTGTGTCGAATCGGGCGACGTTTCCTCGGGCGAATCGCCAGCCGTCTTGTCCGCCGCGGCGGGTTCGGCAACCGACGATGCGGTTTGATCGGTTTGGGACCGGTTGCAGCCAGTCGATCCCAGCAGCCAAAAGCTCAGCGAAAACAGCAAGACGAGACGAGTGAGTGACATGATCACGGGAGAGGTGGGGGCTGGTGGAATGCGTTGGCGTGGGTGCACACGAGGACCAGTGCGAGTAAGTTAAGCGTCTCCTCCAGGCCAGATTCTGCCGGCCCGCCGGGTTGTGCTCGCACGAACCGGTTTCGAACCCTCTGTTGTATCGCTTTCCTGAACCCTTTTCCTATGCCCCGCCACAGCCGACCCTCAAAAAAAACGCGTTCCCCGGACCGGAAATCAAAGGGTGGGAAGCGTCGGAGCAAAGGAAAACGAACCGATCGGCGGGGGGCAAAACCCACTCAGCCGCCGGCGGAATTGACGGAATCGTCTTTGACGACGGCTCAGTGGACGACACTTCGCAGCCAGATTCTTGCCGACCAGGCCGCCCATTCGCCGGGCCACGAAAGCGGCCGCCGGAAGCGTTCCGGGAGCGAGTACTTGTGGGGGCTGGCCAGCGCGACCGGCACACCGCTGGAGGAGGACCAGGTCCTGCTGGCGAAGCTTGCTTCCGGTGCCAAACTTTCCCCGAAGGAGCGGCGACGATTCGATGTCCCCCGGGCCCTGCAGCGTTTTCAAGAGTCTCTCTCAGGAACATTGGACGACGTCGGTGTCGCGACCGCGGCAGTGACGTGGGCGGCGGCCATGCCGGCATTGCTGAATCACCTGGACGAACATCCCTGGTGGGACCTGCTGGGGGCGTTGCAGGAATTGCGAGATCGACTGCGCGACGGACAGGTTGCGGACCCGATGGTCTTGGTGGGGGTCGCGGAGCTGGGGCTGACCCTGTCGCAGCGGCTAACGGCACTCCCGTCCTGTCGGGGACTGCACGACGACAGCATCCGCAGACTGCGTTCCTGGTGCGAACAGACCGAAGCAGCGGTTGCGATCGGCTTGCAACAACTTTCCAGCATCCGGCTGGTGCTGGCTTCCCTGCTCCGTTGCCGTGAGATGCTTCGCGGCGGTCAAACACCTGGAAAGAAAAAGACGAAGCGGGGCAAGTCGGGGCGCGGAAGCGACGCGGTCTGGACGGCTGCCCACGAGGCTGCGGTCACCGAGTGGACTACTTGGACCATTGCCTTGATGCGACGCGATGGCGCGATGGCGTTCAGCCCACTTTCCCATGACGACTTGCGTGATGACTTGGGTAAACACGGTTTGCTCGCGCTGGCGGCCGCGGCAGACGAAGAAACGCTTCGCCCCGCATTGGATGCGGCCCTGGGCCGCAGTCGGACGAAGAGGCGCCTGGCGTGGCAAGTCCACCTTCCCGAATCGATGTTGCATGATGAAGATTCGGGCGTGGTTTGCATGCTTCCCGAATGGGATGTGCGACGCGGGCGAACGGTCATCCGCTACGCCGGTGATGAAACGGAGTTGGAGGTAACGACGGGCAAAGCGGTATTGATGCAAGGTGCCATCGAGACCGAATTGAGAGTCAACGGCAACCAGATCCGTTCAGCCGGCGACTGGACCGCCACGTGCGAATACACCGATGACGACGTCCACTACGTCGAATTGGAGCAACCGTGGCAGGCCGGGTACGTGGTGCAGCGGCAATTCATGCTGCTGCGCGAGGATCGTTGCGGAATGATCGCCGATGCGGTCACCTGGCGGTCGTCAACAAACGACAGTGGACCAACCGATCTGTCAATCGAACATCGTTTGCGACTTCCCCTGGGCGATGGAATGACCTGCCGAGCCGAGGAGCAGACGACGGAATGTTTCCTGTGCGATGATCGGCCGCGGGCGATGGTCATTCCGTTGTCTTCGAACGAATGGCGCGGAGCCAACAGCACGACGACGTTGTCTGGCACGGCTGACAACCACTTGCTGGTGGCCAGCCGCGGCGCCGGGCGATTGTATGTTCCGCTCTGGATCGATTTGTCTCGCAAGCGGTTTGGCAAAAAGCGGACCTGGCGGCAATTGACGGTCGGGGAGCAATTGCGGTTGGTGCCACCCCGGGTCGCAGCGGCCTTTCGATTCCAGGCGGGATCGGAGCAGTGGCTGCTGTATCGATCCATGGTCGGCCGGTTGCCACGCACGTTCTTCGGCAAACATCTGATCGCCGACTTCTATGCGGCGCGATTCGATGTCCAGGAAGAAACGTACGAAGATCTGATCACCGTTGAAGACAGCGACGACACCGACTCCTCACCGCAGGGCAGCGATGTCAACGTCGAATCCTGAGTCCGACAATCTCGCCTTCGAACGAATCCGTTCCAATTGGCAGCATGTCGTTCGGGAAGTGACCGACGCGGCAAGGCAATCTGGCAGGGATCCCGGATCGGTGCGCATCATCGGGGTTTCGAAGTACGTCGGTGTCGAACAAACCGCCATGCTGGTGCAAGCCGGTTGTCACGACCTGGCGGAAAGTCGGCCGCAGGCGTTGTGGCAGAAAGCCGACGCATTGCCGCAGAAACCACCGATCGCGTGGCACATGATCGGACACGTGCAGACCAACAAGCTCCGTCGGCTGCTGCGTTATCGGCCGTTGATCCATTCCGTTGACAGTGAGCGATTGCTCCGCGCGATCGATCGGGAATCAAAACGCGAGGACCGAGTCTCGGAGGTCCTGATGGAAGTCAACATCAGCGAGGATCCAAACAAGACCGGGTTGTCGATCACCGAGACGCGAAGTTTGTTGGAGTTGGATGACCTGGCATCCGTCCGCATCGTCGGCTTGATGGCCATGGCCGGCTGGGGAACCGATGCCGAGCAGGCGGCCGATCAATTCCGTGCGGTTGCGGCGCTCCGCGATCAAATCCAAGCCGAATCTGGTCGGCAACTGCCGGAGCTGTCGATGGGGATGAGCGGTGACTTTCGCGAAGCCATTGCGGCGGGTGCCACGATGGTGCGAATCGGATCGGCGCTGTTCGAGGGCGTCCGTTGAAGGTCACGGCTTCCGCCGGCTGGCAATCTTCGCACCGGTGCGCTTTTGCGAAGCAGAGCTCAATCGGGTTCCGGACGCGGTTTCAACTGAGGATGGGATCGACGACCCGGCCGTAGACGTCGGTCAGCCGAAAATCGCGACCGGCATGACGGAACGTCAGTTGCTTGTGATCCAGGCCCAATTGGTGCAGCAAAGTGGCGTGCAAATCGTGCATGTGGACCTTGCCCTGGACCGCCGAGAATCCGAACTCGTCGGTGGCCCCATAGGCGGTGCCCGGCCGAAAGCCACCGCCGGCCAGCCAAACGGTGAATCCACCCGGATTGTGGTCTCGGCCGGTGCCATTGCTTTGCGAATACGGCGTGCGGCCGAACTCTCCGCCCCACCACACAATGGTGTCGTCCAGCAAGCCACGCCGCTTCAAGTCGGCCAGCAGTGCCGCGATCGGTTGATCCACCGCTCGCGCGTGCGTCGCATGTTTGGGCAAATTGGAGTGCTGGTCCCAGGCCGGGTTGGCTGAGTTGTCACCATAATTGACTTGGACGAAACGCACGCCGGATTCACAGAGACGCCTGGCCAGCAAACACTTTTTGCCAAACTCTCGAGTGGAGGGCTGGTCGATCCCGTACTCCGACAGCGTATGGGCCGACTCGCTGGAGAGGTCCAAGACGTCGGGGGCAACCTGCTGCATCCGCCACGCGAGTTCGTAGGATTCCAGCACCGCGTCGAACTCACCGTTGCTGAATCCTCGACGCTGGATCTGACGGCGGTTGAGTTGCTCGATCAGTTCCATTTGCGATCGCTGGGAAGCGTCCGTGATTCCGGGCCGGTTCAAATGGTCGATGGCCAAGGATTCTTCCCCGGCGGTGCCGATCGCCGTCCCTTGATAGCGAGCCGGCAGGAATGCGGCGCCGTAATTGCGCGGTCCGCCGTTGCCGATCGACGGTGAGATGGAAACAAATCCGGGAAGATCGTTGTTCTCGGTTCCCAGCCCGTAATAGACCCAAGAGCCGAGGGAGGGACGCACAAAATTCGTCGAACCACAGTGTAGAAACAGCGTTGCCGGTCCGTGAGCCACACCGTCGGTATGCATCCCGTGTAGAAAACACAGGTCATCCACGTGCTTGGCCGTGTGCGGGAACAGTTCCGAAACGTGCCGGCCCGATTCTCCGTAAGGTTTGAATTGCCAGGGCGAATTCATCAATCGTTGTTCGACCGCGCGACGCCCCGTCTTGGCAAGCGTGCGCGCGTCGTCAAAGGGCATCGTCTTGCCGTCGTATTGCTGCAATTGAGGCTTGTAGTCGAATGAATCGACCTGGCTGACTCCGCCCTGCATGAACAAGAAAATGATTCGCTTGGCCCGGGGCGTTCTGGTGGGGCCCTGTTTGCGGGAGGGGCCGCCGGCTGGAGGACCGGCGGAGGTTCGTTCGGTGACCAGCTCTTGAGCGGCCAAAGCACTGGCAGCCAACGATCCAAATCCGCAGGCCGTTTGCTGTAGCATCGTGCGTCGGGCGAGCCGGGCGATGGCGGTTTGAGGGGTGTTGTCTGAATCCATTGGGTTTAGTCCAGGTAGCGAAAATCGACCGAGGCGAACAACGATTGCACCAGCAAGGCCCAGCGATCCGTTGAGATTTCGGCGGGATCGCCAATGGATCCTTGGGGACCATCTAGCCGCAAGAACTGGAGACACAACTGCAGTTCGGAGTCATCGGGCGGCCGCGCGAAACATTGCTGATACAATTGCCGGATCAGCAACGTTGGGTCCTCCGTGCCGGAGGATCTTCCCAGGCGTTCGGCCGTTGCTCGGGATCGAGCAATGACCCAGGGGTGATTCATCATGGCCAGTGACTGTGGCGCCACCGTGCTGCGAGGCCGTTGGCCGACGGACACGCTGGCGTCGGCAAAGTCAAAAACGCGAAACAAGGGCGGCAGTGAGTTGCGGAAAACCGGAGCGTAAAGACTGCGACGGCGGGAGCTGTGACGGTAGCCGTAGTCCGATTTGGTTCCGGGCTGAATCATCGATCCGCCGAAGCTGCGATCCAGTTCACCACTGATCTGCAGCATCGCATCCCGGATGGCTTCCGCCGGAAGCCGCTTGAGTGGTCCGGAGGCGAACAAGCGGTTGTCAGGATCGACGGCCATGCGATCGGGATCATCGGTCAGCGCTCTTCGGTAGGCCCGACTGGTCACGATGACTTTCACCAAGTGTTTGGTGGACCAGTCATGACGGATCAATTCGCCAGAGAGCCAGTCCAACAACGCCGGGTGAGATGGAGGGCGGCCGGTTGTGCCGAAGTTGTTTTCGGTTGTCACGATCCCGTCGCCCATCAGCCACGACCAAACGCGGTTGGCGTAAACGCGTGCCGTCAGCGGGTTCCTGGGATCTGCGATCCAATTGGCCATGGCAACGCGGCCGCTGGAGTGCGGGTCGATTTTGGCAGCGTAGTGCTCCGCCGGTGCGATCGCCGACAGAAAGCCTCGCGGAACCCTTTCTCCGCTTTGATGAACGTTGCCGCGAATTCGAATGGCGATCTCCCGCTGGGGCTCACTCTCCAGAATCGTCAGGTATTGTGGGCGGGCGTCCAATTGGGCACGCAGTTGCCGCAGCTTTCGGGTCAGTTTTTCACGGCGATCGGCCACGGCAGTTGGTTCCTTTTCCGCCCTCTGATCACCTTCCGGCGATGCCTCCGCCGGATCGAATGCTTCGCCGACCGGAAGAAACTGGATTGCGTCGACCACCACGTAGCCGTCCGCGTCTTCGTTGGAAACCATCACGAAAGCTTGCCCGGTTTCCTCGAACGGAAACACGCCCAACGACACCCAAACGGAGTCTTCCGAAGGACGTTGGCGTTGATTGACGACGACTGTGGTCGATTCATTCGCGCTGAAAACCTGGACACGCACCTTGGAGGACCGATTCGCGTTGGGGGTGTACGCCATTCGAACGCGATACCGCCCAGTGGGGATCCGATCTGGTTCAAACGTCGCCGTTTTCGTCCCGGCGCCTTCCTGCTGGTCGTGGTGGTACCCATTGCCGACATATCCCGACACGCTTTGGGAGGATTTCCAGTCGCCCACAAATCTTGCGTCATCGTCGTCGACAACGATTCCCGCCAGGGATGCCACTTTGATGCGTTTGGCTTTCGAGCCCGATCCGGAGGGGTTCGCTTCCATTGCTTTCAGTTCGGATTGGACTCGGTCGAATTGGCTTTGCAACTCGCGATAGGCACGTTCGTCTTCCGCGTTCAATGGCACAGGGCGTTCGATCCATTTGGAGACGTTCGCGTGCGTCATTGCCGTTGTCGAACGCAGGATACCGGCCAACGCGTAATAGTCCTTCGTGGGTATCGGGTCGAACTTGTGGTCATGGCATCGGGCACAGCCGATCGTCTGTGCCAAGAAGGCTCGGCCCAACGTTTCCAACTGTTCATCCACATGATCGAAGTCCAGATTGGTCTTGTCCTGGTCTTCCAGATTCGAATTCCCGAAGGCCCAGAAACCGGTCGCGATCGCGCGTTGCTGTCGCTCGTGAAGGTCATCGACCGGCATCAGGTCGCCGGCAATCTGATCTCGAATCATTTGATCGAAAGGCCGATCGGACGCGAACGCCTGGACCAGGTAGTCGCGATATCGCCATGCCTGGGGCAGCACGAATCCCCGAAGCGTGATCGATTCGGCATAGCGCACGACGTCCATCCAATGGCGAGCAAAGTGTTCGCCAAAGCTGGGTGACGCCAGCAATCGATCGACCAGTCGCTCGTAGGCGTCCGGCGATTGGTCCTGCAAGAACGATTCCACCTGCTGCGGCGTCGGTGGCAACCCATGCAGATCGAACGTTAGCCGGCGAATGAGGGCGCGGCGATCCGCCGGCGGTGCTGCGTTCAGCCTTTCCGCCTGCAAACGCGATTCGATCAACTGGTCAATGACCGATGCCGGCCGCGGAGGCGAATCCGCATCTTTTGGTCCGGAGGCCTCCTTGATACCAGATGCGAACGCCGTTTCATTTCGATCAAGCGGACGATAGGCCCAGTGGTCCTGCGCCTTCGCGACGGGCAAGCCCGCCGGATGTCGATCCGCCTTCGGATTCGGAGAAACTTGCCGCGGATCCACCGCACCCTGACGGATCCAACGCCGGAAGGCCGCAAGGGTGCCTTCGTCAAGCTTGCCCTCCGGGGGCATCTGCAAGTCCGGGTCCCCGTATTCGATCGCTCGGATCAGCAGACTCTCGTCGGGGTTGCCTGGCACAATCGCTGGTCCCAGGTCACCACCGGTTTCCCAACCGGCGCGGGTGTCCAACACCAAGCCGCCGCTCGCTTCGCTCTGTTCCGAATGACAGTCCAAGCAATGTTCGATCAACGCTGGACGAATTCGCGTTTCGAAGAACGCTACCAAGGGTTGTTCGTCCGCACCGCTGGCCGTTGCCGACGTTTCCTCTGCGGCGGCAAGGCTGCAACCGATCCACAAGATCGTGACAACGAGCGACACGCGAGAAGGCACCAACCGCATCGGGGCAACGCGGTGACGGGCTGCACGACACGAGAAGGCACGGAGAGGTGCTGCAATTGATTTAGGTGCAGAGTCCAACATGCCCGGCGGTGGGAAAACAGCTGAAGGGGCGAGATCGGTGGGGCGGAGAGGCGACATTTGATAACGCCTCTCCTGATCCCCAGTCTAGCTCGACGTCGCTGTGCCGGGCAAATCCGAGTCGCCCTTCTCCCAGGTTGCAGCGATTTCCCGCCGGAACGGGAAAAAACGCCAGCGCGGATCGGGAGAATGTATCAGCTCACGCGTGAATCGATGCGGGGACGACGACGACGTCCCAAGCCGCCGACGCCAACCAATGCCAGAGCTGCGAAAGTGCCCATCGAAGTCGGCTCCGGAACGGCGTTGACCTGAATCTCGGTCTGGATCTGGGTCTGATTTTGGACGTCGAAAGCGGTCAGCCGAATCGTGTACTGACCGTTTTGGTTGGCGTTGAAGGGAAACGCCGCACTGTCAAAGAACTCCATGTTCCAGGAGTTCTGCGCAACGTTGTTGTTGGCGATCAGGCTCGCGTAATTGATCGGATTGCTCTCGCCGCCACCGTTCGCCGTCGAGTTGTTGCCGATGGCGTGGTCCTGGTCGGGCTGGTTGATCGGGTCAAACTTCAGGAAGTCGGTTCCCGAAGTGGGGTCGAAGTCGATCGCCAACTCATAGATCAAGTCGTCCAGATTCACCCCGCTGGTCCCCGCGACGTCCGAATTGATGGACCATTCAAAGTTCCAGACCGCCGTGCTGGGCGAACCGGAGGCAAATCCGAATCCGCCACCGGTCGGTTGGCCACTGAGGAAGGTGTAGGTTCCGGCGCCGTTACTGTTAAAGATGTTTTGAGGTTGGTTGGTCGCGTCGAATCGAAGCTTGGCGCGAAGACCCAACTCAACGCCTCCCATCTGATTGATTGTCCAAGCTCCGTTGGCGTTGCCGGCTCCGAAGATGACATCGGGTGTCACATCGGCGTCGTAGACGATATTCCCTGCGTTGGCCGGCAGGCCCACACAGGCAGCGAAGGCAAATAAGTGAAGCACACGCATCAAACTCATGGTGATCCTCAAGCGACAGTACTCTAAAATGGAACAGTGTACGGACGCTAACTAATCAGTGGGGGCGCCGCAAACCTTACCCCCCGTGTTTGTTTTCTGCCGTCGCAGATTTGCACAAAAAAAGCCAGCCGTCATGAGTGACGACTGGCTTCGCATGAAAGTTCTGCAAGAACTTGCCGATCGGGACATTGCCTGAGTTCTCAGACCCGCCCTAATCGGTCAGGCCCTGGGTTTCCTTGCAGGCCCGGGTTCCCAATGCACCCCACAAGCCATAGGGGCTTTTCGCTCCCGGAGGTGTGGTGCTACTGCCAACCGGCCAGTTCGGCGAATTGGCGGTATTGTCGCCCGCTTCGATGGACTCCGTGATGAACCGGACGGCACCATCGCCCATCAGCACGTGTGCTCCACCGGGGTGCCGACTGCCGACAGTGAACATCCCATCGGAACCGTCGCCGGACCAGGCACAACTGACGCCGTTGGGCGGCATGATGGTCGTGATGCTGCTCAGCATCGGTCGACCGTCACACCATCGCATCCCTTTCCCTTGCGACACGCTGTAGTTATTGGTGTTGGTGCCGGGAAGGTGGAACTGGGGGCGTTCCGGGTCGATCGTGTCTTTGCAGTCCACCGGGGTGATGAAGAAAGACGCATCGCTACCGCGGTTGACCACGGTGGCTTTGACTTCTTTGAAGTTGTTGTCGACGCAGATTTCGCCACAGGCGATGGTGTTGCTCAATCCGTCCAGGATGTCGCGGAACTTGGTGGTCACCCGCGTCTGAAAGAAACCGCGGTTGAACGAGCCCTTACGCGGCGTGCACCAGCCCATTTCGGTGCCATCCTGGTTCACGCAGGAGTGGTTGTTGCTGGCGATGCCGTCACCAATGCAGGCAGCGTAGTTGGTGAACGCTTCGTAATTGGCGGGCGGCGTTTCCGGATCGCTGGGACAGCGATAGGTGCCCAGCTGGGTCAACCAAGGCGTGTAGTTGCGATCCCACGGTACCGGTCCCATGGAAGGGAACGGCGGGGTACGCGGCGTGCCGTTGTGGTTGACCGCGCGGGGATTGCTGATCTGCTCCCACAGGCCCTGTTGTTCAACGAACGGGGTCAGACCAACCATGTAGCTGAGCAGGTGGCGGTTGCCCACGTTTTCATACGTGCCACCACTTTGCATCGGCATCTGTTTGTACGTCGAGTGGTAATTGTGAATCGCCAACCCGATCTGTTTGAAATTGTTGCTGCAACTCATGCGGCGAGCCGCCTCGCGAGCCGCCTGGACGGCCGGAAGCAACAAACCGACCAGAATGCCGATGATGGCAATCACGACCAGAAGTTCGACGAGCGTGAAGCCGTCGCGTCTGGTCCGTCGCTTGGAAATCATGACGAATGTGCTCCGAAAAAGAGAAGAAGAAAGGGTTCTTTGCACGGCTTATCGGCTTTGCATGTCCGCAGCGTTTTGTGCTTCCAACTCCTTCATCTCTTCCTCCGTGTGAACAACACTGTCGTCCACCGGAGAAACCGTCACGTCGTCGCTAGGCCCACAACCGACGATGGCTGCGAAACAAACAATCAATGAGAACGAAAGCAGCAAATTGCGCATCAGACAACTCCGGGGTCAATACAAAGAACAACTTAAGAAAGAACGAGGCGCGACTCAGGAACTCGGGCAGAACACCGCCCAAGCCTCCGATGCGGCTGTGCCAAAAAAAGGCAAAGCAAGCAGCCGACAGCTGGAAAAGAAAAGTAAATGAATGCGCCACAGCGACGGCTGGCTGTCGAAACCGATCGCTAACTAGAAATTATGACGCGCCTAATATTCGTTCAACCGCCGAAAACGAAAGAAAGTGAAAAAACGGTGAAAATTAGCGTTACCGCCGCAACACCCACCGGTGCGGTTCTGATTCCCCCTGAATCACCAGGTAGTCGCCACCGGCCTTCACGCCTGCCAACCGCTCGCGGCTGCCGTCAGGCCAAGTCACCGTCACCGATGCAGGCCCATCGGTCGCCAACAGGTCGAAGATCAATCGACGCTGTTGAGAACATTGGTACCCGTCTCCCGCGGTCAGTTGGCGGGTAACCGTCTGGCCGCCGCGGGTCAGTTCGACGGTGGTGCCGATCGCATCGCGATGTGAGCGCGTTCCCACCACTTGGAAAGTGGTTCGAACGTGATCCGGTGCCGGAGGTGTTTGGTTGATCAGCAGCGACACGGGATCAAACAAATGCGTGACCAGGGCATCGGTCCGACCGTCGCAATCCGCATCCACCGTCACCAGCGCCCGGCCGAGCCGTTGGGAAACAAAGTAGTCCCCCAGGCCGTCCGCTTTCAATGGGACGAATCGTCCGTCGCCGCGACGTGCAAACATTTGCATCGGCATCCGGTAGGCGTGACCGTTGTGAGAAAAGTCATCGACGTTTCCGTTGGCCACCAACAACTCCAGATTTCCGTCGCCGTCGGCATCCAGCCACTGGGTCCCGTAGGCCAGCATCGGTTCGGTGGGGCGAGCCAATGCGAACCCCGTGGTCCGGTCGGCCCACAGTCCCGGAGCGATTTGAACGTACAGCGTGTTGTACTCGTCGGTGAAATGCGTGACCAGAAAATCCAGGTCGCCATCGCCGTCGGCGTCGTTGGCGGCGATTCCCATCGAGGCCTGGGCGAGCGACCGTTCATTGAATGCCAGACCCCGGGCGGCACCCTGTTCGACCAGCTGAAAGTCTCGCCCTTCCGATGCCGAGCGCCGCTCCGCCGTCGGTGCCCAAAAGTGATTGGCTGACATGTCATTGGCCACGTAGACTTCCATGCCCGGTTGGGGTGCCAGGTCGCCAACCACCAATCCCAGTCCACGTCCCGCGGAACTGCCGTCGGCGCCCAACCAGCGATCCGTTCGATCGACAAACCCGCCATCGGGTTGTCCCTGATGGACTTGATCTGGTTCCGCGGGGAATACCAGCGGTCCGCAAGATCGGTGGACGTCGAGTTCGTCGCCGAAGCATTGACGCGTCAACACGTCGTCGCCACCGACATAGTTGGCGTCGAACAGGTCCGCCAGGGCGTCACCGTCGATGTCCGCGATGGCCACCGACGTGGTCCAGCGGCCCGCGTCTGGGTCCTGGGGATTGGTGACGTCGGTGAAGGTTCCGTCGCCGTTGTTTTGCAGCAGCTGGTTGCGTCCGAAGTTCGCCACGTACAAATCCGGAAACCCGTCACTGTTGATGTCGCCGACGGCGATCCCCTGCGTGAATCCGAGGTCGCTGGTCCCCGAATCGTCGGTGCAATCCCGGAATCGGCCGTCAAGGTTGCGGAACAGTCGGTTGGTGGAAGAGTTCGTCTGTTGGGGAGTGCCGTCGCATGCGGAGAGATAGAAGTCCGGCCAACCATCCAGGTCCATGTCAATCACGCCGGCACCACCCGCACCGGATTGATATATCCACAGCCCCGCTTCGCCGTCGGCCGGCGGCGCGATCGCGCACACGTGACGCAGGCCGCGTTCGGCTGCCTGGTCCATGAATCGAATCTGCGACTCTTGTCCCACAGCTTCCGACGTGGCTGCTTCACCATCCGTGTTCCACACCAGGTCGGGCAAGTCGCTCAACGGGACTTTGTCGCTGACCAGTTCGGCGGGTTCCTGCCAGGGCGTGCGACCGTCCATCCGTGACCGAATCTGGTCGAACACGTCTCGTGCCGACAGGTCGGGATCCTCGGGCATCGCGACGGCCAACCGCGCCCAGGAAGCGGCTTCCCACGGCCGTCCCAGCGCGCTCATCGCCTTGGCGACTTCGACGGCGGCCCGCTGTGACCGGTTGCGCCAGAAGAAAAAGGAGTCCACGGCGGCTCGCAACTGGGCCACCAGGGCGGCCCGCTTGGCGACCGACTGCGAGGCTTCTCCGAAGCCGATCTGCGCCAGATTGATGGCCAGGTGATTGAGGGCTTCCCCGTCGTTTTCATCCAATGCCACGGCTCGGGCGAAGGCGCTGGCGGCCATGGACGGCTGCGTCTGTTTTTCCGCCCACAGTCCGGCCGCGACCCAGTACTGCGGATGTTGTTCGATCGTGGGCGGCAGTGATTGCAACCACGTTTGCAATGCTTCGTCGTGCTCTTGGTTCGGGCCGTGCAATTGAACCAAGGCACGGCCATAGAACGCGGACGCTTCCACGAACTTCGGATCGAACTCCCACACCTTTCGCAAGCCGTCCAGGGCGTCCGTCCACTTGTCTTCGTACGCCGCTTTGCGGGCCAGAGAGTACAACGGCCGGGGATCCTGCGGCGCATGTTTGAGGGCGTAATTGCAGATCTCCGGATCCGTTTGGGGCCGCGACAGATCGGTCAAGACCACCAGTTCATCAACGCCGGCCTGGCCATGTTGGACCAGGTAGCGAAGCTGCTCGGCGGCCCGCCGCTGGAGTGCCAGAGCGGAAAGCAAACCGGCCAGGTCGCGCCGCGTGGCCAAGTCATCCGGATAGGTTGTGACGATCCGTTCCAGCAGCCGGACCGATTCGAACGGACGGCCCGCATTCATCCACTGGCGGCCGAGCTTGTCCAGTAGTTTCAGCGCCGGTGACCGCGATTGATCCGCCGCCGTCTGGTAGCGGTCGATGGCGGCGTTGGTGTCCTGCTTGGCCACCGCGATGTCACCGGCCAATTCCCACACGGCCGGGTCATCCGGTTGTCGGATCATCAGCGACCGGACCGCCTGGTCGGCTTGAACGAAATTGCCCGATCGAGCCAAGGCCTCGACCGTTGTCAGGTCCACCGGCGCCACTTCGTCGGGAGACCGATTGTCGGGCAACGCTTGAGGACTCGCGTTCGGTGCGGCGGCGGGATCGTCGTTTGAATCTCCGCAGCCGCTCAGGCAGAGGAGCCCGAGAACGGACGCCAACAGAAAGCGTCGCCAATCCTGGTCCGCGGATCGCTCGGGTGATCGGTAGGCAGTTGATGGAATCACGCTCATTGAACCCTGACCGGATCGGACCTCGAGCCACCGGCCGCGGAAGCACCTGGCGGATGGCCGGGATGCCGTTAGCGTTGACGCCGGTTCAGCGTTGTGGCTGGGGTTGACGTTTCGCGAAGGCCCGTTTGAGTTCATCCAGGCTGGTCAGCCCGCGCGCGACCGTCAACACGGCTTCCGTCTGAACGCTGTGGAAGCCTTCGGACTTGGCAATCGCCTGCAGCTTGCCCAGGTCTTGCGTCTTGGTCAGCGCGTCACGCAACTTGTCGCCCGGGGTAAGCAGTTCGAAGATGGCGATGCGACCCAGGTAGCCGCGGCCCTGGCAGCTGTGGCAGGGCGTGATCGGAGCCGGCCGTCCGTTCTCATCCACCTGTTGCTCGGGCGGCGGGGGAATGAACGGCTGATACAACATCGGCACGCGACCCGCGGGGATCCCCAGTTGTTTGAGCAGTTGGGGCGGCGGCTCGAATCCGATTTTGCAGTTGTCACACAGCCGACGGACCAGCCGTTGGCCGATGACACAGGAAACTTTTTCGGCAATCGAGCTCCGCAGATCGGGATACTTGGCGATCAGTCGCGCGATGCCTTCGACGGCGCCCCCGGCAACCAGTCGCGTGATCACTTTTTTGTCCAGCTTGTCGACCTGGTCCAGCGTCATCTTGAACGGCTCGGGCTCGGGCAGTTCGGGGAACAGGAACACATCGGGTTCGCGAAGGATCGATTTGCGGACCGCTTCGGATTGAGTCAACCCAGTGCTGCCGCCGAAAAAGTTTGGATTGATGTTGATGATTTCCGGTTCCGGCTGGGCCTCGTTCTCAAACGATTGAAAGTCCTTTACCAATCGGTCGGCCGCATTGATGGAGATGTTCCAGGTGGTTGTCAGCCCTTCGCCCTTGGGTGCGGTCAGCAACACCAAATCGCCTTCGTTGTTCAGGTGGTGCTTGTACGTTTGCACCATCTTGTCGCGCATGCCCAGGTCGCCGAGGGTGTCGAACGGGATCTTCTCCGATTCCAATCGCAGCAGCACCCGCTCACCGGTCGGGACGCCTTGCGACTGCAGGTGAACCTCGACCTTCTCTTTGCCCTGCTTGATCATCACCGAGCCGGCTTGCGAACTCCGGCGGTCGGCGGGATTCAGCAGGCACAGTTGTTTCAGCGCCACCAACATCGCGTCGCCCGTTTCGCGGTCCAGCGGCGGGAGCTGTTCCCACTGGCCGTCGACCTGATAACGCATCGCGCAGCCGGACGCGGTGAAATCCATCAGCACGTGGGTGGCTCGCGATTGCAGGGCGTGAGCCAATTGGCCACCGGCCACTTCGTACCCGGCTCCTTGCCGGGTGCTGATCAACAACGCCTGAGCTTGCGTTCGGTCGGCAACCTTGGGGGCGAAATCAACCGGGGTGGCGGTTTGCCAGAGCTGAGGAGGAGTTTGTTCGGCCATTGCGTGGGGCGAAAGCGGTGAGGTGGACTGGTGGATGAATCGGAGAAATCGAAGCGTGGTGCAAATCCGGGCGTTCTGTCAATCCTGGTGGCAATCCTGCTGGCAATCCGATCGGGGCCGAGCGGCAGGCAGGGCACGCCGGGCGGCGGAGCCCGTTCGCCGGCACAGTTCCAGTTCTCCCGGGCCCAGATTCCCCGGGCCAAGGCAGCGGTCCGCGGCCCAAGCCCTTGCCGCAAGGGACGCGGGAAGCGATCGCCGGAGCAAGGTCTCGGCGCGGCACCAGGCGTTGCCGAGCGGGGCAAGCGGCGCGGCCTTCGTCATAGGATTCCGGGTGCTTTGACGTCGATTCCCTTGAGTGCCATCTTCAGGGCGTCCTTGTTCGGAGCCACGGCGAAGGCGGTGGGACGGTCGATCAATTCGTCATCGATCAATTGTTTCAGGCTCATCGTGAAGTCCTGCATCCCGTCCTCGGCTCCAATCCGGATGGCGTCCGGAAGCTTGTTGTCGTGACCTTCCAGGACCAGCTTTCGCACCATGGGCGTGAATGTCATCACTTCGCAGGTGGGGACACGGCTGACGCCCGGCTTGATGCTCTTGAGCAGCTTTTGGGCGATGATGCCCTTCATGTTGAAGGCGATGGCACTGCGAATCGCATTGTGCATCTCTTCGGGGAACAGGTCCAAAATCCGGCCGATGGTCGTCGAGGCACTGGCCGCGTGAATTGTCCCGAACACCAAGTGACCGGTTTCCGCCGCGTGGATCGCGGTCATGAAGGTCTCTTCGTCCCGGAGCTCGCCCACCAGGATGATGTCCGGGTCTTCCCGCACGGCGTGCTTCATGCCGATGCCGAAATTCTTGACGTCCTGGCCGACTTCACGCTGGTTGATCAGACACTTGTCCTCCGTGAAGATGAACTCGATCGGATCCTCCAGGGTCAGAATGTGCTTGCGGTAGATCGTGTTGACGTAGTTCAGCATCGATCCGATCGTCGTACTCTTCCCACTACCGGTCACCCCCGCCAGCAGGATCATGCCCTGGTCGAAGTGGCACAACTGCTCGATCGAATCCGGCAGGAACAACCCTCGGAAATCAGGGATGAAGTTGTTGATCCGCCGGGCAACCAGACCGATGTTGCCGAGCGACTTGAGCATGTTGACTCGGAATCGCCAACGCACCCCGTCGACCTCGCACAGGTAGGCGAAGTCGGCACCGCCCTCCTCTTCGAAGATCAGCAGGTTCCGCTCGTCCATCATCGGCAGCAGCAGGTCGACCATTTCTTCGGAGTCGATGGGGCCGCGATTGAGCGGTTTCAGTTCTCCACCGATCCGGACCATCGGCGGCTGACCGACCTTCAAGTGCAAGTCGCTGCCCTCCAGTTTGACCAGGGCGCGAAAGATCTTGTCGACCTCCAGCTCCTCCTTCTGTTTCAGCAAACTTTCACGCAGCCGCGTCTTGACCGCGTCCGCGGTGGTGGAAGCGGGGACGCGAGGGGCGGCCGGAGCCGATTTGCCGTTGTTGTGGGCCATGGGAAAGCCAGAGCAAAAAGGGGAAGAGGAAGCGACTGCAGAATACCGCGTGGCGTCCGTTCATTCTATGTCAAAGGCGGCATCTCTCAATGGACTCGGTCGTCGCAAACGCCCGTGCCGAACAGAGTTTTTCCGGCATTTGCATTGAATTGTCCCCCGCGGTCCTCACCGGCGGCCGGACACGGATCGATGCCGGGGCCGAATGAGCGGCGGTGCCGGCGGTGTCGCCACGCGGTGTCCACGCGATCGCCGGCGCACGCGCTGAATCGCGATGATCACGCCGCTCTTTGGATTTCCGGTCGATTGGGGGTTGTTGCAGCGTTGACCGGCCGCTGCGCAAAATAGGTGCCGCCGGGATCCCCGACTGATTCCCCTTCCCCCCGAACTCTTTTTTCCTGGAGCTCTCCATGGCGCGCCCCGTCACCTTGTTCACCGGCCAGTGGGCCGACCTGCCGTTTACCGAAATGGTGCAAAAAACGAAGGGTTTTGGATACGACGGCATCGAACTGGCATGCTGGGGGGACCACTTTGAGGTCGACAAGGCGTTGGCCGAGGACGACTACTGCGACAACAAGCGGGAAGCCCTCGATCAGGCCGGGCTGCAGTGCCATGCCATCAGCGCTCACCTGGCCGGTCAGGCCGTGCTGGATCACATCGACGAGCGTCACCAGGCGATTCTGCCTGACTACGTCTGGGGCGATGGCGACCCGGACGGCGTCAACCAGCGGGCCGCCGAGGAGCTGAAGAACACGGCCAAAGCGGCCCAGAAATTCGGCGTCGAAGTCGTCAACGGCTTCACCGGCAGCAGCATTTGGCACCTGCTGTACTCTTTCCCCCCCGTGCCGCCCAGCATGATCGATGCCGGGTTCGACCTGTTGGCCGAGCGGTTCAACCCGATCCTGGATGTGTTTGGAGAGTGCGGCGTTCGATTCGCCCTGGAAGTGCACCCGACCGAAATCGCCTTCGACATCTACACCGCCGAACGGGCGCTGGAAGCCTTGGACCATCGCCCCGAGTTCGGTTTCAACTTTGATCCCAGTCACCTGATCTGGCAGGGCGTCGATCCGGTCAAATTTCTGCGACGATTCCATGACCGCATTTATCACGTCCACATCAAAGACGCCTTGGTCACTTTGGACGGAATGAGTGGGATCAATTGCAGCCACCTGAATTTCGGGGACCCGCGTCGAGGCTGGGATTTCCGCAGTCCGGGTCGCGGGGGTGTGAATTTTGAAGAAATCATTCGCGCCCTGAACGATCTCGGTTACAACGGGCCGCTGTCGATCGAATGGGAAGACAGCGGGATGGATCGGGAATTCGGTGCCGCCGAAGCGTGTGCGTTCACCAAGAAGCTGGATTTCTCCCCCAGCACCCGTGCCTTCGACGCCGCGTTCGATGACGCCAACGACTGAGTGGCACTGGACTGAGAGGCACTGGACTGAAAGGCACTGCAGAATCGATGATTACCATCACCGTCAACGGCAAGGCCGTCGAGATCGAAGGCGAAATGTCCGTCGAGCGGTTGCTTGACACCGTGGAGGTGCCGCCGAATTATTTGGCCGTGGAGCTGAATTCGGATGTGGTGCCCCGCGAAGACTATTCCGCCGTGACGGTCCACGCCGGTGATGAAGTGGAAGTCGTGACGCTGGTCGGGGGCGGTTGAGCGTCCGTCGTCGGCAAGCGGGGCTTGCGGTCCATACCGGTCAGCCGGTGATCGGCGATGGCCCCTTCGGCTGCGTCCGACGCGCACTTTCCGACGAACACTGTCCGCCGTGTTCGACGCCAGGCGGTTGGTTGTCCGCTGGTCGGTCGTCCGCCGTTTGAAGTTGCGGCGAGAACTCAAGGTACGGCGAGAACCACTTGTCGCGCACTCCGCGACGCCGTTGCCACGTCTTCCGTCTCGACGTCCTTTTTCATCAACCCCGGAATCATCGTGTCCATCGCATCGGATCAAGATCCCACCGCCACCGACGTCGACCAACCGGCTCTGCGTGTCGGACACCACACCCTGGGCAGCCGACTGATCGTCGGCACCGGGCGTTACGACACGATGGAGCAGATGCGGGATTCGCTGCAAGCCTCCGGTGCGGACTGCGTGACCGTTGCCGTCCGCCGGGAAAAGTTGTATGAGCGCGGCGGCCAGAACATTTTGGACTTCATCGACCTGGACCGTTACACGTTGCTGCCCAATACAGCCGGTTGCTACACCGCCGCCGACGCGATCCGGGCGGCCAAGCTGGGCCGCGAAATCCTTCGCACCCTGGGCAATCCGGGATCCGACTGGGTCAAGTTGGAGGTGCTTGGCGACAGCAAGACCCTGTTACCCGACCCCGCCGAAACCGTGACCGCTTGTCGCGAGTTGACCGCCGAAGGCTTTCAGGTGCTCTGCTACACCAGCGACTGTCCGGTGACCGCCCAGCGTTTGAAACAGGCGGGGGCCGCCAGCGTGATGCCGGCCGGAAGCCCGATCGGCAGCGGCCAAGGGCTGCTGAACCCGAACAATCTGCGGATCATTTTGGAGTATTTGAAGGAAGACGATCCGGACTACCCCGTGATCATTGACGCCGGCGTGGGGACAGCGAGCGACGTCAGTCAGGCGTTCGAGCTCGGTGGCGACGCCGTCTTGCTCAACACGGCCATCGCCCACGCCCGTGATCCGGTACGAATGGCGACGGCGATGCGGCACGCGGCCATCGCGGGCCGGAACGCGTTCCTGGCCGGACGGATCCCCAAGCGTCTGTACGGAACCGCCTCCAGCCCCAGCGAAGGGGTCATCAGCACGCGTCCCTACGGCAGTCAAGCCTCATCTTGACCGTCCCGCTGCAGACTCCTCAAAGCCGCAACGCAAGCTCGGCCCGTCACGCGGTGCGTGACGTAGCACCTGTAGGTCACGCTGTGCGTGACGGAGCCCTGGATCAGCACCTGTAGGTCACGCTGTGCGTGACGGAGCCCTGAATCAGACCGCTTCGTCCAGGAATCGCAACAACGCGTCATCGTGATCGTCGGATTCGAAAGCGGATCCTGGCCCGCTCAGGAAATCGGACGTCACGTTCGCGGCCGTCGACTCACCTTCCGACCCGCCCTGTTCGGCCGCACGCCGCGCCAATTCGTTGATCACGCGCAACGCATCGATCGGGCTGACCAGATTATCGCCCGTCACGTCATAGAACGCTTCCAGACGGACCGAACTGTCCACCGAGGCGTTGGCGGTGCGGGCGATGTAGTTGATCACTCGCAAGGCGTCGATCGGTGAAATCAGCCGGTCGCCGTTGACATCTTGCGGCGTGGTCGCGTTGTAGAGCGGCGTGTTGCTCAAGTCGACCGTCAGCGGGAACGTCACTTCCGAGGCGATTTCCGGAGCGCCGGTCTCATAGACCCGCAGCGTGACTTCGATGGTTCCGAAGTCAAAGGAGGTCGGGATGCCTTCCATGGTCATTGACGACGGGTCGAACTGCAGCCAATTGGGAAGCGTTTCACCGGCAATGGTGGCTTGCACCGTCCAAGCCGATCCTTCGGGATCCTCCGCAAAGGAAGGCGGCAGGCCAAACTGGAACATCGACCCGGTCGTCGCCGATTGCGGATCGATCTCCGCCAGCACGGCCGGGGGTTCGTTGACGTCGACAAGCGTCACCGTGATGGTTTCTTCGACGCTTTCGCTGGGCAGGCCGTTGTCGGCGATCCGCACCAGCAGCGTTAGTTCGGGCGTCGATTCGAAGTCCAGAATCTGGCCGTCCTTCAGCATCAGCTCGCCCGTGGCGGTCACGTCGATCAGGTCCACGCCGGTTCCACCGATCGGTGTGAACGAAAGGAATTGGTTCGCATCCGGATCTTCGACCGCAATCTGTCCCAACGATCCGACCGCGTTCTCATCAATCGTGAAGGCGTTGGACACCAGAACGGGAGGTTCGTTGACGTCGCTGATCGCCAATGTGATCGTTTGTTCGTCGAACAACGCGGGCTGTCCGTCGTCGGTCACGCGGACGACCAGGGTGTACTCCGATCCGGATTCAAAATCCAGTTCGGCGCCGTCACGCAGCATGACCTGTCCACTGTCGGTAATCTCCACCAGGCTTTCGGCGGTTCCACCGACCAGCAGAAACGTGTGACCCTGGGAAGCGTCGTCATCGGAAACCTGCAACTGGTGCAGTTGTCCGTTTGAGTTCTCCGCCACGTTGATCGTCGCCGAGTCCAAAACGGGGGCGTCATTGACGTCGGACAGCGTGATCGTGATTTGCCGAGAAACGCTCAATCCGTCGCCGTCGGCAACCACCACGGTCGGTGTTCGCGTTGCCGAGGATTCGAAGTTCAGTGACGCGTTCTCCGCGACCGTGATCTCACCGGTCGAGGCGTCGATCAAGAAGTCCGAATTGGGTTCCTGGAACGAGAATGAGATCGGATCACCGTCCGGGTCGGTGGCGGTGATTTGGCCGACCACGGTTTGGGCGGTGGAGTTTTCCGGCAACGCGAAGGTGGCCGCCTGGATCTCGGGAGCCCGGTTGGGGCCGAGTTCAAAATCGGCCACCGCGTGCTCGTAGCGGGTCACCTGGTGGGTGAATGCTGGACCACGCAGCGACGTTCCCAGCGGTTGGATTTCGTACGTGCCCGGGAACAGGTTGGTCAGTTCGTAATAGCCGTCGGAGTCGGTTTGAGCCGCCAGTTCGTATTGTGAATACGTTAGGTGATCGAACCGCCCAAAGGGTCCTCCATCGCCTTCGTCCTCGTCGGAATAGGCATACACGTACGCGATGTTGTCTTGTCCGGTCGACACGCCGATCATTTCTCGCTGGCTGTCGATCAATCGCGAACTCAGGTCCGTGGCCAACAGTTCGCCGGCCGCGTTGTAGGCTTCGATGCGGCCGTACACCGGCGAGAGGCTGTTGTCACTTCCGATCGCTTCGATGGTGACCGCGTTGACGGGATCGTAGAAATCGAATCGCAGCACGCCACTATTGCTGAACCAGGCGATGCCCCCGGTCGCAAAGATCCGGTTCACCAGCTTGTTGGGGAAATCTGCTTCCCGTTCGGAAGTGACCGCCGACGAGGGAAAGGAGTCCAGCGAGTAGTTGGTGATCGTCACACCGGGGTAGGCGTTGATCAGCGGGTAGTCTTCGGTCTCGTTTCCGAAGTTGTCGACCGGAATCACTTCCGGGACGGCCGCATCGGGTTCAACGACAAAGGTCAGGTTGTCACGCAACCCGTTCTGGTTGGTATCGGCGAACAGCGTTGCCCCTTCGATCGGTTGTCCACTGTCGCGGTTGGTGACAATTCCGCGGACACCGCCAACGAAGTTGGGGCCTCCGACGTGATCCAGGTCACGTCCGGAGAACGCGTATTGACTGGGAACGCCAAACAAGTTGTCGGCGACCGCCCAACGGGGTTCGGTGTCGGTGGGTTCACTTTCGTCGACCACCGTGCTGGCAATCCAGTCGGCCGGCGTGCTGCCAGTGGACTCGCCGACCCGCGCGGCGTAACCAAAGCCTTCGGTCGCTACCAGGGAGACGCCGTCCCGCGTCTGGATGTTCGGATCGGTGGAACCGATTTCGGCAAACACCACATCGCCTAGCGCCCGCTCGCCACGTCCGACGAAGGGGTGCAGGGAAATCGAATCCAGCACGTTCCAGACGCCCGATTGAACCGGATCGATCACCCCATCGGCGGTTGCATCAATGCTTTCCCCCAACACCGGCGGCGTCGACGACTCGACCAGGAAGTAGCCGTTGGCTCCGATGATGAAGTCGATGCGGTCACTTAAACTGTGCGAATCGGAATAGATGTCTCCGGGCAAACCGCCGAATCCCGGTTCGGTGGAAACCAAGACGTTGGCAGCACCGTCTACCTGGTGCGGGCTGTTCTGCTCCAAAAGAACCAGGTATCCGTTGGATCCGAACGACAACCCGCTCAGATCAAAGATTCCGTGGATTTTGCCAAAGTCCGTGGTCCGCTCGCTGGCGATGACCAGGTAGGTACCTTGAGAGAGGGTTTGCTGGGGAGCCCCGCGAAGCTCGACCATTTGAACTTCGTCTTTGTCGCCAAACAGCGGGTCGACCAGTAATTCACTGATCTGAGCGGCCAACAACCGGCGGCTCTCCAAGGCATCAAAAGTCAGACGTCGCAGTGGGGAATGAGATCGTTTCATTCTCGGACCTCAGGCGATCGTTCGCCAAATAGAATTCAGAGAAGTGCCCAGGCGCGCGAAGGGAGGAGTCGCGGCCGAATAAGTTTTACTAGTGTACACACGCTTTGGGCTCTCGGGGCGTGCCCAGGAAACGGACCCTCTCGCCCAAAAACGGGGGTCGGCGTGCCCAGAAAACGGAGTAGCGTGCCCAGGAAACAGAAGTGCCATGGACCCCGTTTCCCTTGTAAAAACGACTCCGAAGCAGAAATTTGGGTCGCTGATCGGGTCGCATCGTGGGTCGCCGAGTGGGGCACGCTCCGGTACGTTCGCGGCATGGCCTCCTTGCCGGAGGGTGAATTGCCCGGTTTCGATCCTCCTGTCCGCCAACCCGACCGGCGGTCGTGATTCCATGAAGAAAACAATTGCAGCCAGTTGTGGCTTGTTCGCGGCCCTGGTCCTGAGTGTCACCGGCGGTGCAGCACCGCCGAACCTGCTGCTGTTCGTGGCCGACGACATGACGTACACCGATCTGGGTTGCTTCGGTCATCCGGACGTGAAGACGCCCCACCTGGATGCGTTGGCCGCCGACGGCTGTCGATTCACGCGGTGCTACAACTCTGCACCTACCTGCAGCCCGCTGCGTCAAAGCCTGTACACGGGGTTGTACCCGGTTCGAAATGGGGCGCACCCCAATCACAGTCGGGTGTATGACCACGTCCGATCGTTGCCGCACTACTTGCGATCGCTTGGATATCAGACCGCGATCGTGGGGAAGCGTCACGAAGCACCCGCGTCGGCGTTTCCATTTGAAATGCTGGGCGGCCAGCATCACGATGGCGGCCGGTCGCCCGACGGGGCGGACTTGCCGTTGGATCTTGCCCGGCAGTTCCTCGGTGATCGGGGCGATCATCCGTGGTGCCTGGTCGTGGCATCCAATCAGCCGCATGCACCCTGGAACCGCGGGGACGCCTCGGCCTATCCTCCCGATCAGCTGACCGTCCCGCCGTACCTGGTCGACACGCCAGAATCACGTCAGGCACTTTCAAAGTACTACGCCGAAATCACGTACATGGACCGGCAGGTCGGCGAGGTGGTGAAGATACTCAATGATCTGGGCCAAGCGGACAACACGTTGACTCTCTGGCTCAGTGAACAGGGTTCTCAACTGCCCTATGGCAAATGGACCTGTTACGAAATGGGAATTCATGCCGCCGCGATCGCCCGCTGGCCCGGCACCATTGCCCCGGGGCGCGTCTCCGATGCATTGATCAGTTACGTCGATGTGGTCCCGACCTTCGTGCAGCTCGCTGGCGGCGACCCCAGTTCGCTTGACCTGGACGGAACATCGTTCGCTCCGGTCCTCCGCGGAGAGGCGGACTCGCTCCACGAGTATGTGTTCAGCGTCAACACGACGCGTGGTATCTACCATGGCAGCGAAGCGTACGGTATTCGCAGCGTGACCGATGGGGATTGGTTGCTGATTCGCAACCTTCATCCAGAGAATCGGTTTGAAAACATGGTGACATTCCGCAGCGACGTTTTCGCATCGTGGAAACGGACGGAGACGCCTTTTGCCAGGCAGCGAGTTTCTGGATACCAACAGCGACCGGCCACGGAGTTGTTTCAGGTGTCGGAGGATCCGTGGTGCTTGAACAACCTGGCGGATCAGACTCGGACGGCGGACACGCAACAGCGATTGACCGTCGCCCTGGAGGCTTGGATGAAGCAACAAGGCGATCGGGGGCGGGCCACCGAAATGTCGGCCGAGACTAGACAGCCCGCCAAACGTCCCTGGGCCCGCAAGAACGGCTACGCACTGTCGTCGCCGGCAAGGGATTGAGATCAGCGATCTGCCTCGAGCCTACCGTGACCGTTGGTCGGACGTGCCGTTTCGGACCTGCGAACGGACCACAACATGCGGGAGGTAACCATCGACAACTCGCGTGTCTCATTTCAAGCGTTCGTTGCGATTCGTGACGGACTCCTCTGTCGAGAACCATTGAGGATGCGGCCGATGATGGTGTAGCGAACGCCATATTCGTAAGTCAGCAGGAGGAGCGCAGAAACCACCACCGTGATTCCCACGAACTTCACAAAGGCCGGGGCCGTGGAATCACGCACGAACCATTGAGCCAGCAGGACCAGCGGGAGGTGAGCCAAATACAGCCAATACGACGAGTCGGAGATATAGCGCAGGGTGCGGTTCTCCTCAGGCATCAATCGGCGACACGCGCCGATCAATCCGAAGGTCATCAGCCATGCGTACAGGGCTTGGAGGAAGCCTGCCGCCAGGCGGTTCAGCGTGGGGTCACGCAGCTTCGGCACGACTCCCAACGCCCCGGACACCAGGTCCAAACCGATCGGGAAGACGACGATGATCGCGATTGACAAATGGATCATCCACCCGCGTCCGAGTCGGCCATGGGTGTCGTCCATGTCCCAGTACAACACGCCGAAGAAAAAGAACACGGCGTAGTACGCAAGCACGTTCGGGATGGGCAGCAGTCCGATGGACGAATCCGGGCCGAAGGTGCTTGGGGTCATCAACGATTGGGGTAGCATCGTCAGTGGAATCAGCCACAGCAGGTTGGCCGGCGAGCAGACGAGCCACTTCGGTAGCTTGTCGATCCTCAGCCATTTGGCAAAGACCGCGTAGATCGCAAACGCCGCGATCAGCCAACACAGAAACCACAGATGCATGAAGACGGGGAACTGGAACAACAGCGGCTTGATCGCTTCCCAGGTTGGATTCTTTGAAGCGTTGTGATCCTGTGCTGATGGGGCCGTCACGCCCATTTGCTTCGCGATGTCGGCTCGTCCGACTTTCACAGCCCGTTCGTCAAGCGAAAGCCCAAACGATGTCGCGATGGCGTTTGTGGTACCAAAATCGATGTTCAACAGATCCCTGGCGGTTTGGCCGTTGGCATCCACCGCATCGGTCACCGCTCCGGCACGCAACAGCATGGCGGCCTCTTCGCCGCGTCCGACAAACGCGGCGCTGTGCAAGGCAGTTCCCCCATCTCGGTTTCGCTGATGAACATCGGCTCCCATGTCCAACAGCATTTCGACCATGTCTGTCTGCCCCAGAAAGACCGCCACCGTCAACAGCGACGCCCCGTCCTGGTTGACGGCGTTGACGCCAATTTCCGACGATTCGATCGCGGCGCGAACTTGATCCGTTTGGCCGTCAACGACCGCCGCCCAGACGTTCGGGTTCGCTGATTGCGCGGGAGAAGGTCGGCTGAAAAAAAAAATCACCGCCCACATCGCCGGTACGATGGTCAAGCAACCAAGAAACAGCGGCAGGGCGATCCTCTTGAGTCGCTGCTTGACGAGGCCGCCGAGCCCGCGTTTTCGCCACAACATCGCCGTAAAAAAACCGCTCAGCATGAAGAACAGCGGCATGCGAAACCCGTGGATGCTCGCGAAGAGCACGTAGTAAAAGCCACTCTGTTGGTTGTCCTTCACGGTCCACGGTATCGGTGCAAAGGATAATGCGGCGTGAAGCACGATCCCCAGCAACATCGCGATCGCACGCAAAGCGTCCAGGTCATGTCGCCGGTCGATGGCCGGCAAGGTCGCGTCGCCGTTGCCCGCGAGGGCAGGCTCTCGTGCGTCGCCCAACGGTTCCGCGTCGATGAGCGTTTCGATTGAAGTGCTAATGGTTGAACTCCCACTTGTGTCCAAAGAGCCGGGCGGCTTATCCCTCACCGAATTTGAGCTCGCTCGATCTCCGCCAGGATCTGGTACGCGTTTGCGAGGCTCTCTCCGGCAAACCGCTTTCGCCAGCTTTCCGCCGACGGTGTTCCGGGTTGCTGGACGCGACGGTACAGCCAGTACGACGCCGTCATTCCGATCACCCCGACAACGACCGAAGGAATCAGGGAATTCGGCAGCAGGACGACGTCAAAGCCGATCGCCACGGCAACCGGGATCCACATCAGCCACCACGGGAATCCGATCGCCGCGCCAACTTGAAGGTAGACGTTACGAACGGCGTCCAGCCGGCTGCGGATCTGATCGACCGGTGCGGTGTAATCGATTCGATTGATCCGCGTGCAAACGGCTGCGCCAGCCGCGATCACCAGGATGCCGTACACGTGCAGGATGATTCCGCAGACCAGCCGGTGCGGGACTTGGGTGTTTCGGGCCCAACATTGAGCCCCCAGGATGACGATCAGGCAACCAATGAGGATCTGAACCAGTTGTCCCCGCAGCAATGGCCGCAGGGACCTCCGGACGCGTTCCATCAATTCGCGCCGCGTCAGCAACAACCTTGCGGCCAACTCCTGGTGCTGCAGACTGGCGTCGGAGGATGGCGACGATGACTCCGCCGCGGTGTCGGCGGCATTCCGGTCGACCTCGCCGAGAGCCAGGGTGGGGGCGAGCGCCGGGGGCTCCGTCGATGCGATGGACTGCACGTCCGATTTGACTTGGCTTGCCTGCTGGTAGCGACGCTCGGGTTCTTTCTCGAGCGTGCGGAGGACCACCTCGTCAAGGCGCACATCGATTGCGACCTTTCGTGACGGTGCGGCGAATCGTCCGATCGGAAGCTCGCCGGTCAACATTTCATAGAACACGACGCCCAGGGAGTAGATGTCGGCGCGATGGTCAACGCTGCGAGTTCCCTCGAACTGTTCGGGCGCCATGTAGCGAGGCGTCCCCATGACCTGGTGCGTTCCGGTGAGCGCGGTTTGCTGCAATTCGTTCCCAAGAATCCGCGCCAGGCCGAAGTCGGCAATCTTCACGGTGCCGTCTTTGGAGATCAGAATGTTCTCCGGCTTGATGTCGCGGTGGATGACGCCCTTGTCGTGGGCGAATTGCAACGCGTCGCAGAGATGCGGAACGATTGCAAGGGCTTGTTCGGGTGACAGTTCCCCGCCGTGGACAACGTCGCGAAGCGTGGGGCCGTCGACGAACTCCATCAGGAAGTAAAACGTGTCCTGGACCTTCCCAAATTCGAAAACCGAAACGATGTTGGGGTGACTGAGCTTCGCCAACGTGCGAGCTTCGCGAGTGAACCTCAGGGCAAACTTCACATCGTGATCGAATTCTTCCGGCAGAACCTTCAGGGCGACAAAGCGGTCCAGGCCTTTCTGCCGCGCCTTGTAGACAGCCCCCATCCCGCCGGCACCCAATAGTCCGATGATCTCCAGAGACGGAAACAATTCGGACAATCGACCGACGGTCGGCGGCACAAACGCTCCTGCCGGCTTCTCGCCTTCGTTGAGCGCATCGTTGAGCGCCTCGGCATGGCCGGGGAATCGATCGAGGTATTCCTGTTTCGTTGGGAGCTCGCCGCGCCGTCGTCGATAGTCGATCTCCAGCACCACGAGTTCGGCCAGCAGGACTTCGCGTTCAACCTCGGCGGTGTCCCCGGAGAGCTTTTCCGCCGACACGACGGATTCGATGCTCGGCGGCGTGCCGGTCTGCCATTGTCGTTCGAATTCGGCGCACCGATCATCAATCCGTTCCAGAGCCGCGATCGGAAGTCTTTTCTGGCGAACATTCATTATCTGCGAATAATTCTTGCTGACATTTTTCTCGAATCAGGTGCAGACGACGCTCGATCGTCCGCTCCGAGCAACTAAAACGCAGGGCAAGTTCCGCGTTGGTGTGCCCCTCCAACTTGGCAACCGCCAAATCCTGTAGCTGCCCGACACCCAAATGAGAAAAAATATTTTCGACCGATTCCTGCATCATCAGCACCATCTCAGGCGACGGTTCGTCCCCGATGGCTTCGATAATCGTTTCGTGGTCACCGCCGAGCGAATGGATTTTTACCTCACCACCGCGGCGCTGCCGCCGATCACGCCGGTGTTTGTCGATCACCTTTCTGGCGGACATCCGCAGCAACAGTCGCCACAGGTCATCCCGATCCGATAGATCCGGGAATCGGCCTTTTTCCGCCGCAGCGTAGAAACTGTCGAAAACGCTCAGGACGATGTCTTCTTCGTCCGACACCGCGTGGTTTTGACCCTGCAGCCGCCGCCGAACCGACCGCACCAAGCGGTCGAAATAGTGCTGCCAGATGTGATTTGCAGCGACCGAATCGCCTTGCTTGACCCGATCAAGCCAGTGGCTGACGTTGTTGGTTTCCGACATCGGGGGAAGTTTGGTCTCGACTTTCTGGCGCAGCCCAATGTGCGAGCGGAATGCGTAGGACGCCACATTGTAGCCACCGTCGCCAGACGGTGGAGCGGCGGAGGGCAGCATTAGGTTGTAGCCACCGTCGCCAGACGGTGGAGCGCTCAGATCGACCACGCTCTGGCGAGCGTGGCGACGGAGTGCCGTGTTTGGTTATAGCCAACGTCGCCAGACGCTGGAGTGGCGGAGGGCAGCGTTAGGTTGTAGCCACCGTCGCCAGACGGTGGAGCGGTCCGATTGATCACGCTCTGACGAAAGTGGCTATGATCGCCAATGCACAGTCGTCGCCACCGTCGCCAGACGGTGGCGGGTTGTTACACCGACTCCTCAAACGGATCGAACAGTCCGTTGTTTTGCAGAAACGAATAGGCACGCCAAAATCGAAGCCAATAGTCGGGTTGACCAAACTCCAGTTCGGGATGGCCGGGGATGAGGCAGCCGGTGTATCGGTACTCGGAAAAACAATCAGGCGGCACCAAGCCCTTCCTTTCGGGATTGCGGGCGACGTATTCGACAAGGGTGATGAATGCCGATTCTTCGCGTTCGTCCTCTCGGAGAACCCGATCGTGCGCTTGATGCTGGAAACGGTAGCCATGGCGTCGGAGCACCGTATTGACGTGCTTGCGGAAGTATCGGCATGCTTTCAATTGGTCGCTTCGAGCACTCACTCCCGCCCAGACCAGGTGCATGTGGTCCGGCATCAGGCAGTAAACCGGACACACGAAAGCGTACCGAAATGCGGCGTGCGTCAACAGTTCGCGGAATCTGTCCTTGAACGCCGGAACAAGCCATCCGGTGCGTCGATCGTCGATGGACATCGTCCAGTGAATGTACACCTGACCGCGATACGATTCAGGGCACAGCCGCGGAAGATGCGTCCGTTTCATCGGTGAACGCCATGAACGGGTTGTCCCGCGCTTCCCACGCTCTGGCGAGCGTGGGCTACGGAGGGCTGGATTAGGTTGTAGCCACCGTCGCCCGACGGTGGAGCGCTCAGATCGACCACGCTCTGGCGAGCGTGGCCACGTAGGGCTGGATTAGCTTGTAGCCACCGTCGCCAGACGGTGGTGGTGAAACGGAGTGCCACGGCGGGCCGGAGCAAAGTCCAACCCGCCAACTCCGCTGCGCGGAATTACTTCCCGGGAGCCATCGGCGAGCTCAGGGCTTCGAGCGCCTCACCGACGGTAAAGCTGGCCGGCTTTTGACGCGGCGGAAATTCCTTGAAGGTTTCGATCACTTTTGCCACTTGTTCCTGGATCGGAACCAACACGTAAGCGCGGCGGTACCACCAGTCGTTGTAATTCATGCCTTCGTCGCCCCGTTCACCTGGATCGATTTTGAGATCGAAGAAGATCGGCGCCCGGAGCGTCGTGAAGGGATGACGCCAAACGTCGATGCCGGTCGCTTCCTGGATCATGAAGTGCGCCTTGATCCGCTTGCCCCGGACAGCCAGCAGATCGCCGTCATCGCTGAAGTAAAAGAATCCCGGGCGGTTGCTCTTCTCGCTCTTGCCGGACAGATAGTCGGTCTGGTCGAAGCCGTCCAGGTGAACCTTGTAGGTCTTGTCACCGGCTTTGTGCCCGTCGAGAAGTTTTTCCTTGATGTCCGACTCGCCGGCGGCGGCAAGCAGCGTCGGCATCCAGTCCTCGCCGGAGACCAGATCGTCGAACTTGCTGCCGGGTTTGACGGTGCCGGGCCAGCGGATCAGAGCGGGAACGCGCCAGCCGCCGTCCCAGTTGGTGTTCTTCTCGCCACGAAACGGAGTGGAGCCCGCATCGGGGAACAGACAAACCATCGGTCCGTTGTCGGTCGTGTAAACCACGATGGTGTTCTCGGCGATGCCGAGTTCATCGACGTGGTCCAGCAGCTTGCCGATCACCGCGTCGTGCTCGACCATTCCGTCGGCGTAGAATCCCAACCCGGTCTTTCCCGAGTTCTCTTCTTTCACGTGAGTGAAGTTGTGCATTCGCGTGGTATTGAACCAGCAGAAGAACGGCTTGTCCGCCTTGGTCGCCCGATCCAGGAAGTCTTTCGCGACACCCAGGACTTCTTCATCGATGGTTTCCATCCGCTTCTTGGTCAACGGTCCGGTGTCTTCGATCTTGCCGTCGGCGAAGCTGTGGATCACGCCGCGGGGGCCGTACTTTTTTCTGAATTCAGGGTCTTTCGGATAGTCGGGGTTCTCGGGTTCCTCCTCTGCATTGAGGTGGTACAGGTTGCCGTAGAACTCGTCGAAGCCGTGATTGGTCGGCAGGAATTCGTCCTTGTCACCAAGGTGGTTTTTGCCGAACTGGCCGGTCATGTAACCGTGCGGCTTGAGCAGCTCGGCGATGGTGGGATCTTCCTCCTGCAATCCCAAGTCCGCGCCGGGCAGCCCGACTTTGGACAGGCCCGTTCGAAATGGCATCTGCCCGGTGATGAACGCCGAGCGACCGGCGGTGCAACTCTGTTGCGCATAGTAGGACGTGAATTGGCCGCCCTCTTTGGCGAGACGGTCGATGTTTGGGGTGCTGTAACCCATCAAGCCTTGGTTGTACGCGCTGATGTTCCAGTACCCGACGTCGTCTCCCATGATGAAGAGGATGTTCGGTTTTTCCTGAGCGTAAACGCTCGCGGACCCCAAGAGGGCCAGGGTGACGATGACAAATCGGTGGATGCTAAACATGAATCGACTCCGAGGATTGTTGAGAAGCTGATCGTCTCTCAGAAACAGTTGGCGACTTCACCCGGTCGCGCGGCAGCCTGCAATATAAAGTTGCGTTGACGGCCAGGTCGCATTCCGACGGTTGAAATTCCATGAAATTTCCATCTCCTCCATCGGCAACCGTCCCGGTCCGGTGCCGACCGGCAGCCGCACCGTCGCTTCATTTTCTTGGCGGGTCAATGGATCGAGGGAATCTACACGCCGGCGGAGACGACGCTGCTGCTGCGTCCCACATCCTCCACATTCTGCTTGGCCAGGCGGCGGCGGAATCGAAGGTGTCTTCTTCTTGTCAATTCGACTAGCGGTCGCCAGGCTCGGGCGGTCAGCTGGTACTTGATCAGCAGATGCCAGAAACGATTGGAACGCTTGTACAAGTACGACATCGCCAGGTAGGCCGGAACAGCCCGCCAGTCTCGCGGCCGTCGACGCCAGATCGACGCCGCGGAGAAGAGACGCCGGTAACACCACTCGTAACCTTCGGACAGCTGTTCCGGTGTCAAGTGTTTGGGGCGAAAAACGACGTTCGCGGTGTCGTATTTGCTCCAATCGGTGTGCAACAACCGCGCTTCGGAATCCATCTGCCGAAACAGCGGAGTCCCAGGATACGGCGTCATGATGTGAAACGTCGCGCACTCCAGGCGGTTCTCCTCCACCCATCGAACGGTGGTTTCGAACACGTCTTCCCGGTCGTGGTCGAATCCCAACACGAAACTTCCGTTGACTTGGATCCCGTTGCGATGAAGCAGTTCGACGCGGCGTGCGTAGTCCTCGGTTCGAGGACTCTTTTTCTTCGCATCCGTGATGTTTTCATTCTGTAACGACTCGAAACCGATGAACACTCCGGTGCACCCGGCCAAAGCCATCTCGCGAACCAGCGACGGATCATCGGTCACGTCGATGCTGACCGCGGCGCTCCAGATTTTCTCGAGCGGTCGGAGGGCGCGACACAGTCGACGCAGGTACTCGGGGTTGGACCCCAGATTATTGTCGGTGAACACCGCATACGGTTGGCCGTCGCGTCGGAACTCGTCGGCGATCTGCTGGACGTCCCGCATTGAGTACGGCATGTGCAGCCCTTTCGTGGACAGATAGCAGAATCCACATCGATTGTGGCAACCGCGGGTGGCGATCAAGCTGGTCGTGGTTAGGAATCCGTTCCGTTTCAGGAGGTCACGTCGCGGCGGAGGGTCTTCGCGGTAGGGTCGCTTGAAGCCGGCCCGGTACACGTCCTTTAGATTGTCCGCATCGATGTCACGCAGAATCTGTCCCCACAACTGAACTCCGTCTCCGATTGCCAGCACGTCGGCATGCGCCGCGACCTCGTCGGGGCACGAAATCGCATGCAAGCCGCCCAAGACGACGATCGATCCGCGATCACGGTACCAACGTGCAAGCTCGTAAGCTCGATTCGCAAACGTCAGGTGGACGGAGATCCCAACCACGGCGGGAACCGGATCACACGGCGGCGGGCCCTGCAGCAGGTTCTCGTCCCAGTACTCCACGTCCCAGTGGTCCGGCGTGCTGCCCGCGATGCTGGTCAGGGCCAGGGACGGCGTCAACACATGCTTGCCGAAACTCGCATGCGGATCTTTGGGATAGAACGGATTGATCAGCAGAGCGTGTTGTTTTCGGACCGGACCGACGGTTCTCGCCGAGTCCAGGTCGGGCGCGATTCGCATCTCCCGCGGGATCCAGTACTTGCCCATGCTTCACCTGCTGATCTGATTTGGAGGGTTGTTCGTATCCGTGATGACGGTTGACTCGCTGGACAGCGACATTTTGAGGTAACCACGCTCGCCAGAGCGTGGGAGGTGACACCTTGCCGTCGTTGGGCGACGGCAGCACAAGTCACTTCACCCTCCCGCTTGCGGGAGGGTCGCGGAGGAGCCTGCGACGACGCGGGGAGGGCACGTCCGGCGTCCTTGATTTTCAACTCGTTCTCTAGGACACCCTCCCCAAAGGCTCGTGCCTCACCTTTGACCCTCCCGGAGGGAGGGTGAATTTAAGATAAGCACGTCTTTTCCGCACTCGGAAAGCTGTACGATCTCCAAGCGGGAGGGTGAATCTGTGACGCAAGACATGGATCGATTGATACTGCAGCTACAGGCTGATGAGCGTGCTCAGCCAGCATCTGTCGGTACTTTGCTGGCTGCGATCGCTTCCAGTCGCTCGTGGACCTCGTTGATCGTCTCGTCCAACGTCGACGTGCCGGCGGTCAGGCCAACCGTTTCAGCGTCGCCGAACCAAGTTGGGTCGATTTCATCGGCGCACGTGACGTGCACGGCGGGGACGCCGTGTTGTTGGCAGAGTTCTGCCAGACGTCGAGTGTTGTTGGAATTGCGGCCACCCACGACCACTACCGCATCGACTTGACGGATCAGTTCCGACATCGCTTGCTGTCGACGCTTGGTGGGATGGCAGACCGTGTCGATGAAACGAATGTCCGCGTGGGGGTTTCGCCGCGAAATGCACGCCCTGATTTCATCGACGGCTTGCATCGGCATGGTCGTTTGACAGATCACCCCCAGCGTTTCACTTTCGTAGGCTCGGACATCCTGCGGACTGGCAATGACGTCGTAGGATTCTAAATCTTCGATGATGCCCAGCACTTCGATGTGCCCGGGTTTTCCAATCAGCAACACATGCCGTCCTTCAGCGGCCAGTTGCACCGCCGCCTCGTGGACTCGCCGAACCAGCGGACACGTCGTGTCGATCAATTGCTTTCCGGCGGCTCGCAGCCGCTTCCTTTCCGCATCACTGATGCCATGCGCCGTGATCAGCACCTGGGGCGTCGAAGCCATCGCGCTTCGATCATTCTCGGCTGCTTGTTGGAAACCGGCCCGGCTCAGTTGATGGATCACGCGTGGGTTGTGGACCAGTTCGCCATGAATCGTCACCTGCGTCGGATCGGGGATCTGCCGGGTCATCTGCAACGCGTCGCGAACACCGAAGCACATCCCCAGGTCGGAGGCTCGAATAATTTTCATGCAGAGGATCCTGTCTTATTAGGCCGATAAGCTTTGTAACGCAAAGTGAAGGTGCAAAAAAAGGGAAGGGGTCAGCCAGGTGACCATCGGCCCGGCAGCCCCGAACGATCCAATTCGGCGTCGGTTTGCGATTGCAGCCGCGCATCAGCGACGACCTTTTCCAAGACGTCGATGTATTCGGCAAATCGTTCGCGGCCGGTATCGGTCAAGCGATACATCGTCTGCGGCCGCGACCCGCTACTGCCCTTCCAGATCTCAACCAGGCCCGCTTCGCTCAGCACGCCCAGGTGCCTGCTGAGGTTGCCATCGGTCAGCGAGCACAGTTGCTTCAAGTCGTTGAACAACACGCCGTCGACATTGGCCGCCAAAGAAGCCAGGATCCCCAGGCGTGCTTTTTCATGCATCACCCGCTCCAGCCCCTGATAGGAAAATCGACCAGCACGCCCCGATGACGGTGAATCGCCGGAGGGTTCGTTTCGCTTCGTTCTACGAGGCATGTTTTCGCTCCAACGTCCAGTACAGGATTGCCGCGCACAGCAATTGTCCTCCGCCGAAAGCCAAGGCCATCTGCCAAGGTGAAAAGGCGTACTCCCCCTGCCCCCATCTCAAGCAACCGCAGCCGCAGGCGACGTAGTACAGACCCGCCCAAACGACCGGCGGTGGTAACAATCGCCAAGAGGCGAAGATTCCCAATCCGAAAACCAGAGACCAGAGCCCGGGTAACATCCACGCGACGCTGGGTGCATTGCGATAGATGCAAACCGTCAGCAAGGCTCCAACGACCAGGCAGGGCAAGAACTGCTCCACCGCCAGCCGTGTCATCCCGCGTGCAAGCGCCGATTCGTTGTCTTTTGCTCTCAGATACAACTCCGTCCCCGCAATCAAAACGCTGAGGCAAGCAACGATTGACCAAAGAGCCAGATAACGCTCCAAGTCGCTCGCCGGCGACGGCACCCACAGGGGCTGCAGACCGGCAGCCAGCAACCCCAGCACTCCGGAGAATCCGACCGTCAGCGAGCGATAGCCGCGGAACACTTCGCTGCGTGCCATCTGCTGCCGAATGTCGGAGATCTGCTGAAGTGCTTCGCGAAGTTCCACGGGTGTCCCGGATGAGTGAAAACTCGGGCGACTGACTTTGCGATACAAAGTACGAAGGTGCCGTTCGAATGTCAAGGTTTTTTGCCGGCGGATTCGACGGGCTCCGGACAACACGCCCCGCCCAACATCCGAGAGGCCCCCTCGTGCCAGGCAGCGATTCTTGAACGTGGAGGCCGCGTGAACGCTCGCCGCCTTCCATGCGGAACATGGTGTTTACCCGAAACGACTCGGCGAACTCGTCCCCAAGTACTCCGCGCAGCTTCCGCAAGGTGTCTACTCCGGGCAACCGCCGATCTATCGTCCCCACAACGGAGGCTACCTGCTGTACGGCGTCGGGGAGAACCGGAGAGACGACGGTGGGCGGGAATCAGAACAGGACCCGCAGGCCGACGACCTTTCGATTCAAATGGATGGTCGACCGTCGAAATGAAGTAGCGGCGCTGGTGACGAATTACGATGTCGCTCAGATAGCCTGGGCGGTGACCTCTCGGCAAGTCCGCATTCACAACGTGTCATTCCGGAACGATGAAGCCCGATCCTCCCGAAGTCGAAGCGAGCCGGCTGAGCCAGATTCAAACGCATTGGTCAGCGATCTTTGAATCCGTCTCCGACGATGTCGGGGGACCATCCAAGGGTCATCGAGATTTGCTGCTGCGCTACGCGGGGCCTGCCTATCGCTATCTGTTGGCGGTCTGTCGCGACCCTGATATCGCCGACGACCTTGCCCAAGAGTTCGCTTTCAAATTCGTTCGAGGGGATTTTCGAAGGGCCAGCCCCGACCGCGGGCGATTCCGTGACTACCTCAAACGGTCGCTAACGAATCTTGTCAACGACCACTTTCGTCGGCAACAAACGCGGCCCCGAACGTGTGCGGTCGAGTTGCTTCAGGGGCGGGAGCCATCGTATTCACCCCCAATCGATGACACGTTCGATCAAGAGTGGCGCCGTGAGGTGTTGAGCCGCACCTGGTTGGCGATGGATGCGGCGGATGCAAACAACGGAAGCTGTTATTCACTCGTTCTCAAGCTTCGCGCGCAGCACCCCCGTCTCGATTCCAGTCAACTCGCAACATTGACGGGAGAACGACTGAATCGAGAAGTTACCGCGGCCTGGCTGCGGCAAACGCTGAAACGGGCGAGAGATCGTTTCGGCGAGTTGATGCGAACGGAGGTCGAAAAGTCGCTGCTGTCGGATTCCGCCGAGGAGGTTGATCGGGAACTCCGTGAGCTCGGCTTAAAAAAATACCTAAGCTCTTGACGAGGGGCGTCGGCCGAAAGATCTGCAAGCTCAACCGCGCAACACAACGATCTTCTGTTGCCGACCGCTGCGATTTAGCGGAACCACACGTCGGTCTGTGGCCGGCAGAGGGACGTCGGGGTGCTGCTTTGCGATCCAACGATCATAAGTCTCTTGCGACATCAAGATTTCACCTTCGTTGGCAAGCTGAGCAAGCTCGATCGAATCGACAAATGTCTTGCCGAAATACTCAATGCGATCGGTCACGGTCATCATCACGGCTGGGCCGGAATGCAGTGCGCACCGGGACCGAAAGCACGTTTCGGATCTGCGTGCTAATTGCTTCGCAGCATTCAATGCATCGCCAGGATCATGGAATGCCGAAATCGTCGTTTCCGCGACGGACTTGACACAACATCCGTTGAATGACGCCACCAAACTTTGGACAACTTGCAATCGTTCTCGCAACTTCGTGTACTGCTGCTCCTGCGTGGTGTCGCCCTGCTCATGATCGGTGTGGGAACTGACCAGGAATGTCACCTCGGGAATCGATATCGGATGGTCCACCGGCGGCAATTCATTGGGGAACAGCCGCCGGAAGGTTGAAAACGATGCGACATCGGTTGCCGAAAGAATGTCGGTTTGGTAATCGGCGCGTTCAATTCGGACGAGGACATCTCGGTGAAAGTCATTCTTGATCGTCATTGACTGGAATTGATCACGCAACGGCGGGAGTTCGGCGATCTGGGATGATTCACTGAATTCGATTTCCGTCATCTCTTGACGTGCTTGCCGGTCGACGACCAAGGAAACAGAAATGGATAGCTGGGGGCTGCGGATCCGGTATTTGCCTTCTGCGAGTGGCAGCAACAACTGTCGCGTCGACTTCGGATCGAGCAAACACTGCGCGACCACATTGGGCAAATGCCAAGGTCCGCCGATGCAGTACACGCGAGTGTCTGAGGACCGGATCTTAGGGTGAGCGGTAAAGACGATCTCGACTTGGTGAGCGAGATCGTTTCGAAATTCAAGGTCACAGACTTGACATCGCCCGTGATCTGCAACTTCGCTCAATTCGCGCACGTGCGTCGTTGGGACTTTGCAGGAGGGGCAATAGATGTCCCATTGGTGCTGCAGCAAGCCCGCATCCGTTGCGTGCAAACAGGCTTCGATCACCGCATGTCGCGGAAACCCCAGCCGGCGAGCAAGTTCGATCGGCCGGATTCGTCCGACTACCTGCGGCGGTGCATGTCGAATCAGTCTGGACAGTTCCATCAACACCGACCGATCCAGATTGCGATCGGCGAGGCGACCGATGATCGAATCGACTTGCCCTGTCTTCTTGCTCGAGAGCGTGCGACTCGACTCAAACGGGTCCTGGCCGGCACCTTGCCCTTCCGTCCGGTTCGGCGAAGTCGACGCGCGACCTTTGCTCAGGATAGCATCGATGCGATGGTAAACTTTTTTGAACTTTCTCGCTGACTGCAGGCCAATTTGATAGTTCGCCAGCAAACGACCGAACACGCCTGAGGGCAGCACTTCGATTCGGTGGACAAGCCTCGTTCCACCGCCGTTCGGATGAAGTTCAACGGTGCTGGTCATCCACTTGAGCGGTCCCCGGATGAACTGCCGAAGGATCGAAAATCGCTTCGTTTCGACCCATTCGAAAGGGTACTCCAACCATTGGAAACCAACGTTCAAGATCCGAACCGTTCCAATCTTACGGATCGCCGAGTTTCGCTGATCTTCGATGGTGTATTCGACCGGCGGAAGGTCGATGGCGCGATTGATCCGCTCCGTATTGGAGACATGCGGCCAAAGCGCCTGTGGCGATGCTTCCAGTTCGCATGCTATTTCATAAACAATGGTCTTGCCGCGCTGTGTCTTCTGAGGTCCCTGGTACGAATCGAGCCGCGTGGGTTGGCCATTGATGATGGCATCGACTTCAGCCAGAAAAGCTGCGGCATCGGGGAATCGATGTGCCGGGCTTTTCTCCAAGGCTCTGGCAACAAGATCGGACACAGGTTCACTGACGGGAACCGACATCGCTGTCAACCGCGGCGGCCTTGAATTCAGATGCTGGTCGGCGAGGTTGAACAGGCTGCCGTTTTCCATCGGGGGCCGGCCGGAAAGCATTTCGAAAAGCGTCGCTCCGACCGAGTAGACGTCTGCGGCGGTTGAAATCTCAGAATCTCGCAACAGTTGCTCGGGGGCCATGTACTGCAGGGTTCCGATCACTGCGTCCGCTCGGGTCACGTCCATCGATTCGGACTGAGTCACAAACCGAGCCAATCCGAAATCGGAGATCTTGATCGCACCCTCAGGAAACTGCCCGGTCCATCTTGCATCAGCCGTCGCATCGAGGTTTTGAATCGAATCCGCATCAATCAGAATGTTTGATGGCTTGATATCACGATGGATGATCTCGCTTTGATGCAACACATCAAGGTTGGCTGCGATTTCCCGAACGATTTGTAGGGCAATCCGCTCGTCCAATGGTCCGTGTCGCCGAATGTGCTCTCGCAGGGAAATTCCCCGGACGAGCTCCATCACGATGTACCGAAGCCCCCGATCCTCGCCGATTTCCACGATTCGCGTGATCGCCGGGCTATCGAGTTTCGCGAGTAGCTTTGCTTCCTTTCGGAATCGTTCAACAACATTCGGTCGACTCGCCAATTCAGGGCGGAGCACCTTGACCGCGACTTCGGTACGCGACGGACCCGTTCCTCGAAAGACGACGCCCATTGCCCCTTCGCCGATCTTTTCAGCCAATTCAAATTGACCCAGCCGGTTGCCAATCAGATGTTCTGACCAGCCATCATCCAGGCAGTCTCGAAATCGACCAATCGATGATGGGTGTATCTCTTCGCCGTACCAACTTGGAGCTGCGATCAAGTCGCAGGAATCATCGGGCGGCTGGCCGTCCGCGTCGCGGTCGTCAACCGAGTGTTCTGAATTCAATTTCGACGGCTCTCCAACGCGCTGGCCAACGACAGGGGCGGTAGACGTGCTGCAACAGCGATTGAAAACCGCACTCTGCAATCGTAAGCGATCGGCAATCGTAAGAGCTCGCGTGTTGGATTCAGCGAGGCGTCCCGATTCTAGTTGAACCCTAGGTCAGCTGCGCAAAACCGTCACGGCGAGTCACTTTGACCGGATCCAGACGACCAAGCTGATTTCAAACGCGATTTCAAAAGCAGGGGTGGTGGGGCAAATCTTGCGCCGTTCCTTCAGGGCGATTGCGACGCTTTTGATGGCGTGAATTGGGGCCAGCGTCGTCGGTGGGATTGAGCCAGCTAATGAACACGCAGACGGCCCCGCGGTCGGGCGTTGCGAAGCCTGAGCTGCGTGCTGGAGCCTTTTTGCGGGATTTTGGAAACAACCCTGTCACAGCGATTCTTGTCACCCGTAGGTGAAAGGATCCCCAATCGCAACACCGCCGATGCGTTCATTTTCGCTCAGTCTCCATTCGATCCATCGGGTCGAAACGGCGGTGGCATCGGTTGTCCTTCCCACAAACCAGAATGTGACATGCCCTTTAAGATGATTCCGGCGACTACCCGTGCCAAGAGGCGAGAAATTAAGAGAAGTCGAACGCGACGTTCTGCGCTGCGTCGACCATCGGTGGAGGGGCTTGAGAGGCGGAACCTGTTAGCAGCAATTACCGTCAATACACTGCTCGATACGATCGATGCTTCCGATGGCGTCACCAGTCTGCGTGAAGCAATCATTGAATCCAATGCTAATGGAGAAGCCGATTCGATCACACTGCCTGCGGGGACGCTCACGCTGACGCTGTCCGGCTCGGACGAAAACGCAGCGGCCACCGGCGACCTTGACATTGCCGAAGGCAACATCGTCTCGATCGCGGGCGACGGCACGTCGGTCATTGACGCCTCGGCTCTGGGTGACCGAGCTTTCGACATCATGTCGGGTGCGGACGTCGAACTGTCCGGGATCACAATTACCGGTGGCATCGCATCGGACACCGGCGGTGCATCGCCGAGCTCCGTCGGCGATGGTGGTGCGGTCTACAATTCCGGAGATTTGACGCTGGATCGGGTCACGCTGGACGGAAACGCGGCCGCCGGGGTGGCTGGAAGCGGCGGGGCAGTGCTGAATGCTGGTGTCTTCGCGGCGTCAGATTCATCGATTACGAATAATCGCGCGAACCGTGCCGGCGGTGGAATTGAGGATGCATCGGACCAGCTGGTCACTTTGACAAACGTCGCGTTGGATGGCAACAACGCGGGTGTCGCGCCGGCCGCAACCGCTTCGCCGGGTAATGGCGGCGGCTTGCACGTGACCGGAAATGCCACGGTCAATATTTTCGGCGGTACCGTCAGCGGCAACTCGGCGGCGCGCGAAGGTGGTGGGCTGTGGAACGGTGGCGGGACGATGGTCATCGACGGAACGACGATCAGTCACAACACCGCCAGCGGCGCTGCCGCCGACGATGGTGGCGGTGGTGTGTTTAACAATGGCGGCACGATCGAGATCGAGAACAGTTTGGTGATCGGGAATGTCGCTGACGGATTGAGCGGATCGGGCGGAGGTATCCTGAATCTGGGTGGCTCGCTTGCGATCAGCTCGACGACCATAAGCGGCAATACCGCCAATCGAGCCGGCGGTGGTATTGAGGTCACCGCCGGAAGCAACACGACGCTGACAAACGTCACGTTAGGTAGCGACCGCGATGGGGAAAACGACGACACAGAGGGCAACTCGGTTGCCGAGAATCCCAACCCCGGAAACGGCGGCGGTCTGCACATCGGTGGCGACGGCGTCGTCGCGTTCAACGGTGGCTCGGTCGCCGGCAACCGCGCCGGATCCGAAGGCGGCGGACTTTGGAATTCCAGTACCGGGACGCTTGAGATTGATGGCACCTTGATCGACAGCAATTCAGCGCCAACCGGCGGAGGCATTTTCAATAACGGCGGAACTGACGTGACGTCCAGGGTCTTCACGACAACGTTGGTGCCGCTGAACGGTTCTGGCGTGTCGGGGACCGCCTCGGTGATCTTGGATCAGTCCTCGCCGATGAATCCGACGATCTCCGTCAGCATTGATGCGACCGGCTTGGTCCCGGACCAACCACACATCCAACACATCCATGGGCGTTTTGCATCGGATTTTGATGACAGCGGCAAGATTGCCGGACCGTTCTTCGGCTCGGGCGGTGAAGCGGTTGCATCGAAAGTCCCGACGGCCAGCGAGGACGTCAATGGGGATGGCTTTATCACGGTGGGCGAAGGCTTGGCTGCGTACGGCAACGTGCTGCTGAACCTCTCGGATCCGCAGACTTCCGCTCCACCGGAAGGTCAGTCTCCGCTCGCGGAGTTCGATATCGACAGCTTCCCCACGGCACCGGGCGGCGTGATCGATTTTGACATGACGTATTCATTCGACCTGAGCGATCCCGACCAGGCGCGTCAATACAACAACCTGCTTCCACTCGCCCTGCGCGAAGTCGTCTTGCACGGGGTCAACACTGATATCGATGTCGACGCTGACGGGACGCCCGATGGCTACCGAGTCACGGGACCGGCGGCGGCGGGTTTGCTGTCGCCAGCCGGGGGACGTGTCACCGTTACGGGGGCCACCATTTCAAACAACAGCGCCGAAGGAAATGGCGGCGGCGTCGTCAACGAAACCGGAACACTTTCAATCGCCGACAGCACGATCACCGCGAATGCCAGCGGTGGAGATGAGCCGGGGGAAGGGGGCGGCGGCATCGCAAACTTTGGCGGGACGCTGACCCTCTCGAACACCGAAATCACTGAAAATACCGCCACGGTTGGACTGGGCAACGGCGGAGGGATTTTGAATAACGACGGCGGCGTTCTGGCCGTCAGTGGCGGATCGATCTCCGCGAACTCGGCTGCTCGAGCCGGCGGTGGCGTGGAGAACGCGGGGACGGCAACTTTCCTATCGACGGCACTGGAGGACAACAGCACCGGAATCAACGGAGGTGCTTTTCATACTTCCGGGCCGTGGAGTGCGACCTTCATTGATGCCACCGTCGCATCCAATGCGGCAAACGCCGAAGGCGGTGGCCTGTGGAACAGTGGTGCCGGAAAGATGGTCGTCGTGGATTCGGTCATCTCGGGTAACGTTGCCTCTGGCAGCGATGCCGATCAGGGTGGCGGCGGAATCTTCAATGACGGTGGTGAACTCGTCGTCGGCAACAGTTCGATTCTAGAGAATGTCGCCGACGGAGCCAGCGGGTCTGGTGGCGGAGTCCTGAACTTGGGCGGATCGCTCGCGATCACATCGACGACGGTCCGGGGGAACGTTGCCAATCGAGCTGGTGGCGGTGTCGAAGCCACCGACGGCAGCGAAACAATCCTCAACGAGGTCATGGTTCAGGACAACGTCGCCGGGCCATCCGGATCCGCCGCGCCGGGAAATGGAGGCGGTCTGCATATCAGTGGTGCCGGGAACGCGACGGTGACCGGTGGTTCGGTCAGCGGGAACTTGGCTGCTTCAGAGGGCGGCGGCTTGTGGAACGGCGGCGGCACCATGGAAGTGACCGGCGTTTCTTTTTCAACGAACACCGCCAGTGGAACCGCTGAAGATAACGGCGGCGGAGCACTGTTTAACAACGGTGGCGTGTTGATCGTTCAGGACGCGACGTTCGAAAACAACGTCGCTGATGGTCCCCGTGGTGGCGGTGCAGGTGTGATGAATGTGGCAGCGGGGACGGTGACGATCGCCGGCAGTTCCTTCGTCGGCAATCAGGCATCGGGCGCAATGATGGGCGACGGTGGTGCCGCCATTCTTAGCACCGATGGAGACCTTCACATCAGCGCAAGCAACTTTATCGGAAACTCCGCCTTAGGGCTCTCCGGAAGCGGCGGCGCAATCCTGGCCCGCACAGGCAACGTGACGATTGAGGATTCCGTGATCAGCGGCAACCAAGCCAATCGAGCCGGTGGCGGGATCGAAGTCGGGGCGGTGAGTCTCACGCTTGACAACGTGACTCTTGGCGGAGAGACGGTAGCGGATGGGAATTCCGTCGCCGGCAGTGGTGCCAACCCGGGCAACGGAGGCGGCTTGCACGTCACTTTTGACTCCGATGTGGCCATCTCGGGAGGAGTGGTGCAAAACAACTCTGCGGTCGAAGGCGGCGGACTGTGGAATTCTGCAACCGGAACCATGTCGGTGATCGGCACAACGATTTCCGACAACGTCGCCACGGGAGATGCGGCTGACAGCGGTGGAGGCGGCGTGTTCAACAATGAAGGCGTGCTCACGATTCACGATTCCGCCGTCGTTGGAAATGTTGCCAATGGAACGAGCGGTTCCGGTGGCGGTCTGTTCAACTTTGGCGGCAACATGACCGTGACCTCGACGGTCATTGGCGGCAACACAGCGAACCGGGCGGGCGGCGGAATCGAAGTCACCGCGGAGAGTTCAACAGTTCTGACGGACGTGACGTTGGGAGTTGACGGAAACGGCAGCGGTGGGAATTCGGTGGAAACGAACGCGAACCCAGGAAATGGCGGAGGATTGCATATCAGTGGAAATGGATTGGTGTCCGTGATTCGAGGGAGCATTTCCGGCAATGCGGCAATCGAGGGCGGTGGGCTTTGGAATTCGCCGGCCGGTACACTGACGGTGCTGGCCACCGAAATTACCGACAATTCCGCTGTCCGCGGTGCCGGTGTTTTCAATGAGGCTTCGACGACCGGTGTGGTCACCATCACCGACGCACTGATCGATGGAAACGAAGCGACCGGGAACGAGGCAACCGATGGCGGGGGCGGCATTCACAATCTGGGTGTGATGTCCGTTGTGGCCACCAGCATCACCAATAATTTGGCAACCGGGGCCTCCGGAAGTGGCGGTGGCATCGCCAATGCGGGTGATTTGTCTCTGACGTCATCAACGTTGTCTGGAAACGTCGCAAACCGTGCCGGAGGAGGTATCGAGGCGTTGGACGGATCAACGAGCTCCCTGAACAACGTCGATCTGGTGGCAAACGTCGCCGGTCCTGAGGGAACCGCGGCTCCCGGAAACGGAGGCGCACTTCATGTCAGCGGCGCCGGCAATGTTTCACTGATCAATGGAAGCGTCGTCGACAATCAAGCCGCACGTGAAGGAGGCGGACTGTGGAATGGCGCCGGAGTGATGTCGATCAACGGAACCAGATTGACTGGAAACACGGCTGCGGGTCCGCAGGCCGATGACGGTGGAGGAGCGCTGTTCAATAACGGAGGAACGCTTTCTGTCGTCAACGCGACGATTCGCGAGAACAGGGCGACCGGATCCAGCGGATCTGGGGGCGGACTTCTGAACCTTGGCGGCACCGTCTCGATCGTCGGGACGACATTGGAAGCAAACGTCGCCAATCGTGCTGGTGGGGGAATCGAGGCGACCGCAGAGTCGACGACCACGGTGCTGCTTTCGAACCTGTCCTCCAACATCGCCGGGCCATCCCAAACCGCGGCACCAGGCAACGGCGGGGCGTTTCATATTTCCGGAAACGGATCCGTGACGCTGGACCGAACCGTCGTGGACTCCAACGTCGCTGCCAATGAAGGCGGCGGACTATGGAACAGTGGTTCGGGGCTCTTGGAGGTTCGTTCTTCGACGATCAGCGCCAATCAAGCTCCCTCCGGAGCGGGCTTGTTCAATGACGAAGGGGCTGGCACGACGCTGGTGACAAATTCGACGCTTGCCGACAATTCCGCTTCCGGCAATGGCGGTGGGATTGGTGCTGAAGGCGGGGTGCTGTCGCTGAAAAGCGTGACGATCGCGAGAAATGAAGCGGCGTCCGGTGGCGGAATCTCCGTCGCATTGGACGCTAGTGTGACCGCCATCAACACATTGGTCGCGGAGAATACAGCGGATGATTCGCCGGACCTTGCGGGCAGCATCATCAGCCAGGGCGCCAACCTGGTCGGTGACTCCGCTGGTTCCAGTTTCACAGCCCTGGGTTCTGACCTTGTCGACGTGCAAGCTCAAATTGCCGAGCTGAGTGACAATGGAGGTCCGACGCCGACGATCGCCCTGCTGGACGGGAGTCCTGCCCTGTCCAGCGGCGTGTTGGCCGGCTTGACAACCGACCAGCGCGGCGTCGTCCGACCGCAAGGTAACGGCCCGGATATCGGAGCCTTCGAATCCGACCTGTTGGGGGACAATCAGGCTGCCGCGATGCTGTCGATATCGGCGGAGATGACTTCGGTCAGCGAAGGCGATTCCGGGACCACGCCGTTCACCTTCCTGGTCACACGAACCGGCAATGTCGACGGTGTGCTAACGGTGGACTACACCGTGCAGGGGATCGGCGACGACCCAGTTGATACGCAAGATTTCGGCGGCGTCTTGCCGAGCGGAACAATCACTTTCGCAGATCAGGAATCGTCAAAAGAGGTGACGATCCAGGTGAGTGGCGATACCTCCACCGAAGCGGATGAGTCATTCGAAATCACGTTGTCCAATCCGTCGGGCAATGCGACCATCGTCAGCGGCATGTTGACCGGCATGATCAACGATGACGATTTGACAAATGACGATGACACACAGATTCTGATTCCCAGCCGTCTGATTGGTCCCCAACTGATTCCCGGTAACAACTTACCGACCGCGATTCTTTTCCAAGCGGCAGTTGATGCGACGATCACCGTCCAGACGGTCGGCTCCGTTGATCTTCGCGAAACCATTCGCATTTTGAACGGGGATCTTCAGCAGATCAACAACATGGATGTCGGTACAACCTCGGCGGACGTGGAAGCCGGTGGGATGTACGCGATTATTTTCGAACCCCAAACCATGGATCGGTTGTTCGTGATCCGATCCAACCGCGGTTCGAAATCGATCACCTCCGCGACGCCGACCAACATTCTGTCGGCAACAGACACGGACGGCAACGGAGTCACCACGCCGTCCGATGCATTGAAAGTCATCAACGCCCTGTCACGAAGAGGTGAAGGTGAATCCGCCAGTCGGGAGAGCTTCTTAGATGTAAATCGCGACGGGATCATTTCGGCGTCCGACGCGCTGTTTGTCGTCAATCAACTCGGCAGGCAGTCCGTCGAAATGGCGGCCGAAGGAGAACAGGATCGCAACGCAACGACGATTCTTCCACGAGCGGAGGGACCCGCAGCGGCAACCCGACCGACCGGGCAATCTGAACCGGGGCATTTGGAAGCGTTCGATCGCGCAATGGCTCTGGAATCATTCGGAGATTCGAGAGCGGAGGACTCGATTGCGGAACTTGTCGGCTCCGCATCGGATGTCGACCGTGATCGTCGAGAGCGCGCCGTCGATGTGGCATTGGAAGGATCGCTGATAGCCAACGATGCGGATGCCGACGAGCTGCTTTCGATGTTTGAATAATCCGCGTTCGATCGTCTTCCGCACTGTGAAGAGCACGCGTGCCTGTCGAAGCCAACGGCGGGCCGTGTGTGTTTCCATCAGTGCCCCGATCCCTGCAACAGAGACACATTGACGATCATGCCGTTCTTCGAACCAGTCGATCGGCGTGCACAAGATGTCATGGCGTGAACAAAAGACCATTCATCAAAGCGTGGTCATGCCAGAAGCTTCATTGCCATTCCCAGGCACCAGACAAAAGCGATCGGCGTCACGGTCAGGGCCGTCCACCAATCAACCGGACGTCGTCGAATGAACGCATTGGCCGTGGCAACGATCAGCAGCACAATCGGGATTCCGATGGCGAGCTCGAAGTACCAATGGCTTAGCGGCGGATGGACGTAGTCGCGAACTCCGAAGTGGACGTAACCGACGATCAGAAAAGCAAACAACAGGAAGCCCAACCAGGCCAAACGCCATGTGAATCCTTGTCTTTTCGACTTGCGAATCACCCACAGCAGGACCGGGATGCTGGCGACGTATCCGACCTCCGCCGCGAAATTGCGATACCAGATGCCCAGGATGTAACCGCGTCGGTCAACGGCTCCCGGATCAATGGGCGTCTGCAGTCGACCGTTCACCACCAATGCCGCGATCAATTCCAGACCCCAGTTGAATAGGCACATCGTGGCAAACAGCAACGCCAGAGTTTTTCCCGGGCTGGACCACAGATCTCCGGAGTGGATGGCCAGTACCAGCAGCGTGAGGCAAAGTCCGTAGATCGCCGCGACCAGCATTCCAAAACCATCCGCGGCGGGCACCGCATCAAGGTCGTAATAGTAGGCATCGGCCTTGAATCTCAGGTGCTCGATGGCCCTAGCAACAACGAATGAGACACCAATGCCTGCGGTCAGTAGCATCAAATGGGCGATGCCCAATCGTTCGTCAGTCTTCGGCGTTGGGGACATTCTCTGGGCCGCGCGTCTCGGAAACGAATCGGGGCGGTCGCACGATCTTGGTCAAGGTAGCCGCCGTCGCCAGACGGTGGACTGTGAATCTGGGGAGCACGTTAGCTTCGATTGGGTCGTGGCGAGCATTCGTCATTCTCCACGCTCTGGCGAGCGTGGCGACGGAGAGCGAAAACACGTCGTAGCCACCGCTGCCAGACGCTGGACTCGGGGGCCGGATCCGATGCTTTAGGACGTCGCTGACGACAACACCGCTTCGACGTCCTGCCGAGGCGGCGCGCCGAACATGCGGCGGTATTCTCGGCTGAATTGCGAGGGGCTTTCGTAGCCGACCCGAAACCCCGCTTCGGCCGCGTCCAGTTTCTCTCCGATCATCAAACTGCGGGCCTCCTGCAGCCGCATCCGCTTCTGGTACTGCAGCGGCGTCATGGCGGTCACGTTCTTGAAGTGCTGGTGGAACGAAGACGTGCTCAGCCCCACTTGCGCCGCGAGGGATTCGATCTTCAAAGGATCGGCGAAGTGGTCCTTCAACCAGCGGATCGCACTGGCGATGCGATACGCCGGTGCACCAGCCAATGCGATTTGACGAAGCCGCAAGCCTTGCGGACCGGTCAGCACTCGGTGCGTGATTTCGCGAAGGACCAACGGAGCCAGCGGTTTGATGTCGGCCGGGGCGTCCAACAGGTTAACAAGCCGCAGCACCGCATCGAGCAATTGCGGGTCGGTGGGGGTGACGGCAAGTCCTCGCTCCGAGCCCGCCGTTGATGAAACATTTGCACCGTCGGCTAGCAGTTCACCGACAACCTTTGGATCCAGGGAGATTCTTAGTCCCAGGTACGGTTTGCTGGGCGTCGCGGATTGCACGCGGGCGTCAACCGGCAGGTCAACGGAGACGAGCAGGAATTGCGCGGGATCAAGTCGAAACGACTGTTCGGCGAGCAGCACTTCCTTGGAACCTTGGGCGATGATGCACAGGCAGGGTTCGTACACCAGGGAAGTCAGTTCCGTGGGCGCTGCGAAGCACGACAGGTGGAGTTCGTGAATCGGAGTGCCAACCGAAGCATCCAGGGTGGCGTGCCGCCGGATGCCGCTGACAAGTTGTTGCAGTGCTTGCTTATTCACGCGTCTTCCTCCAAAAAAATCGCCAGTTCCGCGGAGGTTGATCCGCGTCGGCGTCGTTTCAGTGTATCGAGCGGCCAGGTGTCGGGCGACCCTGGCCCTGTGACGTTGCGTAGGATCGGGCAATCTTCCGGATCGGCAGGAAGTTGCGGAATTCAAGGCGGTGGAGGATCAGGCAATGAGCCGGGAGGATCGTTCTACCGGGTGGTTGTCCTTGTCTCGTACGATGGGAGACATCCAAAACAAGAACTCGCTTCACAGGCAGCACCGATGAACCCGGAGAGAACGCCGCACCCACTCGCACCGTTCCCCGGACCACCGCGAGCGATTCTTCCGCGGCTGGAAGAGGTTCGCGTCGGCCGCAGACCGTTCATGCAGGCGACGGGCGCTGCTGTTGCGTTCACGCTGACATTGAATTGCCACGTGGACGCTCACGAACCCCACACGAAAGTAACGGAGAGAACCATGGAAATCAGAAAGAACGGATCCCAAGCTTCGGTTTCAGGCCCAGCGGACTGGTTCACCGGCCAGACGCGCATCGATCCGTTGTTCGATCCGCATGACCCGGCCCGCGCCGCGGGAGCCAGCGTGACGTTCGAGCCTGGGGCGCGGACGGCATGGCACACGCACCCGCTGGGTCAAACACTGATCGTCACATCGGGAGTCGGTCGCGTTCAGGTTTGGGGTGGGGAAATCCAGGAGATCCGTCCGGGCGACGTCGTCTGGTTTCCACCAGGCGAAAAGCATTGGCATGGTGCGTCGCCGACGACCGCAATGACCCACATCGCCATCCAGGAAGCTCAAGACGGAAAGGTCGTCGAGTGGATGGAACACGTCACCGACGAGCAGTACGGAGCGTAGCGGTTCTGCCGATCGACGTCATGCGTTATTCGCTTCACCCTACCGCAAGGTCGTGCAGCTTTCCGAGCCAGGGAAAAGCGTGCTTTTCTGAAATTCACCCTCCCTCCGGGAGGGTCAAAGGCGAGGCACGAGCCTTTGGGGAGGGTGTGTTCTTGAACCCACTGAAATCAATCGGGCCGGACAACCCTCCCCGCGTCGTCGCGAGCTCCTCCGCGACCCTCCCGGAGGGAGGGTGATTAAAAGCTGCACGACCTCCAAGCGGTCGGGTGCAGGTTGTTTTCTTATGAGTCCAATGGTGTTGCTACCCTTGCCCGACGGGGAACCTGCGCCGGCATGCACAGCATGCCCTACCTTCAAACGTCTATCGCAGGAACACTGAGATCGAAACGGTCCAGAGACAGGAGCCCATTTCAGTTTCCGGCACACCCGAAAGAGTGAGAGATTTGCATGAACCCCGCATTTGAGAACAAGGTCGCACTGGTTACCGGCGCCGCTTCGGGAATGGGGCTGGCAACCGTTCGCGCGTTCGCCGACGCGGGCGCCGCCGTCGTTTTGGCAGATTTCCGCGAAGATGCCGTCAACGCCGAGGCTGAAAAGCTGAGATCCAGCGGCAAGCAAGCGTTGGCCGTGGCGTGCGACGTGAGCGACGACGATCAGATTGCAGCCATGGTTGATCGCACGGTTTCCGAATTTGGCCGGCTGGATGCGGCCTTCAACAATGCCGGCGTGATGGCAAAGGTCGTTCCGATCACGGAGTCGTCCCGCGATGAATGGGATCGCGTGATTGGAATTAACTTGCGGGGCGTGTGGAGTTGCATGAAATTCCAACTCCGGCAGATGGAGAAGCAGGGGGAAGGTGCCATTGTCAACAATGCGTCTGTCGGTGCTTTGACAGGGAACCCCGGCATCGCGCCGTACATCGCATCGAAACATGGTGTGGTCGGTCTAACTCGCACGGCCGCGCTGGAATCCATCCGGAAAGGGATCCGCGTGAACGCGATCAACCCAGGCTTGATCGACACGCAAATCGCACGGGATGTGGTCAGTGGCGATGAAGACGCCTATGCCAACTTCGCCGAAAGCGTGCCCATCGGACGCGCCGGGAAGCCCGAGGAAATTGCCTCCGCGGTCCTCTGGCTGTGCAGCCCGGGAGCGAGTTACGTGGTGGGACACGCACTGACCATCGACGGCGGGATGACCGTCGGCTAGCTGGGAGACAACGTTTCTGGGCGAGAATCTCGTCAACTTTCAATCACCCAGTCAAGCGTTGGTTGAGCTGAGTTTTCCGCATTCCGGCAGCGTCGTCGCCTCACGGCTGCTACTCCACCCATCCAAACTTCCTTGTCGATGAGTCATCTCTTTCCGGTCCAACGCGAGCCAACGGCACACTCACAACGGGGATCGACCGTCCGGCCGGCTGCCGTCGTCAATGAGTTCACGGAAAGTGACGCGTGCGAGTCGGAACCGAACGAGTCGTTCGATGCGCCAGTCCTCTTCATGCGCAATCCGACAGAGGACGACGACGTTCTTCGCGGCCCTTCGGTGTCTCCCTCACGCTCACTTCTGGCCGCGTTGGTCGGGTTCTTCATCATCACGCTTGACGCACTTGTCGTGAGCGTCGCGTTGCCCGCGATCGGCGACACGTTGGACGGAGACTTGGTTGGACTGCAGTGGATCATGGACGGTTACACGCTTCCGTTCGCTGCGTTGTTGTTATTGGGGGGAACACTTTCGGATCGGATCGGTGCTCGGACCGCGTTCGGGATTGGTCTGGTCGTTTTCACGATCAGCTCAGCCGCCTGTGGCTGGGCCGGAACGCTAGGGATGCTGGTGTCCGCTCGTTTCGTCCAAGGTGCCGGTGCCGCTCTGATGACCCCGGCGTCCCTGGCGCTGATCGGCGAAGCTTATCCCGACCCGGTCAAGAAATCTCGCGCGATCGGGCTTTGGGCGGTCGGTGGGGCCGTCGCATCGGCGGCGGGACCGCTGGTCGGCGGAGCGCTCACGACGATCAGCTGGCGATTCATCTTCTGGATCAACCTTCCCGTCGGCGTGTTTGCGCTGTGGCTGCTAAGCGCCGTGCCGAAGTCGCAACGCATGGCGAATTCGTTCGACTGGTCCGGGCAGATCGCTGCGCTCCTCGCGCTGACGTCCTTGACGTTCGGGTTGATTGAGGCGGGCGAACTGGGGGTTGCTAGTCCTCAAGTGATCGTGTGTCTGGCCGTCGCTTGCGCTTCGACGGTCGCATTCCTTTTGATCCAGGCCTACGCGATCAATCCGATGATTCCCTTGGGCATGTTTCGGTCATCCGCCGCGGCGATTCCGGTTGTGATCGGATTCACTTTCATGGCGGGGTTCTACGGCATGGTCTTTTTGGTCAGCTTGTTCTTGCAGCAGCAGCGAGGCCTGACGCCGTTCGAAACCGGGATCACTTTTGTGCCGGTGACGGCCTTTTCCATTGTGATGCCGATTGTGGCCGCCCGGGTTGCGGAACGGTTTGGGAATCGTGTGCCAATCGTCGCAGGCCAGGCGGCGATGGCCAGCGGTCTGTTCGCTCTGGGCATGTTCGCCGATACAGCTTCCGTTGCGATGTTGATTGCGATGATGGTCCCGGTCGGCTTTGGCGCCGGTATGGCAATGCCGTCGGCCACCTCCACGCTCCTGAACTCGGTCCCAAGCGATCGCTCGGGCACCGCGAGCGGTGTTTTGAACACGAGTCGTCAGGTCGGTGGCGCGATTGCCGTGGCAGCGTTCGGAGCCCTGGTGGCAGCGATGGGATATCAGGATGGCGTCCGGGCAAGTTTTGCAATCGCGGGAGGATTGCTCACGCTGACAATGTTTGCCAGCATGCGTTTGCGATAGATTCAATGGTTTCACTTAAATTGGTTTGCTGCTTGTCTGCAAAGATTCTCGGTGCCCGCCGGATCGTGCGCGACATGCCCGCCGCGCGGGGCTCGATTCGATGTTCTGTCTTTTCCACCGCCTTTCAAATCCTTGCTTCTCGATTCGTCTTTCAGGAGAGTCCCATGCGCTCGATTCTCGTCGCAGCATGCGCGTTCATCGTGATTCAATCAGCCACCCCGGCCGGCGCCGAAGATTGGCCACGTTGGGGAGGTCCCAATCGAAATGCGATCTCCGACGAAACGGGTCTGCTTCAGCAGTGGCCGGAGGGAGGACCGTCGCTCGCTTGGCGGGTCAATGAAATCGGGGCGGGGATGGGCGGTATCGCCGTCAGCGAGGGTCGGATCTACACCACCGGTGACGTTGACGGATCCGCGTGGTTGTTTGCGCTGAACGAAGAAAGCGGCGAGCAAATCTGGAAGGCAAAGATCGGTGCAGGCGGGAGTCCAGGGTTCATCTTCCAACCCGCTGGTCCCCGTGCCACTCCGGCGGTCCACGGCGATCGAATCTACATCCTCGGTCAATACGGGGACTTCTGTTGCTTCACCACCTCGGGCGAGGAGGTGTGGCGGACGAACTATGTCGACGACCTGGGCGGGATCATGCCGAAGTGGGGTTACAGCGAATCGCCGCTTGTTGACGGAGACCAGATCCTCTGCGTTCCGGGAGGCCCCGAGGACACGATCGTCGCGCTCAACAAGGACACCGCAAAACCGATCTGGAAGTGCCACGTTCCGGCCGCGGAGTTCAATCCACGCTACGGCAACGATTCGGCAGCCGGCTACTCCTCGGCCATCGTGGTCGAATTTGAAGGGATCCGTCAGTACGTGCAGTTCACCTCGACAACGCTTGTCGGTGTGGCTGCCAAGGATGGGAAACTGCTTTGGCGGTATGACAAGCCCGCCAACACGCACCGAATTCCCTGTTCGACGCCGATCTATCACGATGGCGTGGTCTTCGCCGCGTCGGCGTATGATGCCGGCGGCGGCGCCGTTCGGCTGAGCGCCGATGCATCCGGAGGGGTGACCGCCGAAGAGATCTACTTCAACCCGATCATGAAGAACCACCATGGTGGCATGATCCTGACGGACGGTTATCTGTACGGGGCCGCCGGCGGCAATTTCGGCGGCTTTTTGGTCTGCCTGGATTTCGCATCGGGCGAAAGGCAGTGGGCCGAACGCGACGCTCCCAAAGGATCCCTGATGATGGCGGACGGACGACTCTACCTCCGCGTCGAAGACGGAACGATGATCCTGATCGAGCCGAACGGGGATCGGTACCTTGAACGCGGCCGTTTCGAACAGCCAGATCGCAGTCAGAAACCCGCCTGGACGCACCCGGTCATCGCCAACGGAAAGCTTTACATCCGCGATCAGGAGACGTTGTTCTGCTACGACGTCAAGAAAGATTGATCTTCTGGTCGCAGCGCTGGTGAACCGTGGGGGGGCGCGTGGTTTTCCGGGGCAAACGCAGCGAGGGAGGATTGCCGCTCTTTTCGCCAAGGCGGTGTTGCTGTCGCCGCTTCGCGGCTTGTGTTGTTTTGGGCAGCCGTTTCCGTCGGCTTGCGCCGACGGCAGGGGGCTGACGTCGCTTCCCGACTGTAGTCAAGGAAGGTCGCACGCCAGCGAGGGGCTGATTGCCTCGTTGCTAACAGAGTGCAGTAGAATCTGCACGACCTCGCGACCGGAATCACACTTGCAATCGTTCTGTGGGATCGACGCGAGTGCTGTTCCGGTTGTGCCTCCACCCTTGTTCCGTTCGTTGCTTCAAATGTCCGTTCTCAAAATGGTCGGTTCGTCCCGGCCTTCGTTGGTGTACTTCGTTCTTCTGTGCCTTCTAATTGCAGACGGACTGGCTCAGACGCCTGAGGTCGATCCACAGTCGCTGGAATTCCGTCGCCAAGCGACACGCCGAATGATCTTTGATCGTTCGGAGCAGATTCCGCTCGCTTTATTGGATCCAGACAAGATCGTCGGTTTTGATCTGATGCATCCCGCGATCGCCGAGCAGCAAGGCGAAACGTCGTTTGTGCTCGGCGACGGCAGACTGAAACTTGCCACTTCGGAAGGCGCCACCTCGACGCGCTGGGTCGGCGGTTTCAATCCCTTTGCGACTTACGAAGTCAGCCTGCGCCGATTCGAAGGGAGCGGTCAGATCGGATTGCGATTTGATGACACGCGGCAGGACAATCACCTCTCGGCCTGCATCATTGTCGACCATGGGAAGTACCAGGCGGTCCGCTGGGTGGTCGTGAAAGACGGCAAGGAAGTAAGCCGCCAGGAATTCGCATGGCCCAGCGATGCGGAAACCAGTGGAGCGGTACGGCTGCGCGTGCAGATGTTGGCCGTTGGCGCGAACCTTTACATCGAATCGCAAGGAACGTCCCATCTGGTGGGTTACCCCGATTTCAACGAGCACCTCGAATTGCGCCGCAAGGAGCTTGTGCGTCGCTTTGAGTTCGGATTGTTCAGTGATCTGCAGGCGAACGCCGCTGCCGAGATCGACGAGGTGACGTCGGCCTTAACGCCGGGCTGCGGGCAGGCCGACATTCGTGCGATCACGACGCGCGACGGGGCTCCCTTGCTAGATCAGGGGCGGGTTTGGTTGACGATGACTGTCAGGGGACGAGCCTTGCCACACCCGTTGCAGGGCGTGTTCTCGATGAACCCTTCCGTCTTTGATCTGCGATTCGAAGGCATCATCGTGTTTGACATGGGCGACGGTTTGTGGCGAAACGAACTCGCCTCCCACCTGTTTTTCGACGAGCCCTCGGGGCAATGGCGTGGCTGGACGACCGGATTCAGTGCCTTTGGGGCGACTTCGCAGAAAGAGGAAAAAGCGATTCTCGCCGTTTGGAGTGATCGAGATCCACGCCGCGGGTTTTCCGTCATGCAGGCTCGACCGATCGGTCTGGCGGGACAGCACGAAGACCCCCACGGAGTCTACGATGCGGATGCAAAGAAATGGCGACTGCTGTTGTCCGAACGGGCGGGAAAGTATCGAGCCGGCATGTGGGAATCGGACCGTTGGGATGATGGCTACGAACGGTTGGCGGGTCCGGTGGAGATGGACAGCACGGGGACCTTGATTCAAACGATCGGCGCGTCGCGTTATGTCTTTTTCGGCAGCGCCGATCGCAAGGTCTACATCCGCACCTATCCTGACCTGGAGCCCGTTGGCGAATTGAAGATGCGTTTGCCGCCGTGGAATGAAAACACGGGGACACGGATCTGGCCCAACATCATCCCACTTCCCAGCGGCTATCCGGCACCCTACATCGCCCTGATGATGGATCGTCAAAACTATGCAGACATGCCCGACCGCAACTGGACTTACGGGGCAATGTACCTGTTCCACGCGCATCCCTGACGGGTCACACCCAAGAACCGAAATGACAAACCGTGACGTTACCGTCACCCGACAGCGGAGAGCCACGCTCTGGCGAGCGTAGCTGCATCCCCAAGTAGCCGCCGTCGCCAGACGGCGGGAAGCCACTCACAGACCTCGTAGCCGCCGTCGCCAGACGGCGGAAAGCCGCTGGAAAGTGAAACCTGTTGCGGGCCGAGCAGACGGAGAGCATTGGGATAGCCTTTATTCCAATGCTGGATTGGATACGTTTGACCCGCGTTTTCGAGGGTTGCTTTTTAGGGCAAGGAGGCTCGGCTTGGATCGACAGGATTTGGACGAAGACAATGACGTTGAATTGCCCGACGGCGTTGCCGACGCTTGAGCCGCAGTCCTGATCGACGTCCAGAAAAGGCAAAGCAAGAAGCGGAGAAGGAGTCGCCGCAGAACGCCGCAACCCATTCAACCGCGATGCACAAACATCGCGGGAGCTCCTGATTCGATCATCGTCCACGGCTCGCCGCCGCGAAATCGGCGAGTTGACTCAATGCTCCGCACACGCAGGTCGAGCACGGAGGGAAGGCGACCGCTCCACTGCCCTGCAGGCCGGCGATTCGGTTGCCAGCAGGCTCTGAATTCGACTTGCTGATACCCAGCAACAGGTTCGTCAGCGCGACGCTGGTTCCTTCGCGTGCTCCCGCAGCCTTCGCATATTGCTGTGCTTCCAACGCGAAGACAGTCACGCCCTCTTTGATCGTCTCAGTGACCTTGATTTGATCCAGCGTTTCTGGATCCACTTCCAGTGGGTTCTTGTCGAGAATCACGAAGTCTGCCAGCTTTCCGACTTCGATCGAGCCTTTGGTCTCCTCTTCAAAATGCTGCCACGCAGGCCAAATGGTCATCGCCTTGAGCGCCGTCATCACGTCAACCCGTTGTTCCGGCCCGAGGATGTCGCCGGAGCGTGACCGCCGCGTCACCGTTGCGTCGAGCACTCGCATCGAATCGGGAAAGGCCACGGGCGCATCGTGATGCGAGGAGAATTTCATCCCCCGGCGGACGCACCAGCCGGTGGGAGAAATGTTGTCGGCCAGCTGCGGGCCAACGGTATGTTCGCGATGCCAATCGCCCCAGTAAAAGGTGTGCATGGGGAACAGCGAGGGCATGATGTCAAGCCGGTTCAGTGAGTCGACTTGATCCTCACGAAGGAACTGTCCATGAATGAGGACAGAACGTCGGTCGTCACCGCCATACTCCTTCTGCGCCGCTTCGATGTATGCGAGCAATTCATCCGAAGCCGCTTCGCCGTTGGCATGAGTCAGAATCTGGATATTGTTCGCATAGGCCCAAGCAATGGCGTCTCCAACTTGCTGGGGCGTCGCGGCGGCGTAGCCCGAGTAGCCTGGCGGATAGTTGCCAACCGGCTTGTAGTAGGGTCGATCACGCCAAGCGGTAAAACCTTGTGGCGAACCGTCGATCGTCAATTTGGCACCGGCGACCCGAAAGCGGCTCTTGTATTCTGGGCTGACTTCCCGCTTGATCAACTCACGATCGACCAGGACGTCAGGGTAACTGACCACGTCAATCTTGAACTCGCCTGCTTCGGCGACAGATTTCATCGTCGCTAGAGCTCCCGGCATGGTTCGGCCATCTTGAGCCGTCGTGTAGCCAAAACGTGCCCACAATTCGGCACCCGCCTTGGCAAATTGTGCGGACCCTTCCCGTCCAGCGCGTCCGAGCAGTTTGACCAGCAAGGGGAAAGCGGCTGTTTCTTCAAGCACTCCGTTCGGCTCTTTGCCATCCTCACCACGTTGGATAACCCCGCCAGCGGGATTAGGAGTTTCAGCAGAAATGCTGCCGACTTCCAAGGCTTTGGAGTTGACCGAAATGATGTGTCCCGATTGATGAACCAAGCAAATGGGCACTTCGGTGGAGACGGCATCCAGATCGTCGCGAACGGGATGGCGTAGTTCGGCGAGTTGAGCATTGTCGTACCCAAACCCAACCACGAGCTGAATCTTTTCAACGGCTTCCTTGTTCTCTGCCATCCAGTCCTTGAGCGTCTGTTGCAAAGACGCGATGTTTTTAACCTCACCGTCTGGCGGCGCGAGTAAGTTGGCGGAAAGCGCCTGCAGCCCGCCGCCCATCACGTGACCATGGGCATCGACGAAACCGGGAAGCATCGTGCGGCCTTTCAAGTCGACAAGTTTTGTCGCATCCCCTTTCGTTTTGAGCACGTCGTTCTTCGCGCCCACGGCGATGATCTTCCCATCCAGGATCGCAACCGCGTCCGCTTCCGGCGCGGAGTCGTCGATTGTGATGATGGAACCGTTGTGATAGATCGCGTCGGCGGTCTGAGCCGTCGCATCGGAAGTCAAAGTGGAACTGCAGGACACCAGCGCAAGGACTACAGACAGTGCGAACCTGCCGGAGAAGGGATTGGGATTCACGCTGAGTGCCATTTTTTTATCTCTCGGAATTAGATTTCAATTGTCTGCCAAGACCGCAGGCCAGGTGGTAACTCAAACTCAGCCGACGTGCTCGCATGCCCTTGAATGCAACGCCGGCGTGAGTTCATTCTTGTTCTTGGGAGGGTGAAGACCCGAGATTTCAGATTCCCAGACCGATGTCGGTATTAGGATACTTCTTCATGGTGCCGATGTGGGCTTTCATGAACTTGGTTGCTTGAGGCACACCCCATTCGAAGTACTGATGGCCGGTGCTGGCCATCTCCTTGGGGTCCATGTTGAGGTTGAAAACCCAGGGGGCAGTTCCGATATCCTGAAGCACCGAGGCGTCGATGTTGCGGCGAGGAATGACGGTATTGAAAACCTTGAAGTGAATCTTGTAATCAAGCCAGCGCAGAGCGCAGAAGTCGGTGCGGTTCCACATGTAAACCACCTGGCGACGCGACTTGCCATTCTCCGCGAGTAAGAAAGCGGTTTGGTCGATGCCGTCGAAGTAGAGGTTGTCCGGCAACTTGTCCATGACGCCGCCCAGTCGCAGCGAGGTCATGTAAATGTCCGTGAGATCCATCAGGCCGTTGTTGATCTGGCCGGGTTCGATCATGCCCTTCCAGTAGACGACGCCCGGGACTCGGACGCCGCCTTCCCACGTCGTTCCCTTGCCACCGCGCCAGGGGTGGTAGCCGCTGTCCGGCCAAGTGTCCTCATTGGCGCCGTTGTCGGAGGTGAAGATGACCAGGGTGTTTTCCAGCACACCTTTCTCTTTCAGCAGTGCCATCAGTTCCCCGGTGATGTCATCGACCTCGATCATCGCATCGCGGACCGGCATCGCGGCTGGGCTTTTCCCCTTGTATTTGGGAGCCGGGTAATTGTCGTTGTGGATCTTGGAGAAGGAGTGGATCAGGTAGAAGGGTTCTCCCGAATCAATGGTCTCGCTGAGGAACTTCACCGACTCGTCCCGCAGGACCTGGTCGATCATGGACAGTTCCTCGATGGATTCGATGGGGTAGGCGACCTCACGCTTGCCACCCTTGGTCCCCTTGATCAGTCCTTCGGGACGCAGTGTCATCGCTTTGTTGCGCAGATCGGGATTCGTGAGCATGTCCGCCTACTGCCGCTCGACCAGGAACTGCGTGTAGTCCGACTGCACCGAGGGCAGGCCGTAGAAGTAATCGAAGCCGACCTCATGCGGCAGCATGCCTTCGGCCTCGCCGACGTGCCATTTGCCAATCAGGGCGGTCTTGTAGCCAGCTTGCGATAGCAGCTTGCCTTGGGACACCTCAATCTCCCAAGGATTCTGGGTCACCTTGTCTCCGGTCAGAATGGGACGCACCAATCCGCTGCGAACGGGGAGCCTGCCGGTGCATAGAGCAGCACGTGAGGAAGTGCAGGTCGGCTGTGAGTACATCGAGGTTAGCCGCAGCCCTTCGTAGGCTAGCTTGTTGATGTTCGGGGTGGGGGCACCGATGGCGGTGCCGCCTCCGTAGACGCCTGGATCACCCCAACCCATGTCATCGACCAAGAAAATGAGGATGTTGGGCTTTTTGCCCTGTTCCGCTTCTAATTGCTTCAACTTGGCGGCTGCGATCTTTTCCTGCTCGGGCCGCGGAATCGCCGGTTCCATGTTCTCCTTCTCGACGACGGTATCGTCGAAGACGCTCTGTTGGGCGTAGCTTGTGGTGGAGAAAACGACGGCTATCAAAAGACCGGCGGTTTTCATTGTGCTGATCTTCATTGTGGCTTACCTCGGCACCTTGCTGTCTTGCGTTGAGAGGGAGGAATTTGATGTCACAATTACAGTGGAGTATTCTGTAGACTGCTATCCACTTTCTGCCAAAAGTGCGAGATGTCGGGTATGAAGTACCAGGTTTTTGCCGACTTCGATGCGTACGAAGACGCGATTCAACACGCCGCTGTACGCATGACGCTCCACCGCCGAGACCGGCCAAGATGGGCAGTTGGTCAAATGAGCCTTGGCCGGATGCATTTGCAGTGGGGGACGTCTGGTGGCGGCATGGTGACGGAGGGTGAAATACTGCCCGGCGGCTATGCCTTATTCGTTCCGCTAAATCACTGGTCGACCAACGGAGTGAACGGCTCGCGACTAAACGAAGGATCCATGATGGTGGCGTCGGCAGGGGCGGAATTCTGCATCTCCGCCGATGGTTGGAACGATTGGCTAACGCTATTCGTTCCTACAGGGAATCTTGGTAAGGACACCCTCAGCATCGGCGAGGGAATCACGCCTGCGTGTCGGGTCGTCCACCTCGGGAATCATCGACTACGCCTGGTTCGCCATCGCATCCGCGAGCTGATCAAGTCGAGCGTGGGTGGCGAGCAGCATTCGGCAGTTGAAGCTGCTGAGTTAGAGTTGCATCAGTTGGCGAAATCCGCCGTCATGCACGCGTTGTTCGACGAAGATCGTGGTCTTGGGCGTCCCATGTTGGATCGTCAAGGAGTCGTTCGCATGGTCACCAGCGCTATCGCTTTAGACGCTGCACCGGAGAAGACGGCTCGCGTTCGCGATCTTATCGATGCCGCCAAAGTCTCAGAGAGAACGCTTCACCGGGCGTTTCAAGACTGGTTTGGGATAAGCCCCGTTCGCTACCTGCGGCTGCGGCAACTCCACAGCGTCCGCGATGCGCTCCTCGCAGCCAATCCAGAGACGACGACCGTCACCGACGTCTTTGTACGACATGATATCCGCCAGTTCGGGCGATTCGCCGGAGTGTATCGGACATTGTTCGGTGAACTCCCTTCGCAGACTCTGTCGCGTCTGAAAGGCTAGATCAGGCAGGCAGCGGTGCGTAACACCGCGGCAACGACTCACATCAGGCGCGCAGATTCGCCCATGTCACGCGAGATGGAATGGTGACTCGATCTTGCGGTCACGGGTAAGCGGTTGGTGACAGCGGAACCGGAAATGCCTGCGTGTGGCGGCCGTTTTCAAGCGTCCCATTCCGAGGGCGGAAGTGTGCCCACGGCTTCGTTTAAATGAGTCAGTCCGTCGCGTTGCAGCAGTTCCACCAAGCCTTGGTTGATTTGACGGACCACCCTGGGGCCTCGGTACACCAGTGCGGTGTAGATCTGGACCAGCGAAGCGCCCAGGCGGATCTTGCGGTACGCGTCGGATGCCGAAAAGATGCCTCCGCTGCCGATCAGAATGAATCGTGCCGGTGGCATCCGCCGGTGCAGTTCGCCCAGGCAGCGGTCGAGCGTCCGCTGCACCGGCCTGCCGGCCACCGCGCCGGGCATCCGCTCCCACACCGCATGCGGCGTTTGCAACGCAGCCGCCGGCGGTTTTCCGGGTGGCAAGTTCAGCATCAAACCACGCACAAAGGGGAACGGATCGATCGCCGATAACCAACCGTCCAATCGAGCCACGTCCGAAGTCGGCGTCAGTTTGAGGAACACGGGGCACTGCAATTCCAGGTCCGCAAGCGATTCCAGCAGCCGCCGCAAACGATCCGGCGGGCTGAAGTAGTCCGATCCGTCTCCGGTATTCGGGCAACTGAGATTCAAGGTGATGTAGCTGGCGTGATCGTGCAGCAGGGAAACACTTTCGCGGTAGTCGTTCAGGACGTCTTCTTCGCGACAGGTTTGGGCTTCGAAACCGTCGTTGGTCTTGACGACATTGACGCCGATCGGGGTCGACATCGGATTGCAACGCAGACGTTCACGGACGGCCTCCGCCCCGTCATTGGGCAGCCCGTAGTTGACCACGATGGCTTCGTCGTTCGGAAGTCGAAACAGCCGCGGTTTCGGATTGCCGATCGAGGGACGCGCCGAGACAGAACCGATCTCCACGAAGCCGAACCCCAAGTGGTCGAGCATTCGCAACGCGACACCACTTTTGTCCCAGCCGGCACCCAGTCCGACCGGGTTGCTGAACCTGATTCCGGCGGCTTCGACTTCCAGGCAGGGATCGGTGAAGCGCAAGTAGCGATCGGCGAGCGCCGGAAGGATCGGCACGTGACCGGCAAGACGACACGCCTGGACCGTCCCGTGATGGGCCGTCTCGGCATCCAGGCGAAACAGCGCGGGACGAACAAGCGTGCGATACAGGTCAAGGCTCACGGCGCGAATGGTCAGCGAGGCGGATGCGGGACCGGCCACTGGCCGCCTTGCTCTTGCGTCCAAAGATGACAACGGTCGGAATCGGCGCCTGTTTAGCCGGCCAGCGTCACTTTGCGTGAGCCGCGTGGCGCTAGCCGCGGGTCTTCTCGCCTCAACCGGCGGCTAGCGTCTTGCCGCTCAATGCACTGCAAATCAAGGTGATTTTGGTTGAAAGTGGTGCTGTCCAATTAGGCCTGGTAGATTTCCGGGTTCAGCGAGGGATCATTGTACATTTTCATCTGCCGGTACGTGCGGTGTTGCTTTTTGCCGCTGAAGATATCAGCCAGCAATTCCTGCAGCGAATTGGACAGATCCGCGTGTTGTTGCTGGCACAAAGCGATCCGTGCGGCGACCTTGGATTTGTGTTCGGCGTCCGCGTCTTCGCGTTCCAGTTGCTCGCGGTAGTGATACAGCCGCAGCGACATGATCGACAACCGATCGATCGCACTGCCGGGCGTTTCGGTGTTGATCCTCGCTCCGGATTCGGGCCGGACGTTCGCTTGGGCCAGTCGTTCGGTGATCGCGTCGTCCAACTTTTCGATCATGTCATTGCGTTGCTGGTTGAGCTTGTCGATGGCACGCTTGACGGTGGCGATGCGGACGTCATCCGCGGTCGGGCTGCGGGCGATGTCTTCTTCGTGCCACAGGCGGTAGTTGAATTCGTGTTGCCGGCACACCAGTTCCAAGAAGTCGTCGTATGTGTTTTCGATCGGGCCCGTGTGCCAGGCGGCGACGGTGTCGATTTGCAATTGCGTGATCGTTTCGACCGACGGCAGGCCGGCGGAGGCGGTGGAGGCGTTGACAGTAGATTCAGTCAAAGTCGATTCGGTCATGAGAGGACGGGGGAAACGTGGGAGAAGCGTGCGAACATTCGGGGAGCTGGCATTGTGCGAATTTTGGCGTTTCGATGCGATAGCATTCTGAAGTTGGGGGGGAGGGGCGATTGAGAAGCCCGAAGGCTGTCGCCCCTTCGGGGCTGGTTTGGAGAGACGATGGGGACCGGGGCCTCACGGCCCCGGCAGGGAGCTGTCGGGCCTCCGGCCCTGGTGGTGCTTCCAGATCCGCCGTCAGGCACAGCCTGACCTACTGCTTTCGGGCCCGGAGTCATGAAGCACCGACAACGCCCTGCCGTCGGCGCAAGTCGACGGACAAGGCGAGCCAGGACAAGGAAAAGACGTGCCCTTCTGAAATTCACCCTCTCTCCGGGAGGGTCAAAGGCGAGGCACGAGCCTTTGGGGAGGGTGTCTTAAAGCACCAACTGAAATCAATGACGCCGGACAGCCCTCCCCGCGTCGTCGCAAGCTCCTCCGCGACCCTCCCGGGGGGAGGGTGAAGGAATGAAAAATGCCCGGGACCTGCTGGCGGCAGTTCCCGGGCATTTTGGGTTGGGTTGGCGAAAGTTCGCGGGACCTCAGGAGACTTCCTTTTCGTCGATCCAGGTCATCATCTTTCGTAGTCCGCGGCCGATTTGCTCCACGCCGTGGTCGCGTTCGCGACGTCGGGTGGCTTTGAAGAAGGCGGCACCGCCACGGTTTTCCAGAATCCAGTTGCGGGCGAACTTGCCGTTTTGGATTTCTTCCAGGACGCGCTTCATTTCCGCCTTGGTTTCGTCGGTGATGATCCGCGGGCCGGTCACGTAGTCACCGTATTCGGCGGTGTTGCTGATGCTGTAACGCATGTAGCTCAGCCCGCCTTCGTACAGCAGGTCGACGATCAATTTCAGCTCGTGCATGCATTCGAAGTAGGCCATCTCGGGCTGGTACCCGGCTTCCACCAGGGTTTCAAAGCCGGCCTTGACCAACTCGCTGACGCCGCCACAGAGCACGACTTGTTCGCCGAACAGGTCGGTTTCGGTCTCTTCGGCAAAGGACGTTTCGATCACGCCGCCGCGGGTTCCGCCGATGCCCTTGGCGTAGGCCAGACCGATCTGCTTGGTTTCTTCGGAGGCATCGTCGCCCAGGGCGATCAGGCAGGGGACGCCGCCGCCTTTCTCGTATTCACTGCGAACCAGGTGCCCGGGGCCCTTGGGGGCGACCAGCAGTGTGTCGATTCCTTTGGGAGGAACGATTTGGCCGAAGTGGATGTTGAACCCGTGCGAGCACATCAGGATGTTGCCTTCGGACAGGTTCGGCAGGATCGATTCGCGATAGATATCGGCCTGGACTTCGTCGGGCAGCAACAGGTTGATCACATCGGCTTCGGCGGTTGCATCGGCAATCGATTTGGGTTCGAAGCCGTGCGAGACCGCCAGGTCGTAGTTCGCCGACCCGGGGCGTTGGCCGATGATGACTTTGACGCCGCTGTCGCGAAGGTTCTGGGCCTGGGCGTGGCCCTGGGAACCGTAGCCCAGGATCGCGACCGTCTTTCCCTTCAGGTGGGAGAGATCGGCGTCGTTTTCGTAGTAAATGGTGGCTGCCATCGATGTTGTCTCGGGAGAAAGATAAAAATGGTTGGAGGGATCGTGGACCGCGACATCCGACCGGTGAAAAACACGACCGATCCGGGCGGCCTCAGGTCCGCGGGTGAAAGGAAATAGCGGAGACGATCAGGCCGACGCCGCGTGGGAGGATTCGTCTTCCGAACCCAAATCGGCGTCGCTGCGAACCATGGCGATGCGTCCGGTACGAACCAGTTCGGAGATGCCGTAGGGTCGGATCCGCTCGATAAAGGCCTGGACCTTGTTCTCGCGACCACTGATTTCGATCATCAATTCATCCGGCCCGACGTCGACGATCCGTCCGCGGAAGATATCGACCAGCTCCCGCACTTCGGCACGCTGGGGACCCGACGGGGATCGGACTTTGACCAACAGCAGGTCACGTTCGACGAAATCACGGCTGCTGACGTCGATCACGCGGACGACCGTGACAATCTTTTCCAGCTGTTTTCGGACCTGTTCCAGGATGCGGTCGTCGCCAACAACGACGAACGTCATGCGTGAAAGGGCCGTGTTTTCCGTTTCACCGACTGCCAGCGAGTCGATGTTGAAGCCACGCGAGGCAAGCATCCCAGAGATATGGGCGAGTACCCCGGGAACGTTCTGGACCAGAGCGCAGAGAACGTGTCGCTGAGTGGGGCTGGGCATCAGTCCGAATTTGACCTGGAAAGAGAAAGAGGGGCCGGAAAATTGAGCCGGGTAGGATAATTTTGCCTTGCCCGACCAGCAAGGGCAGACGAATCCCGCCGCCGCGCTGTCGCCAACGCGGTTTTCGGGACGCGCCGGCGGTCGCCGATGTTCGCTTATCGCCCCAGAAATCAGCCAGTTTGCGGACGAAACTGGTCTGGCAGGCGGGGTGCTCCATGCATTACGAGAAACGTCCCAGCGAAGTCTCGTTCCCATTTCCGCACGAATCCGTCACGGAGGACCATCGTGCAGACGATCAAAACCGCCGCCATCGTTGTCCTGATGCTGACCGTCCTGTACGGCGGCTATGTCTCGTTGACCACGCCACCGGAGCCGCTTCCCGAGCAAATCGAGGAGTACCTGGTCATCGAAGAGTCGGGGGGAGAGATGGGACTCGCCTCCGATGCGTTGACCCCGGGCGCCTTTGCGCCCGACCTGCAATTGGGTGAACCACCGGCCGACGTTCTGGGCGCGTCCAGCCCCGCCGTCCAAACGCCCTCGGCCAACGCGAACGTCGCCGGCGGCACCGCCTCCGCGGAGCTCTCTGGCGCCGGATCGGCCGCCCCGTCAAAAACCTTCGGTAGCTCCTTCGCGGACCTGCCGCCCAACATTTCCTCCGCCCCCAGATCGGCCGAGATGGCGGCCAATGCCGCCCCCACCAAGCTGCCCGCCGGGGCAGCCGCCCCAGCCGAAGTGACGCCGCGGGCGATGAATACCTACCCATCGACCGACGGCCAATTCCGCTTGCCCGATCCGTCCGCGGCGGGTTCCGCGTTTGACGCTTCCAAGGGAACACCGTTTCAAAGTGCCTCCCTCCAGGACTCCGGCTACCAACTGAGCGACCAGGTCGACCCCGCGCCGCCAGCGGCAGACGCTCCGTCAGCCGATTCGGCCGCAAACAATGCTCCCCCGGTGACTCCCGACATGGCTGAGACGCCGTCGGAGAATCGCGGGCTGATCAACGCGTTGGCAACGGCCGACCAGATGTACAACCGGGGCGAATTGAAAGAAGCTCTGGCAACGTTGAGCGTGTTCTACAGCTTGCCCAACATGACCGAGGCTCAGCGGAGTCAGTTGCTCAGCCGGCTGGACCCGTTGGCCCGCGAGGTGATCTACTCGCAGCGTCATCTGTTGGAACAGCCGCACCGAATCGCCGCCAGCGAAACACTCAGCCAGGTCGCCGACCGATACCAGGTGCCCTGGCAGTTGCTGGCCAACATCAACAATGTCGAAGACCCGGTCACGATCCTTCCGGGAACCGAGTTGAAGGTCGTCCGCGGCCCGTTCCGCGCCGAAGTCGATCTGAAGCGGGAAGAATTGACCGTGTTCCTGGGCGATCTGTATGCCGGTCGTTTCCAGATCGGGGTTGGCGAGGATCCGGCACCTGAGCCGGGAACCTTCACGGTCCAGGACAAGCAAACCGAACGCGTCTTCTACAACCGCTCCGGTTCGCCGATCCCGGCCGACAGTCCTGAAAACCCGTACGGAAACATGTGGCTGGATTTGGGCGGATCGCTCAGCATCCACGGCAGTCCCAACACGGTGAAGCCGTCACGCAACGGCTGCATCAGCCTGGCGGCCGATTACGCCGACGATCTGTACGGCATTCTGTCCCAGGGTTCATCTGTAACGATCCGTCGGTGATACTTGGCGGGGTTGAACGTCCATCCAGCGTCGCAAATCGGCGAACGTTCCCCGCGGCCGGCCGGTTGCGGGGAAGCGGCCGCCGGCTGCGATTCGGCGACCATTGACCGGCCACGGCCGGGAACGCCGGTTCGCATGCGTCGTTGGCTCAGCACACGAAGTGTTGGCCACCCAACTCTTCGCACGCCCCCCGACTCCATAGGCCCGTACGACGGATGAAATACAGTAAATCAGATTTGATACAGTTGCTCGGCGCCGAAGCCCTTCAGCGGGGCGAATTCACCCTGGCCAGCGGCAAGAAGGCTTCGTACTACCTGGATTGCCGCCGAATCACGTTGCACCCCAAAGGGGCCAACCTGGTTGCGGCCGGCATGCTGGAAGCCATTCAGGCGTCCGGCGAGTTGCCCGCGGCGGTCGGCGGGATGGCCATCGGCGCCGATCCGATCACGGCGTCGATTGTGACCCTGGCCGGTCAGCAGGACTTGCCGTTAAAAGGATTCATGGTTCGCAAGGAGCCCAAGGGGCACGGCACTGGCAAGCAAGTCGAAGGGCCGGTTGAACCGGGGCAGGAAGTCGTGATCGTTGAAGACGTGATCACCAGCGGTGGAAGTGCCTTGAAAGCGGTGGATGCTGCCGAAGCCTTTGGGCTGAAAGTCCGCGAGGTGATCGGAATCATCGATCGTCTGGCGGGCGGAGAAGCCGCGTTCGCGGCCCGCGGTCTGAAACTGACGACGCTGACCACGATCAAGGACTTCGGCATCGAACCCGAATGATGCGGCCCCCGCGGAACGCCAACGCACCCGCGGAACGCCAACACACCCGCGGAACCGCATCGCACCCGAGGAAGGACGCTCGTGGAAACTTCGCTGCATCAACAACTGAAGTTGCATTACGCCGGTGATGTGGCACGCACCGAAGTGGTCCTCGGGCCTTATCGCATCGATGCGATCCGCGACGATGAATTGATCGAGGTCCAGTGTGCGTCCCTGGCTGCCATTCGCACCAAGATCCAGTCGTTGTTGAAACGCCATACGGTTCGCATCATCAAGCCGCTGGTGATGCGGACGCGGATCGCCAAGCGGAAGACGGCGAAGGGAAAGATCACGTCCCGGCGGATGAGCCCCAAACGCGGTGACCTGCTGGACCTGTTCGACGATCTGATCTATTTCACCCGCGTCTTTCCTCACGAAAACCTGACGTTGGAATTGGTGCTGGTCCAAGTGGAACAGGTCCGGGTGCCGTGCCGCCGCCGTCGCAGGCGTTGGCAAAAGGACTATCGCGTCCAAGACGTTCGGTTGGAAACGATCGAATCGACCGTCCAGCTGCGGACCGCGGGTGATTTGCTGGACCTGGTTGGCATGAAGGATCATTGCGGCGAATTCACCACCGAAGACATCGCAGCGGTCACCGGGCGCCCGCGATGGTACGCGCAGAAAATTGCCTACGTGCTCAAACACACCGCCGCAATCGAAGCGGTTGCCCGCAAGCGAACCGGGATCATCTATCGGGCGGCCTGAGATCCAGAAAGTCGCACCGGTCGGCGGCCAGGAGCGACAGGACGCACGGGCTTCCCTCGCTGCGCAGCCAGGGTGTTACTGCGCAGCCAGGGTGCTGTGCAGCAAGGGCGTTGGCCAATTGGCCCGGATCTCCTAATCTAAGACGGTCCGGTCCGCCGCCCCTCACTAGCTCCCGAAATCCATGTCATCGCTGCACGCCGATCACTACGCCGACCGGATGGTCCAGGTCGAAACCGTGCTGGAACAGAACGAACGGATCGCCGAAGCAACGTTTCGGCTCCGCGTGGCGGCTCCGCAGATTGCCTCGACCGCCGTCCCCGGGCAGTTCGTGATGATTCGGTTGGCCGGCGTCAACGCACCACTGATCGGCAGGGCCCTGGCGATTTACGACGTGGTTGCCGATGACCAGGGGAATCCACGCTGGATCGACTTGATCTATCTGAAGAAGGGTGTCTTCACGACGGCCTGCGCCGACAGCCCCATCGGAACCAAAGTCAGCTTGTGGGGCCCGCTGGGCAACGGCTTCACGCCGCGCCCCTGTGACCGACTGATCATGGCAGTCGGCGGCATCGGGCAAACGCCGATGTTGTTGCTCGGACGCGAAGCCGCCGGCACGCAGTCGTTTGGTCGTCCGAACGGATGGGCGTCGGACGTGGAGCTGATTTACGGGGCTCGGCGAGAATCGTTGCTGGCCGGGGTCCCCGATTTTCAGGCTGCCGGTTTTGACGTCCGGCTTTGCACCGACGACGGCTCGGCCGGCCAGCGCGGGCTGGTACCGGACGTGTTGGCCGACCGGTTGGACCAATTGGCGGGCAAGCAATCCGTTTGCGTCGTCACCTGCGGGCCCGAGATCATGATGGAAAAGGTTGCCGAGGTTTGTCGCTTGCGACAAATCGATTGCCAGGTCTCGATGGAAACGCCAATGGCCTGTGGAATCGGGATCTGCTTTTCTTGCGTCGCCAAGGTCCGTCAAGCCGATGGCCAGTGGGACTACAAGCGGACCTGCGTTGAAGGTCCGATCTTTGACGCAGAAAAAATCGTCTGGTAAGCCGGGCAACGTCGCATTGAGTGAGCCGCGTGACGCTAGCCGCGGGTTCTTTCGCATCGACCGGCGGCCAGCGTCTTTCCGCTCATTGCACCGAGAATCACTGGAAAGTGGCTCTGTCCGGAACGGCTTCTTCGCGTCGCGATCAAACAGACCTGCGTTCCGATCGATCGGAATGTCGGGACAGCAGCGGCACAGGTGTTCAATCAGGCACCAAGCTGTCTTTCGTCCGCTTCTGGCGGAAAAACGTTGGCTCGCAAGTCGATTCAATTTTGACGCGCGTTTGATCCCGCAAGTTTCTGCAGTTCAATGGCGTGGGGCCGGCCGCATTGCCACTTGCGATCGCTGTTCGCCGATCAATCACATCAATCATTGACGCATCATCGTCGGCGGGGCGCGGCGGGTTCTATCTGAATCGGCGCGTGGATTGATCGGTATCGACCCGAACGTCCGTTCAATCTCCGCTCGTCTTGTTCAAGCGGACTTCGATTTGTCGGTGGATCGCCCCTCGCCCGCACATGCTGTCAGCGGCTGAATGTTGCGAGATCTTCGGCGCACCAGGACGAGCGGTTGGCGGTCCAGGATGCTTTGCAGTTCAATCGGTCGCGGCATTCGGGCATGGCCTTTGCGACCCTTTCGTTGTGTCGGACCGATGCACGTGCAAAGGGATCCTTTTGGTTCCACCCGCATCGACTGAATTCCCCGCAAAACTACCGAACAACAAAGGAGGTTCCACATGCAGAACCGATCCAGCAAGACAAGCATGTTGACCCACGCGCCAAACGTCCAAGTCCTGGTAAAGAGTTGCGCGGCCGTCGCCGCGTTGATGGTTCCGCTGGCTTTGTCGGCTCAGACCGCAACCGCACAGCAGTACGAGTGGGAACCGGGTTACGGATACCACGAAGAAGAATGGTACGACCCCAGTGACTGGTTTGGAAACGATGACGACGTCTCGTACGAAGACGCGTACGACAGTTACTACGGCAACTACGACGATGACTACTACGGCGAATACTACGACAACGACGAGTTCGCCTCCGCGGATGACTACTACGAAGAGCAACCTCGCCGAGATCGCGATTCGTACCGGGACCAGAATCGCCGCGGCTACTTCACGTCCGACTGGTTCGACCAGTCGCCGGGCTTCGATGCTTGGTACGACGCGCGGTAACCGCGACATGAACCTTCGCCGCCACCGGAGGCGGTGAAGGAATTGACAACGATCAATCACTAATGAAGGAGAGACAACATGAATCAACGAACAAGACATCCATTGATGGCACTTTTGACCGCCGGCTTGGTTTCACTTCCGGTCGCTGGTTTTGCACAAGAGCATCAGCATTCGTCGGATCAGCATTCCAACGGTCAATCGAGCACCGGCCAAAGCACTGGTCATAACCACGGTTCCGACAGCGATGATTACTGGGAAGAGCTGCACTCCCAGACATCCGAATCAAACTCGTCTGAGACGGATCGCAGCGAACGGAATCGTCGCATGAGCTCGTATCGAGACGGAAATCGCAACGAGCGGGGCGATCAGTCGAATCGCAATGATCGTGATGACGGCAGGTCGACCGATCGGAAGATGAGTCGGGACTCGGGAGAGCGCGGCATGTCCGATTCACGCCGTGGCGACGGATCGAGCCGCAACGCGGAGATGAATCTGGAGCCCGCTGGATGGGTTCGCATCGCCGCCGATTACGACAACGACGGTCAGTACGAGTCGATCGAGTCGATCTACGTCTACGACTTGGAACGAGCACGGCAAGACAGTCGGAATCGAGCTAATCGTCAGGCCAACCGGCAGGCACGACAGCAACAGGACCGCGGGCAACAGGACCAAAACTCCCGCTGGAACGGACGCAATGGCCAAAGCAACGAAGAAAGCTATACCGCGATGAACCGTTCGACGGATTCAACGGCCAATGCCAAGCAGCGCAGTGAGTCGGTCGAGGGAAAGATCGTGGAAAAGCGGATGGAAGATTTTGCCGGCATCGACGGCAAACAGGTCATCGCCCGGGTCAAAACCGACGACGGGCGGACCGCAAAAGTTTGTCTGGGACCGGCGTCCAAGCTGAAGCCGTTGGACCTGCAGCAGGGTGATCGAGTGTCCGTTCAGGGCGAACGTGGACGCATCAACGGAAAGACCGTCCTGATGGCTCAGAAAGTGAGTTCCGGTGGCGACAACGTGTCTGTCGAATTGCCTTCCAGCCGATTTCTGAAACGCGTGCGCGGCGAAGTCCTGCAATCGCGAAAAGCCAAGTTCCGAGGTCAAGACGAACGTCACGTGGTGGCCCGCGTCCGGCTGGTCAACGGAAAGAGCGAACTGGTCAATCTTGGTCCGGTTTCCAAGCTGAATTCCCTGGATCTTGAAAATGGTGACCGGGTTTCATTGCTGGTCCGTCCTGGTCGAATCAACGGGACACCCGCGATGATTGCCGAGCAGGTCCGCAACGACGGCGAGACCGTCGAACTACCGCGGCCCGACGACCAAAAGCGATTCCGCATGCCGCAGAACCAATCGGCATCCGCTGGCAACCAAGGCGACCAAGAGGAATCGTCGGAGCGAGTCAGTTATCGCAGCGACCGCTAAGCGTGCGTCGCTGAAGCCGGGTCGGTCATCGACCACGGCGAAGGGATCTCATGCCGGTGATCACTTGGCATGGTGATCCATGCTCGCGAGCGAAAAGTAACGCAGTGTGTTCGTTGAAACGCACTGCGTTTTTTTGCGCGTGAATCAGGAGGTCCGCGTCGCTGTCGTCGCCAGACGGTTGCGCTGCAGCGAATACCACGCGCTGGCGAGCGTGGCTACTTTCAAGAGGTCGCCGTAGCTGCCGTCGCCAGACGGCGGCGCCGCAGCGAAGACCACACTCTGGCGAGCGTGGCTACTTTCAAGGGTCGCCGTAGCTGCCGTCGCCAGACGGCGGAAAGCCAAAGTTGCTCAAAAAGATTGATCAGAACAGGCTGGGCAGCCCCTCGCCCAGGCTCTGGGCACGTTGGCTGAGCGCGGCGTTCATCAGTTCGATGGCGACGCGTGATTCCAGGGTCACGCCGGCGCGGACTCCGACGCAGGGGTCGTGGCGTCCCTTCTCCAGCTCGAAATCGATCTCGGTCAAATCTTTGGTGACCGATTTCTGAGGCTTGTTGATCGTGGAGGTGGGCTTGAAGCCGACGCGGAACACCAGCGGCATTCCGGTGGTGACGCCCCCGATCAGTCCGCCGTGGGAGTTGCTGACGTATCCGGAGCGTCGGATGGCGTCGTTGTTTTCACTGCCGGTCCGACCGATGACGTCGATGCCCGCTCCGACTTCGCAGGACTGGACCGCGTTCAATCCGCCCAGCACGCCCATCACGCGGACTTTCAGACTTTGGTACAGCGGATCACCCAGCAGCGGCGGGACGTTGACGGCCACGACCTCCACACGGGCTCCCAGAGAATCACCCTCCTTGCGAGTCTGTTTGATCAGCTCGGCGGCTTCGTCGGCGAATGCGGGGTCGGCCGACGGGATCTCCGCCGACATCAACTCCGTCTCCAGTTTCTGCAGGCTGGCCGCATCAACGTGCAGCGAATCGGCGGATTCCATCAACGCCTGGCAACGGTCTGCCAGGGACACCTTGGCCCGTAGCGGTCCGACGCGGTCGATCGACGATAGCAGGACGGTCCCGAACGTCTGGTTAAGAAACAAGCGTGCGATGCTGCCGCCGATCACGTCGGTGATGGTCGCCCGATAGCTGCTTCGCCCGCCGCCTCGCACGTCGACGAAGCCGCGGGACTTGTGGAATTTCACCAAATCGGTGTGGCCGGGGCGGACCTGACCTTTGGGACCGACGAATTGGGTGTAGTCGCCCGACTTTTTGCTCGTTGAGAGCACCATGGCGGCGATCGGTTCACCGGTCGTGTAGCCGGCTTCATAGCCTTCGGTCTGGAACGAAGCGCCGTCAACTTCGACGGTGACGTTCGAGCCGCCCAGCAGCGCGCCGTGATCGTTCTGATACAGCCCCGAGAGCAGGACGACCTTGTCCTTCTCGTTGCGCGGGGTGCCGTGCTTGTTGCCTCCGGGGCGGCGGCGATCGAGAAACGGCTGGATCTGATCGCGGCGGAGCATCAGACCCGCCGGGCAGCCGAACACGATCGACGTGATTGCCGGTCCGTGCGATTCACCGGCTCCCGCGACTGCGAAAAAAGGTCCGCCCAGGATTTCCATCGGAGATAGCTGTTTGAATCGGGGACGTTGGCGATTGGAAGAGAATCAGGGACCGCGGGTGTGGGCGTCAATCCAAGGCGGCGCGTCCCTGCTGCTCGATTTGAAGCACTTTGTCCAGCCGACGCTGGTGTCGTTCTCCCGGAGTGTAGCGTGCGGCCAGAAAAGAGCGAATGATCTCCAGGGCCAGCTCGCTGCCGATGATTCGTCCCCCGATGCACAACACGTTCATGTCGTCGTGCTCGACGCCCTGGTGCGCCGAATAGGTGTCGTGGCAGATGGCGGCCCGAATGCCGGGGATCTTGTTGGCGGCCACGCTGACGCCGACGCCGCTGCCGCAAATCAGGATTCCGCGGTCGGCCTGCTGCTGGACGATTTGGCGGGAGACCGCGATGGCAAAGTCCGGGTAGTCGGACCGCTCGGCACTGTTGGCGCCACAATCAATGACCTTTCCCACCAGCGTGGCGTCCGGAGTCGTCTGCAAGTAGTCGGAAACGACCTGCTTGAGCGGGAACCCGGCGTGATCGCCTCCGATGGCCACGCGGAGGGGGGCGGGGCTGGCGGCGGCAGACGGATTGGCTGCAGAGGGGGAGACGTTCGGATCGGACATGAAAAGCGGACTGGCGGACGAAGTGGTTTCGAGGGAGCAAACGCAAGGCAGTTTACTCGCCCAGCCGATCTTGCGTTAGCCGCCCAAGATCGCGTAAATCCGGCGGAAATGCTGTTGTGGGGACTCCGGACCTCTGTTACCTTTCCGGGCTAAACCTTCTGAGCGCGTCGCTCAGACCCCTGCCCCGATGCGTGATTTTCTTTCGACACGCGTCGTCACCGTGACCTTCGATTCAACCCGGCACGGTTCGCAGCGGAAAGGCGTTTCAATCCTCCAACCCCAGAATCTGTCGCGTACGAGCAGTAGACCGCAAACAGTGCGGAGCGTTCCACGGCGATTGATTCTTCGCCACGGCGTGTTCTCTACCGCCCCGGCTTGCTTTGCCGATTTGTCGGCCGATTCCACTTGGAAAATTTCATGGTCAACCGCAATCTGATCCGTTCCCTCGAAGACGACGACATGCTCAACGATCTGGCCGTTTTGGCGCCAGAGGAGGAAACGGAAGATTGGCTGCTCGATTTTCTGCAGCACGCCGAGCAGCAGGACTACAACCAGGGAAGGATCGTCGACGGCAGGATTGTCGAAATCAATGACGAATGGGCCCTGATTGACGTCGGCTTCAAAAGTGAAGGCACCGTCAATCTGAACGAATGGGGCCCCGAAGAGGCGAAGCCGAAGGTCGGTGACGTCGTCCAGGTCCTGATCGAGGAAATGGAAGACGAGCTCGGTGCCGCCGATGACCCCTACGGAATGATCGCGCTTAGCAAAAGCAAAGCGGAAAAGATCATCGAATGGGAAAAGATCATCGAGACCATCGGCGAAGGCCAGGTGGTCACCGGGACGGTCATTCGAAAAATCAAAGGCGGCTTGCTGGTCGATATCGGCGTCAACGTCTTCCTGCCGGGCAGCCAAGTCGACATCCGTCGTCCCGGCGACATCGGCGATTTCATCGGCCGCGTGATCCAGGCCGAAGTCTTGAAGATCGACGACACCCGCCGAAACATCGTCATCAGCCGGCGGTCCTTGATCGAGAACCAGCGGGAAGAAGACCGCGCCTACCTGATGCAGGAACTGGAAGTCGGGCAGATCCGCAAAGGGATCGTCAAGAACATCGCCGACTTCGGTGCCTTCGTCGACCTGGGCGGCATCGACGGCCTGTTGCACATCACCGACATGGCTTGGGAACGAATCTCCCACCCCACCGAGATGGTTTCCATCGACCAGGAAATCGAAGTCAAGGTGCTGCACATCGACCGCGAAAAGCAAAAGATTGCTTTGGGTCTGAAGCAAAAAGACCGCAACCCGTGGGAGAACATCGAGGAGAAATACCCGGTCGACTCCAACCACATGGGCGAAGTCGTCAACGTGATGAGCTACGGTGCTTTCGTCAAACTGGAACCGGGCATCGAAGGTCTGGTCCACATCAGCGAGATGAGCTGGACCAAGCGGGTCAATCACCCCAGCGAATTGGTCAACATCGGCGACAAGATCGAAGTCAAGATCCTGGGCGTCGACCCCGAAGGCCAGCAGCTGTCCCTGGGCATGAAACAGACCCAAAAGAATCCGTGGGACGACGTTCTGGATCGCTACCCCGAGGGCACCGATGTCACCGGAAAGGTCCGCAACCTGACCAACTACGGGGCCTTCATCGAACTGGAGGAAGGGATCGACGGCTTGCTGCACGTCAGCGACATGTCGTGGACCCGGAAGATCGGGCATCCCAGCGAACTGTTGGAAAAAGGCCAGGAACTGAAGTGCCGCGTGCTGAGCGTTGACGAACAGCGTCGCCGAATCGCCCTGGGTCTGAAGCAATTGGACAACGACCCCTGGGACGGCGACATTCCGGACAAGTACCAGCCCGGCCAATTGGTCAAAGGCCAAGTCACCAAGATCACCAACTTTGGTGTCTTCATCGGTTTGGAAGACGGTCTGGAAGGTTTGCTGCACATCAGCGAATTGGCCGAACACAAAGTCGAGAACCCCGAAGAAGTGGTCAAAGTTGGCGACGAGATCGAGGTCAAGGTGCTTCGCGTGGACACCGACGAACGCAAGATCGGCCTGTCGCTCAAACGTGTCGACTGGGGCGAAGAACAGGAACGTGCCGCGGCCGAGGCCGAAGCGGCCGAAACCGGTCAAGTTCCCAGCCAAGACGGCGACCTTAAGGGTGGTCTGGGAAGCGGCGAAGGTCCGCTGTTCCCCACCGGGAACTGATCCTCGGTCCGCTGCGGCGCCCCGGCGCCCCGGAACCTATGCACCAACCGCAAAAAGCGGGAGCTTCGGCTCCCGCTTTTTTTTGCGCTCCTGCGCTTTCTGACTCGCCGGCGAGCCGCTTCCCAATGGGTCAAACGTGTCCGCCCAGAAACCTCGTCATTTTCTCGTCACATCCCGCAGCGAGTCCCGCTTGAAGTAGGAGCAAAAAGATTCAACCGCTGACACGCGTTCCATGGGGACTCGGGGGACTCTACAAATGAACACGTCATTTCGATTTCGCTGGCTTGTCGCCGGTTGCCTGGCATTCTCGGTCTTCGCTGCCGAGACAGCTTCCGCTCAATCAACCTGCCGTCGGTATCCGAGCCTTTCGAGCAGCTCTTGCAATGCGGCCCGCTATCACTCGCGCGGAATCCCCTTGTACGGGGTCGCTGGCGGCTACGGCTACGGTGCTTATGGAGGCTACGGAAGTGCCTACGCCACCCAGCCCCTGTACGCGGCCGCCACGTGGGTCCGAGCGCTCGCATCGGCGAACCTGCTGAACGCGCAAGCCCAGACGGAGTACGGCCAGGCACGGATTCAGCATGCCTATGCCGACCGCGAGGTCATGGAAAACAGTGTGCAGTATCAACTGACCCGGATGGAAAAGAAACGCATCAATCGCGACTACCGATTTGGCCATCTGCATGAACGCGGCCGGCTGATTCGCGAAGCCAAATTGGCGGCTCATCGCTTCGATCCGCCGGTCATCGAGCGGCCGGTCGATCCGGCCACCGGTCAGGTGCGTTGGCCGCTGCTGCTGCAGACGAGCCACTTCGCCAAGGCTCGACAGCCGATTGACGAGGTGTTCTACCAACGCCAGGTGCACGGACAGATCAATCCGGATCATTTCCTTCCCATGCGAGACTGGATCGCGCGGGTCAAACAGGAACTGAGATCCAGGATGCACCAGTATGAACCGGAGGACTACGTGCAATCCCGGGACTTCCTGACGTCTTTGATCGATGAAGCGCGTCAGCCACGGTCGTCGCAGCCGGAAGGCGTTCAACTGGCTGCGGCCGAAGCACGCTGAGACGGCAGCCGGACAGGCGAAGGGTGTCCCGGGTGGGGCCCGATGGCTGTGGCCGTCGACGTTGACAAACGGCAACGTCGGATGCGGTCGCGTGTTGCAAAAAGGCAACTTGACCCGTGGTGAAACCGGTCGTTCGGATTTTTCCTGTTCGGGGGTGCGGCCTTGGCGAAGGCCGATGAGGGCAATCGAACTGCTCTTTTTCCGGGTTCGGGGACTGGTTTTAGGTGCATCGCACCAGCGAGGTTGCAACTTCGTTTGCGGTATCGCTGGTCCTCCGGGTACGCGATGTGCAATTCGTCCCCGGCATGAATCCACATTGCATCTTCCGCGCTGCGTGGGCCGTTGGACTGGTATGTCTGCTGGCGGCTGCCGGTTGTTCCCCGCCGGAACGCTTCGAAAACGAACGAGGCCGATTCGTCACGACGTCCGATTCGGATGCCGCGATTCCATCTGGTCTGCGTCGCACGAAGTACGGCTGGGAAGACGCATCGTTGTGGACCGCCCCGCCAAACAGTCGACCGCAATCGATCGAATCCTGGATGGAGCGTCAGCAGCGTCTGGAGCCCAGTTGGATTCGTCGCTGCTTCTTGAAGCTTCGCACCACGCCACCGCTGATGATTGCCGTGATCCAGATCACCGCCATCGCCGCAATCGTGCACATCAGTCGCACCCACGCCATGGCCACCGCCACCATCGATGATTGATGGTCGATGCTTGATGGTCATGGATGCCGGTTGCGTCACGCCTGATGTGACCGCATCGATTGAACCACGTTCCGAATCTGGCCGACCACTTCCTCGTCCAAGTCACTCAACATCGGCAGGATCGGACCGGTCGTCGCGATGTCGGCCTCCTGGACCGCGTGGTGCAAGACTCGGATCGGGCTGTAGTGGTTTCGCAGATCTTCCAAGGGTTGGAACCATTGGCGGATGGATTCCGCGGTGTCGAAGTCGCCGTCTTGAATGGCACGCAGCATTGCCATGCTGCGTTCGGGCGCCACGCAGACACACCCGCTGGTGAATCCTTCCACGCCGAAGTCACGCAAGTGGACAATTGCCGGCTGTTCACCGATCCCGCTGACCACCCGCTCGGAGGGAAACACGTCCAGCACTTCCCGCAGATAATCGTCCTGGCTGGGGTCATCCAAAACGACCGCGTACTTGATCCAGGAAATCGCCCCGTCACGGTGCAACGCTTCGATCAGGGACGGTTCCAGCCAGCGATCGAATTTCAGGTACACCACCAAGGGCTTGCCCAAGCGTTCGGCCAATCGGCGGATCCCGCTGGCGATCCCTTGCGGATCGACGACGTCTCGAGAGGGCAGCAGCATCGCCGTGGGAAAGTCAAACCCGCGGAGCATCTCCACCTGGTCGGCCGCAAGGCCATAGGACGGTCCGATCGACGGAACTACCGTGGTCTGGTCGGAGCTTGCATCGGCCAGCAGCCGCAACGTGGCGGCGTATTCCGACGGTTTCATGTGATAGAACACCGCGTTGCCACCGTACAGCAGCGACCGGACTCCGCCGGCTTCCAGAAACTGAATGATCTTCTGGTTCTCGACGGCGCAGACTTGTCCGACCTCGTTGCGCGCCAGCGGCGGAACGGCGAACACACTTTCGGACAGGTGGGCGGGGTCAAATGGCGTGGTGAGCATGGTGGTGATCGTGCGGGCGTGTGGCGACCGCCGAGCGGTCGCCAGGAGTGAAGAAAGGCAATCGGCTGACAGGTATGCCGAAACGGGATCGCTAGTGCAGACCGGCGATCGGCATTTCGACGCGGTAGACGGCGGTCCGTGCGGTCACGTACATCGTTTTCCATTCCGGACCGCCAAAGCAAACGTTGGCCGGTTGTTGCGGAAAGGAAACCAGGCCCAGCGGTTCACCCGCCGGTGAAAAGATTTGGACGCCAAGGTTGCTGGTGATGTACACGTTTCCTTTTTCGTCCAACGTGATGCCGTCGGCACCCGTGTTGGTTTTGCCGTCGGGTTGCGCCAGGGTGCAAAACGTTTTCGGCTCGGACAGCCGACCTGGTTGCGACACGTCGTAGACCAACATTTCGGCTTGTTGGCTGGGGCAAACGTAAAGGTGCTTGCCGTCGGGTGACAGGCCGATGCCGTTGGGCGCCGGCAGCCCCTCTGTGACGCGCCGGACATCTCCGTCGCGCGAAACGTAGTAGCAGGCTTGAACGTCCTGCGGCAGCGGTTGCGGGGCGCGGAACAGCGGATCGGTGAAGTAAATGCCGCCTTCCGAGTCGGCCACCAAATCATTGGGTGCGTTGAACCGTTTGCCCTCGTACGTTCCCGCCACGGTCGTCGACGATCCCGTCTTCGCATCATAAATCGCCACTTGGCCATCCATTTGGCAGCCCAGGATGCGGCCGTCGGTAGTGATCAAGATGCCGTTGTTGTGATTGGATTGGTCGGTGAAGGTTGTCAACGAACCGTCGGCTGCCAGGCGATGAATTTTGTTGGCCGGAATGTCGGAGAAATACAGCGTCTTGTTGACTTCATCCCACGCGGGACCCTCAGTGAACTCGAATCCGTCCTGGACCAGTTCGACCTTGCCGGTCGGCTGAATGCTGGATGGCGCGTCCTGGGCGGTCGCCCGCATCGCCGGGCCCCCGACCAGGCTTCCCGCGACCAGGCTTCCCGCCAACAGGGACGCGGCGAGCATGCGGCTAAGCTGTCGAACACTGCTCTGCGGAACACTGCCCTGTGGACCGGACGCGTTGAGATGCTGGGTGATGAAACATCGCATGATGGAGATCTCCTTGGTGGAAACGGGGGCGTGGGAGGACGGGTCAGGTCAAGAAATCTTTGCGAAGTCGTTCAAGGTAGTCCAACAGCGGGCGGGGCGTTCCGACCGCGTCAATCACACCCGAGTGGCTTTGGACGTGCGGTTCGTTGTCCGCCCAGCCGTCCCAGACGATTCCGTGAACCATGTGCTTGGCCAGCAGCGTGCGGATCAGCGGTCCGGCGATGCGAAGTTGATTGGCGGACATCTCTTGTTTGTTCTCACTGGCGGTCAGTGTTTTGTCTCGCACCAACGCCTTTTCATCCTCGCCGCTGCCACCAGGGACGGTCAACTGGACCAGCATGGGAAGCCCCAACGTTCCCCAGCGATCGATCATCTGTCCGAAGTCGACCGAGGATCGCGGCAGCGTCGCGTCGCTGGTGTAGTTCAGCCGAACGTCCAGTCCGACGCCGGCCATTCCCAGTCCGCTGCGGGCCAGCGCGTCGGCGAAGTGCAGCGGTGAAATCGCGTCCCGGTATCGGGCCAGGTATTCACCAAACGGCTGATCAAAGGACACGATGGCCGGCGTGTTCGGATCGGCGCGGCGAACCGTTTGCAACACCGCGACGGCCAACCGCATGACCTGTTCGTCATCCATTTTGATGGGGCCGGGCGTGTTCAGTCCGGAGACGCAATTCCACAGGTGGATCGAACCGCGATAACGCTGCACCGTTCGCTCCACATACTGCGTGGCTGATTGGACAAACGATTCGAAATTGTCTTCGATCAGGTACATCCACGGTGGCATCATCTTGGCGCGAAAATCGATCAGCGGTCCGGCGATCACTCGCAAACCCCGCTCAGCGCACCAGTGGATCGATCGGTCACACGTGTCAAAGTCAAACCGTCCGGCATCGGATTCGATGTGTCCCCAGTTGGCCCGCACGGCGGCGGCGTTGAAGGCCGACTCAAAACGTGAGCTGAGCATCGATCGGGTCGGCGCCGGCGGGACCAGGCTGCCAGCCAGCAGCGTGCCGATCTGCGGTTCGCGTTGAATCCGGTAAGCGATCGATTGGGCTGCGAACGATTCACCCAAATCCGCGATCGCCTGTTCCAGCGTCGCGATCGCTTGCAGGGCGGATTGGGCGCAGCGGTCCGGATCATCGCGTGCTTCGCTGGCATCCAGAAATTGCGAGGTGCCACGCTGAAGCAGTTCGTCAAATCGATCCGAGAGCGCCAATCCGGCACGCTGCCAATTGCTCGACTGCACCCGGGCCCGGTAACAACTTCCCCGAGCCAGTTCCAAAAACAGCGGATGCGGAGTCTCAGTGGGCATCAGCGAACAGGTGGACAAGGTGCGATAGCCCAGGCCCTTGGTGGGGCACGTCAGGTACAGCTTGCCCGATGTTTGAACCGGCCGAGCGATCGACAGCACGCCTTTGGAAACCGTGTTCTTGCATTCCCACGGCACGCCCTCGATTCCACAGATGTAGGCATCCTTCCACAGCGTTTGTTTCAACAGCTGGGTCGATTCGGATGGGACAGCGAAATGGAATTGCCCCATAGGTCGGGCCAGCAAAACCGGTGGAATTCGAAACAGAGTGGGCGCGATTTTTGGCCGTAGTTTACCGGTTCCGGTGGACAAGGGCGACCGTGCCGCCGGTGCACCGCGAACGGGATCGGTTTTTCGATTGCCCCTTCGCCGCGGGTGGTCGTCTTGCGGTCGGAGGATCGGCAGAACGGTCCGAAGGAGGGCGGGTTGGCTGCGCGGTGCTGGTCGGGTAGGAAAGGCTGGGGCCGACCGATCGGTAACGCCGGTGCGATGCGTTTGCCGGTGCCATGTTTCCCACTCCACGCCGCCAGTTTTCACCATGACGCTTGATGCCAACGGCGATTCGCCGCCGTCGCTGTACGAGTTCGACGCCGCCGGCGCGCTGCTGAGCACGCAGTTGCCGTTGCCTCGCAAAAGCGGCAAGGTGCGAGATTTGTATGATCTGGGTGAAACGCTGTTGGTGGTCAGCACCGATCGGATCAGCGCCTTCGACTACATCCTGCCGTCCGGAATCCCCGACAAGGGGCGGCTGTTGACGCAGATGAGTGCCTTTTGGTTCGACTTTCTGGGCGGACGCCACCACCTGATTTCCACGGACGTCCCGGCTTCGTTGTCCGGATTCGATACCGGACCACTGGAGGGCCGGATCATGGAGGTCCAGAAAGCCCAGGTCGTGCCCTTTGAATGTGTCGTCCGCGGGTATCTGGAAGGCAGCGGATGGCGGGAGTACCAGGAATCCGGCCAAATTTGCGGCGAAGCTCTGCCAGCGGGCTTGCGCCAGTGTGATCAGTTGCCCGAACCGATCTTCACCCCGGCAACCAAAGCCGAGCGAGGGCATGACGAAAACGTTTCCATCCAACGGATGATTTCCGATCTGGGCCGCGAAACCGCTGAGGCGCTCCGCGAGAAAAGCCTGGACATCTATCAGCGGGCATCACGACACGCCCGTTCCCGGGGCATCCTGATCGCCGACACCAAGTTTGAATTCGGAACCATCGGTGACGAATTGGTGTTGATCGACGAAGTGTTGACCCCGGACTCCTCGCGGTTCTGGGACGCATCGATCTACCAGCCCGGCGCCGCCCAGCCGTCCTTCGATAAACAGTTTGTCCGCGAATGGCTGTCGCAATGCGGCTGGGACAAGAACAGTCCGCCGCCGGCATTGCCCGACGACATCATCCGGCAGACCGCAGCGAAGTACCGCGAGGCCTACGAGCGTCTGTCGTGAGCGCCGTCCCGGAACGGAAGGGTGAAGGACTGTAGGAGCCGCAGCGGCTTCGCGGCGACAGCAACACCGCCGTCAGCTCAAGCCGACGGAACGGCGCCACCTTGCGTGTACCGCTTATCGCTAGCCGCGGGTTCTTTCGCTTCTACCGGCGGCTAGTGCCTAGCCGCTGATTGCACTGCAAGTCACGGTGTTTTGGGATTGCGGTGCCTAGCCGCCAACGACGCGGCAGTGCTTCAGGATGGTTTCCGCATCGGCCTGGTAACCGACGTAGAACGGTCCGAACTCGGCGTACTTGGCGCTGGCGACATCGAATCGCATTTTGTAGACGATGTCTTTCAGGTAGTCCGGATTGCGCGCCCACAACGTGACCATCCATTCCCAGTTGTCCAGGCCGACCCCGACGGTGATCAACTGAGACACCTTGCCGGCGAACGCGATTCCGCTTTGGGCGTGCTCCGCCATCATCTTGTTGCGGGCACTGAACGGTTCGGTGAACCAATTGGCACCGGGCACGCGTGACTTGTTCATCGGATAGAAGCAGGCGGCCGGCCAGTCAGGAATCTCCGGTCGCAATCGTTGCTCATTCATCATCGGCAGCCGACGCTCGTACGCGGCGACCTTGGCCGTCAGCTCGTCGGAGTCCGGCGCCGTGCCCTCGGCGATCAATCGGTCCCGGTACCGCTCGATGGTCGGAACGTACTCACTGACTTCGCTGATCGACACGAAGGACCAGACCGGTTCGAGGAACTGACCCAGCGGGGGCGCGGTCAGGGATTGGTGGATCGCATCCACTTTGGCGGGGTCGGGATCCATGACCATCACCGCAAAGTCCGCCTCGTGGCCGCTGATCCAGTAGGTGGCCAAACGTTCCGGGACGGCGTCCCCCGACGGCTCGAGCGCCCGCCGGAATTGCTGGACACACGGTTCGGACAACACCGTTGGCATCGCTTCGCGGCGAAATCGATACAGGAAGTGTCCGCAGTGCCATCCTTTTTCCGGAATGGTCGAGGGCTCGGGCAGCGGGGCGGCGTGGGGGTGGGGGCGTCCAGACATCGAAGCGGTGACAGGGGAAGGAGAGCAGTGAGAGCGCGACGGACGCGGCCGCCGACGCAGCATCGGCGCGTATCCTAACCGCTGACGCCCCTCCTTGGCGACGGCGGGGACGGGCCGGTGGAGCGACCGCACGCTCACCCGCGCCGGAGGAACTGGCAGAACCAGCCTGCAGTGCGTACCCGGGCGGAGCCCGGGCACGAGGCGTTGCTGGGAAACCGCCCTGGTTCCAAGGCTCCGGCCTTGGAGCCCGCTGCCTTGCAGGCTCCGCCTGCGGGAGCGCCAGAGGAGCTGGCAAAGCCTGCAGTGCGTACCCGGGCGGAGCGCGGGCACGAGGCGTTGCTGGGGCACCGCCCTGGTTCCAAGGCTCCGGCCTTGGAACCCGCTGTCTTGCAGGCTCCGCCTGCGTGAGCGCTAGAGGACCTGGCAAAGCCTGCGCACGAGTTTCCATCTCCGTCATGGAGAGCGGTGGGATTCCTCTGGTCAGCGGTGCCCGATTTCGATTACAAGCAGATTCAAACGCCTGGGCAGGTGTCCCGGTGGGGCGCCGTCGCCCCTTTTAAGCTGAATGGATTGAATCGGATGGTCGGCCAACGAAGGGATGCGAGGGTTGGCCCAATTGGAAACTCGATCCCGAATCTCTTCAACTTTCCACCGGGACAGCGGCGATAGGACTCCAACAGGCCGATGGTTTTGGCCGTCCAACGCACGCAAGGAAGCAAACCGGTATGCAACGACGCCATTTTCTCGCCGTGACTGGCTCGATCGCGGCCGCCGCCGCAACCCCACGCTGTTTTGCAAAACCGCCAAACCTGGTCGAACCGGTCCACCGGGTAGCCAATGCCGCCAGTTTGGAGCCGGCCAACGACCGTCAACTGAGCCCGCTGGACGATGCCTTGGAACGGGCACGCCGGAGTCTGGCCGTCTGTCGGGAATCGGTCAACGATTACACTGCGTTGCTGGTCAAACGCGAAAAGGTGGGCTCGACGCTGGGCCCGCATGAGTACATGACGGCCAAGATTCGCTGTCGAAAAGTCGAAAACGGCCGGCTCGTTCAGCCGCTCAGCGTGTACCTCGGGTTTGTCAAACCGGCCGCGGTCAAGGGCCGCGAGGTGTTGTTTGTCGAAGGCCAGAACGACGGAAACCTGATTGCCCACGAGGGCGGCTTCAAAGGTCGGTTCCTGCCCACCGTTCATCTGCCGCCCGACGGCGCCTTGGCGATGCGAGGTCAACGCTACCCGATGACCGAAATCGGTCTGGAAAACTTGTTGGTCAAATTGATCGAACGCGGGGAGCAGGCCCGGCAGCTGCCGGATGTCGCTTCGGAGATGAAACGTGGGGTGAAGATCAATGACCGGCCCTGCCGCGTGCTGACCGTCACGCAGCCCACCAAGCGGCCGGAGTTGGCGTTCTATCAGGCCAAGATCTACATGGACGAGCAGTTGAACATGCCGATCCGATACGTGGCCTATGACTGGCCGTTGACCCAGGGACAGCCGCTGGAAGTGATCGAAGAATACAACTACTTGAACTTGAAGTTGAACGTCGGACTGACCGACGACGACTTCGATCCGCGGAACTCCGAATACAACTTCTACTGAAGTTAGCCCAGCACGGGCGGAACTCGGAAGCACTCTTCATCGGCCGACGGAGCGTTGGCCAATGCCGCCTCGCGATCCAATCCTGGCGTCACCCGATCGGGACGCCAGCGATTGTCAACATCCAGAGCCGTCGTCATCGGCTCCACGCCCTCGGTGTCCAGCTCAGACAACTTGGCGACAAATTCCAGGATGGTTTCCACCTGTGGGCCCAAGTGCCTGACCTCTTCGGCGGAAATCTCCAGCCGCGCAAGCAGAGCCAGTTTGCGGACATCGTCTTCGCTGAGTGCCATCAGACAGGTTCCTGGACGATCGATTCGGTTGAGGAGGCAGCGGATTCCGGATGCGTCACGAGTGGTACTTTCATTTTGGATTTGTGACCAGCGACCACGTGTTTCGCCACTTCACCCTCCCGCCTCGCGGGAGGGTGAACCAGAGAACGCTTGGACTAGATGGACAGCGCCATTTTGGGTGAGCCGCGTGGCGCTAGCCGCGGGTGCTATAGCCGCAACCGGCGCTCGCCGACGACGCGCGGATATCTCAAGACGTGTGGCTATTTGACGCCGCTGACGTCAAACGGCTTGGTCTTCACCGTCTTGCGAATCGCCCCGCTGCGGATGCACTGGACGCAAACCCGCATCGATTTGTTCTCGCCTTCGGGCGTGGTCACATGGACGCGCTGCAGGTTGGGGACGAACTTGCGACGTGTGATGCCGGTGATTTTTGTCCCGACGCCGCCCAAGTACTTTGCCTTACCACGGGTTTCGATGCGGTTGCCCATCTGGACGCCTTTCCCGCAGATTTCACATTGTCGTGCCATAGCACATCCTCCCCGGTCCGGATGCCGGGGCTCCTCGGCAGTTTTTTTGTCTGGTGTTATACGTGTTTGTCGTCGCGATCGAAGCCACGCCCCGAATCGGTCGGCGTGGGCGTCGGATGGCCGAACATTGCCCAATTTGAACGACTGGGCCCAATCCGGACCCACGCGGGAATGCGTCCCGCAGGGGGGATCGCTGGTCGGCTGTCGCTGTGAGGGATGCAGACTATACAAGCCGACCGCCTGAGACGGAAGAAGTAATCTGGATGCAGCGGCGTCCGTCCCGCAATTGGTCGCCGCCGGGCGGGCCAGGGCACTGGGAGAGCCAGGGCATCGGGTGGGCCAAGGTGCTCCGGCGCTGCTTCAGGTTCATCGCAGTCAGGGCCCCTGTTGGGGTGGTCTTCGAGGACCCCACTCTGCGCCCAGGGCGTCTTCTTGAGAGAAATCATTGATAAATCTCAAGTTGCTCTCCCGGGCGTCCGAATATTTCCTCTAAGCCTCCCACTTCGTTCCGCATCCTGCCTTGCGCATCGATCGGACGACCTCTCCTGACCGAGTGCCCCGGACCATGATCACTGCTTCCCTGCCTCACCGCACCGGCCTGTCGTTTCCACTGCGACACGCGTATCTGACGCTTCCCCTGTCGCTGCTGCTATTCAGTTTGTGTGGTGGTTGCACGTCGGTCGACCTGCCGTCGATGTCGGCTGCCGACCTGATGGCACCGAACTTTCAAAGCATGTTGCTGCCGGAATCGAAGCGTCAAACGATGAAGTACCAGCCGGCGGCCGGAACCACCCCGGCGCTCGGGGAGACCGCGGACGGTTCGCTGTCGATGGAAACGTACCAGCGGATTCGCCAAGCCAAAGCCGAAGGTGCGGTCGTCCTTCAGGTGGCCGGTGACGAAGCGCCGATCCGCGTCTTGCCACTGCCCGAAGGTCCGCGGAGCGTGTTCGTCAGCGAACTGCTGACGCAAACCGGAGTGATGAAGCGTTTCGGACGCGTCGACGCCACGCTGTATCGTCCCTCACCGGAATCTATTTCTGGCATCCGCATGGACGTCCAATTCGACGGCGATGGCGTTGTTGAGCCGGCCAGCGACTATGCCCTTCGCCCCGGCGACCGGCTCCACGTCCGCAAGAAGGCGTCTCGCAATTCCATTCAGGGGCTGGTGGACATGGCGCTGAAGCGCTGAGTCGCTGGAAAGGGTGCCGCTGGACGGAGTATTGAGCGTCGCTGCCAAAAAGGTGACGCGGTTTTCGCGGGCGATGGTTTTTCCGCGGGCGCTGGTGCCGTGCCGACCGGGGCGACTGGAAGCAAACCCACCCCGGCGGCTACACTCAAGTCGGGTCTCTGACGCGTTGTCCGTTCATTTGCGGGGTGAAGGTCGCGTCTCCTTTCCGATACGGGTGCGGTCCAGATGTCTGCTATTGTCCATTGCCCCAAATGCAACGCTTCGCTGACGGTCGGCCCGGAACAATCCGGCCAGCGTTTGCAGTGCCCGCGTTGTCAGAAGACGTTTCTGGCACCGGCATCGCTCAGCGGCTCTGCCGGCGCGACGGCGGAAGACGATGACTGGTTGACGTTGGACGAAGACCCGCCGCCACGCCCGGCACCCACGTCATCGGTGTCGCTGGAAGACGCGGATGACGTCGGTTCCGACACGGACGAGGTGGATGAGGTTGAACTGGTCGAGGAGGACGGTTTCGGGGAAGACGCGTTCGGGACGGACGGACTGGAAGGTGGGTTCGGGTCGGGCGGGATCGAGCACGAGACGTCCAGCGATCCGGAAGATTTGTTTTCCGGTCTGCCCGATCTGGAGCAACCTGCTGCCTCGAGCAAACCCGCTGCCCCAAATCAACCCGCCGGTCCAAATCAACCCGCCGGTCAGGGCGCCAAGGCCCCCGCGGCGGAACCCCTCGATCCGGAACAGACGTTTCGCGTGACCTGCCCGGTCTGCGGATCGTTGTTGTACCCCAAGGTCAAACAGTCCGGGAAAACCATCCGCTGCGGCGATTGCCACAGTGATGTTCGGGTGCCGAAACCGCCTAAGAAGAAGGTCACCCCGACGATCACGCAGGAAGCGGAAAGCTATCGCTTTGCCGAGTCCGCCAGCCCGGAACGACCGGCCGATCCGTTTCAACGCAGCGCCGACGAACTGTTGAAGGCGGCCGAGCGGGATGATTCCGATGAACCGAACAAGCCGGACGATGACGTCCCCAGCACGGTCGGTTGGTTCAAAACCGTGTTCGGAATTTTTCTCGATACCGGCGTGATCATCCACCTGGTCGGACTGTCGATCCTGCTGGCGATCCCGGCCGCAGTGACCTATGCGATTCCGGTGTTTGCCCTGGGGATGTTCCCGCTGGGCCTGATCGGGATCACGCTGACGACCGCATGTGGCTTTGCCATCTTGATCGGGGTGGCGAACGAACATGAGCAAATCGAAGACTGGCCGACCGTCGATCCCGTCGGCTGGTTTGAACCGCTGTCGCTGGTGATCGCCGCCACCGCGATCGCCGTGGGGCCGGCCTACGTGTTGACCAAGGCCTTCGGTGCGCCGGCGGTGATCTCGATCGGCGTGGTCATGTTTTCGGTCTACGCCGCGTTTCCGTTCATCCTGCTGTCGATGCTGGACATGCAGAGCGTCACGTCGCCGTTTTCTGAGGATGTTGGAAAGAGCGTGACACGCTGCCAAGAAGATTGGGGTGCCTTCTATTTTTCGTCGGGGATTTTGTTCGCCGCGCTGTTTGGGTACTTCCTGATCGCCAGTTACTCACCGATCAGCGTGGCGATCGGCGTGGTGCTCTCAATCACGACGGTGTTCTTGTACTTCGCCATGTTGGGGCGGTTGGCCCTGGCGATCGGCGAAGTCGCGGAGTTGCCGGCACTGGAGCCCGACGACATCGAAAAGAGCGACGCACCGGATCAGCCGGAAGGTCAACAACAGAAAGATTGATTGAACGGGATCTCCTTCCGGGCATTGGTATCAACACAAGACTTCACCCTCCCTCCGGGAGGGTCGCGGAGGAGCTTGCGACGACGCGGGGAGGGGCATGGCGGCCCTGGTTGATTACATCTGGTTGTAGAAAAAGCCCTCCCCAAAGGCTCGTGCCTCGCCTTTGACCCTCCCAGCGGGAGGGTGAATTTCAAAAAGCAGCTTTGAATAGTACGGTAGCGACTCGATCTGAGTCACTTGGCCAGGGATTCGGCGAAGACCCGCTCCAATCCGATCTTGGCGCGGACGGCGGCTTCGCTGTCGATCACCGCGGTCACTTGCAATTCGCTGGTGCCGATCATCTGCACGTTGATTTCGTCGGCGGCCAAGGTCTCGAACAGCAGCGTGGCCACATGGGTGTGGCTGCGCAGTCCGATCCCGCTGACGGTCACCTTGGCGATGTTGCCACCGCCCTGCACACCCCGCATGGCGTGGGCCGCGGCGATTTGCTTGGCCACTTTCAAACTGGGCTCCAACGCGTCTTCGTCCACGGTGAAGCTGACACTGGTGGAACCTTCTTCGCCGTTGTAGCCCTGCACGATCATGTCGACCGAGATCCCGGCGGCACCGATTTTTTCGAACATGTCGGCGGCGATTCCGGGGCGATCGGGGACACCGAACAGCGTCACGCGGGCCTGGTCCTCGACGACCGAAATGCCCGTCAACGTGAGCGCCTCCAACGCATCATCTCGCAGGCGGCTGACCAAGGTTTCGACCTCCACTCCGGCGGCCCGATCCGCTTTGATTTCGCTCCAGGACTTCGCGTCCGATGGTTTCTCGTGCAACGAGAACGCCGTGTGGACGGCCCGTAAGGCGTCGATCGCCTGATCACGCGGTACCAGGGCGCTGATCTTGATTTCGCTGGTGGTGATCATGTGGATGTTGACGTCCGCCTGGGCCAGCGCCCGAAACATTCGGCTGGCGACGGCCGCTTGCTGCACCATGTTGGCGCCGACCACGCTGACCTTGCTGACCTGGTCGTCGTGGGTCAACGCTTCGGCTCCGATGGCGTCGACGACCGGCGCCAACGTCGCCAACGTGGTTGCCAATTCCTTGCGTTGGACGGTGAATGACACGTCGGCTTTGCCGCCGTCACCGACGTTTTGCACGACCATGTCGACGGCGATTTTCTTTTCCGCGATCGCGGAGAAGATTTGCAGACTCTTGCCGGGAACATCCGGTACACCCAGGACGGTGACACGCGCCTCGTCGGGCGTCATCGCGGCACCGCTGACGGGCGCCGAGGACGATTCCTGTTCGGTGACAATCATCGTGCCCTCGGTGTCCGAAAAACTGCTCCGCACGTGGATCGGAACGCCGAACTTTTTGGCGAACTCGATGCTGCGGTTGTGCATCACGCTGGCACCCAGGCTGGCAAGTTCCAGCATTTCGTCGTAGCTGATGACGTCCACCCGGCGGGCTTCCGGAAGCAGGCGAGGATCGGTCGTGTACACGCCGTCAACATCCGTGTAGATCTCGCAGGAGTCGGCTTTGAGCACCGCGGCGAGCGCGACCGCGGTCGTATCGCTGCCACCGCGCCCCAGCGTGGTGATGTTCAAATCGTTGTCGATTCCCTGAAAGCCGGCTGCGACCACGATCTTGCCATCGTCAAGCAAGCGATTGATCCGTTCGGTGTTGATCGATCGGATGCGAGCCTTGCTGAAACTGCTGTCGGTCTGCATGCCGATTTGCCCACCGGTCAGGCTGACCGCTTCGCTGCCCAGCTCGTGGATCGCCATCGCAACCAGAGCCACGCTGACTTGTTCGCCGGTGCTCAGCAGCATGTCCATTTCTCGGGCCGGCGGATTCGGTCCGACTTCCGCGGCCAATTCCAGTAACCGGTCGGTGTTCTTGCCCATCGCACTGACGACCATGACCACGCGGTTGCCCTGCCGCTGGGCGCGAATCGCTTTTCTCGCCGCGGCCCGGATCTTTTCAACATCGGCGACGCTGGTGCCGCCAAACTTCTGGACGATCAGTGACATGACAGTGCTGACAAAAAGGACGTGAAGGGGAGGAGGCGGGAGCCGGTGACGGGTTCAACGGTGGTGACGTCGACCGGACCGGTGGTAAAGGTCGGCGATGGCGATCCGCGATCACGATCGCCGACCGGGCGAAGCGTCCGGCCCACGGGACGCGTTGCAAAACTAGCGGATGATGAACGAGTCCATCAATTCCCAGCCATGGTCGAACCGCCGATCGGCCGCGGCCGCAGACAATTCGTCGTACGTGGTCTGTCCGTCCGGCGTGATGCCGGTGCCGGCCATCGCCAACGGGACCATGCCGTGGGTGTGTTTTTTCGTGCGGCAGAAGGTGGGGTGATCGGGAGTGACCAGGATGCGATGATCGCCGTGCCCCTGCAAAGCCTCTTTCAGCGGCGCGACGATGTGCTGGTCGATCTGCTGCAACGCTTCGATCTTCGCGTCCGGCCGACCCTCGTGGGACGCTTCATCGGGCGCTTCGATGTGGACGCAAACCAGATCGTAATCCTGTAGCGCGGCCACCGCGGCCTTTCCCTTGGCGGCGTAATCGGTATCCAGGTAGCCGGTCGCCCCTTCGACCTCGATCCGCGGCCAACCGACCAGGGCGGCAATCCCGCGGAGCAGATCGACGGCGGTGATCATCACCCCTTGGACGCCAAAGCGTTCTTGGAAAGACGGCATGTCCGGCGCGCCCCCCAGACCCCACAGCCAGACGTTCGTAGCCGGACGTTTGCCGGCTTGGACCCTTGCCCGATTGACCGGATGGTCGGCGAAGACATCGGCCGAACCATTCATCAGCGCCACCAGCAGGTCGCTGCCGGGACCCCGCGGAAAGTCGTCGGCGACCGACAGATCGGTCAAATCGTGGGGAGCGGTGCTGCGGGTGTCGGCGGAAAAAGGTGGCTGCGTGTTCTCGTCGCCCCGGTAGATCAGCAGGTTGCGATAGCTGACGCCCGGCACGAATTCGAATCGGCCGCCGCTGTCGCCCAGCAAGGCCTCGCCCGCCGCGCTGAGCAGCTCGGCCGCCTCTTCGCTGCTGATATGGTCGGCGGTGAAATCGACCATCGTCTGGTTTTCGATGGTGACCAAATTGCAACGCACGGCAAAGTCGTATGGCCCCAGCTGGATGCCGCTGGCGGCTGCTTCCAACGGGGCGCGTCCGGTGAAGTACCGGTTGGGGTCGTACCCCAGCAGACACAGGTTCGCGATTTCGCTGCCGGCGGGAAAATGGGCCGGCGTGTTGTCGGCAAGGCCCACTTGGCCGTCGGCGGCGATCTGGTCCATGGTCGGCACCGATGCGGCTTGCAACGGAGTCTTGCCACCGAGCGCCTCCAGGGGTTCATCGGCGCAACCGTCCGGAATCACGATGGCGTATTTCATGAAGAGTATCGTCTGGAAATGCGTAAATGACGGCGAAACGGGTTCCCGCCGGCGGCGGCTAGTTTCGCGCAGCCACGCGGAAATCGGAAGGGGACTCGGCCAGGAAGCCCTCACTGGTTCCAAGGCTCTCTCCTTGGAACCCACTGGGCGGGCAGGCTCTGCCTGCGGCGGCGGCGCCGGTTTGTGGCGGCGTCCGACGTCGCGGGAGCTGGCGGAGCCAGCGTGGCAGTGCGTTCCCGGGCGGGAGCCCGGGAACGAGTGTGGGGTGGCGGAGTTCTTGCTCCCTGGTTCCAAGGCTCCGGCCTTGGCACCGGCTGGGCTGGCAGGCTCTGCCTGCCGCGGCGGCGCCGGTTTCTGTCGGCGTTCGACGTCGCGGGAGCTGGCGGAGCCAGCGTGGCAGTGCGTTCCCGGGCGGGAGCCCGGGAACGAGCGTGGGGTGGCGGAGTTCTCGCTCCCTGGTTCCAAGGCTCCGGCCTTGGCACCGGCTGGGCGGGCAGGCTCTGCCTGCCGCGGCGGCGCCAGGTTTGTGGCGGCGTCCAGCGTCCCGGGAGCTGGCGGAGCCAGCGTGGCAGTGCGTTCCCAGGCGGGAGCCCGGGAACGAGGGGGCCTGTCAGGAGGCGGATGCCGCGGCGGGTGACGCCGGAAGAGCATCCGGCAGGCTTTTTTCGACCACGGCCGCTCCGATGCTGTCACCGAGCACGTTGACGGTGGTTCGGAACCGATCCAGCAGCCAATCGACCGTCAGGATCAATCCGATGTACTCCAGTGGCAGACCGACGGCGTTCAAAACGATCAGCATCGTCACCAAGCCGGCCTCGGGAATCCCGGCGGCGCCGATCGCGGCCAACGTCGCGGTCACCGCGACGATCACTTGCTGCATCAGCGTCAGATCAATTCCGGGTACGACTTGGGCGATGAAGATGGCCGCCGCCGCTTCGTAGAGCGCCGTCCCGTCCATGTTGATTGTCGCTCCCAGGGGAATCACGAACTCGGTCGACCGCTTGGAGATGCCGGCCTCTTCGCTGCATTCCAACGTCACCGGCAGCGTGGCCGACGAACTGGCGGTGGAAAACGCGGTCAGCAACGCCTGCGACATCGCCAACATGTAACGGTACGGATTCTCCCGTCGGACCAGATAGAAGATCAACGGAAGTGTCACGAATGCGTGGATCGCCAGTCCGATCAGGACGGTGCCAAAGTACCAGCCGATCTGCGCCAGTTCATCCAAAAACTCTCCGCTGGCTTGCGCCTTACCGAATCGGGCCGCGACCAGGCAGAAGATTCCCAGCGGCGCGATGTTCATCAACAGCATCACGAATTTCATCAACGCTTCGTTCGATTGAACCACCAGCGTGGTGATGCTGCTGACGTCCTGGTGCATCGTCGTCAACATTCCCGCAAACACGATGGCGAACACGATGATCGGAAGCAACTGCGTCTCCGCCGCCGCGACAAACAAATTGTCCGTGACCAACATCAACAACAGGTTCTTGAAGATGGATCCGATGCCCGGCTGCGAGGATTCCCCGGGGGGCAGATCTTCCAGGACGCTGGCGACTTCGCCGGTGCTCAAGCCGGTCGACTGGGACAAGGCTTTGGTGATCTGCGCCTTGGGAGTCCCCATTCCACCGCCCGACAGTTCGGACAGTTTCGCCTGGTCCACCGTGCCTTCGCCCGGTCGGATCACGTTGACCACCACCAGGCCCACCAACACCGCCAGTACGGTGGTCGCCAGGTAATAACCGATCGCGGTCGCACCCGGACGCCCCAATTTGCGAACGTCCCCCAGCCCCAAGACGCCGCACATCACCGAGGTGAATACCAACGGCACCACGATCATTTTCAAGGCGCGCAGAAACAGCTCGCCGCCGACCTCCAAGGATTCGGCCACGTGCGGCGCAAGCAGCGCCAGCGCGATCGCCGCGATGATGGCTCCGCCGATCGCGTAAGTCAGCCAATTGCCGTGTGGTTTTGGGCGCGAGGGATCGTCCGGAGTCGGATCGGATGCGGAAGGGGCGTCAGACATGATCGGGCCAGCCGTGAGGGTCGGATTCAGATGTGCGTACGATACCAAAGCGGGGCGAATCACCGTTAGCCGAGTTGCCCACGGTGACTCCGCGAGCGTCAGACACTGCGGCGAGAGCACGGTCGGGTCGCGGGCCGAGCCGTCTTTGCGTCGCATCGGAAGACGAAGGCGCTGATGCCGAACCCGTCCGCCGTTCGGTCTGTCATCACTGGCATGTCAACGAAAACTTCTTCCACCGCCGAATACTCCGCCGCAAAGGTGCTGGCGCCGGATGACATCTGCGTCTCGGACTACGTCGCCGTGTTGCGGCAGACCACCGAAATCGTTTCGTTCTGCTGGAGCGACGATGCGCGGTTGTTTCCGCCCGAGACGCCGGTCCGCGTCCGCTGGATTCCCGCTCGCGTGCAGCCACCGCGTCGCGTCGTGGCGGTCTGCCTGCCGTTCGTCTTGGTGGAAGATCGGAAGGGAAAACGCGAGCAAGTCGACTTGCGGATGACGCAGCTGGCACGCGTCGATCCCGGGTTCGCGGAACAAGTTTTCCGGTCGTCGAAAGCCGCCAAGAAGCGAAAGAAAAAGCGGCGGTGACAAAAATGCCGTGGTGACAATGGGGCGTGTTGGAACGCGCGCTGTCGGTTCGGGGATCCCATTGGGGTTCCAGTGGGGGAGCGCGTCCAGCGAGGGTCGGTGCAAGCGTGCCCTCGCTGACGCGGGACCCCTCTTGGAATAATGCGGAGTCAGCCTTTGTCGACGTCAAGGATTCCTCGCTGACTCGGGCCAGGCGAATGCCCACGGTGACGGCGAGGCGATTTAAACTATCGCCCTGCCCTTCCCTGCCCCGCCCTTCCGCTTCGCCTGTTGGTTCCCCGATGAAGATTTCCAGACGTCAATTCCACGCCGCCGTTTCCTCGGCCGCACTCGTCGGAGCTTCCCGCCACTGTCATGCCGAATCGGTGGGCCCGCTGGAAACCTTTGTGCCCTGTCGCGCGATCACGCGGGGACCCGGTCATCACTGGTTCGGCTATTACGACAAACACGAATTCGATCCGACCGGGAAGCTGGTGCTCACCAACGAAGTCGGCTTTGAGGGCCGGTCGCCGACGGCCGACGACCAGATCACCGTGGGGCTGGTCGATACGTCCGACGGTGACCGCTGGCAACCGGTCGGGACCAGCCGCGCCTGGGGATGGCAGCAAGGTTGCATGCTGCAATGGATCGGCCGGGACGGCAAACGGATCCTGTGGAACGACCGCCAGGACGATGCGTTCGTCTGCCGACTGTATGACACCGAATCCAAATCAGTGCGCACCCTGCCCCGCCCGATCTACACGGTGTCGTCCGACGGAAAGTTCGGGCTGTCGGCCGATTTTCGGCGCATCGACAACCTGCGGCCCGGCTACGGATACGACGGGTTGGCCGATCCGAATGTCGCCGTGAGAGCTCCCGAGGACTCCGGAATCTGGCGTGTCGATTTGGAAACCGGTCGCGATGAATTGATCTTGTCGTTGGCCGATGTGGCCGCGATCCCGTGGTCCGACGGAAAGACGCATCCCGAAGCATGGCACTACTTCAACCACTTATTGGTCAGCCCCGATTGCCAGCGTTTCATCGTCCTGCATCGCTATCGCCCCAAGTTTGATCCACGGTCGTTGCAATTCGAAGGCGGCTTTGTCACGCGGATGTTGACGGCGGATGTGGATGGCCGCAATCGCTACGTGTTGGATCCGTCTGGACACACGTCCCACTTCATTTGGAAGGACAGCCAGGAAGTGACGATGTGGACCAAGCCGGCGGGAATGAACAACGGTTTTTACGTGTTCACCGACCAGACCGATCAAGTCCGTCCCGTCGGCCACGATAAGATGCCGGTCAACGGTCACAACACCTATCTGGCGGAGCCGTATCAGGATTGGATCCTGAACGACACCTATCCGGATCGCCAAACGCGCCGGCAAACGGTTTATCTGTACCACGTCCCCAGCGGACGACGTGTCGACCTGGGACATTTCCCCTCGCCGCCGGAATACAAAGGGGAATGGCGATGCGACACGCACCCGCGTAGCAGCATGGATGGTCACACCGTGGCGATCGATAGTCCCCACGACGGCGGACGCCAAGTGTATCTGTTGGACATCCGCGACGTCTTGAACCGGTTCGGGTGATTCCTGAAGCCTCGAATGGACGCGGCCGCATTTGAGATTTTGGCTTTGCCGCTAGGAACCGGTGACCCAGGTCCACATTCGGTTCAACACCCAGAACGTCGCCCAACAGCCGAGCGCAAACAGCACACTGATGCACACCAGCACGGCGAGGACGATCGGCCAAACGCTCCGCGAGTGTTTTCCTTCCTGGTAGTACTCCCGCATCAACTTCGCGTTGCGAAGGTTGGCCTTGTAGAACAAGTCGAAGACGTTGCCCAGAATCGGGACGGATCCGACGACGGCGTCCAGCAGCACGTTGCCGAGCATGCGGCCGACCAGACGTCCGCTGGCTCCGTGTTTGGCCATGGTTGCAATCAGAAGTCCGGAGATGCCCATGCTGATCGCATCACCAAGCCCCGGCACCAGCCCGAGCAGGAAATCGACACCGAAGCGGATTTGAGTCAGCGGAATTCGGAACTGGGCATCCAGCAATTCGCTCCAACGCTGCACCCATAGCAATTCGCGCGGAACCGCCTTGTGAACTCCTTGGTGGGGACCCTTCTGACGGGCGATGGTTTTTCGGCGGGCTTTTCTCAGAGGCACCGTTTCTCACATCGGTTCGAGAAGAAGAATCACGTTTCGCTTGGGACGCGCACGAAAGGCGGGAACGCGCGTCAGAATCGTATCCGTCGCCGACGCGATTCGCTAGCAAGGGGTCATGAAGCAATGCATGGTCGCCGATTCGCAAGCGACCGCTCTGGCGGCCGACCTGCCAGTGGCGAAACCGGTCCTGACTCCGAGAGGCCCGGAAACGCTGCAAAGTGGCAACGTTCGGCGGCGACGTTCACTTGGCACTCGCTTTGCATTACCGCGAGGAGCGAAGCGGAATAGCAAGTCGCCGGATGGCGGACGCGACAAAGTGAAACCAAGGGAGTCTTGTGATGAATGGAAATCGAAGTCAACGGTTACTCGGTCGATGGTGCGAAGGGAGAGTGACCGTGCTGGTTCTTTCCTGCTTGGTTGCGGCTCCCTTAGCGGTCTGCTCATGGGTAACGGTGGCACGAGCGGACGAATCCGGCCAGCAGGCCCAGCGCGACCAGGCACCGTCAGCCGAAAGCAAATCGTCAGCCGAAGGCAATCGTGGGCCATCGGCGGTCGGTCACCATCACGAGACCCTGGTGCGAGCGACGGAAGTCATCGGCACGGACTTGGCGGAAGTCGATGATTCGCTCGGCTCGGTCGCGGACTTGGTGCTGGACTTGCAAACGTCGCAGGCGGCGCTGGCGTTGTGCGCATACCGCGATCCACCCCAGGATGCCGAGGCGATGTTGGCCTTGCCGATCACGGCCTGGGCTTTTGATCGGGCGAACGCCATCAAAAAGCCGTGGCTGACCGACGAGATGATTCGGCAATCCTCACCGGTCACGCCGCCTTTCGACCGATTTGATCGTCGATTGGCCGGTGAACAGTATCAACAATTCGATCAGCCGCCGTACTGGCTGGCATTCGTCGATCGTCAGCAGGCCAAAGATCCCAATTTCGAATTCGACACACGCGACTTCAAGCTGGTGCTGTTTTCAAGCCTGAAAGATACGGCGGTGGTCTCATCCGAAAACGACGTGGTCGGCACGATCAGCGACTTGGCGATAGACCCGATCTCGTCGCAAATCGCCTATGCCGTGATGGACACAGCCAAGGACCGCGCTAAGCGCTTTGCGATTCCGCTGGGCGCATTCGTGGCAACCGATGATCAACGATTCAAGATCGAATTAGGACGCGATGAGATTCTCAAGCGTCCGACCTTCCGGGAATCAAACCTGCCGAAGGTCGTGGACCGCGGTTGGATCGAGTACGTTGCCGTGCGTTATGGTCGCGAAGGCGTTCAAAATCGACCCCATCAGCCGCGATGAACACGCCGTCTTGAGGACGTCAATCAAATTCCAACTCCCCATCCAGCGGGCCTTGGAGTTGACGGTCGGCACCGGGATCCGTGGGCAACGGGCGTGAGGGGACCGGTGTGGGCGGTTGACCGGGAGCCGGCAGTTCCGTCGCGGGCAGGTCGCCCGTGGGCAAATCATTCAGAGCGGATGCTCCATCGGCAGACGCGGCTTCGTCCGTCCGGATCATGCCGTCGTCTCCCAACGCATCCAGGTCCGGCAAGGGCTCGGGGATGATTCGTTCGACCGGCGGGGGCACAAAGTTCGGCTGGGTTTGGTCGCCGACACGCGGGTCGCGACATGCCACTTGTCGGCTGCAGCATCGCTCGCAGGTTTGAGATCCCTTGCAGTACGCCAGCATCTCCTCACAGAACGATTGTCGTCCGACAAAGATCCGGTCACCGGGTTGCAGGTGGTAGTTGGTGGTGGTGTCTCCCAGTTGCGTGATCGCGCGATAGCAAACCGGCAAGGTCACGCGGCACGAGCAGGGCTGGGTGGGCCGCGCCAACAGCAGGTCGCAAGCCGACGCGCGGGCGGTCAAACCGCCGGCTTCCAGGATGGCGTCCAACACGGTTTCATGACCCGCCAGCGGATAAGCTCCCGGAGAATTCACTTCGCCGATCACGTAATAGCGATGGATCGGCTGGATCAATCGCACGTTGACCGCAACGGCTTCTTTTTCCACCGCCGCAATCGCCCGCTGAACCGCCGCCTCGGCCTGCTCCAGAGTCAAGCTGGCAACGACGACACGGCCAAATTCGGCCAAGTCAATCGTCCCGTCTGCCATCACTTGCTGATCCGCCGGAAGGCGAACGTCCGAATCGAAGTCCGCCAGTTCGATCAGCAGCTCGTCACCCGGTTGCAGGTAGTGAGCCGGCCGAACCTCCTTGGAGAGCTCGCGGGCCAGCGGGCCACGCACGGACGTCTGGGCGAGGACCTCTTTGGTATCGTCGGTCATCACGTGGGCGACCGGGTACGCGGAAAAGCCCAGCAAGCTGCAACCGGGGGCCGTGGCGACCAGTAGTAGTAAACACGATAATTTGGCGGCGATTGATATCTGCGTATTCATACCAATGCAATCGACACCTGCGGCCGGCAAATCCTGTCAATGGTGTCTCTGCCGTTAAACCTTCTCATCGATCCGCCGATTCGGCCAGCGCTTCGCCGGACAGAGACACTCTGAAGTAGCCTCGCTCGCCAGTAACCACGCTCGCCCGTAACCACGCTCGCCAGAGCGTGGACCGTCCCTTGCCAACGTCACTGACGAGACATAAATCGTCTTGGACGAGGCTTCGCTGGAAAGCGATGCTCTGGGGTAGCCACGCTCGCCAGAGCGTGGGATTTCCATCATTGCCACCGTCTGGCGACGGTAGCGACACCGAATTCGTGCTGACCGAGCATTCCGCAACCAAGATGGACGGGAGTTGATAGCACTTGGGTGCGCTCACATCGGACGCAGCAGGCCTTTCAGGATCCGGAGCGTGCGACGCACACCTTCCGGCCCAACGCGGGAACCATGTCCCGGACCCGAGGCGTCGCTGAAAGCGACCAGGGAACCGGCACCAAAATAGGTCTCAATCAGGTCGTCGGGCGGTCCGACGGAGACGAAGAAACCGCCGGAGTGGACGGTTTGGAAATAGGTCACCGGCCCGTGGTCGGGATGGGGGGCGGCGTTGTGGAGTCCTCGTTGGACACCCGCGTCGAGCGTCTGTTTGATCGTTTCGACCGTCAACTCCTGGATCTGCGACTCGTCCAATTCAATGTCGACGATCTGGGTGTAGCCTTGGGGCGTGTCTTGGCAGCAAACCAGGCTGATCTTTTGTTTTTCCATCATCGGATCCGATTCTTTGAGGTAGCCACGCTCACCAGAGCGGGGAATTTGCATCATTGCCAGAGCCTGGCGACGGCGGCCATATCGGATTCGCGTGCAAATAGAACCTTGCTGGACAGTGGCACTTTCAATCGAGAACACCGTGATTTCCATCGCGATGAGCGGCAAAGCGCTACCGGCCGGTGAAGGCGAGAAAACCCGCGGCTCGCCCAAAGTAACGCTGTCCTGTTAATGAAAGTACTGGTACCCGAACACCGCGTTGAATCCGGGGCCGTCGACACCGCTTCCGAGCACGCGGAAATACTTGTCGGTAATGTTTTCCAGTGACAACGAAAGGTGGTGTTGATTCTGGTTGCCAAAGGACTTTCCGGTCCGCAGGTTCAGTGTCGCATAACCCGGTGTGCCGCCGGGCAGGAAACGGACATCGCCAAGGTTGGAATCGTTGTAACGATCGGCTCGCCGCACCATCCAGGTGTAGAGGTCAACGTAGCAACGCTGCTCCGGCTCTTCAAACCGCAATCCCAGGATCCCCTGGGTCGGCGGGATCCGTGAAATCGGCTGATCGCTGGTCGTGATCTGGCCGTAGGTGTAATAGAAGTTTCCGTACAGCGCCAGGTCGGGACGGATCAGGTACTCGCCGTCAATCTCTGTGCCGTTCAGGTAGGCGGTCTGGTTGGTCAGGAATCGGGCTCCGTCAATCGTTTCACGCGAGATGAAACTGCTGAAATCCGTCCAGTACTCGATCGCCTGCAGCCGGAACCGGTCGGTGTTGAACTTAATCCCGACTTCGTAGGTCTGGCTGTGTTCCGGTTGAACGTTCAGGTTTCCAACCAGCGGCACGGATTGGTTGTTTTGCAGAAACGTCTTGTTCGCGGTCAGGTCGTCAATCGTCGGTGCGCGAAAGCCTTCGTAGTAGCCACCCACCAATCGCACCTTGTCGGTCAGCTCGTAGCCCAGTCCGACGCTGGCAATCCAGTCTTGGTAGGTTCGCTTGAAGAAGGTCGGACCCAGCGTATCAAAGTTGGGTGTTCCGGAAATGTTGATGTTCTCGTAGCGGACGGAGGTCGTGGCATCCAGCCGTTCGGTGAGCGGAACGTGCCAGGAGGTGAAGACCCCGACGCGATCCGCTTGAGAGTCATCGGGATACTGGGGGTCGGTCGGTGTGGGAGTTGCCCCCGGCAACGTCGGGTCGTCAATTCGGACTCGCCTGGCGTCGATCGATTCGCTGTAGAAGTCCGTGCCGTAAGTCAGCTTTCCGAACACGTCCACGTCCTTGGCGGCCGTCAGGATGGTTCCCCAGCCCAGGTCGTCAAATTCGCCGATTTCTCGGCGTGTCGGGACGGCGTCGGGATCGTTGCTTGCGTAGCGGTCAACCGTTGAAGCTTCTTTGGTGCGGGACCCGGATAGGGTGACGGAGTAGTAGTCGGCGAACAGGAAGTCGTCGGGCAATAGACCTTCCAAACGTCCGTAGATCAGATCACGCTGCTGCGGGTCGAATACGGTCGGGCGCTGGGTGGGCACGCTGCCGTCGGTGGCCGGACCGAGCACGAACGGCAAGAACCGATCGCTCCGTTTCAGGTCCTGTTGTTCGAAGTGCTGCATGGCAAAAGTCAACAAATGATCTTCGTTGAGCATGCGTTGCAGTTTCAGGTCGCCGGAGTATTGCTGGTAGTCTGTACCAGGTTGACGCCCAAAGTCTCCACCGCGATCCAGGTTTCCGACGTCCAGGTACGACACGCCGCCGTAGACGCCCGTCGCGCCGTACCAGCCGCCGAATGCGGTGCGCGTGTACGACGAGGCTTCGGCAGTGCTGTAGATTTCGGTCAGCTCCGGGCTCAGGTAGTTGCCGCGAAACGGATTGGCAGATCGCGTGACGACATTGATCACGCCGCCGATCGCGTCGCTACCCCACAGGGCGGACTCGGCGCCGCGAATCACCTCGATGCGTTCGATCGACCCCGGATCGATGGTGGCGGCATACTGGTTGGGGCCGGGACGCAGAATGCTGGTGTTCATGCGGATCCCATCGACCAGGATCAGCACCTGCTGGCCGGTCAGTCCGCGGATGAAAGGCGACAGCTGGCCGTTCCCGGTTTGCTGCAGCATCACGCCGACCTCCTTCTGCAACGCCCGATACATCGTGGTGGCCTGGCGACGGTCCAGATCGTCCCGATCGATGATGGTTCCCAACCGTGGCGTTTCAAACAGTGATTCGTCGCCGCGCACGACGCTGTTCAGTCCGGTCGGATTGCTCAGCGTGCCGCCGAATGTTTTTTCGCTCAAGGACGGGAAGGATTCGCTGAAGCTCGCTCCGCCGTCGGCATTTGCGTTGAATGGATCCAGGGGCTGGGATTCGAAATCACCCGTGAAATCGTCGGCCGGCGGGGTGACATTTCCAGACGGCTGGCCGGTCGGCGGTTCCAGCACCGGCGCGGCATCGGACGGGGCCACCGCTTCGGGCTGGGCATCCGAGTTCGCTGGCGGTCGAACCTCGATTTCCGGAAGGGTGGGGCCGTCATCCGGTTGCTGAGCGGAATCCTGTTGCAGAGCAGCGGTCAGCGACAGCGGAGCGGGGTTGGAGCTGTGGTTGAGCGGCCCGTCAGCGAGCCCATTGACGGCGAAAGCTGGCAGCAGACTGATCGCTAAAAGTGCAATCCTATTCAATGGATTTGTCCTGAGTCTTGAACAATCGCACCACCGTGGCGACGGGGCTGGGTGCTGACGATTGTTCAGGTTGTCCTGATGACGCTGATCGGCGGGTGGCCGGTAGTGCTTGATCGACAACGTTTACCGCCCGCAAACTCGACCCAGTCCCGTCGGGCGCAAAGGGCATTCCACGTGGACCGGTGGAGAAACCGCCCGCCGCGGCGATTGCTTCACCGCGGGGAGTTCGACGTCAGAACCGCCGGCTGCCAGGGCACCCGCGCCGTGGGCGGCTTCCTGATACGATTGGTCACCCGCAATTCCCCAGGCGGCCCGGACCGTGACACCGCGTGGTGGTGTTCCGCGGGACCGCACCGCGGTTGTCGTCGTCCCGGAGCCTACGCATGCATCCCTTCGTCGCCGAGTTTATCGGTACCCTGTTGTTGATCTTGTTTGGCAATGGTGTGGTCGCCAACGTCGTGTTAGCGAAGACCAACGGGCAGAATGCCGGCTGGATCGTGATCACGGCTGGATGGGGCGTCGCCGTGTTCATTGGAGCGTTTTGCAGCCAGGAATTTAGCGGCGCCCACATCAATCCCGCCGTCACCCTGGCGATGTGGCTGGCCGGGGAACTGGGCTCCGCGTCGGCCGCCGGATACGTCGCGGCGCAGTTTGCCGGTGCGATGGTCGGAGCGGCGTTGGTGTACCTGTTCTACCGCGAGCATTTTCGGGTGACCGACGATGCAGACGCCAAACTGGGGTGCTTTTCCACCGCACCGGCCATCCCCAATCCGTGGCAGGCGTTTTTCTGCGAGGCCTTGGGGACGTTCGCTTTGATCCTGCCGATCTTCCTCATGACCGCGCCCAGCCTGGTTGCCAACGGACAGCCCTCCGAATCCGACCCGGTGTTGGGACTCGGGGCGCTGGGGGTGTTGCCGGTGGGGTTGCTGGTGTTCGGCATCGGTCTTTCACTGGGAGGAACGACCGGCTACGCCATCAATCCCGCGCGAGATTTGGGGCCGCGTTTGATGCATGCCCTGTTGCCCATCCCCGGCAAACGCGACAGCAATTGGGCGTACGCCTGGGTGCCCGTGTTGGGACCCTTCGCCGGTGCCGCGCTGGCCGTGCTCGCCCACCAGTTCATGGCGATCTAAGCTTGGGCAATGCGGCGCTTCGATCGCTTGGTGACGAAAGCGACACCTGGCTGTGTCAGTCGAAGATGATCGAATCGGCAATCACCAAGCCCAAGGCCTCTTGCACCGCAAATCGGCGAACGTTGGCTTGCAGCGTTTCGGCCGGAAGCAAACGGATGATCGGGTCCCGCGTCGGACCGGCCAGTTCGAACACCAGTGTTCGGTCGCTGACGATGCGATTGATCTGGCCGATGAACGCAAAGTCCAACAGGGCCTGGGTGCCAATGCTGGCGATCAACTGGTTCTGACCGGTGAAGTTGCCGGTGGACAGCACGGTCAAAACATCCATTTGTCGGTTTTCCAGCCCCACGCGTCCGGCTGCCGTCACGGCCACACGGTCGGCCGACATTGCAAGCGAATCAATCACCAGGCTGCCGCGGCTGATCCGTCCCGTCGAGGCACCGCTGGTAAATCGTGCCCCAGCCAGCGAGGATGCTCCCAGCAAGGATCCGGCCGCTGACAGGCCCGGCACCGCCGTGGCATCGGTTCCGCCCAAGCGGACGCGGTACTCGCCATCCAGATCACGAAGGCTGTGGATGTTGCGGCCAGTCAGCGTCATGTCGCCCGTCAGATCGCCTCGACCGATCGTGCTGGTGCCAACGTAAGCGCTCAGCAAACTCTCAAATTCCACATGGGTGGCTCGCCAGCGGCTGTCCATGTGATAGCCGCTGCGTCCCGAGGACGTGCTGGCGAATTCCAGCCGGCCCTTGACGCGGCCTCGTGCCAGGTCCGCATTGATTGACGGAAACGCGACCGCCCAGCGGTAGGGCGCCGCGGAAAACTGGCCGTGAAAAGAGGTGTGCGCGTCGCCGACCGGAAAGCCAAACGTCTCACCGTTCTCCACCGCCAGCGACCCGGTCACTCGGACGGAAGTCAGCGAATCGCCGTTGCCGACCAAGGAACCACGTCCCGAAACCATTCCGCCGAACCATTGGTCGGCTCGGGGGCTAATCGGCAGCAGAACACGATCGGCATCGGCACGCGTCAAACGAAAGTTGATCAATCGGGGACCGGGTTGCAGTGACCAGCGACCTTCGGCCTGCAACTGGCCGCCGGCGTAAGTTCCAGAAATCGAAGACAGCTCAATTCCGCCTGCCATGGCGGTCAGTTGTGCCCGCAATCCGCGCGACAGCAGCTGATTGCCGGACGTCCAGCCGTTGATCTCCAATTGTGAATCGGCAGCCCACGGGCCCTCCACTGTCTGACGCAGCTGGATTTGGCCGCTTACGCGCCCGTCGAAACGACTCACACCCCGCGAGGCCAACGAGGTCAGCCGACGGATCGAAACGTCCGCGAGGGTGATTTGTCCCGCGGCCAAAAGAGCCGGCAAGTCACGCCACTGGGTCGATGCGGTCATCGGCGAAGTCGTCTCGACGTGGACGCGGCCGCCGAACAGATTGGCGTCGGCGTTCAAGTCGACACCCTGGTCGTTGATTGCCAACCGAATGTCGGCATCACCGGCGGTCTCATCTCCGATCCGGAGCGGGGCGACCTGGATTGAAGCCGTTCCACGATGAAAGAACGGATCGTCGATGTGGTCGGGTGGTACCGACCATTGCACCGTACCCGACGTCGTGGCAACCACGGTCAACGGAACCGAACTGACCGGCGTTGGCAGTCGAATCCGCGGCGAGATGTCAGTCCATTCCGCATTCAGCCGGTGTTCCCCGTCGCCAGACCGGATGACGCGGGCCTCCGCCTGCAACGTGCCGCCGAAGATCCTGGAATCAAGATCCTTGAGTTCGATGGCTTGCTCGGAAACCGCGTAGTCGGCCGTCAGATTTTGGATCTGCAGATCGGACGCTCCAGCGTCGTCCCGCCGTGGCTGAATCTGAATCTTGCTGGGCGTCAATTTGATGTCGTGTTCGAGCATCCCCAGATCGACTCCGAACAGTCGAATCGATGGCGAGGCGACGGCCGCATCGACTTCAAATTCGGGATACGCACCGGGCGTGGTGAAGCGCCCCTTCCCGCCCGCCTGCAAATCCAACTTTCCGTCCAGCACCCGCTTTGGGGAATCAAAATACAGCCCGACCAAATCGGTCGCCGGCAAGTCGTTCGTCTGGATGTCAAACTGAAATTCGTTCTCTCCGTCCAGCGGGACTTCGGCGGATCCGTTGAGGTAGAACCCGGGAAGCTCGCTGGCGGTCAAACGCAGGTCGGGAACCGACAGCCGCTGGTCACGCAGCTGAAACTTCTGAACCGCCAGCGAGTAGGTGAGTGAATCACCGATGGTGACGTTCTGGCTAGAGATATCGCCCCCGATCTCCCACATCTCTGGGGACCGAAGTTGATCCACTTGGCCGCTGGCCTGCACGGCGGCTGACACCGCGCCGCGGATCGGGCGTTCGGCGGGGATCAACTCAAATTTCTGTAACAGATTTGCGATTGCACCGATGTCAAAATTGGTGGCCTGGATGGTGGCCTGGAAGTCCTTGCTGGGGACTAGCTGGGCGGTCGCGCTGCCGTTGAACTTCCCATCCGTTTGGGCGCCCCGCAGATTGTTCAATTTCAATACGCCCTGGGCGTAATCGACATCCGCCTGCAAGGACGTCAGCAAGACGTCATCGACGCGTAAATTGCTCGCGGCGAAGGTGCCTTTGAACTTGTAGGCTTCCGCCGTCCGCAGTGCGTTCCACGGCACTGACACGTCAAAGTTGATGTCCGCCTTCCCGGCCAAACGGACCGGTACCGGAATGCCAAGGCTTTGAATCCGGCGCGTCAGCGCTTGAAGGTCGATCGCTTCAAAGGACCAATTCGACGACCAGTAGCGATAGTTCCCCGCCGGCGCATTCTGAGCCACCACGTTCGACGATCCGCCGAAAACGATCAGGAAAACTGTCAGGGTTAAGTAAGCTGGCCGCATGCTATGCCGTGGTGGGTGGATCCGACGTCGGTTACCGTCCGTGGGGGGATGACCCTTTCGTGTACATCGGCGAATCGGTCGGGAATCACCAACCGGCATCCGCCCACCAACAGGATTTTGCCTCATCCCGCCCCACCAGCCGCTACGGCAGCGGGCGAGGGCGGAGAAATCATCCCGGGCGACCTTTCACCAATGGCGATGGCCCATGTTAATCGTCCTCCGCCAAAATCAAATCAAAGGATCGGAGCTGATTTGGGGCCGCGGCCGGAGGAGAAACGCCAACCAGCCACTTTGCGCGGAGCGTTCACACCTCCTGAGACTGCACCATCCAGAGATGCTTCTCCAAAACACCGCTGATTCCGATGCACATGTCCTCAGAAATCGGATCCAGGTCACCCAGGCTGGCGATCGCTTCGCGCAGCTGGTCGACCGTGGTTTTGAGCGCGTCGGCGACCCGCGAAATGGTTTCTGGTACCTGTTGAAAATCGCTCGGATAGCTCGCCAAATCCGTCTTCTCGGCAACCGTGCTCGACCGCCCGTCCGGCGGCAAGCCTAACGCCGAAATCCGTTCGGCAACCTCATCGCTGGCCTCGCGGACCGAGGCGATGATTTCATCAAGCTGCAAGTGCACCGATCGGAAGTTGTGTCCGACCACGTTCCAGTGGGCTTGCTTGAGCAGCAAAGCCAAGTCGACCAGGTTGACCAGGTTCTGTTGCAACAGGTCAACGGTCTTTTGCTGATTGGCGTCGTCCAGAATCTGTCGTTTGAATGGAGTCGTCATCGTTGTCATAAGAATCAATGGGTAAGTGGATAGTTGAAAGGGAATAGGAACGAAATTCGAACCGTCCGCCAGCTCGCGCGAGCGTCAACGCGCGGCATCACCTCGTGCATCCATCCTCTCGCAGGACGAGGATCGGTGGGCCGGTTCGGAGCCGCTGGGATCTGTTCGGGAAGACCCGGTCATTTCGCTAGGTCGTTCCGCCAGGGGATTGTGCCGCCAGGACAAGGTTGGCTTGGCGTCGCTCTGCCCGTTTTCTGATGCAACCGATGCATATTCTGATGCGACCAATGCATTCGTCTGCGAATCAAATTGCATTGCACCGCAACAAACTGCAGAGTCTCATTGCCCCGTCGCTGCCGTCGCCAGACGGCGGATGACGACGCTCTGACGAGCGTCGCTATGAGTCAAAGCTCAAACATTTGTAAGCAACTGCGGTGCCAATTAGTTAGGTGCCGGCTTGCCCCGTCTTCGACGTCCGATGAGATCGGTATCAGGGATTCTGGCCGGCGCGCCGAACCAGTTCCCGCAAGGTGGGCGAAATCCTGGGGGACGAATCGTCGCCGACGTCAAAACTTCCCCAGGCGGGCGAACGACGCAAGGTCCGAAACACCGCATCCAGGAACGTCGACTTGGTAAGCGGTTTGGCCAGGAAAGAATCGGCGCGATGCTCACGCACAAAGCGTTCAACTTCATGGTCTTGCAGGCTGCTGATCACCAGCACCGGAGTTTTGCAAATCATTGCGTCCTCCGAGTTACGGATCAGTCGCAGCAGATCAAACCCGGTGCAGTCAGGCATGTCGATATCGGAGATCACCAGGTCCGGGTGATTGACCGCAATCAATTCATAAGCTTCGACACCGTCGGCGGCGGTGAAGCATGTAAACCCAAGATCCTCCATCCAGCGGGCGATCTGCTGCCGAGGGGCCCGCACGTCGTCCGCGATGACACACTTTCCGATTCTGTTTTGCACGTCAACCTTTCAAGATTTGCGTATCCCGGTGGGTGAGCTGATTGATCCGGTCAACCAACTCGCCGGTCGAAATCTAAGCCCTCACAGCGCCCAATCCAACCGCCTGGTTGGCGAACCGAACGCACCCCGGCACAACGATTGCCGCAACGCAATCGGCGGACCAACTGGCCGTGAGTTGGCCGGAGGATTTGAGGTCGGCCTCACGCAAATCAATCGCCGGCCCGTTGAAACAGGTTTTGGCATTCTTGACGCAAGATTTCCCCGTACACCAAAAACTCTGGATCGACCCTGTCAAAGGTTTCTCGGCATTCGAACTGGAGCAAGGTGAACCCCGCCTCCTGGGCGTCCTGCACGGTCGCCCCAAACACCACATTCCGAATTCCGGCCAGCACGATCGCGGAAGCGCACATCGCGCACGGCTCACACGTCGCGAACAGCCAAAACCCTGACAAGTCCGGCTGGCCGATTTTCTTGCAAGCTGATCGGATCGCCTCCACTTCGGCATGTGCCGATGGATCCAACGCCGATTGCACGCGGTTGTGTTCGGCAACAATCGGCTCGCCCCTGGCATCGTAAATCGACGCGCCAAATGGACTCTGACCTTTGCCGATGCCGACTTTGGCAATCGCAACCGCTGTTCGCATTCGTTCTTCAAGCCCTTCGCGGCTGTTCATCGACATCGCACTACTCCCGCTAGCTGGAAAAGTTCAAGATGGCGAGCGTGGCGACGTGAAGTGCACCACGTCGACCGAACAGCTCGGCTTGCCAATGCTAGCAAGATGTCCAATCCGTGGCAGCCCAGTTGATCGTTCGCGATGCTGAAGAATCGTCAACCTGCGGTCAGCTGTTTCATGCGCGACCGGAACGGCGGTCTTAGATCGCTCAGGTGCGCGGAAGCAGATCAACGGCGGAGGCGGACGAAAAGGCGGCTTAGGGTTCTGTCGACGGCGTCGCGGGACGAGCACCGGCAAGCCTCACGACGACTGCTAGATCCCCGGTCGAGATTCTGAAAGCCCGTGATTTCTGCCTTCGTCCTGCGTCGAGGTGGTCAGGTTGGGCGGCGGGAGTCTTCAGGGGGGCTTGACGACTTGACTAAAATTCGACGCAAACCGGATCTTCCTGGAAAAAAGGGTACGGAGATTGCCTCTGCATCCCGCTTAACAGTGAGGATGGCTCTCACAGGTCAAAACGTTTCAAGGAGATTTAGAAATGTTGGTTTTGTCTCGTAAGGATGGTCAGTCGATCCACATCGGTTCGGACATCGTCGTGAAGGTGTCTCAGGTGAACGGTTCACGCGTGAAACTGGCGATTGAAGCCCCTCGCGAAGTTCCGATTCGTCGCGCGGAAATTGCCGAGAAGCCAGCTCAATCCGCGACCCTGGATCGATCGGAGATGAGTGTTGAGCTGAGGAGAGCCTCGTAATTCAACCGCGACCAGGCGTCCCTGCCGGTAGGTAATCGTCCAGTGTCATGCAAATGATCGGACAGGCCGGTCGAAAATCGTTCTGGTTCTGAAGGAAACGCCCGTTGATCACGGGCGTTTTTTTTTGCGCTTCGCGAGCGTTGGTGTCCGCACGCGTCACGACCACCACGTGTTCGTCACGCTCAACACAATGCCAATCGCGTCGAACGCAGCATCCTGGCATGCTCACTCACGGCCTGGCGAATGGCCTGATTCGTCGGTCGCCCTACTATCCGTTGATAGCAACAACGTGGTCCATCGGTTTTGGAATCTGCCCTGGGGATCCATGGAGCGGCAGATATCGCCAAATGCTTGCAATTGTTTGTAGAGTCGCTGGCATTCTTTCATCGGCAGCGGGCACAGCTTTCCCCAGTGAGGTCGAGCGTCAAAGCGTCGCGCCATCTCCTTGGCCAGATAGCTCGCAACCCGTTCGAATCCGATCCGTCGGCCGTGCCGCTGGTAGTTGGTCAGCGTGATCGCATACCAGGCGGGACTGGGACCAACGCGATCGTCAGCTGGCACCTCTCGCGGCGCGGTGTCGCTGGCCATTGAAATCAAAGTGTCGTCGGCCAATACCTTGCGAATGCAGATCGGGTAGTGGTGACAGTATTGTCCCTCGATCTCGTGCAACGTTCCCGCCCGAGCGGGCGTGTCGCCGGCGACGGTGGTTGAGCGATTGCCGGGAGCGCCGGCGGCGACCAGCGTCTCCTTCAGAAACTCCACCGCCGGTTGCAACCGATCTTGCCGCACGAAGATTTCGATCTCCACGTGCCGGAATAATTCGTGTTCCATCACCAACTGCTTGGCCGCCGGACCGACGACGGACCAGTTTTGAACGACCAAATTGGGAATCACCGCACGATACATCCAACGCACCAGACCTCTCAGATCAAACCACTTCGCCATCGCTAAGATGGCAAAGTGCATCAACAGGTCGAACACCAGGAATCGATACCACCAGTAGACGTGCCGCAAAGACGAATTGGCGCTTTCCGTCTCTCGTCGATGTTGTGCCATCAGCGTCCAACGCCAGGGCACCAGGTAAAACTGTTGCAGGGGCCATTGCGACTCCGCTTCGATCACCTCTTCCAGATGATCGTAGGAGCGAAATTGTTCTTCGACGCGGTAGGCGGGGCGGCATTGCATTTGGACGCTGGTGATGATGCCCAGGCAACCCAGCGAGCAACGCGCGGCGCGCAACCGATCCCCGCTGTCGATCTCTTCAATGAACGCTCGTCCGCTGGAAGGATCGAAACGCGCCACGCGAACACTTTGGACGTAGTGCGAAAGCGAATGCCGTCCGGAGCCGTGGGTTCCGGTCGCGATGGCTCCGGCAACCGTTTGTTCGGTGATGAATCCGACCGACGGGAGTGTCCAGCCGCGTTGTCGCTGCAACTCGGAAAGCAGCCGTTTGATTTGGCACCCCGCGCCGACACGGACCGAGTAACTCTGGCCCTGCTGTTCGGGTTGCACGAAATCAAATTGGCGCAAATCCAGCAGCACATCGTCAGCCTCCAGGACTCGGCTCCAGGAATGCATGCGTCCCACGACTCGAAAACTCTGGTCTGGAAAACGGTTCAGAAGTTCAAGCAGTTCCCGTTCGTTCTTTGGGGTGAACTGGTGCGTCGGACTGAGGGTCAGATTGCGGCCAAAATTGGTCTTCGACATGATTCAGATCGTTGACGTGATGGAGTTGCGGCCGTTGCCTAATCCATCAAGCGACCGTTTGCCGCCGATCATGCGCGGCCAACCCGACTTTTCTAATGTTTTTTCCGATTCCCCTGCCCGGTCGCTCTGCCGCCGGCCCCATGGTATCGGCCCCCATGGTATCGACCCAAATGCGAACTCTCGAGAACAACCTGCACCCTCCCGTTCGACTTGACTCCAGTTGCAAAGCGACGACAGCCCCCTGACTTCGGCGCAAGCCGACGGAAACGCCGGCCCTCACTTCATCCGGATCCAGCGGATTCCGTTATACAGCTGGACATCGTGTCGCTTGACACGCAACAGCCAGCGTCCCGAGCGGAAGACGACCGTCGTCCGCGTCCGGCTGACCGGCTCGTCAAAATCAGATTGCATCTTGGTGGTGTACGGGATCCAATGTTCCGGACGGTTGGCCATGCGGACCTCTCCATGAATGCCTGATGGGACTCGAAACATTTGCATCGGTCGTCTCCTCCTTGGCGGGTGTCGGAAGGATCGTCACCCTGTTATGCGACACGTTCGGTCAACGATCTGATCTGACTTTCCCCTTCAATGATTCTTTGCGATGAAAATGACGCACCGTGAAACGATTCGGACACCCGCCCAAGGGCGTCGGATCGGGATTGTGGGAGACGTTTATCGTTTTTTGGCGATCGGCGAGGAAACCGATGGCAAGTACGCGACTTTCGAAGCCATCGTCCCTCCGGGCAGCGGCCCGCCGCCGCATCGTCACTCACGAGAGGAGGAATCGTTTCTGGTCCTCGAAGGAGAGATGACGTTTCAATTGGGCGAAGACCGATTCGTGGCCAGCGAAGGAACCTTCGTCAACATGCCGCCGGGAAGTCTGCACGCGTTCAAGAATGAGAGCAAGAAGGTTTCGCGGTTGCTGATCTCCGTGGCCCCTGCCGGGTTGGAAAACATGTTCTTCGAGGTGGGGCAGCCCCTGGCGGATGATGCACAGGTCGCGCCGCCGCCCGGACCGGCCGACATTGAGAAACTGCTTCGTGTCGCGCCGCAGTACGGGATCGAGATTCTGGTGCCCGAACCGGAATAGACTTTCCCCGGAAACCCCCGTGGCCGCCGTAGCCACCGTCGCCAGACGGTGGACGGGCCAGACGGTGGACGGGCCAGGTGGTGGTGCAAGTTCTGGCAAGCGTGGCGACACCGATTTCTGCATTCCTGTAGCCACCATCGCCCGACGGTGGACGCGCCCGGGGCCGTCCCACACTTTGGTGAGCGTGGCCACGTCGATCGCCACTCCCCCGACGTTCCGGCAAACCGTGAAACCTGCAATGGCTAATTTGATCGTCTACGGCAGCTTGATGAGCCTGGATGAACTGGCCCGTCACGGAGCTCTCGCGCCAGATTTGTCACCGGTCACGGTGCTCGGGTTTCGTCGCTCCTTTCATCAGGAGCCGGTGTGGCGGCGGGGCAACGGATTGGCTCGTGGCGTCTTGACCGTTTCGAAATCGGATCAAGCTTCGTTCAATGGCGTAATGATCCGCAATCTTTCCGAGTCGGCCCTGGCGCTCTTCGATCACCGAGAACGCGGCTACGACCGCTGGGAGATTCCAGCAACGCAGATCGAACACTTTGATTTGCTCTGTTCCAACCCTGTCGCGTCGTCGGCATTTTTGTACGTGGGAAAAACCGAACGCTACAACCGGGCATTGCTGCCCAACGCCGACTACCTGCGACGCTGCCACCAGGCTGCGTCCGAGTGGGGAGCGTCCTTCCGAATTGCGTTCGTTGACAATACCTACATCGGCCCCTCGACCCTGCGCGACCATCTGGGCAACGACGATCTCAACTAAGAACCGGCTTGACGATTGCTGTTCGATTGCCAGTGACAGTCGAAGTTTCGGAGGCGGTGTGGCGGAAAAAGGTCATCTTTTTCGGGCAAGGATTGTCACAGATCGTCGGCGAATCCGCTTGTGCCATCAACCTTTGGGTGGGCAGTGCGTGTTTCGCTGTTCGATCTCGTCTTTTCCGCTATTTCCAGAGTGTTTCAATGAATGCGTCTCAGATTTCCGCGGGCGTTCTCACCGTTCTGCTGACGATCACTTCGTGGCAACCGGCCGGTGCGGCCGACGCGAGCGCGACTCCGGTGTCTCCCTCGTGGATCGATCCGGCCGACTTGTACTACGACTACGATGTGTTCGCAGGTGAACCTGAGTTTCGTTGGCAGATCATTTGGAACTTGCGCGGGGGTGGATCACAGATCTCCGGCAATTTCACGTCCTACATCGATGCCGAAGACTTTGCCGAAGGACTGCTGGAATACCACTTGGAACCGGCCGGCACGATCGGCTACGAGATCGTCGAAGTCGAAGTGTCACCGAACCTGCAATTCGTCTTGAGATACGACAAACGTGTCGATGCGGAGGCGCTGGCGGCCGCCTTGGAAGGAATCGGGATGTACACCGACGTCCGCCCCGTCCGCGTGTTGATGCTGGGATCCAGGTGACCCAACGCAACTGACCCTCCGCGGGCGAGCGATCGCTTGCTTCCCGAACGCTTGCCACCGTGTTAGCGTGGGAACATGAGAGTCGCCATTTATGAACAGTTTCAGAGTCCGCTTGAGATTCGCGAAGTTTCGGATCTGACACCCCACGAGGACTCGGCCGTCATCGACGTTCAGGCGTGCGGAGTCTGTCGAAGTGATTGGCATGCCTGGATGGGGCACGACGCGGAGGTGCGATTGCCGCACGTCCCCGGTCACGAACTGGCCGGAGTCGTTGTGGCCGTCGGCGATTCGGTGCGTCGTTGGAAACCGGGATCGCGAGTGACCGTGCCCTTCTGCTGCGGCTGTGGGACCTGTCCCCAATGCGAATCTGGAAACCCGCACATCTGCGATCGGTACACGCAACCGGGGTTTACCCAATGGGGTGCGTTTGCCGAACAAGTTGAGATCCGATTTGCCGACGTCAATCTGGTGGCCTTGCCCGATTCGATCGACGTCGTGACCGCCGCCAGCCTGGGCTGCCGTTTTGCCACTTCCTTTCGCGCGATCGTCCAGCAGGGACGTGTCGCGGCGGGCCAATGGGTGGCGGTCCACGGTTGCGGCGGGGTGGGGCTTTCCGCGGTGATGGTTGCTCGAGCCGTCGGAGCGCAGGTGATCGCCGTGGATGTGCGGACCGAGCGGCTGACGTCGGCCCGACGCTTGGGCGCTTTGGAGACGATCGACGCCTCCGAGGAGAACGTGATCGAACGGATCCGCCAAATTACCCGCGGGGGTGCCCACGTTTCCCTGGATGCCCTCGGCAGCCACGAAACCTGTTGGAACTCCATCGAATGCCTGGCCAAACGCGGTCGGCACGTGCAAATCGGATTGACACTGGGTGACCAGAGTGATCCCCCCGTTCCGATGTCCACCGTGATCGCCAGAGAACTGGAACTCTTCGGTAGTCATGGGATGCAAGCCTATTGCTACGATGACATGTTGCGAATGATCGCGTCCGGCCAACTCGCCCCGGCGAGACTGATCAGCGATGTGGTGTCCCTGGAGCAAGGCGCCCAACTGCTGGCCCGGATGGACGAGTTCCCCGGCCAGGGTGTGACGATCATCGAGTTTTGAAGGGCCGGCGCCGGCCCCACCGTCGCCACCGTCGCCAGACGGTGGTGTTGCGCGATGGACCCACGCTCTGGCGAGCGTAGCTACTTTCCCCGGTAGCCACCGTCGCCAGACGGTGGAATCGCGTCGGTGCCCACGTAGCCAACACTACAAATGTCGACTCAACTCGGCCGACCAACGCCGCTTGATCAAGATTGCCATCAGCGCGAACAGCAAACTGGTGGTCAGTCCAAACATCAGCACGCCATTGGCGGCTTCCAAGGCGCCCAGCAAACGGCGCTCTTCGGACATCACCACGTCGCCGTAGCCGAGCGACGTGAAGTTGACGGCCGAATGATAGAACGCGTGCCGCAGATCGTTGAATTCGCCCACCGCCACGAATGTGGTCGCCCAAATCAGCATCTGCAACACAATCCCCACCAGCATGATCAGGGTGACCGTCGAGAGGATCATGGCGTTGCGGAAAACCGACGAATTGATCAGGCCCCGGTCGTCGAACATGAAGAACGCTTTCAGCATCACGGCAGCGAAAAACGACTGGACCGAGATGCAGCAACCCATGATCAGAAAACTTAGCAACAGGTTGCCAATCATGGATTGCTCCGTGACGCAAAAGGAAAGTCGGCGAACATCGACGTCCGATCCAGCAAGGGCGGATGCGTTGAAGTCATTTCAACACGGCAACGTCTTCGTCGGCTCTCCAGCGGTGGGCCCCAACGTTGCGATCCTCGCAGGTGTGCCGTTTTCGAAGCCTTGAGCTTTGAGTGAAGCCCGATCATAGCGGCCCTTTGAAGCGGACGCGCAACTGCGACCATTTTACGACGCGCCAAAAGCCTCGCTATCCCGGCATCCAAAACATCACCGGGCTGGTTCGTTTCATCGGCGTTTGATGGTCGTGCTCGGGAGGGGCCGGTTGCCGAACGGGCGGGGCCGGTTGCCGAACCGATTGCTGGACGGCTCTCAGGAGACGGGTGGATTCGGCGTGAACTTGCTGCAGCCTTTGCGACAATTCGATCTGCAGTTGTCGTTCCAGCTGTCCCAGCCCATTCAGCAGACTTCGACCGCTGGCATCCACCCGTTCCATGCGGGCTTCCAACTGATCCAAGCCTTTCGGGGTCGGAATCTCCAGCTTCAGTTTTCCCAGAACCGGTTGGAGTAGCTTGTCGGCCATCATTTCCAACGGCTTGAGCACGACATTCATGACATCACCGGGCTTTTCCAAAATGTCCCGGATTCGGAATCGAAGCGGTTTCTTGGTCAGCGGCACTTTGATGGTCAACTGTTTGCCCAGCACCTTGTCCAGATTGCCAGTGAGTTTTTCGCCAGATTCCATCTTCTGTCCCAGTTCGTTGACCGAATGTCCCACGGTGCGGAACGTGGCGAAATGCGAGTGCATGTCAGCCAGACGCTGGCCGACGGAATCGACTTGGGTTCGGGCACGGACGACGGCGCGGACCGCGGCGCTGGTCGCCGGAGATGCCGATCGGCAGGCGGGTTCCAGAATTTGTCGTGCGGCGGGCGATTGCGCGGCAATGCGAGCGGCTTGCTCCAGATCGGAGGTCCATCGCGCCCCAGCGGCGGAAAGGTTTCGCAGCCGATTCTCGGCGCCGGCGAGTGCCGTTTCCAGCTCTCGCAAACGATCCCGCGCCGGACGCAGCACGTTTCGCTCCGATGAGTCCGTTTTCTTTCGCAGGCGGTGAACCTGTTTCTGGATTCGTTCCAGATTGGAACTCAGCCGCCGTGTCACGCCTCGCACCTTCGGAATCGAATGATAAGGTTTCAGCCGGTCGATCAATTTGACCAGACGACGATCCATCGCTCGGATCGCCGAGGTCACGTCGATGGCCTGGTCCACACCTTGCCGCGTTGACTTCGTCGCCGAACGCAGTTGTCCGACCAGCACCCGTGTCCGATCGCACTCGTCGGTCAGCCTTTTCAGGTCTTGGTGAAGTTTGCGGGTTTCGGGGAGATTGCTGGGGATCTGCGCCGAGACGCGGTAGGACAGCAGGGACGACAAAACCAGGGCAAGCGGCAGGATGACGCGGGGATTCATGGTCAGGCGGGCGGTTGAAGTGACGATGGGACGGGTCCATGACCCGCTCTTCACTTCCCCCTGCGAAATTGCGCCGACCACCGCCTAAGACTTTCCCGAGATTTTTCTTGGCAGGGATTCCAGGCCGTTCGGGCCGTCGGATCACGGAGGCTCAATCCAAGGGGGGCGACCGGACGGATTCCAAGCGGATTCAACGGTCCGGACGCGGGGCGGACTCGCACGTCGACGATTCAAATCGAGAAAGACGGAGCATCGTGTTGGCACCACGTTGAAATTCGTAGTCAACCCTGCGTCGTTCCACGTGATATCCGCTGCGTTTGGCCTGCTGAGTGATCGGTTCGACGAACGGCGACGGCTGGCCATCAAGTTGCGTAAGCGGAAAGATCCGAACTTCACCGCCGACGCGACAAAGTTCTGCGACGGATTGAAGATGGAATTCCAGTCCGAGGTCACCGTACAGAAACAGGTAGTGCGAACACAGGACCAGGTCGAATGCGTCGTCCGCAAAAGGCAGCGTTGGAAGCTGGCCGGTGACGTAGCGGTGCTCGCGTTTGCCTTCTCGCAAATCATCCAAGAATGCGTCGGTCGCCCGCAACCTCCGGGACCGCAGCGCCCCAACGTCGGGCAGATCGGAGGACCAGACGAATGCCTCCAAATTGCTTTGGGTTTGCTTCACCACGATGTCGGCGACCGTCATCACACGCGAGCGAATCTGATCAACGGAGAACTGGTAGATCGGGTCGCAGGAGACCACGTGGCCGCCCCGGCGAGTCCAGCACGCGTTGAATGCGGCCGGCCCGTCGGCACAGCCAAGGATCGCACGCGTCAGGTCAGCGTCCTGCAAGTCGAACAGTCGAACGTATTCGTCGTGGGTTCGTCCCCAAGGGACCACGTGATCGAGCGTGAAGGTCATCGAATCGCCGACGGGACTCAAGGGAACAAGGCGGTTGAACCGATCGCCAACCATCGGCCTGGCGATTGATGCCCGCGGCACGCGGGAAGGCCTGCGGGAAGGTTCACGCGACGGGCTCAGCCCGGACCGCCTTCGCAACAGGTTTCGCAGATGGTGTGGCACACCGAGCACTGCAACTTGGCACGGATCTCGATCAGTTTGCCGCCGCATACCGGGCAGGCGGGCCGGGACGGCGGACACTCGGTTCCGTCAGGACGTTCTGGTGTCGGTTGGGGCATCGGTTTTCGGCTCCAGGACGGCAGACACGATGGATCGGAAAGGGTTCGCAGTTGCCGTTGCCATCCATTCGGGGCAGCGACAACGCACGGTGCGACGGTTCGCAACGGGAACGAACGCGATTATCGAGGATTCGACGTGGATGTCGACCGCCAAAGAGCTTCTCACGATGGTGCCGGTGTCGCACCGCGGGCCATCGAATGCGACCGCACTTAATCGAAGCGGGCGAACGAACTGGGCGAACGAACTGGGCGAAACTCGGTGCTCGGGTGTGCGGCGTCACCCGACCGCAAGCCCTGAAGGCGATATGATGGGGCGGCGGTGACGAACGATTGGGCAACACCGTTGAACATCTGACGAACTGCCCGTTCTTGTTTTCCCCCTCCTGCACCACCGGCCATGTTGACGACAAGACTTTTTCTCCTGGCAACTTTTCTATCCGCCGCACTGACGCTGCACCCCTTCGCCGTCGCGGACGACCGGCCCAACTTGATTCTGCTGATGGGCGACGATCACGGTTGGAGCGAGACGGGTTACAACGGGCATCCGCACGTGCAAACGCCGGTGTTGGATCAGATGGCTGCGTCCGGCTTGCGACTGGACCATTTCTACTCCGGTCATCCGACCTGTTCTCCGACCCGTGGCAGTTTCCTGACCGGACGCCACCCCAATCGCTACGGCACGTTCCAGCCAAATTTCTCGATCCGGCTGGAAGAGATCACGATCGCCCACCTGCTGTCCAAGGCCGGCTACCAATGCGGGCATTTCGGCAAATGGCACCTGGGACCGGTGAAGGCCGGATCGCCGACGAATCCTCACGCGATGGGATTTGACCACTTTGTTTCGCATGACAACTTCTACGAGATGGACCCGGTGCTTTCGGAAAACGGACAGCCGCCGCGGACGTTCCCGGGGGAAGGTTCCAAGGTGACCATTGACGAAACGATCAAGTTCATCGATCGAGCCCACCAGAGCGGAAAACCCTTTCTGGCCGTGGTCTGGTTCGGATCCCCACACGAGCCCTACAGCGGATTGCCAGAGGATCTCGCCAAGTACGACGATTTGCCGGCGGAGTACTCGGAGCGAACCGTGCGTTTGACCAGCATGGAAACGGGCCGGCCCGCCACACGTTCGTTGAGGGAGGTGTTGCGAGAACGGTATGCGGAAATCACCGCGATGGATCGCGCGATCGGAGAGCTTCGTCAGCACCTTACCGACAAGAACCTTCGCGAGAACACGATGCTTTGGTATTGCGGGGACAACGGCAGCCCGCCCAGCAGCGGCCGCGTGGCAACACCTTTCCGCGGTGAGAAAGCGCTGATGTACGAGGGCGGGATTCGGGTGCCGGGGCTGATCGAATGGCCGGCTCGGATCCCCGAGGGCCGGGTCAGCAAGCTCAACGCCGTGACCAGCGACATCCTGCCCACCCTGTGCCAACTGGTCGGCGTCGCGCCACCGGAACGTCCGTTGGATGGGGTGTCCCTGGCGCGATTGATCGACGGCACGATGGAACAACGCGACCAGCCGATCTGTTTCTGGCAGTACGATGTCCGTCAGTTAGAAAATCGAAAGCCGGCGCTGGAACCCTACATCGACCCCGAATTGCAGCGGGGGACGACGCCTTTAGTCAAATACATGGCGGGAAAGCTGACGCGCAGTTTCACCAACTTTCACCACCCGCCCATCGGCGACCGGGACTACGTGGGTCCCCGAGTGATCTTGGACGGCCATCACAAACTGGTCGTCGGGCAAACCGATGCGGACAGTGTGGAGCTGTTTGATCTGTGGCAGGATCCCGCCGAGGAACAGAATCTAGCTGAAACGCAGCCAGAGCTCGCGGACCGACTGGGCGAACGACTCCACCAATGGCAAACGTCGGTGCTGGCCAGTCTGGCCGAATCCGACTACTCCTCTTCGGAAGATTGACGTGTCTTTGTCGGATCGGGGGTCAGGGGGGCGGCAGGCTCGAGCCGTTTGAACTTGACCAGAATCCGTTGGCTGCCGGGGGCCGAGCTGAAATCGTCGGGGCGGTCGTGTCCTGGCGGGACGAAGCACAGCTGACGCGTTTTCTTCTTGATTTGGTAAATCCCTTCGTAGCGATTCCCCTGCCCGCCGCCTTCGGTCGGCTTGAAATCGATCGACTTGGGCTTCCGGGTCGGATCCAGCGTGCTGGTTCCGTGGCTGATCTCTTTGCCCTCCGACCGAATGCTCCACCGCCCGTCGTTGCCATTGACCACGGTCAGCTTGTGGGCATCTTCGGGTTTGGCCTCGTTGCCGTTGATCGTCAACGAATCGACCTGCCAAGTGCCCTCCAGCCGATGAAAATCGTCGGCCGCCGTCGCGGAGCCAACGGCCACGGTCACCAGAAACATTCCAAATAAAGTCGCTCGCATGGTAAGCCTCGCCTACAGAGTGTTCCGGGAGTTGCCCTCAGCGCATTTTAAGGGGTTTCCGGTCGGCTTGGCGGTTTTTGCAGCGTCGCAGTTGGACTGCACTTGAGGCCATTTTCTTTCAGTTGAGAGCGGCTCAAGCCGCCATTGCGTGCACCTATCACGAAGCGCAGCCTCATGAAGCTTAGCCGTCATCTCGTGGGCACGCGTGGTGGAAGACCATCTGCCGGGGTGATTCAGATCTGCTCGCTTCAATGTTTTCCCGCGGGAATTCGACGGCCAGTGGGGAACCTGGGGGTGTTTCACTCGTCCCAGAACAGGGGCTAAACTGGTGATAGACTTACCTTGTTTGTGGAGATGTGATGTTTGACTTACGCGTGATGGCGCTGGGAGCCTTGGCGGGCTTCGGGGTGCTGTGTCCGTCGCTCGTGTTCGCGGATGATGGCCGAATTTGGTCGGATCGCAGTGGGCGATTCAGTGTTGAGGCAGAATTTGTACAGGTTGAGGACGATCAAGTTCGACTGCGAAAGACAGACGGGACGGTCGTCGATGTGCCGCTAACCGTGCTGAGCGGCGCTGACCGCCGGTTTATCAATGATCAGCTCCGCGATGATCAACCACGCGGTGATCAGCGCGGGCAGAGGGACGATATCCCGGACCTGAGGAATCACGCTCCGGCCAACGCATCTCCGACCGGAAGTCTTGAGCAGGCGGCCGACGCCGTCGTCTTGGTGAGGACCTCCGACATCACCGGTTCGTCCGGCCTGGGAAGCGGTTTCGTCATCGACTCCCGCGGTTTGATCGCAACCAATTATCACGTGGTTGCAAGCGCGATGAGCGCCGAAGTCCGTTTCCGCGACGGATCGACGGCCGACGTCGAAGGGTGCTTGGCAGTCGACAAAGGTCGTGATTTGGCGATCTTGAAAGTTTCCGAGTTGCCGAGGGGTTTGCGTCCACTTAGGGAAAGCCTGGTGGCTCGGCCGCCGTTGGGCGCGCCGGTCATTGCCATCGGGCACCCGCGCGGGTTCAGCCACACGATCAGTCGTGGCAACGTCAACGCCGTCCGCCGCACCGAGGAACTGCCCGCGATGATTCAGAGTGATCTGGAGGCATCGCCCCAGACGCTGTGGATTCAGACCGATGCAGTCATTTCCAATGGCAGCAGTGGGGGACCAATTCTGGATCAACAGGGACGCGTGTTGGGGATCGCAACGTGGATCGTCCCCGGTGAACAATTGGGCTTCGCGGTCCATGTCGCGCATCTCGTGTCGTTGAAACGCCAGGCGGACGCGGCTAAGTCGGTGATCCGTTTTCCCTTGGACGCCCCCTCGGATCATCCGATGATTCCGATGGAAGAGGACGTCGCCGTTTTGATGAATCAAATGACGCGGTGGCTGGAGGAAGTGGTTGCCGCTGAAGGAAAAAAAATCTCGTTGGAGAAGATTCATCCGGCTGGGGAATTCATTCCTCGGCTTAGCAAGCTGGCCAAACAGCATCCGAAAACACGCACGGCGTTTCAAGCCTTGCTGGCGGCTTTGGAATTGGCCTCTTCCGATCCACGCGGTGCCTCGCCCGAACTTAGCCCGGTGATTACGCAATTAGCGGAAGACCATTTTGCAGAGCCGGGATTGAAGTACGCTGCACTCACGCTGGCGGCGATTGACTCGGAGCCGGCGCGGGATTTTTTGAAATCGTTGGTGCGAAAGTCCAAGGCCCCGGAAACGCGAGCCAGCGCCGCCCTGGCGATGGCGATCAATTTGCGTTCACAGGCCGTCGAGCCGCTGAGTTCGGATCAAAGAAGCTTGCTTGAACGGTTGTTGCAACTGGCCATCCGGGACGGCCAACAGACAGAAGTCCGGGGGCGCTCATTAGGCGAGCTTGCCGAGAGCATGCTGTACTCCCTGCAACACTTGAGCCTCGGAGTCGAGCCTCCACCGCTCGTCGGGAAAACCATCGATGGGGAATCGATCCAATTGTCGCAAACCGGCGGCAAGCCGACGCTGGTGGTCTTTTCAGCGTCTTGGTGTGGTCCCAGCGAGCGGCTTTACCCGCACATTCGCAATTACATCAATCAATTCGGTGACGACAACCTGGAAATCCTGGGCGTCTACGCCGAGCCGGTCGGCACGGTCAAAGAATTGCAACGCACGGGCAAAGTTACCTGGCCGTCGATCGCCCAACCAGCCGCGGAGACGATATTCGCGCAATGGCGTGTCGATACGCTTCCGACCGCTTTTTTAATCGGTCCAGAAGGCAAGATTCGTTATGTCAGCGTCGGATACGAAGGAAGGAGTCTGGATGCGGAAGTGGCTAGCTTGGTGGTTCCGGAAATCAAACGTTCCGAATCCCAACGACCACGGCTGAATGGGCAGTCGACCGTGCGGCCGGCCCAATCCAAGCCGGTCCCTGCGAGCAATCCCAGTGAGCCTGAACTTGACGTGATGTCCGATCGCGCCGCGGCCGATTCAAATGACCGGATGTCCTCTGCCGAGTCGGGAAAAAGTCCCCGACTGAAACCTGGCGAACGCCCCTCAATCACCAATGCGACCAAATTGGATCTTACCGGCGTTGCGAACCAGTCTTTGGACGAAGGGCCTCCCAGGAATACTGACAACCACATGAAAGGCGTCCCCCGAGGCGACATTGAGTTAGCCGGCGTCCCATTTCGGGTTTCTGACCGTTACGTTCAATTGAAAGGACGTCATCGTCACGAGAATTTTCCCAAGAGTGTTCCGGTCAAAGTCGATCGATCCTTTGACTACCTGTTTCTGTTCCATGCTTGCAAGCAGTGGCAGACCGGTGGCGAACAGTCCGTGGGGTGGGTCGTGCTGGAGTATGACGATGGAACGTCAGCTCGTCTGCCAATGAATTACGATCAGCACGTGACCGATTACTGGCACAACGGCACGCCGAAACCGTTGGACCACGCGGCGGTCGGCTATGTCGGGTCGAACCCAACACTCGACGAGAAACCTGCGTTTTGTTTGGCGTTGTTCGTCGCTCGCTGGCAGAACCCTCATCCCGAGAAAAACGTTCGGCAATTGAGATACGTATCAGCGTACGCCGGAGCGATCGCGCCGTTTTGTTTGGCCATGACCGTTGCGGATGCCGCGACGCCCTGAACCCCGGCACCGCGTGGGCGATCCACCGCCTGGTTCCAAGGCTCCGACCTTGGAACCGGCTGTCTCGCCGGCTCTGCCGGCCACCCCTGAAGGGTCACTGCAGCGCGTTCCCAGCCGAGATCTGGGAACGAGTGTCTCGACCTCGTCCGACCCGTCGCGCTATGACATCGCCGGGACACCTCGCGCCGTGTGCACGTTTGTTGGGCACCGGGCGGCAGCGAGTCGAGGAAAACAGGCGAGTTGGGGTAGCCGCGACGCGGCGGCCAGCCGCCAGTTTGCTTGACATGCAAATTTTTTTGCATCGTTTTCAAAAAGACTTTCAAGACGCGTCGCCGGCGATGAAGTTTCGCTCTCCCTTTGCTTTCGATTAGGACGATTCTTTTCACCTTCGGTGTGTAGCGGACAGGGGGGCTGAGCACGTTCCCCCGAACGCGAAGGGATTTGGGCCCACCGCTTGCTTTTGCACAACGCCAGGCGATTGAAACGTTGCTTCCCAGAGAAGCACGACATCCACACTCCGAACAGAACAGGATTGAAAACCGACATGCCCTCGAGCCCACACCGCCGCATGAATCTGGCGGCGCGACATGCATTTACTTTGATCGAGTTGCTGGTTGTGATCGCGATCATCGGCGTGATGGTCGGATTGCTGTTGCCCGCGGTGCAATCGGCACGCGAAGCCGCGCGCCGAATGCAATGCTCCAATAACTTGAAGCAGATCGGACTGGCAATTCACAATTACCATGACGCTTTCAAACAGATGCCGGCCAATCACGGTTTTGATCACACGCATACGTCCGGCGAACCTTGGGTTTCCGGGCCATCCTGGCTGACCGTCATCTTGCCGCAGCTGGAACAGGGTCCCGCTTTCGAACAGATGGTGTTCGAAGGCACCGATTTCAGTGACACGACGACCGTTCCCAACCGCAACTGGGAAGTGATGTCGAAACTTGAGGTTCCGACCTACAACTGTCCTTCCAGCGCCTTGGAGCGGAAACGTTTTCAATCGGCCAGTGATGCCACCCAGGCCATCGGAGCCCCGGAGGTCTATCCGATCCAAATTCCCGACTACGTGGCGAGTGTCGGATACTACAACCCGCCTGGATCCAATGAGTTTTCTTGGGACCGCTATTACGCCGGCACCGCGACCTGGTCGTGGGGTTGGCTGCAGGATGACGGTTTCCTGTCCATTCTGAACAACAAGTTTCAGAAGCGTCGTTTCGCCAGCGTTTTGGATGGTCTGACGAACACGATCGCGGTCGGAGAACACAGCGCGTTCCTGTACCACTTTGACGGAACGCAGGAAGATTCGCGTCCAGGACGCGGCCCCGGAGCGGCTTGGGCGGCACGCCCCAGCTACTTCGAGTGGGGCGCTTACTACGGCATGACCGCGAACGTGACCGTTCCGCGGTATCCCAACAACAGCCTATTCTCGGGCAACTGGACTCAGAACATGGAGCACACGCTGCACAACGGCTTTCGCTCCCAACACCTCGGCGGCGTTCAATTCTTAATGGGGGACGGCTCTGTTCGGTTCATCACCGACAGCATCGACTTTGACAAGATCTTCACCGCTCTGAACGGACGCGCCGATCGCTACGTTTTTAAACAGGACTTCTAAACATGAGCACCACACGGATCAATCGCGGCAACGCGTTTCGCCACGTTGCACTCGGCATCGCGGCGACCATGATGATCGTTTCTGTTTCCGGTTGCGGATCATCCGGTCCGGAACTGGGGCAGGTCACCGGGGTCCTGACGATGGACGGTGAACCGGTAAAGAACGGGAGCATCGAATTCATCCCCGAAGCCGGAGGTCGCCCTTCGTTGGCCCTGACCGACGAGCAGGGACGGTTCGAGGTGTACTACCTGCCAAACGTCCCCGGCGCGTTGACGGGGACCCACCGGATCCGATTCGAGATCGCCAAGGCCAAACCGGGCGACCCCGGCTTGGTGCGTCCCAAACGCAACGGGGGCGGCGGAGCGGTGGCCCTGGAACCGAGCACCGTCGAGGTTGCCAGCGGAGAGAACAAAGTGGACTTCAAGATCGTGGACGCCGAAACCTGACGGTGACGTTCGGCAAGACTCGGTCGTCGACGACGGCACATCCCGGAGCGTTGATCCTTCCTGCAGGGATCAACGCTCTTTTCATGGGGGCGGCTTGGAAGCACAGACCACTCGGAGTGAGCGAGTCCCCCCTCTGGTTCCAAGGCTCCCGCCTTGGAACCGGCTGTCTCGCCGGCTCTGCCGGCCAACCCCTGACGGAGGAGCTGGCGAAGCCAGCGTTCCGTGCGTTCCTGGGCGGGAGCAATGCGTTCCCGGGCGGGAGCCCGGGAACGAGAGTGCGATTTCCTCCTGCCGGCAGATCCGCATGGCATTGTTTTTGCTAGCATAGACCGGTTGATTTCAGACGGTGATGCAGCGACGCGGAATGGGAGGACCGGCCGGTGCGTCTGTCCCGACATTCACTCCGCCCCGGTGCAACATCATGGCTGCCCGCTCCAGCTGGAAAGGTTACCTCCGCGTCAGTCTCGTCTCGGTTCCCGTCAAAGCCTACACGGCAACGGCCAGTGGCGGTGGCGACATCCATTTGAACCAGCTGCACGAGGATTGCCACAACCGAATCCGCTACCAGAAGGTGTGTCCCGTCCACGGCCCGGTGCCCAATGACGAGATCGTTTCCGGGTACCAATTCGCGAAGGACCAGTACGTCGTGATCGACCCGGACGATCTGAAGCAACTGCGTCCCAAGGGCGACAAGGCGATCGACGTTGATGCGTTTGTGTCCCAAGACGAGATCGATGCGACCTATTATGCGGGCAAGTCATACTACCTGGTCCCCGACGGTCCAATCGCCCAGAAACCCTATCGGCTGATCCGGGATGCTTTACGGGAGGAGAACCTGTTGGCGATCGCCGAAGTCATCATGAGCAATCGAGAACAACTGGTCGTCATCCGGCCCCAGGAGCAGTTGTTGACGATGAATGTGTTGGAGTACAAAAGCAAGATCAAGCAGCCATCGTCATTTCAAGACGAAGTCGTCGACGGCGAGGTGTCCGGCCAGGAGCTGAAATTGACCAAGCAGCTGATGGAGGGACTGCGTCGGGAAGACTGGGACCTGAATGATTACCAGGATGCTTACACGGAACGTTTGAGTGAATTGATTGAGGCCCGCATTGAGGGTGAAGAATTGGTGTCCGCGCCGCAGGCCGACGAGCCACAGGTGATCAATCTGATGGATGCGCTGAAAGCCAGCTTGGAGCAGATACCGGTTCCCGAAAAGCGATCCGCCTCCAGTGCGGCAAAGAAATCCAAGCCGGCTCGAAAGGCTGCCGCGAATGTGAAATCACGTGGCGGACGCAAGAAGGCGACCAAAAAGAAGTCAGGCTGATCGAGTGGCCCAGCGAAATCACGTTCTGTCCCGTGAATCCAGTCCGTTCCGCGGAAAACGCATTGCGCTGACGGGACGTTTCGCTTCGATGGACCGCGGAGCCGTCCGACGACTCATCGTTGCCTTGGGGGCCACACCCACCGACCACGTCAGCCGCAGAACATCGGTGTTGGTCGTCGGCAGCGACGGTTGGCCGTTGAAGCGATCCGGCCAGCCGACGCGCAACCTGCGTCGCGCCGCCAATTGGAAACGCAAGGGATACCCCCTGGAGATCATCAACGAAGCGACCTTCTTGGAACGCGTCGGGGTGTCGGAGATTGATCACGGACTGCGGCGACTGTACACGGTCGAGCAGATCAGTGACATGGTTCAGGTTTCTGGCTTGCGGATTCGCCGCTGGGTCGAAGCGGGGTTGATCGCGCCGAAGGAAGTGCGGCACGGCGTGCCGATGTTCAGTTTCCAGCAGATCGCATCCATCCGCGATCTGTGGCGGATGCTTGCCGACGGATGCAGCTTGCAAACGTTGGCAATCAACCTTGGTCGGATCCGACGTTTGCTGCCCGACAGCGACGGCGCCTGCCTGGAAGTTCAGCGTTTGGGGCAAGCTCTCGTCGCCCGGGGACCCGACGGGACCCTGATCGAAGGAAACGGACAACGGCGGTTTTCGTTCGAAGCGTTCGAATCGGATGTCGCGTGCCTGGATGAGTCGGTCCGGTGGGACGAATCGGTGCCGCGCCAAACAGATCCGGACGTGGCGTTCGCATTGGCGACCACCTTGGAAACGGCCGATCCGGAACGGGCGATCGACGCCTACCAAAACTGGCTGGATCGATTCGGGTCGGATCCCGCAGCACTATTCAATCTGGCAAACCTGTTGCGGGCGTCCGGGCAAATTGAGACCGCCGTGGCCTGCTATCGTCGGTCACTCTCGGTCGATTCGACCCGTGCCAACGTTTGGAACAATTACGCGCTCTCCCTGGCCGATTTGGGACGGTTGGACGAAGCGACGCGGGCCATCGAAAATGCCATCGATCAGGACCGAGAGTATGCCGACGCTTACTTCAACGCCGCCGACATCCTGGAAGAACGCGGGCAATTCGCCCGCGCGAGACTGATGTGGCGACAGTATCTGCAGTTCGACGGTGAAACCGAGCACGGGCGTTACGCGCGCGACCGCTGTCAGCGGGGCGTCATTTCAACCGTTGACGAACGGTAGCCAGTTCTTCCCAGGGATCCTCCGCCAAAGTTCGCAGACGGTCCGGCAACGTTCGCATCGTCCAATCGGCCGATGATTCGGTCTGCGACAGTTCATCCCAAGCCAACGGAACAGCGACGGGAGCCCCGCGGCGGGCGCGAAGCGAATAGGGGGCGATGGCGGTTGCCCCACGGCGGTTTCTCAAATGGTCCAGATAGATTTTCCCCTGCCGCAGTTTTTTCGACGATTGCGTGGTGAATCGGTCGTCGGAATCCGCGGCGATCTGTCGTGCGACGGAGCGGCACCACGCCGCAGCTCGATCCCAGTCGTACCGCCGCTCGATCGGCACCACGACATGCAAGCCGTGCCCTCCGGTGGTTTTGACGAACGACCGCAGCCCACGACGGTCAAGTGTTTCACGGACGATCCACGCCGCGTCAATCACTTGGGGCCACACGACGGTCGAGTCCGGATCCAGGTCGAAGACCAATCGATCAGGGCGATCGATTCGGTCCCGCCGAGAGCCCCAGGGATGAAACTCGATCACGTTCATCTGGGCGGCCGCGATCAATCCCGCCAAGTCTTCAATGTGGAGGTACGACCGAGTTTCTTCGGGCAACGGCAAACGACGAATCGGCGCCGGCGTGCCTGGTCGCGGATGCCGTTGGAAAAAGGATTCGCCGCCGATGCCCTGCGGGCAGCGGACCAGGCTGACCGGCCGATCACGCAGATGCGGCAGGATCCAACGGCTGACCTGGACCAGGTAACCGATCGTCTCCGCCTTGGTGATGGTCGCGTCGGGAAAAAGCACGCGGTCCGGGCTGGTGATTTTCATCTCCAGTCCCGCCAAAGCCTCTGCAAGCGACGCCCCACCCGATGTTGGATCGGACTGTGGTCCGGATGCACGCATCTGCTTGGACAGGCTTGGACGACCGGTCATCGTCGGCTCCGGGGATGCATGTCGGGGGGCAAATTCGGATCGGACCGTCTGACGCGTGGTGCTTTCCACCGGCAAAGCGTTGTGAACCGTCAGCAGTTTCGCGTGACGCAGACGCCCGTCGCGGGTGGTCCCGCCAAACGAAAGGCTGACAACGACATTCGGAACGACCCAAGTCAGATCGCCTTCCGGACAACGATCAAACGGACAGTCCGATCGGATTTGTTTTTCCAAGCGTTCGATCAACGCCTGCCCGGTCGCTTCGGTCCATCCGCCGCCGACCTTGCCGCATTCGACCAGTCCGCCGTCGGGTGATCGATAGCCGACGGCGATCGCGCCAAGTCCTCCAACGGCATCGGCCGAACGAGCAAACCCCCCGATGACGAATCGATCTTCGTAATGACACTTGGTCTTCACCCAGTACCGAGTTCGACCTCCGCGGTAGGGTTTGTCACTCCGTTTGGAAACAACGCCTTCCAAGTCCCTTGCGGCGCACTGCTGCAAGAACGCTGCTCCGGAGTGAAAGGTGTGATCGAGGTACTGGACTCTTGGCAGGTCGGCCGACCGGACGATCGGTTCCAACTGTTGCTTGCGTTTTAGCAGCGGTTCTTCGGTCAGCCTGGTGCCGTTCAGGTACAGCAGGTCGAACACGAACAGGACCAATGCACCGGTCTGGTTATTCCGGAACGCCGCTTGCAACGCCCCGAAGTCGGCGCGGCCCTGAGAGTCCAAGGCGACCAATTCGCCATCCAGGATTCCAGAGATGATTCTCAAGCCGGCAAGATCGTCCGCGATGACGTTCAGCCGATCGGTCCAATCGATCCCGTTACGGGTCAGCAATTGAACTCCATCGGCAGCCAAGCGGATCTGCATCCGGTACCCATCCAGTTTCAACTCGTGCAGCCAGTTGTCTCCCTCGGGCGGTCGTTCAACCGGCGTTGGCAGCATCGGCTGGATGTCGGGCAACTGGTCCAACGTGGGACCAGATGGAATTTGGTCCGAAGGTCGTTGGGCCGGTGGTTGCGACGCGGCGGAACTTGGCGGGGCGGAAGTTGTTGGGTCGGCGGTCAATTGCTTGAGCGTCTTGCCGCTGACCAGACTGGTGCGTTGGGTGATGGTTGGCTCGCGGGGTGATCCCGTGACGTGATTGAGATCGCTGGTGTCCTTTTTGCGGATCATCAGCCACTGGTCGCTATCGAGGCCGCCGGTCCGAATCAATTTCCATCTGCCTTTCAGCCGGTGCCCCTGCAACTCGATGGAACAGCTTCCTTCACGCAGACCTTGATCGAAGGAGTCTCGTCCGGTCCAGGTTCCGGCGTCCCAGATCATCATCGGACCGGCGCCATAGTTGCCCTCCGGGATAACCCCTTCAAAATCCAAATAGCTAACCGGATGGTCCTCGGTTTGCACGGCCAACCGTCGCGTCGCCGGATCAATGCTGGGTCCGCGGGGGATGGCCCAGCACTTCAGGACGCCGTCGTGTTCCAGCCGCAGATCAAAGTGCAACGTCGACGCGCCGTGTTTGTGGATCACAAAGCGATCAGGTTTTCGCGAGCGGTCTGCCCCGCGGCCACTGCCCGGATCGGGTTCCGGCGTTTGATCGAAGTTCCGTTTCTGGCGGTACCTTTCCAAGGACATGGGAAAACCACGAGAGTGACGAACAAGTGGCCGGGCGCTGCGGAGCCCGAAGGAGGTCGCGTCCGCATTGCTTCGTCCTCTTCCTTGACTCTAGTCGCGAAGCGAGAAAAGTTCCCTGCCGTCGGCGTAAGCCGACTGACATGGCGACTTGTCCACTTACGGTTTTGGTTTCTCCAGCCCCAACCTTTGGTATTTCGTCCTGTATTTGTCCGCCAGTGTTTGGTGGCGGTTCCCCAAGTCGACACGTGCTCCCCCAATGAACGCATCGGTCACCTTCGACTCGGTCAGCAACACGTCTCCGTCAACGACGATCAGCGTGGCATCCTTACCGACCGTCAGCGAGCCGACCCGATCGGCCACGCCAAGGATTTCGGCCGGAGCCAGCGTGATGGCTTCGACGGCCGCTTTCTTGGGCAGCCCGTAAGCGACCGCCGTGGCGGCATGGTAGGGAAGGTTTCGTGCGGCCGATCCGCCGCCGGGCGATCCGGATCCGGGGCCGCCAATGGCAAACCGAATTCCGGCCTCTCGCAACCGGTTCGGCAGCGTGTAGGGGTGATCGTAGGGATCGTCGCGTCGCAACGGTAATCGATAGGTAGAGTGCACGATGACGGGAACATCAAACTGCTTGAGCAGAGCCGCGCATTGCGGAGCATCGTAGCCGCCATAGATGATCGGACGGATCTTTCGCTGCACGCAGAATGAAACCGCCGCTTCGATTTCGCGTCGCCGGTCGGCTTGGATGATCATGGGGGATTTGCCTTGAAGGACCGGCAGCATCGCTTCCAGCCGAAGGTCCGTTGGCGTGTCCTCGGGATTCGCTTCTCGGGCTTTTTCGTACCGCCGGGCCGCATCAAATCGCTCCGCCAGTTCGTTTAGCCGGCGGTCACGTTCCTGGGCGCGTTCCTTTGGATCGGACTGCCGCGAGTCGTAGCCGCGCCAAGAGACAGACATCCCCGTGTCGGGCCGCAGCAGCATGTCCCGGTAGCTCCAGCCGTCCAATTGGATCACGGCCGTTTGGCTTCGAATGTTGCCGCTGCCCGATCCGATGCAGGCCAGCAGCACGCCGCCGGATCGAGCCACGGGGATCAGTTCGCTATCCGGATTGACCGCGACCCAGGGCCGCAAATTGGGATTTTCTTGACCGATTTCGTCGGTGTCGATCGATCCACGCACGCTGCGAATCTCCACCAGACCCAGGTCGGAAATCGATTCGATCAGCCCAGGATAGAGATGCTTGCCGGTTGCATCGATCGTTTCGCAATCCTGCGGGAGTTCCACCTGTTTGCCGACCGCGGTCAGTTTGCCATTCTCGAAGACCACCGTTCCGTTCGGGATCGGTTTTCCGTCCACGCGATGAACGGTGGCCCCGGTGATCGCAATTGGGCCGGACTGCGGGGCACCAGGGATCTGGTCGTGCGCGGTAGCGCGGAGACATCCAACGCCCATCACCATCAACGCAGCGAGCAGTGCAAGTTGGGGTCGTTTCATCATTGTGCCTCCTGGTGTTGTCCGTCATGTGCGTGGCCATCATCTTCGTGATCATGGTCGTGACAGAATTCGTCGTATCGCAACCAGCGATCCTCTTCTTCCATTTCCGACTTGCCGCTCGCTTTCCCCGGTTCGTCCTGGTCCAACAGACGGCGAATCAGCATCGACCGCCAAGTCGAATCACGCCGGCGATATTCACGATCCTGTTCCAGCGAGAACATCAAGCGTCCGTCGATCCAGGTTTGTTCGCAACGTGACAGCGTGGACAGGGGAGGTCCGCTCCAGAGCACGACGTCACCGTCTTTGCCCGGTTCGAGCGATCCGACCCGGTCATCGATTCGTAATTGACGTGCGGGGTTCAACGTGACGAATTTCAATGCCTCCTGTGGCGCGACGTCACCGTATTTGACCGCCTTGGCCGCTTCGGTGTTCATGTGCCGAGCCAGTTCGGCATCGTCACTGTTGAAGGAGACCACGATGCCGACATCGTGCATGATCGCTCCGTTTTGCGGAATCGCGTCGTACACTTCGAACTTGTAGGCCCACCAGTCTGAGAATGAGGATCCCATCGCGCCGTGTTCGAGCATTCGGTCGGCGACCTTGTAACCTTCCAGGATGTGCTGCAGCGTGCCGATCGTGACGTCAAACTCGTCTAACAGGTCCAACAGCGCCACAATCTCATCCTGGCGGTAGCTGTGACAGTGAATCCAGCGTCGGCCTTCCAGGACCTCGGCGAGCGCTTCCAGCTCATAATCGACCCGCGGCGGCAAACCCGTGCGTTGTCCGTCGGCCCAACGTTGCTGCCGATCGCGATACGCCTTTGCCGCCAGGAATCGATCGCGGATCAGCTGTTCCACGCCGGGCCGACTGGCGGGATAACGCGTGGTGCGAGACCGGGAGTTGCTGCGTTTGACATTCTCGCCGAGGGCAAACTTGATCCCCGGCGGGGCCGAGCCCATTTTTATCGCTTCCATTGAGTCGCCCCAGCGAAGCTTGATCACCTGGTTCTGACCACCGATCGGGTTGGCCGATCCGTGCAGGACGTTCGCGATCGTCAGCCCGCCGGCCAGTTGACGATAGATGTTGATGTCGGAATTGTCGACGAAGTCGCCGACGCGAACCTCGGCCGTCACCGCCTGGCCCGATTCGTTGACCCCGCCGTCAGTCGCCATGTGTGAATGGCAATCAATCAGCCCCGGCGTCAGATGTTTTCCCGAGGCGTCGATGATGCGGCAACCCGACGGCGGTTCGATGGACGGCTCGACCGCCTGAATTTTTCCATCGACGATCAACACATCCGCCTGGTCCAGCTTTCCTTGGTCCCCGCAAGTCCACACGGTGGCCCCGCGAAACAACACGGCCTTAGATTGGGCAGCGGGTTCGACGCGTCCGAATCCCCCCAGCGGGAACGTGACTTCAACGGATTCCAAGGAAGCTTGCTGCGTGGTTGAATCACTTTTGTCTTGCGAATCGGTTGCTTGAGAGGTGTCCGTTGGCTCCTCCGCGTCCGGCTTCTCGGATTCGGTGGTCGTGCTGTCTTCGCCGGAGTCCTCTTCGGAAGGTTCGCCGTTGTCGCCACTGCCCGGGGCGTCATCGCTCTTGGCGGTTTTCGGAACTCGACGCCAGGAGAGATTCACCTGTTCGCCGTCTGGAAACGTCACGGTGCAGAAGACGGTCACCTCTTGTTCGTCGGGCACCGTGACAAGCGTCAAACGGCTGGGGCCCGCGGGCAGGTTCTCTGACAATGGTTGCAAGTCGACCCAGGCGGTCAGTCGGTCGATTGCTCGGACGACATCCTTCAATTTCGCCGTCGACTTCGAATCGTCGGAGTCGTCTTGGTCGGGAGACGATTGGGTTTCACTCGCTGCGTCTTCGCCTTGCGGTTGGTCATCGGTCCCCGTGTCTTCCGCTGACAACCGCAGGTCCCCCGACCATTTCGATTTGTTTTGGGACAGTTCCAGGACGACCGGAACCGATTCTCCCGAATGCTTGATCGACGTCGTCCAACGTCCGACCAACGGATCGGATGCCGGGCGGTCCTCGGCATCGTGCTCAAATCGTTGGCCGGAGACCCAGGTCTCCAAAACCTTGGTGTCGGCATCAAACAGGTCGCCGTCCGTGATGACCAGGTTGGCCAGTGCACCGACCCGGACGCGTCCGGCGATCTGCTCGACCCCCAACCACTGGGCCGGCGTCGTGGTCAGCGCGGCCAACGCCGCGTCGGCGGCCAGACCTCGCTGCACGGCCGTGCAAAGGTTCTTGCGAAAGTCTTTGGGCGAATCCAGACCGTCGGAGGTCAAACAGAATCGAACTCCTGCCTCGGCCAGCCGGGCCGGGTTTTCGGGGGCAAAGTGCCAATGCATCAGGTCGCGGAGCGAGACATCATCGGCCGCGGCTTCCGAAACAACATTCGGCGGTTCGGGAAAATCGACCGGCAGCAACACCATTCGTCCGCCGTCGCGGATCGACGCCAGGTCCCGGTACTCGCGACCGGAGCCGCGCAGGGTGATGTCCAAGGTGAATTCACGAGCCAATTGTTCGCCGCGCTGAGCCATTCGCTCGTTGGGCGCGTCGACGACAAATCGTCCCCCATTCAGCACGGATGCCAGATGGTCCAGATCCGAGTTCATTTGTGGGCGATCCAGTTCCGGCCGCGAATGATAGGCTTGCCAGGCTTCTCGGTACCATCGAGCGTCTGACAACGTTTGTCGCAGCAATGCGATCGCGCCCATTGGCGAGTTGGGGTAATCGTCGCGTCGTTCACCCCGGGGGACCGTCAAGGTCAGGTGTTGCGCGATTTGGTCGTATACCAGGCTGGGCTGGTTGCCACCATCCAGCATCACCAGGCAACTGTCCCCGTTGAAGATTGCTCCCCGAGGTGCGATCAAACGCATGGTTACCCCTTGGCGTCGATACGCATCCGAACCGCTGACCGAACCGATCGCTGCGGCGGCGCGACGACGCGGTTGCACGTAGCCGTTCCAATGCCGGTCCGGTGTCGAGGGCGGATCCGGCACGTCGACTTCGCCGAAGGAATCAATCAATCCGGCGTAAATCGTTTTGCCATCGCAATCAATCACTTTGGCGCCCGGCGGGGGCTGCAGGTCGGCGCCGACCGCACTGATCGCGGTCCCACGGACCAGCACCGATGCCGCGGGAAGGACGTGTCCGGGTTCGGTCACGACGCGAGCATTGGCCAGGAGATATTGATCCGGCGAATTTTCGCGCAGTCCCGTCACCGGCTGGGTCTCACCGGGCGGTTGAGCCGCGGCCGTGCCCAAGAGGGCCAACCAGGCCAGGCACCATCGTCCAAAACGCATCAGAAGTTGCTCCCAGAAGGATTACGATTGCAAGCGGTTGATTCTCTGGCCACCGTTGAGAGTCGTCCCGGGCCCCGTCCGGACTCGCGCCCGCCAGTGAGGCGGCAAGGCGTCGGGCGGGCCCCTGCAAGCCGGCCTACAAGCGGGCGGTTGAACCGGGCCCTCCTGGACGGTTCGGACGCTTGGGCCAAGACCCGTGTTCGGGCACCCTTGTTCTGGCACCCTCGATCGCCGCAGGTTTTCTGCGGCCTACCCTAGTCCGACCCGCGACGCGAGGAAACTGCCCAACGGCGTTTGGCACCACCTTAGCACCGTCCCAAGCCTGGTGTCGGGGATTTAGCGGTCAGCAGGCGCTTCAGCGGTCGGAGGACAACCACTTGACGGTTCCCCCGGGATCGCCAAGCTGGACAGCGGTTTGACGGACGGGCGTTCATTACAGGCAGGTCAGATGAGTTTAGGTATCGCGTTCAAGGCATTTTTCGCGGCTCTGGGAAACAACGAAACCTCCGCGCAGATCGATCGCATCCTGGCCGGAGAGCGTTTGGGGAGCGACGACGCGGGCAAAGCGATTTCGCAGCGAGAGACCCAAGTGGTCCAGACCATTCCCGGACGGGATTCCGCCGTCACCCTGCTGGCGACGCTGCAGCGCGAATCCCGTTTGGTCGATCTGATCCACGAGGACTTGGAGCAGTATTCCGACGCCCAGGTCGGTGCCGCCGCGCGGCCCTGTCTGCAACAGTGTGCCGGGGTGCTAAAACGTCTGCTGGGGCTTGCGCCCCTGCTGGATGCCTCGGAGGGCCAAACGGTGGACGTCCCCTCCGATGCCTCACCGACCCGTTACCAATGGATCGGCGAGGGCACCGCGGCGTCGGGCAAATTGGTCCATCACGGATGGCAGGCGAACAAGTTGGAATTGCCGAAATGGACCGGTGACGTCGACGACGTCAATGTCATCGCACCGGCGCAGGTCCAGTCCGCGTGAAGCCTGTTCGAAAATGATCAGCGGCCACCGGAGAGCCTGGACGCATTGGCTCGCTTGAAGTTCACGGTTTTACCCGAAGAGTTCATCCGACGAGTTCGCTGGACCGTGGCCCGCCGCCCATCGATCGGCTGATCGCGACGCGGCATTCATTGCAGCTTCGGGAAACCCACTTCGTCTGATTCCATCCACCCAACCTTCCACATCAATTCAATCCATCATGGGTTCACGTTTCAGCGTCGGCATTGACCTGGGAACCACCAATTCCGTCGTCGCCTTCGCTCCGCTTCCCGAGGACGGCAAGCAAGCGGAGCCGGATGTGCAATTGCTGCCGATCCCGCAGCTGATCGCGCCGGGTCAGATTGAAACACGATTTTCCCTGCCTTCGTTTCTTTACTTGCCGCGTGGTGCTGAGTGCGAGTCCTTGGTGACGCCACTGGTGCAGGACCCGGCCGCCGGGATCGCTGGGGATTTCGCGCGTCGACAATCGGCGGAGAATCCTCAACGCGTGGTGGTGGCTGCAAAGAGTTGGCTTTGTCACGGCAGCGCGGGACGAACCGAAGCGGTGTTGCCCTGGCAATCGCCGCCGGAAGTCCCCAAGGTTTCGGCTTTCGAATGCACGCGGCGGTTTCTGGCGCACCTGGTCGCAGCCTGGCACCAAGCGCATCCGGAAGCCCCGTTGCCTGAACAGCAAGTCGTGCTCACCGTGCCGGCATCATTTGATCCGGCCGCACGGGAACTGACGCGTCAGGCGGCGATCGAAGCGGGTTTGCCCGATCACTTTGTCTTGCTGGAAGAACCGCAGGCCGCCGTGTATCGCTGGTTGGCTTCGCGGGTCCAGGATTGGCGCAGCGAATTGAGTGCCGGGGACGTGTTGTTGGTCGTCGATGTTGGTGGCGGGACGACCGACCTGACATTGGTTTCGGTCGAAGAAGTCGACGGCGAGCTGCATCTGCAGCGGTTGGCTGTGGGAAACCATCTGCTCTTGGGCGGGGACAACATGGACCTGGCCCTGGCACACCACGTCGGGACTCAATTGCAACAACAGGGGCACGACCTGGATCCCTGGCAAAGCGTTTCACTCTGGCATGCATGTCGCGATGCGAAAGAGAAGCTGCTTTCCGCCGGCGGCGACCAGGAGCACACGATTTCGGTACTGGGACGCGGCAGTTCGCTGATCGGCGGCACCATCTCGACGCAACTGACCGGCGACGAAGCCAGGCGGCTGATTGTCGACGGATTCTTTCCCGAGTGTGATGCTTCGGATCGGCCTCAGCGACAAGTCGTCTCTGGCTTTCAAGACATCGGATTGCCCTACGAAGCGGATCCGGCGATCACCAAGCAGGTCGCCGCCTTTCTTGCCGATCACGCCGACACCGTCGCGCCCACGGAACAAGAAGGTGGGAAGGCTCGCGCCGTCGCGCCCAGCCACCTGCTGTTCAATGGCGGCGTGTTCCGCAGCGAGACGTTGCGCTTCCGGATGGGCCAGGTGATCAGTGGCTGGTGCGAGACACCGCCGACCGTGTTGGGCGGACCGGAGGACCTGGACTCCGCTGTCGCTCTGGGCGCGGCCTACTACGGATGGTCCAAGCACACCGGTGGGATTCGTATCCGTGGCGGCACGGCGCGATCCTACTACATCGGCATCGAGACCGCCGGTCTGGCGATCCCCGGGGCCCCGCGACCGTTGCGAGCGTTGTGCGTCGCGCCGCAGGGAATGGAGGAAGGGTCGGAAGCCGAAGTCCCCGGCAAGGAAGTCGGATTGGTGGTCGGCTCGCCAGCAAGGTTCCGCTTCTTTGCGTCGTCAAAACGTGGTGAGGATGTGGTCGGCACGCAATTGGATCGTTGGGCGTCGGATGAATTGGTCGAGAGCGAACCGATGGAGTTGACGCTGACGCGCGAATCCGCCGGTGACGAGCCGTTTGTCCCCGTCCGCTTTGTCAGCCGGGTCACTGAGTTGGGAATGTTCGAGTTGTGGTGCCATTCGACGCGATCGGACGACCAGTGGAAAATGGAGTTCAGCGTCCGGGACGAACAATAACGGCCTTCAGCAAAACGGACAGGAACCTTGTCGGAGAATCAACAGACGCCAGGCGATGACGATGCACCGGAAAGCCGGTATGTCGTCGGGATTGATTTGGGAACCACCAACTGCGCCGTCAGCTTCGTCGATACGTTGCAATCGCCGTGGAAGGTCGAAACATTCCCGATCACGCAGTGGGTCGACTTCGGTCAGTTGGAAAACCGCGAAACGCTGCCTTCGTTTCACTACGAGCTGACCGCGGCAGAGCGTGATGCTGCAAAATCTGGCCTGCCCTGGCAGTCCGATAAGATCCCCGACCATTGCGTCGGCGTGCTCGCACGGGATGCCGGCGAGCGGCATCCGGGACGCCGGATCAGTTCGGCCAAGAGTTGGCTGTCCCATGACGGCGTGGATCGCTCGGCCGACTTTCTGCCCTGGCATGGGGACATGGACGTGACCCGGATGTCGCCGGTCACCGCCTCGGCCCGCTACCTGGAACATCTGCGGCATGCCTGGAACCACGACCACCCCGACGCTCCCCTGGATCAGCAGGATGTGGTGATCACCTTGCCGGCCTCGTTTGACGAGGTGGCCAGGGAGCTCACGATCCAGGCCGCCAAGCAGGCCGGGTTGAAACGCGTTTACTTGATTGAAGAACCCCAAGCAGCCTTTTACGCTTGGATCGATCGACACCGCAGCGACTGGGCGGAACTGGTTCGGCCCGGGCAGTTGATCCTGGTCTGCGACGTGGGTGGCGGGACGACGGATTTGACGTTGATCCGTGTGCGACCGGCCGGTTCTTCCGGTGACCAGGTCCAGTTTCATCGGGTCGCCGTTGGCCGCCATTTGATTCTCGGTGGCGACAACATGGATCTGGCCGTTGCCAAACTGGCCGAGGCAACGATCCAGTCCACTCAGCCGGCCGAAACGCTTTCGGGCGGTCAGTGGGAACGCCTGATTCAAGCATCCCGACGCGTCAAGGAAACGATGCTGGCAGAACGCCGTCCCGCGTCGTTCACTGTGAACCTGGCATCGGAAGGCGCAAAGCTGCTAGCGGGATCCGTGCAGGTCGAGCTGACCGCCGAACAGATCGACCAGACGCTGTTGGACGGATTCTTCCCGCACGTGGCATTGACCGACCAACCGACGATCGGCCAGAGCGGGTTTCAAGAGTTCGGGCTGCCCTATGCGGCCGATCCGGCGATCACTCGCCATCTGGCGGAATTCCTGACCGAGCACCGTCGAAGCGGGCTGGACGAACAAGACCAGGAATCGGCCGATCGACCTGATTTTGTGCTGTTCAACGGCGGCGTGATGGCGTCGGCCGCGATTAGGAATCGGATCCTGGAATGTCTTCAACAATGGTTTTGCCGCTCGGGAGAATCCTGGCAACCCGGTGTGATGTCGTCTCCCAGACTGGATTTGGCGGTCGCCCACGGCGCCGCCTACTACGGGATGGTGCGACGCGGGCAGGGCGTTCGCATTGCCGCCAACCTGGGGCGGTCCTACTACATGCAGGTCCAACAGGATCCGCCCACTGCGGTCTGCTTGATCCCCGGCAGCGCCGAACCGGGACAGCGATTCCGCGCCGATGAGCATCCGTTGCAGCTTCAATTGGGCGCGCCCGTTCAGTTTCCGTTGTGGGTCAGCAGCACGCGATTGGCCGATCAAGTCGGTCAGCTGGTTGCGGTGGAGCCGACGGAGATGTCCGCGCTTCCGCCGATTTGTACGGCGCTGGTTCGCGGCAGACGACGCGATGAAACGCAGTTGAATGTGTTCATCGAATCAGAGCTCAGCGAGATCGGAACGGTCGGGATGTATTGCGTCGATGCCGAAAGGGGCAAACGGTGGAAGCTGGAGTTTGATATTCGCAGCACTCTGGAAACCGATCGCACCGCGCACCAGGGTGCCGGAGAATCCGCCGGTGTTGTCGACAGCGAAACGGTGGAAGGCTGCGCCGAAGTGATCGCATCCACATTCGGCGACCAGCCGGACCTTCAACCGAACCAGATTGTCAAACGCCTGGAATCGTTGACCGAAACCGGACGCTACGATTGGCCGCCGACTTTGATTCGAGAGCTGTGGCAATTCTTGGCCGACCACGAACGCGGCCGCCGCAAATCGCCGCAACACGAAGCCCGCTGGTTGAACCTGGCCGGCCTTTGTCTGCGTCCCGGCTACGGTGTGGCGGTCGACGATTGGCGCGTCCAGCAAATGTGGCGAATGATCTATGGACGGATCGCGTTTCCCGCGTCGCAGTCGCGGACGGAATCCATGATCCTGTGGCGGAGAATCGCGGGCGGGCTTACCGCCGGCCAGCAACAGCAACTCGCCGCGCCGATGTTGGCGATCCTGAGGAAGAAGAACACTCGGGTCGAACCTCATGAAGCAACGGAGTTTTGGCGTCTGATTGCGTCTTTGGAGCGGTTGAGTGTCCGCGAGAAAATTGAGATTGGCGAAACGGCGTTGAAGGAGTTTCCACGCAAGAAGAACGCCCGCTTGCGTCCCGCTTTGCTGTGGGCGTTGGGGCGGTTGGGGGGACGTCAGCCGGCGTATGGACCGTTGAACACTGCGATCCCGGTCGATCATGTGACTGCTTGGCTGGAAACACTGCTCGCCATGGATGCACCCGAGCCCGAGTTGCCGCTGACGATCGTTCAACTGGGGCGCAGGACCGGAGATCGATACCGCGACTTGCCGGAGACGTTGCGCGAGCGAGCCGCCGCGTTTGTCCGCGCACGCGGCGCCGATGAGCACTTCGCCACGCTATTGACCGAAGGCGGAGCGCTGGACCGCGACGAGGAGTCCGCAGTCTTCGGAGACTCGTTACCGCTCGGCATCCGTCTGGCCCGCGCATGAATCCCCTGGTTCCAAGGCTCCGGCCTTGGAACCCACTGCCTGGCAGGCTCCGCCTGCCGCGGTGGCGCAATGATTCTCTCGACGTCTTACTTCCGAGAGCTGGCGGAGCCAGCGTTGCAGTGCGTTCCCGGGCGGGAGACCGGGAACGAGGTTGTGATGCGTCTCAACCTCACGCCCTGGTTCCAAGGCTCCGGCCTTGGAACCCACTGTCTGGCAGGCTCCGCCTGCCGCGGTGGCGCCACAATTCTGACGGCGACCAACTTCCGAGAGCTGGCGGAGCCAGCGTTGCAGTGCGTTCCCGGGCGGGAGCCCGGGAACGAGTTGCGTGGGATACCTCAGCCGACCGCTGGCCAACGGTACGATTCCTGCCTGCGAAAGCCCGTCAAACGGATCGTGCCACGTGAATCGATCTCCAACACCGAGTAACCGTTGCTCTCCGCACCGGATCCTTCCACCATCGCCGCCAGCGTGCAGTAGTGGATGTTGTTGATCTGGTTCAGGTCGTTGTGGTGGCTGTGACCTTGAAAGACAGCCAGCACGTGACCGCCGGATTCCAAGATGGCTCGCACCTCCGCACGGTTGTTCACGCTATGTCGGCCGGCTTCGTCCAGGCGTTGGTGGGCGAACACGACCGTCGGTTTGTCGTTCGCCTTCAGATCGGCGTCCAGCCATTCCAGTTCGGCCGCCGGGAGATTGGCATCGGTCCATTTGAAGTTCTTCCGACCGTACGGCTCGCCGTCGCTGCGGAAGCAGGAATCCAGGACGACAAAATGGATGCCCCCGAAATCGAAAGAGTCGTATGACTTTGGTTGTCCGACCGCTTGGAGAAACTCATCCTTTGTCAACGTGTCAACGCAGTGGTTTCCAAGAACATAGTGTCGCCGCTCGCAGAGGCCGGAGAACTGTTCATTGATCGTTGCCAGGTACTGCTGCTCCAGTTCCACGGACTCGGCCGCGTCGATCAGGTCGCCGAGCTCCACCAGGAAGTCCGGGCGGTCACGGCGGAATTGCTTGGCAGCTTCGGCAAGTTTGGCAGGAGTTTCTCGGTAATGTCGTGTCCCGGCGGGAGGCTTGGCCGCGTAGTGAAGGTCGGTCACCAGGCCAATGCGAACGGCCGGCTCGGGAGGATCTGCGAACAATTCTTCGGCGCAGTAAGAAGCCGTCAGCATCAACGTTCCCGCTTGCAGAAACGCCTGACGTGAAAGCGGTTTGTCTGCGTCTGGCTGACGCGCGGAATGGACTGGCGGATTCAAAGCGGTGTTCAGACTCACAACGGCGTTCCGGTGGCGAGCGTCGGGGGACAGACAGGCGGTTCATTCTAACGGCCGCTGATCCCTCGGGGTAAAATGGTGAGCTGCACCCATACGGGAGGAATAGGCCGATGACCAAAGCTCGAAACCAGACGGCACGAAAGCCGGCGACCAAGTACGCGCACCTGCGAAAGAAAATGCAGCAGAGAAAATCGCGGCCCGGTCAACAACTCGGTCAAGCGTCCAGCAGGCAACTTCGCAAGCGGGCCGGGAAAAAGAAGTGAGGGATCCATTCGCCTGGGGGTTGATTCTGATCGGATTGATGATTGCGGGAATCGGAGTGCTGTGGCTGCGCGGGCTGTCGCTGTCGTGGCTGGGACGGTTGCCGGGAGACATCGTGATCGAACGAGGGGCGTCGCGGATCTACATTCCGATCACGACTTGTCTGCTGATCAGCTTAGTTTTCAGCGGCGTGATGTGGCTGGTTCGATGGTTGACCAAGTAGTTTCGCTCAGCCAGTTCGTTTCAGCAGCGTCCGCCGCCGGCGGCTGTTAGAATCCGCCCCGTCGCGGATGAGCCGGCGACCAGTTCGCGTGCATAGGCGCAACCCTTCGCCACCGGATCGATTTCCCCACTCCCCTTGGATGAAAAGATGAACCGACTTCGCTGGCTGTGCTGCTTTTTGTGTTGGTGTTCCCTGTGGCAGGTTCGCTTGTTGGCAGAGCAGCCGAACATCGTGTTCATCTATTGTGATGACGCCCGATGGGACACGTTGGGCGTGGTGCAGCGCGAGCAAGGGGATGCGGCCAGGTTTCCCTGGATCCAGACGCCGCACTTGGACGCGTTGGCCGGCCAGAGTATTCGTTTTCGCCAGTCGTTCGTCGTGCACTCCCTTTGCTCACCGGGGCGCGCCGCCGTTTTGACCAGTACCTACGGGCATCACAACGGAATCATCGGGAATCGCACGCCGTTGAATCCGGAATTGCCCAATGTCGCGAAGCAACTCCGTGCCGCCGGTTATCGGACCGGCTACTTCGGGAAATGGCACATGGACAGCCAGGAAGAGCGACCGGGGTTTGATCGGGTCGCCAGCTTTGTCGGTCAGGGCCGGTACCAGGATTGCCCGCTGCTGGTCGACGGACAGCGGACGGAAACAGAGGGCTGGGTCGACGATGTGACAACGGGTTACGCCATCGAGTTTCTGGAAGAGCAGACGGAGGATCGACCGTTCCTGCTGTGGCTGGGATTCAAGAGTCCCCACGGCCCCCGCGGAGGCGAGAACTTGCCGCCAAGGGCGCGGGGGCTGTACGCCGGTCAGAAAAGTGGGGACGTTCCAAACCTGCACACACCGGCGATCTACCTGACGTCGGATGAACGTCAGAAGCGAGCACGACGTCTCGGGGCCGATACGGTCTCTCCCGGACACTTGGACTTTGCCCGGCACATCTCCGCACTGGATACTTGTGTCGGACGCCTGATCGCTGCTTTGGATCGTTCGCCCCACGCGGATCGGACGGTCGTGATCTTCACCAGTGACAACGGGTACTACCTGGGAGAGCACCAACTGGGCGACAAACGCAGCGCGTATGACGAAGCATTGCGGGTTCCCTTGATCATTCGCATGCCCGGTGACGATGCGCCCCGGGGTGTGACCAACGATGCGATGGTGCTGAATCTGGACTACGCGCCAACGATGTTGCAATTAGCCGGCGCGGAACGCCTTCCCGAAGGCCAGGGCAAAAGCCTGGTTCCCATCTTGCAGGGAAGGACGCCACAGGACTGGCGGACCGAATTCTTCTACGAGTATTTTCACGAAGCACCTTTCCGGGCTCCGACGACGCTGGCTCTTCGGACCACGCGCCACAAGCTGATCGTCTATCCGGGGAATGAATCGTGGACCGAATTGTTTGATCTGCAAAACGACCCCTACGAAACGAGCAACTTGGTTTCCGATGCGTCGCTGCGCAAGGAAATGGTCGCTGCGTTTGAAGCGGCTGCGAAACAAAGCGGAATCGATTTGTCCCAACCGTTGCCCACGCCACCGGACAAGCCCTGAATGGGCGCCCAAAATACTGAACTCTCCCGCTTGGACGGCTGCCCTCCTTGAAAACGACGGTGAAGTAGCCACGCTCGCCAGAGCGTGGACGACGCACCGCAATCACCAACGGGCGTCGTCGACCTCACACTTGGTGCTTCGGCGCCTCCATCAGGACCGATCCATTGGGAACTGACACCACCGAATCCGGACGTTGCCCGTGGGCCCAAGGATCGCAGTACATCGCCTACCACGATCAGGAGTGGGGCGTCCCGGTGCACGATGACCGCCGCTTATTTGAATTCCTGATTCTGGAGGGGGCTCAGGCCGGGCTCAGTTGGATCACGATTTTGAAGAAGCGGGAGAATTACCGCAGGCTGTTCGACGGATTTGATCCCGAGCGGGTCGCCCGCTTCAACCGCAAGAAAATTGAAAAGCTGATGTCGGATGCCGGCATTGTTCGCAATCGCTTGAAGATTGAGTCCACCGTTAGCAATGCCAGCAGTTTTCTGCAGATCCAATCTGAAGTCGGATCGTTTGACGAATACATCTGGCAGTTTGTTCAGGGGCGTCCAAAGCAAAACGCATGGCGACGGATGCAGGATGTGCCAAGCAAAACCGCCGAATCGGATGCGATGAGCAAAGATTTGAAACGCCGCGGATTCCGATTCGTCGGCACCACGATTTGCTATGCCTTCATGCAAGCGGTGGGGATGGTGAACGATCACTTGGTGACTTGCCCACGGCACCAAGCATGTGCGAAGTCGTGAGAATCGGGGTGAGGCGAAACTGCCTGGGCTCCAGTCGCGACGCGACGACAGTCCCCTGCCGTCGGCGCAGGCCGACGGAAACGGCGGGAAAGTCGCAATTTTCTTTGCCGCGGCCGGACCCCATGGCTTTTGGCGGGGTTCAAGCCAGAGACGAGGGTCCGCCCGGACCGCCATGGCCAGTCGCGTTCAAAAAGCAGACAGCGTCGGGATTGAATGAAAGAGGACGTGACGCAGATTCTCAACGCGATTGAGCACGGTGATCCGGAAGCGCCCAGTCGGCTCCTGCCTCTTGTCTACGACGAGCTGAGAAGTCTGGCTGCGATCAAAATGACACGCGAGTCCGCGGAGCAAACGTTGCAGCCGACGGCGTTGGTTCACGAAGCTTACTTGCGATTGGTGGGGGGCAACCGCGAAGCCCAGTGGGACAACCGGGGGCACTTTTTTGCCGCCGCGGCCGAATCAATGCGTCGCATTCTGATCGAACAGGCTCGGCGCCGAAAAACTGCCAAGCGGGGCGGCGACTTGGTGCGCCGCAACCTGGACGTCGACGACGTCGCCCTGGCAAACAGCGACCATGAAACGTTGCTGGCGCTGGATGAAGCCTTGAACCGGTTGGCGCTGGTCGATCCGAATTTGGCTCGACTGGTCGAATTGAGGTATTTCACCGGTCTGACGATCGACGAAACGGCCAAAGTGTTGGGGGTTTCCCCGCGGACGACCAAGCGAAACTGGGCGTACGCGCGGGCCTGGCTGCGTCGGGAAATGGAAGAGTCCGATTGATTCTTCCGAATCGTGGCCCTTCTGGGGCCTTGTTTTCGCATAGATGGTTGGGTGAATGTGTCCGGTCGGCGAGGAGGCCCCGTCACCCCCGTTTGGTACCTCAATGATTCACGATGACAGAGCGCACGATCTTTCTGCAGGCCCTGGAGCTGTCGTCAGCCGACGCCCGCGGGGAGTACCTGACGCAGGCATGCGGCAACGACGATGCCTTGCGGCAGGCCGTCGATCAATTGTTGGACGCGCACGAATTGCCGGACAACCTGCTAGATCGACCGGTCGCGGTGTCAGCTTCTGATCAGGCTGGGCGGACCTCCGAAGTCAATTCCGTCGCAATCGGCACCCTCGGCCAGCCGGTCGGAATCACCGAATCGGTTGGTACCGAGGTGGGACGCTACAAGCTGCGAGAGCAGATCGGCGAAGGCGGCTTCGGGCTGGTATTTGTCGCTGAGCAGCAGTACCCCGTCCGCCGGCACGTCGCCCTGAAGATCATCAAGCCGGGGATGGACAGCCGAGAAGTCATCGGTCGCTTCGAAGCTGAGCGTCAGGCCGTCGCGGTCATGAATCATCCGAACATCGCCAGTGTGCTCGATGCGGGGACGACCAAATCTGGACGGCCCTACTTTGTGATGGAGCTCGTTCGAGGTGTGCCGATCACTGAGTTCTGTCAACGGCGACAGCTGAGTCTTCGCGCTCGATTGGAACTGTTCACGGATGTCTGTCACGCCGTCCAACATGCCCACCAAAAGGGGGTGATTCACCGCGACCTGAAACCGTCGAACATTCTGGTCACGCTGCACGATGTGATTCCCGTGGTCAAAGTCATCGACTTTGGTGTTGCCAAGGCGATCGGGCACCGCCTGACCGACCGAACCGTTTACACGCAATTCGCGGCGATGATCGGAACGCCGCTGTACATGAGCCCCGAACAGGCGGAGATGAGCGGCTTGGATGTCGACACGCGCAGCGACATCTACGGTTTGGGTGTTCTGTTGTATGAATTGTTGACCGGCGGAACGCCGTTTGAAAGAGAACGCTTCAATACCGCCAGCATTGATGAGGTGCGCCGCATCATTCGGGAAGAGGATCCTCCCAAACCCAGCACCCGGCTGACCACGCTGGGAGCGTCGCCTTCGACGCATTCGGACAAACGTCAATGTGTGCCGGCGGAATTGTCCTTCGCGGTGCGGGGGGACTTGGACTGGATCGTGATGAAGGCGCTGGAAAAGGATCGAAGCCGTCGCTACGAATCGGCCAGTGCGATGGCCGAGGACGTTAAACGTTTTTTGTCGGAACAGCCGATCGAGGCGCGGCCGCCGTCCAGGTTGTACCAGTTGCAAAAGTTTGCCCAGCGGAACAAGGCGGCGATCGTCACCGCGTCTTTGTTGGTCGCGGCGATGTTTTTGGGGACCGCGATCAGCCTGTGGCAGGCGGCCGTCGCGGTCACCGAACGCAACGAAAAAGATCAAGCACTGCAAAAGGCGGTTCGTTTACAGCGCGAAGCGGATCAGGCTCGACTGCAAATCGAGCAATTCGCAAAACGAATGAAAGAGGCCAACATTCTGGTCACCAGCGGACGCGCCCATGCGGATGCCGAACGTTGGGGAGCGGCGTATGCCGATTTCACCGCCGCAACACGACGGCAACCCAATTACTACAACGCCTGGTCCGAACGGGCTTCGCTGCAGGTCCGATTGGGACTATGGAAACTCGCCGCGGATGACTATGCCCAGGCCATCGAATTGGGGGTCCCCACGGACAACCCGGCGAACTGGGGTATCCCTCAGCTGTTCCTTTTCAACGGAGACCTGGAAAGCTTTCGCGCCTACTGTCGTGATCTGATCAACCAATCCGAACAGCGCTCCGAAGGAGTTTCGATCGCGGTGATTCGTAGTTGCGTCATGTCGTCCGAAAGACGATTCGACGTGCAGACGTTCGCCACGCGGATGGAAGAGATGATCGCGGATTTCGATCGTTTTCCGGATGCCAGACGGCATCGTTTCGACCGTCATGATCGACATGACGACCGTGAGGATCGTGAAAAGGACGCGAGCAAACCGCCCTCGGAGGAACACCTCACGGCAGCGAAGGAAACACCGAAGAAGGATCGTGACTTGGACCGCGACCGGAGTGCGGAACCAGACCAGACGGCAAGTCAGCCGGGCCAGAACGATGCTGACTCGGCGGATGCTGTTTCGCAGAAAGACGATCCCGACCAGCCGGACGAATCTGCCAAGCCGCCGTGGTATTGTGTCTTCTATCCGCGCGGAGCTGCACTCTACGTCGCCGGATTGGCTCATCTTCGTGCCGACCACTTCAAGCTGGCCGTCAAACGTTTGAACGAATCCCTGGACGAGGTTGAATGGCACGGCCGGTCGATCGCTTATCCCGCCTTGGCGATGGCTTACCATCGCGCCGGGGAAACCGAAAAGTCGCGGCAAGCATTGGCTTCGGCCAAAGCGGCGCTCGACCAATGGGCCGACGAGATCTATTCCTCCCCGGTCGGCAGAATGCCCGTCATGTGGATCGACTGGCTGGAGGCCCAATTGCTCTATCGTGAGGCGTCCATCTTGATGACGGGCTTCGTGCCGGCGGACGACGTTCGATTGCGTCGCGTCCGGCAGCGAGCGGTTTCCCTGTTGGGGGAACGCGATTTCTCCTCGGATGAGATCTGATTGTCAGGTTTCGGCTTCTCGCAAATCTCGTCCGTCTTTTCCCTCTGCGAAGGTTTTTTTCCGCGACAGTGGCCCACCGGTCACTCGGAATTCGCATTGGGTGATGAGGCGGTCGCCAGCGTGCGGCCGAACCCGGGAGAGTCACGCGAGAGGAGAACCCATGAGTATCAAGAGTGCACCCCCGCCGGCGACAGCCGGAGTGTCCGTCAAGTCGCGCGGCGAACCCAAGTTTGACCTCATCCGTGCGACATTGACCTTCCTGCGATCCGACCACGCCGGTCCGATCGGATTGGCGGTGTGCTGCATCCTGATCTCCCTGATTTCCATCCATGATGCCATGTTGGTCATCGTCAACTACGAGGTGATCAACGAAATGGAACAGAATCCTATCGGCGTTTGGTTGCTCGGACTGCAGGGTGGACAGGTTTGGTTGTTCGTGCTCGTCAAGCTCGCTTGCACGGCGTTGGTCTGCACGGTGCTGGTGTCGCTTTACCAATACAGACGTCGAATCGCGATGACGGTTGCGAGCAGTTTGGCGGGATTCCAATCGCTGTTGCTCGGGTATTTGACGATCGGATGATGTCACGGATTCTTTCACCGATTCCCGAGCATCCGCCACTCGCGGTGCGCGCGTTGCGATTCATGGCTCTGTGGTGGAGTATCTTCGCATGCATCCTGGTCGTGGCCGGAATCGAAGCCGCCATTTACTGGCACAAGGGATTCCGGTATGTGCCGGTTCAGACACTCGATCACGTCTGGTTTCATGACGTTTCCGTCCAGTCGACCGGATCGGTGGCGGTTGCCATCGTCAAGTACAAACGCAAATCCAAAGATCAGGCGGTGGACACCGAAATCGTGACCTTGGATTTCGACCAGCATCGCGCCAGATCCATCCGCGTTGCGGGGTTGCAACCGCTGGCCGTGGCGATTGTCCCCCACCCAACCGCCTCCCGGTCACAATCGCTGGCCGTTGTCGACGCGGACGGTTCCGTTCATTGCGTGACCGAGTCCGTGGGCCCATCGGAGACGCACGAAGTCTCGGTCCGAAAGGTTTGCGATTCCGAGCTGCGCGAGGCTTCTCGCGTCGCGTTTTCACCTGACGGCAGCCGACTGGCTGCGATCGGCGATCAGTACGTATTCATTTGGGACTGGCACGAAGCAAAACTGTTGCACCGCTATCGACATTTCACCGGCGGCGGTCGGGGGTCGACCAAGGCGTTGGGGTTTTCCGAGGACTCACGGACGTTGCTCGCCCCAGGCAGGGAGGGCGGATTGTTGTCGTTGGATCTGCGGAGCGGTCAAGTCATCGAGGTCACCGAACCGGAGAACCGGTTCGCGTTTGATGCCGATGTGAGTTCCGACCAGCAGATCATGGTCGTTGCATCGTCGGGCGCGGTTCCAACGTTGTCGGCTTTCCGGAGGGGAACCGAGGCACGCCTATGGCAACGGAAAGTGTCCGCTCCCATCGCGGCCTTTGGACCGGAAGGAAGCTACGTGGCGTCCGTTCTCGGTGGTATCGGCGCACAACGCGTCGCCACCTACGACCCGCAAACCGGGGCCGAACTCCAGTCTTTTCAGCAGCATCCTAGCCACATCGTTGGCGTTGCGCCGTGCGGCAAGAGCCTGTTGTCCTGGGATTCCGATGGCAACCTGTTCGAAAGTGATGTGGAATCTGGCGGAGTCAAATGGTCGTTCTCGCTGCTGAAATGGGCGACCGAGTCGAATCATTCCGGGTTCGATGCTCTTCCACCGCCAGAGCCGGACAGGGTGGAAATCTCCCCTCTCGGTTCTCGCTCGTAGCCACGCTCGCCAGAGCGTGGAAGATGCAACGCGACCACCGTTTGTCGACGGTGGCTACAAGGGGCAATGTCAATTCGTAGCCACGCTCGCCAGAGCGTGGAAAATGCCATTGTTCGCTCAACCCGTAGCCACGCTCGCCAGAGCGTGGACGTGCACCAAGATCACCCGTCACCCGCCGACCATCAGATCAATCCAAGACAAACCCTTTCCGTCACGGAAGCAGCGCGTCGAAGGGCTTCGGATACTCGACCCTGCCTTCGACCCCGGTCAACGCGCCGGGCACCAATTCCAAGGCCATCCAGGCGTCGCCACTTCCGAAAGGCGACTCCAGGCGATGAGCGAGCTTTGCGTCAAATCCGAATCGCGTGTAGAACTCGGGTTGCCCCAGGACGACCATGATCGTTGCGCCTCGACGACGGCAACGCTGCAATGCTGACTCCACCAACGCGGTGCCGATACCCTGCCGCTGGAAGCGAGGCAGCACGGCCAGCGGAGCCAGCGAATCCGCCAAGACGGTATCAAATTCCGTTTTGATCGCGACGGGGCTGATCAAGAGATGCCCGACGACTTCGCCATCCAATTCGGCAACCAGCGACAGCGTCACGAATCCGCCACCACGGAGCGCTGTGATCAGTTCGACTTCCTCGTCGCCGCCGAATGCCAATCGATGAATGTTCTCAATGTCCGGTCGATCTTGGGCCGTTTCCGTTCGGATTTTCAAACTCATCGTTGGTGCTCCGAGGAAAAGAGTGAAAGGCGCGCCCAAGTTGCATCGCATCGGGCCCGATATGCTGTGGTGGTCCTGCGTTGACGACCAACCGGCCGGTTCAATCCAGCTTTCGCGCCAGAGCCGATTCCCAAGTCAACCGATTGTGGTGGAGATGACAGGATGAACGACGACATCGATGACCGCTTGAAATCTGCCAAAACGCAGTTGCGACGATTCAACAAGCTGCGGACAAGACTCGATCGAGCCCAGGCAACGCTCCGAGAACAACGCCGGAAATGTCGGCAACATGAGAAAACACTCGCCGAAGAAAAAGCCGACGTCGATCAGTGGAGCGGTCAAGGCTTGACCACCTTGTTTTACTCCCTTCTTGGAACGAAAGAACAGCGGCTGGAGAAGGAAAGGCAGCAATTTTTGGCGGCCAAACTCAAGCACGAGCAAAGTTCACGTTCACTGCAGACCGCCGAACGTGACGTGCAAACGTTGCAAGACCAGATCGATGAAGTTCAGGACGCGGCCGACCGCTACGAGCAATCGCTTGCGGAGAAGCATCAGCGACTGACCGCCTCGGATCATCCGGACGGGGCGCTCTTGCACGAGCTGGACGATCAGTTGACCGAGCGCCAGTCGGATCGCAGCGAATTGTGCGAGGCTTTGGATGCTGGTGAAGTTGCCCAGAAGTCGCTCCGACGCGTCCAGGAGGAACTGCGTGCGGCCGAGGGTTGGGGGACTTGGGACATGATGGGCGGAGGGACGCTTTCGACCTGGGCCAAACATTCCCGAATTGATGCCGCGAGAGATCACGCTTCCACCGCTCAGTTGCAATTGCATCGATTCCAGCAGGAACTTGCCGACACGAACCGACAGCTAACGGTGTCCTTGGATGCCATCGATGGATTCTCCGCCTTCGCGGACTACTTCTTCGACGGGCTGATCGCCGACTGGATGGTCCAGTCTCAACTCCAGCAGGCGTCCGAAGCGTGTTCCAAGGTCATGGCCGATGTCGAATCAGCGCTCGCACAATGTCGGCAGGCGTTGGCCGAAACCGACCAGGCGATCAAAGACTTGGATGCCAAACGCACGCAAATGATCGAGAATGCGGCCTGGGGGCATTGAAACCCGGCGACGGTCATTCCGCGATTGGCACGGATTCACCGGATACCGCGTCCCTTCCCTGCTATGCTCTGATCCCATTCAATCCTTCTTCCGATGCCGACGGCAGATCATGTTTCCGGTCAAGCAATGCTTCTTCGCCTGTGCTGTGCTTCTTCTGGTTGCTGCCACCGCGCGGACCGCGGATGCGGATCGGACCCCTTGGACCAGTTCACGTGTCACGGGGACTCCCGATTTGCCGAGGGACTATCGCGTCCGACGCGTCTTTCCCAAGCTGCAATTCACCGCTCCGGTCGAATTGATGATGTTGGGCGGCACCGGACGAATGGCGGTGTTGGAATCCTCCGGCCGACTGCACACGTTTGAGATCGACGGCGATCCGGACAGCGCGGATCTGGCGGGGGAGCTTCGAACACACGTCGACAAGTTTCAAAGCGCGCTCGGGTTCGGGGTTCACCCACAGTTTGATCAAAACCGACAAGTGTTCTTGGTTTACACGCGCGGGCAAGGCAGCCTGCCCGACGGGACGCGGCTGTCACGATTTCGGATGACCGATGCCAACCCGCCTCAACTGGATTTCGCCAGCGAGGAGATCGTGCTGACCTGGCATTCCGGCGGTCACAACGGTTCGGCCATTCGGTTCGATCATCGCGGGTTGCTGTATTTCTCGGCCGGCGACGGCGCCACACCGTTTCCTCCCGATGAATTCGATGTCAGCCAAGACTTGAGTGATTTGCGTTCGACCATTTGTCGGATCGATGTCGATCACTCCGACGGCGACCGCGGCTACACGATTCCCGCAGACAATCCGTTTGTCGATTTGCCCGGTGCACGGGGAGAGATCTGGGCCTACGGTTTTCGGAATCCGTGGCGGTTCGATTTGATCCCCGGTACCGATCGCATCTTGTGCGGTGATGTCGGATGGGAACTTTGGGAATTGGTCTTTGAGGTTCGCCGTGGCGGGAACTATGGATGGAGCCTGTTTGAAGGGCCGCAGCGGATTCGAAGCGATTTGGAACAGGGTCCCACGCCGATCCAGAAACCCGTGGTGGCGTATCCGCACACGGTCGGTCAATCGATCACCGGCGGCCTGGTGTACCGCGGAACCGAACTGCCGTCACTGCGAGACGCGTTTTTGTACGGCGATTGGGTGACGGGGCGGTTGTGGGGGCTCCGTCATGATGAAAGCGGCGTCACCTGGAATCCGGTGCTGGCCGAGACTGGCCTGCAAATCACCAGCTTCGCGCAACGTCCCGACGGTGAAGTGTTGGTACTCAGCTATGACGGTGGAATCTATCAACTGGAAAAGAATCCGCTTGCCGGCAAGACGACCGACTTCCCGCGAAAACTTAGCGAGACGGGACTTTTCCGCTCCACGCGATCACTCCAGCCGTCACCCGGCGTCATCCCCTACCAAATCGCGGCGCAAGCCTACCAGGACGGCGCCCGAGGCGAGTTCGTGATCGGCATCCCCGGGAATGGGTCCGCCGTACCCGCGGCAAGATGGACGGGCTGGAAGTTCCCTGCTGGGACCGTGTTTGCGAAAACGATTTCGTTGGAATCTTTCAACGACGGGCAGCCCACGCGACGCCGCGTGGAGACTCAATTGCTGCATTTCGACGGATTGATGTGGCATCCGTACAGTTACGCCTGGAACCCGGAACAAACCGATGCGGCGTTGGTGGATGCCGCCGGCGAAACGTTGCAGGTATCCCTGCGTGATGCGGACGGACAGTTGCGAAGCGTTGATTGGACGATTTCCAACCGAGCTCAGTGCCAAACCTGTCACAAGCGTTGGCATGGCGGCGGCATCGGGTTCAAACTCGAGAACCTCAGCCTCGATTCGGATTCGCAATCGAGTTCTCAACTTCGGCAATTGATCGAGCTGGGCGTGCTGAATGAAAAACGGGTCGAACAATTCGAGGTCCGCGCGATGGTTGACCCGCACGATTCGACCGCGGATCTCGATCGCCGGGCGCGTTCCTACCTGACGGCCAACTGTGCCCACTGCCATCGGCGCGAAGGCGGCGGTACGGCACCGTTGGAATTGGTTTTTTCCAAGCAAACTTCCGAAATCAATGCAGTGGGAGAAACGCCCACCCAGGGAGATTTCGGGATCACTGGCGCCAACGTCATTCGGCCTGGCGACCCTTATCATTCGGTGCTGTTCTACCGAATGGCCACCAGTGGGCCGGGGCACATGCCCAAGCTCTGGCAGCGAGACAACGACCTGGCCGGACTCCGCTTGATCCATGACTGGATCGCTTCGATGCCGAACGGGGAAACAACCGCGGATTCAGCTTCGACCGACGCCGTCGCATCCGCGTTGCGAGAGTTTTCCGAGCTGGCATTTGGTGACGCGGATGCGGAACGACAGACACGCGTCGCTCGCTCCGCAGCGGAACAGGGGGACCTGATTCGGGCCGCCCTGTTGGAGCGTTTCCTGCCCCCGGATGAACGCAAGAAGCGATTGGGAGACGCAATCGAACCCGATGCAATCCTTGCCCTGGACGGCAATGCCGCCAGCGGACGCGAGTTGCTGATGGATTCCAAGGCGTTGCAGTGTCTTCAGTGTCACCGCGTCGCGGGTGCCGGGAAATCAACCGGTCCCGATTTGGATGGCTTGGGAAAGAAGCGTTCCAAGCAACAATTGCTCGACAGCATTCTGAATCCCTCCCGCCAAGTCGAAGCGGAGTATCGGACTCGAACGGTCTTGACGCGCGACGGCGAGGTGATCAGCGGGTTGGTGGTGCGGCAAACGGATTCCGAAGTGGTGATCCGTTCGGCCGACGGCAAAGATCATCCAATCGATGCCGCCGACATTGAAACGATCAAGGAGCAAAGCGAATCGTTGATGCCGACCGGTCAGGTCGCACAGTTGACCGCACAAGAGTTGGCCGACTTGCTGGAATACCTGAGCACGTTGTAGTGCCCTGGTTCCAAGGCTTTCGGCCTTGGAACCCACTGTGCTTCCAGGCTCCGCCTATCGGTCTGCCTGTCGGGAGCTGGCGGAGCCAGCATGCAGTGCGTTCCCGGGCGGGAGCCCGGGAACGAGGCAGGCCGTGCCGCTCAAAAGGGTTCGTCGCCGAAGCCCGGTCCCGCGGGGCCACCAGGCCCGCCTCCCGGTCCACCGGGGCCGCCGCCCGCCGGCATGCCGGGACCGGCCCCAAATGCGGCGCCCATCATCATGGCCTGCTGGAAGGTTTGCATCAGAACCTGGTCGAACTGCTGCTGCGATTTTGCGGCAAGCATGGCGTCCAGAGATTGGTTGGCCGCCTGTCCAACGGTCTCGAGCATCGCGGCGACCTGCGGCGGTGTCTTTTCCGCCAGCTCCTGCTGAGACGATTCAGCACTCTCTCGCGCCTGCTCCAGGAAGGTTGCCTTGTTTTCGTTCCACAGGTCCAAGAAGTCCTTGGGCAGCCAACGCCCGGAATCCTTGACCATTTCGATGCTTTCCATTTTCCCGTTCTCGGCCGGCGCTGTCAGGGTGCCAGCATTCGGGCCCGATTGTTCGACAACAATGCTGTCGACAAACTGATTCACCTTTTCCGGAGGTGCCATTGCGACCAGCTGTTTCAAGTGCGCTCCCAGGCGGGGAAGGTGATAATGCGTGATCTGCGAGATCGGCTTTTCATCCAAGTTCCCCAGGGCTGCCGACAATGACAAAAGCTCGTACAAGGTTCCAACGGCCGGGTCGTACGCTTTGCGGATCATCGGCACGACTTGCGGCGGTTGATTCGAAAGCATCGATGAACCGAGCACAAACTCTTTCTTCGTTGTCAGCACTTCGACCAGCTTGGCCATCGTGTCTTCGAACGTTCGACTCTGTTGCGAATAGTCGTTCAGATAGTCTCGAAAGATGTCCCGCATCTCTTGACTATCCAACTGGGCACGGAGGTCTTCCGGAAGGCAATGCCAGATCACCTCCAGGTGGCCAGCCAGAACCTGTTGCTTGACGTAGTCCAACTGCTCTTGCAACGTCGGATCTGAGGGAAAGGGAGCCAATGGAGGAATCTGCGGCGGTGCCGGCGCGACCAGGTTGGCAAATTGAGAGGGCGGATCGTAGGAGGAGACGTCGATGGCACCCGACGTGGTCGGACTTGCTATTCCCTGCGGTTGTTTGGACTGTTCGTACAGCCGTTTCGCCAGGGCTCGGCTCTGATCACTTAGCCGGTCGATCGGGACGCTGATCGTACTGCCGTCGCTCTTACGCAGCACAACACTCTTGCCCTGCACGCCCGCGTAATCGGCTTCGATCTGAAATTTGCCGGAGCTGTCCGTCCAAGTTTCCGCGGCCGGCGCAATGGAACCGAGGCAGGCGGACAACACCCAACTCAGCGGAATCACCCCCATCATGCCCGGATTGATTCGTCGTCTCATCGAAAATGTCTCCCTTGAGCGTGCGTCTTGAAACGGGCCGACCCGCCTGGGAGCGGCTTCGACGTGGTGGACAGGCTACGTCAAAGTCGGGCCGCATTCCACAGTTTTCAAGGCGCACCGGGACCACGTTTCCCGAGAAAAACCCGTCAGGTGGCGATCAATCGAGCAATGTAGCCACCGTCGCCAGACGGTGGCTGCGCGCCGGCTCCGTCGGTTTGCGCCAACGGCAGGGAGCTTTCATCGCTTTGCGACTGGAGGACGATTCCTCAAAGCGGACCCGATCAATGATCCGCTGTGGGCGATTCGATGGTGATCGCCAGCACGACCGGCGCGATGGCGTCGGAACCGTCAATCAGCTCCATCGAATCGATTGCGTCGGATCGCTGTGGGGACACCGCAAAGTAGCGGACTTGCGCATCTCCCGCGGCAAAGGCGAACTGCGATTTCGGGACATCAACGCGGCGGATGTAATCCGCGAAATGCACTCCGTCCAACAACTCGTGGTCCTCGGATCCTCCGTCGGCGTAATGAAGCCGCACCGTCAACGCGGGAGCCGCTGCGTCGCCGTAGGGGTATCCCCAGCCGGCGACGCCGCTGAGAAAGTGGATGGCCTTGGCCCGGGCGCCCACCTCCAGTTGGACTTTCCGTGGCATTGTTCGGCTGACCGGACCGTTGGGGCTGTGCAACACGATCACGTTCTTGACCGTGCCATCGGCCGGGTCGATCAATCGGAACGGGACGCCCGCGACGGTTTTGGGGGACCAGTCCTGCAGATCCAAACGCTCGGCAGGGCTGTCGCGATTGATGAACATGCCGCGGTCGCTGGGCGTCGTCGCTACCGACCGCAGATCCAGCGAAACAAACTTCCCGCCGCTGGTCAGGAACTCCAGCAGGTCGGTCATTTGCTCGATTGAGATGGACTTCTCAAAGCCAGATGGCATGATCGAGTTTCTCGATGCACTCAACTGTTCAATGTCATCACGCAACACGGTTTGTTTCTTGCCGGTCGTGTCAACGATTTCAATCGCCGTCTTCGATTCGGAACCCAGCATCCCGTTGATGACGTCACCATCGATGGTCAGCACGTTGTAGGCTCGGAAGTTTCCTTCCACGCTACGGCTGGGATCCAGAATGTGAACGAGCAGTTCTTCCTTGGGGTGCACGGCCATGCCCGTCAGATCCGGTCCGACGGCAACCCCCAGGCCGCTGTGCACGTGACACTTGGAACAGTGTTCGGTGAAGAGTGCTTTGCCACGCGTCGGGTCACCCGATTGATTGGTGGCGGCAACGTATCGGTCCAGAACTTCCTGGCGGTCCGCACTGGGGATCGCCCCGCCCTGTTCCAGGATTTTTCCCGCGCGTTGTCGAATCTGGCGATTGGGGTGGTTGGCGAGCGCTTCGCGTTGGTCCAACGCCAAGTCGTTCAACGACAGCTTTCCGTCTTCAATCGCGTCCAGAACGGCCGTCGTGGATGCCTGACGCGACAGCAGGGCTCGGATGCCGGCGGATTTGACCTTCGGGGTCATGGACTGCAGGGCCTCGATAATTGCCTTGCCGGCTTCTTCGGACGAACTTTGCGACACCGCTCGGACCAACCCGGTCGACAGTTCCGGTGCCGCTTGCGGGGTCACCAGATCCAGCAAGCTCTCAACCACTTCGATGTTTTCGTTACGGAACTCAACCAGTTGCTTCGCAGCTTCCAATCGCTCACCGGCGCTCAGGTCCTCGTCCTCGATTTTATCGGTCAAGTCCTCGACAATCTGGTCGCCGAATTGAGCCAGTTTGTCGCTTCCCCAGCGTTCCGCCAGGCGAATGAATTCACTTCGGTTGGCCGTGGCGATTCTTGGATACAGCGCCTCCAATTTTGATTCGACGGATTCGCTCAGTTGGGTCTTGGCCTGACCGTCCCAACCGCGATACAGCCCTGTGACCACGGCGCCCAGGGCCGCGGGATCGGCGGTCTGCAGCGATGCAAGGATCTCGGGAGCTTCTCCCACGGCTTCGCCACGGGCCAGGTGGTCGGCGACGATGCTCAGAATCTTCAATTGTCGCGTCCGCATTTCGTCCTGGCGGCTCAACTGCAATCGTCCGACCTGAGTCAAAAACTGCGGTGCAACCGATGCTGCGGCGCTGGTGATCGCATCGGGGATCCAGCGGTCGCTGAGGTTGTTTTCATCGCTCAAGACCTGTTGCAAGACGCGCCCCGCGTCGTCTGCGGCGCCTTCGGCCTGCGCCGCCCGGCAATGATCTGACAAGGCCAGCAGCGTTGCCAACCGAACCTGCGGTTCCGAATCATTGACCGCTGACAGCAACGCTGAAATAGACGCGTCATCAGCCGGCAGCACTTGAGCCGCGTTGCGTCGGACACCGGCCGAAGGATGACGCAACGCTCCAATCGCTGCCGCGGTTGCCTGAGGATTTTTTCCGTCCAACAATTCCAGGCCGTGCAGCGTCCACAACGCGTGGATCGCGCCGACGTTCAATCCGATGGCGTCCGTTTTTTGATTTTCAATCAGTTGGATCAGGCGGTCCGCGACACCGGGATCCCCTGCTTTAACCAGCAATCGCTGAGCGTGTTTGCGAACCAGCATCGTTGGATGCGACAACGCGTCGACGCGTTCGCCCGCCGATGCTTCGGCCAGGTTGGGCACCGAAACGGGATCGGCTTGATCGGGGACGATGCGGTAGACCCGTCCGTGTTTCTTGTCGCGCAATTCCGTTTCGTACGCACTGCCCTTGCCCGTTTCGAATCCTTGGGGCGTCGGATTGTGTTGGACGATGTAGTTGTACCAGTCCATGACCCAGACGTTTCCGTCGGGGCCCACTTCCGCCATGATCGGCGCCGACCACTCGTCGTCGCTGGCAATCAGGTTGAAGGGGCTGGATGAATGGAAATCGGTTCCTTCGGATTCCAGCACGAACGCACCGACCAAATGGCCGGTCGGGCCGGCCACAAAGGACACGCGGTTCCAGTACGCTTCGGGGTAGGCGCGCGCGGTGTACAGGGCGTGTCCGGCCGCAGCGGTGTACCCGCCGTGATGATCGACTTGCCGCACCTTGTCGGTGATCGGATGAAATTCGTTCGTGTCGGCGATCGAAGAGAGCGTCAGCGATGGCGTCCAGCCGCGGACCCGTTCGTAATAACGGTTCGGGATCGGCATGTAGATGCTGGGATTGCCGTTCGCGGTGGATCCGAAAATCAGGCCCTCTTCGCTGATCCCCAGCCCCCAGGTGTTGTTGTTCGTCGAGCGAATGAACTCGACCTCGGCCGCGTCGGTTCGCATCCGCAGGAATCCCATTCGGAAGCGGCCCTGCGGACCGTTGCGAGTTTTGGGTGCGGAGTTGTTGTACCCCTGCATGGCCCAGATCCAATTATCCAAACCGTATTGAAAGTTGCTGACGCCGCCGTGCGTATCACCCAACTCCCATCCGGTCACGACGACCTGACGCTGGTCGGCGACGTCGTCGCCATCGGTATCGGTCAGCAGCAGGGTTTCGTTACCGTTCTGCACCAAAACCCCGTCGGCGGTGAATGCCATGCTGGTCGGGATGCTCAACGCTTCGGCGAACACGGTGAACTTGTCCGCACGCCCGTCCCCATCGGTGTCTTCACAGATTCGGATCTTGTCGCGTCCACGATTCTCCGGTTGCAACTCGTTGGGGTAGTCATACGTCTCGGCGACCCACAACCGGCCACGTTCATCCCAAGCCATGCAAATCGGCTTTCCTTTCAACTGCGGTTCGGAAACAAACAGTTCGACGTGGAAGCCCTCCGGGACCACGAAGTGTTTCATCGAAACTTCGGGGGCCAGCGGTTTCTGCATCAGATTCAGCGGTTCACCCTGGACACCCCATTCATCGGACGGCGTGTAGTTGGGGATCTGTTTGCCGACATCGACGTATTCGAAGTCGCTGTCGGTGCCACGCATCGGCGTCATGGCGGGGGACAGGGAAGGCTTCGAGGTCCGGCTTGCCGGTTCGGCGGCCGTGATCAAGACGGAGGGGGCAAACAGGATCAGCGTCAAAGGCAAACGCAAAATCAGTCGCGAAAAACGAGGCATGGCGATTGAGATGGAAGGAGGATGGGGGCGGGAGAATATCAGGAGCAAACGCAGGAACTTGCCCACAAGAAAGTCGTGCCAACTTTTCTTCACCCACCTTCTCAAGGTTGGGTGAGCATCAGCGAGGGAAGGATCCTTGATCGTTTGACGGCGAGGTCGTGGCGTTTGGCGAGAACTGCCAACACGACCTCGCATTCATGCTGCCTCCGGAAGTTGAGGCAGCAATCGATCATGCGCTCACGGCTGCTTGTCGCGTGAATTCCGGCAATTCGATAATCTTTCCTCCCTGCAGGGAAGACTCGTGAGCACAGATGCCGACACAGGTCCAGTTGGCACTGGTTTGCGCGTTGGGCCACGGGTCTCGGTCTTCACGCACCGCGCTGACAAACTCGTGAACCAGGTGGGGATGAGATCCGCCGTGGCCACCGCCCTGCACAAACGACAGGTGATCGGTATCGTGGATCTCTTGGGGCATCGTGAAGCGACGAATCGGTTCGGGCAGCAACGGAGCAAAGTCCGGAACCACGATCTTTTCGGGGATCTCGGGCTCGGGCCGCTTGGCAACGTGCATCACGTGAGGCTCGTCTTCGATCAGCGTCCATTCGAAGCTCTTCTTGGTGCCGTACACGTCAAAGCTTTCGCGATACTGCCGTGCGACGTCGTACAGAGCCCGCCAGACGTGGGCGACAAGATCGCTGTCGGCGATTTTGATGTGGCAACTTTGGACGGCGAACCGATTGCCCGAACGACGCGCAATCTCTTCACGCACCGCTCCCGAACCGAAGCAACTGACCGACTCGGCCAACCCGTTGACCAGCCCCAGACAGGGACTGACCACATGGGTCGCGTAGTGCATCGGAACCATGTCCTTCCAATAGTCCGGCCATCCGTCCATGTCTTGGGGGTGGGAGGCGGCCAGGTGCTGGATCTCACCCAGATCACCGGCCTCGTAGAGTTGCTTGAGGTACAGGAATTCCCGGCTGTAGACGACCGTTTCGGCCATCATGTATTTCAGCCCGGTCTCCTGAACCTTTTCAACGATCTGGCGACACTCGTCGATCGTCGTCGCCATCGGGACGGTGCACATCACGTGCTTCCCGGCATCCAGTGCTCGCAACGACATCCAAGCGTGATCGCCGATCGGGCTGTTCAGGTGCACGCAGTCGATCTCGGGATCGGCAAGCACTTCGTCGTAATCTCGATACCGCTTGTCGATACCGAACTCGTCACCGGTCTTGTTCAGTTCGGTTTCGTTGCGACGACAGATCGCGATCACATCGGCGTCCGGGTGAGCCTGGTAGATCGGGATGAACTCGGAACCAAAACCGAGTCCAACCATTGCCATTTTCAATTTGGTATCTGTCATCACAGCAGCCATCGGAGGGTAGGGATTTGGGAAAAGCCTCACCTCGCCCCCGGTGGCAAGGACGGCGTGAAGACGCCGCGTCGCCGATCGCGGAAGCCGTGCGACGGTTGCCGGGGGTGAGGTGAGGGAGCGTTCAGCTGCAACCACTCTAGCCGTCGCATTTGGCAAGGAAATGTCAAAAAGCGTATACTTTATGTCTAATTGCGTCTGCTCTCGCTGGGGCTGGTGGGATGCTTTGACGCCCTTTGACCGGCCGCGATTCCCGCCATTCATTTCCGATGCCGCAACAACTTTCCGTCGCCCTGTTGATCGAAACATCCAACGCATACGCGCGTGGATTGTTGCGGGGGATTGCCTCCTACACGCATCAGAACCCGCGCTGGTCGATCTATTTGCCGGAGCAGGAACGTGGCGCGCGGCCACCCGCCTGGCTCAAAAACTGGCGGGGCGATGGGCTGATCGCGCGGATCGAGAACGAAGCGATCGCCCGCGCCGTCCGACCGTTGAAGCTGCCGGTCGTGGACGTCAGCGCGGCCCGGGCCCTGCCCGACATTCCCTACATCGAAACCGACGACCGCGCGATTGCTGCGCTCGCCTACAGTCACCTGCGTGAGCGTGGTCTGAGAACGTTTGCGTATTGTGGTGACGCCCTGTTTGAATGGTCGCGAAACCGTCAGCACGCGTTCGAGCAGCATGCTGCCGCCGATGGCTCCGATTGCCACGTTTTTGAAAGTCGGGCCACGTCGCGCAAGAGTCCCAGCACCGATCGTCGCCGTCTGACCAATTGGCTACGACGGTTACCCAAGCCGGTCGGACTTTTTGCCTGTTATGACAAGAAGGCATTGGAAGTGTTGGACATCTGTCGGCAGAAGCAGATCAAAGTGCCGTTCGAAATCGCGGTGTTGGGAGCCGACAATGATGAACTGCTTTGTGATCTGTGCACCCCTCCGCTCTCAAGCATCATCCCGGCGGCCGAACAGACCGGGCGTGAAGCCGCGGAAATGCTGGACCGGATGATGCGAGAACGAAGACGAAAACGGAAGCAGGAGGTGGCTTCGCGATTGATTCCTCCGCTGGGGATTGCAACGCGGATGTCAACGGATGTCGTCGCCACCGAAGACGCGGAGATTGCCGCGGCGGTGCGGTTCGTGCGCGACCATTGCTGCGAGGGGATCAAAGTCGAAGACATCCTGCAGGCCGTTCCGCTTTCGCGCCGGATCTTGGAACGGCGTTTTCGCGAAATCGTCGGAAGGACACCCCATCAAGAGATCATGCGTCGGCGCATCGAGGCCGTTAGTGCGCTGTTGCTCAACAGTGATCTGACGCTGGGCGTGATCTCTCGCCAGACCGGGTTTCAGAGCCAGGAACACATGAGCGTCGCGTTCAAAAAGCAAGTTGGCGTGCCACCGGGCCAATACCGCCGAGATCAAACGGCCACCCGCAACAAGCACCCCGACTGACGAATCCTGTCTGTCGCCCCTTCGGGGCTGGGAGAGTGTTTGTCAGACCGTTCCCGGTGGGCAAACCCGGGCTTGCCCGCCGGTAAGCCTCCCCCTCACAGCAAAGTCCCGAAGGGACGACAGCAGCCCCACGGGCCAAGGCTCTCCGATCACAGCACAAAGACTACAATGAGCGGCCCCCTCGGTTCGCCCCGCCCACAAGACCTCGCGAATCTTCCCCCACAAAACGCCTCGAAAACTCGGAATCAAATGACTCTTTGGTCTCAGCTCCCCGTCACCCGCAAACGACGGGTGCTGATCGTCGGAATTCTCCTGGTCTCATTGCTCTCGACCCGCGTCTCGGCTCAATCAAACCCGGACAATCCGGTCCGCCCCAACGTCATCACGGTGTTCATCGATGACATGGGCTGGTCGGATTTGTCTTGTTTCGGCGGGACCCTTGTGAAGACGGAAAACATCGATCGCTTGGCCGACGAGGGCTTGCGTTTCACCCAGTTCTACGTGAACTCTCCGATCTGCTCTCCATCCCGAGTGGCACTCAGTACCGGACAGTATCCTCACCGGCACCGCATCAGTTCTTATTTGGCCAACCGCCAGGCAAATCGTTCGCGGGGGATGGCCCAGTGGTTGGACCCGCAGGCTCCCATGCTCGCGCGCCAGCTGAAAGAGTCCGGCTACCTCACCGGGCATTTTGGCAAATGGCATATGGGCGGCCAACGCGATGTGGGCGAGGCGCCGCTGATCCAGGAATACGGCTTCGACGCCAGCCTCACCAATTTTGAAGGACTCGGTCCCCGAGTGCTGCCATTGAAAGATGCGTACGACGGCAAGCCGGTGCAAAAGCACGACTTGGGATCCGCCAACCTGGGGCGCGGGCCGATCCGTTGGCAGGATCGTTCGGTGATCACTTCCGAGTTCGTCGACGCGGCGCTAGAGATGATTGATCGGGCTGATCAGACCGGCGAACCGTTCTTTGTCAACGTCTGGCCCGACGATGTGCATTCGCCGTTCTTTCCTCCCAAAGTCCTGCGAGATGCGACGGGCGAAGGGAAACGCGAACTCTACTATGCCGTGCTGGACGCGATGGATCAGCAGTTGGCTCCGCTGTTCGATCGCATCCGCAATGATCCGGAGCTGCTTCAAAATACCTTGATCCTCGTGATGTCCGACAACGGTCACGAACAGGGCGCTGGATCTTCCGATCCGCTTCGCGGTGCGAAAACATGGCTGTACGAAGGGGGAATTCGTTCGCCGCTGATCGTTTGGGGGCCCGGGTTCCTGGCCCAAGACGCCGCAGGAACGATCAATCAGGAATCGTTGCTCTGCGCCTTGGACGTCAACCGTTCGCTTTACAGCTTCACCGGGACCGCGCCGCCGAACGACGCCAGCCTGGATGGTGAAGACTTGATGCAGACGCTGTTGGGGAAAAGTACCGAAAGCCGTCAAGCACCGATCTTTTGGCGTCGCCCCCCGGATCGCCCCGGCAACGATCAAGAAGACAACCCCGACTTGGCCGTTCGAGACGGACGCTGGAAGTATTTGGTCAACTACGACGGAGGTGATCGTCAATTGTACGATCTCCTGCAGGACGCCTCCGAGACGACGAACGTGGTTCAAGAGCATCCGGAGGTCGCCGATCGTTTGCATCGCGAGCTGATGGCGTGGAATGCGGAATTGCCGGCTGACGCGGGGGATCCCGAATGGCAGGGCGTTCCGGCCGCCGCGGCATTGCCGTCAAGCGAATTCGTCAATCCGATCGGTGAAGGCGCCGATCCGTGGGTGGTTCGCGATCCGAACGCGGAACGCTATCTGTGGTGCTTTTCCGAAGGCAACCGCGGCATTGCGATCCACACCAGCGAATCGCTCACGTCGCTGGGAAAGAAGCACATCGTTTGGACGGCTCCGGAGGAGGGCCGTTATTCGAAAGAGATCTGGGCGCCGGAGCTGCATTTCTTGGACGGACGATGGCACGTCTACTTTGCGGCGTCCGACGGTCGCAACGAGAACCATCTTGCGTACGTGCTGCGCTCCAAGACTTCGGATCCGCTGGGCGAATACGAACTGGTCGGCCCGCTGGCGACCGGCGAAGGGGATGAACGCAATTCGCCGAACATCTGGGCCATCGACATGACGGTTCTCGAACTTGGGAACCAACGTTATGCGATTTGGTCGGGCTGGGATGCGCCCGGCACGGACCAACAATACCTCTACATCGCACGAATGAAATCGCCGACCGAATTGAAGGGCCCACGCGTCCGACTGTGCGCTAACGATGATTATCCTTGGGAGCGAACGGAGCCGAACCAGAATGGTCGGGGGCTGAATGAAGGACCGCAAGTCTTTCAGGCCAAGGGCAGCACGGCCGTTGTGTATTCCTGCGGAGCCTCCTGGTTGCCGACTTACAAGTTGGGGCTGTTGGAGTTGCACGGTGACGATCCGATGAACCCAGATTCCTGGAAGAAACGCGACAAGCCCGTCTTTGAGAGCACCAATGCGACATTCGGCGTTGGGCACTCGTGCTTCGTCCGATCGCTCGACGGAGCCCAATGGTGGCATGTCTTTCATGCCAAGCGAGATCGAGAACCGGGCTGGCGGCGAGCGATTTTTGTGCAGCCGATGAAGGTCGGTCGACGCGGCTATCCGGTGCTGGGCCGACCCGTTCCCGCGGGCGTACCGATGCCGCGACCGTCGGGAGAAGCGGACCGATCGGTTTCCACCGACACCGGCGACTTCCAGTACTTCGGCCATCACCAGTTCTTCGAGTCGCAGGACAACTGGATCCGTCTTGGCAAGCGTCCGCAGCATCCGATCAACGACTATCGCAGCGGTGAAAAAGTGGTCCTGGGGTCGCCGGCGCCGACCAATTTTGAGGCCTCGGTCACGATTGATTTTCAGGGGGGCGCGGAATCCCGAGACGCCGGGTTGCTGTTTCGATGCTCGGGGGCGTCGGTCGGGTACGATGCCCAACGCGCGTACTTCGCCGGGCTGATCCCACGCACCGGGTTGGTCATCTTGGGCCGCACCGATGGAGCCGGCTGGAAAGAACTGGCCCGAGCCAAGACGGAGCTCCGCCCCGCCGAGCCCCAACGGCTCACCGTCCGGATGCAAGGAGACCGTATCGAAGTGAAGCACAACGGCGATCAAAAACTGGAATTTCGAGACAAAACCTACGCCGCGGGCAGCATCGGCCTGCGCGTCGTCAACACCGACGCGGTCTTCAAAGCCTTCCAGGTGAAGGCATTGCAAGACCAACCCTAGCAGGAAAACGCGGCACCCAGGGCTCAATGTCCCGATTCACCGTTCGCCGCCACAGCCTGCCGGGCCACTACCACAACCAGTCCCGAAGGGACGCCAGCCCCCTGCCGGCGGGCTCGCCCGCCGGATTCATTCACCCCTTGTTTGGCAGTCCCGAACGGACGACAGCCGGCGGTTCCCGGCCCGCTTTCAACGGGGCAAAAAACGACGTCGACCGAACCTTTCGCAAACGGGAAGACTCCGCTAATGTATGCGGCACACGCAACCTCTCGGGGCGTAGCTCAGCCTGGCAGAGCGTCTGGTTTGGGACCAGAAGGTCGCACGTTCAAATCGTGTCGCCCCGATACAGATTGGCACGGTATTAGATCGCCATAAGTTGCGTTTTTCCAAGGGTTTAGGGCGATTCTCCTGCCTGGAGCGTTGATACCTTCGGGGTGTTGATACCCTGTTTGATACCTTCTTGTCCGCCCGTGCGCTCTCTTGCGTGGGTGCGTCGCATCTGAACTGCGTACGCCGATGACTTCATCGAAGGAGCCCCCATGCCAAAGTTGCATCTGAAAGTACAGAATGGAATCAGCCCGCCCCTCGAAATGGATGAGGGCACCGGTGGGGTATGCCTGCGCGTGCCGAGTGAAGAGTGTGGCACGGTCACTGTGACTATCTCTGCAGAGGGCGACAAGATTGAGAGCCAGGGCGTCATCGAAGTTGATGAAAAGAAGCTTGAAAGCCTCAAGAGACAGCATGCCCGCTGCGTTGAACTAAGAGATGAACTCCAGGCAGCGTACAAGAACCACGTTAGCCCAACTGACGTTAAGGGAGCGGCAGAGATAGCGAGGCTTGAAGGGGAAGTGAAGAAGGGAAACGACTTCACAGAAATTTTTGCGGGATTGCGGGAAGCAAGCCGATCCATCCTCAGGCTTATTAGGCAAGAGTTGGACTTGGTAACGCACAACAGCAAAGCGACGATGGGAGGAAGCCGATGGTCACTGGATGGGGAGACATGGCATTCTGATCCTCAGTTCATGTTCATTACGGGAGCAACTATTTCGCAGACGCGAAAGCTTGACGACCGACGAAAGAAACGTCTGCAAGCGATTATTGACTCCGGTGAGCAACCGCTAGTCGGACTTGAATTCCTTCACGAAGCGTGGCGTCATGGAGAAGGGCGCGTTAAGTGGGTGCTTGCCACGACTGCAGCAGAATTGGCTATCAAGCAAGCGTTGATCATGCTGAATGGCAGTCTCGCTACGCTACTACTGGAGGTGCCAGCGCCACCGATGCACAAGCTCTATGGCAAAGTGCTTGATGATGCATCTGAGAACGATGGAGCCCTTGCTAAAGATTTGCGAAAGGAACTTGCGCGAGGCGCGGAAAGAAGAAACGCCATCGTTCATAAACCAGAGTCGATTCATCTCGACCCAGATGAGGTGCACGCATATCTGCAGCATGTGGGGGCGGCTATACATAGACTGCATGAAATCATCCGGACCAAGAACGGGATCCACGATGAATACCGGTAAGCGCAGAGCGCGGTGCCCCCGGTCCCCCATGGAATTTTACACTTAGAGGCTCTGCAAACCGAGATCAGCCGATTTCACTACCTCGATGGTCATGGGCTCCGGTTCTTCCTGTTTGAACAGCAAGTGACCGTTGGCCCTCTTTTCGTATTCATCATCGTCCCACCCCTCCCGGATCTGCCGACAGGCTTCCTCGATGTCACTGGGCATCGGCAGGTACGGCAATCCGCCACCCTTGCAGCCGTTGTATTCTGCGGGATCGAAAGAGATGAAGTCACACGCCTCCTCCAAGCTCCAGCCACGACTGATCAGGTGGCTGATCTCAGTCACTTTCATTCCGGAGCTGTTCGCGATTCCGTTCTCGATACGCTCATTGAATAGCTGGTCTTCAGTCAAGCTTCGACGCTCTATGGTCGCATCAAGATAGCTCTCCAGCTCTTTGCGGACGCCGGGGGATAGTAGGTCGTCATCCTCAGCTAGCAGTGCTCTGATCTGCTTCTTGGTATTGATGACCGAGTAATCACGTTCAAAGTCGACATCGAAGTGCTGTTCTAGCACGTGCTGCAGGTGATCAGTCCATTCGTCTTTCAGGTGCTTTGGCATCGCTTCGGCCTCCTTGCCGATCGGTGAATGCTAGTTTTGTTGCGTAGTCTCTCGGGGCCCGGTTTATTTTTTTCAACAGGGGTAGTCTCTCATGGTCACGTCGACTGTTCCCGGGACCAGCGCGAGGGTAGCCGGGGCCCGGAAGGACCCAGACCCGGGGGGGCTCCGGGAGGTGGCGGGCCGGTGGGGGTGGGGGTATGTTGGCTCAGGCAACTGCGATTTCATATTGAAGAAGATTACATTGATGGCTGGTTTTCTTGAGCTACAGAATGCGGCGAACCTTCTTGACAAGCTTCGGCACGACATGAAGCTGTTGGAAGAATCCCCGCTGGATACATACCGTGCATTCAATTTTTTTGTTACAGCGGAGCATCTAGCAGACTGGCAGTTCCCCGGCCGCGTTAATGATAGGAATCGAAAACAACTCCGACGCAACTCAATATTGCTGCAGATATGTTCGCATCTTGCAAACGGGATGAAGCACTTTCACGCCGAGGCAAAGCATCACGATACTGTCTCTGGCGCTACGAAGAATGAAGGTGTGTTTGGAAGTGTTTATGGCAATCTTTTCGGCGCTGTATTTGGCCGTGAGATCACAATTGAACTCGACGGCGATGCAAAGGAGCAATTCGGAGAAAAGATCAATGCGGTTGAGCTGGCAAACAAAGTGCTGCTTTTTTGGGAGCAACAAATCGAGGGTCAATAATACCGCCCCGCCTGCCCCGTGTTCTTCGTGATGTTCTTGAGTTCAGTCAGCACATCCTGCTGAGTCGACTCTTTCGAAGCATCGGTTGCCATCTTGTTCTGATTGAAGGCCGCGACAATCGAATTTGTCGCGCTGGTCAAAGCCTCCGACAGGTTAGGCACCTGCGATAGATCCACCTCAGGCACGTTTCGCATCGCCGCCTGACCCGCCATAGCATTAGCCTCCGCCATGCCGGCGCCCATGCCGCCGTACTTTTTGCGGTAGCTCGCAATCGTTTCATCTGAAACTCCGCGCGACTGCATATCAGCAACTCTGTCATTTAGCAGCCGCTGCCGGCGGGACATCCCCTGGCGCCTGGAATAAGCATCGATGACAGATTGATCGACGCCCCTCCGCTGAAAGTCACGCATGCGCCGCGCCCCCAGGGATTGATCCAACGTGGCAGAGCGATCAATCCGCCCATCGATACGCGGCAATCTCCGCCGGCCTGCTGCGCCCATGACTCGAATTTTTTTCGTGATCGACTCGAAGGTTTTTTGAATCTCTTTATCAAGCCGATCCAGCTCCGCCTTGGCGTTCTGCCTGATCAGATTGGAACTGTTGCTCTGGATGACCGCATCGGCAATCCGACCGCCGCCCCGGGATCCATCGGCATACATGCCGGCCAGATCATGATTAGCGATGATCTCACCGGCGCTGCCAGGAACGAATAACTCCGGACCCTCTTCGCCGACCATATACGGCTTGTTACCCGGCCGCACTGGACCACCCTTGGCCCTGAAACCTGCCAGGCCTAACGCCCCATCACGTGCACCGATGACCGTGTCCTGAATTGCTGAAGAGATGCGCCGCCCCATCTCATTCACTGCATTTGCCCAAGCCGGCGACGGATCCGGGGCAGGCTGAATAGTCGGCTGATCTCCGCCAAAGAGCCCCACTGCATTAGCAGCCGCGTCGAACATTATCAGCCCGGCGCGGATGCGACGCTCAATCTCACTTAGCCCTGACATGCCAGTGTCCGGCCTGACAGGTGGCACGATAACCGGCGGTGCGGGCGCTGGCCGTTCGGGCACCGGCGCCGGTTCGATGACAGACCGCGTTGGGCCAGTTGGCTTCGGTGGGATCAATGTACGGATCGCACCGATAACGCTGTCACCTACGGCAGCGAATGAACTCCCTAGCCTATTGCCGACATCTGCTAACCCAGATGTGACTCGGCCGGCGAATTCAGACAGTTGCGTCAATGGTGACTTCACCTCTTCTGAGTCAGGCAGGCTGTTGATATCCAGACCTTTATCCAAACGGTCGATAATCCGATCAGCTTCATCGCCTTCTGGGTCAGGGCTTGGGGCGAAGTTAAGCAAACCTGATGCGACCGCACGGTTCTGAATCGGGAAGCCGGACCCGGATCCAGAACCGCCGGCCGTGCTGGCAGTCCTTGCTTCTTTGACTGGATCAACTTCATTGACTGCCTTGGCGAAAACGTCGTACAGATCCTTGGCAAAAGATTTGAGGCTATCGAGATTCAGATCCGGCATGACGGTTGGCGGATTGCGTTCAATCTCTGCCAGCTCCCGATTCAGTTCACGAATTTGCTTTCGAAGTAAATCAAGCTGCAGATCAACAGACAGCTCGATCACACGGCCTGCTGCGTTTAATTGCGAGGCATACCCAGTAGGATCGATGCCCGACAAAGCCCCGCCCACGCTCTTGGCCATCTTGGCGATTGCCCGAGTGACGAAAGCCATCCGCTGAGCGACAACCAATGACATCTCTGTCCATGCAATCTCTAGCTGTTTCGCAGCGATCTGACCGAGGTGCTGTGCTTCCGCCCACGTTTGACGGAAGGCACCCTGCAGGCCTCCGCTTCCGAGGGCGTCAGCGATGCGACCGAATGATTGACGTACTGACCGGCCAAAGCTTTCCAAACTTCCGATTACAGTGCCAACGCCGACAGCCAGGGATTCAAGCCCAATGAATAACGCACCGACCAGAGCTATGGCAGCAGGCAGCACGGCAGGCAGCGCGACAATCCCGGCAGCAAGTGCAGCCAGCCCACCGACTACCGCAGAGATGGCAGTAACGAAAGCTGAAAACGTCACTGCCACCGCTGCGATAGCGACCCCCAAACCAGAAAGGATCCCACCGACCACCGTCAGGGCGGCACCGAGGGCAGTAACACCGACAGCAGCAACTGCGTAGCTGCGGACTAGGTCAGCATTTGCCTCTATGAATTCCGTTGCCGCGCCGAATTGAGTGGATAACCGATCGACTAGCTTGATGAGATCACCGCTGATTGCTTCACCGATGGAAAGGGCGAAGCCTTCGACTGCCGATTGCAATTTGCGGAAGCTGCCGCCCAGGCCGGCATCCATAGCCTTGGCGGTCTTCTCTGCCGCGCCCGCCGCACCCTGCAGTTCTGCCTGTAGTCTTGCAACCTCACTAGCGTTTTTGCCTAGCACACTTGCTGAGGTGATAGCCAACAATCCGAAGACATCATTTAGCTTGGAAGTTGCTTCGGTATTACCGAGATCAGATATCGAATCTTTGATCTCGCCGAGCACTTCAGCGAATGGCCGAAGGTTGCCTACTGCGTCGCGCGGATCAACGCCGAAGGTTTTCTTGATCTTTTCGCTTTCGCTGGCGAGCGTAGCTAAGATCCGGCGGAGTGCAGTACCTGCAGAGCTACCCTGAATCGAGTTGTTGCCCAGCACACCGATAGCTGCAGCAGCCTCTTCGATCGATATGCCGAAGTCATTGGCGATGGGGCCGGCATAGCTGAGGGCTTCGCCCAAAGCTTCGACAGTGTTAAATGAACCATTGGCCGCTGAGGTCAAAACATCTGCTACCCGTGCAGCCTGGCCAGCATCCAAGGAGAACTGACGCAACGTCGCTGACATAATGCCGGCGGAGAGTGCTGCATCGGTGCCCGTCGCCCTGGAGAGATCCAGAACTGACTTGGTCATCTTTTCGATTTGATCCGGCTTGAATCCGGCGCGACCGAGTTCAGTTTGTAGGGCGGCTACTTCGCTGGCCGTGAATGATGTAGTCCGTCCAAGTAACCGGGCTGAATCACCGAGACGTTTCAGCTGTGAGACGCTCGCCCTGGAAACTGCCCCGACTGCTCTGACTTGATCATCGAAGTCAGCGAATGACTTCGAAGCCAGAGCTAAAGGAGCTGCAGCGACCAAACCGAAGCCAGTCAGGCGACGCCCCGTCGACTGCAAGGAGCCGCCAACGCTGCTGATCCCCTTACCAAAGGCGTTGACCTTCGCTGTTGAGGCTTTCAGTCCACGTTCAATCCGGCGCAGGTTACCGCTGACTTGGTCCCGAATTCTGAAAATTACACTTGCAGATCCCGCCTGGATTTCTCGTCGTGATGTCATCGTATTAGGATTCCTTCCTTTCGCAATTTGCGCTGTATCTGAGGCACGACACGGCCGAGAGCGGGATACATAAACGGCCTAGCCCTCCATCGGGCCATCCGAGGGCGTGACCGTTTTATGTTGCCAGCAGAACGCTTTCGTTTGATATGAATCTTCGCTGAGCCGCCGAACTCCATCAGCTTCGTTGCCATGACTGACGTCTGGGAAGAGCCTCCCGCATGCTTCACCGGGCCAATAGTTACAGAGCCGCCGGTGGCATCCACCGCGAAAGCAATGTCCCTGAGCCCCGGCTTTGTCCTTTGGTGTGGTGGCTTCCCTGGATCAGAATACAGACCTCGCTTCGTGATCTGCTTACCTTTCTTCGTCGTACGAAGTGAACTGTATCGAGAGTCAGCCCTCTTCGGCGCAGGCTTGATTGATTGCCTGGCTTCGCGCCTGATGGCACCTCCCGCAAAGAACAGAGTCCGCTTCTCTGCTTTTGCCACCGAGCGGTTGATTCTCTTGGAATCGAACGATAGGCGCATTCTTACTTCGATCATTACTTACGCATAGATAAAGAAGCGGCGCCCTACGAGGGCACCGCGTGACAGCTATCAACTGCCTGCTGTTTGGAATAAAGGGGCGCGACCCCTTGGATGGTCGCGCCCCGGATGGATCAACGAACGTGGAAGTCGGAATACATTCGCGATCCGATGAGGAGCGGCTGCAGAAATGGATGCAGCCGCGTAGCACGGTTACGCGGCACCCTTGCTGTAGACCGCCGCGCGTGGATCCATCAAAGAGACGCCGAATGACAATTTGGCCCGCATAGTGATCCCGAGCATATTCGGCACGTGCTCAAAGGTTTCCACAACGGGAACATCGCTGCCTACAAATCCCAGTTGGTATAGGTGAGTACGCCCGACATGCACCAACCACCATTCGGTGCCGGCCGCAGGACTCACGAGCCTTTTAGACCTCAACCACTCGGAAGTGAGAGGTTCGAAAGCTCGGTGAAAACCATTACTGATCGGCATCGTGGTAGATGAAGCTCCGGCCGGTCTGACTTCAGTTGAGTTGTAGAGGGTTTTAGCAAGTACGTGATTCTCACCAAGGACGAGCAAGTGGGTGCCCGTCAAATCACAGGGGTCCCCGGCCTGGTCAAGCTGAGCGCGAAGCATCGCATCCGCTGTGGCCAAGCTGTCGAGCGACAGCGCTGACGATGCCCCGACCATATAGTTTGGTTGAACGTTGCCAGGCCCGGTGCCACTTGAGAACCAGAACTCGCCACTTGTGGGTGCGCCGTCGACCCTCGATGAATCCTGGATCAGTCCGGCTAGCTCCAATTCAATCCTGCGCTTCCCGGCAGCTCCCATCGCTCTAGAAGCTTCTAGAAAAACGGAGAGGTCATCGTTCGTGATCATCTCCTCGGCCAGACTCAGGGACCTAGCATGAATACTAGGGCGCCAGTCATATCCAGACTCGGTCATCGATGTCGATCTGACCTCGCCGCCAGGCGAGACCTCATCGAGGAGGTCATTCAGTCCTACGCGGTAACTCGTATGAGTTTGATAGTCGCGCCCTTTCACTTTTTTTGCGAGACTAGAAAGCACGGCCGGCACTTCGTTGTACGATTGCAGGAGCTGTTTATTCGCCAGCCGGCCGAGCGCTCCAGGCAGACTGACCGTAGAGACGCCGGTAGATGCGTGTACTCGGTTATCGCCGAACTCCGCCTGGATGTCCTGACACTTTTTGAACAATGGTACCGGCTTGAATTCCCGAAAGCTTGGCTCAAGGGTTTCAACAATGCAGGCAGCCAGGTCCGTTAGCGATGCGCGACGAACATATTCGCGGCTCGATGCTTCGTTCAGGAGTTTTTCGATCTCTGAATCGGAGTAGTCATTACGTCGGTAGTACTCGGCCTGTGTTTCGTCGGAAATGCCGTACTCGGTCGCTAACGCGGCCTCAATGCGGGCGACGTCGGAAAGGGTGCTTCTTGCCATTATTCTTCATCCTTGAAATCTAAAAAGTGCTTAGCGTTTTCGTTGCGGAGCGTCTCGATCAGCTCCTCTTGTTTCTGTAGCTCCGCCTTTAAACGCTCCAAGCGTTCGCTTGATTCGTGGAGGGTTGCATAGGCCTCCGCCAGCGTTTTCTGATCATCCGGCCGGGGACGTCGATCCTCTCGGCCGATCTCTTCCTCCAGCAGGCGGAAGGCGCGACGCTGCGTCTGGTGGGCGCCATGAGATGTTTTGATCTCTGCCCGTAGTCCATTGATGGCCGATGACGCTTCCGCGATCTGCGCCTCTACATCCGGCGGCATGGGCAGGGCATAGCGAAGCTGTTTTTCAGTCTGACTGGCCTGATCGGCGTCGCGGCGGATGCGGTCACGCTCTGCGTTCAGCTCGCCGAGCCTTTCTTCCAAGCGGGCAGTGACTTCATGCCATTGATCCGAGGTTTTCTCGATCTCGGCCTGCAGCCCGGGCAGCTTTTCAAGCTCCGCCTCAGCTGCTTCCGCCCGGGCGACAGCCGCGCGATATTCCGCTGCAAGCTGTTCGATAGATTTTTCAGTTGTCGTCATATGTTTTTCCTCCGACAAGGAAGAACATATAACGTAAAACCTAGAATCTCATATCAATGAAGTGCTATCAGTCCACCCGTGAACTGCTAGCGTCATTATCACAATAATAATGATCTGGCTGCTCCAGGCAGACACGCTCCTCCGTGCGGTATTTACTGCCGCAAGCCAAGCAACGATGCAGGCGCCACCTAATCGACCCGGAAGAGAGTCGGCTGATCTCGATCCTGGAGCCCATCTTTGCGTCTCCACACCATGGGCATCTGAGCGACCTAATGATGACCTCATTCATGTTTAGCCCTCCATGGCTATTGAGATCACTTCAGGTTTTGCATCCGCTCTTTTTCCCAGGCAGCACGCCAGCTGCGATACTTCTCATTATCGTTTTCGAGCTGCTTCACTTGCGAATCTGATAGCTGATGGACTCGATACAACCAGCCATTAAACACCGTATTTCGAAGCGTCCACTCAGCCCGGCATGCGTCGTCTAGTTGCTTGCTGCCGGCCTTCTTGATCGCATCGTGAACGTCTGATAGTTCGCTATCATATAGATATCTGAGATCACCAATATTCAGCTCGATTTCAGCTACGGATCGGATGATATCAGTGGCGGCACGCAGCAGGGTTTCTTTCTTATTCATTTCGATGACTCCTTTCATCGATGGGATAATTTGACAGGCGTAGTCTAAGTACCACTGACCCGATTGGGATACGGAAGCTGACCCTTTTTCAGCAGATTCTAGAGACTTCCAGGGCAGTAGGTTTTCTAGAAGCTTATAGAAAATAATCCGTAAGATTCGGCCTGATCCTGACAGGTTTTTCGCCAAAAAATGGAAGAATTCCTGGCGGCGCAAGTCGTTGCCCGGTAAGGAGTTGCGACGCCAGAGGGGTGCCAAAATGCCCCTGAGATCGGAACATGTATTGATTACGCAGGGGCCAACATGCCAAAAAAAGAGCCTCGCAGCGGCGAAATCGCTGCGAGGCTGATTGGGTCTCAGAGAATTTCGAAGACAGAAGAACCCAACGCCCATGATTCTGTCAGGCGTTGCTGCCTCCGTCAAGCTGCTTCTCAGCGATTTTCTTACGCCCCTCTCAGCCTCAATGCTGCCCGCTGCGGGACCCGTGCGCATCTGCGCTATCACAACCCTGCTGGCATGCCCGCCTGCAGCATTCGGAAAGGCAATGAGAAAAATGACCAATGGAAAACGTCATGGATTTTTATACCGGCATTGCCCTCGCTGTGCTGATTCAACAGGGACGGGCTGACGCGGTGAAGGAATCACTGATCTACGCTTCCGCGCTCATTGAAGAGCGGGCAGTCAGAGACGAGGTATTCAGGCACCAAATGGCCCTGCAGGGTTTTCAGTTCAGTTCAGCTTTTATCAAAAGGATTCAACAATGATCGACACCCAAGTATCTATTCCAGCCACAGCCGAGTTCGTCGACGACGTTCGGGGCATCGTCGCCTTTGTGGACGTCCTGCGTCGATACGCACCGGCGGCAGAGTTTGACAGCGCTGCCGGTCATCTGGCTGCAGCATATGACTCGATATGCGAAGCCACCGGCGCCCAATGGTGCCCGACATGCGGACATCACACGGAGGGCTGCGATCATGAGTGACTGTGCCGCATGCACTGCAGAGACGCAGTGCCCGATGTGCCGCGCGTTGGATTTGGAGGCCGATCTGGTCTGGCTGGCCTCTCATCTTCGCGCCGCGATGGGGATGGACCTCACTGCCCTGATCAGCGAGGCACTCATCGGGCATCAGGAAGCTGTGGAGATGTTTGAGGCCGAGCCACTTTCGGCTGAGGAAGAAGACGCGCTTCGAACGTTCGCAAATCTGCTGCCGGATCTGCCGGCGATTCTTGACCGGCTGACAGGCGTCAGCACGGAGATCACTTTTAACTAACCATGAAAAAACCGCCGCCGGCCGAGGGTGCCGACGACGGTTCTAACTCAATCACGGAAGAACCATGATTACAAACCTATCTACTTTCGGCAACGTCAATTTTCACCTGCTGGGCATCGCATCGCCCAATGACATCCCCGCACCATCAACAAAGATCCCTGAAGAACTCCGGCAGCGCCGGCAGTGGCTGACGTGGGACTACGTTGATGGGCAGAAGATCCCGATGTACACGGATGGCAATTGGGCGAAGACGAACAAGCCCGAGACGTTCCACACCTATGAAGAAGTCGTGAAGTCAGGGCGGAAGATCGCCTTCGTCATCCAGGCCGATGACCCGTATGTGGGCGTCGACTTGGATAACTGCCTCGACGATGACGGGCAGTTGCGTGAATGGGCGAAGCCAATCGTGCTGGATCTCGGATCGTGCGCGTATGGGGAGACCTCGCCATCAGGGCGGGGGATCAAGTTTCTATTGCGTGGAAAGAAGCCCGACGGCGCAAGATGCGTCTTCAAAATTGGAGACCAGAAGCAGCAAATCGAGGTCTACGATTCCAATCGATTCTGGGCGACAACTGGCGAAGTCTATGAGGGCTTCACGGAGATCAAGAGCGCGATGGAAGGTCAGCCGGTCATCGATTGGATCTGTCAGGATTACTTGATGAACGACGATGACGATAGCCGCGTCACTGTTGCTCTTCCGGCATCGGAGGTGGTCGTGGCCGATGGCGGCAACCTCTCCGGTTTCGACGCTGCCGATTACGAACCGATTGATGCGATCGACTGGAAAGAGTTCATCGATCCAATCGAACGCTACATGTTCGGTCACAACATCATGAGGTCACGCTTGGAGGGGCAGTTCTTGGCGTTTCAAGGCGGTTTGTCTCTTCGGGAACGGGCAGAACTGTACTGCAGCAAGGTCGCTTCAAAGGAGATTGTTCTCGAAGGAGGCAGGAATAACGTCCTGTTCGGTGTCTCTGGTCATCTGCATGCGATGATCAACGACTGTGGCAGTCATCTGTCAATCCAGGAAGTCGAAGCAATCATGCTCCGATGGAACAGCCTGATTTTTGATCCGCCACTCGATGCGAAAGAGATCAATTCGACGGTCTGCAGTAGCAAGCGAAATGGGACACCGCCGAAAGACAAGCCGCCGAAACCCATGACGGTCTCTGATCTATCTGATGTGTGGTTGTTCACAAAAGTGAACTTCGCCGGCGACATAGCAAAGGCCAGAGAGTTCTGTGTCAGCCGCCTTCAGGTAGATGAGAAGACCATCGAAGAGGAACAGGCCAAGTTCGATACTGAATTCACCATCTACGAACCCGGCGACGAACCTGTAAAAGTCGAAGGCCAACTGCCTGACCACCTGTGGAAAGATGGCGGCTTCATTGAGTCGATGACCCGTCACATCATTGACTCGAAGATGGATGAAGAGCACCCGGAGATCGCGCTCTGTGGATCCCTAGGAATCATGTCGATGATCCTGGCGCAGCGAGTCGTCGATGACTCCCCGAAGTCCACGTGCCCAAATCTCTACGTCTTGGGCATCGGTTTTACCGGTTGCGGCAAGCAGGCCCCTCAGGACGCAGTGGATGACGTCGTCGAAGAACTGGGGTTCTCCGAGAGCAGGCTACCGCTCGGTGACATCAGCTCAAAACAGGCAGTGTTCGGCGCACTAGCTGAGTGCGGCACCACCTCGATCATGCTCGATGAAGCCGGAGACCTCCTCCGCGATATCAATAATTTTCGCATGCCTCACATCATGGGGTTGTCGAAAGTCTTCAGGGAAGCGTTTGGACGTGGCAACACGGAGAGATGGGTTGCCTATCGCAATGCGCAAGGTTTAATCGTGATCAACCGACCTCAGTTGACGCTTATGGGTTTTTCAACGCCAAAGCAGGTCACGAATAATATCACCCGAGAGCAAATCGAGAACGGATTGATTGGACGGTTCCTTTTGCTGCAGGAACACCCGAATGCAAAAGAAGTCACGCCAACGAAGTCATCGATGCCGCCTCAGGTCGCAAAATGGCTAACAGAATGGGAGTTCAATTTCAGCAATCGATCCGGAAACATCGCCAATACACCCGGAATGAACGTCCGGACGATCCCCAGATCAGACAGTGCGGCCAAGCGACTCGATGATCACTTCCTTGCGATCAGGAGGAGAAACAAGACTGAAGAGAACGAGACGGCGAGAGCCATCTGGAACCGCGCTTCGGAGAAGACTGCGAAGCTAGCACTGCTGTTTTCTTGTTCGCGTTCGCTGCCCACTCAGCGAGTGGAGATCGAGCTGAGAGATGCAGACCGGGCGATTGCGACGGCGAACTACTTGACCCGGCGTTTCATCGGTCTGCTTTGTGGAGAGGTCGCAGACGGCGAACACGACGCACTTAAGAAGAGGGTGCTTCGCCAGATTCCTTTTCATCCAGAAGTGATCACCCAGCGGGACCTGTCCCGAAAGACGCAGTTCCTGCGGGATGCTCGCCAGCGAAACGAGATCATCAACGAATTGATCGAAGCTGGTTACGTCGAGCGGGTTCAGATCCCCGGGCGGAAGACATTCGGCTACACCCGTATCTGATCGGTGTCAGTGTCAACGAAGTGTCAAACCTCGATTTTGACACTTGTGCGCTCAAAAACCCCGTAAATTCCGGGGTCAAATCACAAGTGTCAAAGTGTCAACGGGTACCCCCCCCAACACACTTTTTCACTAGTGCTAGCAAAAGAAAAATTGGGAGGGGGTACCCCCTATGACACCATGACACTTACTACAGACACATATATATGTGTGGGTTTTTACGGGGTAAAAGCGATTTCCGAAGTGTCAAAGCAAGTGTCAAAGCAACTTTGACACTTTGACACTTGCCCCAGAGGAGGGGGTTGGTAGTGATCTGACCGAATGCTCCCCCCGCCGGCCACCTCCCCCCTGTGACGTCCGGCGGCGACGGATGAGATGGGGTGATCGGTGCGGGGGTCAGGGAGGGCTATCACTCTCCGAGCTGGTCAATCTTCAGGGCGGTGCGAAGCCAGCTGACCGCTTCATTGAACTGCCGCTGATTCGGTTGGACGTAAAACTGGTCAGCCACGCTCTTCGGGGACTGATCCAAAAAATACTGCGTGAACTTGGCGTGCGGCCCCTCATGGAGCTTAGTAGCCGCTGTCGGCCGAAAGCGTTTGAATGTGATTGGATCTTTTCGCTTCGTGTCCGTCCGTAGCCGATCCATCGCCTTCTTCACGGCGTCCGCAGTGCGTTTCCCGTCTTTCTCCTGCACAAGCGGCCTGCCAGCTTCATTGACTAGCACTCGATCCCCGCCTGACACATGCTCCTTCAGCAGCGCCAACGTCTCAGGCCAGAGGCGCCAAGTGACGGTCGGCACGTTACCGTGATCTCCGGTCTTCGATCGTTTCCGCGTGATCTGCCCTTTCTTCAAGTCGACCTCTGGGGACTTCAAATCGCTGATATCCTTCTGAGTAAACCCGCAGTTCAAAGCTAGCAGCAGATACAGACGTGACCTGCCAGATGAGGCCTTCAGAAGCTTTCGCAATTCGCCATCGGCATACGGGTTCGCTCTTCGATCTGTCGATACGGAAACTTTCATCTTCTCAGCTGACACGATGCGGGGCAGGACGTCAATCAACTCGCCTTCATGGGCCCATCGAGCGAACTGGGCAATCGGTGCGACCAAGTCACGCTTTCGACTCGCTGACAATTCCCTGGCTTCGATCGCATCGCGATAGCTTCGCATCGCATCGCTGCTGAAGAATCCATCGATGCTGACATCTGACGGAAGAGTCTTCAGGTATTCATCAATGCCCTGCTTCAGATTCGCAGCCCGCCGCTCTGAGCGTTTGACTTTGACGCTGGTCAGGAACTTTTCGATCAACTGATGAATGCCGCTGATCTCTTCTTCCTGCTCCCATGGCGGCGTTCCTGAGGCCTGCTTCGGTGGCGTGACCAGATTGCCGCTGCCGGTCGCTGGAGGCTGCCAGTGAAGCCCCTGCAGCTGCTTCAGCCGGTCGTCAATCAATGAGGTGATCGCATCATCGCCAGCGATGCCTTGCCCCTGGCTGATCGCGGGCCGAATTAGCTTCGCGACAAAAGTGCTCTCCAGATCCTGCCAGATGGCGCGAGTTTCTTCGGTGTCTCCATGGAGATCGATCGTGCGCTGCTGCGCCTCGCGCACCGCGTTAAGGATCGGTGCCCACTGCTGCCGGGCTGCATCTTGTTCCGACCCCGCCTGCGAAGCGTCAACGTCTCGCATCCATCGCTGGCACTCTCTCCAGCAACGTTGATAGCTGCTGGTCTTGGTCTCGCCATCGAGAAGGCCGAAGTACTTCATCTGCCCCTTGTACTTCTTCCGCCAACGTCGATTCATCCACGTCATTCTGTACCGGCTGGCGTTCATCGGCTTGATACCTTGTTTGATACTTTTTGGCCCCAAAGAAAAACATTAGGGTATCAAGCCCGATTGGGAAAGTGCCGTAAAACACGGTGAAAACGGCAAAATTGAGGATCGCCAGACCACGTTCAAATCGTGTCGCCCCGACTGTCGTGAAAACACGTTTTCTCTTATAGCCGAAACCGCGATTTTGGTTACCGCCTGACGGTCAGGCGTGCGGCGTTTCTCTTTGAATCGAAATGGTACTTGCCATTTTGAACTCGCGGGAGGGAGAACGACGCCTGCCAAAACGGCCGCTCAGTGACACGGCCGCTCAGTGACTCTGCCCTCGAACACCAACGCGGTCGTGAACCTGAATCACTAGCATCAGACTCGCATCATCGGCGAGCGAATCGGAAAGTGGTACGTCGGTTCCGTCATCATTTCGTGCAGGATTTCGGTGCAACATCTTCAGGATGTCGCGTGGGCGGATGACCTCATCAAGGCAAAACCTCATCAGGTTGCCTCTCAGCTTGGCGTATGGGATTGGTCCGGCGTAATCGAAGAACGACTTGATTCGAGCAAGATCGGATTCCGGTTGCCTTGACGAAGCATCATCGGTGGTACGGAACACTTTGTTTAAGTAGGAAAGTAGCACCGTTCCACGCGTAGCCTGCCCTCTTTGAAGCCCGCCCGTGACGACGGAAGTCTGAGCGATCGCATCGAAATCTCGCAGCGCTTTGGCCGGATCAACGACCACCTGCGTTGCAAAAGATTGCAGCCCCTGCGGCAGCATCCGCGGATTGTCCGCCACCGCGGATCTTCTCCAGCCCTCTCGAACCGCTTCGCGGATCGAATTCACCCAATGTTGGCCCAGAAATCCGATTCGGTCGATCGCCGTGACCAGCTTCGGATACTCGTCGTACCGCATCAACTGCTGGCAGAACTTGAGGTGTAAATAAGACATCGATTCCACCTCCTGCCAACAAGCATGGCGAACTTGGATTGCCCCCACGCCCTTCTCCCATGACACTTCATCCAGGATCAACAGCATCAGCCGAAACCAATCTTGGGAGTAGTCGTCGACAAAAATTGGACGAAGATCCGCAATGCCCGAGCGGAGTTCCTCCCAGCGACCAAGACGGACTCTCGATTCACTCCAAGATCGCAATAAACGCATCACGAGACGCTTCTCATCAAGGCACGTCGTCACTCGCCGAACCAAGTCTAGCCGCCCCCCGAATGACGTCTCTCGGATTAGCAATTCCATCAACAGTTTATGGGTCGGGTTGCGACTGAGTCCCTCGCTGACCCAATCCGCTGGAGACCGATTCGGATCGAGTGACCGTTCGCGGCGGAGCAACCAATAGAGCCCAGCAAAGACGTTCGGGGGCACGACGTTCCGTCCACTGGCTTTGACCAGATCTTGATAGGCAGTTTCCACATCACCGCGGCATGCCTTTGCCCAAATCGATTCGAAGGATTGCTCCGTGGGAAACTGGGGCTCAGACGTCCGGCGTCGCGGTTCGCCGGAAGAACATTGCGTTGGAGCATCGGCCGACGAAGTTGGCAGGGGCGTTGAGCCGGGATCGGAATGCGACGCCTCTCGATCAACACGTGGCGGACCGGTTCGCTTTGGGTTTGGCCGATGACTTTTCAGCTGCTCGAATGCTTCGCGAATGCGCCGATAGTGTTCGGGATAATGGTCCGGCTTGAACCGTCGAATCCTTTCAGCATAGGCGCTGCGCAGTTCACGTGGACTCGTCGAGCGTTCCACTCCCAGGATTCGCCAGGGTGACGACGGCCACTGGGTGATATCGTCAGGCAAGTCCTCTTTCATGCGTCACTCTCCGCGACGCCGAAATCTCGGTGGCTTTGGCTCCACAATTGCAACAGCGTGCTTAAGAATTCTTGTGCCGCACGGTCCGCGACTTCGGGCTCCGGTCGGTCCGATTCACTGTCGGCCGACCAGGCAATCATTGCAAGACGAGTCGCAATCCATCCGATTGTCCCTGGATCGTCTCGGCTGAACTTGCGGTAATCGGCCAACGTTTTCACAGCCTCCCGAAATCGGTGTCGTCGCCGATGCGTGTCCGCGAGTTGGCGAAAGTATCCAGAAGTCAATGAACGGACCGTGCTGGAATCGGGACTCTGATCCAAAACTGTTTTCAGTTCTTGGGGATGATCGGCGTATCGTTGGCAAGCCTCATAAAAAGTGGCCGCAAAGCGAACGTCTTCCGGATGCGCGACGGCCAACGATTCCAACACCTCGCAGGCTCGCAAATAAAACAACTCCCGTTCATCATCCGAACGCGCTCGAGCAGATACGAAAGCATCGCGAATGCGAATGGACATTGGGGCCGATTTGATCAACACCCTTCCAAAACGGTATTGGGCGGCGGAGTCTGTCGGGTTTTCCTTTGCAAGCCGTTGGGCGTTCTCCCACTGATCTTCCCCCGGCCGCAAATAGAGCCCCATCATTTCGTCAGGACCCGGATACGGATCAATGTTCTTTGGCTGCTCGCGCCTCACCTCCTTGGATTTTCGACCTGAACCATTGACGATGTTAATGACCAGACAAGCCAGCAACAGCGCAGCGACTCCCATCAAACGAATGGTGGAAACGGACGCGTCTTTCCTATTCAGCATCTCCAAGGCACGTTGTCCGCGCACTTGCGACTCACGCTCCTTCCGAGCACGTCGATGCATCAATTGCGTCAATAACCCGGGATGCAGCATCGCAATCTTCGGATGATACTGTTTAAGATTCTCGGCGAGTGTTTCCACTTGGTCGCCGTAGATGGATAACACATGACGATCGAATTCAGCGTACACGCGCGACACTTGATCCCGTTCCGCAAGAAACAACCGCTGGAAGAAATCGCCAATTGAGTCTGGAGCGATCAAATCAGGACAGTGGTCACCCGGTCGAACATCCAGCCCACGCTCCAGTCCCTTGACGCGATGGTGCAGCAAGGGAAGATCGCCACACTGGTGCATCAACTCCTCCCACCGTTGTCGTCGTTGGCCGACGGGAAGACTGAAAAAGTTGCGTTCAAAGCTCGAGACCCGATCGGCAACTTGCTGGCGCTCTTCGAGGTCAATCGTTTCGATCACCTTCGAATCGACCGGTACCCTGTGGTCACCCCACAAGATTCTCAGAGCAATGTCGTCGCGCTGCGTGGGGAACCATGCTCTGGAACCCACTAATTCGAGTAGTTTCAGGTCCCCCGACTCGGCTCTTTGCTCGGGCAAATTGAATACGCGGTTGGCCCATCGCTCAAGGTCGTCTCGCTGCAGGTCCAGGTCATCAATGGACTGACCCCCTGGAACCGGATCACTCACCGTCAATTCCCTCCATTTGGTCCAGAAAACTTTCCAGGGCGCACCGGATTTTTCCGATTCCTGCTTCGTCTCCCATTTCCAAGCATTCTTCAAATCCCGTCAGTAGCTTTTCCAATTGGTGACGTTCTACAAGCGGTAGTTCTGTGAACACACGCTCGGCACGACGAAGCAACAACCGATTCTCCGATTGGTCTCTCGGATGCACTTTGATGGCCTGCATCGCTTCGACCGCCGCCGCGATCTCAGTTTCGCTCAAATGTTCCGCGTGTTGACTCAGCACCAGGGTTTTCTTTTCCTGAGTCTCGACGACGGTCGTTTCGACTTCCAGGACACCGTTGACGTCGTAGGTAAATCGCACCTCGACCGGAGCCCCGGGTGGCCCAGGTGGAATCCCATCGACATTCAACGTGCCCAACAGAATGTTCTGCTCCACCCGCCGGCTTTCGCCCTGGTACACCTCCACCGCGATTTGGGTCTGATTGCACGACACGGTCCCCACTTCTTTAACTCGGCTGGCCGGGATCGGGGTATTGCGATTGATCATCGGCAAGAAATATCCCGACCGTCGTTCCACACCAAACTCTTTTGACACGTCAAACCCGAGGGTAAACGGAGCGACATCCGTCACGACAAGGTCATCGACCGCTGCGTTCTTCTCGATCAGCCCTGCCTGCACTGCGGCCCCGAGCGCCACGACTTCGTCCGGATTGATTGAGCATCGTGGCTCTTTCCCGAATCGAAGGGAGACTCGTTCGATGAGCGTTGGCATTCGGGTAGCGCCGCCGACCAAAATGATTTCGTCCATGTCGCGAGCCGCTAGATTGGCATCACCCAAGGCTCGGCGGATCGGTAGGTCCATTTGCGCCAACAACGGCTCAGCCCACTCACGAAACTGTTCGCGGGTGAATGTCACCGATGTCGTATGCTCACTCAACTCCCCCTTGTTATCAGCGACACGCACCAGAACCTTGCCACGCTTTGACAAGTCAATCTTCGCCCGTTCGCAGATTTGCCGCGTCCTCGACACCAGCAGCGGCTCCTTGAACTCCGCCTGTTCGTACACGTGCCCGTGCTGCTCGAGCACCCGTTTGACCAGCATGCTGGTAAAGTCTTCACCGCCCAAAAAGCATTCACCAGACGAGGCACGGACCTCAACAACTCCCTCAAAAAAATCGACCACGGACACATCGAACGTCCCGCCGCCCAGGTCCAGCACGGCAACCAGTTTCTCGGCTCCGCGGTCGGGCAGCCCGTAAGCAATTGCGGCCGCAGTCGGTTCGTTGATGATTCGCTCGACTTTCAGTCCGGCCATCTGACCGGCCAGGATTGTTGCGCGGCGCTGCAATTCGTTGAAGTACGCCGGAACGGTGATGACCGCGTCAGTGATCTTATTGCCGAAATGCTGCACCGCGTCTTCGGCGAGGGACCGAAGGACAAGGCTTGAGAGCTCCGTTGCCGTGAACTCTTTCCCCTCCAGGCGGCAGCGCCAGTCGGTTCCCATCTGGCGTTTGAACACCGAGGCGCACCGCTCGGGTGCAACCACCTGCAATTCTTTTGCGGACTCACCCACCAGCAGAGAACCGTCACGGTCGATTCCCACAACCGACGGTGTCAAAACCTTGCCCAAGGAGTTTGGGATCAATCGCGGGCCATCGTCGGTCAGATACCCGATGGCTGAGTTGGTGGTCCCAAGATCAATGCCAACAATCACTCTTCGTGCCCCATCTGTTCTGGACGACGAGTCGTTTCCTAACAGTCCGTCAGAATCAATGTACTGCGACATCAATGTACTGCGACCGCCGCGGGCACGATGCAACCCTCATGCCCAAACATGCCAGAGACCTGACGGCAAACACCGTTCGGGGTTGCCCCGATCTATTGACAGTCTACCGTCGTTCGCTGGCTGCTGCGGACCAGCGAACGCGTACTGTAATGCATCGTTGCCATCAAACGGCGGCAAGACGGAATCGTTCAAGAGGCCTATGGGCCAGGGCGGCAACCGCGGCAAAGACTTGAATGGTGAAACGAACCGTTCCAGTTTGGTCTCATCCGGACCAGTTTGGACTGCGGAGGTTGATCTGACCGTCCGCTTGACCTGACACGCGAGGATTCTGATGGCCTGAGTCGCGAGGATTCTGAGATTGGGCGCGGCCTGACTGTGGAATTTAAAGGTGCTAAGGTCTGGGAATCTATTAAACCGAGGTAGCGAATTCGACTCATTGTGTGTGATCACGATTGCGATTGTCGGGCGAAGTACGACGCCTTGCGATGCGATTCTTCTCGCACTTCGAAGTCCGACATCCAGCTCTGTGCCCGCTCATCTGACTGGGCGATCGTCCGGGCGGGTTGCCCAATTTGATCGCGTGCCGTGATATAAACTGAAAGGAAGCCAGTCTGCCGATATAATGCGGCGGACGCTCGCGAGATTCGGTTTCTTGCCTGCATCCCCCTTCCTGCACGTCCCGCCTCCACGATTCTCGTCGGGCTCTTTCACCCCCCGGCCCGCACCATCCATGCAACGCTTGCTGCTTTTCTTTGTTTGGGCGCTGATTTTGCCCGCAACCTCGTCCGTGCTTGCCGTGGCCGAATCGGCGATCGAATTCAATCGAGACGTGCGTCCGATCTTGAGCAAAAACTGCTTCTACTGCCACGGGTTTGACCAGGCGAACCGGAAAGCCGGTCTGCGGCTGGACACGTTGGCGGGTGCGACGGAAGACTTGGGCGGCTATCAAGCCGTCGTTCCGGGAGATCCGGAAGCTTCGGAGATTGTGTTGCGAATACGCAGCGAAGATCCTGACCAAATCATGCCTCCTCCCCACACGGAGCAAACGCTCAGCGAACAAGAGCGGGAAATCATCGAACAGTGGATCGCGGGAGGAGCTCAGTATGAAGAACACTGGGCATGGCGACCCCTTGTCCGTCCGGAGGTCCCGGACGGCAGCGCCGGCGCGGACGCCATCGACGCGTTCCTGCGGGCTGGCTGGGAAAAGCAAGCGGCAGAACCGGTTGCGGAGGCGACGCCCCGAACTTTGATGCGGCGGCTGAGTCTGGATCTTCGCGGCTTGCCGCCGACGATCGATGAAGTTCGTGCCTTCGAAGCGGATCCCAGCAAGGAGCACTTCGTGCGGATTCGCGATCGTTGGATGGGCGAGTTGGCTTTCGCTGAGCATCAAGCCGTTCGTTGGCTGGATCTGGTTCGCTGGGCCGACACCAGTGGATTTGTCAGCGACGAACCGATTGCTTCGGGAGCCTACCGGGCGTGGGTGATTCGTGCGATCGCCGAGAACATGCCGTTTGATCAATTCTCGATGGCTCAGTTGGCGGGCGACCTGCTTCCGGACGCGAGCGACGATGATCTGATTGCCTCCGGGTACAACCGCATCGTCAACACCAATTGCGAAGCTGGCGCGATCGAACTGGAGCAGCTTTACAAGCTAAAAGGTGAACATGTCCGTGCTCTCGGCACGGTATGGCTGGGAATGACCACCGGGTGCGCCGAATGTCACGACCACAAGTTTGATCCGCTGTCGGCAAAAGACTACTACAGTCTGGCTGCCTTCTTCGATGACCTGGTCGAAGCCGGTGTCTACACGCCGGGCGACCGCCGCGAGCCGTTGCACTACGTACACGATGATGCAAATGCCAGTCGGCGTGATCGCCAACTCCGTGCCAAAATCAGTCGGCTGGGGAAAGAGATCGAAACCGCATCGATCGAGGGGATGGAAGCCTGGCGCGAACAGGTCGTTCAAGAACTCAATGACACGGAATCCCGCCGCGACTTCGTTTGGGCTCCCGTTCAACTGCCGGCGCCACGGATCACGGAAGGCCAGTATGAAACGGTGGCCGTTGACGATCAGTTCGCCCGTCTGACCCGAGCCGAGGATGGGCAATTCAATCGCCACCACGCGGCTGAGTTCATGACCGGCTACGTCAACGAAGGCGGTGAAACCACCGATGCGGAACAAGATGCCTGGTTTGTGAATGTTTGGATCGATCCAGAGGATCGGCCCGAAATGCTTGGTCTCCAGATCTCCCACGGCGATTACGGTCGACTCGGTTGGCGATCCGCAAATTACGAAACGTACTACTGGGGAAAAGACACGTCGGATACGCTGGATCAAGCACACGCGTGGAGTGACCCGGAGCGAGTCGTCCGCGTCGGCGACCTGCCGAATGAATCTGGTTGGGTGCGATTGGAGGTGCCGTTGAAGCGAAGAATCAAACCCGTTTCCGGTCAATCGTTCGAGGCCGTCGGGATGGCCTGGCTGCAAACCGGCGGCACCGTCGCCTGGGGCGATAGCGGATTGAATCTCCGCAATGACAAAGTGACCTCTCTTGAGTTGGGCGAAACCGCCATTCGCCTGTGGTGGGAAAACCCCGTCAATCGCCAAACCTACGAGCGTCGAATGTCGCTGGTGCCCAAGGCCGTTCGCAAGGCTCCCGAGGAGCGCGACGCGACCGAAAAGCAACTCGCCGAACTGGCTTTTCTGCAACACTCGCAATCAGAGCGAATGGCGCGGCTGCGACGAATGGAGTCCGAGCTGTTTGTGATGCGTTCGCGGGCGACGCCGGTTTTGGTCTCTCGTCAAACCGAAGATCCCAAAACGACTCGGCTGCTCCATCGCGGTGACTACTCTGACAAATCCGGGCCGGTTCTCGATGCGGCCTTACCCGGCTTCCTCGTTGGCGAAGACCGATCCGAAACCGAGCTGAATCGACTCGATCTGGCGGAGTGGCTGTTTGCCGATGACAACCCGATCGCCGCCCGCGTGTTTGTCAATCGGCTTTGGCATCAGTTCTACGGCCGTGGAATCAGTGAAACACTGGAAGATGCCGGCACCCAAGGAGATTGGCCGTCCCACATTGATTTGCTCGACTGGCTCGCTTGCGAATTTCGTGACAGCGGTTGGGATCGCAATCACATGGTACGACTGCTGACTTCGGCCAAAGCTTATCGGCTGAGCTCGATTCCGACAGCGGACCTTGCCGAGCGGGATCCGGGGAACCGATGGCATGCTCGCCAGGGCCGCTATCGCATCCATGCGGAAGCCATTCGAGATGCGGCGTTGCGGGCGGCGGGAATCTTGAAGATGACGGATCAAGTTCCGACCCACAGCTTCTTTCCGTATCAGCCTGATCCGTACTGGACGCGTTCCGACAAAGTCATGTTCGGCAGCCGTCACATGGACTGGGAAACGAGTTCGGACCGCAATCAGTACCACCGCAGCCTGTACACGTTTTGGAAGCGTCAAAACATCCATCCCACGATGCTTGCCTTTGACGCGCCCACGCGTCAGGAGTGCACCGCGCAACGTAACATCACCAATACGCCGGGGCAGGCCTTGGCGCTGCTGAACGACCCTATCTTTGTCGAAGCAGCACGCGTCTTTGCGAGTCGGATCTGCGACGAGCAGGTTGACAGTGATCAGAGCCGAATCAAACGGGTTTACGAAATCGCGTTGCAGCGTCAGCCAACAACGTCTGAACGCGACGTGTTGCTGAATCTCCTGCGATCACAACGTGAACATTACCGACAGCACTCCGGTGAAGCGAAGCAACTCCTTCAAATCGGACAGTTGGATCCAGCATCAGACGAATCGGCTGTCGAACTCGCCGCGTGGACCGCGGTGACACGCGCGGTTTTGAACACCCATGAATTCTTGAATCGGTCATGAAATCCTCTCTTCCACTCGACGTCACACGCCGCCACTTCTTCGCCAAGTCGGCGACTGGAATCGGCGCTGCCGCGCTGGGCAGCTTGCTCGGTCGCGACGCCCTGGCGGCCGGATCGTTTCCGAATCACGCGCCGAAGGCCAAGCGAGTCATCTATTTGTACATGGCGGGGGGACCTAGCCAGTTTGAAACCTTCGACGACAAGCCGAAGTTGCGCGAGCTGAACGGCAAGCCCATGCCATCGTCGATGACCGAAGGCGTCAAGCTCGCGTTCCTGCAGTACCAGGCACTCAAGTGCTTTGGGACAGACGTCGGTTTCAAACGGTGCGGCCGATCCGGACAGCTGATCTCCGACTTGCTGCCGTCTCTCCAGAAGGTCGCTGACGAGCTGTGCGTCGTGCGGACGCTGCAGACCGACCAGGTCAACCATGATCCGGCGCACACGTTCATGAACACCGGGTTTAGCATTGCCGGCCGTCCAAGCATGGGGTCGTGGCTGTCATACGGGTTGGGCTCCGAAGCCGAAGACTTGCCCAGCTTTGTCGTCATGCGTTCTGGCCCGCTTGGACAACCGATTCCGACCACAGCCTGGCACAACGGTTTCTTGCCAGGAAAACACCAGGGCGTTGAGTTTTATGGCAGTTCACAGCCACTGAACTATCTCAAGTCACCGGCCGGCGTTGCTGAAAGATCGCAAAAGGAAACGATCGATTCAATTCAGTCGCTGAATCAGCTTTATCACCAACAAGTCGGCGATCCGGAAATCCTGACGCGGATCAACCAATACGAACTTGCCTTTCAGATGCAAACCAGTGTCCCGCAGCTGGCCGAGTTCTCCTCGGAAACGGCGACGACGCGAGACCTGTACGGTGTGGGCGAACAGCCTGACGGCAGTTTCGGATCCAATTGTTTGATGGCCCGCCGGATGGCCGAACGGGGCGTGCGTTTCATTCAGCTCTACCACACCGGCTGGGATCATCACGGTGGTGTCGTCAAGGGCGTGACGTCGCGAGCGAAAGAGGTTGATCAAGGCGCCGCCGCGCTGATTCAGGATTTAAAGCAAAGAGGAATGTTGCAAGACACGCTGGTGATCTGGGGCGGCGAGTTCGGACGCACACCGATGTCCCAAGGTGGCAATGGTCGGGACCACCACACCAAGAGTGGTCCGCTTTGGATGGCGGGCGGAGGAGTCAACGCCGGAACAAGTTATGGCGAAACGGACGAACTGGGTTTTACCGCGGCACGCGATCCCTTCCACGTGCATGACTTTCACGCCACGGTCTTGCACCTGCTTGGCATCAACCACAAGAAGCTGACGTATCGATTCAAAGGTTTCGATTTTCGTTTGACGAACGTCCACGGCCACGTGATCGACAGCGTGCTGGCCTGAAGATAGGAAGCTGCGGAGACGCTCGTGTTCGTCCGGGTACTCCGGCGGCAGGGGGCTGTCGGCGCTTCGCGACTGGAACTCGTGCAGCTTTGCTTCACCCTACTTTTCACGAGGGGCCAGCGACCGCGATTGTCGGATCGGCCGTGCTTTTTGGCATCAACTTCCTCGTTGGGTGTTGAGCGTTTTCGAAGGTGACGTTCATCGCAGCATGATATTTGTGCTTGGATGCTTTTGACGGAAACGCTGATGGCCTTTGCTCGTCACGTTTTCGTTATTCAGGTAAACGTATTCGAGCTCAGTCAAATCATCCAGGAGCCGGAGTCCGTCGTCGCCAACGTCGGTGCCGTCTAGCCAGAGCCATTCCAGCTTCGTCAGTTTTCCGACAGACTTCATTGAGGCATCTGTCACGTCTGTTCTCGTCAGGCCCAGGCGTGTGAGATTTGGCAATCCCGTCGCCAGTTGTTTCACGCCCGTATCGGAGATTCCTGTTCCTCCCAATCCCAAATCTCGCAGCTCTCTGATCTTCACCAGTTCGCTGACACCCCGGTCATCAATGCTGGCTTTCTGGACCGTCAGCGAGCGGAGAGACTGCAAGCCAGAAAGATGCTTCAGACCGAGATTGGTGAGCGACCCAGGTGAGTCACTGACTGACAAGCCCAGAGTCTCAAGCTTTGACAGCGTGCCCAAGAAGGCAAGATCGTTTTCGTCGAGTGCAACATCGTCCATCTCCAATCGCTTCAGATTCGACAGTTGAGAGATCTGTTCAAGAAGGCCACTGGTGATTCCATCCATGTTGTTTAAGAACAATCGCTCAAGCGAGCTGAGTTCGCCAATCCTCCGCAGTCCCTGGTCCGTCAGTTTTGAGCATCTGAAGAAATGGAGAGATTGAATCTTTCCAGCCTCTTTCAACCTGGCGATCAGATTCGCCGCTCCATCATCCGTGATGAGCGCCCTGTGAATGGTAAGTTTGGTTAAGGACGGAATTCGAGCAATGGATTCCATCGAATTGTCGGTAATGGTCGAAGACCACAGTGCGAGCGACTGAAGGGTCGGGTGATCTGCAAGGCTCTCGATGCCTTGGTCGCCAACATGTTTCGAGTTGATCACCAAACCTTGCATCGAAACGTCGCGAAGCAACGAGAGGTCCTGGTCCTTTGTGCCGCCTCGCGTAAAGAAGATGGTCCCCAGCTTGCTTTCCTTTTTAAGTTCTGCGGCGTCGGCCGCCGTCAGCCGATCGTCGAGGAACGCATTTTTTCGGTCACTGTACGGATCGTCGACAAAGCGTATTCGGGGAACCGCAGCCAGCGCTCTCCATTGGGCGGCGGCGCCCCCGCGTCCCGTCTGAATCGAAACATGACGCAACTTTGGGATTGCTTTACGGAGTCGGTCGACTCCGTCGTCCGTCACCTGAGTCCCGGTTAGGCGTAGGCTCTCAAGCGCCTGCAGGTTTTCGAGATGTACAAGGCCTGCATCCGTGATCGATTCACCACCGACAGAAAGAGATTCAAGCAAGCTGATCTCACCGAGATGCGCCAGACTGGCATCCGTGATGACGCATTCAGCTATCGAAAGCCCAAGCAATCGCGATTCCCGGAGATGTCGCCATGCCTCTTCCGTAATCTCTGGAGACTGTCTCACGGTAAGGTCGGTTGGGACGGCAATTTGTCCTAGCCACTTAAGCTGTTGGTCGTTGATTGCTTGGACCGAGAATCTAAGGCGTTTCAAATGACTGAACTGATTCAGGAGGTCGATAGCCCGCTGGGTCAATCGAATCTCTGCAAGATACAAGCTGTCGACCTGCTTGGCTTCAGCTAAAGCTGCAAGCGTTTCCTCATCAGTGTCGGAAAGCAGTACAACCATTTCGAGTTTCGGGATTTCACGCAGTGCATGGATGCCGCGTGGGGTGAATTCGTCCGCAGAAAGGCTAATGCTTTTGAGTTCTTTCAATTCCCACAGTTTGGAGAGGCCGCCATCCGTGATGGATGTTCGCGAGATGTTCAAGCTGGAAAAATTCGGATGTTTGACAAGAGTCATGATTCCGTTGTCAGTGACTTCGGGTCCCCTAAGTCTGACCGAGTGGAGGTCCTTGAAGTGTTTCAACCACACAATCTGTCGATCGTGAGTGATGTTGACGGAAAAAACGCTTCCATTTGGGCTTCGGTGGATTCGTACACCCTCCGAGGTGAGGGCTGCGACGGCGCGGTCCTCGTCCGTCATCTTTAGCTGGGTTGCGTGGTGTTTGGCCAGATTTGCAGCGGAATTTGCAGGGTCGGCTGCGAGTCGATCTAATGCAGCAATGACGCGGGACAAAAACTTCTTGTCATTGGCGATCTCTGCAAGTGCTTCGACGCATCGAGTCGCGACTTCCGGGTCGCCGGTTCCCGACGCGATTTCAAGCGCGCCAATGGCAGTGTCGCCGTTGCTCACAAGGGTCCGAAAAGCCGCTTGTCGGTGTTGGAACTTTGCACTTGTCAGGTCCTCGATCGCCTTGGCGATTTCCGGCTCCAGCGAATTCGCCGTTTGGGCACACGCGGGTTTCTCACCGAGCAAGAAAGCGACGAGCGCGAGCATGGTCCAAGTCACTTGCGGCAAGCAGAACATTCGAGCAATTGCCATCGGTTTTCTCCCCTTCTCATTTCGTTGCGAGCGGACAACGGCACCGTTTTCCGTCCCCGAATCATCAACCTATCGCTTGGAAACGTCGAAGTCACTCGATTTCCTACGCGGTTTGCGTCATGTGCGTCACGAATCAACCTCATCTGCCCATGTTGAGCGGGGGCCAAAATCCGATAATGCGGGTTCCATTCGCGTTGCCACAGCGAGACACGCGATCCGACGAACTTCACGAGAGTACCACAGACGCCATCGGCAGTTAGTGATTCAACCCAGGCATCACCTGGCGTGACGAAGATTACGGCATGGGCGTGGAGTCGCGGATGCGAAGCTTAACAAGCATGGTTTCGCTTCAGTCGTCCGACACATCAACTTTCGGCTGGGCGTTTTGAGAGCGTACACAGTCCGCAATCGTGCCTACAACCTTTCGGCTGGCTTCCGAAACGCCGCTGATGCCGTAAATGGCCAGCAAGGAGCGAGCGCGAGTCATCGCCACGTACAAAGCGTTCGCGACCAACTTGCCTTCGCGGGCGACGTAGTGATCGACACAGGGAACCACGACAACTTCCGCTTCGTAACCTTTGTACGAATGCGGCGTCGTGGCAATCAGCGTGTTTTCTATTCGCTCGAAGGAGCGATTCTTCTGAAATGACAACTCGACGCCAAACTGAGCGAGCTTGGGAGCCAGTTGTGACTCCAGAATCCGAACGGCACTGCCGTTGTAAATGACGCAGATATCGATTGGGGAAATACCCTCCACTTCGATGAGGTGCCGCAAGTGTTTTGCAATTGCCGCCATCTCGTCGCTTCGATGGTCGAAGGAATGGAAGATGGGTTTAGGGCCTTCGATCTGACTGAATGTTGCTTCCAACCAGTCTTCGCCGTTGCGCGTTGTCGGTTTGAGTAATCCAAGAGAAATCAGTTCCTGCTGGTCATCCCTTCCGGTGTCGCCGGAAAGTCGGTGCAGCACGTTCACGGCGAGTTCCGTGATCTGACGAGTCGCCCGAAAGCTCTCTCGCATGATGGTTGAGCGTCCCCGCATGTCGAGACCGAACTCAGCCCATTTCGGCGTCTTTGTGTCGTACACATTCTGTGCGTTGTCATAGAAGATGTGAGCCGAGCGACTGTTGGCGTCTGCCTTGTCGGATTGTTCGACGACCGACAGTAGGAGTCGCAGCGTTGACGGCCCCATGTCCTGAGCCTCGTCGATGAACAATGCCGTGCAGCGTGGTAAGAGGTTCTCAGTGTCCTGTTGATTCAGAAACTCTTCGGCGGCACGATCATAGTCGAAGCCAAACTGATCCATCGTCATCTGCACGCTGGGCAACATCCCCGATAAAACATCCTTCACATGCAGCAATTCGACGTTCTCCCAAGGGAACGAAGATCGGTCCAGCAGTTCACCATCACTCTGATGTTCCCACGCTGCTTCGATCGAGTCGCAAAGCAACTTGTGAAGACTCCGATTGGCGTACACAGCCCAGATGCGAGCGTCCGTCTTGCCCCGCAGTCGTTTCGCTGTTTTCGCCAGCCAGTTGCATAGTACAACCGACTTGCCACTCCCGGCGACTCCACGGACCAATCGAGGTTTGCCGTCGAGTTTAAGATTCGTCAGGCGTGTCTGCTCCTGAGAGAACAATCGCTTCATGCCTTTCCGAGCATCAATCTGATCGCCCATTCGGCAGTTTGGTTGACCGCTTTTCTCCGTGTAGCTTTCCGGCGTTCTTGATCTGTTTTGATACGATGCTTTCTGTTCGGCGACCAAAGAACTTTCCATTGACGCTCGGTCCGCCGGCTGACTCCATTTGTACCGGCCACCTTCCCTCACCAGTACAGAGGGAGATAGTTGTCGTTTAAGCGGGCGAAGATATGGTTCGTCCATTTCGGCACGACTGGCGAGAACGACAACGGCTTCTCGTGCTCGACTCAGTGCGACATTCACGAGTCGCTTCCATTCGACAACACCCCATGTGTGGCTTCCGGCGTTGACCGTGTCAAACACGACGATGTCGGTTTCGGAACCTTGCTGGCTGTGGACGGTCGAAGATTCCCACGAGTGCATTCGCCAGTCTGCCAGCGACTCACCGATCGCATTGGCCTGAGCCTTGAACGGCGAGATGAATAGTCCGTTGGCTCGTCGAACATCAGAGTCTGAGAAGAGTTTCTGCAACACGGACTTCGTGATCTGGCGAATCCAGCTTTTGTTGCCCGGTCCACGAGTGGCTCGAATGGCAGCAAGATCGCAGTCTTCTTCGTCGAGGACATACCAGATCGTTCGTGACCAGTCGGAGAGAAACGGAGAGAGCGATGATTCCTGCCTGGCTCTTTCCATCGCCGTCTTCAACACGCCGTTGTACTGAAACGTCGAAACGACCTTGCACACTTCAGGGTGCATCCGTCGTTGTTCGCAAAGTAGATGAACGGCAGTTGGGACATCCCTTGTCTCTTCGAGATGGCTCAAGCCGCTACTGGCGAGCCAGGTTTGCTGTCGGGTTGGAAGCACACGCGAGATGCGGCTGATCGGAGCAAGCTGTTTGGAATCGCCGACGAGGACGACGCGGCGGGCCGCCAACAGCGAAAGGGCAGCAATCGCGGACCTTGAAATCAATCCGGCTTCATCAATGAAGATCGTCGTGAATGGAGCTTCGCCGTCTTCCACCATCTGTCGGATGGTGTCATCTTTCAGAAAGCTCATCGCTTTGAATGCTGTGGCGATAACGACTCGATTCTCCGGGTCCACGAAAATGCGATTGCTTCGGTCGTTGCCAGTTGATCTCAGTTCGCTAATCTGCTTTCGAGTAAAGGCCTTTTCTTCCCACGAATCGAATAGCGGAAGCTGCTGGGCCAAACCGTCGATCTTAGAAAGCACGTCAGACTCTGCTCCCGCCAGCATCGAATCGAGTTCTCGATTCACGAAAGTCTGGTACGAAGCTCCCTTGCCGATCCTCCGTAGGGTTTCATTCTCCAGTTCGACGGGGCAGACGCTCTTCACCGCCTCGCCCAGTGACAACGCCACCGCATCGGTTGCCTTGTTCGTCGTCGAGAGGATTAGGATGCGTTCTCGTTTGTCACTCAGCACTCGTGCGATCTGTTGGCCGCTTGTCCAAGTCTTGCCGGTTCCCGGAGGTCCCCAAAGTACGCTCCAAGAATGCTGCCACCAGCTTTTCAGATGTGAAAGTCCAACCATCGCCGTGTGAGAGATGCCGGGATGAACCCCGCCCCGGGAAGCGTTCAGCCTTGCGGGAAGCCGTTCCCGAACTTTCTCAAACGTATCGCTGTTGTAAATCGCATGCAGTACGGACAGGAATTCGAACGGACGCACGAAGAAGGCACCGGCTTTGGGAATTGCTTCCGGATCATCGAGTGCCACGAATAGGCAACCATGCTGCTCATCCACCTCCACAATCTCGCCCGACCAGTCAATTGCATCTTCGTATTCTGCTTCTTCGTAGAATCGATCGGAAAAACTGTCGTTCTCATCGAGCGAGTTCGGGCAAAACGCTTTCGCGCCTTCCCACGTCCAATCAAATTCGACGGTCTTGCCGATGTGAACGACGTAGACCATGCCTCGGTCACGCTCGGCGAACACGCTGACCTTCATGCAGTTCAATCGCTTCCAGCGAGAACTGTCCCGAAACTCGTGCCGCACAGCAACGGCGGCATCGTTGAGCTGTTGTTCGTCACCAGCCGGGAGTCGAAGGTCGGATGAAAACCGCGCAGGCTTGAAATCGGCGATGTCCGTCGCTTCATCGTGGTCGTCATCAGCAAGCTCGTCGTCCATCACAGGGATTATCCACGAGTTCCTTACGGTCCAAGAAAGCGGTACATCGCATTGTCGTCCACTCGAGGCGGTAGCGCCTACGGCTCATCAATTCCTGCTGACCGATTTTTGCAGACAGTGGCTTTTGACGCGTTCAAGCGTCCATTTCCAGTTGAAACTCCCTGGCCACGATGTTCAGAATATTGACACCGAATCTTGTGCAAAGATTCTTTTTCGTGCCGGCCTCCGATTCCGGTCAGCAAATTGCGGTCGTTGCCAGCTGTGCTGGTTGGATGTTTCGTATTGCACCGGGCAGAATGCGGTGAGTCTGGATCGGCAGTGCTATTGAAACCAAGTTTCTTTCGATACAAACCTCGCTTTGATATTGGCTGCCAGATCCGCGAGGTGAGAGCTTGGTAAGGATCCGTCGCATCGCCTCGAGCTCATGGAATTGGTCGGGGTAACTATGATTCTAAATGAGAAAGTCGGGCCGGTTCCGTCCGACAGACGGCTGCGGGCTGGCTATGAAGCTGAGAAGCAGATGGCGTTCTACCTGCGTCGAGCGTTTGGCGAATTGCCAGATGTTTTCGTCTTCAATGATCTGCGTGTTGTGCGTGGCGGCGAAGTCGCCCAAATCGACCATCTGGTGCTCCATCCGTTTGGCTTTGCATTGGTTGAGAGTAAATCTGTCACCGGAACCATTGAGGTCAATGAACATCAGGAATTCACGAGGGTTTACGGTCGTACCCGGATGGGTATGAAATCGCCCGTCGTGCAGGTCAAGATGCAAGCCAAACTGCTCAGGTCACTATTGAACGACCGAAAAGAAGAGCTCAGGCGGAAAGTGCTGCTGGGAATGGTGCAAGGTCAGTTTGGTGAACAGCGTTTCGCGACGTTCGTTGCTGTATCTGACGGCGGCGAAATCAAACGGAAAGGAGTAGCTGCGCCGGAAGTGGTCAAAGCCGATCAAGTCGCTCAACGGATCGAAAACTTGATTTCCGAAATCCACCTCGTGACAGGAGTCCGCGGTTTCTTGCGGTACGCGGCGACCTCCGACGAAGCGAAACAAGCGGCGATGATCGAGAACAAGGTTGCACCATTCACCACGGAGGAACTTCAGGCAATTCGTGAGTTTCTGCTTCGCAGTCACGAACCGTTCGTTCAACCGCCACCGGTCGTGCGCGAAACTCGCGACGCGTCGCATCCTCCGTTGCCACCGCCTGCCTTGTCCAACCAACGTTCTGCACCTCGTTCGGCCTCCGGCGATGCCTCTGCCAAAAGAACGTCTTGTCGACACTGCGGTCAAGCGTTGGAGATTCTGTACGGTCGCTACGGCTACTACTTCAAATGTCAGGGGTGCCAACGAAACGAGCGAATCAACCTCACCTGTCCATGCGGAGTCAGGGCCAAGATTCGAAAACGTGGTCCCCGGTTCCGTTGGGATTGCAAGGCGTGTGGGAACACTTCCCACTTCTATACCAATCCGCAGAGCGCTCCCTCGGACGGTTCTTCGTTGTAGCCGGTCGGCTCCTCGAATCCGGCAAGTCCTTCGAGCGGCTGGTCCCATTCAGGGCGGATTTTGGGGCGAGAATGGCTCAGCGGACGTTTCTCGAAAGCTTGCTCTGGCTGATCAGGGGTGTCGCGGATGCCTGGGCGAACAAATCACACTCCAATCCGGATACCATGTTGGGTGGACCGAGAATGCGTGGTCGGAATGTGGCTTGCTTGCTGTTACCGGATGGAACGGTGAGCCCTGCGAGGCGGTGCTTTGCAGAGCGCCGGCTTCCGGCCCGGGGAGCCAATCGAGTGGCTTCCACGCGGTTCTCCAAAGATGCTCTCACCAAGGCGGCTCTGCTGATGTTCAACCGAAGCTCAAGCCATTCGATCGCTCGTCACTCCGTTTGGATCGCCGTGTTGACCGCGATGGCGTTCGTGGAGGTCCGGTTGGCTGGTGCCCAAGCGCAAACACCGGAAACCACTGACCAAGGTTCGACGCCCTACGGGCGTTGGACCAACGGCGTTTCCGATGACCCCGAATTTTTTCCAATCGCCGTTTGGTTGCAAGCGCCGAAAAATGCCAAGCGTTATCGTGACGCGGGAATCAACCTTTATGTGGGTCTGTATCGAGGCCCGACGGAGGAACAGTTGCGGGTGCTCGATGAGGCCGGAATGGAAACCATCTGCTCTCAGAATGGTGTCGGTTTGAATTCGGAGTTCTCAGACGTCATCGTCGGCTGGATGCACGGCGACGAACCCGATAACGCCCAGGCTCGGCGCGACGGCAAAGGTTACGGTCCACCCATTGAACCTCAAGTCATTGTCGAGAACTACGAACGACTTCGGGCGGCGGATCCGACCCGGCCAATCTTTTTGAATCTCGGGCAAGGCGTCGCCTATGACAACTACATTGGACGCGGTGTGCGTCGCAATCATCTGGAAGATTATCCCGAATACATCAAGGGATGTGATATCGTCTCGTTTGACATTTACCCGGTCGTCCACCGCAAGGAACAGATTGCTGGAAAGCTGGAGTACGTGCCGAAGGGCGTCGAACGTCTCCGTCGATGGGCTGACCCTAAACAAATCGTGTGGAACTGCATCGAATGCAGCCGGATCAGCAACACGGAGGTCAAGCCGACCGCCGAACAGGTGCGGTCGGAGGTTTGGATGTCGCTGATTCATGGATCACAGGGGATCATCTACTTCGTCCACCAATTCGAACCTCGATTTCGCGAGGCGTCGTTGTTGGATGATCCGGAATTGCTGGCCGGTGTTACCGCAATCAATCGACAAATCCGACAATTGGCTCCCGTCCTGAACAGCCCGACCGTCGACGATGTGATGCAGGTCGTTTCGGAGCCGGAAGATGCTTCCATCAAGACCCTGTGCAAACGTCACGGAGGCAAGGAGTATGTGTTCGCGGTGAACCTGCAGAATCGCGACGTCAACGCGACCTTTCAATTGACTCCGTCGACCTCCGTCTCGGATGTTGATGTGCTTGGGGAAGAACGCACCTTGCGGATCAATGATGGACAGTTTCAGGATGCTTTCGGTGGTTACGGGGTGCACCTGTATCGGATCCGATGAGCCGGGGAAGTCGCTCCGAGCCACCTTGCTGTTAAAGAAGGGGCGGGCACAGGGAGGAGAGCATTGTCGCTCTTGTCGATGGGATGGTGTCGCTGTCGCCGCTTCGCAGCTGGTGTTTTTGGGGCGGCCGCATCCGTCGGCTTGCGCCGACGGCAGGGGGCTGTCGTCGCTTCGCGACTGGAGCTCGTGCCTGTGTCGTTCTACCCTCTCTATTAGACGGGACGAGCGCAGGGAGAGAAGAATTGTCGATGTGGTGGTGTTGCTGTCGCCGCTTCGCGGGTGAGGCTTGTGCAGTCTTGAAACGCTGTGCCTTGCAAGGAGGGTTGAGCGCATTGAGCACGAATTCAGCGGCGAAGGCCTTCGATCACGCTGACTTCTGAATTGGTCGGGACAACCCGCACGAGATCGAACCCGGCGGCGTCGTACAACCTTTGATACTCGTCTTCGGTGCGCTCTTTGCCACCCGGGATCAGCATCATCGTGAGATCCAAAAACTTGCCCATGAACGGCTCGTTGCCCGGCGGGATCACACTTTCGACCAATAACAGCCGGGTTCCCGGCGACATCACCTGGTGGCAATTCTTCAGAATGGTGATCGACTTTTCATCGTCCCAGTCGTGAATGATATGACGCATCAGATAGGCATCGGCTCCCGCGGGGACGGATCGGAAGAAGTCACCGTCAATCAGCTCGCACCGGTCGGCGAGCCCGGCGGATTGAATGTTGGGTCGTGCACGTTCGATCACGTGGTGAAGATCAAACAGGATCCCCCGCGTAGCCGTGTGTTTCTGCAGAATGGCGGTGATGTTGGAACCGTTGCCGCCACCGATGTCAGCGAGCACGTTGATTGCTGAAAAGTCGTAAGCGTCCAGGATCTCACGGGTTTCACGACCGTGGATGCCTGTCATGGCGTCGTCAAAGATACGAGCCTTTTCCGGTTGCTCGGCAAGATGGTCAAAGATCGCCTTGCCAAAGATCTTCTCGTAGGCGTTGTCGCCGGTTCGGACGGCGTCAACCAGATTGCCCCACGCCCTGTATTGCTCATCGCCCATCATCAACGCCAGCGACCGCTGAGAGCCTGGGACATTGCTGCGAAGCGGCTCAGCGAGCGGAGTCAGCTTGAAGTGTTTGTCATCCTGCTCGGCGAAAATGCCGATGCTGGCCAGTGCCCGGAGCAGCCGGTAGAGAAGTTCTGGCTGCGTGTCGGTCGCATCGGCCAATTCGTCAACCGACTTGGATCCCTCAGCCAGCAGGTCCGCAATGCCGAACTTGGCGGCGGCGTGGATCACCTGAGTCGTCCAGTGTCCTGTGACCAACTGGCCGAGGATTGCGTGGGGAGGAATGTCGGTCATGAGTCCTTTCCGCGGCGGTTTGGTTCGTGGTTCGCGTGTCAGATCCGATTCTATCGACCAATTGGGATGCGGAATAGAATCGGTGTCCGTTGGTGATCAAATTGGCGAAGGCCGGCGGATCGCGTTTTAACGCTGATGAATCGGCACGTGACAAAGAGATCCAGGGCAATGACGCTGGCTATCATGGTTCCGCGGAAGAATCACTGTAGGATCGGAAACTCTCGCGAGCATCCAAGCGGAACACCGCTAACCGTGAATACCACCAAGCCAAAATGCAAAGCAAAGAGAAATGCGAAATGGATCGAACCGTCGTGCCGGTTGTCAATATGCGAAATGAAGTTGGGGCCACACAACGTTTTGGTGTTGTTGACAACACCGCCAGGGTGCTCCGTGTCGCCATCGCCCTGTTGGTCTCGATTGTCGCCTTTCAGGTGGGGACGGTGCACGCAGCCTCCGATCGCCCCAACATCATTCTGATCCTGGCCGACGACTTGGGTTACTCCGATCTCGGATGCTATGGAGGCGAGATCGACACACCCAACATCGACGCATTGGCTGCCGATGGCGTTCGTTTCACGCAGCTTTACAATTCGGCACGTTGTTGCCCGAGTCGGGCGTCCCTGATGACGGGACTGTATCCCACGCAGGCGGGCATCGGCGATTTCACCACCAACAAGCCGAGTCCCCAACGCGGGCCCGGCTACCTGGGCAGGCTGAATGATCGATGTGCAACGCTTGCGGAAGTTTTGAAGCCAGCGGGTTACCGCTGCTTCTACGTTGGCAAGTGGCATATGCATCCGGATACGGGGCCGATCAAACGTGGATTTGGCGAGTTCTACGGCTACACCCGCGGTCATTCGCACGATCAGTACGATGCGGACTACTACATTCGGTTGCCCGAAGACCACAAGAAAGAAATTGATCCCCCCGCCGACCAGTTTTATGCCACGGATGTCTTCAACGACTATGCGATCGAATTCATCAACCAAGGCCAGCAGTCGGGCAAGCCATGGTTTCTGTTTCTGGGGCACTCTTCCCCGCACTTTCCGGTCCAGGCCCCAGCCAGTCGCGCCGACAAGTATGACGAAGTCTATCAGCGGGGCTGGGACGTGTTGCGAGAGGAGCGATTTGAGCGGATGACGAATTTGGGGCTGGTCGACGGTGATCATTGGCATCTTTCACCGCGCAGCCTGGTTCCGGTTGATCGCGACGACATTGCCAATGGTTTTTCCGGTCAGCAGAACCCGGCTTGGGATTCACTCGATCAAGCCCGGCAGTTGGACCTCGCGAGACGCATGGCGGTGTTCGCGGCCATGGTGGAGGGCGTCGATTCCGGTGTAGGAAGGATCGTTGATCACCTGAAGCAAACAGATGACCTGGATAACACGCTGATTTTGTTCCTCAGCGACAATGGTGCCTGTTACGAATGGGGCCCGTTTGGTTTTGACGACACCTCACGCAAAGGCACGACGGTCTTGCGAACGGGAGATGAGCTGCGAGCAACCGGAGGACGCGGGACTCATCAGTCCTATGGCAGCGCGTGGTCCAACCTGGGCAACACGCCGTTTCGACTTTACAAACACTTCACGCACGAAGGGGGAATCAGCACGCCCTTCATCGCGCATTGGCCGCAGGGAATCGGCAAGCCCGACAAGTGGGTGCGTGATCCTGCCCATGTCATGGACGTGATGCCGACGTTGATTGAGGTTGCGGGAGCAGAATACCCGGCGAAGCGGGAGGGCAATGAGGTGACGCCGCTGGAAGGTACCAGTTTGCTTCCGGCGATGCGAGGCGAGGGACTGGCGGATCGCACGATCGGATTCGACCATCAAGCGGCCCATGCGATTCGGCAGGGCGAATGGAAGGCGGTTTACGCAAAGCGGATGCCGCATGAATTGACATGGGAGCTCTACAACTTGGCGGAAGATCGTTGCGAGCTAACGGATCTTGCAAAGCAGCATCCCGACCGCTTGCAGCAAATGATTGCTTCGTGGGAGACATGGGCGCGACGCGTGGGGGTGATATGGGGATCGGCAAAACCCGGTTCCACAGGCCGGCAAACGGTTGACGCGACTGGTACTCAGGCGACGCAACCGGCGATTGCCAATCGGCCGCTGACGATCGAAGTCCGTGTCGAAGGTGATTTGTCCGACGGCGTCGCTGTCGCTCAGGGGGGCAACCAGCATGGTTTCGCTTTGCATTTCGTTGATGGCAAGCCCACGTTCGACGTCCGCGTTCGCGGTGATGTGAAGCGGTTGAGCTGGGACCGGAAAGTCTCCGGAAGCGTCAAGCTGAAGGCGACGCTCACCGCGGACAGGATGACACTGCAGGTCAACGACGAAGATCCGATCGTTGGTCCATCGAAGGGCTTGATTCCGGTACAACCGGTGGATGACCTGAGCATCGGCTTTGATGACCGAACGGCGGCGGGCGACTACGAGGCACCCAATCGCTTCACGGGAAAAGTCATCGGCCACCGCGTTCACAGCACCGAAAGTGATGACACTCCGTCGTCCCAAAATCATTCCAAGCCGTCGGTCAAAGGCGGCAAGCGACAGTTGGGCAATGTGACCAGGCCGATGTTTGCCGACCCCCATTACAACGGTTCGTGCGACCCGGAGATTGTGTGGAACGCCCATGAAAATGAGTGGTTTATCTACTACACGGCCCGTCGGGCGACGCGAGAAAGTGCTTCCTACGTTGGAACGCCATTGGGTGTCATTTCATCGCCCGACCTGTTGAACTGGCGGTTTCGCGGGTACTGCGCGTTCGATGGCCGAAAGGGGACACCCGACAACGCCGATACCCACTGGGCCCCAGGGATCATCGTTCGGGCGACCAGTTGCATCTGTTTGCCACGTACAAGGCCTCCGCGGACCCGCCCTGGGGAGGCAACGGGGTGATTCGCCACTATGTGACATCGATTGGGGATCCGATCGATGGGTGGAAGCTGGCCGACATTCCAGAGTTCGAACAGCCCGATCCGATCGATGTCTCACTCGTCAAGGTTGGCCATGAATACCGCGCCTACTACCGCGTCGGCAAAGGAGGCGGGATTCAGTGGGCCAGCAGTCGGGACCTGGTCCAGTGGTCGAATCATGGAAAGTGTCTCGGAGCCGTGAACGCACCGCCCAAGCGGCGTGGGTTTGGGTATCAGGAAGCGCCGTATGTATTCCATTGGCGTGACCGGTACTGGATGTTGACTGATCCGCACAAGGGCCTGGCCGTCTTTCATTCCGGTGACGGAATCCACTGGGAACAGCAAGCGTCGATTCTTGACGAGCCGGGAACGGGAACCGCCGATGCGACGTTGGCTCGGCACCCCAGCGTGGCCGTCGTTGACGATCGCGCATTCATTTTTTATCACACCGAACCCAACCGGCCGTATCCGACGCCGCCCGCCGAGCAGCGAACGCCACGGCAAAAAATTTCGTTCCTGCAGATGGCGGAGTTGAAGATCCGTGAGGGCGTCTTGACGTGTGACCGCAATGCGGACATCGACCTGGACGTTGCCAAACCTTGATGACGATGTCGAGGTAGTGACCGTCGCCAGAGGGTGGCAATGCTGCGACTTGGACGCTCTGGATCCCCGCTCTGGCGAGCGTGGCTACTTCAAAGCGTCGATGGCTCAGCGCCACTTTCAATCAAAAGTACCGTGATTTGCAGCGCAATGAGCGGCAAGGCGTTAGCCGCCGGTTGAGGCGAGAAAACCCGCGGCTAGTGTCACGCGGCTCACCCAAAGTGGCGCTGTCCAGCCAGGCTCTGTCTGAAAACCCGCTGCGATGGCCAGCTGGCTTGATCCACGCGCTGGCGAGCGGGGCTACTTCAAAGGGGCGATGGCTCGTCCGCGAGTCGCTGAAGCCATTTCTGTTTATCGATCACTTCGCTGATGAACATCTGTTGCGAGACCAGAATCGATTCGTGAAGCTGTTCGGCGGTCACGGAGCCGGCTTCGTTTTGGACATCCAGCGTCCCGGTGGCGTCCCGCAGGAATTCGACCTTGTATCCCCGGTGGAATGCCTGGCGGGCCGTGGTATCGCAACAAATCTGTGTCATGTATCCGGCGATGCAAACGGTATCGACGTTCTTGTCCTGCAAGAAACTGTCGAGAGAAGTGTTGGTAAATGACCCGGGCAATTGCTTGTCGATCAGGACGTCACGCGGCCTGGATTCGACTTCTTCGTGAAGTTGCCACATTTCGCTTCCTTTGCGGAAGACAGGCGATTCCGGATCGGGTTGGTGATGGCGGATGACTGCAGTCGGCATCTTGACTTTGTTCGCGGCATCCATCACCTCCAGAATCGTCTCGAGGTGTCCGGCCGGGTGCCGGATCGGGAACGCGCCGTCAAAATACTCGCGCTGCACGTCGATGACTACCAACGCTCTGTTCATCAAATTCACCTTTAGGTTGTTTCCAAGATTTGGGTGATTCTAACCTCCCATGGCAAGCGCTGTGATCGCCATGGCAATCATCGTGCCGTTCTCCACGATCGTGACGGAAGACATCGGCAGGTTGAAAACTGTTCCCAAGCAGGCACACTGGATGGCCTGCTTTTTCCGGACAGCGGCAATGACTCCCACCAAGCCGACGGCCATCACGACCGCCGTGACGCAATTGACAAGCACGGGCTGAATGCCCAGCACGAAAGCCGTCCCCAAGGCGAACTCGATGAACGGGTAGCCGAGTGCATAGATTCGAAAACGCTTGGCCACGACGTCATACGTCGAGAACGCGTCGGCAAAGGCACGAATGTCGAGCAGTTTGAAAAAGGCGAATCCGAGAAAGAAGCCTCCCATGAAGTACCGCATCAGTGCCCCAACGGTCCAAGTGCCGCTTGCCCAGCACATCAGCAGCGAGAAACCGACGACGTAGCCGATCACGATCAGGAGCGGTTTGTACGTTGCCAGGCTGAAACGCGGCTTGGGTTCTTCCTTGGAGGGTGCCTCGAGTTGTGTCAATGGCGGCGATGCTGCCGCCGGCGAGTTCTTGTCGAGCGGCTCCGCAACGAAACCGGCCTCTTCGACAAGCCGTTGCAGGGTGTCGTCAGGTTGTTCCGACAGGATCTGGGCCGTCAAGGTCTTCTTCGGATCAGCGAGATCGGCCGACCAGTCAAGAACCTCGGGTGAACCGTCCAAGACTGTTGCCACCTTCGACAGGCAGGATTGGCAGCGCATGTTGGTTCGTACGGAAACGGTGACCGGTGTTTGATGGTGGGTCGTGTTGGACATGGGTGTTACTCCGTCGTTGCGCTATTATCGGCTCCGTACCATGGTACGGAGTCAAGCGGTTTTGCGGCAACTTGACAGATTGCACTTGGAGGGCGCGAGGCACGCTAGAGCATGGGCATGCTGGAGAGGTCGTCGGAGGTCCATGCCTCGACGGGGGCTGAGAGTGCGCGCCGCGGATGCGAGAGATGCCGAAGCCGGGACGGCGTGAGAAAACCAGCCGAATGAATTCGCCAGAAGCTACAACGGCCGAATCAACCGGCGAAGAAATACTGCAATACGATGATCGGTCGTGATGCAGTTGTCGATGCGGCCCACCAACTGGGGATCGAGAGAGTCCAGCCTGGCTGGACCGCGACACTTTCAATCGAAAACACGGTGATTTGCAGTGCAATGAGCGGCAAGGCGCTCGCCGCCGGTCGAGGCGAGAAAACCCGCGGCTAGCGCCGCGCGGCTCACCGAACGTGCCGCTGTCCAGCTACAGCTAGTCCCGAAAGCTTTCCAGCAGGGCAGCAATCTTTCGATGGTTTTCCTGCGTCGTTGAGATGATCAGCGAGACGTTCTGTGGATACGGGGCCATCATCGAACGGCCGCCTTCACGTTCCCAGTCTCGGGGAGAAACCGACAATTGGATCAGCGACATCAGCATTTTTGGTGAATACTGCTTTGACCCAGTGAAGACAGGCAGGTCGCTCACCTTGTAAACAATGGTCACAATCTGGGATTCGGCCTCGATCGGGGCTTCAGCCTGAACACCGGTCAACAGGAAGCCACCAACCACAATTGCCGTGAAGATGACGGCGAACAACGCGTTTCTCATTTTCAATCCCTTCGGTATGTGAACGATCCCAGCCGAACCCTAAGTTACTCGCTACGAGAATACTGTGGAACATCAGTTCGGTTTGCCAATGTACGTGGAGCCAATGATACCTGGAGCCAATGCGAACTCGATCCGGGAGCATCGATGAAAGACGCCGACATTCTTTCGCACAACCGAGAAGCATGGAATCAACAAGTCGACAGGGGAAATCGCTGGACCCAGGCGGTGGATCGGGAAACGGTCCGCCGTGCACGCGGTGGTGATTTTGAGATCGTTTTGACGCCAACGATCCCGGTACCTAAGAAATGGTTTCCACCATTGGAGGGCACGAAAACGCTCTGTTTGGCCTCAGCAGGCGGTCAGCAGGCACCCCTTCTTTCCGCCGCCGGTGCCGACGTGACCGTCTTGGACAATTCACCGCGGCAATTGGACCAGGACCGAGCGGTCGCCGAGCGCGAGCGGTTGGAGATGCGGATTGTTCAGGGCGACATGGCTGACCTGTCGATCTTCGAAGACGAATCTTTCGACTTGATCTTTCATCCCTGCTCCAACACCTTCGTGCCCTCTGTCCTGCCGGTCTGGAGAGAATGTTTTCGAGTGCTGCGAAGCGCGGGCGTTTTGATGTCCGGGTTCACCAATCCGATCCGGTATCTGTTTGACGACGAGCGGAAAGAGAATGGGAATTTGGAGGTCCTATACCGCTTACCGTATTCCGACTTGGATCATTTGGATGCCGAACACATCCAGAAAGCAATCGCCGATGGACAGCCGCTGGAGTTCGGCCACACGCTGCAGGATCAGATCGGAGGCCAGTTGGCTGCCGGGTTCTTTTTGACGGGGCTGTACGAAGACCGTTACGCAAAAACGGATACGGATCCGCTGTCAGAGTTTTTGGACACGTTCATCGCGACACGCGCCATCAAGCTTTGATAGCGGCTACGGACTGCCCGCTATTGCGTGAGGCTCGATTCGATTGCTTTACTCAACAAGTCCCTATTAAAACATCGCAAACCCGCGTCGCTGCCGTCGCCGTGGTCTGAAATGCTGTTAATTCCCGAGCGACTCGCCAGAATCTTTCCAGCCCTTCGCACCAACTTCGTAATCCAACACTTGCGAGAAGCCTGCGGCGTCTAGCTTTTTAGCGGCCTTGGTGGATGAGTTGCAGTCAGCGCTTGCGCAGTAAACGACCACCGGACGCGACTTGTCGCCCGTTGCCGCTTCGACCTTTTCGGCGAATTGATCTTGGGATTGTGGAATGTTGATCGCGCCAGGAATGCGGGTCTTGTCAAAGTGCTCTTGATCAAGGGTGTTGACCAACATCAGGTTTTCTTCGGCGGACATCAGGGTTTTCAGATCGCCGGTTTGTATCGCTTGCATTGCGAGGCTCCACTAGAAGGGGCTTGGAAAGAGTCGAATCGCTGATTGCGATTGTCAACGGTTCACACGGTCGACGCCAATAACGATCTGCAAAGGATGTTCCGCGTCGGGAAAGCCGTTCCCGGTGCATCGGCCGAGGGTGACGTGGGCTCTGATGGACGCGAGGGGCGAGCTTTCGGGCCCCGAGTTGTTGGCGCGATAGTTGCGTGCCGAATCCGTTCTACGTCAAGAAGATATTGCACCAAACATGGTGCATGCCACACCGGGCCTTTCGTCACGAGCCTTCCCGTAGGAAACGAATCAATGGACACCATTCAAGATGCAAAAGCTTTTCCCGACGTCCAACTGTTTGATCCGCGGGATGCCTATCCCAAACCGCCGTTTTTTGATCAGCAAAAGCTATCCATGCCCGGATTGAGCTCGCAGATGGACCCGACGCCAGACCACGGTGAAGAGACCTATCAAGGCTCTGGCAAGTTGCAGGGGCTGAACGCTTTGGTGACCGGCGCGGATAGCGGGATCGGTCGCGCCGTTGCCCTGAGTTACGCTCGCGAAGGGGCAAATGTTGTCATCAACTATCTTAGCGAAGAGAGCGATGCCCAGGAAACCAAGTTGTTGGTTGAGTCGGCTGGTCGGAAGGCGATCACGGTCGGCGGCGATCTGCGCGACGAATCTTTCTGCGACCATTTGATCCGACATTCGGTCGATACGCTTGGCTCGCTTGAGTTGCTAGTCAATAACGCCGCATTCCAAGCCGTCGACGATTCGATTGAAGCCTTTTCCACCGAGATCTTTGACCGGATCTTTAAAACGAACGTGTACGCCCCGTTTTGGCTGTCCCGTGCGGCGATGAAGCATCTTCCTCCCGGCGGAAGCATCATCAACACGGTGTCCATTCAGGGTTACGATCCGTCGCCTTATTTGCTTCCCTACTCCACGACCAAGTCCGCGTTGATCGGAATGACCAAGGCGATGGCCAAGCTCGCGATGGAGCAGGGAGTCCGCGTCAACGCGGTTGCCCCGGGTCCGGTTTGGACCCCCTTCATTCCCGGATCGATGCCAAAAGAAAAGTTCGAGCACTTCGGATCGGGGTCTCTATTCGGGAGGCCGGCCCAGCCGGCAGAGTTGGCACCGTTGTATGTGTGGTTGGCCAGCCCGGAAGCAAGCTACGTGACCGCCGAAGTTTTCGGGTGCACCGGTGGAAAGACACCCGTGTAACCAAGACCTCTCGATTGATTGTCAACATCGCCGCCGGGGCGTCGATGAGGGGTGGAGATACTGCGCGGCGACGGGTCGCGTGGCTCGAAACGTTGCATGATGCAGCCGCTTCGCAGAGGTATGGGGGAAAACCGGTTTGGGCGGAATCCTTTGCGAAAACGTCAGGGTCGTCATGTGAAGTCCGCCGGATTTTCTGTCTCAAGGACCTCGGGCTGACGTGGCGACGCATGACTTCCACATCGGGCAACTCAGGCATTTCGCGACCCAGCATGGATTCAACGGAAATTGACGCTCGCGTCTTCAGGAGCGTCAAGACTGTGGATGCGGTCGTCGACCCTCGCTTAGTCAGGCAAGTCAGGCAAGAGGGGCGGGGATGACATTGGTCCAAGCTCCCAATCCGCTCCGCGGGGATGGGAATGACCTGAAACGCAGATCATCGCTGTTCGAAAGCACGCTGCAGCTTTTCAAGAAAGTCGGCTACGTGCTCGTGAGTTGATTCGGAAGCGCTGACCACCAGAACGTTCTCCACAGCCGTCGCGGAACTGTCACCGCCGTTGACCGCCCAGATGTTGGGCTCAACGGATGATGTCAATGCTTTGATCACCTCACTGCTTTTCTCTGTCAATGCTTCCGGAAACGGGTACATCTCCACCACGCGGTACTTGTCGGCTTCTTCGGCGGTGGTGATTTGCAACACTTCATTTTTGATCACGTAGCTCAACCCCGCTCTTCGCAACATGATCCGCAGGAACGATCGAAGCGAGACGTTTTTGAGGTCCAGGATGATTGGTGTCGAGAGCGAGATTCCGCTTTCTTCCAAAGCAACCGTATCGACAACGATTGGGATGTCGTGAGTGGTGGAAAGAAGTTGGATGGCGTCAACCAACGGTGTCTGGATGAAGCTTTGGGACGTCTTGTCATCGAGCGCAGCCCGAATTCGGCGGGTCGCTTCCGAAGATTCGTGAGCAAGGCCGGCAGTCGTCTTCAAAGTCGCTTTGTTCCTGGCATTGCCGGGAGCCCGAGCGTTCGCACTTTCGCCGGCAGCCGATCGTCCTGCGAATGGATCGGAAAGCGGGGTGTCTTGGGCAAAGGCCGATCCCGACAGACAGAGTAGAAAAGCAGTTAGAATGAGGCTCGCAGCGTTTTTCATCGGTCGGCTCCGGTGGTGTGGAAGAGGAATTGGCATTCTATGCCGTCAAGATCGACGCGTCGAATCGAGCGGCTTTCTCGGACCGGAGCTGATCGCATGCTTCATTTATCACTCACAGAGGCGCGGGCCTGAAATGCACGTCCCCGAAATACGAAAGTTCGCACGCACGCTTGCCTTTGGCGCGATGGTTTGGGGCTTGTGCGGTGCCGCCTGCCAGGCTCAGGAGGCATCTGAGAAGCCCAATGTGGTCATCCTGTTCATTGACGATTTGGGGTTTGGTGATCTGGGTTGTTTTGGCAACCAGCGGATTCCCACGCCGAACATCGACGCGCTGGCCAGGCAGGGAGTTCGTTGCACGATGTCCTACATCACCAATCCGCCCTGCTCACCCAGCCGCTGTAGCCTGATGACGGGGATGTACGCCCAGCGGTTCGGGAAATCCGGCATGGCCCGCGGTCTGCCGATTCCCGACGATCATCCGACGATGGCGGAGTTCTTGAGAGACGCCGGGTACGTGACGGGGCAGATCGGCAAGTGGGACATCGGGTCGGTCGGCCAGGGGCCCCATCAACGTGGGTTCATGGAGGTGGCACGCAACGCACCGGGGGATCAATACATTCGTCGACGTGAAGATGGCAGTTCGGTCTATCTGACCGATTTGGACGGCGACTACATGGTCGAGTTCGTTGAACGCAACGCGAAGAAGCCGTTCTTCCTGTATTTCTCGCCCCTTGCCGTTCATTCCAATGTCAAAAACACTCCGCAGCGCTATCGCGATCGTGTTCCTGGCGGCGGAGGAACAGCCTACGAGGGCGCCGTGGTCGCGGTGGATGACGCCGTCGGCAAACTGCAGCAGGTGCTGCAAAAACATGATCTGCAAGACGACACGCTGATCATGTTCAACGGGGACAACGGGGCCAACATTCAGCACGGCGGGTCATCGGCGCCGTATCGCGGCGGCAAGGGACCTTACACTCAAATGGAAGGCTGGGTGCACACTCCGACCATTGTCTCCTGGCCCGGAACCATCCCCGCGGGGCAAACGTTTGAAGGATTGATGGCGACCATTGACTTCTACGCCACGGCCGCGGCCGCCGCCGGAAAGGAGCTGCCCGAACGTTGTGATGGCAGGAATCTGTTGCCCTACCTGAAGGGAGACAAGCAGGGAGACGTGCACGAATACATTTATTGGCACAACGCCGATCCGACCGACGCGCCACGGCGAAACCTGTACGCGGTCCGTTGGAAAGATTGGCGGCTGATCAAGGGCCCGGATGGCTGGCAGCTCTTCAACTTGCAGGAAGATCCTCAGGAGACGAAGGACCTGGCGGCAAGTCGACCCAACGTCGTTGCCAACATGCGAGAACACTATGACGCGTTTGTCGCCACGCTGCCTCCCCTCAAACCCAGCGCCGATTACAAGGGCGGAGGGATCGTACCGAAGGGCTGGGGTTGGGAGATTGGCGACGGCAAGCGAGAGGCGACGCGAAAGCAATAAACGACAACGTCGTACAGTTTTTCGAGTCAGCAGATGAGGGAGGGTGATGAAAACGAGTCGCTACGCTCGCCAGAGCGTGGCTTGCCGCCGCGATCGCGACGGCAGCGACGGGGTTTTTGCGAGTTTTCAGACAGGGCCTAACTGGTGTGAGCCGCGTCGCGCTAGCCGCGGGTCTTTTCGCATCAACCGGCGGCTAGCGCCTTGCCGCTCATTGCACTGCAAATCACGGTGTTTTTGATTCAAAGTGGCGCTGTCCAGCGAATGTGAAGCGGCCGGAGAGGTTTTTCGGCAAACCCAACGTCCATCCAAACATGAGGATCAAACATTGACGATCACACGATGCCGGGTTCCAAAGTGGCCAACCACGTGGATGCGTTGTGTCGCCACGTTCCTATGTCTTGCCTCGGCCACGAGGGACGCGGGTGCCGAACCGCCGCCCAACATTGTCTTTATCTTTGTTGACGATCAAGGGTATTACGATCTCGGTTGCTACGGGGCGACCGAAGTCCAGACGCCGCGGATTGATGCGATGGCGGCTGAAGGGATCCGGCTGACCGACTACTACGCGGCGGCGCCCATCTGCAGTCCTTCGCGCGCGGGTTTGCTGACCGGTTGTTACCCACGCCGGGTCGGCAATGCGATCTGGGTGCATCGCGCGGATTCTCAATCGGGCATTCATCCGGACGAATTGACGTTGCCCGAACTGCTGAAAACGGGCGGCTACGCGACTGCCTGCATCGGCAAATGGCATCTCGGATTTCAAGAACCGTTTCTGCCGCGCAATCAGGGGTTCGATCACTACTTCGGGTTGTTGCACAACCTGGATCCGGTCGAAGTCGTCTACTTTGAAGACGAAGGTGGCGTGCCCCTGCTGCGAAACGGCGAGGTCGTCAAACGCCCGGCGGACCCCGCGGAACTCACGCGACTGTACACCGATGAAGCTATCTCATTCATCAAGCAACACCGGGACGGGCCGTTCTTTCTGTATCTGCCGCACACGATGCTCCACAATCCGCTTGGCGTCAGCGAAGCCTTCAAAGGCAGCTCAAATTGGGGCGAGTATGGCGACGCGATTCAGGAGTTGGATTTCCATGTGGGGCGTCTGCTCGATTCGCTACAAGAACTTGGCATCGCCGAGCGGACTCTGGTCGTCTATGCGTCGGACAACGGTCGAGGTCCCGGACGCACGCCGGAGCAAAAGATTCGGGGACGCAAGCTGTCGACCTACGAGGGCGGCATTCGTGTTCCCGCCATTGCCTGGGGGCCGGAATTGGGATTGCAGCGCAATGTCGAATCATCGGCCGTGGTGCGCGCGATGGACTGGTATCCGACGCTGGCAACGATTGCGGGCATCCAAGTCCCGGAAGGACGCGTGATCGACGGCCGCGACATCACTCCGTTGCTGAAGGGCGAATCTCGGGTCGTGCCCCCGCCGGGAGCGAACAGGTCGCTAAACGCCTCGGTGCCGCTGCGTCGTCGCTGGGATCCGCCCGGCGAGTGGGCGCCGATCATCAACCGGAACGAGTACAACGATGCGTTCTTTTACCACGGCAGCCAGGGGGCGTTGGCGGCGGTGCGGTGGAAGAACTGGAAACTGTATCTGAACCCGAGTTTGGAGTTGTATGACCTGGCAACCGATCCGGGCGAAACACAGCTGGTGCGGAACCGGGACATCACGCGAAAGCTGCGGGGCATGGCGATCCTGCTCCAGGAAGAAATGCGGTTGGATGCTCGTCCGGCAGGCCAGGCTCCGGCACCGCGCCGCGAAGACGGTCGCACGGCGATTCCCCAAGAGACGTTGGCCGGGTTGGATGCCAAGCTCGGGGTGACCTACGCCCGGTATGGCGATCGAGAGCTGCAGATGGACGTTTACCGTCCGAAGCAAGCGTGGGGATCGCTGCCGGCCGTCGTCTGCATTCACGGTGGAGGCTGGGCGAATGGTAAACGCGCCAGTCACGAAAAGGTCGCGCAGGGATTGGCGTCGCGCGGTTATGTTGCGGCAACGATTTCGTATCGATTGAGCGGCGAAGCGCCCTTCCCGGCCGCCATTCACGATTGCAAAGCGGCGGTCCGGTTCCTGCGTGCCCACGCGAAGGAGTATGGGATCGATGCGGAAAAGATGGGTGCCATCGGGCTTTCCGCCGGAGGGCATCTCACCGCGCTGCTTGCCACGTCCGCCGGCGTTCGTGAGCTGGAAGGCGACGGGGGAAATCCATCGTTTAGCAGCGCGATTCAAGCCGCGGTGCCGATGGGGGCCCAGACGGATCTACTTTCGGACCGCACCCGCGAGGTTTCATCGTTGGATGACCGCGGCAGGATCTGGCGACAGTTCTTGGGGGGCTCTCAGGAGCAGCGAGCGGACACGTATCGTCTCGCATCGCCGCTGCATCATCTGGATCGCGAAGATGCCCCTTGCTGGTTCATCGCCGGAGAGACCGACGACCCCAGCACACATGCGGACGCGTTTCGGCAACGGATGAAGGAACTGGGGGTTCGGACCGATCTGTCCATCATCCAGGACGCACCGCACGCATTCCTGGGGAAGCAGGTCTGGTTCGATCAGATGATCGAAACTGCCGACGCATTTTTCCGGCAAACTCTGAAATGAAACACCGACGTCGATTTGCAGTCGTGATGCTTGCCGGAGAGTGAAGACTGCGGACGAGCGACCGTTTGGCGACGGTCGCGTCCGGATCTTGGATACCGGCGTATCAACGCCGGCGTTGCCCGGCTGGGCTGCGAAAGCCTGATCAGTTGGAGGGAGCCGGTTCGCCGGTGCCGAGCTGGGCAAGGACTTGCAGGACCCCGTTGAGATGGGCCAGCCGGGGGCCGAAGCGGTCGACGAACTCATTGAGCATGAATTCGCTGTCGGCCAGCGAATCTTCGCTGTCAGCGATTTCTTCGGTCAGGTTGTCCAGGAACTGCGTCTGGACGCGGCTGAGCGTTTCGGCGGCGTCGCGGCAGGCACGAGCCAGTTCCGGGTTGGCGTCCTTCCACTGCTGCAATTCGCTGGCACGCTGTTGTTGCACGGCGGCTTGCTGCTGGATCAATTGCTCCAGGAGCTGATTCTGCTGTTGTTGGCCGGCGACCAAATGACGCAAGAGATCCACCGTCACCTGATCCTTCGATTTACGAGGCTCGCTTTCCGTCTCAGCCGAGACATCAATCCGAAACACGGGCGAGAGCGGTTCCTGGTCGTAGGAGGACATAGGCAGCGAATCCTTTTACTCTGAACGAATGTAGGCCGCCCGCGATCGACGCTCGCAGGCTTGCGAATAAGCCGCGAGTATAACCCGACGAATTTTAACTTGTCGATTAATCGGAACGCCGTCGGCAATTTTCCCCGGCCGGTGTAGGAAAAATCGCCTCAAAGCGGTTTTCTTCATTTTGGCGAAGTCGTCCCACCGGCCCTGCGACCGCTAAAGTCCGCACGACCAGAACGCCGAAGGGTAACCGGTGCGACCGCTGCGGCCTTGCGTTCGATTTGACGACGGGCGTCGACGCGGCGGGGTTGCCGTCCCGGCGGGTGGGATGACCCCGGAAATTGCGCGGTTTTTGCGACTTGGTTAAGGAACGAATGGCAGAGAAACCTGACAAGAAAGACGCGACGCTTGGGTATTTCACGGTGGTGGAAGACGAGCGGACCGGCTGGACCGGCGGGCTGCTGATCCTGGATCGCGGCGGCCGTCCCCTGGAGTTTCAATGCACCTTACCGCTGCGACCGACCCGGTCCCACGAGATCCTGTTCGGACCCACGTTGCGGGCCCATCTGGTGGCCGAGGTGATCGGAAAACTGCTGATCCAGAAATGTCGCACGCCGGTCACCCTGCTGTGCTGTGACCAACCGGAAGCGTTGGCGGTGGAGGCGCACACGGCCGCTCCGGTGGCCCTGATTCGCGAGGCGGCGGAGGCCGACGAAGGGCCGATGACCGGTGACATGCTCTCCGGATCGGATTGCCTGCAAATCGCCGGAGCGTCTTTCTTCGTCCCGATCGAGCGGTTGAGCGAGGTCGAGGCGGTGGCCGAGTACTACGGGGATCTGCCGGATGCCGTTGAGCCGTTCGAGCGGATTCGCGAAGCGATCAAGGAGGCTCATTCGCAACTCGCCCGACAACGCCCGGAAGCCGCCTGATGAAGCTGCCGCCGAAGCTGCGATTGTTTTCGTCCGATCCGCTCTCGCCGAGTCCGGCCAACGACACGCCGCAAGTTGCCAAGGATCTGGTCGCCCAGATCGATCCGCACCGTTCCTGGCAGGCGGAGTCGATTTGGACCGCGGAAACCTACACGCTGCCGTTGCCGGCGATGAATCCGGCGGCGATCGGCATCCGGTTGCCCAAGCTGACCACACGGACCAGCGGATTTCTGTTTCCCGATTCCGCCCGGTGGATCCCGCCGGCAACCGTCCAGGGCCCAGCGGCCGCAAAGCCGAAACGCAAGCCAGAGTCCGGACGCAAGCACAACCGCATCAAGCCGCCTTCGGACATCGTCAAGCTGCAGGACCGGTTGTACTACCTGCTGCAGCCGCCGCTGGACCTGCTGGTCGGAAGCGGCCAGCTGAACTTTCCCTTTGAGCCGTTTCCGTACCAGTTGGACGGGATGGCGTTCCTGTTCCCTCGCTATGCCGGCATCCTGGCCGACGAGATGGGGTTGGGAAAGACGATGCAAGCGATCAGCACGATTCGGTTGTTGCTGTGCAGCGGCGAAGTACGAAGCGTGCTGCTGGTCTGTCCGAAGCCGCTGGTGACCAACTGGCTGCGTGAGTTCAGTGTTTGGGCCCCGGAGATACCGATCACCGCGATCGAGGGCAGTTCGGCAAAACGCGAATTCGCCTGGCGTTCACCGCAGGTGCCCGTGAAGGTTGCCAACTACGAACTGCTGATGCGAGATGAAGCCTTGTTGACCGAGGGTGACCTGCACTTTGATCTGGTCGTTTTGGATGAAGCCCAGCGGATCAAGAATCGCACCAGCACCACCAGTCAGGTGGTTCGCAGCATTCCACGCACACGTTCCTGGGCGTTGACCGGTACCCCGGTGGAAAACTGCCCCGATGACCTGGTCGGCATCTTTGAATTTTTGTCACCCGGCTACCTCCGTCCCGGTATGCCCATGCCGCAGATTGCATCGCGAGCCGGCGACTACATCTTGCGCCGCACCAAGGACATGGTGCTGGATGACATGCCACCGAAGTTGTACCGCGATGCGGAATTGCAACTCACGCCGGAACAGTGGTCGACGTATGAGGCGGCCGAAAAAGAGGGCGTGGTGCATTTGGAAAACCTGGAGCAATCCTTGACCATCCAGCACGTCTTTGAGTTGGTCCTGCGGTTGAAACAGATTTGCAACTTTGATCCGGTGACCGGCAGCAGTTGCAAGCTGGAGCGGCTGGTTGCCGACATCGAAGAAGTTGCCGCCAGTGGCAAGAAGGCCATTGTGTTCAGCCAGTGGGTCAAGAGTCTGGACAAGATCAAGGAGGCGCTGCAGCCCTACGGTCCGCTGGAGTATCACGGAAAGATTCCGCAAAAGAAACGAAATACCGTAATCGATCGATTCAAGAATGATCCCAGTAGCCACGTGATCCTGATGAGCTACGGCGCCGGCAGCGTGGGGTTGAATCTGCAGTTCTGTGAATACGTGTTCCTATTCGACCGGTGGTGGAATCCGGCGATCGAGGACCAGGCGATCAACCGTGCGCACCGGTTGGGCGCGGCCGGTGCAGTGACGGTGACCAAGATGATGGCCTTGGGGACGATCGAACAGCGGATCAATGACGTGCTGGATCAGAAGCGTGAGATGTTTGACGCGTTGTTCGCTTCGGGATCCGCGGAAGCCGGGGCGCGGCCAAATGTCGGGCTGAGTCGGGAGGAGATTTTCGGCCTGTTTGACCTGCGAGCGCCCTGCGGAAAGAAGGTGGCATGACGGCTCTCTGGTTCCAAGGCTCCTGGCTTGGGAGAACGAGACAGCTGGCGGAGCCAGCGTGGCAGTGCGTTCCCGGGCGGAGCCCGGGAACGAGGTTGTTGCTCTCTGGTTCCAAGGCTCCCGCCTTGGAACCGGCTGTCTTGCAGGCTCGGCCTGCGGTGTGCGATTGAGACGGCTGGCGGAGGCCGGGAACGAGGAGGCAGTGAAGCCGGCGAGCTTCGCCGACGCCGCTGTCCTCGGCGCTAGTCGACGTTTTCGAAATCTTCGAAGTCTTCCAGGTCGACGTCTTCCTCGTCTTCTTCGTCCTTGCCGGTACTCAGTCCAAACTCGTCGCTGATTTCGTCGTCGATCTCGATCTCGTAGTCGTCGCTGAGCTCTTCTTCGAAATCGTCATCGAAGTCGTCGTCGAAATCGTCCTCGTCGATGTCGTCGAAGTCGTCCAGATCGTCGTCGTCGTCCAGGCCGTCATTGAACCCGTCATCGACTTCCTCCGTGTCGGGGTCGTCGAAGTCGTCGTCGTCGTCGTCATCATCATCGTCGTCGTCGTCATCCAAGTCGTCGTCATCGTCGTCCGATGCGAACGGCGAGTTCAAGACCCGGTCTCCGGGGGCGGCCTCCCGAACCGGCGAGGGCGCCTCGGACGCGTTGGGCAAGCGGACAATTTCTTGGGGCGCGAAGGCGACACTCATAGAGCAAATGAAATTTGGCGAGAGAAATGCGGGGAAATTGGCTGAATGAGACCGTGGCGGACGGGAACACTTCGATGATTGGATGATCGCAACGGCCGGCCGGGCGACAGGCTGGATTCGGCGCTAACGCAAATTGCCCATTTGGCCGAGCCTGTGGGGGAGGTTTCCGCCCGGTGGAGTAAACAATCACGCGTCACTTTGCCGATATTTCCGCTAGTGAGCTGCCCGGGGACGGCGGCCGACCGAGCGACAGGGGCGGATCTATCTGGTCTGGGAAGGGCACATTTTGATACCTGCGGACCAGCGGACAAGTCACCCGCCCGTTTTTTCTCGGGCGTCGGCCGTGAATTCCCCGGCTTTTTCGTCGAATCAATACTTCGGCAGAACCTAGCGATCAAGGACCGATCGAGCGAGATGATGCACCGAAAAATCAATTGCGGCGGGGCGGGTTTCCTGGAAGCCACCAGTGCGCTGGTCGTGTTGACGCTGTGTTTGACGGCCGGATGTGCGGGACGTCAATACGGGCATTTGCTGGCAGACAACGACAAAGACCTGGTGGGCAGCCACGCGGCTGGCGCCGCGACGTGGAATCCTCTGGTCGACGAATCGGTGGCAAAACTTTTGTCGCGGTGTCCGCCGGCCATCCAGCCGGTCGGCTTCCAAATGAATCACGAGGTGGTGTCCATCGATCCGCCAAGCGATGGGGCTCACTTGGCCGGAGGTCCGGCAACGGTGTGTTTTGTGGGGATCGAGAATAAGAGTGCCGAAGAAATTGGCGATTTCAAGGACCAGCTTTTTGAGCGGATCGATTCGCAGATCAACGAGCACGGGGAGTTTCGCGGCATCAGCCACCGGATGGTGCAGACGGCCTTGCGGGAAACCCGGTTGCGTCCCGATTCTCTGTTCCTGCCCGAAAACCGCCAAGTGTTTGCCTCGGTGCTCGGTCGTCAGGGAACTCCCGTCGATTACTTGTTGTTCGCCACGATCACCAGTGGGACAACGGATCGAAACAAGTCCAGCCAGCGTGACTACGTGTTGACGTTGGAGATGGTCAATTTGCACACCGGCGACTTTCTGAAAGAGTCGGCGAAGATTCGCAAAGGCTATTCCAAATCGCGGGCCGGAAAGTGGTGGAACTACGGTCCGTTCGACCAGGCCGACGGGTGAACGCGTTGGTCGTGTTTCGGGAAAGTCGACGCGCAGCGTGGCGACAAGCCGCCGGGCGGGCCGTCTGGATCGGCCTGCTGTGCATCAGCGTGGCGGGCTGTCGCGCGACCGGAGCGACGGTCGATCAAGCGCGGGGCGCGTTCGCAACCGGACAGTTGGATACCGCGGCGTCGATGCTGAGCGAGCTGGCTGAAGGGCCGCGGACCACGCGGGCCGAGTGCGAGTTGGATCTGGCGGTTGTCGAGTTGGCCCGGGGTGACGTGACGTCAGCCGAGTCCAGGTTGCGCACCCTGCGCGATCACTTCGATGCCCTGCCCCAAACCGTCTCGGTCGGCGACGCCGTCGCGGTCGCGACCGACGACAACGCCCGCGAGTTTCACCTCTCGGGCTATGAGCAAGTGATGCTGCGAACGTTGTTGGCCCTGTGTTCCCTGGCCGGTGATCAGACCGACGCGGAGGCCTATTGTTTGCAGGCCCAACAGCGTCAGAGTGAATTGGCGCGACAGGCGCAGGAGCGACAGATTGATCCAGAAGCCTACGGTCAGATCGCGCTGGCTCACTATCTGAGAGGCACGTTGAGGGAAGCGACGCACCAGAACTACGACGACGCCGAACGTGCGTTTCGATTGGTCAGCACGATTCAACCTAGCTTTGCCCCGGTCGGACAGGACATCGCCCGAGCGGCCAACGGGGCGCACAGTGAACCCGGTCATGGCGTGGTGTACGTCATCGCCTGCGTCGGGCACGGACCGCGCCTGGTTGAGACGGTGGCCGAAACGACGACCGCTTCGATGCAGATTGCGTCGATGATGCTGCGAGCCCACGAGAATCACGAACAGGGCGATGACGACGAACTGGTGTTGCCCAACATTGCCAGCGTCAAAGTGCCCGCGGTCCAGGTGCCGCCCAGCCGTCTGGCGGTCATCGGCGTTTCCAGCGGCAGTGAGCCGCTGGGAGTGACGCAAACGCTGACCGATCTTGGGCAGCTCGCCTGCCGCCAGGTCGAAGCCGAAATGCCCTGGACGATTGCCCGCGCAGTTGTCCGCCGGACGCTGAAAGAAACCTCCGTCCATGCCGCGTCCAATGCGCTCGGGTTGCAGGGCAGCGCCGCAACGGTGTTCGAGTTTGCCGCTTCGAGCGCGTGGAGTGGAACCGAGAAAGCGGACACGCGATGTTGGGGGCTGCTGCCACGGGAAGTGCAGGTGCTGCGGGCCGAGTTGCCGGCCGGAGCGCAGACGTTGCAGCTGGCGCCGTTGGCCGGCGACGGTCGCTGTTTCGCGCCGACGATCCATTACCCGTTGCAGATCGAAGACGGCAGGAACCACTACGTTCTGGTCATGGCACCCGAACAAATCCTTTCGGTTGTGCCCGCCCCGGTTGACGCGCCGGAAGCTCTCTGAAGTTGAATCGGCTGGTGCCGTTCAGCCAGAAGATCATTCCAGGCGAAACGTGTCTTTGACGACCGTGTATTCGCGTCGTCCCACGCGACCGACCGTTTCGATGGATGATTGATCGACCAAGTCGTCGTCGATGTGCAAGTGGACCACGTAGCCGATCACCAGATTGGCGCCGCCGGGGCCGGCGCCCAGTTGGATGGCCGAATGCAGGGTGCATTCCATCGCCGCGACCGCCGACCGAACCCGAGGCGGTTTGACTTGAGTCGAGGCGGCCGGATCGACGCCGGCCAAGGCGAACTCGTTGACCTCCGGGGCAAGTTCGTCGGAAGTGCGGTGCATGGCTTGGGCGACCGGTTCGGTCACGATGTTGACGACGAACTGACCGGTTTGGCGAATGTTTTCCAGCGTGTCTTTGGGCCGTCCCTGGCCGTCATTGGCCGGTGAAAAACAGATCGTCGGCGGGTTCACCCCGACGCCGGTGAAGAAGGAGTACGGAGCGAGGTTGGGAATGCCGTCGATCGAAAGCGTGGAAACCCAGGCGATGGGCCGTGGGCTGATCAATTGCACCATCCGCAAATAGCTGTCCTGGACCGAGAGTTTGCTGACGTCAAACTCCATCGGCCGACTCCGCCAACAGTTGGGTCATCGTTTGGTGGATCGGGGTGGAGGCGGAGACGCAAAACTTCGGCAGCCAGTCATCAAATTCCGAGCCGTCGTATCCGGTCAGCACCGCACCGGCTTCCCGGGCGATCACGGTTCCCGCGGCGGAATCCCAAGCCGACACGTTGGTCGCCCAGTAGCCATCGAGCCGACCGGCGGCGACGTAGCACATGTTCAGCGCGCATGAGCCCAACCGCCGAAGCGACCGACAACGTTCCAGCACGTTGGCAAAGCGATGCACCTCTGGCGAGTCCGCTTTGACGCCCGCGGGAAAGCTGCAAGCGATCAGCGCTTGGGAAAGATCTTCGCAATCGCTGACGTGAATCGGTTCGCCGTTCAGGTGGGCGCCCTGGCCATCGATCGCGGTGAACAGTTCGTCGGAGACGGGGTCCAGGATGACCCCCAACCGCATCTTGCCGCGGTGGTACAGGCCGATCGAAACGGCAAACGATTGCAATCGGTGGACATAGTTGACCGTGCCGTCCAACGGGTCGACGACCCAGCAGGGAGGCGCCTCGGGGGCGCCGCGACGGACGGCCGGGGGCGGATCGGTTTCGCCCTGCTCTTCACCCACGAACGCGTAGCCGTCAAAGGCGTCCATCAAAATCTTGCGAACCGCCTTTTGGGACGCCAGATCGGCATCGGTGACCAGATCTTTGGGGGCTTTTTCGCTAACGGTTCGACTGTTGTATCGCTGAAGAAGTTCTGCGGCACCAGCTCGGGCGGCCGAGACGGCGGTGTCCAGGTGTTGTTGATTCACGTTTCAATTTCAAGTCGTCGGAGTTCTTCCAGCCACAGCCGGATGTCGTTGTCGTACTCGGTTGCCATGTCTCCCATGACCAATTGGCGATGAAACGCCGCGGCACCGGTGTCGACGTGTTCGGCCGCTTCGGCATTGGCGAAGCGTTTGTTGGGATCCGGCGCGATCATGCCGCGCAAGAAATTCATCAGCAGTTCGTTGCGGCTGATGTCCTCCGGCAACAGGCTTTCCAGCTTGCCGGGAAGTTCACGTTTGGCTTGCAGCAGATCACGGAGCGAATCGCGGCCACCAAAAATGTTGCGGCCGCTGAGCAATTCGATCAGGACATACCCGACGCTGGCAAGGTCACTCCGCGGAGTCACCTCTTTGTTCTCCAAAACTTCCGGGGCGGCATACAGCGGCGTGCATTCGCGTTCGCGCGGCGGGTTCTTGTATTCGATCGCCGATCCCATGTCGATCAATTTGGTGTGGCCGCTGCGTTTGAGCATGATGTTGGCCGGTTTGACGTCACCGTGGACGATGCCCTCGCGGTGCAGCGCCGCCAGGGCCGCCAAGCATTCCCGCACAATTGCCACGGCAACCCCCGCTTTGAAACGTGATTGCTCGGGCCCCTTCGTGATGATCACCTCGTTGATGTAACGGGCCCGCCGGGAATCCAGGTTGCGTGTCAACAGATCCAGGCACTTGGGAGCCGTCAGTTGACGCAAGTCGTATCCATCGACCCATTCCATCATCATGATGCGAATGCGGTTGCGTTCGAAAAAGTTCTGCACGGCCAACAGATTGTCGTGCTGAATCAGCGCGACGGTCGACGAAATGGCGGCAACGCGGCGCATCGCTTCGTCATAGGCCCGGGCACTCTGGTAGTGCTCGGGCGAAAACACCTTCATCGCGACCGGAACGGTGAAGCCGTCGGTCCCGCGATATTCGGTCAAGTAGACTTCGCCCTGCCCGCCGCGGCCGAGCAGCCGCAGCATGTGGTGGTGTCCCGTCCAACTGACCTTTTGTTTTCGGATCAGATGGTCGTACCAGCCGACAAGGTCCGAATCACCGGAGGTGTGGACGGTCCCTTTGTGCGTGACCGTGGGGTTAGGTTCGAAGCGGGTAGTCGATTCCATGAGCGCAACGGTTGAGTCGTTCGATCCCCAGACGCATCAGGTCCCCAGACGCATCAGATCGCGAGGAGCGACCGGCCGACCGATCCGTGACTCCGACTTTTTTTGAGGAGGAGGGAAGATGGCGAAACCGCACAGTAGTTTACACGTCCGGACAGGTTGGGATAGGCGGAGATTTTTGGGCGACTTTTTCCCGGTGTCGCGAATTCGATTCCACCCGCTATTGCTTGCGCCGGCGACGAGCCGTGCGAGCGATCCGGTGAAGAGTTTCGGGACGCGTCAGCAGACCCCAATCCAGTGCCCGATCCTGTTCGTATTGCTTTCCCAGCGTCAATGCGATGGAGGCTTTGGCCATTTCGTAGCCGAGGTAGAACGCATGTCCGCGGTCGACATTCTCCGCGATCGGTTCGTCCAAGAGCCGATCAAACAGCCGGAACGGATCCCGATCGGACAAATGAAGTTGACGCGAAAGCAGGTGGATGGATTGGTCCTGGGCGAACAGTCGATAGTTGTTGTCTTTGATCGATTCCGCCAGCGCGGTCAGTGTCGCGGGGTCAAACGGCAGTAGCCGACGATCACGCAGCATCACCAGCTGGTCGGACATGTTCTTGGGCGGGACGCCACGCTGCACTGCCGTATGAACCAGCCGTCGGGCATGATCGCATTCCCGCACGGAAGATCGCGCCCAATTGATGACTTCGGTCGTCAGGACGCTGCCGATCTGCAGTTCCTGGCAAATCCCCAACAACATGAAATTGATTCCGGCGGAATCAACATCGGTCAATTCGGTCAGATTGCCGATCCCCATCATCATGGGCAACTCGGGATAACGTTCGCGCACGGTCGCGTAACGGACCAGGCTGGCTGCGAGTCCCGTGCCAATCGGTTCCAGGATCGGATCCAGCCGCAGGGGGACGTTGTTGCGCGTCAGAAACTCCACGGTCTTGTCCAAACTGTCCAGGTCGTTTGGCGTGTCCGGAATGGCCACCACTTCGGCGTTCCAATCCGGCGCCGCGTGTCGGTTGCTGTGGTTGACGCTTAGCACCAGTGAAGCGCCCGCATCGGTTGCGGTTTGAGCTTCCCAGGGGTCGAAGGTGTCGACCGAAACACGCAGCCCGAGGTCGATCAATCCTTTCACACAGCGGCCCAGGTCTTGAAATCGTGTCGCCGGATCGCAACCAAGATCGATCATTTCCGCCCCATCGCGGGCAAGCCGTTGCGCGATTGAGAACACTTCATCCATCGGCAACCGCGGAACATGATTGATCTCCGCGATGATTTCGATGTCGCTTTCCTGCAGTGACAGTGGTTCGGTGCCACCGCCGAACAGGACCGCCAGGTCGCGGCAATCTTTGGGGCCAACCACGACCGTCGGCTGCAGCGTCTGTTGAAGGGTTTCCACGCCGGCATCGCAATAGCCTGGCAGGATCACATGCGTCGTTTCCGGCGGGAAATCCAGCTTTCGCACCAGCCATTTTGGCGTCATCAACGCAGCCACCGTGATCGGCATCACGCCGACCGAATAGCCGAATCGGTATTGCTCCGCCAAAGGCGCCACCGTGTTTCGCACCGCGTGTTCGGCAAGTTTTCCGGTCACGAAGTGCAAGTGTGCGTGTTGCGGTAGCTCCAGGGAGGTTTGCATTTCCATGGGCGTGGTGAAACGTTCAGGCAATTGATGCAATCAGCGGGGAGGCAGGCAGCGTGTTTGGGATGCAGGTATCAACGCGGGATGCCGAGCAAGAACAACAACGACGCGAAGAGCTGACGGTTACCCGAACAAACACGCAATCGGTCCGATGGATGGCAACGTCAGACCTGTCGTGAATGTTACCCCACGTTGCGAAGTCGAAAGGTCAATTGGAGCGCAAGTTGTGGAACCGTGATGTTGAAAGCGTCGGTCAGCGGCGCGATTCAAGCATGAAATTTTTTTGCTTGCACGACGCCGACTCGCTCTTGACTCAAGCTGGACACTGCGTACAACATCCCACAGCGAGAGATCCGTGTACAAGTGCGGGAAGCGATTCATCGCTTTTCCGTGTTTGTCGTGGCCGGGATCTCTCGTTTTTTTTTGCGCTGGGCTGACGTTGTTTGGGCTGATGTCGGCTCGATGCATGCACGCGGTTTGACGCCCTCCCTGCACGTTGTTTTCTTGATGCATCGAAAAGCGGGTTCTCTGTCTCTTCGCATCGGAGCCCTTCGCATCGGGTCCCATCGCGAAGCTCGCGATTTCAGCGACGGTCTTTCAGCGTTGGCCCTGGAGGTCGATCCGAAGAGGCTTGTTGATTTGTACGTTGCTGACTTGAACATGGCTGACTTGCACGCCAACGGATCGTTGATGCCAGAGATCGCGTCGGATCCGATGGAATGCTGTGGATAAAAGGCGTGGATGAGCCGTGTGAATCAACCGGTGCGATGCACTTTGCGCTTACAATCGAGTTTGAAAGCGTGGTGTCCGTTTTCGTTTTCCACGGACTTATCCACACCGGGTTTTTGTTGACACGGGTCCTCCATGCCAAGTCCGCTTGAAGTGTTGTGGCAAACTGATGTCGCCCTTGCGGTCAATAAGCCGGCCGGTCTGCCGACGCAGGCGCCGGTCGGGATCGAAAGCGTGGAGTCGCGTCTGCGAGAGCAATTGCAACGTCAGCAGGATTACCTGGTGTTTCCCCATCGCTTGGATCGTTGCGTCAGCGGCGTGCTGCTGGTGGCTTTGCGAAAACGGGCTGCGCGGCTGTTTTCCGATCAGTTTGCCACTCGAAAGACCACCAAAACGTATGTGGCGCTGGTGCACGGGGTGGTGAACCTGGATGAGACCTGGGAGGACTTTGTCCGCAAAGTCGACGGTCGCGCGGCGGCCGAAATCTGTCGCGAAGGTGATCCGGGCGCCAAATGGGCGGTCACGGAGGTCTGGACGGTGCGATCCGACCCGGAGCGGAACCGCAGCTTTCTGCGTTTGAAACCCGTCACGGGACGCATGCACCAGCTACGCGTGCAGGCCGCCGGACGGGGAATGCCGATCCTCGGGGACGTGCTGTACGGTGCTCCCGACGGCGCCCCCGATGGCGCCCTCGACTGCGCCCCCAGCGGCGTTGGCGTCGCTTCCGACGGGCCGTCCCCCGACGATTTGGCTGGCGGGCGTGGGAGGGGGATTGCGCTGCACGCGGAACAGCTGGCGTTCCATCATCCGCAGACCGGAAAACGTCTGGAAGTGACCGCGGGGTGTCCCTTCGCCTCCGAACTGCCGTTGAATTGAGTTTTTGCCGTCTCGCGGGCCGTCGCCTTGAGAGCGGAAAGCGGTCAATCGGAAGCAGGACGGATGGCGGTCGGTGGCGCGAGGACGTGACGGTTTTTCCACGCTCTGGCGAAGAGGGGCGACTGGGAAGGGCGACATGGGGCGATGATTGACCGTCTGGTTGACCGTCTGGTTGACCGTCTGGTTGACCGTCTGGTTGACCGTCTGGTTGACCGTCTGGTTGACCGTCTGGTTGACCGTCTGGTTGACCGTCTGGTTGACCGTCTGGGCCGATCGGGCCGGATTGTTTTACAATTCTCGCGCGGCGGTCGCCGGTCGCGGTTGTTTCGCATGCGTGATTGCGGTTTTCTTCGCAGTGTCGGCGGCCACCGGGTGTGGACGCCGCTCCGCCGACGAACCAACAACCCCTGCTTGGACCATGACCCGCATCGGTGCCGTCTCCTATTTGAACACCAAGCCGTTGATTCACGGTTTGCGTGACCGGCTGGGGCCGTCAGACTCCCTGACGTTGAATCTACCGAGTCGTTTGGCGACACAGCTTCAGGCTGGTGAGTTGGACGTGGCGCTGATTCCTTCGGTCGAATACTTTCAAGGTGATCGGTACCAAATCGTGTCCGATGCGGCGATCGGTTGTCGGGGACCCGTCTGGAGCGTGCGACTGGTCAGTCGGGTGCCGGTCAAAAAGATTCGGCGCCTGGCGCTGGATGAGGGCAGCCGGACCAGCGCGGCGCTTGTCCGCGTCCTGTTGTGGCAGATGTACGGGGTGCGGCCGCAGACGACGCTGTTGTCGATGGAGCAATCGCCGGAATCGGCGGATGCCGATGCGGTGCTGGTCATTGGTGATCGGGCGATGCATCCCGAACGGGGCGTTTACAGCGAGATTTGGGACCTGGGTGATCGCTGGTGCCGACACACGGAGACACCGTTCGTGTTCGCGATGTGGGTAGCGCGTCCGGGCGTTGAAACGTCGGAATTGCAGCAGCTGCTCGCCGAATGTCGTGACGAGGGATGTGCCAACCTGGAGTCGATTGCGGCGGAGCATGCGGCGGCCCACGGGCTGACAAATGAGGACCTGCACCGCTATTTTGCTGAGAATCTGCACTTTCACCTGGGGCCGGCCGAACGCAGTGGGTTGCAGCTGTTCCAGCAGGGGTGCCTGGAGTTAGGATTGCTTCGACAGCGATCCGGCGGGTTGCCCACGCAACGGCTTTCCGCCGATGGCTAGCGGCCGGTCGTTGGCGCTCGATCACGTCGAAATCGCGTCACTTCGGAATCGCGACGCTTGGCGGCGAGACGAGGGAGATGGCATCGCCGCTTTTGCTTTGATCGCGGTGCCAACTCGCAGACGGTTACATTGCATTTTGATCCGGATTGGAACCAACCATGGTCACCGAAATACTTGAAAAAGCTGTTGCCGGCGAACGTCTGTCGGCCGACGAGGCGCTGCGTCTGTTGGAGAGTCATGATCTGGCGGCGATCGGTGCGGCGGCGGACAAGGTGTCGCGGCGAATGCATCCCGAGCCCGTGCGGACGTACAACGTCGACCGAAACATCAACTACACGAACATCTGCACGGCCGTCTGCCATTTCTGCGCGTTTTATCGCGGACCCAAGAGCGATGAAGGATACGTGCTGCCGCGTGAGGAGTTGCTGGCCAAGGTCGGAGAGACGGTCGAACTGGGTGGCAACCAGATTTTGCTGCAGGGCGGTTTGCACCCGAAGTTCAAACTGGACTGGTACGAGGAGATGCTGGCCGACATCAAAGCGGCGTATCCCTCGGTGAACATTCACGGTTTCAGCCCGCCGGAATTGCATCATTTCACCAAGGTCAACAACCTGCCGATCGAAGAGGTGCTGTCACGATTGAAGGCGGCCGGGTTGGGAAGCATCCCCGGCGGCGGCGCGGAGATTCTGGTCGATCGCGTCCGCAATGAGTTGACGCGTGGCAAGGTGGGGAGCGACGACTGGCTGAACGTGATGCGTGTCTGGCACCGATTGGGCGGCATCAGCACCGCGACGATGATGTTTGGGCACGTCGAGACGTTGGCCGAACGGGTGGAGCACCTGCAGCGGGTGCGTGATCTGCAGGACGAAACGTCCGGATTCACCGCGTTCATTTGCTGGACGTTCCAGCCGGATCACACCGACTTGGATCACCTGCCCGCGACGGGCTCCTTTGAATACCTGAAGACGCAGGCGGTCGCGAGATTGTTTCTGGACAACGTGCCAAACATTCAAAGCAGTTGGGTGACCCAGGGACTGAAGATGGGCCAATTGGCGATGTTGTTTGGTGCCAACGACATGGGCAGCTTGATGATCGAGGAGAACGTGGTGGCCGAGGCGGGGACGGTTCACTTTTTGTCTCTGCGGCAGATCCGCGAAGCCATTGAGGAACTCGGGTTCCAGCCACGACAGCGCGACGTGTTTTACAACCTGGTGTCCGAAGAGTTGGAGCAAAAAGCGATTCGGGCCAACGGCGGAACCGGTCCCCGCGAAGTGGTGCAATTGGCCGTCTGAACGGTGGGGCAACCTGCCCCGGATCAGCCAAACGCGCGGCGATGCGTTTCTGCGGGATCGATTTGGGGTAAAATGACCATGTCTGTTCTCGGATGATCCCGACCGTTCCTTCGGTTGCCACATGCCCTTTCGCGTCGAATTACCGGTTTACAACGGTCCCGTTGATCTGCTGCTTTATCTGGCCCGCCGCCAGGAAGTCAGTTTGATGGACCTTTCGTTGTCCAAGGTGATCGAGCAATACGGTGAATACCTGGAGGTCTTGAAGGAATTGGACCTGGCCGACATCGGTGATTTTCTGGATCTGGCCAGCACGCTGGTGGAGCTAAAAAGTCAGGCGGTTCTGCCCAAAACGGTGGACGAGGAGGAAACCGAAGCGCAGATCGAGGATCCGCAATCGGAACTGGTCGAGCGGTTGCTGCAGTACAAGGAAATTCGCGACGCCGCTTCGGTTCTGGACGAGATGGCGTTCCGTTGGCAGCAGCGACACGAGCGTCTGGCGGACGATTTGCCGCGTCGCCGAATTGATCCGGGGGACCAGCCGATCGCCGATTTGGAAATCTGGGATTTGGTCAGCGCTTTCGGAAGGATCATGCGCGAGGCGGCCGGCCCGCCGCAAACGGAAGTCATCTACGACGACACGCCGATCCACGTGTACATGCAGAAGATTCACCGTCGATTGGCAGCGCATCGGCGGGTGCCTTTGTTGGATCTGGTCGATGCCGGGGTGCACAAGTCCGCCCTGATCGGATGGTTTCTCGCCACGCTGGAGTTGACGCGACACCACGGTGCCGCGGTCGAAGAAGACGAGGGCGGCGATATCGTGATCGTCAAAACGGAGGAGTATCGCGAGGAACTGGATGTCAACGAAATCGACAACTATGGCAATGACGGCATCGTGGCAACCAACCTGCCCAATCAGCCTCGATAGCGGACGATTTCGGGAGATTCATTGAACGTCATTTTCCTGCACGCCCATTTTCGTCCCGGTGGTGTGACCCAGGTTGTGGAGAACCAGGTTGCGGCGCTTAGCGGACGGATCGACGGAACCATCGTTCTAGTTTCGGGGCTGGATCAAAGCGGGATCGGCGCGTCGACGCTGGATCGCAGCCGGCAAGTGGTGGTGCCGGAGCTGGATTACGACCGAGAACTGCGTCGCTCGGACCGCCCATTGGCGGACGCACGGCAGCGAGGCGAAACGATCGCGCGCGTCTTAGGCGATCGGCTCGGCGAATTCGGCATCGCGGCGGAACAAACGGTTCTGCACTGGCACAATCATGCCTTGGGAAAGAATGTTGCCCATCCCGCTGCCATCAAACAGCTGGCGGCGGATGGATGGCGGCAGTTATTGCAGATTCATGATTTTGCGGAGGACTTTCGTCCGGAGAATTACGCTCGCTTGATCGACGCTGCCGGTGCAAGTGTCCCCGCGGATGTCGCCGCTTACGAGTTCCCCCAGGCACCTGGGATCCATTACGCGATGCTGACCACGGCCGACGCCGCAGTGATGGCGGACTTGGGCGTGGCACCGCAGCGGTTGCACGTGGTCCCCAATAGCGTCTCGTTCGATGGCGCCATCCTGCCCGACCCCGATCAGGCCTGGGGAAAGATTCAAGCAGCTGCCGGGCTGCCGAGTGATGCGACGTGGTGTGTGTATCCCGTCCGCGGCATCCGTCGTAAGAACTTGGGCGAGTTTCTGTTGTTGTCGCGTTTGACGCCCCCGTCGATGTACTCTGGTGTGACGCTGGAGCCGACGACGGCGGTCGAGAGAGCTTCGTACCGGCGGTGGCGTGACGTGGCGGTCGTGTGTGCGCCCCGGGCGATCTTCGACGTCGGTCACTTTCCCGACGTGACGTTTCTGGACAATCTTTCCGCCTCGCAATTTGTTATTTCGACCAGTGTCGCCGAAGGATTTGGCATGGCTTATCTGGAACCCTGGTTGGCGGGACGCGGGGTGGTGGCCAGGCGGTTGCCACACGTGGTCCGAGATTTCGAATCGGCCGGCCTTCGTTTGGACCGGTTCTATGATGAGGTCGTCGTGCCGGTTGACGACCGCTGGGCAGGCGAAGTTCGCCGCGAAATCGCTGAGGCGTATCATGCGGCTTGGCAGTCGATCCCGATAGCCTTTCGGCCGACGGTCGAGCCCGCGTCGCTGGCCGCATCGAGTTCCGGCGAGATCGATTTCGCGTTGCTGACGGCGGATCGACAGGTCGAGGTGCTTCGCCGGATGCACGACGATGCCGGCTTTGAGAATTCGGTGCGTGATCGAAATGCGGATCTGATCGCATCGTTATCGGCCCCGTTTCTATCTTCGACGATCGAGCACAACCACACCGTCGCCGAGAGAGAGTACGGCAATGATCGAGCCGGCGAACGACTGCTGGCAGCCTACCGGCAAATCCGCACCGGAGCGGCGGAGATCGGCGGTGCCCGGAGCAGCGGGGTCGGGGGCAAAGCCGCTGTTTTGGGGGGACAGGCAATCGAGTTGCTCTCGGCACAGAAAGGTTTTTTTCCCTGCCGAACCGAAGTCATTCACGCCCGTCCGGCGGAAGGAGCGTCATGATGTCGTGCTGGTGTGAGGCGATATTGCGCCGGCGTCACGAGATGAGCCCGTTGCCGACGGGGGTCACGTCCAGACTGAGTCCGATGCCCGAGGTGCGGGCCGTGATTTTTGACGTGTATGGAACCTTGCTGATCAGCGGTACCGGCGACGTGGGCGCCGCCGATGAGAAGGATCGCGGTGGACACATCGTTCCGGCCCTGCGGGCCGCGGGAATCGATTGCGGGCGGGCCGCCCCACCGACGATCGACCAGTTGCACGATCAGATCCATCGAACCAACCGGGCGCGGGAATCGGCCGAGTGTCCCAAGCCCGAGGTCGACATTGTGGAGGTTTGGCGAGCAACGCTGTTGGCCTGCGGCATCGATGGTTTCTCGACCGAACAGTGTCACCGCTTGGCTGCCGAGTACGAGGCGCGGGTCAACCCGACGTGGCCGATGCCCGGGGCCCAGCGGGTGCTGTCGGAACTGCACGGTTCGGACCGGCCACTGGGAATCGTCAGTAACGCGCAGGGGTTCACGCTGCCGCTGGTGCAAGAATTGGCAGGCCGTTTTGGGGTGGATTCGGTGTTTGATCCCAACCTGTGTGTCTTTTCCAACCGCTATCGGCAGGCGAAACCGGGACCGCGTTTGTTTGACGTATTGTGTGATGGATTGCGCCGGGCGGGTATCTCGCCGCACCAGGCGATCTACGTTGGCAACGACCGGTTGAACGATGTGTGGGCGGCAAGTCAAGCGGGATTGCGAACGGCGTGGTTCGTCGGTGACCGACGAAGCATGCGTGATCGCCAAGACGATCCGCGGATGCAGGGTTTGTCGGAGGACCTTGTCCTGACAGATCTCCGCGAGTTGTTAGATTGTCTGCCGGAGTCGTGTTAGGAACGCAGCGAACGGCACGCTGGTCCGGAGAATCTCCGGGAGCGTGACGACACCACCATTGCCACCTAGAAGAACTTTCGTGTCATGGGCGTACAGATCGGATTTGTCGGGACTCGGTTTGCGGGCACCGACGGCGTTTCATTGGAAAGTGCGAAGTGGGCCCAGGTTTTGTGGGACCAGCGTCATGTGAGCTACTGGTACTCCGGCCAGAGCGACCGCGACCGAGATACGTCCATGGTCGTGCCACACGCGTACTTTGGACATCCGGATATCGAGTGGATCAATCGGCGCGCCTTTGGGACCCGGACCCGCACTCCGGACGTGACGCGGCGCATCTATGCCTTGGCGGACTATTTGAAAGGCACTCTGTACGAGTTCACGCGGCGGTTCGATCTGGATCTGTTGATTGTCCAGAATGCGCTTTGCATCCCGATGAACATTCCGCTGGGAGTCGCGTTAACGCACTTCATCGCGGAAACCGGGTTTCCAACGATCGCGCACCACCACGACTTTTTTTGGGAGCGTGATCGGTTCAGCGTTTCCGCGGTGACCGACTTGCTGTGGATGGCCTTTCCTCCGGCGCTGCCCCAAATTCAGAACGTAACGATCAATTCGTTTGCCCAGGAAGACTTGGCGCATCGTCGCGGCGTCTCTTCGATCCTGGTTCCCAACGTTCTGGATTTCGAGAACGAGCCGGAAGAGGTGGATGAGTACGCGCGCGGGTTTCGCAAGGACATCGGGCTGGAGGAAGATGACATCCTGTTCTTGCAGCCGACCCGGGTGGTTCCCCGCAAAGGCATTGAACATGCGATCGCGCTGGTCGCCGCGTTGAAGAACGACAAATGTAAATTGGTGATCTCACACGCCAGCGGCGATGAAGGCAATGAGTACCTGATCGCATTGAAGGACTTGGCCGAAGCCAGCGGCGTGGATCTGTTGCTTTGTGATCAGCAGGTCGGTGACAAGCGGGACAAGCTTCCCGACGGTCGCAAGATCTACACGTTGGCCGATGCCTATTCCCAAGCGGACTTCATCACCTATCCGAGTTTGTACGAGGGATTCGGCAACGCGTTGCTAGAGGCGTTCTATTTTCGCAAGCCCGTGCTGGTCAATCGTTACTCCATCTACGTCGCGGACATCGAACCCAAAGGTGCGAAAGTCATCGCCATGCAGGGTTACCTGACGCGCGACGTGGTGGCGAAGGTTGAACGGATCATCAAGGACCGGGAGTACCGCGAAGCGATGGTCGATTTCAATTACGAGATCGGCAAGGCTTTCTTCAGCTACAGCGTGTTGCGCCGAAAGTTGCGTGCGCTGGTGACCAATTTCACCGGCCAGGACCAGTTCTGAAACGCGAAGGAGGAATCATGCCTCAGAGCCACGAGCAGAATCGGCGGATCGTTTTGCAGTCGCGTCCCGATGGCGCCCCGACGCCGGAGAACTTTCGTTTGGAAACGGAGACGCTTCCGGAGGTGCCCGATGGCAGCGTGCTGTTGCGGACGGTCTACCTGTCAATGGACCCCTACATGCGTGGCCGCATGAGCGATGCACCGTCCTACGCCCCACCGGTCGGATTGGATGCCGTGATGGTCGGTGGCACCGTTTGCCGGGTGGAGCAATCCAAGAGTGATGCGTTCAACGTTGGCGACTGGGTGCTGGGCTACAGCGGCTGGCAGGACTACTGCGTCAGTGATGGCCAAGGACTGGTGCCGTTGGGGAATGAATTGGATCGCCCGTCTTGGGCGCTGGGTGTTCTGGGAATGCCCGGTTTCACCGCCTACATGGGCTTGCTGGACATCGGCCAGCCACAGCCCGGGGAAACCGTGGTGATGGCCGCGGCGACCGGCGCCGTCGGCAGCGTGGTCGGGCAGGTCGCCAAGATCAAGGGTTGCCGTGTCGTGGGCGTCGCCGGTGGGTCTGAGAAGTGTCGCGTGGGGACGGACGAGTTTGGATTTGATGCCTGCATCGACCACCACGCGGGAGACTTCGCCGATCAATTGGCGGCCGCCTGTCCGGACGGGATTGATGTCTATTACGAGAACGTCGGGGGCAAAGTTTTCGACGCCGTGCTGCCGCTGTTGAACACCTGTGCCAGGATCCCCGTGTGCGGGCTGGTGGCCCACTACAACGACACCGAATTGCCCGAAGGGCCGGACCGCCTTTCACTGTTGATGCAGACCATCCTGGTGCGACGGTTGACGATGAAGGGATTCATCATTTACCAGGATTATGGTGATCGCTACGAGGAGTTCTTGGAAACGATGCAGCCGTGGGTGCAACAAGGCCGGGTGCGTTACCGAGAAGACGTGGTGCAGGGGTTGGAAAATGCCCCCGAGGCATTCATCGGCATGTTGGAAGGCGGGAACTTTGGCAAGTTGGTGGTGCAAGTCGGCGACGAATAATCGTGTGGGTCTTCGTGCTCGCGCCGCGTCGTCCGGCGTCCGTCCCCCGCCACTCCGGACGTGGACGACGGTATGGGGACCTCGAAATGAGGGCACTGGACGAAGCCGCAGATCCGTGTAGGTTTCGTCGACACGTTTCTTGATCGACTCTTGGCTTCGGGCGGTGTGTTGTGGAGACTCCACTTATCGAGATGCGCGATGTGTCGGTGGTCCGCGACGGGACACGGATCCTGGACCGGATATCGTTGGCCATTCCTCGCATGCGTCATACAGCGGTCTTGGGGCCGAATGGGGCTGGCAAAAGCTCGCTGCTGAAGGTCCTGATGCGACACTTCTATCCGTCGGTGGACTCCGGCGGTCAACAGGGAACCGTTCGCATCCTGGGCGAATCTGCTTGGGAAGTCGCGCGGCTGCGGCGGCGAATGGGCGTCGTGTCGGCACAGTTAGATCTGGAATTCAGCGAGGGCCGGGCGGGACGGATGACCGTGTTGGAGGCCGTGGCCAGCGGCTACACCGCGACGCAGTTGAAAGAGTTTGGACCGCGGTTGACCGCCGCAATGCAACGCGAAATCGATCGTGCGGTCGAATTGGTCGGCATGACGCACCTCCGGGATCGGCAGTTGGCGACCCTGTCGACCGGTGAGCGACGGAGGACGTTGATTGCCCGCGCGATCGTCCACCAACCGGACATCTTCGTGCTGGACGAGCCGACGGTCGGATTGGACATGGCGGCCCAGGCCACCTTTCTGGAGATCCTTGATTCGCTCTCGCGGCACCCGTCGATCACGTTGGTGCTGGTCACGCACCATTTGGAAGAGATTCCACCGGGAATCGAGCACGTGATCCTGCTGGATCGCGGGAAGGTGGCCTTTGACGGCGCCAAGCAAGAGGGTTTGACCGAAGGTCGCATGAGCGAACTGTACCAAACGCCCGTGCGTCTGACCCGGCTTCCGAGTGGTTGGTATGAGGCCGGGACGAGTTCCGTCCGGACACTGCCGTCAGCTTGAAGATGGTAGCGAAGCACCGACTACTTTCAGCGATCCGACTACTTCCAGCGATCGGACGAAGGAATGTAGGCGTCCAGCGGCTGCAGGTTCAGGCCATCATTGGTTTCTGCGAACTTCAGTCCCAACTCCGCAACGCGATCGGCGGCCTGGCGGAGTGCGACCTGGTGATTCAGCTTCAATTGAATCCCGACGGCCAGTTGAACGATTTCATTGACGGCCGGATCGTCCACCTTTTGCGCGACACTTTGCAAACGCTGGATGGCACGGTGAGCTCGTTTTGCCGCGGTGATACCGTAAACCGCTCTTTGGGTTGCGACGGAGGTGGCCCGCAAGCTGGCTTCCAGTTCGGCGATCATTCCGGCAACAAACATCACCCGCAGTCGTTGTTGCGAACTGGCCTGATTGGTTTGACCATCGCTGCGCAGGAAGTTGTGACGCAGGCTGCCCTGGCTCCAAGAAACGAACTCGAAATCCAAGCTGCCCGGTGAGTGGCCACCGACATTGACCAATTCTTCGTCTGCGGTCGTGTGGCATCGCAGGCAGCTCTGGGCGATCAGGTACACATTGCTCGGGTTTCGCATTCCCGCCGCAATGCTTTTTCGCAGTCGCATCTCGCGATGTTCCGCCGTTTCCGATTCGCGGGTCGATGCGGGACTGCCGTAGTCGTGATGCAGGTCCAGCCAGTTTGCGGATTCGCCGTGGCAAGATTCGCAGGACACGCCGGCGATGACCTCCGGAGCCGCGTCGGCGTGGGGCTGTTGTTGCGTGTAATGACAAGCCACGCAGCGACCTTCGTGCTTGATCGATTGAAGCTTCAGTTTGGACGCGATCTGCTTCGCTTCGGGCCGCCGGTGCAGCAGGTCGAAGGTCGATGCGTGCGGGGTGGACTTCCAAATTTGAACGTCTGCCGCGTGGCATTTGACGCACGACTGGTTCCCCTGGACCAAAGTCGGATCCAGGATGCTGGCTGCAACCGAGCCGTCGCGGATGGATTTGCCTTCGCCGGGAGCGGTCACCAGAACGGATTGGGCCGCAATCGGGGAGCTGAAGATCCACAAGCAGAGTGGGAGGTTCAGTGCGAGCAGTACCGGGCGGGTCATGAGTTGTTTCTTGTGGATGGAAACAGGGAGAGGATTTCGGGGCGCCCGCATCGCCGGCACAATCGGCATGATCGGAAGGTGGTACAGCGGAAGAATCCGCAAGCGGGCGGCGGGGCCGGCGAAGCTCCGATCGGTTGAAAACTCTAGGTCATGAACGGGATGCTGAAACTGTCGCCAGCCTGGCAGGAGTGCGGTTGATAGTCGGCAGCCGTTCGGCCAGCGCTCGCCGCCGGCGAGCTGTGGTCGTCGTCGCCGGTGGAGCGGATATACTGGAGGCGAAGCGGATTCCCGGCTTTCCGCTGCCGACGCCTCCTGTCTCCAACCGACTGATGCCTCGAAGCCGTCTTGGGCCACTCGCGATCGAATCCAAACTGGGCGACCATCCGTCGACCAGCTCGGTGTGGCGCGCGATTCATGTGCAGCATCAAAAGGCCGTGGCGGTCAAAGTCTTTTCGGCGCCGTTTGGTGGGACTCCCGAAGCACGTCGCCACTTTGCTGACGAATGGGAACGTTTGAAACCGATTCAACATCCCGGGGTGGCCAAGTGTTACGGCGGCGGATTTGAAGAAACGGATGCCTACCTGGCATACGAATTGATCGAGGGGGAAACGCTCTCCAGCCAGTTGGAACGCACCGGCCGGCTGTCATGGGAGAACACGTTGGATATCGCCGAAGGATTGGCCGACGCATTGGAGTACCTGCACAGCCAAGGCATCGTGCACGGCGCGATCTCGCCGGAGAAGATCATCATCACCGGATTTAGTCCGGTGTTGCTGGATCTGCGCCAGGACCGTTTCTCGTCGCCCTTTCGAACCACCCGGCCGCCGACGGTGGAACAGGTCGCCAGGCAGGCTCCGGAGTTGATCGCACCGGGTGTCAACAGTCCGGGAGATCACTGCACTCCGGCATCGGACCTGTACTCGTTGGGGGCCTTGATCTATCACGCGATCACCGGTCGGTTGCCGATCGATGGCGAAACGATTGAGCAAGTGCGGGCAAATGCCCAAACCCAGATTCCCGTCTCACCCGCGTCGATCGTTTTTGAATGCCCGGTTTGGTTGGACAAGCTGGTCATGCGGTTGCTGGAAAAGGATCCGGCGCACCGTCCGCCGACGGCCGCAGCCGTCAAACTGGCTCTCGCCGAGGTGAGAAAACGCTCGCTGTCCCGAGCCGGCGTGGCGGAACATGTCAGCAGCGGTTTTAGCCCCTTGCAAGTGACGACGCAGCGAGAAAAAGACGAAGCGAGAGCCTTGCTCGGACGCGGGGTCGTGGATCTGAACGCCGCTGAAGAGGAGGAGGAAGAGGACGTCGACGCAACGGTGTGGCACGACCAGCCTTGGTTCCTGATTGGCGGGTTGGTGGCGATCCTGTTGTTGTTGGCGTACGTCGCCTGGCCCGCCAGCGAGCAGACCTTGCGCAAGCGGGCCGAAGCCTTGATCGCTCAAGACACGCGATCCGCGCTGGCGCAAGCCGAACGACAACCGCTGCGGGAAATTCTGGTCCGTTTTCCTGACGGACCGAATGCTCAGTGGGCCCAGCAGCAAATCGATCGGATCAATGTGATCCAGTTCCTGCATCAGCTGTCGGTCAAGATCAAGAACAACCTGCCGATCAAAGACCAGGGAGAACTGCTGCACAAGCAGGCCCAGGAGTACGCCGCCAACGGAGACTTTGCCAGGGCGATCGACAAGTACCGCAGCATGGTCACCGTGCTGGGAGAAGACTCGCAGTACGAAACGGCGGTCAACGCGGCCCGTTACCAAATCGCAATCCTGGAAAAGAAAGCTTCCGGCGAGACCGATGCGGCCAAGATCGTGCAAAACAAGTTGGACGAGGCGGATGAGTTGTTGGCGAACAATCGCGTCGTCGAGGCCAGGAAGATCTGGTACAGCCTGGTCGAACTTTACGGCGACAATTCGAACCTGAAACCGCTGATCGACCAAGCACAAAAGCGATTGGCTGAGAACGAGTGACCTGCTGCTTCAGCGATTCGGCATGCCGAATCATGGCCCGCCTGCGCGGGGGAGCGCCGTCGGTCATGACCATCTGGCTGCCAAATGACGACCGCCGTCATTCGTTCCAGGGCAAGCGGCAACTTCCCCATTGGCCGTGGTTCTCGTCGACCGCAACCTCGATCCAATCGATTGCGTTGCCGAACTGCGGACGGGTTTTCTCACGCACCCGCTCGCCGATCACTCGCGCCAATTCTTCCGCCGTCGTGTTGACGACCGGCAGAATCACACAGTCTTCGTTGGGAAACACCCAACGTCGATCACGGAACGTGGCGGTGGTTTCCCGGTCATCCGAAGTGACGATGATTTCTCCATGGTCGCGCGGAAGGATCACGTGGTGGTCCAACGCCAGCGTCTGTTCCAAAACGGCATCGCGAAGGGCAATGAAGTCCACGACGTAGCGATTCTCATCCAGTGGCCCTTCCACACTGGCACGCACACCGTAGTTGTGACCGTGCAGCCGCTCGCAGATGTCACCGGCAAAGGTGATGAAGTGAGCCGCGGAAAACACGAACTGTTCTTTAGAAACGTCAACGCGGAAGGTGGCTTGGTTCATCGAATGGAACGCTTTGATTCTTGGAAACTATTGTTTGACACGTAATAGGATGTAGAGCGCGGCGGCGATCAGGTCTGCCGTGGTTCCGGGGTTGTAGGGGTGACGTGGCAGCGCGGTTTGGATCGCGGCGGCCGGAACCGATTCGGATTGCCGTAAGAAACGGTCGAAGTCTTCGATGGCACGAGGGTCTTGCCGATCGGCGGGAACCTTTCGCTGGACATCACGAGCCGCCTCCGGTCCGAATTTTCGCAGGATCAGTGTGTCGGGGCGTTCGGCCAGCAGATGCAGGTGTGCATCGGCGATGCCTGCCAGGACGTCGCCCCGCTGCTGGAGCGACTCGCGAAGAATCGGAACCACCGTTTGGAACAGATCGGTAAAGCCGTCCGCGTAGTTCTCCGCAATGCGATCACGGGACTTTGCCGATCGCATCGCCGCCAGAAAACTTTTCGGCGGCGGCCCGGACAGGTCCATCTGGGTGGCGACGCCCATGCCCCCGGGCGCCGCCGCGCGGATTGCGGCGTAAAGGTTTCGGCTGTCCTCGGGTGTCAGGGAATGCAGCACGTTGGCAACGCTTTCCTGCCAGATGGAAAGATCGTCGGGGCCGTGGGGGCTGTTGTCGGCTTGTACCAGCGGGCCGAGCAGTAGCAGGATGCCCAAGTTCACGTTGCTGCCGATCTGGTCCGCAATGCTTTCCACGATTCGGCAGACCGTCCGGCTGAACGGCTTGGCGGACCGGTCAAACGCCTCGGCGGTGATTTCCGCCGCCGTCACAAAGTCGACGTATCGCAGGTCCGGGAAAGAGCGTCCGGGGAAAACGTTGCCCGCTTTCGGCGCGGTGGCTTCCAGAATGCAAGCCCACCGAATCGCGTCCGCCTGGCTTTCGCATTGCCAACGAATCGTTTCCAGCGGGTCCGTCATTTCGCAACGTCGGCCAGAAATGACTCGATCGCGCTCAAGGTTTCTTCGGGCGCATCCTCCAGGACATAGTGTCCCGCGTCCGCGATCTCGACGGCCTCGGCCGATGGCCACACCGACTGAAACCGTCTCAAGCATTCCGGCCGAAAGCACCAATCTTTCATCCCCCAGACCAGCAGTGCCGGCAGGTCGCTCAACGATGGAAGGGCGTTTTCCAAGTCGACCAAGGTTTGGTAGGTGCGGTGTCGGCGCGTCATCGGGATGTCTCGGACGAAGGCATCGATTGCGACACGGTGGTCCCAGCTATCGTAGGGACGCAGCAATCCTTTCGCGACGTCCGGTGACATCCGATTGCGATTCATGGCCATCGTCACAGCGGCTCGGGCAAAGGCGTTCAGCCCACGAACGGCAGCGGTTCCCAGGACGGGCGTCCGACAGGCCGCAATCCGCCAGGGGACATAGGGCGGCGGGAACGCCGCCGTGTTTAGCAACATCACCGAATCGAAGCGTTCCTTTCGGGCAACCACCGATCCCAGGCCGATCGCACCGCCCCAGTCGTGGGCCAGCAGGTGGACCCGCCGCAAGTCCAAGTGCTCGATCAACGCGATCAGGTTGGCTTGGTGATCGGCCAAGGCGTAGGAATAATCGGCGCGTGACGGCTTGTCGCTCTCACCACAACCAATGTGGTCAACCGCGACGATGCGGTAGCGATCTGCCAGTGTTTGGAACACACCGCGGTAGTAGTAGCTCCAGGTCGGGTTGCCGTGAACGCACAGGATGGTTGCGGCGTCGGGACCGGTGCCGGCGGGGCGGACGTCGCGGTAGGCCATGCAATGACCGCCCACATCGAAACGCGCGGCGGGAATTTCAAAACGGCTGTCGGGAGCAGGCATCCGCCGGGGTGGATTTGAAGTGGGGATCCGCGAGGGGTCAATGGTGTTCTGCATGTGTACAGTGTGCCCGGTTTGTCGGCACAGTGGAAGTCGTCCCTCCGTGGGCAAAACCCGCCCCATGGCCTACCATCAGCGGTCGATCGAGCCCTCCTTGTTGGAAAGGACGCCGCGTTGAAACTGCCATCGCAATCCATCCGAAAGCTGTTCCGTGAGAACTTTTCCGGGCGGGCTCCGATTCCGGTCGATCGCGCCGACCGATTGGCACTGTCCCGCAAGTGGCGAGAACAAATCGAGGACATTGACGGCGTGCGGGTGACCCATCACCCGGGGGACCGGGATTCTCGGTCCCGAACGCTGTGCCGATTCACGATTCCCGAACCGGGAGCGGACCAGGCCTATTTGCGGCGGGACGAACTGCGATTGGAATTCGATGACCAGGCCCGGCTGGTCCTGAACTCCTATCGGCAGCGGCAATGCGAACACACCGCCCTGGTCAGCAGCGTGGAAGAAATCCGGGACCTGGTGCGCGACGTCCTGCAGATTTACGCCCATCGCCGGGCCGGTGAGCGAAAACACCAACGTGTGCGCCAGCTGCAATCGAACGCGATTCTGGCGAAGGTTCGTCAACTGGCTCTAGAAGACGAGTTCGATTTTGCCACCGTCACCGACGATGCCACGCTGCGGTTGTTTGTCCAGGTGACGCCGGAGGATGCACTCGAAATCGGAATCCCCATGCAGCAGTTCGATCGTTTGCTGCCCAGGTTGCGGGAAGCGATCGCTGCGCTCCGCGGGCTATACGACGAAGGTTTCAGGTTTAAAGTGGTCAAGGTGGAACGGGTTCCCGCGGACGCCGATTGGGTGCGGATCGCGCGGGAGTGAATTCCCCTTCGCCCGACCGGGCGGGATCCTTCGGAGGGGCATCTCGCATTGACGTCGTCGAAAAATGCACCAGCCCCGTCGACAATGTTCACCATCTTTCTCGGAGATCGCCTTGCCTGTCCGTGTCGATGCCCAGGAACTGAACCGCCTCTTGGAACTGACTCCGCCTGATCAGAACGTGATGTTGGTGGGGCGTCACGGGATCGGCAAGAGTCAGATCATTGCTGACCATTTTCGCCGCCGTTCGATGGAGGTGGTGTCGTTCTTCTTGGGGCAGATGAGTGATCCGGGAGACCTGATCGGATTGCCGCACAAAGATCCCGCCAGCGGCCGCACGGAATTCTTGCCGCCGTACTGGTGGCCCGACGAAGGGCAGCCGATCGTGCTGTTTTTGGATGAACTGAATCGGGCGCGGCCGGAGATTTTGCAGGCCGTGATGGAATTGGCACTGAACAAGACGCTGGCTGGCAAGCGGTTGCCGGCGGGCAGCGTGATCGTCTCGGCAGTGAACGAAGGCGATGAGTACCAGTTGACGGATCTCGATCCGGCACTGGTGTCGCGCTTCAATCTGTATGAATTCGCTCCGACCGTCGACGACTGGTTGCTGTGGGCCCACGGCGCGGGAATCGATCGCCGGGTGGTTGAGTTCGTTCAATCGCAGCCAGCGTTTCTGGACGGACCGGTCGGAGCCGATGGCCAGCAAGAATCGCACTGGATGTCGGGGTTGATGAAAACGCCGGATCGGCGTGGATGGGAACGTGTGTCGAAGCTGATCGAATCGATTCCGACGCTGGAGTCGGGGCACATCAAGCTGGTTGCGGGAATCGTCGGTTCGGCCGCGGCAACGGCATTCGGCAAGAGTGTGGCAAACCCGCTACCGGTGTCCCCGGAAGAGGTGTTGCTGCGGTGGGAACAGCACGTTGCGGTGCTGCAATCGATGTCGCTGGCGGACATCCTGCGACTGAACGAACAGATGCTGAGCTGGATTGCCAGCGGCAAGTGTCCTGGGGCAAGCGAGGAATTGGCTCGCGATGGATTGACCGAGTACTTGAAGCTGTTGCGACGGCGAGAACTTGAGGAGGCCGTGGCGCACCTGTTGTCACTGATGGAGAAGCCTCGCTTCGAACCGGCCATGGCGTTCGTCGCCCAGTCGGTTTCGCTCTCGCAGTGGCTGGCCAATTACATGGAAAGTGTTCGAATCGAATGAGCCGTGACGAATCCTTTGCATCGTTGCCGCCGCGGCAACGGATTTCGCAAATCGTCCAAGGCTGGATGATCCGTGAACCGCTGATGTTCGCGGCCTGGACGCAACATGTTTTGTGCGAAAAACCGGACATCGCCACGATCCGCGTGGGAGAGGGGCGGATCGAATTCAATTCGAAGTTCGTCGCATCTTTGCAACGAGAAGAATTGCGGCAAGTGATGGCGGTGGAAGCGATGCGCATTCTGCTGGGACATCCTTATTCACGTCGGCAGCCACGCGGCGACCTGTCGTTTCAAGCCAGCAATCTTGCCGTGCAAGAGTGCCTGCGAACCCCGCTGCCGATTCCCCGCGCCCGTGACGTGTTGGGCGATCCGGCCGATGATCGTCAGTACTTCGAGTATTACTACCGTCGGCTGGTCGAGCGATGTCGCGATCACCCGGACGAGTTGCCTCCCGACAAACGCCCCGATTTTGACCAGGACTCCGATGATCGGGAGACGAATGATCCGGCCGGCAGCTATTCGGGGGCCAGCGATCAGCAGGACGGCGATCAGCAGGACAGAGATCAGTCAGCGGTCGGTGACCGGGACGGGGCGTCGTCCGAGGTGGCGGACCAAGATGCCGCCGATGACGAAGCGGGTTCCGGCGCGGCGGCATCGCCAGATCAATCCGAAGACAGCGGATCCGATCTGGGTGAGGGAGATCGGACGGAATCTGAAGGAACCGGTCGCGGGGCGAACGACCTGGAATCCTACGCAGAAGGTCGGCGGGTCGGATGGGAGAATTCCGCTGCCTGGCAGGATGACGATTTGCGTCGAGATGAAATCGCGGTGGTTCTCCGGGAGGCCGCCGAGTCGGAGGGCTGGGGATCGGTCGGCGGCCGAGCCAAAGAGCAGTTGCTTGCGAACCTGCGGCCGCAGTTGGACTACCGCGGTGTGCTGCGTGGGTTTCGCCAAAGCGTCCTATCGACGCGCCGACGTTTGACCCGCACCCGGCCCAGTCGCCGATATGGATTTCGTCAGATGGGCAGCCGGTACAGCCTGACGACGAACCTGTTGGTCGCGGTGGACGTGTCCGGTTCCATGGGCAGTGACGAAATCCGATCCGGGCTGTCGGTGATTCGTCAGTTCTTTCGCTATGGCATGGAGTCGGTCGACGTGATCTGTTTCGATGACCAGATCCGTTCGGACGTCTGGACGCTTCGTCGCGCGCCGCACGTCTTCGAAGTTGCCGGGCGAGGCGGAACGGACTTTCGTCCGGTGATCGAATTCATTGACCAGCACCCCGGCTACGATGGGTTGATCATCTTCACCGACGGATACGCTCCGTTGCCGCCTGGACCGAAAAACCGGCGGACGCGGGTCCTGTGGTTGTACCGAGATGAGGCCACGTACCGTCGCGGGTCGGGGCGCCCGGGCGGGTTCGGGCGATCGGCATTTTTGCGGCCGTCACGGCGGGATCACTCGTAGATCGGCATGAAGGTGTTGAAGGCCTTCTCGCCAAAGTCACCGGGGTCATTGAAGCGCCGATGCTGATCCAAGTCCGAGATGGTTTCCATCTGGATGTCGGTCAGCTCGAAATCGAACAGATCGATGTTTTCTCGCAGGCGTTCCGAGCGCGACGTTTTGGGAACGATCGAGGTGCCGCGTTGGACGCCCCATCTCAAGACGACTTGCGCCGCGGTCTTGCCGTGCTGGGAAGCGATCGACTTGATGACATCCAGGTCGATCACTCCTTCTTCGTCACCCGCCATGCCGAGTGAGAAATACGACTGGGCGCCCAGCGGCGAGAAGCCAGTCACGTGGATTCCCTGCTGATGGCAAAACCGCAACAGTTTTTCCTGTGTCAGGTAGGGATGCAATTCGACCTGCAGAACCGACGGTTTGGTCTCGGACGATGCCATCAGGTCTCGCAGCAGCGAGACGCCGAAGTTGCACACACCGAGATGGCGGACCAGTCCGGCTTGGACCAGTTCGGTCATCGCTTGCCAGGTCTCCAGGATCGGTACCGGTTGTTCAACCATCTTGGGCTCGTCCGCATCGGGGTCGAAGAACCACCCGGGTGGATAGCGTTCTTCAAAGGGGACGAATGCCAGCGAGATCGGAAAATGGATGTGATACAGGTCCAAGTAATCCAGCTTCAGGTCATGGAGCGTCCGCTCGCAGGCGGCCCGGACATGCTCGGGTTTGTGGTAGGTGTTCCACAGTTTGCTGGTCACCCACAGCTGGTCTCGTTGGACAAGTCCGCTCTCCAGGGAGGCGGCCAATCCGACACCGGCTTCGGCTTCGTTTCCATAATCGCAGGCAGCATCGATGTGACGATAGCCAAGTTCGATCGCGCGGTGCACGCATCCGGCGACCGCGTCGGGAGCGATTTTCCAAAGTCCCAGGCCGACGGACGGGATCGTGTCTCCGCCGGCGAGTTTGAATTCGGTCAGGTTCATTGGGCCAGCTGCCTTGGTTGGGTTGGGAGGAGCGGGGGCGGGTGGGGAACCAGGGGCCGACATGATGTCATGCCGCCGCGGTCGGTGAAACCCGGTGCGGGTCAGGCGGCCGCAGCTGGCGAGTTGCCCAGGGCTGGTTGCCCAGGACGGGTTGGGTGCGTCATGGCACTTCCCCAAGCGGGTTCCGCAACCGGGGGGCCAGGCGGATTGCCGCGGCGTGACCATTGATCGGTGATTTGCCAACTGGTAACTTCGTCAGGCTTTTTGACGTGCCGCATTCCCCGCCGTTTTGGACGGATTTTCTACCGTGATCGCTCCCAATCGTGCCTCCGAACTGCCCGACGATCAGCGAATCGTCATCACCGGTATCGGTCTGACCGCGCCCAACGGAAACGATTGGGAATCCTACCGCGAGGCCCTGCTGTCGATGCGGAGCGGCGTGCAGCCGTACGAAGTGCGCTATTTCGGCGAGACGCTGGCGGGGATTTGCGATTTTGATACCCGCCGCTACCAGAGCAAGAAGGAAATTCGTCGGGGGACCCGTGCCGGCAGCGTGGGCGTTTACGCCGCAAACGAAGCGGTCCGACACGCCGGCATCGATTGGGAGAATACTGACAAGTCGCGGGTCGGCGTGTATGTCGGGGTGACCGAGCACGGCAACGTCGAGACCGAGAATGAGATCTACGTGATCAAGGGATTTGACTACGACACCAGTTGCTGGTCGCACCACCACAACCCGCGGACCGTGGCCAACAACCCGGCCGGTGAGATCGCTTTGAGCATGAAGATCACCGGACCGCACTACACGATCGGCGCGGCATGTGCCGCCGGCAACGCGGGGATCATCCAGGGGGCGCAGATGCTGCGGTTGCACGAGTGTGATTTGGCGATCGCCGGTGGCACCAGTGAGAGCATTCACACCTTCGGCATCTTCGCCAGCTTCAACAGCCAGAATGCTCTGGCCCGGCACGAGGATCCGGCCAAAGCGTCTCGTCCGTTCGACGTCGATCGTAGCGGAATCGTGGTCGCCGAAGGCGGCTGCCTGTACACGTTGGAACGTTTGAGCGACGCCAAGCGACGGGGAGCCGAAATCTACGGCGAGCTGGTCGGATACGCGATGAACACCGACGCCACTGATTTCGTGTTGCCCAACCCCGAGCGTCAGGCCGAGTGCGTCAAAATGGCGCTGCAGCGCGCCGGACTGCAGGCCGACCAGATTGACATCGTCAGCACGCACGCCACCGGGACCTCCAGCGGGGATGCCCAGGAGTGTCTGGCGTTGCGGGAGGTGTTTGGAGAATGCGAGAACGTCCGCATCAACAACACCAAGAGCTACATCGGGCACGCGATGGGAGCTGCGGGGGCGTTGGAATTGGCCGGGAATTTGTCGTCCTTTCGCGATTCGGTGGTTCATCCCACGATCAACGTGGACCAGCTGGATGAGGCTTGCCGGCTCCCCGGTTTGGTACTCAACGAACCCCAGGAAGGACGCAAAACCGACTACATCCTGAACAATTCGTTCGGGATGCTGGGAATCAACTCGGTGGTCATCATCGGCCGCATCTAGGGGTTCCTCAACTCTGGATTGGTGACCAGCGACGACGTGCTTTGCCACCACTTCACCCTCCCGCTCGCGGGAGGGTCGGAGACGAGGAACGAGTTCTCCGGGGAGGGTAGAGTCGGAAGCGAATGTCAAAATCTCCTGGCTCAGCAACAACCCTCCCCGCGTCGTCGCGGGGCTCCTCCGCGACCCTCCCGCTCGCGGGAGGGTGAACCAGAGCCACGCGGCTCACGCAAAGTGGGGCTTCCCAGCCAGGGGGCCTGCGGCAGGTCGTCTGGGAAAATCGGCGGACTTGGGCACTTCGAAATCCCCGCCGGACGCGTTAAGATTCGCGTTTGGCAAATGAGTCTTTCCCGCCCTCCTTTGACCTCAGAAATCAATGACGCCTGCTGAAATTCGCGAAGAAATCCTGGACATCCTCGAAGATATCTCGCCCGATGAAGATCTGGACGATTTGAAAGATGATGTGCCATTCCGCGATCAGCTGGAATTGGACAGCATGGACTTTCTGGACATCGTGATGGAATTGCGGAAACGCCACCGCGTCCAGATTCCCGAGGAAGACTACGGCGCGCTGGCCAGCATGAACACGACCGTCGAGTATCTTGAACCGAAGATGCGCGACATCGTCAAATCGTGATCACCTTACGCTTCTAACCCGCCGATCTTCGTGTCCGAGCACTACGACACCATCATCATCGGCGCCGGAATGAGCGGCTTGGCGGCCGGCATCCGCTTGGCCCATTACGACCAGCGTGTCTGCATTCTGGAACGCCACTACACGATCGGCGGATTGAATTCCTTCTACCGCATGGGGGGACGCGATTACGACGTCGGCCTGCATGCGATGACGAACTTTGCCCGTCGCGGCACGAAGAAGGGGCCGTTGGCAAAGCTGATTCGGCAGCTTCGATTCCGATGGGAAGATTTCAAGCTGGCCGAGCAAATCGGTTCGTCGATTCGGTTTCCCGGAGTCTCGTTGGATTTCAACAACGACATCGAACTGTTGGAAAGTGAGATCGCACAGCGGTTTCCTTCACAGGTCGACGGTTTCCGTTCGCTCTGTGATTCGCTGTTGGACTACAGCGACATGGACGGCAGCGATGAGCGGTTCGTCCGCTCCGCAAGATCCGTGATGGCGGAACATTTGAGCGAACCGCTGTTGATCGAGATGCTGCTGTGTCCCTTGATGTGGTATGGCAACGCTCGTGAGAACGACATGGATTTCGGTCAGTTCTGCATCATGTTTCGGGCCTGCTACCTGGAAGGATTCGGCCGTCCGTTCAAAGGCGTACGGGTGATTCTGAAGAACCTGGTGCGCAAATTCCGCGGGCTCGGTGGTGAATTGAAATTGCGCAGCGGCGTGGCAAAGATCCACGTCGAACAGGGACGAGCCGTCGGGGTGGTGCTTGACGACGGGACGGAACTGACGGCCGAGCGAATCCTCTCTTCGGCCGGCACCGTCGAAACGGCACGTCTGTGCGACGACGTCACCGAGGTTGACGTGGCCCGCGCGGGGCGGTTGTCGTTCATCGAATCGATTTCAATTCTGGACCGGATGCCCCAGTCCTTTGGGTTCGATCGGACGATCGTGTTCTACAACGACAGCGAGACCTTTCACTGGCAGATGCCGGAAGATCAGCTTTGCGACACCCGCACCGGAGTGATCTGTTCGCCCAACAATTACCTGTACGATGGCGACGAGGGCGAACTGCCCGATGGCGTGCTGCGGATCACCACGTTGGCCAACCACGATCGTTGGTGCGGTTTGCCAGAAACGGCGTACCAGGCCGAAAAGGTTCGCCAGTACGATCAGGCGGTTGAGTCATCGGTGCGGTTCATGCCCGATTTTCGGGGCTACGTCATCGACACGGATGTGTTCACACCCAAGACGATTCGGCGGTTCACCTGGCACGACAACGGTGCGGTGTACGGTGCTCCGGACAAGCAGTTGGATGGAACGACGCATCTGCCCAACGTGTTTCTGTGCGGGACCGATCAGGGGTTCGTGGGCATTGTCGGCGCGATCGTCAGCGGCATCAGCATGGCCAACCGGCATTGTCTGCAGGGTTGAGCGGGCGGTCGTCTCGGTTCGTCCAAAGTCTGGGCGTCGATCGTCGATGCGATGAGTTTATCCTGGCCGGTTCGGCCCCAGGGTCGATCCCGCTCAGGCCAATTCGGGCAGCTGTAGCGGCGGGAAGCGGCGAATCAAAAACGGATGGTCGATCATATCGAGCGGTATGAAGTCCTGGCAGAAACGTTCGCTTCCGAAAGCGCAGGCTTTTTCGATGACGTAGTAGCGGTTGAAGTCGTGCCGAGGCCGATTGACCGCTTCCAAGTCCAGGCATTCGAGAAAGTCCTGCCAATGGATGTTGAACCGGGTCCCGGATTCAACAAACCGTTGCAACGCCGAACGATCGCGAACAATCCACGACGGCCTGGGCGATTGCGGCAGAGAGAGTTCGGCGTCCAGGTTCTCCAGTCGACGGACGGCGTCGGAGCCTTTCATCCAACGGCTCAAACGCGACCAGTCTCTTTGCACCCGGCTGGCCAGGATCGAAAAATGGAATTGGGGCCACCGCAGCAGTTCGTCACGTTTTGCCAGGCAGCTCTGCAACAGACCATCCAGGGCGAGTTCCGGTGCCCGGGCGCGGGCCACGAAGGCGGGTTCCTCGCCCATTTCGGCCAGCAGGTTCAGAAATTCGTTTCGCGACCCTTCAAAGTCCAACATGGCCAACGCACCGATGAATTGAAATCGCCCCCGGGGGACATTGTATCGACATCAGCCGGTTCACCTTCCCGCGAGGAGGTTATGCAGCTTTCGCGATTGGCGTTGATACACCCTCCTTCGACTCGGGACGCTGTTCGTAAAACGAAAAACGTCGGCCGATCCCTGGGGATCGGCCGACGCATGTGATGTCATCGCGTTGCGAGCCGTGATCAGCTGTTTTGGATCGCCGCTTGGGCGGCGGCTAGCCGAGCGATCGGCACGCGGAACGGGCTGCAGCTGACATAGTTCAGCCCGACGCGGTGGCAGAATTCGACGGAACTCGGATCGCCGCCGTGTTCACCGCAGATGCCGACCTTGAGGGCCTTCTTGGTGCTGCGTCCTTTCTGGACACCCATTTCGACCAGTTGGCCGACGCCGGTCTGGTCGAGCGACTGGAACGGGTCGACTTCGACAATCTCTTGCTCCAGGTAGTCGGGCAAGAACCCGCCGACGTCATCGCGGCTGTAACCGAATGTCATCTGGGTCAGGTCGTTGGTGCCGAAGCTGAAGAAGTCGGCGTGTTCGGCGACTTCGTCGGCGGTCAGTGCGGCACGTGGGATCTCGATCATGGTCCCGATCGAAATGTCCAGGTTGCCGTCAAACTTCTTGGCCTTGATGGTCGCGGCGATCGTTTCTTCGACTTTGCGACGCAGGATGGCCAGTTCCTGGTAGGTGCCGACCAGCGGAATCATGATTTCCGGATGGGCTTTGACCTTCTTGCCGGCGCAATTGATGGCGGCTTCGGTGATCGCCCGGACCTGCATTTCCAGGATCTCCGGATAGGTGATGCTCAGACGGCAACCACGGTGACCGAGCATCGGGTTGGCTTCGTGCAGGGCCGAATTGCGTTTCTTGATCTCGCCCACTTTCACGCCCAACTGGTCGGCCATTTCCTTTTGGGGACCTGGCTCGTTCGGCAGGAATTCGTGCAGCGGCGGATCCAGCAGGCGGATCGTCACGGGCAGCCCGCTCATCGCCTTGAAGATGCCTTCGAAGTCTTTGCGTTGGAACGGCAACAGCTTCTTCAGGGCGTCGCGACGGGTTTGTTCATCCTGTGCCAGGATCATCGCCCGCATATGAACGATCCGATCCGGCTCGAAGAACATGTGCTCGGTTCGGCACAGCCCGATGCCTTCGGCGCCGAACTCGCGGGCCCGTTTGCTGTCGGCCGGCGAATCGGCGTTGGTGCGGACCGCCATGGTGCGGTACTCGTCGGCCCACTTCATCAGCTTGGCGAAGTCACCGGAGAGTTTGGGTTCCTGGGTTTCAACGGAACCCAGCATGACTTCGCCGGTGGTGCCGTCCAGGCTGATGATGTCGTTGGCACCGTAGGTCTTGCCGTTGACGCGAATCTTCTTGGCTTTCTCGTCGATCTGGACGTCACTGGCTCCGGCGACGCAGCACTTGCCCCAGCCCCGGGCGACGACGGCCGCGTGGCTGGTCGCACCACCGGTGCTGGTCAGGATGCCGACGGCGGCGCTCATGCCGTCGACGTCTTCGGGGCTGGTCTCGCGGCGCACCAGAATCACATCTTCGCCGGCGTCTTTGCGAAGCCGGGCGTCTTCGGCGGTGAATGCCAATTTCCCGACGGCGGCACCGGGCGATGCGTTGATGCCTTTGCAGAGCACGTCGGCCGCGTTGCGGGCGGTCGTCTTGAAGCTCGGCAGTAGCAATTGAGTCAACGCGTTCGGCGGGACCCGCATCACGGCTTCTTTCTCGCTGATCAGGCCTTCTTTGACCAGGTCGCAAGCGATCTTGACCGCTGCGATGCCGGTTCGCTTGCCGGTACGCGTTTGCAGCATGTACAGGGTGCCGCGTTCGATGGTGAACTCGATGTCCTGCATTTCGCAGTAGTGGTTCTCCAGCGTCTTCTTGACTTCCAGAAGTTCGCGGTGAATCGCGCGGTTCCATTTGGGCATTTCGGCGACCGGCTGCGGGGTGCGGATCCCCGCGACGACGTCTTCGCCCTGGGCGTTGACCAGGAATTCGCCGTAGAACTTGTTCTCGCCGGTGTTCGGGTTGCGGGTGAAGGCCACGCCGGTGCCCGAATCGTCACCCATGTTGCCGTAGACCATCGATTGGACGTTGACGGCGGTCCCCAGCAGGTGGCGAATGTTTTCGATCTCGCGGTACTTCACCGCGCGGTCGGTATTCCAAGATCCGAAAACAGCCTTGATGGCCAATTCCAGCTGTGCCACCGGATCCTGCGGGAAATCTTCCCCGGTGTGTTTCTTGTAGACATCCTTGTAGGCTTCGCACAACTCTTTCAGGCCTTCGGCCGGAACTTCGTTGTCGACGGTCACGTTGTGCTTTTTCTTGATCTTGTCGAACGCTTTTTCGAACTGGTGGTGGTCCATGCCCATCACCACGTCGCCGAACATGTTGATCAGCCGGCGGTAAGCGTCGTAAGCGAAACGCTCGTTCTTGGTCGCTTTGGCCAAGCCCTCGGTGGCGGCATCGTTCAGACCGAGGTTCAGGATGGTGTTCATCATCCCCGGCATGCTGACCGCGGCCCCGGAGCGAACGCTGACCAGCAGCGGGTTGGAGTCGTCACCGAACTTCTTGCCCAACTCCTTTTCCAGCTTCTTGACGGCCTTGGCAACTTCGTCCATCAGGCCGTGGGGCAGGTTTTCGCCGGCCTTGTAGTACTGATCGCAGACTTCGGTGGTGATCGTGAATCCGGGAGGGACGGGCAGACCGATCGATGTCATTTCAGCCAGGTTCAGGCCTTTTCCACCGAGTAAGTTCTTGGGTTTGCCTTTGCCTTCGGTTTTTGTCTTACCGAAGTAATAGACCATCTTGTTCGCCATGGTTGTTCTCTATCGAAACCGTCTCAAAGGGGGGCGTGAGCACACGACAAAAGACCGTCGATATCCTGGGTTACGTTCAAGGATCGTGAGGACGAATTTGTCGCAAAAAACTCGGGAGAAAGTAGACATCCGGGAGGAATCGGGGGCATGTCGGCTCGGCTTGGTGAGGCCGCGATTTTTGGGATCAAAATCGCCTAAGTCGCCCGATTCAACCACCTAGACCCGCCGAGCGGCCCTAAATCTATTTGCGACAACCGTTTTGGTCAATGAGAGGCAATCGCCCTAATCGGTCTCGGCGAGATTCCCCAGGGTCTCTACAATTCGGATCCCACCCAGGTGGATGCGTCTGACCACAACCGTCGTGCCCGTGCAGTCGTGCCCGTGCCGATGGACAGAACCGGATGCTAGGGCGACGGTGGTTGCCGTACCGGCGCCCAGCCCCGCGCGAGATCAGGTCGGTCGGTGCTCGGTTGCAGGTCCCAAGCCGACGACCGTGCCGGGAGCGCCTGCCGCCCCGGTCGGCGTGGCCGGAGAAAGGCTTCGCGGGGATGACAGCGTTCCGTGGGGATGACGGCGGGCCGACCGGTCGGGTGGGCACGCCGCTGCGGTTTGCCGGATGACGTGGCATGGCCGCCGCCAGAGGCAGTGGCCCTCGCGGCGCCGATCCCGGGGCTCCATCGCCTGCTGTTCACCAACCGCCTGCTGTTCACCATCCGTCTGTCGTTCACCAACGATCCCTTACCAACGCCGCATCACCGATGCCCCGAACCATGAGCACCGCCACCCCCGAAGTGAGCCCCGCAGCAGTGACCACCGCTACCAACCGATTGCGCATCTACAACACGTTGACCAAGAGCAAGGAGCCGTTTGAGCCGCTGGCTCCGCCGGCCGTCGGCATCTACCTTTGCGGGCCAACGGTTTACGCGGAGTCTCACATCGGCCACATGGTCGGTCCGGTGATTTTTGACACCGTCAAACGCTACCTTCGGTACTGCGGGTTCGACGTGACCTGGGTCGTCAACATCACCGACGTCGACGACAAGCTGATCAACAAGAGCAAAGAACGCGGCATCCCGGTTTCCCAGATCGCCACGGAGATGACGGCCGACTACCTGGCCAATCTTCGCGAGCTTGGCGTCAACCAGATCGACTACATGCCGCGGGCGACCGATCACATGCCGAACATCATCTCGTTCATCGAGCGGCTGATCGAAAAGGATCACGCCTACGCGGTCGACGGCGACGTGTTCTTTGACGTGACCAAGGATCCCAACTACGGCCAGCTGTCCAATCGCAGCGTCGACGCGCAACAGGGCGAGGGCGGCGAGGCGGCGGCCAAAAAGCGATCGTCCGGTGACTTCGCACTTTGGAAGGCTGCCAAGCCGGGTGAGATCTCTTGGGATAGCCCCTGGGGTGCCGGCCGTCCGGGCTGGCACATTGAGTGTTCCGCGATGAGTCACGAGATCCTGGGCGATACCTTCGATATCCACGGCGGCGGCCTGGACCTGATGTTCCCGCACCACGAAAACGAACTTGCCCAAAGCGGGTGCTGCCACGACGCACCGATGGTCAAGTATTGGATGCACAACGGATTGATGCGCGCCGGCGAGAAAGGCAAGGTCGGCGGAAAAAGCGATCGGGAAGGTGCCGATGCGGAAGCGGACACGGCGGGAAAGATCAGCCGTTCCAAAGGTGACGGCGGCCTGAGCGGGTTGATTCGGCGGCACACCGGCACCCGCATTCGGTTTTTCCTGCTGCGAACGCACTACCGTTCGACGATCGTCTACAGCGAAGCCGGTTTGGAAGAAGCCGGTGCGTCGCTGGACGCTTTCTACCGCTATTTCGAGCGATTCGAGCAGATCAGCGGTCGGTCGTTTTACGACGACAAGAACGAGCCCGGGCAACAGTTGGCGCCGGCGAAAACACGTCCGGAGGGCGAGTTCGATCCGGGCGACGACGAGCTGTTGCGGGACGTTCACGCATTGCGTCAGAAGTTTCTGGACGCGATGGACGACGACTTCAATACCGGCGCGGCCATCAGCGTGCTGTTCGACTGGGTGCGGCTGTGCAACCGATTTGTCGATCAGAAACAGCTTGCCGCCGGCGCCGATGCTGCTTCACCGGCCGTAAGTTCCCTGGTCGCAGCCACCCGCTGCCTGAAGGAAATGACCAACGTGCTGGGGCTATTCGTCAAGGAGCCGCCGGCCAGCGGTGGTGACGGTGCGTCCGACGAATTGTTGGACAAGACGGTGCAACTGCTGATCGATCTGCGAAAGGAAGCACGCGAGCGAAAGGATTACGCGACCGGCGATGCGATCCGAGATCGGTTGGGCGAGATCGGCATCTCCTTGCTGGACAAGAAAGACGGAACAAGTTGGGAAGTGACGGCATGAAGCCCAGTGCGGCGGTCAAGCTGGCCGGCGCCCAAGCCGGTGGAAACCCGGTGACCATCCTGGGAATCGACCCGGGATTGAATATCACCGGTTACGGCGTGGTCCGGGTCAGCGGCGGCCAGTTTCAATTGGTCGAAGCCGGCGTGGTCCGCAGCCCTGCCAAAGCGGCGATCGAAGTCCGGCTGACCGAGATTTACAGTGGCGTCGTCGAGGTGATCGAGGAGCATCGCCCGGATTTCGTGGCACTGGAACAGTTGTTTTCCCACTACTCGCGGCCCAAGACGGCGATCCTGATGGGGCATGCCCGCGGGGTGATCTGCCTGGCCGCCGGATCCGCCGGCATCCCCGTCAAAAGCTTCGAACCGACCAAGGTCAAGAAGGTGATGACCGGCAACGGACATGCACCCAAGCATCAAATGCAGCAGGCCGTCAAACTGCAGCTGAACCTGAACGAAGTCCCCGAACCGGCCGACGTTGCCGATGCCCTGTCCATCGCCATCTGCGGTTTTCACCTCAGCCACAACCCTCTGTTCGGATAGATTGCCAACGTGATTCTAACCATCGCAGGAAAGCTCTCCAGCGTCACCGAATCTTCGGTCGCGATCCAGTCGGATCCGTTCGAATACGAAGTTCTGGTCGGCGACTACACCCGTCGGCAATTGCAAGGACAGATCGGACAGTCGATCCGTCTGCACACGATGGATTACATCGAAGGCAATGCCCAGGGTGGTGGCCGATTGACGCCTCGGCTGGTCGGGTTCTCCACCGAACCGGAGCGTCAATTCTTTGACTTGTTCTGCAGCGTTGACGGCGTGGGCGTGAAGAAAGCGCTGCGGGCGATGGTGCGACCGGTCAAAGAATTGGCCGTGATGATCGAGCAGCAAGACGCGAAGGGCTTGTCGGCGCTCCCCGGCATCGGTCCCGCGACCAGCGAACGGATCATCGCCAAACTGCGTCGCAAGATGCCCCGTTTTGCCCTGATGGTCGACCAGTCCGCGGGGCCGGCCGGAGAGTCCGCTGGCGAGAGCAATCAGGTGGTCAGCGAAACGTTCGATGCTCTGATCACGCTGGGGCACACCGAGTCCGATGCGCGAAAGCTGATCGATGAAGCCTTGGCAAGCAAGAAGAAGTTCAAGGACACCGAGTCGCTGTTGACGGCCATCTACCAGAAATCGACTTGACCGTCGGATGTGCCGGTCCCCAGCCATCCGCCGTCGCCACACGGCACGTCGGCGTAGCCACCGTCGCCAGACGGTGGATCGGTGTAGCCAGACGGTGGATCGGTGTAGCCAGACAGTGGATCCGTGTAGCCAGACAGTGGATCCGTGTAGCCACCGTCGCCAGACGGTGGATCGGCGCCGCCCACAGCGATCACGATCGCATCCACCGTTGGCGATTACGCAACCGCAAATCAGACGCTCTAGCTCCGCTTCCCGGATTTCGCACGGGATCCGGGATGGCTACTTGGCGGTCTCGATGAACGTGGTCTCGCGCATCACCGTGACTTTGATTTCGCCGGGATACAGCAACTCGCGTTCGAATGCTTTGGCGATTTCGTGACACACCACGGCCGCCTGTTCGTCGCTGGTAGTGGTGCTGTCGACGATCACGCGGACTTCTCGGCCGGCGCTGATTGCAAAGGCCTGGCGGACACCCTCGAACCGCATCGCGATCGATTCCAGTTCTTCCATCCGCTTGATGTAGCGTTCCAATGACTCGCGCCGCGCGCCCGGGCGGCTGGCGCTGCAGGCGTCTCCGGTGGCGACGATCATGGTGTAGGGGTGTTCGACGACGATCTCGTCGTGATGGCCGAGTGCGGCGTGAACGACTTCGGGGGCTTCGTTGTTTCTCCGCAACAGGTCGGCGCCGATTTTTGGGTGACCGCCTTCCAATTCGTGGTCGGCCGCCTTGCCGATGTCATGCAGCAGCCCGCAGCGTCGCGCCAGATCGCCGTTCATGCCCAGCATTTCGGCGATCATGCCGGACAGGAAGGCGACTTCGATGCTGTGCCGCAACACGTTCTGACTATAGGATGTTCGGAAATGCAGGCGTCCGAGCATCTCCAACAACCGATCCGACAGCCCGGGGACGTTGACCTCGTCGGCCGCTTCGCGACCTTTCTGCATGATCAACTCTTGCATTTCCTTGCCGGTTTCTTCGACGGTTTCCTCGATCTTTGAGGGATGGATGCGGCCGTCGGCAATCAACTTGGTCAACGCACGTCGGGCGATCTCGCGGCGAACCGGATCGAACCCGCTGACCAAGACCACGCCCGGGGTGTCATCAATGATCAGGTCAATGCCGGTGGCTTTCTCGAACGCGCGGATGTTGCGGCCTTCGCGGCCAATGATCCGCCCTTTCATGTCATCGGTCGGGACGTCCACGCTGCTGGTGGTGGTGTCGGCGGTGAAGGCCGAGGAGTAACGCTGGATCGCGGTCAGCAGCAGCTTGCGGCTCTGTTCCCGCGCGGTTTCGGCGATCCGCTTCTTTTGTTTCAGCAGTACCTTGCCGCGTTCGTGCTCAAGTTCCTCATTGAGCGTTTTCATCAAACGATCGGTCGCCTCGGCGCGGGACAGGCCGGAGATTTTTTCCAGCAGTTGCATCTGCCGTTGCTCCAGCCCGTCCAGTTCGCCGCGTTTTTCGCTCAATTGACGCAGCCCGAGGTCCAGCCGTTTTTGGCTGTTCTCCAGCCCTCGTTGCTGCTTCCTCAGCGCGGCCTCCTGCTGATCCAACTGCTCGCTTCGGCGATCCAGTTTCTCCTCTCGGGCCAGCAGTCCCCGCCGTGAATCGGCAATCTCGGACTCGCTGGCGGATTTGATCTTGAGCGCCTCTTCCTTGGCCTCCAGCAGGATCTGCGACTTCAACGCTTCCGATTCGCGGTGCGCCTCGTTCAGCAATTCGTCGGCTTTCTCGGCCAAGCGGATTTTGTAAACCGAGTACTTCCAACGCTGGTAGCCGAGCATCAGCACGGCACCGGCGAGCACTCCGGCGAGCGCGTACAGGGGAAAATTGTCGTCGAAAGACAAAGAGACCCCGAGCAGCGGCCAATCGCACCAGAGCAGCGGCCAATCGCCCCGGAGCAGGGGGAGCAGGAGGGATTCGGGTGACGTGGAGGGAAACAGCATTTCGAACCGGTCAGGAGATTCCATCAGCCGATCGGCCGCACACCAACAGCGCCGTGGTCGAATTCATCGACGGCATGTTCAATGGGGAATTCGGTAGGCAGAGGAGATTTGTAAGCTAGTGGGGTCCCGGTGGGGGCATGCCGATTGGCAACGGCGGGTGGCAATCGGTCGGGGCCGCTAACCCGGCGATCGGCGATCCGGTGACGGGTGCCCGTACCGGGTACAGATCGTGGGCAAGATCCTACCAAATTTGCCTGAAGTGTGCGTGTGCAATGTGTTATCGCCGATCATCTCGCAGCCCGATTTTCGGAATCCCATGAATAAATCTCCAGCGTGGTCGGAAACGCTGCGGGCGATCGAGGCGGCCTGGCCCGTGGACCGTTACCGCGACGTCGGCGTCGTGGTCGCTTGCAGCGGCGGGGCGGACAGCGTGGCACTGGTGCGCGGGCTCGGCGAGCGGATTGCCGACTCCGCAACACGGCTCGGCGAGCCCCAGGGGGTTCTGGTCGTCGCACATTTCAATCACCGTTTGCGTGGTGCCGAATCTGAAGCCGATGTGTCGTTTGTTCGTCAATTGGCTAATGATTTGGGACTACGGTTCGAGTCCGAGGCGGGGACCGGGGAGCAAGAAGATGAGCAATCGGCCCGGGACGACCGGCGACAATTTTTGGGCGATGTTGCGCGTCGCCACGGCGCCCGCTACGTCGCGATGGGCCACTCACTGGATGACAACGTCGAAACAGTGTTGCACCGTCTGCTCCGGGGGACCGGGCCGGCGGGATTGACGGGGATCAGCCCATTTCGAAGTCTGTCCCATCGCCCCGAGGATCGCGATTTGGTGGTCGCCCGTCCGTTGCTGGCGGTGCGGCGACAACAGATTCGACAGGCGTTGCACCAGTTGGGCCAGGATTGGCGCGAGGATCGTACCAACACGTCCACGCGTTACCGACGCAACTGGGTACGCCACGAGCTGATCCCTCGGTTGCAAACGGAGTTTCCCGACGCGGTCGAAGCAATCGATCGCGCCATTTCCGGCCAGCGACAATGGGCGGAGGCGATGGAGTCACGCGTGCAGTCATGGATCGAATCCAATGTGATTTCCCAGCAACCGCTTCGCATTCAACGGTTGGATCGGTCGGTGTCGGCCGCGTCCGGCGACTCTGCGTCGGCCACGTCGGATCAGGCCATCGTGGTCGAATCGTTGCGGCGATGTTGGTATCAGCGTGGTTGGCCGTTGCAGCCCTTCGGGCAGCGACAATGGAATTCGGTTTTCCAGATTCTGTGTGGCGAGGGACCGGCGACGATCACTTTGCCGGGCGCGATCGAGGTTCGCCGCGATCAACAGGCCGTCTGCTTTCTGCGCCGGCAGGCCCGGTCGACTACACTGCGGCCGACGTGACGTCCCACCAATGCGCCCCGGTGTGATCGTTGCGGTGCCGATCGACCGCCCAGCGGTTCTGCTGTGCTTGTGACATGCGGGGTTTTCACGCCCGGCTGGCAACACCCGCTTTTCCCCTTTCCCGTGGATCCTAGTCGTTTGATGCACACGAAAAGTTCCCTATCGACCGTTGGTTTGCTCCGCGTCCTCTGCACTTGGGCTCGACTGGGAGTCGTCACCGGCGCGCTGCTCTCTGCTGCGAGCGGCCGCGTTCTGGCCGCCGAGCCTGAAGGCTACGACGTGGTGATCTATGGCGGGACGTCGGCTGCCGTGACGGCCGCGGTGCAGGTGAAGCAGATGGGGCGATCTGTCGTCATTGTGTGCCCCGACAAGCATTTGGGCGGTTTGACCAGCGGCGGCTTGGGGTGGACGGATACCGGAAAGAAAGAAGTCATCGGCGGATTGGCGCGAGATTTCTATCACCGGATTTACCAGGAGTATCAAAAGCCGGAAACCTGGAAATGGCAATCACAGGAGAGCTACGGCAACAAGGGACAAGGCAACGCAGCCATCGACGGCGAGAACCGAACGCAGTGGATCTTCGAGCCGCACGTGGCGGAGAAGGTCTTTGAAGATTACGTCCGCGAATATGAGATTCCGGTTCACCGCGATCAGTGGTTGGACCGCGACGACGGCGTGATTCTCGAAAACGGTTCGATCGATTCGATCCGCATGCTCAGCGGTGCTTCCTACCGCGGCAAGGTGTTTTTGGATGCAACCTATGAAGGCGATTTGATGGCAGCCGCGGGAGTGCCCTACCACGTCGGTCGCGAATCCGCCGATCAGTATGGCGAGCAGTGGAACGGGGTGCAGACCGGTGTGCTGCATCACGAGCATCACTTCGGAAATCTGCCCCCGATCAGCCCGTACAACGATCCGGACGATCCGACCAGCGGCGTGTTGCCGCGAATCAGCACCGATCCGCCCGGGGACAAAGGTTCAGCCGACCACCGGGTTCAAGCTTATTGTTTCCGGATGTGTCTGACGGATCATCCGGAGAACCGCGTCGCGTTCACCAAGCCCGACGGATACGACGCTTCGCAATACGAGCTGTTGGCCCGAATCTATCAGGCGGGATGGGATGCAACGTTCCGAAAGTTCGACCCGATCCCGAATCACAAAACCGATACGAACAATCATGGACCGATGAGCACGGACAACATCGGTTTCAACTACGACTACCCCGAGGCAAGCTACGCTCGCCGCCGCGAGATCCTCCGCGAACACGAGACGTACCAGAAAGGCTGGCTGTATTTCATTTGCACCGATCCGCGGGTTCCCGAGGACGTCCGCAATGAAATGAATCGCTGGGGACTGGCTGGCGACGAGTTCCTTGACAACGGGAATTGGCCACATCAGCTGTACGTTCGAGAAGCCCGACGGATGATCGGTCAGTTTGTGATGACCGAAAACGAACTGCGGAAGCGGCGTCCGACGCCTGGTTCGGTGGGCATGGGGTCGTATTCGATCGATTCTCACAATGTGCAGCGGTACATCACGCCGGAAGGTAGCGTGCAGAATGAAGGCGACATTGGCGTGTCGACGCATGGGCCCTACGAAATCGCCTTCGCATCACTGGTGCCGCGGCGAGACGATTGCAAGAACCTGCTGGTGCCCGTGTGCGTTTCCAGCTCGCACATCGCGTTCGGTTCCATTCGAATGGAACCGGTATTCATGATTCTGGGGCAGAGTGCGGCGACGGCGGCGGTTCACGCGATTGAAGACGGAGTCGCGGTCCAAGACGTTTCGTATGAGAAACTTCGTGAACGATTGATCGCCGATGGCCAGGTGTTGAAGTTTGACACGCCGGCCGGCAAGGGACTGGATCCGAAGCAGGTTGCCGGTGTGCTGGTCGATGATTCTGCAGCCCGATTTGAGGGCGTTTGGAAGTCCAGCGAGGCGAACACGCCGTTTTTTCTGCATGGATATCGGCACGACAACAAGGTCGGCGATGGCAGTTGTCGGGTCACATTCCGGGCGGAGCTGCCGGCGGGACGATACGACGTTCAAATCGCGTATTCCCCCAATACCAATCGCGCCAGCAACGTCCCGGTGCAGTTCGGTGGCGAGGATCCGAATGTGTCGGTTCGGCTGGATCAGCGACGACCGCCTTCGGTCGACGGTGTTTTTGAATCTGTCGGAACGATCGATTTGACCAAAGATCAAATGGCCGAGGTCACGATCAGTAACGAGGGCACCGATGGTTATGTCATTGCCGACGCGGTACGTTGGATACGGACCGATTGAACGTGTGGAATTGAATCCATGAAAATGCTGCTGAAGTCGCTTTCGCAGGGAAGCTGTCTGCTGAACCTCGATGCGCAGACGATGCCTGAAGTCATCGAGGCGGCGGTCGATTTTCTGGTTCAGTCCGGGCGCGTCGCGGAAAGTCAGCGGCAAATGGTCATCGACGGGCTGCTGGAACGTGAAAAGCTGGTTCCGACCGCGATCGGGCACGCGTGCGCGGTGCCACACTATTACGACGACCAGATTTCAGAGTCGGCGATGGTGTTCATCCGGCTCAAACGCGGCGTCAACATGGGGGCTCCCGACGGGATCGCTACCCGCTACATCTTTCTGCTGCTGGGATCGACCGACCAGACGTCGCAGCATTTGGACACCCTGTCGCTGATTGCTCGGATGATGAGCGACAATGTGTTCCACTTCGAAGTGACGTACGCCAGCAACGTGGACGATGTCCGCGAGGCGATGGAACGGCACATCAAACGCAACGTGCTTTCCAAGCCGCCAAAGCCGCGGGAGGTTTCCGAAGGGTTGAAAACGCCCTGGCGACCCTTCGCGGGGCTGATGGCCGACATTCGACGACGTTTGCCGTCCTATCGCCAGGATTTCATTGACGGGCTGCGGACCAAAAGCATCGCGTCGATTGTGTTCATGTACTTTGCCTGTGTGGCGCCGGCGGTGACCTTCGGCGGATTGATGGGGCAGGAAACCGGCGGCATGATCGGTCCAGGTGAAATGCTGTTGTCGACTGCGGTGTGCGGAATTCTGTACGCGCTGTTTGCCGGCGGACCCCTGATCATTTTGGGCGGCATCGGCCCGCTGCTGATTTTCACCATCATCTTGTACCAGCTGTGCCGCGATTACGAACTGGGGAATCAGTTCCTGGGCGTCTATGGCTGGGTCGGGATCTGGACCAGTCTGCTGACCGTTCTGCTGGCGGTGACCAACGCCAGCAACCTGATGCGATATTTCACTCGGTTCACCGATGAAATCTTCTCGGTCCTGATGTCGATCATCTTCATCTACAAGGCGATTGAAGGTGTGGTCGCGACGTTCGACCAGGCTGATACGGCGGCGGGCTCCAACGAAAAGGCGCTACTGGCGTTGGTGATCGCGGTCGGAACGTTCTACATCGCGATGACGTTGGCCGGATTTCGCCGCAGCAAGTACCTGGTCGCTTGGATGCGGGAGTTCCTGGCAGACTTTGGTCCGTCAATCGCGCTGGGGGCGATGGTGGGCGCCGCCTGGTGGTTGGGTGATGCGACGACGTTGGACACGTTGGAAGTTTCGTCGACCGGCGAAGCATCCCCAAGCGGTTGGTTGGTCGATCTGTGGAGCGTGCCGTGGGGAGTCAAGATTGCGGCCATTGGCCCGGCGATTCTTGCCACCGTGCTGGTGTTCCTGTCACAGAACATCACGTCCCGGCTGGTCAACAGCCCTCAGAACAAACTGGAGAAAGGCGACTCCTATCACCTGGACTTGGCCGTGGTGGGAGCACTGATCGGATTGTGCTCGCTGTTCGGATGGCCCTGGATGGTGGCGGCGACCGTACGCTCCCTGGCCCATATTCGTGCCCTTTCGGATATCGAAGAAGTGGTCAAACCGAACGGACAGACACAGGAGCGGATCATTCACGTTCATGAAAACCGCGTGACGGGACTGGTGATTCACGTGTTGATCGGCGCCACGCTGCTGGCTTTGCCGTTATTGGAACTGGTCCCGATGGCGGCGTTGTACGGGATTTTCCTGTACATGGGATTCGTTTCGTTGCGGGGCATCCAGTTCATCGAACGGATGGGGTTGTGGTTGACGGATTCCGCCTTGTACCCGGTCAACCACTACACACGCCGCGTCCCCATTCGGACGATCCACTTGTTCACGCTGGTGCAGTTCGTTTGCCTGGTGGTGCTGTGCATCATCAACGTGTTTCCCAGCCAGCCGGTGCGGATCTTGTTCCCGATCTTCGTGGTCTTGCTGGTCCCGGTGCGAGCGATTCTCGGGCGATTCTTCGATCGCGACCAACTGGCCTTTCTGGACGCGGATGAGGCGCCCGATGAGGAAGAACTGCACTGGGTGTAGAGCGGCCGGTCAACGGTGTCGGTTGTCACATCATCATCCGGTCGCCGAGCTGGGCTGCTTCTTCCGAGCCTCCATGCCGGCCTGCAATGTCGCAATGATTTCATCGACGTCGTAAACGCATCCGCCCCAGGCCCCACCGCCGACTCGTTGCAAAGCGGCCCACAGTCGCGTGTCATCGGGAATGTTGCTCTCGGTCCTCAGGTCCGGGTGGGGCGAGCGGTCACGCAACAGTTGTTCGGCGGGAATCCCGTCGGCGGATTCGATCAATTCGACTCGGCCGTCCAAGCTGCGACGATCGATCTCGATTTCGACGATGTCGCCGTCGCGAACCTTGGCGATCGGTCCCCCGTCCAGAGCTTCCGGACCGACGTGCCCGATGCACGCCCCGGTGCTGACGCCGGAGAACCTGGCATCGGTGATCAGCGCGACTTGCTTGCCGAACGACAAGTACTTCAGGGCCGACGTGATCTGATAGGTCTCCTCCATGCCGCAACCGATGGGGCCCCGACCGATCAGAACGATGATGTCACCGGCGGCGATCGGACGGTCCGTTTGGCCTTTGACGGCAGCAATCGCGTCGCGTTCGCGCGTGAAGACGCGTGCCGGTCCGCGTTTGCGGTACACGTCGTCCGCATCGATGACGCTGGGATCGATCGACGTGGCTTTGATCACCGATCCTTCCGGACACAGATTGCCGACGGGAAAGCAGACCGTGGGGGTCAGACCTTTGTCCGCGGCGCGTTGCGGTGGGACGATCACATCCTCGGGATCGATGCCGTCGGATTCGGCCAGGCGTTGACGGCAGAACCGCCGCCGGTCGCTGTCTTGCCACTGATCCAGGATTTCGTCCCAGGTCATTCCCGTGACCGTTCTGGCGTTTGATCGCAACAGACCCAATTCCCGCAGATGCCAGGCGACTTCGGGGACACCGCCGGCCAGGAAGAAGCGGATTGTGGGATGGCCCACGGGGCCGTTGGGAAGGCAGTCGACGAATCGCGGGACAAGCCGGTTGACCTCGCGAAAAGCGGACGCATCGGGGCGTTGCAAGCCCGCTGCGGCGGCGATTGCCGGAATGTGCAGCAGCAGGTTGGTGCTGCCACCGACCGCCGCGTGAATCAGCACCGCGTTGTACAGGGCGTCTTCGGTCAGGATTTCGGACAGCGTCAGTTGGCGCGACACCATTTCAATCGCGACGTCCGCCGAATCACGAGCCAGTTGCGTCCAGATCGGTCCACCGCTGGGTGCCAAGGCCGCATGCGGCACGGTCATCCCCAACGCTTCACCGACCACCTGGCTGGTGGCCGCGGTCCCCAGAAACTGGCACCCACCGCCGGGTGTTCCGCAGGCGCGGCAGCCTTCCAGCGACGCTTCCTCCAAAGACATTTCTCCGCGGGCGTAACGGACGCCGATCGATTGGACCTTTCCCGCGTCCTCCCCGACCGTGGCCGGCAGCGTGACGCCGCCGGGGACCAGAACGCTGGGTAGATGGCCGCAACCGGCCAGGGCCATCATCATGGCCGGCAGCCCCTTATCGCAGGTCGCAATCCCGATCACCGCCTTGCGCTGGGGCAGGGAGCGAATCAGGCGGCGAAAGATGATCGCCGCGTCATTGCGGTAGGGCAGGGAATCAAACATCCCCTGCGTGCCTTGACTGCGGCCGTCACAGGGATCGCTACAGTAAGCCGAGAACGGAACGGCATCGCGTCGAGTCAACTGTTCGGCGGCGGCCCGGACCAGCATCCCGATCTCCCAGTGACCGGTATGGTAGCCCAGGGCCAGTGGCGTCCCATCGTTTTCTCGCAACCCGCCTTGGGTGCTGAGGATCAGGTACTGGTCGCCCAGAACGCGCCGCGGGTCGAATCCCATTCCCACGCTTTGGGTCAGACCGAAGAGATCGCCGGAGGACCAGGATTTCAGGATGTCGTCGGTCAGCGGCAGCGATCCCGAAGGTCCGGGCGCGTGCGTGCGAAGGGAATCGGGATCGGGTGGGATGTCAAAGAAGCCAGTCACGGAAACACACCGGTGCAGCGGAGGAACGGGTAAGCCAAAAAGCTTACCAGTTCCCTCCGAGATCGGCACTTGGTCAGGACGCCAAGGGCATCCGCCAAGCGGGCCGGCCACCACCGACAATTCGGCGACCTACAGGGCCACCTACAGGGCGACCGTGACGGTCTTGCTTTCGGTGTAGGGCTTCAACCCTTCTTCGCCAAGCTCTCGGCCGTAGCCGCTCATCTTGAATCCGCCGAACGGTGCGGCGGCGTCGAACACGTCATAGCAATTGACCCACACGGTTCCGGCGCGGACGCGGGCGGCGAAATCGTGGGCCTGGGACAGGTCCCGGGTCCAGACCGCCGCGGCCAAACCGTAGAAAGTGTTGTTGGCCCGACGCAGCATGTCTTCTTTGTCATCAAAGGTCAGCACGCTCATGACCGGACCGAAAATCTCGTCGGTCGCGATCGCCATGTCATCGCGGACATCATCAAAGATCGTCGGCTCGACGAAATAGCCCTGCTCGCCGACGCGATTGCCACCGGTCAGGCAATTGGCGCCCTCGCCTTTGCCTTTCTGGATGTACGACATGATTTTGTCGAACTGATCGCGGTCGACTTGGGGCCCCTGTTCGGTGTCGGCGGAAAACGGATCGCCCACTTTCCGCTTCATGGTCAAAGCCGTCAGCTTTTCGACGAACTCGTCGTGACATTCCTTTTGCACAAAGACGCGACTGCCGGCACAGCAGCATTGACCTTGGTTCAGGAACAATCCGATGTACGCCCCTTGCACGGCGGCATCCAGATCGGCATCGGCAAACACGACGTTGGGACTTTTTCCGCCCAGTTCAAACGTCAGCCGTTTCAGGGTGTCGGCGGAATCGCGAGTGATGATCTGCGCGGTGCGGTGCTCGCCGGTGAAGGCGATCTTGTCGATCAACGGATGTTTCACGCAGGCGGCACCGGCGGTCGGCCCGAAGCCTGGCACGACGTTGATGACGCCGTCTGGAAATCCGACCTCCTTGGCAATCTGGGCCATCCGCAGGCAGGTCAGTGGCGTCTGTTCGGCGGGCTTCATCACGATCGTGCATCCTGCCGCCAACGCCGGCCCCCACTTCCAAGCCAGCATCAACAGCGGAAAGTTCCAGGGGATGATTTGACCGGCCACGCCGACCGGTTCGCGACGCGTATAGCACAGGTACTTTCCGCGGATCGGAATCGTGCTGCCGTGCAACTTGTCGGCGTATCCGGCGTAGTATCGAATCGCGTCGATTGCCAGTGGCAGGTCCGCGGTCAAGCTGTCGCGGTACGGTTTGCCATTGTCCAGCGTTTCCAGGGCCGCCAAGGATTGAATCTCTTCCTCCATCCGGTCGGCCAGCCGGTACATCAACCGACCGCGATCGCGGGCATCCATTTTCGGCCAATCCCCGGATTCAAAGGCGTGCCGGGCGGCCTTGGCGGCGGCATCGACGTCTTCGGCATCGCCTTCGGCGACCTGGGCGATTTCTTGTTCGGTGGCCGGGTTGATGGTGGCAAACGTTTTGCCGCTGGCGGCGGGAACCCATTTGCCATCAATAAAACACTCGGTGTGTTTGACTTCGACGTCGCTCGCGCCCTTGGGAGCATCGGAAAGCGTGGTACTCATCGGGATCTCCTCCAAAAGAATCATTTGTAGCGGATTGAAGCCCGCCGGTGGGGGTGCAAGTGATATTGACTTGGTTTCGCCGGCCGTCTTAGGTTCGAAGATAACGGAGTTGGAACCGCAGGCGGGCAACGGATTGCCGGTCGAATCAGAGCGATGATTTCGGTTTTTCCTCAAGTGCCGCCATTCAGGAGTCGATCCGTTTTGACGGTGCGCGAAAATCAAACTGTGCGAATAAGGCAGAAGGCTGCAAGGATGCAGAAACGAACCAAACTACAGCAGCGGTTGTTGCTCGCCGGATGTGCGACCGCGATGTTCGCTTCCACAGGTTGCCGGAGCGGCATGCCCTCATGGAACATGTTCGGTAGCCGCAATCAACCTTCGGCCGAAATGTTAGCCGGCAATGGGCCGTCGACGACCTATCCGGCTCCGCCGAGCGAGTCGGCCACGCCCCATGCAATCGCGTCGGTTGCCGGTGGCACTCAGGGTGACAGTCCCACCACGTCCATCGCATCGGCCGACACGCCGATCAGCAAGGGGGCACCGGATGATCCGGTCACCGGCTTTGATGTGGCAGCCAGCAATTCGTCGGCGGCGGGAGCCAATCTGGCCGCGGCGCGAGCCAACGGCTTTGACGTGGCAAGCACTTCCGGTGCGTCCAATTATGCCAGCCAGGCATCCGCAAGCTCCACGTCCAACGCTTCGGTACCGGCCATCCCGGCCGGTTACAAGTACGGAACCCGCGCCGAGTCCCCGGTGGCAAGCACCGCCGGAGGCAGCGACACCAATGACAGCTACGTGATGCCGTCATCCTATCCCGGGGCCACGCCGCCGGGCGGATCCGCCTCGCCGCCGAGCGCCTACGGGTTGCCGACCGGCGGTCCGGCGTCGGAGTCCGTCGCAACCGGTTCGACATCCGGATTTGCAATGCCCGGCAGTGGCAACGAAAGTCCGTCCAGCCCGCCCGCCGGTGCGACCGGCGGGGGATTCACCCTGCCCGATTCGATGGCGGATGTCGGCGGAGCGGTCAACAGCAAACCTTTCACGCCGAAGTCCTCGTCTTCGGCAACCAGTGAATTGGCAACGGCCGTTTCCAATGCTTCATCGACCGCTGGCACCGAATCGGCAGAGTCAACGGTCCCCGCACCCGGGGCGTCGTCGCCATCGTTTTCCACGGCCAGTGCCGACCTGACGGCAGAACCCGATGCCTCGTTGCCCAGCTCCGGTGGCGGATACGCCCCCGGCAGCACTTCAGGCTCGAGTGCTTACCCGACCACCAGCGGCTACCCCAGTACCGGAACCGGCGGCAGCTACTATCGCTAAAGCAACACGTGTCCGACGAACTGCACTTACGACCACCAGGAGGTTTTGTCCTCACCGCCAACGGCGTTTGAGAATTGCTTTCCCTGAACCCGCGTCGCATCGGCTTCTCAATCCGTTGCCGCCCGGTCGCTGGCAGGGACTGCCGATGGACGGTGACGATTTGACCATCCGCGGTTGATTTCGCGGGCGCGTCCTGGTGACGGGCCCTTCGGTCGCATTCCCGGTACACGTGAGGATCGAAGACCCCATGCTGAATCTCAGCTTGGGTCTCGCTTCGCCATCACAGGGAGGGTTTGATCGATGATGATGCTTTTGCAGGCCGCGGCACTGGCTGCAGTTTCCGTGCTTCCGGGGACCATTCAACCGACCAACACGACTCGGGCCACGGTCGACTTGGTGGAGTTGAACCACTTCATTGATGAAAGTGGGCGAGAAGTCTTTCAGCAGGTCGTGTTCTTTGATTGGTCCACCGGCAACCGCCAGTTTGAAGTTCGTGCCTGGCGGTTGGTGAAAGACCCTTCGCAGCTGCCGCGACGTTCATGGAGTCCGTCGGGCTACCTGGTCACCTGGCAAGATAAAGACCTGACGCGCGAAGTTTGGGCCAAGAACATGCGCGAGACTTGGAGCCAGCAAGATCCGGAACGCGTCAATCGAGAACTGTTGCCGGAAAGTCAGCGGCGGCCGCTGTGGGGCGGCAAGCCGGAGTTCGAATCTTCGGACCGCTAGGGCACAAGAGCTCCGGTTGCGAAACGCGGCGAGCCAACCCTGTCCGCACGGTCGCAGTCCACCCTGGAAGTGACATTGCCCAGATCGCTTTGGGAATGCGCGGATTTGAACGCCTCAGATTTCCGAATGCCGCCGGCTCATTCGGTTGCGGCTCCCTGTCCGTCGCGTTGGGAGTCGTGCGAGTCCAGGAAACCGATGGACATCAGAAACTTGTCCAACGCTTCGATCGTTCGTTCGAAGCTCTTGTTATCTCCGCGGCCGTAGTTAAAGAAGCCGTGGGCTTCTCCGTCGAATCCGACCAGATCGCAACGACCACCGAGACGACGGACAGAATCGGAAAAGGCTTCGACGGTCCAAAAGGGAACCGTCCGGTCGGCGCGTCCGTGAAAAATGATCGTCGGCGGGACCCGCTTGTCCACGTGATGGAAGGGGGAAAGCCTTTGTGGATCGACTCCCATTCGATCCGTCAGGCCAGCCATCTTTTCGGGATCGAACGGCGGGCGGTTTTCAACTGGTGCCAGGACGACGGCAGGATTGAACAATGCCAGGGCATCGGGGTGGCTGCTGATTGACAGATCTTCGTCGGGTTCGTCAAGCGAATCAATCACGGCGGTGCACGCCGCGACGTGGCCTCCCGCGGATCCTCCACCTGCGACGATTCGTTGCGGATCCACGCCCAGTTGATCGGCATGCTGGCGGATCCAGCGGACGGCCGATTTTCCGTCTGCGACGCACGACACGGCTTTGGTTCCTTGGCGGCTGAGCACGCGGTAGTCGGCCGTCGCCGCGACCATGCCGCGCGAGGCCAGGTGCTTGCAGTGCTCGACGAACTGAGTGGGCCTGCCGTTCTTCCATCCGCCGCCAAAGAAAAAGACGATTGCGGAACGTCGGTCCGACGGTTGGTGACCCGGCGGTGCAAACACGTACATCTTCAGGTCGACCGGCTTGCCGTCGGCGTCCGTGGTTTGTTTGTAGACCTGCACCTCGGCCCCAGCGCGAACCAGAGTGGCTTCGGTTTGCGGATCTTGTCCGGCGACCGGCGACGGAATCAGGACGAACAAGCAAAGGGCCGTGGCAATCAAGTGGCGGCAGAGTGTTCCGGTCATGTTCGAATCGAGCCCTGTGGAGAACCTGTGGAGAAATGGGGGGGCACGGCGAATCGAATCTGCCCGCCAGACGGTCACGATAGCTGATGAGCAAATTGTACCTGGTGAGCTCGAAATCCGCGGGCACCCTGGAACGAACCGTTCCGGTTAGAATCTGGAACGAACCGTTCCGGTTAGAATCCTGGAACGCGGGATGGGGAACGATGGCATCAAGTTCGGTGTCATCCGCCCCCTCGGTCCGCCGATCCTCCCTGTCAGCATTGCCCTCCTTCGACCCCACCGGATACGCCCAATGAATAAGATCGTTTGCTTCGCAATGCTGACCGCCCTGTTCAGCTGGGTGGCGATTGCGTCAGCTGATGATGCAGCTTCGGACACCGCTTTGGATCCGGCCAACCCCGACGCATGGACGCAGCGCGAGTTCTGGTCCACGACGGGTGGAGAGCCAGCGGGAGCCGGTTGGGAATTCGATGCCGGTGAAGTTCGTTTGGCACGTCCGAAGGAGGCGGGGAATCTGGTGAGTCCCCCGTTGCCGGCCCACTTTGATCTCTCCTGGGAATGGAAGATCACGCCGCGCTGCAATACCGGGCTGAAGTACCGGGTGCGAGAATTCGGATCTCGCTGGTTGGGCGTTGAATACCAAATCATCGACGACTCGGTGGGTCATCCGGGCAAAGGAAGCACCGCTTCCATCTACGACCTCGTTGCGCCGGACTCGGACAAGCCGTTGCGGCCTGCCGGAGACTGGAATCTCGCTCGAGTGGTCGCCGCCGGCGACACCCTGAAGCACTACTTGAATGGGCAACTGGTTGCTTCCACGGCCATCCGCGGACCGGCTTGGGACACGGCGATGGCAATGAGCAAGTTTTACGGGAACGCGGATTTCGCGGTTCCCCGCGAAGGGGATCGGGTGATGTTGACCGATCACGGCGGCGAAGCCTCCTTTCGCAATTTTCAATTCACCGCGGTTGCGCCGCAGGCGTCAGAGGAGCCGGATTGGACGGATGCGGGTTCGCCGGATGCAGGGCCCTTTCTTGGAAACGCCATGCGCAACAGTTGGGCCGACCAGAATTCGATTGTGATCTGGACCCGGACAACGGCTCGCCCGGAAATGCTCAGCGATGGCAAACCGTTTGTTTCGCTCGGGAGCCGCGAAGCGAGCCGGCTTTCAAAATCCACCGATCCGGAAAAGCTGCTGCGTGTTCAGCTACCCGAGGGCGCCGAACTGAAAGACATGTTGGGGGCCTGTCCTGGTGCACCCGGTCAGGTGCGTTTGACGTGGTTTCCGGAGAAGCAGCGGCATCTGGCCAAATCCACTTCGTGGCAAACAACGTCGGCCGACAACGATTTCGCCGTGCAATGGAGTCTGCAGGACTTGAAACCGGCGACGCGCTACGCCGCGGTGGTGGAAGCACGCCCCATCGACCAGGACGCGAATACGGCGGTCGTGCGCGGGGCCTTCCGCACGGCGCCCGAGGCTTCGGCGGCCGAGCCGATTTCGTTTTGCTTTACCACCTGCCACGACTTCATTCGCCGCGACGACGGAATGCGCGGCCACAAGATCTATCCCGCGATGACCGAGTTCGATCCTGACTTTGTCGTCCACGCCGGAGACATCGAGTATTACGACAAGCCCGATCCGTGGGCCATGACCGTGGAGTTGATGCGTTTCAAATGGGGACGCATCTTTTCGCTGCCGAACAACCGCGCCTTCTACAGCAACACGACCAGTTACTTTTTGAAGGATGACCACGATACCCTTCGCAATGATTGTTGGGCCGGTCAAACCTATGGCTCGGTGACATTCGAAGAAGGAGTCCGCATCTTCAACGAAGAACAATTTCCGTCCCACACGCCGCGCTACAAGACGGTCCGCTGGGGACGTGACCTGCAGGTCTGGTTTCTCGAGGGCCGGGACTACCGCAGTCCCAACAACCTTCCCGATGGACCGGACAAGACGATTCTGGGAGCTGAACAGAAGGCGTGGTTGTTTGACACGTTGCAGCGTTCCGACGCTACGTTCAAGCTGATCTGCAGTCCCACGCCGATCGTCGGTCCGGACCGCAAGAACAAAAAAGACAACCATGCCAACGAGGTGTTTGCCCACGAAGGCGAAGAAATCAGAACCAAGCTGGCGGAGATCGACAACGTGTTCGTGTTGTGCGGTGACCGACATTGGCAATACGCCTCTTACGACGAGCAGTCGGATCTTTGGGAGTTCGGGTGCGGCCCGGGAAGCGAAAAGCACGAGCTGGGATGGAAACCCGGTGATGAACGGCCGGAACATCGGTTTTTGCGTGTCAAAGGCGGCTTCCTGACGGGGGCACTGCGGTATTCCAACGGAAAGGACTCGGTCGAATTGAGGATTCGTCACCGTGACGTCAACGGCGACCCGGTCAGTGAATTTGATTTCCAGGCGGACGTTCGGAGCGATGACTCGGCCGATGATTCGGATCGGTGAATCGGCTTGAGGATCAAGACTGAGTGGATTGAAGGGAGAGGGGTTGTGGAATCCGGAGCCCACATCGGTCAGAATCGAAGCTGCCGGAGCTTTCCCGCGTTGCGTGTTCAATTTGCCCTCGATTCAAGGTGCCCTCGGTGGAGCCAGAGACCACCCCGGAGAAGAGATTTCGTTGGGGTCGTTTCAGTCTCCGTTCGTTGCTGATTCTGACGCTGGTGGTGGCGGCGTATCTTGGTGGTCGCGTTTCGCAGCGAAATCGTTTCGGACCGGACCTTGCCGGTGCTTGGACCGCAAATCTGCCGGCGGGCTTTGAGCAACCGACCACGCTCACTTCCCTCGGCGAGGGCCGATGGCTGATTCGGTCACGGGCCAACAACTTCAATGGCGTCTACAAGTTCCGTGATGGCCAGCTGGTCGTTGTTGAGCCCGAAGACAAGCGAATGATGGGTCTGGCGTGGAAATGGCTTGACGACCACCTGGTTCTAGTTGGCGAGCCGCCCGGTCATCCCACCGGAGCGACCTACCTGGGGACCGAATTGATCCCGGAGGCGGAGTCGGAGTGAATCGCCGGATCCCGGGGGCGGTTCGAAGGGAAGACGTCGTTGACCCGGTCGGCGACGTCGTTTCCGGAGTGTTCGTTGTCGATTGCTGAGATTCCTTTTTCCATCGTTCCAACATGACCACGCTTCCAGGGCCGCCCGGCCGATTGCGGACAACGTTGCGATTGATCCGTGACCCGCGCGGAGCGCTGGAGGACTGGTCGCGGCGGTACGGGGATCCGTTTCTGATCCACGCATTGAACGGGCCGGTGGTGATCACGGGTCGCGAGGATCTGATCGCACAGATCTTTTCTGCCGATCCGATGCAGTACGACGCGTTTGCCCAGCAATCGATGGTTCCGATGCTGGGAAGCGGGTCCATGTTGATGCTCTCCGGTGAGGCTCACCGGCGCGAGCGCAAGTTGGTGATGCCAATGTTTCATGGCCAGCGAATGCGCGCCTACGCGGACGTCATGCAGCAGTCGACGCTGGCGCGGTTGAATCAGCTGAAACCGGGTGAGACGTTTTCGATGTTGGATCTGGCGACGGAAATTTCGCTCGATGTGATCGTCCGCGCGGTGTTCGGCGCCGAACGACCCGAACGCGTGCTGCGTCTGGTCGGACTTGCCAAAGAGTTGGTTCGTCGCAGCCATCCGCTGTTGTTTTTCTCACCCAAAACTCACCTGCCCTTTTTGGGTCTCAGTCCCTGGGACCGGTTTCGCCAAGCCCAGACGACCTTGCGCGACGAGCTCGATCGGGAGATCGATCACCGGTCCGGCAGCGAGGAATCTCGAGAAGACATTTTGACGTTGCTGAGCCAGGCGACGTACGAGAATGGCCAGCCGATCGATCGAGAGCATTTAAAGGATGAACTGGGGACGTTCCTGTTTGCCGGCCACGAGACGTCCGCGCTGGCGATCACCTGGGCGATAGAACACTTACATCGCAACCCGTCGACGTTGCGGCGTCTTCGTGAGGATCTGGGCACGCTCGGCGACGACGCACCGGACGCGATCGCTTCCCAGCCCTACCTGAAGGCCGTCGTACAGGAATCGTTGCGGATGCATCCGATCGTGACCGAAGTGTTGCGGGTGCTGAAAGAACCGATGAGCTTGGATGGCCACGAACTGCCCGCCGGATTCGCGGTGGCTCCCGCGACGGTGCTCGCCCACTACAACCCGTCGACGTACCCGGATCCGGACGAGTTCCGTCCGGCGCGGTTTCTTGATCGTCGATACGGGTCCAATCAATTCATGCCGTTCGGCGGAGGACATCGGCGATGCGTCGGAGCGGCTTTCGCGACCTATGAGATGGCAATCGTGATTGGGTCTTTGGTAATGAATTCGAAGATGGAGTCCCTGGAACCTCGACCGCCCCAGCCAAAGCGTCGCAACATCACGATGGGACCCTGCAGTGGTGTCGACATGCGTTTCGTCGCTCGGCTTGACCCGCAAGTTGCCGCTTCGGCTGACTAACTGGACGGAAAAGGGGACGGGGGGCAATAGTGCAAAGCACCCGAAGCGAAGGGCCGTTCCGGCTATTGACCCCCGTCCCCTTTTCGCCCCACGACCCGAAAAACGCTGCTTCGGCTGACTAACTGGACAGCGCACCACGCCAAACGCTCGCAACGAGACGTCCCTCAGTAGGAAGTCGAAGCCGGTGTCGAAACGGGATTGCGGGGGCGTCGTCGTCGGGACTTCAGATACTGAATCCCTGGCAGAGAAATTGCCGTGATGATCAAAGTGAATGCCACCGGCAACGGAATCAGGAAGATTCCGAGCAAACCCATCATCAGCAACCACAAGGCCGGGTGAGTCATTCGCTGGCCGACACGTTGGCGAAACGGCCACAACAGCACGATGGAGACGCCGATCATCAACAGGGTCAGGAGGTTTCGCAACGAGCTCCGAAACGCGGCGCTTTGGTAAAACTCCTGCTCAATCGTCGGCAGTGACTTGTCGGCATCCAATTCAAGGATCGTGATAGGCTGGTAGTCCGCAAACCGGCTATCGGCAAACAGCATCGTCGGGATGGTGGCGTCTTTCACCAGGAACCGATTGGCTATTTCCAGCAGTTGTTCATCCAACCGTTTCCACTGCATCTGAACATCCACGTCCGGTGACCAGGCCGCCGGCAGAGATTTGGTGGCGTTCGGGCTGTCAGAGCTCGGTTGGTCGGAACCTGCGTCCGCGGAGTCAGGTTCCGCCTCACCGTTGCTGCGAGCCTCCGTCGCCGGAGGTGAAGGAATCTGCACGGTATGGCCGCTCTGCATGGCGAGCGACTTGTAACGAGAAATCCAAGGCGAAAGCCAGCGAGAGATCTCTTCATCGCTCCGTTCGGCCAACGTGTCACGGGAACGCTGGACGGCATTGACGACACTTGCCGCCAGCGCCAACGCGCGTCGCGTTGTCCGGTCCTCCAGGAATTCCGGGACGCTCTCCTCCGGAGGCACGTCGGCCAAAAGCAGTTTGGAAGTTTGCCGCTCACGCGGAATCTTGTAGTAGGCGATCCAACTCTGTTCGGTGACGAGATCCGGAAGCGTGGGCAGGTAGTCACGGATGTTGCCGTCGGTGACCGGGACGCGAATCAGGATTTCGATTGCCTGGGGAAGACGGCTGTACGTCAGCGGCAAGGCCAGACGTTTGGTTGCCGCGGCGGGGCGTGAATCCTCGGTCACGTCGGACGCTCGCGCCAATTTGGGATCGATCGAACGCCCGGCCGACCAGGCACCGATCAGGTGACCCTTTGATGGAATGGCAACGACCACTTCATCGCGTGTTTCCGGCATCAGGTCAAAGCGTTGCAGCACGAACGCATGGTCCTGGTCCAGAAACACCCGCGCGTCGCTGGCGAGGGCGACTGGGGCGACCGTGGCCTGCGAAAGAGGCTCCAACTCGATCGACCAGGTGCCGCTGTCGATGCCGTACAGCGAATAATTTTCGGGGCTCTGGATGTTGTCGCCAAGTGCGGCGTACCAGCGTTCGGCCGCCGGTTTCGGGCTGACCGCCCGCCGCCGCCAACGAATGGTTTCCGTGGTCAGGCGGTCCGGGACAGCGACGGTTTGTTCCCGACGGCCTCCACCGAGAACTTGAACCGCCGGAACGCTGACGCGGATTTGGTCACTGTTGTCCAGCGTTCCGGTGATGATCACTCGGCGGGCATCCGGATTCTGTTCGGTCGCATTCGCGTCGGCCGGGGGAAGCTTTCCCGTTTCGGGATCGATCAAGGCAATCCGAACCACGGTGATCACCGCATCGTTGGACGAGCGCGTGACCCACAGCGGGGCTCCCGACACCTGCAGATCACTGGCCCAACGCGAGGGGATCTGGACATCGATGTAATCGGGGCATGGGCCGCGGGCAATGGAGATCGCCGTGTCGCAGACCCATTGGCCGCCGGTGTAACGCATCGCCATCGTCTGCTCGCAGGGAAAGCTTCCGCTACGCGGACGCTTGGCGATCCGAATTCTCGCGCGGCTCCACGCCGGTTTCACTTGGTCGGCCGATTCTGCCGTGGCAAGTTCGTTCTGGATCGAGGCCACGGGAATCCGCCCAGACGACAGGTCTTCCCGGCTCATGACCGCCTCTTTCCACGGCGATGCCGAATCACGGTCGCCCTCGGGGGAGGGTTCGATCAAGTCGACTGTCACACTGCGGTCTCGGGTGATCCGGTACGTTGCGGTAGCGTCGCCCGCCGAATGCAATTGGAATCGCGGAAGGATCCGTGTGCCGCGTCGGGGAAGATTCATTTGCCCGGTCGCTTCGATGGTCATCCGGCCGTCGACGCGGCGATCACCGATCGACAGATCGTTTCCAAGACGTGACTGATTGCCATCGGTGGGCAGCAAGGATAAATCCGTCAGCGGCGTTTCGTTGACACTGCATTGCGTCAATCGAAACCCGGCGGGAAGGGACAATACCGTGCGTCGTACCGCGGGCCGCAGATCCATGATCTCGGCTCGGAGACTTAACTCCATCCCCGAATCCGCGATGTGCAACCGATGATCCAGTTTCAATGTTGGCTGGGGATACTTGTTGCGCAGGAACACGAATGAGGGGAAGCCGTCCGACGAAAGGAACACCCGGTCGATCGTTCCTCGGAACCCACGCCAGGATTCGAAGAAAACGTCATTTGCGACCGGAATGGATTCGCTGGCAAGTTCGGAGACCCGAATCTGTGCGGCGGACTCGATTGCAAACAGTGTCGGAGCGGAACGCATCGTTGATCCCGAGAAAACTTCGGGAACCGGCATGACCACGCTGTCCTCGGTCGAGGTTGGATCATTCAGCACGGTGGGCAGCGTCCACATCAAGCGGATGGGGACGTCCGCATCCGTTTGTTTGACAAACCGATAGACTCCGCTGGTCGATTGGGACTCTGCCGGATTGGGTTCCGGTGTCGGCGGATCGGGCCGCGATGAATCGGGCCGCGATGAATCGGGCCGCGATGAATCGGAGGGCGATGAATCGGAGGGCGATGCGTCGGAGGGCAATGCGTCGCGGCCGGTTGGTGACTCGTCCGTGTCGGCTTGGGCGGCCTCGCCCGAACGTCGGTCCCCTGGCACGTCCTCCGGCCGGGGAACCAGGTTTTCCATCGTCCAACCGATCGAGGTCATCCCGGTCGGTCGTGGACCGAGTACCGTCAGTTGAATCGATTCGCCTTCTTCGATTCTTCGTTCCGGATCGACTTCACATTCAACGATCGTGGAATTCAAGCCGGCGGTGATCCGATAGCTGCGTCCCAACGCTCGTGAACGAAACGTCCCCAATGGGTCAGCCAATTTGCAGGTGATCGACAGTTCGCCGACCGGACCGAGTTCCGCTTCGTAGCGCCCCAGATCCGTTTGAAACACCGTCCGTCCGTAGGCGGAACCGAGTGAGTTGACGATGATTTCGCGGGGGGCTTCCACGATGACATGCGCCGTGTGAATCGGCGGAATCGTCAGCCGGATCTGAGTCAGTTCGCGGCGACGGTCGGCATCGATCAGTGACGTGGAACCGTCTTCGGCGTCGATCGATGGACGGACCCCCGTGGGCGGATCGGAGGAAGTGCTGCGTTGCGTGGCGGAACGAGGTTGCAGTGCAACGATTTCTGGGACCAGGGTCACCCGTAGCCGAAATTCATCGCCGGGCGGCAATGTCACCGCGACAAAGCCCGTCTGGTCGACCGCAAACCGGACGATCCGTGACTGATCGTCCGTTAGCAGCTCGACACGTCGGAGCGTTTCGGCGCGAATCGGCAGACGGACGCGTGTTCCGGGGCCCGAGGGATGAATCTGAAAATCGGCTTGAATCGCAGCTTCAATCGAATCGGTGTCATCCCGCGATTGGCTGAGCACCACGCGGTAGTCCGCGGATCGAAATCGAACGCTGACCGGCTGGTCCGGATCGTTGGCCTCGGTGAGCGACTGGTAATCCCTTTGGGACAAGTACACTTTGTCGCCCACCGGACGATGGTCACTCGAGAGCGGCACTAACAAGTCGATCGGGGCCTCAGCCGCTTTGGTCGGTCCGTTTCCTGGGGAAGCAGACTTCCCATCATTTTGTGCTTGGGTGCGTGACGGTCCGACGGCCGTCAAAGCGACGAGCAGGATCAGGCTTCGTTTTGATGGGTGGGACAGGTCGGAGAGCCGTTTACGCAACGACGAGCCGTGGGAGGCCCGCGACGGGGACTCGGGTGTCGCCACGACCGCGGAGGGCTCCGGTCTGCCCCAACCTGCCAGGGATTGAACCAGGGCGGCCAAGCAGGTGGGGGTTGCGATCCAGGCCAATATCGCCGCCTGATTCGGCCACCAGATGACCGCGGCGCCCAATGCCAACAGCACGATGGCCAGCAATAATGGAGGACCGATGGCCAGCCACCTCGCCATCGCCCACGCCAAGGCAAAGACCAGGCCGGCGGCAAGCCAGCCCAGACCGATCGCGACGTGACGGTCGAGCAACACCAGGGTGGCGGGTGCGGTGAAAGTTGCCGCATCGGGATTGGCCGACGTGTCCTCCGATGCGGGACTGGCGACGGAAACCTGCGACGCAAACACGTCCGCATCGGCGGCGGGACGCTTCAGCAACAAAGTGCCGTCGCCGGCCCCATAGGAGATTTCACTGCGGAGCGCGCTGCCGGCGATCAAGACTTTCGGGATCGTGCACGCGCGGATCCAAGCGACGTTGTCGTGGCGTCGACGAAATGAAATCACGAACTGGTCCGTTTGCCGCTGGGGCTCAATCCAAACCTGCCCCTTGGACCGCCGCTGCGGCACGTAGCTGGCACCGTTGCGGACGATCGAGATCACTTCCAGTTCTGGATCGAAGCTGACATTGACCGGGCTCTTCGCGGAGATTTCCGCTCCGAGCTGGAACAGATCTTCATTGCGACTGCAGGCGGTAACGTCCAGCGTCTGTCGCCAGATCAAGCACGTCATCGAATCCAGCGGCGCCCGTTGAATCACGATCTCCGGGCGGACGACGGGGTCGTATCGCAGATGTTGTGGCAGGTTGCCGGTCGCCTCGGCACCGCGGTCCAAGGACGGACCGGGGACCAGCTGCACACTCGGCGGGAATTGGACGCATTGCCATTCGGGACCGAGCGAAACCTCGGCCGACTGTGACGCGGCCCCACGGACGCTGGGCAACGAAATCGTGATTTGTTGATCGGCGCTGCGTGTGCGACGTCCCACCAGCTCGAAGTCTCTCAGGTCACGGTCTTCCAAGTCGACGACGTACGCGCCCGGTCCGGCCTCGGGCACTTCGCGGACGTTGGAATCGGGCAAGCTGACCGTGACCGATTGATCTCCCCGCTGCAGCGACCAGCGGAACGGCGGCAGCGTTGGCTGGGAATCCGTTTGCCCCTCCGGCGGCGCCTCCGGGGCGAACGGGGAACCGGTCAAAATCGTCAACTCTGGAATCGGCTGGGGCGTCTCGGCGGTGACCACAATGGTTTCGGCAACCTTGCCGCCTTCGGTTTCGATCTGGTATCGCAATGAAACGCCAAACGAGATGTCGATCGATTCCAACGCGACCCGCGGCGTGCCGCTGGAAGGCTGACGCAGCAGGAGCGTTTCCGAGGTCGGTTGCAGAAAGCTGCGGGCCGCCGGGTCCAGTTGAGACGCTTCAACGCGTCCGTCCAGCATCACGGAGTCGCCATCGAAGCGACGGAGCTTCGGCGGCTGAAAGGCGGTCAGGCGGGCCGCGTGGTGATGCCTGGGACGCGCCATCCAGGTCGAGGGAATTCCCAACCGTCCTTGAACACGTTCCAGCGTTTTGTGGCCGGCAACGTCAATCTGCACCGTCGAAGCTTCGAACTCGGCGGCCGTCGGCCAGATCGTGATCTCCTTCGCACCGGGCGAGACACCGATCCGACGTCCTGATCCCACCATCGTGACTTCGTCGATCGTCCAAGAGGGTTCCGCCTCCAATTCGATCGGAACACGTTGGTCCGACAGCCGGCGACAGCGGAACCGGACCTTGCCACGCAGCACCTCCGCCGGTGACTCCTCCACGTTCAATCGCATCCAGACTTCATCAAATGCCAGAACCGGCTTGGGAAGCAACCGCAGCCGCGACCAACTGCCTTGCGCCGAGTCGTCGGCGATCGGCGGACCGTCTGCGACCAGCATCGTTTCCCCCGCGCGCGGCGGCGAGGGAACCGTTTGTTCCCACTTCGGCGGCAAATCCCATTGCGCGACCGCCAACGGCTGAAAAACGGTGACCACCGCCTGAGTCGATGATTCCGTGCGAATGACATTGGAATCGACAAACGCGATCGACGGCAGTTCACAAATTCCGTCGTCGATCTCCCAGAGTGAATTCCCGGTGATCGTCAGCGTGATCAAATCCACCATCCCCTGCGCGGCGGGAGTTCCACGCGTCGCACCCGCCGGCGGATCGGTCGATCGACCACTGGGCAAAGCGATGTCGACCAACGATTGGCCATCGGTCCTGCGCAGCACGGTGTGATCGGCTCGAACCGAGTTGACACGCACGGCGCTGACCGTCCCCAGCTCCGATCGCAGACGCAAGGTGTTGCGCGGTCGAGGCAATTCGATCGTCAATCGGTGCGACCAGGTCACTCCGGACAGATCGATTTCGTATTGCCGCGATTCGCGACGGACCAGGATTGCCGCTTCGGCGTCTGCTTTGGAACGGCGTTTGGCGTACAACTCCACCCGGTTCAGTCCCCCGGCTTCCAGGACGTACCAGCGAATGTTTCCTGAGCGACTTTCCAGATCGGCATCGGGCGGAGGCCCGGGGCTTTCCACCAGAACCCCTTGGTCGCTTTCCAAGGAAACGTCGCGTGGGGTGGAGATGATCAAGCGGGTTTGAGGCGTCCGGGGAAGCCGTAAATCAAACTTTTGCACGTCCGCCAGACGCTCACTCTTGAGCGTCCAGCCAAACCGAATGTCCGACCGTGTTGCCGATCGGTAACTCTCCGTTGGCGACGGATCCGCAGCATCGGCCGACGTCGCGGTGGGGGTTTCCGAAGCGGCTCGGCGGGCAACCACGGCGACCAAAGACCCGTCTTCGTCCACTTCCAGATGCGGTCCGTCCAAACTTGCGGTCGAGGACGGACCGGAACCGGTCGCCCGACCGATCGCCAAATTGACCTTACCCAGCCGTTGCCGAACGATGCCCGGGCCGTCCTGTTCGATGACGAACCGTGACAGCTGACTGACCAACACGTCGTCGACCAGCCGAACGTCATAGAAGCCGCTGACCAGCCGGGCCCGGTCGGGGCCCAGGACGCGTTGATTCGGTTCGCCCAACGATCGTTTCAATTCGTCCATCGAAACGGCGCGGAACGAAGGCGGCACCACGTCGGCCAATTGGGATTGGTAGACACCGATCGGACGCAGCGGTCTGCCGTCGCGGTTGCGAACCGGGAGCGGCAATGACGTCGGAGCATCGCCGGTCGCCGGGGTGCCGGCGCCGGTCGCACTGCCCTGCTCCGCCGGGGTGTTTGCCGAGTCGCCCGCGGAGCGCTGCTTCGGATTGGGCCGGTCTTCAGCAGGCTGATCCGCATCGGGCTCGTCCGCATTGGGCTGATCCACGTTGGGCTCTTCCGAACCAGGATCGCCTTGGTGCAGGTCGTCCTCGGAGGAGGACGCTTGCTCAAGCGGGGACGCGGGTTCGGTGTCCGAAACCGCGTTTCCAGCGGGCGTCTCGACCGCTTCCGAGGTCGTCTTGTCATCCGCCCCTTGCCCGCTGGGATCGGACACGCGGGGCGGCACCGGCTTATTAGCTGGCGTGTCAGTCGGCGCGGCGTCCTGTGCTGCGGCGTGTGTGGCCAACAGCATCCATCCAGCCAGCAGCAGCAACGCTTGCCAGGCTTGAGGAGTGCGAGCCGTCAGGCGAGGACGCGAGGAGTGTCGGCCAAGCGGTTTTTGGCGGCCGAAGACGACGTCCGATTGCGGCGTCATGAGGCGACCTCGTCGGCCGCCGGCGTCGCATGCTCGCGTCCGATGTCACGAGTTTCCGTGATGCTGCTTGCCGAACGGTTGCCGGCGACGGGCTGGTTGGTTCGCGTGGAAGGTTCTGGGTAGCTGTCCCGCGTGCTGACCAGCACCCGTGACGGGGTGGGCAACACGAGGCTTCGAATGGCCAACATCACAATGACCAGCGCCAACGCCAGCATCGCAATCTGTCCGATCATGATGGCCGCGTCCGGCGCAATCGAAAGCAGCCCGGCGAATGCCACGATGGCCACGACGGCCGACAGCGGGTTGCGCGTTGCGGGCAGGTAAGTCAACAGCGTGGTGACCAGCACAATGATTCCCGAGACCACCAGCCACAGGACGGTGCGCGAGGCCGTGTAGGCGCGGAAGGACCGGACGTCCATCGCTGAGAACAGGTAACGATTGCCCATCGGCATCGGACTCAGTTCGGTCGGTGCGACCCGGGCCACCAAAGCGGTGTCGGTCAACAGCGGTCGGCGGACCAGACGCCAGCGATCAAACACCCATTCCATCGGTCGGCCGGCGGAGGACGAAGACCAGAGGAGGTGGCTGTCCGCGGGAACCGTCAGGTACCAATATAGACGGCGATCGCCGGGGCGAGGACGTGTCAGCGGTTCAATCTTGCGCAGTAGCCCGCCGTCGGCGGAATCGCTCCAAAGCCGCACGTCGATGGCGTGCCGCCGCTGGTCGGCGGGAACCGGAATCACCAAACGGTCGTCGACCTTTCCGAATGCGACCGGAGTGTCGTTGACGGTCACCTGAACTTCGGTCAAGTCGACTTCGCGAAGTTGAAGCTCAAAATCGCCCGAGCCGACCACACTGGCGATCACCTGGTCGTGTTGGGCGGTTTCGCTGATCGCCGACCGGATCACCAATCGTTCCAACTCCAGCTTGCTTTGCGTGGTGGTGCGCGGCGAGATCCGTGCGGGGATGGGCCAGGCTGGGAGGGTTTGCAATTTCAACCGATCCGCGAGCACCGGCTCGGTCGTTTGGATTTCCTGCAAGGCGTCGCCGACGAAGTCGATCTGAACATCACCCCGCACGGTAATGTCCTCGACCAACGGCCGAGGCAGCGAGATTGGGACGATGGTCTTGCTGGTCACGCCGTTCTTTGCAACCGAACGAACAGATCGAAAGCGAAGCTTCATCTCGCCGTCCGCCAGTTCATCCGAAATGACTTCGTAGGTTCGCATCCGAACGTTGTTCCAGGAAACGCTGGCGCTCGCCGGAGGTGCTTGCGAAGACGACGGGGTTTCACTGGCCCTTGCGTTACTGGCCCTTGCGTCACTGGCCGTCGCGTCACCCGCGTCCCTTTCCGAAACGCTGTTCTGGGATGAACCACTGTCCGCGAGATCGGTGCCGTCCCCGACGAGATCAATGCGGCTGGGGCCCCGGTCCACCGGACGGATCTCGGCGATGCGGTCATTGACAAACACGGTCCAGGGGCCATTGCCCTCGGAGGGGGCGTCGAAGTCAAGCCGGTTGGACGGGGCCGGGTTGTTGGACGCGGGCGAGCCGTCGGAGCGATTGCCGGCGTTTGTGTCCGACCCTCGCGACGGGATCTCCGGGATGGCTACCCGCAATCGCCCTTCCAGATCCACCTGGGACTCGACCACCCAATTGACCACGGTCTCCAACTGATCCCCGCTGAGACTGACCAGGGCGGTTTCTTCCATGATCAATCGAGGCGGTTGCTCCACCATCACGCCGGCGATCTTTGCGCCCGATTCGGGCGGCATCACTTTGAACCATCGCGCCGGTTGGTCTTCGTCATCCTCCAGTCCACCGGCACGTTCAAGGTGCTCGGATGATTCCAGATCAACCACCAAGGATCGTCGTCCTCTGCCGGTCAGGCGAACCATGGCATCCTGGATCGTCACGGGGTCGCGGCCGTCATCGGAACTGACGACATGGGGAACCGGGATGGAGACTTGTTGGGCCGGCGGATCCTGGCCGCGCGGTGCCGGCTGGAGGGGACGATGCCCACGAATCAGGATCGGCGTGATTTCCTCCATCGCCGTGGCAACCATTTCAATTTCGATCAACTCTCCCGACTCGTACCATGGCACGGGCGCTCCAGTCAGGGCGTTGGTGATTTGCGGCGATTGCCAATCGCCAAGGTCCACACGCAGCAGTCGCGAACGGTTGCGGCTTCCCGTCGAACGGATCTCCAGAGACAGATCGGCGTAGCCGTCGTGCAACTCGATGTCACACTCGGTGCTGACGCGGTGCTGTCGGCGGGTGGCGTCCAACCACAGCGGCAGTGTGAACGATCCGCGGTTGAAACGGAACGTGTACGACCGCATTTCGGTCGTTGAATCGTCGGCCGATGCCGTGGTGACATTCTGGACGTAGGGACGCTCGCGCCAACGCAGTCGGTAGTCGTCACCGGTTTCGATTTCGATGGTTCCCTGATGTCGCAACGCGCCGACAAGCGTGGGCACTTGCAGCGGCAACGCGTTCTCGGCCGATGCGCCTTCGCTTGGCAATTGGACCTTCAAATCCAAATCGATTCGCTGACGACGTTCCTCCTCCGGGATCGCGACTTGAAAGAGTTCCTTGTCATCCGGGTCGGGCTGGGAAAGCTCCACGAACTGGCCGCTGGCGGTCAACCGCGGGTCATCAACCAGCAGCGCGTCCTTGGGCAATCGAAAACGAAAGCCGGACACCGGCCCGCGCAGGTCGCGGACGACCATTTGGACGTTTTGAATCAGTTGGTCTTGCGGGGAATTCCACTGCATCGTGACGCGGCTGTCCGCTTCCACCAGCGGGACCGAAACCGGTCGGTCCAGGGCACCCCAACGGAGCGTGAAGCGACCGCCGCTGCTTTCGACAAGGAACTGAGTCCGTCCGGCTTCGTCGCTGCCGGTCTGGATCACTTCGTCGCCACGGCCGATGATCTCCCCGGTCGCATTGCGTGAGTCCGTGGTCAGGTCCAGCGTCACCGGCGAGGCGGGAAGGTGAAATGCCAATGAGTTGGCCGAATCCGATTCGACTCGCGCTGACATCTGCATGCGGAAAGCGATCTCGGTCGTTTCCTCAGCCGACGCCAGCAACTGGTAGCCGCCGGAGTCCTGATTGACCGTGACGGCCAGCGTTTTGCTGGTCCCCGAACCGGAAAGGAATTCAGGCGGCGCCAGCCGATGGAAATTCTCCATTTGCAGCGGAATCGCGATGCTCTCCCCACCGGTCGAATCGAGTGTCAGGCGGATTTCCACCGACAGTTCGGCGCGGTTCCCTTCGACACGCCCGTTGATCTGAACATTGTTGAAGATGAAACGTCGTGTCTGGCTCTTCGAGCCCAATTCCAATTCCGTCAACCGTTCATAGGTCATCCCCGGAATCAGCACCGGGTTTTTGGCGGAATCCAAAAACAGGAAGCCCTTGATGGGAAGTTTTTCCGGATCAGTCTCCTGGCTGGGTCGGATCACGTCCGCCGGCGGAAATGTGCCGGGTGGCTGCGCCCGGGCTCCCTGCCGAACCCCCAGAACGGGCCAGGCGGCCAGGCAGAGCAGCAGTGCCGCCCCCCAACGTCGCCACTCGGGCTTCGGCGTCGCTGGTAGCGAACTGACGTTCATGTCCGAAGCGTTGGGGATCATAGGGATCGACGATCAAACCGATTGCAGGGGCGCCGAATTGATCCCTAGCGGGCTCAAAGGCGACAAATCGGGCGGTAAGGAAAAGAATGGTCACTCATTGACTGGCCGGTGAATGCCCGACACCGGAAGTGTACGCAGCCCAGCTTTCAACAGTTTAGTTTACGCAAAGGGCCAAGATGGAAACAGGAAAGGGACACAACGCGGCAGTTTTCCCGTGGCTCCGTCGCCACGCTCGCCAGAGCGTGGAGGGCGTGGGTCAGCCACCGTCTGGCGACGGTCGCTACGTTCTCCGTCGCCACTCTCGTCAGAGCGTGGAGATCCCCGGTCAGAACCGCGGCGTCAGGTCAGCGGCACCGGGCTGTCGGCCAGCGCCTGCCAGGTTGCCTTTCGGGCCGCTTCGGAAATCGGTTGCTGCATCCGATTGAAGATCACCCAGGGGCGTGCTCGGCGAATGACCCCCTTCTCCAAAAACTCGCCGAACAGTCTCAAACGCAGCGTGTCGGGTTGATCAATCACGCTGGTGAAGGGGGCGTCCGCTGGGCCCAGCAACACCGTGGTTTCGCCTGCCGGAGATTCCGCCAGATGAACGCCCCCTTGGGGATCGTCGACCTTCAGCCGTCGGCAGCCGCGTGAGGCTGGTGCGACCAGGTCCATCGTGGGGTGGGTGTCCAACAGCGAAGTCTCGATGGACACCACCCATTCAAACAGGGCTCGCTGGGAATCGATGGGGATGTCCGGGCCCAGAATCGGCCGAATCATCAGGCGAAAACCGAAGTCGGCTCCGCCGCCGTCTTGAGGAAACGACAGATGCAGTTCGTCGCCCCGAAAGAATTGTTCATCCAGCACCGGCAGCGGTTCGTCGCCCGAAGCGATCAGGGCGACGCTTTCATCACCTAGACGAAATCGAATTCCGTCTTTCCCTCCCCGGGCGTCGATCATCCAGATCGAATCCCGGGTCTGCCAGGCGGCAACGCCGATGCGATTGGGGGCCGTTAACCACATGCGAATCGAAACCGCCGGTTGGAGTCATGCGATGAAGAGGAAATCGTGGCTGGCGTCAGAACGCCATGCCGGTGCCATCAGCTGGCATACTCGGCGCCGAAGAATTCCTTGCTGTCTTCCACGTTCGGCTTGATCGTGCGAGAGCCGTCCTGCCAGTTCGCCGGACAGACTTCGCCGTTTTCTTCGAAGTACTGCAACGCTTTGACCATTCGGAACGCTTCGTCGACGCTGCGTCCCAGCGGCAGATCGTTGACGACCTGGTGCCGGACCACGCCTTCCTTGTCGATCAAGAACAGCCCTCGCAGCGCGACGCCGCCTTCAAGCAACACGTCGTAATCGCGTGAAATCTGTTTGCTCAAGTCGGCCACCAGCGGGTATTCGGTCTTGCCGATTCCGCCCTGGTTGCGCGGCGTGTTGGTCCACGCCAGGTGGGTGAAGTGGCTGTCGGTCGACACACCCAGGATCTGGACGCCCAGTTTCTCGAATTCCGAGGCCCGGTCGGAAAAAGCGATGATCTCGGTCGGACAGACGAACGTGAAGTCCAACGGCCAAAAGAACAACAAGACGTACTTGCCCTGGTAGTCGCTCAGCGAGATTTCCTTGAACTGCCCGTCCGGCATCACGGCTTGGGCTTTGAAATCGGGAGCTTGTTGGGTCACCAAAACGCTCATGGTTCGGTTCTTACTCGTGTTTCGAGGGTCTGACTTGAAAGTTGCCGCTTCGTTTCGGGGCGGCCGGCAGGGAGTCGGGCGATGGCGGGCCGGCTCGCGTGGAAGCCGGCGACCCGCACGGGATTCCCGTGCGGCGTCCACATTGATCCGCTCCCGCCGACGCGGGAGCTGCGTCAAAGAAGAATCGCCCGAGACCGGTACACTATCGAGCCAGATCAAAGATCCGGCAACCGGTCGGGAAAAAAAGCCGCGGGCTCCGCGGCCGCCCTGGCGTTGCCAGACGGTGGACCAGACTCCGTCGCCACCGTCGCCAGATCACCGTCGCCGCGGTAGCCACCGTCGCCGCGGTAGCCACCGTCGCCAGACGGTGGATCAACCGTCCGATCCACCGCCATCAGGCGGTGGATCGATTGCGTCACCAACGTCACTGGTATCCAGGCCACAGGCCACGTCGGAATTCCGCTGCGCGAAATGCGTGTTCACGCCAAGCCGCCGGCTGTGCCGTGTTGATGCCGGCTACTCTTCGTCTTGCGGCGGTCGCCGAGGCTTCTCGCCGCCCGGCGTTTCGGCTTCCCGGAACCTTGGCGGGCGGTCCCCGCCCTCACGGTTTTGCATCTCTCGGATTCTTGAAAACATCACGCGTGCCAGTTCGTCACGGTTGACCTTTCCGTCGCCATCCTGATCCGCATCCGAGAGGATCCTCGCCAGGGCTTCCGGCTGCTCATCGCCGCTCAAAAACCCGTCTGCATCGGCGTCACGACTCATCACGCGGTCCAAAAACTGGTCGACGCCGGCGCGGTCGCGAAGCCCGCCGGGGAATCCGAATCGCCGTTCACCGAAGTCGCGGTCACGCCCGCGGGAATCGTCCCCCTCGCGATCTCCGCGTTCACGGTCCCCGTCCCGGTCGCGTTCGCGGTCCCGATCGCCTTCGCGGTCACGGTCGCCTTCGCGGTCACCGTCTCGGGGGCCACGAGCGAACGGCGGACGTCCTCCGCCAAAGAATCCTCGCGGGCCTCGAAAGTCATCATCACGGGGTGGTCCCATCTCCATCAGCCGCGGCGTCATTTCTTCGGTGTCGATGACTCCGTCCCGATTTTGGTCCAGTTGGCGGAGGGCCGTTGCGGCGTTGTCAATTTCATCCGCCGAGATTTTGCCATCCCGGTCGGCATCCAATACGGCAATCACCGGCAGCCGCATCACCAAGCCGGGACCTCGGGGGCCTCGGGGACCTGGGCCGGGAGGACCGGGGCGCCCGAAACGCTCGCCGTCGCGCGGCGGCCTTCGGAAGCGATCACCGAATCTTTCCCGGTCTTCGTCGCCGTCCCGGCCGGCGTCACTGTCCCGGCGGGCGTCACCGTCGCGGCGGGCGTCACCGTCGCGGCGGCGATCACTTTCGCGGCGGCGCGTGTCTGGACGATCGCCGCCGTCCTCGTCGGAGACCGCAATGGTCGAGTCGGTTTCGGGGGCGCGGTCACCGCGGTCGGTTTCTTGCGGGGCGGCCCATGCCGCCGACCCGGCCATCACCAGACTGGCCACACCGGATAAGAAGAGCTGTCGGAAAGGAGGGCGTCGGTCGTTCATCGTCGCTGTCTCATGGGGAATGGGGGGAAGACATTCACGGAAGCGTCAAACGCAAAACGGCCTCCTACGATTGACGTGGCCCGACGCCACGCAGGTTGCCGCCATCGTCCTCGAACGCGGTCTTGCCGAGCACGATGTCAAAGTTGGCTTGCAGTGCGCCGTTTGGTGAATCTGCGATCGGTTGAAAGTCCACCATCACCGTCTTGCGATCTTGGGGATTCAGACGACGAACCAGCCCGTCGGTCTCGTTTCCCGGATGCCCCTTGATGAACGCTTGGGTGGTCAACACGCGTTTGTCCCCCCGGCTGACGGCCACGTGGATGTGTGGCGTTCGCCCCGGATAGGGAACCGGTTTGACGGTCCGAAAGTAGTACCGACCTTGGGAGTCGGTCAGGAAGCGGCCGTAGCCCTGGAAATTGGAGTCGCGTTTTTCGCGATTGCTGCTCTGGGAGTGCAGATACGCACCCTGACTGTCGACTTGCCAGATTTCCACGAACGCGTTTCGAACCGGGTTTCCCGAACGTGAGAGCACCCGCCCGGCCAAATGGGTGATTTCGCCGACCGCAGGAGTGATGGCATCATTGACGATCAGCAGATCGTTGTCCGTATCGATGGGCAACTTGTCGGGGTAAAACGGCCCTTCGGTCATCGAAGCCGTTAGACTCAACTGCTCGGCGAGTGTCGGTTCGTCGGCGCGACATCGGCCGATCCCGAGCAGCTCCGGCCGGGCAGTGAACGTCAACCCCGCCGCAGCGGCTCCGCTTTGGATCCAAATACGGCGTTGAATGCGATAAGACATCGAATGATTCCGTTGAGTAGGCGTGAGGCGTGATTCAACCAGTTTAACGCCTCGGCACGCCGACGGTTTCGCTGGGAATCGGAACGGGGCCTGGGAACGGGGGCTGGGTAATCGCGAGTTCCACCGGCTGCACCGTTGGATCACGTTGCCCGCCCAGGTTCAACCACATTCCCAGCCAGCGAATTGTTTTCTCCTCCAGCCAAGATCGGTGAAAAAATGCGTGAATCAAAACACGACACCAAGCATGATGGCGAAGCCGAGTCGGGTGCTGCCGCCAACGCGATCACCCGGGCAGCTGCGGATGCCGGTGCGAGCGACCTGCCGCCGGACCCGCCTGGCTTGTATGACAGCGAGGCCAGTTATGTTTGCGACGCGTGTGGAGAGCAGATTGTGATCCCGATCGATCCCCTGGGCGGCTCCGTCCAGGAATACGTGGAAGATTGTCCGGTATGCTGTCACCCCAATGTGATTCATGTCCGCTGGGACGACGTGCAGGCCCAGGTTTGGGCGGAACCCGAACAAGACCGATACTAAAGAAAACCGCCACCCAAGAATTCAGAACGCATCCATGAGACTTCCTCCCTGGGCAATTGAAGCGCTGCGAAACGGAATGGTTGACGTCGTCCGGAAAGCCAACGATGCCGAGACGATCGCGCGCGTCAAGGAACAAGCAGCGGAACTGTTTCGCGAGCTGCCGGAAACGGCTTCCCGCGGTTTCGATTCGATCTTACGTTCGGCGGCCGAGACGGCCCGCGGGGCGGTCGATCAGGGACGCGAGACCCTCTACCGTTGGGCCGATCGTCAGACGGAAATCGCCGTCCCGGCGGTGAACGTCAGTGGCAACCTGTACGGTCCGCACGGGACCGGAGTCGGCGTGTCGGATTTCGTGTTGCAGGTCGGATGTGATTTGATCCGAGGAGACTGTGATCACGAAAACCTTCGCCCCCGGTTGGCCCAGCGGCTGAGCAAGGTGTTGGCGTCGGACGGACACACCGTCGCCGTCGCCGCGAATCTGGATGCGGCCGTCGCGTCACTCGTGTCGCTCGCGACCGATCGCGACATGGTGATTCATCGCAGTCAGGCGATCCGATTGCCATCCGGTCTGCCGTTGCCGGAGGCGCTCGGCCATGCGAGGTTGCGAGAGTGTGGCGGCGTCCAGGTGATCGAACCGGACGATTTCGCCGAGATCGATCGGGCATGTGTGGTGTTGGCCGATGACGGCGTGCATCCGGTTCAGCCGGTGGACTTTAGCGGCCGCGACGTGATCACCGTTGCGATCACACCGATCGCCAGCATCCAGCCGACCATCGACTCGATTCCTTCGGCGGTGTCCCTGCTGCGTGACGGAATCGATTTGGTGGTTCTGGCCGGCGGACCGGCCAACGGCGGTGTCGACGCCGGCATTCTGGTCGGGAAGACGGCGCTTGTGGAAACGATCAAGAACGACCGCCGGTGGCGATGGTTGGCAGCGTCCGACGCCGTGCATGCGATGACGTTGGCGTCGATGACCGATCCCCAACCGCCCGTTCTGAAGACCCTGATTGAAACGGGGGAACCGAATCTCCGCAGTCGGGCCGAACGGATGGCGACGCGGCTGACCGTGCAGGAGTCCATCGCCACCTGCCAGATCACCGACGCTCCGGCGCGGTTGATTCGCGGCGGTCGCTGGGAGTTCCCTTCCCGTCAGCTGCGGCTCCGCCATCGCTCGCTTGCGGCTGCCGACTGGGCGGCGCGTTTACGCCAAGCGGATCCGTCCGTCATCGCGGGAGTCGACGACAATGACCTGATCGTCGATCTCCGTTGGTGCCCGCCCAGTGTCGATGCCGTGGTGTCCGAATCGATGACCTGTCATCCGCCGCGGACCGAAACGTCATCGGATCCGGAGGTGGTGAACCCCACCTCGTGAGCTTCACCCATCGGCGTCAACTCTGGATGGACGCATCAACCTCTCGCGGCGTCTTCCAGGATTCGCTGGTATCGTGATGACGTGGGGGTTTGAAGCAGGATCCCGATGACGGCCAGCACGATCGGAACCAGGTGCGCCAGGTTGTCGTCGATCATCAGCAGGATCGCGTTGATGATCGCCGGACCTTCCATCAACGCCTGGCCGACAATCGTGGAAGCGGAGACGGATCCCAGCAGGGATTGAGCCCACGGGGGCAACGTGGCATCGTCCGTCAGCGGTTGTGGCAGCGGTTGGTCGGTCGGAGGATTCTGCTGCATCGCTTGCCGCGTCATCAGAATTCGGATGGCGAAGGCGGCCCCCGCGCCGCCAAGCAATACCAGGAATCCGAAGCCCAGCAGCAACACGGATTGGCGGTCGAAGCGGAACCAGCTTTCACCCGGTTGCAGGCTTCCGCTGGACATCCAAATCATCACCGCGGTGATGAAGGTGACACCGGAGACCAGGGCAAACGTGATCGTCATTCCCGTGGCTGAAGCCGATCGGATGGTGGCGATGGTTCGCCCGGTTCCGCCGGCCCCTGGTGTCGACGAGCCTGCTGCGTAAGGATTGCGAGCCGGATCGTTCATTGGTTTTCCTTGTGGTGTTCCGCGTCGATTGGCTGGTGAGCTTGGTGAGACTGTACTACACCGATCATTTCGAATTGCCGCTACCGGCGAATCATCGGTTCCCCATGGACAAGTATCGGCGGTTGCGACGACGGATTGCAACCAGCGAGGCCCATCGGGGTGATCCCTTGCTGGTGCCGCCGGCGGCTACCGACCAGCAGTTGTTGCACTGCCACGACCGGGAGTACCTGGACAAGGTGATCGCCGGGACACTGACGACCGCGGAGATCCGTCGGATCGGGTTTCCCTGGTCGACGAAGATGGTCGAACGCTCGCGGCGGAGTACCGGGGCGACGATCGCCGCGGCGCGGGGCGCCCTGGCCGATGGGATCGCCGCGAACCTGGCTGGCGGGACGCACCACGCCTTTGCCAATGCGGGCGAAGGGTACTGTGTGTTCAACGACGCCGCCGTGGCGATTCGCACCTTGCAGGACGAAGGCTTGATCGAACGCGCGTGCGTGATCGATTTGGATGTGCATCAGGGAAACGGCACCGCCGCGATCCTGGCGGGCGATGCCAGCGCGTTCACGCTGTCGATGCACGGCGCCAAGAATTTTCCCTTGCGAAAAGTCCCCAGTGACCTGGACGTGCCGCTGCAGGACGGGACCGACGATGCAACGTACGACCGCAAGTTGCGTGAGGCCCTGGAACGTTTGGATCGCGAAATCATCAAGTCAGGCAAGTTTGACCTGGCGATCTACCTCGCCGGCGCCGATCCGTATGAGGGCGATCGGTTGGGGCGGATGCGGCTGTCCAAGACGGGTTTGCGAGAGCGTGACGCGACCGTGTTGCGCTGGTGTCGGCAGCGCGAACTGCCGGTGGCGGTGGCGATGAGCGGCGGATACGCCCCGGAGATTGACGACATCGTGGAGATTCACGCGGCCACGTTGGGAATCGCCAGCGAGATGTCGCGGCCACGCCATTCTGCGTGAACCGCCACCGCCCCGCCGCGGCAAATTCGCGATTCGGGGACAACGTCCGGCATCGCCTCCTTCCGCCTGGCCGGACTTCTTTCCTGACACCGGTTTTCCCGGTTTCCGGGTTTCCCAGTTTTCATCAGCTCCTCGACCGAGGTCGCCGACGACTCGCTCTGTCGCGAGTTTCGCTGTTTCGGCGACTGCTTCGTTTCGCCGCTAAATCGTGGGCCGAAAGAATCTGCAACGGTTTCGTAACAGTTCCCGGGTTCGCCCGCTTGGTTGTTCAGTCACAGACAACGAAAGCAACGAGCGAATCGGCAGCCTCCCGCTTTCGAATACCCTTCACCTCTGCCGAGATTTTCAGGAAAAGAACCATGTTGAAGCGAATCCTTTTTGCAGTCGCACCGGTCGTGATGATCTTCGGCACCGTCAGCGCCGACGACGATCTGCTGAACCAACTGGCCGCGATGGACACCGATGCGGTCACCGCGGTTGCAAGTGCCGACACGGCGTTGGAAGACGAGGATCATTTTGGCCAGGCCGACGTCGACGCCTTGTTGGGCGATGACGACAAAGACGAGGACGCCGTGGCGGCATGCTTCCGACGGATCGGGTACGGCTACGGACGCAGCTACCGAAGCTTCGGATACGGATACAGCTACGGCTACAGCTACTACCGTCCGTACTACAGCTACAGCTGCTACCGCCCGGTTTCCTACTGCTACCACCCGGTGACGTACCACGTCCCCTGCTACACCAGCTACTGGGCTTGCTACTGAGCCACTGGTGTTCGCGATCGCAGAACCATGCGATCGGATGACCCTTCGCCCGGCCCGGTGAGTCCGTTTCAGAGCTCACCGGGCCTTTTTTCAGTTCACGCATCTCGGGCAGACGTGACGGCGATTTCGCCTCCGGACTTGCTCCGCATTTCCATCTTCACATACGGAACCAACGAACCATGAAATCCTTTCCATCAATCCGCGCGGTCGCATTCGCGCTGGTCACCGGGGCGCTGGTCGCGATTCCCGTTTCGAGCGCGCAGGCCGACGATGTCGAACTGCACCGCTTGCTGCACGGTCCGCAACGCTGTGACTACGTGATCGCATTGCTGATGCGTCACGGCGTCAACAACGATTCGGATGCCTGTGACGACATTGCGGCACTGCATCCCCTGGGCCACGTGCAAATCCCGACCTGCGAGCTGGGTGATCTGCAGCTGGTCTCGGTTCATCGCCAAGAAGGCGTCGCCAGCGGCTGCGGTCCGAACTTTGACGTGGTGATCAAGAACTGCAGCACCCGCGAGGTGTGCGGAGCGCGGATCACCTTGGTTGGCCTGTTCGGCCGGATCTGTCCGACCAGTCCCAACGTGACCGCCAAGATCGATTCGCTGCCGGCCGGCGCTGCCGTCCAGATCAACTTGACGCTTCCGATTGAGGCTCTGGCGATGGGCAATCTGAATGGCCAACCGATCGGATTCAATCGGCTGCTGGTCGCCGTGGACAGCTTCGACCAGTTTCTGGAATCCAACGAAGCCAACAATCTGCGGGTCTTCGATCTGTCGGCCATTCCCGTGGCGGCGGTTACCGAGGTTTCCACGGTGACCGAAACGCAAACGGCGATTGAAACCGCGTCGGTTGAGACCACCACCAGCGTGACCCAATCGGTGCCGCCGGCCGCGACGGCGGCCGCGGTTCCGGCCCCAGCCGAAGCCGCCCAGGCCGCAACGGTCCAAGCCGCACCCGATCAGGCCGATGCGATCTCCAACGGCGATCTCCGCACGGCGATTGACCAGTTCAACGACGGTGCCTCGGTGCAGGGGGACGATTCCTGAACGTGGTCGGTCACGGAACCGTCCGGTCTGACGTCCGCCGGGTCTGCGGACGATTGGGATCACCCCGCGTCGAACGTGTTCGACGCGGGGTCCCTGCATGGGGTCGCTGCGTGCGGCTGAAGAAGGTCGTTGCGTTCAGGCCGGCAAGGCGGAGTCTCGCTTGGAGGACAGCACGACCGCCATTGTCGAACACTGTCGCAGGATGTAGCGGTAAGCAGAAAAGGCAGCAAACAAGCCCAACCCGGTGGCCGCAATCGCGATCAACATCACGTGCTTAGATTCGGGCACATTGCTCACCAGCAGCAACGTGGCGCCCAACAGCGGCACCAGGCAGGCCAACAACAGATAGCGTTCGCAACGTCGCACAAGCACGGCAATCCGGTGATCAAAGTTTCGGTCCTGCAGCTTGGAGCGAACCATCCGTGGGTACAGGACGGTCACGGCGTAGATGCTGATCCCGAAGAACGGATAGATGGCCGCGACTCCGCCGCAGATGACGTGCGACAAGAAGAAGTGCCCGAACTCGCGACGCGTTAACTCGGGATACAGGCTGCGAAGAACCGTGGGGTAGATCACCGCGGCCAGACACCACAAAAAGCCGCCGATGACCGCCGCGCGGTGCGCGAGCTGCATCGTTTCGTACAGATCTTTTTCCGACGCGGTCGCGCCGCTGGCCGTGGCGCGCAATCCACGCACGACTCGTCGCGTGTAGACGATCACCAGCACAACGGCCAACGGGAATGCGGTCAGGTTGACGGCGGTGGACAAGGCCTTGAATGTCCACTCCAGTCCTTCAACGCTGATGAACATGGCGTACAGGGTGTCAAAGTAGTTGTAGAACCAGCCGTAGACACCGGCGATCGCGTTGGGCAACAGGATGATCAACGTGGCAACCAACCAGGGCGAACGCCGCGACAGCCAGCCCTGCCAGGAATTCGGATCGGGATCGAACAGCTGCGCGGCATCCGGATGCAGTGCCAGCTTCAATCGGGCGGCCAGTTCGGCTCCGGATCCGATCCGCCTCTGCGGGTCGACCACCAGGGTTTCACGGAGTGTCTTTTCCAGCAACCGCGCTAGCGCGTCCTGATCGCCGCCTCCAGGGGCCGCGATCGGTTCGGACCGCGCACGCAACTGTTGCGTGATCGCGTCGGTCCAGGAGCTGGGGTTTTCGGCGCATTCGAAAGGTCGTTGGCCCTGCCACAGTTCCCACAGCAGGATGGCCAGCGAGTACAGGTCGGCGGGCGCGGCAACGGACTCCACCTCCGACAGCGCGGTGGCGCAGATCGCACGCAGGTGTTCCGGGGCCATGTAGCCGATCGACCCGCCGAAGCTGGTGGCGGCGCCGGCGCGGCCCGCGCCGCCGGCGAAGCTGACGTTGAAATCGGCAAGTTTCGGAACCCCCTCCGCGGACAACAGCACGTTGGCCGGTTTGACGTCGCGGTGCAGCACGTCATGGTGGTGAGCGTCTTCGAGCGCGTGGGCAAGCTGGATGCCGACCCAGGCGACCGTCATCGGCCAGGGCGCCGTCTCCAACCACTGCCGCAACGATGACCGTTCGGGGACCGCTTGCGCGGTGTGTAAGAGCGATCGGTCGACCGCATCGAGCATCAGTTTTCCCGATCGCTGCGAGACGGGGGTTTGTCGAACCCGTTTGACGACATCGGCCAGCGTGCCGCCCGGCTGAAATTGCATGTACAACAAATGCACGGGCGGATCGTCCAGAGCTCGCTGGTCAAACACCCGGACGATGTTGGGGTGGTCGAACTGGGCCAGGGCGCGGGGTTCGTCGCCGGTGCCACGAGACACCTTCAACGCCACCAGCCGACTCATGGAAATTTGCCTGGCCAGATAGACGCTGGCGAACGCTCCCTGGCCGAGCGTCAGCACGATTTTGAAATCGTCGATCGATTCGCCGATTTCAAACACCGGCGGGCGGCGTCGGTTTTCCACCGCCGCCGTCGCCTCCGCGGCCGCATGCGGCGTGCCGCCAAGCAATTCGCGGATGATTTGCGAATGCTGAGGAAAACGCCGCGAGTAACTCTGGGCATCAAGCATTTCGCCGAGCTCCTTGCGCAGCTGGATGTCCTCCATCAGCAGGTCCACGGGGACCTGATCGGCCGAGAGCAAACCGGGAAAAGCCTCCAGGTAGTCTTCGATCGGTCGGAGCGGCTTGTCGCGGGCATCGGCCGTGGCCGAAAGATCCAACTTGATCAATTCCAGCAGCAGGAACCGCTGGGTGTCCGAATCAACCTCCGGCAGAAACGCCGACAATGCCTGCGGCGACGCGACCGGAGCGGCCGGCAGGAATTCCTCCAAGCAAGCTTCCAACAGTTCTTCCAGCCGGTCGCAGGGTGGCAGATCGGTCTGTTGAATGCCCTGCTGCACTGGACTTCCCTGCTGCACTGGACTTCCCTGCTGGCCCGGTGGTCCCGGCTGAGCCAAGTCCGTCGTCTCGTCCACGTCAATCGGCGGATTCGCCTTCCGCGTCGACAAGGATGCTTCGGATGGCCCGTCGGTCATTGAATTGCCATGTGAAAGGAAGCGAGAACGGGAAAGAGCGTGCATGCCTGGGACTTGCCGAAGTCGCGGCGGATCGGAGCCCGTATTCCCGGTGCCGTTTTCTGCCCTGCAGCGGATCAGGCTCGTTGCGACTCCGCGACTTCTTTGTGTTCCGCCGTCATTCGTTATACTCCTCAATGGTGGTTGACGCATCGGACGTTGATGCGGGGGAAGGCTGGCGCATCAGACGTTGACGTGACCGATGGGGGATCTCCCCGTCCGTTCTCTGACTTGAATCGAGAGGGTACCGGCAAATGTCTGAAGACAGTGATTCGAATGCCAGTGATTCGGAAGCCAATGACTCCGACGCCAACGAACCCGAAACCAGCGATCCCGCCCACGCTGGTGGGGACGCCGATCTGGTCGAACGGATTCGGCAGAAGGACGCTGCCGCGCTGGCCGAGTACATCCAGCAAAACCATCAACGACTGTGCGGATTCGTCCGCTCGATCACCGGCGAGCACTTGCTGGCCCTGGTGGAGGTGGAAGATTTGGTGCAGGAAGTGTCCACCGCCGCCTTGTCCAGCTTGGAGACGGCCCCATTGGATCAATACTCGCCGATGGATTGGCTGCAGCAATTGGCACGGCGACGGGTCGTCGACGCGCATCGTTTTCACTTTGACGCCAAACGCCGTGACGCCAATCGGCAGCAGTCCATGCACCGCAGCGGCGGGGAAAGCGACAGCGCGCCGGGATTGGAGCAGTTGTTGGCGGCCAGCATGACCAGCCCCAGTGCCGCCTTCAGCCGCGACGTCCGCCTGATGCGGATGCAGGAGGCGATCACCGGATTGACCGACGAACAGCAGCAGGCAATCCGGATGCGATACGCGGACGGGTTGCCAACCAAGGCCATCGCGGAGAAGCTTGGGAAAACCGATGTGGCGGTTCGGGTTTTGCTCTCGCGCAGCATGCGGCAGCTGGAACAGATGCTCTCCGACGTCCGTCCCACCCGTTAGGACGCTCCGGCGCCTGGTGAACGCTGCAGGGACGTGTCATCCGGGAGGGGCTGCCGACCGACCGGGGGCGAGAATTTCCGTGCAGGGCTGTAAGGATGGCGTGGTTGCCGCGGTATTGTCTGACGGGAGAAGGGACACGTGCCGCGGGTGGATCGATCGCTATACTGCGTCGGTTCGTCCGGCCGGACCGCCGCCAACTTGGATTCGCTACCGATTTGAATCCCGCGGGCGGCCTGACCGATGAACGAGCGGAGACGCCGTCCCCCAACCTGAGAACAACACGGTGAGTGATTCCCCCGTGACCCGCGCGACGCTGTTGATGCGACTGCGCGATGGCACCGACCACGATGCGTGGAATGACTTTCTGCGTCTCTATGGGCCGATGCTGTATCGCTTCGTCCGCAGCCGAGGGTTGCAGGACGCCGACGCGGCCGACGTCGTCCAAGACGTCTTTCGCCGCGTCGGTTCGGCGATCGGGCGGTTGGAATACGACAAACAGAAAGGCGGTTTTCGGGCCTGGTTGTTCACGATCACCCGGAACCGTTTGGCGACCTTTTTTGAGAAACGAAACAGGGCGGGGCCAACCGGCAATGACACCGCCCAGTTGGAAATGCTTTCCCAAGCCGCTGACGATCGAAATGAGCTGAGCGATCGTTGGGAACTGGAACACCTCCGCTCGCTCGCAGCCACTGCCATGCAAACCGTCGAAGAAAACTCTGATCCGAAAACCTGGTCCGCGTTCCGCCTGACCGCGGTGGAAGGCAAGTCTGCTGCCGAGGCGGCGAAGGAGCTCGCGATGAGCCCCGGTGCGATCTACGTCGCCAAGAGCCGCGTCACGGCCCGGCTGCGAGCCGAAATCCGAAAACTGCAAGAAGAAGAGGTGCACTGATGGCCCTGCCGGACTGTCCCTCGGCGGATCAGTTGGAAGCCTTGGTCAATGGAACCCTGGCTGGCGCCGAAGCCGCCGATGCGACCGAGCATGTGGGCGGTTGCCGCCGTTGCCAGGAAACATTGGACTCGGTCGCTTCCGGTCATTGGGGGGCAGCCCAGGGCAGCGCGCTGGCCGCCGTTGCCGTGGAGGATCTGGTCGGCCGGCAGGTCGCCACCGCTCCACCGCACGACTCGGCGTACTGGAAAGCGGTGACGAACGTTTCCGCAGAATTCTCGCACGCCGAAGAAACTTCCATCCCCGATGCCACCGAGACCCTGGCGCCTGAAGCCGGCGCGAGGCCGGCCAGCGACGAAGACGCCAAACAGACCCTGGAGGCGACCAACCCGCTCGGGTTGCCGTTCCTGCGGCCTTCGGAAGATCCCGCCTACATCGGCCGCCTGCACCACTTTTTAATCTCGCGGGTGATCGGTCGGGGTGGGATGGGCATCGTTTTGGAGGCCTTCGACACCCATTTGCAACGCACCGTCGCAATCAAGGTGCTCAATCCCGAATACGCCAAGAACGACGTGGCCCGGCAACGTTTTTGCCGCGAGGGTCGCGCCGCCGCGGCGATCTCTCATGAACACGTCGTCGCCATGCACCAGGTCGCCCGAGAGGACGAGGGCGAAGTCGCGTTCTTGGTGATGCAGTACATCGAAGGCGAAACGTTGGATGCGCGGATGGGAAGCGGCAAAGCGCTGCCGCCACCGGAGGCAGCGCGGATTGCCATGCAGATCGCATCCGGTCTGTCCGCGGCTCATGCCCGCGGAATGGTCCACCGGGACATCAAGCCGGCCAACGTGATGATGGAAGCCGGCACCGATCGCGTGAAATTGACCGACTTCGGTCTGGCCCGCGCCACCGATGACGTGCGGCTGACTCGCACCGGCATGGTCACCGGGACGCCGCTGTACATGTCGCCCGAACAAGCGACCGGAGGCCAGGCGGATGAACGGAGCGATCTGTTCTCTTTAGGCGCCGTGCTGTACGAAATGTTGACGGGATCTTCACCCTTTGAAGCACCGTCGATCGTCGGTGTGATGAAACGCATCATGGATGAGGTGCCGCCGCCGCCCGCCCGGTTGAATCCGAAAATCCCCAAGCCGCTGTCGGACCTGACGATGGCGTTGTTGGAGAAGAATCCCGCCAAGCGTCCTGAGTCGGCAACGTTTGTGGCTGAAACATTGGCGGAGATCGTGACGCAGTTCGGGCCGGTCTCCCCACTGCACCTTCCCGCATTGCCGACCAGCCCGGTCGCGCGGCGGCGGAGCGGTTCCCACCGGCTGGTTTCGCAGAAAGCCTGGTGGGCGTCCTGGGCAGCCGCCACGATCGGTTTGGCCAGCCTGATCGGCGCCATCGCTTTTTCAGTGTTGTACCCACGCCCCGCTGCGATCGAAGATAGTGCCCCGCCGCAGTCGCCGTTCCCGTCGACCGTCCTGGCGGGGAATCCCGGGACGGTGTGGGCCGTTGACTTTGATCCCTCCGGCGAAAAGCTGGTTGCGGCGATCGAAGACGGCAGCGTCCGCTTGTGGGACGTCGCCGCGCAGAAGGTGGTGCGAAGTTTTGATGCCCACCGCGGCATCGTCTGGATGATCCAGTACCATCCCACCCGCCCGCTGGTTGCCTCCAGCGGAGACGACGGCTATGTCAAATTGTGGGACGCCCAGACGCTGGAATTGTTGCAGGAATGGAAGGCCGACAATTCGGTTCGCAAAATTGCCTTTTCGCCGGACGGGACTCGCATCGTCGCGGGCGACCGTGACGGAGTGATCCACGTCTGGCACATCGAATCCGGCCAGCCGTTGGCGACCAAGAACCAGCCGGGATCGATTTTCGGCGTGGATTGGTCCGCCGACGGGAAGCTGATTGCGTCCGTGGGCAGCGACAAAATCGTTCGCGTGTGGGACGCGGAAACCTTGGAGCCACGTCACACGCTGCACGGTCACGCCGGACCGATCTACAACGTTGCCTTTGCCCCCAGCGGTTCGCTGATGGCGACGGTGGGCTGGGGCAAGGAGGTGCACCTTTGGAATACCGATACCGGTGCCGAAGAAAAGCAATTGGTCGGCAGTGGCGGTGACAATTGGAGCGTCGCTTTTTGCGGCGAAGGCAACCATGCCGTCGTGGCGGGCCAAGATGGATTGTGCCGCATCTGGGACTTGGCCAGCGGAGACCTGGTGGCGTCACTGGCCGGCCACGACTCCGCGGTCCACAACGTGTCGCTGGATCAGAAGCACCATCGCGTCGCCACCAGCGGCCGCGACGGGACGATCCGCGTCTGGGACCTGAGTGACTTGCAGCGCTAGGGTTTCTTGAACACGCGTCATGACGCTGGCCCGAGCGGGAAGGTGAAGCAGAGAACACTCCAACCCTTGGGCGCATAAACTTGCGCACAAAAAAACGGCGATGTCCCGAAAGGGGGCATCGCCGCAAAGCTTTGTGGTCGGTGGAACGCCGACGATCGGTTAACCGCGGGGGATTATCGATCGCAGACGTCCTGACGGGCGACCTACTCTTCTTCCTTTTCGACTTTGGCAAATCCTTTTTCGAAAGCCTTGTCGTTGAAGACCAGCTTCATCTTGGCGGCGTCGTCTTCGGCGGAAGCAACTTTGCCTTCACAGTTGCCGCAGCAGAACGTGACTTTGGTGCCGGCCAGGGTCACCGACTTGGTCTCATCGACATCGCGTCCGCTGATCGGGCAAGCGGTTTGCTTGTACTGCTTGGTTGCGACCAGCTGGTGATTCGCCTTCTCGGTGTACTTCTCCGGAGCCTTGGCAAACTTTCCGGCGCAATTGCCGCAGCAGAAATAAACTTTGCCTTCCTTGTACTCGGCCGACTTGCTTTCTTGCGCGTCACGCGGTGCGACGACACACTTGACGCCTTCCAAGTCCACGTCGGCGGACAGTGTCGTGGCGGTCGCGACGACCAATGTGGCGACGAGGCTGGCAAGAATCTTTTTCATCACTTGAATCTCCTGATGGGAATCGGATGACGTTGAAATCGCGTCATGGAATGGCGCTTGGAGGCACTCGCTGGCCCCCGAATGAGTGCGACACTCAGAGCTGTATTGTAAATAGCCGAACACCCCCGTGGAAACCGACGCGGATTGCGGGGTTGGGGAGGATTTTGCGGAAAAAAGGCCGTTCACAGCCAGAAACGGGGGATTCGGCCACGAAGATTCCGGGCTGGGAGGCTCCATTCGGAAGAACCCGGCGGACACCGGCATCCGCCTGGAGGGACGCCAGAAAGCGCCGCGAGCTGGACAACTGGCTCAGTCCGAAACCGACGGTGTGCTGCGATTGAACGGACGGTGCGACGCAAGCCGGTCGATGCGGTCGGCCACCGCGGGGTGCAGCCAAGTCGCTTTTCGGGCGGCCTCGCTGCTTGCCGTGACTTTGCACAGTGCCGATCCCAGGTCACGTGCGGCCAAGGTTTCACTGGGCGGCACTCCAGGACAGCCTTCGGCCGCCGCCGGTGCCCAGCGGCAGGCGGACCAGTCGGCGTCAAATTCAGAGCGGTAGCTGACGATCCGCAGCACCAAGACCGTTGCCAGGACACTCGCCAGGCATCCCAGGGCCGCGGACCAGGACCTCAGACCCTCCGCCAGCGGTTGATGGCGGACCAGTGTTTGGACCCCAGCGCCCAGCAGCCAGGCCGGGATCAACGCGGCGATCCGCAGGGGCACGTGGTAGCGGCGGGCGTGCGCCACCTCGTGCAGGATCACCATGGCCAACTCGCCGCGGGTCAAGTCTGCGACCAAGCGGTCACTGACCAGCAGCACGCGGTGCCGTCCCAGGATGCCCGCAATCATCGCGTTGTGCATCCGGCCGCGCGTGTCCCACTGCAGCACCCTCATGGGGCCGGCACCGGAAGCTCGCAACAACACGTCGATCCAGTTGGCCAGTTCGTCGTCCAGCGGTGATGCGGGAAACAGTCGTCGCACCAGGGACGGCACGCACAGCACCAGCACCACGGCGAAGGCCACCCAGCCGAGCCACGGCGGCAACGTCTGCAACCAGGGAATTCGCGAAATCACATCCACGCCGGCCAGCAAGGCCAGGATCGGAACCACCACCCAGCCGACCGAAGTGCGCGCGGTGGAACCGATCGACCGCAGCGCCGCAATCGGGCCGGGCGCGGTCCATCCGGCGCGCACCGCGAACCAATGCTCGGCAGCCCACAACGCGACCATCACAGACAAGGCAGGCATCAGCAGCACGGCCGCCTGCAAAGCCATCGAATGTCGAAGGATCGGCAGCTGGTCGAGATTGCGTCCCAGCCCGAAGCCGGCCAGGCACAGCGCGATCAATCCCAGCGACAGCCAGCGGAAGCAATCCATCTGTCGGTCGAACAGGCGATATCCCAGATCGGCCGACACCTGGCCCTGGTCAATCGATTCGGAAACCAGTCGCGCGGCCAGAAAGCACAGGACCCACCAGGCGGCGATGACGAATGAAGAGAAACCGATCGCGCTGGCGAACGGTTGCGTTGATTCCGGCAACGAACCGAAGCTGAGCGAAAGAATGATCGCCAGGAAGTAGTACAGTTGCATCCGCGTGGCAGGCCGTCGGGACGGTGAACGACGAAACGGCTCGCATCATGATCGGCCTGGCCGGCCGCGGCAGGGATGCCGGCGACGGATGTGGCGGAGCATGGCGGGATGTGTCGCGGGTTTTGCCGGTTAGTCCGACTGGCGGGATCGGATGGGATCCGCCCGCGTTGCACGCGTGCTGTCGCCGCTTCGCGGCTGATGGTGTCTTGGGGAGCCGTAACCGTCGGATTACGCCAACGGCAGGGGGCTGCCGTCGCCTCGCGACTCGATTTCCGAGGAGGGTGGGCGCCGGCGAGGAGGACTATTTCTTCATCGCGTCGACGACCGCTTGGCCCATGTCGGCCGGGGTCGGGGCGACCACGATCCCGGCGTCTTCCAGGGCCGCGACTTTCTCGTCCGCGGTGCCTTTGCCGCCGCTGATGATCGCACCGGCGTGTCCCATTCGCTTACCGGGAGGGGCGGTTCGGCCGGCGATGAAGGCGGCGACGGGTTTGCTGACGTGTTGTTTGACGTAGGCGGCCGCTTCCTCTTCGGCCGATCCGCCGATCTCGCCGATCATCAAGATCGCTTCGGTTTGGTCATCCTGTTCGTACAGCTTGAACAGGTCGATGAAGCTGGTGCCGACGATCGGGTCGCCGCCCAGACCGACGCAGGTGCTTTGACCCAGGCCAAACGCGGAGGTCTGCCAGACCGCTTCGTACGTCAGGGTTCCGCTGCGGCTCATCACACCGACTTTGCCCGGGTTGTGGATGTAACCGGGCATGATGCCGATTTTGCACTGGCCCGGCGTGATCAAACCGGGGCAATTGGGGCCGATCAACACGGAGTCGCTGGCACGGACCTTTTCGTACACGCGAACCATGTCCAGCACGGGAACGCCTTCGGTGATCGCGGCAATGACTTTGATCCCCGCATCGAGAGCTTCCAGGATCGCATCGGCGGTGAAGGGCGGCGGCACGAAGATCATCGTGGCATTGGCGCCGGTTTCGGCGACCGCTTCTTCGACCGTGTCAAAAACCGGAATCCCCTCGACGTTCTGACCGCCCTTGCCGGGCGTCACGCCGCCGACCATTTGGGTTCCGTAGTCGCGGCATCCGAGTGTGTGGAAGGTCCCGGCGTTGCCCGTGATCCCTTGGCAAATCACCTTCGTTTGGGAATCAACAAGAATGCTCATTGCAACAATTGTCTCTATGAATCAGGTAGGCGTCGGATGTTGGGTGACGCCGCCGTGAACTGCGGCGGCGGGTTGAGTCATGGCGGGCGCCGCATCCGGTTGGCCGCGACCGCACCGCGGTCGGGAATCGGACCGGGCGCCGGAATCAAACGCCGGTGGCGGCGACAATCTTTTTGGCGGCGTCGGTGATGTCGGTCGCGGTGATGATGTCGACATCGCTTTCGGCCAGCATCTTCCGACCCTCTTCGACTTCGGTGCCTTCCAGGCGAACCACCAGCGGGACGTCAAATCCGACGGTCTTGCTGGCTTCGATCACGGCGCCGGCGATGGTGGTGCACCGCGCGATCCCGCCGAAGATGTTGACCAGCACGCCTTTGACGTTGGGGTCCGACAGCAAGATCCGAAAGGCTTCGGTGACTTGATCGGTGTTGGCTCCGCCGCCGACATCCAGGAAGTTGGCCGGCTTGCCGCCGTGGTACTTGATGATGTCCATCGTGGACATCGCCAAGCCGGCGCCGTTGACCAGGCATCCGATGTTGCCTTCCAGTTTGACGTAGCTCAGACCGGCGTCGCTGGCACGGACCTCACTGGGTTCTTCCTCGCTCAGGTCACGCAGCTTGGCGACGTCCGGGTGCCGGTACAGCGCGTTGTTGTCAAAGTTGATTTTGGCATCCAACGCGATCATCTGATCATCGCCGGTGATCACCAGCGGATTGACTTCGGCCAGTTCGCAGTCGTAATCGACGTAGAAGCGGCACATCGCGGGCATGAACTTCGCAGCCGCCTTGGCCGCGGCGCCCGAAATCCCCAGCTTCTTGCACAGCTTTCGAACCTGGAACGCTTCCAGCCCGACCGCCGGATCGAAGTGTTCCTTGTGGATCAGTTCCGGAGTTTCCTCGGCGACGGTTTCGATTTCCATCCCGCCTTCGGTGCTGACCATCAGGACCGGCTTGGCGACGGCGCGATCCAGCACGATTCCCAGATACAGCTCCCGGGCGATGTCGCATCCGGCTTCGACAAAGACCTGATTGACCGTCTGGCCCTCCGGGCCGGTCTGGATGGTGACCAGTTTCTTGCCCAGCAATCCCTCGGCGGCCGCTCGGGCCTGGTCGGCCGACTTCGCCAACACCACGCCGTGCTGCTCGGGGTTGTCGATGACGGTTCCCTTGCCACGCCCACCGGCGTGAATTTGGGCTTTGACGACCGCGATCGGTCCGCCCAGCTTCTCGTAGGCTGCCGCTGCTTCGTCGGGCGTCTTGGCGACGATGCCCTGCAAGACGGGGACGCCGGCTGCCCGGAACAGTTCCTTGCCCTGGTATTCGTGAATTTTCATCGAGATTCCGATCCGCTTTCGCGAGAGACGCGGGCTCGGCCGACCCCGCGGTGGGGCGCTTTCGGCCGTGACGGGCCCTGGTATTTTGAAAGTCTGGTGCGGAATATACGTTCGCGCTCCAAACGTCGGAACCATGGGCACCCTGATCGACGCACCGGAATCGCGGGACGACCGTTTCTCACGCTAGGTGTGCCGATTCGGAGAGCGGACCCGCATCGATGGGTCTGCCTTCAGCACGTGTCCCCGGACAAAACTGCCGGGCAACGTTGCCCGGCAGATTTGCCGAACAAGTTTGCCAAACCGGGATCGGATCTGATTGCGTTTGCCCGCCGCGTCGATCGGCACTTGAAAGTCTGGCCGTCACGCGTTCCACCCTGCTCTGCTCTGCTCTGCCCTGCCCGCTGCCCCGTCACGTTCCGCCCCACTACGTTCCACTCGGACACCCGATGTCACGAATCCTCCGCTTGCACCACGACGACGACGTTGCCATCGCGACCGCCCCGCTCTCTCCGGGCGACCGGGTCGAACTGGACGGCCAGGTGATCGCGGTGCTGGACCCGATTCCCAGCGGACACAAGCTGGCGATTCGGGCCCTTGGCGTCTCGGCACCGGTGCGAAAGTACGGCCAGCCGATCGGGCGTGCGACGTGCCCGATCCAGGTGGGGCGTCACGTGCACACGCAGAACTTGCGAGACGAACACCGGGTGGTCGATCGGATCGAATCGACGAATCCGCCGCCGCCCCCGGAACCGCTGCGGCGAAGTTTTGACGGGTACCTTCGTGCCGACGGTCGCGTCGGGACCCGGAACTATGTCGCCGTGTTGTCCACGGTCAATTGCAGTGCGACGGTGTGCCACAAGATTGTCGCCCGATTCGACGCGGACCGGCTGAAACGCTGGCCCAATGTGGACGGCGTCTTTGCGGCCACACACACCACTGGGTGCGCGTTGCAGTATGGCGGCAGGAAGCACCAGATGATCGGTCGGACCATGGCCGGGTACGCCGACCATCCCAACGTCGGCGGATGCCTGATGATTGGACTGGGGTGCGAGCAGAACACCCCGGCCTACCTGCAACAGCGTCACGGGATCGTTCCACTCTCGGCGCCCGACGGGCGGGTGCTGACGCGTGACGAAGGCGTGCCGACACTGACCATGCAGGTCGAAGGTGGTTCCGCTGTCACCATCGACCGGGGCGAGGCGATGTTGGAGACGGTATTGGACCGTGCCAACGAAATCGTTCGGTCACCCGCCGACGCATCGTCGTTGTGCATCGCCGTGGAGTGTGGGGGAAGCGACGGGTATTCTGGCATCACGGCAAACCCGGCCATCGGTGCCGTGTCCGATCGCGTGGTTGCTTGCGGTGGAACCTCGATCATTTCGGAAACCACCGAGTTGTACGGCGCCGAACACCTGTTGTGCGAACGCAGCCGGAGTCCCGAAGTGGCACAAAAGCTGATCGATCGTTTGCACTGGTGGCAACAACATGTGGCCCATTACGGCGGGGAGTTGGACAACAATCCGTCGGTGGGAAACAAAGCCGGCGGCTTGACCACCATCACCGAAAAGTCGTTGGGGGCGGTGTCGAAAAGCGGAACGACGGCGCTCGAAGCGGTATACGACTACGCCCAGCGAGTGACCGCTCGGGGCTTGACGGTTATGGACACGCCGGGATTCGACCCGGCCAGTGTGACCGGGAAAGTTGCCGGCGGAGCCAATCTGGTGTTGTTCTCAACCGGCCGCGGTAGCTGCTTCGGATGCAAACCAACACCGGTCATCAAGATCGCTTCCAACAGCGATTTATTCCGCCGACTTTCCGGGGACATGGATCTGGATGCCGGCAAGGCGATTTCAGGAACCTCGATCGAACAACTGGGCGATGAGTTCTTCGAATTTGCCCTGCACGTTGCGAGCGGACGGTCGACCGCCAGTGAACGCAATGGCTTCGGTGATCACGAGTTCGTTCCTTGGACGGTCGGGCCGACGCTGTAATCCGCTCTCGGCATGCGACACCGGCATCGGCTACACTGATGTGACAGATTCGCACGAATACAGGCATTGCCCCGGGGGACCGAATGAGTTCGGCAGATGACACTCAACCGACTCCTTCGACGATGAGCCTTGGAACCATTGGCCATGACTTGCGTTCCGGGGTGGTCGTGTTTCTGGTCGCCTTGCCGCTGTGCCTTGGGATTGCTCTCGCGTCGGGGGCTTCCAGTGAACCGGGTTCGTTGAACCTGATGTCCGGATTGATTGCCGGAATCGTCGGCGGATTGGTGGTGGGGACGCTTAGCGGATCGGCCACCAGCGTCAGCGGACCGGCGGCCGGATTGACCGCGGTCGTGATTGCCCAGGTGGCTGCCTGTGGATCGGTCGAAGCGTTCTTGTTGGCGGTCGTGCTGGCCGGTGTGCTGCAAATCGGTTTGGGTCTGATTCGTGCCGGCGCTTTGTCGTCGTTCTTTCCGTCCAGCGTGATCAAAGGCTTGTTGGCGGCGATCGGGATCATTCTGATTCTCAAGCAATTGCCGCACGTCCTCGGGCACGATACGGACCCGGAAGGCGAGATGTCGTTCGCCCAGCCGGACGCGGAAAACACGTTCAGCGAGTTGCTGGCGGTGTTTGGAGATTTCCATTGGGGCGCCGCGGTCATCGGACTGGCTTCGATCGCGCTCCTGGTGATCTGGGAGCGTGTTCCGGCGCTCAAGCGGTTTGTCGTCCCCGGTGCGTTGGTGGTGGTCATTTTCGGTGTGCTGATGGCCTGGTTTTTCAGCAGCCTGGGGGCGCCCTGGGCGATCGGCGAGACGCACCTGGTCAAGATTCCCGTGGCAGGTTCGGCCAGCGAGTTTGCCAGCTTCCTGGTGTTTCCGGACTTTTCCGCGCTCGCCAATCCGGCCGTATACTTTGCGGCGGTCACGATCGCGGTCGTCGCGTCGTTGGAAACCTTGCTGAATCTGGAAGCGGTGGACAAGCTGGACAAACAGCGACGCGACTCACCACCGAACCGTGAGTTGCTCGCCCAAGGCGTCGGCAACATGTGTTCGGGGATGCTGGGCGGGTTGCCGGTGACCAGTGTGATCGTTCGCGGCAGCGTGAACGTCAACAGCGGCGCCAAGACCAAATTCAGCGCGATCTTCCATGGTTTTCTGTTGCTTGTTTGCGTGGCATTTTTCCCCGCCGCACTGAACACGATTCCGCTGTCGGCGTTGGCGGCGATCCTGTTGGTCACGGGTTTCAAATTGGCCAGCCCCACCCTGTTCCGCCAGATGTGGTCCGAGGGGCGTTATCAGTTCATCCCCTTCTTGATCACGATTGTCGCGATCGTGCTGACCGACTTGTTGATCGGAATCGTGGTCGGATTGGTCATCAGTGCGTTGTTCATTTTGAACAGCAGCCTGCGTCATCCGGTTCGTCGAATCGTCGAGAGCCATGCCGACGGCGACGTGATGCACATCGAATTGGCTCCGCAAGTGAGCTTTCTCAATCGCGGGGCGTTGGACAAATTGTTCTCGGAAGCGAAGCCCGATTCGCACGTCTTGATCGATGCGACGTATTCCGACTACGTGGATCCCGACGTGTTGAGTCTGATTCGAGATTTTAAGAACAACATCGGACCGGCTCGCGGCGTCCAAGTGTCGTTGCGCGGATTCCGGAAAAAGTACCAGATGCAGGACGAGGTCTTGTTCGCCGATTATGCGACCAAGGATCTGAAGGAACGCGTCACGCCGGACCAGGTGTTGGAAATGCTCCGCGAGGGCAACCAACGGTTCCGCACGGGGCAGCGGATCTCGAGGGACTTGGGGCGCCAGGTCAACGCGACCAGCGTCGGGCAGAACCCGTTCGCGGCAATCCTTAGCTGCATCGACTCACGTGTGCCGGCCGAATTGGTGTTCGACTTGGGCATCGGAGATATCTTTAGTGCCCGTGTGGCCGGCAACGTGGTGGGAATCAAGACTTTGGCGTCCCTGGAATTTGCCGTGGGCGTCAGCGGCGTCAAGTTGCTGGTGGTGCTGGGGCATACCCGATGCGGCGCCGTCACCGCCAGCGTTGATTTTCTGGGCAAAGGGCTTGATGCCTATTCGGAAACGGGCTGTTCGCATCTCAATTCGATCGTCGAGGAAGTTGGGCAGTGCGTTTCCGTGGAGGAGTGTCAGCGTGCGGAACAGTATCCCGACGACCAGAAGCAGGCATTCGTCGATGAAGTCGTCAAACGGAACGTGATGAACACGGTGACAACGATTTTGCGCCGCAGTGAGGCGATCGCCACCGCCGCCGAGCAAGGGCGGGTGAAAGTGCTGGGAGCGGTCTACGACGTCGTGACGGGGGGGATCGAGTTTTTCGATTCCGAAGAAGACCGCGAAGTCGTTGTCCAGGCGTTGAAGGCGGGGCATTGAAAGCGTCCCGCCGCTGAAATCCAATTCGACTGGGGTTGGGGTTTGGCCTACGATAGAACGTCGCGGCAACGTTGCTGCCGTCGACCGTGGTCCGCCGTCTTTTCGCTCCTCTCGTCATGCCCCCAGGATGTGGCGTCCGATCCTCGCTTCGGTGATCCCGCAGCGATGGGGTCCCCCACGAACCAAGACTTGATTTATGGACAGATATCTTTTTGCATCGGTTTTGCGGACGAACCGTCTGGTTCGATTCGCCGTTTGGACGGTGGCGCTGGTGGCATCGGCGGGCTTCGCAATGTCGGCGTCGACCTCGCTCGGCCAAGGTGCCGGGCTGGGACCCAGCTTGGGCTTTGAACCCACCGGTGTGAACTATCCGCCGCCGCAGTACTACATGGCACTGCAGGTTTATCACACCGGCGAGCTGGATCGCGCGATCGATGCGTTCGACGTGGCGATCGGACGCACGCGTCGCGACATCAACGGTCATTGGATCGACGCCATCCCCGTCTATGCCATGATGGCCGAGTGCCAGTATCGGCTGGGCGACCTGGAAGGTGCCATGCAAAGTCTGGATACCGCGCTGAACATTGCGGTGCGCTATCGAGGCTGGTTGCGACGGCCGGTTTGGGAAGAGTTGCTGCGGGGCAATGTCCAGGTGTCGCCGAAGCAGTATCTGTGGCCGGCAGCCAAGTCGGTCAACCGGCTGCCGTTGACGCGGTCGCTGAAGTACTACTCCGGAGAGGTGCTGACCGAACAACGTCTCGCCGCCGGAGGGCGCATCGAGGAATTGAACATCAAAACGGTCGACACCGTGGAGATCTTGCGTGGGTTGGCGATGGCTTCCTACCGCCGACGCATCATCTTGGGACCGCTGTCGGAAAACGATGCGTTGGCCGCGCAGGTCGTGGAAAGCACGAAGTATCCGAGCAATGCCCCGCCGCTGGCCAGGGGATTGATCGGGGCGATGCGGGCCGCCGAAAAGTTCGGTGTTTCGGACGACGTCAACGCCATCAAGGACGCCGGTGCCAACCTGCTGCTCAACAACGGGGTGCACCCGCTGTCCCCAATCGCCGGTCTTTCGGCGGCGTCGGCGCTGGCCGGGACGGAGACGCCGGTTCAAGCGGTGCCACTGTGTTTGGCCGCTGCCAACCAGGCGGCCGCTCTGGAACAATTCGGTTGGATCGGTGAAGCGTATCAGTTGGCCGCCGGATGCGCCGGGCCGACCGAAGCGACCGCGGTCCAGCAAGCGGCAGCGGAGGCCGCCAGGTCACTGATTCGGGAATCCAGGCTGGCGTCTTTGCACTGCCTGATCGCCGCCGCCGATGCGGCGGTGACCGCGGGGGATCTGAATTTTGCCACCGCGCGGCTGGGAGAAGCGCGGGAACTGTCGCAGCGTCGTGATGTGACCCAGCCTCGTTTGGAAGCGTATGGAGCCTATGTTGCCGCGCGTCTGGCCAGTCGCAGCGGCGGATCCGCCTTCAGCGGTTCGGTACGTCCTTGGGACGAACCGTTGAACAATGTGATGGGCTTTGCGACCGCCAGCCGAATCCGCAATCGAAACCTGATCTCGATGCCGCAGCTTTATCAGTTGCAACGCATTCGGCAGGCGCTGGGACGCAACCTGAACGGCCAGTCGGCCGACGTGATGTTGGCACGCTACGTCGACGACCCGACCGAAGATGTTTGGCGACGCGATCCCGTGGACGCCCTGGCGGGTTGGATCGCCGACCGCGATGCCCTGCGGATCGCGCGATTGCGCAATGCGGCCTCACGCGACAGCGCGCAAGACGTGCTGATGCGTGTGGAGGATCTGCAGCGGGGGCGACTGCGCCAACGGACGGCCCTTGGCGGACGCGTGCTGCAGGTTCGGGCTTTGGCGAGACTGCCGGATGCGTTGTTGGAAGGTTCGACGGTGGAGTTTCGCAACAAAGCCGCCAAGCCGATCCGTGACCTGCGAACCGCCGCAACGGCGCCGCCACCCGCGGACCCCAGCGCGGCCCTCGCCGCAGCCGGCCAGATGGAATCGGACGCTTGGGCGATCGCTTTGGATCGGGTCGCGATCCCACAAACCATGCCGCGCCCCATGGATGAAAAGCAGCCGACCAAGGACATCCCCGACGGAGTCGGCGTGCTGTGTTTTTGCCAGGATGGGAACGTGATTCACGTCACCTTGTGTACGCGCGACAAGTCCAGTTATTGGTCCATCAGTGGGGCCAACCGCGTTGGCACCGAGATCGCGAAGGTGATGCGGGGGATCGGGGCGTCGAAAAACCGTGGCGCCCGACTGCCGGAAGATGATTCCTGGCGCGACGACGCCCTGGAACTTCGGGATCGCCTGATCATGCCGGGCACCGGAAACCTGATGGATGACCGCTTCGTCGGTTTGCAACACCTGGTCGTCATTCCGGACTCCCTGCTGTGGTATTTGCCGTTCGAATTGCTTCCGACCGAAGATCGCAATTCCAAACTGCTCGGCGATACGATCCAGATTTCCTATGCCGCCACCCCTGCGTTGGCGCTCCACCCGACCGCCTTGAAATCGGATTCTCCAGTGGCGGCGATGTCTTCGGGCCTGTTTTTTGCGCCACGCGACCAGGAATTGAATCAAGGCATCGTGCAATCGATCGTTGATGCGGTTGATCCCGGGGCGCTGGTGCGTCTGCCCGACCAGGCAGGTGTCGCAACCAGTCAGACCGGGCCGGCGGCTGGCAGCTTGTTGATTGCGGAACCGACCGTGCCCAATCCAGATTCGACACTTGATTCAGCCCTGGCCGGTTATGAGGCAAGTTTACCCGGGGGGAGTCTGCGTTCCTGGTTGAGCTTTCCCGCGGCCAAGCCGGGGACGGTTTTTCTGAGCGGTTTTCGTTCGCATTTGGACACCGGTCGCCCGGTCTCCGGCAGCGAGATTTTCCAGACGATCGGGACGCTGCAGTATTCCGGTGTGCGCGACGTGATCTTGAGCCGCTGGGCGGTCGGCGGTGCCTCGACCGGGATTGTGCTGCGCGAGTTCATGCAGGAACTGCCCTTCATCGGGCCCAGTGATGCGTTCTCGCGAGCAAAAAGTGTGTTGCGCCGAAGCGAATTGTCGCCCATGGCCGAACCTACGTTGACCTCCGCGGATCAAGAACGGGTGACGCTGTCCGGGGATGAACCGTTTTTTTGGTCGACGTATCTGTTGGCCGCCCCGGTGAACGATTCGAATTGAGATTGGCATCGGCGATGCCGGCTCGGACGAACCGCTTTGCGCCCAGCAAACTTCCGGCCGGAGAGCCGTGAGGCCGAGGGAAAGCCTACCCGGCGGGGACGCTCGAATCGCCAGCAGTGAGCGAATAAAAGCCGGAGTTCCTCCCGGTTCGGACGCGGGCCACCCGCGACAACACCATGGATACAACGCACGAAATGTTGACCGTCACCGGTCAGGCCAAGGCGACCTTGCCGGTCGGTGACGATCTGTCGCCGATCACCGTGATTGGGACGGAACCGATCCGCCAGTCATTCGGTGGAGAGACGCTGAAGCAGGCCATCAACAGCCGCCGGGCTCCGGGGGTTTCCCGCGTGGTGCTGAACCCCGACGCGCACGTCGGATACGGGGCGCCGGTGGGTTGCGTGATGGTCTCGCCGACTCACGTGTATCCCGGCCCGGTTGGCGTGGACATCAAGTGCAGCATGAGCCTGCTGCAAACCGACCTGCCGGCGGAAGCGTTGCACGATGCCGCCGAACGGCGAAAGGTCATCAAGGCGATCACCAAGCGTGTCCCGACCGGTGCCGGCCGCGGGCAACGACATGCGCCCAAGTCACGTCGCGTTGATGGACGCCTGGGGTTTCAAGTCGCGACCGAGGGGGCATCCAAGGCGGTGCTCAAGAAACTGGGCATTCCGAAGTCCTGGGCGGAAGCCTGCGAAGACGCCTTCCACCTGGGGCCCGATGGGACGTCGGACTCATTGGCGGCGCGATTGCAATGGCTGGGACGCGAACGCGACAAGCTAGATCGCATCGAATCGAAGTATCGGCAATTGGGCAGCTATGGCGGCGGCAACCACTTTGGTGAAGCCGAGGTGGTGCGGTTGGCCGGCGGCGAGCGAGAACGCGCGGTTGCCGAGACCTTCGGACTGAAGGATGGTTGCGTCGCATTTCTGTCCCATTGCGGATCCCGCGGCTTCGGTCATGACCTGGCGATGACGCAATTTCGGTCGTTGAAGTCGGTCTTTCAAAGTCGTGGTCTGGCGTTTCCAGCCGGTGACCCGCAGTTGGTCTATGCGCACGCGGATTCCGCCGAAGGACAACAGTACCTGTGCGACATGGCCATGGGGGCCAATTTCGCCACCGTCAATCACTTGTTGATCAATGCGTTGGTCTTGGAAGCGTTTCGCGAGGTGTTCCCGGGAATTCGTGGTGAATTGGTGTACTTCATTTCTCACAACATCGCGCGGCAAGAGCCGATCGACGGAGCCGTCCAATGGGTCCACCGAAAGGGCGCCACGCGTGCGTTGCCGGCCGGCCATCCGCAGCTGGCGGGCACACGATTTGAATCCACCGGGCACCCGATCCTGTTGCCGGGAAATCCACGCGACGGATCCAGCGTGATGGTTGCCGATGCCGGCGCGGAGGCTTCCGCGTTCAGCGTCAACCACGGCGCGGGGCGTCGGATGAGCCGGACGCGTGCGAAGAAACAGCTGGTCCAAAGCGAGATCGACCGCGGTCTGGCTGATCACGACATCATTAGCAACTGTCGCACCTACCCGCGCGACGAAGCGCCCGATGCCTACAAGGATTTCAACGAAGTGCTCAAGAGTGTGCGGCAGGCCGGGTTGGCAAGCGAGGTCGCCCGGCTGCAAGCGAGATTCGTGATCAAAGACGGCGCGCCGGCAGATGATTGAAGTCGGGATGGTTAACCAGCCAACCTCACCGCCGTAGCCACGCTCGCCAGAGCGTGGACGATGCTCGCTGCCGTAGCGTACACGATGCTCGCCAGGGAGCGGACCAGACTCGCCAGGACGTGGACGACGCCGAATTGCCACCGTCTGGCGACGGTCGCTACAAAGCGGCACTGTCCGGTTAGAATCGGGGGCAATCATGCTTGCCTTTTCCCCGCCTCCGCTTGCCCCGTGAGTCCCACCGTGCCCTCCGCAACGTTTCGATTCCTCGTTTTTCGCTGGCGCCCGATCGCCGCCGTGTTGTTGTTCGCGATGGTCTTCGGTCGGCCTGTTGCGGCCGACTCTCCGGATCAAGCTTCGACGCAAGAGCAGACGTGGCAGATCTTTGCCGGAACGGGGAAAGCTCAAGGGGACTCCGCCGATCAACCCTCGTCACCGAAATCGGTGTGTCTTCCGAACGTGTACGGCGTGGAGGTGGCTGCGGACGCGATCTACCTGTCCACGATCGATGATCATTCCATCTGGAAGATGGATTTGGCAGGGACGAAGATTGAGCGTTTTGCCGGAACCGGCCAGGCCGGATTGAGCGGGGACGGGGGCCCGGCGTTGCAAGCGAGATTTCGTGCGCCCCATGAAATCCGTGCTGATCGGAACGGCGACCTGTACGTCGCCGATACACGCAACCATTGCATTCGCAAGATCGACGGGCGGACGGGAATCATTCAGACGATCGGCGGTGATGGCGTCGCCGGCTCGCGAGGTGACGGCGGACCGGCGTCGCAAGCCCGATTTGATCAACCGCACAGCATCGTGTTGGACGGCCAGGGAGGCCTGCTGGTTGCCGATACCAAGAACCACCGCTTGCGACGCATCGATCTGAAGACAGGCACCGTCGCCACGGTTGCGGGAGACGGCAAGGGAAAGCTTCCCGTCGACGGGGCTTTGGCGAATGAAGTGTCGGTCTTCGGTCCGCGTTCGCTGGCCATCGACGCCGAGTCGATTTGGCTGGTGCTTCGCGAAGGCAACAGCGTGTGGCGGATCGATCGTTCCGCTGGCACGATTCATCGCGTCGCGGGCACGGGCAAGCAAGGTCACAGCGGCGACGGCGGTCATCCGTTGCAGGCGACGTTTCGAGGGCCGAAGGGGATCGCCGTCGACTCCCAGGGGGCGCTGCTGGTCGTCGATACGGAAAACCAGGCCCTGAGGCGTGTCGACCGTCGCAAGAACGTGATCGAGACCCTGGACACAGGGTTCCAGTTGAAGCGACCGCACGGGACCGCGGTCCGGCGCGGCACCGACGCCGATGTCTATTTCCTGGCGGACTCCGAGAACCATCGCCTGCTGGCCGCTGAGCGAAAGCACCGCGAAGGCGACCGGGCCGATCAGCCGAACTGAGTTCGGTTGGTTATACTCGCGTCACGAAAAATGCTTCTTCTCGTTTCGCTTCGACGCAGGACCGATGACACTTGCCGGACGTCTACCGACGACACGCTGGAGTTTGGTGCTTCAGGCGGCCGGAGACGAGGTTTCGGATTCGATCGCCAAGGCTTCGCTGGAGGAATTGTGCGCGGCCTACTGGCCGGCGCTGTACGGGTACCTTCGCCGACGCGGTCGGACGCCGCACGATGCGGAAGATCTGGTTCAGGGGTTTTTCAGTGACCTGCTGGCGCGAGATTCCATTGGGTCAGCCGACGCGACGCGGGGACGCTTTCGCGCGTTTCTCTACACCGCGTTGGATCACTACGTCGCCAACCAGCACCGCCGGCAAACGGCCGTTCGTCGTGGCGGCCGCGAAACGGTGTTGTCGTTGCAGGGCGATCAGCGGCAAGCAATCGAACGGGACGGATGGTTCGAAACCGAGGTGGTCGACCGGCACGGCGATCCGCAATCGCTGTTTGATCGTCAATGGGCCAAATGCTTGCTTCGGCAAACGCTGGACGGATTGCGTGACGAGTACCAAAGACGCGGCCAGGCGGAGTGGTTCGATCGGTTGGCACCACTGCTGACCGGGGCAGAACCGGACACCCAACAGCGTTCGGCGTTGGCCGAGGAACTGGGTCTGTCCAGGACCGCCCTGAAGGTTGCCATCCATCGGTTGCGGGTTCGTTACCGACAACGTTTGCTGGATGCGGTGGCCCAGACGGTGGAAGATCCCTGTCAAAGTGGGGAAGAACGGCAATGGCTGTTTCGTGCCTTGGATGTGGGAAGGCCTTCGTGATCGGCGGTCAGCAAGGTGTTTGCGAGTGACCAGCGAATCGATCGGCAGTTTTTGCAACAAACTTGGTAACCGAAACGATCGACGCGTGTAGGAGGTGATAGACAACGATTCGTGCCTCCGAAGCCCCAGGCGGGAAAACCATGACCGATCGCCCCTGTCCGCGTTGCGGAAATCCTGTCCCCGTCGATTCGGGTGCCAGCGGACCGACGCAGTGTCCTCGCTGCCTGTTGCGTCCGCCGTGGGATCGCCCCGCCCCGATCGCCATCACCTTGGGGCCCGGGCAGAGCTTTGTGCCTCCCTCCATCGAAGAACTTTCCGAGCACATCGTCGGCTACGACGTGAATGCCAAAATCGGCCAAGGCGGAATGGGTGCCGTTTATTCCGGTCGTCAGAAATCGTTGGACCGTCCCGTTGCCATCAAGATCCTTCCTCCGCAGATAGCCAGTCGGCCGGGGTTTCGCGAACGATTCGCACGAGAGGGCCGGGCGCTGGCGAAATTGAATCATCCCAACATTGTCGCGGTGTACGATTTTGGTCAGGCGGGCCCGTACGCGATGTTGGTGATGGAGCTGGTGGAAGGGGCTAACTTGCGCGAGGTCTTGGCCCAGGGGCGGCTGTCCCAGGCCGAGGCGCTGGAGATCATCCCGCAGCTTTGCGACGCGCTGTCCTATGCCCACGAAGAGGGCGTCGTGCATCGCGACATCAAGCCGGAGAACCTGCTGTTCGACGCGCGGGGCCGGCTGAAAATCACCGACTTCGGTTTGGCGAAGCTGCTGGCCACCAAAAGCGATTCTTCCGAAACCGAATCGGATTCGCGGGAAGCCGATGCAGATGCCGAGCCGGCGGATCAGGATTCTCCCACCCGCGGTGTGGTCGGAACCATTCACTACATGGCACCGGAGCAGTTGGAGAAACCACGGTCGGTCGATCACCGGGCGGATTTGTACGCGCTGGGCGTGGTGTTTTACGAAATGCTGACCGGCGAGTTGCCCATCGGACGCTTCGAGCCGCCCAGCTCGCGCGTGAACTTACCGCCGGCAGGAAGCAGCGGACCGCCCGGAATCTCGATCGATATCCGACTGGACGAAGTCGTGTTGAAGGCGCTCGAGAAGCAGCCGGAGAAACGGTACGCCAATGCGGCGGAGATCCTGAGCGATCTCCATTCGATCGAGCGGCAACCGGATGCTGCGACGGACTCCCATCCAGACGAATCTGGCGATCTGCGTCAGAACGCCCGACGCTATGCTGCCACGGCATCGAACTTTGCGTCGACGGCCTACCGGCGCGGCCGTGAATCAGCGACCGACTTGCAACATTCGCTGCTGAAACATCCGTCGGTGGATGGCCCGGCGGTGGTCTCCGCGGTCCTGCTGATTGGCGGGTGTGGTTTGGCGATGTTTTTATCGTCGGAGCCGAGGGGGGAGTTTGCGGCGCTGTTGACCTTCGTCGTTGCTTGCGTCGCGGCATTGATTCTCGCCCGGTTGGCGTTGTCGCGGGAAGAACGTCAGCGAACCGACGAGGGGAACTTGCTAATCCGTTTCGTTCTCGGAGCCGAATACTTGATGGTCGCCGGCGTGGCGGTCGTCGCTCCGGTTATCGTCGCCATTGTTACCTGGATCGCAATCCAAGGAGACGTGCGAGAGCCTGGACAATCCGGCTGGTTTCGTGATTGGGTGCACGTGGTGTCGGTGGCGACCATCATCAGCGCTGCATTCTGGCTGACCGTGTTGGTGTTGCACGTGTTGTTTCCGGCCGCGTTGCGGTATCTTTTCAAGCCGTTCGTTGGCCGAATTTCGGTTCGCGCGGCGGCGTTGTCCACGTTGTTGTTGGTGCTGCTGATCACCGGCGCAGCGGGTACCTTGATCAGCATGCCCTATCGGCCCTACGTGGAAGGTGAACCGGTACCGCCAGAGCTGATCGATCAGCTTTCCCCTCGCGACGCGGCGGTGGCCAGAAACGTCGAACGTCAGAAGCGGACCTATCAAGATTTGATGGAGCAAGCCGATCTTGAACGAAGGCGTATCCCGGAACCGTCGGGTTTAGGCGGTCGCCGATCGGAAAAGGTCATTGTGCCAGAAGAGTCGCGGGAGGTTCGGAAGCGATGACCTTGGAGCCGACCATCACACCTGCCCTGCAATTCCGTCTCCTTGAGATTCAACTTGACACGATCACCGGATTCCGCAGCCGAGAGCGAGACTTCTTGCCCCTCGGAAAAGCATGCGGATCGCTGGAAGGTAGGCGTGTTCGTGGTGCTGGCGGTTGTCCTGGCCGTCGCCGGGTATTTCCTACGTGATGTCATCACGCTGCAGACGCTTGCCGACAAGGAAGCGTCGTTGCGGGCCTATCAGTCGGCGCATCCGATTGTCACTTATGGCGTAGCGTTTTTGGTGTACGTCACGGTGACCGGTTTGTCGTTACCGGGGGCGACTCCGCTGACGTTGTTGTACGGTTGGTATTTTGGCTTGGGACCTGGAGTGCTGCTGGTCAGTTTCGCCTCCACCGCGGGGGCGACGTTGGCCTTTCTGAGCAGCCGGTACTTGCTCCGCGACGCGGTGGAGTCCCGCTACGGAGAATCGATGCGAACCTTTCGGCGTCGGTTGGAGTCCGAGGGAGCGTTCTACCTGTTCACGCTGCGATTGATCCCCGCGTTCCCGTTTTTTGTGATCAACCTGGTGATGGGCCTGACGCCGATCGGCGTGTGGACCTACTGGTGGGTCAGCCAATTGGGGATGCTTGCCGGTACTGCCGTGTATGTGTATGCCGGTTCCAGGGTTCCCAATCTGGAGGTGTTGGCCGAACAGGGGGCGGCTGCGGTGTTTGCCCCCGGACAGTTGCTGCAATTGGCGGTGGCCTTTTCACTGCTGGGGGTTTTTCCGTTGGCCGTCCGTCGGTTGATGCAGCGTTTTCGATCGCAACCGGTCCGCGTCGATGGCGAACGTGATCCCCGGGGCCGTGTCGATGATCGGCCTGACTGAGCGGGCCACGTGAGTGACTCTTTCCCCGGTTGAATTATTGGAGCGTGGTCGTAGCATGTCTGGGATGAAATTCACGAAAATGCATGGTGCCGGAAACGACTACGTCTACGTCGATTGTTTTTCGCAATCGCTGCCGGAAAACGCGCCGGAATTGGCGCGGCAGATGTCGCACCGACACTTCGGGATCGGCGGCGACGGATTGATTTTGATCCGGCCCAGTGACGTGGCCGACGCGCGGATGCAGATGTTCAATGCCGATGGCAGTGAAAGTGAGATGTGCGGCAACGGCATCCGCTGTGTGGCCAAGTACGTGTTTGACCATTCGATTGCCGCCAAGGAGTCGCTTTCGATCGAAACCGGCGCCGGAGTATTGAAGCTTCGCCTGCAAGTCGGGGATGACGGTCGGGTCGATCAGGTCACCGTCGACATGGGGCAGCCGATTCTGGAAGGCCCCAAAATCCCGACGACGATTGCTGCGTCTTCGGACGATGGACACGTTGTTTCGGTGCCCACGGAATTTGACGGCCGGCAGTTTGAAGTGACGTGTGTTTCGATGGGGAATCCCCACTGCGTCATCTTCGTTGATGAGGCGACGGACGATCTGGTCTTGGGACTCGGCCCCAAGATCGAAACGGATCCCAGGTTCCCGAACCGAGTCAACGTGGAGTTCGTCGAGGTCATTTCGCCGAGCGAAGTTCGGCAGCGGACCTGGGAGCGGGGGTCCGGCGAGACCTGGGCGTGCGGAACGGGGGCGTCGGCCGTCTGTGTCGCAGGCGTGTTGGCGGGCCGCACCGAGCGTCGCATCCTGAATCATCTGCTTGGCGGTGACTTGACTTTGGAATGGAATGCCGAGAACGGGCACGTGCTGATGACCGGTCCCGCGAGCGAAGTCTTTTCGGGTGAATTTCATCTTCCCAGTCGTTCTTGAGGGATGGATCTTTGAACGACGCCTATGACCTGCCGCCCGGTGATGCGGGCGGCGTCGGCCGGGCCGTCTCGGTCAGCGAATTAAACGGCCATCTGAAAGCGGTGGTCGAAGCGACGTTTCCGCCATTGTGGGTCGCCGGTGAAGTCACCGACGTGACGCGCCCTCGCAGCGGTCACCTGTACTTCACCTTGAAGGACGACGATTCCCAGATTCGTGCGATCATGTGGCGCAGCGTGGTTTCCCGCTTGCCGTTCAAATTGGAGAACGGCCAGTCGCTGCTGTGTTTCGGCGGTTTGGAGATTTACACCGTTCGCGGGACCTATCAGTTGGTCGTCCGCAAAGCCCAACCGCAAGGCGTTGGCGCGCTGCAGCAGGCATTCGAAAAACTGAAAGCCAGGCTGCACTCCGAAGGGCTGTTCGCCGCCGAGCGGAAGCGTCCGCTGCCGAAACACCCTCGGCGAATCGCCATCGTGACCAGCCCCAGCGGTGCGGCGATCCACGACTTCCTGGTGGCCGCCCGTCGGAACATGCTGTCCGCGGAGATCTTCGTGATTCCCGCTCAAGTTCAAGGGGCCGGTGCCGCGGAAACAATCCGTCGCGGGTTGCAAGCGGCCGCAATGATCCGTCCCAAACTTGACGCCGTCATCGTGGCCCGCGGTGGTGGCAGTTTGGAAGACCTGTGGTGCTTCAATGAAGAGCCCGTGGTGCGTGCCATTGCAGAGTGTCCGGTGCCGACGGTCAGCGCGGTCGGACACGAGATCGACGTCACGTTGGCGGACCTGGCGGCCGACGTGCGAGCTTTGACGCCCACCGATGCGGCAACCAAGGTCTTTCCCGATCGCGACGGGATCACCCAACGCGTCGATCACCTGGACCGACGCTTGCAACGGGCGATGCAGCTGACGATGGAGCTGCGCCGCCAAAAGTTGGAAGCTTTGGAACGTCACCCGATGTTCAAGCGGCCGATGGAGATCGTGCACTTACGTTCCAGGCTGATGGACGAACTGGAAATGCGCGCCCGTCAGGCGATGGATCGGCAGATGGAACGCGCCCGGCACCGGCTTGCCAATTCCGCGGCCCAGCTCTCGGCGCTTTCGCCGTTGAAGACGTTGGCCCGCGGTTACAGCGTGACGCTGAACCAGTCCGGCCAGGCGGTGACCCATGTGGACCAAGTCACCGATCAGCAGCAGGTGGAAACGATCGTCGTCGGCGGGCGATTCAGCTCCGTGGTGACGTCCGTGATACCGGACGAACCCCGGTTCGGTCGTGGCGACTCTGCGGAGTGATCGTCAGTTTGCTATCCTGCACGGGTTTTCCGACGGTTCCCCAGGGTGCTTTCCCACCGTCGTCTCACCCGCCTCGATCCCTCCCGGAGTGCTTCCATGTCGCGGCTCTTTTCTCGTTTCCTGCTCGCGATTCTTTTGGTCCTGGGGGCCGTCGAGGTTCTTCCGGCGGCCCAGGCCAGCGCAGAACGACCAAACATCGTGCTGATCTTTGTCGACGACCTCGGTTGGAAAGACGTGGGGTGCTACGGCAACGAATTCGTTGAAACGCCGAACATCGATCAGTTGGCGGCCGAGGGCGTACGGTTCACGAATTTTTACGCTTCCGGGGCGGTCTGTTCGCCGACTCGCTGTGCCTTGCAGTCGGGCCAGAACCAGGCACGAATCGGGATCACGGCGCACATTCCCGGCCACTGGCGTCCGTTTGAACGTGTGCAAACACCTCGGCCGACGAACGCGATGCCGTCGGAAACCGTGACGGTCGCCGAGTCCTTGAAGCAGGCCGGATACACCACCGGCTACATCGGCAAATGGCATTTGGGATCCGGCGAACTGTTTTCACCCGGCGGGCAAGGATATGACTTTGATGCCGAGATCAATGGGCCGCACTTTGAAGGCAAGTACCGCGCCCGACGCAAGGATTTGAAACCCAAAGCAGGACAGTATCGGACGGAATTCGAAACCGATCTTGCCCGAGGATTTATCCAACGCTCCTCCGAGAAGCCGTTTTTCCTGATGATCAGCCCGTTTGCCGTTCACATCCCCCTCGGGGCGATGAGCAGCAAGGTCGAGAAGTATCGCGCCAAAGCCGGCGACAATCCGGACACCCACTTGCCGCATCCCATCTACGCGGCGATGATCGAACACGTCGACGACATGGTGGGCCGGATCATGGACCAACTGCGGCAGTCCGGACTGGATCGAAACACCATGGTGGTGTTCACGTCCGACAACGGCGGTCTGTACCGACGCTACGATTTCAATCCGGAAGCCGATCGAAGCGTTTCGGTCCAGAAACCGTTACGCGGCGAGAAAGGAACGCTGTTCGAAGGCGGCATTCGCGTGCCGTTGATCATCCGTTACCCCGGGGTGGCCGCGCAGGGCAAGGTCTGTGACGAGCCCACGATCACGCACGACTTCTATCCGACGTTTGTCGAACTTGCCGGCGGGAGCCTGCCGGAGAATCAGCCGATCGATGGGGTCAACCTGTTGCCCTTGATCCGTGATCCGCAAGGATCGCTGGGCCGCGAGGCACTGTACTGGCACTACCCGCACTACCACCATGACCGACCGTCCAGCGCCATTCGCCAGGGCGACTGGAAATTGATCGAATACATCGACGGGACGGGACAGACGTTGCTGTTCAATCTGGCCGATGATCTAGGTGAAACCACCGATCTTTCGCAAAGCAATCCGGGACGGACGCAGCAACTACGTCAACAACTTTCCCGCTGGCGAAACTCCGTGGTCGCGCGGATGCCGATCCCCAATCCGCACTACGATCCGGACCGTGCCGGCGAGTGGTGGAGCGTGCGCACGGGAAAGCCGATCGACAGCCAAGCACGCAAACGGTTCCCCGCCACCGAAAAAGATCTTTGATCGGGATCGACGCAAGCATCGTGGGGCCACGCATCCGCTGGTGTTGACGATTCAGGGACCGGCGTGGGGTGTCCGGCGTGTGGTGTCCGGTCCGCCCGGCAGGACGGATGGTGCGGGCAAGGATCTTTTCCGGAAATTCTGGAACAACCGCGATAGCCCGCCCATCGGGTCGAGCAATTCCATGGCTTTCGTTGGTCGTCCGCTACGGATTGAGTAAACTTCAGAATCGGGCGATGACGCATTCAGGCCCGTTTCTCCCGACGAGACGATTTTTCACCGCCGATTCGGTTTGTCCGGATCGCTCCTCATCTTACCCCTCTGAAGGCATGATTCGTTCACACCAAGCTACAGCGATCTTGTTGGCTGTTTTTGGCCTCGTCTCGGCACCGAACCGCTGCAGCCATGCCGGCGAACTGATGTCCCCGCAAACGGCTGCCCGGTTGGGCTTGGAAGAAGCCTGGCGTCGTCAGATGCCGGTGCCCGCGGGTTCCGATTCGATGGTGGACCAGCAGATCGTGGCATTCCCGGACATGACGCGGGAATTCGTGGAAGTGGTGGGGCCTGCGAAGGAAGGTGAGCCGCCGGAAGTGTACTACCGCGTCTCTACCGACCAGGCCGGACCCGACGGTCAACCGATCGGAAAGGAGGAAGCGGAACGATTGGCTCGCCGCGAAGTGCGTTTCTTAAAACGGCGGGTCGGGGAAACCACCATCCGCACCGAACCCATTCCCGAAATCCGCCTGTACACGGCAAGTGACAACGGCACGATCGAGTGCCGGGATGCCGAAACCGGAGTTCCTATTTGGATCACCCAGGTGGGCAATGCACGATTGCGGTACGGGAAGCTGGGAATCAATCAGAAATTTGTCACGGTCACCAACGGCGGAAACCTGATCAAGATCGATGCCGATACCGGCGAACCGATCACGACGGTGCGCACCATGAGCACGCCGATGTATGGTGCGATCCATGCGGGCGACTTCTCGTTGGTGCCGACCATCCGCAACGGTGTCGAGGGCTACCCGCTGGAAGACATCACGGTCGATCCGTTCATGGAGATCGTGGCCGGGTTGGCTTTGGCCCCGCCGACCAAGTCCCCCAGTTCCACCAAGGTGGCTTGGGCCACCGACCGGGGATTCGTTTACGTGATGGAACTTTCCGGCGAACCCTCCGTCTTGTTTCGTCTGAACACCGACGGGATCGTCAGTGGACGGATCGCGGCGGCACCGGGTGACCGCTTCTTTTTCGGCAGCGAATCGGGCCAGGTGTATGGCATTCGCGCGACACGCACCGGCGAGGTGTTGTGGAACCAACCCTTCGGCGAGCCTTTTTACGAAGCTCCGTATCTGGTCGGCGGCAAAGTCTTGCTGCCATCTGCTTACGGCAATCTGTTCGCCCTGGACGAGAAGACGGGATTGCGGACCTGGGATCGACCGGTTCCGAACGTCAAAAAGATTCTCGGCGGATTTGACGGCAGGGTGTACGTCAGTCTGCTGAGCGGTCAGTTCGCTGCCATCGACCTGGATACGGGCAAGATCTTGGATCTGGATAGCACGTTGCGGCCGCAGCGATTGCTGGTCAACCGAGTTTCCGATCGGTTGTACTTTGTGAATTCCGTGGGCACGGTTCAGTGTCTCAGGCCCGTCGGAAAAATTCTGCCGACCGTTCGCGAGTCGACCGATCCTGGAGCGGAGGAGCCGGAACCGGAAACCGAGAAGAAGCCCAAAGAGGAAACCGAGACTCCCGGCAACGACCCGTTCAATTCCAATGATCCTTTCGGAGCCGGAGGGAATGATCCGTTCGGAGGCGGAGACGAGAAAATGGACGATCCGTTTGCGGTACCGGGTGGAGACAACAGTGATCCGTTCAGCGGCGATCCGTTTGGCAACTGATCGCTCGAACCAGACAGAGCCCAGCTTGACTGCGCTACTCTGGGTGAGCCGCGTGACGCTAGCCGCGGGTTTTCTCGCCTCGACCGGCGGCTAGCGCCTTGCCGCTCATCACACTGCAAATCACGGTGTTTTTGATTGAAAGTGGCTCTGGCCAGCTGGTCGACGTGAATTCAGCCGCGACGACGAAACCTACCGCTGCAACGCGGAATCCGGCGGTTCAATTGCGTACAAAACGCGGTCGGCTCCCGCGTCGCGGGCGACATCGTAGACTTCAATCGCCCGCCGCATCGCGACATCCTGTTCCGGATCAATGATGACCGGAGGCTGCACGCCCAACTGGATCACCTCGGCAAGCTTCGACCGAAGCTCATCGGTGGAACCAACCCGCTGCCCTCCCATCTCGATCACCGGCAAACCGTCGCGAACCAAAATCTTCACCACGATCTCGTCGAACGCTTCGGCCGGCGGGGTGGACGGCTCGTTGGCGACGCTGCCGGTCGCAGGCGTCTCCGCCATGGCACCCGGCAAGTCATATTCGGGCAATTCAAAGCTGCTGGTCCAGACGAAGAACACGAGCAGCAAGAACACGACGTCGATCATCGGCGTCATCTTCACTTCCAGGGGATCTTGCTGGTGTTGTTTTGGCAACCGCATGCCGAAACCTTGCCGGGTTCAAATCACTCGCTGGTTTTGAACACCAGCAAGTAAGGGACGGCGGGGCGGCCGTCGGGATCCTTGAAGTTGTGGAATTTGTTGCTGTTGATCCAGATCGCGTAGGTTTTGCCGGGCAACAGCTTGACGGGCAAGACACAGGTGCGTTGGTCTTTCTGGTAAGACGGCTTGCCGTTGACCTGCGGAAAGCTTTCTTCGCTCAACGTGGACCAGGACCAGCTTTCATCGGCCATCGGCTTGCTAAACGTGACTCGAATCTCAGCCACTTTCGGGTCGACATCCGAGGCACCGGCGACCGGGTTTGTCTTGACGACCACGGGAGGCATCGAGGCCAGCGTCACGTCATCGGCACGGCCCGCAACGTCAAGAAACAACGTCAGGGCGATAACTGCGAAAAGCGCACGTGACATCGTTCTGCTCCTGGTAGGGAATGACCACACGAACGACGCATTATCCCTTGCATCGAATTGCCTCGCAACCGGCGATGATGCGGGTTGCGATAGGTCGTGACGGTGGAAATTGGTGCGGGGGGAAATGTCATCCGATCGCTGCGTCATCTTCCCGCAGCGACCGTCTGACTAGGACGTGGGTGAAGGTTCTTGGACCGCCAGCTTGACGTCCAGCAGTCCCGACTTTGCGGCGGCTTGCAGAACGGGTTCGATGATCCGGTAGGGCACCGCGCCGTCGGTCCGGATCCGTAACGACGCCGATTCGCCCTCTTCGGAAACGACTTGCGCGAAGACCGTCGCAAGTTCGGTGGGGCCGATCAGGCGTCCGCCGACCAGCACGCGTTGGTCGGCGTCAACCGTCACGGTCAACGAGACCGGGGCGGTGCTGAGCGGGTCGTGCGTTTTGGCGGTCGGCAGGTCGACCGGTAGTCGAGCTTCTTGGCGAGCCAAATGGCTGGAGACGAGAAAGAAAATGATCAGCAGGAACACCACGTCGATCATCGGTGTCATGTTGGCCCCGGTGAAGGGGCGGTTTTGCTGATCGGGGATCTTCACCGATGCCTCGCTGATTGGAAGGAAGCCGAGAACACGCGATGTCAGAAAGCTCGCGCACGCCAGGCGGCGGCGCGGTTCGATCATCCGACGTCAGGACCTGAAGCACCCGCACGCCGGCTTCGTAGCATCGGCCCCAGGGCGTCTCGGCTCCAGGGCGTCGGCTATTTAGCGGCGGCCACGACGGCGTCTTTGGTGATCCCGAAGTGTTCGTAAACTTCCGTGTACGGGCCACTTGCCCCGTATCCGGACATGCCGACAAATTTGCCTTGCGATCCGATCCAGCGGTCCCAGCACATCCGGATGCCCGCTTCGACGGCCACGCGGTTGGTCACTTCCGGCGGCAAGACCTGATCGCGATAGGCTTGGCTTTGGTCTTCGAACAGTTCCATGCAGGGCACGCTGACGACACGGACGTTCTTGCCTTGGCTGGTCAATTCCTCAGCCGCAGAAACACACAGTCCCAGTTCGCTACCGCTGCCCATCAAGATCACATCGGGTGTGCCTTCGCAGTCACTCAACACGTACGCTCCCTTGGCACAGCCCGCCGCGGGGGCATATTTCGTTCGGCACAGCGTCGGCATGTTTTGACGCGACAAGACCATGGCGGAAGGATGATCATCGATCTGCATGGCGGTGCGGTAACATTCGGCCACTTCGTTGGCGTCCCCCGGACGAAACACGTTCAAGCCCGGGATCGCCCGGCAAGCGGTCAAGTGCTCGACCGGTTGGTGGGTGGGACCGTCTTCACCGACGCCGATCGAATCGTGCGTCAGGATGTACAGGGTGGGCTGGTGCATGATCGCCGACAGCCGCATGGCACCACGCATGTAGTCGGTGAACACGAAGAAGGTCGCCGCGTAGCCTCGCAGGCCGGACAGGCAGATCCCGTTGACGGCGCCCGCCATCGCGTGCTCGCGAATGCCGAAGTGCAAGTTGCGTCCGCCGTAGTGCTGCGGCAGAAAATCACCGGCGCCCTCAAACTTCAAGTCGCTCTTGTTGCTCGGTGCCAAGTCAGCCGAACCGCCGATCATGAAGGGGACGTTGGCCGCGATCGCGTTCAGCACTTTGCCGCTGCTGTTCCGCGTGGCGTCACCTTTTTCGCTGGCTTCGAATTCCGGAATGTCCTTGTCCCAGCCGGCGGGAAGTTTCCGGTCGAACACGGATTGCAATTCCGCGGCTTGCTTCGGGTTGGCTTTCTGGTAGGCGTTCCAGGTTTCTTGCCAGGACGCATAGGCGGCTTGGCCACGGTTGCCGAGGTGTTCGCGGAAATGTTCGATCACACCGTCGGGGATGTGGAACTTCTCTTCGGGCGGAAAACCGTAGGATTTCTTGGCCAGTTCGACTTCATCCCATCCCAGCGGGGCGCCGTGGGCGCCGTGGGTGTTCTGCTTGTTCGGAGCACCGTAGCCGATGATGGTCTTGCAGATGATGATCGTGGGCTTGTCTTCGCAGGCACGAAACTGATCAATCGCGTCGGCGAGCGAGGATAGATCGTTGACGTCAGCCACGTGAACGACGTTCCAACCCAATCCTTTAAAACGTTCGCCGACGTTTTCGGAGAACGACAGATCGGTGTCACCTTCGATCGTGATGCTGTTGTCATCGTACAGCCAGCACAGATTATCCAATTGCAGGTGGCCGGCCAGCGAAGCGGCCTCGCACGCGACGCCCTCCATCAAGTCCCCGTCGCTGCACAATGCGAAAATGTTGTAGTCGAACAGCGTGTGGTCAGCGGTGTTGTAGTTCTTCGCCAGCCACTTCTGGCTGATCGCCATCCCCACGCTGTTGCTGACCCCCGCGCCCAGTGGACCCGTGGTGGTTTCGATCCCGGCCGCTTCGGCGTACTCCGGGTGGCCCGCGCAAACGCTTCCCAATTGCCGGAAGTTTTTGATGTCTTCCAGCGTGATCGACAATTCATCCAGCACCTTGCCGGACTTGTCGGTGGCTTTGACCCCCGCAAGGTGAAGCGTGCTGTAGAGCAACATCGATGCGTGGCCGCATGACAGGACGAAGCGATCCCGGTTGGGCCACAGGGGCTGGGCAGGATCGTACTGCATCGTGTGATTGAAAAGCTGATAGGCGATCGGGGCCAATGCCATCGGCGTGCCAGGGTGACCGCTGTTGGCCGTTTGCACCGCATCCATGCTCAGGGTGCGAATCGTGTCGACGGCTAGGTTTTGGATATCGGTCGATGCAACACTCATTTTGCGTGGTCTGTCTGGTCGCTGGAGGGGTAGGGACGGGAATCGCCAGGCTAAAAAGGTACCTGCCCGGCGTCGATTTCGAAAGGGTCGTCACCGACGGAGGCTCCGCCAAGGTGCCGCCTCCGCCCGTTGATGTTGGCCAAGCGGCGGATTCTGGCCCAAGGGCGTCGCCCGCGCGAGCGGTTTCGCCAGGGCCCGAGCATCAATCCGGCTTTCCGCTGCGGCCCGGTGATGCCGGGCCCATCGCGGTGCCTGGACCGTTCAGCGTCCCGGTTTCGTGCCGACAAACAAGTAATACGGAGCGCGGATCAGCGGCAAATAGGGAACGCGGCCCATCCGCTCGTGAAAGAGTTCGCAGTCGAACGTGCGTTGCAGCATCGCGCAATGGTCACCGCTTAAGTGGACGTTGTCCGCGGCGAACCAGTGCGTCCAAAATGCACGTCGAAGCCACCCGTGCTGCCGGCAGGTATCCGCAGCGTACTTTCGCGAGACATAGAGGTCCGTCGCCGCGATCGTCCCACCCGGCTTGAGCATCCGTTCGGCCTGTCGGATCGCTTCGAACCAATCCGGAATCATCGTCAGCGAATAGGAGAAAGTGATGACGTCGACGCTCTCCGCCGGCAATTGGAATTGCGTCGCGTCGGCAAGGTGCACGCGAGCATTCTCGATGCCGGCCGAGGAGATCCGCTTCTGGGCGACCTCCAGCAGTGATCGCGACAAGTCCACCAAATGAATCTCACGCAACGCCCGTGTGCGATGACCGGCGTGGACGATGTTGTTGCCCGTCCCCGCGCCCACATCGACCCAAATGCCCGCGGCGGGAAACACAATGCGGTCGATCAATTCGTTGCGGCCGTGCAGCATCCGCGATCGGAACGAATCATATTGGTCCGCCTGGTGTCCGTAAAAACTTTCCAGTCGCTCGGCGTGCGTGGCGCCGCGGACGGGACGGGCGATCAGATTCCAAAGAACTTTCAGGTCACTCGCAAGCGTCGCGTCTTGGAAGTCGACCGTTGGGGGTGAGCCATCGCCGGCACCCTTGGGATCGGTCGTGACGCTCATGCGGCACCGCCTTGCAGATCGGCGATGTAAAAACTGCCGTAGGTGTGGACCCGGTCGGACCGATGCAACTTTCCAGCAAGCGTCCGCTGGTACCGCAGCAAGTCTCCAACCGGAATCAGTTCTCCGGCGGCGGTGACCCGCAGGGGGTCCACGAAGTCGACGTCCAACGCCGCGCTCCGCCACAGGATCCGCGTCTGGGGCGCCGACCGGTTGACAATGCTCTGCCACTCCGCCGCCAACCGCTCCGGCATGTTCTCGTACAGCCAGTCCATGTGATCCAATAGCACAAACCGGGAAACCGCGCCGTCGTGTCGGTTCAGAAAGTCTTCCACCGTGGCGGTGGCGGTTTGAATGCGATTGGCAAGGCCCGCTTGCAACGCGTTGAACCCGTCCCGCGTCAGGTATTCCGGGCAGCAATTGGGCGAGTACTGTCCGGTCAGGTAGACACGCCAGAAGTAATTGTCTTTCAGGGGGATCTGATTGAACACCGCTTCGATCCGATCCTGGACGAAGCCTGCGATTCCGCGTGGGTACCCCCGCTCGATCTGCATCCGCTGGCTTCGCGGGACACCCAGCAGGGACATGGTGGTATCCCGTCGAAGCACCCAGCGAATCGGGCCGGTGAACAGCAATTCGGAGACGCGTCGCCGCCGGTAGATTTCAGCTTGTTGATCCACGGTGTCGGCGGCCAACATTTCCCGCACGGCATCCCGTAGTCCGCGGGGACGATTCAGATAGCCGTTGATCATCCAGGCAAACATCCCGGACGTCCCGCGATAGTAAAAGCTCTTGCGGCGGCTGGATCCGTCGAAGAAACCCTGGCGGTCATCCCAAACGCGGCGAACGTGCGGCGCCAGAGCTGGTCTCACGCCGTCGGCATACAGCGATTTCCAACGTGGGTGTTGTCCCCGGCCGAACACCTGAAAAAAGTCGCCATAGTCCAGCGTCTGAATCGCCGCTTTCTTCAGTTCCAGGAGCGAGTTTTGGAGCGGATTCACGTCGACGGCGTGGATGGCACGTGGTCCTTGCAAAGCATAGTCCAAGGCGTTGCACCCGGCCGACGTGATCACCAGCACGGTGTCGTCGGGACCTAGGTTTAATGCGGCACGATCCAAACGCGGGTCCTCCCAACAAGTGTTGTAGACCAGATTGCGTTGGTGGACCGCCGAAAAATACTTCTGACCAATCCATTGTTTCACCATTGAAGAATCCAAACTGGAAGGAGAGCCGCCGCGTCAAGCGACCGATCGGGCACAGACCTTGGACGCTTGATGTTCACCCGATGAGGCCGACGCCTGCCCGCCAGGTTCGGCATCGATGAAGGGATCTGCTGTGGCTGGGCGTGATGGGTAAGCAGCCATCCCGTTGTCGCGTCGGGCCGTGGCGTCAATCCCTAGCGATGCCATCTTCGGCGGCAGTTGCAAATCGATTGCCTGGTCGTATCGCGAGACCAGTTGAAAACTGCCGTCCAGACGTTCGACCAGCCCGGAGCAGTTCTCCACCCAATCACCCGTGTTGCAGTACCAGACGGATTCGGATTGCTTGATCGCAGGTGTATGAATGTGACCGCAGATCACACCGTCACAGCGATGATCCGCCGCGTGACGCATGATTCTGTTTTCATACCCACTGATGAATTTCACGCCGCGCTTGACCCGTCCCTTGACCACCGCGCACGCGCCATAGGGGTTGCGGTCGGCGTGCAGAAATCGACTTTGGAACCAACGATTCAAACTCAGGCATCCGTCATAGAAGGACGAACTGCCCTTGGAGATCCATTGGGCTTTGGTTTCAAAGAAATCGAACAGATCGCCATGGGTGACCAGAAAACGCCACCCGCCACTGGTCTCGAAGATGAACTGGTCGGCGATCCGAATTGCCGGAAAACCTGTCGGCAGCATTGACCGAAACACACTTTGACGAAGAAACGCATCATGATTCCCGGGGGTGTAGAACACCTCCGTCCCACCATCGATCAATGACATCAAATGGTGGATGACCTGATCGCATTGCCGTGTCCAATGCCAACCCGAGTTGATCTTCCATGCGTCCAGAAAATCTCCGACCAGATACAGGGTTCGGGGGCGGTAGCGTTGGAAGAAGGACAGGAATTCTTCGGTGCGCGCGTGTTTGCAACCGAGGTGCACGTCGCTGACGAGCAGCGTTCGGACCGATGTCGGCTCGCTTTGGCTCATGCCATGGATCCCTCGCCCTTGAAAAGGGCTTCGTGGAGGTCGTCCTGAGGTGCGGCCGAGTCTAGCGGGGCTGTATTTGAATTCGGTTAATCGGAGACGGGTCTTTGCGCAAGAATGCCGGGCGCGAACGACCGGTTTTCAACACTCGCGAGGTTGCCAGGCTGGCGATGTGCCTGGGCGTGACGGTCAGAAAAACCCGAGTCGGCGAACGCAAGGCACGGGAAAATCTCGCGTGGAGAGTCTCGCGGCGCCAACTTGCATCCGCTGACAAGTCATCCACCGTTCACGGCCGGCCATCGCGGCGGCAGCCTGGATCCGTCCTGTCGAAATCGCAGGGTGGAATCGCAGGGTAGAAACTCAGGGCAGATCGGCGTCCTTTTCAAAATCGCCCGGATTGACCCAGCCGGCTCGAACCTTCTCGCCGGAGATGAATCGATCATAGAAGTTGTCGGTCGATGCACCGGTGTATTCGTATCGTTCGAAGACGTCACCGTTTCCGAATTGTCGCGGGTCTCCTTGCTCGCGCAATTCGGTTTGCATTTGATCTCGTAAGGACTCCAGTCGTTCTTGCTGGTCGTCCGAACGGGCCAGGTTGTTGATGCAATCCGGATCGCTGGCCACGTTGTAAAGTTCTTCGGGGGGACGTTTGCCGAAGCAGAGTTTCCAGAAGGTGGTGGCGGTCCCATCGCGGCGTAGTTGCAGGATGTCCGTCTTCGTCGCACCGCCGTCACAATTCAGGTATCCCGTTTCCGGGTTTCCTGCCGGCCAGCGGTCCGGTTGGTAATTCTTCAGATACAACCAATCGCCTTTGCGAATGCCGCGGATCGGGTAACCGCCGTTCTCGGGACGCCCGATGTCGTGACGTTCCTTTCCGACCAACACGTGGTCGCGCCCGGTGGCCGGCGAGTCCGATTGAAAGAGGTCAAACAAGTCCCGGCCGGTGATCGTCTGCATGATCGGTTGGGGGCTTTCCACACCCGCGGCTTTCAAAAACGTGGGAGCCAGCGAGGTGAAGTCAACCATGGCGTCAACGGTGCGACCGGGCGAGACGATGCCGGAAGGCCAACGGATCGCCAATGGAATGTGGTTGGAGTCCTCGTAGGCTTGGCCTTTGCACCGTGGAAAAGGCATCCCGTGGTCGCTCGTGGCGACGATCAATGTGTTATCCAGTTGGCCGGCGGCATCCAAGTGTTCAATGATGCGTCCGAGGTGTTGGTCGTAATGCTCCACTTCGACGGCATAATCCAGCATGTCGTTGCGAACCGTTTCGTTGTCGGGCCAGTAGTCGGGGACCTCCTTGATGTCGGTCAGTTTCTTTCCGGACCGAACGCCGCTGCCATACTCATAGGCGCGATGCGGTTCGGTGGTCCCGTACCAGAACACCCACGGCGTTTGGTCGGGAACGTCGTCAAGAAAGGTTTTGAAGTTGGCTGCGTAGTCGTTGTTGGAGATGCGGTTGGTGGGCGGTTTGGCTTTCTTCTTCGAGTAAGCCTTGCCGGTAATCGCTCTGGGGTTTCCGTTCGCATCGTTGGCAACACCGGGGCCCCAACCCTTGCCCGTGTAGCCGGCGAAATAGCCGTCGGCAGCCAGACGCTCGACATACCCGCCAAACTTGGCCGGGAAGTAGCACATGTGGTTGCCGGCCTGTTCCAACTGCCAGGAATACCGACCGGTCAGAATGATTGCTCGTGATGGGGCGCACTTGGCATTCGGCGTGAACGCGTTGCGGAACAGAAGTCCTTCCCGAGCGACGCGGTCAAAGGCCGGGGTGGAGACCCAGGGACAGTCGTAGGCTCCGGCATGCCCGTAAGACCAGTCGTCGGCGATCGCCAGCAAGATGTTGGGCCGCGTCTCCGCGCGAGCCAGCGAAGGGAGCAGTGCGGCGGCGATCAGCAGGGCGAGCAACGAGAGCGGACGGGACGAAGCAAACATCGGCGTGTCGAGAGGGAAAGGAAAGCGGGAGTCGGGAGGAACCGCCCCATTTTAGCCGTAGTCACGTCCGCCGCGTGATCGGCGAGTTTGTGGGGACGGCGAGTTTGGGGACAGAGCACGTCAATCGGAGCGGTCGGGAACGGTGCGAACAAACGGCCGGGCCGTTGGCCCTTTGTATTGATGGTTGTCCGTTACCCCAGCCCTGCCGGGCTGGGCAAAACAAATGATCGGGGCGTTGCCCCGAATCAGGGCCCGTGCGGCCGAAATCAGTGCGTCCGGGGGACAGAGCACCTCAGTGCGTCCGGGGGACAGAGCACCTCCGGGGGACAGAGCACGTTTGCCGATCCGCGGGGGCATCGGATGGCTGATTGCGCGGGCCGAAGGCCCGCTGGTTTGCCCAGCCCAGCCCGCCAGGGCTGGGAACCCGGAATCCGCCATCGGTCGAGGGCCGAAGGTCCGGCCATTTGCCCCACGGCACGTCCCGCGGCGACCGGCCGTCAAACCGAGTCGTTTCTGTCCGGCACCCGTTGGGCTACGGACGTTCAGCGGCGGCCGCGAGCACGGCCAAATCGTCTTTGCCGACGCGGTCACAGAAGTCGCCCAGCGATTCGTCCGCGTTCCGGTTGGCCTTGAACGCCGCCGCGATGCCGACGATTTCGTCGACGATGTCCGCGTCGGGGACCAGGTCCTTGTAAATGTAACCCAGCCGATTGCCCAGCCAGCCGCCGCCGACGTACAGGGTGTACTTGTCCTTGGCTTTCCCGACCAAAGCGATGTCCGCGTTGTAGGGCCGCGCGCATCCGTTGGGGCAGCCGGTCATGCGGACGGTGAAGCGTTCCTTGTCCAACCCCAGCTTGGCAAGCGGCTGTTCCAGCCCGTCGATGATGCTGGGCAGGCGACGCTCGCTTTCAGTGATCGCCAGCCCACAGGTCGGCAGCGCCACGCAGGCGATGGACCAACGGCGGACGGTGCTGGTTTGTTCGGTGGTGGGCACCTTGTGTCGCTGGATGATTTCGATCAAGCGGTCTTTGTCCTGCTCCTGAAGATCGGTGACGATGATGCTCTGGTGACCGGTCATGCGGAGCTCGGTCCCGAAGGTTTGGCAGATTTCCCGCATCAAGGATTTCAGCTGTCGTTGTTCGTCGTCATAGATGCGACCGTTTTCGATGTTCAGCCCATAAGACCACAAGCCATCGCCTTGATCCTGCCATCCCATGTGGTCGTCGAAGCCGGTGACGTCATCTTCCGTGCAATCCTTCAGCGGCTGGCCGTAATATTCCTCGACCGAGCGTCGGAACTTTTCGACGCCCCACTCGTCGACCAGGTACTTCATCCGGGCGACCTTGCGGTCGGCCCGGTTGCCGTGATCCCGCTGAACCTTGATGACGGCCTTGGCGACGTCGACCGCCTGGTCGGGAGTGCAAAACGCCATCCGTTTGGCCAGTGCGGGATAGGTCCGTTTGAGCGCGGGCGTGGTCCCCATCCCGCCGCCGACCAGGACGTTGTATCCGATCACCTTCGCATCGCGGACGACGGCCAGGAAGCCCAGGTCCTGCGTGTAGATGTCGATGCAGTTGTCTTCGGGAAGGGCGATCCCGATTTTGAACTTTCGCGGCAGGTAGGTCGGACCATACAGGGGTTCGACCACGGGGCCGCCGCCTTGCAGCGTCTTTTCCCCGGTGTCCGGATCGGTGATCCACAATTCGTGGTAGGCGGGGGTTTGCGGGGCGAGCGCCTCGGTCAACGCGTCGGTCAGCTGCAACATCTCCTGGTGCACGCCGTCCGCGTTCTTGGCCGGGCAGCACATGATGTTGCGGTTGACATCCCCGCAGGCGGCCAGGGTGGACAGTTCAATTTCGTTGATGCGGTTGATCGTGTCGCGCAGGTCTCGCTTGAGCACCCCGTGCAGCTGGATCGTCTGGCGGGTGGTGATTTTCAGCGTGGAATTCCCCAGTTCGTCACACAAATCCAGCTGCGCGAGCATCTGGTCGCTGGTGATCCGTCCGCCGGGGATTCGGCAGCGAACCATCATGCTGTAGGCCTTCCCGCCGCCGGACTTTTTCAATTCGACGCGTTTGTCGCGGTCATCTTGCTGGTAGGTGCCGTGGAATTTCAGCAGCTGGATGTCCTCTTTGCCGAAATGATCGGTGTCGGCGGCCATTTCGGTGTCAATGCTGCCTTTCAGGAATTCGCTGTCCTGTTTGATCTTCTCGACGGGGCTAAGCTTGGGCGCATCGGTAGACATCGAGTCAAAAATCCTGTGTGATTCTGTCTGAAGGTGAGGCGAGTGATTTTCCGTCCGGCGGCTGATGTTTCGGATCGTGCTGCCGCCGAAAGGTTCACGGCGATCGGTCGGACGGAAGGGGGACCTCGTAGGAACCGGTCCGCGAAAATGACGTTGCGGACAACGGTTTTCGTATTTCAAGCAACTATAACGCTCGTTCGTCGTTCTCACTATGGCGATCACCGGCCACCGCGACGTGGCCAGCCGATTCGGCGGGAAGAATCGGCGGGAAGAATCGGCGGTCCGGACGGCGGAAACGGGCGACATTGGAGAGGAGGTGATTGATGACAGCGGAACGATTGGATGGAAAACGTGTGGCGGCCGAAATTCGGCAAGAAGTCGCCGCGGACGTGGCGGAATTCGTCGCTTCCGGTGGCCCGACCCCTTGCCTGGCCGCCGTCTTGGTGGGGGAGGACCCGGCCAGCCAGGTGTACGTGAGGAATAAGGCGCGTGCCTGCGAAAAGGCCGGGATCGATGGTCGCACGCATCGGCTGTCCGCCGACGTCGGCCAGACCGAATTGCTGCGGCTGATTGCGGAGCTGAATGCCGATCCTAGCGTCCACGGGATCCTGGTTCAGTTGCCGCTGCCGGATTCTTCCTACGACGAACGGGCAATTTTGGACGCGGTCGACCCGTTGAAGGACGTCGATGCTTTTTCGCCCATCAATGTCGGCTTGCTGATGCAGGGCCGCCCCCGTTTCCTCCCCTGCACGCCCCACGGGATCGTCCAACTGCTCGGTCGGTACCAGTTGTCGGTGGCGGGCAAGCGGGTGTGCGTGGTCGGTCGCAGCGACATCGTCGGCAAACCGATGGCGATGATGTTGGCGCAGCGGACGGGAACCTGCGGCCCGGAAATCGCCAATGCGACGGTCACGCTGGCCCACAGCCGGACCGCCGACCTGGGGGACGTCTGCCGCCAGGCGGATTGTTTGATCGCCGCGGTCGGACGGCCGGAAATGATCACCGGAGACATGATCAAGCCGGGAGCGGTGGTCATCGATGTGGGGATCAACCGTGTCGGAGACAAGCTGGTCGGCGACGTGGCCTACGATCAGGCCTGCGAAGTGGCGTCGGCAATCACGCCGGTCCCCGGGGGCGTGGGGCCGCTGACGATCGCGATGCTGCTGCACAATACGTTGATCGCAGCCAAACTGCAGAGATCTTGATCGCAGCCGAACTGCAGGCATCGACTGCGGCCAAACTGGGACAACGTCCGGCCGCGGGAGCGGCGGCCGGCTACAGCTGAGTCGCCGAGAAGGTATCGCCCTGGCTGAGGTCACCCGTTTCCAAGCCTTTGGTAAACCAACGCAGACGCTGTTCGCTGGTCCCGTGGGTGAATGATTCCGGAACGATGTAGCCTTGGCTTTTGGCCTGCAATCGGTCGTCGCCGATGGCGGTGGCCGCGCGCAACGCTTCTTCGACGTCTCCCGGTTCGATGATCTGCTTCATCCGCTGGGCGTGATGCAACATGCATCCGGCGTAGAAATCGGCTTGCAGCTCCAGCCGAACCGAGGCCGCGTTGGCTTCTTCGGGGCGTCGGGTGCGGCGAATCTGGTCAACAACTTCCGTTTGACCGAGCAGGTTCTGAACATGATGGCCGACTTCGTGGGCAATCACGTAGGCTTGGGCAAAGTCCCCGGGGGCCTGCAGGTCACGAGCGAGTTGCGTGAAGAAGGAGGTGTCCAGATACACCTTTTGGTCGGCGGGGCAGTAAAACGGTCCCGAGGCCGCGGTCGCACCGCCACAGGCCGATCGGATGCTGCCAGAGAACAGCACCATTTTCGGCGGTTCGTAACGCAGGCCATTCTCTTGGAACAGTTGCGACCACACCTCTTCGGTGTCACGGAGCACCACGCTGGCAAACTCGCCGCGTTCTTTTTCCTCGGGGGTCAACTCCTGCTGCTCGCCAGGCGCTTGCACGGCGACCTGCTGTTGCTGTTGAAGGACCCGCTGCGGATTCCCACCAAGCAATGCGTACAGGATGGCGATGATGATCAGTCCTAAACCGCCACCGGCGACCGCCACCCGACCGCCCGAACGCCGGCGGTCTTCCACATTGGTGCTTTGCTCTCTTCCCCGCCACCGCATGGCATACCCTCGATTCTGGTTGGTTGGCAGGCTTTCGCCACGCCGGACAAGTGAAACCGACCCGCGCCGTTACCTTCCACCGGTTGAATTCCTGTGTGATTCAAACCGCGTCGGCTGCACGCTTCACCGGGTTCACGAAACTCGCCTGACACCACAGCCACGCTCTCACGGCGGTGACCGTTGACGGTCTGTATTATGGCGACCGCGTGTAAACAATTGCCACGGGGCAAGTCGGTAGTTTTTTTTGGACCCCGCTTGAGCGACGCGTCACGCCACATCTGCCGACGACGAACGCTTTTCCTGGTCACCTCCACCGGGATTAACGGCGGCCCATTTCACGTTTGCCGACGATCGCGATCGGACGGCCGCCGGTTCGGGTGGCCGATACGCTATCCTTTGCATCCCCTGGTTCGCTTGCACCGGCAAACGTCTCCTGCCCGAGTATTCCTCGCCGGTGATTCGCTGCCCTCTTTCGCTGACTCCCACGCTCGCAAACTGATGTCGATGGAATTGCCGATCTATCTGGCGCTCGTCCCCGCGATGGCGGTTGCTGCGCAATGGTTGGCGTGGCGAACGCGGCTGCCAAGCATCTTGTTGCTGCTGATCATCGGGGTGGCGCTGGGGCAATTCATTCGTCCGGACGATTTGCTGGCCGCGATCACCGGCGGCGATGCAACGGTGGCCGGCCCGGCCATTCTGTTCCCGATCGTTTCGCTGGCGGTTGCGGTGATCATGCTGGAAGGTGGTCTTTCGTTGAAGCTGGACGAGCTTCGAGAGTCCGGCGGGGCGGCGCTGCGGTTGTGCACGATCGGCGCTGTGGCAACGTTCCTGGGCGTGTCGATCGCGGCGCACTTCGTGTTGGAATTCAACTGGCGGCTGAGCTGTTTGTTGGGAGCGATCCTGGTGGTCACCGGTCCGACGGTGATCGGCCCGCTGCTTCGGCAGATTCAGCCGCGACGTCGCGTCTCCAACACGTTGAAGTGGGAAGGGATCGTGATCGATCCGATCGGCGCCGTGCTGGCGGTGCTTGTGTTTGAGCAATTGATGTTGCATGCCAGCGACGCCACGCTGATCGGCGGTGCCTTGCTGCTGGGCAAGACCGCGCTGGCCGGGACGATGACCGGCGTGGTGGGCGGCTTGCTGCTTTCCTTGGCTTTGCGGCGATTTTGGATTCCGGATTCGCTGCACGGCGTGGCTTCTCTGGCCATCGCACTGCTGTTGTTCGCGGTGAGCAACCACATCGCACCTGAGTCGGGGTTGATCACCGTGACGGTGATGGGGTTGTGGTTGACCAACCAGATTGATCTGGAAATCGAGCACATCATCGAGTTCCACGAGAACCTGAGAACGTTGCTGATTGGTTGCCTGTTTGTCGTGCTGGGGTCGCGTGTCGACCTGGGGCTGTTGGGTGAGGTCGGGTGGTCGGGAGTCGTCTTTCTGGCCGTGATCGTTTTGATCATCCGGCCCGTCTCGGTCTTCATTTCCTTGATCGGCAGTTCGCTGGACCTCCGCGAACAGGTCTTCGTCGCCGGCCTGGCGCCGCGTGGGATCGTTGCCGCAGCCGTCAGTAGCGTCTTCGCGTTGGAAATCGAGCAGTTGGGGGATCGGTTGGTGATTCCTGACGCCGAACAATTGACGCTGGTCACCTTCCTGGTGATTGTGGGCACCGTGGCGATCTACGGGGTCGTCGCGTCTCCCCTGGCGAATTGGTTGCAGCTGGCCACATCCAAATCCAACGGCGTTTTGATCCTGGGGGCCGACCCTTGGGTGCGAGACTTTGCGGTGGAGTTGAAAGAGTTGGACATTCCGACGCTGTTGATCGACACCAACTATCGCAAAGTCAGCGAGGCGAGAATGGCCGGGCTGGACGCGGAATGTTTGAACATCCTGAACGAGCCGGCGCGTCACGATTTGCCGCTCAACGGGATCGGCAAGATGATGGCGCTGTTGCAGAACGACGAGGTCAACACGCTGGCGATCCACGAGTGCAGCGGACTGTTTGATCGTTCGGAACTCTATCAGTTGTCGTTCAACCTTGAGAATTCGCACAATCGCCGCGGCATGACCAAGAACCTGAAGGCTCGGGAGCTGTTCGGCCAAACGCTGACGTTCAGCCAGCTGCGTGACTTGCATGCCCGGGGAGCCCATTTCAAGCGGACCAAGCTGGGAGAGGAGTTCACGTTCCAGGACTACCAGCGACGCTATCCCGACGGGGCCTTCGTGCTGTGCGTGGTCGACGAGGATCGAAACGTGATTCCGATGACCGTCGACAATCCGTTCACACCCGCGGCCGGTCAGACCATCATCGCCTTGGTGGCCGCACCGGACGGCTGACGAGCGAGCAGGATTCTCAAGGGGGTGCGATCTGGCACACTTGGACCTACTGACCGAAGGACGCCCAAACAGGTGTCAGGCGTCCAGTACTGCCCGAGGACGCTGAGGGACGATAGCATGCCGCGGCAAGATGGTTGGACCCAGAACCGCGGCCCCCGATGGGGCCGGGCTTGCCCCGCTAATACAATGTCGAGCCCTCCAAGATGCGGGGGCTCGTGCGAGGTGTCGGGAATCCGCAATCAGGGTGATGTTTTTCACGTTTTGTTGCGTCGGTTCTCCGCCAGTTTGGCAGGCAAACGCGTGTTTTGGCCTAAAATCTTGCCGAAACGGCCTGGAAGAGGCCTTTTCCCACTGCGTTTCTGAAGATGCCGACATATGATTTACCCATTATGGGGTTCTTTGGGACACCAATCGGTGCTGGGATGGCCGGAGCTTCACCGAGGCTTCCGGCGGGGGGTGGCAAGTCCTAGCGGCGGCAGCAGGAAGGCTGGCGTGGGGGGTAGTGAAAGAAAGTATGCTGCGGTTTCGAGAGTGGTTTCTCGCCTTATCTAGAGGGTGGGACGAGATAGACCACAAGCAGTTTCGGACCGTCGTTTGTTTGGGGCCAAGCGTGCCATTCAGTCTTCGAAATTGTTTGTTCCACACCGGAAAACTTCAGAACAACAATTTCAACATCCGGAAGCCAATAAGGAAAATCGATGAGTAAGAACGTTTTAGTTGTGGACGATCACCTTGTGATCCGCATGGGCCTTCGTGCCATGCTGGAAGGAACCGATTTGAATGTGGTCGAAGAGGCCAGCAATGCAGCCGAAGCTTTGGCAGCGGTTGAAAAGTCAGTGCCGGACTGCGTCCTATTGGATATCCGCATGGAAGGCGGCGACGGTTTGAACACGCTGGGTCGGTTGAAGCTGGATCATCCCGATCTGCCGATCGTCCTGTATTCGGCATACGATAACCCGACCTACATCGCTCGTGCGGTTGCCCTGGGTGCTGCCGGCTACATCCTCAAGTCGGCTCCCCGCGAGCGTCTGGTGGATGCTTTGACGACGGCGGTGAATGGTGAATCCGCCTGGACGCGAGAAGAACTTCGTCGCGTGACCGGTGCACTGGCAACGCCGCGATTGAGTCAAGAGTTGGATGTGCCGTTGACGCACCGCGAAAGCGAAGTCCTGCGTCAAATGGCTCAGGGGCTGACCAACAAGGAAATCGCCAAGATGCTGGGCATCAGCTACGAAACCGTTAAAGAGCACGTGCAGCATATCCTGCGCAAGATCGGCGTGACGGACCGGACGCAAGCAGCGGTTTGGGCCGTACGAAAGAACCTGGTCTGATCCACTCGGTCACGACAGTTTTCGACAACGGTCGCCTTCAAGGATTTTGAGGCGGCCGTTTTTTCATGCGCGGCGGGCACCGCGTTAGGACAAACGGTCGGACCTTCGGCCCTCGGCGTCATCTTTGTCACCGAAGTCTCAGCCCTGTCGGGCTGGGCTGGGCAAACGGGTGGGCCTTCGGCCCGCGGGATCGACGGTGGGATGCCGGATGCGGATCAATTGGCGTACGCTGCCCCTGAACGGTGTCGTTCGGCCGGCGGCATCGGTCTTGGGAGGTCCTTCTCTCCGGGGCAACGCCCCGTTTGTTTGTTTAGCCCAGCCCGCCAGGCCCGCCAGGGCTGGGTGAACGGGCCATCAATCCAATACAGGGCCAACGGCCCGCCGTTTGTTCAACCTTGCCCGTCAGGGCTGGGCGAACTATCTGCGTCGCCAGCGATGGCTGGCGGCACGGTAGATGGATCGATCGCCCAACTTCTCTGACAATTGGTCGACCACCTGATCCAACCGACGCTCCGCATCCCGGTGATCTGGGTCGTCAAACAGCGACGGCTGGTAGGGCGTGTCGGCGCCCACCAGAGAACTGAGTGACACACCGATCAATCGGACCGGCCGCGGCTGGCTTTCTCGCATCGCTTGCAGCAGCCCCACCGCGGCTTGCAGGATGTCCTGCGTGCTGTCGGTCGGTGATTCCAGCGTGAGGGATCGGGTGAAGGTGCGAAAATCTTCTCGGCGATACTTCAGGCTGACCGTCGACGACTTGCGGCCGTGCCGCCGCAGACGCATGGCGGTCTGTTCACAAAGATGGCAAACGACCGCGTGCAGCAATTCATCTTCCGTCTGATCATTCGAGAACGTCCGCTCGTGGCTGATCTGTTTGGCAACACGATCCGGCACCACCCCGCGAGGATCGATTCCGTTGGCAAGCTTCCAAAGGTGTTGTCCCCAATCACCGAAATGGGATTGCAACTTGGACGCGTCCTGGCGGCGGATGTCGGCGATCGTCCGCAGCCCCAAACGTGCCAGCCGACGGGCGCCGACCTGGCCGACACCCCACAGCCGCGAGACGGGCAATGGATCCAGAAAGCGATTCAGTTCGTGCTCCTGAACCACGACGAATCCGTTCGGTTTTTCAAGGTCACTGGCGATCTTTGCGACGAATTTGCGTGGGGCGATGCCGACGCTGGCCGTCAGGGCCAATTCATCTTTGATGGCTTGCTTGATCTCGTGGCCGACCTTCGCCGCATCGCCGTGCAACCGCTCGGTCCCCGCCAAATCCAGAAATGCTTCATCCAGCGACAACGGTTGGATGATTGGTGTGTAGCGGGCAAAAATCTCTCGGACTTGTCGTCCCACGTCAGCGTAGTGCTGCAGTCGTCCGCGGACGAACACCGCGTGCGGGCAAAGCTCTGCGGCCCGGCGGCCCGGCATTGCGCTGTGGATGCCATAGCGACGCGCTTCATAGCTGGCAGCCGAAACGACACCGCGGCCCGACTTGCCACCGCCGACCACCACCGGACGCCCCCGCAGCTCCGGATGATCCCGCTGTTCGATGGACGCGTAAAAGGCGTCCATGTCGACGTGCAAGATCATCGCGAAACACTCTCGGAAGAGCTGTATCGCACCTGACCGCGGAGGTAGGTCTGTCGGATCCAGCGGTCGTCCCAGGCATACATCAACGTGGACAACGGACAGGGCGAATCCCGCCAGGGGATGTCGGGGCGAATCAGCACCAGGTCGGCCGTGCCGCCGGGGCGAATCCGTCCCGCATCGGTCCAGCCGAGCGCATCGGCGTTTCCGGCGGTAATCTGGTGCCAGGCATGTGCCGCCGTCGGAACGGTTTGCCAGGCCGGTGCGTCAACTCCGGCTTGTTGGCGAACGATCATGGCGGCTTCAATCATCGCCCGGCCGACGCGGACCATGCTGCGTTCAAATCCGGCACCGATATCGCTGCCGAGTGCCACGGAAATCTCCGACCTTTGATGCGCGGCGCGGTTCATCGTGCCGCTGCCCAGAAAGGCGTTCGCCGTCGGGCAGTGGGCGATCACCGCGCCGTGTTCGGCGATGGTTTGCCTGGCCCGAGCGTCCAAATGAATGCCGTGCCCCAACAGGCAGCGTGGCGTCAAGATTCCGGCTTGCCGGTAGACATCAACGTAGGCGGCACCGGCAAAGTTGTCCGACACCTTTTGGCACTCGTCCAAGGTCTCCGCGAGATGCGTCTGCACCACCGCACCGGAATCGGCGACAAGGCGTCCGGCGGCATGCAGCAGGGGCTCGCTGCAGGTCAAGGCGAACCGAGGCGTGACCGCGGCCGCCATACGGCCCGATGCCGGGTACCGAGTCAGCGTCTCCTGGACTTGGTCGACCAGTTGCTGTGTTTCACGCAGCAAATCGTCCGGTGCGTCCCGATCCATCATCACTTGGCCGATGACGCCCCGGAAACCATTTCGGGAAAACGTTTCCAGGGCTGCCAGTGTCGATTCCTGCGACGGGGCGGCAAAAGCACAGATGCCGGTGGTTCCGAAAGCCAGACATTGCTTGGCCACGCGGGCGATCATGGACCGGGCCACCTCGACGTCGTTCCAGCGAGCCTCCGCCGGATAAATCACTTCGTCAAGCCACCGCAATAGCGGAATTCCCGCGGCGCCGATGGAATCGAATTGCGGCAGGTGCAGGTGCGCGTCAATGAACCCCGGGCAAATCAAGGTCTCCGCGTCCCCGAGTTCGACGCCGTTGCGGAATTCGCCCCAATGGATTCTCGCGACGCGCTCGCCCTCGATCTCCAAGACACCCGGTCGGAACACGGCGGTGCCGTCGTCAAGCGACTGAACGATTTGGCCGCCAAGGATCGGCATGGGGCGAATCTGCTCGGAGAGAACACGGAACAGGCCGAGGCCACGGAATCTTGCTTCACGGCCGAGTCGAACTGAGTGAAAAAAACGCACACCGTGTCGCAGCAATCTGCGTGATCAGCTGACAGTTGAGCGGCTTAAAGCTTCCTGTCTTACCGGGTTTGCCTAGGCTGCGGGTTCGGTACGCGTTGTGACAATCATGCCTGAGGTACGGGTCGGACGCCAGTATCCCAGTCAGTTTGACTGTAGGGACTAAATCGGACGAGTCGATTACTCCGGATGAGCGGAGAGAGCGCTGTTGGAGCTCCGTTCTGTTTACCAGCGACCCTAAGCCCCTGAAAGGTGTTGCCCGTGCACCGTCTGAATCAAATCTTCTCGATCCTTTGCCGTCGAGAACGATCTTCGTTGACACTCCGAGGGATCGGGGTGGTGTTGACGATGTTTGCCACTCACGCGGTGGCGCAGACCACCGGACCCTCGGGTCGCCCGGGCACGCCGGTGCGGATTCCGCTCCACGGGCCACAACTGCAAGGACCGCAGATCCAAGGGACGCAGATCCCAGGGACGCAGGTCCAAGGGGCGCAACCGACGTCCCAATCCACGGGCCCGCAGCGTTCGGACCTTCAGCGTTCGGCAAGCCAGCGTTCGAGCATGTTGCATCCGTCCGGACCGTATTCGACCGATGAGGCGGGGGCGCTGGCGCAGCACGATTCCCCTCAACTGCGCAAGCTGGCGGTGCCGGCAATGCACGCCCGTTCGATCGCAACGGCGCTCAGCCTGCGGTATCGGGAGCTGCCCGGCGTGACGATTTCGCCGGACGTCGCCAACGAGCAGCTGGTGGTGATGGCGCCGGCTCAAACGCAAGTTGCCATCGCGACCGACCTGCGTGCTTTGATCGCGGGCAGTGTTCGTCAAGCTTCCACCGCACCGTCGGGGCCGATCAGCGTCAAGCTGCAAAACATTTCCTGGCGTGAGTTTGAACGTGACCTCAAGCAGGCCGCCGGACAGGAAGTGCCGACCACCACGCGGAACAACGGCAACCTGGTCACCTTCCAGATGAATGTCGCGCCGATGCAGGGAACCCTGGTGGAGGTGGATCGACGCCAGAACGAAGTGACCGTGAAGGCGCCCGAGCCGGTGATCTCCGGCTGGAAGAAAATGATCGGGGCGCTCGACAGCGTCCCCAACCGCTATGACGACATCACGCGGGTCCATCGGCTGGAATATGCCGAACTGGCACCTATTCAACGCACGATGCGGTTGTTGCGATCTCTGAAGAGCCCCACCAAGGACGCGGCCGGCGAACAAGGCTTCTTTCGCAACGCGGTCTTCCAAGCGGATCAGGACAGTGCCCCCGGGGACGGTGGCGCTGAGGAAGCCATGGGCCCCGGTGAAGAAGACGCCGAAGGCGGCGGTGTGCTTGGCGACGTGCAGATCCAATATGTGCCCGAGCTCGGTCAGATCATCTTGAAAGGGGCCACCCGGGACGTCAATCGCGTGATGGAACTGATTCAGGACATTGAGGCGAAGGCGGAGCTGACGCAGCCCGACACCGAGGTCGTGCCGCTGGAGTACGCCGATGCCAACGCGGTCGCGACCTTGCTGACGCAGTTGTACGAAGACGTGCTTTCATCGCGACAAGGCGACGTCAGCATCACCTCGCTGGACAGTCCCAACGCGCTGTTGCTGATCGGCCGGAGCGAAGCGATCGCGTCGTTGAAAGAATTGATCAGCAAAATCGACCAGCCGGTCGACGAAACCAGTCGGTTGCGGGTCTACCGTCTGCAAAACGCGTCGGCGTTGGATGCGCAGGAGACGATCCGTAACTTCTTCACCAATCAGCCGGGCGACGACGAAGAGCTGCGCCCCGGCCTTGGGCCACGCGTTCGCGTCGAAGCCGACTACCGCACCAACTCCTTGATCGTCAGTGCCGCACCCCGCGACATGACCGAGGTGACGCGATTGATCAACGAGCTGGACGTCAAGGAAACCGCCGCGACCAGCGAGTTGAAAGTGTTCCCGTTGAACAATGCCATCGCCGAAGATCTCGCGGCGACGTTGCAAGACGCGTTCACCGGAAACGAAATCACCGCCAGCGAAGATTCCAGTTCGCCGTCGACCTCCTTGTCGATCGTTGCGATCGACAGCAATGAGAAACGCGTGATCGATTCGGGCATCCTGTCCGGAGCCACGATCACGGCCGACACCGGGGCCAACGCGATCGTGGTTCGAGCCCCCTCGTCCAGCATGCCGCTGATCGGCGAGCTGATTCGACAACTGGACAAAGCACCCGGGATTGACTCGCTGGTGAAGGTCTTCACGATCCAGAACGGAGACGCGAGCCAATTGACCATCGCGTTGGAAACCTTGTTCGGTTCCGACGCGGCAACCACGGGGACCGCCGTCGGAGCGGGCAACCTGGCGGGGCTGCCGCCATCGACGGCCGCCGGAGAAAGCTCGTTGGTGCCGTTGCGGTTCTCGACGGACATCCGGACCAACAGCATCGTGGCCAGCGGCTCGGCGGAGGATCTGGAAGTGGTCGAGAGCATCCTGCTGCGGCTGGACAGCGAAGGCTTCGCCGAGCGGATCACGGAGGTCATTTGGCTGCGGAACAACGACGCCCTGTTGGTCGCCGAGGCGATCACCAACTATGTCAACCAACGCCAAACGTCCATCACCGTGATCCAACAATACCAGCAAGGGCTGGGGCCGTTTGACCTGCTGGACCGCGACATCGTGGCCATCCCCGAGGTCAACAGCAACAGCATCCTGTTGAGCGTCTCACCGAGGCTTTACGAAGAGGTGCGTCGACTGATCGACCAGTTGGACCGTCGCCGTCCGATGGTGATGATCAAACTGCTGTTGGCGGAAGTCGCGCTGGAGGATTCCTTCGAGATCGGAACCGAATTGGGACTGCAGGATTCGCTGGCGTTCAGCCGCGGACAGGCGGTCGCTGATGTCCCCGGTTCTGCTGCTGCGGGCGATCCGGGGTTCAACTTCAACAACGCTGGCGTTCCCAACGTCAATGACATTGCCCGGGACAGCCTGGCCGGCAGTACCGTGTCGACGTTCGGATTGGGCCAGAGCAATCCTGCGATCGGATACGGGGGCTTTGTCCTGAATGCCGCCAGCGATTCGGTCAGCTTGCTGTTTCGCACGCTGCAGGATGCCAGCCGCTTGCAGATCCTCAGCCGGCCCGTCTTGATGACGGCTGACAATACGGAAGCCTTGGTCAACGTCGGGCGGCAAATCGCTCGGTTCCGTGGCAGCACGGTGACCAACAACACCGTGGTGCAGAACATTGACGACATCACGGTCGGTTTGATTTTGAACATCCGCCCCCGCGTCGGAGCGGACGGGTTGATCACCGTGGACGTGGACATCACGCGCTCGGCCCGAGACGACTCCAACGGAACACTCGTTCCCGACGGTCAGGGCGGAACCATTCTGATCAACGACATCACGGACACCACCGCCCAATCAACGATCACCGTCTTCAGTGGTCAAACCGTGATCATGGGCGGCCTGATCCAGAAAGAACGCATCAACAGCAGTCGACGGCTGCCGCACCTGGCCGACATTCCGTTGCTGGGCAATCTGTTCAAGTATGACTTCGAACAAGAATTGCGTCGTGAATTGCTGGTCGTGATGACACCGATCTTGGTGACCGGTGGGCAGGACCTGGAATACATCAAGCAGGAAGAGTCCAGCCGAATGAGCTGGTGCCTGGCGGACGTCGTCGAAATGAATGGCGACGTGGGCTTGAGCGGAGGCTACGGGCTGTGGGGACCGGCGATTGGTCCAACGATCTATCCGGATTTGCAGCCGACCGTCGACGGAGAAGTCGTCGTTGGGAACATTCCCCAGGGTCTGATGACCGATCAGATGCGTCCTGACGTGTTCTCCGACGGCACCGGATCGCCGTACTATCCCCACGGCGTGCCGCAGGGCGGCGACCTGATGTACGGCCAACCGACCGACATGATGCAGGCCCCCACCGAAGCACCGCCGCTGCAAGGCGTGCCGGTGGAGCCGGCACCGGGAAGCATCTTGGATCGCGGCTTCGAATTGGACGAGCCACTGCCTCCGGGGGCGATCCCCCAAGCACCGCCGCTGCCCGGCCAAGGCTACCCGACGCAGCATCCAGGATCGATGTCACCGCCGCGACGGATTCCCGGCCAGTTCCCCACAGACCCGCTCCCCACGGGATCGGGCGTCCCCGGTGTGCCTCAAGAAACCGCGTCCCCGTCGGACCTGTACGGAGTCCCCCAGGGCGAAGCACCGCAAGCGAGCACGATGCGGCCCGGATTGCAACCCGGATCAATGCAACGCGGGGCAATGCAACCCGGGGCAATGCAACCCGGGGCGCCGCGCACTTCGCCGATTCCCGCCAGCTACCTCAGCGACCAGGATCGAATGATGCTGCCGGCCAGCTGGATTGACGACGCCGCACCGCGAACCTCGGCAGCGGCACCGTCATCGTCGACCGGCCGCACGCCACCGCCGGGCCGCTGATCGATTGTCGGTTGACCATCCAAGCTTTAGGAATCTTTACTTCTGGTTTCACCATGACTGACTCACGCCCCCTACGATTCTCCACTGGTCTTGCCTGTTTGGCGGGTGTCGCGGTGCTGGCAATCGGTTGCACCTCGCCCACGAATCGCTCCGACAGCAAGTTGGCCGACTTTTTCAAGACGCCGGAATGGCGAATGAAAGCGCCCTGGTCCAAAAAAGAACCATCCGCCCCGGAGCCCTATCCGGGGCCGGTCAAGCTGGCGGTCACCTGGACACCGGATGTGTTGGTACAAACCGGACGCAAACCGACGCGTGGCTTCGGCGGACGCCTGTTCTTTTTCGATGAGAAGTCCAAGGCGGTTCCGGTAGAAGGGACGCTGACGGTCCATGGCTTCGAGGGTGATACCAGCTCCGAGTCGACGCAAGTGCGACCGTTCAAGTTCACGCCCGAGCAGTTCACCCGACACTTCAGCCAAAGCGACTTCGGCGCAAGCTACAGCATTTGGATTCCCTGGGACGCCGCCGGTGGGCCTCAGAAACGCGTTTCACTGGTGGCAACGTTCCAAACGACGTCCGGCAAGTTTGTCCAGGCAAGTCCCACGACGATCATCTTGCCCGGCGCCCAGGCGAACGACCAGAGCCAGATCGCCGGCCGGCCGGTGTCGCAGCAGTATCAAGGGCACGTCGATGCGGTGGCCCAGCATGCGACCCGTCCGAGCGGATTGGTCACGACCACGATCCGACGTCACTCGGGCACCAACCTGGGACCGCGACACGAATCGGTCGAGTCGATTTCCAAGCGTCTCGATCGCATCGCTTCGACCCACCGGACCCGGCAGGTCGACGGAGACACTCCGTTTGTCGATGTTCCGCTAACGCCCGCCAAGCCGACCGTCATGGCCGCCAGCGCCGAAATGCCCACGGTGTCCGCACCACGGCGGATTCGCATGCCGGTCGCCGACGACGCGCAGTAACCCCGGCGGTTTGGGATGAGCGACGATCCGACCCGAAGCCGCAAAACGGCTGCTGTGCAGCGACCCGCCGGCCCGCCCTGGCGGGTCAAGATGCACGATGTGATCTTCGAAAGCGACACGCCCGCAGGGATGTGGTTCGATGTCGCCCTGTTGATCGCGATCCTGTGCAGCGTGGTGGTGGTTTCGACGGAGACGCTACCCAGCTACGAAGGCTCATCGACGCTGTACCGTATCGAGTGGCTGCTGACGATCCTGTTCACCATTGAATACGTCGCCCGCCTGATCTGCGCCCGCCACCCCATCCGCTACGCCGTCAGCTTCTGGGGGATCGTCGATCTGCTGAGCATCCTGCCCACGTACGCAGGGCTGATTCTGGAAGGCAGCGGGTCCTTTGTGATCCTGCGCAGCATCCGGCTGCTGAGAGTCTTCCGGGTGTTGAAGCTCTGGCGGATGATGGACGACGCCGATGAACTGTCGCATGCGGTGTGGAAAGCCCGCCACAAAGTCGTGGTCTTTCTGATCGTTGTTTTGGTTGCCGTGACCATCAGCGGCACGTTGATGTTCTTTATCGAGAACCAGTTGCAGCGCGTGCTGGCGAAAGGGGACACCGCACCGCCGGCAAGCCAGTTCAGTTCGATCCCACAGTCGATGTACTGGGCCATCGTGACGATGACGACTGTGGGGTACGGCGACATCGTTCCGCAAACCACGGTCGGAAAGTTCATTTCCGCGGCCCTCATCCTGCTGGGTTACAGCCTGATCATCGTGCCGACCGGATTCGTGACGGCGGAACTGAAGTCCAGCGACACGGATCGCGAATCGGAACCTTCGGTGCCCTGCCCACGCTGCGAAACACGCGGCCATCGCGCCGATGCGGTCTACTGCTTTCGTTGCGGTCAGCGGCTCTGATGTCCGAAGATTCTCCGCAACTCTTGCAGCCTCGGATGGTGAGAGACCAGGCGGAGCCTCGCTAGCAGCCTGTCGGCCCGATATTGTCGGCTTTCACTCCGTGAAAGCAGCGTTGGTTCGCGTTTCTTTTGCGGAGCAAAAGGCGACAATGTTGGCGGCTTTGAATGAAAACCGACGGATTCCTAAGGCCGATCGGATCCTTCGGGCCGGTCCGTGACAACGAATTGATAGCTGGCCCGGTAAGTTTCGCCCGGGGCAATTTGGAACGCGCCCAGGTAGCAGGGGCTGATGCTGAAATACGGCTTGGTCGGATGCAGCCGGACGGGGTGGGGATGGTCGGCGTTGTCCGGTGAGCCGCTGACCCGAACGGCGGCCAGGCCGTCTCCGACCAGCCCGAACAATTCGGTCCATTCTGGACGCGTGTGATTGCCGCCAAAGCGATCGGCTCCCTCGCTGGTCAGAAACCGGTGCCGCGTCACGGACAACGGCGGTCGCGGATCCGCACGCTCTGACCTGGCAAATTTGGTCAGTGCCTTCGCGCCGGCTTCGGAATACCAATCATTGTTGCCGCGAAAGCCGATGCCGCCGTAATGGTATTCCTCGATCTGCAGCGGTGCCTCGGTGACGTTCGTTTGCGCGATTGAGAATTCAATGCGGTACTCCGTGGCCTGGCCCTCGCGGACGTCGGCCCCGACCCGCACGGTCCAAACATCGTCCAAGATCGGCGTGGACGATCCCTCCTTGTCCAGGGCGCAGTGCCGCACCGCAACTTGAAACTGGGCCTGGTCCGGTTGCGAGTCGGTCGAGATCACTCGGTCATGCAGCACAATTCCGGAGCCTTTTTGTTGGTTCCAAAAGTCGACCGTCTTCCCGCGGAAGGTGGTCTGGGTCCAGGCGGCGAACAACCCGTGCTGGTGGGGATGGTCGGCGGCGAAATCTCCGGTCAACAGCTTGCCGGCCGGAGTGAAGATCGGATGGATGTACCCGCTGCGCTCGTAGATCTCTCGAGCCTGGTCGGGAGCCGGAGGGGGAACGATGTTGTAGCGCAGGACCGGGGACTCACCGAATCGGACCGTCAGATGTTCCGCCGTGCGGTCGATTTGAAAGCCGGGGGAATCCACGGCGGCCCCGGCCGCGTTTGCTTCGGCGTTGCCGGGGACAGCGTCGGTCGTCTGGGCCAGGCCCTCGGCGCCGACGAGCAGGTGGACCCACAGCCACAGCAGCGTGATCAAAACCGTGAAGGGGTGAAACGTCCGGGCCGGAATGTCACCGTGATGCATGATTCAGACGACCTGAAAGGCCATTTTGCGTTTGCGGCGGGCGGTTCCCGTGGCCAACGCGGTTTCCGCCACCGCACTCGCCACCTCGCCGGCGACGCGGCGATCAAAGACACTGGGGATAATATAGTACTCCGTCAGGTTCTCCGGTTCGATCACCGCGGCGATCGCATCGGCCGCCGCGATCTTCATTTCGGTGTTGATGCGGCTGGCACGCACGTCCAGCACGCCGCGGAACAGTCCGGGAAAGCAGAGCACGTTGTTGATCTGGTTGGGGAAATCACTGCGGCCGGTCGCCATGATTCGCGCGTGAGATCCCGCGTCGGTCGGCGTGATCTCCGGATCGGGATTGGCCAGCGCGAACACGATGGCATCGTCGGCCATGTTGGCCACGTCCTCCGGTTTCAGCACACCGGCGATGCTCACGCCGATGAACACGTCGTGTCCATGGATGACGTCCGCCAGCGGCCCCGAGGCACCTTCGTGATTGGTATTTTCAGACAACCAGACCTTGATCGCGTTGTCGCCGATGTCATCGCGCGAGCGGTTGATTGCTCCCCTGCTGTCGCAGACGACAACGTTCTTGACGCCCGAGTGGATCAACAGCTTGGCGATGGCCGTCCCAGCCGCACCGGATCCATTGATCAGCACCCGGATCTGATCCATCTGTTTGCCGACGATCTGCAGAGAGTTTTTTAGTCCGGCCAAGACCACGATCGCGGTTCCGTGCTGGTCGTCGTGAAAGACCGGGATCTCCAGCATGCTTTCCAAACGCTCTTCGATCTCTAGGCAGCGGGGCGCGGAGATGTCTTCCAGATTGATTCCGCCGAACGAAGGCGCGATCCGAGCAACGGTCTCGATGATCTCCTCCGTGTCCTGGGTTTCCAGGCAGATCGGAAAGGCGTCGACGCCTCCGAATTCCTTGAACAACATCGCTTTGCCTTCCATCACCGGCATGGCCGCTCGCGGTCCGATATTGCCCAGCCCCAGCACGGCACTTCCGTCGCTGACGACGGCCACAGTGTTCTTGCGGATCGTCAAACTGAACGAGGATTCGGGGTCCTCGTGAATCGCTTTGCACACCCGGGCGACACCGGGTGTGTAGGCCATGGAAAGGTCGTCACGCGTTTTGATGGGGGCCTTCGGGTTGACTTCGATCTTGCCGCCCAAGTGCATCAGAAACACGCGGTCGGAAACGTTGACGACTTCGATCCCGTCGATTTGCTTCAGCCGTTCGACGATCCGCTGGCCATGTTCGACATCCGAGGCATTGATGGTGATGTCGCGGGAGATCTGTCCCTGGCTGACACCGACAATGTCCACGGCGCCGATGAAGCCGTGCTCCTCGCCGATCGCGGTGGTGATCCGGCCAAGCAGTCCGGCTTCGTCGCGGTAGCGCAAGCGGACGGTGATGGCGTAAGACGGGCTATGTTGGCTCATGGTCGAAGACTTCGTCGGGGGCATGAAGAAAGGGCGCGATCACGGTTCGGGGCGTGCCGGCAGCGATGGAGGGCGACAATCCCGGGCGACCATTCGCCAGCGTGGTCCGCCGACCAGCCGACCTTTCGTCTACCGTGTCAGGTAGGCGATGCGTCAGGTACCCGGCGTGTCTCTGGCAGCGACCGAATCGTCACACGCCGGACTTGGTCGCGCGACGGGCCGTGCTTCGTTCCAGCTTTCGTGCGGCCGGTCGACCGGGGCCGCCGCGGGATCATTGGAACGCTTGAATTCGAATCGCGCTGGCTTGGCCTTGGGGCGTGATGTTGACGTTGATGAACTGCGACCCCGCCGGTGTCGAATCGTCCACGCACGCATTGATGGGGCAATCGTCTGCCGGCGATTGGCAATTCAAGATGGGAAACAGGTTGCCGCCCAGTGCTTTCAAGCTGGCGATGATTTCGACCATTCCACCGCCGGCGCCCAAGTTTCCGAAGTGACCCTTGGCGGTGGTGACCGGCGGTTGTTCGTCCGCGGGGCCGAACACGTCAACGATCGCGGCCGCTTCCTGAGCATCGCATTGCGGTGTCGCCAACCCGTGCGCGTGAACGTGACCGATTGCCGAAGGTGATTCCTTGCCCAGTGCGGAACGCATCACGTTGGCCAAGGCGGTCTGCAGAAATGTCGGACCGAAAGCGGGACCGACGGCACTGCTGCCGTAGCCGACGATCTCACCCAGGATGTTGGCGCCGCGCGCCTGGGCGTGCTCCAGCGATTCACAGACCATGGCCCCGGCGCCCTCGCCGAGCACACTGCCGTCGCGATCGGCCGAAAACGGTCGGCTCATCTTTGTCGGGTCTTCGCGGTTGGAAGCCAATTCTTCCTGCATGTCCGCATGAAGCGATCGCAGGGTGTGGATCCGTGATCCGGTTGATCCGACGACCAACGCGTCCGCGTGGCCTCGCGCGATGGTCGAATACGCTTCTGCCAAGGCCGCGCCGGCCGATGCCTCGCGGACGGTGATGGAATTGTTTGGGCCGCGCAGATCGTTGTAGATGGCGATGTGGCTGGCCGGCATGTTGGGCAGGTACTTCAACAGCCACAGCGGATTGACTTCGGGCTTACCCTGCTGGCCCCAACGGTCGAATTGAAAGGTCCCGTTTTCGTCCAGGCACTTCTTGATGCCGCTGGCAAATTCTTCCGGCAGCGACATGATGTAGTCGCAACCGTAGATCACGCCCGTGCGGTCTCGGTCGCGTTGGTCCGGTCCGAGCCCGGAATCGGTCAGGGCCAGTTGGGCCACCGCGACGCCCATTTCAATTTCGCGACACATGACCTTGCTGCCCTTGCGGATCGTCCGCTGCAGCTTCTTGTCCATCGGGCCGTAGTCATCGATGTCGCCGGTGAATTCGCGGGCCTCGGCACCATGGTTGATCGACAACACGTTCTGCGGGACCTGCGTCAGGGGCGCGACGCCGCTGGTGCGATCGCGCAATCCGGCGACCAGCCGATCGGTTTCGTTTCCAAGGGGGGTCACAACACCCAGGCCGGTGATGACCACGCGCGGGGACGGAACGTTTTCCATGAATGAGCCAGACGACACGGGGCGGGGATGACTGAACCGCCGCATTCTAGGCGTAAATTGGCGAAGCAAAGAGGGGGGCTTGCCGGCGAACTGAGCCCTGCCCGACCTGGGTTTTCTTCAGACCGATGCAAACCCTGGCAGGCACCCTTCACCGTCCCTCCTTCGCAGGAAGGGGATCGGGCGGCGGTTAGTATCGCCCGCGGTTGGGGGCACCCACTCCGGTCGCGATTTGCGGCGTCAGCGGGGTGGTCGTCAGGTTGTCCGAGGCTCGTCCGCGAAATGCGATGAACATCAACGCGTCGGCCCGGCCGGCCGTGGTTCCGGTCAGCATTTCCAGATTCAACAACGGAACCGCCGATTGGGGACGTTCCGGGCTGGCGATCACGCCGCAGGAGAGCACCAGGATCATGTCGCTGGGCCAGCGAAAACGTTCGTGCAGCCGCCAGCTGACGACTTGAGGCACGTCAATCTTGGCTCGGTAAGTTTCGGCATTGGGCAACGGCAGATCCAGCTCGACCGGTTTGAGTTTGTCGACCTGGTCGATTTCAGCCTTGATCACGCAGTCAATCGCGGAACCGTCGACACTCAGCAGCGGGCTGATCTCCAGCCGGTAGCCTTCCTGAATTTCACCGGTCTCCGGCTCATAGGGAGGCCAGCCGGTGGTTGCCGGCTTGATGTTTCGCACGTAATTGCGTCCGCGAACGCTGGAAAGTTTTTGGGTCTGTCCGTTGTGGGTGATCAGATCCAGGGCCTGGACTTGGCGGGTGTCCGTCCGTTGTCGGAGCAGGTTCAGCACCAGGGCCGCGTTCTCTTTGCTGAGCAGCCAGGCTTGCACGCCGGGGGAGTCCACGTTGACATGCTGCATCAGTTGGTGCGCTTGGCTACGCCAGTTGGGATTGCCCACCGTCATCACGCGCAGCGAGAGAACCTGTGGGTCCTTTTCCCCGGCAACAAAGCGATCGACGATTCCAGCGACGACCTGGTGCATTTCTCGCGTGTGATAGACCGATAGCTTGTCACGGTCGGCATTCAAAAAACCGAACGGCGAGGTGAACCAGACGTCGGTCCCGGTTTCTCTCAGGACCCAGTCGACGACGGCTTGTTCGGGCCGGTCGTGTTTGGGCAGGTATCCGGTGTAGGGGGTCAAATCGTAGACGCGATGTTCTTGTCCCGCGGTTCGGGGTAGATTCCCGCCGCCGGACGACGCGCCGCTACTCGAATTCGGCAAGCTTGAGGGTTGGTTCTGCAAACTGGGCGGCGTACTGACATTCCCCTGCCCCGCGTTGCCGCCCGCACCCGGATTGCCGCCCGGAGTTCCGTTGCCGGCCTGCGGCGCATTGCCGGAAGATCCCGGTAGCCCGATTCCCTGACCGGAAGCCGCGGATTGAAAGACGGCAAGGGTGAGGATCCCTGCTACCGCCAGCATGCGGGGCACAAGGTGTTTCGCGGAACAATCAAACTGGCCAAAACGCATCGTCACCATCCCTGTAAGAACCGTTCGTCGCAATCTTGAGCAAGACCGCGCCTGCGTGATTGGCTATAGCCTCCCCGGACGTCCCACGGCAAGGCGACTTCTCCGGAACGTGGCCCGGGAATCGCCGCAATTCGTTGGATGTCAGCCGCTTGCGACGGCCCGATCGGACCAGTCGCCTCCCTCCCACAGGCGAGCGCGACGGCGGTAAGATGGTGTCCGATTCGGGTCGGATTGCTACCGGTCCGAGACTTGATTGGAAGCGTCGTTTCGACGTTTCACGCCGGTTCTAAGCGGGGGGCAAACGCTGGAATGAACAGGTCAGAATGGGATTCTCGCAGCACCGATCCGGTCGGTCCCAATGGTCGGTCGGAGGATCATGTGCCGGCGGTCGAACGGCTTCGCCGTTTGCGGTTGAAGCTGCAGCAGACGCAAAGTGAAGCCGCCGCGGCACGACTGGAGGCTCGAGCGGCGGAATTGCAGTTGCAGATCCAGCAACTGAGCGAGCAAATCGCCCACCAAGAGGATGTTCAGGCATCGCCGTGCGAACACGAGCTGCGACGAACGTCTCCCGCCGTCGCGCCGGCCTCGAAGGATGAATCGCAATCCGCGAGGGATCCGACCAAAGACTTGGTCCTTCGGATTGACGGGCTCGAACCGTCGTCGCGGCCGACTCGGCTGTCGACGTTCGCCACGCCGACAAGCGAATCCGAGTCTCCGGCTGCGCGGTCGACCAGTTCGCCGGGACGTCACGGTGGCCATCGACGCATCACCGGCCCGGCCAAAGGGGAAGACGGACCAAAGCCCGTGAACCGATCGAAAGCGGTCGATGCCGGGAAATCCATGCCGACGGTGCCCCACGGCCACGGCCGACCGGATCCGGGAAAAAAACGGCAGCCAAGCAATGGCCGGCAGGCTACATCGGAAGCGGCCGAAGGATCTGGGGACAGGCAATCGAGACGCCGCAGAAAGTCGCCGGGTCCGTGGGCGCTGGATCAAGATCCAGCGTCGGGGCGACGGCCAGAAGCCAACGGACTGCCGGCTGGACTGCCGGCTGGGCGGCCGGCTGGGCGGCCGGCTGGGCGGCCGCTGGACCGATCGCCCGAGGCCAGGCCAGCGCGGCACAAACGGCCGGCCGCCGTGCTGGTCAGTCTGGTCACACACGTCGGCTTGTTGGTGTTGCTGGCCTTTTTCACGCTGACCACGGACCCGCCGGGGGACCAAATCTCGATCGAGGGTGCCGTCTCCGAATCAGAGGAAGTGGTGATCGAGTCGATTCAAATCGAATCCGCGGAGGTTCAGCCCCAAGCCGCCGAACCCGAAGCCAGTCCGGTCGCCGCGCCGACCCTGGCCGTGGGAGAACTTCCCATCACCGTGCCCACGTTGGAGGTTCCCGACGCGGCTGCACCGGCACCAAGTTCCGAGCTGTTGGCCGGTTCGGGCGCTGCCGCGATGTCATTGCAGTCCAGCTCGGATGCAAAGATCCAGTTTTGCGGCGTCGAAGGGGGCGGCAAGCACTTTGTCTACCTGGTCGATAGCAGCGGCAGCATGGGAGACGCTTTTGATTCGGCTCGCCGTGAATTGCTGCAATCGATCGCAGCACTGCAACCTCAGCAGCGGTTTTACGTCATTTTCTTTGACGAGCAGCCCGACTACATGCGTCTGACGACACCGGATCGCGACGAGCCGCGGAGTGTTTACGCGACGCCGGAAAACAAACAGGCCCTCGGCCGCTGGGCGATGTCGATCAAGATGGACCGCGGGCGGGCACCTTATGAGGCCCTTCCTTTTGCGATCGATTTGCATCCGGACGTGATCTTCTTGCTGTCCGATGGTGAATTCCCGCAATCGATCGAAGCATTGCTTGCCCGGAACAATCGGGTGGACAATCTGTTCGGCGACGACGATCCGATCTGCATCGTGCACACGATCGGGTATCACAGCCGCGAAGGTGAAACCCGGATGCGGCGCATCGCGAAACAGAACGGGGGACGCTATCGCCATGTCCCCAAGCCGCCGTGATGCGACGTTGCGCTGCCGGATCGACACGCTCGGTCTGATGACTACTCGCGTTCAATCCAGGGATTGTCCTGGTCGCCGATTTCGATTTCCGAAGTGATGAATTCGACGATTTTGGGAACCACGGTCGGAGATTGCGTGACCAGGCTTGATCCGCCCAACGGCTCTTTGACCGACAGCAGGGTCAGGTTGTCCGGTTCGCTGCCGCCGCTCAGTCGCCGTTTGACGACGCCCAGCCGGCGATAGATCCGGTCGGCATCGTCCTGTTCCTCCGACCCTTCGCCGACGACGATCAAGGTGGGCAACGCGGCAACGTTGCGGTTGCTGATCGCGCCTTCGATCGGCACGCCTTTCAGCAAACGTTCGGGCGACACCAGGACGAGGGCTTTGACGTCACGACCTTGCTTGCGTGAACCGACGTTGGGGAACTGCCAGTCACGTTGGGCCCAGCCGGCCGCCAAGACGCATCCTTCGCGGACACCGATGATCGCCAAGGCGTTCAGGTTCAACTTGCCGTCGTTGTTCTCCCGTTCCAGGAACTTCTTGGCTTCCTCCAAGTCGTACTGCACGATTCCCAGAATGTCGCGACGTCCCATCGTCTCCAGGTTGAAGCTTTCGGTTTTTCCACTCGCATCGGTGTACTCGCGCGATCCGCCGTGCCCGCGGTAGTCCAACGCCAATACTGCGCATCCGGCATCGCGAAGCGCCATGCACAGTGGCCCGTACGGAGCCATCTGGCCTTCCCATTCGTGGACCAGCAGCACCGGAATCGCTTCCTTGCCTTTGTTGGACCCAAAGTAAAACGCACTCAGGTCGACTCCGTCTTTGGTCCGCAGCTTGACCGGACGAGGTTTCGGCGGCGGCTCGACTTTCGTTCGGGAACGCTGGGCGGACGCGGAAGTCGTGAACGTCAAGGAGAATGCAATAGCAAGAACAAAGACTCCGGCGGGCAAACGGCGCATTCCTGGGCTCCTGGGGAAACTCGGTTGAGAAGAGTCGGTCGACGCGAAATGGCACCCCGGGGAATCATCCGGTCGCCCGGAGGCATGGTTGTCACGTTTTCCGTTCCTTCATCGTAGTCCATTTCGCGAACCGCGGCCTCCGCAGACACCAGGAATCACCCGGTCGGCGGGATGGATGCGAGGTGGCTGCAGGGCAACCTGGCCGTTCAATCATCACCCAGCAGGTCCAGGAACGATCGCATCCATGCCGGGTGGGCGGGCCACGCGGGTGCCGAAACCAAATGGCCCGAGCGGTGCGCGGAATCCATCGTGGCGGCCGGGTCGACGTATTGTCCGCCGGCGGAAGTCACCTCAAAGCGGACCGCTGGATAGCAGCTGCATTCCTTGCCGGACAGCACGCCCGCGGCGGCCAAGATCTGGGGACCATGACAGATCGCTGCGATCGGTTTCGCGGCTGAGTCGAATTCGCGAACGATTTCCAGCACCCGGTCGTTCAGCCGCAGGTACTCGGGGGCCCTCCCGCCGGGAACCACCAACGCGTCGTACAACGAGGTTTTGACCGAATCGAAATCGGTGTTGATCGCGAACCGGTGACCGGGTTTCTCGCTGTAGGTCTGGTCGCCGTCAAAATCGTGAATCGCCGTCGCCACCGTCTCACCGGGCTGCTTGTCCGGGCAGACGGTGTCGACCTGGTGGCCGGCGGTTTGAAGAATCTGAAGCGGAACCATGGCCTCATAATCTTCAACATAGTCGCCGACGATCATCAAAATACGTTTTCCCATTTCGAAGTCCTGAGAACGCTTGGTGGAGGGGTGGAAATTGGTGGGCCGCTGAATATTCTCCACCGCCCAAGCTGCGAAGACCACCGGAGGACCTGGCGGGCGACGATCGCCATCGGTGCCAGGTGGATTTCCCGGCTTCGCCGAGCATCGCGACACATTCCCGATAGCTGCCGTCGCGATCGCGGCGGAAAGCCACGCTTTGGCGACCGTCGCTACACGTTCCCAAATCAAGCCAGGTGCCCCACCGGTGGCGGGCGCCGGACGTCCGCTGCATCCGCCATGCGTTCGCGGGCTGACCAGGCGGCCCAACCCACTGGCATCGTTTTTGCAACGTCCGTCGGCCGCCACGGGCGTCGGGACACAGGTTGGACCGACGTGATGCGACGGAGAGACGGTCGATGGGGGGGCCGCGCCGCGGATCGGGATGACTTGAGCAACTAGGATTTTCAACCACAGGAAGCATCGTGAAACAAAAGCGAACACACTTGGCGTGGCTGACACCGGTCGCGATGATCGCTGCCGTCGTTCTGTTTGGTGATTCGGCCACTGCCGACGCCTCATCCCCAACGGGCTGGAGTCCGGTCGTGGTCCCGACGGGACCGTACCGGGAACGGATCAAGTCGATGCCGATCGAACATCGACCCGGCCGACCTTTGCACGTCTACGGCAACACGATTCGGCTGTTCGATCAGCGGTCCGCCGGATACGAAGTCGCGCCGCTTCGGCAGATCCTGTTTGGACGGACGACCCTGCGTGGGGAGCCTTTCTTGATTCGCTGAAGGATCGTCATCGGTGGGGATTAGAATTGCGCTTCCTTTGCGTCGTCGTGATTTGATATGTGCGGATCATGAACGTGATCCGTCTGCCGCATCGACGACCGCCTGAGCAAATCGCGGGCGAGAATCCTCCGCATCGCAAAGTCGATCCGGGGGCGAAAGGAACCGCAGCGTCCGCCCTGGCCGGTCTGGTCGGACTTCGCGCCGCGGCGGCACTGGCTGTCGTCCTGCTGCACGCGTGTGTTCCCTACTTGCGGCATCCGATGCCCGGCTTGGTTTGGCCGGTCCGCGACGCCGGCGGGGAATGGGTGGATTGTGCATTTTGGACCATCGAAGTGTTCATCATGCCGCTGTTTCTCGCCATAGCCGGCTTTCTGCTCTGGCGGTCTGCTCGACGATCAACGCCCTGGCAATTGGTTCGCAGCCGGGCGCAGCGATTGCTGGTTCCGCTGGCCTTTGGCATGCTGGTGGTCCTGCCTGCCGATTTGTACATCTGGGCGATCGGATTGGTCGCCGAAGGTGCCATGCCGGCTGTGAAGTTGAAAAGTTTGAAATTCGATGCACCGATTTCGGACCAGATCTGGGGCCTCAGTCACCTTTGGTTTCTGCTGTACGTCTTCCTGTACGTCGCGGTGATCGCGAGCGTGTTGTGGATCGGCCGTCGCATCGAAATCGGGCAACGATTCCGCAATGTGTTGAGCGGTTCGTCCGCCGTCGTGGCGATTGTCGCGGTCGCTATCATGGCACTGGTGATCGCGCCCGAAGTGGTTTGGGGATTCCAGCATGCTTTTCTGCCGGTTCCCAGCAAGTGGATTTACAGCGGTGCCTTCTTCGTCGGCGGGTGGCTGCTTGCCGCACGTGATCCCGAGCTTCGCTGGACCTCGATGACGTGTTGGCGGACCGGCGGTGTTGGCGTGATCACGCTGTTTGCTTCAGTCGGGTTGGGCCGTTGGTACCTGCAACGCGCGGAGGAACAGTTACCGGTCGACACCGCGACCGTGTTCGTGTTGGCGGTGCTGACGACGCTTGCCGCCGGAGCAACCACGTTGGCATTGATCGGAGGATCCACGCGGTATTTCCGTCGGGCGCCCAAAGCGATTCAGTACGTCGCTGCCGCCTCCTTCTGGATCTACCTGGTCCACCACCCGTTGGTCGGGCTGCTGCACATCGATTTGAAATGGGCTTTGGGAGAGGGAAATCCGGGCATGAAAGCGGCGGCGTCCTGCACCGGTGCGGTGCTCCTGTCACTTGCCACCTACGAATGCTTTGTGCGCCGGACGCGGTTGGGGGTTTGGTTGGGGATGGAGCGCCGACCGACGTCCGCCGTGCCTGCCGGCACCTCCGCGGATCCGATTGAGCGCGACGCGGCCGTCGATTCCGGGGCGCGACGGGCGGCCTGAATCCGTTTTAAACGCAGTGCCGACGGTGGCTGCGCCGCACGCACTGGTCGTGGCGAAGTTCCTCAGAGCGTGAAGAGCTTGAGGGCCGCGACGTCGGGTCATTGACGGTTCGGCCCTGCGATTGACTTCCCTGCTTGTCGCATCAACGTCGCCCTAATCGTTAAAGTCGGCGGGTTTTTCTTAAGCGGCACAACCGGCATGGTCGAAAAGGTTTTTGTAGGCGCGCTGCCGGTCCGGGCTTGCGCTCCGAATGATTCCACCACCACTGCCGTTCAATTCGGATTCGTGATGACTCAAGAAGCCTTCCGCCGCTCCTCGCCACGGATGTTGTTGCTGTGTGGCATGCTTGCCATGTGCCACAGCGCGGCGGCCGTTGAGGGTTTGGTTCGCGGCAAGACACCCGATCGCGGCTCCTGGACGCCGCCGGAGATTCGCCCGGGTGAACTTCAGCCGGTATCCGTCACCTCCCTGGAAGCGTCCTCCGTCAGGCAGTTACCGGCGCAGTCGGACCTGCCCGCACCCGTCAACGTGGACGATTGGGAGGATGGCGATTGGGACGATTCGGTCCGCCCGGTTTCGCACGAAGGGCTGCAGCCGGTCGACCACCGACAAGTGGATGCGGAGCTGCAGGCGTTGCCGATCGAAGGAATCGCGTCCTATCAACGGTCCGAAGAATCGGTGACGCAGTATCCAAAGGACCACGTCGAGGGTTCGGTTCAGCAATGTTCTTGTCAAAGCTGCACCGCATCGTCCTCGCGACCTGCTCCGTTGCTGGGCGAGGTCGCCGGCTATGGAGCGTTTGACGGAGGGTTCGACGTTGGTTGCGACGCGTCCGGATGTGATGCGATGGGCTGTGACGGCGGGTGCACCACCGGTCGGGTGGACTGCGATCGGTGGTTCGGTACGGTCGAACTGCTGCTGATGTGGCGTTCGGGAGATCGGTTGCCGGCGCTGGTGACCACGACGACTGACGCGGATCCGGACGCCGAGACTGCCGGACGATTGGATGATGCCGGCACCGTGGTGCTGGCCGGACGCGAGTCGGTTTTCAAAGACTTGCGCGCCGGTGGCCGCTTCACCTTGGGGACCTGGTTGGACGCCTACAAGGATCGCAGCCTGGTGGCACGGGGCTGGTTCGCCGGTCAGGAATCTCATGCCTTTTCGGCCAACCAAGATTCAAGCTCCGTGTTGACCCGCCCGTTTCTGAACGTGACCGATGGTGTGACACCGGCTCAGGACACGCAGATCATTGCCTTTCCGGATCGAGCGACCGGCGCGATTCAGATTCAGGGCGACAGCGATGTGTATGGAGCCGACCTGTCGATTCGCCAACTTTGGGCCAAGCCGTTCGGCGGTACGATCGATCTGCTGTACGGGTACCAATACATGGGCATGGACGAATCACTGTCGATTTCCAGCCGCAGCATTTCGATCGACGACGACTTTGCGCCCGTCGGTGCGGTGATCGCGGTTCGCGACGCCTTTGATATCGAAAACGATTTTCACGGCGGTCAATTGGGGGTGGCAACCCATTACCGCGAAGGGTGTTGGTCGTTCAGTTCGTTGGCGAAAATCGGGTTCGGTTCGATTCAACGCAAGGCGACTCGAACCGGAAACACGTTGACCAGCATCGACGGCAACAATGCGACCAATCCGAACGGGCTGCTGGTTCGGTCCACCAATGATGGCACCATCGATGACGACACGTTCGGTTGGGTGCCTGAGTTGGATTTCACGCTCGGCTGGCAGCGCTATCCAGCCTTTGACGTGACGGTCGGCTATCACGTGATTGCGATGACCGACGCTCTGCAAGTTTCCGGCGCGATCGATCCGTCGTTGGCCGTCAACCTCGCGGACCCGCCGACGGGAGCCGCGCGACCGAGTCCCCAATTCCGCTATGACACGTTTTACGTGCAGGGAATTCATTTCGGTTTGTCTTATATCTACTGAGGACCCGAGGGATCAGTCGTGGCGGATGCATCTGACACTGGACGCGAACGGTTTGTCGACATGTGGGCCGTGCCGGGAATTCATCCCAGCAATGTCGAACTGTTGCAGAAACTGAAAACGGCCGACTCGAATCACTTCACCACGCACATGGATTGCGTCGGAACGGTCAGCTCGCTGGATTCCGAAACCGGTGACTGGGAAAAGACGCACCTGGTCGGACTGCGGACGGATGTCTGGAAGCCTGACGAGGAAGAGCTGCACAGCTGTTTGGAGGCGATGAAGGACAAACGTCGGTACGAGTTGAAGCGACAAATCAAACGGTCGGGTCGGCTTTCGTCAAAGCAGAAACGAGAGCTGGAAGTCAACCTGGCCGATGATGCCATCATGAAACTGGAAACCGGGGACATCGAATCTCGCCGGTTGGTTTTGAAGCTGTTTCGCACGACCGGGCAACGGGTCCGATGGGTCGGCACGTTGGAGCAGGTGACGGCCACCGAAGTACACAACTCCATCGCCACCGGGAAACCCTTGCTTTCCTTCGCGGCCATGTTGGGACGCCGCGAACACGTCACTTACGTCCAACAAAACCACCGCACTTTTCGCATCCCGTCAATCTTCAGTTTCTGTTTCTATGACGGCCGGAAGATGTGGAATCTGGTGCTCCGTCGTCACTGGTTCTCCATCGGTGCCGATTTCGAAGTCGAGGCCGATGGAGAGACGATCGGCGAGATCGACGGAAAGTTGTTCTCCTTCGGCAGCGACAGCCATCTCGTGATGGATCCTCACCCGCTGGTCCGCCACAGCGGCTTCGCGAATCTGCTGACCTTGTTCGCCGCATCGGTGGGCTATCATCGCGCCATGCGACGCAGTTTGCAGCGGCGGATGACCGCAGCGCTTGACGGACAGTCGCATCGGAATCTGATCGAGGACGAGGAATTGCGACTGCGGCAAAACGGCCGAGCCGCAGCCTGAGCCAGGCCGATGACCAGCGGGGTGATTTGACGGTGCGGCAAGGCATCTGCGTCGTCTGCGAGGGCGCCGACGCAACCCGTCCCGGAGAATCTTGCCTATTCCGCGACTCCCGCAGGCAATTCTGTTTCCGCGGTGAACTATGATGTGGCGAACCTCGCCGGGTAACGGACACCCTGTCTGTTGCTGCGCGCATTCGTCCCTGTCTTTCGCAAAGGCGATCGTGACTCGAGTTCTGTTGACCGCTTTCGAGCCGTATGACCGCTGGGACGATAACTCAAGCTGGCTGGCCGTGATCGATTTCACCAGCTGGTATGAGGGCAACCTGGAAATCACCACCCGCCGCTACCCGGTGGACCTGGGACGCACCCAGCGACAGCTGGAACTGGATCTCCAGCAAGATTTTGACTTCGCGATCCACTTGGGCCAGTCTCCCGGATCGCCACTGATCAAGCTGGAATCGGTCGGATTGAATCTCCGCACCGACGGTGAACCGTTGATTTCCGATGGCCCCACCGCGTACCGCTCGCCGACGGACCTGCACGACTGTCTGGGCCGATTGCTAGAGGCGGGGATTCCTGCGGAGGTGTCCCATCATGCGGGCACCTACCTGTGCAACGCAACGCTGTATCTGAGCCAGCATTACAGCGAGATGATGGGGCGAAAGACGCGCAGCGTGTTCATGCATCTGCCGCTGACGCCGGCCCAAGTGGCCCGTGAACGGCTGGCGATGTCCAGCATGAGCACGCCGATGCAGAGCGCCGCGATCGCATTGGTCGCAGAAGGACTGGCAGCTCATGATGCCTGATCGGCATCACGGACGCTCCATCGCACGGAAAGACGATCACCCCTGGAACAACTCGATCGCCAGGGCCGGTTTGACGCTGTGATTCCAGCTGCCCTTGCGGTCCTTCCCCGCGACCGAAGTGGTCGCTGGTCAGCCGTCGCAAGGGAAAAATGGTGAACGCAAGCGCAGTGGCGATTGCCGCCTACAGGGACCCCGAAAGGGCGGCTTCCGGATTAGCGTGTCGACGCCGCTCGGTGGGCAAATTCTTGCTGCTGAACGGCTGCAGGGCGCCTTCGGGAAGGTAGAACGCTTTGATGTCCGGGTGCCGGTGATCCCCTCGGCAGTCCACGGCGAAGGTCGTTCCGTCAGAGAGTTCCAGCGTAAATTCGGGGTTTTTCATGGTGCGTGTCTTCTAGGCGTTCTTGCGTATGAATGTTGAAAGCTTCTGTTCTTCAGAGGCCCCCGCACAAAGCCAGAACGCACCAATCGCCGAATGTCCCACGTCGAAAATGCCAGATTTCCAATTTTCTTTGGGGAGCATTTCCGGACCGAAACGCTTGTTCATTGGTTCTTGCCGCAGAATCTCCCTGTGTCGTGTTGTGCCCCATTACGAAGTGCGGCTCTGCAGCGGGGGGATCCGCTGGCGACGTGGGGCAGAGCCTCTTCGTCGGTCAGGCTGTGCCTGAAGACGCTCTGTAGGTCAGGCTGTGCCTGAAGACAGATCTGGTCCCCTAGCCGTCGTCGCCCAGTCCGTACTCTTTGATCTTCTTGTGCAGGGTGTTGCGGTTCATCCCCAGCCGGGCGGCGGCCTTGGTCTGAACGCCGCCACAGGCCTGCAGGATCTGCTGGATCAGTTCGCGCTCGACGCGATTGACGATGCTGCCGTGGGCGTCCCCGGCGTCCTGGCCGATTTCGTCCAGCCCTGCCTGAACGACGTTGCGGGCCAAGCTATCAAAATTGGCCGGCGTGGGGCCGTCGGCATCAGGGGCCATCTGAGTCCGGCCGTTGCGGACACAATCGGGAAGCAGGTCGGTGGTCAACTCGTCGGTCTCGGCCATCACGACGGCCCGTTCGACGTAGTTTTGCAATTCCCGGACGTTTCCCGGCCAGTGGTAATCCTGCAGGGCTTCCATGGTTCCGGGACCGATGTGAACGACATACCGGTCGTTCAGTTCGTTGTAGTAGTCCAGAAAGTGCGAGATCAACGCGGGAATGTCGTCGCGTCGTTCTCGCAAGGCGGGGATCTCGATGGGGACGACGTTAAGCCGCCAGTAAAGGTCTTCGCGGAACCGCCCTTCCCGCACCTCGCCCATCAGGTCCCGGTTGCTGGCCGCGATGATTCGGACGTCCGTCCGGAGCGTGCTGGTATCCCCCACCCGCTCAAATTCCTTTTCCTGCAGCACCCGCAGCAATTTGACTTGCAGGGTCAACGACGTGCTGTTGATTTCGTCCAGAAAGATCGTGCCACCCTGGGCGGCTTCGAATCGTCCGGTGCGGTTCGTGACGGCACCGGTAAAAGCACCGCGAACATGTCCAAACAGTTCGCTCTCCAGCAAGCTTTCGCTGAGGGCCCCGCAGTTGACGCGCACGAACGGGCGGCCGCTGCGATGGCTGAGCTGGTGAACGGCCCCGGCGATCAATTCTTTTCCGACGCCGGTTTCACCCAACACCAAGACGGAAGCGTTGCTGACGGCGACCCGCCGCGTGATGCGATACACGTCGCGCATCGCCGGAGAATTCCCGATGATCCCCGGCAAGGGGCTGTTGGGATGGTTCGTCGCGGAGTTACCAATAATTGCCATGGAGCATTCGCGGTCATCGCGGCGGGGCGAGCAGACGTCGCCGCCGCCAGCGGTTTTTTCAACGCGGAAATGGATCGCCGGAATGTCCGTCTTGCCTGGGCAATCGATCGGGATTCCGCCACCGGCCGCCGCGGCGGCAACACGCTGGTCTTTGACGCGTCCCACGAATTGATCGTCCGATCGATGCCGACGGGCATCACGCAAAAATTAGCGTTTGGCGGCGGATTTTGATACCGGGTTTGATTTAGCGGGCGATCTTTGCGTCTTGCAGGGCCCGAGTGCCGATTGCCTGAAAATTCAGCCGCTCCGAAACGCTCAGCGGGGGAAGCCGACGCTTGGATTCGACTTCCGCTCGAACGTCGGCAAATGCGTTGATGCTGCCGGGCAGCGGAACCAGGTACACGGCCGGAGTGGTGGCGTCGCTCCAACGTAGCGACGTCGTTTCCAGTTCCGCCGCTTTGACCACACGTTCGTCGGCGTCGTCGTCTTGGAAAAACACGATCGGAGTGTGTTTCCCTTTCGGCAGTCGTCGGATTCGATCCACCAGCTCGGTCGGCGTGGCATCGGCAAGCCGGAGTTTGCTGAGCACCATTCGCAGATCGCCTCCTTGGGAAACCGCCCGTTCGGCAGCCGCGACACTCTGCACGGCCCGAACCTGATAACCCAGCTGTCCCAGAATGGTTTCCTGACGCAGGGCAACCAACGGCCGCGTTTCAATCAACACGACGGAGGGCTGGCGGGACAAACGCGACATTTCCGCCAAGGTCTTGCGGACGTAGCTGGATCCGGCAAAGGAAACGTCGTCGGTGAGCGGGCCGGCGACTCGATCGATCATCGCGGCGGCTTCGTAGCGGACTCTCGGGTCCGGGTCCAAGGTCGCCTGCACGACTTCCGAGCTGCCACCGGCGTCGTCGGTCAACAACATCGACCGCGCGTCGGAGGCGGACGGGGCGGAGTCGTCGGTCAGAAGCATGGTGAGCAAACGCAGCAGCCCGACCGCTGCGGGAACCTGGTGGTCGCGGCGTGCCGCTCCGAGGGCCAGTTGGATCTGCTGCGGCGTGAGCCGGTCGCCATAAGTCTTCAGGATCGCTTGGACCTGGTCCTCGTCACCCCACATCACGTCGACCAGCACGCGATAGGCCAGATCGGCCGCCAGCGCGGACTGGAACGCCTTCGGTGGGACGTCGCCCAGGCGGAGCAACTGCTGCCCGGCATCGTAGGCCTGGCGGTACTGGGCATAGAGTTCAGTGGTGCGGACGAAATCGACACCCGTTCGATCCTCATTGACCGACCACAGGATCGCCGGCGTCGGATCGTTGGAGGTGCGCGCGGCGACCGATCGCGCCGTCCGCAGACGGTCGGCCAGGTAGGCGACAGATCGATCGAGCGTCATGCCGGGTGAGATGGCATTCAGGAAGTCGGCTGCCAGCTGACGTTCCTGGTCCCCGGCATCCTCGGCGAACGCGGCGGAGACGGCCACGTCGGTGGCGGCATCCGGGGCGATCTCAATCAGCGCGGCGAGCGCGTTGGCACGGACCGATGCGGCACCATAAAGGGCCAACTGCTGCAGGGCTTGCTGACCACCATCACCGAGCGACCGCAGGACTTTCAGCGCGCGTCCCCGCTGCGGCTGCGGCAAGCCCTTGCCGACCGCGCCCACGATGGTTTGGATCGATGCGTTGCCGCCTTGCAGCAGCGTTCGGTTGGCATTCAGTCGGTCGTCGATCTGACTGGATCCGAGCTGCTCGAGCGCCTGGCTGAGACGCTGGGGAGATTCCATCACGGCTTTGGCCGCCGCGGTAAGTTTGCCCAACGCCGAGCGGCTGGCGTCGCCGAGTTCCTCGCGCAAGGAGATGCGGAGCAGCAGGTTGTTGCCGATGATCTGCGCTGCGCGGGCCAGTTCGTTTTGATCCTGGACCTCATCCAATTTCGCCAGCCAGCGATCGACTTGCGGCCAGGCGCCGATGCGGGCCAGTGATTCGATGGCCTGCGGCAAACGATCTCCCCCCTGGGCCGCCGTCGATTCCAATTGACGGACCAATTCGTCTGGCGGTTGTTCGGATGCCGCATCGTCCTGGGCAGACGCCAGGCGATCCGAGACAGCGGGGGCCAACAGCAGGGACAACAGAATCAGGAGGCGGACAGGCATGAGTCGCGGCGATTCGAGCGAGAGTGGAGGACGTCGGAGCGACTAATCGTAGTCTCTGTGTACGGATTTTCCGGCGATTTGCTCGTGGCCGGCTGAACACAGCCTAGCATCGACTTACCGTCGCGGCGTTCCGGCGGCGGTTTCCGCCCTTTTGACCGGTTTCATCGTCGCCCTACAAACAATCGGTCTGTCCGGACTCTTGCAGCCGTTTGACGACTTCGCGGACCCGCTCTTCAGCCGACTTTGGAGCCACCAGGGTGGCGTCCTTTGTCTGCACCACGATCAGGTCCTCCACCCCGATGGTGACGATTGTGTGATCCGGTGACCCAAAGATGATGGAGCCGGTCGTGTCGATTCCGAGGTGCTTGCCGACCACCGTGTTGCCCTGCGGGTCGGACGGATGAAGCCTTCCCAGCGACTGCCAACTGCCGACATCGTCCCAACCGAACGGGGCTTCGATGACGACCACGTTCGGGTAAGACTCCATCACCGCGTAGTCGATGGACGTCCCTTCGATGGCTGTGAACTCCCGATCCAGCGTTTCGGCGTACTCGGCAGTCCCGATGCTGTCGGCGATGGCTTGCAAATGGGAGTACATGTCCGGCTGCCGGCTCCGGAGCGCATCCAGAATCGTGGAAGCTTTCCAAACGAAAATGCCGCTGTTCCAGTAGTAGCGGCCCGAGGCCAAGTATTCGGCGGCTGTTTGCTGGTCCGGTTTCTCGCGGAATTCCGCGACCGCGAAGGCCTTGGGGCCGTCCGCTGTCGTCACGGCATCCCCGCGTTGGATGTAGCCGAACGACTCGGCCGGGTACGTTGGCTTGATTCCAAAGGTGACGATTCGCTCGGGGTCCTGCAGGACCAGCTGCTCGGCCGCCGCAATCGCTTCGGAAAACTGATCGGACGTTTGGATGACATGGTCCGACGGCATGACGGCCATGATCGCGTCGGGGTCTTGGCGCTGGATCAACGCGGCAGCCAATCCGATGCAAGGGGCGGTGTCGCGTTTGGCCGGTTCGCCGATCAGGTTGGCCTTTGGCATCGCGGGCAGCTGCTCGGCGATCGGTTCGACCAAGTTGCGGTTCGTGACGATCCATTGACGATCGATGGGCACCAGCCCGGTCAGCCGATCGCTGGTGGCCTGGATCATCGTTCGATCCCCGGCAAGCGACAGCAATTGCTTCGGCTTCATCTTCCGGCTGGCCGGCCAGAACCGTGTCCCGCTGCCGCCGGCCATGATCACTGCGTATAGCATCGTTGCTCGTCGACCTCGCCAAATGTTCCTGAAAGATCCGTGTCCTGCTACGCGACAGCGAAAACGTTAACGAAATGGCTGCAGCCGTGAAACCACGGATCGGTGACGAACGGACCGAAACGCGGACGATGCCAGAAGCAAGCCGCTGGGCAAGCAGCAAGGCCGCCACGGGAGAGTCGGCTTGAAGCGGCCGGTCCGGCACGAGGTGACTTCCGCCGGCGCCGCGGCCGGCGACGGCGGAATCGAGCGTTCGTCTTCTAGACAGTCGAAGCCTTTACGGCTGCGCTGCCCAGAAATCCAGCACGCGGGCCTTTTCCAACACGGGTTTGAGGACGTCGACGAACGCTTGATGATCGGGATGGGGAAGGTACGCCGCGCGTCCTTCTTCACTATCGAACGTCACCAGGAAGCAATGGGTGAAACCGTCGTCGTGACTTTCCGGGCTGTTGTTGGTCCCCCATTCAAAGGCCCGAATCGTGTCGATTTTCTCCGGCAACGCGGCAAACGCTTCCTCGACCTGTTTGATTTTCTCGGGCGAAGCATCGTCCTTGAAATCAAAGAACACGGCATGCAGCAGCGATTTTTCTGGTTTGGGTTGCGAGGGGTCGCCCCAGTAGTCCAGCACGAAAACATCTTTCATGTGAGGACGCAGCACGTCACCGAATGCCTTGTGGGCCGCGTGCGGCAAGTACTCTTTTCTGCCGGCTTCATCGGCAAAGGTCAACAGAAAGCAATGCGTGAATCCGTCGTCCAAGCCTTCCGGGCTGTTGTTCGTGCCATATTGAAAGTCAATGATCGAGTCGATTTTGCTGGGCAACGCGGCAAACACGTCAACGACTTCCTGCACGTCGGCTTCGCTGGCAGAATCCTTGAAGGAGAAGAACACGGCGTGCCGCAGCAGCCCTTTCTTTTGTGACTCCGCGGAGTCGCCGGCGGTTTCGGTGGGGTCTCCAGTCACCGCATTCTCCGATTGCGAGGCGTCGTCGTTTTGGGCGAAACAGCCTGGTCCGGCGGCCAGGCAGAAGAATCCGGCAATCAATGCGATTCGAAAAAAGATTCGGCGGGGGAGCATAGTGCAACTGGGGGTCAAAGAGAGGGAGACGGCGGTTGGGAGGGTAAAACAGCAACCACGGGACGCGTGCGGCGCAGCGACGATTGTACATCGACGCCGATTCCCCGGGGGACGGTCAGGGGCCGGAAAACCGACTTTGGCACGCCTGTCTTCCCGACGGTCGGTTCCCCTCGGCCGATTCCGATCGGTGTGGGACACCTGCATCGGCTTTGCCGCCCTGCCGGTGTCCCAGTTGGTGTCCCCGCCGGTATCCCAGCCGGTCACCGGAACGCCCGTCACGCCGTCGTGGGCGTCTTCGTCTGGGAACGCTGTTGTTTGGCGATCAGCTTCTTCTGATAGCGTCCCTGGACAATGTCGACGACGATCAGCACGAACAGCACGAAGTAGAAAGTGCTCTTGGCCATCGGCGTGACGTGATACCCAAAGAACTCCAGCTGGGCCAAGTGCCCGCCCTCGCTGACCAGCATCACGCCGACGATGAACAGGATGAACAGTCCCAGGACTTCATACATCCGATTCTTCTTCAAGAATTCCGCAACGTGGTCGGCCAGCCAGATCATCAGCAGACCGCTGATCACGATGGCCGTTGCCATGATCGCGAACGAGTCGGTCAGCGCCATCGCGCTCAAAATTGAATCGAACGAAAACACAAGGTTCATCGCGACAATCAGCCCGATGGCTTTGCCGGCCGAACTGCGTTTGGACTCGTCTTCGCTTCCGTCGCCCACCTCATGAATCGCCAGCAGGTGATAGATTTCCTTGAGCGCCGTCCACAAAATGAAACCGCCGCCGAACAACACGATCAGGCTGTGGCCGGAGACGTGCATTTCCAGCGGATCGGAGACGTAGTGCGCGAACGGGTTTTCCAGCCGTTGGATCAGGTGCACGACGACGAACAACAAAACGATTCGGAATACGATGGCCAGTCCGATGCCGGTTTTTCGGACCATCGACTGCTGCTCTTCCGGAACCCGTTTGCTTTCGATCGAGATGTACAGCAGGTTGTCGAATCCCAGCACCGCTTGCAGCAGCACCAGCATCCCCAGTGTCAGCAGGCCGCCGATGGAGAACAATGATTCTTCGCCCGCCGCCGCCGTTGCTTCTTCAGCGGTCGCAGCTGCTTCGGCCAACAACAGATGAGGTTGCATCCCGATGGACGCGATCTGACCAATCTTGTCGAACACGCTGGTACCCGAAGCGAGAGGAGAATTGCGAAAGGATTCGCCCCCACGGAGCAACGGCTGAAGCCGATCGGCCGGCCTGGACCGCTCCGCGCCGCGGGCGAGGCGGGATTATGATGCGCGGGCCGTCGCGGGCTCAACCCCGCTAACCTTCCGAAAAGATGATTGGAGAGAGACCATGATTGATCGATCGAGTGCTGCGATTCTGCCCGTCGCCCTTGCCCTTTTGGCCACCTTTTTCGCGGGCCTGTCGCACGCCGCCGATCCGGAGAAGCCGATGGACAAGCAGTATTACGAAGTACGCACCTACCAGTTGAAAGATGCCTCGTCGGCGAAAGCGTTGGATGCTTATTTGCGCGATGCCCTGTTGCCCGCCCTGGGCAGGCAGGATGTCGGACCGGTCGGCGTGTTTGCTCCGGCGGAGCCGACGGAGAAGGATTCCAGCGAGGATTCCCGCGTGATCGTGGTCATTCCCTATGACTCGCCCAACGATCTGGTCCGCGTTGCTTCCGGTTTGCGGGATGACTCGCAATTCCAGCAGGACGCCCGGGAGTCGATCGGCATCGAGCCGGATCAGGTTCCCTACAAGCGGATTCGCAGTGAATTGCTCGTGGCGATGGACTGCATGCCGAAACTGAACGTGCCGGCGGGAACGCTGGAGAATCAGCAACGGGTCTACGAGCTGCGATTGTATGAAAGCCCCAACGAGCGGCTTGGCGATTTGAAGGTGGACATGTTCAACAACGGGGAGGTGCCGATCTTTTTGGACAGCGGGATCCAGCCGGTGTTCCTGGGCCAGTGCCTGATCGGTCCCCAGACGCCCTGCCTGATCTACCTGACGGTGTATCCCGACGATGCGGCCCGCCAGAAAGCCTGGGACACGTTTCGCAATCATCCCGACTGGCAAGTGCTCAAAGGCGTGGAGAAATACAAAGGCACCGTCAGCCGGATTGATCAGGACGTGTTGGCGGCAAAGCCCTATTCGCAGATGTGATGGGGCATCGAGGACGCGGCGGGCCGTCTCAAGACGTCGCCGCCGGGAGGCCACGCAGCGTCCGCGAGGCGACATTGGCCAATTGGAACTGGTTCCGCATCAGTGTCTGATCACGGCAGGCGACGCGGCCTTTGAAATCGAAGACGTTGGCGAACCGATCTTCCAACCGGACTTCGATCCGCAACTCGTCGCCGGGACGGGCAAAGCCGCGGTAGCGGGCGTGGGAGACCTTGACCAGGACGCCCAGGGCGTACGGGTTCGCGTCCGGATCGTGCGTGTCAAATTGGGCCATCGGATTGTACCGGGCCGCAATCAGAATCCCCGCGGTTTGGGTCGTCATCTCCTGCATCATCGCACCGGGAAGGATCGGGGCGCCCGGAAAATGGCCGGTGATGAAGAAGGCGTCGTCCGGCACGGTCGATCGGGTGACGATCGACTTGGATTCCAGGCGTTCGATGGCGTCGATCAGCAGGTACGGGGCGCGGTGGTGCAGGTAGTCCTCGACGCGTTCAAACTGGTGCTGGTGATCGGTCGGTTGCGAAGGGGCAGTGGGATGCGGATGGTCGTTCATCAACGGTTCCTCGGTTGAGCAAGAACGATGGCGGTCGAGACGAAAATGACCCGCCGACAGTGATCCGCCGACAGTGACCCGCCAGCAGTGACCCGCCAAAAGCGATCGGGCAAAAGCAATTCGGTCCAACGAAAAACCCGACGCATGCGTGACATGCGTCGGGCCGATCGGTTGAAGGTCGCCAGCTGACAGAACGTACGGAGGCGTCAAGTCTGGCGAGGGCTGCGTCGTTCCGCCAGGGTTCAGGCGGCCGACGTCGGTTGTTGTTCGCGGGCTTTCTTCTCCGCCGCCGTTCGATAGTCGACGACGTCCCAAACCAAGCCCAGTTTTCGGAACAGGCGAATGGCTTGCCAGGTGATGTCGAATTCCCACCATTTGTGACCGTGTTTTGCCATCCGTGGGTGCGCGTGGTGGTTGTTGTGCCAACCTTCGCCGTAAGCCACGATCGCCACCAACCAGTTGTTCCGGCTGTCGTCGGTGGTCTCGTAGTTCTTGTAACCCCAGATGTGAGAGGCGCTGTTGACCATCCAGGTGGCGTGCAGCACGAACACCAGCCGCACGAACAGTCCCCAGACCAACAGGGAGGTACCCAATTCGACGCCACCGAACAGATAACCGGCACCAAACAAGATGACGCCGCTGAGCAGGTGGATCGGCAGGAACAGGTAATCCATGATTCTCATGCCACGCAACTTATACAAGTCGGGAACCCAACGCTGCAGGTATGCATCGCGGTCGCCGTTGTGCGTGTGAAACGCCAGCCAGAACATGTGGCTCCACCAACCGCCGTCATGCGGCGAATGGGGATCGCCGTCTTGGTCGCTGTGTTTGTGGTGCTTGCGGTGGTCGGCCACCCAATCCAACGGCGTTCCTTCTCCGGCCAGCGATCCGACACCCGCCAGCACGTATTTGAACCAGGTGGAGGTCTTCATGCCGGAGTGCGTCAGCAGTCGGTGGTAACCCAGACAGATTCCGATGCTGCCTGTCAGCCAGTGCAGCACGACGGCGACGGCCAATCCGGCCAGCGTGAATGTGAACGGCGCCACACAAATGACCACCAGGTGCGCCAACCCCAGCCAGCCGATTGCCCACCAAGACAGATTGGAGAACCGCTTCCGTTGGGCGGCGGTGCCAAGTTCCGGATTGGTCTGTCCCTGGGGAGCCTTCGTGCTGTTCGGTGCAGTTTGGGGCGAACCCACGCCGCCACGCAGTTCCTCCGCATCGGGAGCGACCGGTTGGCTGGGGGGATTCGGAAGGGATTCCACTACATTCGCCATGATGACGATTCCTCGTTCGAAGCGGTTGGGTGCCGGTGCGGCAGTCGATTCCATCGCAGATGGGCGAAAGTTTAGGAAGATTGGTTTCCGGTTCTGTCTAGACCACGGCAAATGGATGTAACGGCCGTGTAAAAGATTTGCCCGTTCCCCCCTGCGGGCCGGACCGCCGTTTCGTCGTCGGCATGCGACAAATTGTCGAGGTGGGGGTGTCGGTGGTCGACGCACCGGTGTCAGGCGGAAAACTCGACCCAGTTGCAGCGATCGGTGGGACGTCACCCGTCGCGGGAGCGATTCCAGGAAAACGCCACTTTCCGACCCGAATCCGGGCCGGCGCGAGCCGATAGACCGGGTTACCGGTGAGAGTCCGCTGTTTTGTGGACTCGACGCGGACGAACAGGAGGACGCGGGATCGTCTTCACCGTGGGAGTGAAAGGATCCCGTTGACTGCTTGCCAGACGGTTTTCAAACAGCGGCCAAGTTTCCCGTTTCGGCGTGGAACTCGGCCGTTTTTTGTTTGGCCTTGCCCGTCCCCCGTCTCAGACCGAGGCGACTTTGCCGGAGCCGCCGGCAAACGGGTTTTGATAGCCGGGGGTATCGCCAAAGCAGATTCCCATGGCCCGCGCCGTTTGAACCGCCGACCCGTGAGCGTCCACGGTACGGATCTGGTGCACCGCTTCGGCGATCGGGACGTCCAGGATGTCGGGCGGCTGGCTGCAGACCATCTGGCCGAATTTTCGTTCCACGATCAAACGGACCGCGTGCGCCCCGTATTGGCTGGCGAGAACGCGGTCGAACGTGGTGGGTCCGCCGCCGCGTTGCAGGTGCCCCAGCACGACGCAGCGGACGTCTTGCTGGCAAACCTCAGCGAGCCGCGCGGTGACCAGCGGGCCGATCCCGCCCAGCTTGACTTGGGCGTTGCCCGATTCCTGGTCACTGGTGACCAGGCCGCCCGATGGCAGGTGAGCGCCTTCGGCGACGACGACCAGGGTAAAGTCCTTCCCCATGGAACGGCGTTCTTCGATCTTCGCGAGCACGTTCTCGTAGGTCCATCCGATCTCGGGGATCAAGATCACGTCGGCCCCGCCGGCGATCCCGCCGTGCAGCGCGATCCAGCCTGTGTGACGACCCATCACTTCCAGGACCATGACCCGGCGATGGCTGGCCGCGGTCGTGTGCAGCCGATCCAGCGCGTCGGCGCAGCACAAGACCGCGCTGTTGAAGCCGAACGTGAAAGCTGTTCGCGCCAAGTCGTTGTCGATCGTTTTGGGGACGCCGACCACCGGCAGACCGGCCTCGTGAAACTGCAGGGCGGTGGAAAGAGAGCCGTCACCACCGACAATGATCAGCCCTTCCAGTTTCAAATACTCGAAGGTGGATGCCACTTTCCGCACCAGAGCCGGATCGATTTCTGCACGGCCGCTGACGCCCACGCGTGTCCCAAAGCGTCCCTTGTTGGTCGATCCCAGAATCGTTCCGCCTTGGACCAGAATTCCGGCCGTGTTGCGGGGGCTGAGCACTTGGTAGCGAACCGGATCGACCAGGCCTTCCATTCCGTCACGAAAGCCAACGACGTCGTATCCCAACCAGAATCCGGCCTTGGTGGTCGCGCGGATCACTGCGTTGAGCCCCGGGCAGTCTCCGCCGGAAGTCAGGATTCCGATTCGTGGACGATCGCTCAGCCGTTCGCGGCCGTAGAGATGGACGCTGCCATCCTCGATGATTTCGACGGACATGCTGTGTCCCAGTACGTGGATCGGATTTGGTACGTGGATCGGATCTGAAAAGAAGTCGGATCCGGAGTTCCCGTCGCGCCGTCGTAGTTGTGGTGTAAAGTGACCGCGGGCGAAAGAGGGGCCGAACCAGATCGGTAGCGGCGTCCGACCGAGTTGCCGCAAGCGGGCGATCGCCGCCAGCACGTGGCGGTCGCCGAGCCGATCGTGTGAAGATCGGAAATGTCGCTGAGGGCCGAAAGGGGATTCAGATTGATCACCGAGCGAAATGACCGGAAGGTTGATTCGCCGCCGCAGCGGTCCGGTGCCGTGCGGCGAACGGTGTGTTATTTGTGGGCCGCCCCCAATACGTGTTTCGCCGTCGGCATCGGACTGCTGCTGCTGGCCCGGTTCCGGGTGGTTCAGGGCGTCATCGAAATGCACGGACCCGGGGTGGCCTGGGTGCTACGCCGATTACCGGTCTCCGCGGCGGCAATGACCCTGGGATATGCCGTCTTCGGTTGTGACCGTTTGGCCCTGGAACGGACGCGGACGCACGAGCACGTGCACGTCCGCCAGTATGGACGTTGGGGGCCGCTGTTCGTGCCGGCGTACCTGGGGTGGTCGCTGTGGTTGTATGTCCGCGGTCGAGACGGATATCGAGAGAATCCGTTCGAGATCGAGGCCTACGCCCTGGATTCACTGTTGCCCCCGGTGTCGGTGAAAGAATCAAAAGCCCGGCGGCCGGACGGCTTTCCGAACACACCGGGCGGCGGCAAGGCCGACGCGGCAGCCGATGACACCGGTAGGGATGGTGCCGGCAGCAGGAATTCCGCAGGCGACCCGGTCAAGTGAGGTGAAATCACCCTCACGGAGGGAGGGTGATTCAAAGCTGCACGACCTCCTCCCGGGAAGCGACTTGTGTCCCAAAGCAGGGTGCACCCTGAAAAGCACTTAGGATTGAAGCGATTGGCCCAAATTTTCGCTTTTCGGCGGTTCCTCCTGGCTCCCGCAGAGCTTTCTACTTGGTCCTGCCTATTCGCCGAACTATGCTGAAGGAGGTTCGAGGAACGATTCGCGATCATCCCCTGGGGAGTTTTGGGCCGCGATTCACCTGCCTCCTTCCTCGTGCCTGGTTTCGCCGAAGCAGCCTCGCCCTCCTTCAAGACGGCGATGTTGCTGCGGTGAAGTTATCCCCAATTCCAGGCCGCGCCGATCTGATCCGCTCTTCATCCGCCGGCCCAAAACGCACAAGGAACTTCAACGTGTCTCAACGCACACACTCTGCCGATCTCCGTTTCGCCCGTCGTGCACTGTTCACGGCCGGATCCGCTTGTCTGGCGTTGACGCTGCTGGCGTCGGGCGCGTCGGCGGACAATCCGGCCCAACCCGAGCCGCCGCAGGCGGAACTTTTCGCGGCGATGGACGGAGGTCAGGTCGACGTCAAATTCATCCCGCTGAGTGCTGCCAAGGCCAACCTGTTGGTCCGCAACCTGACCGATGAACCCATGACCCTGCGTTTGCCCGCCAAGTTTGCCGGCGTCCCCGTCCACGGCCAGTTCGGCGGTGGCATGGGCGGCATGGGCGGCGGCATGGGAGGTATGGGCGGCGGCATGGGTGGCATGGGCGGCGGCATGGGTGGCGGCGGTCAAGCCATGGGCGGCGGCATGGGCGGAATGGGCGGCGGCATGGGTGGCATGGGCGGCGGCATGGGCATGGGCGGCATGGGCGGCGGCATGGGCGGCTTCATGCGGATCCCGCCGCAACGCGAGCAAAAGGTTTCCGTCACGACGGTGTGTCTGGAGCACGGCAAGCCGGATCCGAACCCCAAGATGGCCTACACCATTGTGCCGCTGGAAGTGGTCACCAAGGACGAACGCGTTCACGTGCTGTGCGAAGCACTCGGCTACGGTCAAGTCGCGCAGAACACCGCTCAGGCGGCAGCGTGGAACCTGATGGACGACCTGTCCTGGCAGACTCTGGCCGCCAAGAATCGTGTCGAAAGCAAATACACCGGGAACGTTCGCTGGTTCTCACCGATCGAGATCAAAGCTGCGATGGCGGTCGTGCGGGAAGCCACCCGAATCGCCGAGAGCCGCACCCCTTCGGAGAGCTCGGAATCCCAGTCCCTCTCCAGCGATTCGCTCTCCAGTGACAGCTGAGTGATCGCGTGCCGCCCGCCGGGCACAGATCTTTTAGAACGCACCGACGACCAGGCCCCGTGGAACTTCCGCGGGGCCTGGTTGCATTCTCAGACGCGATTTCGGCCCGGTTTCAGCCCGATGGCGGCCCAATGCCGGCCGTGTGGCGGACCAAATGCCCGCTCCGATCCGACCGATCAGTGACCCTGATCAGTGAATCCGATCAGTGAATCCGATCAGTGAATCCGATCAGTGAATCCGATCAGTGAATCCGATCAGTGAATCCGATCAGTGAAAATGTGACGGTTGTGTGGATTCACGCCCGGGCGATTGCCGATAGCGGTACAGGATGGACGTTCCGCAACGGGCTGTGCGCATGGAGGCGCAGCGTCATGGTCATTTTTTCGCTCAAACTGCTCAACAACGTTCGCAAGGCGATCGCAGGGCGCAGGTTTCCGCACCAGTTGGCCGGCGGTGTCGCACTCGGCGTGTTGCTGGGAATCATCCCGCACGGCAACCTGCTTGCCGTCCTGGTGTTGCTGACCGTGCTCAGTTTTCGCGTCAACCACGCCATGCTGGGCGTGGTCGCGATCGTGGTGTCCTTTGGCGCCGCGTTTCTGGACCCCTATTCGCACCGGGTCGGCGACTACCTGCTCTCACACCCCACGGGGCTATCGATTGCACAGCAGGCTTGGGCGTTGCCGCTGGTGCCTTGGACCGACTTGAACAACACGGTGGTGTTGGGAAGTTTCACGATCGGATTGTTTTCGACCGGGCCGATTTTTTTGCTGGCTTTGCCTCTGTTTCGTCGAATGGCTCCGGCCGACACGTCTTCAAGCGAGACCGTCTCTCTGGACGCCCAGCCGGCGGATGCTCAGCCGTCCCAAGGACAAAGCGCTAGCAATGCGGTTCCGGAGCCGCAGGCAGCTGACGCGCCATCGGCCGACCCGGCGCCGCCGGTGACCGCGGGAGAACCCGAACGACAAGCGTCCGGTTCGGTGGCGGCGGAGAACACGCCAGCCGACACGAAGTATTCGGTGGTGGTCGTTCAGGACGGACACGCCACCACGCCGCCGCCCCGCTTCGACCAGCCGTCAACCGCTGCGGCGACCAACGAACCGCCGGCCTCGCCGCCGTCGACGGTTCGGATCGACAGCGTGCTGGCCGCCGAGTCTGAATTTCGTCCCGAGTCGGAAGAAAGTCCTCAAGACGCGGACTCGTCGGTCGTTTCCGTCGAAACTCGGATCGACGTCATTCGCATGAAGGACTTTCGCGAAGAATCCGCGGACGACTCCGAAACCGAGGCCGATCCGAATCCGCAAGCCACGTCGGACGAGGCGCTCAATTACTTGCTCCGTCGATTGCGTCACTCCCAGCAAAGGAAAGCAGCAGGATGATTCGCTGGCGATACCTTTTGACACGACTTCTGGTCGTGGCCGTGATCTTGATGTTGTTGCGATTCGGCATGGCGCCCGTCGCCAGCTACGTCACGGTCGCCGGGCTGCAAACCGCGACCGGGGCGAAGGTGGACATCGGCAAGACCGACGTCGGCTTGTTTCCGCCCCGTGTTCGATACGAACAGGTCCGCGTGGCCGATCCTCGCAACGGCAAGGCGTTTCGAGATGCCTTTCGGGCCGACGAGATCGAGCTTTCGATCGACGGGGAAGCACTGCTGCGACGACGGTGGGTCGCCCGTGAGGGTCGCATCACGGGGCTGCAGATCGGTACCCGCCGGGAACAGACCGGCCAGTTCGAAGACGAAGACGAACCGATCTACACGCCATCCTCCAAGAGTTCCGGAGCGCTAGGAAAACTGCTGGGCGGGATGACCGGCCAGCTGCAGCGTCAAGCCGAACAGGCCGTGGCGGATTTGGAGACCGTGCGACGTAGCGAAGAAATCAAAACCCGCTGGGAATCCGACTATCGTCAATTGGTCAGCCGCGCGAAGGTCTTGGAAAACCAGGTCCGGGAGATTCGTGATTCGGCGCGGGAGATCGACAACCCGCTACGGGATTGGCAAACTCTGGATCGCACCCTGGCAACCGCCAACGAAGCCCGCGCCGAACTGAAGTCGGTCCGCAATGCGATCGACGCGATGCCCCAGCGATTTCGCTCGGACCTGGCGTCGCTGGAGCAGGCCAAACAGCGAGATTTGGAACGGATTGATCAATACGTCCCTGGGGATCTTGGCGATTCAAAAAACTTTGGGGTGGACCTGATCAGTGAAGCGGTGCGTGAGAAGATCGCTGGCATCCGCTCCTACTGGGAGGGAGGCCGCGCCCTGGCCGGCTACACCGTGGTCGCACCGGAATCGCAACGCAGCCGCGGCATCGATGTCGACTTGCTCGCTGGAAAACGTCAACCCGATATTCTGATTCGACGATGCGAAGTCAGCGGGATGATGCGGGCCGACGGAAACGCGTACGCACTCTCCGGCGTGGTCGAAAACATGACGCCGCAACCGGAGTACCTGGCCGAACCGCTTCACGCCCGATTGGAACTGGATGGTCCCCAGTTGGTCCGCGTGGACTACGTCCGCGACCGACGCTCCGGCAACGACGTGGATCTGTTGACACTGCACTGGCCTCAGTCCGACGCGCCCGCAATGTCGCTGGGACGCGATTCAGACGCCAGCCTTGCCGTTCGGGGCGGCAAGCGTGAAGTCTGGGTGCAGCTGCGCAGCGAAGGCCAACAAATCCAAGGCCGCTTTGTCAGCAAACTGACCGGCGTGCGGATGGCGATGCAGGTGGATTCCAAGTACGCCAGTCTGCCCGCCCTGCAATCGATCGAACAGAGTCTGGCCGCGGTCGACACGATCGAAATCGACGCCGGGTTCAACGGCACCTGGGAGCTGATGAAGATGGACATGAACACCAACCTGGGGCAGGTGTTTCAAGGGGCGACCGAGCAGGCCGTGGCCAGCCAGCTGGCGGCGTCCAAGCAGGCCCTCAGCGAGAAGGTCGACCGAATTTGCCAGAACCAACAGCTCCAGCTACGCGAGTGGTTCAACCAGCAAGAAGGCCAGGCCCGCCAATTGGTGGCCAAAGCCGACCAGCTGGTCGAGCAGCTCGGGGAAAAGATGTTGGGCCAGGTGGACCCCGCCGAAGTCACCCTGGGGCGGATGCAGCAGATCTTCAAAGGCAAGCTTCGCTGACCGGCAGCCGGAGACCTGCCGGCGGGGGGCTGCGGGTGGACGTTGCAGCCCGATCGAGCGGACGATTTGGTCCAAATCAGGGGGGCGGGGGGATCGCCGCGGAAATGGCGAAAAATTCACCGGAGGGCCGCCCGAGAACTTAAATCGTCATCGAATAAAGGGTTACCGCGGCGGGGCGGCGCGGGCGGCTGCAAATCTCCAAAATCTGCGGTTGACCGAGTCTGCTCGCTGCGTAATCTAACGCTACCGGTCGGGCGCAGCCGACGCTGATTTCCCGGCCGAGTTCAAATTGGACAGATGAGCGTAAGTCATTGCTATCTAATAGGTTGCGGTGAATTCGCTCTCGGTAAACGATGACGGCATTCCGTCGTCATTTCGATCTACCTATCTTCCGCGAGTTCGCCTCGCGTGGGGTTGACGCGGTCAGCTTGCGGCCACGGGCTGACATCGTTGATGGTTCGGATTCCTCCGCTACTGCCATCTCCGAAAACCTCACGGACCGGGTACACGAGGTGCCCGGTCGCGAACGCTCGCGATCGACCTGTCTTCGTCTCTGACGCCGACGGCAGGGGGCTGTCCTTGCCTCGCGACTGAAGCTCAAGGAGTTTGATTCGTTCTCAGCTCGTCGCACGCTCGGCGACGCGAAGCTTGGCGCTGCGGGCACGCGGATTGGCCTGCGTCTCGGCGTCGCCGGGGCGAATCGGCTTGCGGGTCAGCACGTTCCAGCGAGGGTCGTCGCGAAAAGCGGTTTTGACCAAGCGGTCTTCCAGGGAGTGAAAGCTGATGACGGCCAACCGGCCGCCCGGGGACAACCACTGCGGCGCGATCTGCAGTGTCCGCTTCAGGATCTCCAACTCTTCGTTGACCGCGATCCGCAGGGCCTGGAAGGTTCGCGTCGCGGGATGGATGTCGTGATGTTTTCCCCGTCGGACACAGCGGCGACAGATTTCGACCAGGTCGTTGACCGTTTGGACGGGGCGGCGTTCTCGCTGGCGGCCAACGATCTCACGGGCGATGCGACGGCTGGCCCGCTCTTCTCCGTACTGATAGATCGCATCGGCAATTTCCTTTTCGCTTCGACGTGAGAGCCATTCACTGGCCGGAACGCCGCTTTCCGGATCAAACCGCAGATCGAGCGGTCCGTCGTTTTGAAAACTGAACCCGCGGTTGCGGTCGGCCAACTGGTCGCTGGACAAGCCGAGGTCAAGCACCATCGCGTCGGCCGCTTTGACGTCGCAGCGTTTCATCGCTTCGCCGGCTTGTTCGTAACTGCCCAGGAAGACGGTCAGCCGTTCAGTCGGTGGTTGCGATTCGACTCGGGCGAGAACAGCCGGGTCCCGGTCCAACCCGATCACCAGCCCGTCTGCCGGTACGACGTCCAGCAGTCTTCGCGCGTGGCCGCCTCCGCCAAAGGTCCCGTCGATCACCACACGCGGCTGGCAATCGGCGACCCACTGGACGATTTCGTCGGGCAGAACGGAAACGTGGCAGGTCGATTCTTCGCTCGGCGGATCGGTCGATGGACTCATGCGGTCTGCGAGCAGTGAAGCGCTTCTTCCATGTGCTGGGCGATTTCGCGGAGTCGATTCAGGTCGCCTCCCCCAACTTCCGCTGCGCACCAGCCACGGTATCCGATTTCTCGCAGTGCCGCTTCGACCGCTGGCCAATCGATGTCACCCTCGGTGATTTTGGTGAACTTTCCGTCGGCCCGGGAGAAGCCTTTGATGTCCAGCTTCTTGATGCGTGGGCCAAGCGTTTTGACCCACTGTGCCACGTCGCCGTACTTCCAGTGGTTGCCAAGGTCGAACTGCACGCCGATCCAAGGGGAATCAAACTGGTCGATGAAATCGGCCAGCGGTTGGGCGCTTTGATCGGCTCCGCCTTGATGATCGTACAGGAAGTGATTCCAGACGTTTTCGATCAGAATCGGAACGGAGTGCTGTTGGGCAATCGGAAGCGCCTGGCGAATGTTTTCGGTCGCTCGCTGGTAGACTTCCTCGGCCGAACCATCTTTGCCGTGGCCGGCGACCAACAACACCGAGTCGCCGCCAACGGCCGCCGTCTGCTCCAGGCCCTGCTTCAAATCGGCCAGCGCTTGAGCCCGCACGGCGGCATCCGGATCGGTGTGTCGGATGTTCCAGTGGGAGTTCACCACGCTGCCATCGACGATGAAGCCCGTCGCTTCGATCGCCGCTTTGACTTCCTGGACGTCGATGCCCGGAACATTCAGTTCCACGCCGTCGAATCCCGCCTGCTGCGCCGCGCGGAATTTGTCTTCCAGCGATCCCTTGACCCCGATCATTCCGATTTTCAGCGTCTTTCGAATCCAGGGACCGTTGGCATCCGCGGTGGTTTCCTGGGCAGCCGCAGGAAGACCCGCGCGGGCGGTTGCTGCAAGTGCGCTCAGGGCGGCAAAGGATTTGAGGGCTTGTCGACGTTGCATTGCAAACGCTCGCGGTAAGGGTGACAGAAAGAAAGTTCAGGGAAGTCGGCCTCAGCAAGGAAGCCGATGGACCGCTACGAGGTCGCGGACGGCTGTTTGGCCGCCAGCGTGCGGAGGTGCAGTTCGGTCAGTTGATCATTGTCCACGACGCCGGGGGCCTCGGTCATCAAATCGGATGCTTTTTGAGTTTTCGGGAACGCAATGACTTCGCGAATATTCTCCAGGCCGGCGAACAGCATCACCCAGCGGTCGACACCCAGGGCGATTCCACCATGCGGGGGCGCGCCGAAGCGAAGCGCGTTGAGCAGGAATCCGAAGCGATCTTCGGCGGTCTGTTCATCGATCCCCAGCAATTCGAAGACCTTCGATTGCGTTTTCTGGTCGTGGATCCGGATGGTCCCGCCGCCGGCTTCGCTGCCATTGATGACCAGGTCATAGGCCTGGGCGCGACAGGCCTGGGGGTCGCTCTCCAGCTTTTCCAAGTCGCTGGCCAGCGGTGCGGTAAACGGGTGGTGCATCGCGACCCAGCGGCCGGATTCCTCATCGCGTTCGAACATCGGAAACTCCGTGACCCAACTGCAATGCAAGGCGTCTGGGTCATACAGTTTCAGCTCGGCACCCAAGCGTTTTCGCAACGCGTACAAGCCCTTGCAGGTGACGTCCCAGCTGTCGGCCAAGAACAGCAGCAAGTCGCCGGGTTCGCCTTGCAGGAGCGACTTGATTTCTTCCAGGTGGGACGCGTCGAAGTTCTTGCTGACCGGGCTCCACAGTGTCCCGTCCTCTTCGACCCGAAACCAGGCCAGCCCTTTGGCGCCGTATTCTTTGACAAACTCGGTCAGCTCGTCGATCTGCCGTCGCGAGTATTTCTCCGCCCCGCCGGGGGCGCGGATTGCGCGGACGAAGTTGCCCGCATCGGCCGTCGCGCGAAAGACGCGGAATTCGGTTTTCTTGGCGACCTCGGTCACGTCCACGATCTCCATGCCGAACCGCAGGTCCGGAGCGTCGTGTCCGAAACGTCGCATGGCCTCGTCGTACGTCAGACGTGGCAGCGGTAGGGAAACGTCTTTGCCCAGCACTTCCTTGGCCGTCTTGGCAACCAGCCCGTCGATCAGGCCCATGATGTCGTCGGCATCCACAAACGACATCTCCAGGTCCAGCTGAGTGAACTCGGGTTGTCGATCGGCACGCAGGTCTTCGTCGCGAAAGCACTTTGCGACCTGAACGTAACGGTCGAAGCCCGCCACCATCAGAATCTGCTTGTACAGCTGCGGTGATTGCGGCAAGGCGTAGAAGTGTCCGGGGTGGACGCGGCTGGGGACCAGGTAGTCGCGTGCGCCTTCGGGGGTGCTGCGTCCCAGGATGGGTGTTTCCACATCGATGAACTGATGCTCGGCAAAGTAATCGCGCATCGTCTTGATGATCTTGCTGCGGAGCACCAGGGCCCGCTGCATTTCCGGGCGTCGCAGATCCAGGAATCGGTACTTCAACCGCAGGTCTTCGCCGGGCAGGTCGGTCTGGCCGGGCGTGAACGGAGGCGTTTGGCAGGCGTTGAGCACCTCCAGCTCCGGGCAGCGGACTTCGATTTCTCCCGTCGCCAGCTTCTCGTTCGTCTTGCCTTCCAGCCGGTTTGCCACCTTGCCACGGACCAGGATCACACTCTCGTTCGCCACGCGTCCGGCCTTGTCGATCTGCGTCTGGTCGGCTTCGGGGGGGCCCAGGACGACTTGGGTCAACCCATAGCGGTCACGCAGGTCGATGAACACGGCGCCGCCGTGATCACGCTTGTTTTCCACCCATCCGCAGAGAGTGACTTCGGTTCCGACATGTTCTTTGCGGAGCTGTCCGCAGGTGTGGGTGCGCAGCACGGGAATTCAATCGATGCAGGAGAGGAAAACGGGGATCCAAGAAATCAAGAACGGACGGGATTCTAAACAGTTCCAAGGCAATTGCTCAGGGGCCGCCCGCGGGAGGTCCGTGGCGGCGGTGCGACAACGAAAAACGCCCCGGCGGGGGCCGGGGCGTGGAGACGATTTCGCGGTGGGTAGAAGGCCGGGGCGTTTGGCTGGCCCCGCCACTCCCAACCCGATCAGTACTCGACCGGGCCCGTCTGGCCCATCAGCTCTTCATCATCGCCGGCGGCGTCATGCTCCTCCTCGTGCCCGTCAAGCTTGATGACCTTGTACCCGCCGATCGAGCGGTAATAGATCAGCAGCCCCAGGAAACCGATCGCCATCATGCCGGGGACATAGCTGGTCAGCGTCAGTGCCCGACGTCCACCGGCCAGGTACGAGTCTTGGACGTTCTTGAAGTCCTTCTCGGCGTTGGCGATCAGGATGGGTTTGACGTCCGCGGGGATCAGATCCGCCTCGCGGACCGCATCGACGTTTTTCGGGGTGCCGTTGACCAACTCGGTCCGGTTGGCTGCGTTCAGTCGGGCCGGATCCAGTGGGCGATACTCGTAGCCCCAAGACGAAATCGGGTCCGGTTCCGCATAGCGTTCAAAGGTTTCCGGTGCGGTTTGCTGCAGGTTCTCGCTCATCGCGTAACCCTGTTGGGCACCGATTCGCGGGCCGGCGATCTGACCGACACACAGCATGCCCGCGGCACCCAGGGCGCCCATGGCAACGGAGCCGCTTTGCGGATACCGCTCGCCGGCCACACCCAGCATCGTTGGCCACAGGAAGGCTTTGCCGAAGGAGTAGAACGTTGCCGCCACGAAAATCATCGCGACGCTCTGGATCGGAGATCCCAGCCAGATCAGGCCCAGGCAGGCAATGACGGAACTTCCCAGCAGCAAACCGATCGGATTGACCTTGTGAACGATTGGGCCGGCAAAGAACCGCAAGATGAACATCAGGAACGAGGTGTAAACCAGGATCAGAACGCTGTTGGGCAGGAAATTCTCCATCAACTTCGTCATCCAAGAGTCGACGCCCAATTCCATGTAGCCGATCAACGCGTGCAAGACGATCAACACCAGGAATGGAATCGAAGCGAAGCAGGAAAACACGTTGCCGAAGTTGCCGGACGATTCGCCGACCGTTTCCGGGAGCTTTTCCGGCAGCACCATCACCCCGTAAGCCAAAACGACGATCGCAAAGCTGGACAGCGCCCATTGCCAGGGCAATTCGATGAACCAGGCGTCGGCCCCAATGAATCCGGCGGCAAACAATCCCCCGATGATCATCCCCGCCGGCCAGCCGGCGTGCAGGATGTTCAGGTAGTGGGTCTTGTTCTCCGGATAAATCTGCGCGATCAGAGGGTTGATCACCGCCTCGTACAGGCCCTGGCAGATGGAGAAGATGAACGCACTCCAGAACAGCAAGTTGAAGACTTTGTCGGTTGCCGTCGAAGGATCGGCTTCCCGCCAGCCCTCAAACAGCGGGTTGGCCGCAAACAACATCCCCGCACTGATCAGGTGCAATACGAAAGCCAGCACCAGCAACGGCTTGTAGCCGAACTTTTCCACCAGGATCCCGCCGAAAAAGATCATCAATCCGAAGCCCAGGAATCCTGCGCCAAGAATCACTCCGAACTGGCCCCCGCCGATGTCGAATTCTCGTTCCCACGGTCCACCAGCGGCAGTCCGGGTGGCAAAACCGATTCCCGACGCCACCAGCGTCAGGAAACTGGCAAGCATGAGTTTTCCGCGTGAAAGGTCCATACGGTGGCTCCAGAGGCAGACAAGGAGAGTCAATGAGGGGGAGGGAGAACGACGGCAATGCTGCCCGCCAATTCATTCGAAGTAAAGGGACTTCGGGGGCAATCCGCCAAGAATGCAGAACCTAATCGGGTCCGCTGCCTGTCGCCACTGGCAACTCCGCTATACTGGCCCCAGAAGTTAAAAATTGTCACCTCTGTCCCAGCTTACGGTCCCGTGATCGTCCCGAGAGCGGAGCCATAGCGTCGACGAGCGTGGCACTCGGTTCACAGCGGGCAGGGACCCAAGTGGGCATTCGGGACGTCCGGCGGTCATGCCCCAACGCCGTTCCGGCTCTGGCGCGGCCGTCTTGACGGGGCGCCATCATTTGCCGATCGGATCAGCCGAGCAAGCATCCTCTACCAACCAACCCAAGTGAGATTTCTCATGCGTTTCTTTCTCTCTCTCGCCCTTTGTCTGGGAGCACTGAGTCTGATGGCGACCGCGGACGATCAATCGCAGGGCGAACACGAATGCGCCCTGGACTTCAAGATGAAGAACATCGACGGCGAACAGGTCGATTTGGAAGACTACGAAGGCAACGTGGTCTTGGTCGTGAACACCGCCAGTGAGTGCGGTCTGACGCCGCAATATGCCGGCCTGGAAGAGCTGTACCGCAAGTACAAGGACAAGGGATTCGTGGTCCTGGGATTCCCCTGCAACCAATTCGGGAGCCAGGAACCGGGGACCGAAGCGGAGATCAAGACGTTTTGCAGCACGCGATACAACGTCACGTTCCCGATGTTTAGCAAGATCGACGTCAACGGCAGCGACGCGGCACCGCTATACAAGTACCTGACCAGCAAGGACGTGAAGCCGGCCGGCAAGGGCGACATCTCCTGGAACTTCGAAAAGTTCCTGATTGATACCGAGGGCAACCTGGTTCATCGGTTTGCTCCCCGCACCAAGCCCGACGATGCCGAGCTGGTCAAAGCGATCGAAGGCGCTCTGAAGGGCTAGTCCGGCTACAGGGCAACGCACCGTTAGGTCAGGCTGTGCCTGACCACATCCAGCACCGTTTGGTCAGGCTGTGCCTGACGACGGATGGATCCAGCTTTCACTTCGATCTCGCTGGACGGCCAGCGAGATAGCTGGCCAGTCCCGCGAGGTCGTCGGTATTGATCGCATCGACGCCACTGTCGTCCAACACCTTCCACATCGCCGACGTATCGGGCGTGCCCCAGAATCGAATCTGACGCCCTTCCTGGTGCGTGCGCTGGACGAACTGACGCAGGCGTTCCTCTTCCTCCGCCGGGATCGCTCCCTTGCCGTTCCAGCGGAAATGGGACTTCCAATTGTCGCTGATCAGAGGCATCAAGTGCGTCGGCGTCTCTCCACCCAGATCTCTTAATCGTCCGTCGATGCCGGCGTAGCGCGGCGAATCACCGGCGATCAGGTCCTTGGCGCGGTTGCCGGAAATGACGACTTCCACCGCCCCGGGTTCAAACCTGCCGTTGTCGAAGTGCGCCACAAGGTCCGCATAGCTGGCCAACCGTTTGGCGAGTGCGGCATAGGTTGCTCTTGCGTCGCTCTTGATGTCGATCAGCAATCGAAACGGTGCCGCCCCGGAATGGATCCGGCCACCATTTTTTTGAGCACGCCTTCGAAGAGGATCCAGATACAGCGTCTCGAGTGTTCGCTGGGGGGCAATCTTGTCGAAGTCATGGGCGACCAGTAACCGGTCTCCCACCAGAAAGATGTCGGCTTCGACGCTGTTAAATCCGTGGTCCAACGCATCAAGTAACGGACGTTCGTGCAGATAGTCGTTGTGCGCATGCGCTCTTTCCAGCGGCGTCGCAATGTCTGCGGCGATTCCCGCCGTGCCCCAAACAAAGAAGCATACGATCAGAGTCAGCCGGGCCGCTCGGGTGGTTCGCAGGTGATGATTGTTGGCGGTCATGAATTCCGATCCTGCGTTGAGACTCTGGTCAGCGAGAAGAATCGACGGCAACGGCGGTACGAGGTCACCGGTGGCGAGGAGCAAACAAGAGCGGGCCGCCGGATTGCCACGGTCGACCGAAAGGAAACGCTTCTTGAAACAGTCCAGGCCAGGCTCTCACCCGAGCACCGCCATCGGCGACATCTCTTATCCGATCAAATCTTCGATCACTTTGCCGCCAAATTGGCTGAGCTGCTTGAAACGTCCGGCGTGATAGTAGGTCAGCTTGTTGTCATCCAGTCCAAGCAGTCGCAGCAACGTGACGTGAAAGTCGCGCACGTGATGAACGCCTTCTACCGCTTCGGCACCGGTTTCATCGGTCGCCCCGATGGTGTGGCCCGCCTTGACGCCGCCTCCGGCCATCCAGATGGTCATGGCGCTGGGGTTGTGGTCGCGACCGTAAGCTGTTCCCCCGCGGACTCCGTTGTCGGGCGATCGGCCGAACTCGCCGCACCAAACGATCAAGGTGGTTTCCAGCAGTCCCCGGTCTTTCAGGTCAGCGATCAGCGCAGCGATCGGCTTGTCCACCGCCGGAACCAAGCTGCCGTGCGCCCGTTCGATGTAATCGTGGCTGTCCCAAGAACCGTGGTACAGCTGCACGAAGCGAACGCCGTTTTCGACCAGCTTTCTGGCCAGCAGGCACTTTCGTCCGAACGTGTCGGTGGGTTCTTCTCCGACTCCATACTTGGTCAGCGTCTTGGCGTCTTCGGACTGCAGGTCCAGCACATCCGGGACTTGCATTTGCATGCGATAGGCGAGTTCGTAATTGGCCATCCGCGCCGACAGTTCTTCGTGGGTTGGATGTTCGGCAGCGTGACGGCGATTGAGTTTGGCGATCAGGTCCAGGTTTCGACGTTGACGCTCACGTGTGACGCCACGCGGCGGGTCCAGATCCAAAATCGGTGAACCGGTCGGACGCAGGGGCGTCCCCTGGAAGTGGGCGGGAAGGTAGCCGTTGCTCCAGTTGGCCGAACCGCCCTGAGGATAGGAGACCGCCGGCAGCACGACGAAGCCCGGCAGATTCTGGTTGATGGATCCCAGCCCGTAGGTGACCCAGGCGCCGACGGCGGGATCGCCACCGAAACGGTTCCCGCAATTCATCTGGTACATCGCGGTGGGGTGATTGACGCTGTCGACCTGGCACCCGCGGTAAAAGCACAGGTCATCGGCGACCCCAGCCAGGTGTTCCCAATTCACCGCCATGTCGGCTCCCGACTGGCCGGCTTTGCGGAATTGAAACGGGCTTTTGACGTAGTAGCGTTTGCCACTTTCCATGGCCGACTTTTGCTCGCCGCTGCGATTGAATTCCTTCAGGTGCAACCGTTCCAGTGCCGGTTTCGGATCGAAGGTGTCGATGTGCGACGGTCCGCCTTCCATCATCAGAAAGATGCAACGCTGCGCTTTGGCCGGTTGGTGCTGCGGCCGAGGTTGCAAGGGACCGGCTTCACCGGACGGCGACGTATTCGCGCCGGCCGCGTCAAGTTCGCTGGCCATCATGGCGGTGAAGGCGACGCTTCCCAACGACGCGCCCAGGCCGTAGAGGAATTGTCGACGGTCGGAAGCACCGGCGGGGGGAAAGGATCGTTGGGTCATGGGAATTCGATTGTCAGAGTCGAGCTGACGAGAGCGGCGTCACGGCGGGGTTGGGGAGCGTCGGCGATCAGTAAACGTAGATGAATTCATTGCAGTTCAAAATTGCCAGGCAGACATCGGCGAAGGCCCGGGTGTGGCGATCCACGTCGGAGGGTCTCAGGTCGGGGACAAAGTCCACGTTGGCATGCAGTCGCTCCGTGAACGCGAATTTTTCTCCGGTGTTTTCTTCCACCGCTTCTCGTCGGACTTGCGTGGGTTGTGTTTTCCAATCGATTGCTTGATCGGGCAAAGCCGCTTCGCTTTGCCGCCAGTGCTCCAAGACAAGTCGGGTCTCCTCATCCGATGGTGATCGTCCCAGCGCCAACTGAAAGCATCGCTTGATGGCTTGGCGGTCACCGTCCGTCTCGCTCAAGCAGCGATCGGCCAGTGCCAGAGATCGGGCGTGTGAACGACGGCTATTGAGCAGCGCGAATACTTGCGGGGTGACGTTCGACGCGTCGCGCCGCTCGCAAGAGAAATCCGGCGACGGCGTGTTGAACACCTTTTGCATCGGATCGGCAAGTCCGCGAAGCCGGCATGCGTACAGGGATCGTCGATGGCGATCCTCCGGCAACGGGTTGGGTGTCCAGGCAGCCGCGAACGTGCCCATCACCTGGCGTGGCTGCATGGCGACTTCCAAATTGATCTCCGGCCGGCAAGGAATGCCGCCAAGTTCCGGATTCAGCTCGCCGGAGATCGCCAACGCGGCGTCGCGGAGTTCCTCGGCAGTCAGCCGGCGCGGTTGGAACACGGCGTAGCTGGTGCCGGTGGGATCCAATTCCTTCAACCGCTCCGGTTCAGGATGGGCGGCCGAACGACGGTAGGCGCGGCTCATCACAATGCGACGCTGAAGCTTTTTGATCGACCAACCGTCTTCGACGAAAGTCGCAGCCAACCAGTCCAGCAGCTGAGGGTGGGTCGGACGTTTCCCGGTGGAACCGAAGTTGTTCGGGTTTCCGGCAATGGGAGTGCCGAAATTCCACATCCAAACGCGATTGACGATCGTCCGCGTGGTCAGCGGGTTGCCCGGATCGGCAACCCATTTGGCGAAAGCCAGTCGGCGACCCTGGATGGTGTCGGGAATGGGCTGGGGTTGGACATCATCCAGAACGCTCAGAACGCCGGGGGACACTTGCGGACCGGCCGAGAACGGGTCGCCGCCAATGAGGATCTGGCCCGGCTCCAATTCGCCCTGCTCCATCGGTTCATCCGGGACTCGGAACGGCGCGTAGATGGATTTGACATCGGGGGTCCTGCCGTCGTAGACCGCCAACGCGTACGGCGCATAGGTTTCGTCTTCAAAGGCCAACGCTTGCAAACCCTTTCTGGCGACCCGTTCCATGCCGAATTGTTCCGACGTGAAGCCGACCAATTTGGGCGGATACTGATCTTCGTTCAGGCCCTTCTTGATGCGGTTTCGAGCCGCGTTGAAGACCCCGGAGGTTTTCGTCTTTTTCAGTTCGGCAACGATTTCGCGCCACTGTTGATCGGGAAGGCCCTGATCGGAGTACCACTGCAAAGCGTTCTCCAGCAGCACCTCATCCAGTTGACGCAGAATCTGTTGGTAGTCTTTGCGACGCTGGTTGAGGTATTTCTGCTCATCAAAACCCGAGACGTTTTCTTCAGGCAGCCGTTCGGCATGTCGTTCGGCCAATTGGGTGGTTTTGAAGACTGCCTGGATGCTGTAGTAGTCGCGCGTGGGGATCGGATCGAATTTGTGATCGTGGCAGCGGGCGCATTGCAGTGAGTGCGCCAGGAACGTTTCGCCGACGCTGTTGGTGACATCGTCCAAAAAACGCTGTCGCGCCACCTTGGCGACTTCCATGCCGGTCAACTCCCAGGGGCCCATCCGCAGAAAACCTGTCGCGATGATCATCTCCGGATCTTCGGGATCAAATTCGTCGCCGGCGATTTGTTCCAGAACGAATTGGTCGAACGGTTTGTCCTGGTTGAACGCGCGGACGACGTAATCGCGGTAGCGCCATGCGCCGCCGCGGTGGTAGTCGTTGGCGAATCCGGACGAGTCCGCGTAGCGAACCACGTCCAGCCAGTGCTGGGCCATCCGTTCGCCATAGTGTGGTGACTGCAGCAATCGATCAACAACGTCAGCGAAGGCCGCGTGTTCGCTTCGCGGGTCCGAGACGAACGCATCGATTTCTTTTGGTGTTGGGGGCAGGCCGGTCAGATCAAACGTGACCCGTCGCAGCAGGGTGCGGCGGTCCGCGGGTCCGGCCGGCAGCAAGCCAGCGGGCATCGCCTGGTCGATCAACACATCGATCGGGCTGGTCGCTTCCGCCGATGGCGCATCGTCCGCGGAGGCGACCTCGGGTTTGACGACGGGCTGATAGGCCCAAAGCGATTCGGGCTGGTAGCGACGGTTGGTCCAAGCGTCATCCAGGCCGCCGGAGGTTTCCACCTGCACGCCGTCCTCGGCCGACCAGCGATCCGCATAAGCCGCCGCGATCTCGGCTTGACGTTCCGCCTCCGGCCAAGCAGCACCGGTGGCGATCCATCGCTGAACCCAATTCAATTGCTCTTCCGTGACTGCTTCGGCTTCCTTGGGGGGCATCGCGGACCAGTCATCGCTATGACGGGTCATCACCAGGTACAGAGGGCTTTCCTGCGGCCGGCCGGGGACCAGTGCGGGTTCGCCGCTATCGCCGCCCGCGAGGACCTGCTGCTGTTGCCGCAGGTCCAGACCGCCTTCGATCGCTTCCTCATCCGCCCCGTGACATCCCAGGCACTTCTCGCGCAGCAGCGGTTCGACACGTCGGACGAACAGCGTCTGTGACTCGTCGACTTCGGCGTCCGATTGCTCTCCGTCCGCCGGCGTCTTCCGGTCCGTTGGCGGTTCGGCGTTGACGTCGATCGCCGTCAGAGAACCCAGCAGCAGGACGCAAAGGGACAGACGGCTGAGGTAAAGACGGCCGACAGACAGACAGCGGACAGACAGACAGCGGACAGACAGCGGGCCGGGCGCGCCGAAACGGATCGCCGCTCGTGGCTGTGCGTGGGCGGATGTGTTTCTTCGCATGGTTAGCCGTTGTCTGACTGGGTGGGTCTGACGGGTCGTGATGAAGCGGTGAAAAGAACTGCCAAACGAGATTTCGAAGAATGATTGGCCGGACTGTTCGGCCGGAGCGTGGGATCCGGCCGGAGTGCGGGAAACGTGCGGCCGTCAGCGGGGTGGGGCTCGGGCCGGGCAATCGATCGACGGTTCAGCTGAAGGGTGATGGGCGGCATGCTCGCGTCCCCAAGGGTTACTTGGCGCGATGTTTGCAATACCACTCCTGGTGACCGTGGATGATGGGAGCCCGTTCAACGCTTTCGAGCGGCAACCGATGCACTCTCACGCGCTGAACGATTGGACGGTTGCACGCACCAATCCGTTCCGTTGCATTGTAACCGCAATGCGCCGGTGCGTCGCAGCGGTGACTTGGCCGGGCGATGTCGGTCATCGACGCCAACGCGCGAGGCTGAAACGCTGCCAGCATGGTGGCTGGGCAGGCAATTTCCCTGCGGCGTCCATGTCCTCAGTGATCCGCGTCCTCAGTGATCCGCAGCGGAGAGATCGGCCGGCGGGCCTCTTTACCGAGGGCCTACTTACATCGATTTGCCACGGTCGCTATCGTTGATCGCGGACTTTGCGGATCCCCCCGGGGAGGCCCGCCGGAGCCCGTGAAGCACAAAAGTCTTTGAATTCTAGACCACCAACCGGAGAAAGTTCGTCATGGCTTACTCATTACCCGAATTGCCCTATGCCTTCGACGCCCTCGCACCGAGCATCGATGCGAAGACGATGGAGATTCACCATGGCAAGCACCACGCCGGTTATGTCACCAAAGTCAACGCGGCGATCGAGGGAACCGACCTTGGATCGAAAAGCATCGAAGAATTGATTTCCAGTCTGTCATCGGTTCCAGACGACAAACGCACGGCGGTTCGCAACAACGGCGGCGGTCACGCCAATCACTCGCTGTTCTGGACCGTGATGGGGCCGGGAAAAGGCGGTTCGCCCGGCGGAGATTTGTCCAGCGCCATTGATAGCGCTTTCGGAAGCTTCGATCAGTTCAAAGAGACGTTTTCCAACGCCGCCGCAACGCGCTTCGGCAGCGGTTGGGCGTGGCTGTACGTCGACGGCGGCAGCTTGAAGGTCGGCAGCACGGCCAACCAAGACAGCCCGCTGATGGGTACCGAGATTGCCGGAATCGGCGGCACGCCGATCCTGGGACTGGACGTGTGGGAGCACGCCTACTACCTGAACTACCAGAACCGTCGTCCGGACTACATCAGCGCCTTTTGGGATGTCGTCAACTGGGACGCCGTGGCGGAGCGTTACGCCGCCGCCAAATGATGGCCGGCTGAGTCGCGCCGAATGCCGAGGCGTGCTGAATGACGCGTTCAGAAGCAGCGTCGGCCCGCGTGTTGAAATGCCGGGCCGACCGTCGTGTCACGCCGCCCTGCTCAGCGGTCGGCGTAGACCATGATGCTTTCCTCTTTCGTGACCGGGACGTCCGATTGGTCGCTGGTCACGATGGCTTTGACCAAGTGGCGGCCCGGCGTCACGCCGCGTGCTTTGACCCGGTAGACAACTTCATCGTTTGCCTTCAGCAACGCCCGCGGGGTGAATGCGATCAGCCCCTGCCCGTTGACCTGAAAGTCACCGTTATCGGCAAGTTCCATTCCTTGCGGCAGTTGCATGTGCACCCGGACATTCGTGTCGTCACGTGAACCGGTGTTGGCGACTCGAATTTCGTAGATCGATTCGCCACCGATCTCGACCGGATCAGCGCTGTCTTGGATCGTGAAGGTCAATTCGGCAAGTGAATCGACGGCGACCTGTTGTTCGCTTGACGCATTGATGCCCAGATCGGCGGTTGCCGTCGTCCGCAAGACCCGATCGCCTTCTTCGACCGGCAGCAATGTCAGCGGCACTTGGCCGCTTTCTCCCACCGGCAAAGCGGGCAGCGACCAGAACACGGCGTGACGGGTCGAATCGTATTGGCCTTCGTAGTCGGTTTTGACGAACGTGAATCCACGATCGAGTTGGACGCTGATTTCCACGTTTTCGGCATCGGCGGTTCCGACGTTCGCCACTTCCAGTTGGAAGGTGGCCTGACGTTCCAGGTACCGGCGTGATGGTCCATTCAACGCGACTTTCAATTCCGGCGCGACGACTTCGACGTCCACTGTGTGGGTTTTTTCCAATCCGTCGTCCCCTTTCACTCGGATGGTGTTTTGCACCACGCCGGGCTGGACCGCCCGCATGCGAAGCATTTGTCGACGGATTTCGCCGGGACGCAGATTTCCGATCAGATTGTCCAGCTGACGTCCCTGGGGATGCTCCAGACCAGCCGGAACGTCTTCCTGCAGGATCACGCCGGTTGCTTCGCCGGTACCGGGGTTGCTGACTTCCAATTCGATCTCCAATTGTTGACCGATCAACACCTTTTCGGGCGCCCGTTGCATGATTTTCAGTTCGGGCTTGGTGCTGACGGTCCGGACCGATGCGGCGGCTTCGAAGGTGACGCGGGCAACGCTACCGAGTTCACCTTCCTGTTCCGGTTTCAGCTGCAGCGTGATGGTGCGTTCTTCCTGCGGTTGCAAATCACCGAGGTTCCAGAACAGTTCCGGTTGGTACTTGGGATCCGGTCGCGGTGTGGCGTCCACCAGTGTCATCCCGGCGGGCACACGATCTTGCACTCGGACGTCCATCGCGGGCGAACCGCCGACGTTTTTGACCGTGATGACGAAGGTTGCCGGTTTGCCGACTTTCACCTCCGTCGGAGCCCGCTTGTGGATCACGACGGACGGTGATTGGGGACCGTCCAGTCGACGATCGCCCGGCGAGGCCAGGGTGGGCCCTTCGGCAAGCGGCGGCTGCTGAGTGCTGCGGCCTTTGTAGCCGACACTTCGATAGGGCGATTCACCTCCCTGCGGCGCGCCGTACTGGCCGGGCGCCCCGTATTGGCCGGGCATGGCGTTCGGGGCCGACATCGGGTCGGTTCCTTGCGAGTTGTGCGTTTGCTGCATCGGCGGGGCATCAAACCGCGGAGCCGGAAGCGGTGGTGCTTGGCCGCTGCCGTCATTTGAGGCAGCGAAGCCGGCGTCGGAACCGGGAATCGCAAAGCCGCCGGCGGGTTGGGCCGTGTGGCTGGCGTCGTATCCGGCCGCGGGCTGATTGAACGTCGCGTCGGCGGGTGCTGTGTTTCCGACCGTTCCGTTGTTCCCGAACGCGTCGGGACCCGTATTGAAATCTCCCGCCGGCGTCGCACTCGGCGGCAGTGCTGCGGCTCCAGGGCTGTTTTGAATTTGCGGCGTGCTGGCAAACCCCAGACCACTGGTTGGACCACTGGTTTGGGGTGAAAGGGTGGCCGATGGTTCGCCGCCCATGGCGCCGGTATCGTCCATTTGGACCGGGGTGCCGAATTGAATCTGCGCCGCGGCATCGCGGTTGATCCGCATGGTCGAGCGCGGCGCGTCGCTCAGCTGCGCGGCGGCGTCTTCGCCCTCGCCGGGCAGCACGGCATTCAACATGGCAGCCGGCTTGCCGTTGATCGGTGCGGAAGATTCGGGCGTCGCGAGATCACCCGCGGCGACATCGGCAGAAACGTCCGCGGAAAAATCCCAAGCGGCGGTCCCGGCTGGCGCGTCACCCGCGGATTGGACCGCGGCCGGTGAATCGGCAAAGGATTCGGAAGCGTCGAAGGTTGGCGCGGCGGCTGGCGGTAGATTGGCGGGATCGGAAGCCGACTGGGCGGCGGGAGCTCGCAACCCGGAGGCCGGACCGCTTCGCAGTCCGTTGTTGGGAGCCGGTTCGTCCGATTGTCCAGCGGGACCTTCCGCCGGGTGGTCCATCATCGGAGCGGAGGCAAACGAGGGCGCCGATGCGGCGGCTGCGGGATCCGCGTCGGGGGTTTGCGGCAGAGCCATGCTGGGCTGGTCGCTCGCGGGGGCGGATTCCGTTTCGTCCAACGGGGGTGCGTCGTCAAAATTCGGAAAGCGCATGACCATCGTGGACTGGGGGGGAGCGTCCGCCGCCGTCGCTTCCTGGCCGGGCAGTGTCAGCGTGGGGCCGGCGGCTGCGTCCTGGTCGGCAAGATCGTCGTGTTCGGGGGCCGGAGCAACCGGTTCGGTGTGCTGCACCAACTGGATTCCGGAGTCGGTGGACGACTCCTGCGACCCGTCGTCTTCCACGGATTGCAGCGATTCGGCTTCCCAAGGTTGCGCGGGTGAGAGCTCATCGGAAAGCCCGATCGGCATCGGCGACTTTCCAGGCGGAATCTGCTCCGTCGTCCACGACGCGTCGGTTTGAACTTGTTGATCTTTCTGAGCCTGGGCTGCCATGATGGCCCCGAGGAGAATCGTCGCAGATCCGGCGGCGAGTCTTACGCCAAACGCTTTCATGGGTCGCAATCCGTTGGTGAAAAAACCGACTGGTCCTTCAGTAGGACTGCGTGCATAGCAAATCGCGGGCGTCAGAGAAAAGTCCGCTTGGAACACCGGCCCGGTTTTTGTTCCGCTGCCTGAGCTGACCGCTGACCCCGCGCGGCTTTCAACTCGCGTGTTTCACAACGGACGTTTCACGCGGCGGTGGTGAGCTGGGCCGCGATGAGTTTGGGCCGCGACGGGATGTGGCGGATCGCGACCCGACCGGGGGGCCGCCGTCCGATGGCGGCACCGAACGCCATTTTTCCGAGTGAAAATGGGGCCGACGTCGGCTCCGACCCGTTCTCGGAACTCGAACGATTTCCAGAGGATGCTATGATGGAGATCCCGCCCCTCGACTCCCCCACCGCCCGACTGAGTTTGCCTTGATGCCCATCCGCCGTCTCTTCGCGGCAGCCCTGCTGTCGCTGGTTTGTCCGATCGGCCAGCATGCCGCCGTTGCCGAAGCTCCCTCGAAGGGTTACCAGCACGGTCCAGACTCCCAGGTGAACGAATCGGTCCCGCGGGGGAGCGTCACGCAGCACGAGTGGCTTGACAGCAAGGTTTACCCGGGAACGCGCCGCCGCTACAGCGTGTATGTGCCGGCCCAGTATGACGGCGAGACGCCGGCGGCGCTGATGGTGTTTCAGGACGGGCATGCCTACGAAGGCCCCGGGGGCGACTTTCGAGTCCCAGTCGTCTTCGACAACCTGATCGCTCAGGGGGACATGCCGGTGACCATCGCGGTGATGATCGATCCCGGTCACCGGGGGGAGCTGGCAGAGAAACGTGGCTGGAGCCCGCGACCGAGCAACCGGAGTGTCGAATACGATTCGGTCAATGGCGACTACGCCGAATTCCTGCTGACGGAAATTCTGCCGGAGGTCGAGAAGAAGTACCGCATCACGGACAACCCGGAATTGCGAGCGGTTTGCGGAAGCAGTTCCGGTGGAATCTGCGCGTTCTCGGTCGCCTGGCATCGTCCCGACCAGTTCCGAAAGGTGCTCAGCCACATCGGAAGTTTTGTCGACCTGCGGGGCGGTCATAACTACCCCCCCATGATTCGTAAGTCAGAACCCAAACCGATTCGCGTGTTTTTGCAGGACGGCGAGAACGACTTGGACAATCGTTTTGGAAATTGGCCGTTGGCCAACCGACAGATGGCGCGGGCGCTGGCGTTTCACGATTACGATTACAAACTGGTCTTTGGGACCGGTGGGCACGATGGCAATCACGGCGGCGCCATCTTTCCCGATTCGCTACGTTGGCTGTGGCGAGGATGGCAAGACCACACGCCTTGATGACTGAGGGAAACGACGACTTCTCTGACCCCCGCCAACTTTGATAGACATGCTTCGACCGTTGAAACCCTCTTCCGAAAAGCCGCACGACGACGCGAACGATTCGCAGCACCTCGATCTCGCCTTCTCGGTGCCCTTCGTTCATCGATTACGCACGACGGCGGAAGTCTCCGGTCGGGACTTCGACGTGTTGGTCGACCTGCTGGATGCCAGCGCGACCGGAACTGCCAAGGTGCTGTTGGTCGCAGAACGTCCCGTGGCCGAATCCAGCCAGCATGTTGCCGCGTTGCAGCGTCATCTGGCGGAAACGGATTCGGTGCAGTTGGTTCGCGAGGCGTTGCTGGTCGAGGGCGGCGAAGCCGTCAAGAATGATGCGACTTGTGTGCAGGAAGTCCTGACGCAGATCAACCGGCACGATCTGGATCGCCGCAGCTACATTGTGGCCGTCGGCGGGGGCGCCATGCTGGACGCCGTGGGCTACTCCGCCGCGATTGCACACCGGGGAATCCGTCTGGTCCGCTTGCCCACCACGACGCTGGCGCAAGCCGACAGCGGTGTCGGTGTGAAAAACGCAATCAATTATTTCGGAAAGAAAAACTGGGTCGGTACGTTTGCCGTTCCCTGGGCCGTGATCAACGACGTCGCGTTGTTGGAATCCTTGCCGGATCGAGATTTCTGCAGCGGGTTCAGCGAGGCGGTGAAAGTTTCTTTGCTGAAGAGCCGGCAGGAATTTGACTGGCTGTGCGAACACGCCGATGCGATTCGGCAACGTGACATGACGGCCGCCCAAGCAGCGATCGCGACCAGTTGCCAATTGCATCTGCGACACATCACCGAAGGTGGCGACCCGTTTGAAATGTTGGAAGCGCGTCCGTTGGATTTTGGTCACTGGTCGGCCCACAAGTTGGAACCGCTGACGGACTACCAACTTCGCCATGGGGAAGCGGTCGGCATCGGTGTTGCGATCGACACGTTCTATTCGCATTTGAAACTCGGCTTCCCCCTGTCCGATGCGCAGCGTGTCTGTCAGTGCTTGCATACGCTGGGGCTGCCTTTGTGGCACGACGCACTCTCGCCGCTGGATCGGCTGCTGGGCGGCCTGGAAGAGTTCCGCCAGCACCTTGGCGGTCGGCTGACGATCACGATGCTCAAAGGCGTTGGCGCCAGCGTGAACGTCCACGAGATCGACATCCAGACGATGGGCGAAGCGATCAAAATGCTGGAGACCGAAAGCAGCCGGCTGCAGGTGGCGCGTTAGGAATCGATCCGGCTGCCGGTTGTCTTATCGACCCAGCAACACCGCCATGGCACTGCCCTCGGTGGTGTGCGAAAGGCAAAGCACGTAGGGAGATTCCAGCGGCTGGGGCTGCTGGCAGAGTCGCACGCCTTCGCTGACTTGTTGAAAGCGCGTCGGCGGTACGGTTTGATGGGCCAGGGCCAGCACCCCGGTTGCGATCTCCGCCATCCCGGAGGCGGCGCCGAGGTGCCCCAGCGATGCGGCGACGGCGACGACGGGACAGTCGATGCCGGCGGCCTGGACCGCCTGGGCTTCGCCGGAGTCGACTTGCCGGTCGCCGACGGCGTGGCTGACCACCAGCCCGATTGATTCGGGGGCAACGTTCGATCGTTGCAGGACCGATTCGATGGCGGCTTGAATCGCTCGGGTGGCGCGGCGATCGGGAGTGGGGTCGATTTCGGCGGATCGTTGGCCGGTCCGCATCGCATCGGTGGGGACGAACCGAGAGGCGGTCGCCAGGACTTTGGCAAGCACCGTGGCGCCGCGTTGCTCCGCGTTCGACAAGGTTTCGGCAACGACCGAAACCGCACCTTCTCCCCCGACCACGCCACTGGATTGGGGATCATGTGGCCGAGAGGCGTCTTCGATCTTGCCGTCACTCAGGTGTGGGATGGGTGCGTCGTGCCGATAATTCAGTCGGGTGGCGCTGATCCGCGTGCCGGTCGCCCCGACCAGCACGGCGTCGGCGAGCCCTCGCTGCAGGTACGATTCAGCTTCCAAAAGCGCGGCCGGGCCGGAGACATCGCCCAGCACCAGGGAGTTGTTCGGGCCGCGCGCGTTGATCGAGATTCCCACTTGGCAAGCCGGCATGTTCGGCAGGTACTTCAGCATCCACAAGGGCATGATTTCCCGGCGAGCGGCGTCGCCCAGCCGGCCGGTGACGACGTTGCCGTTGTCGTCCATGCACTGCTTGATCGTCTCGGTCAATTCATGCGGCGGGCTGAAGTAGATTTCGCCGCCGTAGACCGTTCCCAGTCGTTCCGGGCGCAAGCCGCCGTCGTCCGATGCGGGAATCGAATCGGACAGCCCCGCGTGCTCGATCGCCAAGTGGGCCGACGCGAAACCCATCTGGATTTCCCGGCACATGACCTTCAACGCCTTGCGGGGACGCACGTACTGTTTCGGTTCAAAGTCGACCACCGGCGCCCCAATCCACAAGCCGTCGATCGGTTCGCCCTCGGCCGGAGACGCGTCGCCGTCGGTGCGATCGCCCAGCGATCGAACGCCGCTGCGGCCTTCGAGCAATCCCTGGAAATAGGCCTCCGGTCCGATTCCGATCGAGCTGACGATGCCCACTCCAGTGATTACGACATCGTCTTCGCGTGGCATATCAGTCAGCGGTCAATTCTGGGTGGCAAGCAACAGGGCGAATGTCGCGAGTATGATTCGTGGTCGGTCGAATGGCTAGGCGTACCGCCGCCAAAGCCGCTCGTTGGCCAGGTTTTACAGGGGCCGATCGTAGATTCGTTGCGTCTTGACTTTCTTGGCACCGCCCCGCTCGATCGTGCCGCGCGACAGCGAGTTGCTTTCCAGCACCCAGGAGAATTCACCGACCTGAATCCCGAAATCGATCGCGTCGGGCAGCACCCGCGACAGGGTCACCAACCCCAAACCCCACTTTTGATACTCGGGCAGCACGTTGGTGCTGACCAGACGCAGACGGTCGATCTTGCGTTTTCCGTTGAGCAGTTTCCACCATCCCAGCGGCAGCAGGTGACCGTTCATGTTCTTCAGGATCTGGTTGTAATCCAGGAGGCCAAATCCGGCGCCGACCGGCTTGCCGTCGATTTCGGCGATGCTGGTCAGTTCTGGAACGATCAGCCATTTCAATTGCTTGGCCTGGTGCACCAATTCTTCGTTGCTCATCGGGACGTACCCCCAGGTCCGCTGCAACGATTGGTTGTAAATCGACAGAAACACCTGGACGTCTTCTTCAAAATGGGACCGATCGATCGGCCGCGTTTTGACCTTGAAACGTTTGGTCGCCTCCTCGATGACGAATTGAAGTTTCGGGTCCAGGTCGTCCAGGTCTTCGATGCCCGCTTCGTAGCAGAACAGGTCCTGGGATTTCTTGAACCCACACGCTTCGATCAACTGGGCGTAATAGGCGTGGTTGTAAGGAATCAAAAAGGTGGGCGGTGTGTCGAACCCGTCGATCAACAATCCCACTTCGTAGTTCAGACTCGGGTGAACCGGGCCGCGGACATCGGTCATGCCCTTTTCTCGCAGCCAATCCCCCGCGCGATCCATCAGACAGCGGGCGACATCGACATCGTCGATGGATTCGAAGAAGCCGAAAAAACCTCGCTTCTCGTTGTGGTGTCGGTTGTGCGCATGGTTGACGATCGCCAGCACGCGTCCGACGACTTGCCCGTGTCGGCGAACCAGAAAGGCCTGGCTTTCGGCGTCGTTGTAGAACGGATGCGACGTGAACCCGCACAACGCCTTTCGTTCGCTCCACAATGGCGTGACCCAATTGGGGTCGTCGGCGTACAGCCGCTTCTCCAGGTTCAGAAAGGCGCGTCGGTCCGACCAGCCGCTGACGGGAAGGCACTGTTCGGCGTTCATCGATCGAATCATCCAGATGGTTCGCGAGCACGGGCCGTCACTGGCGTGGGGAGTTCCAGCGCGGCAGTCAAATCAGGGCCGTGATGGTATCCTGATCGGCCTACCGAGCCCACCCGGCGGCGACCACCCGGTTCCGTCGTGACGTTTCCGTCGTTCGATATGCCCTGCCGTGCCGCGCCCCGAACTGACCAGCCTGCAAAACCCGACGGTGAAACATCTGGTAAGGATGCGCGACAATCGCGCCCGTCGGCGGGCCGGAAAAATGTTGGTCGACGGCTATCGCGAAACACGCCGCGCGATGGAATCCGGATTGGAGCCGACAGGTGTCTACGTGCTCTCGGAGGAAACGCGGCCAACACCGGGTCCGCAGGAATCCGCCGCGGATCGTGATTGGGTGCACCGTCATGCCGGGGCGGCTCTGCAAACGGTGTCCGCCGCGGTCATGCAAAAGATCGCTTACGGGCAATCTGCTCGCGGCGTGGTGGCGGAGTTCCAGGCTCCCGGCGGAGATCTGTCCTCGCTGACGCTTCCCTCCACGCCGCTGATCCTGGTGCTTGATCAGGTCGAAAAGCCCGGCAACGTGGGGGCGGCGTTTCGCTGCGCCGATGCGGCGGGCGTCGATGCGGTGATCCTGACGCCCGCGGAAAGTGACCGATACAATCCCAACGCCATCCGCAGCAGTTTGGGCGCGGTCTTCACCGTCGCCTCGGCCGTCGCCGACGAAACCGACGCGAGGCGTTGGCTGCGGGCGCAGGGCATTCCGATGTTTGCGGCACGCGTGGAGTCGTCCCGCCCGCTGTGGGCCACCGACCTGAGCGGTGCCGCGGCGATCATCGTCGGCAGCGAGGCGCTGGGCTTGGGGGACCGCTGGGACGGTCCCCAAGGCGACGTCCAGGGAGTCCACATTCCGATGGCCGGACAGGTGGACAGTTTGAACGTCTCCGTCTCAGCGGCCGTCTTGCTTTATGAGGCGGCGCGGCAGCGGCGACATTGATCCGAAACCCTGCCGATTGAGGACCAGAATCTCAGGTCGGTAAATCGTTGGTCGGCGCCGCCGCGATCGGTTATTTCTTTCCGATGCGATACAAGTCGTGGCGCGAACGCAGCAGCAAGGTGCCGTCGATCGGGACCAGGCTGGCGACGGTGAACGGCTCGTTGTCGGCCACCGGATTGCTTTGGACCAGTTTCGGTTGTTCGGCCGACAAAGGACCGATCACGTAGGTCGTGGCGTCTTCGCCGGTGACGTACAGGTGATCGCCCGCGACCAGAGGCGAACTGCTGTAGCCGATGCGAGATTTCGGCAATTCGACCGTCCAGACGGTCTTGCCGGTTTCCAAGTCGGCTGCGGTAATCGTGCCTTTGGTGCGTTTGGTGTCGCTGATGACATACAGACGGCCATCGTGAACTGCCGGTGTCGGAACGTCGCTGCCAAGATCATCACGAAACCAGACCACACTCTCACGTCCTTTGCCGGCGATCACGTCACTGATGCGGCAGGTCGTGACGGTGTCGCCACGAGAATAAGGGCACACGATCAGGTCGCCGCTGGCGACCGGGGAAGCGATCGAGCGGAAATAGCGTTCGGCGTCGGGATTGAACCCGCCGACGCGTCCCAGTTCACGACCGTCGGCCGAGGAATGGATGGTCAAGTGATCTGCGCCCATCACGGCGATCGCTCCCAAATCCGGCAGGGCCAGCGGCGTGGCATAACTTTGGGCCGCCTCTTCGGGCGCGTTCAACATCCGGTCGGTTTTCCACGCTTGTTCACCAGAGGTCCGATCAAAGGCGACCAGGTAACTCGGGCCGGATTGCATCACCGCGACCACGACCAGGTCGTCGATCAACATTGGGGAGGTGCCCAGGTCCCACCACAAGGTGTCTTCACCGAATTGGTCTTGCAGGTTCACTTGCCATTGGACCTTGCCTTCCAGGTCCACGCAGGCCAGATCGCCGCTGCGAAAATAGGCAAAGACGTGTTGTCCATCGGTCACGGCGGACGGGTTGCTGCCGCTGCCCTTGCGATGCTTGTTTCCGCGGTCTTCGCCCAGCGAGACCTGCCAGAGCGGGTCGCCGCTGGACAAGTCCACCGCCATCAATGTGTTTTTGCCTTCCACTCCGGCGGTCAAATAGGCGCGATCGCCGGCGACGACCGGCGTGCTGCCGCCGCTGCCGGTAAGCTCCGTTTTCCACAGAATGCCCGTGGATTCAGACCATTGGACCGGATAATCCTCACCGGGTGCGACTCCGTTCTGGTTGCCGCCGCGCCACTGCGGCCAAGGCGGCGACGTGTCGGCAGCCGACAATGCGGCACAGCAAGTCGCGACGGCCAAGAGAGCGAGGGGTGCGATCGCGGATCGGTATAGAACCATGATGGATTCCCGGGGGAGGACAATGAGGTGGGCCGAGGTTGCCATCTGTTATGATGGACGGCGGGCTGCAAGACAACGGTTCGGGACAACTGTTCAGGACAGCTGGCCGCTGCGGAATCATACTCGGGCGCGACCGACGATCGAAAGGCGGGCGTCAGCGGCAGGTCCGAAGGGTGATCCTGGCCGCGTGCCGGTTGCTGCCCGCTGTCGCGACCCACCGACAATCCGTCCGACCCACCCTCGCTGCCCTTTGCCGACGGTCCAGCCAGCCCGCAACACCCAGCACGCCCAGGTGCGGCACGTCCCGGTTTGGACCCGCCCGCACCGTTCGCGTCACTGCCCTGCGACCTTTTCGGGGAGCCGAGTTGGCCGCACGGCCGATCGGTTCGTTCGATTCCATGTTCCATCACGGATGCCTGCATGACCCGTTTGCAACTCCTTTCGCGCCGGATCCCACCCCGCGTGATGTCAGGTTTCACGCGCTGGTTTTTCCAACGATTGTCTCTCCGCAACATCGATCGAAGCCGTTGGGTGCGGCTGCCGGTCGCTTTGGCGGCGGTCGCCGTGGTGGTGCAACTGGGCCCGACGCCCCGGGCGTCGGCCCAAGAAGAGGCCTCGTCCGATTCAGCGAAAACTGCGACGTCGGGGTTGGTTGACGACGCAGCGTTGGGACAGGGACTTGGCGGCAACGACACCGTCGCAGAAAAGGCTCCATCGGCGGGTCCGCCCGCCGACGACGTGTTGCGGCCCAGCAGCCTGGCTGGGGGAAGCTACGCCGAACGCCAACGTGCCACGTTGGAAATGTGGCGCAAGCGGACGCGTTCCCGAGAAGCGGTCCAGGACGCCGCGCGCAACTCCGATCCGGAAGTTGCCGAACGGGCCGAGTGGATCCTGCGGCAGTGGCGCAGCGGTGCTCTACCGGGAACCGGTCAAATGCCTGTCGGCAGTGGCCAGACGGCAGACGAGCCATCGGCCTTGGCCGCCGTCCTGGAGCAAGGAATGTTCGACGCCGTTCTCGTTGCGGTGGAAGAGTCGGCGGGGACGATCGAATTTGATCAGATCAAATCCCGGGTGGCCCAATTCCTGACCGAACGGTTTCCGATGTACGTCAACCAGGCCCTGGCCGAAGGGACCGAGCCGGACCTGTTGCGTTTGCTCGATGCTGTTGCAGTCGATCATCACTTGGCCATCGCCCGCATCGACTTGATGCGAATGTTGGAAATCCCGGTTGATGCCGAAAACCGATTGCCGTCGGCGTCGTCGTCGTGGAGCCAGGATGAGAAACAGGCGACGCTGGCGATTCTGGCGTCCTTGCGGGGCGACGAATCCGAAGCGCTGCAGACGGCCGCGAAGCTTTCCGACCCCAAGTGGTTGCGGACCGCGCGGTCGCTGTTTGGACGTTGGGATCTGATCGCCGAACAATCCGCCGCCGAATCCGACCGATTGGAATCCCAGAGCGATGCTGAAGCCATCGACCGACGAATCGATTGGTGCGCCTGGTCGCTTGCCGCCGCGCATCGCTTGGACGATCAAAGCCTCCGCAAACGGGCGATCGAGTGCTTGATGGAATCGCATCCTTCCGAGTCGGAGGACACGACACGGTTGCGGTGGCGATCGCTGGCCGTCCACGGAGAAGTCGATCTGGCGATCGAGATTTTGGCGCGGACCGATCGTGCAACTGCGGCCAAGGTTGCGGCGGCGGCATCGCGCTACGACCGGGCGGTGGAGCTTGCCGGTTATCCGCTGGATCAGGTCGACACGGATCTTGATCGATGGATCGAACAAGCCTTCGACGCCCAGACGGCGTTGAGCCTGGGACAACTGGCGCCGGAAATCGAACGGTTGTATGCGTTGGCACGGATCCTGATTCAAGTCGGTGACTTGGACAACGCCCGACGGATTTACCAGCAGCTGACGCCCCGCGAGATCATCGTCGAGTCGAATTCGGTCACGCTGCGGGACAAGACGCTGGCCGAATTGGTGTCTGCCAACCAATTGGACTGGCTGATCGAACTGGCGGTCGCGCCGGAGGAAACCTCCGTCGGTGCGCGGACGCGCAGCATTGTCGCCTGGGGATTGAATTCTCAATTCGACACGGTCACCACGTTGCTCGATCGGATTCGCATTGTGTTGCCGAAGGAATCGTTTCGCGACCGTTTCCGAATCGTTTGCCAATTGCTGCGTGGCGAACCAAGCGAGTCGCTGCGAGACCCGGACGACTTTGAGCATCTGTTCGATCTGCTTGCCAGTCATCCCCGTGTCTCACGTGCCGGCGGCCGAATCGTTCAAACCGAAACGGTCCTTTTGGACCTGGACATGATTGACGTCTTCAGCCAGCAAGGACAATTCGATCTGGCCCGGCGGGGCTTGCAGATCCTGGCGCGCGATGGCGACTTGGACGCCCAGCTCCGGCTGGTCGAAACGGAAATGCGGCGCGGTGACGATGCTTCGGCATCCATGTTGTGTGACCAGGCGATGGAAGCGGCGTCCGTTTTCGGTCAAACGCAGACGCGGATCACCGTCGATCACGGGCTGGCGTACGCCAAGACGATCGCGATCAAGTGGATGCTGGCCCGACGTGCCGGCGACCATGAGGCCGCTGAGCGTTGGAAGCGACGCATTCGGTTCATGTTCGCGTCACCTTCGCTGACGTTTCGCAAAGACCTGGCGGAATACCTGAGCGAAGGGGAGCAGGACGAACTGGCCGCCGAGGCCCTGCGCGACTTGACGGTCTTGTTGGCTTTCGACAACGAAGACGAGGCGGGATTCTTTTTTGCGGCGACCGCGTTGGGGAGCGTGATCGATCGACTGGCAGAGTCGAATCTGGAGGTGTCAGGCACGGTCGGTATCAGCCCCGAGCAGGCGGCACGCCGGACCGGTGTCGCCGTCTTGCGGATCTTGAAGCCTGACCGCTATCCCGACACCGCCTACATTTCGCTGCCCCTGAGCCTGCTCAAGGGCGAACTGACCCGCGCGATCGATCGACGGGATGCGGCCGAAGTGAAGCGGGCGATTGCCGCCATCGAGAACTTTGATCCGGTCAACATTGATTTTGCCGAAAGCCTGCTTCCAAAACTCCGCAAAGCCGGGATGAAGGAGATCGCCGATCAGGCATTCGATCGGCTGATGGATCGTGGGATCGAGCACACCGATCGTTTCGGGACCGACGCCACGTCGCTGAACAATCTGGCGTGGACCGCGGCGATGAATGAACGCCGATTGGAGGAAGCGTTGCGGCTTTCCGAGCGCGCGGTGTTTTTGGAACCCGACAGCGTCGTCTACCGCGACACGCTGGCCGAAGTGCTGTTTCTGCTTGGCGAGCCTGGGCAGGCCTTGGCGATCGAGTCCGCGTGTCTGTTGGACGAACCGGACGAATGGCACTTGCATCAGCAGATCCAGAAGTACCAGGCGAAATTGGACGCTGGCGAAAACGAGGTGGACGCTGCGGGGCAACCGTAGCCACACTCGCCCGAGTGTGATGCGATCGAGACGACAGGCGTTGGCAGTCCCGAAGGGACGACAGCCTGCTTGTCTCAGACAACGGCGCTGAACCGCATTTGCCAACTTCAGCGGCTTTCGGCCGGATCCGGCAGAACCAAGCTGCCGAGGGTACGATCAATCTCCACCTCGTGCCGTTTCCGATCCGTAAAGAAACTGACGTTGCGGTAGCCGCAGTCGCGCAATAGTCGCAAGGCAGTTTCGTAGCCGTCGGCCACCCGCTCGGGCACGTGGGCGTCGGCGCCCAGGGTGACCGGGATGTTGCGTTGTTGCATTTCAACCAGCATGGCCGGAAACGGATTCATCTGGCGGATCAACTTGTTCACGCCGCTGGTGTTCAACTCCATCGCCACGCCGGTTTTGGCGATCCGGTCCAAAGCCGGGCGGACCAAATCCATCACCTCCAGTTCGTCCCACGCTTCGCGGGTGACATTCTTGATCAGGTCCGGGTGCGCCAGGGAGTCAAACAGCCCGGTCTCCGCCGATTGGGCCAATAAACGAAAGTAGGTCGCTTGGACTTCGCGAAGATCCTGTGACCAGTAACGGTCGCGGAACTCGCCGATTTGTGGATGCACCGATCCGAGCACGAAATGGAATTCCGCGCTGGCGAGCTGTTTCTCCACGTAGGATTCCAGGCCTTCGAAATAGTCCGCTTCCAGTCCCAGACGCACGTCAACACGTCCCCGCCAATCGGCCGTGGTTTGAGCGACCAGGTCCACGTACTGGTCGAATTCCGATTCGGCCATGCGAACACCCGAGGAAAAACCGTTCGGCATCGGGTTGTGACACGTGACGTGCAATCCGCGCAGCCCTCGAGCCTCGGCGACCGCCGCGTATTCGGTGGGCTGCCCTTCTGCGTGTTTGCAAAGCGGCGTGTGAGAATGGGATTCGAACAGGATTCGTTCTTCGGGCATTGCAACGACAGGGGGGCGTGGTCAGGTGGTTCTGTTCAGGCGGTCGGGGGAAGAGTCCAGGCGATGAGGCGGCGCCGGCGGTTTCGTCGATCGGGCTCCGTCTCGAGTCAATACAGATCGTCGCCGTCGGCTTGCGGGTCGCCGCACCATTTCCGCAAGGCTTCGATCACGTCATCGCGACCCTGTTGGCTGGTCCACAGGGAATCATCGACGTCCAACCGGATTTCGTATTCGCCTTCACGAGTGCAGTCATCTTCGCCGCAGAAATGGGGCAAATCCGCGACCCACACGATGCGGTACAGCGGTACGTGTTTGTCATCAATGACGATAAGTGGAGAATCCATCAGATCGGTCTCACTGATTGGGAGGGACTTCGTTTGCCAGCACGTGCGGCACGTGTCAATCTATAGTCCCAGAAATTACGATAAGAACAATCCGTCCCCACACTGATTTCGCGTCGCCGGCGTTCCGCGTCGCCCAGCAGCGTGCTTCCCCGACTCCCTTGTCGCCCCATGCCGTGGTCCAAGATGCCCGCAAGTCCAAGATTCGTTTTCGCGTTGTTTTTGTCGGCCCTTCTTCCCCTTTGGTTGGGAGCGGTCCGGTTGAGCGTAGCCCAGGAGGGGAACGCACAAGAAAACGCTGCGGGGCCGGATGACGGTCGTTTGCTCGGTGCCGAGCAAGCGATTCGGATGCGCGGCGAGTTGACGCACTGCCGCCAGCGGTGGACCGAGACGGGCCGAGGAACGGTGGCATTTTTGGGCGGATCGATCACGGAGATGCAAGGGTATCGGCCGCTGGTGATGGCGTCCTTGCGGCAACGATTCCCGGAAGTTGAATTCCAGTTCGTCAACGCGGGAATCGCATCGACCTGTTCGCACACCGGTGCATTCCGATTGCACCACGATGTCTTGTCCGCCAAGCCCGATCTGTTGTTCGTCGAATTCGCCGTCAACGATGACCAGGACGCGGGCCATTCGTATCAAGACGCCGTGCGCGGGATGGAAGGGATCGTGCGTGCCGCCAAGTCGGTGGAGCCGACGATGGATTTGGTGATGATTCATTTCGTCAACGAATCGATGCTGGAAACCGTGCAGGCCGGGGGCGTGCCGATCAGCATTCGTGCCCACGAGAGCGTCGCGAAGCACTATGGCATTTCAACCTGCAACGTCGCCGAAGCACTGGCGAGTCGAATTCAGGCCGGGACCATGACCTGGAAAGATTACGGCGGGGTCCATCCCGGCGCCGCCGGCAATCGTCTAGCGGCCGATCTGGTTGACCAGTTGCTGGATCGCGCCTGGTCCAAGGACATCGCCACTCCGACCGACACGGCGGATCCGTCCAATGCCGCCGACCCACTGCCGGAGCCGTTGGACGTTGCCAATTTCGATCACGGGCGATTCTTGTCCCCGGACCAAATTGATCTGGGGCCGGGTTGGCAGCACGAAGTGCCCGCCTGGAAGTCGGTCGCAGGGTCGCTGCGTTCGCGGTTTGAGAATCAACCGCTGACGTATTCCGACCAACCCGGTGCGGAACTTCGCATTGACTTTTCCGGTTCCGCCGTCGGGTTGTACGTGTTGGCCGGTCCCGACGCGGGACAGGTGCAGTATTCGATCGATGACGGCCCCTGGCAGACGCTTGACCTGTACCATCGTTTCAGTCTCGGTTTGCACTACCCGCGGACCGTCGTGTTGGGGGCCGGTTTGGAACGGGGCGAGCATCAGGTTCGCGTGCGCGTCGGTTCGCAACACGATCCGCGCAGCCGTGGCACCGCAGTGCGAGTGGTCCAGTTCGTTGCGTCCTGAACGGCCGGCATATGATTTGCGACCTGACGGGCGATCAGGCGGTCGAAGCGGAAAAAGCAACCAAAACCCCGCATCCGGGACGTCTTTTGCTGATCAAAATGCGGCGGAAATCAGCTAAACTGGGGGTCCCGCCTGCCACATCCCACCCTCTCTCTCAGGTCAGTGATGAAGCGTCACGATTCCTCCGGCCCGCGTCTGGGTCGCCGTTCACTGTTGCGAGCCGCCGGTGTTTCGATTTCATTGCCGGCGTTTGAATCGCTGCGTGGATCACGATCGGCTTCTGCATCGGAGAACGTCCAAAACGAGGCGCCGCGACGGATGGTGTGCGTGGGCAACATGCTGGGGTTTTACCCGGATGCGTTCTGGCCGAAGCAAGCCGAGAATCAAACCGGCGATGCAGATCAGCAAGCCGATGCACAGCCAGCCCTCTCAACCACCCTGCAATCGCTTCAGCCGCACCGCCGGGATTTGACGGTCATCGAGGGATTGGATCATGACTTGAAAGGCGGGCACTTTTCGATTCATGCGTTTCTGTCGGGGGTTCGTAGTGGCGATGCCAAGTCGATGCCGGACGGGAACATCACCTTGGATCAATTCGCTGCCGAGTCGATCGGCGGCCAGACGCGATTCCCCTCTTTGGTGATCGGAAGCGAATCCGGGATCCACGGCGGGTGTCAAATGTCCTGGACTCGCGCGGGAACGCGTGTTCCGCCAATCAGCGGGCCACGTCAACTTTTTGAAAAACTGTTCGTGGGTGTGGCCGATGCGGACAAGCGTCAGGCCGCTGATCGGTTCCGCTTGAAAGAATCGATTTTGGATGCTGTCAACGGTGACGCCAAATCATTGGCCAAACGGCTCAACCGACGCGACCAGCGCAAGTTGGACGAATATTTGACTTCTATCCGCGACGTCGAACAGCGAATCGATTTGAGCAAGCAATGGATCGACATCGAGAAACCGGCCGCCCCTTTCGAGCCGCCCAAGAACACCAACATGGTCGAGGACCTGCCCGTCCTCTACGAACTGATCGCGTTGGCGTTGCAGACCGATAGCACTCGCATCGCGACCTTGGAATTGGGCGGGGACTTTGAAGCTCGGGATTTCGGATTTCGCAGCGGTTACCACGCGCTGTCGCACCACGGTCAGCGGCCCGACGCGATCGAAGCGTTGATCAAAATTGAATCGTATCAGGTCGAACAGTTTTCAAAGTTTCTGACGCGACTGCGGGATTTTGAAAGCGGCGAATCGAACCTGTTGGACCAGACCGCCGTGTTGTTCGGAAGCGGAATGGGCAACGCCAACTCGCACACCAACACCAACCTTCCGATTGTTCTGGCCGGCGGCGGATTTCGCCATCGCGGGACGATGTCGTTTGATCGCAAGGCTCCCCAGCGTCCTCCCCTGACCAACCTGTACCTGTCGATGCTGCATCGTTTTGGCATCGAGGTCGACCGGTTTTCTACCAGCACGGGAACGCTGCGCGGTTTGGAGTGGGCATGATGAAGGCGGCGAATTGGCTGTATCGCACCGCGGCCGCGCTGCTGGTGTGTTTGACGCCTTGGGGTTTCGATTGCCACGCAGCGGACCCGGAAAAGCACGCCGCGGACCCGGAAAAATTCGTCCGGACGTTTTGCCTGGACTGTCATCACGCGGACGATCCCAGCGGGGATCGAGATTTCCAGTCGCTGGATCTGTCGTCAACCGATGCGGACACCTTGATCTCGCTGCAGGAAATCATCGACCAGTTGACGCTGGGCGCGATGCCGCCTGAGGACGCCGAGCAACCGTCGACGCAGCAACGTGGCGAGGTCATCGACGCTCTCACCACCGCCCTGCGTGACGCACGCCAGAAACAACAAAGCACCGGTGGCCAAACCGTCCTGCGTCGAATGACCCGACGGGAGTACCTGGCCACGGTCGCGGATCTGTTCGCAATGGATCTGTCGATGTTTGATCCGACCGATCACTTCCCCCAGGATCAAACCGTCGAGAATCTGGACAACATCGGCGACGCCTTGGTCACGTCCGGGTACTTGCTGGAACAGTACCTCGACGCGGCGGATCAGATTGTCGAAAAGGTGTTTCGCCAGCGTGAACGCCCCACTGAGCAACAGTGGCATTTCACCGGAGATTTCCGACAGCAACCCGAACTGGATCCGGCGCACAAGGACGCCTTTGATTTTCGGTACCTGTGTTTGTACGACAGTCCCTTGGCCGACAAGCCCGAAGGGGCGTATGGTCCGTTGGAAGCGTTTCACGACGGCGTCCCCGCCGATGGGACCTATCAGATTCGCGTGCTGGCCCAAGCCCTTCATCGTGATACCCCTTACGACGAAAAGCACCTGCGGATCGATCTGTCGGAAAACTTTCGCATGGGAATCCGCCCCGGCGACCCTGAAGCGGGAAGCCTGCACAATATTCAGCCATTGCAGCCGTTGCTCGCCGAGCAGGTCATCGAAGACGGCGAACCGCAGTGGTACACGTTTCAGGTTCCGCTGGATCGCGGGTTCATGCCCCGTTTCACCTTTGAAAACGGGCTGGAGGGAGTCCGCAGTTTGCACAACAAACTGTTTCGGCTGTACAGCGACACGTTGCCCGAACGCGTGCAAGATGTCAAAGGCATCTTCCTGTGTCGAAAGGCAATGTTGCGGTACGGCAAGGTGCCGCAGATTCGGATTCACGAGGTCCACGTCCGCGGACCGATCGTCCAGCAGTGGCCGTCCGATCGGATCAGGACGGTGCTACCCGATGGCCAGTTCGATCCAGATCGCGTGCGTGAACTGGTTCAGCGGTTTGCCGACCGCGCGTACCGGCGACCGGCCACGTCCGGCGAAGTCGACCGTTTGATGGCGGTCTATCAGGCACGACTGGATGCCACCGAAGACGCCTTTTCGGCATTCAAGGACACGTTGAAGGTCATGCTCTGCTCGCCATCGTTTCTGTATTTGGATCCCGGCTGCGAAACGGATTCCGATCAGATTTCCCAGCACGCCCTCGCCTCACGTTTGTCGTACTTTTTGACCGGTTCGATGCCCGACGCGGCATTACGTCGCCTGGCGGATCAAGGCGATTTGGATCGCGATGCTCTGGTGGCGCAGACGCGCCGGCTGTTGGCCAGCGATGCATCGCAAGCGATGATTTCCGGGTTCACTGATGCCTGGTTGAATTTACGGGCACTCGGCGGAATGCCGCCGGATCGTAACTCCTTCTGGCGGTATTACGCGCTGAACCTGCAACCCGACATGAAGCGCGAAACGCAATTGTTTCTGCGGCATTTGATCGACGACGACCGGCCGGTGACGGAGTGGTTGACGGGCGATTACTCGTTCATCAATCGCGACCTTGCCAAACTGTACGACGTCACCGATCAGGTGCCCGTCGAAGACGCTAACGAGTTTCGCAAAGTCACTTTCACCGACAACCGACGTGGCGGTCTGCTGGGCCAAGCCAGCGTCTTGACCGTCTCGGCCAATGGCATTGAGACGTCCCCGGTCATCCGTGGCGTGTGGATGCTGGAGAACGTTTTGGGGACGCCTCCTCCTCCGCCGCCCGATGATGTCCCGGCAATCGATCCGGACGTGCGTGGTGCCAAGTCCATCCGCGACCTGTTACAGAAACATCGCAGCACGTCCGCCTGCAATGAGTGCCATCGCAAGATCGATCCGCTCGGTTTCGCGCTGGAGTGTTTCGACCCGATCGGAGCGGTGCGACAACGCTACGACAACCGGGCGGAAATCGACACGTCAGGCAAACTTCCCAGCGGGCAATCCTTCCAGGACGTCGTTGGGTTGAAAGAGTTGCTCGTCCAGCGGCAGTCCTTCTTTGCGCGTTCGTTTGCCGAATCGATGACCGCTTACGCGTTGGGACGCCGCATCGAGACCGCCGATCGTGGAGAAATTGACGCGCTGTTGGAGCCACTGGCCGATCAGGGTTATCCGGTTCGATCGATCATCGAACAGATCGTGCTCAGCGATCTTTTTCAGCGGCGGTGATTCGAAACCGGAGTCTTTTTGCCTTTCCGAAGCTGGTGCGTGTGGTTGCACCCACCGCCCGGGCCTTCCTATCCAAGGATTGCCTCGCCGCTTCGCGGCTGGTGGAATTGGGTGGCGGTGTCCGTCGGCTCACGCCGACGGCAGGAGGCTGTCGGCGCTTCACGACTGCCATTCTGCCGCAGAGAATGCGACAGTCTCGGAAGAGCTAAAACTCGCTGAGTTCCAACCAACGGTGCTCGGCCGTTTCCAGCTCTTCGCCGATCCGGGTCAATTCCTCGTGCAGCCGAACCGCTTCGTCGGGATCGGTCTCGGTTAGCAATTTGTCATTGACCGCCTTCTTTTCGTCGTCCAGCTTGGCAATCTTTTTTTCCAGGTTCTTGATCTCTTTTTCGACTTTGCGTGACTGTTGCTGGTTGGCGCGGTAGTTCTCGCTGCCGGAAGCTTTCTCGCTTGTTGGCTTGGGGGCATTTCCTGCGATGCGGTCCCGTTCTCGCTCCCCCTCGTCGATTTCACTTTCGACGCTTTGCAGATAGGAATCGTAGTCGCCAAAGTAATTCTTGACCGAGCCGTCGCGGACTTCGATCACGTTGGTGGCCACGCGACGCATGAAGTGACGGTCGTGCGACGTGAAGATCACGGTACCTTGGTAATCGACCAGGGCATCGGCGAGGGCCTCGACGGTTTCGACATCCAGGTGGTTTCCCGGTTCGTCCAACACGAGCACGTTGGCGTCGCCGAGCAGCAAGCCGGCCATGCACAAACGGGCACGCTCGCCTCCGGAGAGCACTTTGATTTTTTTGTTGATATGGGAGTCACGGAACAGCAATGCCCCGGCCATCGCCAGGCAGTCCTGGCGGGTGGTGTCGGCGTTGGATTGGTATTCCAAATGTTCCAGCACGGTTTGCCGGTCATCCAGGCTGGTGTAAACGTGTTGCGCGTAGGTGCCCAGCTCGGTCCCATGCCCCCACTTGATGTTTCCGTCAAGCGGTTCCAGTGATCCGACCAGGGTTCGCAGCAACGTCGTCTTTCCCTGACCGTTGTCCCCCACGATTGCGGCCCGTTGGCCGTGTTCGATTTCCAAGCCGATCTGGTCGGCGACCACGTGGTTCGGATACCCGATCGCCAGGTTGTCGCAGCGCATCACGGTGCCTTGCCGCGGGTTGACGCGCGGGGCTCGGATGTGGACGGTGGGCTCGTCGACTTCCACCTCGCTGGTTTGCAGCCGCGCCAGTTGCTTTGCCTTGCTGCGGGCCTGGCTGGCGGTCGAAGCGTTGGCGCGGTTTTTCTCGATGAAGCGTTGCAGCTGCTTTTGCTTTGCGATCACGGTGGCGTTGACGCGCCGATCGTGTTCACGCCGCTCTTCGCGAAACTCCAGGAAGGCATCGATCTTTCCCGGATACATGGTCAGCTGTCCGCGGGAGAGTTCCAGCGTTTGCGAACAGGTCGCTTTGAGGAATTCGCGGTCGTGGCTGACGATCAGGGCGGCCTTGTTGAAGTTCCGCAGGAAGTGTTCCAGCAGGATCTGCGTGCGAAGGTCCAGGAAGTTGGTCGGTTCGTCCAACATCAACAGGTTCGGATCGTTCAGCAGCAGGGCCGCCAGCTTGACGCGTGTTTGCCAGCCACCGGAAAGCGATTTGACCGGACCGTTCAGGTAGTCACCCTTGAGCTCAAATTGGCCGGCAACCTGGCCACATTTCCAGTCCGGTTGGCCGCTGTCCCGCATCAGGAAATCCATGGCGGATTCGCCTTCCTGAAACGGGTCGTGTTGGCGAAGGTAACCGATCCGCAGCGAGGGGTGATGGATGATCTCGCCCTGCTCCAGCTCTTCGTCGCCCAGCAGAATGCGGATCAGCGTGCTCTTCCCGGCACCGTTTCGTCCGATGAAGCCGACCTTGACATCGTCGACCAGGGAAACGTCGGCTCCGTCCAGCAACACCTGGTCACCGAAACGCTTGTGCGCATTTCGGACTTGGATCAAAACGGCCATATCGGCAGGGGTGGGGGTGCGAAATAAAGTGGGACAATGGTTCGGGCAAACCTTACCAAGCGGCCGCGGAATCGTCGATGATCCGGCCGTCCGTGGTGACGGGATTCCTGGCCGATCGGCGCGTCACCTCCGCAGCGATCGCGACGGGGACACCTACGCTTTCGGGTGAGCCGCGTGGCGCTTGCCGCGGGTTTTCTCACCTCAACCGGCGGCTAGCGTCTTGCCGCTCATTGCACTGCAAATCACGGTGTTTTTGATTGAAAGTGGCACTGTCCAGCCAGGCGAATTCGGACGGCAGCGAATCGAACGGACGACGCACCGGTTCGGGCCGGTTTCGCTGCGAGCCCGTTCAGCCGCGGGCCGGTTTCGGGGGGCGAACGGATTTCGCCGGTCGACGCTTGACGGGGTGCAGCGAGTGCTGGGCTTGAAAGGCAACATCCGCGATCAGGGTGTCGACGCGATTGCGACAAACCGCGTAGGCGGCCAGCGAGGGGATCGCCACCACCAGTCCGCCCACGGTGGTCACCAACGCCTGGTAAATGCCTTCGGCCAGATCTCCGGCCCCGGCGGCCCCGCGGGTCGCGGCAACCTGCTGGAACGCAAAAATCATCCCGGTGACGGTCCCCAGCAGACCGACCATCGGGGCGATGTTTCCGATCACCGACAGGTACTCGATCCGACGCATCATCCGTGCGGATTGTTCGGCCAGTGAGTCTTCGACGGCTTTCTCCACGGCGTGCCAACCCGATTCGATTTCGGCCAGCCCGGATAACAGCACGACGCTCAAAACGCTCGGCTCACGACGACAGGCCGCATCGGCTTCCGGCAGCCGGGCGGTCAACAGGGCTTGCCGAACCGTTTCGCTCAAGCCTTCGGGCAGCACTTCTTTCCGACGCAGTGTCATGATCTGGTCGAACACTAAATAAGCCGCAACGAAGCTCAGCGAGAGCAACACCACCAGGATGATGGCGCCGGTCACGCCGCCGCTGAGCAAGATCTCGAACAGCCCCGCCGATTCGCCGGCCAATTCGTTGTCGGCTTGGGCTACCAGAACAGGCATCGTTATCGACCAACTCATTTGTCGGGTCAGGTGGGCTCGACCGGGGCGTCGGATTGCGTCATCAAGCCGGCGGATGGCGCGAGGGCAAAGCGTAGCGTATCCGATCGGCCAATCCAACAGTGGTCGCCCTAACGTGGCCCGGAGGAGTGGCCGGAGGAAGCGTCACTCCGGGTGACCGCCCGCACCGGCGGAAACCAGGAACTCTGCGTCGCTCAACAGCGGGTCGTCCCACTGCAGACGCAACACGCGGTCACGTTGCAAGTCGTCGATTGCCTGTTCGTGTTGCTCGCGAATGGCTTGTTCGGCCGCCCGCACGCGCCGCCTTGATTGGGCGACCGACAAGGCGATCATCGCAAACACCGCGGTGGGAAACACCGACAGCAGCAGACTGGTCAGCACCGTCGCAAATTCGGGTTTGGGAAAATGCTCCATGGTCATGCGGCCGCCGGCCAAGGCTTCGTAACTGGCCACCAGGTACTCGCTGTAGATCGCCACGAAGGGGCCGGCCATCAGAATCCAAAAGATGGCGGTTCCGAGCAACGCCATCACGGTGGCCGCGCCGGGACCGACGGCGTTGCGGTCGATGGTGGTCTGCAGGATGTTTTGTGAACGTTCCTGCAGCGCATCGAGGCCGCCGAGGGAGGCCACGTGGTAGGCGTCTTGATCGCGACGCATCGCGGCGGTGGACAGGTCACTTCGGTCATCGCCGGGAATGTTCGCGGTGCCGCTGCGCAACAGCATCAGTTCGTCGCGGAACTGTGCGGCCAGCGGTCCAAGCCGATCGGTGACCGCGGCGGCGGCCCGCTTGCGGAGTCCGTCACGCATTTCGTCGTTGGCGGATCGGTCCGACGTCAGCGATCGCGTGGAAGTCCAGATCGCACTGACCAGCGAAGGAAGCGAACCCGAGAGGGACAGCACCACCCGGTCCCAGGCTCCGTGAGTCAGATTCAACAGCCCCAACAGCGAACGGTAGGGAAACCAAATGGCGCCGGTTTCGGTCAGCAGCCGCAACCGCAGGCGGCTGCGCACCGCAGCTTGCAGGGGCCCCTCGGGTCCGATCAGCGTCTGGGCCACTTCGCCCGGCAGCCGCGTCGCGGCGTCGTTCAATCGGTTGACCGCGCGGGTCAGCCCCGGCAGTTGATCGGCCAGCAAGGCGCACAGGGCGGCTCGGAATCGACCATCAAGCGCCTTCAGGCGTGTGCTCTTGCGGCGATCACTGTCGGGGTTGTTTTCGAGTTCCAATTTCAGCCGGCGGAAGACTTCCTGCACCGCCTCGCTGCCGACCTCCTGGGCGTCGCGCCCGGTGGCTTCGAAGTCGTCGATCTGGACTGGCCGGGCGACGATGCTGCCCGGTGCCGCCGAACGCAGGTTGGAGAGAAAGACGTCGACATCGCCCTGCAGTGCATCGTCCTCGCGTCCGACCGTGTTGATGACCGGGATCACGATCGAACCTTCGCTGGCCGACGCCAACGCTCCGGGGGTGTAGGCGCGAATCTGGTCGCGGCGGACGACCAGTACCAGGGCCGATGCGAGCGACAGGGCGCGCTGAGCCACTTCGGCGATTCCCCGACGATCGTCGGTCGAACCCGGGGCATCGACCAGCACGTACGGAACACCCAGCGGCTCCATGTCCTCGGCGGCCACGCGGACAAACTGCTCGAACCGCGGGTCCAGGTCCGCTGGGGGCCGCGGTCCGACCCAAACCAGTTGCTCCGTTGCCTGGTCAGCACGCGTCCCGCTGCGGATCGAATCGGCCGCGGCGGATCGACGGACGATCTGTCGGACCAGCCAGGATTTTCCCTGACCGGTCGCGCCGACGATCGCCAGGACCAGAGAGCCGGCGGAGCGGTCCTGGGAGATCAGTTGGCGAGCCTGGGCGTGTTCGTCGCAAAGTTCCTGCACTTGCCGTCCGATTTCGCTATCGCCCAAAACCGACCGCGCGGTCCGGCGGACTTGGCGCAGGAATTCGTCGGCCGGCTGGTCGTCCAGGTCGTTGTGGGAAGGGGCATCCACGGGATTACCTTGGGAAGGGACGCGACGCATCGGGGAAAGATTGATTCAACGGTCGCGTGGCAGAATTGCGGCGAGTTCTTTTTCGAACGCGTCTCGGACACGATACACCGACAGGCTGCGGTCCACGGGCAAAGCCGCCGCTGGCGGTGTCGGAAGGTTGGGCGTTGGAAAGCGGTGTTTGGATTGTTTGATCTGTATCGTTGGCAACGGCTCGCCGGGATCCACACCGATGTGCTGACACATCAACACGTAGAACATCGACATCTGTTCGACGGCCGCCTGGGTGCTGAGCGTTTGGGCGTTTTTCCCCCCGGCCCAGTAAGCCGAGAAAGCCGTCAATCCGGCGGCAGCCAGCAATTCGACGATCGATGCGTTGGCCAGGATGGAGGTTCCAAAGTCGAAGGGCAACATCAGGATGCTGCCGAAGGTGGCCAGCATGGCGGCCAACGGGGTCAGCCCGAAGGCCAGTTTCTTGTGGCGGGGGATCTGTCGCCACATGTCTTGTGCGACCGCCCGCAACTGTTGACCATCAAACTGAACCCGATCGTTCTGGTCGAAGGTTCGCAGGATGGTTTCCATCGTCTGTTGCCAGGCCGATGGGTCCAGCGGGTTGTTCTGGTCGCCGAACCAGTGGGGCAGCGTCAGCGGCGCGCCGAATCGGCGTAACGCTCCGTCCAGTTCGCGCGGATCGACCAGATGGCCGACCTTGTTGGACTTGAACTTCTCCTTGATCGATTCGGCATAGCTTTCCGCCATCGCGGTCGGCGCGTATTGCTTGATCATCGCCGTCGCGGCTTTGGCGCGTCCCTGGATGAACGTGTTGATGCGCACACCCCAACGGGCATACCAGGGTGCCGCATCGCAAAAGGCCGCCGCCAGCTGATTGACGATTCGTTCGGATTGATGCATGCGGACTTCGGCAATGTTCCCCGCCGCGTCCTGCCGGGTGAACAGGCTGATCGTCGTTTCGAACAGTGTCTGACGCGCCCTCAATGTCTGGGCCAGCGAGCGTTCGGCGTCTTCGGTGATCAATCGCATGCCACGATCCCAGACGCTTCGCCGGAGTGCCGTTTGTCGACCATGAAGAAAACGGTCGGATGCTTCGGGACGCTCCAGCTCTTTCGGCAAATGCGTCAACAATCGATCGTGCGAGATTGCCGCCGGCGGGTTCTCGTCGGGTTGTGGCGACAACGAAAAGAAAATCGGCAACGGGTCTTCGGCGGGATTCTCCACCTGCACGGATTCGTCACCGTCGTGGACAGTTTTGGGAATGAAGGGTTCGCTGCCGGGGATCTCAAAGTCGTACGCCCCGTACACCCGCTCGACACCGAATTTGTCCGCTTGGGGCTGGAAGGATTCCAACACCTCTTCGGGAGTTTGCCCGGGGCGGATCTTGTTAATCGCCAGCAAGCGTGGGATCCCCGGCATCAAGTCCGACGTGGTCTTCAAGATGTCGCCCAAGGATCGGTCGCGGGCCATGCCGGGCGTGGAGACGATCAAGAATGCCGAGCAGAAGGTGGATGCTTTTCCCAGCAGCTCGCGTCGACGTTCCGGTGATCCGACGCCGAACATTTCGTCGGAGACGATGTCGGGGCAATCCAGTAATCCGACTCCCAGGGCGTCCAATGCCTCGTCGGTGGCCACCAGCGGGACGCCCAGGGCATCGGCCCCGCCGGTGCGATTGTTGTATTGTTGATGTGCCTGTTCGGGATCTTCGGCCAGCAATTCCGGGGCGTGGCCCACGGCATCACCAAAGTCTTCCAGCAACAGTCGCCACAGCGATTCGTCGTCCCGCCACTTCGACGGCAGCCACAACACGAATCGGTGCGTGCCGTGACGGTTGGCAACGCCGCGGAGCGTCCGCTTCCGTCCGGCCGGGCTCAACAGGGCAGCAACCAGGCTGGTCTTGCCGCTGTTGAGCATCCCGGCGACTGCCAGCGTTGGGTACTCCGCCAACCGCGCCCCGTGAAAGACCTGCCGCCCGAGCGAAACCACGTCGCCGGCCGCTTCGGCGTCGACGCGCCGCAGCCCCGTCAGAAAGCTTTCGTGTCGCGGGTCGGGGTACAGCCGGGCGATTGCGGCACGTCGATCGTCGTCTTCAAGCAGGGCCTGCAATCGAGGCCAATCGATCGGTTCAGCCTTCTTTCGTCGTTTTTGACCAAACATAGGGTGTGTTCAGTTCACGGTTGGATCGGCCGGCGACGCAACCGGTGGGCGTTGTCCGGTGACGGGGCGTTGGCCATCGGCGTCGCCCCCGGGGTGCAAGTCTCGCACGTCTGATGCCAAGACAGAAGGCCCGTCAAAAACCTGCGTCCACCACAGGCCGGCGTCACGCTGCGTCCATCGGGGGCTGTTCGAACAGGCCAATAGCCGCGAGGCCAGTTCAGTGACCGTCGCCGGACGTTCGCCGGGGGTGCGGTGCAAGCATTCCATCAGGACTTCCTGGATGTCATCGGCAATCGGCGCGTGGATCCTGCGGTCGGGACGCGGGGGTTCTTGATAAAGCTTCAGCGCGCACACGTCGGCCGGGGTATCCGCTTCAAACGGAGGAACCCCGCAAAGCAGGCTGTAACCGACCGCACCGATGGAATAGATGTCGCTGAGTACGCCGACGCTGGATGCATCACGGATCGATTCCGGCGCCATGTAATGCGGTGTGCCCGTCAAGGTGTCCGCACGCGTCAGCTGCTGCGTGTCCCGGCCGACTTGTTTGGCAAGGCCGAAATCAAGCACCTTCACCAGATCGTGGATTCCCGAACGCGAGGTCACCACGACGTTGGCCGGTTTGATGTCGCGATGGATCAATCCGGCTTGATGGGCTTCGGCAATCGATCCGCAGATTTGCAGCAGCAGATAAATGACGCGTTCGGCAGGTTGACGACCGTAGTGCTCAATCAACAGGTCCAATGAAATGCCATCGACCAATTCCATCACGTAAAAGAACGTGCCTTCGTCGGTTCTGCCGAAGTCGTAGATCTCGATCGTGTTGGGGTGTTGCAGCCGAGCGGTCAGTTGCACTTCGCGCTGGAACCGCAGCAATGCTTCGTCGGTCGCATCGGTATTCTCCAGGACCTTGATTGCCACCGGTCGGTCAAGCAATTCGTGAAAGCCCAGGTACACCGTTCCCATCCCGCCGCGACCGATCACGCGGTCCAGCCGGTATTGGCCGAGTCGACGGTTCAAGGGTGCCAAACGATCCGCGCGGCGTTTGGGACGCATCACCCAAGCGAAAGCCAACAGGCTGCCGGCCGTGGTGGCCACCAGACCCAGCAGCGCAAAGAAATAGTTGCGCAGAATTCGCAGGGGGCGGTACGCTTCTTCGACGTCCTGTTCGGTGACGACCCCAAATCCGTAATCGGCCAGCCATCGCCAGGCCCCCACCACCGGAACGCCCCGGTAGTCGTCGTATCCGGCCAGGTTCTCGCCCTCGCCGCCGCGGGTCGCCATCTCCGCCATCTCGGTCAGCGGGGATTCCTCCGCCGACGAATCCGGAGCCACGCTGCGTCGGTGGTGGGCGGTGCGTGGGTCTCGGATCTGCAGATTCAACGGACTGGACTGCTGATCGCCCAGCAGCCCTAACGTACGCAATTGAGATTCGAACCGGCTGCGCGAAAGCAGAGTGGCCTGGCGGTCAAAGGCGTACGTCTCACCGCTTTCACCCAGGCGAGCGACAGACAAGATGTCGGTGAACTCACCGCCCGGATCGATCGTCAGCGCCAACAGTCCTTGGTGTTCCAGGCTGTCTCCCAGCGGCGCCATCGCGCACATGACGGCAGTGGACTGCGGCGATCCGCCGGCGGAAGATTCCGTTTGCCATTCGAAGGGCAATGAAACGGTTGCCCGACCGGCGGCAAGCTGCGAGGCGCGATGCTCCTGCAGAGGCAAGTGTTGTCCCAGGAGAGAATCGTCACTGGCGGCGACCACAATGCCCAGACGATCCGCCAGGATCCAGTCCAGGTAACCTGCGTCACGCAGTCGTCGGAGTTGTTCAGCGGAAATGATCGACTCCGCGTCCGGTTCGGACGCTGCGTCACCATCCAACCGCGCCAACGCGGCCCGGCGGATCGCCGGATCGGCAGCCAGATGGGACACCCAATCGCGTTGCTGTTCCAACCACAACCGCAACGCCGTGACGTTTGCGGCCAGCACCGTTTGCAGCGACTCCCGAACTTGCGATCGGACACTCTTTCGCACGCGCCAACCGGCGAACAACGTGACGCCGACCAGGACGATCGCCACCAACGTGGCCACCGGCGGCGACAACGGGCCCACGGGAGATTGCCGGAACGCTTCCATCAACGTCGACGTCGCCGACTTTCGCTCCGACGGCGGGTGCCGGTGTGGGTCCCGCTGTGGGGCCCAATGCACCGCGGTCGCACGCCTTGTTGGATCGGCTGGTTGATGACGAGATGGCATCGCCCCAGTATAGGTGAACTCCGCTGCGGCCGACTTCACCAGGGACGCCCACTTTAACTAGGGACGTTCGCTGCCGTCGGGTGTCCCAGATGGCGGTCGCATTAGTCGCCCGCCGATCGGCGGCGTCCCATCAGCAATCCGATTCCCAATAACAGCACCGCGGCCAGAACAACCAAGGAAGCCGCGATCGCGTATTTGAATGTCGCTCGACCGCTGAACAGCTGGTTCCACGCCAAGCGTTGATCCGCGTCGATCCCCTGCAGGACCGCCATGGCTGTCGGTGGTCCGTCCTCCGGTCCCGGGCCGGTGGCAGCCACCGTGCTGGTGAACAGCGTTGCGGAGTCGCTGTGGCATTCGGTGCATCCGGTGATCCCCAGCGACCAACCGGCCGGGCGCACGCGGTGCGCTATCGGCCAGCGGATCATCCCCGTTGCCTGCGGGTCCTGGACTTCCAGCTTTTGGATCCCCTCACCATCCGCTGACGTGGCGTAGACGGTTCCGCTGGAAACATAGGCGGCGCGTTCGACGCCCAATTCTTCTTGAATGGCCGCCAACGCCGCCGCAACTTTCTCTTGGAACAATTCTTGTCCCGCGGCTTGTCGCGCCGCCTGCACTTTTTGCGTTTCCTCGTCCGTCCATTCCTGCGGGTCGACCCGGTAGCGGTCTTCCCCGATCAGCTCCTTCAGTTCGCTGCTGCGCAGTTCGGGCATCACGATCTCGGTCTGGAAGTCATTGCGTACCCGCAAGGATCGACGCGTGATGTCGTAGACCGATTCCGGATCCAGCGGTCGCAGCGTGTCATCCTGGATGACGGCCCAAAAGGCCGGCCACATCACACGGTGCGGATAGATTCGTCCGTCAGGCTGCTTCGCGTACACCGGACCGAGGATCCGCGGCAGTTCCTGGCCGCTGCGATGTTCCTTTTCTCCCAGGGAATGAGCCAGCGAGGTCATGATGCCCAGGGCCTGATCGCGCGGCAGTGGTCCGGCGTGGCAGGCGGTGCAGGACAGTTTCTCGAAGTGCACCGGCGGAAGCCCGGCGTGGGCTGGACGTGGTGATCCCAGACGTCCGGCCAGTGAGCGGATCTCGGTCACTTCCCGGGTCGGTGCGGTTCCCCGTTCTTTTTCCACTTGTTCGTTCTGCCCTGCGTCGGCCTGCTCTGTGTCGGCCAGCTCTGTGTCGGCCAGCTCTGTGTCGGCCAGCTCTGTGTCGGCCAGCTCGGGGTCGGCCAGCTCGGGGTCGGCCAGCTCGGGGTCGGCCCGCTTTGTGTCGGCCGGCTCGGCGTCGGCCGCAGCGGATTTGCCGTTCGCTGCCAGATTCACTTCCGTGGACAGCTGCTCGACAAACTCGGAACCCAGATGGCATCCGGCGCAGGACAGGGTCACCATTGATTGACCGTCAGGACGCTTCTCGCCGGGGAAGCCGCGGACGATGTGGTGATCAATCCCGTTGCGATGGCAGTCGACACATTGCATGCCCGCCCGCAGGTGCACATCTTCGTCGTGGGTCCATCGCGATTCGATCCCCTGTTCGTTGACCGTCCGGTTGCTGTGACACTGGTAACAGGCATTGTTCTGGGGCTGTCGGACCAGGTCGACGAACACGGTGCCATCGGATGCGAACACCGATTGGTCGTACGCCACCTTTGGTAACTTCTCCTGGGTCGCTTCATCGTCCGGGTCGGCGCCGTCTTTGATTCGAGACACTTCCCCGTCGACCGTGCCGATCCGCAGCGCGGCGGTTGCTGCCCAAGAAAAGTTCTCTGCCGCAATTTGTTCGCGGCGGGCATTGAAGTCGTACTTGCCCGACACGCTGTGGCAAACCAGACAATCGATCTCCAACGATCCCGTCAGTGGCCATCGAGAGACCGGCGTCTCGGACGAGTCCTCATTCTCGGCATCGTCGGACGGTTCGTCACCCTGCGGCTGGGACGGTGCCTCGGCTTCCTCCGGGGCCACTCCGACGCCGCCGCCGGGCAAACGTCCACCAAATTTTCTGGTCAGCATCCATTGGTCGATGCCGATCTTCCGCGGATCGTAGGTCTGGGGCCAATCCCGGTAGGACAGCGGCAATTGGGTTCCGGTCCGGGCGTCGGTCCACACCCATGGTTCACCCTGGCGTCCGTCATCCGACTCGGGCAGGAAGGCGTTGAAGTGCCAGCCGTGGGCGATCGTGTCGTAATCGTGGCAGCGACCGCAGGTGTTCACACTGGAATACGGCGTGGTCGAATCCGCGGTGATCCGGCGATTGTTGGTGTCGTACAGGTGGATGTGGTGCAGGTAGCGAGAATCCGAATCGCTGTGCGCGTACTTGGTGTCACCCGCAGCCCGCACTGGGGCCGCCGAAGCCAGCAACCCGCCCAACGCGATCGCCATCCATACAGCTGTGCCAGCCGGAAAGCCGGCCCTTAGTCGGCAGCATTCCCTCGGAAACAGGTCACAGGGGGCCAAAGGTGTACGCATCGGAAAACACAGTCGCGTTAGAGAAAAGATCCGGGGATGACGCAACCACGACGGTCGGGGCGATGGCAAGGCCCCTTTCATGAGTGCGGGCTCGGTCCGCATAATCTGGCAGGTCAGGACGCTTCCGGGAACCGCTGTCCGCAGCCGCGCTTTGCCGCACCGGGGCGACTGAGCCTCCGATGATCCGACCGACGCCTCACTTTCGACGGTAAAAAACATGACTCAGACTGGCGTAATCACTTTCAAGGGCAATCCGATGACATTGGCCGGCGAGGCCCTGGAAGTCGGAAAACCGGCTCCGAATTTCACGGTCCATTATGCCGAAGGCGGCATTCAGGCGTTGACGCTGGAGGATTTGAAGGGAAAACCGACCATCATCAGCGTCGTTCCCAGCTTGGACACCCCCACCTGCGCCGTCCAGACCAAAACGTTCAACGAACAACTGGCCGCCCTGGGTGATAAAATCAACGCGGTCACCATCAGCCGAGACCTGCCCTTCGCCCAAGCACGTTTTTGCGGGGCCGAAGACATCAAAATGCGGACCGCGAGCGACTACCAGACTCACCAGTTCGGTGACGCGTGGGGGTTGACGATCGAGGAGCTGAAATTGCTCACCCGTGCGGTCTTCGTTCTGAACGCTGACGGTGAAGTCGTCCACAAGGAAATCGTGTCCGAAGTCACTGAAGAACCCGACTACGCCACCGCGATGGCGGCGCTTCGGATGTTGGTCTGAATCGTCCCCCGCCCCGCTGCACAACCGGCGATCATGCACGAAAACCGCCGAACGACCGATTCTGATTCCGTCGTGGCCGATTCTCCGATCGTGGTTGCGGCCCTGTACCGATTCGTGCGTCTGCCCGATCACGAGTCGTTGCGGCCGCGGCTGGAACAACTGCTGGCAGAGTCCGCGGTTCGGGGCAGCTTGCTGTTGGCCGCCGAGGGCATCAACGGAACGATTGCCGGCAGCCGGGAAGGAATCGACACCGTCCTGGCGGAGCTTCGTTCGATCCCCGAGTTCGCGGAGTTGGATGTCAAGGAGTCGCGTTGTGCGAAGCAACCGTTTCGGCGGATGCGGGTGCGGCTGAAGCGTGAGATTGTCACGATGGGCGTCGACGGGATCGATCCGAATCAATCGGCCGGGACGTACGTTGATCCGGAGCAGTGGAACGACTTGATCTCCGATCCCGATGTATTGCTGATCGACACCCGCAACGATTACGAGATCTCCATCGGGACCTTTGAAGGGGCGACCAACCCGGGAACAGAATCTTTCCGTCAGTTTCCCGAATACGTCCAGCAGCATTTAGATCCGGAGCGACATAAAAAAGTCGCCATGTTCTGCACCGGCGGGATCCGCTGTGAGAAATCGACCGCCCTGTTAAAGCAACAGGGTTTCCAGGAGGTGTATCACCTGCGGGGCGGGATCCTGAAGTATCTGGAAACCATTCCCGAGTCGCAGTCGATGTGGAACGGTGACTGTTTTGTGTTCGACCAACGCGTTTCGGTCGGACACGGATTGACCGAAGGCGGGCACGTGATGTGCTACGCCTGTGGATGGCCGGTCTCCGAACAAGACCAGCGGCACCCGGACTACGAACCGGGTGTCCACTGTCCCAAATGCAAGGATCAGATCAGTCAGGAGCAGCGAGAACGATTCGCGCAGCGCCAGGCGATGTGGGAAAAACAAGGACGCGATCGACCGATGCGTCCTCGTGACGAATCTGATTGAAGCGACAGCTTGCTGCGTATCTCGCAGCGCACTCACGCCGCGGACGGACTTTCTGCCATGTCGCCTTTTGCTTCCGCAAAAGCAACCCGGAGTCGACGCAACTTTCACGGTGTGATAGGCGACGCCGATGTGAACCTGATACTTTGGAGGGTGTCGTTTCTGCGGGGCGTCGGATCGCGTCGGGTCAGACTTCTTCAAGCGGCTTGAGAGTTCTCGAAGAAATTCCAAGGAATGCGAGGATGATCCGCACGTCGATTCGTTTTCGTTTCTGTCCGTTTGCCGAGGTGCGTCGATGAAACCAGAAATGCTCAGCCCGGCTCAAAAATCGGCATACGACTGGTTCGTGCATGCCGCTGATCTCGGAAACATCTTCCACTGCTGGGGAGCGTCCGGCCGTGGGCGGACCACCGTCCTCAAGTGCCTGCATGAAAAACTTGGCGGAAAGCTTGTCAGCATCCGCGATTTCGTCGAACTGGCTCAGGGGCGGCATCCGCTTGCGTTGGAGGACGCGTTGTACGCACTGCTCCTGGACGCACTCAAGCAGCACGAATGGGTGATCGTTGACGATCTGCATCTGGCCACGGCACCCGTGGGTGATTGCGGTCATTTTTATCCGCGTTCTGGCTTCCTGGATTCGCCAATGAATGCGATTGCAACCTACGTGATCGAATCCAATAAGAAGCTGGTACTGGGTAGCAATGGGAACCTGCCTCGCCCCCTACGGGAACGCTGCTACGCCTACAGCATCGACGGTTTTCAACCTGAGGATTATCAACATCTTTGCAATCAGTTCTGTGGGCAACCGGCAAGCGACGTCAATTTTCAGAAGGTGCATCGCTTCGCGCCAAAGTTAAACGCTCATCAGCTGAAACTCGCTTGCGAGTGGTTGAAGAAGACCAGAGAGATCGAGACCGATTCGTTCATTGGTTACCTGCGGAGTCAGCAACTGGCAAGCAATGTGTCGTTGGGCGAGGTCGCCAACGTCGATTTAAGCGAGCTCAAGGGAGTTGATGACGTGATCGCCAGCCTTGAAGCTCACATTGCCGTGCCGCTCGAAAACGATGAATTGGCCAATGAGTTGGGGTTGAAGCCCAAACGCGGTGTCTTGCTTGTCGGACCACCCGGCACGGGCAAGACCACGATCGGCCGCGCCTTGGCACATCGGCTGAAGGGCAAGTTCTTTCTCGTCGATGGGACGTTCATTTCCGGCACCGAACAGTTTTACGGAAGAATCCATCAGGTCTTCGAAGCCGCGAAGAACAATGCCCCCTCCGTCATCTTCATCGACGACAGTGACGTCATCTTCGAGAGCGGAAAAGAGCATGGCCTGTATCGTTACCTTTTGACCATGCTTGATGGACTTGAAAGCGAAAGTGTGGGTGAGGTGTGCGTGATGATGACGGCGATGGACGTGGGAAACCTGCCACCGGCTTTGGTGCGCTCGGGCCGAATCGAGCTTTGGCTCGAAATGCATCTGCCAGACCCTTCGGCAAGGACAGCCATCATCAAAGAGCACCTCTCGGCCGCGCCTGCTCCGTTGCGAGAGGCGGACGTCCCTGCTCTTGTCGAGGAAACCGACGGTTTCACAGGTGCCGACCTGAAGCGGACGATTCAGGACGGCAAGGCGCTGTACGCCTACGCGAGAGTTAACGGGGAAGATCAGATCTCGGTTACCGAGCAGTACCTCAAGGCGGCCGCTGCGGTTCGTGAAAGCAAAGGGAAGTACGCGGAAGCCGTCGGACGGGCCAACGAAGCTCATCCCTCCCGGCCTCCGTGGTTCAGTCCTTTCTCGTACTCAGAGTTTGAGACGTCGGAGACTGACGATTGACGGTTTGCATGCGCCGGGGCCCGGACAAAGGCGGGGGCGTCAAGGTCGGTGGACTCAGATCTGGACCGGGACCAGTTTGATCTGGCGAATGTCGCAGACCGCGGCTTTCGCTTTGGATCGTGGGCGCACCTCGATCCGGTATCGCCCCGGTTGAAGATCGAATAGCCCGATCATCCGGACCACAAAGTTTTGGAAGTGCCCGGTGTCTTCGACGACCAGGGGCAGTAGTTGACGCTGTGATCCGTCCTCGGACACACAGATCACGTCGACTTCGCTTCCGCCGTTGCCTTTGCCACATCCCTGTGCAATCCGGCATTCGAAGCGGCCCGCCTGGTCGACTCGGAAATGCCATTCGGCCCAATCGTTGACGTCGGTCCAGTAGCCGATCGTGTTCTTGTGTGGCTGAGGTTCGAAGCGAAGTTTTTCACCGTGGGTCACCGCATCGTGGGCCGGCAAGACAATCTCTCCGTCATGGTTCGGCCGCGCGACCACCGGCTTTGTCGCCACGCGGACCGGTTGAAAGGTTTCCAAGCGAATCGTGGTGGGCAGATCGATGGACTTGGGAACCTCGATCCGCCACTGCGTTGGTTCCGGCTGCAATTTCAAATCCGGGCCGTCCGGCATTCCCCGCCAAGTCAACGATTTCATCCGATTGTTCAGCCGCGGCAGCGACACAAACCCGCTCTCGGGCATCGAATCGATGACCAGCAGCACCTCCTTTCCCTGGATCTCGATTTTTCCCCAGCCGACGTCGGGAATCTCCTCGCCACTGCTTTGGGCGTGGAGGAGTCGGCCGGACAGGATCAGGGCGCAAAGCAACAGCAAATGAGAGATGCGGATCATCGGGGAGGGGAACATGTGTGAGCAAAGAAGTCGAACGCAAGCTGGACCGCTGCCGACGGAGGGATCTCATCGATCAGGTCACGCGTCCCATCAGGATACTCCACCGTCACGGGATGCGGTTCGCTACGGTCTGGGCGACCGCCAGAAAGTTCCCTCGGATTCGCATCGTGGAAGCGAGTCGACGATGGCTTGCTTGGCAGCGCAGGGAAGAAACGACGGGCGTCTTCCTGATAGGGCTGTGCCGGGAGGAAGGGGGTAGACGACTTTGCGGGTTCCCCCACAATGCGAGTTTTTCCGCCGGCCCGAGCGGGTGGAATGCTTCCTCATTTAGCGAACGACATCAACGATGGAACAACGACGACTTGGACGAAGCGGCATCGTGGTCAGTGATATCTGCATGGGCACCATGACGTTCGGGGGGCAATGCGACGAATCGCTCAGCCACCAGATCTGTGACGTCGCCTTCGATGCCGGAATCGATTTTTTCGACACGGCGGAAATCTATCCGGTCCCTCCATCGGCCGATCTGGTCGGAAAGACCGAGGAGTTTTTTGGTCGTTGGTTGAAGCAGAAACCGCGTGAATCCGTGATCGTCGCCAGCAAGGTCACCGGTCCCGGCCACGGATGGTTCCAGCCGCCGGTGCGTCACGGAAAGACCGCACTGGATCGACGACAAATCATTCAGGCCTGTGAAGGCTCGTTGAAGCGATTGGGGACCGACTACATCGATTTGTACCAGACGCACTGGCCCGATCACGGGATGCCCTACGAGGAGGTTCTGGGGGTGCTGACCGAGTTGCGCGAGCAGGGAAAAGTGCGTGCGATCGGAGCCAGCAATGAAACGTCGTGGGGCATGATGAAAGCATGTTGGACGGCGGATACCTTTCCGGTCGATCGGTACGAGACGGTGCAGAACAATTTCAGTCTGATCAACCGTCGGTGTGAGAGTGAACTGGCGCAGGTGTGCCGCCGCGAAGGCATCTCGCTGTTGCCGTATTCGCCACTTGGAGGCGGCGTGTTGACCGGCAAGTACCAGGACAGTCCGCCGCCCGGGGCGCGGTTCACCGCCTATCTGACCGAAGGCGGCGAGCGTCAGCAGCGGATGGCCAAACGATTCGTCAACGATCGGACGTTGGAAACCACGCGCCGCTTGACGGAGATCGCCAATGAGATCGGGACAACGGTGACCGCGCTGTCGGTTGCTTGGAGTCGCCAGCACGACTTTGTCGCTTCCACGATCATCGGGGCGACCAGCGTGGCGCAGCTTCAGGAGTCGCTCGAGGCCCGCGATTTGATCCTTTCCGAGGAAACGCTGTCGCAAATCGACCAGGTGGACTTTGAGATTCCGACCCCGATGACCGAGGACGGACTGCGACGGCTTTGATCGCCGCCGGCCACCGTTCCGCTCGGCCGCCGTTTCGGCTTCATCGGTTCATGCCAATTTGCGTGGCGCTCACATCTCGAATTCGCCGTAGGACCACTGCACCGTCGTGGGCGGATGCAGGGTCGTTTGGCCGACTCCCCGATTGACGAACTGGCCGTCGATCTTGAACGTCCAACCTTTGGTGCCTTCGGTTGTCCGATCGCCGATCGATTGGACGAATGCCGTCGACCCGCTGCCTGAGATTTCAATCGGCACCTCGCTGATCGATTGCATCACCGCTGCGAGCGTCGTGCCATCGGCAACGTCGGGGATTTCCAACCGCCGGGGCGGTGCATCTTCTTGCAGGATTTCGACCGCGACGATGCCCGTCGCCGCGTCGGCTGGTGGAGTCGGCGGAGGCGATTCACAACCTGCGGAGCCGATCAGGCACGATGCCAAGGTGAGAGCAAGAACGATCGATTTGCGCATGTGATTGTTCAACGTGCCGTGTCGCATCAGGAGGCCGCGGCGTTGGACGGGGGATGCATCTGGGCCAAGTAGTCCGGCAGCATGCCCACGTAGCAGTTGCAGTGTTTACAGACGCTGACCGTGGCGGAGATCGAGACACCGCAGCGTTTGCATGGCCGCAGTCTGGGCTGCGGCGTTTCCTCTTGCGCGGGACCCATGGCGCCAGGGCCGTCGCCCAGAATTCGCATCACCGCGGTGTCTGTGACCGACGGTCGCACCTGATAGCCGAACACGAACGTCTCGCTGCAGCGGGGGCAACGGATCGTTTTGCCGATCAATTCGACATTGCCCCGCAACTTATGACCATTTGGACATTGGCATGTCATCTGTTCGTCTCTGTTCTCGTTCATCTAACACCGTCCTTCGTTGAAAAAAGAATCCGTCCAGTTCATGATTAAGCCCCGAAAGTCCAGGCGGGTTTCGGACCAAGTTCGGGCGCGCCCCCATTCCCGCTCACGCGTCGCTGGGGGCCATCAGGAACGATCCTTAGCAAACAAGACGGTCCGCGGGACCGTCAGGTTCCGAAGATTTTTTGCCCCCATCTTTCGCGTCTTTCCCGTTTTGGTCGGCTGGCCGTTGCCGTCAACTTTGGGATGTTAGAATGTCGGAAAGGATTCTTCCCTTCCGGCCACCTTGGTTCCCAGATGTTCCCCAAAACACCTCTCCCAATGCTGGCCATGCTGTTGGCCGCCCTGCTCAGTTTTTCTGCTTGGGGAGATGAAAAACGTGCCGCCGCGCCGGAATTTTCTTCCAGCGACACGGAGGGAATCTTTTTTGATTCCGTCGGCGATGCGTTGCGGGGAGAGCGGCCATCGCTGGCCAAGTTACGGGCCAAGCAGCAGCCCGCCGCGGTGGCGGCAGCTTCGGGTGATTCCGATTCGCCGGAGCAGTCAGCTGGGGGAACCTGGGACAAATTGATCACCGCGACTTCGCTGGAAGACGAAGTCAAACGCGTGAAACTTCATTACGACACCGTCGTCACCCAGCCGGGACCGTTCAAGAGTGGCGGGTACCAGGACGCTCGGCTTGATTTGATGGTGCTCTCCAGCATGTTCGCCATCATCAGCGAGTACGGGGGCGATGTCCGCTGGAAGGAGGATGCGGCGGCCGCCCGAGATTTGCTGGCGCGAACCGCGTTCAACTGCAACGCCGGAACGACGCAGGTTTTCAATGAAGCTCAGGCAAGACGCAATGATTTGCAGGACCTGGTTTCCGGAACCGGGCTTCGCGACCGCAAGGCCGACGGGACCAATGATTGGGCATCGATCGCCGACCGCGGACCCCTGATGGAATACGCGGACCAATTGCGTGAATCACTGAGACAATCGACCGCCAGCGCGGAAGATGTGGAAGCCGAGCCCGGCGACGTGCGGCGTCCCGCGGAGTTGCTGGCAGTGCTGGGGAAGATCCTGGTCCAGGACGGAATGGATGAGTCGGACGACCAGGACTACGTGGCGTTTAGTGAGGCGATGACAAAAGCGGCCTCGGGCGTGACTCGAGGACTGGAGCTGAAAGACTACGATGCGGTGCGTGCCGCGGTTGGTGAGGTCACTCAGTCCTGTGACGCTTGCCACGAACAGTATCGCTAGACAAGCGTTTGAAGTGATATGGATCTCAATGCCCTCATGTTCGGGCGCAATGAGAAACGATGCTCGGATCAAGCTTTGGCAAGCTTTGCCGCAACTCGTTCCAGCAGCGTCTTGGTCTTTTTGATTCCGTCGTACTCGGAATCTTTGGAGCCTTCGTATTCGATGCCCACGTAGCCGTGGTAACCGTGGTCCAGCACGATTCGCATCATTTTTTCGTAGTCCGTATGAATTTCATTGCCGTCCGCATCAAAGTCATGTGACTTGGCGCTGACCGCTTTGGCGTAGGGCATTAATTCTTCGACGCCTTTGTAGCGATCGTACATTTCCGGCGTCTTGCCTCGGGTGACGTAGAAGTTCCCGAAGTCGGGGAGGGTGCCGCAATTGTCCATTTGCGTCTTCTCAATCGTGGCAGCCAGCCAGGCGCCGTTGCTGCTGAGCCCTCCGTGGTTTTCTACCAGCACGTTCAATCCCTTCGGCTTGGCATATTCGCTCAACCGACGCAATCCGTCGGACGCAAGCTTCATTTGCTCTTCGTAGCTTCCCCGACTGGCCGCGTTGACGCGGATCGAATGGCACCCCAGGAACTTGGCCGCATCGACCCACTTGTAGTGATTCTCGACGGCGCGTGTGCGGGCGTTGTTATCGGGATCTCCCAGGTTGCCTTCCCCGTCGCACATGATCAGCAAGCTTTTGACGCCCAGGTCGTCGCAGCGGCCCTTCAAGTCAGTCAGGTAGGCTTCGTCTTGAGCCTTGTCCTTGAAGAACTGGTTGACGTATTCCACCGCATCGATGCCAAACTCTTCCTTGGCGAGCCGTGGGAAGTCCAGGTTGCTGATTCCCTTGGAGGCGTCGCGCAGGGAGCGGTGGAGCGACCATTCGGCAAGCGAAATCTTGAAGGGTGCGTCCTGGCCGCCGGGACGTTCTTGGGCAAGGAGCGAAGATGCGGTCAGGGAAGTTGCCGCGGCGGCGGCTGAATACTGAAGGAATTGGCGTCGATTCGTCATAAGTCAATTGGAATCAGGAGGGCAGGATGGGGGGGCGTGGCCCGACAAACGCCGGGCGAAACCACAAATGAGACGGCGTGACGTCCCACGCGGATGTCGCGACCGTCGTCAGACTGTCGCCGTGTCCGATTATCCACGCGATCGGATCGTCACGCCATCCAGCTAATCTACTCCAAGTTGCCCGCTTCCGTGTTCCCCGTGGCGGGCGTCTGGGGGTCAAATCGATAGCCGACGCCGTAAACGGTCTGAATGATGGATGGGTTCTTGGGGTCTTGCTCGATCCGCTTCCGCAGCTGGCTGATCGTCTGGTCGATGGTGCGGCTGTTGGGAAAATGGTCTTCCTCCCAAGCCGAGCGGAAGAGTTCGGCGCGGCTGACGACCTCGCCCGCACGCGATGCCAACGTCTGCAGAATCAGCAACTCGCGTCTTGAAAGTGCGACCGTCTCGCCGTCGCGTCGCAGCCGCATCTCTCGCGGGAACACCTCCAGATCTCCCATCTCAAACGGCGCGTCGGAAAAGGGGACGGACCCCGATTCCGGTTTGGGGGGGAAGCAGCGACGGGCGACCGCGCGGATCCTTGCGACCACTTCCTTGGTTCCAAAGGGTTTGACAATGTAGTCGTCGCCTCCCAGTTCTAGCCCCACCACCTTATCGATCTCTTCGGCTTTGGCGGTGATGAACAGAATGGGCATGGTCGGAGATTGCTTCCGGAAATGCCGACACAGGTCATAGCCGCTGATCCCCGGCATCATGATGTCCAGACACGCCATATCGGGCGGTTCGTTGTCGAACAGATTCTTGGCCTGCTGTCCGTCGCTGGCCTCGATGACTTGAAAGCCTTCGGCGCCGATCACTTCGGCCAGCGCCATTCGCGTGTGGGGATCGTCTTCTGCGACCAGGATTGTCAACGTCATCGTGTGCCTCGTTGGCAGGCTTGCCGAGAGATTCGTGGATGAGAGGCGGCCCATAAGGATTCGCGTGACCGCCGCGAACGACGGGGACCTGAGTCATTTGGGGGCCGGGTTGGACGCGGTTTGGATCGGCAAGATCAGTTCGAACGTCGCGCCGCCGTGTTTGCTTTTGGAAAGTAACGCCAATTCGCCTCCATGACGTCGTGCGGCGCGACGTGCGATTGTCAGTCCGATGCCGGTACCGCTGGGGGCACTGATCGAGTCGTCCAAGCGTTGAAATGCTGCGAAGACACGGTGTCGGTCGGTGGCGCCAATCCCGGGTCCGTCATCGTCGACCAGGACACGCAGCTGTGGCCGCCCGGTCGCTTGGTCGGCCACCGTTTCCGTCTGGAGCCAACAGCCGCCGCCCTGCGGGACATATTTCTCAACATTGCTGAGCAGGTTGACCAACACCATCTCCACCACATCCGGATCGATGGCGATCGGGTGATCGCACTCGCAACGGGATTCGAGACTGATTTCCGCCGAGGCAAAGCTTGGCCGAAACTGTTCAATGATTCCGCTGATCAATTCGCAGACGTCTGTCGGTCGCGTTCGTACACCGGATTGCTTTCCGGTCGGCCGAATCATCTCCAAGACTCCGGTGACCAGGCGTTGCAAGCGTTTGCTTTCGTGATCGATCACCTGCAGCCGTTTGACCAGCGAAGACTTGGCCGGTCCCTCCTGCAAATTGGCCAAGTCGGATTCCGCGAGCTCCGTGAACAGTCGAATGTTGGTCAGCGGCGTGCGCAGTTCGTGAGACACCTGGCCGGCAAAGCTGACACGACTTTGCGCCAATCGCATCTGCCGCTGGACGGACGTTAGCACGTAGGCTCCGATCGAAAGCAGCACCAAACCGATGCCGCCCAGAGACAGGTACATCGGCCAAGGATTCAGATCCGGCAACAGGTCGCCGTCGGTGTGCAGGCGGAACTGCCAGCTGGTCAAAGGCCTGGTCACATTTCGGGTTGCCAGTGGCGGTCGGTTCGGTTCATCGGTCGATCCCCAGCGATAAATCAGGCGCTTGGATTCGTCGACCAGAGAAACCTGGAATAGGGGCGTCGCATCGGCGTTTGCCGACGCCGGACGCGAGCGTTGGCTGGGAGGCTGGGTTGCTGCCGGCGGCTGATCCGGCAACAGGGAGATGATGTCCGCCATCCAGCGGCTGCGATCGAGCAGAATACCCACGGTCGACCGATCGGGAAGCTGCTTCCAAAAAACGATTTGTGCTCCGTCCCCCAGGTACCACTGCTGCCAGGCAACAAGCGTGGGCGGGGGCGTTTGCGACCTGCCGGCGGACTTGGTGGCCGCTTTGCCGGCTGACCCGGCCGCTTTGGCGGCTGCCACCTCGAAGACGACCGGCCGAATCATTCCAGGGAGAGACGGGCGGCGGGAGACGTCGGATCCTCGCGCATCGGAGGCGTCGGGAAGCCGAGAGGGCAATGGGCGTGCATCGATCAGTCCGGGAAGACCGGCGGCCACTTCGGCTTCATCGCTCCCGTTCATGTCGGCGGCGGTCGGGAAGATCTGGACGCCATCGGAATCGACATAAATCCCTTGGCGGACGATCGGGTTTTCGCGACGCAATCGTTTTAATGCTGCATAGATGTTCGACGTTTCAGCCAATTCCGCCTGCAGTTGATCCGCGTAGCGATCAAACAGTTCGCCGACCTCGCGGTCGGCGTCGATCAACCGTGTGGAGAGCAAAGCTGCCAGACGTTCGGTCGCACGTTGGCGACTGTCTTCGACCGACCTCGCACTCAACCAGCCGAGCAGCACCAGGGGTGCAGCGACCAGCAGGAGGAGTGCGAGCAGCAGTCGTCTTGGCATGGCGTCTTAGTTTCCGCCCGACGGCGGACTCTTGCTGGGGGGAGCGACACGCTGGTTTTGCTGCGAGGCGTTGTTGCTCTGCTCGTAACGCATCGCCTTGCGGCCGGCACTCCATTTCTTCGGATCCGCAATGATCGACGACTGGGCAGAATTCAAGTTGATGTTCCGCTTCAGTTCGTCCTTGATCACTTTTCCGAGTTGGACACCGTAATCCATTTCGATCTGCCGGAGCTCGTCTGAATTTTTCATCAGCAGCTGTTCGGCTTCTTCGATCCGGCCGGCATCACGCAATGCCGTCGCACGGACGTTCTTCTCGTTGGCAATTTGAAGGGCGCAGTACGCATAGGTTTCCGCGTCGCGATGTTTCGCTACCGATTCCTGGTCATCGGTAAATCGGATCTCGACCCGACTGGTCAACTTGTCGCGTGTTTCGCTGATCAGGTTGCGATACTTTACCGAAACGTTGGCCATCGTTCGCGAGTCACCGACGTGCCCGGCGTCAACCTCCACCTCGATGACAAAATAGCGTTCCTGCCGTGCGTAGAGCTGCGCCAACGGGATGTAGATGTCCTGACCGCTGATGTCGGCTTTGGTGTTCAGCACGCGGACCGGACGGATGCCTTCACCGATCCGGGCGTGGATTTCGAAATCGTTAGCGACGACACTCATCAGGTCATTGAACTCACGTTGGAACACGGCAACCAAATCGTCCGCCTGTTCGACAAACATGTGATTTCCGCTACCGGCCGCTGCCAGCCGGCTCATCAAGTCTTCGTTGTACCCCAATCCCAGCCCCAGTGTGCTGACGCTGATGCCCTCTTTGACCAGCGACGCCCCCAAGCGTTCCAACTCACGCGGACTCTGCGGCCCGACATTGGCTTGGCCGTCGGACAGCAAGATGACGCGGTTGACCGAATCGCTGTCCAGGAATTTACGGACTTCGGCCGCCCCTTTGCTGACACCGGCGAACAACGCGGTGCTTCCGCCCGCATTGACCGAGCGAATCTTTTCCACAATCGCTTCGCGGTCGGTGGCGCGAGTCGCCGGCACCAACACGTGCGCGGAATCGGCGTACAAAATCACCGCCACGATGTCGTCGTCGCGCAGTCGTCGAACGGCGGTGATCGCCGCTTCACGAGCCTGGACGATCTTCTGGCCGCTCATCGATCCGCTTTGGTCGATGACGATTGCCGCGTTGATCGGCGGCCGAGATTCCGATTGCGGCAGATCCGAACCGGTCAGCGCAATCCGAAGGTAGTTCGTTTGCTTTTCGCCGGCCAGCATCACCGGGTTGCAAACCCCCACGTCCAGCGAGACTTGCTGTGCCGAGGCCGATGGCGGGGATGCGGCGCAAACGGCGAAGCCCGCCACGCAGACGGCCAGCAGCCGCGCCGGCCGAATGGAATTCCAACTTTTCATGATTCTTCCCTCGTTAAAGATGAGACGTCGGGGAGGCGTCTCGACCGGCGATCACCCCTTGGGGATCACTCGGTGAGATCGCACGGCGCCGAGCGACGCTGCGGTCGCGTCGCCGTTCCGGCTCCCCGGGGCAGGGACCCGATCGACGGCACTCCGCCGGAACGTTCCTGACCCTTTCCAGTTAACGAAGATTTGCCAGAGGATTGGTCGGATTCGATTCAAAACAATGTAAAAGGATTGTCAGCGACCGAACGGTGGGTCGCACCCGCCGCGAATGCGATCACGGGCAGACGGAAATCACCGCTTTGATCACGCCGGTTTCGGGCTTGGTGTACGATTCGAAGTCATTCACGACGCTGTCCAGGTCGCTGCGGTGCGTGATCCAGGGATCGGTGTTGATCATCCCCATCTCGATCAACTGGATGATCCGGGTGAAGTCACCGGGGAGGGCGTTGCGTGAAGCCAAGATCGACGCCTCCGGTTTGTGCATCGTGGGATGGGCGAAGCTGATCGCGTCGGTGGTGATTCCAACGTAGACCAGCGTGCCGGTGCTGGCGAGGTAGCCGATCGCCCCGCCCATCGAATGGCGATTTCCCGTTGCGTCGACGATCGTTTGATAGAAATCACCGCCCGTGATTTCGCGCATCGCGTCTTTCTCGCTCCCGTCTCCTGAGAACTGGATGGTATTTTCGATCCCGTAGTTCCGACGCACGAAATCCAGACGTTCCGGATTCATGTCCATCACGCTGATCCGAGCCCCGGTGAACTTGGCGAATTCCAGCGTCGCCAAGCCGATCGGCCCCATGCCGATGATCAGGGCGTGGTCCGCCGGTCGCGGCGCGGCGCGGTCATTGGCGTGGCATCCGATCGCCAAGGTTTCGACCAATGCCAGCTGGTCAAAAGACAGCTTGGTCGATCGGTGCAGCTTGTCGGCGCGAACCAGGAACGATTCGCACAGCCCCCCGTCCATCATGACTCCGATGACCTTCAAGTTCTGGCAGCAGTTGGTCGCGCCGCGGCGGCAGGGATAGCAATGACCGCAATTCATGTACGGTTCGACGCTGCAGCGATCGCCGGGGGCGACGCTGGTGACGCCGTCACCGACGGACAGCACTTCGACGCCCAATTCATGACCCGGGATGCGCGGGAAGTCGAAGAACGGAAACTTGCCCAGGTAACAACTCACGTCGGTACCGCACACGCCCATCCGATGGGTGCGGACCAGTGCCTGGCCGGGTCCCGGCGCCGCCGGAGATTCGATTTCGATGGGCTTGAGTGTTTTAATCTCGCTGATTTGAATTGCGCGCATGCGGTCTACTCCAGGTGATAGATGCGTTGAGCCGTTCCGCTGAACAGCTCACTCTGTTCGTCAGGGGAAAGTTCCCCGGCCAGTTCCCTGACCGCTTCCAACCAACGCGAATACTCCGTTTTCAGCAGGCACACCGGCCAGTCGCTGCCGAACATCAATCGCGAGGGCGAAAACGCGTCCAGGACGACATCCCAATACGGTCGGATGGTGGCGACGTCCCAGCGATCGATGGTAACTTCGGTGGCCAAGCCAGAGAATTTGCAAGCGACATGGGAGTGCGCGGCAAGCTTCCGAATCCTGTCGCACCAATCCGCATCGGGCGCTGTCGATCCCACCGCCGGTTTGGCCAGGTGGTCCAGCACCATGGGGATCTCTGGATGGTTGCCCGCAAACTGGATCGCCGATTCCAGTTGTCTCGGGAAGACGAGGATGTCGTAGACCAATCCGCGACCTGCCAACTGCGCCACGCCGCGATTGAATTCGGTGCCCAGAATGAAATCGTCCTGAGGTTCATCCTGCACCACATGTCGCACGCCTTTCAAACGCGGTCGGTCGGCGTAGCGGTCCAACTGGTCACCGATGTCTTCGCGGCGGAGGTCCAGCCAGCCGACGACGCCGCGAATCAGCGGAAGCGATTCGGCCAGTGCCAGCAACGTGTCGGTCTCCACCAGGCTCTGTCGGGCTTGGACGGTCACGAACCCGTCCACTCCGTTTGCGACGGCGAGTTCGCGCAGCTGGTCGGCCCAGTAGTCCTGTTTCAGACGCTGCATGTCGTCGTTGATCCAGCCGTATTGGTCCGCGGAGTATTTCCACAGGTGATGATGCGAATCGATCAGCATGACGACCGTTCAGGGAGAAAAGGCGGGGAAAGGCGAGGCGACACTGTAACAAATGCTCCGCCGGACACCGATCGGGCTTGAAGAGTGGTACCGATTTTTCCGCTTCGTGTCCTTCGCCCCGGGACATTGACCCCGGCGGCAACGCAGCGAATTGACCCGCACCGCTGGGGCATTCCGAATCAGCCGAAGAACCGGTACGGCTGACACACGCGGGACAATAAAGGCGAAGGTGCATTTCGTCGCCGGGAAGGTCGATTCTCATCACGAGGCAACTCGCTCGATCTCTTCTGCTAGCCGTTCGCGAGCCTCCCCCGATCTTCCAACAGCGCCGCTGGAGGATCGGTCTCCCGCGAACGTGGACTAGTGACGTCGCACCGATCAATCTGAATGAACTTTCATGTCTGAATTCGCACCCTCCTCCGTCGACCCGGATCTTGTCGACGTGACACGCAAACCCCGATCGGCGACCCGACGGACCGATGCGGCACAGTCGCCATTGGAGACCTACCTGCGGGAAATCAACGAGACGGCCTTGCTGACCGCCCAGGAAGAGTTGGAACTCGCCGCTCGGATCGAACAGGGCGATGTCCAAGCCCGCGACCGAATGGTGCGGGCCAACCTTCGGCTGGTCGTCAACATCTCGCGCGGCTACACGGGCAAGGGACTCAGCCTGCAGGATTTGATCGAAGAAGGCAATCTGGGGCTGCTGCGCGCCGTCGAGGGGTTTGACCCAACGGTGGGCACGCGGTTCAGCACCTACGCCAGCTACTGGATCAAGCAGTCGATCAAACGGGCCTTGATCAACAGTGCCAAGACCATCCGAATTCCGGCCTACATGGTCGAGTTGCTCAGCAAATGGCGTCGGGCAACGGCCCGGCTGAGCGAGGAATTGGGACGGACGCCGACCAATGAGGAGGTCGCTCGGGTCCTGGGGCTGCCGAAGAAGAAGCTGCCGATCATTCGCAAAGCCATCCGGATCAGCAACAGCACGCCGCAAAGCGATCAGTCCGAATCCGGTTGGTCACTGGGCGAGATGGTGATGGACGAGCGTTTGAAAGCGCCCGACGAAATGATGCTCGACCACGACATCCTCCGCCATGCGATGGATTTGTTGGACGATCTGGAAGAGCGCGAAGCGACCGTGTTGAAACTGCGATTCGGGCTCGACGGCGGCGAGCCGAAGACGCTCAAAGAGATCGGTGCCGAACTTGGGCTGACCCGAGAACGCGTCCGGCAGATCGAAACCGAGGCGCTGCGACGCATGGCCGACGGCCTGACCGATCCGCGAGAACGCTACCGGGGTTGAGAAAGCACTGCATCCGGTGTTCTTCCGGTAGGTCAGGCTGCCCCGGACAACGGTCTTCTTCTTCCGGTAGGTCAGGCTGTGCCTGACAACGGTCTTCAAGTGCTGTCCAGTGGACCTCAACACCGTCCGACTAGTCAGCCAGCACCACCGAATTGGAAACGTTGTTTCCCAGGTGTTCCGAATCCGTCAGCGACCAGACGACGTTCTTGTCGCGATCGATCTCGACAATCTGCGGTTGTCCCGGGCCGGCGTGGCAATTGCCCAGCACGATGTTGCCGTTGTCCAACACCTGCAGCGTGGTCACCCAGGCCAACGTCACCCCCTTCAGATCATTCTGATCGACCTTCCAGACGATTTCTTTCTCTGGCGTCACCTCCAGAATGCTGTGTCCGTTGCCAGTGCCGATCAAAGTGTTTCCGTTCGGTAGTCGCAGGGCGCTGAAGACGGCATCGCCGAACGCCTTGGGCCCATGCCCCCCCTTGGCTTCCTTGCCGAACATCGGAACGTCGTACTCCCACACGATGTGACCCTGGCGATCGTACTCGCGGACATAGCCGTCGCCTTCCTGGGCGACCAGGTACGTGAGCTTGTCCCCGTTGACGACCGGCCGCACCAAGCGTGTGTCACGGTGCGGGTGGGGGTTGTCCCGCTTCAAGGTGATCGTGCGTTGTACGTCGCCGTCGCGGTCGATCTCAAACAGTTTTCCCTCGCCGCTTAATGCCACCAGCAATCGGTCCTTGCCAAGCGGGACGACCGAATGCAATTCCACGCGATCTTCGGTCGCCAGTTGCTTGGTGTCGAAGGACCAAACCGGCTTTTGAGTCTGCTTGTCGATTTCAACGATTTCCGTCCCCTGGTGGGTCAACAGATTGCCGTTGTCCAGCACGTGCATGTCGTGGGGCATGGCCGTCAGTTCCACCGATGCCGTGACCTTGCCGGCGTTATCAAACCAGTACACCGTGCGTCCTTCGTTGGCAACCAACGCGTGGCCGGCTTGAGCGACGGAAGCGGACAGGAGGGCAAGGCAGAGAAAAAGCGAAGAACGCATGCGTAGCACGTGGGTTGAGAGGATCGGATGGGGAATGGAGCCAAGTATAGCCTAGGGCGAATGCGACATCAGTGTCTCCCTTGGCGGGACGGGCAGCCGGAACCTGACTCTGCGGCCGCGACAATTCTCTTGACCGCGTTTCATCGGGAGTGAGAATGAAGACGACCCGTGAATCAAGAGGTTGCAGCATGTCAAAAAAAGCGGACAAGAAGAAACGCAAAAAGCATCAAGCTTCGAAAGCGAGGGGTGACGCGGAAGAGCCGGCCAAGCTTGGCAGCAAGGAATACGCCAAGCAGCTCGAATTGCTGCAGGTCGAATTGGTCCGGCTGCAGGAATGGGTGAAGCACACCGGCGCCAGGATCGTCGTGGTTTTCGAAGGGCGTGACGCGGCTGGCAAGGGTGGCGTGATCAAGAGGATCACCGAACGCGTCAGTCCACGTGTCTTTCGTGTCGTCGCGCTCCCGGCTCCCAGCGATCGCGAGAGGTCGCAGTTGTACGTGCAGCGTTATGTCCAACATTTGCCGGCCGCGGGCGAAATTATCCTTTTCGACCGCAGTTGGTACAACCGTGCGGGCGTCGAGAAGGTGCTCGGTTTCTGCACCGATCGCGAGCACGAAAAGTTCTTGCGCAATTGCGATCGCTTCGAAGCGGCGCTGATCGATGACGGCATTCTGCTGCTCAAATACTGGTTGTCGGTGGGCGCCGAAGAGCAAGAACGACGATTTCGCGCGAGGATCGAAGACCCTTTGCGGCAGTGGAAACTCAGTCCGACCGATCTGGAATCCGTGCGCCGCTGGTACGAATACTCAAAAGCCCGCGACGCGATGTTCGTGGCCTCCGATACCGACACCGCGCCGTGGTACATCGTGCGATCGGACGATAAGCGTCGGGCTCGACTGAATTGCATTCGACATCTGTTAAGTCGCATCCCGTACGAGGAGGTGCCTCATGAGAAGGTTGAGATTCCTGATCGCGATCTGACGCACGCTTACGATGACGTCGCGACGCTGGCGACCAGGCGGTTTGTGCCGGAGCATTACTGAAGCAGACATCACCGCATCGCCGCTTGGCCCGACGGTGGTGCCGCGAGAATCACTGCGCTCTGGTGAGCGTGGCTACGGATACGGCTGCGTGGTGCTTCCACGATACGAAGCCGTTCAACCCAATTCGTGACCGAGCCGTCCGGCGTAGGCGTCACGCAGGATCTGCATGGTGTGACGGACCTCGATGGCGGAGCCGGCCAGTTGGAGGTGTTTGGCGATCTGTGTCAGGCAACCGATGTTCCCCATCGCCACGATTTGAGCCTGCGTGTCGATCACGCCAGCTGCCTTTTGTTGCCCCAACGAGGCAGCGATTTCCGGCTGGTCGATGTTGTAGGTCCCTGCCGATCCGCAGCACAAATGGCCGTCGGCGATCTCGCGCAATTGGATTCCAGGGATGCATGAAAGCAATTGGCGGGGCTCCGTGCGGACCCCCTGCGCGTTGGACAAGTGACAGGCGTCGTGGTAGGCGATGGCCAGTCCCGGGCGACAGGCGGGAATGGGCTCCAGGCGGTCCAGCTTCGCCAAGTACACCGACACGTCACACACACGACCAGCGAAATCGACGGCCGTCGGTTCCGAGGGAGTGCCCTTCAAAATCATCGGGTACTCGTGCATGCCGCTTCCGCAGCCCGCCGCGTTGGTCACGATCGCGTCCACATCGGCGGGGAACGCGTCCAGGTTTCTCCGGGCGAAATCTTGTGCCTGGCGAAGGTTGCCGACGTGCCAGGAAAGTGCGCCGCAGCACACCTGCTCCGGCGGGACCAAAACCTCGATCCCATTTCGATTGAGCACCTCGATCGTCGCCACGTTGATGTCCGGATCCAGCACCGATTGGGCGCATCCACGCAGCATCGCCACCCGCCCGCGTGTCTGCCCGATTGCGGGGTAATGCGATTTCAAAGGCTGCGCCGCGGGCAACGAATCCGGCAGCAGTTCCAACATCACGCGGAGCGGAGCCGGCAACAGGCTCCGCAGCGGCTTGGCAAGTCGGCCCGTGCGCGCGGCCAAGCGGAAGCGTTTAGGGAATGGCAGCGTGCGCTGAGCCAGCATGCGTTTGATGCGACTGCCAATGGTGCGTTTCTGTTGGCCCTGGTGCAACGCGCGAAAGGGGCTGATCAAATCGCCGTACTGCACTTCGGAGGGGCACGCCGGGACGCAGGCCAGGCATCCCAGGCATGCATCCAGATGCGGTGCGGCGGTTTCCAGAGGAAGCTTTCCTTCAAGAACCTCCTTCATCAAGATGATTCGCCCACGCGGCGAATCGGTTTCGGTGCCCAATTCCTGGTAGGTCGGGCAGGCCGAAAGACAGAATCCGCAATGAACGCAGGTGCTGACGGCCTTTGCCATCGGTTCGCCCATCGGGCCGTACGCCTGTGCTTTGATCTCGTGTCGCATCCGCTATTCTCCCATCCCCGGAAAACGGCCCACGGGATCCATGGCGTGTTTCAATGCAGCTTCAACTTTGCTGGTGGTCCATTGCCCCAGCCGGCACGGCACCGTTCTTCCCCCGGGCTGTCCTTCGGGCCCGATGACCACCAGGCCGACCAGTTCCATCGCTCGCAGGGCGTCATCAATCTCGGAAGCCTGCTGCGATCCGAACGCGAGCCAGCCAACCGAACCGGCCCCGCTGGTGTGCAATTGCGTCATCCAGGGGCGTTCGTCGCACCAGGTCGCCAGTCGTTTCATGCTTTCGAGCGTCAGCGGAATCTTGGCCACGCAATCCAGCTCGGCGGCGGCAAAGCGTAGCTCGCCGAGCGTCTGCCATTGTTCGGCAGCCTGCATCCGATCGATGCGTTGGACCTCCTGGTTGGGAATCGAGCGAAGGATGTCGTCACCGATGCGTTGCAGGACGTCTTCTTCGCCGCCGAGTCGAAGCCACACTGACTTTTGGTTGGCGCGGTAGTCAATCGCGTCCAGTTCCCAGCGCTGTCGGGCCACCAGGGCAATCGTCTCTGCGGCGGCAACATGATCGGGGCAATCGATCTGAAACGTTTGCCAGGCGACGGGGCGGGGAAAGACTTTGAAGGTCAGTTCGGTGATCGCCGCCAATCGGCCGCAGCTACCCACCAGGAACTTCGGCAGATCGAATCCCGCGGCGTTCTTGACGACCTTGCCGCCGCCATGAATCAGTTGCCCGTCACCGGTCAAGAATTCGACGCCAAGCACGAAGTCTCGCACGCCGCCGTAGCGGTGACGTCCGGGGCCGCTGAGTCCGGCTGCCAGGGTGCCGCCGAGGGTCGCGCCGGCCCGCGACAGCGGCGGGTCGAAGGGAAGGTACTGATCCTTGGCGGCCAAGGCGTCGCTGATTTCCGCCACGGTTGTTCCGGCCCGCGCGGTAAACGTGAACTCCGATGGTTCATATTGAACGATCCCGCTCAGATCACGTGTGCTGACAAAGCACGTCGCCGGCGATGCTTGTGAGAGCGGCCACTTGGTGCGATTGCCGATCGTCAACACCGATTCGTGTTCGCGCAGGGCCTGGCGGAAATCTTCGACCGAAGCCGCGTGGATCAGCGTTGGGGCGGAAGCGGGTGGGTCACTCACGAAAGATCACCCCGGCTTTTTCAAGCGGATGCAATCCGTGCGATTGCAGGGCGGGCGCCTCGGCACCGGGGAACATCTTGCCCGGATTGGAAATCTGCTTGGGGTCGAACGCCGCCCGCAAGCGATGCATCAATCCCATCGTCGGCTCGTCATACATTTCGGGAAGGTAGGCCCGCTTCTCCATGCCGACACCGTGTTCACCGGTGATCGAACCACCCATTTCGATGCACAGCCGCAAGATCCGGCCGGCCAACGCTTCGGCCCGTTCCAACTCGCCCGGTTTCGAATCGTCAAACAGAATCAAAGGATGCAAGTTGCCATCGCCGGCATGAAAGACGTTGGCCACCCTCAGCCCCGATTCCTTTCCGAACGCTTCGATCCTTTCCAACGCTTCGCCCAATCGCTTTCGAGGAACCACGCCGTCCTGCACCAGAAAATCCGGACTGAGTTTGCCCACGGCGGAAAAGGCACTCTTGCGTCCCGCCCAAATGGCGGCCCGTTGCACTTCGTCCGCCGCGACCACCGAAGCGAAGGCGTCGGTTTGCTCGATCACGGCTTCCAACTGCCGACGCTCCGACTCGATCCGTTCCGCAGGGCCTTCCAGTTCCACGATCAAAACGGCAGCGGCGCCCTCCGGATAGCCGCAGTCCACGGCGGCTTCGGCGGCTTGGATCGCCAACGCCTCCATGATCTCCATTGCTCCCGGCAGCAACCCGGAATCGATCACGGCCGAAACCGCTTCGCCGGCGGCTCGAAGAGATCGGTAGCCGACCAAGACCGTGTGGAAGCATTCTGGCTTGGGCAGCAACCGAAGGGTGATTTCCAGGGCGATCCCGAACAGTCCTTCGCTGCCAACAAACAACCCCGTGTAATCGGGGCCAACCGATTCCACCGACGGCCCACCCAGCGTGACCAGTTCGCCGGATGCCGTGACGACTTTCATGCCCAGCACGTGGTTGGACGTCATGCCATACTTCAGGCAATGGGCTCCACCGGAATTGAAAGCGATATTGCCGCCGATCGTGCAGATCTTTTGGCTGGAGGGATCCGGGGCAAAATACAAACCGTGGGCAGCCGCCTGACGCGAAACCTCCAGGTTCACCACGCCGGGTTCCACCACCGCGGTGCGGTTGTCCGGATCCATTTGCAGAATCCGACGCATGCGGTTCAATGAGATCACGATCCCATCGGCGACCGGCAGCGACCCGCCGGATAAACTGGTCCCGCTTCCACGGGCCACAAAGGGCATCCCCACTTCATGGCACCAGCGAACGATGTCGATGACCTCTTGTTGCGATTGCGGGATGACCACGCCGCGGGGGTGTTGACGAAAAGCTGTTAAACCGTCCGATTCGAACACCGCTTGCCAGGCCGGGTCCTCGTGGACACGTCCAGCGGGCAGTCGTCGCGCCAGGCCTTCCAGGTCGACCGATGTCATGTTCAATCACCCAGACATTTTTTCAATGCCGCCAGCATGGTCAGCACATTTTTTTCCGACGCCGATTCGCCCATCAGGCCGATCCGCCAGGCTTTGCCGGCGAACACTCCCAATCCGCCACCGATCTCGATGTCAAATTCGTTGAGCAATCGCTTGCGAATCGCCGCTTCATCGACGCCATCCGGTACGGCGACGCAGTTCAGGGTATGAAGGGAATGATCCGGGATGTACTCCAACCCTAATTCTTCCAGTCCGCTGCGTAGCAGTTGGTGCATTTCGCGGTGACGCTCAAACCGCGGCTGCAAGCCTTCTTCGACGACGATCGCCAAGGCCTCGCGCAACGCATACACCATGTTGATCGGCGCGGTGTGATGGTAGGCCCGTCCGCCGCCGCCGGTGTAGTAGTTCTTCAACATCGAAACGTCCAGGTACCAGCTGCGCGATTTCGTGGTGCGGGATTCGATCTTTTCCAGCGCCAGCGGCGAGAACGAGACCGGCGAAAGACCTGGGGGACACGAAAGGCACTTCTGTGTGCCGGAATAGATTGCATCGATTCCCCAAGCATCGACCTGCAGGTCGTGTCCGCCCATGGACGTGACCGCGTCGACGGCAAACAGCATCCCCTGCTGGTGCAGCAATTCGCCGATGCCGGACAGGTCTTGAAACGCGCCGGTCGAGGTTTCCGCGTGGACAATCCCCAGCATCACCGCCTGGGGATGATCGGCAACCGCTTGACGAATCTGGTCCAGCGTGAACGATTGGCCCCATGGGATTTCCACGGCGTGAACCGTCGCGCCACAGCGTTCCATGTTGTCCTTCATGCGTCCGCCGAAGACGCCGTTGATCATCACGATCACTTCGTCGCCGGGCTCGATCAGGTTGACCAGGATCGTCTCCATCCCCGCCATGCCGGTCCCCGAGACCGGGAACGTGAGTTGGTTTGTTGTCTGGAAGACCTGCCGCATCAATTCACAAGTCTCGTCCATGTATCCGATGTATTGCGGATCCAGGTGGCCGAGCGTCGGTGCCGCGAGGGCGCGAAGGATTCGGTTGGGGACGGTGCTGGGACCTGGGCCCATCAGCAGGCGTTCCCGAGGCAAGAGGGCGGCAACCATGGCGGCGATCGTCGAAGGAGGGAGCGAGGAAAGAGAACAACGCCACCGATTCTATGCGATCGGCCGCTCCCCTTCGACCGACCCTCGACAGGTAGGCCTGGCATCTGCAAATCTGCTTTTCCATGCCAAGTTCTGTCGCCACTCCGTGGCTAAGCAATCGTATCTACACGCCTGCTAACACTCATCAGCAACGTTCACCCTCCCGCTTGCGGGAGGGTCGGAGACGAGGAACGAGGCTCCGGGGAGGGTGTCTTATAGAACCCACTGAAAAACAATGACGCCGGCCGTCCCCTCCCCGCGTCGTCGCAAGCTCCTCCGCGACCCTCCCGGAGGGAGGGTGAAGGAAAGCTGCACGACCTCCTTGCGGGAGGGTGAATTGACCATTGTTGGCCAAGAGAGGTCCGCTTCACGTGGCCGCGGCTTTCCACGTCGCGAATCGAAAACGGATGCTGGCCGGCGGAACAGGGCTTTCCAAATCGCGACGCGACGACAGACGTCTGCCGTCGGCTTGAGCCGACGGAAAGTGCGGCCATGTCCGCGTCCCGTTATAGTAACCACATGAAAACCGACTCCGAGAAAATCGTCGATCTGCAGGTTCAACTTGCCCACCTGCAGCGCCAATACGAAGTGCTCAATGATGTGGTCACCGATCAAGCCGGCCGACTGGACCGATTGCGAAAGCAGGTTCAGCAGTGGGAGCGGGTGGTCGAATCACTGAAGAATGATGACCAGGCGCCGGGGGACCCCCTGGAAGAGAAGCCGCCACACTACTGATTTCGGTCAGCCGACCCACGACGGAGCTTGCCGCGTTGGCGGCCCGCGTCGGGTAACTGTCGGGTAACCCGCAGCCTTCCTCGATCTGAAACCACATGCCATGAATCGTTCGTTCTTTCTTGTCGCCGCCGTTGCCGCTCTCGCCCTCTTGGGGCATCCCGCGGGGGCGTCCGAACGCCCCAACGTCGTGATCATGCTGGCCGACGACATGGGTTTTGGCGAATTGCAATGCCTGAATCCGACGCGGGGCAAGATCCCCACGCCCAACTTGGATGCGATTGCCGAAAGCGGCATGGTTTTCACCGATGCGCACAGTGGTTCTTCCGTCTGCACGCCGACCCGGTACGGACTGATGACCGGTCGCTACGCCTGGCGGACACGATTGCAGTCGGGTGTGCTGACCGGAGGCGAATCGCTGATCGCCGAGGACCGGTTGACCTTGGCCAAGCTGTTGAGTGAACAGGGGTACGACACCGCGGTGATCGGCAAATGGCACTTGGGAATGTTGTTTGATGGCGAGCACATCGCCAAAGCGGTGGACGTCGGGGGTCGCGTGACGCATGGCCCCTTAGATCGAGGCGGCTTTGACGAGTTCCACGGCTTTCATCACGCGCGACAGATTCGAACCTGGATCGACAACGACCAGGTGACCGAACAAATCGAGCCCATCGAAATGTTGCCGCGTCTGACCGAACAGGCCGTTGAGTACATTCAATCCCGGAAGGATTCTCAGCAGCCATTCTTTCTGTACGTTCCCTGGAGTTCGCCCCATTCACCGGTGGTGCCGACGTCGCAATGGCAAGGGAAGAGTGGCTTGAACGCCCACGCCGACTTTGTCATGCAGACCGATGAAAGCTTTGGTCAGGTTGTCGCCGCGCTGCGGGATGCCGGACAGCTTGATAACACGCTGATCATCTGCAGCAGCGACAACGGCACCTCCGGGCCGACGTCGAAGATCAATCAGTTGCAGCAAATGGGGCACTATCCCAGCGGGCCCTTACGCGGCTCCAAAGCAGACATTTGGGACGGAGGTCATCGTGTGCCGTTTCTGGTTTCCTGGCCCGGTGTCGTTGCTCCGGGAACACGTTGTGACGATTTGATCTGTTTGACGGATGTGATCCGCACGGTCGCCGACATCCTGGCCGTCGATTTGCCAGACGACGCCGCCGAGGACAGCGTGAGTTTCCTGCCGTCGCTGACCGGGCAGCAGACCGATGGCCGAAAACACGTCGTCCATCACAGTGTTTCCGGCTACTTTGCCATCCGCGACGGCGAGTGGAAGTTGTCCTTGTGCCCCGCCTCGGGCGGATGGACGGGGAAGCGGCCGAGCAAGAAGAGTTGGGCGGAGTATCGCAAGCAGGGCAAGCCGATGGTGCAGCTGATCAATCTGGACGAGGATCTGGGGGAACAACAGAACCTGGCCGAGCGTTTTCCCGACAAGGTCCAGCAGCTTCACCAGGAGTTGGAACGGCAGGTCCAACGCGGTCGCAGCACGCCGGGCCCGGACCAGCCCAACGACATCAAGAACATCGTCATCGACAAGCAGCCTTGATTCGGCCGATGATCGGTTTTGGACGCTTGGATCGCGGGTCAGAAATTGCTATCCGCCGAACGGATCCCCCGATGCCCCGCCGAACGGATCTTCTGAAGCGCCGAACGGATCACCGGTTGTCGGGCCGAACGGATTGTCCGAACCCTGCCCGAAGGGATCGGCGCCGGGACCTGGGCTGAAAGGGTCGTCTGAGTCCGATGGAGGGGCGCCGCCGAACGGATCAGCGGTCGCAGGTGGGCTCTTGGCGGGACGTGGGTTCGGTGACTGGTTGCCGGAACGCTTCGTCAACGTTTCTTGCAATCGCAACAACCGCTGACGGTGCTGCGACATCCGTCGCATCGCGGTCTCGACTTCGTCCAGGAGTTGCCGCACGGTTTTCAGGGTCGTGGCATCGTCCGCGGCGCTCGGCTGATTGGGGCTGTTAGATAGATGTTCGGTGGTTTGACGATGCTCGGTCGACGCTTCGGCTTCGGGGGGCTGTTCGACTCGGAAAAGAGGCAGCTCGACGCCAAGTTGGCGAGTTCCAATTTGAAATCGGACAATGCCATTTTGATAGGAAGGAGAATCGACCGGCAGGGTCACCGTTTCCGACGGCGTTTCTTCGTTCAGGTAGTAGGTCCCCGGAGCAATGGCGTCGAATTGAACGGAATCTTCATTGACGACCGACGGTGTGCGGCCGGTGAAGTAGGAAGAACGCCACTGGCGAAGTTGGTTCAAGTACAGAGTCAACTCGGAGGTTGAACTGATCGAGACTGATGGAACATTTCCAAACGGATCGGTCTGTGGTTTCACATTCAGCTTGGTATCCGGATTGCCCAGGCGGTAGACCCGACTCGATTGATCTCCCCAGTCGGGAAGCGGGTCGCGGCGGTCTTGTTCCAGGTCGATTTGGATCGTTTGCAGGGGCGGAAATGTAACGTCGATCGGTTGCTTCTCGTTGCCCCGAACCAGCACGATCTGACTGGGGCCGCCCGCGGTCAGGAGGTCAAACAACTCGCGTCCTTTGAGTGGTTTGGCATCTTCGCCCGGCAACGGTTTGGGGACGATCGTGATCCGAGACTCTCCGGGAGGAAGTTCAATCGGGCGATCGAACGGTGAGGTCTGGTAGACCTGAAAGCGTGGTTGAAACCGCCAGTTGGACAGATCGACGTTCCCCGCGATTTTGACGTTCGGGAATTCCGTGACCATCGGATCGGTTGGCCACGCGAACCCGTCCTGCCAGCAGATCAACAGTTGGTAGCGGGCGGGATCGATGCCTGACGGCGTAGCGGCGCGGATCTGGCCTCCCCGCCGAAGCTTGACGGTCGGCTTGAGCGGAGTTCCCGCCGGCAAAAAGCTCAATCCGGAATCGCTGACCGCCAGGACATCTCCGTTGTAGCGGTGAGGGCCTCGTTGTGGTTCAGCGATTTGAGGCGACGAGAATGTCACTTTGCCGCCGCTGTGTGAAGGCAACGCCTTGAAATCACCGACGGGTTCTCCCTTGAAGAGCACGCGACCCGCGATCGAGGCCGAGTCGTAGCCTCCCATTCCCATCATCATCGATCCCATCCCTCCCATCCCCGACATTCCGCCCATTTCCATTCCGGCGGCTCCCATGCCAGAGCCGCCCTCCATGTCCATCATCATCATGTCTTCCATTCCCATTTCACCCATGCCTCCCGGGTGATGGACGGGGGTTTGATAAACCTTGACATCACCGGCTGGCGACCCATCCGGTTTGAGGAACAGAACTTCCTGGTCGGCGATTGCCATCGGAAGTTGGACGACTCCGCACAGCCAGAGCAGGCAGCAGGTGATTGAGACGCGCGTCGTGTTCATGGGAGGTGCCGTCATTGGGTCGGAGTCGAAGTCGTGAGAAGAAGAGTCGGCGAGGGTTTGGATGGCAGCGGAGATGGTTTCGAGGGACATCAATCGCTGCCGGTTTCCGTTTCCAAGGAATCAATCGCTGCATCCCAGCGAGGCAGTGTTTCACGTTGCATGGTTTGCAGGTCATTTTTTGTTTGGTCCAACCATTCGATTGCCTCCAAGCTGAGAGGTGGACGAGACTGGTCTTCCTTGTTTGCCGGCGATTCGGCTGCCGGCGTTTCGGCCTTCGGCAACGTTGGTTGCGGCGACTGCAGCACGATTTCTGATTCGGTCGTTTGCGAAGCCGATTCCGCGGTGTCCGGTGTGTCGGCGGTTGGGTTGAGTTTGCGCTGAGCGGGCTCCGCCGCGGGTTTCTCCGGATGCATCTCGGCCGGGGGCGGCTGCGATCGTGGTGGCATCCAAACGGACAGCGAAACCATCGACACCACCGCAATCAAAGCTCCGGCAATCGCCCATCTTCGGCGGCGTCCGGTGGGCGGAGATTCCAATGCCGGCGGCAGCCGAACCGAGCGGCCGTCACTGAGGTGTTGTTCACAGATCTGGACCCATTGGACGATCTGGGAAGCCGACGGGCGATCGGCCGGAACCGGGGCGTGCAGCAGATCGATCAAGCGGTACAGCCAGTCGGGCAGCCCTTCGACTTCGTCACGAAGATTCGGAAGATCGGAATCGGCGATGCGACGGACGATGGCGTGGGTGTTCAGGCCGGCCAACGGCGGACGGCCACAAAGCATCGTCCACAACACGGTTCCCAGGCTGTACACGTCGCCGGCCGGTCCGGCGCCGACACCACGGGCCTGTTCGGGCGAGAGGTAGATCGGCGTCCCGGCAAAGGTCCCCGTCGCGGTGCAGGTGGCGTCGGATTGGACCTTGGCCAATCCGAAGTCGGTCAGCACGACGCGGTCCGTCCCTGCGCCCAACAAGACGTTGGCGGGTTTGACGTCACGGTGAACGACGCCGCAGCGATGGGCTGCGGCCAAGGCGGCTGCGATCTGTCGGAGGATGCGAAGACTTTCGGACGGTCCCAGCGCCCCGCCGTCGTGGATCCGGCGCTGCAGCGAATCGCCGGGCAGGTAAGGCATCACCAGGTACGGGAGATCGCGGTAGCGGTCGATGTGGTAGATCGCGATCACGTTGGGATGCACCACGGCGGCCGCCGACCGCGCTTCGCGTTCAAGTGTCAACAGAGCATCGGAGGATTGCCAGAAATGGGGCTGGGGGATCTTGATGGCCACGACACGATCGACATCGATGCTGCGGGCCTTGAGCACGATGCCCATGCCTCCGCTGCCGACGATTCCCATCACTTCGAACCGTCCCAGCCGTCCGAGTGATCGCTCGGTTTCACTGGGGGCCAACAGGGATTGCACCAGTAAGATCAGGCCTTCATGGGGCGCTGCCGCCAATCCCAGGTTCTCGTCGCCGTCGACGGCGTGCTGGCCCCAGTCCAGGCTGGACAACCCTGTGTTGCGAAGGATCTCACGCGACTGCGCGTGAAACGGATCGTCCGCAGACCATTGATCGACCTGACGTTGACAATTCACGCAGGATTCCAAGTGGTCCAGCAGCACGTTCTCGTCGTCATGGCTTTGACCGTCGGCATGGAACCAATGTTCCCACTGTGCCGCCGACGGGCAGCGGCGTTCCGGCTGAACGGATTCACTCATGCCGTTTCTCCGTCAGGGGTTGAAGCGTCGTCCAGCCGCTTCATTCGGTTGACCTGATCACGCAATCGCTTGAGGATGCGGCTGCGGATCGCGTAAACCGATCCGGTCGAGCGCGCAAAGCGTTCCGCCGTTTGAGGGATCGAGTCTCCGTCGACGTGAGTTCTCCAGAACACTTCCCAGTGTTCCGAGTCGACCTGAGACTGGACGGCGCGGGCGGCGCGCATGAACAGTTGTTGTTGATGTTGGGTTTGCCAGATCTCTCGCGACAGTTCGTCGGGCATCGGCCGGCCGGCCATGGAAAGTTGGTGGCTCGTACCTCCGGTTCCGCGGCGGGCCAGTTGGCGGGTGACCAGATTCAGCAGCGAGTTTTCGGCGACGCGGTACAACCAGGCACGAAAGTGTTGGGGGCGTTCGTCCGGACGGTTTGCATCGGCCCTGGTTCTGGTGCGGTGGCCGTCGTTGGGGCCTGAGGACGCGGCGGCCCAGCGCCGGGCGGCCCGAAACACGCGCGACATGACCTCCGCTACCAACGATTCGGCATCACTGTGTTGCAGCCCGCGTGCACGGGCGTAGCGGTAGATCACCGGCCGATAAAGCTCGTCGAATCGCAGCCAGGCCGCGTCGTCGCGAGGATCGGACATGCGTTGCAGCAGCGTCGTCTGTGTTTCAGGCCAGCGGTTCATGGCAGACGCGGGAGGAGGTGGTGCGTTTTGGAGGATCCGATGAGTCACCGAGACGTCCTGGCAACGTCACCGGCTTGCTGTGGAGAAGACCCAGCCGAACTCCATTTCTGACAATCAATCTTCCAAGATTCTTTCCGCGAGCCGGCGGCGGTCGACGGAACCTGGCAACTGTCAATTTGGCATCGGCCATTTCCCGCGTCAAAACCGCGAAACGGGCGGACTGCCAAAAAGGAGATTTTCGCCTGCGTGGTTTCTGAAAAGGCCTTCATCTCAACGGTTTGCGACGGATTTGTCGTGGCAGCGAGAAAAATCTCGCGGCGATTTCGGCTCTGGCACGGCCTTTGCGAAAAACCCCAAACGTCGTCCGAGTGGGCGAAAACGACAGGCGGCGGACACGCGAGCGACAGGCAGAGTTTTCGCTCAGGTCCGACGCTCGGTCCGACACCAGCGACGTTGTCGTGATCGCAGTTGGCTTCCGAAATCGGAACCGTCACGCGACACCCGAGACGTCGTTCAACCCGAATCCACTTTATCAACTCACACGTCGTCAGGCCGGATCGCGGATCGAGCCGAAGGCGACCTCATCCGACCAGTTACGAAATCAACGGAGACGCATTGCTATGGCTCAAGGCGAAAAGATCATCGGAATCGACCTCGGTACCACCAACAGCGTGGTCGCCATCATGGAAGGTAGCGAACCGAAGGTGATTCCGAATGCGGAGGGAAACCGGCTGACCCCCAGTGTCGTGGCGTTCACCGATAAGAACGAGACGATCGTTGGCGAGCCGGCGCGTCGCCAAGCGGTGACCAATCCCAAACGGACCGTGTATTCGGTCAAACGCTTCATGGGACGCCGTCACAACGAAGTGGAATCCGAAGAGAAGATGGTTCCCTACGGTGTCGCCGGCGGACCGAACGAGTACGTGAAAATTGTCGTGGGTGACGCCGAACACACGCCCCAGGAAATCTCGGCAAAGGTCCTTCGCAAGTTGAAGGAGTCCGCGGAATCCTACTTGGGGCACAAAGTCAACAAGGCGGTCATCACCGTGCCGGCGTACTTCAACGACGCCCAGCGACAAGCGACCAAGGATGCCGGCCAGATCGCCGGGTTGGAAGTCGCCCGGATCATCAACGAACCGACCGCGGCCGCCCTGGCTTACGGTTTGGACAAGACCAAAGACGAAAAGATCATCGTGTTCGACCTCGGTGGCGGAACGTTCGACGTTTCGGTGCTGGAAGTGGCCGACAGTGGTGATGAGGATCAGGAAAGCCGAGTCTTTCAGGTGATCAGCACCTCGGGGAACACGCACCTCGGGGGCGATGACTTTGACGAAGCCCTGATCAACTACGTTGCCGACGAATTCAAGAAAGACAACGGCATCGACCTGCGGAACGACCCGATGGCGTTGCAACGGTTGCAGGAAGCCTGCGAGAAGGCCAAGAAGGAATTGTCCAGTCTTCCCGAGACGGACATCAACCTGCCGTTCATCACGATGGATCAAAGCGGTCCGAAGCACCTGACGATGAAGGTCACGCGCAGCAAGTTCGAAGAGCTGATCGATGACCTGGTCGAAAAGTGCAAGCCGTCGGTGATGCAGGCCTTGAAGGACGCCGGGTTCGAACCCAGTGATATCGACGAAATCGTTCTCGTCGGTGGTAGCACGCGTGTCCCGAAGGTCCGCGAGCTGGTCAAGAAGATCTTTGGAAAGGAGCCGCACCAGGGCGTCAACCCCGACGAGGTGGTTGCGATCGGTGCTGCGATCCAAGGTAGCGTTTTGGCCGGTGACCGAACCGACGTGTTGCTGCTGGACGTGACCCCGCTGACCCTGGGCATCGAAACCGAAGGCGGTGTGATGACGCCCTTGGTCGAGCGGAACACGACCGTCCCGGTCGAGAAGAAAAACGTGTTCAGTACCGCCGCCGACAACCAATCCGCGGTCACGGTTCGCGTCTTCCAAGGGGAACGCAAGATGGCGACCGCCAACCGCTTGCTTGCCGAGTTCAATCTGGAGGGGATTCCGCCGCAACCGCGTGGTGTGCCTCAAATCGAAGTCAAGTTCGACATCGACCAGAACGGGATCCTGAGCGTGTCCGCGAAGGAACTCAAGACGGGCAAAGAAGCGTCGGTGGAAATCAACGAAGCCGGCGCCCTGAGCGAAGACGAAATCGAAAAGATGCGTCGCGATGCGGAGATGAATGCCGAAGAGGACCGGAAACAGTTCGAATTGGCCGAAGCCCGCAACAAGGCGAATCAGCAAATTCACCAGCTTGAAAAGGACATGGCCGAGCATGCCGACAAGTTGTCCGACGACGACAAGGAGCCGCTCAGCAAGGCCATTGAAAAGGTCAAGACCGCGATGGGAGCCGACGACGTTGCCGCGATCAAAGCGGCGACCGACGAACTGGACGCCGTCGCCAAGGCCTTCAGCAAGGTCCTTTACGAGAAAACGTCCGCCGCCGGTGCTGAGAGCCCCGGATCGGCAAGCGGTTCGGCCGCCGGCGCGGCATCGCCCGCCGGTGACTCCGACGACGATGACGCCGTCGACGCGGACTTTGAAGTGAAAAACTGATTCGCCCGCAGGGTCAATCGACGATCACGCCGCGGCCCGCCCGCGGCGATCGACAGACGGGTGCCCTGTCGCCCGTCTTTTTTTGTGCCGTCAGCCCCTGTCCATTCGGGGGCCGGGGGCGGTATGTGCCCAACCAAATGATTTGCGGAAACAAGAGTTCAACGTCCCGCACAACCACCGGCCGGTTCTTCGCCGAACCGCGGACGGGACGATTCACGGGGAGATGCAGTGATGACATTTCGATTCGATAAATTGACGACCAAAGCCCAGGGACTGATCGCCGAGGCGCAGGGCCGCGCGAGCTCCGCCGGAAATCCGGAGATCACGTCACTGCATCTGCTCGCCGCGATGCTGGATGAATCCGACGGCATCACCGGTGCGTTGTTGTCCAAGATGAATGCCGATACCGATCAACTGCACCAGTTGACCGACAGCGAATTAGAGAAGCTGCCCAAGGTGACCGGCGGACGGCAGCCCGGAATCGCTTCGGAATTGCAATCGGCGCTCAACGAAGCCGCCGCCTCGGCCGAATCCTTGCGCGACGAGTTCGTCAGCACCGAACATTTGCTGTTGGGCATCGCCAAAGCGAAGACCAAAGCGCAAAGCCTGCTCTCGCTGTGCGGGATCGATGCCGATGACGTGCTGAAGGCCGCCAGCGCCGTGCGGGGCAGTGCTCGCGTGACCGACCAGAACGCCGAAGACACGTACCAGGCCTTGGAAAAGTACGGGGTCGACCTGACCGAACTGGCCGCCAACGGAAAACTGGACCCGGTGATCGGACGCGACAACGAAATCCGACGTGTGATCCAGGTTCTCTCGCGGCGGACGAAGAACAACCCCGTTCTGATCGGACAGCCGGGGGTGGGCAAGACGGCGATTGCCGAAGGCCTGGCCCTGCGGATTTTCGAAGCCGATGTGCCCAACAGCTTGAAGAACAAGCGGGTGATCGCGCTGGACATGGGGGCTTTGGTCGCTGGTGCCAAGTTCCGTGGGGACTTCGAAGAACGGCTCAAGTCCGTGCTCCGCGAAGTCAAGGATTCTGACGGCCAGGTCATCCTGTTCATCGATGAATTGCACCTGGTCGTGGGCGCCGGAAAGGCCGAAGGTTCACCCGACGCGGCCAACCTGCTCAAGCCGGAACTGGCCCGCGGGGCTCTCCGCTGTGTGGGTGCCACCACCCTGGACGAATACCGGCAGCACATCGAAAAGGATGCCGCGTTGGAGCGACGTTTCCAGCCGGTCTTTGTCGGTGAACCAAGTGTGGAGGATACGATCGCGATCCTGCGCGGGCTGAAGTCGCGCTACGAATCGCACCACGGCGTTCGGATCACCGACAGCGCCCTGGTTGCCGCGGCGCAGTTATCCAACCGCTACATCACCGATCGTTTCCTGCCCGACAAGGCCATCGACTTGGTTGACGAAGCGACCAGCCGACTGGCGATGGAAAAGGAAAGCGTGCCGGAGCCGATCGATCGCATTCAACGCCGCCTGCGTCAATTGGAGCTCGCCCAGCGACAACTGCAGGATGAGGACGATACCGATCGATCGATCACGGCGCGGCGTGAAGAAATCCAGGAGGAAATGGATTCGCTGGGCAAAGAGTTGGCCGATTTGCGGGTGCAATGGGAAAGCGAAAAGATCGGGCTGGAAGGTGTTCAATCCATTCGCCAGGAAGCCGAGTCTTTGGAACACCAGTTTGCGAAACTGGATGCCGAAGCCAAGCAGAAACAGCTGCGCGGCGAAAACCCCGAAGAGCTCTATCGAGAGATGTTGGAGGTGCAGTCACGGCAGACCAAGCTGGCACAAAAACTGGAAGAGTTGGAGAAGCACGAATCCGAAGCGGCCGAAAGCGGTGAAAGGAAGGAAGCCGAAGGACGGCGATTGCTGCGCCGTGAAGTCACTTCCGAGGAGATTGCGGAGGTCGTTTCATCCTGGACCGGCGTTCCCGTCAGCCGAATGATGGAAACCGAACGCGCCAAGTTGCTGGTGATGGAAGAACGCTTGCATTCTCGCGTGATCGGTCAAGACGAAGCGGTGCAAGCGGTCAGCGATGCCGTCCGCCGGAGCCGAAGCGGGCTGTCGGACCCCAATCGTCCGATCGGATCGTTCCTATTTTTGGGACCCACCGGTGTCGGGAAAACCGAACTCTGTAAGGCGCTTGCCGAAATCATGTTTGACGACCAGAACGCGATGGTGCGGATCGACATGTCGGAATTCATGGAACGCCACAGTGTGTCGCGGTTGATCGGCGCGCCTCCCGGATACGTCGGTTACGAAGAAGGCGGCAAGCTGACCGAGGCGGTTCGTCGGCGGCCCTACGCGGTGATCCTGTTGGATGAAATGGAAAAGGCCCACCCGGATGTGTTCAACATCCTGCTGCAGGTGCTCGATGATGGCCGTCTAACCGACGGACACGGTCGCACGGTTGATTTCACCAACACGGTGATCGTGATGACGAGCAACGCCGGCAGCCAGGTCATTCAAAAGATTGCCGCCGAAGGTGGAAGCGAAGAAGACATGCGGGAAGCCGTTCACGAAGCGCTCCGCGCCCGATTCCTTCCCGAGTTCCTCAACCGGATCGATGACACCGTGATCTTCCGTCCCCTGGACCAGGATCAAATTCGGAGCATCGTTTCGCTGCAACTGGAGGAATTGGCGCGGCGACTGGAGGACAACGGCCTGAAGTTGGAAGTCACCGATGCGGCGATCGATCACATCTCGCAGTTGGGCTACGATCCGACCTATGGGGCACGTCCGCTGAAACGGGTCATTCAACGCGAAGTGCAGAACCCGCTGGCGACGGCGCTGTTGCGAAGCGAGTATGAGGAGGGAGCCACCGTGATCGTGGACTATGACGGCCAGGATTTCGTGTTCAGCACCGCCCCGGTGGCGGTGTCCACCTGATCCGGAGCGGAGTCGACTCGCATCCTGGAATGCGTGAGCGCGAGGCACAAGACGCAGCTGAGCAACACGGCTCGGCTGCGTCACAGCCCGAATGACCAACGCAGGTCGTCACGGTGCTTGTCGATTGTTCGGTTCAATTTAGCCGGCAGCTTGCGGTTGAAATCTTCCAGGAAGATCTCCTTGGTGACCGTCTCGGCGATTTCGCCCCATTGCTCGGCGACTTCGCCGCCGACCTTGCTGACCCTGTCGACCCGGAAGCGGTCCAGGTGCAGCGATGCATGTTCGACGACGGGATCGAGCACGATCGCCGGAGGAATCTCCGAATAGTCCAGGTGGGAACTGAGGTTGGCTCGCAAGCGGAGTCTGACGGTCAACTCACCGGTGACTTCGATGCTGTACCATTGGATTCCCAGATTCCAACGTTCGATCCGCGCGGTGAATTCCAGCGGGGTCTTCGCTTCGCATTCGATCAGCCAGCCCGTCAAACCCGTCGCGGATGTGATCGGTCCGGAAGGCGGGTTCGGTGCGGAGGACGACGGTGATGCCGGCGACTCGATTTCGGGGGCCAATTGCAACACCGGCGTGACGGAGCGGACATCGAAGGCCAGCGGAGCCGGGGAGTCGGCCGGACCCGGAAAACGGATCTGATAGCGTGTCTGGAGGCCGTGGCGAACTTCACGCCAACGGCGATGGGTGGACAGCTTCAGTCCGTCGCGTCGGATCCGAACGCCCGCCCAAATCTTTTTGGTGTCTCCCCAATCCTTGTCGCCGTCGTACTGATGCGGCAGCCGCTGGGCCACAAAGTCCAGCAACTGCTGCACGTTCTGCCGTGCCTGGTCAGGCGTGGGGACAGCGACTCCGGGCATCGCCGGCGCTGTCGGCAAGGACTGCTCCCCTGGCAAGGCCTGATTTACGAGCGGAGTCAGCGACGGAGACGCCGCGCCACTTTGACTGACGGCGTCTTGGCCCAGGGCCGCCGCTGCAGTGGTTGCCCAAACCACCACGGCAAACTGGGCCAACCCAGCGAGGGTTGGCCGGGAGAAACCTTTCACGGCAGCACCAGCCGGCAGGTGGACCCGCCGGGCCGGTGGTGAAGCAGCGTGACCTAGCGATACACGACCGCGAAGTAGACGCCGTCGCGTCCGGTCACCGCCGCCGCTCCCGCGACCGTCATGCTCGGATTGCTCGTGTAGCACGCGTGCACTCCATTGGGCGAAAATGAGCTGGACCAGCCGACGCCCTCATACCGACCGGGAGAGAATGACCCCGGCGGATGGCTCTTCAGGCCCATGCTGGCCATTTTCTGCGCCCGGCGTTCGGCGACCGCTTGCAATGTAGGGTCATATCGCAGGCTGCGGAGCCCCTGTCGAGCCCGTTGGCTGTTCAACACCGAGAGCACGTTGCGGAGACCGCCGCGAACGCCGGAGCTGGTCGAGCTTGGGGCCGTCGTCTGGAAAGACGTTTGGGCGACCGAACTGCTGGCCGTGGGGGCGCCGGCGGAGCCGTGGATGCGCCCGCACTGCGGGCAGACCGTGCCGGAACGGGTCACGCCCTGCGGGCTGGCGGTCGGGGCTGCCTGGACGATCGTGCCGGAGGAGACGACCGGAGTTCCGGAGGATGAGATCAACTTCTCACCGGGGTTCAACTGGATCGGCGTGCCCTGAGTCTGCAGTGACTGGGGCTGCGGGGAACTGACCACGGGAGAGCCGTTGACGGTCGGCTGAGCAATTCGGGAAGGCGACGAGACGATCGCCGCGTTGGATTGGGTTTGGAATGTGGACGGGGATGGCGTGACGACGCGTGTCGATTGGGCTGCCACGTCCGAGGCCATCAACGAAACGGTGCAGACGGCCAACCACGCAAACGCGAATTTCACAAGCAAACGCACTTTGTATCTCCATACAGGGAAAATCGGCGACCGGCTGCTCCCTACACCCCAGCGCGATCAGACGTGATCGCGACCGCGAAACCAGGCCGGTCCAGGGGATCCCAACGCCAGCGGCGAAAGCGATCGGCCGCAAAGCATCTCGATGGCGTCGACTTCGACTAGGGGGAAGATAGGCGAGATAAAAAGAATTTGCCGGCCGTTCGGATTGGCACGCCAGTAGTCTGTGACCGGCAATGGCTTACGTCCGCGGTGCCCCGCCGAAAAAAAATGCTAGGACGGGTGGTTTGGGTAAAACGCGGGGCCTCGGTAGATCAGCTCGGTCGGATTTCGTACTTCCAACGATAGGTGCCGGCATCGGAGAGCACCGGCGAGGGTTCGATTCGGACACCGGCTTCGTCTTGCCGGATGACCGATCCGTCATGTGCCAGAATCGACAGTCCAGGTTGCGTCGGGTAGCTGCTGCCCAGCCAACCCGGCTGCTGTTTGACGCGACAGGCGCAGTCGAACAGAAAGCCGTCGGTCGTCGGTTCGACGCTCAGACTCCAATGGCTTTGCCCCGCGCCACCCACCCCCAGCGCCACCGGGTGTCCCCCGAGCGTTTCGATCGACAGTTGTTGGATCGGCGGCGACGTGGGCCAGGTTGGATCGGAGTCTGCCGACTCGCTCGCGACCGAGAAGCTGCCCAAACGGACCGTGTGAACGAATCGGTCGCCGTGCCAGACGAACGACACCGTGTCGCCCTCGCGTGGATGCGTCAGCAGCAAAGGGGCGGGTGAATTTGCTTCGGGCACGGCGACGAATAGGGCGAGGAGGGGACGACACAACCTAGGGAAGCGGATCGGCGTTGAAGACGCTCTCCGCACAGATGCTAGCTCTGCCGGAGAGCGTTTGTCACCCCGTCGCTGCCGCCGCCCGACGGAGGAAGCCCTCGCATTGATCATCCTGCAGCGGGTTTCCGTTCAGGACATCACTTCACTGGGACCGATCAAGTTCACTGGGCCCGATCAAGCGAAACCTCTGAGCTGGACTGGGTCAGCTGGAATGGGATTGCGATTCGGTCGCGGAGGCCAGGTTGTTGAAAGCTCGCAGCAGGTTCAACCCGTTGGCTTGGCTTTTTTCGGGGTGGAATTGCGTCGCGAACAGCTGATCCCGGGTGACCATCGCACAGAAATCGTGGCCGTAATTGCACGTCAGCGACGTCAGCGAAGGATCGGCCGGGCGCACGTAATAGGAGTGCACGAAGTAAAAGTGCGTGTCATCGGCGATCTGATCCAGAATCGCCGAGGGAGCGGTTTTGTGGACGGTGTTCCATCCCATGTGCGGAACCTTGAACGATTCCGGCAGGTCGAATCGGACCACCTCGCCGGGCAGAATTCCCAGGCCCCGGTGGGTGCCATGCTCAAAACCCTGCTCGAACAGCAACTGCAGCCCCAAGCAGATCCCCAGGAACGGCCGGCCGGTGTCGACGAAGTCGCGAATCGGTTGGGCCAGGTCGCGACGGTTGATCTCCGCCATGGCATCGCCGAAGGCTCCCACACCGGGCAGCACCAATTGGCTCGCCGTGGCGATTTCGTGAGGATCGGAGCTGATTTTTGCTTCACCCCCCACATGTTCGATCGCTTTTTGAACGCTGCGGAGGTTCCCCATTTGGTAGTCGACGATGGTGATCATGGATGCGCGGAAGCGGGGGCAGGGATCGAAGGAAACGTCATGCAGAAACTGAACGCGACCGGTTTACGGTCGCCAAATCAAGGACCGCTGGCAAGCATCAAAGTTCGCTGGGGCGCGGCATCGGATTGAAAACGGCCGGGAAGCTGCCGCGCTTACGGCGGACTGAGTCGGAAGCAGCGAAAACCGAAGTTTTTGACGACTTCTCCTCCGTCAATTCGTTTTCAAACGAGGAATTGGGAAGCCTACGTGGCGGGGGGGCATCTGTCCAGCGAGCCGGCGGTGCCGCGAACCGGCCGCGCGACGATGGCCTCGGGTTGTTGGTCAGCAGTCACTGGTCACCGTTCACCGGTTGTCGGGCGTCGGGCGTTGGGCGCCATTCGCGGGGGCCGCCTCGCCGGTGGTGAACGACGACCCGATTGGGCCGCATGTTGGCAATTTCCCTCACCTGATTTACGATCCTGCCACCGTCGGCGACGCTGTGCCGCGACGCGGCGGAGTCCCCGCGTGGGTTCGAAAGCGCTGGGCCGGCCGGAACGTGACCGGTGCCGCGTCATTGCCACCCCTCCCGCAACCGGACGTCTTTGGCGTTCACCAACCGACGAAACCGATGTCTGAACCGCTGCAACCGATTCGGCGCTTGATGCAAACGTTGGCCGAACGTGCCGAAACAAGACCGGCCGGCTCCTACACGACCAAGCTGATGGACGGTGGCACGGAAAAGATCGGCCGGAAAATCTTGGAGGAAGCTCGCGAGCTGATTGAGGCGGCCGACGAACCCGGTGACGCCGGACGTGAGCATTTCATCTACGAGGCCGGAGACTTGATTTATCACACGCTGGTGTTGTTGGCGTATCGCGGCGTGGACATCAACGAAGTCGCGGACGAGTTGGCTCGCCGGGAAGGGACGTCCGGGCTGGTGGAGAAAGCGAGCCGCAACCTTCCTGAATCCCAATAACCAATTCAACCTGAGTCCTGCATCGATGGGCATCTTGAGTGACAATCTGCGAATCGGTCTTCCCAGCAAGGGACGTTTGAGCGAGGTTTCTGGCGAATTGCTGCTGCAGGCGGGACTGAATTTTCGCCGCCAGAATCGCGGCCTGTTTGCCAAAGTCAAAGGCATGCCGATCGACCTGGTCTTTTTGCGGACCGACGACATTCCGACGCTGGTTGCCGAAGGGGCAATCGACATGGGCTTTACCGGCAGTGATCTGGCGGAGGAAGCCAACGCCGAAGTCACGACGCGGATGCGGCTGGGCGTGGGACGCTGCCGATTGGCGATTTGCATCCCGGAGGACAGCGACATCAAGAGTGCCAATGAGCTGGACGGACAGCGAATCGCAACCAGCTTTCCCAACATCACCAAGGCCTACTTGGGGCAGCACAACGCGCTGGCGCATCTGGTTTCGCTGTCGGGAAGCGTCGAAGTCATGATCCAGTTGGGCGTCGCCGATGCGATCGTCGATCTGGTGGAGACGGGCAGCACGTTGGCGGCCAACCGGCTGCGGATCCTGGAAGAGATCGGTTCCTACGAGACGGTTCTGATCCAGAACAAACGGTGCCGCGATCCCGAAATGGCTGACCGAGTGGTGCGGCGTTTGGAGGGCGTGGTCATCGCCCGCGACTATTCCCTGCTGGAATACAACATCCCTGCGACCAAGTTGGCCGAGGCGGAATCGATCACTCCCGGATTCGACTCACCGACGATCGGCACCCTGGAAGATCAAGATTGGCGGAGCGTCCGCGTGATGGTGCGGAGTGCCGAAGTGATCGATGTGATGGAAAAACTGGAGCGGCTAGGCGCTTCGGCGATCTTCCAAACGACCATTTCCAACTGCCGACTTTGAATTGCCGCAGAATCATTCGGCCCGCGGTCAGCTCGAATCGACCTGACCGGTGGTCGGCCCGCGACCGCCGAAGCCTCGCGGGCGATGTTTGTTATCACCCCTGAGTGACTTGACCCGATGAACGACACCTTTCCGATCGAAATCGATGTGCAAACGGTGAAATCACTGCAGGATTCCGGTGAACGTTTCTTGTTGCTTGATGTTCGCCAGCCCGATGAATACGCGACGGCTCGGATCGATGGAAGCGTCCTGATTCCGATGGGAGAACTGAGGGACCGGATCGACGAGTTGCAATCCTATCGGGATGACCGGATCGTCGTGCACTGCCACCACGGCGGACGGAGTCTGCAGGTCACGCAGGCGCTTCGCGCTCACGGCTTCGAGAAAACGCAGAACATGGACGGCGGGATTGACGTGTGGAGCCAGGAAATCGATCCAACGGTCCCACGATATTGAGCTTGGTGAGACCGCGTTCCTTTGCGGTTGCTGCGTTCTCCTGAGCGAGGAATGCGGCTTGCGTTTTTCAGTTGTGCCTCCCCGCGAGAAGGTCCTGCCGTTCTTTTAACCCTGCTTTCCAAGGAGGGGCGAACGATCGGGGGGAAGATTGTCGCTTTTTTCGCTGAGGCGGCGTTGCTGTCGCCGCTTCGCGGCTGGTGGGATGCGGAGTCGGTATCCGTCGGCTTGCGCCGACGGCAGGGGGCTGCCGTCGCTTCGCGACTCGAGCTGGTGCCATTGAGTTTCAGCCTGCTTTGCAGGGAGGGTCGAACGCCAGCGAGAGTCTCAAGGCGTGCGCCGAAGTCCATCCCTGCGACAACCTGGTGGAATCTCTCACGGGATGCAGATTTGGTACATTGGCACCGAGGGAATCCGCCTCGGGGGGACGCCGTTTCGGCGATCTTGATCGGGCGGTACCCTTCACCGGCGCGTTTTCCGCCACCCGTTTGTTGCTTTTCGACTCCAGGAATCCCGCGGCGACCGCCGAAAGTACCGCATGCACACCCGCGAAGACGATGGCCGACCTTCCGGCGCGAGCCAGGTTTCCCTTTCCGACTCCGACGATTCTCAGGCCTCCGGCACGCCGCCCGAAAATGGCTCGGGCAGCCTGCCCGCAGGAGACGGGCATCCGACGCAGAATTCGTCCGTCCTGCTGGACAAAATCGAGAATGTCCGTGAGGCCCTGCAGGGGGTGATTCGGGGCAAACCCGACGTCATCGACGCCGTGCTGACGTCCATCCTGGCCGAAGGGTCGGTGCTGTTGGAGGACGTTCCGGGGGTCGGGAAAACGACGCTGGCAAAATCAATTGCCGCGCTGATCGATCTGGATTTTCAACGCATCCAGTGCACGCCCGACCTGCTGCCGTCGGACATCCTGGGCAGTGCGATTTTCCAACCCGCGACCGGAGAGTTTCAATTTCGGCGTGGGCCGATTTTCTGCAACCTGCTGATCGCCGACGAAATCAACCGAGCGTCGCCAAGGACGCAAAGTGCGTTGTTGGAGGCGATGGCCGAATCACAGGTGACGATCGACACCAAACGCTACGCGCTGCAGAAACCGTTCATTGTGATAGCGACGCAGAACCCGAGCGGTTTTGAGGGGACCTATCCTTTGCCGGAGTCGCAGTTGGACCGGTTCCTGTTCCGCCTGTCGATGGATTACCCGGACGCCGAAAGCGAGATTGATTTGTTGATGGATCAGGCCGCCCGTGATCCGTCGGCGACGTTGACACCGCTGATGCACCGGGACGAGTTGGCCATGTTGCAAAGTCTTGTCCGTGAGGTCACCGTCGATCGCAAGGTGATCCGCTACCTGGTCGCATTGGTTGCCGCCACGCGTCAGGACAGTCGTCTGCGAATCGGCTGCAGTCCCCGGGGATCCAAGATGTTGCTTCGCGCCGCTCAGGCCCGAGCCGTCTTGGCCAAACGCGACTACGTGTTACCGGACGACGTCCAGGAAGTGGCGATACCGGTTCTGGCGCACCGCGTGTCGACTCGGTCCATGTCCAGCAGCTGGGGAGAGGCGGCCACGATCATTCATGACCTGGTGCGGCAAACCGAGGTGGTGGTGTGAGCCTTGATCTGGCCAGCCGGATGGCGTTCGACGACGTCACCTCCGTCCCCGAAGCGTCGTCGAAGTCGCCGCGGCCCCCGGCCACCTGGTGGGGGCGAATGACTTGGCCGGTGCGTCAATTGGGGCGTTGGACGCTGCGGATTCTGGCGGCACCGATTCGCGGCTACCTGTCGATGCGTCGTAGCATGACGGTGGCATCGGTCGTCATTCTGCTGACCTCGTTCATGACGCTGAACGTGATTTGGGGATTTCCCTGGAGCGGGATGATGGGCGGCTGTGCCGCGCTACTGCTTGGCGGTTGGGGGTTGAACCGATTGATGCAGCCCCGCATGAAACTCAGTCTCTCCTTGCCGCGTTCCGCGGTGGCCGGGGAACCGTTCGGCGTCACGGCACGCTTGGAGAATTTGCGACGCGTCCCGGCGCTCGAGCTCCGGGTCGGCTGGCACCGCGAAGGCGTCCGCGACATTTACCCGCGGTGGACCGAGGACGACTGGGACGCGTCCTCCCCGCTGTCGATTCCCATCGTCCGCCCCGGCGACCAGGTTCAGTGGCACGGCGCGATGTGTTTTCAAAAACGGGGCGTCCGCACGCTGCCGGCATTTCAAGTGGCGTCGACTTTTCCGTTCTTCTTGTTTCACTACCGTCGACCGATTCCGTCGGATACCACCATTGCGATCACGCCCGCACCGTTGGGCGCCGACGACGATCCGACCGCTCGGCTGATGCTGGCCGCGATCGGCGACTGGGCGCAGCAGTTGGTCGCCGGCGCTCCGGTGGAGTACGTCGGCAATCGAGAGTACGAAGTCGGGATGCCGGTGCGTCGCTGGGACTTTGCCTCCTGGGCGCGTTTGGGAAGACCGATCGTGCGGGAGTATCAGTCGCCATCGATCCAGGCGGTGACGCTGGTGGTTGACACCTCCGTCCCCGAGATTGACGCCGACCAGGGCGGTGGTGGCTGGTTGCGTGGCGGGGCGGCTAGCCAAACAGAGCAAGAGTGGGAATTCGAGCGCTTAATGTCGATCGCTGCCACCGCCGTGGTTGACATTTCCAAACGCAGGGTGCAATTGCGGATGCTGCTGACCAGTGACTCGATCGCCGATTCGGCAGCGACCGGCGGGGTCGTCCACAACGAGGGGTACGAACCGATGCTGGTCCGTTTGGCTTCGGCCAAGCCGGTTTCGTCGGACGTGGCCCAGGAGCGGCTGATCGAAATCATCGGCAACAGCCGTTCGACGCCGGTGCTGATCCTGTCATTGGTGCCTTTGGACGATCCCCAGCGGGAGGAATTGGCGCGGTCGCTGCCGGCCAATGCGACGTACCTACCGATTCGGCGGAACGTCCCCACGCAGACGGTGGAGTCGGCATGAACGAGTACGGCAACCTGACCGCTCACGATATCACGGTGTCGTCCCATGGCGACACCTTGCCCGATTCGGCGCCCTGGCAGGTCTACCTGTTGCCGCTGTTGCTGCTGATCCAAGCTGCCTTCCTGGGGTCGACGTTCAACACGGTGTCCACCACGCTGGCGTTGGCGGTGGTTTGTGGGTTGTGTGTTTTTATCCACCACCAGTGGTCGGCCAAAAGTCGAGATCATCGCGGTTCTGTGAACGATGACGCGGCCGACCGAGCGGATTCGAAGGAGGACGCTGAGTCGTTCCGGTCCGGTGGCGTGCCCAACGTGCGGCGGTTCGCCCGCCGATTGCCTCGCGCGTTTCTGCTTCCGGCCGCCGCCCTGGCTGCCTTCATCGGGATTGCCTGGCGGGTCGGACATCACATGTCCGGCAATCTGAACCCGGTCGCGATGGTGGTCGATTCAGTCGCGCACGCCGCATTTCTGGTGTCGCTATTGCTGTGGTGTTTGTATCCGCGAAAAGGGCATCCGGCGATGTTGTTTTCCGGGGTGATCCTGGTGCTTGCGACGGTGACGGCCGGTGGCGTCAGCCACAGCATTCAAGGGCAGTTGGTCGCCGCGTTGGCGCTGGTCATCGCCTTCACCTTTGGTTCACGCTATATCCTCAGCCGCTGGCAGATCGAGAGTTCCAAGCGGATGCTTCAGCGCCGTCGGGACCGAATGCAGGCCGAATTACCGTTGGCTCGGCCGGGGATGACGAATCGTCCGTTGCCGAAATCGACCGCGACGTATTCCGATGACAGCGGTCGCAGCGGATTGCTGTTTTCCATTCTCGCGTTGTCGATCCTGTTGACGGCCACCAGTGCCGCGGGACATCTCGCCAGCCGGGTCGTGCCCGGTTTGCAGTTGGACTTTTTTGATCGGCTGACGCAAACACTCGAATCCGTTTCCTCCCACGGGATCATTGGCGGTTCGCGCTATGTCCGTGGAAGCACGTTGGGATCGGTACGTCGCCACATGATCGGCGATCCGGCCGAGATCGCCGTGCGGGCGTACGCGGAGACGGAGCCGGGCTATCTGCGCGGAACCGTGTTCGATGTCTATCGCCGAGGTCGGTGGGGAGCCAGAAAGCCGTCGTTCTATCCCAGACTGGTCGACACGTCCTCGATCGAACCGCGGGAGCCACCCGACCTGGTTCCCGGCACGGTCAAGCTCCAGGGCGTCAGCAAGCGGCCGTTGGAACATTTTGAGGTGCATTCGGAGAACTCGGCGCCGCTGGTGGGAACGATCGAAGTCCACAACGTCCCAACGAAAGGACAGATCGTGTTTTCCGCGCTGACGACCGACTGGATCGAAGCGTCCACCTACGGTGTCACCATCACCCATCACGACATCGTCGATGGCGGGGTCGACTTCGCCAGTCCCTACGTGCTGGGGATCGGCGCCAGTCCGCCTCGAGAGCAACTCTCCAGATTGCGGAAAGAAATCTTGTTGGAGCTGCCCGACGAAATCCGGGAGGAAGTGCAACCGCTGACCGAGCAGGTGTGTGACGGTCGGCTGACGGCACGGGCCAAGGCCGCGGCGATCGAAACCTACTTCCAATCGAACTTTTCGTATTCGCTGCAAAGTCACGTGGTGCCTCGGAACGTCGATCCGTTGCTGCACTTTCTGAGAATTCAGCATCCAGCGCACTGCGAGTACTTTGCCAGCGCCGCTGCCGTCATGTTGCGTTCGGTCGGCATCCCAACGCGTTACGTCACCGGGTACGTTTTGCGCGAAGTCAGCGACGACGATGAGTACTGGATCGCTCGCAACCGCGACGCACACGCGTGGGTCGAAGCGTACGATGAAATCAGTGAACAGTGGTTTCCGGTGGAGGCGACGGTCGGTCGGGTGTACCGAACGTTGAACGACGAGAACGACAATCGGCTGAACGACAGTGCCGCGACGACCGGATTGGATGAAACGGATGAGGACACGGGATTCATCAGTCGGATGCTGGGATGGATGCTTGCCATTCGGCCGACGGAGTCACTGACCGTGTTGTTTCGCGTTGCCCAATTGCCGCTGTTGTGCGCCGTGATCGTGTTGTTGTGGATCCGACACCGGCAAAAGCTTCGGGCCGGCGGTGACCCCTTGGAATTCCGCAGCCGCCAGATGTTGCAGACGGTGGATCGCAAATTGCGTCGTCACGCATTGATCCGTTCGCCCAATGAAACGCTGCACCAGTTTGCCCGCCGCGTCGAAGACGGCGCCTCGGTCGGCAGCGACGACGCTTCGGCATTTCTGCGATCGGCGGCCGCCTGGTATCGTTCCTTCGCCGCCGCACGCTACCGCGGGCTGATGCCGGAACCGCTCGAGGGTGTTTGAGAAATGTCCGCGACCGCAGCAGGTGCTTGTCCAGACGCTCAACCGACGCCGGGGCGGAATGCGGATGAGTGAACTGGTCGTGACCGCAACGGCCGACGGCGGGGTGCGATTCCGTGTCCGCGTTTCTCCGCAGTCGCAGCGGACCGCGATCGGTGACGTGCACGGCGGAGCTCTGAAGGTGGCGTTGCGGGCCGCTCCCGAGAAGGGCAAAGCCAACGCGGAACTCATCAAGGTGTTGGCCAAATCGTTGGGTACCAGCAAGAGCGATGTTCGCCTGACTTCGGGACTGTCTTCGCGGCTAAAGACGGTCCACGTCCTGGGAATCTCCACGGCCGAACTTCACAAACGGCTCGGCCATTGACATCCGGAATCCCCGCAACCGTCACAACCCGAACAGACGGCCGGTTTGCCCAGCCCGCAGGGGTTACCAAGGCGGATTTTCTTGGCTGATCGCGCAGCTTCCCGCAAAAGGCGTGCTAGGTTTTTTTGGCCCGGCGTTCAAGTGTCCTTTTACGAGAACCATTGCCAAGTTTCCCAGCGATTGCGAGCCGCCAGTCCGCTCGCCGTGGGAGGAAACGAACGCAACTGCACGGGGCCCAATGGTTCATCTGTCTTCCAAGGAATTTAGCGCATGCCTTCTTCGAAAGTCGATTCGACCGAGACCGCCAAAAGTCGCAAACCGTCGTCGAAAGTCGCCAATGATCAGACCGACCCCAAAATGGTCGAAGGCAACGATGCCGCGTCGGTTGACTCATCCGAAGAAAGGATTCTGACCATCGATCGCCGTAGCGGCCTGCGTGGCGATCGTCGCGCCAACCCGGACGAGCTGGACGTCGGTGTGATGAAGAACCCGCGTCGTAAAAAGCAGCGTCGACGTCACATCGATCCGACCACCTGCGAGCGAGACTATTCGGACCCGGAGATCGAGTTCATGCGGGCCATGGACGATTACAAACGCAAGAGCGGCCGGATGTTTCCAACTTGCAGTGAAGTCCTGGAGGTTGTCCGCGACTTGGGGTACGTCCGGCTGACCGAAGATCAACGCGACGCTCTGGGATTGGATGATTTGGAGGACCAGGAGGACGCACTGGCCGACACCGAGCTGCTGGATGCCGACGATCAGGAACAAGACGAAGACTGATCGATCCAGCGACGACGCTCTGAATCACTTGAAGGTTGGCCCCGCGTCGGGGTCAACCTTTTTTGTTGCGAGGACAACAAGCTTCGGAGCGCTTATTGGCCGGTGGTTGCCTTTTCCTGCCGCATCAAGATTCGTCACCGGACTCCTTACGCGATCAATTCCCGCCGCACGTGGCCGTGGACATCGGTCAGCCGGAATTGGCGCCCCTGGTACTTAAACGTCAGACGTTCGTGGTCGATGCCTAGCAGGTGCAACAGGGTCGCCTGGAGGTCGTGGATGTGCACCGGATTTTCAACGATGTTGTATCCAAATTCGTCCGTCTGTCCGAACGTGATCCCGGGTTTCATTCCGCCTCCGGCCATCCACAAGCTGAAGCACCGCGGATGGTGGTCCCGGCCGAAACTCGTGGCGGTCAGTTTCCCTTGGCAGTAGTTGGTGCGTCCGAATTCTCCGCCCCAGATCACCAGCGTGTCCTCCAGCATGCCACGTTGTTTCAGGTCCTGGATCAGGGCCGCGCTGGCCTGGTCGGTTTCGCGGCACTGTTTGGGCAACGCCCCCGGCAATCCACCGTGGTGATCCCATCCCTGGTGGTAGAGTTGGATGAATCGCACCCCGCGTTCGGCCAACCGTCGGGCCTGCAAGCAGTTCGCAGCGAAGGTTCCCGGGTTCCTGGCATCATCGCCATACATTCGCAACACGTGCTCGGGCTCATCGCTCAGGTCGGTCGCATCCGGGATGCTGGCCTGCATGCGAAACGCCAGTTCGTACTGATCGATGCGGCTGTGCACCAGCGGGTCGTCGGTCTCCTGCAGTTTGATTTGATGCAATTGCGACAGCGCATCCATTGCTCGCCGCCGGCTGGCGGCATCGACCCCGCTTGGATTGTTCAAGTACAGCACCGGATCGTCGCCGCTGCGGAAACGGACGCCTTGGTGTTGGCTGGGCAAGAATCCGCTGCCCCAGAGTCGCGACACCAGCGGTTGCCCGCCTTTGTTCTTCGTCACCATCACCACGAAAGATGGCAAGTCGTCGTTTTCACTGCCCAGACCGTAGTCCAGCCAAGCGCCGATGCTGGGGCGACCGGGAAACATGCTTCCCGTTTGAACGAACGTCACGCCGGGGCCGTGATTGATCGCTTCGGTATACATCGATCGCACCACGCAAAGTTCATCGGCGACGCTGCCCAGATGAGGCAGCAGTTCGCTGATCTCGATACCGCTTCGTCCGCGGCGCGTGAACTTGAACGGCGAACCGGCAAGCGGCAAACTGGATTGATTGCCGCTCATCCCCGTCAATCGTTGGCCGCCGCGGACCGAAGACGGGAGCTCCGATCCGTGCTTCTCATTCAACAACGGTTTGTGATCCAGCAGATCCAATTGGCTGGGAGCACCCGACTGGAACAGATAGATCACTCGCTTGGCGCGCGGCCGGTGGTGGAATCCGGGGACGCCGCCGATGGCTTGCCCGGACGCCGCATCGGCATCGCGGGCGATCAACTGCGTCAGCGCCAAACTTCCAAGCCCGAGTCCTGAGCGGCCAAAAAACTCGCGTCGATTCGGAATCTGCATCGGATGATTCTCTCGAGGGCTGGGGGTCATCGCTTGATGACGCATTCGTCAAAGTTCATCAACGTTCCGATCACGACGGCCGATGCGGCCAGCGATGGGGTCCGATCGGCATCGGGGACGCGGTCTTCTCCGACGTTCAAAAATTGGTCCACGCGGTCGGGGTCGGATGAAAAGTAATCAAGCTGGTCGCGATACAGCTCGCGCAGTACCGCGGACTCGTTTTCTTTCGGCTGACGCCCCGTCAGAACGCGGAACGCGTCGCACAGCAGCGCGTCGGTTTGGCCGGCATGGCGTCGGGTCAAACGCAACGCCAGTGATCGCGATGCTTCGACATACTGCGGTCCGTTTAGCAACACGAACGCTTGCAACGGCGACGAAGTCCGTTCGCGACGGACACGGCAGACGTCGCGTTTGGAGGCGTCCAGTGTCATCATGGCCGGTGCAGGACCGGTTCGCTTCCAGTAGGTGTACAGACTGCGTCGATACAGCCCCGCGCCCTGGTCTCGTTGACTGGGCTTGAACGATGCTTCGACTTCGTAGGGTTTGACGGGCGGTCCGCCGATTTCATCGACCAACAAGCCGGACAGGCCCAGCGCCTGGTCGCGAAGCATCTCCGCGGACAAACGGTAGGCCGTGTGTCGCGCCAGCAAACGGTTCTCGGGATCCAGCCGCACCGCCTTCTCGTCGGGATTTCGGCTGGACTGCTGGTAAGTGGAGGACAGTAGGATCTGTTTGATTGCGCGTTTCACGTCCCAGTCGTGTTGGACCAGATCATTGGCAAGCCAGTCGAGCAATTCGGGGTGCGTCGGCGGTTCACCCTGGCTGCCAAAATCCTCCGGTGTGCGGACCAACCCGACACCGAAGCAAAGTTGCCAAAGGCGATTGGCCGCAACGCGGCTGGTCAAAGGGTGGTCTTCCTGCAACATCCATCGAGCCAGGCCCAAACGATCACGACGCCGCGACGCGTCAAACGGCCCCAACGCCTTGGGCGTCCCCGGCGGAACCGGTTCGCCGCGGTCGTCGTAGGCCCCACGGTTCAGCCGGTACGTGGTGCGCGGGGACGGCAGTTCACGCATCACCATGATTTCTTTGACGGCGTCTTGAACGCGGTAGTATTTGCCCCGCGCCGCGATCAACTGTTCCCGGATCCGGCGGCTCTGTTTTCCGTTCCGCATCGCAAGGTGTTCGGCGACGGTCCGGCGTTGATCGGCCGTCCAGGATTCGACCGGCGACCGCAACCAATCCGGGATGGTTTCTTTGGCAGCCAGACGCTGAATCTCAAGCGGCGTCAATTGAACATCAAACACGTGGAACTGATCGACCTGGCCTCCGGTGAACCCTCGGTCGCGAAATCGCTCGCCGATCGTCAGGTGATCGCCTCCGCCGCCGGTGATGTTCTTGGTCAATTGATCACGGACCACCTCGACGTCGGCTTTTTGCCCATCGACACAAATACCCAGCCCGCCGGCCGTGCTGGAGCCGTCATGGGTGACGGTGACGTGAATCCACTGCTCAACCGGGATGGTGTTCGTGGTGCGGATGCGAAGCGCGTTGCCCGGCCAGAAATGGATCAGCGACCAACTCAATCGCCCGTCTTCGATCAGCAACTGGTAGCCTCGGCTCCCCGCGTCGGTCCAAGCCCGCGAACGGTGGAATACGACCGCCCGTGATTTTTCGTCGGGAGTCTTCATCCACAGCGAGACCGAAAACGGCTGCTCGCGGCGAAAGTTTCCCTGGCTTAGATTCACCGGGTCGTCACCGGTCAGCTTGACCGCGTTGCCCAGAACGCCGGCGACGCTGGAATTGGGCGGTTTCGGAGCAGTTTCAAAATCCAGTGATTCGATCGGCTTGGCGAAGGCTGCTTCATCGACGCCCGGTTCCGGCGGGTCACGGTGATCCTCCGCCGCGGCGGAGGAGTCATCTGGCGACGAATCGGAACGTGTTTGGGAAAGCACGCGTCGCCGGAAGGCTTGCAGTTGGTCCGGCGAAACGTTGGCGTCCGAGGCCAACGCCGATTGAAACTCAGCCGCCAGGTGATCGACGTCGTGATGCAACTGCTCCAGTCGCTGTTGTTCGGCTTCGGTGGGCAGAGGCAGCGTCGGGGTCGGGACCGACGAAGTGAAGAACGAATACAACCCGGCTTCGTCGATGTTGGCGAAGAACGCCGACAGCTGGTAATACTCCTGCTGCGTGATCGGGTCGTACTTGTGGCTGTGACATCGACAGCACTCCATCGTCAGACCCAGGAAGGCGGTCCCGACCGTTTGTGTTCGATCGGCGACGTATTCCACGCGAAACTCCTCGGGCACGCTTCCGCCTTCGACCTTCTGGGGGTGAAGGCGGTTGAACGTGGTCGCCAAGATCTGGTCGTGTTCCGCCCCTGGCAGCAGGTCTCCGGCCAACTGTTCGGTCAGGAATTGGTCGTAGCCCAGATTGCGATTGAACGCGGCGATGACCCAATCCCGCCAGGGCCAAACGAAACGGTCGCGATCGACTTGGTATCCGTAGGTGTCGCTGTACCGCGCCACATCCAGCCATGCTGCGGCCATGCGTTCGCCAAATCGCGGGTCTGCCAGCATGCGATCGATCAAGTTTTCGGTTGCCGACGGGGATGGGTCCGCCAGGTATCGGTCGATCTGATCCAGCGTGGGAGGCAATCCAGTCAGGTCGAAACTGATCCGGCGGATCAAGGTTTCGCGAGGCGCCGGGGGCGCCGGGGAAAGTGGGCTGTCCCGCAACCCGGCCAGCACAAAGCGGTCGATCGGATTGGCGGCCCAATCGGAGTCCACTTGGGGAACGGCAACCGGCTGCAGACGTTGAAAGGACCAGTGTTGTTGGTAGCTGGCCCCTTGGCTGACCCAGCGTTCAATCAATTTCTGCTGTTCGGCCGATAGCGACCGCTCGCTGTCAGGCGGTGGCATCACCTGGTCCGGATCATCGGACATCACCCGCGTGACCAATTCACTTGCCTGGGCATCTCCCGGCACGATGGCCCATTCCTTCGCACCGTCTTCGGTGTCCAGACGCAGCCCGGCCTGCCGAGCCGATTCATCGGGACCGTGGCAGTGATAGCAGTTCTCGGAGAGCAGCGGGCGGATATCGCGATTGAAGGTGACCACGCGATCTTCCGCCGGGGCGGCGATCGGCAGACCGATGAAAACACAGGCGATCAGACGCGAGAAGAAGGGCATGACGTTGCGCGGCGGGAGGGAAGGCGGGGCAACGCATTATAGAGCGTCTTGGGAGCCGAGCGAACCTTGCCGCCGTTCGGGCCCCCGGACGGGCGTGGTTTCCGCACCCACCGGTGAAGCTCTGCTGACTGTCCACCTCACCCGCGTTCAGGAGGCGTCGGCGCGCGTCTCGACATCGGTCGGCCCGTTTTCATCGCCGCCGGCCGGAACTCTTGAGCCGTCGGCTGGGATGCTTCCGTCGCCGGCCGGGTGTTCGCCGGCGAAGACGGGGGTCTCGGGCAGCCGCGTGGAATCATCGGGGACCGCGGAGTCGGGAAGCGAGGGGGCGGGTGATTGCGGGGCGGATGATTGCCGGATCGGATCGGCGATTTGTCCGCTGAGCTGATTGAGCAGCATGATCTTTTGCCAGATTTTGCGCGACAGCCCCGTCGTCAATTGTTCGACTTCGCTGACGGCGGCGACGGCGATCGGGTCATCGAACCGCTGGATGTACAGCGCCGCAATCTTTCCGATCAGCGACAGCATCTCCGAGCAGTAGTCCAGATAACGGTTCAGCTCGAAGGCCGACATGGCGGCGGCGGGCGAATGGCTGGTTTGTTTGTAACGCCGCAGGATGCGTTCGGGATCCTTGGTCAGTTGGTGCATGTCGACCACGTGGGCGATCGAACGCAATTCGTGAACGGCCGACAGGGCACGTCGGCGTTTGATGCGGATTTCCAGGCTGATCAGGAAATAAATCGTCGCACCCAACACGATCAGGCCGCTGGTGGCGGCGTCGAACGTCCCGATCAGGTCGGTCCAACCGATTTCCTCGCGCTTGAATCGAAACGAATGGGCTGCGAAGTAAGCCGTCCCGGCCACTAGCGCGATCACCAACGCCGAGAGCACGTAGCCACAAATCCGGATCCACCAGACGGACTGGCCGATTCCCTGGGCACGTACCGCCGACCGCTGCGACACTTCCAGCAGTTGTTGGCACAGATGAGCCAGTCCGCTGTCGGGAAAACGGTCGGAGATTCGGTGCCGGAGCCGTGCGACCGTGTGAACAATCGCGTCGTCGCGAAGATGGAGCTCATTGGGCATGTGGAAAACCGCTGCTTCGGGTCGCGGAGGCGTGGGGTGAAAGATTACCAGACCTGGAACCGTCAGGGCGGTGCCTTCGCTGAGCCGTCCGGGCGGAGTCCGCGCTGAGCCGTCCGGCTTGGGGCTCGCTGCAGGTCCAGGCCGAAAACGGAGTCGGCCGGGGCGGACCGCGTGCCCGGTTCTGGCTTCGCCGTCTCGGCTGGCGATGCAGGCTGGCGTCGTCTGTGCGTCGTGGCACGGGACACCCGCGGGCCAATGCGTCGCGCTGTGCTGAATGGCACGTTGGTGCGTGGCGTCGGCGTCCGGCGCGGTGGGCGGCTGAGGGGAGATTGCTGGAGCGACGGACGCTGCCACCGGGGACAACGGTCGCCGTGGCGGCGACGGGACAAGTTGTCACACCGGGAGCGAACTGATTGGCACAACCGTTGTTCTGTCGGCCCGTTACGGTTCGAATGACGCGTTGAGCGTCTCGGATGATTGCGCTTAGAATTGGGCCGGCATTGTCGATCGCTCGGCGGAATTGCGTCCGCCACGCCAGATCTGAAACCCCATCTACACCATCGAGGGACCAATAGGTGGCAACCGCTGAAAGAGACTTGGGCGCGTCACATGACGATTCGCCTGCGGGTAAGAACCAATGGGAATCCGGCAGTGATGTCCTGGAGACCTTCTCCTATGATGACGATATCAGTCGCAAATTCGCGGTCGCAACCATTGTTTGGGGGCTGGTGGCCACACTGGCGGGCCTGATCGTGGCGCTACTGTTGGTGTTGCCGACAGCTGCGCACGGGCTGGAATGGATCAGTTTCGGTCGCTTGCGGCCGTTGCACACCAACGCGGCCATCTTTGCGTTTGCCGGCAATGCGATCTTTGCGGCGATCTACTACAGCACCCAACGGTTGTGCAAAGCCCGGATGTGGAGCGATGTGCTCAGCCGGCTGCACTTTTGGGGATGGCAGGCGATCATCGTTGCGGCGGCCATCACGCTGCCGTTGGGGATCACGCAGAGCAAGGAATATGCGGAACTGGAATGGCCGATCGACTTGGCGATCGCCGTGGTCTGGCTGGGATTTTTCGGCGTCAACTTTTTCATGACGTTGATCCGTCGCCGTGAACGTCACATGTATGTCGCGTTGTGGTTTTACATTGCCACCATCGTCACGGTGACGGTTCTGCACGTGTTCAACAACTTGGTGGTCCCGTTGGGGCTGTGGAAGAGCTACCCCATCTATGCCGGGGTTCAGGATGCGTTCATGCAGTGGTGGTATGGCCACAACGCGGTGGCGTTTTTCCTGACGACTCCGTTTTTGGGGCTGATGTATTACTTCCTGCCCAAGGCGGCCAATCGGCCGGTGTTCAGTTACAAGCTGTCGATCATTCACTTCTGGTCGCTGGTCTTCATTTACATCTGGGCTGGGCCGCACCACTTGCATTACACGGCGCTGCCGGAATGGGCGACGACGCTGGGCATGCTGTTCAGCTTGATGCTTTGGATGCCGTCTTGGGGCGGCATGATCAACGGCCTGTTCACCTTGCGAGGCGCCTGGCAGAAAGTGTCGTCGGATCCGGTGCTGAAGTTCTTCGTGGTCGGCATCACCTTCTACGGCATGTCGACGTTTGAAGGCCCGATGTTGAGTATCAAAAGCGTCAACGGGCTCAGCCACTACACCGACTGGACGATCGCCCACGTGCACTCGGGGGCGCTCGGATGGAACGGCATGATGACGTTCGGGATGTTGTACTGGCTGGCGCCCCGGCTGTTCCAGACAAAGCTGTGGAGCACGGGGGCGGCGTCGCAGCACTTTTGGCTGGCGACCATCGGGATTCTGCTTTACATCGTGCCGATCTACGTTGCCGGGCTGACCCAAGGGTTGATGTGGCGGGCGATGGATTCGACCGGCCAGCTGATGTACCCCGACTTTGTCGAAACGATCCAGGCGGTTCAGTGGATGTGGTGGCTGCGGGTGCTCGGTGGCGTGCTGTACGTCAGCGGCATCGTGCTGATGTGCATCAATTACCTGATGACGTGGATGTCCCGTCCGAGTCAGTACGAGACTCCGGTGCATCAAGCCCCGCGTCTGGCCAAAAACTACGCCGGAAAGGACCCGCACCCGGATTCGCAACTGGCCGGCGCCCCGGTGTTGAATTTGGCGCAATCGCTGGACCGCTGGGCCAAGATGGGTTGGCACCGCCGCTGGGAACGGTTGCCGGTTCGATTCACGGTTTTGACCACCATTGCGGTCGTCATCGCCAGCCTGTTCGAGATCATTCCGACGTTCTTGATCCGCGGGAACATTCCGACGATTGCGACGGTCCGTCCCTACACGCCGCTGGAGTTGGCCGGACGCGACATTTACGTGGCCGAGGGTTGCTACAACTGCCACTCCCAAATGATTCGCCCGATGGTTGCCGAAACCAAGCGTTACGGCGAATACAGCAAGGCCGGGGAGTTCATTTACGATCACCCGTTCCAATGGGGAAGCCGGCGGATCGGTCCCGATTTGGCCCGCGAAGGAGCCAAGAACAGCAGTTACTGGCATTGGCTGCACTTGGAAAACCCGCAAGCCATCAACGAGCAGTCGGTGATGCCGTCTTACGAACACTTGCTGCACACAACCATTGACTTTGACAAAATTCCCGAACGTGTATATGCCGCGGCACAGCTGGGCGCCCCGTACGATCAGGAATTGGAACAGGCACCGGAGATGGCGAAGGCTCAAGCCGAAGCGATTGCCGCGGAGATCGTCAGCCAAGGCGGACCCGTCCTGCAGGGCGAGATGATGACCTTTGACACGCAGGCGGTGGCCTTGATCGCGTACCTGCAGCGATTGGGAACGGACCTTTTTGCGACGCCCGAAGCACCGGCCGCCGAAGCGGTGGAGGAGGCAACGGAACCTGCCGAGCAGCCCTCCGACGAGGAGTCCGAAGATGTCGCGCAGTCCGCGATTCGTTCCGATTCCGTCCGCACCCGACTGGTTGCCAACCCGTGACGGTTCGGCGGGTCCCGCCGAACCGTTGCCCTGACCGACCATCCTTGCCCCTTCAGAAGATTTCCCATGCTCCAAGACGTCATTCGAGCGATCGACTACAGCGATTTCGCCGAGGTCGCACTCGCTTTGTTCTGCCTGGCGTTCGGCCTGATGTGCTACGCAACGCTGCGGCTGTCCAGGTCGGCGACCGATCGTTTCGCATCGATTCCGTTGTCCGATCAAGTGGAGGATCCGCGCGATGAGTAGTCACCAACAAGACCATGATGCCAGCGTTCACGACGTGCTGCCCGAGGACCACGTCCCGGACGATCCGTTGACCGGACACAACTACGACGGCATTGAAGAGTTTGACAACCCGTTGCCGGGATGGTGGAAATGGCTATTCATCGCCACGATCGTTTTCGCGTTCCCGTATCTGGCGTTCTATCACGGCGGGGCTCCGGGACGGACGTTGGCCGATTCCTACGACCGTGCTTTGGCGGCCAACATGGAACTGCAATTTGCCGAGATCGGTGAGGTGCGCGCCGATGCCGAAAACGTGGTCAAGTTCCTGGGCAAGCCGAGCTGGCTGGCATTCGGAAAAACGGTTTTCAAATCGAACTGTACCTCCTGCCACGGCGAAGAAGGGGGTGGCAAGGTGGGGCCGAACCTGACCGACGATTATTACAAGAACGTCAAGAAGATCGGCGACTTCATCACGGTGATGGAGAACGGCGCCGGTGCCGGGGCGATGCCCGCCTGGAAAAACCGCTTGTCGACCAATGAGATCGTTCTGGTTTCCAGTTACGTCGCCAGTCTGCGGAACACGAATGTTGCCGGCGGCATGGCGCCTCTGGGACAAGAGATTCCCCCGTGGCCCGAGCCGCCTGAGGAAGAGGAAACGCCCTCCGACCAGGATGCCGGCAGCGGCCCGGACAACGGCAGCGAGGAGACCACCGGCAGCGACGAAGCATCGGCAGACGCCGAATCCGACGATCCGGCAGCAGCCGATGAGACGTCGGAACCTGACAAGACCACCGAAGCATCACAGTAGGCATTTGCGATGAGCAGCGGGCATGCATTGCGTTTGAATTCGCTTCCGGTTCACTCCGGGTGTGGCGATTGCGGAGGCTGTGGCTGCTGTTCGAAACCCGCCGCTGAGGGGTTCCTGCGGGGGGCATTGCAGATGGCGGCGTCGGCACCGCCGCCGGCGGATGCGTCACGGGGCGGGGGAACGGCCGAAGCCGGCGACGCCGGTCCCCTGTTGGCACCACCGGAGCACGTGCTCAGCACACTCGAAAGCGATGGCTCACGTCGTTGGCTGCGGCCGCGGCTTTCACAGGGCCGGTGGTGGCATCGTCGCCGCTGGGTGGCCTACGCCCTGATCGCCTTCTTCGTCGCCCTGCCGCACTTCCGGATCGGCGGAAAGCCGCCGATATTGATCGACATTCTCAATCGCCAGTTCATCTTTCTGGGCCACACGTTCTTTCCCACCGACACGCTGTTGCTGGCGTTGTTGATGTTGGGCGTGTTCGTGACGATCGTGGCGTCCACCGCTGTCACCGGGCGGATCTGGTGCGGATGGGCCTGTCCGCAAACGGTCTACATGGAATACCTGTTCCGGCCGATTGATCGGTTGTTTGAAGGCACCGCCGGCAAAGGCGGCAAAGCGAAACAACGCGTGACGGGTTGGAGGGCGGTCGCCCGATTGGCGGTTTACTTCGTCTTGTGCGCGGTGCTGGCCCACACCTTCCTGGCCTACTTTGTCGGCACCGACAATCTGGCCGAGTGGCTGTTCCACTCGCCGATCGAGCACCCGATCGCGTTCCTGGTGATGGCCGCCACCACCGGGCTGATGCTGTTCGATTTTTTGTTCTTCCGCGAACAGCTGTGCTTGATCGCTTGCCCGTACGGCCGATTCCAGTCGGTGATGCTGGACCGAAACAGCTTGATCGTCGCCTACGACCGCCCGCGCGGTGAGCCGCGAAAGAAAGGGAAACACGTGGCGGGCGATGGGGCCGGATCCTGCGTGGATTGTTTCCGCTGCGTCGACGTCTGCCCCACCGGAATCGACATTCGGGATGGGCTGCAAATGGAGTGCATCAATTGCACTCAGTGCATCGACGCGTGTGACGATGTGATGGATCGGGTCGGCGAACCGCGGGGATTGATCCGCTACAGTTCACAAAACGCGATCGACGGAAAACCCCAACGTCTGCTTCGCATGCGGACCATCCTGTACCCGACCCTGTTGGCCATCGTCGCGGTCGCTTTTCTGGCCGTGCTGTCGACCAAATACGCTTTTGACGCACGTTTGATTCGCAACCAGGGCAATCCGTACTACCAGACGCAAAGTGGACAGATCGCCAACCGGTTCCGATTGCGATTGACCAACCGTACCGACCAGGCGAGGACCTATCAGGTGGTCGCCGTCAGTCCCGCATCGGCGAATGTGTCGGCGACGCGTGAGGATCAAATGCGGTTGGAACCGACCGAATCCCATCTGGTGCCGATCACCGTGGCGGTGGACCGGATTGCGATCGGCGGGGCCGGCCAGGTACCCGTCGAATTGAAAGTGGTCGATGATCTGGGCAATGAGAGGCTCCTCACCGCGCGACTATTGGGACCCCGATGAACGACCCGATACCTGAGTCCGATGCGATCGCTTCACGCACACCCACGCGACGTGAACTGGCCGACGCCAACCGCCGCGCCGCGTGGCGTTGGGGGTCGCTGGTCGTTTGCCTGCTGGGGTTGCAAGTCGCCCTGGGAGTGGCTGCGATTGTGCTTTCCACCGGCGACCCGTCCGTTGCCGTCGTGCCCGATTACTACGCCCGTTCGATGCGTTGGGACCAGACCCGGGCGCTTGAGCGTGATTCCCAGGCATTGGGATGGAGCGTGCAATACGCGGCGGTGATGTTGCCCGTGGCCGACCCGGTCAACCGCGCGGTGGCGAGAACGGATCGAAGCCTGCGGATCGATCTGCGCAACGCCCAGGGCAATCCCGTAGTGCTCGCCGACGGCCAAGTCGAAGTCTATCGCCACGCCCGTGCATCCGACGTGCTGGTCCGACCGGTCCGTCCGCTGGTCGCCGAGCCGGGCGTGTTGGTCGTTCCCGGCTGTTTCGATCACCCCGGTTGGTGGGAAGTCGAATTGGATGTCACGGACGTCGACGGCGCCCGCTACGTGCAATCAACTTCGCTGCTTGTCGATCAACTTGCTGCCTTGGGATCGGCGGGTGCCGGAACCTCCAGCTCGGACGTTTCCGGTGGGAGGGCCGACTGATGTGGAGCTTCGCCGTGGCCGTGGTCGGTGCCAGCCTGATGGGCAGTTTGCATTGCGTCGGAATGTGTGGTCCGTTCGCGCTGTGGGCCACCGGCGATCGCCGGACGGTATCCGTCGTTTCAGGCTATCACCTGGGGCGTCTGACCACCTACCTCTCTGCGGGTTTGGCCGCCGGGTTGATCGGGTCTTCCTTGACCGTGACCGGGCGGATGGCGGGGTTTCAATCGCTCGCCGCCCTGGCAGCGGGAATCGTGTTGGTGGCCGTCGGGACGCTCCGGCTGGGAAAGCAGTTTCGTTGGTGGCGGACGAGCGGGCAAACCGGCGGGGGCTCGGCGGCAACCGTCAAAGGATCCAGAATTGCGGGCTGGTTGCACGCGGCCAAACCGTTGATCGCGTCACGTGGGCCGATCGGGCGTGCCTATCTGGGCGGATTGTTGACGACGTGGTTGCCTTGCGGCTGGTTGTACCTGTTTGTCCTGGTCGCCGGCGGCACGGGCCACGTAACCTCATCGCTGATTGTGATGTTCGCGTTTTGGATCGGAACGCTGCCGGCGCTCAGCGGATTGATCTACGGTGCCCACTCCTTGGCGGCCCGGTACCGCTCTGCCGTTCCGGTCGTGACCAGCATCTTGTTGATTGTGGCGGGACTTTACACCGCCACCGGACGAGCTTCGGCGAACCTCGCCGAGATGAAGCCGGAAGCGGCGGCCGCTCCGGCGGACCCGATCGATTTGTCCACGCTCCACGATGAACCCTTGCCCTGTTGTCGGAGCGGGGAGTGATGTCGGCTTTGATCGACGGTCGCGATTCTGAGGAGTTGAGCGACGAAACGACCGGTGAATTGATCGGACCTGGACGCGGGACGGATCGTTCGGTTCCTTGTGATCACTGCGGGCTGCCCGCGCCCGCACCTGCGGATGGCCAGCTGGCGTTTTGCTGCAACGGCTGCCGTGGCGCTTACGAATTGATCCATCACTGGGGCCTGGGGGACTACTACGCGCTGCGGGACGGTGAAGCCGCTGCCATCGATGAACGCGCGGGTTGCTTTGACGACCTGGACCGTCCTGACCTGCTGGGACGGTCGGCGCCCACGCCGATCGAATCGGGCGACGGACAACGCTGGTTGAAGACACGGCTGTCGGTGTCGGGCATTCATTGTGCCGCCTGTCTCTGGTTGCTTGAGAAAGCGCCGACGCGGTTGGAGGGCTGGCACCGATCTGCCGTCCAGATGCACGACCGGACCATCGAGATCGTCTTTGACCCCGGCCGAATCCGGTTGTCTCAAATTGCCCAGGTTTTGGCCCGGCTGGGATACACGGTCACGCCACTGATGGACTCCGTGGATGCCGATGGCGAGTCCGATCAGGAAAGCCAGCGATTGCTCGTTGATATCGCGATCGCGGGGTTTTGTGCCGCCAACGCGATGTGGTTGGCCGTCGCGTTGTACGCCGGAGACTTCACGGGGATCGCCGCGGAACACGCCAGCGTGTTTCGCGTTGCCGGCGTTCTGCTCGGCTGCGTCGCGGTCATCTTTCCGGGACGGGTGTTCTTTCGGGGTGCGATGGCATCTCTGAAGACGCGCACGCCGCACATGGATCTGCCGGTGGCGCTAGGATTGTCCGCGGGTCTGTTGGGCAGCCTGTATGGGCTGCTGGACGCATCACGGGAAGTCTATTTTGATTCAATCGCCGCATTGGTCTTTTTCCTGCTGGTGGGGCGTTGGCTGCAGATGCGACAGCAACGTCGCGCCGGCGATGAAGTGGCCGGGCTGATCCAGATGGCACCGCTGGCGGCCAACCGGTTGGACGATCGAGGCCGGACCGAGCGGATCCGCGTCAGCGAACTTCGGTCCGGTGACCAGGTGGTGGTGGCACCCGGGGAAAGCGTTTCGGTCGATGGAGTGGTCGTGGCCGGTCAGTCGTTGATCGATCGGTCGTTGTTGACCGGCGAAAGTCAGCCGGTCGAAGTCAAAGTGGACGATTGCGTCGAAGCGGGAACCGACAACTTGCAAGCGCCGATCACCGTGCGTGCAACCTCCGTGGGGGAGCAGACGCGATTCGCGGCACTGCGGCGGTCGGTCCGCGACGCGGCTTCGTCGCGGACACCGGTGGTTCAATTGGCCAACCGCGTCGGCGGCGGTTTTGTGATCGCCGTGTTGGCATTGGCGATCCTGACCGGAGTGATCTGGTGGTGGCGAGATCCTTCACGCGTCATTGACCAGGTGGTGGCGCTGCTGATCGTTGCCTGCCCCTGTGCCCTGGCCCTGGCGACGCCACTGGCAATTGGCGTTGCCATCGGTCGATTGGCGTCCCAGCGGGTGCTGGTGCGCAGCGGCGAGTGCCTGGAGCGTCTGGTCCGTCCGGGGACGATTTTCTTTGACAAGACCGGCACGCTGACCGAGGGACGGATGCGTGTGACCGCTTGGGATGGAGACGAAACCTTGGTCGCGGTTGCGGCAGCGATTGAATCAGACGTGCGGCATCCGATTGCCTCCGCCGTGGTCGCGTATTCCGAGCAGCAGCGACGGACCCACCCAGAGCTTGCGGTGGAAGATGTCCAGCAAATTGCCGGCGTTGGCGTGGTTGCGAGTGTCCCCGGGGTCGGAACCGTCGCCGTCGGGAATGCCGGGATGCTCCGCGGCGGCCTTGATCCTGCCTGGCAGGCATCGGTACAGCGGATCCTGCAAGATGGGGCGAGCCCCGTCTACCTGGTCGTCGACGAGGACGTCCGCGCGGTGTTGGGTGTTAGCGACCGGGTACGCCGCGATGCGGCCGCCACCGTCGCCTGGTTCCAGCAGGCCGGATGGCGTGTGGGAATGCTTTCTGGCGATCACCAAAGCACGGTGGACCGGGTTGCCGAAGCCGTCGGCATCCCGTCTGCCGCGGCCTTGGGGCAGTTGCTGCCGGATCAGAAGTTGGATGCCATCCGAGGCGCGCGGGCCGACGGCGCGGTCGTCATGGTTGGCGACGGAATGAACGACGCGGCAGCGCTTGCCGCGGCCGACGTGGGGATCGCCCTCCGCGGTGGTGTGGAAGCGAGTTTGGCCGCCGCACCGGTGATCATCGGGGATGCCAAGCTGAGCAAGGTCATCGAGCTGGCCAAAGCCAGTCGGTCGACTCGAGTGGTGATCCTGCGTAACTTCGCCGTTTCGATTGCTTACAACGTGCTGGCGATCACTCTGGCGATGACGGGGTGGATCACACCACTGATCGCAGCGATCCTGATGCCGATCAGTTCGTTGTCGGTGATCTTGCTGTCGCTTACCAAACCGGAAGTGACGCAGAGTGACTCGTCAGCGGCTAACTCACCCGAACACTTGCGTCCGGAGCTTGCCCGATGAACGTCTTGTACATAGCATTACCGATCGCCATTGCCATGGGCGCGACGGCCCTGTTCGCCTGCATTCGGTGCATTCGGTCCGGGCAGTTCGATGACTTGGAGACGCCGGCCGTGAGGATGCTGTTGGATGACGAGGACAGCGTCCGGCGCGATTGAATCGGTGGCAATGCCGCCGGAACGCGCGGCGTCCGCGTGAAACCAGCCTGACCGCTGCCCACCGAGCGTGGAGCTTTCGGGCAGCGGCCAGGGCGGAATCCAGGGTTCGAATGCCAGTTTTTTCTCTGGCCCCGCTAACCGCAGTCCATCTTTCGCACTCAGACGGTGACCCTGTCGATCGGGCAACCGAAGCGGACGTCGGAAGCAAGTTAACGTTGTGACGATTGCCAGCTGGTGGCAGAGGGCATCGTCAACGCTCGGGCGAACGGCGCCGCCCGAGAGGGACGTGTGATCCTGTTAGTATCGGAAAATGGCTTCCGCTTGGAGGCGACCGTCGATCACGTCTTTGAATTCCGTCAGCGGGAACTCATAGGCCAAACCGTATTCAGCGTGCGCGGTCGGCTTCCATTTCATGCCGACGTTTTGCGTCACCAAATCGTTGCCGGCCACGTTGGTCGCGGGCAGGTTGAATAGATCTTGTCCGGCCACACCCAGAGGCAATCCTGACGTCGCATCGTCGGTCCAGTGCCACTAAGCGACTTCCGTCAACAGGTACACGCTGTCGGTCAAGCGAACGTCAAAGTGGTTGGACCAGTGAATCGATTCGGTTTGCACCTCGTCGTCGACTGGCAACCGGACACCGAACGCGGACAACCAGTGGGCATTGCCGTTGTACAGACGCTTGCCTCCGGTCATGAACAGGTGAAACTCGCCATCTCCCACATCCTGCAACGCGTCATCACTTCCGGGAATCTCGTAGGTTGCTCCGACGGAAGCCAGGGTTCCAGATCGCGTGTCACGAAGCAAGTTGTATTTCAGACCCGCCGTGACCGCTGCCCAACCATCATCCAAGAGCGTGTCCAGCGCATTGTCGGTGCTGTCGAAGATGTACCCGTCCTTGACGCCGATCAAGCTGAGCCGTTCGGTGAGGGCCACACGAAATTGCAGGGCCAGAAGCTGAATGGAACCGCCGGCGGGAATTCCGCTACCGATGTTGTCCGGTACCCAGTGATTGACAAAGATCGGACGAATCTCGGTCAGCGTCCGCGGGTCTTCGAAATGCACGAAGTTGATCATCGGGCTGATGAAATCGTCAAAGCAATGGTCGCTCGGTTTGATCAGCCCGCATCCCAACGCGTCCAAATTGCTGAGGCATCCGAGCTGACCCCCGCATCCGCAACCGGCGTCACATCCCCCGTCACATCCCATGTCGCAAGCGGCCGATTCGCACAGAGACGTCTCGCACAGGGACGTCCCGCAGCTTGGCGTATCGCAGTTTGTGTCGCATCCGTGGTCGAACAGGCCGAATCCCGCTTGCGCCGGTACCGCGACGGAGGAAGCAAGCAGCAGGCCAAAAGCAAGACGCCGAAATGGTTGACCGAATGAGACGTTCATGGGTGTCCCCGCGTAAGGAAATGAAGTGCTGTCCTTGGCTTCGGTTGTGCACACCCCCTGGAAGCGAGAAAAGATTTCGGCCCCCCTTCAATTCGGTCAGCCAGAAAAATTTGACCGTCCGAACCTCACAATCGGTACCTTTTTCGGCCCGACTCGATAGGGCGATTCCCCGCGGTGTGACGTTCACGCACGGGGGCCGACGTCATCGCAAAGAAGTCTTGCCGGCGGCGACCCACTGGCGGATTGCCGGCTTGGTGTCCACCAGGATTTCCAGGATCGCCGCACGCGTTTCCGGTGACAGGTGATCGAAGTCTTTGGAATCGCCTTGGCCCTGCAGAATGGTCACCAGCCGCTGCAAGATCCGGTTCCGTACCTCGTCCGGCAAGGCGTCAAACGCCGGGGCATGGATCAGGTAGCTGCAGGGGTATTTGAACAGCCGAGTTTCCAGATCAAGGTCTCGCAGGGAGCGTCCCCGAGAATCACGTTGTCCCCTGGCCTGAAACGTCTCGGCGAACCCGCCGGAACCCGCGACCGGATCGCTGAGGGTGAACTCGTCGCACATCAACAGTTGTTTGACGACTTTGTCCGCAGCAGAATCGATCCTCCGGAGGGCGAGATCGCTGAGATGGCCCTCCGGGCGATCGAGCAGCCGATTCATTTCGAATGACTGGTGCATCGCCCGCCGCGTTTCGTAGTTGGCCGCGGCGATCGCGTTGTGCATCTGGGTTTGATGTCCCAGTACCATCAGGGCCACGATGTCACTGGTCGGTTCCAGATAACGATCGGTTCGAAAGAACGGTTCCAAGTCCTCGGCATTCGCACCGGCCTCACGATCGATGCGTGGGGGATCCTCTTCAAAGATCGTGTTTCCCATGTGTCGCATCGATCCATGGTTGCCGCTGACGTACCAACCGCCCCAGCGGTCTTGAAACTCGCTTCGAATGTCGGTCGTGAAGGTCCCACTTCCCAGCCGCGGACGACCCGCGCGATCGGGAAAGACGCTCCGCATCACGTATCCCGGAACGTCTTGGGTGCGACTGTTGGCGTGACAGGCCAAACAGTTTCCACGGTCGCGAACGAAGCGAGGTTCGTCATCTTCGGCTTGCGAGAGCGTGTAAAAGATGGCCCCCTGCTCGGGATCGGTCGCCGCGATCTCCAACACGTCCCCGCGCTGACAGTAGCCCACGTACACGTCGTCATTGAAATACAGCGCCCGGGGGCGCGACGGCGAAATCCGGTGCAGCTGCAGACTGGTCTTGGAGAACACCAAGGTCTGCGAATTGGTCGGGACTTCCAGTGCCTGCAGCAGTGACGGGAGATACCCAAACGTCGCATCGTGCTGCAGGCGAACGTCACCGGCGGCCATCCGTTCGGCCAGAACCGCAACGGGATCCTGAACTTTCGCGTCCAGATAATTGATCGGCGGCAGTTCATAACTTGCGGTTTGGGCCGCACAGTTCCCGAGGAGCATCCAGACCAGTGGAAGAGCGGTCCATGGGAGCGCTGCGCGTGGGATTCTCATACCGAGAGCCTGCATCAGGAGGGACACACCAGAGCGGGTGGGCGGCGGCCGAGCAATTCAGCACTTCAGCCGACGTAGTCTGGTTGATGGAATCAAACGCTGCGGCACCCTGTCCGAACGATGATTGGCGAAAATCCGGCGGGGGACCCTCACCGAGGGTCAGCATACGCCACTTAAAGCTATATGTCAATATGTAGGTTTGGGTCGCTGTGATGCATGCTGCTCGTCCGGGCAACGCGGTTTAGTCTCTGGTCGATCCCGGTCCCTGATTGAAATCTGGCACGTTTTAAAGAAGCGACTTCGGCTGATCGAGGAGCAGATATGACACCACATCCCTCTTGTCTTCCAAGTCGTTTGTGACCGAAAGAATGGCGTGATCGCGGGCCATTTGATTGATCACCATCAGGGCATCCATCGGAGTCAGCTGGCCGTCGCCGGACACGTCGGGAAACCCGGGCCACGAGGACTTATGCAGAGTTGCCCGTTCGAGCGTATTGATAATCATGAGCGCGTCGGCGGGCGTGATTGACCCGTCTAGGTTTGTATCGTACCGATTCGCCGGGTTCTGAAACGGACGATTCTCGACCGAAAGCCGGATTTGGACCTTCGGATTGTCGTTCCGTCGGACGACGGCATCAGGCGGCCATTTTGAGACACTGAATGTCGGCGGAATCGATAGCGAGGTCTGCCCAACGCCATCGACCGCCTGGTCAATCTCGATGAAAATCCCGTTCGACGTCCCCGGCACGTCAAAGGACGGGTCAACAACGACTTCGTTCTTGCCGCTGAGCAGATTGACACGAATGTCGTTGGCGACAAGATCGCTGGAAGATTCAAACACAAGATTCCAGGCTCGCATCCCGTCGTCAAACGCGAACGTCGGCTGACCGTCTTGCGTGCTGAGATTCAATCGATCACTCCTCGGTGACGCGCGCAGATCTCGATGGAGGACGCCCAAGTCGTCCGCGAGTGATATTGATGATTCAAATTGGAACTCCAATTCGAGCCCGGCAACTTGGATCAAAACGCCTGCATCGGTACTCGTGTAGACGATGCGCTGGCCGGCCCGGCCAACCAGCCGGATCGCGGCGCCGTCGGGGACATGGAGATCCAGGTCCCGAGTGGTACTTTCAGCCAAAGCCTGGAGATCAATCGTCACCTGCTCGACGCGCGGATCAATGCGAACGACAGCGACGGAGCCGCTGAATTGTTGAACAACCTCATCGCCCGCCACAAGCTTGACCGTCGAATCGTCAGCTTCGATCGCTATCGTCGTGCCCGGCGAGTCAACAAAGACGTCAACCGATTTCTTCGCAAATACGGCTCCGCCGTGGAGAATGTCCGAATGCATTCCGATCGGGCGTGGGAGCGATGTGAATGTCCGCAGATTTGAAGCGCCCAAGTCGACGACGGTTTCCGTGGCCGCCTCGACGAGCCAGAAATGATCAATCCAACCTCCATCGGTGCGGCGACTTTGAACGATCACGCCCGGTTCAGGGCCACCGGCCGGGTAGATGCTCTTCTGATGGTATTGCGGTCCAAACTCTAGTTCATGGGTCCCTCCCACTGTCCCATCCAATACAAACACCTTGTCCGCCGGATAAGTCGTAAGGAACAGCTTGTCTCCAGCGAAGATGGTGTTGACGCTGATGGAGTTCGGAGCACTCGCTTCGAAAACTTGTTCGACATCGCCGGTCTCGACGTCCCAACGAACAACTCGCGTTCCGTCGGTCGCAATCCAGTTTCCAGAAAGCACGCCCAGCGGCTCAAACGATGTCGTCAACGATTCGGGAAGCGGGAATAATTCGCCGGAATCTGGCATTTGGGCGAGTTGTTCGTCGGCGCGAATCCAGGCTAACTCCGATGCAACCGCGACGCGGGTGTACCAGCAGGCATCACGCAGGCAAAGATCGGACGGTTCGAGCAGCAATTGGGTTCCTTCGATGCTCCCATCGGTCAGATAGAGTGATGCGTCTTCGGCTTTACTCCACAGTTCTTGATTCTCGAAAACGGCATCGGCTGTCAATCGCTCGTGTAGTATGGCGGGGTGGATGCGATAATCTGGATCGACGCGAAAGAACAAGCGTTCGTCGGCAGTGATGCGAGGCGGTTCGTCAAAGCGGTCAAATTCGCCGATGCGAGATGCGGCACCGACGTCTGTCAAAACCGGTTCGATCGTTCTCAACCCCGACGAGGTTCGCCAGACCGTCTGGAGTTTCTCTCCCGTGGTCCCTTGCGTGACAAACATCAAGTGATCATTCACGCTGCCCAGAATGTCGAAGACGTAGCCCCAGCCGTCACCTGGCCGGTAGAGCGATCGCGAATCTCCGTCCTGGTCGACGGCCCAGAGTGTCCGACTGCGATTTCCGTTCGCGGATTCGAGTGCATACACGGAAAAAACGAGTTTCCCGTCGATCGCGTAGAGATCACGGATCCTTGCCCCCGCTTCCGCGATCGTTCCGTCCGGCATGGCATCGAGAGAGAACAGAATCCGAGTTCCCAACTGCGTTCCGTCGGATATCCAGATGATCCTGGAATCCTCTCCGGTAAACACAAATCTTGTCTGATCCAAGATCGTGTGGTTGTCGCGTCGAGACGGTGCGCCGGCGTAATGGAAAGGGTTGCTCGTCGACGCGAGGAGAGACAGACGCGATTCCGGCGAGTCCGATCGGTAGACCCGGGCCTCATTGGAACTGCCGTGCGTGACAATCAAAGGATCGGAAGGTTTGCCGACCCATGTCCGGATCACGTCGTCACCCGCTTGCGGGATTTCCGCCAAGACATCGCCGAGACCCTTCTCGCTGAGGAGCCGAATGACGACTGTTTTGCCGCCCTGAGACAAAACCGTGTAGCGGACGAGAACCTGACCGCGAAACGCGATCAGATCGTTCAACGTGGCGGACGAATCGAACGCTGCGATCTCACTTAATTGACCACTGACAACGTCCAGCCGCATCAACCGGCCGTGGGAGACGAAGTAATAGTGATTTCCTGAAGCGAGGTGCAGGCTTTCGCTCGGTGTCGAATCCGGGAAAACGCGAAACTCGCCAGTAACGGTGTCGTAGGAGGCCAAATGGGAATCAAAACTGAATTGAAAGACCAGCCGCGAGCCGACCGCCGAAAGGTGAGTGACACGTACATTCTGGTCTGGAAGAAAACCGCTCATGTCGAGTGGTCGCGTGCCCGCAAGTGTTCCATCACTGTGCCACAACTTCCAATCCGTATCGGCAAAGAACAGTTGGGCTCCGACTTGTTCGAGCGGAGAATAGGATGCCAATTGAATGCGTAATTCCTCAGTCAAAGAAACCGTTGAACCGTCCGGCTTGACCTGATCAATCCGCACGTCTTGGTTTCTTTCGGTGATCAGCAAGTGCTCCGAGCCCAACTGAAACGCGGACATCACTCCGTCCGAGCGCGAGCTCACGCTTAATGACAACGGCCGTGTTCCGGCCACCGAGCCATCGGAAACGTAATAGCGCTTCTGAATGGAACCGAATCGAAAGTAAAAGCGGTCATCGAGCACCGCAAAGTACGGACCCTCCCCGGCGATTTCCCTTTCAGCCGCATAGAGACGTTGAGTCCCTTCATCGGTCCCATCGGTGATCCAGACCTCGCCCGGATGCGACCGCAAAAACGAGTAGGGTGAATAAAAGAGCACGCGATCCTGGAAAACCGTTAGTTCGCCCAGGGCCACGATGCGGTCGGTTATCTGCACCGTCCCCTCCGGCGTTCCGTCGGTGCGGAACAATCGTCGCTGCACGTCTCCCGAATCGTCAGGCATGAAAGCGGTGAAGAAGACAAAATCGCCGGCCGCGACAATCGATTTGATTCTCGAATCCGCTGGGCCCGGATTGAGATCGGTCACCATGCGAGCCGGTTGGTCTTCATCGTTGCTGACCCAGAGTTCCTGGCCGTAACGCAGATCGTAGTGAACGAAATAGTGCTGCGAGGCCAGTTGCGCGTGCAGTTCATCCGACTGTCCGCTACTGAGCAGCAGCGATTCGGCGATCGCCGGATCGGGACCGGATAGTGCGACGCGTGGTTCCAGCGTTTCGAAACTCGCCGGCCGATGCGTCCGATCGCGATGCTTCCCGCCGGAGATAAATTCGAATTTTTTGCCCCTCATCAATCTTGCCCCGTCTACGACACGCGTTCAGCTATCCAATTGGATCAATCCACGATCTTAATCTCGCGCCGCACCAATCGGAGCGCTTTGGCAGGCGGTTCCTGAAGCTCTGCTACTCATTGGCCGCCACTATCGGAAAGATAGAACGCGGTTACCAGCTAAGGATTCCCCACGGACGGGACGAGGAAGCCCCGCGTCGTGCAGACCCCCGGATTGAATCCTGGCGTGTACAGACGAGGGACCGACCGCGATAAACGGGCCACGGTGCGGGGAATCGCCTTGAGAACTGGCGTCTTGGACCAAGACCGGTCCGAAGCTGTCCGGAAGCAGCCGCGGCGCTGCCTGACTTGCCGGAAGATCGGTAGAGCGGCGCGAATAGCCAATCAAGGCGAATTTTGCGTCATCCGATTCGCTTCGAAAACGTGACCCGACGACTATCGAGCGGAGCGCAGCATGCCGCGGGCGCGGCGGACGGCGGTGTCCTTCAGCTGCATTTGCTCGGGAGTTTTGGAGGGCATTGCCAGCGCTTCGTCCAACGCCGTTTCGGCGCTGTCCGATTCGAGCTTGTCGATCGGAATCGATCGTGAGGTCAACAGGCTGACGACATTGTCCTCCACCTGGGCAAACCCGCCGTCGACGAAGTAATGCTTCGTCCCGGAGGCGGTGTCCAACTGAAGGGTTCCGAAGCCGAGCCGTCCGATCATCGGGGCGCGACCGGGCAGGATTCCCAGCGAGCCGTCGAACATCGGCAGGGTGACCGAGTTCGCTTCGCAATCCAGTTCGGTCCGCTCGGGGGTGACGACGATGCAGCGAATCGCCATGGCTTATTTCTTCTCCATCTTTTTAGCCTGCGCTTCAGCCTGTTCGATCGAACCGACGTACATGAAGGCTTGTTCGGGCAGGTGATCCCACTTGCCATCGCAGAGTTCTTCGAAGCTGCGAATGGTGTCTTCCAGCGGGGTGATTTCACCGGGCTTGCCGATGAAGACTTCCGCCACGAGGAAGGGTTGGGACAGGAACCGTTCGATACGACGGGCGCGGTGCACGATCGTCTTGTCTTCCTCGCTCAATTCGTCCACACCCAGGATCGCGATGATGTCCTGCAGTTCGCGGTAGCGTTGCAGGATGGTTTGGACGCGACGGGCGATGGCGTAATGGCGATCGCCGACGTATTGCGGGTCCAGAATACGCGAGTTGGAAGCGAGCGGATCGATGGCCGGGTAGATCCCTTTTTCGGAGATCGAACGATCCAGGTAGATGAACGCATCGAGCTGCCCGAAGGCGGTTGCCGGCGCGGGGTCGGTCGGGTCGTCGGCGGGAACATAGACGGCCTGAACCGAGGTGATCGCTCCCTTCTTGGTTGACGTAATCCGTTCCTGCAGGGCACCCATTTCGGTCGCCAACGTGGGCTGATAACCCACCGCCGACGGCATCCGGCCCAGCAGCGCGGAGACCTCCGAACCGGCCTGGGAGAATCGGAAGATGTTGTCGACGAACAGCAGCGTGTCGGCGCCGGTGGTATCGCGGAAGTACTCGGCCATTGTCAGGGCGGAAAGCGCGACGCGGAGCCGCGATCCCGGCGGCTCGTTCATCTGGCCAAAGACCATGCAGGTCTGCTCGATCACTTTGCGGCCGGTCGTGCCGATTTCGGTTTCCTGCATTTCCAGCCACAGGTCGGTGCCTTCACGCGTCCGTTCACCGACCCCGGCGAAGACGGAGTAGCCGCCGTGGCTGCTGGCGATCCGAGCGATCAGTTCGGTCAGAATCACGGTTTTTCCCAGACCGGCACCGCCAAACAGTCCGGCCTTACCACCGCGGACGAACGGGGTCAGCAAGTCGACGACCTTGATCCCGGTTTCGAACAGTTCGGTGTTGGTCGACAGTTCGTTGACCGGCGGCGCGGTGCGGTGGATCGGCCAGTGATCTTCGGCATTGACCGGGCCGCGTTTGTCGATCGGCTCACCGAGAACGTTGAAGACTCGGCCGAGGGTTTCCTTTCCGACGGGGACCGAAACAGGTTTACCGGTGTCGACGACGTCCATTCCACGCATCATGCCCTCGGTGCTGCCGAGTGCGATGGCGCGAACGCGTCCGCCGCCGAGGTGCTGCTGCACTTCGCCGACCAGGTCGATCGTGACGCCCTTGTGCTGGCTTTTGATTTCCAGGGCGTTGTAGATTTCCGGCATCTGGCCTTCGGGGAATTCGGCGTCGAACGTCGACCCGATGACCTGTGTGACTTTGCCGACGACGCGTGTTTCCGTTGCGGTGGACATGCTTTTTTCTTCGCTCGATCGTGGGGTGTGGGAGGCCGCAGCGGCCCGTCACCAAGTGTGGGAGAAGTGGTCAGTTTTCCAGGGCTTCGACGCCGCCGATGATCTCCATGATCTCGCCGGTGATCTGGCCCTGTCTGGCCCGGTTGTAGGTCATTGAAAGTTGTTTGATCATTTCGCCGGCGTTCTCGGTCGCGCCCTTCATGGCGATCATCCGTGCGACTTGTTCACTGACCGCGGCGTCCAGGAAGCATTTGAACAGCCGGACCTTGAAACTGGTCGGAACGACCTCTTCCAGAATGCTCTCGGCCGACGGCAGGAACTCGAAGTCGACGTTGGCCCCGCGGGGCTCGTCCAAGTCCTGGTCTTCACCGAGGGAGCCCAGTGGCAGCAGGGTTTCGACCGTGGGGACCTGTTTGGAAGTGCTGATGAACTTCGTGTAGACCACGTCCAGCCGATCGATCTCGCCGGTGATGTACCGGGCCAGGTAGCTGTCGGCGATCTTTTCGACGTCGTCGTAGCCGGGCTGATCTTCGAACTGGGTGTGCTGTTCGGCGATGTCGATCTTGCGGAACTTCAGGCCGTTGATGCCGCGTTTGCCGCTGACATCGACCTTCACCAGGGGCAGGGTTTCTCGCAGCTGACGGATCCGTGGAACCGCTTCCCGGAGGATCGAGGCGTTGTAGCCGCCGCACAAACCGCGGTTGCTGGTCAACACCAGAACGCGAGCACTTTTGACGTTATCACGTTGTTCCAGCAGCGGGTGTTTGACGTCCATTCCCGAAGCGGCCAACCGCGCGACGATCTTGGTGATCTGTTCGGTGTAGGCGGTCGCGGCCTGCGCCCGGTCCATCGCTTTCTTGTAGCGCGCCGTCGCGATCAGTTCCATGGTCCGCGTGATCTTGCGGATGTTCTTGATCGACTTGCGTCGTTTGTCGAGCGCTCTTGCGTTAGCCATGAATCATTTTGTGGGCGGGTTTGTTCAACTGCGTTGACGATTGTCGGAAGGGAGTTGCGGATGCCGGGGCCCGAACCGATGACTCGGGCCCGTCGGCGCCGGCGGGTCGGTGCCGGCTGTTCCGTTCCGATCGGGTCACACGGCGGTGGCGACGGGTTTGTATCCGGCTTTGAAATCCTTGATGGCACCTTCCAGCTTTTCGACCACTTCGTCGGTCAGGGCGCCTTCGGTGGTCAGGGTTTCCAACAGGCCGGAGTGTTTGTCGTTGACGAACTGCAGGAAGTCCTTCTCCCATTGGCTGACGGCCTTGATCTCCACGTCGTCCAGGAAGCCCTTGGTACCGGCGTACAGGATCACGACTTGTTCGGCGACCGACAGCGGATGGTACTGGGGTTGCTTGAGCAGTTCGACCATCCGATAGCCGCGATCCAATTGTGCCTGGGTGGCGGGATCCAGGTCGGTACCCAATTGGGCGAAAGCCTCCAGGGCCCGGAACGCGGCCAGGTCCAGACGCAGGCCACCGGCGACCTTCTTCATCGCTTTGATCTGGGCCGCTCCGCCCACGCGTGAGACCGAAATCCCCGGGTTCATTGCCGGGCGAACGCCAGCGAAGAACAAGTCGGGCTGGACATAGATCTGGCCGTCGGTGATCGAAATCACGTTGGTCGGGATGTAGGCCGACACCTCCCCTTCGAGCGTTTCGATGATCGGCAGGCTGGTCAGTGAGCCGCCGCCGAGTTCGTCGGACAGTTTCGAGGACCGTTCCAGCAACCGGCTGTGGCAATAGAACACGTCGCCGGGGAATGCTTCGCGTCCCGGCGGGCGACGCATCAGCAGGCTCATCTGCCGGTACGCGACGGCCTGTTTGCTCAAATCGTCGTAGACGATCAGGGCGTGACCGCCGTTGAACATGAAGTGTTCGGCCATCGCCGTTCCGGCGTACGGTGCGATGTATTGCAGCGGAGCCGGTGCGCTGGCTCCGGCGTTGATCACGGTGGTGTATTCCATCGCGCCGTACTTTTCCAGCACGTCGACGACGCCGGCGACCGCGGAGTCCTTCTGGCCGATGGCGACGTAGAAGCACTTCACGTCCTGGCCCTTCTGGTTCAGGATGGCGTCGATCGCGATGGCCGTTTTGCCGGTCTTCCGGTCACCGATGATCAATTCCCGCTGGCCACGACCGATGGGCGTCATCGCGTCGATGGCCTTGATCCCGGTCTGCATCGGCTCGGTCACCGGCTGGCGTTCGGCGACTCCGGTCGCAATCAGCTCGACGGGACGCGTGATGTCTGATTGCACCGGGCCTTTGCCGTCCAGCGGATTTCCCAATGGGTCCAGCACGCGACCGACCACGGCGTCACCGGCCGGGACGCTCAACAGCGTTCCCAGGGCTTTGACTTCGTCGCCTTCCTGGATCGTCAGGTACTCGCCCAGGATGATCACGCCGACGCTGTTTTCTTCCAGGTTGAAGGCCAGCCCGATCGCGCCGTTGGGGAATTCCACCATTTCCCCGGCCATCACGCCGGAGAGCCCGTAAACGCGAGCGATCCCGTCCCCGACTTCCAGGACGGTCCCGACTTCGCGGACGTCGATCTTGCTGTCGAAGTTTTCGATCTCCTGCTGCAAGACCGAGGCGATTTCGTCGCTGCTAAATTTCATGGCGATTGGTGCGTTGAAGAATGCAAATGTAAGGGGTGGGGAAACGCGGGCTGCCGCGGCGGGCGGGCCGGCCGACTATTGAGTCAACTGATCAAAGTTTTCCATCAGCCGGCTGGAAAAACCTTCACGGGCTCGCTTGGCGATCCCTTCCAGACGCGTGGCGACACTGCTGTCGAACACCGTGTCGCCGATGCGAATCACCATGCCGCCGATCAGGTCCGCATCGACGACTTCCTGCAAACGGACTTCTTTGTTCAGCACACCGCCCAAGCGTTCGGTGATCTGGGACCGCAAGTTGTCGTCCAAGGGGACCGCCGTGCGGACTTTGGCCAGCACCCGTCCGGACATTTCGTCGTACTTCTCGACCAGGCCCTGTCGGACCGCGGCGAGCTGCCCCAACCGATCCCGTGACGCCATCACCTTCAAGAACGTCACCAACATCGGATCGAACGTCTCGCCGAACAGGCGATCGATGACACGGTTTTTCTCTTCCACGTCGATACGGGGCGAGGCGAACGCGGCGGCCAGCTTGGGATTGTTGGCTAAATAATCGTCCACCAACTCGGAGAGTTGCTGCACGATCAGGTCGGTTTTACCCTGCTTTTGCGACGCAGCCAGCAAGGCCTGGGCATAGGTTTTGCCCAGCTGCTCGGCTCCGGTGTCCAGCACCGTTTCGTGTTTCAGGGCGTCGGGGTTTTCCATGGAATTTCCAATCGAGTGGATCACAACGTCCGATCGCGGGCGATCAGTTGTTGCTGGGCACTTGCTCCAACGCTTTGCGGATCAGTTCGGCGTGATCTTCCGGACGCAGTTCGCGTCCGACGACCTGCTTGGCGACACCCATGGCCAGGGCGGACGTCTGATCGGCGATCTCCGACAGAGCGACTTTCTTGGCATTTTCGATATCCGCCAGGGCTCGTTCACTTTGACGACGCGCGTCGGCCTTGGCTTCGTCGACGATCTTGGCCGCGTTGGATTCCGCGGTCCGGCGGGCGTCGGCCAGGATCTCCTGGGCCTGCGTGTTGGCCTCGGACATCTTGTGCTCGTACTCCGCCAGGATCGACTTGGCTTCCTGGTTGGCCGCCTGGGCGCCGGCCAGATCGCTGGCGATCTTTTCCTCCCGCGCCTTCAGCCCGCCCAGAATGACCGGCCAGACGAACTTGGAAAGGATGAACAGCAGTCCCAAGAAAATCGCCAGGTTGACGATCGCCGCCCCGGGATCGAAGGACAGGATCGGCGGCGTCGCGGAGTGCTCCGCTGCGGAAACCTCTCCACCCTCTCCGACTTCGTGGTTGGCGGCAGCCGGTGTGGTTTCCGCGGCGAAAGCCGCCGTCACACCCACCGACGGGGTCATCGACAAAGCGACGACCGCGACAGCCATTACAACAGTACGCAAATACGACATGGAATCACCCTGGCAAACCGAGCGGATCTGAATGAACGAGTTCGGTGGGCGGCCCCTGGCGGCCACGCCCCACCGAGCGCTGTCGGCCGTGGACCTACAGCAGGTACATCAGGATCAACGCGATCACGGTCACACCTTCGATCAGTGCGGCCGAAATCAGCATTTGCGTGCTGATCGTTCCGCTCGCCTCAGGTTGACGAGCGATCGCATCGACTGCACCGCCACCGATTCGACCGATGCCGAGGGCGGCACCAAAAATCACGAGGCCGATGCCGATGCCGACACCCATCTTGCCAAACTCTGCAGCTTCTTGAGCCAGCATCATTGCGAATTCAAACATCTTCGGTTCGCTCCTAGAAGTCTCTCGTCGCCCGTCGCTATCGAAGAACGGACACAGAAAAAAAGGGGGAAAGGTTAAAGGTCAGTGGGTTCGTCACGAGCTGGCCAACCCGGCCAAACGCGATGGGTCGGTCAACTTATCCAGATCCATTTGCGACTCGTCGCTCATCGGATCGTGGTGATCTCCGTGGTCGCCGTGATCGGCGGCCGTGGTCGAGATGAATAGAACAGTCAGGAAGGTGAAAATGAATGCCTGCAGCAAGCAGATAAACAGTTCCAACATCATCAGGGCGATGCAGCCCACGATCACCGCCAGTTCGACTCCGTAGCCGAGCAGGTGAGAAACCGAGGCGGCCGTGAAGACCAGCCCCACGATCGCCGCGACCACCAGGTGGCCCGCCATCATGGTGCCGAAAAGTCGCATCGCCAACACGACGCACTTGATGATCAACCCGACCCATTCCAGGATGTAAAGCGGAATGCCCAGCCCCAGGGACATTGCCGGCGGTCCGTCCCAGCCGACCGGGTTGAAGTGCGAGAAGAACGCCTTGGCACTGGTTTCGCGAATCCCGATGAACACCACCGCGATGAAACTGCACAGCGCCAGCATCACGTTCAGCGACAAGTTGCTGGTGGCGGTCCCGCCCCAGTGGCTGTAATGGTCCGCGTGATCGGTCCATATCGATCCGGCCAGCTGAAAGGCATAACCGAACGGGACCAGTCCCAACACGTTGGCGAACAGGATGAAGAAGAACACCGTCCAGATGTACGGGATGTACTTGTCGGTCAGCCCGTGCAGGTTCGGGCGGGCGACCTCGTCGCGGATGAACCAGCACACCGTCTCAAACAGCTGCGCCAGACGGCCTTTGGTCTGATAGGCCTCCAGGCCTTCCCCCTTCACGCGAACCTTCATCGCCACGTACGCGAAGACCAAGATCACGGCCAACGCCGCAAAGAAGGTCATCGCCAAATGATTGGTGATGTAGAAGCTGTACTGGCCGTCCTTGATGAACAACGCCGGAATGTCGCCTCCGCCCACCGGGATCGTGAACAGCGGCTCCTCGTGCAGCGCGTGCGGCACGACGTGCGAAAGCGGGTCATCGGCGGATGCAAAAATCAGGTTCATTGATTTTTTTCTTAGCTTCTGGAAATGGTCCGCTGATCGAGACGAGGCAATTGCAGCGCCCAGACGGTGACTTCGACCGTCGTCAGGTAGACATACCAAGCGAGAATCGTTCCGGCGACAACGTGCTTCGCGGCGGGCATTTGATAACTACCCAATGCAACCAATGCAACAGTGCCAACCAGGCGAATCACGCTGGCAATCGAAAATCCGACCGTCAACTTTGCCGGTTCCACCGCGTCGCTCTTGCGGCCGACACGCAACTCAACGGCCGCCATCGAAAGACCGGCCAGCAACCCGACCAGCCCGCAGCCCGTTCCGGCCCAGACAGCTGCCCTCGGTTCCAGCGGCAAAAGTCCGCTCCGCAACGCCAAGCCCATCGCCAGCATCCCCAGCGCCCACGCGGCCGCCAGGATCAGCAGGCACCACGTGGAGGCGCGCGATGACCAGGGACGCGGGATTCGGAGTGGGGTTCGGTCGGGCGACAATGCTTCATCACTCTTGTGGTTGGTCGGTCGAATCCGTGTCCGCGGAATCGGTCCTTCTTCCATCGGTCATCCGTTCCGACTCCGACACCGAAAGTGCCAGCCGGATGAAACGGATCAAGCCCAGGACGAAACCGATCAATCCGAAGGCGGCGGACCAGACGGGGCGTTGGACCTGAAACTTTCTGTCCAGCAGCAGGCCGATGCCGCCGAACAGCAACGTCACCGCCGCCAGCTCCATCCCCGCTCCGCTCAGCCGAATCCACTTGGGCCGTCCCGCCGTTGAAGGCCGGTGATCGACGTGTTCGTCGCTCGACTTCGTATCGGACGCCAAGGGATCGTCTTGCGACATGTGCTTGTTCGTCCGACCGCTTGCCAGCGGAAGAAAAGTTCCCGACGCCGAGACGCTCCTCCTCGGCGACGATGCTTCCAGCGACACTGGAATTGTTAAGCTCCGGGCGATAGTGTGATCACCTTCGGCCCGGCGGCTACCGGGGGCGACCGATCGCCGCACCGGCGGGCGTCAAAATGAGTGGCTCGCTATCCCTGCGTTGCCGTCGGTGCCTGTCGGTTCCGTGCGTTCGCATCGACACGAGTGCCAACCGTCCAAAACAACTTGCACCTTCCAGCTTGGAGGTCGTGCAGTTTTGCTTCCCCCTTCCTCCGGGAGGGTCGCGGAGGGGTATGCGACAGCGCGGGGAGGGCTGTCCGTCGCCAGGGGTTCCAGCCGGTTCCTTCAGGCACCCTCCGCGAAGGCTTGTGCCTCGCCTGTCACGCTCACGTGGCGAGAGTGGATTTCAGAAAAGCACGTCATCTTCTGGCGTGGAAAGCCTGGGGCTGTCGGGGGCAATCCGGTGACGATTCAGGACTTGGGGGTGGTTGCAAACGGCCCGCTGTGGCTATTTTCCGGGCCGCGGTGGGTCGGTGACCGTTGCCGCTTACCAGATTGTCGTCATTTTGTGACTTCAATTGGCGAATCCGCGACGCCGACTCTAGAAGTTTTGAGATCATTTGGCATAATGCCAGGGGTGGTGATTGCTCCATTATTGGCAGCTGAGCGGCGAGGTGACCCCGCCTTTTCCCCATTCTGGGGGATTCCCTCGGCGATTTCAGGCGTGCCAAGCGAGTGATTGACACCACAACCGACCAGACCGTGCCGGCCACCCGCCGTATCGAAGCGTTATTGGGCTGTTTTAAATGACATCGCAGACCCCTCCCGCGGTGGTTTTGGCGCCTGCTGGGGTGCGAGCTGCTGCCTGGACAGGGATGTCGGATCACGCCGGCTTTCGAGCCGCAGGCGGTATCTGGCGGCGTTTGCACTGAAATTCTCCCACTTCGATCGCTCCGCTTGGCCGCATGACTAGAACATCTGGAGACAAAACCTTGATCAAGACTGCAGACCTCAAGTCGCAAACCCGGCGAGAGCTCGCCACGCTCGCGAAGAACTACGGGATCGCCGGTTGGCATGGCATGCGGAAGGAAGAGCTGGTCGACGCCATTTCCAAGCTTCAACGTCGGCTGCGGCGGAAATCAGGCGGTTCATCGGGATCGGGCAGCAAATCCAAATCGTCGGCCGGTTCCCAGTCCAAGTCGTCGCAGTCCAAATCGTCGCAGAGCAAGCCCGGTGGGTCGGTCAGCGGGAAATCCCGCGAGGGCTCCCGTCAGCGGGGAAGCGATTTCCAGTCGTCGCCGACGGACAAGTCGTCCAAATCGAAATCTCCCTCCGGATCGCAGAAAGGGGCCCGCAGTGCCAAAGCGTCCAGGTCGGGGCGAACCGGTCGCTCGAAATCTCGTGGCAACGTGTCGCTGAACGACCGTCCCCTGCCGGAGATGCGGGCACCCAAAGTGTCCGCCAAGACGGCCCGCATTCGCGCACAGTTTCGGCGACAAAAAGAACAGGCCGAACGGCTCCGAGATCTTTCGACCGGGACGTTGGTCGGAGGGTCGGCGGTGAAAAACAAGAGCGGTGGCAATCGCACCAGTTCGGGAGAGCCTCATAAGGATCGGATCGTGTTGATGGTCCGGGATTCCTACTGGCTGCAAGCGAATTGGGAAATCACGCGATCCAGCGTGTCGCGAGCGGAAAGCTCGCTGGCTGAACGTTGGCACACGGCCGCCCCGGTCTTGCGGCTGATGGAAGTCGAAGACGTCGCCAACAACATTGCCGAAACCGTTCAGCGCGACATTCCGATTCACGGTGGCGTCGACACGTGGTACATCGACGTTCAAGATCCGCCGACGCGTTTCCGGGTGGCGATTGGTTATCTGACCGCCGATGACGAATTCCACGCGATCTGCCGCAGCAACATCGTGCAAACGCCAAGCCCCGGGGAATGCGAGCGGCTGGACGAGCACTGGCACGACATCGCCGATGACTACGAACGGATCTATTCGCTCAGCGGAGGGTACGACACCGACGGCGGTGATCTGAAAGAGGTGTTTGAGGAGCGGTTGCAGCGCTCGATGCCCTCTCGCGGCTCGCAAGGCCAGACCGTTGCCGATCCGACGCTATTGCGTCAGTCGAAGTTGCCCTTTGAAGTCGATGCGGAGTTGATCGTGTTCGGCAAAACAGACTCAGGGTCGTCCGTTTCGCTGGGCGGTCGTCCCGTGAAGTTGCAGGCCGATGGGACGTTCACCGTGCGAATGAAGCTGCCCGATAAGCGGCAAGTGCTGCCGGTCACCGCGGAAAGTCGTGACGGAATGCGGCAACGCACGACCGTCATCGCGGTCGAACGCAATACCAAGGTCATGGAAGCTGTTGACGTCAAGGATTCCTTCTGAGCGACCAAGGATCACGATGCCAACGTGATCAACAATCCAAACGAACACGCCCCGTTGCGTTCCTCCCCAGCCCGGTCCGGTTTGATCCGCCGGGCTGTTCCTTTTTCAACCCCCATCCGGTCGGAGTCCTCTGCCGATGATGTCTCGAACTTTCCCTGTCCTTGCCGGCCTGTTGTGCTTGGTTCTCACCGCGAATCCCGTCGGCCATGCCGTTGCGGAAGAAGTCGAAAGTGGTAGCAAGCCGCTAAATATCTTGCTGATCACCAGCGGTTGTTGCCACGACTATGACTTTCAAACCAAGTCGATGCAGCTGGCGTTCAAGCGGGCCGGGGTCGATGCAAATTGGACGGTGGTCAACGAAGGCGGGACCGGGACCGAAGCGCAAATCGATTTCTACGGCGAATCGGACTGGGCCAAAGGGTTCGATGTCTGCATTCATAACGAGTGCTTCGCGAACACCACCGACGCGGATTACATCCGCAGCATCACCGGGCCTCACCGGGAGGGCCTTCCGGCGGTCGTGATTCACTGCGCGATGCACACCTACCGCGGTGCGTCGATCGATGATTGGCGTCAACTGCTGGGGGTCACCAGTCGAAGACACGAACACAAAAGTGCGTATCCGGTCGAGGTGGTGGCCGAACAGCATCCGATCATGGAATCGTTTCCGGACGGTCACACGATCCAGTTGGACGAGCTTTACGTGATCGAAAAGGTCTGGCCCAACGCGACCGTGTTGGCAACCAGCAAGAGCGAAAAGACGGGTCAGTCGCACCCGGTGATTTGGACCAATCAGTTTGGCAAGGCGCGTGTCTTTGGAACCACCTACGGGCATTCCAATGAGACGTTTGAAGATCAAGAGTTCTTGAAGCTGCTGGTCCGAGGCACCGTCTGGGCAGCCCGCGGCGACCGCTAGACCCAACCTATCGTAGCCACCGTCGCCAGACCGTAGACCAGCCCATCGTAGCCACCGTCACCAGACGGTGGACCAGCCCATCGTAGCCACCGTCGCCAGACGGTGGACCCAGAGAAGGTTCCATCGTCTCACGATGTTCCGTCGTCCTACGAGCACGTCGATTTCGAAAGGGCCTCTGTGGCGCCCCTCGCCACACGGTGGCCCGCAGCCTGCAATCTCCGGCCAAAGCTCGGCTTTGCGCCCCTTCAATTCTTGCCGTTTGCAGCGGCAGACTGGGTTTGAAACCAGTGCGGCAGTTGAAACCGGTGGCAGCCAGCGGCTTGTTGCAGAATTCGGGTACAATCGCGCGGTCGGACCGACACTGGCAGGGGGCACTGCCAACACGCTTTCCGGTCGGACAGATCGCCCTCCCCTTTCCTGCCTTGTGCTCGCCCACCCATGTATCGAATGTTGATGCCGCTTCGCGATTTCGTATCCACCGGACTGGTCCATCGTTCGGCAAGCTGCGGTTTGCTCGCGCTGGTTTTCGGGCTGGCCCAGCCGAGCTTTGTCTTGTCGGAGTCACCCGGCCAGCAAGACGTCTCGAAGCTGAAGACGTTGAACGGGCATTTTCCGTTTCACGTTCCCGACTCGGTCGATGCCTGGCAGCGTCGGGCAGAGCAATTGCGGAGCCGGGTGATGGTTGCCACGGGGCTGTGGCCGATGCCCACTCGGGAACCCATCAAGCCGGTGATTCACGGCAAGGTGCAGCGACCGGGCTTCACCGCGGAGAAGGTTTACTTTCAATCCTTGCCCGGGCACTTTGTGACTGGAATGTTGTTCCGCCCGTCGCCGGAGTCGCCCAACCGCGGTGAGGACGGAAAACGCCCCGGAGTGCTTTGTCCCCACGGGCACGGCGGACGTCTGATGCGGCTGAGCGATCAAGAGTTGAAAGCGCAGCTGGAATCGGGCGGCGAGGTTCACGAGAAGTCGGGACGCTACCCGAAGCTTGCCCGTTGCGCCCATTTGACGCGGATGGGCTGCGTCGTCTTTATCTACGACATGCTTGGCTACGGTGATTCCCATCAGATTGCTTTCGAAGTTGCCCATCGCCACGCCGATCCGCGGCCGGAAGAATCCGATGGTTCGCGACCGTGTTTCTACAGCATGGAAGCCGACTTGAATTTGCAGTCGATCATGGGGCTGCAGACCTGGAACGCGATTCGGTCGCTGGATTTTTTGGCCGAACTTCCGGACGTCGACGCGGGCCGTTTGGGCGTCACCGGAGGCAGCGGTGGTGGGACGCAGACCATTTTGTTGGACGCGATTGATCCTCGCATCCGGGTCAGCTTTCCCAACGGCATGGTGTCCACGTCCATGCAAGGTGGCTGCTATTGCGAAAACTGCAATTACCTTCGAATCGGAACGGGCAACGTCGAACTTGCCGCGTTGTTTGCGCCCAAGCCACAGGGGATGACGGCGGCCGACGATTGGACACGCGACATGATGAACGACGGATTCCCTGAACTACGCCGGCTGTACGAAATGCTCGGTGCCCGGACGGACGTGATGTGCCGTCCGCTGCTGCAGTTCCCTCACAACTACAACTACGTCACGCGGCAGACGATGTACCGATGGATGGCCGAGCACCTGGACCTGTCCGACCAGACACCGCTGGTCGAGCAGGACTTTGAGCCGTTTTCCGAAGAAGAACTCTCGGTTTGGGACGACCAGCATCCGGCGCCGCGCGAATCCGGTGTGGAGCACGAACGCGACGTGCTCGCCTGGTGGAACGATCAGAATGATCAGGCATTGGACCGGAAACGCGACGAGGGTCCGCAGGAGTGGAATCAAGTGCTGGCGACGGCTTGGCGGGTCATCTTTGATTCCGACTGGCCGCAGCGCGACGCATGGAAGGTCCAGCCGATTCAGCCAGAGCGGTCGGTTTCGTCCGACCCGACGGAATCGGTTTTGAAAAGCTATCGGCGCGTCGACCAGCGCATTGAGCATTCCGGTTGGGGAACGGTCGTTGACGTGACCGTCTTCCGTCGCGATGCGGATCGCGATCGCCAGAGCGATCAAGTCCTGGTGGTTCCGGTGATCGGCGGATCGAGTGATTCGATGGATGCGGTTTTGACAGACGTGATGGCGCGGTCCGGTGATTCGGCGTCACCCGCCGTCGTCGCCGTGGCGCACCTGAATCCGGCCGCGGGTGAAGACGCGGCGGGGCATCCACGTCAGGCTTTGGTTGACGACGAACGCGACTACTCGGCATTCACGTTCGGCTACAACCGTCCGTTGGCGGTCAAGCGTTTTCGCCAGTTGTTGTGTGCTTTGGCGGCCCTGGACCCGGGCGAAGCCGGAGCGTTGAAATTGGTCGCGACCGAGTCGGCGATTGCCCCCAGCGCCGCGGCGGCGGTGGTTGCTGCAAGCCACCTGGACGCGTTCGAAATTCACGATCCAGGCTTCCGATTCGCAAACGTGAAAAGCTACGCGGACCCCGACTTCGTGCCCGGGGCAAGCAAGTACTTGGATTTGCCGGGGTTGTTGTCCCTCCGAGCGCCGTACCCGATGAGTCTGGTGACGGACGATGCGGATTTCGAACGGCTGGTTCGTCAGGCTTACGTGGCCGAGGGTGCAGGCGATGCTCTCCACGTCTCCAAGCCGCAGCAGTAGTCACGGGTCGGTGTCTATCCGACGGCATGACGGTTTTCGCTGTCGGCAACGTTCGGCCTGCAATGAGTTGGGTGACGCGTCCGATCCGGGAAGAGGTTGCTCGTGACTTCCATCAACCGGGGGTCGACGTGTTGCCGGGGGCAGTCAGAATACGTCCGGTCAGGTGCCGCTTGAGAACGCTGGGCGATCGGACGAATTCGCCAACGTCCGGCGCCAGGAGGCGAGCTGGCGACCGAGCACGCGGAGGAGCCTCAAGACAATGCTGGCGCCGACCCCGGACACACCCTCAACCAGTACTCAGGCACCCTTCAGCATGTCCGCTTCAAACCAACTGGACCAAATCGATCTGGAGTTGCTGAATTTGATCCAGCGTCGCGCGGATCTGGTGCGCGGACTTGCGGATTCCGGCATGACCTTTCAGGCCGGTCAAGAGAATGTTCGCTTGGATCAATTGCAGGATTCCGCCGGTCCAAAGGGTGCTGGAACGCCGGAAGCAAGTGAGTCGATGCGGCAGGTGTTGCGTCACATTGCCAGCCATTGTCGTCGGCAAATCGAAACGCACCGGATTGCGATCCTGGGACCCAAGTACAGTTACAGCCACCTGGCTGCGATCAAGTACTTCGGGGATGCGGCGGAATTCACACCGGTGGCCAACATCCCAGCGGTCTTTGACGCGGTCCACCGCGGCGATGCCGAAAGTGGGCTGGTGCCGGTGGAGAATAGTACCGACGGACGTGTCGTCGACACGCTGGGGATGTTTGTCCGTCGCCACATGCAAATCTGTGGTGAAGTATTGCTGCCGATCCACCACAACCTGCTCGCGAGCGGGACTCGCGAGCAGATTCGCGAAGTGCACAGCAAGCCGCAGGCGCTGTCGCAGTGCCGCGGCTGGCTGATGTCGCAACTTCCCTCCGCCACGTTGGTCGAAGTCGGCAGCACCACGGCGGCCGCGGAATCGGCGGCCGGCGACCCTACGATTGCGGCGGTGGCCAGCTTGCCCGCCGGTCGTGCCTACGGACTGAACGTCCTGAACGAAAACATCGAAGACAACCCGGACAACGTCACGCGGTTTGCCGTGCTGGGACGTCATGAAACTGCCCCCACTGGAAACGACAAGACGTCGCTGCTGTTTCAAATCGAGCATCAACCCGGCGCGCTGGCCACGGCAATGACGGTCTTTCGGGATGCCGAGTTGAACTTGACGTGGATCGAGTCTTTTCCGTCGCCAGGCAGTCGCAGCGAGTATCTGTTTTTCGTCGAACTGGCCGGCCACCGTGCCGATCCACAGGTGGCCGCCGCGATCGAAAAACTCGACTCCATGACGCGACGTCTGGAGGTGCTCGGTTCGTACCCGGTGGCCGTCTTGGAGGAGTGATTCAGGCGGCGCATCCATGCAGCCGCCGTTTCCAGACGGCAGAACGGTTGTCCATCACGTCGTCGATTTGCCCCGGCGCGTGAAACTCTGGTCTTTCGCTCTCCCGGCGGAATCGCTATCGGTAACCAAAGATGCCAATTTTTGCAGACGGATGATCGCGATCTGGCATTTCATTACCCGTTTGGTTGCATGGAGGATGGATCCGTGGCGCAAGTTGCCTGCAATGAGGATACCCGCGGAGAGGGGCGAGCCGCTTGGATGCAAGCGGCGACCGGCTACCCCGGACGGCTGACGGTGTACGGGCTGACGGCGATCGCCGTTTGTCACCTTTTGTTCGAACTGATCGGTCGAAATTCCGTCGACCAGATCGCCCATGAACAGGGGCTGGTCGAGAGGTCGCAGGTTGCCATGGCGGTGTTCACCTGCGTGGCATTTTTTTACGCCGCGGCAAAGTCGTCCACTGGTCGGACGGGATTGATTCTGTGCGCGTGCATGGTCGGGTACGCAGCAGCACGAGAGAGCGATGCCTGGTTTGAATCGGTTTTTTTTGACGATGCGTACAAGTACTTGGTCGGTCTGCCGCTGGGCGTGATCGCCCTGGTCGCCACGTACCTGGGGCGAAAGCGTGTTCTGCCCGAGTCGTTGGCGTTGGTGCCGACTCCGGCGTTGACGTTGTTCGCAATCGCGGGAATTTACTTGTGCAGTGTTTGCCAGGTGCTGGATCGACCGGATCTGTGGTCGGAGTTGGGCGCGGCCAAGGATGCACGCACGACCAAGGCGGCCGTGGAAGAGTTCGCCGAACTGTTTGGTTACTTGGTGCTGGCGTTTTCAGCGGTCGAAGTGTTGGTGATGTCGCGACGGGCATCCGGGGTTGCCGTCCGGACATTGCCGGCTCCCATTCCGGGAGAACCTTCGATCGACCGACTCGGACGTGAGATGCAGCAGGGTTCGAAGGCAGCGTGACGGGAAATCCACACGGTCCGCTGCCAGTTGGCGTCAACCTTCGACCGATCCGGTGACGACAGCGGTGACCGACTTGCCGCCGCCGAGCGTGGTTTCGATGCGGATCTCTTGGGCGATTCGATCCATTCCCGATTCGGCATTGAAACGCATTTTGACGAAATGCAGCTTCTTGTTGCCGTTGGGAAGATCGAATTCAAATCGCGCATCCGAACAGCGAACATCGGTGATCGAAAACGCCTCGTCACCCCGCACCAGCAGCCGTTTCTCGACCGTCGTGCCCGGCTTGGCAGTGCCCAAGCTGACCGCCGCCGGAGAAACGCTCAATGCAGGACGAATGCGGCCGTTGATCGACATCTCAGTGGTCGGGAAATCGCGATCGTTGCTGACCAGTGTCAAACGTTCACGGACGTCTCCTTCGGGCATCGTGTCCAGGATGTTCACCCGCATCCGATAGCGGACCATGCCGGCCGACGTGGTCGGCGGGCTCAATTGAACCTGCAGGTTGTCACAGTGGCTGCGGACGTCGGTGATCTTCCAGTTGCTGTTGCCGGTGTGGGTGATCATCACGTCTTGTTGCGTCCCCTGGCCCGGAGCGATTTCACCAAAGGCGACTTCGGGCGGGTCAAAGGTCACGTCCGTGCGAATGAAACCGCTGACCTTCAATTGCACTTCGGCGTAATAAGGTTTGTCAAAGACGACCGTGATCAGGGCCGACTTCTGGCCGATGAACGTGTCGGTGTTGAAGTGCGCGACCACGGAGGCCGATTCGTGCGTCTGCAGCGTGTCTTGAGTGACGCTTGGGGTCGTGCATCCGCAACTGGACCGAACCGCAGCAACGTGGACGGTTTCCTGGTACCGGTTTTGAAACTCAAAGTGGTATTCGCATTTCGTGCCGCGGCCGACGGTACGAAAATCATGTTCCTGCACCGAGAACATTTTGGCGGCCCAATTGTCCGCGGTGACCTGAGCCGTCGCCCGTGAAACCGGCGGCAAAAAGATCCAGGCAATCAGAAGGGCCCCGCACAGGATGTCTCGGCGAAGGCGGGGGCGCGGTGCGAGCTGGTTCATCACATCAAACCGTTCGTGAGAGTCGATGTCGGTTTTCGGCAAAATGAGCCCGCAAACTTTAACAAAACGTTCTGGGCTCTGTCTGAAAACCCGGTCCATTGGAATCCGTCCATTGGAATCGATGAGCCGTCGGTCGCTAGCATCGGGGCCCGATCTGCCGAGCTGTCGATGCGTCGACCCGATACGAGCGAGTCTGGCTTGAGGTTCTCAGACAGAACCTAGCGCGAAGCAGGCGAGCCGGGTCCGGTCGTATCAATGGTTTCGGCCGATGAACTGAAATTTTCCAGTAATTCTTTTAGTCGCTCCATCGGCAGTCCCACCACGTTGCTCTCGCTGCCACCATCGACGACGGCGATCCAGTCGTTGCCGTCCTGGTAGCCGAACCCGCCCGCCTTGCCGTCCCACAAATGGGTCGCCAAATAGTCTCGGATCATGGCGGGGTCTAATGGTTGCATTTGCAGCTCGGTACGCACCACGTCCACGATGCAGCGTGAATCGGGGGACGACCACAGGCAGACTCCCGTGTAGACGTCGTGGCGGCGGCCGCTGAGCAAAGCAAGCATTTCGGCCGCATGGGATTCGTCGGCCGGCTTGCCCAGGATTTGGCCGTTGCACGAGGCAACCGTGTCGGCGGCCAAGATCATCGCCGGCCGGTCGGCGTGACGGTATCGCGGCAGCACGCTTTCGGCTTTGCGATACGCGTATCGGGCCACCAGCTCCGGCGCGGTTTCGCGGCTGCAAACGCCGCATTCGGCATCATCGCTGGCCGGGTCGATGGTGAAAGTGTATCCGGCGGCGCGGAGCAGTTGGGCTCGCCGCGGGGAACCACTGGCAAGCACCAACGGCAGCCCCTCGGGGACGTCGGTTTTGACAAGTCCCTCCATCAGCGGCAGGTGGTCTGAAATAGCCATCAAACGATTCAAATACCTGAAGTCAAAAGTAGCGGTTGCCCGGGGAGAAGGTTCCAGGCCTTCGCCAGTGGAGCAACCTGCTGGACCGATCAAGCCCAGCGCCAGGCGGCGGTGGCGAGCCAAGGAAGGAGTTACCTATCGCCGGAATCAGCCCCCCGTGGGCCGAGGTCCATGGTCGCCCTCGTCGAACGACTGATTCGGGTCGTCATCGTCAGGCGCGTTGCCGGAGTCACCGTCTTGTTCCTGGGGAGACGACGGAGGAGGAAAGTTTTCCCCGCTCGGCGGTTGCGAGGGGCCGGCCTGACGTCGCTGTTCCAACTGCTTGACGGCACCCTTGAGCGATTCAAGCAGCCGCGGCACTTGCCCGGCCGCCACGAAGACGCGGCAACTGACTGCGGACTGCGGAAAAAAACTGGTCAGAAAGTCCAAACCGAATTCGGTGGCCCCATGGCCGATCATCACCCCGTTGGCGTACGTCCCGCTCATCACCTCATCGGGCATTTTTAGATCGTCGTAGATCTCCTGGGGGCTTGGCCGCCGGGCGTCCGGATTGGGCGGTTGGGGCTGGGGCGTCACTGGATCGCCGAAGCGATTTCGGTACAGATCCAAGTTTGTGTTCAACGCATCGATGAATTGCGGCATCACCGGATGCGGAATGATCACTCGAGCGGCCACGCGGTGGGGACGGCCGATCGTTTGCAGAAAATCGACGATGAATTCGGTCGGCCCGGTCATCACGATCGCACCGGTGCTGAACGTTCCGCCGGCAACATGGTCGGGAACGCGGGCCCGGAGCGCCGGCGCGGAGGGGGAATCGGGTTGGCCGCTTTCGGGCGGATCGGGCGTGGTGTCGTCGGCGGACATGGATTCGCAGGCGGCTCCGAGAGCAGGAAGGGGGAAACTGGCCTGGTTGCGTTGCCTTGAAGGTCGACTCCGGGATGACCCGTCATGATCTCCGGGCGCCGGTCCGCGGCCAGATTGAGAACCTGCAGTCTAAAACTCGCCGCGCCCGGCCGATACCCGCCATCTCGCGACGTGGGGGCCCCGTTTGCCCGGGGGCCGTTCGCCCGGGGCCGGAATCACCATTGACAGGTGCCGGTCGGGTTGTATTATTGAATTAATACAAAGGCGCAAGCATGTTGATTCAAATCCAATCCGGCAGCGGACCGATCTACCAGCAGATCGTCGACCAGATCCGCTTTCGCATCGTCGCCGGCCAGCTGCGCAGCGGCGAGGAATTGCCGACCATCCGCGGATTGGCCGAGTCGCTTCAGGTCAATCCAAACACCATCGCCCGCGCCTACCGAGAGCTGGAACACGAAGGCCTGGTGGAGAAGCGACGCACGACCGGCACGTTCGTGTCAGAGAATTCCGGCAGCAAGAGTCCTGCCAGGCGACGTCGGTTGTTGACCCCCGAGATCGACAAGCTGTTGATCCTGGCAGGCCATTTGGGCGTCGCAAAGGAAGAGCTGAATGAGTTGATTCAAACCCGTCAAAAAGTCATCGAGCGAAGGGGGAAGCAGCAATGAGCATTTCCAGCCAGGATTCATCGGACCACTTGGTTGTTTCCTCCATCGATGCCGACGACGCGGAGCGATGGGCGGTCCAGGTGGAATCGCTTTCGCGGTCCTTCCGCGGCCAACCGGCTCTGTCGGACGTGACGTTGCAGGTTCCCCGCGGGGCGGTGTTTGGTCTGGTGGGTCTGAATGGTGCCGGGAAAACCACCCTGATTCGCCACCTGGTTGGCGCCTTGCGAGCGCTCCAGGGACGCGTGCGGGTGCTGGGGCAGGATCCGACGCTTTCGCCGGAACGATTGCTGCGCCGCGTCGGTTACATGGCGGAGGATGAAGCTTTGCCGACATGGATGTTGATCGAGGACCTGCTTTGCTGGTGCCGATCGGTGTATCCCGATTGGTCGGATGACTATGCGGCCGAGCTGTGTGACTTGTTCGAACTGTCGCCACGTTCGCGTTTGCGTTCGCTTTCGCGAGGCGGACGCGCGCGTGCTTCGCTATTGGCGGCGATCGGCCACCGGCCGGCCCTGTTGATCTTGGACGAACCGAGCAGCGGATTGGACCCGCTGGCGCGGGCCGACATCCTGGAAGCCATCATTCGCACCACGGCTGACGAAGGGCGAACCGTCATCTTTTCCAGCCACCTGCTGGATGAAATCGACCGGGTCTGTGACCAGATTGCGTTGATCCATCAAGGTCGCGTGTTGGAAACCATCGACGCCGATTCGTTGCCGCAGCGTTATGAGGAGCGGTGCTACCGGGCGAATCTTCCGACGCCGGAGGTGCCTCCGATCGAACACGCTTTCGGCGCCCGACGAAACGGGGCCGAATGGTCCGTCGTCGTGGACCGCCAACGTGGTGCGGGGGCCGAACCGGATTCGGAGCGGTGGACCATGATGAGCCGGCAACCGGTCACGCTGCAACGCTGGTTTGCCGGCCGCGTTCAGACGCCGCGGGCCGATTCCCTGCTCGCTTCGACGCCCTCGCCCGTTGGCGCATCCTCGGACGCATTCTCAGGCGGACAGGGGGGGATCGATGAATGAGACCTGGGCCTTGACCCGATTGTGCTGGCGGCGGTCGAGTGCGATCACCGTGCCGGCCCTCGGCTATTTCGTCATGCTGCATGCGCTCGCCTGGATCGTCGGCAGAACGCTTGGAGACCACGTGCAGATTCATCGCGACGTCCCGATCTGGATTGGCTTCGCTTCGCTGCCATTGATCGCACTGACGTTGGCCTTATTTGACCTGGGAAGTCAGTCTGAATTGACCGATCGCTCCAGCGCATACTGTTCCTGGCTGATGCGATCGCCGCTGCCGGCGTGGAAACTGGCCGCGGTGCCGATCGCCTTGAAGACACTCTGGGTGTTGGCGGTCGTTGGCGGATTTTCATTCACGGCGTGGCAATTGGGACGTCCGGTCCAACACTGGATCTTGTCCAGCGTCATCTTGGCGTCGCTGTTCATCTTCATCTGCGTCTACGCGTGGCGTCCTTTCCGTGGGACGTACACGCGGCTGATCTTGATGTTGATCTTCATTCTGCCCGCCCTTGGTTGGTTGGGGCTGTCGGCGACGGTTTTGTTCGACGCCGAGAATCCGCTGGAACGTTTCCCTCCTCTGCGAAACTTCGTCAATCTGGTTTTTCCGTTCGTCGTTGTTGGCGTGTACGCGCTTTCCGTCTTTCTGGCAATCCGCGCGGTCCAGTTGGCACGGTGCAACGCCGGGGGCATGCCGGGCGAATCGGTGATCGATGCCTGGTTGAATCGCGATCACACTCGTGCTGGTGGAACGCTTACGACCGCAGACAGCCAGCGTGGCACATCGGCGATTTCGGACCGATGGAAGATCGGTCCGGCCGCCGCATTGGTTCGGTACGACCTGTCCAAATTGACCGGTGCGGGGACGCGTCTGATGGCGGCCTACTGGTTGGCGGTCGTGCTCGGTTTTGGCTTGCTGGGGCCGGTCGATCTGGTGCGAATGCTGTGGAGCGGGTTGGCGTTGCTGTTTGCCACGAACTTGCTCGTCGAGTCGCTGATGTACAGTCGCGACCGATGCTTCCTCCCCAACCTGCTTCGGGTTTCGCCCCTCCCGACGTCCACGATCGTGTGGACGCGTCAGGCGGTGGCGTCATTGATTTGGCTGGTCTCGCTGCTGGGCGTTCCGGTCGTCTTGGCCCTGGGGTGGGCGACCGGGCGCGCCGAGGTGGTGTCCGACTGGAATCGCGCCCTGCAAACGCAGTTCGGAGATGCCGATGCCGGACGCGGCATCGCAGTGATTTGCTTTTTCCTGGTGTTGATCTTGGTCGTCCGTCAGACGACGTGGACCGTAGCGGCGATGTCGACTGACAACCTGCGTTATTTGCTGTACAGCGTGGTTGGAAAGTTCGCCGTCGCGTTCGTAGGCTTCAGCTGGTTTTTGTTTCATTTCATGCAATATCCCAGTTGGGACGCTTGGGCCCAATGGAGTTGGGAAACGATCGCGAGGATCCCAAGATTCTTGCCCTGGTTGCTGGGGATCAAGTTGATGATTGTTGGTGTCGCGACCCACCGGCTGATCGCCAGTGGACTGACGCGGACGTCAACTGTCGCGTGGATCCTGATCACGCTGGTTGCGTTGACACTGGCAATCGGCGCGGTGTCCTGGACGCAGTTCCCCAGCGAACGCGTGTTGCTGTGGCACTGCATCGCGGTCACCGCGATCCTCATGCCTGCCAGCCGGATTCTCGCGGCCCCGATCTGCCTTGCCGGCAACCGCCATCGCGGGGCGATTGAGCGTTTGTTCGGTCGGCGTCCGGGAACAGCGATGTAGCGACCGTCGCCAGACTGTCGCACACGCTCTGGCGAGCATGGCTACATCAGTGGGGCGTTCTCCAGCTACCCACCGATCCCAAAAGAATGCGACGGACACACCTCAACCGGGCCGCACCGCCGATGCGGAATACCCGTGCATCAAGACGTCGATGTAGCTACCGTCGCCAGACGGTGGCTCACGCTCTGGCGAGCATGGCTACGACAATGGGTCGTTCTTCAGCAAGACGCCGACTAGGAAAGAATACACAGGCCAACCGGCCCACACCGCGAATGCGGAAAGCCTCGAGGCCGCAGGGCGGCCGAGCGTGTGTTGGCCAAGAAGAAATGCCAACCGAAGTGAGAGTGCTGGGACTCGAACCCAGGACCATTCGATTAAAAGTCGAATGCTCTACCGACTGAGCTACACTCTCAAGGTGTCACCGAAGACTTCAGTGACATGGACTTGACCGGTAAAGACGATGGATCGTAACAACGCGACCGTCCGAAAACCAAGGACCTGGGGGGCGCTGCCGAAGCCAACATCGTGTCCCGAATCTCCCGTGGGCAGATCCCTGGATCGATCGTTCAATACCGACGATCAAGCGGAGCGGACAGGATTCGAACCTGCGGAACCAGTTTCCCGGTTCACCGATTTAGCAAACCGGCGCTTTCGACCACTCAGCCACCGCTCCGTACCCACCGCTTTTCGGTGACTCGGCGGGTCAAACTTGAGGCGAGATTGTGTTGCATGGACGCATTCTTGGCAACCCATCGAATCGGTCTCCCGGGAATGAAATCAGGGAGAAAGATTGGCGGCAACAGGTTCGCGGTGCGACCTTGAGCGACCGAGCCGGCCGGCGATCGCGGAAAAGGTCCGCAAGGAGTTCGCCGATGTCGTGGGTGGAAGCGCCCCGGGGGCCGGTCCGATGCCGGTTCCAGGGAAAGACCTGCCGCGATTGCCGATCTTCTCACCTGATTCGCGGGGCTCGGCCTCGCCGATGCAGTTGACGGCGCCCGCTACACTGGCGGCGTCAGCTCATACCGTCCCTCCCCCGGTGATTTTGCCCGATGCTCACGACCGTCACCCACCGCGCGATGGCGACCGAGTTTGCCGTGATTTTGGCCGAATCGGAAGCTCATCGGGTCGAAGCGGCGTTGGAATCGCTCGAATTGCTGGACCGGATCGAAGCCGATCTGAGCGTTTACGTGGCCGATAGCGAGATCTCTCGTGTCAATGCCCACGCCGCCGTCGAGCCGGTCGCCGTGTCGGCGGACACCTTCAATTTGCTTGAAACCAGCCAACGTTGGAGTGAGCGGTCCGGAGGCGCGTTCGACGTGACGGCCGGCCCGCTGGTTCGAGCTTGGGGCTTTACCCAGCGGAGGGGGAAGAAGCCTGGCGACGCGGAGATCCAGCAGGCTCGCGAGCGGGTCGGCTACCAGAAAATGCAGTTGGATGCCGACCAACGAACCGTCAGGTTTTCTTGTCCCGGAATGGAAGTGAATCTGGGAGCCATCGGGAAGGGGTTTGCGTTGGACCGTTTGACCGCCGAATTGAGACGCCGGGGATTGGGAAACTTTTTGATCCACGGCGGGGGCAGCAGCGTGATCGCCCATGGCGGCCAGAGCGCCGATCGACCGGGATGGGCCGTCGGAATCTCCCATCCCACCAAGCCGAAACGCCGATTGGCGGGCATCCGTTTGATTGATCAGGCTCTGTCCACCAGTGGGTCGGGAAAGCAGTACTTTCATCATCGCGGACGTCGCTACGGTCACGTGATCGACCCGCGAACGGGATATCCGGCGGGCGACGTGCTGTCGTTGACCGCCATCTGTGACAACGCCACCGATGCGGAGGCGTGCAGCACGTCCTATTTTGTGTGGGGGCTGGAAGAGATCCGCGCGGTGGCGGAGTCGGACCCCGATCTCCCAACATTGATCGCGGTGCGGGCGTTGGGGCGTCAGGACGGTGTGGAAGTCATCGCCATGGGCGACGTGGTGTGGGTGGATCCACCCGAACAGATTGCCGATCCATGACTTTTTCGGTCGGCCGCGATGGTTGTGCTGGTTTGAGGGACGTTGAAGGTCGACACTGTTTGGAAAAACCGGTGCGGCGAAAACTCGGTCCGGTGAAAACTCGGTGCGACCAAGAATCGGGCTGGACTTGTCGCCCCGCGACGGTTTAGAAGCCGTTCGCAATGAATTGATTCCGGTTCCCAGGGAAGGATTCCGTTGATGAATATGAACTTTTTCGAGTGGTTGCGTGACGGCGTGCGTCAGTCCGTGTTGTTGGGCGTCAGCGACGCCGTCGAGCAAATTGGCATGCCGGAGACCGACCAGGAGCTGCAGCCGGCATTAGCCACCTTGCTTGGAAATGACAGCAAACCCAAGTCGCGACGCAAGGGTTCCAACGCCGGCAGCCGCAAACGTTTGGGCAAATCCTTGAAGGACATGGACACCGACAAGTAACGGTGCCTGGAGATCGCTTCGTTGAGGCTGCGTCCAGAGGACGACGCAGCCGCTGGCTGGACCGCGACACTTTTCAATCAACAACGTTGTGATTTGCAGGGCAATGAGAGGCGTGGCGCTCGCCGCCGGTTGATTTGAGAAAACCCGCGGCTGGCGCCACGCGGCTCATGCGAAGTGATGCGGTTCCCCTAATCTTCGAATCCCATGTCGAAGATCTCTTCGCCGGCCAGCGTCTGCAAGATGATCGGGCAACCCTCTTCCAGCATGTCCAGCACTTCGTCAAAGCCGGCGTCGTCGCCGTAATACGGGTCCGGGACGTCATTGGGCCAATTGTCGTCCAAGTAGTCGCTGAAAATCCGGATGTGCGATGCCGGCTTCCCCGCCAGTTCCGTCAGGCGGTCGTAGTTTTGGTTGTCCATGGCCAGCACGAGATCAAACTTGCCGGGTTGTAAGTCCTCCCGGGTGACCTGCCTGGCCCGGCTGGTCAACTCGTAGCCACGAGCTTCCGCCGCGGCGCGCATTCGCCCGTCGGCCTTCTCACCGACGTGGTGGTCGTGCGTTCCGGCCGAATCGATTTCCACGTCCAGACCGAATTCCTCGGCAAAACGCTTCATCACAGCTTCTCCCGCGGCGGAGCGGCAGATGTTGCCCATGCAAACCAGGAGGACGCGTTTGGTTGCCATCAGAAAGCCAGTCAAAGGAATACGTTCGAAGAGGATTCAGTCGCCGGGAGCTCTAAATAGCCTATGCGATGAGCCGCGATCGGTTCAATGCTCGCCCAGTGGGCGTCCCGCGTGCCGGCACAAGTCACTTCGCCTTCGCGCGAGGAGGCCGTTCAGCTGTATTTCACCCTTCTTTCCAAGGAGGGCGAGCGCAGCGAGGGAGGATTGCCTCGCCTTTCGCCCGGGCGGATTGCTGTCGCCGCTTCGCGGCTGGAGTTTGAAGCAGTGCCCCGTTTCCAGCTGACTCACCATTCTGCTGCGACGATCGATCACACGGCGTCGGGCGCCGGGTGCGGCGGCAAAACTTGCACCCCGGGGGAATCGACGGGAAGCAATCCGACTTTTTGGGCTTTCTCACTCAACCGCTGCAGCGATCGAGCACCCTCCGGTCCCAAGTCGGTGGTCCAATCGTTGACGTACAAGCGGACGTGGTCCATCAACACTTCGTCATCGAATTCTTGCGCGTAGTGGCGCATGGTCGGCAAAGCCGCGTCGGGATTCGCCCGTGCAAATCTCAATGAGTCGGCGATCACACTTTGAACCGTCCAAAGGATGGAACTGGGAAGCGATCGGGATCCAACCAAGCCGCCAAGGGGTAGCGGGCATCCGGTTTCCTGCTCCCATCGAGTCCCCAAGTCTTCGACCAGGGCCAGGCCCTGCGACTGCCAAGTGAACCGGCCTTCGTGGATGCAAACGCCGAAGTCGGCTGTTTGATCGCGCAGTCGCGGCATGATGTCGGAAAACACGACCTGCTGCACCGTCGTGGTGTCGGGATGGAACAGACGAAACAGCAATGTCGCCGTGGTGTGTTTGCCGGGACAGAGCGTCAGTTGGTCGGGACCGGAGGGGAGTTCGTCGGGGCGAGCTGAAAGGAGCAGCGGTCCGACGCCGAACCCCAAGGCGGACCCACTGGGAAGCACCCAGATCGCGTCCGCCAAGTGCAGCGCCGCGTGAAAGCTGCATTTGGCCACATCAAATTGACCGCCGAATAAGCCTTTGTTCAGATCTTCGATGTCCAGCAACTGCACCTGAAAATCAAGACCGCGCCAATCGACCAGCCGATTGAGCAAAGCGTGAAAGGCAAACGTGTCATTGGGGCAGGTGGAAATTCCCAGCCGGATCGTTCGATGATTACTCATGGTGACGTCACGAGGGGGGCGATGGTCTCCGCGACACGGTCGAGCGCCTGATCGATTTTCCAGTGCCCATGGTTGCGATCCCCCACCCAATTGGAGAACCCGCGGACCACGGTCAACGGGACGCCGGCCGCACGACATGCGAAAGCAACCGCAAAGCTTTCCATGTCTTCACCGAGGACTTGCGGGAACCGGTCGCGTCGCCAGCTTGATTCACGCTCGTTCGCCGAGGCGGAGCAGACGGTCAGTAAGGCCGGTCGCGGAAGGTCTGGTCGCGATGCGTTAATCGATTCGGCGGGCTGAGCGATCGGTGCCAGTGTCAGGGAAGTTGTCGACCGATCTTCGCTGAACCAGTTCCACCCCATCGCCACCGCATCGATAAAGGCGTCTCCTTGCCCCACGCCGATCCCATCGATCCAGACCGAGTCAAAGCAGGCCGCGTCCCCGAGCCGAAAGACCCCACCGGCCCGGTCGCGATACAGACCCGCGATGCCCGCCAGGATCACTCGGCTTGGGCGGTGGCGGCTGAGCTCCGCTGCAGCCGCGACGCCCGCGGCGATCACGCCAAAGCCGATCGTACAGCATCGCCACCGCGAGTCGTGGGTTGAGATGGCGTTGGCGATCCGTTCGCGTTCTCGGTCGGTGGGGACAAGGATCAGGTCGGGCAAGGTCGGCTGGCGATTCGGCTAGCGGTGCGGCGGAAAGGAGCAGGGATGCGACGGTTTCGGAGCAGCCGATGGCTGATCAGGCCGGACCCCGGAGCTCATCGGAGGTTCTCGGTGCCGGAACTCACCCCGCACCCGAATCCATCCAGAACTCGATGGCGCGTCGGTTGGAGGGGAACGCCATGTTGTCCAAGTACTGATCGGTCGGACGCACCCAGACGTAATCGTCCAGCTCGGCCGGTTCCAATTCGACCCGCCCAGGCTCACTGGCTCGGCAACAGTAAAAAAGGTCGATCACCGGTGAAACCACGCCCCGATAGTTGTACTCGTTCGGATAGGTCACCAGCAGTGACAACGAATCCAGTTCCAACCGCGTCTCTTCGTAGATCTCTCGATTCAGCGCTTGTTCGACCGTTTCGTCTTGGTCGACGAATCCGCCGGGGAGGCCCCACATTCCTTTGCCCGGGTCCCTGGCCCTGCGGACCAACAGCAGGCGGTCCTGGCCGTCGATGATCAATGCTCCAACCGCCGCGACCGGTCCGAAGAAGTGGGTGAACCCGCAATGCTGACACCGAAAGGGAACCTTGCCGGGTTCGGGCGCTTCGGCGGCGCAGCGCGGACAATGCTGGTACGCTTCTTCGATGCGAATGCTCATGCCGTCACTTGGCTGTCAGGATGGGGATGCCGTCGATTTCGCGAGTGGACGATTCGGGGGGCGGGCACTGATGGTAACAACTGGAGCGGCGGGTGTCGGTCACTGGCCACTGGCGAATTGTGCTGCCCTCAGCACGGCGCATGTGTCAAAACCTTGGCTCAGTTTGCTCAGCTGCTCGGCGTTTTCAATGACCCCCATTCCCAACGGTTCCACGGTTTCGCCGGGCAGTTCGCTGTGCAGCAGGACGCGATGCTGTCGGAGAATCTCCTGCAGGGTCAGCGCCATCGGTTCGCTGGCATCCCAGCGGGGCAGCGTTTGGGAAGGTTCGTCCTGGATGGCTTCGACCGCTTTGCGATCGGTGCGCGGCAGTCCTTCCGGATCGTCGTCCATGGTCAGCAACGCACCGCTGGGGACTTGCCGGAGCGACGACCAAATCACGATGGTTCCTTCCGGCTCCGCGTGTTCTTTGGCAGCCTTCGCGGCGCGGACCACGTTTTCCCAAGTCTGTTGTTGCTGGTCGCCGTCCAGCGCCGCGATGACCAGAGCGGCCGGCGGGGGCACCGGATCGGGATGACCCAGCTGCGGTGAAATTCGCTGGGCCAGTGATTCCGTGGTGCCCGCGCGGATTTCCCCCGCCTGTCCTTGGGAATTGGCGGTGACGGCCAAGATCAGCTGGACTCCCAGCAGCCAGGGGACTTCCTGAGCGATGGTGTTGCCAGATTTCATGGCGGTCCGATTCGCCTCCCCCGCCTGCACTTTCTGGAAGAATCGCAAACGCGTGGCGGAATCCGAGAGCGAGGGAAACACGCCGGTCAAATCTCGGCGATCGGCAACCTCCGAAGGACGCACGGCGATGATCGGCAGCACCAGATCCGCTTCCACCAGGGCGCGATTCAGGTAGATCGGGTCGGCGTTCACGTCGGCAGCCAGGTAGCAAAGTGTCTGCCGCATATCGCATTGATGACGCGTCACCAGCGAACCACCCGCGGACTTTTCAATCTTGTCCAGCGTCTCGTTGGTCGCCTCGTCCCAAACCACGATTTCGATCTGCTCCGCGGCGGTATCGCGCAGGGCCGTCAAAACGCCTTCGAGCACCGCGTCGATCTGGGGGACGTTCGGGTCGACGGCAATCGCCACGCGGTCGCCCGGCACGATGGCCGAGCCCAGTGGCGGAAAATCATCGGGCGCGGACAACGCCGCGATGGTTTCGTCCACCACGTTCTGGCTGGTCTGGTCGGTCGACGCGTGGAATTCCCACACCGTGCCGGAAGCTAAATCAAACGTGCGCGTGTCGAACCGAACGTTTTCGGGAAATTCTCGCGAAGCCATCTTGGAGTCGTTTGGGTGGATTTCTGGGGGCGGCGCGGCCACCGCGATTGACGCGGCACGCAAAACCGACGTGGGACGGCAGACCAAAACTGTCTGTGCGCGGTTATCCCGATTCGGCTAAAAAAACGCAACCGGACGGGGGCCGTTAGCTGATGGAAAACGTTGGACGCCTTTCCGTCCTTCGCCTGTTCCAACCCGTCGCCCCGGCCGAGCGACGGCCTCCATTACCAGCGGTCCGCGAAAGTCTCCCGACGGTCCGCCGCCTTCCCACTGCCTTCACGGATCGAATGAAACGCTTTTTTCGCATGTCGCTCGGGCCCGGGGGGCTGCTGCGATCGGCGATCACGTTGACGCTCGCTTTGCCGCTGACGATTGGCGTCTATGGCTGTGGGAGCTCCAGCGACCGATCGCCGTCTTCCAACCCGGCTTCGATCCAGACCCCGGCCGCGGCGTTGCCAGAGGTTGCTGCCGCGGATTACCTGCGTCAGGTGTTGACGCGGTACCGCAACACCCGCGCCTACCAGGATCAAGGCGAAGTTCGACTGCGGGTGCAGAAAGATGATCGGCTGGAACGCCGCACCGCGCCGATGCAGGTGGCCCTTCAGGGATCGACAATTTGGGTCGCAGCTTACGATGCCCGATTGTGGTCGGACACGGAAATGACCCTCGGCTGGATCGCGGACGAACAGACCGATTTGCACGATGGCCAAGTGGTTGTCGGAGCCCCTGCCAGCCAACGTGGTGACCAGAATCGTCCCACGTTGGACTACCTGCTGAAAGATCCGCTCTTGTCAGCGCGAATGGTTGCCGGGTTGGGCGGACCGCCGCCGCAGCTGGAGTGGCTGCTCGATCCGGATCCGATGGCGAAGCTGTTCGGCGACGCCCAGGCGGGCGGGGAGCGTACGATTGAGTACGAGTCCATGCAGCGACGCGATGGAATCGATCAAGTAGTGATTCGCGCGGTTGCTGACCGCGATGTGTACCGATTTTGGATTGATCGAAAACGGTCTCTGGTGCGGAGTGTCGATCTGCCGGTTTCGATGGCCGGCCAGCAGGTCCAGCTGGATGGGTGGAAGGTGCGTTCACTGGAATTGCGGTTGCGCGAAGCGACCTTCGATCCGTCGACCGAGTTGGAATTCGATTCGATCGCCACTTCGTTTCCGCGATCGCCGCAGTACGTTGGGGCGCTGGTGCCGTTGCCCCCGCCGGAGCCATCATCGTTGATCGGAGGACGGCTGAAACCGTTTGACGTGTCCGACCTGACCGGCCGCGTTCGTGTCACCCACCGGGGAATCGACCGGCAGATGACGCTGTTCTTTTGCGGGCAGTTCTCATCCGATTCCGACGCGGATGAAATGCAGGGTGACGCCCAGACGATGAACGCTCTTGCCGCACTTTCGCACTGGCAGACGCAATTGGGCGATCCGATGCAGCGGCAGCTGCGAATCGTCGCATTGGTCGATCGGGCAGGCGCCGAACGCTTACGCACATCGGGCCTGGTGCTGGTCCAAGATGACCGCGGGACGCTGGCCACCGACCTGGGGCTGCAGCCGGGCACATGTTGCCTGGTCGATGCGGACGCTCGGATCGTGTGGATCGGCGATCTCGCGACGCCGCTCGACGCCGTGACGGCTCAGGGTGTGTTGGCCGATTCGCTGGAAGGAATCGATGTGCCGCGGCAGATGCATCAGCAGTGGCGGGCCGACCGCGAGGCGTATCGGCAAAAACTGGACGCCGTCGGCGTCCCGGCGCCGCGTTAAATGGCGGAGGGATGTGAGCAAGTGGCGAGTCGAGTGCCAGTGGGCTGGCGGAGCCAGCGTGCAGTGCGTTCCCATGCGGGAGCCCGGGAACGAGAAAACATACCCGGGCCGCGTTGGCGAGGGAGGCGTGAAGCTGACCTTGCGTCCGGCCAAGCGGATCCGAGAAGATCGCGGGCCACGCCTTCGACCGAAGCTCCGGTTCCCCACCCCGACACCGCGATCGAACACGATGGACGATTTCGATTTCAACCGGACTCCCAACCCTTTTTCCGTGTTCGCCGACGAGCGCGAGCGCTCTCGCCGCAGTCTGCTTTCGGCCGTTCGATTCCTGATGGTCGTGATTGTCCTGTCGGCGGCCGCCGGTCTGGGACACCATTGCTGGCAGCGGTTTCAGGTCCAGCGGCTGTCACGCGACTTTGCCAGCCAGGATGTGAACGAAAAGCTGGATGGTTTGCGCCAACTCGGCGCCTACGACGCGGTCGGAATTGAAACGGTCGTGCTTGCCGTGGCCGACGAATCGCCCCAGGTCTCCGAGCTGGCGTTCCAGTTGACCAATCAGTCACTCAAGTCCTGGACGACCTTGCCCGCCGAAACGGTCACCAAACGTCGGACTGCGCTGGTCGCTGCGATTGAACGTGCGTGCCTTCAGTTGGGGACCCAAACTTCCGATGAACGGTCGCGTCGCCTTCAGCGGTTGGGACAGACGTTGGTAGAAGACCTGCTCGCGGAAATCGACTCGGGCGCGGCCTCAGGACTTGAAGGTGCTGATGAGAAGGAAATGGCGACATTGGACCGGGCGCGTGCGATCGTTGCCGGAGACTGGTCACGCACCGGTACCGGCCCAAGCCCCGCGGCCAGCAGGGATGATGTTGCCGAAGCGGGGTTGAAGCGTCTTCCCAGCGTTGCATTGTCGCCCGCCAAACGACCGCTGCCTCTGGATTCGATGGGCGAAGCCGGTGCCAGTTGGTCTCAGTGGCCTCCGGAGGCCGGTGCGACGGGGGCTCCCAGGTTGTATCGTGCCAACGTCACCACGCTTCGCCCGCTCGCTGCCGACGACGTCATTCTGAGTCAGGCCGCCGCCCCAGCCGCCGATCATTCGCGGCCGAAAGAACGGTTCGACGCCCCTTCCCCAACCATTGGCACCGCCCTCCCGAGCACTGGCAAACCAGCGAAGATTGTCAAACCCGGCTTCCATGCGACGGTGCCCGAAGCCACGTCGCCCCGGACAACCGAATCGAGATCCGGCGATCCCAACGCCGTAACCGCGACGAAGGGGGTCGATGCAGCCGGAGACGCGACGTCGCCGGCAGATCGATTGAACAGTCCCAGCCGATTCGATCGCATGCGAGCGGTCGCAGAACTCGCCGGCCAAGGCGATCCCGAATCAGAACGCCTGTTGCGCCAGCGGCTGAAATCTGAAAGCGATCAGACCGTCGCTTTGCGGATTCGCAAGGTCTTGGAACAAGGGGCTCGCTAGCTGGACAGCAAACTCCGCGGTCTGGCGAGCGTGGCTGCAACGAGCAAAAAAGCAAGCTCCACGCTCCGGCGAGGGTGGGTACAACGAGCAATAAAGCGAGCCCGGGTTGCTATCGTCGCCAGCGGGCTAGGGTGTCAGACGCACGCACACGATCTCTTTGTCGTTGCGGACAAACATCTTGCCGTCGGCATAGGCCGGCGCGCTCCAGACGACTTTCCTGCCGAAAGCCGTTCCGGTCGGCTGGATGACGTTCGCGCGGTCCAGTTCTTTGAAGCCGGACCGGTCCATCTGCCCCAGCACCAGATCACCCATTTCGGTGAACATCAGAAAACGGTCCGTGGAATCGATGCGGACGATGAAGGCGGTTCCGGTTCCCAGCGGCCTTTCGGCCAGCGGCTGCGACGTTTCCCACAGGCGATCACCGCTGGGGATTTCCACCGCCATCAGCGTGCCCTTTTGGTCCAGGCCGTAGATGATCCCGTCGACGACCAACGGTTGGACGTTCACCGGTGAAATCCCCTGTTTGACTTCGTCCTGCCAGACCCAGGTGGCCGCGGGCTTGTCGGGATCAAGCTTCAGGAGCAGGTTCTTTTTGTCGTAGCCGCCGATGTACAGGTACTTCGTGCCATCCACGTCGACGGTCACCGGGGACATGATGATCGAGCCGTTGGTCGCCTCGTAGGGAACGCTCCAGTACGTCTTGCCGGTTTCCGGATCCAACGACGCGATGGCATCCGGTCGACCGGAGATCAACTGACGCACGCCACCGGCTTCGATGATGGTCGGCGGCACGTATCCCTGTTCCGGGGCGGTACCCTGACGCCAGATCTCGTCGCCCGTTTTTTTGTCAAAGGCAACCATGTGGGAACCCTCGCCGCCGACCACACAGATCAGCCGGTCGCCGTCGATCAAAGGATGGCTGGCGTAACCCCACAACGCCGCTTTCGTGTTGAAGTCTTCACGGAGGTTGCGGGACCAGACCACGCTGCCGTCGGTCACACGGAAGCAGAACAAGTCGCCTTCGGTGCCCAGGGTGTAGACGCGGTCATCGTCGATCGTCGGCGTGCAGCGGGGACCCGCGGGGTAGGAAACCGTGTACTTGACCGGATACTCGTGCTTCCATTGCAGCTTCCCGCTCGCCTGGTCAAAACACAGCACCCGTTCGATCCCGGAAAACTCGTTGCGTTCGAAATTCGCAACACTGACATCGTTCGATGTGACGTAGTCGGTGACGAACACGCGGCCGCCACCGACGGCCGGACCGGCGTAGCCGCCATCCAGTTCACTGCGCCACGCGACCTCAGGTTGCGACGGCAGGTCCTCCAGCTGAGCAACATCGCGGAGCACATTGTCACGTTGATTGCCCATCCATTGGACCCAATCTTCACCGCGTGACGCCCCGGACCAGCAGCCCCAGGCGAGACAAAGGACGACGATATGGGCGAAGGGTCGATTTTTAAACGGACGCATGACGCACACCGAATACGAGTGAGGAAGCGGATCGCGGAAAGTGACAAACCGGTGCGGGATCTCCCGCCGGCCACTGCACGGGCGACCCAGATCTTAGCAAAATCAGCACTGCCCACCCGGACCGTGTTCCGGGCGGCTCCCTGGATGCAATCGCCAGGGGCCCGCAACGTCCCCGGCCACCCGCCTCACGCCACAGTCTTTCCAGCATTGCATTCGAAACATGTTTGAAATCGAACAAAAATTCCGCGTGGCGGATCGCCGCGAGTTGCAATCACGGTTGGCCGCCAGCGGCGCTTCCGCAGGCGAAACCCAGCGTCACGCCGATACCTACTACCAACACCCGTCACGCGATTTTCGCCAATCGCAGGAGGCCCTCCGAATTCGCCAAGTCGATTCGGTCCCGTCGGTGACTTACAAAGGACCGAAACTGCGGTTGAGCGATTCGACGCTGAAAGCGAGACAAGAGATCGAATGGTGTCTGGCCCCGGGCGATCCCGAAGGCCGGCAGATGCAGCGATTGTTGACCGCCCTGGGGTTCTCGGTCGTGGAGATCGTGGAGAAAACACGTTGCTCGTACGGTTGGTCCGATGACGATCCCCGAAATCACTTCACGGTGACCCTGGACGACGTGGACGGTTTGGGCTGTTTTGCTGAGATCGAATTGTTGATCGATGAATCCGACAGCAACCAGGATGCTGCCGAAGAAGCCGGCGAGAGCATTGCTCGCTTGGCTGACCAGTTGGGCCTGCTTCATCGAGTCCAAGAAAGCTATCTGGAATTGAAATTGGCCGCGGGTGGTTCGCGACGGTAACGCCAGCGTCGGATGCAGTCACCCCTCTGCGCAACGGGCTCCGCATTCGCGCGACCGCGAAGCGAGTATGATGGAGTCGTCACGTTCGGCGAGAAAGAATTCGCCGACCCCTCCCCATCACCCTCCCGGCCTTGTATCCCGCAACGATGACGTCTCGACAGTTCACAGCCTTCGGTTTGGTTCCGTTCTTTTCGCTCCTCGGACTTCTTTCGGTGGCTCCGGCCGGTTTCGCCCAGCAATCGCGACCCAATGTCGTGTTGATTTTGATGGACGACATGGGGGCGGTCGACTTGTCCGGTGAGGGCAGCACCTTTTACCGCTCGCCCCACATCGATCGGATTGCTTCCGAAGGCATGCGGTTTACCAATGGTTACGCGACGTGCTGTGTCTGCAGCCCGTCACGGGCGAGTATCCAGCTGGGCACCTTTCCGGCGCGCAACGGGATCACGGACTGGATCGGCGCCAAGAGCGGAATGGAATGGACGCGCCCCTATCGGGTGTTGCCGGCCGATTACGTTCACGCCTTGCCCAACGATGATGTCACGTTGGCGGAGGCATTGGTCGAAGCGGGCTATCGCACGTTCTTTGCCGGCAAGTGGCATCTCGGCGATCGCGGTTCCTGGCCGACCGACCACGGTTATCAGGTCAACAAGGGCGGCCATGATCGGGGCAGCCCGCCGGGCGGATACTTTTCGCCGTACAACAATCCGGTGCTGGAGAACGGGCCGGCGGGGGAATCCTTGCCGATGCGTTTGGCCCAGGAGACGGCGGACTACATCACGTCCAACAAGGACGATCCGTTTTTTGCGATGCTGTCGTTTTACAGCGTGCACGGCCCCGTGCAGACGACGAAGCGGTTGTGGGAAAAGTACCGCAAGTTGGCGCCGGAATTGCCCGAGGGCGGTCAGCGATTTTCGATCGACCGCACCTTGCCGGTCCGGCAAGTCCAAGATCATCCGGTTTACGCCGGGATGGTGGAGACGGTTGATGATGCGGTGGGCGTCGTCCTGCAAGCACTGGAGGAAAATGGCCTGGCGGACAACACCGTCGTCATCTTCACCAGCGACAACGGCGGCGTTTCGTCGGGTGACGCCTACAGCACCTGCAACCTGCCGTTTCGCGGCGGCAAGGGACGCCAGTGGGAAGGCGGGATTCGCGAACCGTTCTACATCCGCTACCCGCGGCAGGTGGCCGCCGGTTCGACGTGCGACGTTCCGGTCACCGGTGCGGATCTTTACCCCACGATTCTGGACCTGTGTGGGTTGCCGCTGCGACCGGAGCAGCATGTCGACGGCGTCAGTTTGAAGCCGTTGCTCGGCGGCGGACAGATCGCCGACCGCCCGCTGTACTGGCACTACCCGCACTACGGCAATCAAGGCGGCGAGCCTCATGCCATCATCCGCCAGGGCGAATGGAAGCTGATCCACTACTACGAAGACGGGCGGAACGAATTGTATCAATTGGACGTCGATCCGGGAGAACGCAGTGACGTCTCACGCACCCATCCCCAGCACGCCAGCCGGCTGTGGAAACAGTTGGACGGTTGGCTGACGGATGTGGGGGCAAAACGCCCGAAACCGGATCCCCGCTACGATCCTGCGAAGACGGACGCATGGTTCGAAAAAATTCACTCCGACACCAAAGACCGGCTGGAAAAATTCCATTCGCAGATCTTACAGGAGAATTGGCAGCCGAATGAAAGTTGGTGGGGTAGTCTTGCAACAGGCGATTAGCGTTTTGATTATTCTGGATCTGTCTTGACGGCGACCGCGGTCGGCCGCTAGCAGTCAAGGACCACGGTTGCGATTGCCGATCGCAGGCAGCGTTCGCGTCGCCAGGTTTTCTATCGAGAGGTCTACCGATGACGTTGGCATCCGACGACGATCTGAATGACAATCGAGCCTCGACGATCGAGCGGTTCTTTCGCGGGATCAGCGAGTTCATCTTCCATACCAAGCTGGGCGTGGTGGATGTCCAGCTGGTGGATTACGTCAGCGACATGATGCTGCGTTTCGTTCGCGTCGATTCTTTGTACTCGTTGCGACAGAGCGACGGCATGCGGACGCGGCACCTGGTCCAGATGGTCGCCGAAGCCGAGCGACGGATCGGGTTGGCCAAGCGCGAAGTGTACCGCCACGTCGGTGACTTCACCTTGTTCTGGTCAGGCATGTATCCGGAAAGTCTCTCTGGCCGGAAAGGTCTGGCCGAATCCCCGGATCGATTCCTGGATTATTGCCGACAGGGAAAACGTGCTTACGCGATCGCGGCGGAGATCGAAGGCGGGGAAGATCGTCCGTCCTCGGAAGTCATCCAGCGGATGAGCGAACACTTTGAGATGTGCGCCTACGGGCTGCGCGAAATTCGGCGTCACTGGGAAGACGGTGACGAACAACAATCCGGCGGGCTGCTCACCTGGTAGCCGCCGCGGCGATCACCCAGCATAAAAAAAACGGCGAAGCCTGTGCTTCGCCGTTTTTCGCTTGTTCACGAACTTGTCGGATCGGTATCGATGATTGCCCGTCCTATTCGGGCAAGCGACCGGTTTCCAGCTTCGGGAACGATCCGGTCAAACCTTCTTTCATGAACGCGACCAGATCCGCCTTCTCCTGGTCGGTCAAGTTCAGCGGTTTCATCTTGTCGCTCAGCCAGGGATTCTTGTGGCCGCCCTTGTCGTACCATTCGACGACTTCTTCCAGCGTCTTCTGGCTGCCGTCGTGCATGTAAGGCCCTGACAATGCGACGTTGCGAAGCGTCGGCGTTTTGAAAGCCCCTTTATCCTTTTCCTGCTCGGTCACTTCGTAGCGGCCCAGGTCGGGTTCTTCGGCGTCCATGCCCACGCCCAGGTTGTGGTACTGCTCGTCGGCAAAGTTGGCACCGGCATGACACGCGGTGCAATTGGCTTTGCCGCTGAACAGCTTCATGCCGCGTTTGGCCGATTCGCTCATCGGATGCTTGGCCGCGGCCGCCTGCAACGCGTCGAACTCTTCTTTCAATTCCGGATCCTCGTCCAGGAATTCCAGATCGGCCGCGAAGACCTTTTTGAAATTGTCCAGTTCGACTTGATAGTCATAGGGCGCCGGACCTGTCACCAGGGTGCGTTCGAACGCGGCCAAGGCTTTGCCGACGTTGTCGATCGTCAGTCCGTCGGGAAAGATCTTATCGAACTCCGCGACATAGACCTTGTTGGACGCCAGATCGGAGACGCATTGTTCGTGCGTGTTGCCCATCTCGATCGGATTGGCGATCGGCCCCACCGCCTGGTCTTCCAGGGAACCCGCGCGGCCATCCCAAAACTGCTCCTTGGTGATGATGCGGTTGTAGGAGACCGGTGAATTCCGTCCGCCCTCCTGTCCGCCGACACCGACGCCAAATTGGGTCGGGGCCGCGTAGCCGGAAGCCGGGTCGTGACAGGAGGCGCACGAAATTGTGCTGTCGCTGGAAAGTCGCGGGTCAAAATACAGTTGGCGTCCCAGTTCGATCTTGGCACGCGTCAGCGGGTTGTCTTCGGGGATGTAAATGTTGCCGCTTGCCGCGTCCAATCCTTTGGGCAGTTGCACCGTCAGCTCGGTATGGTTGGCGGGATCGGCAAGCCATTGCTGGACTTCTTCCAGCGACACCTTGCCCTCGCCGGGGATGCCCGACAGAAGTGACGTGTCGGTGCCGAGCTGGGCGGTTTGGGAGGCTTCCTGCGAGTCGGTGGTGCTGTCCAACGGTGCGGCAACGGCTGCAGCGGAAAAGCACCATCCGGCTGCCAAACAGGTCGCGGTGCCGAAGACGGATCGTAGACGAAATCGGTCTCGATTCGACATGGTGAGGATCTCTGGTGGGTTAGGTGGGAGAGAGATGAAGGGGCAGGTAGAAAGTCCCTCCATTGTAAACCGAATGTGCCCGCAAAATCGAATGCGTCTCACTACCGGAATCCGAATCAGAATCAACCGCTGTCTCGCTAACCCAGCGGCAGCAACGGTTGCCGGTTGTCTTGCAGGTACGCGTGGATCTGCCGACCCGTCGTGCTCATCGGAAGCTGGTCCAGGTGCGACAGCCGCACCCACTGCCAGGGTGTCGGGGGCGGATCGGCCATTGACGTCGCTTCGCTGAGCCTGGCGCGATGGATGTGAAGTGAGATGCGGTAACGGGTGACTGCGTGCCGAAGCGTCCGCAAACGCGGGCCGTGATCGACCGGAACGCCAAGCTGTTCGGCCAACCAGGAAGCCGCCTGGTCAACCGTCTCGGTTCCGACTTCCGTCGGCCGAGGAAAATCCCAGAGCCCGGCCCAGCGACCGCCTTCGGGTAGCGGACGCATCAGGTATTCGGTTTCCCGTCGTCGTTTCCGATCCACGATCAGTGCGAATTCGGTTCGGTCTTCGTAGCGAAGACGTTTGATCTTGCCGGGAATCTCCGTCTGCAACTCCTGTTTGGCGGCTTGGCAGTGGGCGCGGACCGGACAGGAATCACAGTCGGGCCCGGTCGGGGTGCAGACCAGGGCCCCCAATTCCATCGCGGCCTGGTTGAACGTGCCGCTGGACGCTCCCCGGTGTGGCAGCATGGCTTGAGCAACGTCCCATAGCAGGCGGGTTGCCGACGGATCACTCGGCGGCCGTCGCAACGCAATCCAGCGACTATAAACCCGCTGGGTATTGCCTTCCAACACGGGCAGCTTCGCCCCGGCGGAGATCGACAACACCGCCCCGGCGGTGTAGCGCCCGACGCCGGGCAGTGCCAGCACCGACTCGAAGTCCAGCGGGAACTCGCCGCCGTGCCGCTCCATGATTTGTTTGGCCGCGGCGTGCAGCGAGCGAACGCGGCGGTAGTATCCCAGACCTTCCCAATGACGCAGCAATTCCGCTTCGTCGGCTGCTGCCAGATCGGCGACCGTGGGAAACGACTTCATCCAACGCCGATAGTAGGGCAGGACGGTCGCCACCTGGGTCTGCTGCAGCATGATTTCGCTGACCCACACGTGATACGGCTGGGGATCGCTGCGCCAGGGCATTTCCCTCGCGTTCTGGTCAAACCACGCCAGCAACTTCCGGCGCACGTCGCTCCGCCAACGAGATTGTTGCCAGACCGGTTCGTGCGGCGGGACGGCACTCCGTTGCCCGGATGACGAGCGGGACTGTTTCACACGGCCCGAGGTCATTGATTTCTTTGTTTGCCCAGGGTTGCCGTGGTGTCGATCATTTCATCGCCGCGACGAAACTGAATCGAAATCTCGTCACCGGGGATCCGCGTATTGATCTGGTTTTGCAAATCTTCAAAACGCGCGATCGTTTTGCCATCGATTCGGGTCACGATGTCGCCCGGACGCAGCCCGGCTTTGTCGGCCGCACTATCCTCCAGGATCTGGCTGACCTCGCAGACATTGTCGAAGACGCTGCGACACACGACGCCCAAGAACCCACCCTGACGGTGCGTGATCTCCAAGCCGGGAAGCTCCGCGCGCAACTGTTCCACCCTGTCGGTCGACACTCCCGTCCCCATCAGATAGATCGCGCTCCTCAGTCGCACCTCCGCCAGCGCGGTCAGGATGTCTTCGTTCAACCGGATGTAACGAAACTCGATTGCGTCCAGACGCGTGCGCTGCTGCAGGGCTTCGATCGAGGCCGCGCTGAGCTCACTTTCGATCACGACCAGTGTCTCCAAGTCCGGCATCCGGGCGATCGCTTCAAACACTTCCGGTGTGATCGATTTCCCCTTCAAGACGGCGAAGTCGTATTCCGCCAACCATCGCAGCCAGTCGAGCGTTTGAACGTCTCCGTTCCAGTTCTCGTCGATCCGGACGATGGGGCGATCCTGGCTGCGCGCCCCCAGAGCGACGGTGTCAATGTCGACAAAGACGCCTGCCGCGGTGAGCTGAACCCGGGCTTCGTGTTGACGCTGAAGAATCAGGTCCTGCAGGGTCGATTTGGCCACGCTCGACTTGGTGCTGACGCCTCGGCGGGCGATGTCCGAGAGCGCCGCGAAGGCACCCTCGGTGTGCAGCGGAGGCTCGCTTTGGGCGATCCGGGCGAGCACGGAAATGACCCGCTGGGTGGTTTCCAGATCGCCACTGCCGAGTGCTTCGATCAGCACCGGCACCGCTTTCTCGCCCCCGTCAATCAGATGCCGCTCGGCCGATTCGCGGCGGAGAAACCGAGGGTGGGAAAGTTGTTCCGCCCAGTCCGCCAGCGTGCGCTGATCCTTGGCTTGTGAATCGGCTTGTGAATCCTTCTTGGCTTGTGATTCACTGTTCGGCAGTTCGGTGCCGCCGGAAGGCCCACCCGCCACGGTGTCTTCTGCGGAGGTGTCTTCTGCGGAGGCGTTCTCCGCGCCATCTTCCGCCGCAGCGGCATTCGCCGGCGGAGTGGTCTGGGAGGGAGGCTGGGCTGTTCCGGACGAGCCTGCGCCCAGGATCCAAAGCAACGCCAAGATCAGCCCCAGATTCGTTCGCGGAAGGAGCATGGGTCGGGCCGTCGCCGGCGAAAGGAAGAACGTGGACCACGATCAACCGAGGTTGATTCGGCTGCACGTGGTTTTGACTTGCGTGAATGGGCCGAGCCTGTGAACCCCAGCACCGGTGAACCCCAGCACCGGTGAACCCCAGCACCGGTGAACCCCAGCACCGGTGAACCCGAACTCAGCCCACGCACCAGCGTTCGTTGAACCACTCGACGCGGTCGGCGCGGCGGGGATTGTACTTCGTCGCGGGATTGAACTTGTGCGTTTTCAGGAAAGACATGAAGGCCTTTCCGGGCACTTCGGCGTGCTGCGTGATGATGTCCACGTGCTCGCTCTCGGGCTTCCAGTCGTACAAGATCTTGTTGTCGCTTTCAAATTTCTCGTCCAGGTATTCCAGGTTGGAGGAGCTGCAGACGACAAAGTCACAGTCACGTTTGCACAGGAAATTGAGCAGTTTGGAAGCCAACGCCCGGGTTTCTTCCAATTTGCCGTCACAGGTCGCGGAAGCGATGTTCCAAATGCTGACGAAGCTGTGTTCGTCCTGATCATCGGGCGAAATCTTGAATTCAATTTCTTCGGCGTTGGCGGCAGCCATGCGGGAAAACCTTGTCGATTGGGGGGCGTTGCCGACCCAAACGGAGGTCGGTCGCGGGAAGGGAATCAATTCGCGAAGGACCGATCGTGCCCCAGCACGCTTGGAGACGAAATCCGGCGCTTTTCGTCCGATTCGTGTCCCAGAGCGAGGTTCTCCGGCGTCCGCCATGCTCCGACGGCGTGTCCGCGGGAACGTTCGGGTCCAGCTGCAAGAAGTTTATCCGATTCTGGCGGTTTCGGACAGTCGCCGCTGGGGCGTGACCGGACGTGTCATCGGGATCGCGAAGATTCCGACCAATCGAGCGGAACCACGCTCGGAAGCAACTCGATTGGCCGTTTGCCGGAGCTTTGAGATGACCCAGATGATGCTTTTTGATTCCGCCGCGTTGGATTCCAGCCCCGTTGCCGCTCCGGTCGCAACGCCGGTCGTGAACCCCCCGGCTCCGCTGCCGGCCGCTGCTTCGGGACGCGACCGCGTCGCCGGCGGGCGCGCCGCGCAGCGGAGCGCCGGGACTTCGGTCGCGGCGGCCACCGATTGCGGCGACGGCCTGCACCACATGGGCGATTTGGCCCGTTTGGTTCTGCTCCGCTACCAGCTCGTGGCTCAACGCCGGGCGGAAATGGCAGCTCGTGGACGATGAAAGCGGGCGTGTCGTTTCATTTCACCGACCCTATGGGCATTGGCATCTACACATGGGCATTGGCATCTACACAAGACACTTCACCCTCCCTCCGGGAGGGTCGCGGAGGAGCCCCGCGACGACGCGGGGAGGGGACGGCCGGGGTCGTTGTATTTCAGCGGGTTCTACAGGACACCCTCCCCAAAGGCTCGTGCCTCGCCTTTGACCCTCCCGGAGGAGGGTGAATTTCAGAAAAGCAAGTCTTTTCCTTGCTCGGAAAGCTGCACGACTTCCTGGGAGGGAGGGTGAATTTTAAAGCACGTCTTGGCCGGTCACGGCAGATGGGGATCGGGGGGACGGTCCGCAGGCTCGGTCGAAGAGGGGGCGGTTGCGGGCGGCGCTTTTGTCCCGGAGCCCTTACCAGATGCGCCCTTGCCGGATGCGCTCCGACCAGATGTTTTGTGCGCCGCCGGGCGACGCAGCATCCAAGCCGTCCACAGCGATCCAACCATGAAGCCGATCAAGAACGAAACGGCCAACAACATGGCCAGCGGAAGTTCGGTGTTGAACACCAAAGGCATCGTCAGCGGCACGTTTTCGGTGTTGGCCAACGAGAAGATCGCCAGCACCAGAACGCCGCCGATTATCAAAAACCATCGAATTCGCGACAGCATCCAAAGTGTCCTGTGATCGAGTGTTTTGCCGAAAGAAGAAACGTGGGAGGGCGAAGAGCGATTCCTGCTCCCGTGCTCGCGTTCCCGTGCGTGCCCCGCTGGTTAGCAGACCGACTGATTGTGCCTGATGAGTGGGGGGCGGCTGCCAATGGGTCGGTGTGGTTGTACCCCCGGCCCGCCGTCCACGGTATCCGGTTCGACCCGGTTCGAAGCAGGCCGCCGCCCTCCGGAGGGGACGAGAAAGACAGTTTAGATTGCTAGCATCGGTTATGCTTGCATTGTCCGCCGCTTCCGGTTGTGCACCCCCGTTTTCGCTTTTCCTTGGTCTGGATAATCGTCATGGCCAGCCAGCAACTCTTTTCGTTCATGAACGCCGCCGCGCCGGCTTCCGGGGCGAAAACGTCGGCACCCCGGCAGACGACGAAAGCGTCGGCGGCAAAGGCTTTCGCTCCAGCGGTGCTGAATGCGTCGGTGGCGAATGCGGCAGGCAATCCGGCCGCGTCGGATTCCACCGCGGCCGTCTGCCGGCCATCATCCCAGGCAGCGATCGAGCCCAACCGGGGCGAGGAATCTGGTCGCCGGTCTCCCGGATCCGAGCGTGAACGTCGTGATCGGGTGTTGCGAAAGTTGCGGGACCAGGTCGGTTGCATCACGACGATTCGGCGAACCGAAGAAGCGGTGTTTTCCACCGGATCGGACGTGATGAATGGCTGGTTGCCCGCTGGCGGGCTGCTGGCCGCGACGTTGACCGAGTGGGTTGCCGCTCATGAAAGTGCCGCGGCGGGGTCGTTGGCGCTGTTGGCCGCTGCCGAACGTTTGCGTCAGACCCCTGCCCGACCGCTGTTGGTGGTCGATTGTGACGGCACGTTCTATCCGCCGGCCGCGGCGGCGTTGGGGATCGCCGTCGGACGTCTGATCCTGGTGCGTCCTCCCACCGCCGGCGACGCGATCTGGACGATCGACCAGGCGCTCCGCAGCGGCGCGGTTGCGGCGGTCTGGGCGGCCCTGCCGATGCGGGTCGATGACCGGGACGCGCGGCGTTTGCAGTTGGCCGCCGAAACCGGCCGGACGCCGGGGCTGTTGGTGCGTGGCTTTGAAGCTCGGGGCAAGCCCAGCTTTTCCGAGGTGCAGTTCTACGTGGCGGAGAAACGTCGGCGGGCTGACGCTTCGGCCGGGGCGGATCCCTCGTCGGCCTTTCGCCCGCCCCGCCTGCGGACCGGCAGCGATTTCGAAACGATTTCGGTGACACTGGATCGCGTCCGCGGAGGACGGCAGGGGCAGCAGGTCACGTTGCAGATTGATGACCAAGCCGTGATCCATCCCCTTCCTTCCAGCGATACTCGACGGCATGAAACGGCTGCTAGGCATCTGGCTGCGGAATTGGCCAATCCAACGACTGCAAAACGAGCCTCGCTTGCGCGGGCAGACGCCAACCGAGCCGCCCCCGCAGCCACCGGCTAACTCGCAGCCACCGGCTAACTCGCAGCCACCGGCTAACTCGCCGGAAAGGGCTGCGCCAGTGGAGACAGCGCCGCGGCCGGTGATCCTGTGGCAGGCCGATCCCCGGGGCGGGCGCGTGGTCGTGGCTTGCTGTCCCCGGGCTCGTCGTTTGGGCGTCCGGCCCGGAATCGCGATCGCGCAAGCCACCGAACTGGTCAGCCATGGCCCCCTTCGCGGTGTTCCCCTTCGCAGTGGTGGGGACGGACGTCGCGGCCGCTCGGTCGCCGCCGCGGCCGAACGACCGTGGGTGGAGCAGCACGATCCGCTGAGCGACTCGATCGCGCTGCAACGCGTTGCGGCGGCCTTGCAGGAGCAACTCAGTCCGTTGGTGGCGATCGAAACGCTCGATCGCCGGCCGTGGGCCGGCCAAGTGATCAATCAGCCCGAGACGATTCTGTGTGACCTGTCCGGGGTCGCGCACCTGTTCGGGGGCGAGTCCGGCATTTTGGCGGCCGCCCACCGGTGTTTGGCGGCATTCGGGCTGAAGGCCAAATTGGCGATCGCCGACAACGCCGCCGCGGCCTGGGCCCATGCCCATTACAACCGCCGGGATGACTTTCTGTCCCAAGACCTGGTGGCGGATCTGGAACCGTTGTCGATCGATGCGTTGCGGATCGCGACTGAAACCCGGCACACGCTGGATCGGCTGGGGATCGAAACGGTCGGTGCTTTGATCCGGCTACCACGCGCCGGGCTTGCTCGCCGTTTGGGTGAGCCGCTGGTCAAACGTCTGGCGGAGATTCTGGGCGAATACGAAGTGCCGATGCACGTGATTCGGCAGGCCCCGCAACCTCAGGCGACGCACGTATTGCAATACCCGACCGACGACTTGCAGATCGTCGCCGACCGCATCGAAGGATTGACGCGACAGCTTGTCGCGCAGACGGATGGGCGTGGGGTTTTGCGTCTGGTGTGCCGCTTCCGATTGGTCGATGAACGGAGCTGGGAGCATCGCGTGGGCTTGTTTGCGCCGACCTTGGATGCGGCGTATCTGGGGGAACTGATTCACGCCGGGCTGCAGTCACGGCGGTTGCCGTCGCCGATCACCGCAATCACGCTGGAGGTCTTGCAGTCGGATCGGATGCGAACCACGCAGCGTTCGTTGTTCGCGGAGGACCCGGTGGGTTTGGAAAGCGACGGCGCCTCCCCGCGGTCGCTGTCGCGTCTGGTCGATGCATTGACGGTGCGGATGGGACGCGAGGCGGTGTTGGGCGTTCGGCTAAACCGGAATCCGTTGCCGGAAAAAGCGTACCGAACCTATTCGTTGACCGATCATTCCGTGCGGCGGGCGCTCCGCCAATTGTCGTCCCCCGCCGAGAAGAAGAAAACGAACGAGGACCGTACCAGCGATCACCCGTTCACGGCCACCGGCCGGCGACATCACGAACGGTTCGTCGCTCCCTCGTCACAAGATGCTCGGCGGCGGCCCGTGAAATTGCTGCGGAACCCGATCCCGTTGGCCGTGGTCCCGTCGGGATTGCCAGACCCCGGTCCCGCCCGCTCCGGCGGCAACGCGAATCGGTTGCCCGCCTTTCGCGTGCACGGTCAGGTGCACCGGGTGGCGTATTTCTGGGGCCCCGAACGGATCGAAACCGGTTGGTGGGAGGGGCCGTCGGTGCGGCGGGATTACTATCGCATCGAAACCGATCGGGGGCAGTTGTGGTGGGTCTTTCGAGACCTGCAGGGTCCGAACGCGTGGTTTTTGCACGGCCGTTTTTTCTGAACCGATCGACCGCCGGCCAGCCCGTCGATCAGGACGTCACACCGACTTGACCATCAAGCGTCTTTCAACTTTTGGACGGCTTCGCGAGCCCGTTTTAAGAACGCTTGCTTGGGCTCGCCGGATTCCAGGAAGATCGGGGCGCCGATCGTGATGCAGCTCAGCAGCGGGACCGGCAACACTTCGCCGCGGGGCAGGATGCGGTTGACGTTGTCAATGTACACCGGCACCAGTTCCAGATCCGGGCGTTTCTTTCCCATGTAGTACAGCCCGCTCTTGAATTCCCCCATCTCGTCTCCGGCGCTGCGTCCGCCTTCCGGGAACACGATCAGGGAGTACACGTCCCCCATCTCTTCCAGCATGATGTCGATCGGACTGCGGTGCACTTTGATCTCTTTGCGGTCGATCAGCAACGCGTTGAAACTTTCTGCCATGTGAGGCTTGATCCAGCCTTGTGACCAGTAGTCCTTGGCGGCAACCGGCCGGGTGATCGCACGCAATTCACGCGGCAGCGCCGACCACAACACCACCGCGTCCAGGTGACTGGTATGGTTGGCAAAGTAGATCCGCTGGCAGGTGTCCGGTTGGCAATCGACCCAGCGCACGGTGAAGCCGCTGAAGAGCTTGGCCAGCATGACGATGAAGTGACTCGTGATGGTCATGCGGGAAGTTTACTTTCCCGCGTGCTCCTTGCGAAGCGTTCTCGCCGGCTGGCCCGGTCATACAGCGTCGTCGCCAGCTCTTGATACCCGCGAACCATCGACTCCAGCGATCCCTGCCGCAAGACCAGCTCGCGGCCGGCTTCGCCCATCCGCCGACAAACGTTGCGGTCGCCCAGCAGGTCGTCCAGCAGGGATTCGATCGCCCGCGTCATGGCATTCAAGTCGTTCACCGGAAACAAGCTTCCGGTCCGACCCGGCACAACGGTCTCCGCCACCGATCCGACGTCGCTGGCCACCACCGGGATCCCGCAGGCGAGCGCTTCCAGGATGGAAACCGGCGAGGCTTCGTTGAGTGAACAGAGCGTGAACACGTCCAGGGCCGCAAGCAAACGCGGCGTGTCGCTGCGGGTCCCCAGAAAGTGCACTTGCCGGTCGATCCCCAATTCTGTTGCCAACGTTTCCAGCGAGGTCCGCAGCGGTCCGTCGCCGACCACGATCCAGTGCAGTTCCGTTCGATGGCGAAGTTCGGCCGCGGCCTGAAGCAACAGCCGATGATTCTTTTCCGGACGCAACGCCGCGACGATTCCGACCAGCTGCGCGTGTTCGGGCAGGCCCAATTCGTCACGCACGTCACCGCGGGCATCCGCGTCGGGTTTGAAACGTTGGCAATCCACGCCGTTGGGGATCACATGCACTGTTTGCTTTGGAAACTTCTCGAAACGCTGCAGGAACTCGCCGTGTGATTTGGCGACCGCGATGAACGCGTCCGTCAGCGGCGTGAGCAAGCGGTTCAGCCGCCCCACACCGTCGGGCCACCCCGTGCTGTGCAAGGCCGATGCGATCACCGGGACCCCGGCCAGAAACGCGGCCAGGCGGCCCCAGAACATTTTGTCCCCCGCTCCCACGGTGATCACGACGTCCGCACGGTGGGCTCGTATCAGCCGCATCAATTTGAACAAGACTCGGACATCCCATTTGCGTCGGAGCAGTCCGCTGTGAACAGGGAACTCCGCAGAGATCGTTTCGCCCAGCGGGCCGGGTTCCTTCAGACAGACCACTTCCGGTTGCAGCACCGACGGATCCAGTCTTCGCAGCAAGTTGACCAGCAGCGTCTCGGCACCGCCCACCGGCATGCTGGTGATCACGAACTGGCATCGCAGCGGCCGGATCTGATTGCGGGGCGGTACCTTGCGCCACCAACGACGCAGCGTCATTGCGGGGCACCGACGTGGGGGCGATCCGACTCGGCGGCATTGGTTGCGCTCGCTTCACATGCCAGCCGATCGCATTCCGGCGCCCCGGAGGATCGACGTGTGGGGTCCGGTGTGTCGTAAGGCACTGGGGGTTCGCGTCGCAGTTTGCGGGGATCAAATCGCACCCAGTTTTGGAACCGGCTGAATTCCGGGTCGCCGTGGAAGCGTCGAAGATGGAACGCGTCTCGTCCGGGCAGGTTGTAGCCGCCAAAGGCACTGCAAAAACTGGCCAGCCCTGCGCGACGGACGCCTGCGATTGCGGCCCGAGTCAGCTGGGCGGGCATTCCGAACGGAAAGGCGAAATGTCGGACCGGGTGTCCGATCAACTGCTCTAGTTCGTCTTTGCCCTGGCGAATCTGTTGATCGATCTGGTCGGGGGCGGTCAGTGTTGCGAAGTCCACGTGGTCACGGGCATGAAGTCCGATCTGGACGCCATGATCCGCCATCTCTCTTAGCTGGCGAACCGTGTTGACGGCCAGCGGAGCGCCGTTCTGCTGGTCGTGGGGGAACGGCCGTTGATGGACGATGTGGTTGACCGTCACAAAGTAGGTGCAGCAGACGTGTCGCTCGATCAGCAGCGGAATCGCAAAGTCACAATTCTCCGCGTAGCCGTCGTCAAAGGTGATGTTCAACAAGCACCGGTCGTTGCGGCCCGATTCCATCGTGGCCTGGATGACATCCAATGACGCCGGCGTCAGGCGATCACGGCAGTAGTCCAGGTGGCGGGCGAATTCCTTCCGCGAGATGGTCCATGGATTGGACGTGTGATCCGCCACGCGATGATAGAAAGGCACCAGCGCGGGCGCACCGCCGCCGGCAACACGGCGCCGCAAGCCGGCATCATGCAGGGGGCCGCAAATCGCGTTTCGGGCTTGGCGGAGCAGGCGAAGCATGGGGCGTCGTGCCGGACCCGGTCGCGACGGATCCGCGAGGTCTGAAGGGCGGCGGGGGGCCCGGGCAGAGGCGAAGGGGGTGGAGCGTTTGGAGGGCTGGATGCTGGACCGAGCGTGCCAAGTCCGGTCGTGATGAGGGAGGCAGGACGGGGCTGGCACGCGGCGGTCGCAAGCATCCAGGTTCCAGCTCGGGAAAGCCGTTACGAAAGCTGTAGGTCACCGAAAGTTTGCGGAGCTGGATTTCTGGCGACCTTTCGAATCGGAACACGGCCGCAAGGCGGAATTGCCGGCTTTTGCGGTCAAGCCGATTTCAATTCGAAATGACGGTTTTTCCAGCGGTTGGACTTTCGACAAAATCTTCAGATTTGTTAAAGCCCAGATGCACCCGTTATCTCGCACACACGATTTGATCATGCGAAATCACATCTTCTCCGCTTTTTCGTCTCTGGCCCTGGGCTCGGTTGCACTGATCGGTGTGTCCGGCTTGGCGGGTTGCCGCAATGCAACCAACGGGGCGGTTTCGTCGATGGGCCAGGCGTCGCCATTGACGCCGGTGTCGCCGATGCAACCCGGGGCGATGCTATCGCCGGCGCCTGGCGTCAGCGCCACGGGGGCACCCACCCGCGTGCCGCCTCCGCCGACCGGTTCCTACCAGTCTTCAACCAACTACGGGGCGTCGATTCCTGGTGGAGCTTCGTTGGGCCCTGGCGGAGCTTCGTTGGGCCCCGGCGGAGCTTCGTTGGGCTATGCACCGACCGGTGCAATGCCATCCGGAGCGGCACTGGGATCCTCCGGGATGACCCGCGGGGTTACCGAGTTGAACGCCTCCCCGCCGATATCCAACGGAGTCGCGGCCAATGCCGGCGGGTCACCGGATTCGTCGGTTCGCCAAACGGGTTGGGTCAGTGAAGGATCCGCGACACCCAACACGACGACCTTCGGAGCGGGATACGACAACACGACGCCGCCCGGAGGCAGCACCGCGCCATCGAACGCGCCGGGCGTTTCCTCTCCGGCCTACGGCGGAATGCCGGTGATCGATTTGACCACCGCTCCGAATCCGCCGGGCTACTATCCCCAACAAGCATCGAACTTCACGCCCACCTCGGCCAGCGTGCCGTCTGGACCCACGATCGGCCAGTCGAACACCAGCACCTTCCAGCGTTCCGATGCGACGGACTTCGATTCGGCAACGTCCGTTGCGTCGCGACCGGGATTCGAAGGGGCCAGCCGGTTCGGGTCCGCTTCGCTGCCGTCAACGGAGCCCTTCCCCACCAATTCAAGCGACCCGAGTTCCGGGGACGGTTTGCAGTGGCGGCGTCCGTCGCCGCGTTTCTAGTGCTTCAACTGCCCAGCTTTTGTGCGGCAATTCGGTAGGTCAGGCTGTGCCTGACGTCTTGCTATCGATCGATGCAAAGTCCCTTCCGTCGTCCGCCACGACGCATCAACAGCGAAACCCGTCGTCCGCGACGACGCATCAACAGCGAAACACTGCCCAGCAGCAGCAGGGAGACGACGCCCGGTTCCGGGACGGCGCTGACCAGGTTGAAAGTCAAAGCGTAGTCGGTGATCGCACCGGTTTGCTGGATGTAGATCGAATAGTCGCCCGATGGCAGGGGCGCGGTGAAGCCGCGGCCCGCCACGTTGGCGCTGCGAGGCAGGATGTCGTTGCCCAGGTCAAAGCTGCTGAAGGTCGTTCCGCCCAAGAAGGCGTCGTCGGGCAAATCGCCGAAATTGACCAGATCCAGCTCGAACGTGTTGTACGGGAAAAAGGAATCGTCGTTGATTCCGACAAATGCCAGGCTGTCGGTCGATTCGTAGTTGTCGACCACCATGGAGGTCCACTGAACGCCTGTCGGAACGTTGAACGTGAACACATCGACGTTCCCGACACCCTGGGAACTTTCCACGGTCCCCACCACCGTGTTGTCGCCGATCGTGAAATTGATCGGCTGGGGCGCCAAATTGTCCGACGTGAGTTCTCCGTCGACCGCTTCGTCGTAAACGATCGCCGCGGGCAGCGGCCGGACTGAAGCGGCAAGTGCCAACAACATCACGATCAGGTGGCACCGCACCGGAAGGTGCCGCAGGAGAGCATGTCGGAAATGAGATTGCGATTGAGAAGAAACCGCCATGGAGCCGATGTTGGGCTTGGGGGAAAAGGCACAACCGTTCGCGTTGCCGAAGGTTTTGCCGGGAACGTGACGCCGGCCCGGCGCGACCGATCGTCAAGGATAGCTCTCCGGTGAAGCCGGCTCCACAATCGGCCGAAACCAATCCCCAATTTCTGGCCGCCGATCCCCCCGGATGGCACCGGCCGGCGTGTTGTGCCGATTCTGCCGACGGGACGTCCATCACAGCCGATTCAATCAACGTCCAGCCGATTCGATCAATGTCCGGCGGTCGGATCAAATCTTGAGTCCCCAGGACCGCATTTTCTCCGTGACCCCATGGTTGGTCATATCGAATTGCAAGCAGCTGAGAGTCACGTTGCCTTTGCGTAATTCGGTGATGTCCGTTTGTTCCGGCGGAGGCTGGGCGGGCTCTTCCCACAGCGCCCAGTAATAGTCCCGCCCACCGGGGTCCTGGCGTTTCTCGTAGCGGTTGCCGTACTGTGCCAGCCCCATGGGAACGATTTGCAGTTCGGCGGCCGACTGGGTGGCCGCGGTGGGAATGTTCAGATTGAAAAGTTTCCCCTTGGCGTCCGCCGTGCGGGCGATCCCCGCGACGATCTTTTTGGCGATCACCGCGGCAGATTGGAAGTCGGCGTCGGGGTCGTACTCCAAGGAAACCGCGACGCTGGTGGTGCCGAAAAAGGCTCCCTCGATCGCCGCGGCGACGGTGCCGCTGTAAAGCACATTGATGCCAGCGTTCAGCCCGTTGTTGATCCCGCTGACCACCAGGTCGACCGGTTCGTCCCGCAGCAATTCGGCAATCGCCAGTTTGACGCAATCGGCCGGGCTTCCTTCGACGGCCCAAGCCCAGTGGCGTCCGTCGCGATGAATGGACTTGCCCACCAGCGGAGTCAGGTAGGTGATGGAATGGCTGACGCCCGACTGCTCGGTCGCGGGCGCAATCACAAACACCTCGCCGAGGTGCCGGAGTTGTTGTTCGAGCGCTGCCAGTCCGGGGGCGAAGACTCCGTCGTCGTTGGTCAAAAGGATTCGCATGGGGTTTCCAAGAGCGGGTCGTGTTGGGGAGCGATGAATCTGGAGCCGCTGATTGGATGCGACAGCGTCGTAACGGGGCGTGGGATCAGCGGTGGGGCGGACCGTGTGAGTGGTGAACGATGGCGCGGCAGAGAAGATTGCCGTCGCGGTTTGCACTCCGGCGGGACTCCGTCACGTACCGACGACACTCCATCACGGAAGCAAATCCGGCGGGTGGTCGCGGCGGTGCTTGGCCCCCGACCGGCAGCCATCCGGCTGCCTGAAACGGCGACGGTGTCGACGCGTCGGTCGTGTCCAGAAGCGATCCGCAAGGTTTAGCCCCTTGGGGATCCGCAGAGCATTTTCTACACTCCCCGTTTGGTCTTGGCGACGGCAGCGGACATGCCGGCGGGTGGAACACGCGTTTTTCGGACTTGCTCTGATTTTTCGGACTTGCTCTGGCGGCTCGGACTTGCCCGGGCGTGGGCGATTCGATCCGGCGTGGTCGATTCGATCGGTGTCCCGCGACCACGCAATCGTCACCCAAACTTGTTGCGGCCGTGTTGCTTCCGTTTCCGGCGGAATGGCGTGCACGCGACAAGCGGCGGATTCCCAGTCACGATTTGCCTTTCCGGCTTCCCACACGACACACGTTTGCATGAGTGTATCGCCAGCCCATCCCGCTGATTCATCCGATCCCTCCGGATTGTCGGGCGATCCCAAGTCGTCCCCGGACGCCGTCGCGCCGGCCCTGACCGACCAGCGGATCGTGGTCCTCGATTTCGGATCGCAGTACGCCCAACTGATCGCCCGCCGAGTCCGCGAGCAGAACGTGTACTGTCAAATCCTTCGCCACGACCTGTCGGCCGAACGGATCGCCGAGTTGGCGCCCAAGGGGATCATCCTGTCCGGCGGGCCGTCCAGTGTTTACGACGAGGGGGCACCGCGTTGCGATCCGGAACTGTTTCGCTTGGGGATCCCGGTCCTGGGGATCTGTTACGGGATGCAGTTGGCCTGCGAGGCGTTGGGGGGCAAAGTCGACAACACCGAAACCCGCGAGTACGGGCACGCCACCTGCCAGATCGTCCAACCGGGGACGCTGTTTGACAAGTTGCCCGACGCGATCGACGTGTGGATGAGCCACGGCGATCAGGTGTCGTCGATCAGTGATTCCTTTGAGGCGCTGGCCCGCACCCGGACCTGTCCCTACGCCGCCATCGGGCACAAGGAACTGCCCGTCTATGGGATGCAGTTTCACCCCGAAGTGACGCACACGCCGCTGGGCGGGCAGGTGCTGGCCAATTTTGTCCGCGGCATCTGCGGCTGCGAGCCGAACTGGCAATTGAGTGATTTTGCGGAAGCCGCGATCACGCAGATTCGGGATCGGGTCGGCGACCGCCGGGTCATCTGCGGGCTCAGCGGGGGTGTCGACTCTTCGGTCGTTGCGGCGTTGCTTTACAAGGCGATCGGCACCCAGCTGACATGTATCCTGATCGACAACGGACTGCTTCGGAAAAACGAGCAGTCCTTGGTGATCGACGAATTCAGCAACCACTTCAAGACTGACCTGCACGTGGTGCATGCCGAAGACCGCTTTTTGGCGTCCCTGGCCGGCGTCGCCGAACCGCAGGAAAAACGCCGCCGGATCGGTCACGACTTTATCGAATGCTTCAAGAAGGAAGCCGAAAGCATCGACAATGCGCACTTTCTGGCCCAGGGCACGCTGTATCCCGACGTCATCGAAAGCGGCGCCGATCCTGACGGGCCCGCCGCGACCATCAAGTTGCATCACAACGTCGGCGGACTTCCCGAAGAGCTCGGTTTTGAATTGATCGAACCGCTGCGTGATCTGTTCAAAGACGAGGTCCGCCGGTTGGGCTTGGAATTGGGATTGCCGGAAAAGCTGGTCTGGCGTCACCCGTTCCCGGGCCCGGGGTTGGCCGTTCGTTGTCTGGGCGAAGTCACCCGCGACAAGTTGGAGGTGCTTCGTGCGGCCGATGCGATCGTGATCGAGGAAATTGAAAACGCCGGCCTGTATCGGGAAACCAGCCAGACGTTCGCGGTGTTGTTGCCGGTGCAGAGCGTCGGCGTGATGGGGGATGCCCGCACTTATGACAACGCGATCGCCGTGCGCAGCGTCAACACGAACGATTTCATGACCGCTGATTGGAGCCGGTTGCCGTATGACCTGTTGGCTCGCATCAGCACACGCATCATCAACGAAGTCCAGGGCGTCAATCGGGTCTGCTACGACATTAGCAGCAAGCCGCCCGCGACCATTGAGTGGGAATAGGATCACATGTCCAGGCAGTTCATTTATCAAGTCACCGGATTGACCAAGAAGCACGGCCAAAAGACCGTGCTGGATGATGTCCATCTGGCGTTCTATCCCGGCGCCAAGATTGGCGTGTTGGGGCCCAACGGCGCCGGAAAGTCGACGTTGTTGCGGATCATGGCCGGTCAGGATACGGAATTCGATGGCGTGGCGCGGTTGACCAAGGGGTTCACCGTCGGCTACCTGCCCCAGGAACCGCCGTTGGATGAAACCAAGACGGTTTTCGAGAACGTTCAGACCGCCGTGGCCGAACGCCGCGCAATCGTCGATCGGTTCAATGAGATCAGCATGCAGCTGGGTGACGTCACCGACGACGATCAGATGCAAAAGCTGTGCGACGAAATGGCGGCGTTGCAAGACACGATCGATGCCTACGACCTGTGGGAACTTGATCGTCACGTCGAAATGGCGATGGCGGTCATGAATCTGCCGCCTGGCGATGCCGACGTGACCAAACTTTCCGGCGGTGAACGCCGGCGCGTCGCATTGTGCCAGCTGTTGATCCGGCAACCGGACCTGCTGTTGCTCGATGAACCGACCAACCACCTGGACGCGGAATCCGTGTCGTGGTTGGAACAGCACCTGGCCAAGTACCCGGGGACGGTCGTCGCCGTGACGCACGACCGATATTTCCTGGACAACGTCGCGCAGTGGATTTTGGAAATCGACCGCGGCCGCGGCATCCCGTTCGAAGGCAACTACACCGCCTGGTTGGAAGCCCGGCAAAAGCGGATGCAGTTGGAACAGCGCCAGCAGAAAGCCCGTGAACGGACCTTGGCACGCGAGTTGGAATGGATCCGGATGAGCCCCAAAGCCCGCCAGGCCAAAAGCAAGGCGCGGATCAAGGCCTATGAAGATCTGGCATCGCAGACGTACGAAGATCGTCCCGACGATTTGGAAATCCAGATTCCCTCCAATCGCCATTTGGGCGACCTGGTGATCGAGGGCAAGAACATTCACAAGGCCTTCGGCGAGAAGGTGTTGATCGACGACCTGACATTTCGGCTGCCCGCCGGTGGCATCGTCGGCGTGATCGGCCCCAACGGGGCCGGAAAGACCACCCTGTTCAACATGCTCACCGGCAAGGAACCACCGGACAGCGGCGAGTTTCGCGTCGGCGACACAGTGGATCTTGGCTACGTCGATCAGAGCCGAGATTCCCTCCAGGACGACCACACGGTGTTCGAAGAGATCAGCGGCGGGACGGAGACGATCGTGCTGGGTGGTCGCAATGTCAACGCCCGCGCCTACGTGTCACGGTTCAATTTCAAAGGCCCCGACCAGGAAAAGAAAGTCGGCAAGCTGTCCGGCGGTGAACGCAACCGCGTCCACCTTGCCAAACTGCTCCGCCGCGGTTGCAACGTGCTGCTGCTTGATGAGCCGACCAACGACTTGGACGTCGACACGTTGCGGGCGTTGGAAGAGGCGATCCTGAACTTTGCCGGATGCGTGGTGGTGACTTCGCACGACCGCTGGTTCCTGGATCGCTTGGCAACGCATATCCTGGCATTCGAAGGCGAGGGCCAAGTGACGTGGTGCGAGGGCAACTTCGAAGTCTACGACCGGAACTTGCGTGAACGGTTGGGCGAGGATCCCGACACCGTCAAACAGGCACGTTACAAGAGTATCCATGCCGGATGACGCGTCCGATCCACCTCAGCGATTCTTTGAACGCGCTTGCCGGCAGTGGTTCCGCCGCCCGCCCGATTTCCCCGGCGAAGTTTCGCCGTGTCGGGCATCCTCGTGCGGCGAGCTCCACGGATCACCCAGGACCCGTGAGCAGTCAGCGATGACGCGTCGACGCGGCCTTTGACCCTAGCGAAATACCCTACCTGATGAACGCCCATTCGCCCCAGTTCGCGGTGGGCATTTGTGATTCCCCAAGACTTAGCAAGGAGCTTTAGATCATGACGATTTTGCGCGTCGGAACCAACGAACAGTACGCCAACAATTGGGACTCCATTTTTAGCGGCCGGAAGAAGGCTTCCAAGAAATCGTCCAAGAAGAAAGTCGCTGCGAAGAAGGCGTCCAAAAAGAAGACGACGTCAAAGAAAGCCTCCAAAAAGACCGTGACCGCCACGAAGACGGTTGCCAAGAAAACCGCCAAAAAGAAGGCAGCCGGGAAAAAGAAAAAAGCGAAAGCGTAGGAGAGATCGTTTTCGAAGCGGACCGGGCGTCGCAGCCATCCGTCACGATTTCGTCCCGCGCAGGGTACGTCCCGCACAGGGTACGCCCCGCGCAGGGTTCGCCCAGGACAGGGTTCGTCCCTCGAGGGGACGATCCCGATCACGTGATCCCGACCCCCGGGACATTGACGACGTTCGCCGCCGTTATCCGACAAGGCTCAGCCGATCGCTTGCACCAACTCGCCCCGCCGTCTGGGCGCGAGGGTCCCCTTCCCACCACGTCGATCCGCCCCACTTCCCATGCCCGATGTTCCACGACCCGAATCGCTTTGCGATTCACTGATTCGGTTGGCGGGATATCTCAATTTTTCCAGCGGCAGCCGCGATCCCAAGATCGACCTGCTGTGGAACGAGGTGTTCGATCACGCCAGCCAGGGAGATCCGTTGACCGGACCCGCGGCGTGGCTGGTGCTGAAGGACTGGATCGGTCTGACTCTGGACGAGCTTTCGGAGTCCAACACGGCCTTTGCTGACACCACGCAGGCCAGGACGATCGCCCGGCTGCTGCTCAGCGAGCTCTTGCCGGCCTACATGGACTACCACCGCGACCTGCTGTTTCATCAGGAGCCGGAGGTGCTGTTCAACGGATTCTTCCTGGCCCGCGCCGCCGAGGCGGTGCTGCAGTTCTACGCGGAGGACGACTCGGGCGGGATGGATGCCGAGGAGGACAACCCGCTGGCCGACGCATTGGTCGAACGCGCGATTCTGTGGCTCAATGATTTTGTCGGGTATCGCCCCGTTGCGATGTTGGAGAATCGTCGCTGTCAGCCTTATCCCCACGAATTTGTCCGTCCGATTCCGTTGTACGTCCGCCACGTCGGCGTATCGGCGGGATCGTACTGCGAACTGATCACGCGGGTGATCGCGATTCTGGAGGAAACCGACGAAGACATCCTGCGGGCGGCGTCGTTCAACATCGAACAGCTGGCCGAACTGGCGCTGGATCCGCGTGCTTACGACTTTGATCATCCGGTCAATCGTCGGCCCAATTACCACTTCGGCGGATGGGACGAGCGAAGCGTCAATGCGGACGGCTACTACAGCCGATTTGTGCTCCGCCAAGTCACGTTGGACGCGCTGCTCAGCCGCGTCAACGATGGCGACCTGCTGTCACGCACCGGTTTGGATCGCCAGGAGTTGCTCGAGGAGGCCGCGACGGTGCTGGCGGGGACGATCTTGATGGCCAGCGGTGTCAGCGGTTCGGGACCCGCGGCATACTCCAGCGAAGTCACGCTGGGCACGTTGATGAAGCCGATCGCGGAATACCGTGACGCGTTTTATCTGGACCGGCTTGATAAGCTGAAGGGCGAGCATCACGCGCGGCTGATGGACGAACAGCAGATCCGTCGCCAGCCATTCGGCGCAGCGCGTCAACACCTCAATGCCGCTTTGGCCGAACGTCGTGCGGCGCAGGTGCAACACGTGCAATTGGCGCGGCTGTATGCCCGGATGGGTTACCCCGACGCCGCCACGCGTCAGATCGATGTGGTGCCGGCCGCTTCGGCCCGGATGATTTGCCGCATCGATTGCGAGATCACCTTTGGCCTGCGTTCACTTCGCGACGGCAAGTTGGACTTGGCGATCGAAGTCGCACCGCGCGTCTTTGATCTTTTGCGGCGGGCGATTCACTGCGGCGCCCTGGCGGATCCCTGGGATCTGATCGGGTTTGGCGGCCAGTTCAGTTTGCATCCGAGTCCCGAATGCAGCGTGCATGACTCGCGTGTCGATGACCTGCTGTACCTGATCGACCAGTTGTTCAGTTACCTGGCGCGGGTGTGGAGCGAAGCAGCCGCCCGCAATGACGTCGCCGCCTACGACACGATCAGCCGGCTGTACCGGGACGTGGCCGAATGGTGGCGGCAATTCGGTGCCCACACGGTGGAATCGTTGGAGGCGGCCGATCCGCTGGACTCCTACGAATCGGCTCGTCTGGTTGCTCGAGCGTTGCGGGTCTGGCATGAAGGAGGCGCCGCGGCCGGTGACGTCGCATTCTGGAAGCCGCACGCGGAGTTCTTCGATTCCCCGCGGGCGTATTCGCTGGTCATTTCCGCCCTGTTGGAACGCAACGACTTTTTGCCGTCGATGGCGCTGCTGATTCATTGGCTTTGCAACGCCGGAACGATCGGTCTGCGCCAGGGAGGCAATTCGTTGCCACGTTTGGCCGAACGCTGGCTGATGAAGCTTCGCGGTCAACGGCCCGCCGATCCGTGGCAAGAACAATTCGAAGAGGACTTTCCGCACAGTCTGGACGGGAACGGCGGTGCGGACCAGGAAATTGACGTCTGGAGCTTGACCCGGAAGTGTTTCGACTTCTTCGAAGCCAATGCGGAGGATTTTTGGTCCGCGCCGACGTTCCTGCTTGGCGAAGAAGGAAACGGAATCGCACCAACGGAATCGGATGACGTGCCTTTCGGAAAGGAAGAGCCGAAGGAGAATCCGTACAAGCTGGACGAAATCACCTTCAAGGGCAGTAGCGAAGACGGCATCGACGGATCGGTCTTCGAACCCGGTAGCGACACCAGCCGAGAAGAATTGGAGATTGAATGGAAGCGTCTGGTCGACCGGATTGCCTTCTTGCAGTCTCTGGCCCGGATGTGGTCGGTTGCCGCCGATATCGTTGCCACCGATCCCGCCGGAGACGATCCACAACGGGCGAGAGAACAATTGGTGGCGCTACGTGGTTGGGCCGAGCGGGCCAAGGTCAATCGCGTCGGGCTGCTGGATCTGTTGGAGGCGGTGCGGTCGTACAAGATTTCCTGTGGCGGAAGTGACAACGCCTCCATGCGTGATTACGACCGCTCGCGGGTCCTGCGAGATTCGCTGATGGAGCGGATCATCGGCACCGCGGTCGAGATGTCCGATGCGCGGCGGCTGATTTGCGGGACGATCATCGCCCACCTCCGCCGGCACCCGTCGCTGCAGGACGGTACCGGAGCCAACGCCGAAGCGGTCGCCGGTCTGGACGAAATGTTCCAAGATGACTTGCAGGCGGTCCGGCTGTATGCCTCATTGATCGTCGGTGATGCCGAGGAAACACGATCGCTGTTTCCGGAATACGTCAACGCCATCAGTGACGAAAACCTACTGTACATCCCCCTGTCCCGAGGCGGCGATCCCGAAAAGATCTTTGTGGCCCGGTTGCGGCAGCGGGTGCTCCGGCACCTGATGCACTGGCTGCCACGGCGCGGTCTGATCAGCGAAGCCTGCCGTCTGATCGAGGTGTCGCGGCGGATGGAGCAGCAAAACAGCGTCGGGATTGGCGCGGTCACGGAATTCGACGGTCTGTTTCGCGACGGGTTCCGCGCCTTGGTCGAAGCGTTGACCGCGGCGGTCGTCAGTGATCAGTCCGGTGACCAATCGCCGACCGACGATGCGGCCGTGGCCGAAAGTCTGATTCCGCTGGTCGAGCGATTGACCGAAACCATGTTGGGATCTTGGCTGGAGCATAGCCAGACGTTGCGTCTGTCGCCGTTGGAATCGGTCAATGATCCAAAGAAGTGGCAACGGCTGGTGGAATTCATCCGCCGTTATGGCGACCCGATCTTCACCCAGGTCTTTTTGCAGTTGAGCAATGTGCGGGCGATCCTGCATCAAGGCGTGACCGACTGGCTGCAGCGTGTGATCGACGAAGACGATCCTCAAATCGCCGAAATGCAATTGTTTGAAGATCTGAAGAGCGGTCACCTGGAAATGAACCAGGCCGATCGATGGATCACGTTGGTCTATGAATCATTGATCGATCACCACGCCGAATACCAGGACTACAACAGCACGACGACGCAAAGCGATCGCGGCGACCTGGTGTACATGTTCATGGATTTCTTGCGATTGCGGGCCAGCTACGAGCGCATCGCGTGGAATCTGAAGCCGGTCATGTGGGCCCACGAAGTTCTGGTACGCAGCGGACTGGAAAAGGCCGCGATCATGTGGCGGCGGAGTTTGAGCGACCGGATCGGCACCGAAGCGGACAAGTTCGTGATGCGGCTGCGAGAAATGCAACGCAGCTATTCGATGCGGATGCCCACGGTCGCGGACAGGATTCTGGAGCGGTTTGTCCAGCCGATGACGATCGCGCGGATGCGCGCCCTGGTTCCGCCGGCCATGCGAGACGCCGAAGCCGGACGCTGGAGCACGCGATTTGAAATGCTTGAAGACGAAGCCGAAATCCTGTCGCGCACTCCCACGGGCGTCGGCTTGGACGTGCCTTCCTGGTTGGCCGCCCTGGAAGAGGAAGTCGAGCAATTGGCCAAACGCAAAGCCAGCAGCGAGATCGATCCGGAGGCGTTGATGACCATACCGATGGTGCCGCTGGACCTGGACAGCTTGAACGAACAACTGGACATCGCCCAGTCGCAGGGCCGCCGGTTGCCGCATCTGCGTGGCGGCAAGGACGACGATTGACGGGCCGCTGGCGGTCGTTCGGGTCGGTTTCCGTACGGCGGTTTCTGCCAGGGAAGTAACGTCAGGCCGATCCAAGGGCTTGTGACGCGCATCGGGCGGGGGGACAATCACGGAGTTGGATGGTCCCCGTCGAGAAATTCGTGCGATCGCGACCATCGATTGCGCTAATCGTTTTCCGGCGATCGGCCCACGGTGCGCAGTGTGTCTCCACCTGCCCTGTCCTGACCTGAGTGGAACGCTAGCCAGGAGAGGACATGTCGGCCGTGGTTTTCCGCCCGGTCCGATCGCCACGCTTGGCTTGACCCGGCCCTCCCAACCGCAAAGCTTTCCGAACGCAACGTTTTGACGGGGAATCGTCTCACCGTCTCCTGCCAACGCCACCGAGCCCAATCAAGGAACGCCCCAATGTCCACCACGCCCTCCATTGCAAAAGACGGCCACTACCGAAAGGGTCGCCTCTGTTACGCGATCGTCCTGCTGGTGGCGATCGTATTTCTGGTTTCGCCCAACCGAATTCTGGCCCAGCAGGAGGCGGCGGATGACACGGCGACGCAAGCTGAATCCGATGACGACCAGGTCGAAGCGTTTGATCCGCGGGAGTTCGCTGAGTTGCTGTCTCAGCGCAAGTTGGATCAAGCCGCGCAGATGTTGCAGCAGGCCCGCGAGGGGTCCGAGGACGATCCCCAATGGTGGTCGCCAAATCTGAACCTGGCGATGGCCCAGATCCGAACCGACCGCGCCGCCGGACTTGAACGGTTACGGGATCAGTACGACCAAATGCTGCAGGCCGAGCAGATTCCAAGAGACGCTTTGAGAATGTTTCCGCTTATCTGCCAGTACCTGGGGGCGATGTCAAGTGATGTCGATCAGACATTGGGATTGATCGACCGCGGCATCGATAAGCTTCAGTCGATCAATTCCGAACAAGCGACGTCGACACTTACAACGATGCGGACACTGAAGGCACAAACGCTCAGTCGCGCCGATCGAGCAGATGAGGCGAAGGCGATGTTCGATCAGTTGCTGGCCGAAGCGGAAGATGCCCAGCCCAACGAGTTTCTCCGCACCGCCGGAACCTACCTCCAGTTGCTTGGTTCAGATTATCCGGATGCGGCCGCCGACGTTCAGTCTAGGGCGGAGAAGGTTGCCACGACGATGATCAGTTCGGATCAGCGAACGAGTTCTGATTTGATGAGCTACCTGAACTTCATGACCTCGGTCGCGAATTACCAGCGTCGAGATGACCCCGAGCAGTCCGCCGAAACGCTGAACCGACTTTCTTCAGAAATTGAAGAGTTCAGCGAGGGTGTCAAAGGGGCGGAAGCCCGCGTGTTGGAGATGTACGCATCCCGGATTAACAGCATGCGGAAGAGCATGGAGTCAGAGATCAAGCGCGCCGAATTGATCGGCACCGAAGCCGCGGAGTTTCCCGATGTGGCGTACGTTGCGATGGATGAAGCCAGCTTGTCGGATCTGCGCGGGAAGGTCGTCCTATTGGACTTTTGGGCCGTTTGGTGTGGGCCGTGCATTGCAACCTTTCCGCACCTGATCGAGTGGCAAGAAAAGTACGCCGACGATGGGCTGGTCATCATCGGCGTGACACGTCCCTACAACTATCGCTGGGATGAAGAAGCGGACAGGGCGGTTCGTAGCGGCAGCGATTCGGAGGTCTCGTTTGAAGACGAATTGGCGATGCTGGAGAAGTTTCGCGAGTCCCATGAGTTGCAGCACGGTTTTGTCGTGGCCAAGCCCGGCGAGAACTATTCCAGCAAATTCATGGTGACCGGAATTCCCCAAGCCGTGTTGATCGATCAGGAAGGAAAGATCCAGATGATCAAGGTCGGCTCGGGCGAGCAGAACGCCAAGGCGCTCGAGGGCAAGATTCGTGAACTGCTGGGCGTCACCGGATCGTGACGTCGCTCGGTTCGCGTGGGATTTTCTAACTCCAGGTCTTGATTTGTGCCGCCCCCAGGTTGAAGTGCCCGGGGGCGGTCGCGATGCTATGTCTCGCGTCGAATCCCTGTTGACGCTGACTCCTGCACTGCGGTCGGGCAACGTGGGGCATGTCACCGCCGACGCGCCCTCCCGCTGCCCTTCTCCCATCGACCCAATCTGTTCATGAGCGATTCACCGGTTCATTTGGCCATTGATCTGGGGGCATCCAGCGGCCGCGTTATCGCCGGCGGAGTCGACGCCGGATCGTTGGTTTTGCACGAAGTGCACCGCTTTGGGAATCAGCCCGTGCGGGTGCAAGATTCGTTGCAGTGGAACGTCCTGGGGTTGTGGGCGGAGATCCTTTCCGGGCTTCGTACCGCGGCCAAAGACTTCCAAGCGATTCGTTCGGTCGGCGTCGACACGTGGGGCGTCGATTACGTGTTGTTGGATCAAAACGACCAGGTCGCTGCACCGGTGCGGTCCTATCGCGACGGCCGCACCGAGGGCATGATGGACGCGGCCTTCGAACGACTTGGCGGACCGCAGGCGGGGCGGCAGCGGATTTTCGAATCGACCGGATTGCAATTCATGCCGATCAACACGGCGTACCAGTTGTTCTCCGCCGTTGAGCGGGGTGAACGGTCGCTGGAGATCGCCGACGGTTTCATGATGATGGGCGATTTCTTTCACTGGCTGCTCTCCGGCCGGCGCAGCATCGAAGCGACCAACGCATCGACGACACAGCTCTTCAATCCCCGGTCGGGCGACTGGGCGTTTGATCTGATCGACGACCTTGGGATCGATCGGAATCTGTTCACGACCGTCACGCAGCCGGGCACGTGTTTGGGCGACGCGCAGGCGTCGGTGGCCGATGAGACGGGGCTCGGGGACGTTGCCGTGACGGTGCCCGCGACGCACGACACCGCTTCCGCCGTCATCGCCGTGCCCGCGGACGTCTTTGCTCCGTCGCGTCCGAATTGGTGTTACATCAGTTCGGGAACCTGGTCTCTGATGGGATGCGAGATCGATTCTCCGAAGGTCAATTCGCTTTGTGCCCAATTGAACTTCACCAATGAGGGCGGGATCGGCGGCAGCACTCGGTTGTTGAAGAACATTGGTGGGCTGTGGATCTTTCAGCAGATTCGCAAGTCGATGCAACGTCGCGGCAAGCAGGTCTCCTGGGACGCGATGGTCGATGCGGCCAAGCAGGCCCCCACGTTTGACGTCTTGGTCGACCCCGACGCGCCGCGGTTCGTGGCACCGGTCGATATGGTCGACGCAATCGACGCGTTTGCGACCGCCACGGGCCAGTCCAAGCCGGGTTCGGAAGGTGTGTACTACCGCGCGGCCCTGGAGGGATTGGCGCTGCGGTATCGCGTGTGTCTGGAGATGCTGGAGCGGTTGGTCGACAACCGCATCGACACCATTCACATCGTTGGCGGCGGGGCACAAAACGAGTTTTTGTGCCAGATGACGGCCGATGCCTGCAATCGCCAGGTCGTGGCCGGCCCGGTGGAGGCGACGGCGATCGGAAACGTGGTGGTGCAGATGATCGGTGGCGGCGGATTCGGCGACGCCAGTTTGTCCGGCGGCGCGGGGGATGCGATCCTGGCGGCGCGACGTTTGATCCGCGACAGTTTTTCCGTGAAGACCTATCAGCCGATCGATCCCGCCCGTTGGGACGAACCCGCCCGGCGGTTCGTCGATCTGGTCGAATGAGCGGAACAAACGTGACGTCTTTCGCGAGCCGGACGCCAGACTTTGGGCGGATTTGGCGAACCGCATCGGTCGAGGCCTGGTGGGTGATGCGTCATGGCCGATAAGGACAATGCCGATCAGGACAATGCCGATCAGGACAATGCCGATCAGGACAAAGCGGAGATTCGTCAGGCGGCCGCGCAAGCCCGGCGGGAAATGGCGGACAAAGATGGGGCGAGTGACCTCATTATCCGGCAGGTGCAAGCGATGCCCAGCTACCGGTCCGCCAAGTCAGTTTTGTGGTACGTCGATGTTCGCGACGAGGTTCGCACCCGCGCCGCGTTGCCTTCGGCGATCCAAACGGGGCCGGCGGTGCTGGTGCCGTACTGCGTTGGAGACCAGATGCGGCTGTTCCGGCTGCATTCGATCGACGACTTGCAGCCGGGAACGTTCGGAGTTCTGGAACCGCGGGTGGAATTGCGGGACGATCCGGATCGGGGCGCGTCGATCGCGGACGCGGACGTGGTCCTGGTTCCGGGGGTCGCGTTTGATGCTCAAGGCGGCCGGCTCGGCTACGGCCGGGGATACTATGATCGCTGCCTGGCCGAAGCGCGACCGGACGTCGTGCTGGTGGGACTGGCGTACCAGTGTCAGGTGTGCCCGCGGGTGCCGATGGCCGACCATGACGTGCGAATGGATTGGGTGGTCACCGAACAACAACTCTATCGCTGCTCGGACGGTCTTGGGGTCCACCTTGACCGGTCGAATTGCTAGGCTTTCCCGATCCTGCCGGGCGGGTTCACGCCGGCCGGTGTTTCCCCACTCGTTGCGTCAGCTGATTCCCCCGTTCCATTCGGATTGCGTCTGTGCCCTACGCTCAACTTGGCCCCATCGCCGTACACTTGCCCGCCAGGGTCGAAACGAACGAGGAGCTTCAGCAGGCGTTCCCGCGATGGGACCTGAAGGTGATCGAAGAAAAGACGGGGATCGCCCAGCGTCACATTGCTGCCCCGGATGAAACGTCCAGCGACCTGGCCGTTGCCGCGGCGGAAAAACTGTTCGCCGAGCAGCAGATCGATCCGTCGACGATCGACTTTGTGTTGTTCTGCACCCAGACGCCGGACTACCCGCTGCCGACGACCAGCTGCCTGATCCAGGACCGACTGTCGCTGCCGACCCGCTGTGGCGCGCTGGATTTCAACTTGGGCTGCAGCGGCTACGTGTACGGGCTGGCGATGGCCGACGGACTGATCCAGAGCGGGGTCGCGGAGCGGATTTTGTTTTTGACGGCCGAGACGTACAGCAAGTTCATTGACGAGGACGATCGCAGCCTGCGAACGATTTTCGGTGATGGAGCCGCGGCGACGTTGGTGACCGCCTCGGAGGAGCGTTCGATGTGGGGGTTCCAATTCGGCAGCGACGGCAGCGGCGGCGACATGCTGTTGGTCGGTGACGGCGGGGCGCGGCCCGCCGGCGACGCCATCAAACCCAGGCACCGCAAACGCTGGAAAAGTCGCCTGTACATGGACGGCCCAAGCCTGATCAATTTCACCGTCGACGCGGTGCCGCGGCTGATCGACCAGATCCTCCAAAAGCAGGGTTTGTCCGACAAGGACATTTCGCAATATTTGATGCATCAGGCCACCTGGAAGATGCTCGAGCAGTTACGACTGCGGATGGACCTGGTCCCCGAACGCTTGCCGATCGAACTGGCGGATGTCGGCAACACGGTGTCTTGCACGCTCCCGATTCTGATCGACCGGCTGCGAAAGTCCGGGCGGATGGATCGTCAATCGGTTAACATGCTGATCGGTTTCGGTGTCGGACTCTCGTGGGCGGGGTGTCTGTGGAAAGATCTCTCCGGTGGATGAGCTATGAGCGAATCTCTGAGCGGGAAATTGCTGATCGCGTCGCCTTACCTGGGTGACCCCAATTTCATTCGCAGCGTGGTGCTGATCGTCAACCACGACGAACAGGGCGCGTTCGGATTGACGCTCAATCGCCCCACCGATCGCCGGCTCAGCCAGGTTGTCGAACTTTCCTTGCCCAAGGGTCCCGTTCGCGATGACGATCACCTGTTCGAAGGCGGTCCCGTCGACGGGCCGCTGTTGGCGCTGCATGACCTGCAGGGGGTCGGAGCTCCGATCGGTGAGCCCACGTCGCGGATCTGGTTGACGGGCGATGAAGACCATCTGCGGTTGTTGCTGACCCGAGTCGATGCGTCGGTGCGCTTCGTGTCGCAGTACTCCGGCTGGGGACCCAACCAGCTTGAATCGGAGATGCAATCCGGCGGTTGGCTGGTGGGACCGGCCAGCGCGGAACTGGTTTTTGCCGCGCCGAGCGACATCTGGGAAGACTCGGTCAAGCGTTGCGGACGCGAGGTGTTGTCATCCATCTCACCCGGACTGCAGTTCACCGATCCGATGGTCAATTGAAAACGGCTTCATTGATGCGGCGTTTTGTGATTGGTGACATCCACGGTTGCTCCAAGGCGCTCCGAACCCTGATCGAGTGCATCGCGCCGCAACCGGAGGACGAAATCGTCTTCCTGGGTGATTATGTGGATCGCGGGCCGGACAGCCGGGGCGTGATCGATCAGGTGATTGAGTTGCAAGATCGGTGCCGGGTCGTCCCGCTTCGTGGTAACCACGAAATCATGTTGATGGGCGTCGCCTTCGGCGGGTTGAACAGTGACATGTGGTTGAGCACCGGTGGGAAAGCGACCGTCACCAGCTATGGCGGCTCGCTGGACAAGATTCCGTCCGATCACGAGCGATTCCTGCGGTCCCTCCGTCCCTACTACGAGACCGCCGAACAGATCTTCGTTCACGCCGGCTATGTGGCGCACCTGCCGATGGATCAGCAGTCCGACGAGATCCGTTACTGGACGCACCTGGGTGCGGTGACGCCACCGCCCCACTTCACCGGCAAACGCGTCTATGTCGGCCACACGCCGCAGCCGGCCGGTTGTATTCGCGACCTGGGTTACCTGGTGTTTGTCGACACGTATTGCTTCGGCACCGGATACTTGACCGCGATGGATGTGACGACCGATGAAGTCATCCAGGTCGACCGCAAGGGACACCGTCGGCGGGTGCCGGCCGAAGCCTTGTGGCATCTGATGTCCAGCGGATTTCGGGCAGTGCGATCGCGGTTGACCAAAGGGCGAAATGCGTCAGACTGCGCTGCGCCCCCAAACGAAGCGACCGATGAGCCAGATTGATGCATGATCCGCTTGGCAGCCAATCGAACCGCGAGGCGCCGCTTTCCGACCCCAGCTTTCGCGACCAGGTCGTCTCCGGGCAGACCGCTCCGCCTGCGACCGACGACCGCCGCGCGGACGACGGGGGCGCGAGCAACGACGGGCGCGCGGCTGCGGGGGCCCCCAACGCAAAGACAGAATCCGTCGCAGGCATCGGGCGAAGTGGTTCATCAGTTAGTGCTTCCCCAGCCAGTGCTTCCCCAGTCAGTGCTTCCCCAGCCAGTGCTTCCCCAGTCAGTGCTTCCCCAGTCAGTGCTTCCCCAGTCAGTGCTTCCCCAGTCAGTGCTTCCTCTGTCAGTGCTTCCTCTGTCAGTGCTTCCTCCGCCAGTGCCTCATCGTTCGGCGGTGTTTCGGTCGCCCCGATCGGGGATCCGGGCCCCAGCTATGGATTGCCGGAGCGGACGATTGACCGGCTGGCGTTTCGACCTAAGACCGGCAGCACGATCGCCGGAATGGTCGTCATCGTCGCGGCGATCTGGCTGGCCGCCATCCTGGGCGTCTCGGGTTACGCCATGGTGGTCGTCGCAGCCGCCATTTGTTTTCTGGTTGGCACCGCCACGGTGGTCCACAGTCTGCTGCGATGGGAGAGTGCCGAGTCTGCCTATGAGAAAGAACGCAGCGCCGCGGAGTCCTGGAATCAGCGGTTTTTGAAACTGCATTCCGACTCGGTGCGGACAACCACGGTGTTGTCGCACATGACCGACGGGATTCTGATGTTGTCGCCGGCGACGGAAATCGTGTTGATCAATCAAGCCGCCCGCCGTCTGTTGGCATTGCCCTCCAACGGGGTTTACTTGGGCCGCAAGTTTTCGGAACTGGTGCGAGTGCCGGAGATCGTCGCCGCGGTCAATCAGACCCGCATGCAACATGTGGCCCGGAATGTGTCGGTGGAAATCATTGACGGTTCGACGGTGCGTCCGATCGCCGTTCGAGTCGATCAGATCATGACTTCCGATCCGCCCCACCTGCTGTTGTTGCTGCGGGACGAAACCGAGACGCAGCGGGTGGAAGCGATTCGGCGGGAGTTTATCGCCAACGTTTCCCACGAATTGAAGACTCCGTTGGCTGCCATCAAAGGCTACGCGGAAACGGTCGAATTGGCGATCGAGGATGATCCCGACGCGGCGAAGCACTTCGTCGCTCAGATCGACCAGCAGTGCTTACGTTTGGAAGAACTGATTTCCGACATGATGCGGCTGGCCCGGGCACAGTCGGGGAAATCCACCTTGCTGATCCAATCGATTGATCTGCGCGACGTGATCGAGAAGGCGATGGCCTCGTTCCTGCCGGTGGCGGCGGCCAAGCAGATCGACTTGACCGTCACCCCCAGCGCCGAACCGGTTCGCGTCATGGCCGATGCCGAAGCCGCCCTGGCGATCACCCAAAACCTGGTCAGCAACGCGTTGCGGCACACCGACGCGGGCGGGCACGTGACGGTTCACTGCCGCCGCCACGAGGGCGGCTGGATCATGGCCGTAAAGGATGACGGGGTGGGGATCGCTCCGGAGTATCAGGAACGGATTTTTGAGCGGTTTTATCGGGTCGATCGCAGTCGAAAGTTGCCCGACGGCGGCACCGGAATCGGCCTGTCCATTGTGAAAAATCTCACCCGAGCGCTCGACGGAACGGTCCATGTCATCAGTAGCCCTGGGGAGGGGGCGACGTTTGAAGTGTGGCTGCCCTCGCCGCAGGGATAGCGGGTTCTTCACAAAACATTCATTGCAAGAATGGCGGTGGTAGGGTGTACTTTTTCAACGATTTCACCACCATGGCTGCCAAGCACCGAGGGTCATTCTCCCGGCCCAATTCGCTGCCTCCTTTTCCCCAACCTGGTTTATCCTGAACTGGTTTTCCCGAACTGGTCGAATACCGACAAGCCAAGAAGCATGTCCAATACCAAGGTTCTGATCGTCGAAGATTACGGCCCCTTGGCCGAGACACTCGAGTATCAACTCAAACGCGCCGGATACGAGGTGTACCGAGCGTCAGATGGCCGCGACGGCGTGGATCAAGCCAAGCTTTACCTGCCGGACCTGGTGGTCCTGGATATCGACTTGCCGATTCTGGGCGGCGTCGAAGTTTGCAAACAGTTGCGTGCCGATCCGAAGACCCGCGAAACGTTGATTCTGATGCTGAGCGCCATGGGCGAAGAGTCGGATCAGGTGGTGGGGTTTGCTGTCGGAGCCGATGACTACGTGGTCAAACCGGTTGAAAGCTACAAGGTCTTGCTGCAACGGATCAAAGCGCTCCTGCGTCGGCGCGAGCCGCTATTGGACGATCACGAAGCGGTCTCTCACCAGAACGTGACCGTCGACCGGCGACGGTTTGTGGTCACGATCGATCAATCGCCGCTGCGATTGACCAAAAGCGAGTTCCGTTTGTTGGACACGTTGATCCGCCAACCCGGCCGCGCGTTCGGACGGAGCGAATTGGTCGACGCGGCTCTTGGGGAAGACACCGTCGTCCTGGACCGCACCATCGACGTGCACGTGCGGGCATTGCGGAAGAAGATGGGCGGGTCCGCGGATTTGATCGAAACGGTTCGCGGCGTCGGATACCGCTTCAAAGAGTAGCTGCCGTCGCCAGACGGCGGCGAAGCTTCATGTTCCACGCTCTGGCAGTGACGCTACCGGAGGATCGCCGGCAAAACCGCAGGCAGGTCGGACTGCCCAATCGGTACAACCGCTCCGAGAGCCTTGCGGATTGTGACGCTTTCGGAACTCTTGCCCACAAAAAACTCCAACCGGTTCACGACTGGATCGAAGGAAGGGGGCAGGGTCCCACCGGTGCCCCGACGAGGGAGCCAGCGGCCGACCGCCCATCTTCGTACGCTTCGCCAGCAGGCCGTGGCCGATGATCAAGAACCACGCAACGGGCTCGCCCGAGTCCATCGTTTTGGAAATGGACCTTCCGACGATTCGGCAATTGTTGGAACAGTTGAATCGCCCCAGCGGTCCGGTCGACGCGGCACTGTTTCGCCAGCGGATCCAACGCGGCGAATCGGTGGACCAAATCTTGGACTCCTTCCAACGAGCCGCCCGCCGACGCGCCGGTTGAAACCGTCGCTGAGCCGTGTTTTGATTCGCGGCACAGCGGCTAGCTGGACAGCGGCACTTTGAGTGCCCCGCGTGGTGCTAGCCGCGGGTATTAAGAGGACGATGTCCCGCTAGGCCCTGCCTGAATCTCGCAAAACGCGGTCGGTGCCGTGGCGATCGCGGCGGAATGCCACGCTCTGGCGAGCGTAGCTACTCGGATTGGCAGGTGCGGGGCATCGCGTCGCCTCAAGGCTCTTTCGACGCCGCGACCCCGCCCGCCGGCAGGTTTTCAAGCAGGTACTCCGTCACCAACGTCATCAGGTGCATCCGTGTGTTCTTCCGTTCGCGGATCGAGTGCGTGCGACCGGGATAGATGAATAAATCGAATTGTTTGTTGCGCGCAATCAATTCGTTGATCAGTAACTCCGTTACCTGATAGTGGACGTTGTCGTCAGCCGTGCCGTGGATCAATAGCAGATTGCCCTGGAACTGTTCGACAAAGTGGATCGGAGATCCGCTGCGATAACCTTCGACGTTATCCGATGGCAGACCCATGTACCGTTCTTCGTAGATCGTGTCGTAATAGCGGAGGTTGGCCACCGGTGCGATTGCAACGGCGGTCCGATACAGGTCGGGGTAGCGGAAGATGGAGTGCAATGAGGACGTCCCGCCGCCGCTCCAGCCCCAGGTGCCGATCCGCTGCGGATCAAGGTTTGGACGTTCGCTTAGCAGCTGACGCACCGCTGCCGCCTGATCGTCCGGTCCCAGGGTTCCGAGGCGACGATAGACGGTTTTGCGAAAGTGGCGACCTCGTGGAACGTTGCTCCCCCGATTGTCGATGCTGACGACCACGTAACCGTTGTCCGCCATCATTCGGTGCCACAGGGACGTCGTGCCGCCCCAGCGATTGACCACCGTCGAACCGGCCGGTTCACCGTAAACCTGGACCAGCAACGGGTACCGCTTTCCGGGTTCAAGCTGCTTGGGCGAGATCGACCAGGCGTCCAAGGATGTTGGTCCGATGTCGATGCGAAAAAACTCCACCGGCGGAAGGTCCAGTGCCTGCAGGCGTTCGGCCAGCTTCTGGTTATCTTCCAGAACTCGGACGATTTGGTGATCCGGCAGTGAAACGACCTCGGTGGTGCTGGGCGTGTTGGCCGTGCTGAATCGATGGATGGCAAAATCGCCATGCGGAGCAAGGTCGTAGTGATGGACACCTTCGGCGCTCGCGGGCGTGACCCGTTGCAGTTTTCCGTTGGCGGTGTTGGCGCGGTACAGGAATCGGTCGGTTGCCGAATCGGGCGAGGCGATCAGGTAAACCGATTCGCCGCCATCGGAATCGTTGGGGACCACACCCAGCAGATCGATCACGTCAAAGTCGCCGCGAGTCAGCGGAGCCCCGGAAGGTTCGACGGACCGCGGCGCGGTGTTCGGGTCGCCGCCGTCGGTCACCGAAATGCGATAAACATGCCGCCAGCCGTCTCGGTCGCTGAGGTAAAAGAACGTCTGGTTGCCGGCGTCAAAATACAGTTGATCTTGCAGATCAATCCAAGCTGGATCGGTTTCGGTGTGGACGAGCCGCTTCTCGCCGGAGGCCACATCGACCAGGTAGAAGGATTCACGATTCTGCAAGCGATTCATCTGGCGGATCAACAGAGCGCCGGTTTTGTCGATCCACTCGATGCGTGGAATGTAGGTCTCTCGCGGGTCCCCGGGCAGGTCGACCCAGTGAATGGTCGATCGAGCCAATTCGACGATGCCGATCCGTACCGCAGAATTCCGCGTGCCGGCTTTGGGATAGGCGAACGTTTCCACCGTCGGATAAAGCGAGTCGGTGTTGTTGATGATCGTGAAGTCCTGGACGCCGGTGGTGTCAAAGTGCCAGAAAGCAATCCGATCTCCGTCGGGGCTCCACCGGAAAGCATCCCGCAAACCGAACTCCTCCTCGTACACCCAGTCCGAGGCTCCGTTGAGGATGCGTTCGTTTGTGCGCGTCGTGATTTGTCGGATCGAGTGGTCCACCAGGTCTTGGACGAATAGATTGCCCTCGCGCACAAAAGCGACGCGATTGCCGCCGGGCGAGAACTTGGCGTACATCATCGACTGCGGAGGTCCGTCCGCACCTAGTTTCGTCAATTGCCCCGTTCCGCGATCGAGCAACCAGTAATCGCCCCGTGTGTTCTGGCGCCAGACGCGAACGGAATTGGTGTAGATCAGCACCCGGCTGAGATCGCGGGACCATTGATAGCCGTCGACCGATAACGCTTCCGTCTTACCCGGCGGGACCAGTTCTGACGCTGCCACCAGGATGGTCCGATTGCCGGTCGCGGCGTCGTATCCCACGATTCCGTTTCCGGATCCACCTTCTTCGGTTGGTTCAAGCACGCTGTAGCTGGAACCGCGGTCTGGCAACTTCGGCAGCCACTTGCTGCCGACCGAACGCTCATCGAAATCCGACGAGTTGTAAATCCGGTCAAGGTTCAGCGACGGGGGCTCTTCGCAAACCCCTTGGCATACCGGAAGGCAGGTGAAAACCACGGCCAGGACGGAAAGAATTCGAAGAGGCATTCAACAGCTGCGGCAGCGAGTCGGGGCAGAACTGGCCGCATTGTAGATCAATGAAAAACCGCGTCGAATGTTCAGGCGGCGATCCGCCGGTCCAGCGGGGGTGGATCGCTCTGCTTCCGCTCCGGTTCCGGAGGTCGGGGCCGTCGCCGCGGTTCCGATTCCGGTTGCATTTTGTCGAACAGGTTGCCCAGCAGCTTTGGATGCACACAGACGTACGCCCAAAGCAATCCGAATGCTGCTCCACCCAGAATGTCGCTGGGAAAGTGGGCGCTGCACGCCAGCCGTTGCACCATGGTTCCCAAACAGATCGCAGCAAACAACCAACGTCCGCGCGGCAACACCGTCCACAACCCGACGGTCAGGGCGATCGCGGTGGCCATGTTGCCGCTGGGGAATGCGCGTGTGCTGGCATCAAACGTTGCGACTTGAGAAAGCGTCCAATCAAATGCCCACAGCCAAGCGGAATCGTGCGAGGCGACGTTCAAATTCAGTCCGGTCGGTCGCGGCCGCAAAACAAACATCTTGGCCAGTGTCGCAACCGCACCGGCACCGATCGCAAGCGTTGCCAGTTTGGGAAGGTGCCAACGTCGATGCGGGGCCATCAAGAAGATCCCGACCAGGATCACAAAGATCCCGCTGCCGTGGGAGAACACGCGCGTCAATTCGAGCGCGTTGTTGATCTCTCGAGGAAACGGGTCCGTGGCAAACCATCGCGCAACCGGGATGTCGATCAGCGTCACCATCGGCACCGACAACAGCAGCAGGCCTGCGGTCCACAGCAATGCCGCCAGCGGAAACGAACCAGATTTGATGGGTTTGAACGCCGGGACGATTCGCGGTCGTTGCGTGTCGTCGTCGACACACCGGTTCTCCGGCGAGGCTGTCGCAAACGTTCTCGGGGCTTCAGATCGCATGGCAAGTCCGATCGAGATTCGCGTTCGGCAAGATGTGAAACACGCGGTCGGGAAACACGGCTGGAATCCACAGCCCGCACGTACTCCGACCAACGGCGGAACCGTACCGAATTGAGCGGCTTCGCCGGAAGACGCATTCGTCGGTCGCGGTGCGATTGGGCGGCAAAGCGCTCGCCGCCGGTTGAGGCGAGGAAACCCGCGGCTAGTGCCACGCGGCTCACTTGAGAAAACCTGGTGAGGTGACGGTTAGCCAGAATTGTTCAACTTTGCCGATTCGGATGACGATGACGGTCAATGTCCGCGGCGGCGCTGGGTTGCGCCGACGCTTGGGATAGTCCGCCACCGCCGCGAATGATGCGGGTCGCCTGGCGTGAGGAACTTGTTCAACGGAATGCGACCATGTCACGTGTGTACGGATTGTTGTTAGTTGGTTGGATGGTGCTCGGGACCGCCGGGTGCGTCGGACCGATGGGGGCCGGATGTTGTGGTCCGGCTGTCACCGGATCCTGCGACGGTCAGTGCGACAGCTGCACCGGATGCGGGGAGCTTTACGTCGACCCGTGGATCAACCAGCCGGCCGACTGCGTGGACCCCTGCGACGCCTGTGGCAACTACAACGGCCAAAGCTGCGGCAAGTGTCGATCGGTGTTCGCCGGATTCAAGAGCTTGTGGGGCTACCGATGCGGATGTGATCCAGGACCGGTCGCGATGTCCGATCGCTGTTTTGCACCCGATCGTTGCCAGGGCTGCGATAGCGGTTGCGACGGCTGCCTGGCGGAACCCGCCTGCGGTTGCGAAGGTCCCTGCCAGTGCGGCGTTCCCGTCGAGCCGGGGTGCGGGTTGGAACCCGGGTGCGGATTCGAAGCGGCCTATCCGCTGGAGCCCGCTTGCGGGATCGAACCGGGCTGTGGTTTCGAACCCGCCTGCGGCTGCGAAGGACCGTGCTCGTGCGACGGTGGGCAGGTGTATTCGGAGCCGCATGTGGTCGAGTCGGTTCCGCAAGGAATCGAATTGGATTCAGGGCTGCAGCCGCCGATTCTGGAGTCTCCGTCCGGCGGCAGGAAGGCCGCCCCCGTTCCGCAGCAGTCGCGGAAGATCTTTACTCCGCGGACCAACACCGCCCGAGGCTTTCTCAACGAGTATCGCCGATAGCTCCGTGGTTTTTGTCCGAGAACCGATGGTCGGGTTTCGATGTGTGAAAGCTGCGGTGATTCCCGTTGCCTTCGGGAAAAAAAAGACGACTTTGCTGTTGCTTGAGTCCCCGCCTGATGCTCAGCGAAGCGGTGCTCGTGCTCAGCGAAGCGGTGCTCGTGCTCGCAATCGGAACCAGCCCTGATGACCGCGCAATCCTTCGACCACGAGCGTCTTGACGTTTACCGGTTGTTGATCGACAGATGTCGCCGCGTCATTTGACGCTTTGCAATCGCTCACCGGTCGGCATCGCGAGACCGGCGTGGCGAACTATGCTGAATTCGATGACGAGCACCGCTTCGCTGAGCACGAGCACGAGACTGAGACTGACTCGTCGGCAGATCAATTCCGGATGTCCGGTATCTTAAACCGGGGCAGTGGTGGCAGCAGGCGGAGCCTGCCAGGCAGTGGGTTCCAAGGCGGGAGCCTTGGAACCAGAATGCGTTCGGCCGCGTTGCTCGTGCTCGGGCGAACGTTGGCCCGCGATTCAGACCGCCGAGGGATCGTTGGGGCTGCTGGCTGCGGCCGATCCCGGCAACACGATGGCCCCGTCTCGCACCTTTGCCTTGCGGTCTTGTCCCGGGATGCCGGCGCGATCGGCACGCTGGCTGGGTGGGACCACGACGCCGCAACTGACGACAAATTGAATCGCTTCGTCGATCGTCATGTCGACATCGATCGCCTCGCTCTTTTTGACCGTGACGGTGAATCCGGTCATCGGCATCGGGCTGGTCGGCATCAGGACGCTCAACATTGGTTCACCGGTGGCATCGGCGATCTGGCCGATTCCGTTGCCCGTCACGAAGCCGATGGACCAAATCCCCTTGCTGGGATACTGGATGGCCACGACGTTGTTGAACTCAATTTCACGTTCGCTGAACGCGAAATCCGTGACCTGCTTCACGCTGCCGTAGACCTTGTTGACGATCGGAATCCGCAGGATGGCGGAATCGAAATTGTGAAAGAACCAGCGGCCCAGCCCGAATGTGAACAGCCGTCCCAGGAAGTACAGGATCGTTAGAAAGACGATCAGGAAGACCGGGACGACCAGCCGCCGCGGCATCCATTCCAACTGGATGTAACGATTCCAATAGGCCTTGGCGGAGACCAGCTTCGGCGCGTCTTCGTCGAAGTAATTCGCATTTTCCTCGACCGTCTGGACGACGAACTCGGGCAGATAGCGGCGACCGGTGGGGTCGGGCACGTAGCGATAGGACCCGTACTGGAACGATCCATCGTCATTCGGGACCGCTGAAGCGGGCACCTGGGTCAGGGTCCCGTCCTGCGACTCGGCGTACCAAACCAGTCCCATGCGGGCGAACGACTCGACCGGGCGCAGCACGTAGCTTTCGATCGTGTTCCAGGCCCAGATCAGCACCAGGATCGTCAACAGCGGCGGCAGCACCACTCCCAGGCCGCGAAACACGAAGCTGCGGAAATGGGCGAATCGGCTGGCGTTTCGAGGTCGTTTGACGTCGTTCACGGCGGAGACGGTAGAGGAGACAAGGATTGGCGTCGGGGGAAGCGAACTTGCAATTACGGTGCCCGATCGCGATCGGTTTGCACTATCTTGGGGCGTCGCTGCACGGTCAAAACCCCCCGGGTAGGCAAAATCAGACGAATCGAACGATTCGTCCCGCCATGGATTCGGCCCATTGCATCGAGAATAGGATAGGCAGGGAAGGACCCCGCATCCTTTTTATTCGGCAAACTCTTGTCGTTGTAGACTTAAAATCTAACGGATTTTTATCCGGCGCCGCCGCCGACATTATGCCCGAGCGACGACCGCGACGGTCACGCGGCTTGCACCGGATGCTTTCAGGACCCGAGCCACTTCGTTGGCCGTGGAGCCGGTCGTGATCACGTCGTCGACCAAAAGCACGTGCCGATTCTGCAGCGATCCGCCGGCCGACCGCCATCGCCGGCGCGCGATTCGGAAAGCCCCGCGAACGTTTTCGACCCGCTCGCGGTCACCCAGCCAGGCTTGTTTGCGGATCCGCCGCGTCGTTTTCAGGATCGGCCGGTACGAGCAATTCAGCCCCGCCCGTTGCAAAGATTTGGCGGTCACGGCCGCCAGCACGCCCACGCCGCCGCCGCCTCGCTGGATCCGCCGCCAGCGATGCGAAGGCACCGAGGTGATCAGATCCGGAAGCAAACCGTCGGGCGCACTCGGAGCCGATGGGTTCGGGCGGTCGGCGCCCAGCAGGCCTTCCGCGATTTTCTGGGCCAATCGCCTGCCCAGGGCGTCGGCCAGGGCCACCTTGCTAGCATATTTGGCCGCGACGACCGCTTCGCGAACCTCTCCCTGGTAGGTCCACAGCGCCAGGCAGCGGTCGAATGCGAAGGACTCGTTCCGGCAGGCTTGGCAATCCGTCGGAATCGGATCGAGCCTGACGCTACTTGGACCAGACGCCGTGATGCCTTGTGGCTTGGAGGCTCCAGGGCGGGCGCACCGGGCACACGCCGAACGCATCAGCGGTTCGGATTGGGTCAGGTGCCGCAGGCATCGGCGGCAGAAATCTTCGTCCGCAGCGACACAGGCATCGCAGATGCGGCAAGTCGATGGGAGCAACAGTTCCAGGAATTGCCGGCCCAGAGACCGGGCGGCCATCGGGAACGATGCCGCGGGTGTCGCAATTCCCGCCGTGGTGAAGGAAGCAACCCCGAGGTCACGCTGCTCTGCCGAGCCTGGCGTCGGCTCCGCTGTGGGTCCTGGGGGCTTCGCTGCGGGCTCTAAAGGCTTTGCCGCGGGCTCCAGTGCGGTGCTCCGCGGCTGCGGATTGGTTGTTGCCGCGGCTTTCCCGGCGTCCGGCGGCGTGCGGGCATCGGCGGAGGTTGCATCGGGGGTCATGCGCAAAATCGAAAAAACAGTTTTTTGGGCGCGAACCTTTTGGCGGAAGGCCGATCTGTACGTGCATCTCACCAATCGCCGGTCGATTTCCGCTGGCTTTTGGTGCCCCCCTGGGATACGGTTATCTCGGGGGGACGTGATCCACGTTTGCGGTGCATGGTACCGCGCGGGTTGCCAACCCGGGCGGATGGTTCTTTGGTGAACCCTCCGGCGGTGGATCGTCCCATTTCATTTTTCGTTGCTCCACGCCGCACCCAAGTCGGTGCCGGGAGGTTTGAGATGCGTTTTCAACTAATCATCGCAGCTATCGCACGCAGCCTGGATCTGGCAGGCATCCGTGAGATTCTGAGCGTCGATTCGGTTGCGTACGTATCGGCCCTCCCAATCTCCACGGCGTGTGTATCGCCCTTGATGGGGTCGCATGCGGCGGTCCATCCGATGCCGACAAATTGTCGGCTGAATCGGAACCGCCGCACAGGCACCCAGGCGTGGCAGTTCGTCCAAACCCTCGCCGGCGAGAAACGCAAACGTTTCTTGCTAGCGACGCGGCGAAGCGAACCCGCCCGTCTGGCCACGACCGCCCCGAGATATCGGGGCTGCTGACGCGGAATCGCGAGCCCGCTCGCCCTTTCCGCGACCCATCGCCAAGCCAGAGAACGTCGGACCTGCCGCACCTGCGAACCCCGCGGTCGGTGAACTCCGGTTCTTTGCAACTGCCTCTGAAACGCTTCGGGACCGACCCGCCAAGGATCGGAACCACGTCGGCAAAACGATGTCGACGGTGACCCTGAGTCTTCAGTCGCTCCGCTCCCGATCGAACTTTCGATCGGACCGGTCGCTTGGTGAACGCGACACCCCAACAGCCTTCGCGTGACGGTTGGCAAACGGGATGGAATCCTGTGGTTCCTTCCAAGTTTGGCAAACCCGCCGCGAAGTGTCTGACTGACACCGAAGAGCAACCCGACTGGTCGCCGGTCCCGAAGGGATCCGTCGAACCGGTCGCCCACCGAAGCCGCTGACATGCCCCGTGCGGGATCGACCGCCATCGGTCAGCGTTCGGAAGGAACCGAGTGATGAAGATCAACACCGAGAATGAAATTGATTTGCGAGACTTGAGCGTTGCCGAGTTGGTCGTTCGTGCCCAAGCCGACGACCGAGAGGCATTTGGTGAGTTGTTTGCGCGTTATCGTCCGGCGATCGTCGCGGGAGCGATGAGCCGTGTTCGCAACGCCGACGAGGCGGACGAATTGGCTCAAGACGTGTTCATTCAGGCCATGCAAAAGATTCGACAGCTGCGGGTGCCCGAAGCGTTTGGCGGATGGCTGCGGCAGATCGTGCACCGTATGGCGATCAACCGAGTCACCCGTAACCGCTGGGCCGTCTCGTGCGATCCGGAAACGCTGGAAGCCAACTGCGTGACCGCCGATGCTCCGGACGACGTTGTGCAGAGCCGCGAGCAAGCCGCCGCGGTTCGCGACAGCATCGATCGTTTGGGTGCGTTGGATCAGGAGACGCTGACCGCGTTCTACCTGAACGGTCGCACGCTGATCGAAATGAGCGACGAGTTCCAGGCGCCGATCGGCACGATCAAGCGTCGGTTGCACGTCGCTCGGAAGCGACTTGCCAAGGAAATGGACTCGCTGCAAGCAGCCGTCTAAGCCTTGTCGAATGACATTGCCGCCGCCGTCGCCAGACGCGGCGGAAGGCGACGCTCTGGCGAGCGTTGCTACGGCTTTGACACGCGCGATTTGCCGATGAAGGGACTCCGTCGCCGCCGTCGCCAGACGGTGGAAAGTCGCGCGGACCGCAAGACGCAAAGCGAGCCGGGGGAGCAAACGTGTGTCGGAGGCGACAGCCTTCGGCACACGTTTCATTTTGCGAAAACCGCTTCAGTCCAATTCCCGGCGGTTCAGTTCGTCACGGAGCTTGGCAGCCAATTCGTACTGCTCTTGCTCAACGGCCTGACTGAGTTTCTCGCGGAGGGTTTGTCCAACGGCGTACTCGCTCCGCAGCGTCTCGCGAAGTTCGACCAGGCGGACCACCAGCTCGTCTTCGTCGAAGTGCTCTTCCGCTTCGTGTCGGATGAAAAATTGGCGGATCGTTTCCAGCCCGCTGTTGATTGCCTGGACGGCTTCCTCGCCTGATTCGTCCTCTTCCAGAGAGCCCAACGCGGCCGCCTGCGTTCGGTGAAACAGCACGAACGGCCGATACTGTTCATGCGAACGCGTCCATTCTTCGTCCGGGCTGACCCGTTCGCTCAAGTCCATCAATCGCAGCGTGTGGTCAGCGTCCATCACCGCGCGGTTGTAGTACTGCAGCCGCAGCCAGCAGATTCGGCGATGGTAGAATTGCATGAATTCCCGGTCGACTTCCATGCACTGGTCTTCATCAAGCTTCAGTTCCGGTTCCTCGAGCACTCGCTCTTGCAGGTATTCCAAGTACGACGGGTTCCCCTCAATCACGGTTCCGTCGGGCCGGCCGGTGGTTTCCAGCTGCAGCACGCCCATGTCCACCCGCATCTGGATCACGTCCCGCCCGTCGCTGCCCTTGACCATTCGGACGTTCAGTGTGTGCGGATTGAATTCCCATTCCTTGAGCAGATCGTCGAGGTGCATCGTTCGTTTCATCGGTCCATTCGTGAGCCCCGCGACGCGATCACGGGCGGCGGGTCCGGCGGCGCAGCGGTCCCAAAGGTGCGTGTGGTGGCCTCCCGCGCTGCCTCTTGATTTAGCGGTCTTGGACCAAAAAGACGCCGGACTGGCACGAGTATAGCATTCGGCTTGAATCAGTCGACTGACCAGCTGTGTCAGGGGCCCGATCGATAAATCCAACCTGCCAGGACGCACCAACGGCTGCTGTTCTGTCTCAAATCGCGACGGCAATATTAGGATGAGCTTTTCAAAGTGCAAAAGCGGTCCTGTCGGGTCGGCCAACGCCGCTGGACGGGAAGAAAAAAACATTCGGTTTTTTCCGTGTTTTGTTCAAGTCCGCCTAAAGATCAGCCGCCAAGCCGCGAATACACGACAGATTGGCACACCGTTTGTACGACGTGGGCAAAAGAAAACTGGTTCGAAAAATCTCTCTGTTCAAGGACGTTAATCCATGTTGGTTCTCAGTCGCAAAGCGGGCGAAAAGTTGGTGATCGGTGATGATGTCGTGTTGACGATCAACCGAATCTCGGGAAACCGCGTCGCCATCGGAATCGAAGCTCCCCGGGACGTGCGCATCGTTCGTGGCGAATTGGTCCGTAGCCAGATCGCTCCCACGTCCGGCACCCCCAGCAGCGCATCGATGGGCTCCGCAAGCATCGCCGTCGCCAGCAAACCAGAAGCTTGACGCTTCACCAGAACCCACCGGCGATCTCAACCGCCACACAGGAACCGTCATCCGGCGCGGCCGGCACGGTCGGTGATTGGGGGTGAGGGATCGTGGGTCATCGATCGATTTTCGGCAACGTTGATGTGGCTCAGAAACGCCGACAACTTGCTGACGGTCATCCGCCCGTTGAAACAGTGATCGACGTCACGCCCCGCCTCGCGGGCCCTGGCGTGGAAATCAAGCTGGAAATGGACACGGTTGTCAGAATCGATGTGACCGGTGCGGTCGATGGGGCAACGATCGACGTCACACACGACCCGGCCGGGAACGGTACCCGGTTCCGGCTCGATGGCTGGCAAGTTGACGTTCCAAAGCGGAGCGGGATCCCCCGCGCCTCCGGTACTCTCAATGCTTGCACGTTGAACACCGGCCAGAAATTCTCGGAACGTTTCGCATAGCCACTCTGGCGCGTGATCCCAGCTCTTGGCGACGTCGGGGCGACGGTAGTGGGAGACGGCCATGGCGGGAATTCCCAGCAGATTGGCTTCGCGTGCCGCCGCAAAGGTTCCGCTGACCATCAAGTTGACACCCAGGTTGGCACCGGCGTTGATTCCGGAGAACACCACGTCGGGTCGGAATCCCAAGGCGAACAAGCCCACCCGGACGCAATCCACCGGCGTCCCATCAACGCTGTACCAGCGGTCGGAAACTGATTCGATGCAGAGCGGTCGGGTGGTTTCAATGCTGTGGCTGCATTCACTTCGGCAGCGGTCCGGAGCGACAACCACAATCTCAGCGGATTCCTCCGCAGCGTCGAGTGCGTGGTGAACGCTTCGCTGCAATGCTTGCAGACCGGGGGCGTGCACCCCATCGTCATTCGTCAGCAGGATCTTCACGACGGTCGCGCTTCACTTTGGCGTTCCAAATCGGGCTTCATGTCTGACAGGACTTACGGGCGATGATCGCGTCCAGTTCTTCCTGAAGCTTCGGCAGAATCTCGTCGTAACCGAACGCCCCCAGGGCTTCGGTGCCACGCTTCAAATTGACCTTGGCGGGGCCACACCACAGCCCCAAATCGGCATCGTCCGTTTCCCCCGGGCCGTTCACGCGGCAGCCCATCACGGCAATGGTCACGTCATGGTCCTTGGCGTAGCGTGTCATCTCGCGAACACTCTGTGCCAAATCGATGAACGCCTCGTTCTCTACTCGGGAGCAACTTGGGCAGCTGATGATGTTCAACGATTGGGAATTCAGCTTGACGACGGTCCGCACGCGGCCGGAGTAGATGTCGTCAATGATTTCCTTGCCGGCGGCAATTTCCTCCGGCTTGCGATCGTTGGGCAACGTCAGGGAAACCCGCACGGTGTCGCCGATCCCCCGTCCGATCAGTTGCTCAAACGCGATCCGCGTTTTGATGATTCCGTCGGGCGGCATGCCCGCTTCGGTCACGCCCAAGTGCAGCGGCACGTCGGGTCGCGTTTCGGCGAAACGTTGATTGACTTCGATCACCTTTTGCGGGTCGCTGTCTTTTAATGAGACGACGTAGCGATCAAAGCCCAGCGAATCGACGAATTCGCAATGTTCCAGGGCGCTTTCCAGCATCGGCGTGATGGAATCCTGCGGGTCGTACTTGCCCTTCTTCTCGGGATCGACACTGCCGCAGTTGACACCAATTCGCAACGCGCAGTCGTGCTCCTGGGCCTGGCGCACGATGAACCGGACCTTGTCCTGCCACGGCTTATCGCGTTGGTGGTGATACAGGTGCCCGGGGTTGTAGCGGATCTTGTCCACGTGGGGGGCAACCGTTTCGGCCAGCCGAAAGTTCTCTTGCAGGTCGACGGCCAGATTCGCGGTGGTTTGCTGTCGAATTTCGGCGAGCGCCAGGGCGTCTTTGTCGCTGTCGACGGCGATTCGGACGACGCCCGCCCCGGCTTGGCGGTACGCTTCGGCCTGGGCGACGGTCGCATCGATGTTCTGGGTCTTGGTCGCCGTCATGCTTTGCACGGCAATCGGGTGTCCGTGGCCGACAGTCACGTTTCCGATTCGGACCGGACGGGTGGGGTTGCGTTCAATGGCCATTTGCGTGAGCGACGGGTGATCCGTCGAGACGACGTGTTGAAACAAACAGGAAATCGATCAGCGGGCGGTCGGGATGGAGCCGGCTTCGGACGACCCGGCGGGGTGCTTCCGTGCCAACCGTCGAATCCCTGCAGCGTAACTGGAAGCGGCTCCGCCTGGCACCCTACCGTTGGTTCAGCGGGGAAGCAACGCCGCGGCCAATTGGCCGACCGCGGGGACCAATGCTTGCTGGGTCCTCCGCACTCGCAGCGACCGCGGTCCGACCAGGCCGTGCGATTCCATGGTGACCAGCTGGCCTGACAGCCTGGTCCAGGCATCCAGCATTGATTGGGTCCGCTGGCGAAGTTGTTCCGTCTCCCCGCGATCGCCCCGCTGCTCAATGCGGCTGATCAATTCGTGAATCTCTCGGGCTTCTCGATGAAAATCTCGGGCCGCGTTCAGGGTTGTATCGCGATAGGAGGCAGGTTCCATCGATCGCGCGTAGCCCTCCAAGGTTTTCCGCAGCGACTCGCTGTTACTTTCCAGAGACGCCGCGATCGCCAGCCACTGAGTCCACTGGTGGGAGGGTTGGTAGCCGCCGTCCAGTTGCAAACGGTCGCGGAGCTGTTGGCAGTTCCGATCGGTCTGTGACACGAGGTCGCGTGGCAGGCTTCTCACGTCGGCCAAGATCGGACGCGTCTGGCTCCAGATGCGGTCAAAATCGGTAAATCGTTCTCGCAGCACACGGTCGGGCTCTCCCTGTTGTGAGCGCCGCTGCAGGTCATCGGCAAGGTTCACCAACTCGCGCAGCGCAGACGTCAGCTGGCGTTGTTGATCGGCGGGCAACTGCGACATCGCCAGAAAGGTCAATGAGCGTGAGATCGATTGCACGTTGTCGTGGATCCGGCCGGCAAGCACCGCGACGTCGTTGTTGGATCCTGGTGGCGGCATCCAAAGCAGGGCGTAGGTCTGGTCGCCACAGTCGCTGATTCGGTCCAGACGTCGGTCCAGGTGAGGGTCTCGAAGGGCGTCGATCTGACGACGGTAACTGCCCCAGCGGGCGACAAAATCGGTGAACCGGCTGACGCAGTCTTCATAGCTCATGGTGTCCAGTCTTCCGCTGGCATCGATCAGCTGTTGCCGCAGCAAGCGTCCTTCGTGTTGCAGGGATCGGACCCGTCCGCGGTCCAGCGATGCCAGTTCCAGATCGTCAAGCAACGCTTGCATGTAGGTCGATGCGGTCACCATCACGTCCCTCAAGGCGGCACGATCGAACTGCGGCCGCATTCCAAACAGCCGCGACATTTCGGAACAAGCGCGGTCGCAGCGTCGCACCCGATCGTTCAGTTCCCGGTCCAAGCCACTGAGCGACCGAATCTGGAAAGAGAGTTGGCGGTAGCGCTGATCGAGGGAGCGGTGTGCGGATTCGATAACCGACAGGGACCGCAGGCCGTCCAGGCGATCGATAAGCGAGTCGACCGTGGCGGAGACCTCGTAGGCAGCGGGCAGCACGCGGCGGAGGTCGCCATTGCGGGCGGCTTGTTGACGCAACGACGCGAGCAACGCGTCAAATTGTCGGTCGAATTCGGTCAGCTGCCGGGCGTACTCGGCCGCCTGGCCGCTGCCAACCTGGATGTTCCGTCGTGCATCCGAATCCCGGTCCGGAGGGCGCGTCGCGGGCGACGGTCCGAACGGATCTTGTCGGCCGTTCGAGGGACGGTGTTTCTCCAATTCTTGGTTGGCCCACGTCCGGAACAGATTCTCGATCAATTGTCCGCTTTGGGCATGCAGCGGCACGGAATTCGACGCAACACTCGCAAAAACGATTGTGGCAAGGATCACGCAGCGCATCAGGGTGGCTCTCGGTTGGCGAGACGGTGCAGTCGTCTGAATTCTTTGAAAGCGGTCAACGAGTCCAGTTTACCGTCCCGGCGAGGAGGTGGCTGAGGGCGACGAGGTGGCTGAGGTGGTGACTGAGAACGGTTCACCCAACGCGTCGCGTGAACCGGCCGAGAACAGGCGTGTCGGTTCTGACAATCGATGCCCTACAAAGAACGGGCCCGATCGAACACAATCTGCCGCCTGACGTTTTCCCTCCCTGATTCTGATGGAATTGCTTCGATGACGGACGCTGCAACACCGAAACGGGTCCTCTCCGGGATTCAGCCCACCGGGCGGCCCCACTGGGGCAATTACTTCGGAGCGATTCGTCAGTACATCGATTTGCAGGACGGCAACGACGGCTTTTACTTCATCGCCGATCTTCACGCGTTGACCACCGTCCGTGATGCCGCCACGCTCCGGCAGAACGTTGTCGATGTGGCGTTGGATCTGTTGGCTCTGGGATTGGACCCCGACAAAGCCACCTTGTTTGTGCAGTCGCACGTGCCGGAGGTCAGCGAGCTGTGCTGGATCCTGCTGAGCGGGACTCCGATGGGGCTGTTGCAGCGGTGCGTGGCCTACAAGGAAAAGGTGGACAAGGGCATTCCCGCCGACGCAGGCTTATTCACGTATCCGGTGTTGCAGGCGGCCGACATCCTGGCTTACGACAGCCAGCTCGTTCCCGTCGGCGCGGACCAGGTGCAGCACGTCGAGGTGTGTCGTGACATCGCCGGCCGGTTCAATCATCAGTTTGGCGAAACGTTCGTGATGCCCAAAGCGAACGTGCTGGACGACAGTGCCAAGGTTCCCGGAACCGACGGCGAGAAAATGAGCAAGAGCTACGACAACGTTTTGCCGTTGTTCGGCGAGGTCAAAAAGATCCGCAAACAGATCATGCGGGTTACCACCGACAGTCGGCCGATGGAAGAACCCAAGGAGCCGGCTGACGATCACCTGTTTCAGCTGTATTCCCTGTTTGCCGATGCGGCCGGCCGCGAAGAAATGGCTGCCATGTATCGGCGGGGCGGGTTTGGCTATGGCGAGGTCAAGAAGGCGATCGCCGAAGCCAGCGAGTCGTACTTTGCCACCGCGCGTGAGCGACGAGCGGATTTGGAACAGAACCTGGACCATGTTCACGCGGTACTGCAGGCGGGGGCTCAACGAGCCCGAAGCGTGGCGGCGGAAGTGCTCTCGCGGGCTCAGTCCGCGTGCGGCCTTCGCTGACCGCTGGTCCCTGCCCCGACGGATCGATTTTGACGGACCTCCGCGGGGGCCTGCCGGAATCGACTATGATGCACCGTTGGCGGATCGATCCACGCGGGGTTCCTTCGCGTGATTCTTTTGGTCATCCGATTCTTCGCTTCAGAGGCGTCGCGCGTCCATGTCCATCTTTGCCGTCGGCACGGAGATTGTTGAAACGGTTCGCATCGCCAAAATGATCGAAACGCACGGCGAACAGTTTCTCGAACGCGTCTACACGCCCGACGAAATCGACTACTGCGTGCAGACGGCCGATGCGCCGCAGAACTTTGCCACCCGGTGGGCTGCCAAAGAAGCGGTCATGAAAGCACTGCGGTGTCGCCGGCGCGGGGTGCGCTGGAACGAGATCGAAATCGTCCATCGCCCCGGAGTCGGCTACGAGATTCTGTTGGAAGGCAATGCTCTGCAGTGCGCCGCCGATCAGGAAATCGAACAACTGCATTTGAGCCTGTCTGCGTGTCGGACCCACGCGGTGGCCCACGTGGTGGCGGAAACTTGACCGCGAGGGCGGCGTGACGATCGCGACCGGTAAACTATGTTTGGTCAGATCTGACGGCCCGCCGTTCTCCCCTTCCCGATTCCCACCACGATTTCACGCATGCCAACGACCGCACCGATTTCCGGGGTCCTGACGCCCAACATCACTCCTGTCGATTCTGCCGGTCGCGTCGATGAAGGCAAACTGCGCGGCTACGTCGATTGGCTGATCGATAAAGGCGTCGACGGGTTGTATCCCAACGGCAGCACGGGCGAATTCGTCCGCTTCACTCCGGAGGAACGGCGTCGGATCGTGGAGATTGTCGTCGACCAGACCGCCGGACGGGTGCCGATTTTGGCGGGTGCTGCCGAAGCCAACGTCAAGGAGACCATCGCCGCCTGTGACGCCTATGGCGCGATGGGCGTCCGCGCCGTGGCGATCGTTGCGCCCTTTTACTATCGCCTGTCCGATCAGGGCGTGTACGCCTACTTTCGACAGATCGCCCAGACGGTGTCGGTGGATGTGACGCTGTACAACATCCCCCTGTTCGCCTCTCCGATCTCAGTCGACACCGTGGTGCGGTTGGCCTCGGAGTGTCCTCGCGTGATCGGCATCAAAGATTCGTCTGGCGATCTTCCGAACATGATGCGGATGATCTCGCAGATCCGCCCCTTGCGAGAGGATTTCTCTTTCCTGACCGGCTGGGATGCCGCCTTGGTTCCAATGTTGGTGGCCGGTGCCGATGGCGGTACCAATGCGACCAGCGGTGTGGTTCCGGAATTGACGCACGCCATTCACCGTGCCGTGGTTGGTGGAGACATCGATCGGGCGATGAAACTGCAGTATCAATTGCTGCCGCTATTTGACGCGATGATTTCCATCGGCGAGTTCCCGGAAGGTTTTCGTGCCGGCGCGCGTTCGCGCGGCTGGGACCTCGGTCCGGGGCGGGTGCCATTGTCGGATTCTCAGAAGGATGCCGTTGCCGCGGCACAGCGTCAGATCGATGATTTGGTTCGGGAATTTGTCGAAGCGGACTCGCCCGTGATGCCGCATGACACCATCGACAAAATCGTCCAGCAAGTCATGTCACAGCTGAAGATTTGATCGTGAGCCGCCACCTCCGTCTCCAGGCAATCGCTTCTCGGCTCCGAGTCGGGTGGTTGCCCACTTTTTGGCCCCCAGGCTGTCAGGCCGCGATCCCGGCAGCCGTCTTCAGCCAAGCGGCCAGCCGCTGCGGCCCCGCGGTGTTGCGTGTTGCGATCGCGGCCGTGATCGGGCTGGGCGTGATCGGGCTGGGCGTGATCGGGCCAGACGCCGGCCGCCGGAATGGCACCGCGGTGTTGCATGCATGGGAACCGTCTGACTCCGCGGTCGCGCGCGGCGAATCCGCGTTGGAACTGGTTTGTCCGCTGCTGAGCGAAAGTAGCGGGTTGGCCTTTTCCGGTGTCGACCGGTCGTGTTTTTGGACCCACAACGATTCCGGCGACCAAGCCCGAATGTTCGCATTCGACGCCGACGGAACGTGCTGCGGGCAACTGACGTTGGCGAACGTGGACGCGGTCGATTGGGAAGATGCCGCGTCGTTTCGGGACGATCAGGTTTCGCGATTGCTGGTGGCCGACGTGGGTGACAACGACGGCCGCCGCCGATCGGTTGTCCTGTATTTGTTCGACGAACCGGACCCGCGGAGCGAGAGCCGCGTCAAAGCGTTTCAGACATTGGAAGTGACGTATGCCGATGGTCCCCACGACTGCGAAGCCGTTGCGGTTGATCCGGCCAATCGTCGCATCCTGATGCTGACCAAGTCGGTGTTGTTTACCAAGTTGTATGAGTTGCCGTTGCCGGCGCGTGGCGCCGCCGGCGCGAAGGGCGGTGTTCGCCGACTGGTCGCCAAGCCCGTAGGCGCCGTCGCGATTCCGCTGGCATCGGGAATGGATCGTTGCCCGCTGACCGGCGACTTGTGGGTCACCGGCTACCTGCAGGCATTCCGTTTTAAGGTTCCCGAAGACGCTTCCCTGGTGACCACGATTCGGCAGGTTCCACAGGTGATCGATTTGCCGAAGTTGCGTCAGGTGGAAGCCATTGCTGTCGACGACCGGGGACAGGTTTGGGTTACCAGCGAGGGACGGCCGGCAAAGTTGCAAAGGCTCTCTGACTCAGGACGATCCGCCAGGGACCCCTCGTGAGTCGGTTTGTTGAGGTGGCCGTCAATGATGCGCGGCTCGTTCCCTATCGCAACCTGCGCCAGCATCCGGCCGGACGTTCGCGCGACCGCGGCCATTTCGTCGTTGAAGGCCGGTGGGTGGTCCAGCGGTTGTTGGCTAGCGGGCACCAAGTTGAATCGATCGTGATCGAGGCCGGTCGGGACGTTTCGGAGTTAGGACCGATACCACCGCAAACCGAATTGTTTCGACTTTCCAAGGAACAGATCCGACAATTGGCCGGATTCGATTTTCACCGCGGCGTGTTGGCCTGCGCGGTTCGAAAGCCGTTTGGCAAGTTGCAGCACTGGAAACCCCGAGGGTTGGCGTTGGCCGCCATCGGCGTGACCGACATGCAAAACCTTGGCAGCATGCTGCGCTCCGCGGCGGCCTTCGGGATTCGTGACATCTTGCTGGATGATTCGACCGTGGATCCCTATGCTCGCCGTGTGGTGCGGGTCAGCATGGGGGCGGCACTCACCGGACGCTACTTTGAGTTGTCCGACCCGATCGCGGACCTGCGCGATCTTGCCGCCGGACGGGCGGACGTGTTGGCGGCCACCTTGGGCGAGAACAGCGTGGACGTGCAGACGTTTAGTGCCGAGGGGCGCCCGATCGTTTTGGTGGTCGGGAATGAGGCCCTGGGTTTGCCGAGTGACGTGCAGGAGGTTGCTTCCCACTGCGTGCGGATCCCCATGCCGGGGGCTGGCGGAAACGACCCGGGCAACGGCGAGCTTCCGCAGGATGCAACGTCGGCGGTCGACAGTTTGAACGTTTCCGTAGCAGCCGCCATCTTGATGTACGAGTTGACACGCTGCAGATCACGCAGCGGTTGATCCCCTGGAAAGCCCGGGAATCAAAACGTTGCGTTAAATCCCAGCGGCGCGAATCGATTACAATCCCTTGGCCCCATCACCGCGGATCACGAAGAACAGCTCGATGCAACTCCATTGCCTCGGAACGGCCGGTTACCATCCGAATGAAGATCGGCATACGAGTTGTTATTTTCTGCCAGAGTCCGGAATCGTGCTCGATGCCGGGACCGGTATGTTTCGATTGCCGGCCCTGATTCAGACGCCCAGCCTGGACATCCTGCTGAGTCACGCGCACTTGGACCACATCGCCGGGCTGACGTTCCTGTTGGACATTCTGCATCAGCATCCGGTGCAGACGGTGCGAATCTGGGGCGAAGCAAAAAAACTGTCGGCGATCCGCGAGCACCTGTTTTCCGAACTGGTCTTTCCGGTCCAGTTGGACGTCCAGTGGTGCGAGATCGATGAGTTGCCGCAATTCGATTTGGGCGACTGCACGGTGTCGTGGCAGCGGCAAGAACATCCGGGCGGTTCGGTCGGTTATCGCTTGGACTTTTCGCGCCGCCAGCAATCCGGCGGTGTCACGCCGGAACGGCTGCGTTTGTTGTACTTGACCGACACGACGGGTCGAACGGACCAGGAAATGATGCATTGGTGCTCCGAGGCTGATCTGATGATGCACGAATGTTATTTCCCCACCGACAAGTCGCAGTGGGCGATCCGAACCGGGCACAGTTGGACCGACCGGGTGGCGGAGATTGCCGCAGCGACTCGTCCGGCACTGTTGCTGTTGACGCACGTCAATCCGCTGGACCCCGACCCTGGTGCGCTTCGGCGGCAAGTGGAGAAAGCGTTGCATGCCGATCCGATCCCGACGCGACTGGCCGAGGATCGGATGAAGCTTTCATTCGGTGTCGGGAACGGTTAGCTTCGCATTGCGGCCCGGGAAAGCATCGGCAGCCGGCGGAGGCCCCGCATGGGCGGCACGGCTTTGCCATCCCCGGCGGCCAGCACCGACCAGCACCGACCAGCACCGACCAGCACCGACCAGCACCGACCAGCACCGACCAGCACCGACCAGCACCGACCAGCACCGACGGCAGGCCGCGATCGGACTGGGACGATTTTCTCATGCCCGGCGTCGATTCGGCCGAAACAGAGCTTCACGCAGTGAACCGATCGGTCGTCATGAATGTCCATTGGGAAAGGCCCCGTCATCGTGCGTGGTGCGGCGCAAGCGGCTCTCCGGACATTTCAGGAATTGGCCAGCCAGGCTTCAATTCCGGCTTGTCCCAGACGGCCGGATCGCTAAACTTTGCCCTTCCCAAACGCGGTCCAGATGTACCCGAAAGGTTCCCAGCGTTCGTCGTGCGAAAGATCGTGCGGGGAGCGATGCGAGCGGATTGGTAGGACGTCCGCCGACGTGCCACCGGGACTGGCGCTTGATCGCCAGCGTAGCTCAGTTGGCAGAGCAGCTGATTTGTAATCAGCCGGTCGTGGGTTCGAATCCCTCCGCTGGCTCTGGCGTGGCAGCAAGTGTGGCACTCGCGGTGTGACGACATCGACCGGTTGATTGTGGAAACGAAAGATTTTTTGGGGGTTTGCCCGAGTGGTTAAAGGGGGCGGACTGTAAATCCGCTGGCTACGCCTACATTGGTTCGAATCCAATAGCCCCCACTAAGAATCAAGCCGGTGACCGCTTTGGGGCACACAGGTCGGCGAATTTGCCGAACCGGCTGACGGAGCCGAGCGGTTTTGGAAGCAGCCGGCGCAGGACGAGACGAGACAGAGACGACAGACTCGGCAGACGGTGGAAATCGGATCGGCGCGGTGTTAACAGGACGCCAGACCCGGTAGACTTCCCCCAGCTTTGCTGAAATTTGCGGGTGTAGCACAATGGTAGTGCAGCAGCCTTCCAAGCTGAATACGAGGGTTCGATTCCCTTCACCCGCTCTTGAATTGCTGCTGTAGCTCAGTGGTAGAGCACTTCCTTGGTAAGGAAGAGGTCATGGGTTCAAGTCCCATCAGCAGCTTCGTTCTCAAATTGCAGCCGTTCGGTTTCGCCGATCGTGCTGGGCGATGGTGGCGGTAATCCGGAGGATTCGCTTCTTCCGACGGATGCCACCGTACGTGGTGCTCCCTCAAGTGTCTCGGCGGGGGTCCCGTTCTGCCGAAATGCGCCGCGGTGTGACACCGCCGCGTTTTCAAGTGGTTGGGAGCTGGGGCCGTCCACCGTTCGGAAATTGGCGCGGCCGTGATCGGTCGGCTTTTCGCTTCTATACGCTGCTTTTCGTCGGTTCGTCGGGCTTCCCGTCCTTTGCGACGCGTCGTCGGGTGAACCTTTCGGTTGGCAACGATCGACAGCAGAACTGTCGCCAGCAGGGTCGAGGCGAGTCATCGGCTGTGAGGGGCGAGAAAGCGCAGGGCGTTGCGGCCGGGGGCTTCGCGATGCGAGACCGGGCGGCTCCTGCGGCGGGCCGGATCTCCGGTGCCGACAGTGCTGCCACGGGGCCGCCACCGTGCCGCCGGGTGGGCTGGATGGGCGGTTTGGCGGGCCTTCGTCGGGAGTGGAAAGTTGGTAGGGATCTTGCCAATTTTTCGCGATCAGCAATTGCAACCATCGCGAGTTTTCGCAACAACTACGCACCCAACGGGCAGGCGGCCGATTTTGCCGCCCTGCCGGGGGAGTTTAACCGAGCAATCACTGCGATCACCCAGGGTGGGCGGTCGTGGAGTCAACTTTTTTGTCTGTTTAGAAGAACAAATTTGATCGTCACGGCCGTTTGGCCGGCGAGTCACCGTGGGTGTGAACGCGGTCGCCGTCCAGAGGGGCCTTGCAGGGGCGTATCCCCAGCAGGGTAGCGGTGCGATCGAATGCAGGTGAGTTAGAAATGGCCAAGGCAAGATTTGAACGGACCAAGCCACACGTCAACGTCGGTACCATTGGGCACATTGACCACGGCAAAACGACCACAACCGGGGCGATCCTGGCGGTCCAGGCTGCGAAGGGCCTGGCGGAAGCCAAGGGGTACTCTGACATCGCCAAGGGCGGAACGGTTCGTGACGCAACCAAGACGGTGACGATCGCCGTCGCCCACGTGGAATACGAAACCGACAAACGTCACTACGCCCACATCGACTGCCCCGGCCACGCTGACTTCGTCAAGAACATGATCACCGGTGCCGCCCAAATGGACGGTGCCATCCTGGTCGTGTCGGCCGCTGACGGCCCGATGCCGCAAACGAAAGAACACGTGCTGTTGGCGCGTCAGGTCGGCGTCCCCTACATCGTCGTCTTCCTGAATAAGTGCGACCTGGTCGACGATCCGGAATTGCTGGAATTGGTCGAGCTGGAAGCCCGCGAGCTGCTCAGCAAGTACGATTTCCCCGGAGACGACGTTCCTGTCATTCAGGGATCGGCTCTGCCGGCCTACAACAATCCCGCGGATCCGGAAGCCAGCAAGTGCATCAGTGAGCTGATGGACGCGTTGGATGAGTACATTCCGGAGCCCGTCCGTGAGGACGACAAGCCGTTCCTGATGGCCATCGAAGACGTGTTCTCGATCGAAGGTCGTGGAACCGTGGCCACCGGTCGGATCGAACGCGGCGTCATCAAGGTCGGCGAAGAAGTCGAAATCGTCGGACTCAGCCCGACCTCGGCCAAGACGACCTGCACCGGCGTGGAAATGTTCCGCAAGGAAATGCCCGAAGGTCGTGCCGGTGACAACGTCGGTTGCCTGCTGCGGGGCGTCAAGCGTGAAGAAATCCAGCGGGGCCAGGTGTTGGCCAAGCCGGGTTCGATCACCCCGCACACCAAGTTCGAAGCCGAGGTTTACTGCCTGAGCAAGGACGAGGGCGGACGTCACACCCCGTTCTTCAGCGGCTACCGTCCCCAGTTCTACTTCCGGACCACCGACGTGACCGGTACGGCGAACCTGGAAGGTGCCGAAATGTGCATGCCCGGTGACAACGTCAAAGTGACCGTCGAGCTGCACAAGCCGATCGCCATGGACGACGGTGTCCGTTTCGCAATTCGCGAAGGCGGCCGGACGGTCGGTTCGGGCGTTGTGACCAAGATTGTCGAGTAGTTCCTGAGGGGGTTTCCCCCGACGGATTTCGATGGAAAACGTCGCGAGAGCCAACCAGTCGCCTGTCGGCTTGTTGGTTCTCTGCGTTAAAATGCCCGCCGGTTCGGTTGACGCCGACCCGGCGTGAAGGAGTGTAGCTCAATTGGCAGAGCACTGGTTTCCAAAACCAGCGGTTGCGGGTTCGAGTCCCTCCACTCCTGCTTTTCGCGTCTGTCGCTCTGGTCTAGTGCCAAGACTCCGGTCGATTGTACGATGAGTCCTTGGTCGGGTGCCGGTGGCAGCTGATCGCCGCGTGCGCGCGTGATGCGTCGGATGCCGATTGATCAGACACCGGCCGGCAGCCAACCCGCCGGCGGAGAAAGTCATTCCTCCGCCGGAGAATCCGCTGGAGAAACGGTGCCTTGGTCATCGGCCACGTCGCCTGACGGTGCACGACCTGATTTGCCGCGATGCGTCGCGCACCCCGGTTCCCCATTTTCCCCGAATACCAACCCGCCGTTGACTGCCCCGTCGAAGTGTTTCGCAGCCGTCGGCCACAATCGAAACGAAGGAACATCGAGTGTCCCGAGACATTGCCGGAAGCAAGACGAGTAGCGCCAGCAACAGTTCGTTGACCAGCGAGCTATTCCACGCTTCCGTATACAAGCCGAACCAGGGGCGAATCGTTCGCCAAGCGACGGTTGCCGCGATCTGGGTGATTGTCGCCGTCGGTGCCTGGCGTCTGTACATTTCGCTCAGCGATTCGCTGGAGAACAACGCTTTGGCCGTGGGGATTCCCGCCGCCATTTTGTTGGCCGGTTTGTGGTTGGGTTATCGGCTGGTCAATTGGCCTCGGTTCGCCGACTTTCTGATCGCCGTGGAAGCGGAAATGAAGAAAGTCACCTGGCCCAGCCGCGAAGAGGTCAAGCGGGCGTCGATCGTCGTGATCGTGACCATCGCCATCTTGGCGATCTCGCTGTTCCTGTTCGATATCATCTGGCAGACCGTCTTCGACGCGTTGTGGGCAGCCGCCTGATTTCCAGGCGATCCGCGCCCGGTTGCCATCCTGTTTGTTGAAGCCCCCTGATCCCACTCACTTACGCCGATTTCCCGCAATCCTGTCATGAGCGACGAAGCTAAAACCCCTGAATCGAAAGAAGCGGAAGCGGTTGATTCCTCAACCGAATCGCTGCAGGGCGAAACGTCCAGCGACGCGGCCGACAGTGGTGTGGAGCAAGCAGCTGCCGCCGCATCCGGTGGTGATCAGCAAGCTGACACCGGTGAAGTGTTCTTGGACAGCGATGACGCGCCGGAACCGGAGAGCGACGCTCCCGAGATGGATTGGTACATCCTGAAAGTCGCATTCAACCGCGAAGATTCCATCGCCGATGCCCTCCGCAAGAAGATTGCCATGGAGGGGATGGAGGAGTACTTTGGCGAGGTTGTGGTCCCCAGCGAGGATGTGGCAACGTTCACGCGGGACGGTAAGAAGCGAATCACCAAGCGGAAACTCCTGCCGGGCTACATCATGGCTCGGATGGCCATCAACGACGACACTTGGTTTTTGGTTCGTGAAACCGGGGGAATCAGTGACTTCACTGGTTCGGCCGGAAAGCCGATGCCGATGGATCCCGCGGACGTCGAACGGTTCATCAACCGCCCGGTCGCCGAGGACGAGGAAGAGGCGCCGATCAAGACCGCCATCCCGTTCAAGGTCGGCGATCGCGTTCGCGTCAAGGAAGGGAATTTTGAGAACCAGGAAGGCGACGTGGACGGGGTCGACGAAGCAAACGGTCGCGTCACGGTCATCATCAACATTTTCGGTCGCAGCGTCCCCATGGAACTGGACCACTGGCAGGTCGAGCCCGTTTGATCTGAGTGACGACGTTCGACCGGCCGCCCAATTTTTCCAACCACCATCACCCCTAATTAACTCCGCTCGATTCCGGTTGACCGCCGGTTCCTCAGTCAACCCGGTCGCGGCGAGAAGAGCCCAATGAAGATCATGGCAAAGCAAGTAACTGGACAGGCAAAATTTCAAGTTCCCGGCGGTCAAGCGACACCCGCACCCCCGGTCGGTACGTCGCTCGGTAAGTTCGGCGTCAACTTGGGGCAATTCGTGCAGGCCTTCAACGACCGCACCAAAGAGTACAACGGAACTCCGATCCCCGTGATCGTGACCGTGTACAACGACCGCAGTTTCGATTTCATCACCAAGAGCCCGCCGGCGGCGTCATTGCTGAAGCAAGCCGCCGGGATCGCCAAGGGCAGCGGCGTTCCGCATACCAACAAAGTGGCCAAGGTCACCCGTGCCCAGTGCGAAGACATCGCCACCAAAAAGATGGCGGACTTGAACGCCCGCAGCATGGACCAGGCGGTCAAGATGATCGAAGGAACGGCCCGCAGCATGGGCATCGACGTCGAGGGCTGATTTCTGCCTCGCGTCTGTTTCTGATTTCGGAGCAACCCTTCCCGCCCGGCACCGGAGCTCAGTTCGGTGCCGTCAGGTCGCTCGACGCCGGTGCTCGATCGAACGATGGTTACCGGCAGGAGGCGATCTACCGTTCGCTTGGCCGAATCAACGCTCCGAAAGCGTTTGCGGATTTGCGCGGGACACATGGCCGGGCGGACGGACATTCTTTCCTGGACGTCCGCGGTCTCCCAGATCGCCACGTGCTTGCGTGGCGAGTCCGTTCAATCGACGCACGATTTCAGGATGGTCGGGCGCGACGTTTGTCTCGCATCCTGGGTCGTCGACCAGGTCAAACAGCAGCGTTTGCCCCGGCCGATTCGGCGCGAAGTGCGGATGTCTCGTGAAGGAGTCCAGCGGGAGGAACAGTTTCCAACGCCCGCTCCGAACCGCCTGCAATTGATCTTGCTGGTAGTAGTAGAACGCGTCGTAGGGCGAACGCAGTGTCGAGACGCCGTCGAACATCAGGGGCCGAATGTCATGGCCGTCGATGATCCGATTCTTCGGCAATGTCGAATCGGTCAACGCCGCGAAGGTGGGCAGCAAGTCCATCGTGCTGCAGAGTTGATCGCACGTTGTCCCCGCCGGGATCTGACCCGGCCACCACATCAACGTGGGAACGCGAAAGGCACCTTCGCCCGTGGTGTAACCGCGACCGTGCAGAGGCCGATTGCTGCCGCGTGAAAGGTCGTCAGGGTTCGAAGCCAGCGGTGCTCCGTTGTCGGAGGTCCACACCACCAGCGTGTTGCGATCCAACTTCAATCGCACCAACTCGTCCAAGAGGACACCGGTCGACCAGTCCAGTTCTTCGACGGAGTCGCCCCACGGACCGTTGCGACTGTGTCCGCGAAAGGCGTCGCTGGCAAAGGGTTCCTTCGTGCTGCCAGGCATGGCGTGCGGCAGGTACAGGAAGAAAGGTGAACCGCGGTGCTCGCGAATGAATTCGACAGCACACTCGGTGTAGCGCCGCGTCAATTGGTTGCGATCAACCGGTGCTTCGATCACTCGATCGTTATGCATCAACGGCAATGGCGGCCAACGGTTTCCGTCCAGGCGTTCGCCCAATCGGCGGCCCGTTTCCGCCGTCATGTCATCACTGTAAGGGATCCCAAAAAACAGATCGAACCCCTGGCGAGTTGGCAACAGTTCCGGCTGGTCGCCCAGGTGCCACTTGCCGATGATGGCCGTGGCATAACCGACGTCCTCTAAAACTTCGGCAATGGTGATTTCCGTCGGGTTCAAGCCGTACGGCGAAACAGGTCGCAGGACCTGGCCATCGCGTGGATTGGTGTGCATGCCGACGCGTTGGGCGTAACATCCCGTCATCAAACTTGCGCGCGAGGGAGTGCAGACACCCGAAGTGACGCAGAAGTGCGTGAAGCGTCGGCCTTCCGCTGCCATCCGGCGAAGCGCTGGAGTCCGATGCACCGGGGATCCGAAGGGTTCGATGTCTCCGTAGCCCAGGTTGTCACAAAAAATCACGATCATGTTGGGACGTTGGGGCGGCTCCGCTCGGCCGCTCTGGCCTGCCATGGTTGCCAGCGCCGCAACGAGGCACGCCCAAACGGGACGCCGCGTTGAGTCATTTCTCATCGTCTTGCTCCACGTTCAACAGGTCGGGTTGAATCACGGTTCCCCGCACGTCGCGTTGCTGCAACGCGATCGAACGGTCGTCCTTGTCGTGTCGGATCAGGCAGTCACTGATCCGGCTGTCCGAAACGTCTTCCAAGCGGATTCCGACGGCGCCGTAGTCGAGGATGCTGCATCCAGTCAGAAGGATCCTCTTGCTTCGCCGGATCGATATCGCAGCATCCTGGAGCACCGCTCCGTGGAACAGGTTTCCTGAGAGCAGGCAATCGTGGCAATCCGTTAGTGCGACGCCAAGTTTTGCTTGGGCGCCGTCGCCGTAGTGATAGCGCGGGTTCCGATCCAGGACGTTGCCGGTCATCACCACCTGCGAACAACCTCGCAGCAGCAGGTTCGCGGTGTACCCCTTCCAGAGCGTATTACCCGTGATGGCGGCACCGCGGACATCCGTCAGTTCCACGTTGACCTGAACGTCTGAAAGAACGTTGCTTGCGATGGTCACGTTGCCATGCCGCAGTTCGTCGGTGAAGGGCCGAGGCGTCGATCGGCCGTTGATGCGGATGTTTGCGGATTGCGGGGCGTCGTGGGTGTGTTGGATGGTGCAACCGACAATGGCCACTTCGCCGATCGACGCGTTGCTGGAGTCCAACCAGATGTTCGCGGTCGGCTCGGAATCGGGGCCACCCATGTTGCCTTCGATATCACACGTGCCGATCTGCAGGTTGCGGATCTCGCTGTTCTTGGCCACGACACCCCCGCCGCCGTTGTAGCTGATGTGGCAATTGTCGATGTTGATCTGGTGCAGGTTCAGTTGGTCCAAAAACACTCCGACGCCGCGGTTGTGATAAAGGTGGCATTGGGACAACACCACGTTCCGGTTGCGGTCGACCAGATGAACCGCGTGTTGTGTCTCTCGGACGGTCAGCCGGCTGAGCGTCAATTGCATGGTGCCGGAGGCTTCGATCCCGCAGCTTTCCGGGTGTCGGCCCACGATTTCGATTCCGTCGACCAGCGGCGTTCGTTCGTTGCGCCAGACGGCTGGTTGGACGGTCGCGGGTGCGGCGGTGCCTCGGTGCGTCCCCACGAATCGAAAGGCCGGGCCTGGCCCATCCATCCAAAAGGTTGCCACGCCATCACCAACAATCGAACAGACGCCGACTCGATCCAAATCAATCTCGATGGTTTTCGTCAGGCGATAGGTGCCTTTGTGAAATCGGAGGGCTCCTGCCCCGCGGTCGACAGCGCGTTGGATCGCGGCGGATTCATCGACGGTTCCGTTTCCCACCAGATCCGGCACCCAAGGGCCGGCGGCCGCGGTGGTCTCCGGCGAGCTCGTCTCGGTGGACGGTCGCCTTTCGGAGCCGGGTTGCGGCGCCGATTGCGCTCGAGCAACCGAGGTTGCCAAGAGAGTGATGCAACTCAGCATCGTGAAAGGACGGTGTAGTGAAACCATGGCAGAGGTGGAGGGAGAAGAGGCAGGATGGGAGGGCGGATTCGTCGGCGTGGCCCGCATGTCTCGGACAAGCGGGCTCCTATTCTGACATCCGCCGCAACCGCCTGCACGCAAGCGGCCGCCATTCGCCGGCCCCGTTCTAAACGGGGACAGAGCACCAAACACAGGTTCACGTTCTAAACGGGGACCGTTCTAAATGGGGACAGAGCACCAAACGCCGGAGTTCAAAATGGGGACAGAGCACCAAATGCCGGGCGGAACCGGCGGGGGGGCGGCACAATTGTTTCGGGACAACGCCCCGATGTTTACCCAGCCCAGCCCAACGGGCTGGGAACCGGGCCCAAAACGAAGACCAGAGGGCCAACGGCCCGGCCGCTTGTTCCCGATCCAAAAACGGGGACAGAGCACCATGCATGAGATGCTCGCAATTGGAAGATTGAGTTCGGTGGGCTGTCCCGAACTCTTCGGGACACATTCGACCTCCGCCGCGTGCTCTGTCCCCGATCCGGTTTCCCCGGTTCGTGCTCTGTCCCCGATCCGGCTCCTGTCCCCGATCCGGCTTCTGGTTTGTGCTCTGTCCCCCTCCGGATCCGCCGCGTGCTCTGTCCCCAATCCGGTTCCCATCTGGCTTCGGTTTGGTGCTCTGTCCCCCATCCGGTTTCGATCTGGCTTCGGTTTGGTGCTCTGTCCCCCATCCGGTTTGGTGCGGATGGACGCGGTCTGCTCCGGCCAAAAGCGGACTTGCTTTGCTGCCGGTGGAGGTTCTTGACGAGCGTGCTGCTATGATTGGGGCTCCCGGCGTCTGGTCGTTGACTCGGACGCATTTTCCTTCCATCACTCTGATTCATCCATCACTATGAAAACACGCATGATGGCCTTGTTTGCCATTGGTCTCCTTCTGTTGCCGACGGTTGTCCGTGGCCAATCCGAGCAATCTGCGCCGGCTCCGTTGAAAGTGTTGCTGGTGGCCGGCGGCTGCTGCCACGATTACGCCACCCAAACGCAACTTTTGAAGGAAGGAATCGAGCAGCGGATTCATGCCGAAGTGACGGTCGTATTCAATCCCAGCAAGGGCACCGACACGCGATTCGAAATCTATGAATCCGACGACTGGGCCGAGGGCTACGACGTGGTCCTGCACGACGAGTGCTCCGCCAATGTGACCGAGCGTCCATACGTGGACCGTATTTTGGCGGCACATCGCGCCGGGCTGCCGGCCGTCAATCTGCACTGCGCCATGCACAGCTATCGCTGGGGTGATTTTCGCCAACCCGTTGAATCGGGGGCTGAGAATGCGGGCTGGTACGAGATGATCGGCGTTCAATCGACCGCGCACGGTCCCCAATCACCGATCGAAGTCGACTTCGTGGATCCCGATCACCCGGTCACCAAGGGCTTATCCGATTGGACCACGATCAACGAAGAACTCTATAACAACGTTCGGGTGTTCTCTGGAACGCAGGTCCTCGCCAGCGGGACTCAGACGCAGAAACCTCGTCCCCGCGACTTAAAGCAGAACCCGGACGCCCAGCCCACCACAGCCAAAGCCGCTGTGGTCTGGACCAATCAGTATGGTCCGGAAAAGACCCGAATCATCAGCACTACGCTTGGTCACAACAACGAAACGGTCGGTGACGATCGCTACCTGGATCTGGTCTCGCGGGCCGTCTTGTGGGCCACGGGAAAGTTGGATCCGGAGGGTGAACCGCAATCCGGCTACGGCAAATGAGCCCGGACGCGCCCCCGAGCATCTGATGGCCGGTGCGTGGTGAGTTCGCCTAGGCGAGCTCATTAAAGGGCCGTCGCGCAGTGCGACGCGGATTCGTTTGACATCTTGTCGCTGCCGTCTGGCGACGTCAGCGATGGAGTCTTGTGACTTTTCAGCCCGGGCCTAATTTTGCGAATCGGAATCCGGTTCGTCCAGCCGCAGCAGGGTCCACTGCTGAGTTTCACCGTCTTCGAAGTGCAGCAGCGCACCGGCAACATTCTCGCTCAAGTTGTAAATGCCGGTTTCCATAATCGGCCAGTCCTTGTCGACTGGCCCCCAGGCCGCTCGTTGGCTCTCGCGATCGATCGTGCCTTCGACCTCAAACGAATCGCCGGTCGCGGTGTTCTGGAACGTTCCGGCGATGATCCCTTCCTTGCTGATCGCCAATTGCAGGAACAGCGTGGCGTCTTCGGCGGAAACCGTGTCGGTATCGGCCAGGGCGAACACGCCCAGCGGTAGCCATTCAACGTCCTCGGGCTGGACCTCGGGGACGTTTGACGCGATCTCCTGTGCCTGCTGGGCGTATTGCTCGGCGGTGCCCACCGGTTGTTCGTTGTAATAAACGGTGTCGCCTTCGTAATACAGATTCTCACCGTAGCTGTAGTAAATCGGTTGCGAATTCAATCCGCCGACGAGCCAGCCGGTGACCGCTCCGGCGGTCGCCCAGGCCCACCAGTTCTGATTTGGATAGTTCGCCCATCCCCAGTGCCAATTCGGATACCGGTTCCAATATCCGGGGCCGTAGCCGGGATAGTGGCCGGGATGTGGCGGCCGATAGCCAGGGGGCCGATAGCCGGGAGGTCGTTGCCCCGGCGGACGCCAACCAGGTGGCCGGCTTCCGGGAGGACGATGACCGGGGCGATGGCCGGCCAGGGGCGGTCGGTTTCCAGGGCGATCGCCCGGTGGGCGAGTCCCCGGCCGATCGCCAGGTCGCCCGGGAAGCGTGGTCGGTCGATCTCCGCCAGGCCCAGGGCGGTTGCCGCCGCCGGGGCGATCGCCAGGGCCGGGGCGATCACCGCCGCCGGGTCGATCGGGCGGCGAAGGACGCGTCGCGGGGCGGTTTTGCAAGAAATCGCCGGCAGCGCCGCCACCGCCGGGCCGCGAAGGCCGCGTGGTGGGGCGATCCAAGTCTAAGAAATCGTTCAGTTGTCCGGTGGAAGGACGCCCCGGTGACGGTCGATTGCCGGATGGCAGCGAGGGTCGCGCCGGCGTCGTCGGACGTCCGGCCGAGGGCGGCGTGACGGAAGGCCGGGAAGGAGTCGGGCGTGTCGTCGGGCGACTGGGCGTGGACGGACGCGTGGTAGGAGAGGTGGGGCGCGTCGTCGGTCGGCTGGGCGTGGCCGGACGGGTTGTCGGGCGACTGGGGGTCGCCGGGCGCGTGGACGGTCGCGCCGAGGGCGTGGGCCGGTTGATCGATGGCCGGCTCGGTGCTGGCCGGCTCGGTGCTGGCCGGCTCGGTGCTGGCCGGCTGACCGGCGGCCGGCTTGGTGCTGGCCGGCTCGGTGCTGGCCGGTTCATGGACGGGCTCGGGCGGCTCATCGCCGGGCGGCTCATCCCACCACCACGGGCTCCGCCCCCGCGGCCGCGCGCCCACAGGGGATTCGCCATCCACGGACCGGCGAAGGCCAAGCACAGCAGGCAATGAAGCATTCTCGTACGGTTGTTCATGGGCTGACCCCCGAGTGATCGGGAAACAGGATTGGAGGCGGTGACGTGCGGATTGCGACGCTATTTGCGGCGGACCGTAACGGGATCCAGACTCGGAAGGATTTGCCCGTCCAAGACACGGTTGACTTTTTCCCAGCGGTAACTGTTTTCATCGATCGGTTCCAAGTGGCTGGTAAACGAGCCACGCCCACCGTCAGCAAGTGTCGCCACCGATTGGACGCTCCAACCGGATTCGGTCGGCAGCCAAGTGGCATGCACGTAACCGCCATCGGAATCGAATAGCCAACTGCGAATCTGTTGCTTCAGTGGATCCCAACCGATGATTTGAAGCCCCGACGATTCGTTGCCGGGATTCCCGGTGACGGTGTACCGGCGGCTAAGGAAGTTCTGTTTGACTGTCCAATCCGTTTCGAACTCGACCGTCCACGTTTCTCCTTCGTAGATCCAGTCTCCCACCAACCACTCAAGCGATTTCAGGTGCTCGTAGTGGGAAGGTTGTTCGACGACGTCTGCTTCGGTCACGCGATCGAGCAGCCAAGTTTCGCCCTGCTTGATGTAGACGGCGGTGTAAGTGGTTTGCTCCGCGGATTCCTCGTTCCAACGGATGGTCGCGCTCCCACGCTCGATCGCGACGCTGGGCGAAATGAACTCGATCGAGTCGGTGATCACTGCCAACGTCGGCGCACCTTCGTCGCTCAGCAGGTCGCTGAAATCTTGACGCAACGCGTCGCGTCCCACCAACTGGTCGCCGGAGGTTCGACTGGAGTAAACGCCCTCGGGAGACCACAGAGCGATCAGGGCGTCGACGTCGCGCGCGTTGAACGCATTCACGTAAGCCTCAACGGCTTGTCGAACTTCCGCGTCCGCCGAGTCGGGTGCACTGGAGCCGGCGGGCGATTCGGCGGTCGATGCGGGTTCATCGGACGACTCGCCTGCCGCCTCGGTCTCGCTCGCCTGTGTTTCAGCGGCGGGCGCTGCTGTCGACGCTGCCGGAACTTCCTGAGCGAATGAACAGGTTCGTAACAACGACCCACTAAGGGCAAGCATCACGATCGTGATCGCGGCTGTCCCGAAAACGTACTGTCGCATCAGCCGATTCTCCGGTGGAAGATCAAATGCAGCCGTTGAGTTTACTTGGGGCAGTCTCCTCGTGCAGCAACAATCGATGCCTTTTTGTCAGCGAACGAACCACCGGATGGGGCGTTTGCGAGGGTTCGCCAGTGAGGCATCAACCGTTCACGCGGCGTCGATATTCGGCCAGGCCATGCAGCGCGTGATAAAGCACGCCGGTTTCCAAGTCGGCGGCCTGGCATTGATCCAAAACGTCGCAAAGTTTGTCGACGCTGCGGGCAACCCACTCCGAGTTCAAATCCTGGTCGTCACCGGCAAAGGCGACAAACTCGACGACATGACCGGTGGTGCCGAGCAGCTCGCCCAGGTCTTGACACCAACCGCTGCGATGCAAGTAGGCGGTGCTGTAGGACCCATCGGGATTCTGGTTGCTGCGGGCCAATTCGATCGAAGCTTTCAAATGGTCTTCGGCACGGGCCCACAGTCCGGTCATCGCCGCGCCTTCGGACCGACGCTTGCGGACCGCGTGGGCGACTCCGATCAGCCGGTGGGTTCCGCCGCAAACGCTGGCTTGCAAGTCATGCAGGGTTTCCGATTCGACCAGCAGTTCCGTGCTGTAAACGTCGCCGTCGCGGGCCGTCCAGCGGTAGTCGGTGGGGCGGTAGATTGACAACGGAATCAAGGTCCAACTGAATTCCGCCTGGTAGTTCAGCGGAACGTCGTATTCGGCCTGCCGCATCCAGTTGGCAATTCGCAACGGTTGGTCTTCGACAATCCACGGTGTTTCCAGTTTTGTGCCCGCCTGGGCAACCACCGCCAGCCATTGATCGCGGTGTCCCTGACCGACCTTGGTGCTCGGTTCCAGATCGACTCGGATCCCGACCATGCTGCCAGGCTCGAAGACATCGCCCCGTACCGGCCGGTAGCCGTCGCAGGTGCCGCCCTCGGCAAAGTACGTCAGGGCGGAACGGCGACCGATGGGCGTATCGACTTCGAATTGGTCGCCATAAGCCAGGATGCCGTGAAAAATCTGCCAGGCGCCGTTGAGCCCGATGGAGAGGCCTCGCTGGCGCTTTTCACGATCGAGTGTCTGCGTGACACGTTCGACCAACGTTTTCTGTGCGGACCCGTTGTTGCTGACCGGGCGCGCGCGGCCCTCGGGCACCCGCTCCGGCATCGTATTCGGACAGCCGGATAGGACGGTGAAGGAGGCTGCGAGCGACGCCAGCGCTTGGCGACGGCCGATACGGGGAAAGTTGTCAGGCGGATTCATCGACTCTTTATGCAATCGGGGATTGCATACCTTAGCTGCTGGATGCCGTCGGTCGATCGGGTTCAGGCGTTCTCCCGTCTCCCAGTTTGGAAAGAAAGTCATCGCGACAACGTGTCAACCCAATCGAGTCGCTGCGGAATCCTGTTCCTGCCCTTCGCGATTCGAACGACCGCCGGGGCCGGCAGCCACCGCCCTGTCCCCCGAAACGGGCCGTGTGCGGGCGGCCGATTGTCGCGGGGTGGAGCCACAAACCCGCAGAAAAGACTGAATCCAAGGCCCATCGCAGCGAATTGGCTCTCGCCGATTTTTGACAACGCGCGTAGACTTAAATGCGTCGACGGCCCGGTCCATACCCGCGTCGAGATTCACACCTTCCCCTCCGAACGCCGGAGACTTCCGATCCCGGCTGATCCCCTGCATCGCTATGGCAAACGAGCAAGACATCTACGAAGAGCACGTCCTGGACCACTACGAGGACCCCTTCCACCGGGGACCGTTGGACGACGCGACGCACGCCGACGAGGGCAAGAATCCGCTGTGTGGCGACGTGATCCAAATCGCGTTGAAACTGGATGATGAAGGCCGGATCAGAGAGGCTTGGTTTGAAGGCGAAGGCTGCGTCATCAGCCAGGCTTCGGCGTCGATGTTGATTGAAAAGGTAGAGGGCAAAACGGTCGACGAAGTCAAAGACTTTTCGGCCGAAGAAATGTTGGAACTGTTCGGTCCCAAGCTCACACCCAACCGCCAAAAATGTTGTTTGTTGTCATGGCGAGTCCTGCAGTCGGCGTTGCATTCGCCGATCGATGGTGAGGCAGATGCTGATGCCGATGCCGCGGGCGGCAGTCCCCGGTTTGGCGGTCCGAGTTTAAGTGAAGAAAGTTGAACCCGATGACGTTTGATCCCCATCAGTTGCGCGACGATTTCCCCATTTTGCGTCGCACCGTCGCGAGCGGCCAACCGCTGGCGTATCTCGACAACGCAGCCAGCACGCAGCGACCACAAGTCGTGATCGACGCGATGAGCGACTGCTATCAGAATTACTACGCCAACGTCCATCGTGGCATTCACACGTTGAGCGAAGAGTCGACGGCTGCCTACGAAGCGGCTCGGGTCACCACGCAACATTTTCTCAACGCGCGATCCTCCCGCGAAATCGTGTTCACGGCCGGGACCACGGCGGGCATCAATACGGTCGCCCGATCCTGGGGGCATGCCAACGTCGGCCGCGGCGACGTGATTTTGGTGACCATCGCCGAACACCACGCCAACATCGTCCCGTGGCACCAGTTGGCCGAAGCAGTCGGGTGCCGAGTCGAATTCTTGCCGATCAACCAGTCGGGGACGATTGACGATTCGGTTGTCGCCCAGGCATTGAAAACGCACCGCCCGAAACTGTTTGCGTTCACCGCGACCAGTAATGTTCTGGGAACCAATTTTCCGGCTCAGTCATGGACGGAAATGGCGCATCGTTCCGGAGCCGCCGTGCTGGTGGACGCCGCTCAGGCTGCTCCGCACGAGGTGATCGACGTGCAACAGTGGGATGCGGATTTCGTCGTTTTCAGCGGGCACAAGGTTTGTGGCCCGACCGGTATCGGCGTGCTGTACGCGAAGCTGGAGCATTTGGAAGCCATGCCGGCGTTCCTGGGAGGCGGCGGAATGATCCAGACCGTGACCACCGAGGGATTCACGGCCACCGAGCCCCCGGAAAAGTTCGAGGCCGGGACGCCGCCGATCGCCGAAGCCATCGGGCTGGCCGAGGCGCTGCGTTACCTGCAACGTGTCGGACTGGATAATATTCGGCAACACGAAAATGCGCTCTGTCAACGCGCCGATCAGGCGCTGCGTCAGATCGAAGGCGTTGACGTTCTGGGGCCCATGCCGGATCTGAAAGGCGGCATCGTCAGTTTCACGATGGATCGAATTCACGCCCATGACATCGCTCAGTGGCTGGACACACGTGGCGTCGCCGTTCGCGCCGGTCACCACTGTGCGATGCCGTTGCATGATGTGTTGGGCAAGACCGCTTCGGCGCGGGCCAGTTTTTATCTGTACAACACCGTCGAAGAAGTGGACCGGTTCATTGAAGCCGTTCAGGAGGTGCGGAAGAAGTTCGCCAGCAAGGGCCGGCGACGCCGAAGGCCCCCTGTCACCAACGCGTAATCGCCGCCAATCGAAATGGCGGGCGAGTCTTTCGCTTGACGGATGACACGAGGTCCGCCCAGTCACTTCCCGGGCAGGCTGTGCTCGGGGCGATCAATCCGTCGCCAAAGGGTTGCTCCCTGAATCACTGCGGGTGGCAAGTGAGACGACGATCAAAGTCAGAAATGCCAGCGGGATGGTGACGATGCCGGGTTGGCTGAAGGGCGCCCAGGCGCTTTCCGGGTCCAGCCCGTAAACGCTTTTGTAGGTGTCGCTGGAGAGCAGGATCCAACCGAGGGAACTGACCATTCCGACCAGGACGCTGGCAATGATGCCTTGGCGTGTGGTCCCTTTCCAAAACAGCAGCATGACCAGGGCTGGCAGGTTTGCGCTCGCTGCGACGCTGAAGGCCCATCCGACCAGGTAGCCGACGTTCAGTTCCTTGAACAGGATCCCCAGGAAGATGGCAATGATGCCGACGATGACGGCCGAAATCTTTGCCACGCGAACCTTCTTGCCTTCGGGCAGTTCGACGCCGAAGACGCCCACCATCAGGTCGTGCGCGACGGCGCCACTGCTGGCCAGAATCAATCCGCTGACGGTACCCAGAACCGTCGTGAACGCGATGGCGGAAATGATCGCGAACAGCCACGTGTTGATGCTGCGGGCCAACAGCGGGGCCGCCATGTTGCTGTCGGTCAGGTCCATCGCTCCGCTGGTCATCGCACCCAATCCCAGGTACAGAGTCAGCACGTAGAAGAAGCCGATGCTGGCGATCCCGACGATCGTGCTCTTGCGCGCCGCTGCTCCGTCCTTGACGGTGTAGTAACGGATCAGAATGTGTGGCAACGACGCGGTGCCGCAAAACAGGGCCAGCATCAACGACAGGAAGTTCAGTTTTCCGATCAGTGATTCGCCGCGGATTCCGGCGAACTTCGGATGCTCTCCCGGCCGCAACACCTCATTGCCGTCGGTCGGTTTTTGATAGTAGACGGTTGTCTTGGTGCCGTCGCTGTGATTGACCGTCAGGTTCCGCCACAACACGACTTTGCTCTCCGAGAGCGTGGTGAAGAAGCTGACGGGGCCCAACGGTCCGGTGCTCTCCTGGCCCTCGGGCAATTCGGACAACCGGCCGACCGGACGGAGTTCCTTTTCGCCTTCGCCGCGTCCCCGGGGCGCTCCGTCGACCAGCAGCACGCCATCGGCGTCGGTGATCGCTTGGGCTTGTCGCAGCAGCACTTGGCCGCCCTCGATCGGTTGCGAGCGGTACAGGTCAAAGCCGCCTTCGGGGTCGGCTAGCCGGACCAGCTCCGGGAATTCCTGCCAGCCGCCTTCGGCCGGCAGCACTTGGCGCCCGGCGATCGTCGCGCCACCGGCTTCGGTCGGAGAAATTGGGCCAAGGGTTTCAAACGCGTCCGGGCTGGCGACAAAGCCGCGTCCCAGCAGCAGCACCACCAGAATCGCGCTGAACAACACCAGCAGGGACCCCTTCAGGAATTGGACCCAGGTCGTCGACACCATGCCTGCGGTGACAACAATCGTGATCACCACGATCCCCACCAACACCACACCGACCCAGTGGGGAAACCCCAGCAGCGGTTGGATCAGTGATCCGGCTCCGACCATTTGGGGAATCAGGTAGAACACGCTGACCACCAGCGTGCTGACGCCTGCGGCAGCCTTGATGCCGCGCGAATCAAACGTCGAATCGAGCGCGTCGGCAAAGGTGAACTTGCCCAGCCGCTTCATCGGTTCGGCGATCACGAACAACGCCACGATCCACCCGGCCAGAAAACCGATCGAGTAAAGAAAACCGTCGTAACCATACGACGCGATCATTCCGCAGATGCCCAGGAATGAAGCCGCGGACAGATAATCGCCGGCGAAGGCCACCCCGTTGACCGCCCAAGGGATCTGACCGTGGGCGGCAAAGTACCCGGCGGAAGACTTTGCTTTGCGCCCCAGGAAAAAACTGAGTCCGACGGTGGCTCCCACAAAAACGAAGAAGACCAGCACGGCGATCGGCGAAGGATCATAGATCATTGCTCCCGACCTCCATCTTCTCCATCCTGTGGGTCGGCGGCTTCCGTGTCTGCGGCGGCGGTCGGAGGTGCCGCTTGCCCACCAGCCGGCTCGGGCCGACAAAGCACCCCGTAGGCCAATGCCATGACCAAGGCGATGATGATCAACGCAAAGCCGTAGACGATCGCCAGGTTCAAGCCGGCGACGACTTTGGTTTCCATCGTGGACGCCGAAAAGGCGCTGATCAAAACGAAACCGAGGTACAGCAGGGTGTACAGTCCAAACAGCCACAGCCCCAGTCGGGCGTTGGAGCGTTCGGAGTCCGAAAGCGACGACATCGTGACCTCGCGGCGGCGGGCGGGAGAAGAGAACGGGGCGGGGAGTATAGTCGATGCGCCGATGAAGCGCGACAGCGATCGTCGGGGCGACGTGGTGATTGCCAACACGGACGACCAATCGACCGGTTGGATTAGTGTTGCAAGTCGATCTCGACCTGCATTCCGTCGTACGCCATCTCCACCCCCTCGGGCAATTCCTGGTTGGTTGCTTCATAGTCGAGCTGGTGCCCGGTATGCGTCAACAATGTCCGCTTCGCTCCAACGTCGCGGGCCACCGCGATGGCCTGTTCCAAATTGAAATGAGTCGGGTGCGGTTCATGTCGGAGCGCCCCGATGACCAGCGTCTCAATGCCTTGTAACCGGCGGCGTGATTCGGCCGGGACTTCATTGGTGTCGGTGCAGTAGGCAAAATTGCCAAAGCGGAATCCGAGCACATTGAAGTGCGGCCCGTGCTTCATCGGGATCGGGACAACCTTTGCTCCAAGGATCTGGACCGGATCGTCATCAATCGACCGGAACTCCAGTCGGGGTGTCGCTCCGGGGTGGGTTTCCTGGCGATCGAGGAAGGCGTAAGCGAACGACCGCCGAATGTGTTTCTCCACCGTTTGGTTGCAGTACAGCGGCACCGCGTGTCCCAGACGAAACGGAAACAACCGAAGATCGTCCAAGCCAAAAATGTGGTCGGCGTGCTCGTGCGTGAACAAGACGGCGTGCACCACTCGAACCCGTTCGCGGATCAATTGCGTCCTCAGGTCCGGCGGCGTGTCCACCAGCAGGGTGCCGCCGGGAAGCCGAACGGTGATCGCGCAGCGGGTGCGTTGGTTGCGAGGGTGGTTGCTTTGGCAGACCGCGCAGCCACATCCGATGGCTGGGACACCAACGCTGGTGCCGGTGCCCAGAAAAGTCACCAGTCCGCGATGCGGTTCACTCGATTCAGCAACAAAGCACATTCGTTTCTCACGGACCGAGGGGCCTCCGCGGAGATCGACGGAGGGCCGACAGGGATTCGACCGGCGGGGCTCCGCAGCGGATCCGATGGACCGGCCGTACGCGTCAGGTTCGCCTGCGACGGTTCGCGTGCAAAGGGGGGCTGACCCGGCCGGCGATCACACAATCGAGATGCGGCACCGCCAGACGAGCCGCATTCGGCGGTTTCGCTCTCGAAAGACGCACCAACGGCAAACCGGTCGGAGAAAAACCCCCCCAAGTGCTCTGTCCCCAAGTCGGGCGTTCTGCCCCCGGTTGGTGCTCTGTCCCCGGTTGGTGCTCTGTCCCCGGTTGGTGCTCTGTCCCCGGTTGGTGCTCTGTCCCCGGTTGGTGCTCTGTCCCCGGTTGGTGCTCTGTCCCCGGTTGGTGCCGGGCGGTGGGGACCGGTTGTTCCGGGGCAACGCCCCGGTGTTTGCCCAGCCCAGCCCAACGGGCTGGGAAACGTGGCTGGGGACAGAGCACCAGATGGAAATGCTTGTCATTCGGATTGAAGTAGTTTCCTGAGGCTCCGCACGCCCGTCCGATCTCCTCGAGTGCTCTGTCCCCATGGGCGGGGGCGGACGGGGCCGGATCTGCGGCCGGAGATCGTTCGGTGGGAAGCGACCGATGCAACGACGCGTGCCGGGGGCGCATCGAGCCGGGTCGCAAGGGCGGTTTGGGCTTGCAGAGTTGGCTGGCCCTGGCATACTTACCCGCTTCGCCGCAACGGTAGCGGCGTGCCAAAGGGCCTTGCCGTGTCTGCTCCGGCCCCATTTGGCCTCGAAAAAAACAGCACAATACTGATGTCAGGGTGATCCGCGATGGCGGAAGTGGTCAAGGTTCAGAAACGTGACGGCAGCCTGGGAACGGCCGCGTCGCGTCGATTGCGAAAGTCCGGACAAGTCCCGGCGGTCCTCTACGGGCACAAAGAAGCGAACGAGCATCTGTCGATCGAACAGAAGACGGTGGAAGCGATTCTGCGTCACCACAGCAAAATTGTGGAGCTGGAAGGTGACGTCAAGGATACGGCTCTCGTCAGCGATTTGCAGTTTGATCCGTTGGGGATCGAAGTGCTGCACGTCGACTTGCAACGCGTGAACATGAACGAGAAGGTCGTCGTCACCGTCCCGATCAAGTTCAAAGGTGAATCCAAGGGGTCCAAAGAAGGCGGGATCGCGATCGAAAACGCCTCGGAAGTCGAGGTCGAGTGCCCCGCCGTCGCCATCCCCAATCAGCTGACGATCAATATCGCTAGCGTGGCGATGGGCGAACATCGCAGCGCCGGTGATCTCGCGTTGCCGGCCAAGGTGGAGCTGGTCACGCCCGCCGAAACCGTGATTTTCCACGTCGAGGCACCGCGTGTCGTCGAGGAAGAACCGGCCGAGGAAGTGGGTGCTGAACCGGAAATGGTCGAAGCGTCCGCTCCTGACGAGTCGGAAGAAGCATCGGCCGAATAGTGGGGCAGCCCGGTAGCGGGCAACCCTGTGGCGATTCGAGGCCGCGATGAAGTTGATTGTGGGGCTGGGCAATCCCGGCCGAAAGTACGAGCAGACGCGGCACAATGTCGGTTTCATGGTGGCGTCGAAGGTCGCGGTGCTGACCGGCGCTGGGGCCGCCAAGGTGAAATTCGAAGGTGAGCTTGCCGAGGGCAACGTTGGTGGTGAAAAACTCGCCATCTTGTGTCCCGGGACGTTCATGAACGCCAGCGGACGGAGTGTTCGGAAGGCGGTCGAGTTTTTTAAACTGGAACTTTGCGACGTCCTGGTCGTTTGCGATGATCTGAATCTCGCCGGCGGTCAGTTGCGAGTTCGTCCCAGCGGCAGCGCCGGTGGGCAAAATGGAATCAAAGACATCATCCGACATCTCGGCACGGAGTCGTTTCCGCGGTTGCGTGTCGGAATTGATCGGCCGCCCGAAGGTTGGTCGGTCACCGATTACGTGTTGGGGAAATTCTCCAAGACGGAACACGAAACGTTTGAGACCGCGACCAGTCGGGCGGCCCAGGCAGCGATCTGCTGGGCGACCGAAGGCGTCGGCCAGGCCATGAACCAGTTCAACGTCAAGCCGAATCCCAAGCCGAAACGTCGGAAGGCTGAACAGAACGAAACATCCACCCCGTCGAACCCCCAGCCGGAACCCCGCCAGCAGGAATCTGCAGCGTCTCCGACTCGGCGGTCGGATCCGACCGAAGACTGACCAAGACCAAACCCTTTCCCCTCTTGCGTTGGCGGCCGCGTGTCGCAGGCCGGACGCAACATTAAGAGAAGAAGACGAAAGCCGTGGCGAAGAACACTTACGAAACGCTTTGCATCCTGGATAGCAATCAATACGCTCGCGACCCCGGTGGCGTCGGCAAGCAGATCGAAAACCTGATCACCGAAGCCGGTGGCAAGGTCGAAGTCAATCGGCTGTGGATGGAGCAGAAGCTGGCCTACCCGATCGACGGGCACCAGAAGGGCACCTATTGGCTGACCTACTTTGAAATGGAAGGCGCCGACGTGCCGAAGTTGGACCGCGCGTTCCACCTTTGCGAACCGGTGATCCGCCAGATGACCTTGAAGCTGGATCCGCGATTGGTGGAGCCCATTCTGGCGAATGCCCGTGGCGAGGCTGCGCCCGCGCAAGACGAAGAGCAAGCGGCACCGGAAACGCAAGAAGCCTCCAGCTGATTGCGACCGTTGGCGTGGGCTGGTGAGTATTACCGGAGAAACAATCGTTGCAGCCGGTTTTTCCGGGCTTCCAGTCCTTTCCGGGCGTGAATTTGGCGCCGTTTCGGCGGCTCAGCCGGTAATCGCCCGGTTCCTGTTTCTTCCGGTGACAGGGCCGAATTGCTTCGTTGATGGTCGCAGCTTGCACCTTCCGAAAACAGCGGTTTTCCTTTAGGATACCGAATCGGCTCCTGAGGATTCATCGGAGTTCGAACACGTCAAAACGGATCCTGCGGGGGGCGTTCGGGGTCTTGTGCCGACGTGCAGGACGCTGCCGCGCGGCACCGTCTGACCGGCAACTTAACTTTCAATCGATTCCCCCCAAGACGAAGAGGACTGACATGGCTAGCTACAACCGCGTCGTTTTGGTAGGGAATTTGACGCGCGACATCGAATTGCGGTACATCCCCAGCGGGCTGGCCGTCGCCGAGATCACGATCGCCGTCAACGATCGCCGCAAGACCTCCAGCGGCGAATGGGTCGACGAAGCCACGTTCGTCGACGTCACGCTGTGGGGCCGCAATGCGGAAGTCGCCAGTGAGTACCTGCAAAAGGGTTCGCCGCTGCTGGTCGAGGGCCGTTTGAAGCTAGATCGATGGGAGACCGACGGTCAGAAGCGAAGCAAGTTGCGAGTGGTCGGCGAGAAAATGCAAATGCTGGGCAGTCGCACCGGCGGTGGTTCAGGCGGCGGATCCTCACACCGTGCGGCCTCGCAGGCCTCCGAAGACCACGGGGCGTATGACTCCGACGAGAGTTACTCCGCCGATTCTTCCCCGCGCGACGCCCAGCCGACCGGCGGCGGAGCGGGTTACGACGATCCGAACATTCCATTTTAAAACTTTCCCGTGGCGGCCCGCCTACGAGAATTCCAACCCACCTTTCACCGATTCATTTGTTAGAGCATTACGATGTCGCGCAACGGCCGAACCTATAAACGACCCTACAAGCGTCTTCCCAAAGGCGAGCATGGCGGGATCCAGTTGTTGTTGATCCACAATGTCGAGCATCTCGGCAAGCAAGGCGACATTGTCGAAGTCAAGCCGGGCTTCGCTCGAAATTATCTGCTGCCCCAGGGCATGGCGACGATCGCGACCGATCACCACAAGCGGATGGTCGAGAAGCACCGCGAGAAACTGCGTGCGTTGGAATTGGCAAAGCTGAAGAGCTACCAGGATTTGGCCGACGAGTTGGGCAAGCAATCGATCACCATCGAAGCGAACGCCAACGACGAAGGGCATTTGTACGGCAGCGTCGGGGCTCACGAAATCGTGGACGCTCTGAAGGAAGCCGATTTCCACTTGGCACAGGACCAGATCCGGCTGGACGGCCCGCTGAAAGAGCTCGGTCTTTACACCGTTCGCGTTCATTTGCACAGCGAAGTCGACGCGAGCCTGAAGGTCTGGGTGGTTCCCACCGCAACGGAAGAGTTGCCTGCCAGCGCTTCCTGAACGACGGAGCTTCGCGACGTCATCCTCCGTCGGTCCCTTGCCCTGGGGCAGTGACCGACGCGATCATGGCCGACGCCGTTGTGAGCGAGTACCGGAGATGTCGGTTGGGCACACCTGGCGGCAGACAGTTGCCGCGTGGTTGTTTGCGTCTTCGGTCGAAATTCTGATCCGGTCGACTATTGAGCGAACGGGGCTGTGGCGGAACTGGCAGACGCGCTGGATTTAGGTTCCAGTTTCTTCGGAAGTGCAGGTTCGACTCCTGTCAGCCCTATGCCGTTTCTCTTATAAGGGAAGCGGCATCTTTTTTATCCGGGGCTACCTCGGGGCTACCAAGTGCTCCTGTTTTGTGCTTGGTGGGACGCTATCTCGCCAACGGATTTGAGCACAACCGAATCAGTGTTCACAAAAAACAAGCCTGGTTGCTCAAGGCGATAAAATGCTTATTCTCTGCCTCGAAAATCGCCGTAGACGTGAAGCGACATCATTTCGTTTAAGACACACCACCCACTTTGACGTTGACTACAATAAATCCTCCGTCGTCTTCTCCACCCCACTCACTCGCTGATCCAGTGACAAACACAACGGCACGTGATTCTCGGCAAGCGCTGATCATCCGATGGCTTGATGTCGACGGTCAGGTCACGCTGGAGCCTGAAAGTCAAGATCGGTTCACTTTACGATTCCGTGATGTGATCAATGCTTGCCAGATGCAATTGCAAGCAGAGGAATACGAGCTGCAATTTTCGATCCTCGTCAAGCGACTTGGTAGTTGGCTTAGCGGTCAGACCGGCGTGGCTAAAGCCTATGTCACTCTCCGTGATTCTCAGCTTTTGTTTCTCGTCGTAACGAAATCCACCAAATACGACTCGGATTTCGAAGATGCGCTGAGCGATCTCGACATTGAACTCGCGAACGATCCCGATCTGCGAGACATCACTCTGAGCGTTCTATCAATTCCCAACGTTCCGAGCGATTCACTTTCGTCGTTCATGCACCCAACGACAAATTTTGAGATTCAGCGTGGCGGAAACGACGGTTAAAGACCGACTCAGGCTTGTTGAACGGAATCATGACGCGTTGGTGGCTCTAATCGAAGACGCGCGGAATCCACACGATGAGTGGGTGGCAACGATCGCTTTTTATAAAGCCATCCAACTTGTTGAAGCTTTACTGGCGAAACGACACGGGAGTGTCAGCACCAGCCACTTTCGCCGCTTGGAAAGACTTCGTGTCCACCACAAGGACATCTACAAGCAGTTTCGACCGCTCTACAACGCATCAATGGTTGCCAGGTATCTATGCCTGCCCGACGAACCAGGTTCGACTAGCGTAGCCTATTTCAGTTCGTTTTCGGATTACATCGGGGATGCAAAAGCCGCGATCATCAACGGTCGGTTGATCCAACTTGAGGCACTGGTTGAAAAGGGCCTCGGCGAACCATTCACCAAAACCAGAGTCTGAAACTTGAAGCTCTCTGGCTGATCTGGGTGCGGCCGTCGGCCATCCTGGGTGACAGTCCGGCTGTCCCAGCGGCGTTTTCCGGCGGTTTTTCCGACCTGGGCGGCGTGCCATGGTCCGGGTGTCTTTCTGAGTCAAAACCGGCCGGCGACGGACTGTGTGCGGCCCGTCACCGCCGGCATAATTGGCCTCTGGTTTTCCCCCGCACGGCTTCCCCACGCGGGCTAGAATCGATCCAGGCGGCGGGTTGGGGCGACACGCCTGCCCTTCTTCCGATGGATCAGTGCGAGACGGTCACCAGACCGCACGCAGCCGTTGCCAGGCGTGCGATGAGTCCGGGGCGTCTCTTCGCGGCCTATTCTTAGTTGCCGTTCTGATTCTCATCGTTGCCGTCGTTCTGGCGTACCTGTTCATTGCGAGGGAGCTGCCCCGACTGAACCCATCGCGGGAATGAGCCGGGCGACTTGGGGACGCAAACTGCGATTCCGCCAGATTGCTGAACCGTGGTACCCTCCGGGGCTACACGTCCCCGAATTCACACGGAGCAAGAAAATGGGAATCCCTCAATGCGTGATGTCGCTAGCGTTCGCCATTGGTGCCTCGCTGTCCTGCCTTGCGGCGGATGTCCAAAACGCCAACGAACCCCAGAAATTGCGATTTGAAGTTCAACCAGACGATGGCGGGATTCTGCTTTTGCCGGCGTCTGTTGGTGTCGGCGCATCTGACGTAACGGGCCTAATTGTCACGTGCGAGCGTGTTCAGTTTCGTGGATCGCAAGCCGTTTTCGTCAACGCAAGCTGCGCATCCGATGGTAATAGTTTCATCACTGGTACGCGTTTGACGATCTCGGCGAAGTCGCCGACGAGTTTATCGGTGAACGTTTCCGGCGATGCCCGAATCAAGTTCACTTCTGCAAAAGCCAAGAAGGAATTTCTGCGGACGCAGAAGTGAATGATTCTTTGAGTGCTGACCCGGCCGGCGCGGACTTCGTCCCCTTGGGTGGCAGCTGCTTGCTGCTCCATCACGAATTTCGGGGACTGTTCCGACTTGGTCGGCATGCCATGGTCTGGATTTTTTTGTTGGCTCAATGCCGGCGTCTGGGGGCGTCCTGAACTGCCGGCGGTTGCCGCGGACGCAGTTGCGAGTCCGCGGGTTGGATAAGCCGGTGGGCCGGCCAATCGTGTCTCTCACACCACGATCAAGCCCGCGCCACCAGTGTCCCCTGGGTTTTTTCCCGCACGGCTTCCCCGCGTGGGCTAGAATCGATCGAGGCGGCGGGTTGGGGCGACCCGCCAGCCCTTCTTTCGACGGATCAGTGCGAGACGGTCACCAGACTGCACGCAGCCGTTACCAGGCGTGCGATGAGTCCGGGGCGTCTCTTCGCGGCCTGTGCGGCTTGCTCCCGCCGCTTGTGGGCCTTGTTCGACTCGGTGGCCCGCAGAACCGCTTCGCCTGCGCCGATGAGTTCCTGCACGCGTCTCGCGTCGTTGGACCCCATCACGGCCACAACGTCGCATTGCTTTAGATCGTCAGCCAGGACCGGCGGGATCTTCTCGCTGCTCTGCAGCGCTTCGACGAGCTGAGTGGACGTCTTGTAGGTGTTCTTGAAGTTACCGGTTGATCGACGGTGGGCGACCAGCAACGCCGGCAGCCAGGCCGATCGGGCTTGGACAAATGCCAGCGCGACTTCGTTGGATTCGAATAGTCTCCGGGCTTCCGCCAAGGTTGCCCCGCCGGGTTGCGTCAAACAGAATAGAGGCCCGCGATTTTGGCGGGGTCAGTCAAACAACAAGGTTTTCAGCCAGGGGCCAATGAAATTCCAATTGCTTTACTTCTGGGAAACGTCCGCTGGGACGTTCTACATCGGGCAATCGAGCGACGGCCGGTATCATCCGATCTACGATGACCAAAGCTATGGAAGTTACTCGAAGCCCTGGCAAGCCGCCGAGGATCTTGCACGTAACACCACTTTCTCGATTTGCCACGCCTCTACGGCTGAATCGCTCGACACATCGCGGCTCGGAATCCCAGAACACACCTGCGATTGGAAACGAGTAAAAGCGTTCAGATGATTTGAAAACCGGTGACTCCGAACTGCAACGGGTCACCCGATGCAAAGTGCCGGGGCAAGACACGCCGGAGCCGCCGGCAGCAAGAGCATAACGACTGGCCGTCACCGCCGCACTCAGCCAATCCTCAGGCGTCCTCAAACGTCCCTTGGCGGATCTTCGTGCTCGTGGTCGAAACTCGGCGGATCACCACGAACATGCAACTGGCAACGATGAATGACCGAATGAATGCCAGGTCTGCCCGGACGTACTGAATTTCGTTCGCGACTTTTCCAAACGCGTTGTCATCCCGAAATCGATCGAATGTCCCGCTGCCCGCGGTCAACACCGCGACGATGTTTCCTGCCAGGCTGACGGCCGCGATCAAGAACACGACTCCAGCAACCAGAGCGATGCCCATCAACCCGACCTGCACAACGAAGTAGCTGATCTGGCTGATGGTGTCGCGATTTTTGGGACTCGGGGTTTTCTTGACTTGCTGAATCGCCGGTGGATCGGCTGGTGCGGGCGGCGGTGAACTATCGAAAGGAACCTCAGGGCTAAACTCCGGGGCCGGCGGCGGCTCATTGTCGGCCGGAGTGTCGGGAACAAATTCTGCGGCCCGCGGCGATGCACGCCAGCCTGATAGCGGACTCTTGTTGCTGCACTCAGGACAGCCAACGACGGTTTCGTCGGGCTTCGCCTTTACTTTTGATGTCGCGAGCGTGTGTGCGCAGTGTGGGCACGTCAGAGTTTCGATTGCGTCATTCATTGATGCTTTTCTCTTTGTCGCTTCGGTGCGTGTAGAATCCAGCATCTTAGTCACTGCATCCCAACGTGTGGCTCGTTGCGATTGTTTGCCACATCGCCACACCGGCTACGCCCCCTAGCATTCGTCCATCCATTTCGTTGATCGATAGGGAGACGCAGCGCTAGTTTTGAACGTTCTCGCGTACCTCTTCGACCATCCGCCACGGCACTTATCGATAGCGTTAGAATTCTCCCGTCGATACGATGAGGCTCAAGCGTCATCGCAAGAGGTGTGGGGCGTTAGCCCCGTGACCCCGTTAACAACTTCTTGTATCGGCATCGCCGAAATCTTCGGAAAGGAAGCTCCCCCCAACCGTAATCATGGACATGGATCCAGCCTGGTTGCGCTCCCTTGACGACATCAATACGACGGAACCTCGTAGATCCCCCCGACATAGACACCACAATGTCCGAAGCTTCGCCGATTCATGAACGAATTGGAAACGGTTTTTCTCAACTGGAGGAGATTCTAGGGCTGGAGATCTCCGAATTGGGAGAAGATTTCATTGACCCCAGAAGCGACGACTTCAATCCAGTTACGGACGAAATCCAGGCTGATGATCCGCTCTTTCTGTTTCTCCCAAGGTCAGACGAAGACGCCTTTGCTTTGACCTACGGAGATCTCGATGAGTTTATTTCGGAATTGAGAGGTGCAAAACTTATTGACAACTTAGTTTGCTGGACTCCAAAACGTGCACTTTTCTATGTGCGGGCAAGCGATACGAAGTCTAGTTGGCAAATACTATCCAAGTTGATTGAGTCAGACGAAATCGCGCATCAGGCGGAAGTGCAAGGTTGTCGCTACGAGCTAAGAGTCGTTGCTGGGACCACCGTCTTTGGCTTCATGTTGCTTAAAGATGGTAGTTGGGACAAGTATTGCCCTGCCGCTCTCTCTGACGACCAGTTCATTGAAGTCACGTGGGATGGAAAGTGCGACCGCCCGACAGTGACACAGTTGGTGGATTCGCTTTGTTTTGAGCTATCGGCTTCAGCAGGGTGCGTAATCAGCTGTGAAGCACGACCAGTTCATCTTTCCGAGGAAGACTCGCCGGAAGACGAAGTTGCAGTCCCCCGTCTACGCCCGCTGATTGCAGAGTCCGCATTATCAGAAATCGTTAAACTCTACACCCGTGCGATCGCAATCGACGATGTAGAGTTTCGGCTGGTCGGATTTGTAAAAGTTATGGAGTTCGCTTCATCCACAGTTGTGGAGCAAGATTTGATCGCCGCGGTTCGATCGAAACTGCTGAGTTCTCGGTCTTTGAAACCAGACGCAGATTTCATTCTTGATTTGGCATCTGAAGTTTACACGCACCAGCGTCAGCACCGAAAAGACAGCGATGCCCTCAGGTTGACCATCGCGGTTTGTTGCGATGCTTTAGAGCTTGCACGGTACGCTCCTTCGCTACTGTCGCTTCATGCAGTCGATAGAGATTCAGATCAAAAAACTAGATCGAAGGCTTTGACGGACTTCTCCGAAGTCGTTTCGTCTACGAGAAATCAGATCGTACATTCAAAGCTAAATTATCGCCCGACTGGTTTTGAATGTCCCGCTGGTATGATGGCGGATTTTGTAGAAACATGCCGCATCGCATCCGAGCAGTGTATTCGATGGTATGCATGTCAACACGAAAGCAGCCGGGTTGGATCGCGGATGCCTGGATCTTGAATCATGGGCACTTGAGTTAACGCCACCGGCGGACGTAGGGATTCGGCCTCGTGGGATTTGCTTTGCGCACTGTTCTTCGTTGAAGGAAGTCTCGGAGTTCTTCCTCGGTCACGATGTACCTGGCTCTACGAGTACCGCTTGAAACATTGACAGCTGCTAGTTCCCCATTCTGAATCAGTCGATAGATCTGCGTGGGCCGCAGATGCAGGATTTCGGTCAAATCTTGAGGCCGGTAGGTTTTCATTTCGTCATCGGGAGACGTCATTACGGTTGCGTACTAGCTTTGTTTAGCCACAAGCTCAGCGAGCGTCGGATTCTTTGGAGGCCGGATCGGGGCCAGAAATGCTCTTTCTTTCCCCGCCCTTGGGTGGTTGCCGTGTCGGCCCTTTTTTTCTTCTAACCTGGTTTTTTTCACGCGAAGGACAGCAAACGGTCCATAGCGCGAAGGTTCTCCAAGATTTTGGCCCCCCTACCCTCAAGGCCCCCGGCGGTGCCGGTGTCATCCATCACGCGGTGACCTCTGTCACGACGAGCGGTGGTCGGGCTACCGCTCTTTCGATCGCTCCGAGAATCTCAGATTGTCTGGACAGCAAGCTCGCGATGTCGTTCAAACGCCCCGTGTTGATCGCAGTTTGACGTACGGCATCACCTGCGCCACGCAGTCCCGGTTGCTCAATGCTCCTTGGGAGTGAGACGTTAATGTTGTCCCGCAACTGCTGCAGTTCTGCGCCTAGTTGCAACCGCGATGCATCGATGACGTTTTGGAGTCGCACCCGCAGCCCTTCTTCACGTTCCTCGTCGGGGCCACCGAGGAATCGTTGATTGCGAGCGGCGAACTCTTCCTGCGATCCTTTCGTCAACGCGCCAACGGTCTCGAGTTCACGCTTTGCCATACGGGTTGATTCAATCAATCCATCAATTCGTTCCTTGATTGCGGTTACCGCCGTTTGCCGATCCAGCCCGCCAAGCAGATTCGCCCGGTTGATTTCGTCAACGGACATTCGGAACTTATCAAGCGGCGTTGCGAACTCGTTGCGCAGATCGTCTGCCGTTTCCTTGGCGCTTTTGGTCAGATCCTCAAGTTTGACTTTGGACTTCTCTGCGGCTGCCGCCATCGCATCGGCAACGGCGTTGGCCTTCGCAGTAACGGTTTCCAAACCTGCAAATGCTTTGGATGAGCCCGATTGATCTGGATCCAACCCCTTCCATAGATCGATACCGCTGTTTGCGATGTTGTCAAATTGGACACGCAACTCGTCAGCAAATGCCTTGACCTGACGACGCAGGTCCGTCCCGAGCACTGCATCCGAAAGCCTGGCAATCTGCTCAACGATTCGCACTGCAATCAGTTCGATCCCGACGACACCAGACCGAAGCCATTGGAATACCGCGGCGGTCTTCTCCGCGAGTTCAGTGAATGCAGCGGAAATGTCGCGCACGGCCTCCCCTAAGTCCATTTCCCTACCCCAGACCGTGAGCTCGCGTGTGATGCCAAGCCAGTTGCGAAGCTCTGGCAAAAGCCCTTCCCCGATCTCACGTTTGAACTCAGCGACCTCATCTTCAAACGAGGACAGTTGCCCCAGCGTCGTCTTGCTCAGTTCCTGCATCTGCCCCGAGAACTTGCCGCCCTCAGTGGTTAATTCGACAAACGCTCTTTGCAGTTCCCGAATGCCGATCTCACCTTGCGCGGCCATCTTCCGGATGTCGGCGACATTGCGATCCAGCTGTTTGGATAGCAATCGAAGTATGGGAATGCCGCGATCCTGCAAGCGGTTAATTTCCTCACCTTGCAGCCGATTGGATGTCAGCACGCGCCCGTAAATCTCCGCAACGTCTCCGAGGTTTGATTGCGTGCCGGCGGCGATGTCTCCCAAACTCTTCAGCGTCGTTAGCACATCCTCCGCACTGACGCCGTACGCTAACAGCTGCCGGGTTGCTTCTCTCAACTCTCGGACGTTGAATGGCGTGGCCAACCCGAAATCGTTGAGATCGTCTAGCAACTTGGAAGCCTTTTGAGCATCTCCAAGCAGCACTCCGAACGAGACTTTTGCCGACTCGAAATCTGCGGCGACCCTCGCGCTATCGCGGAGGAACGAGCCGAATGCCTGTGCAGCTCTCAAGCCAGCAAGTGCAGACCCGAGCGCCACAACTTGATTTCGAAAGCGGCTTAACCGGTGTGTCTCATGGTCGACATTATCGCCGAACCTTTTGACCGATCGCACGGCCAGCTTCATGGAGTCTTGGAGATCCTTCGAGGATCCCGTGATTTGGATTCGCAGTTGCGAAATGTTGATTCGGGTCATAGCGGCAACCGTTGATAGGAGACGACCGACGTGAGTAGAGATCCTACGCGTGCCCGCGGCGTTGCGAGGCTTGAAAATCGTGTTCGTTTGGATCCAGCAATGAGGCATTCAAAGTCGCGAGAAATGCGGCAGTGTTTAGACTGACAATGCAGTGCACCCACGAGAAGAACTCAGCGAGCTCGTTTGAATACGAATCGCGAGCGACTTGGTCCAGCAACACGGCTTGCCGTAACGCGTCGACAACGTCGGCTGCCGGCCGAGATGCGAATAGCGGCACGGACCAGGGGCCCTGCTCGTCCGCCACGTAGCTGAGCCACTGTGTCACGGGGCCGTCGTGGTGGAATTTGAGACTGCGAAGTAATGCGAGATCAGACTCAGATAGCTGTCGCGGATCAAAATGGTCGGTGTTGTCCATGCTTATCTATGATGCTTGGGAAAGGGTGATGCTGGCGCGCTCTTGTTCCGTCAGAAACCGATCAAGCTTGGCGGCCACCAGTTCCTTTGCCGAGAGTGCTGCAACTTCCGGATGATCTTGCGTGATCCTTTCGCCGCGGCGTGATTCCCGCACCTGGATCAATGCACGGCGTCGAATGGAGTCCACGTGGATTGAACTCTCGGACGGGGGCTCTCGTAGCCGATCATCTGCTTCGAATGCGGCCCGTTCGCGCTCGGTGGCCAAATCGTCTAGGCCCGCTGCCCGAAGTCGTTTTAGAGTTGCGGCCGCAATTGCTTGATCTGTCGTCCCCAGGGGGGCGTGAGTGCGAGCCTTCTCTCGGATTGACTCTGCTTGAGACTCTCTGTGCATTCGAAACTCGGCTGCATCGTCCGGAACTCCCTCAACCGGCCAGTCCCCGGTTCTGACCCAAGCGAAAAGCGCTCCGCCGTCGAGCGCCGGAGTGTGTGCAACGATGTACGCAGCCTCAATGACGTCGAGGGGGCTCAATCCGCGTTGCCTGGCCTTCTCAATCATTGAGTTAACCTGACCGACTCCTGCACTGGTGGCGGCCATTTTTGCTTCTTCCCATGATTCAACCTGATCCGTCGTCGTCGTCTCGGCTGACGGTGACGGTGACGGGTAATTGGACGTAGGTATGAATGGTGTCGACTTGCCGTCCGGATGCCGTCCAGATTCCGTCCGGATGCCGTCCAGATGCCGTCCTGTTTCAGGATGGAATGCGTCGCGACGATTGATCTGGTGTCCTGTTTCGGGACGGCAAACTGCGTTGGCATCGTTTTTCACGGGGTCATGGTTCGGCTTTTGTTGTCCTGAATCAGGACGGCAGGCGGGCTCAAAGAGGCCAACGGCCGCATCGCTGTCATCACAACATCCGTCTTTCAATGCTGCATACTTCTTGGGAACCTCAACCCAGTAGATTCCGGCTCTGGTTTTGCTGCCGGCCGCGTAGAAGAGCCATCCAGTGTCGATCGCCCTTTGCCGCGCCGTGGACAAGCGGCTGCGACCTCCAAAACCACAAACTGCCATCAGTGGTTCGTTGAAGAACGTGACCGGGGCGTCGTATCGTTTCGCGTCTTCGGTCATGACGATGACGGTAAGAAGCCAGCACACTTCCGGCCCGAGATCGTTCGCTGCACCGGATTTCGCTAGCAGTCTCACGAACCGGTGCGCGAAGTACTTGGGCCGGCTCGGGTATGTTGGCCGGCTCATCTTGCGTACTCCGGCGCGACGATCACCGCTGCTTGGCTGCCGTATGGAGTCGCGCGGGTGCGACCGCATTCGGCCAGTTGTCCGTCGCGGAGCAGCGTTAGCACCGGACCGCAGACGCTATGCACTGGCCATCCATGGCGTTCGGCGATCTCGTGACGTGTGGCCCCGGTTGGTCCTTGGGACCGAACGTACCGCTCGATTTGATCGCGACGCCCGGGAGACCGCTTGCGGGCTGTTGATGCTGCGGCGGCTCGTGTCTGCCGCGCCGTGTCACCGCCGTCGAAAAGCGTCGGCTGATTTGTGTCAGATGGAATTCGTTGTATCATCGCCGTAGGAATCCTCGCTCTGCGTCACGACCAGGTGGATCAGAGCTATTGGCCCCGTCGGCTCGTCCTTCAGCCGGCGGGGCTTTTCTTATGTATCGGCCGGCATCCTCCGACCCAAATCCAAGGCCCGCTATTTGGCCTCAACCGCCGTCCGGTATCTTTCGGCCGGCGAAATAGGGGGGAGAGCTTCAATCACGGCGGTTGGATCGAATCGTGGTGTTGTCTCGATCCATCGCGTTGGAATGTCGTTCGTCGACCGCAGGCGATCGAACGTCGCGAGGGATACTCCTAGGAGTCCGGCCATGGTCCGTCGGTCGACGAGACGCGAGTGACCGGCATCGGTGATCAGGGGGCGGAGTTGTTCGATCACGCTGGTCGCGATTCGATCGGTAAGTTCGTCCGCGTCGGTATCGCGTAGGATCAGATCAGCCATTTGAATTGCTCCGCCGATCTCTTTCCGCAGGACATCCGGCATCAATCCATTCGTGGATTGCGCCTGCCCTCCATCGCAGCAACCGCCCGACACGAATTGGCGGGGGCATTTTGCCGGCTGCCGCCAAGCGGCGGACCGACTTTGTTGAGACTCCTAAGAGCCTCGCAACCAGCTGAGGCGTTATGAGTTCCTTGTGCATCGTGATTCCTTCTGTTGTGCTCGTGGTGTTCGCGGTGCGACACGGCACAAATTGAATCCGATGATCCTAACGAAACACCTAACGAAACTAGTTTCGTTAGGCGCACTAACGGTCAGGTGCCATTAGAAAGCCCCAAATGAGCCCTGAGAAACAGCCGAAAGAATTTAGAAAATCTTGCTCGCTACGAAACTGTCGTTTGGTTTTGTTGCGCGATTCAGGTACGTCGTCTGCGCATGCGCAGCCTAACAATTACTTTCTGCACGTATTCAGCATCCAGATTAAATGCCGATCCGAGCTCGGCGTAGGTTTTGTATTGCCCAGATTCCCACGCTTCGAGGAGTCGTGTTTCTTCGCGAGTATTCACCTTCGGAGGTCGTCCGCCCTTGTTCCTCGCTTGATCCTGATTGGCCGTTTGGGAGCTGTACGCTTCGTATTCCAGCCGTTGCCGCAGTGCCCGCAGCACACC
>NZ_VWOX01000039.1 GCF_008629675.1 Roseiconus nitratireducens | reverse complement strand
TACCTACTCGACGAACGTCAGCCGCCGCCGAGCACGGACGATTGATTGACCATTTTCAAGATGCCAAATTCCATCCTTCGGTTCACCGCGTTGTTACCCGGCTTGTGGAGGACGGTATGGGTTTCCATCTTCAGTCGGAATGTATGGTATCGCGACATCATTGACGGAACCATGATTCTCAAATGACCGTAGCCGAACCGCACCGTGTATCCATCCGATTGCAAGGCCGCAAAGTAGCCCGAATAGACACATGCCAAATGCCCCGGGATTTCCGGACAAGACCGGGATGCCGTGGTAAAGCATGGCAAGGGCAGGAATTGCAATGCGAGTCGATCATTCTTGGTCAAATTCAGTCGGTGAACGACGGCGGTAACGGGCCGCCGCCAAAAAACTGCGATTCCAACACCCGCGTCATCGACGGTTCCCGTTCACCGCATGGTGATCATTTGTCTCTAACTTCTGTCGTCTGCGAGCAGAAGACCAGATAGTTGCCAAACGGGTCCCAGAGATTCAAGTCTGTATTCCGCCCCTGATATCGTGGATCCACGGCAACCGCCTCCGGATAATCCGCTCCTTTAGCATTCAGATAGTCACAATACTCTTGCAATCCGAGGACTGGAATGTTGACTTCAGAAATCGGCGCGTCCTCCTTTGCGTGCCCATTGAGATGAAGTATGGCATCTCCGAGATGAATCTGCATATACAAAGGTGACGTTGGCGAAAACCGAGACTCCCAGTCGATCTCAAAGCCCAAATAGGCCAGATAAAATGCTGTCGCTTTGGCTTCATCGTACATCCGCAGGACCGGGATCGAAGATCGAATCTCGAACCCGCGCCGCAAATCAGGGCCTGATTCACTCATGCTGAAAACTTACTGCCGGAGCGTGCGCACATGCTGCCATCATTAATAACGTTGCCGACGACCCGGTCGCCGCGACGGACCTTCCATTGTTAAAGCGCCCGGTTCGGCGACTCGTGTGCATCGGATGGTTATCCGCCACTTGATGGGGGCTTCGGTTTGGTTGGGTAACGACGTTCGATCACGAACACACCGGCGAGCAACAGCCCAACCAATAGGACGAAAACGAAGATTTGCGCCATCGACAGGGGTGCGTGAATTGAATTGCCAATCACGATTGTGTCGACGAACATCCAACCGGCCGTCAAAAGCATGAAGAAGGACAGCCACTTTAGCAGGGCTTTGACCTTGGGGTTGCCATTGATCGTCACAGCCTTTGTTCCTCGTGCGGGTGTCGTGCAACGAAGGAACAGCCAGATCGTCAGCGTAAATCCCGGCAGGGTGAATGCACGCCAAAAGCCGGTAAGCGTCCCGAAGAGAGCAGCGAACACAAGGGATACACCGACCACCGGGAGCAGGAGCCTGTCCCAGTTGCGTTTAGTTATCAGCGTAACGTGTGAATCGTCGGTCATGAGTTCAATGCGCCGATCCCGGTCGGATAGCGGAACAGATCACGCGCCGGCGACGAGCGATCATCCAGTTCAAACAACCTGACTTCGCTGCCCGTCGTCCATCCGACTGTTACGCCGTTAATCGTCCGAGCCGATGCCCAGCGAGCGGAGCGACACCTCGGCAATGGTGATTGCATGATCAAGATTGATCCAGGTCTGTGTCGTGGGCATGTTGCGGGCTGCCGCCTCGCGTAATCTCTTGAGGCGATCTTGAGCATCTGGATCATCTTCTGAAACGGGCGACTGCTTTGATGACAGTATGGCTATGGCCCGATGTTTTCCGCTCCAGCGGGCGTAGTCCTCCGATGAACTCGGATGCTCCATGAGGACCCAGGGCCCGCCGCCTCGTTCGACAACTTTGAAGATTCTGAGCGGGATGCTCATCTTGTAGCGACGCGGCTCCACGTTCTCCTTTTTACCACTTGGAGTCCGCGTGAATGTTTCCGTCATTCCGGTTTCGGTATGCTCGAACAGCTCACGGCCAGACGAGAATCGCACGATGTAAGCGTGTCCCGGTTTCAGAAACGAGAGCTCACCAGGTTGGAAATCCGGCGCTATAGGCGACTCCCCAAAAACCGAAAGGGAGTTGCAAACCAGGAGCAATGTCATTGGCAAAGTTCGAAAGTGCATCAAGTTTTCCAGTGATTGTTACGGTGGCGGTGGTGTAACGTCGGGGATCACCGGGTCCGCGCGAACGACTCAGACCACTCCGATTGACCTGACTCGCGGCTTCCGTGTGAATCCCATTGTTATCCGTCATTCCGGTCCTCGGAAGCCAATTTGCAAATGCGTCCCTGCGAAATCAACTGATTCTCGGCATCGTACAGTTCGTAGTCACAGTCGACATGGATCGCTTGCAGGTCCGTGAGAACACGACGCAGCGCATCCGGACCGGGTCGGATGCCGCCCGAGAAAAGCGGAGGATCGTATGGCATCAAAATTAGCTCAGCATCATCTCAGGTCGGTTCGTGTTCCGTCCATGAACACATCCGTCCGCACCATCCACGGTCGACGAGCGATTTTGCGATCCGGTCGATCGACTGCTGCGTAAGTATTCCACAGTAGATGCTGTGGGTAAACGGATCGGTATCCATTTGCATCGTCTAATCGGGAAACGGCGGACATGACCGAGGACGCGAAAAAACTTGTCCATTGCCAAACCGCTCGGCTCGCGTCCTTCGGTGCATGTCATTGTTCCCCAACTCTATGCGACTGCAGCGACGTTGCGGTGGTCCAAAGATCCTCCGGGGAAGCAAGCGATGAAACGCTATCCTCATCCCCGCAGGAAAAGTGCAATGGTTGATCGTCGGTGGTGAAATAGAACTGTATTCCGGATGGATGAACCCACACCAAATCACCGCAGACTCGAAGTTCTTCGAGTTTCGAGCCGTCGGGATTGATTGCGAGTCGGTTGATCCATTTGAAGGGCGGACCGTTTGCAGGTCGCATCGGCTTCGTCAATCTGTGAAGCAGGACAATTCGCGGCTCTCCTGCAGAGTTGAGAATCGAGTGCGAAAGAACAACTGGGTACGACGCTGATTGAGCGTCACCACGCATTTGATGAGACACATTGGAATTGGCGATTCGATGCCGTGCGGCATCGACGACCACGTACGCGGACCATCCAAGAAGGAGAACTAAGGCGGCGAGAGCGATCAACGCTGCATTGCGGTTCTTCATCTTCGCTTTGGGAACGTTGCCGGTAACGGAGTCGCCGCCAGGAGACCATGATTTCAAAACTCGTTCGATCGGCGGCTCCCGTTCACCGCTTCGTTCTGCCTGTTTGGTTTAGCTTTGTCACCCTCCAGAGGAGGCGGTCCAATCAGGAAAGCAACATAAGCCATCGGCTTTTCGCCCCGAATCTTCAACTTCTCACCGCTGACGGTATAAACCAGCACCGGCTCAACAGATCGAGTGCCAGGCTCATCTGCCAGCCTGACTCTCGCCTCGTACCCTGCTACTGGCGCCCAGCCTCCAACGGTTATCAAAACCCCGTCGCTGTTGCGTTCAGGGATGTCACCGCCGACAGGGCAAAAGGAGGCATTGTCAAGGTTGCCACCCCATACGCGATTATCGACTCTTCCGCCCGAAAGTAGTTCATCACAGATAGGCACCCAGTTTGTGACGGCGAAATAGTCAGTCACGCGTAATCGGTTGAGTTGCTCTGCGACCCAAGCTTCAATCTTGGGGCCATCCTGCTTCGGACAACGCGCGGTGACTGGCAAGATGATTTTGACAAAAACCTGATTGGCTTGTCGCCGAGAGATAGACTCAGGCGTTGCATCCTGACCGGTTAGCTCGGCTCCAAATGGCGTGAATGGGCAGATTGCCACCAAAACGGCGAGGCAAAGAAATCTCATTTGGAACCTCACGACGTGTGGGTATTTGGCAGAACGCCCGTAATAATCGAGTCGCGGCGATTGGTTTTCCATTGTCAAGAATGACGACTCCACGACTTTAGTTCGTCACTCGGTTCGTCAGGTCATGGTGCGACGAGAACTCCGTCCAACACGAGTCGATCACGCTCCAAGTCCTCACCTCCTGAAACGCCAACTTCGCCCGTCGGGTGCACCGGATGGTTATCCGCCATCTTCACGTGCGCGCCTCCGACGTTGCTGTCTCCGAAGAACTACACTGAGAATGATCGGCAACGTCACGATCAGCCCGTCGGCAATGACCGGAAACGCAAAGGTTCCACGAACCACAGTTGCATTGGATGGGACGATTAGCAGCTGTGCGGCGGTAGACGCCTCGACATAATCGTGTCGTATGAACACGAGGGAACCATTGAGTCGGCTACGTGCTTGAAGCTTTGCCGGGCATCCAGACACCGGGATCACCAGTAAGTCCGATTGTTCGTCTCGTACTCTCCAAGAGTATTCCGGGACAGCCGCAAATGGCGACGCCGAAATTGTACGCCGGAACCAGCGCCAATAGTCGGCCTCTCCATGGATACGGTATGCATCAATGCGCTGCATGGCTTTCGTGGGCCTGTCCGAAATGCAACCGCCCAATTCGACAGGTGGGCCGCGAAACCATGCGATCCAGAGAGCGATTCCTCCGGTCAGAACAAGTAATTCGCCGATTGAAACCGCTTTGGGCATATGAAACAGCCGCCGTATTTCGACTTAGGTCGGATAACGTCACGGATCACGCGGTCGCCCCACGCGATCCTCCACTTCAATGACCACCACTCGGCGACTCGTCGTGCATCGGGTGGTTCTGCGCTCTTCGATCTACGGAGCGACTGGCACTTCGATCCCGACGAGTGTCACGTTCTCAGTCCCATCCGGAAATTGAAACATTTCCATCCTGATACCATCGAAGATTTCGCCGCCAACTCCAAGCGCTGCCATCCGTTTTCCCTGACCGTCAAACGCGACAAGTCTGGCGTCACTGTGGAATTCATTCAGTGAAAGTGCACAGCAAATTGTCGTCACCTCTTGTTCACGATTCCTTGCGACGAAAAAGTTATGGGAGTTGTTGACGAAACTCGTTTCTGGATAGCTGGGTGCAAGTTTCCATTGGAATCCATCTGCCGGAGCGGGCCGGCTTTCCCCAGGCTCGGTTCGAATGACGACAGAGTCCATGCGGTTCGGTGCTGATTTGATTCCCAAGCAGAGATCGGTCGATTTCACTTCCGTCAATCCATCTTTCGATCTGGTCCAGTTGATAGACCTGTAGAACAATGACCCCGGCGGCAATTGACGTGCTAAGGCAACTCTTTCAAATATTTTTGACGCCTCTTCTAAGACAGGCTTTGATTCTTCTGACACCGTGTATTCAGAAGGATCCCAATTCGATAAAGCCCTGACCACTTCGTCAACGGTGAGTAGGTCGTTGGATTTCTCATTGTGCTCTCGAACAGCCACATTAAGTGGCGTACTATCATCTGTCTCGGCAGCGACGGGCGTCCACACGAATGGCGACAAGAAGAATGATGCCAAAAGTGCGAATGCGAAGGGGGCTCTCTCACAGGGCCGAATCGGTCTCGATCGAAACATGGATTGTTTTCCTTTCGCTAGGTATGGGTCATGACGATAAACGCAGAACGGTGGCGATCACCGAGTCGCGGCGATTGATTCTCAACTGTCACAAACGATGACTCCGCGACTTCGTTCATCGCCTTGCTATCCGGCTTCCGGTCAAACAGTCCGACTCACCAAAAAGAAGAATCCGTGAACGCAAACCGCAATTGTCGCCCATTTGGCAGTGAAGTGACAGAGGCGTGCGAAGTGCCCTGAACGTGAAACACACTGGGCAAATACAAGCAATGCGATGACGAGGCAACAAACAACCGTTTGATACCATCCGAAAGTGTTCACGAAGACAAACGCACCGAGAAAATGACCGCAAAGGTTATTGATGCCAAAGATAAGACCGACCGAAATGAACAATGCCGCGAATGTCTGCCGAACCGTATCTGGCATGAACGGAATCAGTAAGGGAACAGCAAAACAATAGACCGGAATCCAAAGAGCTGACTGTTGTGCCAGCGGAGTTAGAATTGGTTCGAGGATCGCTCCTGTCCCATTGGTAAAGAAAATCCAAATTGAAGACGCATTAAGCAGGGTCGCTAAGAAGGTAGTAGCAGCCCACAGATCCACGCGATACGGTCCGACCAGCCGCTCTGGTGTGCCAGGAATCAATTCCAACTCGGCCAGCTTCGTTGAGGGAGCGAAGGGGTTAACGTCGGAGTCGGGCGTCATGAGCGCTCCTCTGAGGTTTGGAACACGCTGTCACACGCAGTCAAAATTCGACCCTTTACCGCTACTTCCGCTCTGGCCCAGCAATACAACCTTGCCCACGCCCGCATTTCTTCCCCCGCGTGGTGGGGGTAGCGACCTTAGCGGGACCGGTCGCCGAGCTGGCCGATCAGTCATCCTTCACGCCTGCCATCAGACGCTCGATCGCTTGTCGAACGACCGAAGACGGCAAGACTGTTGTCGGACCACGTCGGGTTTCATCGCGGCCGCGGCTGGCGATCGCGATGCCACGGACGTGACCCCGGTCGTCAATCACGGGTCCGCCGACCTGCCGGATCGCCAGTTCGATGTCGCTGTCAAACGCCCCGACAAAACCGGAGCGTCGCGGACTGTCGTATTTCTCAATCCGGTACTTGTGGACCACCGTCGCCGGCGGCAGCGACGTCCGGACGCTTCGGGGGGAACCACCGCGAATCAACTCGACCGTGACCAGATCCCCGGTTCGGTAGTCCGACAGTTCCGTCGTCAAAACTTCTTTCAAGGTGGCGACGTCGGATGTCGGGTGTCCATCGATCGAGATAATGACGTCGTCCCAACGAAGCTCGGTGCCGGTGAGATTCAGGTTCTCAGTGTTTTGCTGCCCAGAGCGGGTGGGGTGGGCGATCTTCGGTCCGTCGGCCGTGTCCTCGGCCACATTGCCGGTCCAGCGTGGTTCCAGCGGGATCGGACGAGTGTCGATCGAGACGATGCCCGGCTTGAGTTCTTGATCCGGCAAGACCGCGCAAAGCACCTCTGCAACACCGGGCGACGGATCATCCGAAAGCTCAGCCGCTGCCATGCCGCGACGATCGACTTTCAAAAGGGCGAGGTCGTGCTCCGGCAGCTCGGCCCGCTTCTGTGCCTCAACGACGCTTCGGTCGTCCAGCCGGCAAGTTGCCGTTCCCGTCAGAACGCTGGCCTTGGTGAGGATCCATCCGTCCGAGGAGATGACCGTGCCCACGCCGACCGGTTTGGAATCAACCAACACCTCCACCACCGATTCGGCGACCGAGCGACCCGGCGAGTCGAAACGCTCCCGCAATGGGTGCGGCAAGCCGATTGCGGTATCAATCGAATCGATGCGTTCCAGATCGTCCCATTGCCGCTTGGCCAATTCAGAACGGAGGCCCGAAGTCGTGGCGACGTATCGTCCTTGGCGATCAAAGATGCCCCCGCCCGACATTCCGGCTTTGAGAAAGGGTGCGGGACCGCTCCACAAATCAACCGACCATAACAAGCGCGTTGGTCCCTCCACGGTGGTCGAACCGATCACAGGCCTTCGGTCCATCAACCATCGATTGGTCCACCGACCCGTTTCATCCTGCACCGCTTGTCCTGCCTGATAGCCAGCGATAACGATTGGATCGCCGAAAGAACAGTTCGACGATTCAGACATCCGCGCCCATGGCCACTGCCCCGGGGTGGTGATCTTCACGAGACCGACGTCGGAGATTGGGTTGGTCCCCAGGGCAACCGCTTCGGCATCGCGACCGTCCGAAAGCCGCACGGTGAACCGTTCCCCCGGCAATTGTCGGGCATGGGCACAGGTCAGCACGTAGCCGTCCGGCGAAACAATCACACCGCTCCAGCGTCGGGGCTCCTTTGTGCCGGGAAGCAACCGATCCCTCGACACCAATCGAACAGTCGTCCGCTGTGCGATCTGTTGCACCTCGGACAACTCCGATGCGTCCATTTGCTTCGGCGGTCCAGGCTCGCCCAGGACGTCGGTCGTATTTTTGAGCGGAAGTTCACTGGAACGCTTGGCACCGCGCTCGAAGACGGAACCGGCAACCGGAGGGTAACGAACCCAATCGAGGTTCTTGCCCGCAAACAGATCCTTTTGGTTTTCGACCAGGACATCAACCGAGGTGACGTATCTCTGCGAGTCGCTACGGCAAGTGTCGATTCCAAGCAGACGGCCATCCAATCCGACGACCGCTGGGTACTCCCACACGCCCCGAAATCCGGTGGTCGTCAACCAGCGTTTCGGAACGGTTCGGTCGACACGCCCGAGCCGGAGCATCGGCATCAAGTCGTAACGGGTGTCACCGCGGGTTGGGTAGCCAATCAGCAGGCAGGGAGTTCCGGCCTTCAGCATCGCCGTCGAGCCGAGCGGTAGCGCCGGCCAGGGTCCCGGTTCGTTGATCTTGGCAATTTTCAGTCGCCATTCGGACGACCATCCGGCAAGTCTAGCGGTGGCGGTTCGTCCGTCGCTGAGATGGACTTTGGCGTCCGTCATATCGGTGAACAGTCCCGCTAGGCCATTGCCTACCAGAATATGCCCGTCCGCCGAGACAATGACCCCGGTGCAACTGTCGTTGGCGTCCACTTCCATCCGCACGATCGACCGACTGGTCGACCGATACACTTCAGGCAAAACTCTCAGCGACAACTGCATCTCGGCTGCAGTCCGATCGGTCTCTCGGGTCGCGGCGTCGGGGACCGGATCACCGGCCTGGACACTGACGCTTACACACGCGCCGGCAAAAATGAGTAGGAGGCAGCCAATCCGCGTTCGAAGGTGGGTTTCAAGGCTGTGTAAGATCGCGTAGACCATTTCGAGATTCTTAAGTTCGACACGAAGCTTGAGCATGGGTTGACGCATGAGCGTCCTGACTTGCCGGAGGAGGCCAATTGTCGTCATAGAAGCTCACTTATCAAAGTATGCATGGACTGATTTGGATAACGTTACAAATCACCGAGTCGACGCGGACGACGCGACCTCAAGACGGACCCAACTCGGCGACTTCCGTGCATTTGATTGATATGCCGTTCTTTCGCGTTGGTTGTTGACACTCATTTCTTTAGGTCAAGTTCGTTTCATCCGCTTCGTCCTGTTTCTTTTTTACACTGGAACCAATTGCTGCTCCTATAGCTGCACCCAGCGCGACACCCAGTGCTATGCCCGTACCCGAGTTGCTGAGGGCCGCGCCAAAGGCCACGCCAAAAGCCGTACCCAAGGCGACGCCCATTCCTGTGTAATGTTCGATTGGATCATCCTGTGTGTTCGGGGCTTCCATTGGTATCTTTCCTGAATTGAGCGCTAAAGGCTGGAACCGAAGCGAGCGAATTGGGTGAGACAGAGGTCTCGAGAAAAACACGAGTTCTAACTGCATTCGTGTCCGGAACGGGAAAATTGGGAGGGTGTCACGTAATTAACGCGTTTAGAGGCATAACGTTACCGATCACCCGGTCCGCGCAGTTGATCGTCTATTTTCGAAACGCCCCGACTCGTGGACTCGGGTGCATCGGATGGTTCGTCGACTGCCTCGGTCGGTTTGGGGCAGTGATGATTTCTGTAGCGGGTGTTCTGCCGACGTCATCGTACCGGCTAACGGTGGTCGTGTGGGGGCGGGCCATTTACCGGCGTTGGTTACGAGACTGATTGTCTGCAGTTGCGTTTAACGGTCATCATCGAACCGGGTAGGGACAGCACGGTGGGGCGCTGCATCAACTGGCTTTGCTTACGCGAGTCGAAACGTGTCATGACCAGTAGACGTCCCTTCTGGTTTGAGCCGCATCGCGCCAGGCCGCTTCCACCTGATCCCCGGTTGAACCGCATGATCGTTTGTGTGGCTCGCTTTGGTCGTCACCGTCGACAGTTCTGGGCCGGATGCAACGTTCTGCTCTGATCATCCGACGAACGGCGACGACCACCGGGCGGCGAGGATCGAATGAGTGGTCAAAAAACGGCCATTTCCGCCGCTCCGGTGCATCGATTAGTTCGTCGCTCGACTAGTTCGCGAGAATCGCCAAAGTACGGCACCGGCAACAGCAAGACCTCCAAGCAAGAGCACCGCACTCAAGGCAAGCGTATCGTATGTCCAACCGGAAAGGATGTTCCTAGACTCCAGGCCCTCAAGAGCCGCTTGGCGTTCTAGAGCGAAAGCTGGATCATGATAACCGAGTTCGACAGAAGCAGCGTAAATCGGTTTTGCGTCCTCGATTGTATCTGCCAACGCGGTTGCATTTGCGAGATCGAACATCATCGCGGCAACTATTGGATCTGGACCAGGAACAAAAGAGCGCCTTTCGTAGAGCTGGTAGTCCAAATGAATCGCTATATCAGTCAGTGATCCTGGACAATTCGGCGCAGACTCAGATGCGTCGAAGACCGGGATGGCGTCGTCACCGAAATCCAAGCCGGTTACCGAATTCTCTTCCAACCAGGTTCGGTCCTTTTCTAGGGCCATTTTTGCCTTAAGCAAATTAACATGAACCCACTCGCTGCCAACGTGCGAGGAGGGATTACGACGAATACCCTCTTCAATCCACGTGAGTGCTTCTTCGTTCCGGCCAGCAAGTTCATAGGCCGTCCCTAAATTTGAGGCAACCACATACTCGCCTGGGGTAATCGACTCTGCCTGTAGCAACAATTCAATCGCACGCTGGGTATCGCCAAGGTAGAGATGCGCGACGGCAAGATTTGACAAGTCTTCGTGTGTCGGCGCATTTTGGACTTTTGGAGTCAGTTCCTCGACCTGGGCACGATATCGAGCGACGTTGATCGGGATCGCTGACGGGACACGACTATGCGAGCGCAATCTCGCATCCCCTGATGCGGTTGTGCCGTATTCATTAATGCACGCCACTGCAGTCGATGACGCAGTGGTGGTGGCAATCAGCAAAAGGCAAATGAAGCGAAGCATTATATTGAGTGACGAACGGTTGCCATCACCTGGGACGGACGATTGATTCTCCACTTCAAAAACCGCGCAAACCGTCCTCAGGTGCACGGCTTGGTTATCGCTTTTCGGGGAGTGGAATCACGACGGGATCAGACGGATAGCTGACACGTGTGATGACAATTGTATCGGGATGCATTGCCGCCGTAATCGCAGAATGTATGCCAGTTCCTTTGGGCACGAATGCGACAGCCCGCTTTGCCGCAAGCAAGTCCGGAAGATCATCCGGATCGATTATGGAACCGTCGAGTCGCGAAAATTTCAGTGTGTTCATCGTTGCTGTGAAACGATCGGAGGTGAGCATGAAGATCGACCGGGATCTTGTTCTTGAGGCATCAACAGATTTCGATTCGTGCTGGATAGTTCCGGAATGGGTCCACGACTGTCGCGACTCGCTCCAATCGAGCACAGTCCCAATCAACACTGATTGTCCGCGCGGGCCATCGGATTCCATGCGCGCCTCGATGATCCACGTTGGCGGACCAAGAACAGGATCATCTGCGGCGCAAGGATGCGTGAACGCCGTGATGCAAAACGAAAGAGTTAGCAATCGTATGACGTTGGCCATGAATTACTCTTGATTGCGATAACGTTACCGATCACCCGGTCCGCGCGGTTGATCTTCTATTTTCGAAACGCCCACATTCGCGGACTCGGGTGCATCGGATGGTTCCCCCACTTCTCCGATACGGCGTCGGATCTGATGTGGATCACTGCCAGTGTGCACGAAGTCATGAATCAGCACATCGGGATCGCCATTGTAGCTAACCTGCCGACCGCTTGTTAATTGTACGTTGTCATGCGGTACATCAGATTCGCGAATCGCGTCGATCGATGAGTCCCAGTTGACGTCGATGAGTGTTTGGAGCTCATCAAAGGTCCAAGCGTAATGTTGCGGAACCGCAAGTCGATCGTATTCGTCGTGCAGATCGTCCCAGCCTGTTGGCCAAGCCCCAGATGTTCGGATGTGATCGATGATGAAGGCAGCCGTCCAATCAGATGCGTATGCTTCGCGTGGAACGCCGATGACCTCCTTCGCGAACCGAAAGGCCCACACACCAGCAGGGAAGACGAGAATGGCCAACGCAATTGAAAGCACCCAACGCATTCAGCGTACAATTGATTTGGGGGAACGTTACCGATCACCCGGTCCGCGCGGTTGATCTTCCATTGCCGAAACGCCCCGACTCGCGGACTCGGGTGCATCGGATGGTTCGTCGACTGCCTCGGTCGGTTTCGGGCAGTGCTGGTCTCGGCAGCGGTTGTTCCGTCGACCTCATCGTACCGGCTAGCGGTGGTCGTGTGGGGCGGGCCATTCGCCGGCGTTGGCTACGGTGCTGATTGCCTGCAGTTGCATTTAACGGTCATCATCGAACCGGCTAGTGACAGCACCGCGGGACTTTGCATCCGTTGGCGTTGGTTACGCGAGTCGGAAAGTGTCATGACCAGCAGACATGGCTTCTGGTTTGAGCCGCATCGCGCCAGGCCGCATCCACGCGATCCCGAGCTGAACAGCACGATCAATTTGGCGGTTCGCTTTGGTCATCACCGTCGACAGTTCGAGACCGCATGCAATGTTCTGCTCTGATCATCCGAC
>NZ_VWOX01000038.1 GCF_008629675.1 Roseiconus nitratireducens | reverse complement strand
GAGCGGGAGGGTGAAGTGGCCAAACACGTCATCGCTGGTCACAGATTCTGGCTCGATGATTCACTAACCGCGGGTCTTCAGTGATGCTGGTCCGAGGTCCAACGCGACTCCATGACCTACGGAAATGCATGAGCGTGGGACATCGACTGCCGTCCACCATCAAAACTGCCGTTCGTCCCTTCTCTTCAGTACAGTCTTCAATACATCGAATTCCCATTCATCGACTCGTCGGGAATCGCTTGAATCGCGTCCCAGTGTTCAACGATTTTCCCCTCGCGATCGAAACGAAAGAAGTCCATCGTGACGTATTCCTGGTCATCCGGCCACGATTGATGCGTGTGCAGCGCCACCAGATCCCCCTCGGCGACGGCTCGTACAAATTCAATCGACTTGCGTGGATACTCTCGCGCCATCCGCTCGAAGTACTCAACGAATGCATCCTGACCGTCGCCAACCAACGGGTTGTGCTGAATGTATTCGGCCCCAACGAACTGCTCGACCGCCTCGCGAGGGTTACCAAGGTAAGCCATGCGATAGAACGCGATGGCGTTTGTTTTGTTCGTTTCCAGGTTGGAGGCCATACGATGCTCGATGAAGTTGAGAGGATGCCGGAGTTGACCGGGACGGATAAGAATGCCGGAATTGCAAAACGGCAAAACCCGAATCGGCTTCAGTCGCTCAGGTTGATCCTTGCATCGCTTCCTTAGCCACTGTCCGGTGCGATTCGGCGCGTCAGGAAGTACTTGGCGTTTCCCCGGGAATCCCAATCTTTGATCTCGCCGGAGCTCTGGTAGCCAAACCGGAGATAGAACCCAGGTGCTTGGTGCTCCAGCGTGTCAACATACCCGTAGCAGCATCCCCGCAATCTAGCCAACCGCTCCGCCTCCCGCATCAGTGACGTTCCGATGCCACGCTGACGGTGGTCGGGGGCAACGGCCAGGATATCGATGCGAAGCCATTTCCGCTGGGTGTAGCCCAGCAGACCGCCAACGACGGCTTGTTCGCTCCAGGCAATCAGGTTGATCGGGTCTTTGGGTTTGGGGCTCGTCAGCAGCTGCATCAGTTCGGGATTCGCGTTCCAGTTGTGGTCGCGCAACAGAGCACAAACCGCTTGACAGGCGGGAGCTTCGTCGTTCGGTTCCAAGGTAAGACGAATTTCGCTTGAAGCGGTCATCGAATGCCACGCCCTCAATGTGACCAGGTTTCACGCACGTAGCGCATCGCCGCACGGTTGAAGTCCGGACGCAATCTTCCACAGACTACCCGATGAGCACGGGAGGGTGTTGAACATCGCACCTCGGAGAACTCGGCGTCCTCGGTGGCACGACCGGCCCCGTCGAATGCTACAACTGAGGATTGACGACGTAGGTGAGAGGGCGGTGTGACGCTCCTTGTACCACCACAACGACTGCCATCGGCAGACAGCGACGGCGCTCGATGTTATGCTTGGCCGTTGACGTGATTGCCTTCCGGTTTCCTCGGCGGAAGCCCGCAGGTGGTCAAGTGACACGCAGATGTCGCACCTCCTTGGTGTGACTTGCATCCATCAGGAATGGCCCCGTGAATGTCATCTGCTCCCAGTGTGCGGCGTTGAACCGCGTTCCCGAGGCGCGATTGCGGGACAAACCCGTTTGCGGGAAGTGCAAACAGGCGTTGCTTCCTGCTCATCCGATCGATTTGACGGAAGAGCAGTTTGCGAGATTCGTCGGCAAAACCGAAGTTCCGGTGCTCGTCGATTTTTGGGCGCCGTGGTGTGGCCCATGTCGCATGATGGCGCCGGCGTACGCGGAAGCCGCAGCCAATCTCTCGCCACGGATCCTGTTGGCGAAGTTGGACACCGAGCAGGCGCCTCAGACGGCAAGCCAATTCGGTATCTCCGGCATCCCCACCATGATCCTGTTCCGCGCCGGCCGAGAAGTCGCGCGTCAGTCCGGAGCGATGAGTGCCGACCAGATCGCCCAATTCGTCGGCGTCGGGTAAGACGCAGAAAGCCGCGGCCAGAAGCCTCCGAGCTCTCGTCAAGCTCGGCAGATCAACCGCGTTCAGCCGAATCGAAATAGCTCCCTGCCTTTCCGACCAAGCGTCACGGGCCCAGGAGATTCGTCTGACGAGGCATTTTTGCCCATATGCACTGCGGAGGCACCAGCACGCGCGAGAATGAATGAGGATCGCACCGCCGGGCTTTCCCATTCCAGAACGTCGTGGATGTCCAGATTCTTTGAGTGCACCGGCCGGATTCTTGTTAACACCGGCCGTTCTACCGGAATTAATAGGCATGCGACCAGAAGTTTCTAGCGACGAACAGGCGGAATTCGTAGCGCTGCTCACCGCCAGCCAGGGGGCGATCGCGCTGACGATCCGCGCCCTAATGCCCGGCGAGCGTCAGGTCGAGGAAGTGGTTCAGCAGACCAACGCAAAACTTTGGCAAAAGCGCGGCGATTTCCAGAGGGGCACCAATTTCCGCGCTTGGGCCAGCGCGATCGCACGCTACGAAGTGCTGAACTTTCGAAAACAACAGGCTCGGGATGCCCGGCTGACCTTCTCGGACGAATTGACACGCTGCATCGCCGACGAAGTCCCACAAATGCAGGACGACCTGAGCGATCAACAACTCGCCCTCCGCAAATGTCTCGGAGAGCTGAAAACGGAAAGTCGCGACCTGCTGCTGTCCCGCTATCGCGGCGATGAATCGATTTCCCAGCTTTCCGCCCGATTGGGCCGAAGTGTCGGTGGGTTGAGAGTGACTTTGAGCCGACTTCGCACCGCCCTGCTGCGATGCATTCAACGCCGTCTGGATTCCGCGGAGGGCCTCGCATGAATCAGGAAGAACGCCTACTTCTGATCGATTCCCTTTTGGACGGGTCCATCAGTGACGCGGATCGACTCCGAATCGAAGCCGAGATGATTGTTGACCGCTCGGTAAGACAGGAGTACTACGATCGCGTCAAGCTTGCCATGCTGTTCGAAAATGAGCTGGCAGAGTCTCCCGCATTCAGTCCCCCAATTTCACCCGCGAACACGAAACGAACTCGCTGGATCACGATTCTGTCGGGTTCGATCCTTGCCGTCGCCGCAAGCATTTTGGTCCTGGTTATCAGTGGGAAGACGACCGACCCCAGCGGCGAGGGAAACCCGGCCTCTCAACCGACCGCCGCTGGTCTGAGGTCCGGTGCGGAGCTTTCCGCGAGCGGATTCGCGGTCTTGAACGGGCAAGACGACGCAGTTTGGACGGGCACCGCCTTCCGCGAAGGCGATTTGTTGCCGTCCGGTGAACTGCATCTTGCAGCGGGTCTGGCCCACATCGAGCTCTTCAGCGGTGTCCAAATCGTGGTGGAGGGCGAGTGTCAATTCACGATCGATTCTCCGATGCAAGTCACGATGCTTCGGGGCATGGCGCGGGCTCACGTCCCCGAACCGGCGCAAGGGTTTCGAATCAAGACGGCATCGGGTGATGTTGTCGACTTAGGGACCGAATTCAGCGTCAACGTTGACCATGACGGTGCGGATGTGCATGTCATCGATGGAAAGGTCGAGTTGCATCCGCCGGGGAGCGACTTGTTGCGTCTGGATGCGGGCGCCTCACGTCGGTTGGCGGAATCAGGGCACATTCTGGACGCGCGTTCCCAATCGACCGGACCGGTCGGACCAACCGAGTTCCAGGATCGAGTGCGGCAAAAACAACAACGGCGGTTTTCCCAATGGTCGCAGTGGGGGGATTCCGTCCAATCGGATCCGCGGGTCGTCGCCCACTACCGATTTAGATCGGACCGCCCTCAAACGCGGTTGATCGAGAACCTGGCGAACCATCGCAGCCCGCTTGCTTCCGACGGAACCATCGTGGCAGCGAAAAGAGGGACCGACCGCTGGGGACGCAGCGAAGGCGCGATCGATTTCAGTCCGATCGGCAGCAGAATTCGCGTCGACGTCCCAAGCGAGCACCGCGGCGTGACGCTGATCTGCTGGGTCAAAATCAACAGCCTGGATCGCTGGTACAACTCCCTGTTCCTGACCGACGGACACGAAGAGCGGGAACCCCACTGGCAATTGATGGACGACGGACGTGTTTTCTTCTCCGTCAAAGTGCCCAAGGACGAAACAGAATCCCAACGCCCCCAGCCTGTGTTTTACTCGCCGAGCATCTGGACCCCGGCTTTAAGCGGGCGTTGGATCATGTTGGCAGTGACATACGACGTGGATCGCGAAATGGTCACCCACTATTTGAACGGACAGCCAATCAGCAGCGAACGGATTCCGGATCAGATGTTGGTTGAATCCATTCGCATCGGCCACGCTTCGATCTGCAACTGGAGCGAGCCGATGTACCGCACGGACCCTGATTTCGTGCTCCGCAATCTGAACGGAACGATGGATGAGTTCGCAATGTATTCCGGCGCATTGTCCGCCGATGAAATCATGCAATGGTATGAAACGGGAAACCCGAATGAGTAAGCAGTTTTTCTTTTTCGCCGCAACGATCCTGTTGGTCGGTTTCTTCCGCACGCCGGATTTGTTCGCCGATGAATCCACCGATGAATCCACCGAGCGACAATTCACTCTCAAAGTGTTGCCATTGCTGAAGGACAAATGCTTGGGGTGCCACGGAGGCGATCCGAGCGATCTCAAGGGCGGATTCAGCGTGCTCGATCGCGAGTCGCTGTTGCGTGGAGGCGAATCTGAGGAACCAGCGGTCGTCCCGGGCTCTCCCGACGACGGAACTTTGGTCGGAGCCATCGCCTGGGAAGGCTACGAGATGCCGCCCAAAGAGAATGACCGTTTGACGGACCAGCAGATCGATCTGTTCCGAGACTGGATCCGGCAAGGTGCTCCGTGGCCGGACGAAGAAACTCAAGCAGCGATTCGAGACGCGGAGGCGCAACGTCGCATCACGGATGACGGAATGATCGTCCGCACAAGCGGCGGCACATCGGAAGAATGGACCAATCGCCGATACGAAGTGGAAGATCTGTGGGCGTTTCTGCCGGTCAAGAGCGTTGCCGAATGCCTGCCTTCCGAGATTGATCGCAACCAGGCAATCGACCACTTTATCAATCGCCGGCTTGATGAAGCGGGCCTTGAGGCTGCGGGGCCGGCCGAGGCAACCGACCTGATCCGGCGAGCGACCTACGACTTGACCGGCCTACCGCCCACACCTTCGGAAGTGGACAAGTTCACCAAAGCCTACCAGGAAGACTCTCAACAGGCCTGGGAACAGTTGGTCGACCGTTTGTTGGACAGCCCCCGATACGGCGAACACTGGGCCCGACACTGGCTGGACGTCACACGGTACGCGGACACCGGCGGCATGTCGAACGACTACGAGCGTTCCAACATGTGGCGATACCGTGACTACGTGATCCGTGCCTTCAATTCAGACAAACCGTACAACGAATTCATCGTCCAGCAGCTTGCCGGTGACGAGCTGGCCGATGAGGCTTACCGCGAACGAAACGACGCGTCCCAGGAACAAGTTTTCCAGGCGCAGCTTGACGGCGACTACAACGAAGAAGAAGCGGAGGCGATCATCGCCACGGGATTCCTGAGGATGGGCCCCTGGGACAACGCGATGGTCGACGCCGATGAGGCTCGGCAGATGTACCTGGATGACCTGGTCAACATCACCGGTCAAACGTTTCTTTCGCAAACCCTTCGCTGTTGCAAGTGCCACGACCATAAGTTTGACCCCATTCCCACGCGAGATTACTACCGCATCTACTCTGCCTTTTCGACCACGCAAATGGCGGAACGCCCGGTTCCGTTTCTGCCGGAGGAGGATCTCAGTCAAGCCGCATCGGGCCGTGCACACGTTCAGCGAATGCTGGACTTCGCCGTGAAGGAAAAGAACGCGATCCTGGAGAAACAGGAAGCGGCGGCTCGTGCCTGGTACGACGAGCACGAGCTTCCCTACAAAACGGAAAACGAACGAAAAGACGACCCGGACGAGATGAAACCGCCCCGCCACGTGGGACTCAGCCCTACCGAACAAGGGCAACGGAAGGTCCGCGAGCAGGACGAGTGGATTTGGGCCCGGCGGCTGGAACGATACGAGCCCATGGCGCAAAGCGTGTACAACGCGGCTTCATTTGACCTTTCGTGGAACGGGGCACGAAAGCTGCGTATCCGACGAAAGCAGAATGACGGTGCCGCGCCGAAGAACCACATCTTGCTCGGGGGCGCATTGACCGCCCTGGGAGACCGCGTTTTTCCCGGCGTCTTGAGCGCCGCGGCGTTGGAAGTCCGTGACGACGCCGACGATCCCTACCTGCTGCCGGGGAAGGTCGCGGGTCGCAGGCTGGCGCTGGCCCGGTGGATCGCCGATCCGGACAATCCCTTGACGACTCGGAGCATCGTCAATCGCCTTTGGCAGTTCCATTTTGGCAGAGGAATCGCCGCGAACTCCAACAACTTTGGTGCCAAAGGTGCCAAGCCCACGCACCCCCAATTGCTCGATTTCCTGGCGTCCGACTTCATCGACAACGGTTGGTCGATCAAACAGATGAACCGCCGGATCATGTTGTCGGATGCCTATCGCCGATCGAGTGTCGTTCCCAATCAAAAGCAACTTGCCTCCGTCGATCCCACCAATGCTCTGCTTTCCCATTTCCCCCGACGCCGACTGACGGCCGAAGAGATCCGCGATTCGATCCTGGCCGCGACTGGAGAACTGGTGCAGTCCGACGGTGGGCTTCCGGTGATGCCGGAGATCAACATGGAAGTCGCACTGCAGCCTCGCATGATTCAGTTCTCCTTGGCGCCAGCCTACCAGCCTTCGCCGACACCAGATTTGCGAAATCGTCGCACGATCTACGCTTACCACGTTCGCGGCCAGGCCGACCCCTTCACGGAATTGTTCAACCAGCCGAATCCGAACGAGTCGTGCGAATTGCGTGAATCGGCGGCCGTGACCCCGCAAGTCTTTACGTTGCTCAATAGCGATACCATCACGGATCGCTCGATTGCGATGGCCCAGCGACTTGAGCGCGAGCGTGACAGCTTGCCGGAGCAGATCCACCGGGCCTTCAACATCCTGCTGTTGCGCGCCCCGTCGCAATCGGAGACGAAACGGCTAGGGCGCTACGTCAATGAAATGACGGTTTATCACAAGTCGGTCGATCCGAAGGACGCCGAGTACCCCGCCAGCATCACGCGATCGTTGGTCGAAGAGTTTAGCGGCCAAACGTTTCAATATGAGGAGATTCTTCCGGTGTTCGAGAGCTACCGGGCCGACACCAAACCCGATGAAGTCGGACCAAGAACTCGAGCACTCGCCGATCTGTGCCTGTTGCTGTTCAACGTGAACGAGTTCATGTACTTGCAGTGACTTGATCCCACCGGCTCGATCGCCCGAGTTCCCCACCGCCCAACCCCATAGATGGTTTCATGAGCGTTTCAAGACGTGATTTTCTCTACGGCCTCAGTGCATCCCTTGGATCCGTCGCCTTTACTTCCATGCTGGATGCGGAAGAGGTGGCGACGTCACCGCTGGCACCTAAGAAACCGATGCTCCCGGCCAAGGCAAAGAACGTCATCATGCTGTTCATGGAAGGAGGTCCGGGGCACATGGACACGTTCGATCCGAAACCCGAACTTTCTCGGCTACACAAGCAAGAATCGAAGCTGGGCTTCGGGCAAGAGAAAGGATTCAAATTCTTCGTTGGCAGTCCGTTTCAATTTCGGAAAACGGGAAACAACGGCATCGAAATGTGCGACCAGTGGCAGCACCTGGCCGATCCCTACATTGCCGACGAACTTTGCAACTTTCGGGGCTGCCAGGCGGAATCACTCAATCACCCCGAAGCCCTGTTCCATCTGAATACGGGCAGTCGGCTGGGGGGTGATCCGGCCGTGGGCGCCTGGGTGAATTACGGCTTGGGCACCGAAAACCAGAACCTTCCCGGTTACGTCGTGATGACCGAACTGGCGTTGCCACAGGGCGGTCCCACCAACTGGAGCAACGGTTTCCTGCCTCCCTATTATCAAGGCACCCGTTTACGGCCCCAGGGTTCGCCCATCCTGGACCTTGCGTCGCAGAGCTTCAAATCCAGAGAACATCAACGTCGCGCCCTGGACGAACTGTCCTGGCTGAACGAACAGCACCTGAAGTCACTCGGCGAAACCGATCAGCGATTGCTTGCCAGGATGGAAAATTACGAGCTGGCATTTCGCATGCAAACCGAAGTTCCGGACGTCATCGACCTCGGCAAAGAATCACAGAAAACGTCTTCGATGTACGGATTGGATGACCCCGAAACCGAGGTGTTTGGCCGGCAATGCCTGATGGCTCGGCGGCTGGTAGAAAGCGGCGTTCGGTTCGTCCAAATTTTTAGCGGCGGTTGGGATAGCCACGATTACCTGGAGCGGGGGCACACCGCACGGATCAAGAGTGTCGACAAACCGATCGCAGCGTTGATACGCGATCTAAAACAGCGTGGCATGCTGGAAGATACACTGGTGATCTGGACGGGCGAATTCGGGCGAACCCCCGACAACAACAAACGCGGTGGAGTCTATTCGCTCGGTCGCGGACACAACAATCAGGCGATGACGATGCTGCTAGCCGGTGGTGGCGTCAAACCCGGTGTCGTGGGGGCGACCGACGAACTCGGTTCGGCGGCAGTCGAATGCGTCCATCCCATCCGCGACCTGCACGTCACCTTGCTTCATCTGTTGGGCCTGGACGACAACAAGCTGACCTATTTTCACGGCGGCCGTTTCAAGCAACTCTCACAGTTCGGGGGAGAGGTCATCAAGGAGATGATCGCGTAGAAGCCCCTTCGCAAGTTATCGGTACTGTCCCGCGGAGAAAGTTTTCGAAAGAGAGCTTGGAGGGACGCCGTGGATCCGCTTGAACGCGCGAGAAAACTGGAAAGCGTCCGCATAATGCAGGCGTTTTGCGACCGCGTTTACCTTGAGACCGCGTTCTAGAATGAGTTCCGCGGCGTAGTTCATCCGCACACGAAGCAGGTACCGATACGCTCCGGATCCTGCAAATCGTTTGAACAACCTGGAAAGATAGACCGGGGAAAATCCCAACTCGGCGGCAACCTCCTCGATTGTTTTGAATTCCAAAAACCGCTCCTCGATAAGCCGACATGCCATCTCAAAGGTATGGAACGCCTCCGATGATTCGCCCGTTGCCGACGACACCATTCGCTGCTGAATCTTCTGGAAAAACAGGCGGATCAACGTTTGGCAGATCGCTTCGGCTGAATCCCCCACATCTCGCGCTTCTCGATCGATCAGATTCCAGAGTTCGACCAACTCGTGCGGTCGTCGAATGGTGACCGGTCGTCCCTCCAATAATCCCAGCTTGCCGAGACGATCCGCGACCTCTTGACCCGCCAAGTCAAGGTAGTACTTGCGCATGTTGTCCGGCGCCAAATTCAGAATCCGGTGCGGGATGCCGGGACCGTACGCGAACAGGGATCCGATCTCTAACGCGTGATCTTTTCCGCCCATCGATAGCAAGCCGCGCCCCTCGCTGACCCATTCAATCGCATAGTAAGCAAAGTCACTTCGTTCGACGATGTAGTCGGCATCCATCCGCTCGACGCCACCGCAAACCAGCGACACCGGCTGTTCATCCGACGGGTGCAGTTTGAGGTAGAAACGCCTGGCGTCGTGCGTCTGTCGGGAAACGAAATCCGGTTCGCCAGTCATCTGTCGAGGTTAAGAAAAGACATGCCGGGTTCATGTTTGGCTATGGAGGTGAGCATTGCCACGGCCACAATGATACCCGAACGTTAACCCAAGGCGGATCCAGTGCATTTAGAAAAATTGTCTTTTGGTGTGGGCGACCGGTTTGCTCACCAGGCTGCGGCGCAATTACGCGCATTTGAACAAGCGTCCGAACTGGGCGTGGACATTGTTCCGGTGTGGAACAAATCCAATCGCGAGCATCAATTCGTCGGCTCCAACCCCCAAAGCGTCCGCACGGCAGCCCAACACGCAGTCGAAGAGCGGGGTTGGAAGAAAAGTTGGTACGTCGACGCGGATCACATCCAACTTTCCACCGTCGACCCTTTTCTGGACTGCAGTGACTTTTTCACGATCGACGTTGCCGACTTCATCGGAACGCCTGTCGCAAAGGACCAGATCGACCAGTTCGTCGACGCGCACGGTGAACTGATCGGCGAGCTTCGGCTACCAGGCACGCAAACCTGCTACAAAGTCGACCGCGACTTCGTGACACGTGTGGCCCGCCAGTACCTCGGGGCGTGCAAGGCCGCCGGAGAGATCTATCGCTACATCGCGAACGCCAAAGGCGAAGATCACTTCATCGCGGAGGTATCGATGGACGAAACCGATTCGCCACAGATGCCCGCCGAGCTGATGGTGATTCTGGCAGCTCTTGCTGATGAGAAGATTCGCTTGCAGACGATCGCGCCGAAGTTTACCGGACGATTTAACAAGGGCGTCGACTACGTCGGCCAGATCGACCATTTCGAACGCGAGTTCAATGAGGATTTGGCAGTCATTAGCGAAGCGGTCCGGCGTTACGGCCTTCCCGAGAATCTGAAACTAAGCGTCCACAGCGGCAGCGACAAGTTCAGCATCTACCCGGTCATCCGCAAGGCCATCAAGGACAAAGGTGTTGGCATCCATTTGAAGACCGCCGGCACGACGTGGCTGGAAGAGCTGATCGGGCTCTCCGAAGCAGGAGGCGACGGATTGGAGCTCGCCAAAGAGATCTACGCCTACTCGTTGGAGCACCTGGACGAGCTCTGCTCCCCCTATGCGAGCGTGATCGACATCGATTGCTCGGCGTTGCCATCGGTCGAGGAAGTCACGCAGTGGGATGGGCCGCACTTGGCGGCGACTCTGCGCCATATTCCTGATGATCCTCGCTTCAACGCCAATGTTCGACAGCTACTGCACGTCGCATTCAAAGTCGCCGCACAATCCGGCGACCGCTACCTGGACCTGCTGAAAGCGAACCGGGAAATCGTTGGCGAACAGGTGACCCGCAATCTGCTCGAACGCCACATGAAACCACTCTTTATCGGCTAGGAGAACGTCATGAGTGTCGCAACACTCCCGACAAGACAACTTGGAAACACCGGTCTAGAACTACCCATTCTCAGCTTCGGCGCATCGTCGCTCGGCAACGAGTTCCGTAAAGTGGAGATGTCCGACGTCTTCGCCAGCGTTCACACGGCGCTGGAACTGGGCATGAACCTGATCGACACGTCGGCGTACTACGGACGCGGCATGTCAGAGGTCCTGCTCGGCATCGCGCTCAAAGACATTCCTCGTGACCAGTACATGCTGTGCACCAAGCTGGGGCGATACGATGTCGAGCATTTTGATTTCTCCGCCAAGCGGGTTTCCGAAAGCATTGACGTCAGTCTGCACCGGCTACAGACGGATCATCTGGAAATCGTGCTGTGCCACGACATCGAATTTGTGCCCCTGACGCAGATTATCCAGGAGACCATTCCGGCGATCGAAAAAGCGAAAGCAGCGGGCAAGGTTCGGGCCATCGGAATCAGCGGTTATCCGATGAAGATCTTCAATGAAGTGGCTTCGCAGACCGACCTCGATTGCATCATGTCGTACAACCAATACACGCTCCAAAACACACGGCTGGTCGACGATGTGGTGCCCCAACTGGAACCCAAAGGAGTCGGCATCATGAATGCCGGACCTTTCGCTGCTCGCTTGCTGACCCATGCTCCGCTACCGAGCTGGCACAAGGATTCGTTGGAAGTGCAGCAGGCAGCGCGCTTGGCGGCAAAACTTTGTGAGCGGCGGGGCGTGGACATTGCAAAGCTGGCGCTCCAGTTTTCCTGCAGCCACCCATCCCTTGCCACCACCGTGGCCGGCAGTGCCAATCCGGAGAACATTCGCAAATGGGCCGACTGGATCAGCGAGCCGATGGACGAAGGACTGCTCTCTGACGTGCTGAAGGTACTCGAACCGGTTCACAACATCAGCCACCGCGAAGGGCTTCCGGAGAACAACGAGCCATGAAAGCTCTGCAAATCAGCGACGTCAGGACATGGAAGCAGATCGATATTCCGGAACCCGGCGATCCTGGCCCGGGGGAAGTCCTTGTTCGGGTACACCGCATGGGTGTCTGCGGAACGGACGTCGGCTGCTATCTGGGCAAGTTCCCGTTCTTTGAATTTCCACGGATCCCGGGTCATGAATTGGGCGTCAAAGTGCTGGCGGTTGGCGACGGGGTCACGCATCTCAAAGCGGGCGACCGCTGCTGCGTCGAACCCTATTTGAATTGCGAAAGGTGTGATTCGTGTCGGCGTGGGCACACCAACTGTTGCGAACACAATCAGACATTCGGGGTCATGTGTGACGGGGGACTGACCGACCAGGTCATCCTGCCCGCTCGAAAACTTCATCCCTCGGGATCACTCAGCTACGACCAAGCAGCTTTGGTGGAAACGCTTGCAATCGGATGTCATGCCGTCGACCGCGGCGGGCCAACAGCGGGTGACAATGTGCTGATACTCGGCGCCGGTCCGATCGGCTTGTCCGCACTGGAATTTGCGAGGCTCAATCAAGCCAACGTCGTCGTGGCCGACATCAACCAACAGCGTCTAAATTTTGTCTCCGAAGCAATGGGCGTCGCCCAAACCGTGAAGCTGGAAGGCGACGACCGAGACATTGAAATGATCCGGGAATTCGGCCGCGGCAGGCTGGCGGACGTGGTGGTGGATGCAACCGGAAATCACCGCAGCATGGTGCGAGCGTTTGATTTCGCCGCTTTTGCCGGCCGGGTCGTCTACGTCGGAATCACTCAAAACGATCTGCAATTTCCCCACGCACCCATCTTTCATCGACGCGAATTGACTTTGTTGGCAAGCCGCAATGCGATGCCAGCCGACTTCGAAAAGATTGTCGCTTTGATCGAAGACGGAAAGATCAACACGGATCCATGGATCACCCATCACGCCTCATTCGATGAGGTGCCGCGAGTTTTTGATCAGTGGATCGCACCGGGCTCCGGCGTCATCAAGGCCATGATCGAGGTGACGGCGTGACTGAATCGGAGAAATTGACGACAGAGCCTTCACAGATGTCCTCCAACGACATCGCCACTCGGCCGGAAAAGCCACCTGTCGTTCCTCGGCAATACCTGGTTCCCTTTGTGCTGACAACCTGTTGCTTTGCCTTGTGGGGATTCGCAAACGACTTTACGAATCCCTTGGTCAAGGTGTACGAGAACGTGTTCGTTATCACGACGTCCCAGGCGTCGTGGCTGCAGTTTGCGTTCTACACGGGCTACTTCTGCATGGCATTGCCGGCTTCTCTCTTCATCCGTCGATTCTCCTACAAAGCCGCCATCATGGTCGGCTTCAGCTTTTACATCCTGGGCGCTCTGTTGGCCGTTCCGGCAGCATCCACGGCGACGTTCGGTTTGTTCCTGCTCGGGTCCTACGTCCTGACCTACGGTCTGGCCTTTTTGGAGACCGCTTGCAATCCGTACATCCTTGCGATGGGCCCCCGGGAAACCGGGACACAACGATTGAACCTGGCCCAGGCGTTCAATCCGGTTGGTTCATTGGTTGGCATGGGCGTCGCGACCTTGGTGTTGGCACCCCAGTTACAAACGGGAGAATTCCGCGAAAAGCTGGGCGACCGAGACCCGTCGGTCGTCCGGCACCTGGTCGTTCAACCGCACGCGAGCGAGAACTCGACGACCAAGCTGGCCGACGGAACGACGGTCAGCCTGTATGCCGAAATCCCAGAATTTCGCAGTGAGGTGGGCGCCCTGGACGCGGCGATGCCCAACGCGCTCAAGGGATTCCGTTCCAGCGACCCCGATGCTTTTTTTGCGATGCAGCGCTCCGATTTGGATGCCGTCAAAATGCCTTACATCGTGATCGCGGTCATCGTGACGCTGTTCCTTGTCGTGTACGCGATGTCCAGCATGCCGACGTTTTCGGAACAGCGAGGACAATTCACCGTTGGCGAGACGGTACGCAACCTCTTCAGCCAACCGAGGTTTCGCGAGGGAGTGGCCGCGCAAGGATTCTACGTCGGCGCGCAGATCATGTGCTGGACCTTCATCGTCCACTACGGCATGGAACAGGTCGGCTTATCTCTCGCCCAGGCACAATCGTACAACATCGTCGCGATGGTGATTTTTTTGTGCAGCCGATGGATCTGCACCGCACTGTTGCGAGTCTTCAGCCCGGGATTGATGCTGACCGTGTTCGCCTGCGGAGCGTTCGCGTTCACGCTTGGAGCCATCTATCTGCCGGGCAAGGTCGGGCTGACAAGCCTGGTCATGATCTCGGCCTGCATGTCATTGATGTTCCCAACAATCTACGGCATTTCACTGCATTCCTTGACCGAGGAAGAGTCCAAGCTTGGATCGGCGTTCTTGATCATGGCAATCGTCGGGGGTGCCGTCCTCACAAAACTGCAGGGCGGCTTGATCGACGCCTACTCGGTCCGTGTTTCTTTTTGGCTGCCCGCCACCTGCTTCCTGCTGATTGCCCTCTACGGTCTCCGAACCTTTGTCAAGTTCGAACGTGAAGTGGATGTTTTGCCCTGATCCGTATCGCCCAACCGGAAACGAATAATCGACGAGTCAAATCAAATGGCAGATTCAATGATCAAACAGCGGCTTTCAGTCTTCGCGGTCCTCGGCGGACTTGCGTTCGCCCCCCTGGCCCCGATGCCAGTTTCTGCTCAAGAACGAAAGTCGGCCGAAGAACCCTTGTCAGTCGACGATCCGATGGCTCCGCACCCCAGGGTTGCTGCGGCGATCGATCGAATTGATCGGGTGATCCAAGAGGGGCCCTTCGACCCGACCTGGACGTCCTTGGAAAACTATGAGATCCCGAAGTGGTACAAGGATGCCAAGTTTGGCATCTTCATTCACTGGGGCGTTTACAGCGTGCCGGCCTTCGGAAGCGAATGGTATCCCCGCCAGATGTACATTGATACCGAGCGGCGTGGCGACAACTTCTTTACTCACCACGCGAAAACATACGGCCCCCAATCCGACTTTGGCTACAAAGATTTCATCCCAAGATTCAGAGCGGAGGCCTTCGATCCTGCCCAGTGGGCTGATCTATTCAAACGGGCGGGAGCGAGATATGTCGTCCCCGTCGCCGAACACCACGACGGTTTTCCGATGTACGACTGCAGCTTCACGTCGTGGAACGCAAAGGAAATGGGGCCGAAGCGAGACATCATTGCGGAACTACAGACCGCTGTTCGCGACCGGGGAATGAAATTCGGATTGAGCAGCCATCGGGCATTTAATTGGAAGTACTTTGTCCGACGCCCCGAGTTCGATAACGCCGATCCGAAATACGCGCGCTTGTATGGCAGGCCGATGCCGTTCCTCTTCAAGGAAGACGCAGCCGATTACAAATCGCGATTTGAACCGCAGGACAAACAATTCAAAGACGACTGGCTGGCCAGAACCTGTGAGCTTGTCGACAAGTATGACCCCGATCTGATCTGGTTTGATTTTGGCATCACGGCAGGCCAAGACACTGAGTACACCGACAACCATTTCTCCCCCTACCTGCAGCGATTCGCGTCGTACTACTACAACGTCTCTTCCCAACGTAAAAGACCTCTGGGAATTATCAATTACAAATGGAAAGCTTTCCCCGAGGGCGCAGCGGTTCTGGACCTGGAGCGGTCCAAAATGGATGCGATTCGCACCCCCTTTTGGCAGACCGATACGGCAATCAGCAGTAGTTCCTGGGGCTACACGGAGAACCAAAAGTACAAATCGGCTGGCCGCCTGGTCGACGATCTCGTCGACGTCGTCGCGAAGAACGGTTGTCTGCTGCTAAACGTTGGACCGCGTGCCGATGGTACGATTCCAGACCAGGACCGTGAAATCCTGCTCAGCATCGGAGAATGGCTCGACGTCAACGGCGAAGCGATTTATGAGACGTCCCACTGGAAAACGTATGGCGAAGGCCCCACGAAGACGACCACCGGGCACTTGGCTGAACACAAGGATCAACCGTTTACGGCGCAAGACATCCGGTTCACCACCAAAGGCAACTTCCTCTATGCGATCCTGCTCGACTGGCCCAAAACGCCCCGAGTCACGATCAACACGCTGACGGACTCCGATCAAGACATCGGCATCATCGAATCAATCGAGATGCTGGGGACCGATGCCGATATCCGCTGGACTCGCGACAAACGGGGATTGCATGTCAGCCTTCCCAGCCAACCACCCTGCGAGCATGCCTACGTGCTGAAACTGCGTCTTTCCGGCAGCCCACCGTCACAGGCAGAGACCCCGTAGCCGACGCACGCAACCTGGCGATCCTCACTTGTGCGAACTCGCTAGCGATCAATGTCGGAGTTCCCGCAGAGCGGCTGCGCTCGCATCGATCCGTTTCGATTCATCCACTCTGTCCCGCAACACCAAACGTCAAGTAGACCGACATGTCGCCCCGAAGATTCTCGTCCTGGATCCTGGTTGCCAAGTTTGCCGTTTTGTTTTCCGCGTCGGTCGCCGGCGCGCGAGATTCCGTCCGGCATCAAACAAAG
>NZ_VWOX01000037.1 GCF_008629675.1 Roseiconus nitratireducens | reverse complement strand
CGACAACGATCTAAAATAAGTGCCATTCGGCGCTAGCCGCGGGTTTTTCCGCCTCAACCGGCGGCTAGCGTCTTGCCGCTTATTGCACCGCAAATCACGGTGTTCGTGATTGAGGCTCGCAGCGCCGTCAATCCCACGCACTGGCGAACTTCGCGACCTGTTTCAAGGCTTGGCCGCCAAACGCGATGAGCCGCCCTCACCCCGGTATCCGATCACGTCATTGAGAATATTCCATCGGGGCCCTGCGAGCTCGGCATTCTTTCCTTCGATCCAATGTTCATACAACTGCTGGATCGTTCCGTCCTTCTGCTTCAGATCGATCCACCGGCTGAGCACACGTTCCAAGCGGGTAGCTTCCAGGCCGATCGGATAGCCGACGCTGACAACCAGGTGCCCGTCGGTGGGGATCACGACGCTGTATTCCGGATGCAGCAACGTCCAGGCGCTCCCGGCTTCGGCACTCATCACCAACGCATCGAAATCATGATCGCCGTTGAAAAACTCCTTCGGTGAATCGACCAGCACCACCTCCGCGTTCGGAGCGACCTGCTTGACTCGGCTGCCGAAGTAAGGTCGCTCCAAAACGGCAATTCGCAATTGTCCCAGTTTTCGAAGGTCGGCCAGCTTGGCGAATTCGTCCTTTCGATGGTCTGCTGCAATGAACGCCAAATGCAGATCCAGGTAGGGCTCGCTGAATCGCATCTGTTCGACGCGACGGGGTGTCGCGAACAGTCCACCGACCAGCAAGTCGTAGCACGGTTCGTCTGCCAGGCACCGCGACATGCGTGCCTTCTCGTAGGGAAAGTACTCGACCTTCACACCCAATTCTTTGGCAAATGCCTGGCACATTTCGATATCGAACCCCACCAAGTCACCGCCTTGGTTGAAGAAGCTGAAGGGCAGCCCACCGGCGTCGTAGCCGACTCTCAACACCCCGCGTTCTCGGATTGCATCCAGATCGTGCGCCGAATCGGTGGGATTCGGCCGCGGTGCTGTCTCGCGAAACACCTTGCCGGTCGTCGCGAACTGGATGGGCTCCATCCGTCCGAGCACCTGGTCCTTGGAGTAGTTCTGATCGACGGTTCGGATGAGCGTGGCACTGGTTGCCGCCACGGCCAGGAAGAGCACGACACAGCTTCCCGCTGCGTACCTGATCAGCGGCCTCGGGCGCAGCGAAAGCCAACGGGCATTACCCGCCGCACTCAGCAACGCGACGCCGGCCAAATGCATCACCGCGACCAACGTCGCCACGCGGCCGACATAGACCAGCGTCACCACATGCAATTGAAACATGTCCGTCGGAATTCGCATCTGCTGGAGCAGAAACGGCAGACCAATTTCGACGCTTCCAAAGAAGCTAAAAAAGCCCAAGAAACAAAGCTTCGGGAATTCCGCCCAGGGAAGCGGGTTCCCGGTGAACCAGGCTGCGAACGGAACAAACAACAACATCATCACGACGCCAAGGTTCGGAAACGTGAAGGCGATCGGCAAGGTCACATCGATCACCGATTCCGCATGCCGAGAGTGTTCCTCATCTCGCTGCTGAAACAGTCGCTTGCAGTTCTCGGCGAGCATCGCCAGAACGACCAGAAGATTCCCGGTGGTGAATCCGGTGACCAGAGGATCACGCGTGGCCGCCATCACCTCTCGATAGCTGAACGGCGTCAGGGCGGAAACGAACATCGGCACCAGGTAGAACGTCAGCAACAGGGCGCCCACCGAATACGCGACAAAGTAGACCTGCAAACGACTCAAGTCTTCCAGGGTCATGGCGCCCGCAGCGCTTGCGGCGAGCGCAAAAACACCGATCGGCGTCAGGCGGACAACAAAACCAGTGATCCGCCCCAGGGCATCGGCCAGAGCGTCCAAGACGTTCAGCAGTTGCTTCTTTTCGGGAACGCCGATCAACGCGATTCCCATCGCGATGCCAAACACGACGACCCCCGGAATGACGGCCTGCGACAGACTCAGAAACGGATTCGCTGGAATGTACAGCTCGACAAAGTCAACCGCCTGCGGCGACTCCACCAGGCTGGCGCTGAAGAAGCTGGCCGATTCCAGCGCAGGGAATGCGGTCGGAAGCAGGACCACCAACAACATCGCGATTCCCCAAAAGACCAGCGAGAATGAGCCGAGTCTGAGAGCAAGCTGCTTCGCCTCGTGAAAGCTTAGCCTTCCGAACCCCAACGGCAACGCGACGATGAAGTACGGCAGTACCGCCATCTGCAGCAGACGAATGAACCCGTCTCCGATGGGCGCCAGCACCTGTGTCCGCTCGCCAAAAAAGAGGCCCGTAAAAATCCCCAGGGCGAGTCCGGCGAAAATCAACGAGGTCAAACTTAAAGAACGCATGAGCTCTCCAGGTAAGGGGTCGTGATGGACGTTGGCGAAGTTCCAAGGTCCGATGACGGCTCATGCGGCAGTGACAAATCCGTTTGTCTCTCCGCCTTTTTAACTGGTCACCACGCTGAGCTCTGCGATGTTCGTTTCGCAGCAACGTTGGTGCCAGAGTGTCTCCACGAGAATCCAGCGTGGATGTATCTTCCGTTAGTCCGCGGATTGCGGCGAGGGACGTTTTTCGTGCGGTCCCATCGTTGGCACACTGCAACGATATCGCGCAGGCCGGACGATGATCCGCGACAGCAACTCAAATGGGCTCTGGAATCGATGATCGAGATCGACCACCTTTTTCTGCTTGTTCACGAAGACTCCGATGCCTGGACACGAATCGATCAGGCGGGCTTCGTGGAAAGCTATCGGCGGCAACATCCCGGGCAGGGCACGGAGAATGTTTGCTATTGCTTCGACAATCTCTACCTGGAACTACTGTGGCTGACCGATACTCAGCAAGCGACCAGCCGCCCGATCGCTCGAACGAAACTGTTCGAACGATCCTCGACGCCACGGGCCTGCCCGTTCGGGATTGCTTACCGAGGCGACGATCTGAGCACCCCGCACTGGCCGTACCGCCCACCCTACCTTGCAGCCGGGGCATCGCTGCCGGTCGCCACGGACAGTGACGATCTTGCCCAACCATTGATCTTCAAGTCGCCCCACGGGATCGCGCCCATCCTTCGGGAGTCTGGCTCGGAAGTTCCGTTGCAACGGGCGGCCGGGATGACGGCGGCGACGCGCATCACGTTCCGTCTGCCGAGGTCCGTGCCGCCGTCTGACAGCCTGCTGGAGCTGGAGCAACGGACGATCTTGGAATTGGAACCGGGGGCATCGTACGAATTCATCCTGGAGATTCAAACCGCTCACGGCCAGCCGTTGAACTTTCAACTTTCCGGTGCATGAGCGTCGACCAGACGATAAGATTCGTTCCATGGTCTGCTCAACGGTTTTACCGTCTCCAATCGGATCCGAACCATGCACCGGCACATTCTTCATCTTGCCCTTTTGTCCATCCTGTTCCAGGCGACATCCCCCAGGTTGAACGCCCAGACGCCGCAAACTGACCTCCGGCAAACTGAACCCCGGAAGACTAAGGCTTTGCAATCACAGGCGTCGGCCTTGGCGGTGTTCCAAGATCGGATCATGCCGATTTTCAAATCGCCCAACCCGTCCAGTTGCGTGCAGTGCCACTTGGCCGGCGTCGATCTAAAAGACTACATCCGCCCCTCTCATCAACAAACCTTCGCGGCGTTGCGTGATCAAGGGTTGATCGATCTGGAACATCCGGAACGGTCGAAGATTCTGCACTTGATCACCATGGGCGAACAGGATCTAGACAAGGGAGCTCGATTGATCCATGCCAAAGCCAGGAACGCGGAGTACGAAGCGTTTGCCGCATGGATCAAAGCTTGTTGCCGGGATCCCGAGTTGCAGTCCCTGGTGGCAGGTCCGGCCGATGCCGTCGTGGGACCGGACAGGCCACTGCCCGTGATTCGTCACGCCCGCAAAGACCGGCTGCTGGATTCGTTCGTACGAAATATCTGGTCGCAGCGGATGCGTTGCTTCCCGTGCCACACCCCGCACGAACTTGATTCGGAGAAAGCGGCTTCCGGGAAGGCGGGCGAACGATACGCGAATCTGAAACGTCAGTACGGGGCCCGAATGGACCTGTTCAAGGCCAGCCCCCGGGAAACGATGCGGCAACTGATCGTTAGCAGTCGGTCACGATCCGAGAAACATCTGCCGTTGATCAATGTGGGTGAACCGGCCAACAGCCTGCTCGTTCTGAAACCCACGTCGAAACTACCCCCGAAAACGGACGGAGGCGAGCCTGGCACGCCGTCGTCGCTGCCACCGGTTTCCCACGGCGGGGGATTGAAAATGCACGTTGACGACCAGTCCTACAAAGCGTTTCTCGCATGGATCCAGGATTACGCCAATCTCGTTCAGGACCGGTACGCATCGGAGGAAGATCTGCCGGAGGATAACTGGTTCCCCACCGATTGCGTTCTCCGCGTTCGCGGAACGCCGGAAAGCTGGCCCGCGCTGACGACGGTTCAGTTGTTCGTCCATCGCTGGGATGATGACCAAAAAGCGTGGCAATCCGATCCGCTGGCATTCACCCAGGCGATTGTGACGCCCCGTGGGATGGTCAATGGTGCGTTGTTTTTAATCCGATCGCAACAGGACGACCCAATCGATGACCCTGCCGCGATGCTGCCCCCCGGGCGCTACCTGGTGAAAGCCTATGTCGATGCTCGGAAACGTCTTCGAGAAAACCCGACCGCGCTGCTGAACGATCAGCCCAGCGACGCCGAGGCGGTGGTTCAAGCCCAATGGCGAACCGGTTTTCCCAATGCCGAAGTCATTCCCGGCGAACAATTCCAACCGGTGAACGAGGATGTCGAGGAATCGCGATCAACATCTGGTGACGCGTGATAATCTCTCGCGCAATTCTGTTTCACCCTTTATTCCAGGGAGGGTCGGCATCATCGCTCTTCCCGCTGACAGCATTGCTGTCGCCGCTTTGCGGCTGATGGTGTTTTGGGCCGCCGTTTCCGTCGGCTTAACGCCGACGGCAGGGAGCTTTCGTCGCTTCGCGACTTGAGTCAGGCAACGCCATTTCCGTCAGCTTGCGTCGACGACAGGGGGCTGCCATCGCCTCGCGACTGGAGTCAAGCAAGGTCGAGCGTCGTGGCGTGATACCGGAAAAGCCCTGCCTCGCTGGACAGCGTCTCATGAAAACGTTTCCGCGGCGTCTTCGTGCAGGCCGCTGAGGTACAGCGGATGCGGCTTGCTACACTCCTTTTTGGGATCCAGCATGTGATAGACGGCACACAGCAAATCGCGACGACTCAGCTGGCCGAGTAACTTTCCCTGGGGATCCAAGACTTGCAGCCGACGGTAGTTGGTGTGGCTGAAAATGGAAGCGATTTCCATCCAGTCGGCTTCGGGGCGGATCGTGCGGGCGTTGACGTCCATCGACATCGACACCGGAGCGTCCAACATCGACGCGTGTCGGGCCTCGCCGTCGGCCACCTCGCTGCTGGTGCCCAGCTTGACCCGGTGCTTGTCGTACAGTTCACACAGCAGTGGATAACCGGCTCTCAACACATCACAACGGCTGATCTGTCCGAGCACACGTCCGTCACGAACGACCGGCAACCGCCGATAACGCGTGCTGGCAAACATTCCGGCCACGGCCCACAGATTCATGTCTTCGTGGATCACACGATCGGGATCGGTGTCCATAAAGCTTTTGACGGTGGTCGACGGGAGTTGGTCGTAGGCGCCGCGAATCACCACATTCATGCTGGTTTTTTCGGAGAAGCTGCCCAGAAACCGTCCTTCGGTATCGACGACGGGCGCACCTGAAATCCGATGATTCAACAAATGGCCGATGGCCACGAACACGTCTTCGTCGGGCGACAAGACCAACACGTCGCGAGTTGCGAACTTCAACGCGGGTGGGCCTTCAATCACGTGTCCGGTGATTTCCGACAGTTCCGTCGTGGCTGCGGAAAACAGGCTCAAGCTGCACTTCTCTGAAAACATCCCCAGGAACATTCCGTCGTCGACGACGGGCGCTCCGGTGATGCGGTGCTTCAGCAACCACTCGATCCCTTCCATCGCGGACTGCTCCGGCCCCAACTGCCAGACCTTCGTCACCATCATGTCGCGGCTTGTGATCATCGAATTCATCTTCTTTCTCCCGAGTCACGTGGTTTGCTGACCCCATAGGATTCGGCGACGCAACGATGATGGGGCGTTCCGAACACCTCATTTTAGGCGATCCGTCGCCGAGCCCGGCCGTTTTTTTCCGGCCTCGCACGTGCTTTTTGCGGGGGCGTCGAATCATCGACGGATCGAAAGATGAATGAATGAACGGCGAGAAACCGGCGACCGCTTTCGTTTCGGTGCGAAGGTGGCCCAGGTTACGCGGCCATCACTTCCTGGGAAACGGACGCGTCGTCGACCGCCCGGGGTCGAGCGAGATCAAACACCATGCTCAGCACCACCGGAACCAAGAACATGGTGAAAACCGTGGAGACGACCAGGCCGGCCGTGATGACCGCCCCCAGCCCGCGGTACAGTTCACTGCCAGGCCCTGTCAGGAAGACCAGCGGCAGCATCCCACCGACGCTGGTCAGCGTGCTCATCAAGATCGGCCGCACGCGGCTGGTCACGGACTGGACAATCGCTTCCTTCGGATCATCACTGACCGCGTTGCCGTCTTCATCCGTTCCCGAGCGTCGAAAGTTCAATGCCTGGTGAACAATCAGGATCGCGTTGTTGACGACCACGCCGGCCAAAATCACAAAGCCAAGAATGGTCAACACGTCCATGTTCTGGACCGGCAGGTATCGATCTCCGGCCGTCCATTGATGGACCAGCGACAACCCGATGAACCCACCCAGGGTCGCCAGGGGCACGCTGATCATGATCACCATCGGATAGCTCCAACTTTGGAACAGCACGACCATCAGCAGGTACACGATGACGAAGGCCAAGAATAAGGAACTGCTGACGGTTCCCACCAGACTGCCGTCTCCCACCAACGCAGACTGAATCGCCGCCAGATTGCCCGCCGATCCCGCAAAGCGGACATCGACCGAGGGCGAAATCGCACCGGCGTCTCGCAGCTGGCGCACATGTTGGTGGAGTTGCTGGACCATCGACGCCAAGGGAACGCCTTCCGGTGGCGTCAACTCCAGCGTCACCGCACGCTGACGATCGACGTGACGGATTTGATCCTGGACGCGGATAAAATCGACGTCCGCCACGCTGGCCAAGTCAACCACGCCGTCGCGCCGTGTTGCCAGCGGCGCATTGTGCATGGATTGAACCGGAGCGTCGCCCAATGCGTCGCGATTGATGATCTTCAAATCCTTCAGCTCACCCTCGCGTTCAAACCGCCTGGGAAGCAGGATCCCGTCCCCGGAGGCTTGCGTCGCCAGCCCGACATCCCGGCGAGTCAGCCCCGCATCTTGCAACCGTTCGTCGTCGGGCGTGACGCGGATTTCCGGCGTGGGCAACGTAAAATTCGATGGGGACGGATTGGTACTGGACCGGCCGTACGTTTCGGTCAGATCCGACATCAGGGCACCGGCGGACGCCACCACCTGATCCAACGAATCCCCCACCACGTCGATCTTGATCGCCGCACCGGTCGTTCCTCCGGTGCGGAACAACGGAAACTGAAAAGAGAAGAACGGCGTATCCGGCGCGGCACCACCGCCCATCGCTTGTTCCAGCAACAACAACGCGTCAGGCGTCTTGGTGGAATCGACCGGGATCGCCGCTTGGAAGATACGTCCCTCACGGGCGACCATGAAGTACTGGTCCAGCTTCGGCGCGATGACCGTCCCCGCCTCGCCAAGCGACAGTTGCGGACGCCCGTCGGTCGACGGTTTCTGGCCACCACGTTTGACGGTTTCGATCGTGAAACGATCCCCGGCGGCTTCCCATGCCGGTGCGATGGTCGGCTCAATGCGGTCGCCAAGGGTGAACAGTTGGTCCACGCTGTAGCCGGGCGGCGGCACCAAGACGCTGAACACCAAGTTCCGGTTTCCTTTGGGGAGGTAATCCAGCGGAGGCATCAACCACACAATCCCGATGATGGTGGTCACCACGAACGCAACGACGGTTCCGATTCGCCGTGTCCATCCCGCGATCAGGAATCGCACCAATCGTCCGGTTATCTCCGGCAAGTCGGTCAACTGTCGCAGACGCCGTGAGATCCAGACCAGGCCGTTTCGCAATCGTCCGGACTTGCGAGGCTTCAGCGCCACCAGCAAGCCGTTTTCCCTCAAGTCACTGAACTGCTTTTCGCGGCCTCGGATCCCACGCAGCAGAACGCCCGCGGCCGCCGGTATCACGGTCAGCGAAACGACCAGGCTGAGTCCGACGGCTGCCATGATCGCCAGGGCGATGTCGCGAAACAGTTGTCCCGCCTGCTCCTGAATCATCAGCACCGGAAAGAACACCACCAACGTGGTCAGCGTTGATGCCAAAACGGCGCCGCCGACCTCTTGCGTTCCCTCATACGCAGCCTGCTTGGGCGGTTTCCCCTGCTGCAGGTGTCGAAACACGTTCTCGATCACGACGATCGCATTGTCGACCACCATCCCAACGGCAAACGCCATCCCGGCCAACGAGATGATGTTCACGCTGCGTCCGAGCGACAGCAGGATCACGACCGTGCCGATCACCGACAGCGGAATCGCGATGGCAATGATTCCGACGGTGCGAGCACTGCGTAAGAACAACAGCAGAACCACGGTGGCGAGTAACCCGCCGACAAGGATGTTGCTTTGCACCAACGACAGCGCGTCCTTGACGTACATGGAAGAATCCCAGGTTTGCACGAGCTCCAAACGTGCGTCGGGGTCCATTCGGCCATCGCTTTTGAGGATCCCCGCGTACTGGTCCAGCATGCCTCCTGGTGCGTTCATGGCCGCAATCTCCGATTGCAGCTCTTCCATCGTCTCCAGCATGTTTCCACCGGAAACGAGCTGGAAATTGAAGAACGGCATCAGGTTTCCCCTCGCCCTGGCCCAGTCGTTCAGTTCCTTGTAGCCGGTTTGAACGGAGGCCACATCGCGGACGTAGATCGGCCCGTCCGCGTCCCGCCGGATCACCAGATCCTCGACCGACTGGGCGTCCACAAAGCGGCCCACGGTGCGCACGCGCAAATCATTCTTGCCGTTGGTGATCCGGCCGGCGCTGAAATTGGCGTTGTTGACATCCAGTGCGGCGATCAAGTCTTGGTAGGTCAAGCCGCGCGCCGCCAAAGCGATCGGATCCACAATGACTTGAGTTTCCGATTCCCGCGCCCCGAGCATGCCGACCTGGGAGATACCCGGGATGCGTTCAAAGGCCGGCCGCATGCGTCGATCCATGAAGTCATACAGGGTGGTCGCATCGAACTGCGGATCGGTGCTGGACAACCCGACCCAGGCGATGTAGTCCACCGATTCGGGATCCACGGCTTCCACCTTGGGCTCGTCAACGCCTTCGGGATAACGTGGAACCTCGCTCAGTTTCTGGTCGACCTCCGCCATCGCATCGTCGATCACGGTGCCCGTCCGGAACTCCATCCGAATGGCGCCGCGGCCGGATCGCGAGATGCTGGTCATCGAAACCAAATTGGAAACGTCACCCAGATACGCTTCTTGCTGTTCGATCACGTCCGATTCGATCTCTTCGGCCGAGGCGTTCTCCCACGCGGTACCGACGGAGATCACGACGGAATCGACTTCCGGCGCCATGCGGATGGGAACGTTTTGGAACGCCACCATTCCGGCGATCAGCGAAAGCACAACGCCGACGGCAACGGTGATCGGCTGCGCGACCGAGGCTTTGATGAAGTTCATGATGGATGCTGCTGTCGTTCAGTGATGTGGCGTACAGTGACGTGGCGTACAGTGACGTGGCGTACGATGACTTGTCGTTCAGTGACTTCGCGTACCGTGACTTCGCGTACCGTGACGGGTTCAATTGGGAATCTCCGGCGGCGGATGATTCCCGGGGGTCGCTCCGCTTTGCGAAGCGTGGGATCGACACGAACCTGAGGCGGGGTCGTCGCAACGCTGACCCGACGGCCAGTCAGATTCGACTGCGAGAGACTTTGCAACCGCGACTCAGTGTCCGTTGGCATCGGATCGAGCGAGGGCTTTGCCGGCCGTGATTGCGACGGCCTGTCCCGGGCTCAACCTTTCGTTGCCTTCCACCACGACCTGGTCTCCGGAACGCAACTCGGTGGACGTCACCGCAATCCGCTGGTTCGACTCGAACAGGATCTCAACCGGCAGACGTTCCACGCCGGATTCCTTGATTCGGAAGACATAGGACTCCAGCCCCCGGCGGACGACGGCGTCCTTTGGAACCGACAACCGGGTGGCGGTGTCCGTCACCGCGATCCATCCGTCAACCGACATTCCGGGCGTCAACAGTCCACTCTCATTGGCCAGGGTGACGATGAAGCGGATGGTTCGAACGCGTGGATTGACATCGGCCACCCGACGCGTCGACAGCACCTCCGACGCCTCGCCGGTCGCCCGAGAACGAACAACGACCTGATCGCCGTACTGGGCCAGTGATTCGATGTAGCGTTCGGGGACATCCAACCAGGCTTCGATCGGCCCGCTGGAGACGAGCGTCAGCAGCGGTTCGCCGGCTTGCATCCAGTCACCCGGCTCGACGTGCCGCTGAACGACGGTGGCGTCGTACGGTGCCCGTACCACCGTATCGGACAGCCGAATGTCCAGCAGCGCGATCGACTCACGCAGTCGGTCGATTTCGCGTCGCGCCGATTCGACGTTGGCATCCGCGATCCGCGTGTCGGCTTCCGCCTGATCGAACTCCTGTCGACTGGTGGCGTTGCGTTCCATCAGTTGGCTGATCCGGGAGAACTGCACGCGCGCACGCTCAGCCGACGCGACGGCGCCGGCCAGTTCGGCTTTGGCGACTTCCAATTCCGCTTGCGATTGCCGTTTCTGTGCTTCCAGTCGGCGGGCATCGATGCGTGCCAAAACCTCGCCTTTCTTGACGCTGTGACCTTCGCGCGGCCCCAACTCGGAGAGCTTGCCCGGTTCCAGGGCGGCCAGTTCGCCCCGGGCAATCGCCCGGAGCGATCCGGTCACGGCATGACGTAGCTGCATCGGTTCGGTCTGGACCTGCCCCACACGGACGGGCACCTGGGCACCGCCCACCAGGGGAAAAGCGATCAGCAAAACCAATGCTTGGACGCTACGGATTGAATCGAATGGCACGGCAAAGCTCCCCACAAAGTTGATGAATCACATCAGGGGATACGCCGGGGACCATCCGATCTTACAGCCCGGCAGGAAAAGATTTGATCGCCGGGAGAATCGATCGGCGACCTCGATGCGCCAGGATCCCGGGAATGCCCCGGCGAACAAGCGTCAGCCGGACGAACGGGCAATGCTCAGCGGACCGGCGGACCGAGAAATCCCGTCGCGAACTCACCTGCGCTTAGAAAGCATGTCGCGTGGAATCGTCAACAAATCGACACCTATTTCCGCGATGATCGTCCGTCCCTTGGTCAGCCACGCCGCGGCGAACGCCCAGACCGCGATCCATTCCATCCAGAAGAGAAAATGGTATCCGTTCAACCAACGCTTCCAGTCCGGGGAAAGCACGAACAGGTAGGCCGACATCGCGACCATGCTCAACACGATCACGATTCCGCTGGTGCGGTACACCAAGTCGCGTTCTGCCTGATGCCGCTCCCCCTCGCGACTGCTCCGCTTGGAACTGGGAAAATGAAACAGCGAATACATGGCAAGCGTGGCAAAAAACACGCCGCCACTGAAGGTGTGCACGTATCCCGTCAGTGACTTCTGGTACAGCGGATCGCTGTGAGGATCCAGCGGAAACAACGCGACGCCTAGCGCCGACATGCAGCCCAGGTTGGCGGTCCAGTTCTCGATCCAGTCGTGCCCCCGGTAGCAGTACAGAAAGATGGCAATGGCACACATGGTGCCGACGAAGACATCCCGCAACTGCGTGTGATAGTAGCTGCTGATGTTGTCCTGGAAGTCGATACCGAATAGCAACCACCCTCCGGGTCCCAACACCACTGGCAACAGCAAGCCGCTGATTCCCACGGCTCGGCGGATCCCGATGTAGGACAGCACGAGCGCGTTGGTTTTTTCAGACAAGTCCGGAATCATGACCTGCTACCTCAGGGCGCATCACGGGTGGGAACGCGACGCTCCAGCGGATGTGTGCAAAAGCATGAACAATGACCGACAAATCGCGGACCCGTCCGGTCCGATTGTCCCAAGTGCATTTCAGTGCGGAGCATGGCACCGGGCGGACCGCGCCGATTCAGTGTTGTTCAGGTCGATCGGTGATGCAAGCCGCGATGAATGCGAACGTTGCACGAGAATCGGGACCGGTCTACAGTGCATCGGCAGAACACCGGCGGATCGATCCCCCAGCGGTGTTTTGACGCGTCTCGTCTTGCGATCGCGTTCTGCCGCCTCCCGTCCCCCGGAAACCTACCGCAGCCTCGTGACTCCCACTTCGTTTCAGAACTCGAGTAATCAGTCCCCCGCTGGCCGGCTGTCGCGCCGACGGGCACTTTGGATAACCGGATGTGCCCTTTCAGCCGCAGGGATCGTCCACGGAGAAGACGATTTCGCCGATCGCTCCTCGGATCATTGCACGCTGGGGTTCAGCACCTATGGGATGAAAACGCTGGCCACCGAGCGCGCGTTGGAGGTGCTTGCCGAGATCGGTTTTGACAGCGTCGAACTGGCCGTTCGCAGCGGTTGGGATGCGGACTCAGCGACGCTGAACGCGCGGCGTCGAAAAACCATCCGCGAACGGATCGACCAGTCACGTTTGCGTTTGACCAGCTTGATGGAACACGTGTACCCGACCGACGACCGGCAGCAAGCGGTGGCTTTGGACCGATTGAAGCTGGCAGGGGACGTGGCCCACGACTTGGCACCCGAGGATCCGCCATTGGTTCAAACCGTTCTGGGAAGCGGCGATTTCCAGCGCGAGAAAACACGACTCCGCGACCGCCTGGGGGACTGGGTGGACCTGGCCGACGCACGCAACGTCGTCATCGCGATCAAACCGCATCGCGGCGGCATCGTCTCGACGCCCGCCGAAGCCGTCTGGCTGATGAACCAGCTGGGCGACCCGGCCCGCTTGCGAATGGTTTATGACTACAGCCACTACGCCTTCCGCGAGATGCCTTTGGCCGAGACCATCCAGACCTCGCTCCCCTTCGTCGCGCATGTCGCCGTCAAGGACGCGATCCGAGAAGCCGGGCGTGTCGTTTTTCGATTGCCGGGAGAAACCGAAGCAATCGACTTTCCCCAGTTGCTGCGAAGATTCTTTGATGGCGGCTACCGTGGCGATTTCAACTGTGAAGTCAGCGGGATGGTGTCCAATCGACCGGGTTATGATTCGATCGCGGCGGCACGGACCTGTTACCAAAACATGTCAGCGGCGTTCGAGCGTTCCGGCGTGCCCAGGCCCGGCTGACAATGGCCCGGCTGACAATGGCCCTGACAAACCGGCGTGGATCCGCTTGGCCTGGTCCGCAAAGTCGAACCAGCGAAAAAGCGGTCACGCCATTTAAAAACACCGTGATTTAAAGTGCGACGAGCGGCAAGGCGTTAGCCGCCGGTCGAGGCGAAAAAACCCGCGGCTAGCGATACGCGGCTCACCCAAAGTCGCGCTGTCCAACTAGCCCGGTTCGCCGACAGAGAATTGCGATGCAGACTCCCTTCGCGGCTGAGATTCGTCGTCACGCTCACCGCGGCAGGGAATGATGTCGCAGAAGCCCAACCCTTACCTACCGCGTTCCCCAAAGCAGTCTTCAGCAAGCGATTCCGATGCGACCGGGCCTGCATCGCTTCACCGTGGGCTCTGCTTATTGGTCTCGCTGCTGTACTCGGCGATTGTCACCGCTTTTCTAGCGTTGGCGGTCGGCCTGGTGATCGAGCTGACAACGCTGGGCGACCAACTCGGATTGGACGGCGTCCCGGGAATGGCGGTGATCTTCGTGGTCCTGGTTTCCGCCCCGGCCGGCTTGGTCGGCGGCTTGGTTTGCGGCCTCTCGCGGGGAGAACGCCTCGGCAGATCGATCGCGCTGGGGTTGGCAACACTCGCCGCCACCTTGATGCTACTACCCGGGGGCGAACTTCCGAGCATCACGGAGATTGTCCGACCGTTCGCCGCGCTGTCGCTACCAACGGTTGGCAGTGTTCTGATCTGTCACGCGGCAATCCGCCGAATCCGTCAGAGACGACAATCGGCACGTCCTGGCAACGGTTCCGATGATCGCCACCCTCCAGAAAACGGATGGGGAAGAAAACGTGCCCTGGTGGTCACAGGTTGTCTCGCGGTGGCTGCTGTGATCTGCCTGGCGTGCGCGACGTGGCCCGAGCGTCGACCGGAGCTCTCGGTGGGATCGCTGGCGCTCAGTACGCTCGCGACGTTGGCCGGACTTTATGTCGCGGCCGCCTATCCCGGTCAAATGCGACCGGCGGTTTTTTGGATCATCCTCAGTGCCGTGACGGCAACATTTTCGATGCTTTGGCTGCTGGGGTTGGGATGAAGCGTCTTTCAAGTCAACGGTGTTGTCCGTCGCGGAAAACCGGGTACCGGGAATCTGTGGCGGCGGAGTGTGCCACGAAAGGGATGTCATGACCCGAATCAGCTTTAGCGAATTCGTCCGTACCACTCATGCGTTGCGCGCGGCGTCGATCGGCGCTGTGATCGTCGGCGTCTACAGTTTGATTCCGATCTGGAAGGAGTCGTCCGCGTTTCATCAAATCGCCGACCATTCCTCCGGTGTGTACGCCAGCTTGGAATTGCTGTTGGGGTTGTTGTTGGTCCTTCGATCCAATGCCGCCTACGGCCGTTGGTGGGAGGGCCGCACGCTGTGGGGCAAACTTGTCAACGTCAGTCGCAATCTGGTTCTGAAGGCCAATTCCCTGGTCGACGTTTCTCGTGAAGATCGCGTCGCGTTGGAATCCCTGGTGCATCAGTTTGCGGCGGATCTGCGTGATCAACTGCGAACGCATGCGGACGGCAGCTCTCCGGCTGAAGAGCCCCATCGACCCTCCGATCGCGTGCTGCAAATCTATCGGCTGTTGAATGATTGGCGGCAGCGCGGGCTGGTTTCGGACGACCTGTTACGAGTGTTAGATTCGGAATTGCGAGAGTTCCTGGAAGTTTGCGGCGGCTGCGAGAGAATTCAGAAGACGCCACTGTCACCGTCGTACCGCATTTTCATCTGGCAGGGAATCTTCCTGGTCTTCGCGACCCTGCCATGGAGTCTCGCGAGCGAGATGGGGATCTGGTCCGTCCCGACGGTGATGATTCATGCTTACTTCTTCATCGGTGTGCAAGTCCTGGCGCACTCGGCGGAGGATCCGTTTGGAACGGATTCGGACGACTTGAATCTGGACGCGATCGTCGCGACCATCGGACGTGCCCGCGTGACCGCTTGAACAGCGCACCGTTCCGACAGGCGACGTCGTCACGGAAGGCTCGGCGCGAGCACGGATTCGATCGCCTCGCGGGAGACAAAATTCATGACCAGCGGCTGTGAACCGTCTTGCTGGGCTTGCTGCCAAGTCGCGTACATTCCCTCGGGCCGGTCGAGCACGTCGACGTAGCGACTGCATCCCGTTCCGTAGGGACTGACGAACAGGGGCTCGTAGCGTGACAAGCGGTGCGGCCGGTCCCATTGCTGGTCGGCAAACCAGGCGGCTCCACCGATTTCCTCGCAGGAATGGCCGCGCGGGCGCTCCACCGATTGCGCATGCTGTTCGTGATCGCGAACGCATTCGCCACCGTCGTAGAACATCAGTTGCAAATCGGATTCCGCGAACACGCCCAGTTTTGGAACATTCACAACGCACGTCCCGCGTGCAATCGCCACGTCCCACACGTTTCCCCGCGGGAAAAAGCCGTACGTCGGCCGCCCTGGATCGCCGGCCGAACCGCAGTGGGCGAATCCGGTGTTGGAGCACGTCCAATTGAACGGATGGGAACAAAACAACAGCATCAATCCCCGGTCCGATTCAAACAGAAACGGATCCTTCACATGAATGTGTTCTGGATCGTCGCTAGCCAGGCAGGGCGACACCGTCGCGGATGCGAGCGATTCCACGGACTCCGCCTCCAGGCAGTCGATCGACCAGACCCCCGTACCGGACTTGAGGTAAGACTGGAAAGGTCGGGGATAACCGACGCCATCTTTCTCGGTGGAAACAAACAGCTGAAACCGGTCGCCGTTCCAACGCAGGGCTGTCCCTTCGATCGATAAGACGGACATCGCGGGAAGGCTTAAATCCTGTTTTGACAGTGCCAGCACTTTCCTAAACGATCGCCCCTGATCATCGGATCGAAAGACGGCCAGTTCCAGCCCACGGGTGCCCCGAGCGACACCTGTCCGCGAGTCACCTTGATTGCGATATCGGCCGACAAGATACAATTCTCCCTTCGGACCGGCGACCAGGTTGCCTCCGCCGAACCAATGTCCCCGACTGCGGTCATACGGCTCGACCACGATGCGCGCGATTTCTTGATCGATCAACAGCCGGCACAACTCGCGCAACTTCGACTCCATGTGGCTATCGATCATCAAGGGTGGACTCCAAAATCTTTTCGACCGGTGTGGTCAACGGCCCGTAAAGGTCGGGACGACGGCGACGAAAGTTGCGACTCTGGCGGCGAACGGTGCGCAGTTTCTTAAGATCCAGCGTGGCGGAGATGGCGGACTCTTGCCGATCCACGCCGCGTGCCACAATCACGTCGGGGCGTCGGGTTGCATCACCGATCATCGTGCCACCGCCGTAGGCTTGATTGGTGGTCACGATGGAAACGTGGCTTTGAAACATGGTCGTCCGCACGATGAAGTCTTCCACGTTGCCACGCCGGCCATTGATCCAAACGATCAGCTCGGCACCTTTGAGCGATAGGATGCGGGCGGGTTCGGGAAACCATCCGTCGTAGCAAGTCATGATGCCGACCTTGCCAAAGTCAAGTTCAAAGACGGGCAGCTCCTGACCGGACTGCATGATCCATTCGGGATCGTTTTCAACCATCCACGCCGCCGACTTGCCTGCCGGCGGATTTTGCCAAGGCGAACCGGACGCGTCGAAATGGTCGACCGCGGCATGCGTCTTGCGATATTTGCCGACAATTTCTCCCCCGCGATCAAAAACCAACGCCGTGTTGGCGAAAGTTGAATCATCAAGGACCTCCCAGCAACCAACGATGACGTAGATTGCTCCGGCGCGGGCCGCCGCCGCGATCCGTTGCGTTTCCGGGCCGGGCACCTTGATATGCCCCAAGACGTATTCCGGAAACACGACCAACTGCGACCGGTCGCGGCTGGCCGATTCAATGTGTGGGATCAACTGCTCGACGGGATGCTTGTCCGCGCGCGGAAGTTCACCCTTGTCGTAGCCACTGATCTGAACCGCGGTGACCTTTACCCGATCGGTCCGACCCGAAACGGCCGGTTGCGCCGTCGCGCCCGTGACAAGCAAGCCGACTAGAAAGAAGGCACGAACCGCGGGTTGCCAATGATCTGTCATCAATCCGTCAGGTTGTGGAAGGAATTGCATCGGAATTGCCTCAGAATAGCAAGATCCGGAAAAGGGGACGTCC
>NZ_VWOX01000036.1 GCF_008629675.1 Roseiconus nitratireducens | reverse complement strand
TGCGTCGTCCACTGTAGCCACCGTCGCCAGACGGTGTCGCGTCCTCCACACAATTAAATGTTGCCGCCTTGAGGTGAGCCCGGCAAGCCTTTCGCTTTCCCGCCGACCCGCTTCAATCTGGAAGACCGAGTTGCCCGTCACGAGCGACCAGCCAGCGTGCGATGGCCTTCTGCAACACGCGAAAGTCCTGCGTGACCGCGACGTCGCCGTCATCCAGGTTTTCCAAGTCGGGAGACGATCCGTAAAGTCCCGGAGGCGTCTCTCCGCCGAGAAAGAAGACTGGACCGGCGGAGCCGTGATCGGTTCCGTGCGATGCGTTCTCTTTGACGCGACGACCGAATTCGCTGAACACCATGACCAGCGTGGATTCGGACAGACCTCGCTCCGCGAGAAAGCGGTCCAACGCCGCGAGTCCGTCGGCTAGCTCACGCTGTAGCGCGTTGTGTTGGCCGCGTTGCGCCGTATGGGTGTCGTAGCCGTCATGCACGGCGTGGATCGCTTTGATCTCGGGCAGCGTCGTGACGACGTTGGCCGCTTGTCGCATCCGTTCACCAAACGGCGTTCTCGGAAAGCCGCGGATTCGGGTTGAGGATCGCGTGCTGTTTTCAAGGCTGGTCGCGGCGTCCCGACAGGCCTGCAACACATGACGTTGGATCTCGGATTCGCCAGTCAGATCCGGGTTGCTCCGCATCAACTTGAGCAGCGTTTGGGCCTGGTCCCGCGGCAACTCGGGAACACTGCACGTCCGCGTCAATCGACTCCGCAGCAGTTCGGGGGTGTCGGGCGAATCGATGGCGCAAGCCAGGGGAGTGCGCGTCGTCGGTTGCAACGGATCAAGGGCACGGCCCAGCCATCCGTCAAAGCTGGGCAACGTCGCATCAAGTTTTCCTTCGGACCAAACCGCCGTGCTGAGGAAGTGTGAATGACTGTGGTTCGGATCGCCAACGCCCTGTTGGATTCTCATGCGTCCGGCTTCCCAACAACGGGTCAATGACCGCATCGCCGAATTCATTGACAGGCGGTCGTTCAATGTGATGGCTTCTTCCGGCCGGATTCTCAGGTCATCTCGGGAAGACACATACAGCGGGTCGTGGACCGGCACGACGGTGTTCAGTCCGTCGTTTCCGCCCCGCAGGAAGATGGTCACGACTCTGCGTCCGTTGTCGGAGCTGGGCGACGCCGTCGTGCGCCCCGCGAAACGCGTGGAAGCGATCGTCGATCCGACGGTACAGGCAAGACGTTTGTGGAATTCGCGTCGACTGGTCATGGGGTGTTCTCCGGTGATGGTGCCAACGACCTGGATCGCTCGCTCTCACTCAATAAGACCGAAATCTGCAGCGTAATGAGCGGCAAGGCGTTAGCTGTCGGGCAATGCGAAAACCCGCGGCCGGTGCCACGCGGCTCACGCAAAGTGGCTTAGTCCAACTAATCCAGTTGTGCGGAAGCAGAAGCAAGTTGAAGTGCTTCGGGGGTTCGATAGGGATGCGTGGAGAGCTGTCCTTGGCTGAGCGCCTGGGCAAAGGCGGCCCGACGGATCATGGATTGACTTCCCAGCCAAGCTGTTCCGCCTTGCCAACCCGCCACGCCCGGCGGGTGGAACAGACGCTGTCCCATCGACGCCATCCAGCTCGCCGCCAGTTGTGGTTGCACGGCGGGTCGGCCAGCAGTTTCCTCATGCAGCCCGAGTTCTCGAATGCCACCAACCACAATTGAGACGGGGGATCGGAAGCGTTGATTCATCTCTTCGCGGGAATGAAAGCGTTCGCTGAGAACCAGTTTTTCCATCGCTTTATCGATGTGCAGGTCACTCTTGCGAAGAAAACCTGCCAGCTGATCGATTCCGACCTGCGGAACGGGCGTTCCAAGAAAGTGGTCGCACAATCTCCAGGCGATTCGTTCTGCCGTGGCGGGATGGGCGATCAATACATCGGCCAACGTATCGACATTGTGAGCGGCCGTTTTGCCCAAAATGGTTTTGATTCCGCCGTCGTGCTCGGCGGATTCGAAATGCACGCCAGAATCGTCAACTCGCCATCCCGTCAACGCGCGGGCCGCCTCCTGAACATCGTGCTCGTCGTAATGACCTTCTCCGATCGTGAACAGTTCCATCAATTCACGCGCCAGGTTTTCGTTCGGATGCGCCGCGCGATTCGAGTCGCCGTCAAGCCAGATCAACATCGCTCGGTCCCTCAGAACGGCCTTCAGCAGATCGGCGAAGTGCCCACGACCCAAACGGCGAAAGAGCTGGTTTTGCGACCACATTGCATCGCAGTCCCTGACCTTCAAGAAACTTGTGGCGAAATGGTTGTGCCACATCAAAGTCTGTTGTTCAACCAAAGGATTGGAACAATGCCACATCCTCCTGATCCATCCGGCTTCCAGCACGCAAACGTCGTTGCGGTCGATCGCTTGCCGAATCAAACTGGCTTCGATTGCATCCACTTCTGCGGATTCAGGTTTCAGGAATCCTTGAATGGTCGCGGCAAAACCCATTTCGGTCGAGCGCGAGAGTTCCGCCGGGGTGCAAGAGAATCCAAGCCGATGGTAAACGTGCAGGACCTGCGATCGATTCCATGCCGGAGCACCATTCGGTTCGTGAGGTTTCCAATAATCCGTTGTCATCGTTTCCGTCTCCGTGATTGCTGTGACTTCGTGCAGACGGCGTTTGATTTACTTTGTGGACAACTGACCAGCGGCCAGCTGCTGGTCAGGACGCAACGTCAATGTCTTGACGGCGGACACGTCGGGACGTCGCCCTTCGACGTTCTTCGCGACGGCGATCTCGACCCTGACGCCCGGCGGCAGCCCGGTCAGTCGGAAGTACCCGTCGGCATCGGTCTGAGTCTCGTCGAACTCAAAGAAGCCTGGCGTGGAGAGGCCGTTGTTTTGAGCGGCTGATTCGACGGCACCTGCCGACACTGCCGCAACCATCCAACGAGTCTGTGGTCGGCCGTCGGCATTCACGAGGTGTCCGCTGACCGTGGCGGATCTCTCCACCTGCAGGTCGGCGACCGGTGCATTCTCGGTAAACTCAAGTTCGAACACTCCCGCGAACTCACGCTCGGGATCACGAACGAAGACGGACCGTTTCTCACCCGCCTTCATGCCACCAATTTCAAATTCGCCTCCAGGCACGGTGGTTCGCGAGAGTCGACGGATGCCGCGAACATCCAGCTGTTGAAAGAATCCGCCGCCGGCTTTCGTCGCGCGGACCGTCATCACGGGACCGCGGCCGATGGTGATGTCGATCTGGACCTCCCGCGTCGACGCACTCGGTTCGATGCGTTTGAGAAAGTGGAACTCGTCGGGTCGGAAGTATCCGCGATTGCCGCTGAGGAACATGCCTGCTTGTCCCGTCGGGAAACCGAAATCGGAAGATTCGGCGAAATCGTATTGCGTTCGATGGCGGGCTTGAAATGCCAGGACACCCGGACCGGGCGGGACCACGATCGCGTATCGGCCGTGCTTGTCCGTGGCTTGGGTGTTGAAGGTGTCGTAGGGCTGATGCAGCCGATTCAGTGATTCATTGTTTGGCCAACTCAAGTACCCGATGTTGCCCGCGACCGGTTCTCCGGTTCTGCGATCGGTGACAACTCCGGTGATCAGGGCTCCACGATCCAATTTGAAATCGATTGCTCCCAGGGGCCGTGTTGCGGACACGTTGCGTTCAATCTCAGCGTCCAGGTACGGTTGGTCGCCCGGATTCAGGACCGACAGTCGCATCTGGCCTTCCGTCGGCAATCCTTTGATTTCGTACCGTCCGTCCTGATCGGAGGTGGCAACCCCCGGCGTCAGATGGCCTTTCATGCGAGCGGATAGCCTCATGCCTTCCACCGGAGCTCCCGTTTCTGCGTCCGTCAGTCGTCCACGGATTGTCAACGCGGGAGCCGCCAGATGGTGGAAATCGGCGGCGTACACCGATCGCATGGGAGCACCGCTGTCCAGATCCATTTGCGTCGCCCGCGAGAGCTGACCGCGTTTCCATCTCGCGTCGATGTGCTCTCGTGTGACGATGAAAAATGATTCATTGGTGATTCCCGGTCCTTCGACGGTTGCGAACAGCGATCGCTCCCTGCCGAATCCGGTGAACTGGAATTGACCCTCCTCGTCGGTTGTTGCCGCTGGACGACGCTGGTCCTTGATGCCTTGAAGCTTGAGGATCGCCTCGGGACTCAGGTAGATCATGCTCGTTCCTTCATATTGCATCAGGCGCGTCGGTTGATCGCGGCTTGCCTTCAGGAAACCATCCAGATTCTCATCTTTGGCTCGATACAAACTTTCAACGGTGACCTGGGCGCCTCTGACGGGCCGTCCCTGCTGGTCGAGCACTTTTCCCCGTACCGGCATGTCCTCCGCCAGGTGCAATTCAACGGACGTCGTGTCAGTGACCCTGCCCAGAATGTCCCATCCGACACCGCTACCGGGTTGGAAGGCAGCGACTGCCATGCGACGCCACTCGTCGCCGACCTCCGATTCAATGCGTTCGACGTCCAGATTCATTGTGAATCCGCCTTCGTCGTCGCTCCGGGTCTTCGCAAAAGGTTTGTGCCAGAACAGGATGACGGGTGCGTCGGCCGCGGGTTTTCCGTCCGGCAGCAGCACCGTCCCCGAGATCGAATCCGGTACGTTGCTAATCGCAGGTTGCTGGCCCACCGCATGGTTTTCGAGGTGCGTCCCCAAAACCACGAGTGCCAACAAGGCCGCCAGATGCACACCGGCGGGACGGCGCCACGTTGAGGTCGCCACGCTCGCCAGGGCGTGCAAGATGCACCCTCGCCACCGCCTGACGACCGTCGCGACATCGCTTTTGTGACGAACGAGAATTTCGCTCCAGCGACGTGCTGTCCGGCTAGCAATGCAGTGGCGACGGTCGGGTGTCATGGTCAAGGTCCTCATGCTGGTGCGGTGTTGCGGCTTGTGAATTGCCGCCACCTAACTTCTCCCGGTGAATAGCGGTGCGGGGCGCAGAAAAAAAAGCGGAATGTCAGGGTGGACTTGAAGAAAGTTGCGCCTCGGGCGAAGGAAAACGGGGAGACGGTACAATACACGCGCCCCATTCCCCGACGTTGGATTCCACAGCCAGCAAGAGCAGACAGTGTTTTGACGCCACCCTCCACCGCCGATGCGCTGCCCCATGATGATTCCCCGGCGACGCCTCCCAGCGTCATGCGTGAACGGATTTCGCAGTTGCTGTCGGCTGCGCAAGAAGGCGATTCCGCCGCGATTGGAGAGTTGCTGGAATCGTATCGGGGCTACTTGCGTAGCATCGCGCGCAGGAGAATGTCCGGTTCGCTGGTGCCGCGGTTGGATCCGTCCGACCTGGTCCAGCAAACCATGCTGGAAGCCCATCAGGGGATCGAAGGGATTCTGACCAGCGAGCACGACCACTTGAAAATGACGTTGCGTCGTATCCTCACCTGCAACATTGCCAATGCGATTCGCGATCACCTGCTGACGGACAAACGGGCCCAGGGACGCGAGTGCGCCGGCAGTGGTTTGCTGCAAGAGCGATCCGGTGGGCTGACGTCGCCCAGTCTGGCGATGGTGCGAAAAGAGGAAATGCAGCAGTTTGCCAAACTGCTGGACCGGTTGCCAGAAGATCAGGCGACAGCACTTCGAATGCGATACTTCGAATTTGCCTCCGTCGGTGAAATCGGTGAAACGCTGGGGCGTTCGCGGACGGCTGCGGCAGGATTGTTAAAACGCGGACTTGCAGAATTGCGCAAACACGTCGCGGCGGACCCATCATGACCGAAGAATCGACGCATCCTCGTCAGAGGTCGTCCGATTGCTTCGCCGAGGACGACGAGTGGTTGGCCGACTTCCTGGATTGGCTCGATTCGAAGGCCTCGCGGCGGTCGGGTTCCGATAGCGCGCAAGAATTGGTCGAGCATTTTTTAGCGGAGGGCCCTCACTCGGTCTCCGATCGAACGCGAGCGATGCTGTTGGAGTTCGCCGGGGAGAATGCGTCCGCGGGCGAATTGGCCGCCACCGCCGTGTTGGATTGGATCGAAAACGAACGCGACCCGACGTCCGAGAATCTGCCCCGCGATTTTGGGGACTACCGACTGCTGGAGATCATCGGGCGGGGCGGCATGGGAATCGTCTATCGCGCGACCCAAGAGTCTCTGGGACGCCCGGTCTGCATCAAGCTGGCACCGGCCGGGATGGACGAACGATCGGGGCTGATCCGCGAGGCCCGGGTTGCCGGTGAACTGCACCACCCAAACATCGTCAGCGTGTTCGACGCCGGCTGTCACGCCGGTCGGTCTTTCATCGCCATGGAGCTCGTTGACGGGCAACCGTTGTCCGCGATTCTGGCCAACGGGCCGTTGGGGGCGGTCGAAGCGGCCACCATGCTGCGTGTCATTTGCGACGCGATCGGATTCGCCCACCAGCGACAGATTCTGCATCGCGACCTGAAACCCTCCAACGTGATCGTGGACACCGATCACCGACCGCGAGTCACCGATTTCGGACTGGCCAAACGCCTGCGGCCACCGTCCGGAACCGGAACGGACAACGCGAACGAAACCTTGACGGGAATAGCCGGCACGCCCAGCTACATGGCGCCGGAACAAGTTCAGGGTGACCGCTTGAGCGAGCGGACGGACGTCTACGGTCTGGGAACCATCCTGTATGAGATGCTTTCCGGCCGTCCGCCTCTGGTGGGGCACACCCCGTTGGAGACCATGCGGTTGGTCGAGTCGACGCCGCCGGTCGATCTGTGCCGTTTGCAGGTGGGGCTTTCCAAGGATCTTGAGACGATCTGCCACAAGTGTCTGGAGAAACGACCCGGGAATCGGTACGCCAGCATCGCCGAACTTCAAGAAGACCTGACACGGTTCTTGGACGGGCGACCGGTCCAGGCACGGCCGGTCAGCCGAGTCGTCCGTTCCGCACGCTGGGCGAAGCGGAATCGGTCCGTCAGTGTTGCCGTCGGCGTTGTGACGCTGTCACTGCTGGCCACCACGGCGGGGCTGGGATGGATGCTGTCGCAAACCCGATCGGCGTTGCACCGAACGACGATCGCCGAGACGAGTCAGCGGACGTTGGCGGGCGAACTTCGTCAGGCCGTTAACGCATCCAACGAGGCCTTGTACCGTTCGCTCATCGTCCAGGCCGGTCAAGCCTTGGCGTCCAACGAGGTTGCGTCCGCGCGTCGTTCTTTGTCAGAGATCGAATCGGGTCCGTCACTGCAGCCCCTCGCTCGGATGGAGTACGACATCCTGCATCGGCAGGCTTGGCCAGCTGAGACAACCATTGTCTGCGACTCGCAACCAGTGGCCTTCCGCTGGAATCACTCCGGCGACACGCTGGTAACGATGGACGAAACAGGATTGTTGGAGACATGGACGTCGGACGGGGCAAGACGAAGTTCGGCGGTCGTCCCTGGTTTTGTGAAAGCACCCACGCCGCATTTGATCCTGCATCCAACGCGGGATCAGGCGGTCATCATTGCAGGCAATGAACTCTATCGCTTCAATGATTTCGGCAAGCTGGAACCACGCCCGGCGTCTGGATTCACTGAGCGGTGCACTCAAGTGGTCTGGCATCCCAATCAGGAGTTTCTGGTGGGGCTTTCCGCTGAGGGATCGCTGGTTCTCCATGAACTTGCCACCGGAGTGTCGAAAGACCTGCGCCTCGTCGCTAACACCCCCCGTCAATTATCGATTTCGCCCGATGGGCAATTTCTCGCGTTGTTGATCGACAATCAAGTTCGTGTCTGGAAATGGGAGCGAATACGCAATTTCACTGTTCAAGGCTTTGCCGCGCCCAAAGCGGACGCCGTCATGACGATGCAGGCATGGCCCACGGACGTTGTGTGGTTGCCAACGGCCACCTCGTTGGCGGTGTTGTCGGAGAACGGAAGAGTTGAGACGTATCAGGTGGTCAAATCAAAAAACGATGCGATTCGATTCCGTTTGTCCTGGGTTGTTCAATGCGACGTGCTCGCTCCCTCCGGTCTTCAAGTGGCCGACGGACAGATCTGCGTCGTCGGACAGGATGAGCTGGTGGAGATTGACACGCAGGATCATGGGGTGCGCCAGCGCCAGCCCCTGCCTGTCTGGGACGAGGTGCGCATGAATTCCGGTGGATCAACCATTGCGCTCTCCGAATCCGACTCGCGCGAGATATCCCTGTGGGACCTGTCAAAGCTGGGCCGGCCCCGGTCCCTGGCAACCACCGCGATTCCGGTTCGCAAAGTTGCGTTCGGTAACCGCGGTCAGTTGCTGGCGTGGCGAGACGTCGATGGGAAAACTGTCGCCAGCAGAAGTACGTGGCGCCCAGCGAGCGTCGAACTCGTGGAGACTGCTCAGCCAGCCACCGGTCTGGACGCGAATCCGGTCGTCGATCAATTGGCCGTCAGTCGCGGGAACAGTGTCGTGGTCTACGGGATGCCTCGGTTGACCGAATGCTTTCGCGTGTCGCGCCACGAATCACCGGTTGTGTCGGTCAGTTACTCCGGCGATGGACGTTATCTCGCAACAGGAGACTTTGATGGGCGCGTCGTGCTTTCCGAAGGAATGAGTGGGGCAGAAGTCACGCGGCTGGAGGGAATGAAGGGAGATATCCGCGACGTCGTGTTTTCATCCGACAACCAAAGCCTGCTGGTGGCGGATGCCGACGGTCAAATCCAGATCTGTGATCTGCGGAGCGGTGCCGCGAAAATGCTCCAGCCGATCAATACGGCAAGCATCAATGCGCTGGCATTCTTACCCGCCGGCGACATGGTTGTTGGCGACTCCGCCGGTGATCTCCATCTCCGGAATCGAAAGGGGACGGCCTCCCAAGCATGGAAGTCTGCCCATCGGGGACCCATCTGGTCGTTGGTAACGGTTCGTGATCGAGTCGTCTCGGCAGGCCAGGATGGGGCCGTTCGGGTGTGGGATCGCAATGGCAATTTGCTGGCCACGCTTGTCGACCTGCAGGATCCGATCTGGTCCATCGATTACTCCAGCGAGACCGACCAACTCATCGGATCCACAACCGCAGGACGTGTCTTTACGCTTGCCTGGTAGCACGACCTTGCCAAACAAGCGAGCCCATGAGTCGCCTGAGAACCCCCTCCCCTGCGTACCGAATGCAATCCAGGGATAAGCGGCAAGGCGCTAGCCGCCGGTCTGTAGCGCACAACCGTCCGAGAAACGAATCGTATGGATACCGATCTGCTCTCGCAATCAATCCTATCCGGATGGTAAGCGGCAAGGCGCTAGCCGCCGGTCTCTGAAGTTCCAAACCTCGCGCCGCTCAGCGATCCCTGCTTCACGCGGCAAACCTGGATCGTACGACACGCGGATATGCCAGAGTCAATCCGCAGGCGTTGTATCGCGTCAGGTGCAAGAGGCCCCGCCCGATGGGTTTCGCCGATCGATCAACCACGTAGGTGCCGAGGTAGCAATCGCGAAGCGTTTGGCGCTCGGTGTCAGCGCCAAGCCAAAGGAGGTCGAGGGCCAAATTGAACGGACCAAAGATCCACAGCAGCAGCCGGCACGTCATCGTCAGCAGGCTCGGTTGCCCGCCCTTCGCAGAAACGATCTTTAAACGTGTGGCCCAGTATCCAACCGTGCCCACCGATCGCTTCATCGGGACCAGGTACAACCAAATGATCAGTAGAAAGAGCAGCCAAAAGTACCGGCTTGGATCCGTGCGAATCACTCCATACTGGATCAAAGCGACAAACGGCAGCCATGTGAGCACGCCGGCAACCAGCAACATCGGCACGTCGATCAGGACGACGGACAGCCGTTTACCGATTCCCGCGTAAGCCTCGAGATCGTAGAAGTCTGCGTCACCAAGTGAGTTGTCCGCCAATTCCAGTCACCTCGAAGCACATGGCACGGGGCCCGTCGGGAGCGAATGGCCCCCAGTCGCGGATTCAATCCATGACGCATCGGGACATCTTGTAACCGAGCTCATCAAATCCCAGCGAGCGAAAAAATGATCTGGCGGATTCGTTGAATGCCCAGACATCCAGCATGATTGTAGTCAGACGGAGCGATGCCGCAGATCGCAGGCAGTCCTCGATCAGGGACCGACCGTAGCCTTGCCGACGATAAGCCGGCTCCACATCGATTTGCGCAATGTAGCCGTAGCGACGCGGCAGCGTGAAGAGGGTCTCCGGCCGCGTCTCGGTCAGAAAAACCAGGTGCCCAACGATGTGATTCTGGTGCACTGCCACGCGGACCCTCGATTCCGGTTGGGCCATCAGATCCGCCAAATGCGAGCGGGCTGAAGCGGGTTCAAGCTTCCGGTAAACCGTCGGATACTCGCGAACATGTGCGTCGTGTACCCGAAGCATCGCCTGGGAGAGCCAAGGCAAGTCCGATTCGACGGCATCGCGAATCATTCGACTCATGAACAGTGCACGTGTTGTGGGACGAAGCTTTGTGGTGCGGTTGAGTATTGTCAAAGTCTCCCCAGTTGTGATTCGGTTCGCAAGACGGACCGGATCGGTATTGGTAGGTACACGAATAAAAACACTCGCAAACAACCTTCACCCTCCCGCTCGCGGGAGGGTCGGAGGCGAGGAACGAGACTCCGGGGAGGGTAGAAGCGAAAGCAAATGCCAAAAACTCATGGCTCAGCAACAACCCTCCCCGCGTCGTCGCGGGGCTCCTCCGCGACCCTCCCGCTCGCGGGAGGGTGAACCAGAGAACGCATGACGCTCATTGTTAGATGGACCACGATGGAATTGAATCATGTCACTCTAACGCACCTCCGTTATCTCGAAACCTTCCGGCGGCCGCGGCGAGCCCGAAGGCCACGTGAACCGACGGTTCGCCGCCTGGATTTCGATGTCATTGATGCTGGCTTCGCGACGCCGCATCAATCCCTCGGCGTCAAACTCCCAGTTCTCGTTGCCATAAGCTCGATACCAACGGCCGTCGGAGGTTCGATACTCGTACTGAAAGCGAACGGCGATTCGCGTGTCCGAGAAAGCCCACAAGGACTTTGCCAACCGGTAGTCGAGTTCTCGCTCCCACTTCGATTCCAGGAACCGCTCGATGTTGTCACGTCCGCGAATGAATTGGTCCCGATTGCGCCATTCAGAATCGATCGAGTAGGCGCGGGCGACACGACGTGGGTCCTTGGAGTTCCAGGCGTCCTCCGCGGCCCGAACTTTGGCCAACGCGGATTCGTGGTTGAAAGGCGGTGCGAGAGAGAGGGTCGTGGACATTTCGGTGTGCCGTTTTGATCGGTAGAAGAAAGAATGGTTTTTCGGGGGAGCTCTGGCTCAGACGGAGACACCGCTGCGAAGGCTCTCCGCAGCGATGTCCGTTTAGGTGTCAATCTGGAAATCGCTTTCGAGCTGGGATCAAGCAGCTCGCAATCGCCTGCGATCAGGCAGCTTGAGGTTCCAAGCGTTCCGCTTTGGGGAAATCGATTTCCGTGTCGGCGACGTGATTGAAGTAGTTGGTGAAGATGTTCAAAGCCACGTTCGCGACCACTTCGGTGATGTCCGCGTCGGTGAACCCGTGCTGACGCAACTCTTGCAATTCTTCGTCGGAGACATTGCCGCGTCGTTTGACCAGGGTGCTCGCAAACCGAACCAGCGCATCGCTTTTCGGGTCGACCGCTGAACTCCGGCGGGCGTCGCGAATCTGATCGGTGCTCAGGCCGGCCATCTTGCCGAGCGCCGAGTGTGCCGCCAGGCAGTAGTCGCATTGGTTCGCTTCGCCGACAGCCAAAGCGATCTGCTCGCGCTGCTGATTGGAAAGCGATCCGCCGGCGAGGTTGCCACTGAATTGCAGGTAGGCGGAAAGGGCCGCGGGCGAATTGCCAATCGCCCGCATCATGTTGGGGACCATCCCCAGCTTGCCTTTAACGGCGGCAAACAGTTCGGCGGCGGGGCCGGTGGCGTTTTCGGGGGCGATTTGATTGATTCGCGACATGACGTGGATCTCCAATCGGTTGGGACTTGGAACAGAAATTGGGAAACTTCGACATCACTTGCTGCCGGAGCGTTCGCTGTGCATAACCACGTCGCGTGCCAATTCGGGCGAATGTCCGTAAGTCATTTCTTGTGAACACCTTGCGTGTTTTTCGGGGCTGCTTGCGGTACGACGACATATCGTGGAAAATCGAAATGTCGTTGTGGTGTGACGAGATAACGTTGACAGTGAGCCGGTCGGATGAGCCTGCAGAAACACGCGGTTTTCGGTGACCCGCAGGAAGTCCTGCTGGCGATCTCAGGGAAGCACCATCTGCCGGAGTTGCTGCCGCTGGCTGTTCGGCGGCTGGCTCCCAGCGATCGGATCGCGTTGGCCCGGATCTGGCTGGTGCGTCCGCCCGAAGACGGTGACTGCGGCAATTGCCGGATGGCTGAGGAGTGCCACCGCCGCGAGCAATGTCTGCACCTTGTCGCCAGTTACGGCCATTCTCTCGGCGAACCCGATCAGCATTGGGAACAGACCGAGGGCGAGTTTCGTCGCATGCCCATCGGCGTTCGAAAGATCGGATTCATCGCCTCCTCCGGCCGATCCGTTCAAATTGACGACGTCACCACGGACTCCCAGTGGATCGCCCGGCCCGATTGGGTCCGCGATCAGCAGATCAAGTCTTTTCTGGGACTGCCCCTTCGGTACCGCGACGAGACCTTGGGTGTCATGGCCATGTTCTCGCGTGACCCCATGGGAATCTCTTGCTGCGACTGGCTGCACATGATCGCCGACCATTTGGCGGCGGCCATCGCCAACGCCCGCTCGCTCGATGAGATCGAAACGCTCAAGCGGCGGTTAGAACAAGAGAACGAGTACTTGCGCGAGGAAGTGGAGGTTAGCGCGTTCGGCGAACTGGTTGGCAACAGTCCCGCACTTCAAATGATCAGCCAGCAGATCGACCTGGTCGCACCGACCGAATCTTCGGTCTTGATCCTCGGTGAAAGCGGCACCGGGAAAGAGCTTGTTGCGCGTGAGCTGCATCGCCGCAGCAATCGATCCGATCGTCCGTTGATCAAAGTCAATTGCGCGGCGGTTCCTCGTGAGCTCTACGAGAGCGAGTTCTTTGGCCATTCCAAAGGCTCGTTCACCGGAGCTTTGCGGGATCGTGCCGGGCGATTTGAACTCGCTGACGGAGGAACCCTGTTCCTGGACGAGATTGGAGAGATTCCGCTTGATCTACAGGCGAAGCTGCTCCGCGTTCTGCAGGAGGGCGAACTCGAAAGGATCGGCGAAGAGCGGACCCGGCGGGTGAACGTCAGAATCATTGCGGCCACCAATCGGAACCTGCGTGAAGAAGCGTTCCAAGGGCGTTTCCGGCAAGATCTGTTTTATCGGCTAAGCGTTTTTCCGATCGAGCTGGCGCCACTCCGCCAGCGCACGCAGGATATCCCGTTGTTGGCGGAACACTTTCTCGATCGCTTTGCCCGTCAATTGGGCCGAAAGCCGCTGAAGCTGACCCTGGCGAACGTCCAGCAGTTGCAGCGGTATTCCTGGCCGGGCAATGTCCGTGAGTTGCAGCATGTTCTGGAACGTGCCGTGATCGTCGCAGCCGATGGAAAGCTGCGATTCGACTTGCCGATGGACACATCCACGCAACCTTCTCGCAAGTCGAAGCAGCAGGCCATCGAGTCGCCAGACCAGGTGTTGACCGATCTTGAGGTGCGCAAGTTTGAGGTCGAGAATATTCGCCGCGCGCTAGCGGCTTGCAACGGAAAGGTGTACGGCAACGGTGGCGCAGCGGAGCTACTCGGACTCAAGCCGACCACGTTGATGTCACGGATGCGAGCCTTCGGCATTCGGAGCTGATGTGTTGGAGCTTGTCTCGGAGGCCATGTGAACCATTCGCGAACTGCCCCAGCAGACCGCACCAAACAATCGTCAATGCGGGAGTCGCCAGTTTTGCGATCGACACCCGTTCGGTCTTCATCCGTCAAAACCTGGCAAAGAGCGATTCTTACACCCACGTTGCGAGGTCGGTTAAACTGACCGGGACCCTTCATTTTTGGGGAATCAAAGCGGAAGAATGGTCACGATCGAAATCTGATCTGCAGGCTCTTGCTCTGACATTCCTCGATCAATCAGGAAACCTCTGCCATGCGTTACCTTTGTCCATCGTTCGTTGCTCTGCTTTTGTTGGCGAGCGCGGCGCACGGCGCCGACGCATTGCCGTCGTGGACCGATTCTGCGGCGAAGCAAGCAATCGTCTCCTTCGTCGAGAAAGTCACGGAACAGGATTCGCCTGATTTCGTGCCGGCCAATGAACGCATCGCCGTTTTCGACAATGACGGGACGCTGTGGCCGGAGAATCCCGTCCCGTTCCAGCTGGCGTATGCCCTCGACACGCTGAAGAAAGCGACTGAGGAGCGTCCCGAGTTGAAACAGGACCCGATGGTGAAAGCTGCCCTGGCCGGCGACTTTGCAAAACTGCTCGCCGGGAAGCATCACGACGGGTTGTTGCAGATTGTCGCGAAAACGCACTCCGGAATGACCACCGAAGCATTCGAAAAAGAGGTCGAAGAGTGGCTCGCCGCGGCCCACCATCCCCGCTTTGACCGGCGCTACGACCAGCTTACCTATCGGCCGATGCAGGAAGTGCTAGCGTACCTGCGGGCTAACGGATTCAAGACCTTCATCGTTTCCGGTGGCGGTGCCGACTTCATGCGAGTTTGGAGCGAACGTGTCTACGGCATTCCGCCCGAACAGGTCGTCGGGTCTTCGTCACGCACCCGGTACGAACTGCGTTCGGATGGGCCCGTGCTTATCAAAACCATGGATTATCTCTTCGTCGACGACAAGGAGGGGAAGCCCGTCGGCATTCATCACAACATCGGCCGTCGCCCGATCGCTTGCTTCGGCAATAGCGACGGTGACAAGGCGATGATGGAATACACGACGATCGACAACCCGCACGCCAGTTTCGGAATGATCATTCACCACACCGATGCTGAGCGCGAGTACGCCTACGACAAAGCTCCCAAGAGCAGCGGCAAGCTTGTCGAAGCACTCGAGGATGCGGAGCAACGCGGCTGGACGGTCGTCGATATGAAACGCGACTGGAATCAGGTCTTTAACGACCTGTCGGTGACAGCCATCGATGTGCTGCTCGACCCAGACGACGTCATGCAAACGCAAAGCAAGCAGGTCAATGCCAGGCTGCGGGCCGCCTACCCGGCCGGATTTCCTCTGGACGCGAAACATCGCCCCCACATCACGCTTGTTCAACGCTTCGTCCGTACGGCGGAACTGGCGAATGTCTATCGGGCGGTAGAGAAGGTGTTCGAAGACACCGATCTATCCGGAATGAAGCTTGAGGCGTTCAAACATTACTACATCCCCGACGGCGATACCGGTCTGGCGGGGATCGTCGTCCGACCGACGCCCGAGTTATCCAGGCTTCAGCAAGCCGTCATCGAAGCCGTCGATCCGTTCACGGTTGAGTCCGGTTCGTCGAGCTCTTTTGCCACGACGCCCGATGATCTGATCATCAATCCCGCGCTCATCGAGTACGTCCAGGCATTTGTGCCCCAGTCCTCGGGCGAAAAATTCAATCCGCATGTGACCACGGGCGTTGCCGGCAAGTCCTATCTGGACAAGATGCTGGACGAGCCGTTTGAGTCGTTTCAGTTTTCGCCGGCGGGAATGGCGGTGTATCAGTTGGGCCAATACGGCACGGCGGCGAAGAAGCTCGCGGAATGGAAAATCGAGCCTTGACGACACCCTCGGCGGCCGTCCGCCGCTGCAACATCAACCAAAACGCCGTCATTGCAGTGCCATGATTGGCAAGGCGCTCGCCGCCACCGGATCCGAAAAAGCCCGCGGCTCACGCCATGCGGCTCATTCTAAGTCGCGCAGTCCAGCTTCTCGTTGACTCGCGATTTTGCCGGAAAGAAAGTGACGAAGGATCGTGTTTTCCTCGCTCCGAACCCTGCCGGACCGCTTTGCGTGATCGTGCTGGCTATAATCGGGGCATGCCTGCCCCGCCCCTGGTTCACGCCCGCCTCATTCTGCGCACCGCCGTCGTAGCGGTCTGTGCGCTGGTGGCTTCATTGCCGGCGCCGTCATCGGCCGATGAACCGGCTTTTGGTGCCGATTGGCAGCGGAACGCCTTCGCGACGTCCATCTTCGAGATCAACGGAACCGAAGCTCGCAACAACCCGCTTCGCAGGAAGCTGAATCAGCCTTTCGTCGACGACGAGTTGTTCATCCGGTACCGCATTCGCTATGCGGCCGAGTCGGTGGACACGCCCGCCGAAGACGAGGGCGAATTCGTCGTGATGTGGTTGGATCAGGTTGAAGGCAACGAGGCGGCGACTCACAGCGGCGGCGTTCCAAACATTGGCATCCATGTTTCCGGTCTGCAGAACCGATTCATGGTGCGATACGCGTCGACCAAGGAGTCCTTCGCCGCTGAGCTTCGTGGCGGACGTGATTTTCTTGTCGTTGCGAGGCTGTGGAAATCCGATCCGGGACGCGACAGGCCTTTCGATCAGCTGAATCTGTGGATCGATCCCGATCCCGACGCGGAATTCCAACCCCATGCGTCCGTCGAAAGCCGTCAGTCCGTTTCACAGGTCAAGTGGATCGGATTCTCGACCGGGAGAAAGACGGAGGTCGAGGATCGCATCGACGTGTGGGACATCGAACTGTCGAAAACCTGGCGAGGCATCCTGGAGCTTCCGGAGCAACCACCAGTCAGCGAGGTGCCCGTTCCGATCGCGAAACGTACCATCGACTTTGACCAGCATGTGTTTCCGATCTTGGACGGCAAGTGCTTTTCGTGCCATTCGGGCGACGACGCGGAGATCCGGCTGGACGTTCATGATGAAGTGTTGAATCTGGTCGCGTTGCGGAACGCAGACGATAGCCACCTGTTTCACCTGGTGTCCGAACGCGAAATGCCTCCGCAGGATGAACCGCCGCTGACGGAAGCAGAAATCAAGACACTGAAGACATGGATCGACGAAGGCCTTGCCTGGGACGCGGACCGGTTGCCTCCACCTCGCCCACAAACGGAACACTGGTCATTTCAGCCGATCGTCCGTCCAAAGATTCCTCGGGTGAAGCATGCCGAGCGGGTGCGGAATTCGGTCGATGCGTTCATCGTGCGAAAGCAGGAAGCATTGGGGATTCAGCCGGTCCCGCCCGCCGATCCCGAGACGCTGGCACGGCGCATGTCGCTGGATCTGTTGGGACTGCCGCCGACCGGCAGCGACACCACCGTCGATGAACTGCTCAGCAATCCCGCCTACGGTGAACGTTGGGGCCGGCATTGGCTGGATGTGGCTCGCTGGGCCGAAAGCAACGGCCATCAACACAACCGCTTTCGGCCGTATTCATGGCGCTATCGCGATTGGGTCGTTGACGCCTTCAACAGCGATCTTCCCTTTGATCAGTTTCTTGCCGCTCAGGTCGCGGGCGATGAGCTTGCTGCCGACGATCAATCCGAACGCAGTCATCTGATCGCGACTGGCTTTTTGGCCGCCGCTCGTTACTCCGGCAACGAACTGGATAAACGGATTCAACGCAACGACATTCTGGTGGACGTCGTCAACACGACGACCAGCGCGTTTTTGGGATTGACCTTCGAATGCGCACAATGCCACACGCACAAATTCGATCCGATCTCCATGCGAGATTACTATCGGATGCAAGCGTTCTTCGCAAACGGTCAGCCGGGCAATCTCTGCATCGACGATGATACTCGAGCGGCGGGACTGGTCCGCGAGCGGTGGGAGATCTACGACCGCACGTTGAACCGCTTGGTGACCGTTCGCCAGCGGAAAGGCGTCCCGAATCCGGAACTCGTCCTTCCGAAAACCGTGGTTTCAAGGATTTCCGGTGAAGACAAAACACGGTTTCAGGAGCTCGAAAACCAAATCGGTCAACTCGCGCAGACCTGGGGGTTCTATTCGGCCGGCAAGCAATCGCCAACGATTGCTCCCCACGAAATGCGCTGGCCACTCCCACGTGATGCTGCGGCATTGGGCGAGGTGAAGACGCATCTGTTGCTGCGCGGCGACATCAACGCCCCAGGTCCGGAAGTTGATCCTGGCTGGCCGCTCGTATTCGGCCCCACTCCCGAATTGGGCGACCGGCCGAGAAAGGCATTGGCAAATTGGCTGACGGGACCGGACAACCCGCTGACGGCGCGCGTGTGGGTCAATCGGATTTGGCATTGGCACTTCGGTAAAGGCCTTGTCGAAACGGTCAGCGACTTTGGGAAGCAGGGGACGCCTCCGTCGCACCCGGAGCTGCTTGATTTTCTGGCATCCGAATTGATCGATCACCAATGGAGCACGAACCACATCCATCGCCTGATCTTGGATTCGGCGACGTATCGAGCGTCCAGTCAGTTTGAAGCGGCAAACGCGAAGCGAGATCCCGAGAACGCATCGTACTGGCGATGGGTGCCAAGGCGTCTGGAATCGGAAGCGATTCGCGACAGCATGCTGGCGGTTTCCGGCCAACTGGACGTGGCCGTCGGAGGTCCGTCGGTTCCCACGGATGGCGGTTCGCAACGACGAAGTCTGTATCTTCGGCAGCACCGGCAGCGACTTTCCGACCAGCAGCGTTTATTTGACGGCGCCAATGGCATTGTCAGCTGTTCCCGACGAAGGGTTTCCACGACGGGGCTGCAACCGTTGTGGCTGTTGAACTCAACGTTCACGCAGGGCGCAGCGAATGCACTTGCGGAAGCTGCCGGAACAACCTCGAAAGCATTTCAATTATGCCTGGGGCGGGAACCAGCGCCGGATGAGTTGGCTGCGCTGCAAACGCACGCCGAAACCCAGGGGTTGGCGAGTGCCTGCTTGGTGCTTTTGAATACAAGTGAGTTTCTTTACATTCCGTAAGCGGGAAAGTTGTCGGCCACGCATTCACCTAAAAAACGATCCGTCCCCCATGCACTTTCTCAATCGACGACAGTTCACCGCCGCAGGAATCGGGGCCGGGGCGATCGCGCTCCAGTCGCTGCTCGCGGGCGAAACCGCGGCACGCGACGGTGCTTCGGCAGCCCCGCACCATCCGCCGACGGCTCGCAGCGTGATTTTTCTGTTCATGTCGGGTGGGCCCAGTCAGGTTGACACCTTTGACCCCAAGCCTGAGCTCTCGCGACTGGAAGGAAAGGATGTTCCCGATTCGATTGTCGCGCGCGTGCCGCGCATCAAGCGTGCCGGGCTGAAGAACCTGATGGCGTCGCCGTGGGAATTTCATTCTCACGGAGAAAGCGGCTTGGCCGTTTCCACACTGTTTCCGGAAGTCGCAAAGCACGTCGACGATCTGTGCGTCGTTCGCTCGATGACGCATCGCAACCCCGTCCATGGCCCCGGCGAGTGCGTTGCCTTGACCGGCACCGGAACCGGCGACCGTCCCAGTCTGGGCGCGTGGTGTCTGTACGGATTGGGCAGCATGCATGAACAGCTTCCGGCGTTCCTGACGATGAATCTTCACACCGACGGCATGCAGCATCCCCAGGCGGCCGGTTGGGGAACCGGGTTCCTGCCGTCGCGTTTTCAGGGCACCGTGGTCGACCCGGCAAAAGGCATCAGCCACGTGACGATGCCCGAGGGCACAACAAGCACGCGGCGAAAAAGCGAATTGGACCTGATCCGGCAGTTCGATCAACGATTCGTTGAGCGAATTGGCGGCAACGGGGAGCTGGAGGCTCGTATCCGCAGCTACCAAATGGCGTTCGAGATGCAGACGGCGGCGCCGGAATTATTCGACATCGCCTCCGAAACCGCGGACGTGCAAAAGCAATACGGAATGGACGACGCCGCCACGAAATTGGTCGGGCGAGGCTGCCTGATGGCCCGGCGGATGGTCCAGCGTGGCGTTCGATTCGTGCAGTTGCGAATCGGAGGCTGGGATGCCCACGGCAACATCAAGGGAAACCATGAGAAGATGGCGGCTCGAACCGATCGCCCGATCGCTGCGCTTCTGAACGATCTGAAGCAGCACCACCTGCTGGATTCCACGCTCGTGGTTTGGGGCGGTGAATTCGGTCGCACTCCAACCATGGAAGGGCTTGGCAAAGGCCGAGATCATTCCCCGGCCGCGTACACAATGTGGCTGGCCGGCGGCGGGGTGCGGGGCGGTCAAACGATCGGCGAAACGGACGAACTCGGGTACACGGTGACCGAGCGTCCCGTCAGCCCTCAGGATCTGCACGCCACCATTCTTCACGCACTCGGCATCGACTCCACCCGTCTGGTCTACGATCACCACGGTCTGCAGGAAACGCCGTTGGGCGTCAGCGACGGCGCTCCGGTCATGGAAGTGTTCGGGTAGGATCACCTGTTCGAAGAAGTCTGGCGACACGAGTTACCCCGACTCTCCGAGGAGCGATCATCCATCCACTTGAAGTGGCTTTCCTGCCGGATTCATTCGCTGTTGGACCGATGACTTTGGATGTCCCAGAGACAGAAGCCATGTTGCTGGACGAATTGGTGACCGTCGCCGTTCTCCACCGGTTTCAGCGTCCCAGCGATCGTCACCAGGTACCGGTTGTCGGGAGAAAACCCGCAGACCTGGAAGACCGGTGCGCGGCCTTCGGTGGTGGGACGGAGATCGACCGCCGCGATCTTCTCACCGGATCCGACCGCGTAGATTTCCGCGGTCTCCAAGGGATGGTAGTAGAGGATTTTGGTCAAAGCGAAGGTCGATTTCGGATCGACAGACGCGTCCCAAACGGAAACGGCTAATAACGTGCTGTCAGGAGAAAAGTGTCCCTGCACGAGATCGTAGTAAGCGACGCCGCGAAGAATCTCAGATTCTCTGGTCAAGAAATCAACTTTCGATGTCAACGCGTCACCGATGAAAGGGCCTTGTGTTCCCATCGAAAAGAAATGTATTGCGTCACGGGCAGTCGCAAGCACTTGGCCACGGACGGTCACCGGGTTGGCCGCTTGAAGCTCTGCTGACGAATCGATGGGAATCCGAAAGTGGCTAAAAAAGGACCGGAAATCATCGCGACCCCTTGATTCGGTGGAGACTGCAAACGGAAAGGTGCTGTCGCCTGTGTCTTCGATGGGTTTCGACCTGGCGTCCAGGTTCCACGCGGAGAGGACGCGATGCTCGGACGCAGAGAACACAATCGCGTGATGCGTGCGATTGGCCGTTCTCGCGTTCGAATCTCGCACGAAACCGACGACGGCGAAGCGACCGTCACCCAAGTCTCGCACGTCGTGGATGAAGAACCTCGGGTCGGGGCTTTGATTGAGTGGCAGGTGTGCGCGTAGATCCAGCCGACGCGTCATTCGCTGAAAAGTGCCGTCCAAATAGCCCGCGACGGGACAATAGTAGATCGATAAGTCATCCAGGTCGGTGTCCGCAAAGGCATGGATGCCGTACCCGCCACCGATCAGCAGTTTGCCGTCGTTTGAGATCCCGTGTGGCTGAAAAACACCGTCACGATAGCTGCCGTGAAATCGAATTCTGCCTGATCCAGCCTCCAAGATGAGGACTTTTTGCACGCTGCTCGCAACCAGCATTTCATTGTCCGGCGTCATCCCGACAAAGCGGAACTCGTCGGGAGATGGAAGCGGAAGGTACGTTTCTGCGGCCACCCGATCGGCCGCAACCGACACGCAGAAAGCTGCAACCATGCGCCCAAGAGATTGCAGCAAGATTTGTCGATGCATGGTGACTCAGAACCTGGAGCAAATGAATCGGCGTCCACCGGAATCGGGGAGGTCTCCCGACGCCTATCTTGTGGATTGGAGCAACTCTTGCAACTCTTCCGGGCTGAGCGGCATCAGGCCGATTTCGAGATCGGCTCGATGGCTGGAGATCAGCTGCGCCAGATTTACCAACTTTTTTTTCCGGCAAGAATGACTTTCAAGGCCGCGACGCGATCGAGACGCTTGTGCCGCGCTTTGAAAACGACCCCCATGCCACCCCGGGCGATTTCCTCCAGCAGCACATAATCGCCGAAATCCGATTTGCTTAGATCGTCGTCCACTCGCAACGCGACCCGCGATCCTCCATGAGGGTCTGGTCATCCTTCATGACGTCATCGGGCAACGGACGGTCGCCAAGATGCGAGCGGTCACCTCGTCGCCGGACGGAGGATCTTCCATCACCGGTCATGGATAGGCTCCAATGAGCACGCTGGGTATCTGGAATCGAGCAATCACCAGCAAGACAGCGCAGCGCGAAATGGACGATGGGCCATTGGGGAATCAGGCTGCGATCCGAACCTCGTGATTATAGCCGTACGGAACTTGCCTCGCTGACGCATTTCCCCCGAACGCGCGACGTGTTCCTGGAGGCGTCCGTCACTTGGGCCCCGGCGGCAGGTGATTCAGCAGGTACCTTGCGATCAGCATTCTGACATGCACGACCGTCCCGGGACCCTCTCGCAGCCCATGATCTCGGTTGGGGTACACCATGTAATCAAACGATTTGCCGAGTTCGATCAGCCGATCGACCAGCCCTTCGATAATCTGAATGTGCGTGTTGGTTTCTCCGGATCCCGTGATGATCAGCAAGTTGCCTTTCAGGCCTTCGGCAAAATGGATGGGTGCCGATTTCTCATAGCCTTCGGGATTGACCTCTCTTGTTTGCATGTAGATCTCCTGGAACCACGCGTTGTACAGATGGGGCTGTGGTTTCGGGACGACGGCGATGCCCACGTGATAA
>NZ_VWOX01000035.1 GCF_008629675.1 Roseiconus nitratireducens | reverse complement strand
CTAGATTCGGGTAGCTGCACTTGCCTAGCAGAATGTTGTCGTCATTCAGTTTTTTCGTTGTGCGCAGCGATTCGTCGAAGTCAATTTCAGATAGCTTCAGTTTGCTCGCCAATTCAATAGCTTGTTCGGCGTAACTCTGGGCGAACAACGGTTGACAGCTTTGCCGGAATCGATCAAAGCCATCGTTCTTGAATTGGTATTTCCCTTGTGCTACCTCGGGACAGACTTCGGGTTGGGCACTGGGAGACGCAGTTTCTTTTGATTGGAACAATTCCAAGTGCTGTTCGGAAAGTTGGAGCTTCACCCCACCAGGCTCGTACTTCATAATCTCAGCACGGAGAAGGTCATCGAAGATCGAGCTTACCGTTTTGCGACCAATCCCGGTCAAACTGCTAACAAGCTGAATTGATAATTGGGGGCTTGGGTTCGTCTTCTTGGTGAAGCTGATAATTGCCGACAGCACGCCTGCATGATTGACGCCGAACCGTCGTCCGTTCAATTTGGCTTTTGCCGATGGCGGATAGTAATTCAGATAACAGTAGCGATCTGACCAATGTTTGACCGACCTGGGATTAGGCAATGGCTTGAATAGACCATCGCCTGGTTCATTGCAGTGCCACTTGCCATTGTGTTTGTGAACCAGATCAGACAAGCAGGTAAGCGTCTTGTTAACGGTCGTCTTGTGGAGGCGTGTCTCACGCACGATCTCGTTAATAGTCGCTCCGTGTCCGTGCCTTGATCGGTAAGCCAAGTATGAGAAGAGCATCCGCTCATTCAGATACCGATTCGATTCTGGTAGTCCATGGCCTGATCGGGCAGAATCCACAGTTGCCCGAAACGTGTCCGTGATATTCAGTATCTTGATGTGTTTCAGGGTGCTCAGCTTCTCCATGTCAGTTCTCCTTCCTCTGACTTAAGCTGAGTATTGCCGGTACATTTTTGGACATGAGCCGGTACATTTTTTCCATGTGAAGTGGGACAATTTTGCACGCCACTGGTACATTTTTTCCATCAAACCGGTACAAAATTACCCACATTAGAAAGGTAGAAAGTCTGTAGAAAACTTCCGTTAGGAACCTTCTTACGCTCGAAGAGGGTTGACCGCCTGCGGCGGTGGCTTTCGACCCAGCTTTGCCCAGTTTGCGTCCTGTGTAGTCCAGCATGGCTTTCACTGGGGCAAGACTGTCGGAAGCGTTTGGGTCTCGTTGCTTTGCTGACCAGACAGCGGTTGTGAATTGCGAGTAGCTGCGAATGTATGGAAGCAGCGTGAACTCAGTCTGTTTCACAAATGACTTCATCGCTGGCTTTCGCTGGTTTTCCATCAGGTCATGCTGCAATGAATCGTGACCTGATTGACGAACCCAGTTTTTTCCAGCGCTGGTCCTGCGGAATGGCCAATCGGCATTCACTGACTGGCTGTGCTGGCATGAACCAGAATTGCTGCCTAATAACTGTCTTCTCACGGTCCCAAACGTCATGTTCCACTGCCTTCCTGTTGGGTCTGCCTTAATAACTGATCCCCACACTGGCTCAGGATTTGGTTGGCGATTTGGTTTGGGCTGTAACCGGCTGGCAATCTGACGAATGGCTTATCGTTGTCAGTGCAGAACCGAATGACCTCACCGTATGAGTGAGCAACCCAGCGGATGGCCAGCAAGACTACTGCCACGTCCTTACGCTCAACCACCGGTTTGAATGTCTGGTATGACTGCCCTTGTTTTGTATCGACCCATACCAATTCCCTGAGTCCAAATGCTTTCTCGATGGATCGTTTTGTTTCAGGACGACAATCACCACCGATCATGGCAATGCTGCGACCTTGCAGAAGTTCGGCAACCTGAAGTACTTCCCGACTCAAGTTGTCAGGCTTCGCACACTGATCGGGCATGTCGGCACGTTCGCAGAACCGTCGGATTTCTCGAAGGGCCAGTTCCAGCCCCGAAGACTTTTGCTTGGTATTGCTAATGGCTGCGAGGTGAGGAAGTAATAATCCACGAAGCTCGATGTTGCTTGGTGCCAGTCCGTTATCAATTAGGTCGCTGACTGTTCGATCAATGGCGACAAGTTGTGTTTGCGGTTCTGCCTGTTTCTCTAGCTGGCCCAGCATGTAACTCAGCTTGTTTAATAGTTTCCGCTGGGACTTTTCGTTCTTAATAATCTCATTGACTTTGCATTCAGACTCCGAAATGCGATCCAGCAAGTCGTGCCATTCCTCTGGGTTTGCTTGGTCATCGGCACGCATGTATCGCTCGATAAACAGCCTGGCTTCCGCCGCACGCTGGCATAGCCACGAGTACGCCGCCGATTGTTCCGAGTCAGTTGGCCCCCCAATTCGCTTCGAACACGCCCGAACCATAGACTGGGCTTCTGCCATCAACGCCATCGCATGTCGAAGGTGGCTCGAACGGGTCGAGTCTGAAGATTCGACAAGAGTGACCAGGTTGGTTGCACTGGCCAGCGCTGCGAAGCAACCAGCCAGTGTGTCGTACTCAGTTGGGTCGTATGGTGCGGGGGCAGAGGGGCAATTCATCCACAGCCGAACTTGGTGCTGCCTGCCTTGCTCGACAATGGATGCGTCATTAGGTGCAATCTCGGTTTGATGATTCGCCCCTGCATTTTGGAGGCGCAGTCTTTCCGATGCCCATGTGCAGCCATTTGCCTTGACACTGCATCTGCTGGCAATTCCGACCAGTTCTGAAGTGGCATTGCTCGGTGGGATTTCAGGCGTTGGCGGAAGCGACGGTACAATGACCGACACCACCTGCTCTGCCGAAGCATGATCAGTTGAAGTGTCCCTCTTCTGTTGTCGAATCAGGTAGGTTGGGTCATCGAGACAATAGGCCCGAACGTAACGGACCAGCCGGAAGTAATTGCGCCATGCGCTACGACGAGATGTTTTGCTTTTCGTTGTTTGCATTGTTTTTTTTCACAGTGCTCTGAATATCCCATTCAGAGCGTGTTGCTTGTAATTGTGTATGGGAGCGCTGGTAGGTAACTCTTGAACGTGCTGAGTCGTGCCATTACTGGTCGTCACTTACGATCCTGAGCTTCGAAGTCAGTCTCACTTCTCCCTCATGGATTACGGAGAACACCCGGAACTGGAGAAAGACCTCAGGATCGCTGGATACAAGAGCACGGATGTCGTCGGGATCGTCGGTTTTCAGTTCATCAACGGATGTAATATGGGTTTCGATCAACCCACCCAAAGAGTCGAGTGTCCCGTCATAGCATTCTTTGACGGTGAAGCCTAAAGATTCGAGTTGTGCAACTATTCTCTCGCCTCGATGCTGAGTTGCGAAGTTTCGAACGTAGACTTGTAATGCAATCATGTTTTTGTTCCTTGAAAGTATTTGTGAATGAAGACGTGATCAGTCGGCACTGCAAGTGAGACTAGAAGTCGCCGTCACATGGGATGTCAGTTCGCTCGACGACGACGAAGCGATACCTGACGTGGGGAGATTCGCCGTTGAATCGGCGGCGTCCCTTTTCCAATCGCAACTTCAGAATGGCCGAGTCTGTCTCGACAGCGAATGTCTCGCCCTCATGGGCACTCAAAACGACTCCCACACCCCGTTTTCGAGATTCAAAAGTCTCTTGAGAGGTGCTCGAAAGCATCGACTTGAGAATGCCCAGGTTTGATGCCTCCCTGGTTAGGGCATCAGGGCGATGCCATTCGTCGCCAGCCATCGATGCACCGAGCAGAGCAATAGATGCTCGGACTGGATCATCAGCGACTCGTCGCTTGCCATAATTGGCTAGAAAGCCATTGATTCCGCTCACCTTCAAAATTCCGCCTATCGTTGCTGCCCATTCTGAGAATGGATGACGGGCGGAATGATCCAATGGCATTCCTTCGTCCTTCCAGCGTTCAATCATTCCCCGAAGTTCAGCGGCGATGATCTCCCGCTTCTTTGGCAGATACTCCAGTTTCGGATTGCCAATTGGGGAAACTCGTTCTGCAACATGGCCGACAGGACTCAAATGAATCGGTAGACCACGATTTAGAATGTCTTCGCTGACCGTTCCATCGTTTGTTGAGATGGCGAGAACGAAGTCGTTGCGACGACGCCTTGCGGGACCGGTTCCGGTGGAGAACAGGAAGGGATTTGGGTCGGTGGCAAATCGCTCGATAATCGCTGACGAAATTGAGCTTGCTCGACGGTCAAGCCTCGCATTCTCAATCACGATTACCCGAGCGTCGGAGTTATAGTTGATGGCTCCGACGAGGGCTCGCTCCAAAGCCCAATCAGTACTTTGGTAGCTGATCGAACATTGGCCGTTTAGACCAGAGGCGAATAGGATGAGCGTGTCTTTTCCCGCATGGCTCTTTGAAGCGGTGACGATAAATATCGGCTTACCACCGGGCCAATGATTCCATAACATGACTGTGAGCGCAGCGGCAATTGTGTTTGCCAAGTCGGCTTCGCTATCGAAGTCCATAACGTCGAGAAAGGAGTCGGTGCAGTCCGTCAAGTCAATAACGAGCGGCTCATCTCCGATATAGACATATCGGTGCCCCTCGCCACCGTCGTTGTACCCCGGCTTCGTCAACGTGAAGTCCGGTAGGAAGATGGGCACAGTCGTTATGCCATCAACTACAGGGAACTGGGACAAGAACGCTTCCGCTTTTAGCATGGCGTTTAGGTGGGCGTTCGAAAGTTTTGTCCCTTTTGGCTTGTCACCCAAATAGATCGACAAGGCAACACGATCCACGAAGAGCGGAGCTAAGTCCGCAGCGGTGTTGATAACCTTTGTGGAGCCATCACGCCGCACGAGTAGCAGTCCATTGTCATGTCCTGCTATGCGGAAGATGTCCCCGGATTGCCTCAACAGGTTGCCAGCTTTCATATAGTTCTTCCAAGCTGGCGTCTGCTCGTCCAGGATCAATTCGGGAAGATCTGGCAACGGGAAGTGATCTTCATCGCCTATTGGGTCCACCGGTTCAGGCGGCTCTTGATCGACATCTATTCTGGTCGGGTGAACAATGGATAGCTGGCTCATGGTTGTCCTTTTAGTGATTGCAGGCACACCCGGCACAGCAGGCACGGGCGATTGATCTAAGTGAACTGGACAGCCGAATCCATTCGGTGAGAGATAGCGTTGGGAACCGCCTGGTTGTTGCCCGCCTCGCGGGCAACAACAGCGGTTCCTCCTTGCTGAGAAAGACCGATTTGCCTCGGCTATCGATCAGTCGATTGATCACCGGCCCTATCTGCGGGCACAAGAGATCCGTCCTCTGCTTGGATAAAGCGAAGGTCGGCTTCCTCGTCGGGATCGTCCAATTCTTCGATTGAATCGATCCCGGAGAAACTTGGCCATTCAGAGTCGATCTCTTCCCAATTCAGTTCGCCGTTCTCCGCAAGCGCCATTGCCGGTTCAAAGCAGAGGTTTTGGATTATGCCTTCGTCTACTTTGATCCCATCTGGAAACTCTACGAGCACCTGAACTTCAAGGTAGACTTGCTTTTCGGCTTGAACAGTTACCACATACTTCATTTCAAACTTCCTTCCATATGACGTGATTTTGGGAAACGACGCTTTGTCTCCCTCCGTAATCACTTGGGCGAATTGGGAATTCGCAGAGCGAACTGGAAAGATTTTTTTGAAAAATGATGACCGCATTGAAAGCGAAGCGGCCATGGAGATTACTCGTCTTCGTGCGATGACTCCGCATGGCTTAGCCGTCATAGTCCGGGCCATTCCTGGCGGTCTTGGCCATCCAGCAAACCATCATGTGTGATCCGTTTTCCCTCGTACCGCTGCTTGAAGAAGTGGGCGGTCCCGGCTTCACGGCATTGAGAATCGATGTCCCGCACCCAACCGACTTCCATTGGTCTGCGTTTGGCCTTTGCGGCTTGCTCACAGCCGGTGATGATCCATTGGATCGAGCCATCCAAGTACGGGCGAAAGTCAATTGGCCCCAGCAGCGGTTCTGCGGAAATGAACCGCAGTTGGGCTGGAATACCTTTAAGGGTTTCCACACGGTTGAGAGAACTCGCTACGCCGCAGGTCACCCCCAACCAGACGTTCGGATAACCGCTTCCCCAATCGTTCGGCAGGCGTTCTAGGACAAGCTCAGGACGCTTTGTCAGGACCAGCCAGTTGAGGTTTTGGCAGTCTCGTATAATCTGCCACGCTTCAGGTCTCCACTGATCTGCACCCTCATGGAAGAAGTCCGACATGGAGCAGGTGAAAATGTGTCAATGGATGGCCCGGCTGCACTGGTTTACAACAGTTTTGTAAAAGTTACAGATCCACGAGTGGATCGTGGAAGCAACCACGATTTGCTGGAAATGATTTTCATGGCCCTGACCGCATCAATCTGCGGAGCCGATGGTTGGGCCGACGTCGAACGGTTCTGCAAAGCCAAGGTTCGTTGGTTTCGTCGCTACATTGACCTGGAGCACGGTGTACCGAGCCATGACACCTTCGGAAGAGTCTTCAGTCGGCTCAATACTGGGGAGTTTCTCGCTTCGATGCACGACTGGGTGGATCAATTCGCAAGCTCGCTTCGTGGGCAAGGCGTCGCGATCGATGGAAAGACGTTGCGAGGTTCGTTTGACCGAGCCGCTGGGCAAAGTGCACTGCATGCGATCACCGTATTCGCGACGGAATCGAAGCTGGTCTTGAGGCAGCTTTCAGTTGACGACAAATCCAACGAAATACCAACCGTTCCAATGATCCTGGAGTTGCTTGACCTTGCCGGTGCGGTGGTCACACTCGACGCGATGCATTGTCAAAGGGAAACAGCTGCTGCGATCATCAACGCTGAAGCTGACTACGTTCTCACAGTGAAGAAGAACCAAGCGAACCTCCACGACAAGCTGCTTGACCTGTTCAACCAATACGGGGAGCAAGACTACAAAGTGAAAGGGCTTCGCAAGCACACGACGGTAGAGAAGTCGCATGGTCGCGATGAACGACGCGTCTGCTACTGCATCGACGTTCCGGAAGATGAAGCGTTCTCAGACTGGACGGGCATTCAATCTGTTGGCATGATCTATCGTCATCGAGAACATCGCAATCGGTCCGGCGAAATCGACGAGCATGACGAAACAGCGTTCTTTATCTCGAGCCTTCCGGCAAAGGTGAAAGCAATCAGCAAGCATCTCCGAGATCATTGGAGAATCGAGAACTCTCAGCACTACGTGTTGGATGTAACTTTTTCCGAGGACGCCAGCCGAATTCGCAACGGAAGTGCTCCGGAAGTCTCTGGAGTGTTTCGCCGAATGGCACTCAATATTTTGCGACAGGACACTACGCTCAAAGACTCAATTCGTGGCAAACGACTGCGTGCAGGCTGGGACGAGACAGTGCTTGATAAGATTTACGCCGGTTTTCACGTAGTTTGAACGTGCGATTGCCCTGGGAACTTCCCGAACAGCTTGCCAAATGAGTTCCACCGCAACGTTGTACCCTTACGACTCCATCGGAGTGTCGCTGAAATCGTGTCACGGACTGTTTCCAGCAGGAGACAAGCGGTTTGGAAAAATAGCAACGTTCAGTCGCGAGAGCGGGGATCACCGCAATACGAATGAACACAGCCCCATACGATCAGACGAGCCAAACGGAGTTTGCGTCGAGAACCGGTACACCCCGATGGGTTGTCTGGTTCACCGTTTACTTGCTCACGCTCATGGCGACTATTTTCGTTGTTTTCCTTGCTGTCGTCGTCGCAAGCTACAACGACCAACAGGCCCTTGCGAAGCTGTTGATTCGGATCATCGTCGCACTTTTGATCGTCGGCTTTTCGTTGAATGCAGCGATCTTCATTGCCATCTGTTGGCATGGCTGGTCGCACCGACCGGATATCCCGGCATTTTCCAGTGACGAAATGCTTTTCGATGAAAAGAATGCCGGCGGCTACTCCTTGCTTTCATGGCATACGCGCCGTTTTCCATCGCAGAACAACCTCCACGTCTCGATTGCTCGAGACAAGCTTTGGATACGCCCACGACTTTTACCGTCGGTCGCGATCGGATTCCAGCTTGACCAAGTGCACCAGATCCCGCTTGTCGCGGTAGAAGAGGTGATCGTCGACCTAAACGAGTTTGACATCACCTACAGATCCGTTGGAACGTCACGCTCCATACGTTTGTGGCTTCGGAAGCCGGAAGAATTCTTGGCTGCAATTCGTTCTTCTTGCCATCAGGCCCGTTTTGATATACGGACGCCAGAGAGATCAATCACCCAACTGATCACCAATTGGCTCAGCAAATAATAATTTAATCGGTCTAGTTGTCGCGTTTAGTGACGCAGCCAAGTAACAGCATCCGTGCCGTCCCGAGAATAGGCGCATCGGTAGGCCGCTCCTAGAAACAGAACTGCGGGATATCGCAGGTCCAACGCATCAACGAGAAGTGAAGTGTGAATCAATCCCATTGACGAAGTAAGCGATGGACCGGTCATTGAGCTCTGGCGATAATGCAGCCAAGGCGGATCGGACCTGCAAGCCAGTCAAAAACCACGCGGAAATGAAAACGACCGGCGGAGATTCTGTATTGGAATGCTTTTAGCGTGAACAGGTAAATGACCATGCTCCCCGCTGAGGAACCAGAGAATGGGAATGTCGAACCGACTTCGAATCGCGGATTATCGCGGCGTGTACGAACTCGTGGGCGAGTGCAAGGAACTGGGTGCCGATCCGATGGCCTGGCGGGACCATCTTCATCATCGGGCTCGCGAACTATTCCGGGCACAGATCGCGATCTATACCGAGTCCGACCGTGTTGATAATCCGGGCGTGAAGGACTGGTTGAGAATCAATGTCCATCTGGATTCGGGCTGGCCCTGCGAGTCCGACCGTCGAGCAATGTTTCGGCTCTATGACACTGGTCGTCCCGATTGCGACGGCTCTCCAATGGTCGATTCGCCCGCGGCGCTTCGGGTTGCCAGCCGCCAAGATTCGATCAGCGATGCCGAGTGGTACCAGGGGTTCTTCTTCAATGAGTTTATTCGTCCAGCCCACATGGACGATGCGATCATGATGCAGCATCGCCTCGGAAATGAAGTTCGCATGTTGGTGCTGCAGCGCTGTGAACATGACAAGCATTTTACCCGACGTGACGTCCGCAGGCTCCGACTGTTGGGCATCGAACTTGGTCGCGCATTCGGGAGGTCGCTGGCTGCGCGTGACGACATGGGCGTCACGGAGCTTCCACGAAGGCTGCAACAGGTGCTGCTCTGTTTGTTGGAAGGGGACAATGAGAAACAAGTTTCGCTCCGACTGAATCTTAGTCATCACACCGTTCACGACTACGTCAAGATGCTGCACCGGCGATTCAGTGTGCAGTCGCGAGGCGAACTGCTGGCGAAGTGCTCACCGTTCAAACGGGTTTTGGAGCAACTTGTCAGAGCACCTCGGGAGAATTCCTGAGAACATTCCGCCGCAACACGCCGAGACTCCCCTGTTCCGGGGAATGGTTTCTACTGGCTTTTCGAGGGAAAACGGCAACCAGGACGCAACAGGAGCCGTTGGTGAGCACGCATGGATTGGCACCACTCACCCGCCACTCTCGCCCGGCTCGTCGGACGAGCAACTCGAAATCCCTTGAACTTCGGCTGGAACAAGACCATGACACGTTTCCGATTCGCATTTCGCGTCGCACTGTTTCTGCTAATGGTGGCCTCCGTCACTGAGGCCCTGTGGGCGCAAAAAGGGGGCAAGGGAAAAGGAAATGGCGAGGGGGATGCAGCACCAGCGTACCAGTTCATCGACTTACTAGGGATCGACAACAGTTTGCTCGGTTATCAAAGCATCGGCAGATTTGTCACCAATCGAATGCAGGGAGAATTGCTCGTTCACGGCGAGTCCTACATTCGTGAAAGTGGTCAGCCTTTTTATAAAATACCCATCACATGGACCGTCGCAGCGGACGGAAGCTTCCAACCTCCCGACGAATTGGGGCTTCCGTGGTTCGCGAGGGAGTTGGAGGCGACCGGATTCAATGAACTGGGCGTTAGCATTGGAATCACCAGGCAGGGATACGAGCCAGAAACAATGTTTAGCTATGCCCACGTGCCGGGGACAGGCTATGTCACCATGCCTGACGCCTACTTACTGATCGGGGGAATCAACAACCTTGGTCAAGTCGTTGGCCAACGTTCGGACACCTACACGCCAGCACTTTGGCAAGTGCAGTTGGATGGAACAGTGTCGGAGCCAATCGATCTGGGATCGTTCGTTGCCTTTGATATCAACGACCATGGTGTCATGGCCGGCTTTTTCCATGACGAATCGACGGGCCATGGCAGCCTTGCCGTGGCGTGGTTCGACTCAGAGCAATTGCAGGTCAACTGCCTGACCGGCTCAATTCGGGCGGCCTCCTATTCAGGTGACGGACCGAGGTTGAACAACTGCGATTTTGACGATCCACGCCTCGCCGTTGTTTCGACATCTTGGCTCAACGAGCAAGGAGAGTACAGCCAGCCGGACAGCATCCGAGGAATGATTTGGCGCCCCAATGCATCGACCAATTCCTTCTCCGTCCTTGACACACTCGGCGGCAACTCAAGCTACGCGACCGATGTCAATCTAGCGGGTGAAGTCGTTGGTTTCTCCGGTACCAAACGTGATGGGCACCATGCCTTCCTTGCCCAGAACAGTGTCCTGATCGATTTGAACGATGCGGTATCGGTCGGCACAAACACGCTGCAACAGGCGCTTTCCATCAACGATGACGGTGACATCACGGGATTCATGCGAATCCCCCGACCGATTTCTGAACAGCGAGGTTTCCTGCTTCGCAAGAATCCCTAGAAAATGGCGGCAAGGTTAGCGACGCGATCGACATTGGCTTGGCAGCGGGCGACGCCCGACCCTCTATCTGACTCGTAGACACGAATCCGCGAAGCAGAGCGCCGGATCCTTCCCGATGCTCAACGTGTTCTCGGCGTGGAGCGCAGCACGCAGCGGTGCCCCGCGACCGCTATGCTCAAAGAAAGTCCGTTTTCATGAATGATTGCGACAGTCCCAAGAGGCTACTAAAATACTGCTCCAGACGTCGTTCAAGGCGATCTACTCTGTTAGTTGACGTCATGCGTATGGGGTATTGCGACAGCCATGGCAAAGAACCACGGAGCCATTCGACACGTGGCTTTGCTGATCGAATCCTCCCGAGTTTATGGCCGGGGGCTGTTGCATGGGATCGCTGCCTACGCGGGAGAGCACGGGGTTTGGGCGCTCCGACACCAGGAAATGGCGATCAATGCCGAGCCTCCATCTTGGCTCCGCAAGTGGACAGGTGACGGGATCCTCGTTCGTGCGGAAACCCCAACGATGGTGCGCGTGATCAGACAACTTGCGTTGCCGGCGGTCGACCTTCGTTGCTGGAAATCAGCCGGGGTGATTCCCGGGTTCGACACCGATGATCAGTCGGTGGTGCGACTCGCTGTCGATCATTTCCGTGACCGCGGGTTCACACGATTTGGTTTCTGCGGGTTCGGAGGTGCCAATTACTCCGAACGCCGGCTGTCCGAAATGCAAAGGTACGTGCGTTCATTGGGGCACGATGTTGCCGTTTACGAGTCTCCGGGGCCGGCACACGCGACGACCTTTGGTGCGGAGCAGAGCGGAATGCTTGACAACAAAGGCTTGACGCGCTGGCTGCATTCTCTGGAAAAGCCAATTGGAGTCTTGGCTTGCAACGACATCCGTGCGCAACAAATGCTCAATGCGTGCCAAGAAATCGAGATTCACGTTCCCGACGAGGTCGCAGTGGTTGGCATCGACAACGACGATGTCATTTGTCCGTTATGTTCCCCACCGCTGACAAGCGTGGAGCCGAATACGCATCGGATCGGCTATGAAGCCGCGGCGATGCTCGATCGGATGATGAATGGTGAAATCGTTCCCCCGGAGATCACTTGGATTCCCGCACGACGGATCGTGGTACGTAGCTCCACGGACTCGATCCCCGTTGACGACGAAGACTTCGTGAAGGCATATCGCTTTATTCGCGAAAACGCTTGCCGAGGAGTTTCGGTACAGAACGTGGCCGATGCCGTTCCCATGTCGCGACGCGCCCTTGAGCGCCGGATGCGAACGCATCTCGGTCAATCACCGGCCGACGTCATCGCGAATATCCGCCTCACCCGCATCAAGGAACTGCTGGAGACCACGTCTCGCCCCTTGAAGCAGATTGCCAAGCTGACGGGATTCCAGCACGATGAGCACATGGCGAAATTCTTTAAGAAACTCGCCGGAATTCCCCCCGGGCGGTATCGCAAGAAATATCGTTCGGAATCAAATGCCGACCGGTAATGTGATCTCACCTACTGGATTTCGAACAGGCACGGTTTGATCCAGAGGATGGCGAACCGCCTATTCAGAGTTCTCTTCTCCCGTGTCCTCGTTCGCTTCCGCACCGGTCACGGCAGCCAAATCTGCTTCATACTGGGCAAAATCATCTGCGGTTGCCCCATCGGTTGCAAGTGTGTTGCCGTCGGATCCACCACACCCCGGCAAGGCAACGCAGACGATAAAGAGTAGCAGACTCACACAAACTGACTTCATTGATCTTCTCTGTGGTTGTGGCTGGTAGCAAAACTGGAACAAGCTGTTCTCTGGGAGTTCCAAGGAAGGCTGGCGGAGCAATCTATTGGTTCAACTGCTCGTCGATGACCTCGCTGTTGGCTCGCGTTCCCAAAGCGCCCCAGAGACCATAGGGGCTTGCCGATCCGGGAGCGGCACCGCCGGTGCCGTTGAGCCAGACCATTGGCGCGCGAGAATTGCCCGCTTCGATTGAGTCCGTGATGAAAACCACAGCGCCATCACCCATCAAGACATGTGCACCACCCTGGTGACGACTCGAAGGTGGGGCGACCAACGTCGTTCCGAGAGCGTTGTAACGTCCGCAGGCTTCGCGATTCGGGGGCAGGATGGTATTGATCCCACTCATGATCGGATAGCTACTCGCCCAGCGGTGTCCTCGAGCGAAATTGCGTCGGTTTTTCTGCTGCCATTCCGGCAACCAAAACCGAGGCCTCGCTGGGTCGATGTAGCCGTTGTCTTGGCAAAGAGAAGGATTATCACGCGATGCAGCAAAGCCGAAGGGGCCCGAGTTGCCGCCGTTTGTCGCGACCCCGTTGCCGCGGATATCGCCGTCCTGCAAAGCGGTGATGATTTCACCCATCGCAATGGTATTGGACAAGCCATCGATCACATCACGGAACTTTGCATCCTGATGCGGCTTGAAAAAACCACGGTGAGCAGCTTGCGCGTGTCGCGCGCGGCCGTTCGTGATTGCCGTGCGATTGTTATTGTACGGCGCAACATGCAGAAGCCACATCGAATCGCCAAGACATGAAGCGTAGTTCGTGCGTCCCAAGGCCGGCAATCCAAGTCCGGGATCACTCGGACAACGGTAGGTCGGGATCTCATTGACCCACGGGATGTACTGAATCCGATCGGGTGTCGGCCCCATCGGTGGCCACGGCGGGTCTTGGAGACCGCCGTCTGTTCGCTCTTGATTTGGGTTCGATATTTGCTCCCAAAGCGCCTGCTGCTCGATAAATGGCGTCATGGCAACCAGCGAACTGAGACGAAAGCGATTGCCGAAGTCTGAAGGACGGTACCAGGGGCCCGGAGCATGGGCGCCGACCCAGGGAAGCGTGCCACCGCCGTGTCGCGGGATTTGCTTGAACGCCGAGTGATAGTTGTGAACCGCGAGTCCGATTTGCTTGAAGTTATTGCTGCAACTCATCCGCCGCGCCGCTTCACGAGCGGACTGCACCGCGGGCAGCAACAATCCGACAAGAATTCCAATGATCGCGATGACCACAAGTAGCTCCACCAACGTGAAGCCACGGGCCGGTTTTGAGAATTTCATTGCAACGATCCAACCTGAGAATGACTTTGGAATAGTGCGTCGCGGTCGTCCATGTCGAGCAGGCTGACCCGCTCTGAAAGGACCAGAAAATCCCCTTCGAGCGACTTTTCGAACGTCAAGGCGACCTTGGCGAAGCTCAAGCTATCGCTCTTCCCCCCGGCAAACAATGAATTATTGCGGCTACCTTATGGTGATATGCGACACGTCTCGTGCGTGACAAAGACCACTGGCTCGACCGCGAATCCGCGGAAGATTTTCCAGGCAGGCTTAGGTTGTTCATTTGTCTCGCTGACGAATTGGGTTCAACGTCAACCAACTCCGCGATTCCGAGTTGATGGCGGCCCCCCGATCCTGACTGCCCGGTTGAGCTCCAGCTCGCGTCATTTCATCAAAGCTGAGTCAACTTGGCGAATGCAGGAAGTCGTCGCGCGAGTCATTTGGGCAAATGCAACTTGGCCAGAATCACTCGATTGTTCTGGCCCTTTCGCTGGCCGTGGCTCACTCGTCCTTCGGCGACGGTAATCCACGATTCGTTGTCACTGAGTCGGCAGACACCTGAATTGCCCAACGTTGCGTGATTCTCAGGCACGACCACCTGTTCGGTTTCCTTCAAGACCACCAGCTGCTCCGGATCGACCTCCGCGAGAAAAAGCGGGGCTCGATGACGCATGATGTGGTCGTTGTCGGCTCCACGGCGCGTGTAAACCAGGTACAGGCGTCCGCCCAAAGTGACCCAATGCTGCTGGGTGTTGTAGCTGCCGAGGTCGCTGCCGTCGTCAAATCTCCACGCGGCATGCTTGGAGTAGTGGATCCCATCGTCACTGCGCGCGACCCAGGCGCCGTCATCGGCTCGCAAGGTCAAATAAAAGGCATCGCCGAACTGGGTGACCGATGGTTCGTACAGACCACGACGCGTGGGAACCGAATGCTCCGAACCGTGTTCGATGTAGCGGAGCGTGGTACCGTCAAATTCGCACCTCGCCACAATGGAGGTGTAATTCCTTTTGGTTGGGCTTCGCTGGTACCGAACGGGAAGCAACACGGTTCCGTCATCGAGCACCACTTGCTGATGGCAACCGGCGTTGGGGGCAATCACCGGATGTCCGGCGTGATCCTCGGCCGGCATCTCCAGGATCCGTAGCGGGCCAAACGAGCGCGACTTCGGATCAAACACACAGTACGACACCTTCTCTCGAAGAATGTCCTCTTTGGAGCCATCGGCAAAATTGAACGTTTTCCCGGTGATCAACACTTTGCCTGTGGCTTCGTGCCAGATCGGACACAAGTCCCCGGCAACCACTTCGTAGCCGTCGTCTTGACGCTGTCGGCGCAAGGAAGCAACGGGTGCAGGATCCGTCCAGGATTCACCATTCCGATCGGCGAACATGACGAACACGTCATGATAGCCGTGGGCACCAACCTTGGCGGTGCGTGACATGGTGGTCAGAAAAAACGCTTCGTCCTGTTCGCTCGCCATCGCGGTGCGCGCCTGGGTCCAATCCCAATCGGAGTCGCCTTCGACGATGACCGACCGCTCAACGACGACGCCCTGCGCGGTGGCGACACCGTAGAAACGCAATAGCAAAAACAAAATGACAAGACGGGTGCCCGGCGGCAGGTCGATTTGCATGATCGGTTCAAATTCGCTGGAAAAACCATCGATCGCTCACTTCGATCCGTGCACGAGCGATACAGGTGGTGGTCGGATGGTAACGTTCTCATGGGAACAGAATGAGTTTATACCGCGGAAACGAGGGATTCGGTGCGGTCGATGGAGCCGCCGAGGGCACAGAGTTCACCGAGCCCCGTCCTTCCGCATCTCTCCGTGGAATCCTATTCATTTGCAGTGCCACGAGCGACAATGCGCCGATTGCGTCGACTTTTGATGCTGAACGGAGAATGTCATTTTGGGCTGTGAGCGGTTCCGGCTTATCGGACGCTACTCTGTTTTCACGAGAGTGGGAATCGGCTTGGCAAGCCGTCCCGCCTTGATCTCGCCGTTTTGGATCACGGCGATGAAGCGACTTCGGTCTTCCAGCACGGCGATGTCCTTGATCACGTCGCCATCGACGACCAACACGTCGGCCAACTTACCCGATTCCAGTGTTCCAAATTCATCGCCGCGCCCCATGATCTCGGCTCCCGTCTTCGTCGCGCAGGTGATCACTTCCAGCGGCGTCAGCCCCACGTCATTGACGAAATACGTCAATTCCCGAGCGTAATCGCCGTGGGGATTCCAACCGAATCCGTAGTCGCCCCCCATTCCCAGACGTCCCCCGGATCTCAAGATGCGTTTCGCGCTTTCGGCACCGCCGTCCAACGTTTCTTGGTGTCCATCGATGACCTGTTGGGGCAACCCGAACTCTTCGCCCCGCAGCACACTGGCTTTCTCGAAATACAACGCGGGAACGCAGGGCACGTCACGTTCGAGTAGCAAATCCAGTGCTTCGTCGTCCATGAACGTGCCGTGTTCGATGCAGTCATAACCCGCTCGCAGGGCGTTCTTGATTCCTTCGGTCGCGCGGCAATGTCCGGTCACTTTCATCCCGTGATTGTGCGCCGTTGCGACGACCGCGTTCATTTCCTCGAAAGTCATGCAAAGCGTGTGATGGTCATTCACGTCAGGGGCGGCAGCATCTCCGGTCGGGTAGGTTTTGACCCATTCAATACCGTCCTTGACCAACGCCCGCACTGCTTTGCGTGCGTCTTCCTGGCCGTTGATGATGAACACCAGACCCTCCATGCCGATTTTTCGAAATTCGGGATTCCAATCCATCAAACCACCGGCCGAACAAATCTCTCGTCCGCTGGATGAAAGCCTTGGCCCTAGAATCAAGTCTTCCTCGATCGCCCTCTTGAGCCAAAAATCGACATTGAACAAACAGCCTCCGGAACGCGCCGCGGTATAGCCACATTCCAGCGCAAGTTTGCAATTGACCGACGCGAGCAGTGAGACGTATTCCACCGGATACTTGATGTCCAAGTCTTCCAGCGAACGAACATTGAAGTACGTCGCATGAAAGTGCGCTTCGACCAGCCCGGGCATGATTGTTCCGCCGCGAGCGTCAATATCGCGGGCATCTTCCGGCAGCGGAGGTAGCTCCGATTCTGGTCCCACGAACGTGATCTTGTCGTCATTGATGACCACCGCGCCATCGGCCATCGGCGGCGACCCGGTACCATCGACCACCTGACCGTGACGGATCACCATTGTTCCGGGGGACGTTTTCATGGAGTGCTCCGATGCGTCGACTGGGCGTCTGAATGACGACCAGTCTATCGTCCTGCCGGGTCGTTCGGGGACGGCACGATTGACTGGAGGCTGAGCGTTTTGGAGCAGAAGACAAGAACTGGGATGAGCCACCGAGAGCACGGAGTTCACAGAGCCCCTTTTTGGCAAACTTGTCTGCGTGGGCTCGACTCCCGACGCCAGTTTCCTTCCCGCTTGGAAAGGCCGCGAACCCGATCGCCGACGCCGTTGCTTCGCGCGTTACGCGAGCAATCCGGGGATCGTTGCCCCGTCTCGGATCAAGGTAATCGGACGACCGACATTGGCTTGATACTCTGTCTTGGGGTCGATTCCGATATTCTGAAAGAAGGAGGCGGCGAGGTCGTCAGGTGTGAATCCATCCCCTTCGGGACCTTGCGCTTTGTCATCGGTCTCTCCGAGCGTCTGTCCTCCACGGACATTTCCGCCAGCCATCAGCGAGCACATCGCGCGGGCCCAATGATCGCGACCGGCGTTGTTGTTGATCTTCGGGGTCCGCCCGAATTCGCCCGTCACCAGTACCGCCGTGGAATCCAACCGTCCCTGTTCGCTGAATCGGTCCAACATCGCGGCGAGAGATTGATCCAGGTTGGGAAGAAGTTCGCGACCAAGTTGGTTGAAATTATCCTGGTGGGTGTCCCAGCCTTCCAGCAATACCGTGACGAATCGCACTCCCGCTTCGATCAGTCGTGTCGTCAACAGCATGCTCTGACCAAACTCGTGCCGCCCGAACCGGTCGACTTCGCGATCCGTCTCGTGCGACAGATCAAACGCCGCACGAGCTTTCGGAGAACTGATGATCTGAAAAGCCTGTCCGGAGAATCGATCCAGACTGCGAACCGACTCGTCTAACTGCTCATATCCCGCGAACGCTGTATCAATGTCTTTCAAAAAACTTCTCCGCCGACGGTAGCGGTCCAGCGTCATGGTGCCGTCGAGGGTGATTCCGCGGACGCGAAACGGTTGGCCATAGCGTGGCTTTTCCCCGGTCGATAGCGGCCCATACTCTGCCCCGAGGTATCCCGGGCCTTCAACCGGCCGTTCGATGGAAACAAACGAGGGAAGTTCGGGAGCGGCGGGAAACTCCTTGCTGACGACCGAACCGTACATCGGATAATCAACCACCGGCGTCGGCAGGTTGCCGGTCATCAAGTACCGCGTGCCCAATCCGTGATCGGCAAGGCTGTGAGTGATCCCTCGGATGACAGCGTACTGATCCGCTCGGCTGGCAAGCTTGGGAAGGTGTTCACAAATTCTCACGCCCGGCGCCGCTGTCTGGATCGGCTTGAATTGCCCCCGGTATTCCGCCGGAGCGTTGGGCTTCATGTCAAACGTGTCGAGGTGAGAGGGCCCACCGCCGAGAAACACCAGCACCGCCGAACGGCCGCTGTCGACCGCGCCGTTTGCCGACGCGATCCGTAAATAGTCGCTAAGCGTTAGACTGGCGCCCAACGAACCGACCTGTAGCAACCTGCGACGTGAAATGGTCATGGAGATCTCCAAACGGAACGGGTCTGCCCGTGAATCATTTGATCAGCAAAAATTCTTTTGTGTTCAGCAGGGACCACAACAAGTCCTGCATTCCCGCGGCAACCGATTCGGCTTGCTGGACAAACTGAACGCTTTGTTCGATTTCAGATCGGTTGGCGGGGCGCCCGAGTGCTCGCAACCATGCCTCGGAAACCAGTTTGCGATGCGACTGGAGGTTGCCCTCGGCCTCCTGGTCTTTCATCTCCTGCACCCAGCCGCTGTTCTCGAGGCGTTGCTCGATGATCGGATCGTTCTGCAGAAAAACCGCTTGCAGCAACGTCGGATGATTGTTCCGTTCACAGTCGCAATTCACTGCTCGCTCGGGTTTGCCAAATACCCGCATGGCATAGGTGCCCGCCAAACGCATTGAAAGGTGCCCCGAGGCGCGTCGCGTCAAATCGGCGCGAACTTCCTCAGCTTGATCGCTCGCGGCGACGACTTGTTTGACACTGTCGTAAACCACTTCGGCCGGCATGCGACGCGGAATCTGCCGGCTGAAGTTTTTTTGATCCTCGCGATTGTTGTGACTCGGCCGCCAACTTCTCTGGTAGGTGTCGCTGGAAACAATTTGTCGATGCAACCATTTGATGTCGTAGCCGTTTTCGACAAAGCTGTTTGACAACCAGGCGAGCAATTCCGGATGGGTGGGTGGATTTGCCGGATTGAGATCATCAGGCGGGTCCACAATTCCGTTTTGAAAGTAGGATGCCCACACCCGATTCACAAACGCCTTGGCAAACCAGGGATTATTGGGATCCCTCATCCAATCCATGATCGGTTGACGTGGATCGGTCTCCCGACGCAGCTCAACGGTTCCACTGCGCAGTAGATTCAGCTCTTCAGCTTCACTTCGTTGCTTGATGTAGAGTTCTCGCCACGGATACACGGTTCCAGCGGAAAGCTTTCGCAACGCGTCATTTCGTATCGGCGATCCCTCGTCACCACGGAGACTCATGCCGACTCGCTTTGCGATCCGCTGATAAGCGTCTCGATCTTCCGGCCGAATGCCAAACGTCACGTTCTCGAAGAACCGACTGAAGTTGCGATAGTCGTTCTGCGTCCATGCGGCAAATGGATGTTTGTGGCACTGGGCACACTGCAAACGTATTCCCAGAAAATTGTGTGCGAACGCCTCTGCGGCTTGCTCCGGTTTCTGCATGCTACGCCGCGTCCAATAGTGCGGCATCGTTTCGCGATCGGAGAATTGAGCCGAGGGATCGTCGCGAAAGTATCCGGATGTCTCCCGCGCGAACTCCTCATATGACTGCTGGGGTGACCTCCCACGTGCCAGCACGACCTTTCTGACAAGCTCATCGTAGGGAAGGTTCTCATCCAATCGCGTCTTGATCCACCCGTACCACTGAACGGAGAGTTCCTGACCAAGTTCGGCCTGTTGCTGTGGATTGCATCCGGTGAAATCACAAAGTTTGTTCGCCCACCAGGCAGCGTAGGCGGGCCGGCTCAACAGTTCGTCGATCTTTCGAAGCCGCTTGTCGCGATCAGTGTCAGCCAGGAATTCCCTGACTTCCTGCGATGTAGGAAGCGTTCCCGTGAGATCGATGCTGGCGCGGCGTAAAAACTCGGAATCCGTGCACTGCTGAGACGGTGTGATGTTCAGTTTATTCAGCTTGGTCACCACAAACCGATCGATCGGTGCCATCTCGGGGCCAATCTCCACCGGTACAAATCGGGAGGAGGTTTGGGCTCGCATTACGGGCACGGATCCGATTCCGTTGTCGTAAAAGGCGATCACGTGCGTATCGCCTTCTCCGGTCGAAGTCACTTCACCATTGCGATCCACGACCGCGACCGAATCGTCATTGGTGCGGAACCGGCAGAGTGGAGTCACATCTTCACGGTCACCGTTTTGCCAAACGGCGACGACTTGTAGCTGTGACGTTTGATTCTGCTGAGAGAAAAGCATCTCCTTGGGCTGCACTTCCAGCCGCAGAAGTTCCTGTGACGGCGCAGACTTTTTCGCGCCCGTTTTTATCCAGCGATGCAGTAAGTGGTACTCCCATGAGTTCTGAGTGAACCGCCGGCCTCCCTCGTGGTCGATCTCCAGCGACGGCTTCCGCAGAATCAAACTGTTCGCGGGTTCGCTTTGATCGATGCGTTTTCCGACGGAGTCACTCGCATCCGCGACCAGACCCTCGTGATCCATTTCGAAGTCGTAGCCAAACAGGGAAAGCCGGAAATCGCCACGGCCCTGGAACGAGCCGTGACAATTGCGACCATTGCATCCCAGACGTCCGAGCAACGGAACGACGTGCCGCTGGAATTCAGGAACCTCCTCCGTTTCCGCACTTTGAAAACGTTGATTGGCGGGGGGCAGAGGTTCCGCGTCCGCGGATCCCCCGAAGGTCACCAGGGATAGCAGGAAAACAAGTCCAGGCTTCACCGCGGATGCGTACATTTTGGGCTCTCGCAATGCTCATCATGCCGAGAAGGTTGCAATAACCGAAGGGACATCATTCGTCCAGTTTGCGAATCTCTTCGATCACACTCAATTGATCCCCCAGACGTTGAGGATGCTCGACGCCCACTTGGATTCTGTCTCCCACCGAGATGCCGTGGTACGCGTCTTTCCGGTTCCAGAATCCGCTCAACATGATCGGCTTGCCGACGATGGTCTGTGCATCGCGGGATTCATCCTTGGGAAACTCCTTGACGACCTCCGTGACCACAACGGTCAATTCCCATAGGTGCTCATTCTTCTTCACTACTTTCCCCGCCAGGATGCCATTGAAACCTCGGAAGTCATCGGGAAGTTCCGGATAGTCTCCTTTCTGAACGGGAGCGACCTTGCGGAGCACTTCGCCGACTCGCAGGCTACCCTCGCCATCGTGCAATGCACCGAATTGGATGGTTTCACCGATCCGTGTGACCACCAAAGCGTCCAACATCTTCGTCGGAGTGCCCTCGGCGTCGACATTCTTTCCGATCAGGGATTTCGGCGCCGCTGCCTGGTTGTTTTTCCATACACGAGGAACCGCGTCGACGGTCACCGTGAACGTGCCACGCTCGACATCCTTCTTCACCAGCCGTCCAACAAGCATTCCCCGAAAGCCTTTCACGGGATCGCTCATTTTTCCATCACGCGAGGGGTCCTGGCGACTCGCTTTCATCGACTCCGATTCACTACGGCGGACGAACTCGGCAACGGTCAGATGATCGCTCTGTCGACCAATGTGTTGCATCCCGACCTGGATCTGGTCACCGACCTTCAGATCATGGTAGGCGTCCTTGCGGTTCCAGAATCCCGCCAACATCATTTCCTTCCCGACAATGCTTTCGGGTTGCTTGGCGGCGTTCTCCTTCCAAACGTCCTTGATGCGTTGGACTTCAACGATCAACTCGAATGTTTCCGGATCCTTCTTCTTGATTACCGCGACGACGGCGCCACGAAACCCGCGAAACTCCTCGGGCAGTTCGGGGTAATCTTCCGGTTGGTAGGGGGCAACTTTTCGCAGCAACTCACCGGGGAAGATGAGCGAACCTCCGTCGTGTTTGCATTCGAACTCAAGCGTTTCTCCGATCCGGGTTGTCACCAGCACATCCAAAAACTTTCCGAACACGCCCTCAATTTCGATCGACTTGCCAACGATCGACTTCGGGTTCTCGGCCTTGTTGTTCCGCCAGACCCGAGGCACCGCATCGACGACCACGACGAAAGATCCCTTCTCAACATCCTTGGCGGCCAAGCGTCCGACCAGCATGCCGTTGAAGTTGCGAATTCCGGAAGGCAGTTCATCCGGTGTGGCCTTGAGTTCCGCCGCCTGCTGGACCGAACGATCCGCAGTCTGGGGTTCGTCGGAAACAGCCGGAGACGTCAGACCGATGACAACGGCCAATGCGGAGAGCTGTGATCTCATCTTGTTCACCTGCATCGAGAGGGGATGTTCCTTGGGAAGATTGATTGGGGTCCTGGCGATCGTTTGGGGGGGCCAGTGTCGCGATCGTCAACGCGAGCAAGACCAGCGAAGTCAACGTCGCTAATTTGGTCGCCCGACCGACATGCATTCCGTGCGTGCCGGATTCCAAAAGCCTTTCAACTCGTCGCGCCAGGGTCGAGCGAAACGTGACCATGCCGGTGGCCAGGCCGGAACGTGTCCAACCTGGCGTCTGTCGATCGGACAGCCGATCGCCCATCTGGATCAAGCAGCGGATCAATCCCTGCTGCTCTCCCAGCAACTTTGCCGCCGATTCATCCGCGGCAAAGTCCATTGCAACGCGGAGTTGGCGACAGACAAGTCGATTCAGTGGTTGGAGTGTGAAGACGCGTTGGACGATCTGGCCCAGCAAATTCCAGCTGGCATCACGATTGGCGATGTGGGCCAACTCATGGGCCAGCAACGCCTCCCATTCAGGGCTGACCATTCCACCGACAACATCCCCGTCTCGGTCGGAAGCGACCAAGATGTAAGGACGCAAGATCCCGGCGGTAAATGCGCCGTGGATCTCGGTCGAGCTCAGTAATTCGACTTTGCGCGTAATCCGCATCGCGCGTTTCAGTCGGTGCAGTGCTTCCAAGCGGGCTGGATCAGCAATCCGGACAGCGTTCGCACGAAGGTTTTCCAGCCTTTTGAATTGAATCAACAAGCGGAATAATCCGGCGATACACAGTGTGCCCCAGACGCAAATGGCCCATCGCACCGCCGTCTGCTCCGTCACAAATGGAACCGTCGTTTCCGGAGCACGAAGCGGATCAGCTTCAGCGCCGAAAGACGATTTGGCAGTGTCTCCCAATTTGTCGGGCGCAAGCCGGACCTCGAGCGGTAGAGAGGTCCCGATCGGTTCAAAACCTGTGCGATCTGGAGGGCGTTGGTTGAGGACGATCTCTGCTTTCTCTTCCGCACCGAGTGGAATTCGGTATCCAACATGCGGGAAGGGAAGCAGCAAGACGACGGTCGTCGTCAGCAACGGCAGCAAGAGCGCTGCTTTAAATGCGAGAACTCGGATGACGGGCCGTTGAAACCACTTGTTCCCCCAGACGATCAAACTGATCACGGCAATGATGACCGTCGAATGGATCAGATAGGTGACCAGGAACCCGAAAGCGAACGTGAAGAAGGCCGAGAGGACGTTCATGGCTTCCGTCCCTTTTTCGCGGCGTGCTCGTTGACGAGTCGCTTGATCCGTTCAAGTTCGCGTTTATCGACCTGGTCACTGTCCAAGAGGTGGTTGACCAGTTCCGCGGGGCTGCCGCCGAAGACCCGATCGACGAGATCCCCGATAATCGATTGCCCAGCGGCGTCTTTGGAGACTAGCGGATGGTAAACGTATTGCCGATCGACGGCGTGGTGCCCGATCAGGCCTTTTCGCTCCATCCGCGACAGCACGGTGGCCACGGTTGAGTAGGCCAGCGGAGGGTCGATGTCCAGGCAATCCTGCACCTCGGCGACGGTTGCTTCGCCAAGCTCCCACAGCACTCGCATCACGGCCAACTGCCGTCCGGAAAGTTTCATGATCGCGATCTCCTGAAGCCGCCCTCAACTACAAATGTAAAACTACACCATGTAGGATTGCCTGTCAAACATTTCCATTTGGTGCCATCCACCGATTGGAAATGCCGAAATCTCAAATGGTGCCATCCACCAATTTGTCATGGCTCTGCGTTGGACGCCATCACTTTTCGGCAGACACGGACGATCACTGGACCAGGTCGCTCGGATACAAGCGAGCGAAAAATCTCAAATGGTGCCATCCACCAATTTGTCATGGCTCTGCGTTGGACGCCATCACTTTTCGGCAGACACGGACGATCACTGGACCAGGTCGCTCGGATACAAGCGAGCGAAACGCTTCCTGTTGAACCTTTTGAGCTCGATCAGAGCGCACCTCGTTCGTGGATTCGGGCGGGCGAGACCCGGGACCGGCAAGACGGCGTTGATGTGCCGGGCGATGCTAAGACGGGACGAAGCACTCCGCGGCTTGCCGGTGCCCTTTGACCCAGTGGCGGCCGGTGGATTCTGCAAACCGCGCCATGCTGCTCGGTGAACCCACGCAACTGCTGCCGCCGAAGTAACGCTGGAAGTCCCAAACCAGATCCCGCCACATCGACAGGTCGATTCCCAGCCTGGACACCAGCTCTCGCAGACCGGGCGGTAGACGACGACCGCTGCCCTGGAAGTTCTGCTTGGCTGTCCAATTCAACAGGCCCAGGTAGTCGCCAAGCGACACGCCTAGAAAGCCTTTATCG
>NZ_VWOX01000034.1 GCF_008629675.1 Roseiconus nitratireducens | reverse complement strand
AAACAAAGCAACCAATTGAGGCAAGAAGATGGGACACCATTGATATCCGGTTTGTGGTCCCATCGCCGCCGACCGATCCCGTCGACGTAGATTTCGCGGCAACCTTCACCCTTGAGTCCCGGACGTCCATGGAAATCACCGGATTCTACGATGATGACAACGACTACGTGATTCGATTCACTCCACCGGAAGCCGGCGATTGGACCTATGTAACAATGTCCTCGCATCCCTCGCTAGATGGCCAACGCGGAGTGCTGTCCGTCCGCTCGGCTGGTGAAAATCGACGCGGCGCCGTGCTGGTCGATCCAGCTTCGCGGAGACGCTTCGTTTACCAGGACGGTGACGGATACTATCCGATTGCATTCGAGGCCGATTGGTTATTCGCGCTCGATGCGGAAAACGGCCGTGACATTCCAAAGACTCGAATGTTGGTCGACTCGCTCTCGGACAACGGGTTCAATCAGATTGTGCTGAATGTCTTCGCTTACGATGTTAACTGGAAAAAGGACGAATCACTGGATCCGCAGTACGACTACGGAAGGCCCAACGTCTTTCCGTTCAAGGGCAGCAATCAAGCCCCCGACCATACCGGGCTGAATGTTGAATACTTCCAGCGTCTCGATCGTGTGCTGGACTACCTGGACCGCAAGGGAATTGTTGCCCACTTGATGATTTACGTCTGGAACAAAGGAGTTGCGTGGCCGGAGGCAAACTCGGATGCCGACAATCGCTATTTCGACTACGTGGTAAAACGCTACCAGGCGTATCCAAATCTGGTTTGGGATATTTCCAAGGAGGCGCTTGGTTATGGCCACAACGACGTCGGATACATCACCGACCGAATCCAACGCCTCCGACAGCTCGATGCATTCGACCGCTTGGTCACCGTCCACGACTACGGCTATTGCCGACGGTTTCCCGATCAAGTCGATTTCGTGTCCGTTCAGCTTTGGAGCTCCGAGCTTTACGGGGTGATGCGGTCGGTGTGCGAGGCGATCCCGGGAAAACCGATCCTGAACATCGAACACGGCGGATACGAACGAGGTCCCTACGTCGTGTTCACCGGGAACTACACTTCGCCGGAAGTCTGCTTGGAACGTGCTTATCAATGTGTGTTTGCCGGCACCTTTCCCACACACTATTGGCAGGGCGCTGCGTGGAATGTGGTCATTCCCGACCTTTCGGCGTTGCCTCCCGCCCAGCGGCCCCGGCTGGACTACTATCAACACCTGGCCAGCTTTGTCGATCGCTGGCGGGTCGATCAACTGATCGCCGGGGACAAGTTGAGTAACGCCGGATTCAGTCTGCACGACGACAAAGACCTGATTCTTTACTACGTGCCGAAAGAATGTGATTTCTTGGGCTTGCGGCCTCCCAAAGGCCGCGCCAGCACGATGAAGCTCAGGTGGTTCGATCCTTTCACCGGCGAATACTCCGAACCATTCGAGCTGGAAATCACCCGATGGCCTTCCGTCGAAGCCCCGCCCGGCCAGGGTTTTCGTCTTCTCGTCTGTGAGCTGGTCGGCGAAAGCTGAGCTTCTGAATCGACACTTCAGCAACACCTTCGCCATTCGAACAAACGGCTTGCATGCTACACGGAGCTAGTGAATTGATAAGAACAGGACTTCGCATTGCCACGCTCTCCCTGTGGTTGCTCGTGTGGACTGCCAATGCAGCCGACCGACCAAACTTTATCTTTATCCTCACCGATGACCAATCGTACGGAATGATGGGATGCGATGGAAACAAGGTGACGCAAACGCCCAACCTGGATCAGTTGGCTCGGGACGGCATCGTCTTTGACCGCGCCTATGTCACCAGTGCAATCTGCACTCCCAGCCGGACCTCGATTTTGCTCAGCCAATTCGAACGTAAACACGGAGTCAATTTCAACTCGGGTACGAGTGTTTCACCGGAGGCTTGGTCAAAATCGTATCCGGTTGTCATGCGAGAAGACGGATATTACACCGGTTATGTCGGCAAGAATCATGTGCCGATCGGCGAAGGTGGATATGGCAGCGGCCTGATGGAGAAGTCCTTTGACTACTTTTACGCCGGCCACGGCCACATTCGATTTTACCCGAAGGACCATCATGAAATTTTCAAGTCCGCGAAATCCGATACGCAAGTTGAGATCATTGGAGAAAGCATTGACGACTTTCTTTCCACGGAGCAGCGGCTGGAGGGAGTGGTTCGGTTTCTCAATTCGCGTCCTGCCAATCAGCCGTTTTGCCTGAGCGTCTGCTTGAATCTGCCACACGGAGCGGGAACCAGCACGATGCAAATGCGGGACAGCGATGACGAGATCTACACGACTCTGTACCGCGACATCGACGTGCCTTTGCCACCGAACTACGTCGCCAAGGGTGACATCAAGACTCCGAAATTGCCACCCGATGTCTTGAAAGTCGAGAATCGACAGCGTGGGTACGACTGGGTGGATATGCCGTCCACCGCACGAGAACGCATTACCCGACAGATGCAAGCGATGACCGGCATCGATCGCATGATTGGCAACGTCCGCAGTAAGCTCGACGAAGAAGGTTTACACAAAAACACCATTTTGATTTTCAGCTCTGATCATGGCCTGTACTCCGGTCAGCAAGGATTGGGAGGCAAAGCGTTCTGCTACGAACAAACGACTCATGTGCCAATGATCATCTACAACCCGCTGGCGCCAGAATCCACTACCGGAAGACGTATCGACCAACTGGTACAAACGATCGACATTGCCCCGACCATGCTGGACTTTGCGGGAATCGACCGGCCGGCGACCTTTCAGGGAAAGAGCCTTCGCGGCTTGATTGAAGGAACCGATCAGCCGATCCGTGATTTCGTATTCACCGAGAATCTGTGGTCCACGCATTTCGGCAATCCACGGATCGAAGCCGTCCAGGACAAACGTTGGAAGTACATACGGTATTACAAGAATGAGAACTTCCCCGCATTGTGGAAGATCCGTGCCGCGAAGGAATTGGACATTCCTCAAAACCAGTTACTCTACGCCGTTCATGACGACGCCATCGCCGTTTATCGCTACTACGTCGAATCGTCCCTCGAAGGCGAACCGCCTGTCTATGAGGAGCTCTACGACATCCAAAATGATCCGGGAGAACTGCGGAACCTGATCAACAATCCTGCTCATTCTGACAAACTGCAACGTCTACGCACCGCTTGGAAGCAAGAACTCAGCGAAGCCCGTGGAACCGGACCACCGAAGGTTCTTCGCTACACCGCTGGCAGCGAAAAAGACTATCGATCGAAATAGGGGACCGCCGCGATCGCCGAATGGGATCCACTTTCGGACCTTCCCAAGGAAGTCGCAAAGCAGACTCGGGCGACTCAAAGTGTCCTCGCTGGACAGCGCCACCGCGCGTTAGCCGGATACCACTAGCCGCGGGTTTTCTCGCCTCGACCGGCGGCTAACGCCTTGCCGCTCATTTGATCGGCGACGAAGTGTTTCACCACTTCACCCGCCCTCCTTGCGGGAGTGTGATTCAGCGAAAGCCTGACATTGATCGCTAGATGAACCTCTGCGGAACTGCCCCACAAATTCAGGGCAGTTGAACCACTAGGGAGAATCCCACCAACATCGACCTCTCAAATTGAATCGACGGCAAATCATTCGCCGGCCCAGGTGCGGACGTTGGTCTTTCCGGCTTCTAATTCCGCCAGCCTGCGTCGCAGGAATTCGTGGGACAGGGCGACGGCTTCTTCGCGATCCTGTTGGTCATCGTCCCAAAACTCCCGCACAATGGCTTCACACTTGGGGTAGTGGGAACCGTCGTCACCGACCTGATCTCGGAGATCGGCGAGACGCTGTTTCAAGTCGACCACCAGATCTCGGTTCTCCGGGGCATCCAGCACATTCCTGGTTTCCATCGGATCGTTTTCCAGGTCGTAGAGCTCCCAACCCGGCGGCGTCCGGTATCCACCGTCGTAGTTGCAACCGTAATAGAAGATCAGCTTGTGTGTTTTCGTCCGGATTCCCAGGTGCGCCGGATTGTCGTGGTGAGCCATGTGCATCCAGTATCGATAGTAGGCTTCCTGTTTCCAGTTCTCCGGTTCGGCGCCTGACTCCAAGAGTGATCTGAAAGACCGGCCCTGCACCGTCGCGGGAATCTCGGCACCGGCGAAATCCAACATCGTCGGTCCGTAGTCGACGTTCTCAATGATCGTGTCGAATCGCTGACCGGGTTCGATCACGCCGGGAAGCCTGGCAAGGAAGGGCATCCGTTGCGACTGCTCGTACATCCAACGTTTGTCTTGATAGTCATGCTCGCCCAGCATGAACCCCTGATCGGCGGTATAAATGATCAACGTGTTGTCCAGCTGGCCTGACTGTTCCAGATACGCAAACAATCGGCCGAGGTTGTCGTCGATTCCCTTCACGCAGCGAAGAAACTTCTTCAAGTAGGCGTTGTAGGCGAAACGCGTATTCTGCTCATCGGTGTAGTTCGAGGGATCAAAGCCTTCCGGGAACTCATCGGGATACAACTTCGGCAGATCCCCCAAGTAAGATCGGCGAGGATTCCGTCCGCCGATGGACGTACCGATGTGAGGCAGCAATTCGTCATCCGCTCCGCGGGTCGCAATCGAACCGAACGCGGGGTCTCGATGCCACAACGTCTCCGGTTCAGGAATGTTGGTGTCGCGAAGGTAGGACTCGTACCGCGGTGCGTTGTCGAAGTAGTCGTGCGGCGCCTTGAAGTGATGCATCAGAAAGAACGGCTTGCTTTGATCACGGCCTGCTTTCAGCCAGTCGATCGTGATGTCGGTGATCGCATCGGTGACGTGTTTGCCGTCAGCCTGAAACGTGTTCTTTCCCCAAGGCTTTTCGCCACGAATCCGAAATTCTGGGTTGTGGTATTTTCCTTGTCCGGGCAGCACGCAGTAGTAGTCAAAATCTGCGGGCTCGTCCTTCAAATGCCATTTCCCGATCATCGCGGTTTGGTAGCCGGCTTCCTTCATTTGAATCGCCAGCATCTGTTTCCCGGGCGGAACGCGTCCCGACAAATCAAAGGCACCGTTGATGTGATCGTATTGCCCGGTTAACACGCAAGCTCGCGAAGGCGAGCAGATGGAGTTGGTGCAGAATGCATTGGTAAACAGAGCCCCTTCGTTGGCCAATCGGTCGATGTTGGGAGTCGGAGCGACCTCCGCCAATCGCCCGCCATAGGCGGAAATGGCGTGAGCCGCGTGATCATCCGACATGATGTATAGAATGTTCGGTCGTTCGGCCGCGGAGGCAACGGAAGTCCACAGGAGACACACCAACAAAGACAGATTTCGCCAAGCCCAAAGCCCGAACAGCGGACGCAAACTCATATTCATTTACCGAAGAAGATGGGAAGCAGTATTTTCATGCTGTATTTGAGCCTCTCGATTCGCCCAGTGGAAGATCGAGCCAGACATTGGAACGTCGTATTGGCGTAGCTGGACAGCGCCACTTTCATTCAGAAACATCGCGATTTGCAGTGCAATGAGCGGCAAAACGCTAGCCGCCGGTTGAGGCGAGAAAACCCGCGGCTCGTGCCACGCGGCTCACCCAACGTCGCGCTGTCCAGCTAGTCGTGCGTCCATTGCAAAATGTCATGTCGGCAGTTCAATCTGCCTCCGGGCGTCCTATGGCGTTTTCTTCTGCGGGTTCGCGTCGTAGGCTCTCTGGGCGGCATCGGACTGTTCCATCTGCGCCTGGGATTCCTGAACCAGCCGATTGTATTCGTCGAAATCACTTTGGCTGATCCCCTCCGCGACACTTTCAGGATTTGAGCTTCCGCAGCCCGACAATGGAGTGACCAGGAAAACCATCAAAAGGAATCGTTTCATCTCAGTTTCGTTTTTTCTATTGGTTGGAATGAGAGGCCCGGACCTCGAAGGAACGGGGTCCGGGCGATCAGCAAGCAGCACTCTGCTATTGGTTCAGCTGCTCGGAAATGGTTTCCTTGGCCGCTCGGGTACCGAGTGCTCCCCACAAGCCGTAGGGACTTTCACCGCCCGGCGTTCGATAGGCATTGAGGGCCAACGCGTTCTGGTCGCCCGATTCAACCGAATCGGTCATAAAGATCACCGCCCCATCGGCCATCAAGATGTGTGCACCGCCTTGATGCCGGCTTGATGCGGCGTACCAGCCGGAGTTGCCCGCATTTTGCTCCGAACAGATTTCGCTATTGGGAGGCGCGGCCGTAAAGAAGCCCGAGAAGTTGGGCCGGTGTTCGGCCCAAAGAAACCCACGCCCCTGGTTCGCACCGACGACGTTGTTGGTTTGATCCCAGAAGCGGGGCCGGGCCGGATCGAGAAACTGCTTGCAATCATTTGGAGCATAGTTGCGAACAAACTGCCACGCCCGATTCAGTGCAATGGTGCGGCCGTCGCGATCGCCCAAGTCGGTGGCGATTTCGCCCGCGGCGATCGTATTGGAAAGTCCATCCAACACGTCTCGAAATCGCCGACTCTCGTGAGTGGTGAAGGCTCCGCGTCCGGCTCCCTGTATTTCGATAGACAACGTCGTGTTTGTCTTTCCCATCGGCGCAGATCCGTTGGTCCATCGGCCTTGGTGCGCCCTTTCGGCACTGTCGCCCAGACAAGCCGCGTAGTTCGTCCGCCCCAGTGCAGGCAGCCCAAAGCCCGGATCGCTCGGACATCGCAATGTCGGGATTTCCGTTGTCCAGGGCGTGTACAGAATCTCTTCCGGAGTCGGCCCCATGGGTGAAAAGGGGCCGCCGTTGCGAAGCGACTGTGCCGCTCCGTTGCCGCTGGCGTTCGGTGGCGAATTTCCCCGAGAATCGACGTTCAGCGGGTTTGAAATCATCTCCCAAATTCCTTGCTGCTCCATGAAGGGCATCAATCCAACCAGGTAGCTCAGACGTCCGTTGTTTGAGGTTTCGGAGGGTCTCCAGATGTGCGTGGTCACCGAATCGGTTGTGCCTCCGCCATGGACGGGAAGCTGCTTGTACGCCGAATGATAGTTGTGGATTGCCAACCCAATTTGCTTAAAATTGTTGGAGCAGCTCATGCGACGCGCCGCTTCGCGTGCCGCTTGGACCGCTGGCAACAAGAGACCCACAAGGATGCCGATGATCGCGATCACGACCAGCAGTTCGACCAAAGTGAAACCCGGTCGGCGAAGAGAAGAGTGATTCATAGCGTTTTTCAACCATTGAAAAGAAAAGAGCAATCGAACCGGCAAGTCGTATGACGACGCTTACCGTGGAGCGTCGAGTTCCGGTCGTTGCGGGAACCGAGTCAATTCAGGTTGGTTCGCTTCCGCTAGCCTGTGTTGAATTGACGCCAGATCGCATGGAAGAAGAGCGTAGGGCGACTACCGACAACGAACAAAACCAGATCAAGCTCCCTCAGGCCTGAATTATGTTGCCGAATTTCCCCGAACAAATAGCTGCAATTGTAGGACATGGCCATTATTGACCCCCTCGCTGCGAATCGGCAGTTCCGCGGTCATCCATCTGTTCTTCGTCACGTGAATGTCCGATGACCGAACCCGAATTCATCTCGAAACAGACGACCGACTCCCGACGCTTTTATCTGAACTTGAACCCGGCGGCGACCGATTCGCTGGCCGTCGTCTGTGGTGGTGTGGAGCGAACTCAGTCGGACTACTTGATCGATCGCAGCGACTTCCCGTTCTTTGGCGTGGAACTTGTTGTGGAGGGGCAGGGACGATTGTGGCTAGGTGACCGGGAATTCCAACTATCGCGAGGGACAGCGTTTGCGTACGGTCCTGGGATCAAGCATCGAATTGAGAACGCGGACCAGTCCAGCATGCGCAAGTACTTCTTGGACTTGGTGGGATCCGACGCCAAACAACTCATTGATCAAGCCGGACTTCTAAGTGGAATACCCATTCAGACCGGACATCTCGTCGAGCTGACCGACCTGTGGGACTCCATTGATCGTCAGTCCCGAGACCTGGGATCGATCTCGCTACAGATCTGCAATCTGTTGTGCAGGGCGCTGTTGCTGAAATTCCGACAGCGGCGTTTGACTTCCGATCAAAAAGCTCCCACGGGGTACCGCACTTACGAATTCGTCCGAGGCTACATCGAGGAACATTTTATGGAGCTGAGAACGGTTCAGCAGGTCGCCGAGCACTGTGGGATGAGTCCGATGTATATCTCTAGACTATTCAAACGCTACGACTCCGTCGGCGCCTATCGATTCTTGATGCGATTGCGAATGAATCACGCAGCCGACTTGTTGATCCGACACAACATGCTGGTCGGAGAAGTTGCCGAAGCAATGGGCTTTGCCGATCAGTTCCAGTTTTCCCGTGCGTTTAAACGCGTCTATGGAGTGTCGCCGACCGGCTTGTTGGCCCGGTATTGAAGTCCCAGTCGTGAAGGCCCATCGGATTCTTGGTCTTGTTGGGCAGGCGATTCCGTCGGATCAGGAAAGGCTGCCCACCCCTACCGCGAACGATCGTCCGTCCACGATCACCTAACCATTTTCGTGTCTTTTTGGTTGCGGCTGAAGAAGTCGGACTATTTTGGGGGGCAGAGATGACGGTCGGATTTTGATTCCAATCTCCAGGGACATGCCCGCGCGGCTTCCGCTCTGGATGGCAACGCGACCTTCCATCCAATTTGAACTCAACAACGCTCGCCGGGGTACACGCTTTTTGCAGGGAGACTTCCATTGAAATTACGTGCGAGAACGTCTTTGCTCGGGTCGCTCGGCTGGTTGGCCGCACTCTGGACCACCAGCGGTTTCGCGGAAGCACCCCACCCGCAGAACTTGGACCATCGGCTGCGCAAGGCCTTGCAGCAGGCGGAGGTCCAGCCGATTGATCGGGGTGCCCCGCCGTCTGCGGAACTGTTCGAACTCGGTCAGGCGTTGTTCTTTGATCGAATCCTGAGCGGCAATCGAGACATCTCCTGTGCGACTTGCCACCATCCGCTGCTGGGCACCGGTGACGGTTTGGCACTGCCAGTCGGCACCGGCACGACGACGCCCGGAGCAATCGGCATCGACCGTCTCAAGGGTGAAGAGCGCGAATTCATTCCACGGAATGCCCCCGAGCTTTTCAACCGCGGTGCCAGCGGGTGGACATCTCAGTTCTGGGACAGCCGCGTCGCCGTGCGGTACAACGGATTTCAATCGCCGGCCGGAGAGGATCTTCCCGCGGGAATTCTGGATAACGTGCTCGCGGTCCAAGCGATGTTCCCGGTGACCAGCCGTGACGAGATGCGTGGATCACCCGACGATGCCGCCCACGGAAACGAGATTGCGGCACTGCCCGATGACCAGCTTCCCCAGATCTGGGAGGCACTGATGGAACGCCTCCGGAGTTTTGAGGAATACCAACTCTTGTTCCTCAACGCGTACGGACAAACCGCGGACGAGCTCGGGTTCGACTCGGTCGCCAAGGCGATCGCAGCCTTTGAGGCAGAAGCATTCGGCTTCGACGACAGTCCCTTTGATCAGTACCTCCGCGGTGACGACGACGCCCTGACGGACGTGCAAAAGCAAGGCGGATTGCTGTTCTACGGCAAGGCCAACTGCTCCAGTTGCCACGCGGGAACCCTGCTGACCGATCAAGAACACTACAACCTGGGAATCCCGCAAATGGGCCCCGGCAAAGATCCCGACACCGGTCTGGATTTCGGGCGATTTACCGAGAGTGGTGACCCGGACGACCTGTTCCGCTTTCGAACACCGCCGTTGCGAAACGTTGCCGTCACCGGTCCTTGGATGCACAACGGAGCGTACAAGACGCTTTCATCCGCAATCCGCCATCACTTGGACCCAAGCGGCAGTCTGCAAGTTTATGACGCGAATCAAGAGTTGGATCAGAACGACTTGGTCGCAACGGTGGTCGCCGATCCCGGGATACTTCCTCTCCGGCCAGACATCACCAAGCGTCACTTGAATTCCGGCGAGCTTGAAAAGTTGATCGCGTTCCTGGAATCGTTGACCGCACCCAACATTGCGACGCGTCTGTATGAAACCATCCCCGCATCAGTCCCCAGCGGCCTGCCGGTGGAACCGTCGATCGACTGAGTAGCAAGGCGCCCGACGGTCGTGGATGACGTGACGTGTCTTAGGGATTTTCCCGAAAGCCTGGCAACCGATCCAACTCCTCGGGTTCACCCCGCTCGACGTGACAAGTTCAAATCAGTTACTCGTCGATGCGGACGCCGTCGCCGGTTTTACATCTGGTGAAACTGCTTCAAAAAGTCCTTCCGGGACCGGTCAAACTTGCGGTGCTCGCGGTGGTTTAGAGCGCGTTTGCACTCGGCGAAACCGGGCGTGCGAGATCAACCGTTTAGCAACACCTGAAGTCGGTACATTGAATGGATGCGGAGATCGATGGTCACCGCCACAGAGTTTGCCGGTCTGAATTCTATCTCCGCTCGTCGCGAAGCGATCTGCGATACCAAGCGGGTTTGCTCGCCAAGCGGCGCCCACCACTAGACTCACTCCCCCGACTCTTTCATGGCACGCGCGATCGGTTCCGTTGCTGCTGCTTTCTTCTTTGGTTCGTTGATCGGCTACTTCCTGCTCAGTCGCTTCGTCGGGTTGATTGCACAACCTGTCTGGGTACCAACAAGTCCCGCCGTGATCGGAACCCTTTGCGGAGCTGTGTTTGCCATTTTCACGGCGTGCCACCAGATGCGACGCTTGGCACGTCAGCGGGAGATCGAGGCTCTCGCCGGCAGTTCCGGATGGAAATATTCGCCCAAAGGATCCGATTGGGTCGTCGACAAGATCAAGCAACTGACGGGATACCGGGGCGCCTGGTGGCTCGAAAACGAGCTGCACATGCGAATCGACGACGTCGGTATGACCGTTGGAGACCTTTATCACCGGACGTCCGGACAGGAGACTTCTCAAACGACAAAGCGAACGGCCGCGCACTTCCAGAGCGAGCACTTCAACTTTCCGCATTTCACGCTGCAACGTGAGGGCAAGCTGCTGACATTCGTTAGTGATCTGATTGGGGTGAAGGATATCGATTTTTCGGGCGCCCCGGATTTCTCCCAGGCTTATCACCTCAGCAGCGATGACCCCGAGGCGACCCGACAGCTCTTCACAAAGGATTGCTTGGATTTTTTTGCCGACGATCACGGCTGGGAGATTCGCGCGGAACGAGATCAGCTGCTGATCGCACGTGACAACCTGATTGATCCGAAGGACCATCTTGCGTTCATCGAGAAAGCCAAATCGATTCTTGCCCTGTTTCTGAAGAGTCAGGAACAGCAAGTGAAGTCCGCACCAGACCACCCAGCGCCCGGCAGCACGATTCCGCCCGTCGCCACAGAGCCCCGCGGTGCGTCCACGGCCAAACACCCGTTGACGACTGGTCTGAAAGAATCACGCGTCCAAACGGAAGCGAGTGGACATGAAGATCAAAGCTGGTTGGCCCGTCGAATCGAAGCCAACACCGCCGATTGGACAGAAATTGAGCACTTCCTACGATCGCCGCCACCGCGCGAAGTCCCGGCGGCGATTCGGAGACAACGTGCGGGAACCAATGGCGTGCTACTGATTGGTTTCCTTGGTGTTGTCGGGATGATCGTCCTGGTCCTGTTTCTGCTGGGAGTCGTTCAAGCGGACAAGATTGGATTTTGGTGGGCGGTTGTTACGGGAATGATATTGATTTCAATCACCATCCTTATCTCGGTGTTGGTGCACACCCGCCAGAAAAACATCCGGATCCTGCGAACGGGTCGGCTCCACAGTGCGGAGATCGTCGAGGTGCGTCACACCGGTTGGGAAGTGAACTCACAACCGCAGTTCGCAGTCAGTTATCGCTATCACGCCGCAGGTCAAACGCGCATGAAGCATTGCAAACTGTACGGCGCCCATGGCGAGCTCGCCCGAGAAGTAAAGGAATCCGGCGAAGAGACGCCGGTGTTGATTGATCCCGAGTCGCCCGACCATTGCGTCCTCGGGATCCAGCTGACCAATCCGTTTCGCGTTCGACTCTAGCCGAGCGTTTCTGAACGTCGCCTTTCGCTCCGCGAAAGTTGCGTTCATTACCGCATGCATTGGTTCCTCGGCGTATCCGCACCCGAGGCACGCGTCTCCGGGCTCGTCATTCCTGTTGACGGGGCTTTCTGATCGAGCCTCACGGGAGGGCGTTTCCAGAAAGTGGCCACGCTCACCAGCGTCTGGAATTCGCAGGCTGGCCACCGACTGGCGACGGCAGCGACATCGACTCAAAACCAACGACGATTCCCCGCACAAGTGCCGCTGTCCAGCTATTCGGCATGGGTCCCTTTGCCGACCACAGGCCAACCGTCCTCGGACCACGACAATTCCTGAATCGACAATCGAGACCGGCCGCGTTCGGTTCCGTCGTAATAATGACAGCTCAACAGGAAGCGGTCGCCGTCGCGGAACACATTCGCGTGGCCAGGTCCGATGAACGGGCCATCGCTTTCAAGCAGCAGCGTGCCGCCGCCCTCTGCTAAGTCGATTCCGTCCTCGTCCAGGTAGGGCCCCTGGATGCTACGACTTCGTCCGACGCGGATGTTGTAGGTGCTGTCGACGCCGCTGCAGCATTTCCCCCAGTTCACGAACAGATAGAACCACCGGTCGTGCTGGTAGAGATGGGGTGCTTCAATCTGGCGATAACTGGCGATGGAGTGGAGTGGCGTGTCGTCAGAACTCCGTTTGCCCGATTCTAGATCGAGCCGGACCAACTTCAGGCCGCTCCAGAACGAGCCGAACGACATCCACAACTCTTCCGCGTCGGTGAGAATGACCGCGGGATCGATCGCATTGAAGTCATCCTCGGGGCCGGATTGGATCACGATACCGTGATCGGTCCAGCCGAACGCCGGATCTTCGGGATTCAGTGTCGGCGTGGACGCCAACGCGATGGCCGATGTGTTTTTTCCGAAGCTGGAAACGGAGTAATAGAGCAAATACCGATCGCCGAGATGGATCACGTCAGGTGCCCAAAAGTGTCCGCGTTGACCGGGAACGACCTCCGTCACCCAGTCTGGTATTTCCGTGAAGACTCGCGGTCCGGGCTGCCACGTTTGCAGGTCCTTTGAATGCCATGAGGAAACACCAGTTCCCGTGGAAAAGAACCAGTACTCTCCCTCACACGTCACGATGGACGATGGGTCGTGAACGCCAACGGCGCGTTTTCCGCGTCGCCGAAGCAACTTGGCAGCCTCAGCATCGGATAGTCGTGGCTGGGATCGAGGCACCGGGCGTTTGAGAGCGTCTCTCGCTCCCGACGGCAATTCCAGCTTCGCCTCGCCAACATCTGTTACCGCCACCGTGGCTTCCCGCCACGTCACCTGTGTTTGATCTTCATTGACGATTTGGCCTTCGACACGCACGGCATACTTTGTCAACAAGCCATCGTTGATCCAGAAACGAACGGTCCCTTTCACATCGCGGATCGTGTCGGCTCCGCGACGCGTCGTCAATTGATCCTTCGCGGATTCAGCTGACAACGTCGCCACAATCACATTGCCTTCTTCTTGCAGCGATGTCAAAGATTCAACCAATGTTCTCGCTTCTTCCGCGGGGGTCTTCACACCTCGAGCCATCGACGCAACAAAGCCTTGCGAGGAATACCCCTGGTCGGACAGCAAAATCGTCTCCCAGCGACCATCTCGATTGGTCACCGCTGCCTTTTCCCCGTCGATGACGACATGCATCGAACGAGGACCGAATGACGTCGACACATGCGTCACACCGCCTCGCGTGGTTGTGCCCTCTGTCCGGCCCGGCCGAAAACGTGTTTCCTCGGGAACCAGAACATCGGTCGTCCAGCGATAGCTACCCTGCTGGTCCAGTCGCTCGATCGCCGTCGTCAGCTTCTTCGCGAGCGTGTCGTCGTCAGCATTTGCCTGGAAACTGAGAAAAAGAAGATGCAATAGAAAACCGGTGACGAAACAGAAAGCCCGGCCCGAAAGGGTTCTGCGCATCTGAATTTCTACCTCTAGCTCGCGATCGGATCTGTACGGTCCCCCAGCATACCGTATCGCGCGTCATCACCGTCCGTTCAATTAGCGTTGACTGCCGGACAGGAGGTCATCGGCATGCCACGGCGAGATCCCATAGGAACTCATTGGGGTCAAACGATTGAGCCGACGTTCCCAAGCTAATTACACCCCCCAAAAGAACGTAGAGGCAGATGGAAACGAACCCCATGAACACCAATCCGAAAAAGACATCCGCACCGGATCCGGGCGTGTCGGAATTTGTCCGCACCTTTCGATTCGCAGATTTCGGCCGGGACGACTTGAGTGTCCTTGGCGTTGCAACCGGATGAATGACGGCGGACATGGTTCATCTCCCTGACGGATGAAGATTGGCTTACATCCCCTACAGAGCCCGCAGATCGCGGAGAGTTGCGAAGATCCAAAAAATTTTATTTGCGGTGGTGGCAGAAGGAAACGTCTTGAACAACGGACACCCGGGCAACGGCAGATGCGTTGAAGTCGCGCACTGCAACCGGGAATCTGGCACAATACGGCGTTTCGGAGCACCGATGGCTTATGCCATGCGGCTCGCGTGCTCCAATCCTGCAAGCGCCGCAAACTTGAACATCAGGCGAGGCCACCATGCATTGTCAGAGGCTCCGATCGGGAACCGCAGTTCTGTGGATGACGTTCTACCTCTCCGTCGCGACCGTGGCGTTAGCGGAACCTCCGAGTGCGGATTGGTTTCCGGTCGCCCCCGCGCTGCCCGAGCCTGCTGGAGAAACCATCCTGGCGACCACTGTCGACGAACTCTTTCAAGCTACGCGGGACGTTCCATCCGGCGGAACAATTTTGGTCGCCGACGGTCACTATCGGATGCCACAGTACTTCTCCATCAACAAGGACAACGTCACGCTGCGGGGGCGGTCGGGCAATCGAGATAGAGTGATTCTGGACGGGATTGACAGCCGACACGGTGAATTGATTGGAATCTCGGGCGCCACCGGCGTGACGATTGCTGATCTGACAGTTCAAAATGTGAAATGGAACGGCATCAAAATCAACTCCGATCGCGGTGCGGACAAAGTCACGATCTACAACTGCGTTATTCACAACGTCTGGCAACGGGGCGTCAAAGCTCCCGCCATGCCGGAAAAGGAAGGTGACAGCGGACCTCGTGATTGCCGCGTTCAGTACTGCCTGTTCTACAACGATCGCCCAAAGCAGTTCTCAGATGACCAGACGGACACCTCCGAATCTTACAACGGCAACTACATCGGCGGCATCGATGTCAAGAATACGATCGACTGGACGATCAGTGACAACGTGTTCATCGGCATCCAAGGCCGGACGAGAGAAGGTCGAGGCTGCATCTACATTTCGGAGAACGGTCGCGGATACACGATTGAGCGGAACATTTTCATCGACAGTGACATCGCGATCGCACTCGGCAACCCGACGTTGGGATACTCGCCCCTGCAGGCGATCAACTGTGTCGCTCGAAACAACCTTGTGACCCACTGCCCTGAAACCGGGATCCTCGCTTGCTACACGCGTGATTGCCAGATTCTGAACAACACGGTCGTGGAACCGGACAGCCGGATGCGGCGTTTGATTTGGGTGCAGAAATCCAACGACGGTTTGCAAGTCGAAAACAATCTGCTGGTTGGCGCTCCCCTGTTGAATTCGGGCAAGAGCTCGATTGTGCAACGTGGCAACATCGTCCGAGACGAATGGACCGAGCAGAAATCGAACAGCGGACAAAGATTCTTGCCTCCCTCGGTTGTAACAAAAGCGATCGCATTGCCTTCCAAGCTGGAAGCAGACCGTGCCAGAGCCGCCGCCGAACGGCTGGAATCCGGCGTCCAGCGTCCTCAGGTCTGGGCGGCGATGCGGCAGGTCCACGCGGAATTCGATGGACAGGCCGGCTATGTCGCCCAGTTCGGTGATTCGATCACGCACTCGATGGCTTTTTGGACGCCGATCGGTTGGGACGAACCGCAACGCTACCTCACGCACGATGACGACCTGCCGAAACGCCCCGAAGAAACGCGGTGGCGTGACTACGTGAAAGGCACGCGCGACAAAGGCCCCGAACACGGAAACAACTCCGGCTGGCGTGTGGGACAGGTCTTGCAGGCAATGGATAGGGTGTTGGAGCAGCAGCAACCGGAAGCGGCAATCATCATGGTTGGAACAAACGACATCTCCGGCGGACGCGTTCCGGCAGGGTACCGGGCGGACCTGGAAGCGATTGTTCGCAAATGTTTGGATGCTCACTGCGTGCCAATCTTGAACACCATTCCTCCGCGACGTGGACACGACGCCGCAGTCAATGAAGTGAATACCATCATCCGAACGGTTGCACGCGAGCACCAAGTTCCGCTGGCCGACTTTCACGCCGAATGCTTGCGTGTTCGCCCGGGCAACTCATGGGACGGCACAATCATTTCGGAAGACGGCGTCCATCCCAGTGGCGGCGAATCGAACAATTACCGCGACGAGAACCTGAAGCAATGCGGTTATGCACTGCGAAACTGGGTCAACTTTCTTGTTTACCGGCAACTGTACTTCCGCGTCTTTGCAGCAGAAACGTGAGCGGGTCGCGGAATTTTTTTCACCCTCCCGCTTGCGGGAGGGTCGCGGAGGAGCTTGCGACGACGCGGGGAGGGCTGTCACCGAGTTATGTTCCCTTGAAGTTTGCTTCGGTCCTACCCTCCCCGGAGCCTCGTGCCTCGCCTCCGACCCTACCGCGAGCGGGAGGGTGAAGGTCTTTGGAATCCAATCACGCAGAATTAAGTTTCGACGAATCCTGCGAGTCGGCAGGAAACGATGCCGGCAGATCGGCGGTCACCTTCCATCTCCAACAGGACAGAACATGAAGCAGACTTTCTCGATCTTCATCGCAACACTTACCTTCGCGGCTTTCACGATCCGCGCCGAAGCCTCCGACAGCGACGCGAATCCCGTCGACGTCGCGATCTACGGCGCGACGCCCGCCGGCATTTCCGCCGCATTGGCTGTCGCGGAAAGCGGACGCGATGTGCTACTGATCGAACCGACCGGCCGGATCGGCGGGATGATCACGCATGGTCTTTCGCATTCGGACTTTCACAGCTTTGAATCACTCAACGGACCGTTTCTCGATTTCAGCCAGCGTGTGCTACAGCACTACCGAACGACCTTTGGCGATGACTCTCCGCAGGCCCGGGACTGCTTCCGAGGAACCCATGGAGAGCCCTCGGTCAACTTGCTGATCTTTCAACGGATGATCGCCGAAAAACCGACGATCCGCATCCTGACAGAACACCGCCTTGCGGACGTTTCCGTTGACAACCATTCCATCACCACGCTCACGCTATCACGTCCGAAGGCCGCTCCCATCACGATCACGCCGGGAATCGTCATCGATGCGAGCTACGAAGGTGATCTGCTCGCTGCTGCAGGTGTGCCGTACCGGGTCGGGCGGGAGGCGAAATCGGAGTACGGCGAATCGCTCGCGCCGGAGCAGGCGGATGATCAGGTCCAGGGTTACAACTTTCGCCTCTGCATGACCCAGGATCCCAAGAATCGTGTCCCGATCCCGGTGCCGAAAAACTATTCGCGCGAAGACTACGCAGACATTGTTCCTTTGGTGAAGGCGGGTGAATTCCCATCGGCGTTCGGATATCCCGGCCGGCGATTCATGCTCAAGGCCCACCTTCCAATCCTGCCGGGCGGAAAGCACGACATCAACGACGTCTCCAAAAGCCTGGTGCGACTTTCCATGCCGCGCCGCAGTCGCGACTACCCGGAAGGCGATCTGGCGACGCGTCGACGCATTGAACAGGAACATCTGGATTGGCAATTCGGTCTGATTCATTTCGTGCAGACCGATCCCGCACTTCCGGAGGCTTTTCGCAATGAAGCGGCCACCTGGGGGCTGTGCCGTGATGAATTCACTGAGACCGAGCACATCCCGCCGCAGATTTACGTTCGTGAAGCCCGCCGCATGGTCGGCCTGCACGCCTACACCCAAAGCGATACGCAATACGCTCCGCAGGACGCTCGGGCCCGCCTGCATCCCGATTCCATCGCGGTCGGCGAGTACAGCCACAACTGCCACGGCACGGGACACGAAGGCCCGATGATCGGCGGCAAGCACACCGGCGAGTTTTACCAGGGCGTCGCGCCGTACCAGATTCCCTACGGAGTCATCGTGCCAAAGGAGACCCGCAATCTGCTGGTTCCCACCGCGTGCAGCGCCAGCCACGTCGGCTTTTGTGCGATTCGTCTGGAACCCATCTGGATGTCACTGGGCGGAGCGGCCGGGCACGCCGCGGACCTTGCCCTGGCGACGAACCAGCCCGTTCAACAGGTCGCTGTCGAATCTTTGCAGCGGAGAATTTGGGCTCACGGCGGCGCAACCATTCATGCCAGCGATGTCCCGCCCGATCATGCCGACTTCACGGCGGTGCAATGGTGGGGCGGACTCGGCGGACTGCACGGTCTGGAACCGGCACCCGAGAAACCGGGGATGCGTGGCCAACACATCGTCAGCCAGTACTTTGAAGCCTTTCCAGGTCATCGTGTCCAGCTCGACAAGCCTCTCGATGAAAAACTGCGGCGGCGGTGGACTGCTTTGTCGAAGCAGCACCACTTGCCAATTCCCACCAAATCAAACACCCGCGGCGACTGGATTCGCGAGGTCTTCCAACAATCCGAGGTTCATCCGTGAAGCGTCCCGCGCAGTCCGTCCATCGAATCCTTGTCATCACGGTGTTGATGCTTGCTCCGCTGACCGGAGCGGGTGCCGCCGACACTGCGACGCCGCTGGAACGGCCCAACATCGTCTTCATTCTCGCGGACGACCTGGGTTACGGCGACGTTGGCTGCTACGGCTGCACGGACATTCAAACGCCCGTCCTGGATCAATTGGCGACCGAAGGCGTCCGTTTCACCGACTTCTACGCCAATGCCGCGGTTTGTTCTCCCACGCGGATCGCCTTTCTGACCGGGCGATACCAGCAGCGACTGGGTCTGGACAACGCCTTGTACTATCAAGAGATGGGGCGAGGCCTGCCGACAGACGGCGAAACAATCGCCGATGACTTGCGGTCCGCCGGATACACGACCGGAATCTCAGGCAAATGGCATGTCGGCTACGATCGCCAGCGTCAGCCGCATCAACAAGGGTTCGACCACTTTTTCGGGCTGCTGGGCGGGAACCACCACTATTTCGATCACATGGATCGAATCGGAGTACCCGACCTGTGGTTGGACAATGCGCCCATCAAGCGGGAAGGGTACTCGACCGATCTGATCACCGAAGACGCGATCACGTTCATTGAGTCGCACCACGAAGCTCCGTTCTTCCTGTACCTGTCCCACGCGGCACCGCATTTTCCCTACCAGGCCCCGGGCGATCGAGACAAACCCGTCAAGCCAAAAACCAAGTCGTGGCAGCAAGGAGACCGAGAAACCTATGTTGCGATGGTTGAGCGAATGGACGATGGAATTGGGAAGGTGCTGGCGACATTGGACGCTTTGGATCTTCGTCAAAAGACTCTGGTCGTTTTCACGTCGGACAATGGCGGCAGCACCTGGTCGCGCAACGCCCCCTTGCGTGGTGAGAAGTCGACGATTTGGGAAGGCGGCGTCCGTGTGCCCTGTCTGGCGCGCTGGCCGGGCGTGCTGCCGGAGGGACAGGTGACCTCTCAAGTCGGCATCACGATGGACTGGACCGCCACGTTTCGGCGGCTAGCCGGTGTTGCGAACGACGACGCGGGCGAAGACGGCATGGACCTGCTTCCGGTTTTGACCGGCCAGGAACCGAATCAGACTCGGACACTGTTCTGGCGTCGCAAGAAGGGCCCGGTCCGCAAGAACGTGGAAGAAGGCCTGGCGGTCCGAAAAGGGAAGTGGAAACTGATCAAGCAAGCCACTGGCGAGCGTTACCTCTTCGACCTCCAGTCCGACATCGGTGAAACCCAAAACCTGATCGACCAGCATCCCGACCTGGCCGCAAACCTGGACGCCGAGCTCGTCGCCTGGGAAGAACGCGTGGAGGCCCAGTAAGAAAATTGACGAGCCAAACCCGATTCGTGATCGACGCGTCGATCCACATTTCTGGCTCGTGGAACTACTTCGATTCGGCTACCAACCGCCCACTCTTGGTCCGGTAAAGAAACGCATCGGAGGTCAGTAGTGATGTCAGCAACGCCTTCATGCTGCCACCGTTGTCCTGGTAGGCGTGAAACGCTTCTTGCAGAACCGGCGCGTCGTTGAGCGTTTCGTTTCGCCCTATCCAGAAACGAAATGCGTGGCGGACAAAAACCTGTTCGACACGCTCACTTTCCGCGATCCTTTTAATCATCTCGATGGCGTTGGCCACTTCGCCATCCAGCGTGGGGTCGCCGGAATCGATGATCTCTCCGGTGGTGTCGACCGGCTTGCCGAGTTCGACTTCGCGGTACACGCCCGCATGATTGAACATCTCGAACGGCAACCCCAGAGGGTCCATCTTGTGGTGACACGTCGCACAATAGCTTTCTCGGGTCACACGCATCCGCTCTCGCAACGTCCGTTGCGGCTCGTCGGGCAACATGGCATCGACAGTGATCGGAACATCAGGGATGCCGCCGCCAAGCAACCGTTCACGAATCCAACGGCCGCGTCGGATGGCGTGGTTGTCCATCGCGTCGGAATGGGAAACGAGCCAGCTGGGATGCGTTAGGATTCCCAAACGTTGGCCTTCGGGGACCGTGGCCAAAATGCGGTCGGGTTTCATCGACCCGTTGCCAAAACTTCGGCGACTCACACGGGCGTAAATCCTGTCGCCCGACAGAACGGCTTCCTCCACAGCGTGATTTGAATTGCTCTTCTGCTTTTTCGTCGCAGCATCAAACTTCCGCTGGGCCGTCGTGACAGCCCGCTTCTTTTCTGCAAGCTCACCTTTTCTCTTTCGCGTCTCCTCCGGATGGACGTCCAGGAATTGCTCGAGCTCGGAAAGTTCCGTTTTCGCCGCTTCCAGTGCTGCATCCGCCTCTTTTGTCGCTTTGGCCACTGCCCGCTTCGCTTCGGCAACGGCTTCGGATCGTTCTTCATCGGTGCGTTTGCGGCCGAAGTACACGTTGTCGGCATTCGTCGCGACAACCCGATTGGTCGTCAGCAACTCCTTCAGCACGTCCTTGTCCTCTTTCAGGATCAATTCGATCAAACGATCGGTGCTGGCCGTGGCATCGAACATGGCACGGTAATGCGCCGTGCCACGATTGCTAACACCGGTATCAGCCAGCGCCTTGGAATCTTTGCAGATATAGCCAGCCCGGTCATAGTCAAAGTAGTCGCGGAAGAAACGCAGGATTCGTGGCTTTCGAATGCTGTCGTCTGCTAGCATTCGCTGGACTTCGCGGCGGACATCCTCCCGCGTTCGCATTCGCCCTTCAACGATCGCCTTTCGCAGTTCTTCGTCCGGCTGGATGTATCGCAGCGCGTGGTTGACCGCCAGCCCGAGCTCCCAATCCTGCATCATGACGCGTCCATGCCGATCTGGTTGACCCTTCTCAACCAGTTCCGGTCGAAAGAGCGCATCGCGATCGAGAAAAATGGCAGACAGTCCAAGAACGGCACCGTCTTTCTTGCCCAGCTTGCTGATTGATTGTTTGACGATGGCAACGTAAGCATCAGATTCTTGTTCGCTCGGGGGACGAAACGTGAGCGCCTCGTACAAGAAATCCACCGCGGCGCGCAGGCGTTCGTCCGTCACGCCCTCCTCGTCCAGAAGGTCGTAGACGGGCGTTATCGGGCGCACCACTTTCGTGCTGTAGACAAGGGCGGTTGGAAGACCGCGGATATCGCCCTCCATTTTGTAGCTGTTGGGATCATCGGTGATTTGCTCCGGATTCGCGATGCTTAGCGGCCCCTCGGCCATGTACCGCAGGATGTCGCCCGCGACGCTCATGATTTGAGTCGCCTCGGCACTGTTGACCGTGTAGAAGTCTGGATAATTCTCCAGCCCATGATCACGGGCGGTGGAAAGCACAGCCGGGACGCTCTTGACCGACGTGGCGTAAGCAACGGTCCCACCTTGCCATTTAATGATTCGATCCGTGCCGAAGTAGAGCTTCAGCTCTCCTCCATGGTTGGTGGGAACGGCGTCGCCATGGGTGCGCAGCCCGGGCATTTCGGGATTGAACGCGGGTTCCGCGTTTATCAGCTCGTTCAGTCGCGTGATGTGTTCTTGCGGTGTGACCCGCCAAATCCGCGCGGGCGTTGACGCCGGCGCTAGCTGGATGCCATCGGGTAGCGGGCCGAACAGCAGGTCATGGTCAACGAAGTTACCTTTGTTCGGATCAAGGTGGTCAAAGAACCCTCCCTTGTCCTCCAGGACGCGGCTTAGCTCGCCGACGATCCAGTCGGAAAACCGCAACCGATCGACGACGTGGGGTTGCTCCTCATCTTGCGGCGGCATCTCCTTCAGTTTCACCTGGGCCCACACGCTCCTCCAAGTGTCAGCGTTGACTTCCTCCACGGGCCCCAGATCATGCAGCGAGAGATCACCCTCAGGATCAAACTCGCCGTGGCAGTCCACGCAGTGAGTTTCTAGAAACGCCTTGGCAAAATCGCCATAACGCGCATCAATACGCTGCCCGGGAGTGTAAGTCTCCGCGAGAGCAACGCGGGACGACGCGAACAGGATTGCGACCAGGGCGATCGGCAACGCGGTGCGATACAAGCTCACGCCATCACTTCCTTCAGCGGCCCGGTGGCGTCGTCGTACTTCTTGGCCAACGTTTCGGTCATGTTGAAGCGATCCAAATTCTGCCCGGCAGCTCTCAGCAGAGACGTGTACAACGCATTGATGGGTCGCTTTCCATCGAGCTGCGTGAAGCAACCCGTCTTGAACGCTCCATCAAGGTCGCCCAGAAGCATGACCGGCCAGTTTGCACCATTGGTGTGTTGCTTGTCCGCATTGTTGCTGGTGTAGACGACCAATGTGTGATCCATCATCGTGCCACTGCCCTCGGGCACGCTTTCCAATGCCTCCATGATCCTGACAAGCATCCTACTGTTGTACTGACGAATCTTGATCCAGATCGGATTGTCCGGCTGATCCATGTGCCCAAGGTTGTGGCCCTGTTGCTCGATGCCCAAGCCTTTCCACGCACCAAAGATTTCGCCGCGTCCCGACCCGATCGTCAAAGTGTTGGTAATGCCCGACGTGAGTGCCGAGATGCCAAGATCAAGCAACACATCATGCCAATCCGTCTCGAACTCCGGATTGGTGTATCGCGTATCCACCGTCGGCGCGAACTTGCGTAGGTGATCGGATACGGAAGCGAGCCGGTCGCGCAGACCGTTGACTTCCTGGAATCCCTGAACGTACTGGTCGTACCGCAGTTTGTCCGACTTCGAAAGAGCGTGATCCTTGGCAGCAGCCAGCCTTTCGATCTGACTCATGACGCTCGATCGCGCTTCATGTTGTCGCCGAATCTCGCCTGAAGCAATTCCACCGTACAACATCTGATAAAGATGATTCGGATTGGAATGCATAAAGATCGGCTGGCCGGCACCGCTTGCAGACAGCGTCGCGAGCGTGGGCTTGGTCGTCATGTTCTCGATCGAGTCCATGCCGATGCAAAGGTGAGGCAGCAACGTTTCAGGCAGTGCCCTACTTAACTGATAGTCGATGGTGGGGCCGCTGGGTGGGACGCCGTCGCTACCACGATACCCGCCGAGCGCACCGAAGAACGCGCTGTGCGAAGGACTGGTATGCATGCCATGCAATCCGTTGATGATGTGCAAGCGGTCCTTGTACGGCTCAAGTGCGTTGATCGGCTCCGGCAGCTTCGCTTTCGCCAAAGAGCCGCTGCTGCTCATCCCTGTCGGAATGCAGGTCTTGGGATCAAATCCCTGGTTCTGCATGAAAAAGATGACCCGCTTCCGAGTCGTGTTGCTGACCGGCGACGCCATGAGCTGATTCGGAATCAGCGGCGTCCCAAATGCAGCGCCAACGCCGGCGGCCATTCCTTGCAGCAGGTTTCTGCGGTTGAGCATGATCGATCTTTCAGTGAGGCAACGTGCAACGCTCAGCGAATCAGTCGCTCTGGTTCGGACCCTCGGAGGCAGATTCGATGACTCCGCAAGCACCAAGAGTCAGGGGCCGAACGGTTCGTTGACGAAGCGCAAAGGTGGGATGTGCGGGTGGGCCTGAAGGAACCCCAGTGTACTGGGCCGGAATCAGGCCCGCAACGGATTTCGCTGCTCCGGAAGAATGTCGTCGGATCGGTAAAAACCAAGTAAAACGGCTTCACTGACTCACGGCCCGTTCGTGAGCGTTGCCCCGTCGCCCCGGCTGTTGAGGACATTTGGATCCTCCTTGAACGGCTCCACGTCCTTCCTTCGCCGGGATAAGCCGTGGGTTTCTGGTATCCTGACGGCCGCACGGCGATGGAAATTGACATCCCGCCGAAGTTTTTTCGCAGGCGAGCGCGGGCGAGTGTTGGCCGCTGATATCAATCAAAGGCATTGACGGCGACGTTTTCCGGTTTGTCGAGGGTGAACCCGAAGTGCGGTACGAATCCCCAGCGTCAGCCCCCAGAAGAAAGCAGGTCATTTCGTTGACAACAGAAACGAACACCGCGGTTCGGTTGATTGCTCTCTTGACCGTTTGCAGCGCGATCCTTTTCGACGCACAAGCTGCTGAACCTGAAACAAAGCCCTGGATCATCGATCCACACACGCACTTTAAAGGCCCTGAACAAATCGCACTGGAAGCGAAGACGACGAAGTACCACCCGAAGAATACGCTCGGTCACGTCGTCACACCAAAAGACTATCGCCCGGTTGCGGATCGGTTGGGCATCCAGGCCACCGTCGTGGTCGAGGCCGTCGATCAGGAGCACCCTCAATTCAACGATTGGGTGTTGGAGCAGGCGAAGTCAAATCTGATCTGCGGCTACATCGCCCGGGGCGATCTTGCGTCCACCGATTTCGTCGTCAATTATCGACGCTATCAAGCCAGTGGCTACTTGCGGGGTTATCGGTTTCGCCGGGAAGAACTTCAAGGCTACTTAAAAAATGGCGTAGCGCGGGCAAATCTTAAATTGCTGGAACAAGATGGCATGGTGGTCGATCTTCTGGTCGACAGTGGGGAAGCATCGTCGGTCATTGCACTCGCGCAAGACTATCCTCAACTGACGATCGTGATCGATCATTGCTTCCGTGCCCGATTGAAAGACGGCATGGTGACGCCAGAATGGACAACCGCCGTTGCGGACTGCGGCAAGTATCCGAACGTGCATTGCAAGCTCTCCAGCCTGCTGAATTTTTGCGAAGGTGCTCCGTTTGCTGAGCCGGCGCCGACGGATTTGGATACCTATTCAACAGTCTTGCAAACCTGCTTCAACGCTTTCGGTGAGGATCGCGTGATGTTCGCCTCGAACTGGGCGGTCTGCACTCACTACGGGAAAGTCGACGACGTCGTACGAATTGTTTCACAATTCTTGAAATCTCAGGGGGAGCAGGCCCTGCGAAAGGGAATGCGTGACAACGCCATTCGCGTATTCAAGATCCGTGAAGAACACCTCCGCTAAACCCATTCGCTATTCCCATCCCCCTTCCCCATTGTCGATTCGGATTGAAGACGTCGAGAAATAGCTTGACACAGCCCGTCCCACCTAG
>NZ_VWOX01000033.1 GCF_008629675.1 Roseiconus nitratireducens | reverse complement strand
ATAATCATCGGGCTTGCGGAACATGGCGTTCAGAGTGTTCGATCCCCCGCCGCTCCAGCCCCAGATCCCGACGCGTGACAGGTCGATGAAGGGGCGGATGCGTCCCAACTCTTTTAAACCTGCGGCCTGGTCCTCCGACGAAAGTGGTCCCAGACTGCCAAAGATCGATCGCCGCCAGGCAGCTCCCTTCGGCGCCGGCGTGCCTCGGTTGTCGATCGAGACAACCACGTAACCAAGGTCGGCCACGACCCGAAGGAAATGACTCTGGCCGGCCCCCCACTTGTTCAGCACCGTCTGTAAATAGGGCTCGCCATAGACGTAGACAAAGACCGGGTACTTTTTCGTTTCATCGAACTCTCTCGGCTTGATCAGCCAGGAGTCCATCGCGACGCCGTCACCGATCTTCAGCTCGTTGAATTCCGTGGGGTGAGCAACGACTTCTTTGGCTCGCTCTTGTAGCGGCTCGTTGGCTTCAACCACCTTGATGACGCGATGATCGGCGATTTCGACCAGTTCCACGACGGGCGGTGAGTCAAAGGACGACCACGTGTGAAAGGCATACTTCGCATTTGGGGAGAAATCGTATTCGTGTGTGCCAGGTTGATTTTCGGGAGTGATGCGTTCTAACGTGCCGGAACCGTCCAGCGGCACGCGATGGAGATACTTCTCGGTGCCGTTGTGCGGTGAAGCGTAGAAGTAAAACCAGCCTCCTGCTTCGTCCACGACCGCTTTGTCGATGATGTCGTATTCCCCGGGCGTCAGCAGACCCCGTTCCGTGCCGTCGCGATCATAGAGAAACGCGTGACGCCATCCATCTTTCTCCGATAGCACAACAAACGCATTGCCGTCGCGGATCCAAGTGAGACCAAGAATGAGCTGCTGGCTGCCGACCGCCCAGGCGTCATTGGTTTCACCAAAGACACGCTTCATTTCTCCGTTGACCGATGCCAGAAAGATCTCACGCGTATTTCGAAAACGGCTCAAACGTTCGACCAGCAGTTCCTCTCCGGCCCATTCCATGCGCCCCAGGTAGAACCCTTCGGGCGGTGAATCGATGGAAAGCCAGCGGACGGCTTGTCCTTCGACATCGGCGATGCCAACCCGCAGTGACGGGATGGTTTCGCCGACTCGGGCAAATCGTTGCTTCCGAATTTCCGGGTACGACGGGTCGCTGGGAACCAGCATGGACCGTTGCTTCACGTCGGTTTCGTCGATTTCCGTGAACGCAATGAATCTTCCGTTGGGGCTCCAACTCGCATTGCGCAACGAGACGTCGCGATCTCCTTTTTGCTCGACCAGTTGGGTCTTCTCGTTTGTCTCCAGATCAACGACGGCAAGGTTTCCACCGTCCAGACGAAAGCGATGTTTGCCATCGGGAGAAACTTGATCTCTTCGGTTTCGGAGGGCGCCTTCCGGCGGCTTGCGATCGGTTGGTTCCCCGGTTTCCACGTTGAAGTGCAGTTTCACCTGCTCGCCCGTGCGTGACTCTTTCTGAACGACTGAGTAACCGCTGCTGTCGTCCCACCAAATCGCTTCGAACGGATTCGCTGAAAATTCGTCACGCTCGTAGACCGCTTTCAGCCGATCCTCCGTCCCGCTTTCCTCAAGCCTCTTCGAAGCTTCGTGCCCTTGGATGACTTTCGGTTTCACCGCTGCGAAAGCGGTGGTCAGGCAAAACAAAACCAAGGGAGATCTTGCCGCAGCAGAAAGTGAAAACATGGTGAGGCGTCTGAAAACGTGAATGCGGTATTTGAGCCAGACCTTGATCCGGAAAGGTCGCAGTGGAGCAATCGCCTGCTTCGCTGTCACCAAAGCGGTGAAGGACGGTTAATTCTGCCCCGTTTGTCTGCCGGCGTGTCAGCTGATTTCGATTTCAAAACCATTGCGGCGGTCGCGACGGATGAAGCTTTGGGCGCGCGCGTCGCCGATCACTTGCTCGGTTTCCGGATCCCACTCAATCTTGCGACCGAGCCGGGCCGCGATCCCGGCCAAATGACACGTCGACAACGCTCGGTGGTGGCTGTGAACGTCCGAGATCGGGTCCTTGCGGTCCTGGCACGCGACGAAAAAGTTTCGGAAGTGGTCGGTGAGTTCGCGTCCCTTGTAAACCGCTTCGAGGGCTCCATCGGGTAACGGATTCGACTCCAAGTCTTCCACGGGCGTGCCGGTCAGACGACCTCGATTGACGAAAATGCGTCCACCACTGCCTTCGAACAGGATCCCGTTGCCTTGGTCGTGCCGCAGCTCGATCTCTTTGCCGTCGGCAAACACCGCGCGGATCAAGAACTCCGTCGCCGTGTTGTAGCGAGAGGGATCGACCGGGTTACCCTCTCGAAACGGCACCGGATGCTTGACCATCACCGGATCAACCGAGACCGGCCCCGTCTGTGTCTTGCCAAGGCCCCAAGTCGCGATGTCACAGTGGTGGGCGCCCCAGTCGGTCAATTTGCCACCGGAGTATTCGTACCACCAGCGGAACTCGTAGTGACAGCGGGACCAGCTTTGCGTCTCGCCGTTATCGCCAGCCAGGTACCGAAACGGGACCTCGGGCGTCGGGCCTTGCCACAAGTTCCAGTCGAGAGATTTGGGAGGCTCGGTCACGGGAATCTCAGGGCTGGTCGGTCCGCCACCGATGCTGCAAGTGGCTTTGCGGACTTCGCCCAGGCGGCCGGCCTGGATCAATGCGATTGCGGTCAGGAAACCCTTGTCGCTCCGCTGTTGCGTCCCGATCTGGCAGATTCGGCCGGTCTGCTGGCACACCTTGCTCATCAGCTGACCTTCCTCAATCGTCAGCGTCATCGGCTTTTCGCAGTACACATCTTTGCCGGCCAGCATCGCTTCGATGGCAATCTTGGCATGCCAGTGATCGGGCGTGGAGATGTGCACGATGTCGATCTCCGGGTCATCGATCACCGAGCGGTAATCGGAGCTTGCCCGAGGCGATTCGCCCGTCCATTCCTTCGCGATGTCACTGGCCAAGCCGACGCGATAGGCATCGGCGTCGCAGACCGCGACATAGTCCCCGAGCTTTCTCATGTCGGGTGCCGAACCATAGCGGCTGTCCACTCCGGTCGCTTTCTGATACCAACGGCTGCCGGTGCCGATCGCGGCCATCCGGGGACGCTCGTTCGCACTGGTAAATCCAAAAGCTCGCTCGGTGCGACTGGCCAGCACCGCGGCCCCCGCCCATCCGAGAGTCGACTTCAGTGTTTGCCGGCGATTGAGAGCTGGTGCCATGGGAACCGTTTTGGGTCGGGGGAGCAATCAGAATTCACGCGATTCAAGCCTCCCAGGATAGCCGCTGAAAGAAGGCGATTCGACGGTCAGCCGGGGAATGCGGGAAGAGATTCGCTCACCGGTGATCGCGAATTTGCTCTGCCCCCCGGCGGCGATCGAGCCGGCATCTCTCAACCGTCGCCTTTCACTCCGTGAAAGTTGCGTTCAATTCGGCCTTTGTGAAGCCGAATCGAAACGTTGCAGAACGCCCGGGTAGATCATTCAAACGCCTTCAACGTTTCCAGTACGCAACGGGTGCGACTTTTCAGGTCGCCGCTTAGCTTCCGAAACAGGATGCCGCGATCCACGAGGTCCGCTTCGATTTGCTGCTGAAAGGATTCGCGGTGAACGTCACCGCTGCGATCCCAACTGTCTTCGTACGGAATGTCCGTTCCGCAGAGAAACCAGGCCTGATACCGCTCCCGGCATTGGGCGGCCATCTGCGCCACCGTCGGGTGGACCTCGCCGTGATAATAGAGTGAAAATTGATACGTCGTCGTTGCGTCCGTGTCGACAAACAGAAAACGGTTGGCGTCCAGAATCATTTGATCTTCCCTTTGTCGGTGTCCGACCGCAATCTCGGCAAGTTGCGAAAGCGAAAGACGACGCTCAACCTGATTCGCCTCCCAGTACTCGCGACCATACTCGGGGACCCAGGCGGTCGTCAGTTGCTCCGCCAGATGACGCGCCAGCGTTGTTTTGCCCGTTGACGGGGCACCGAGAAAAACCACCTTGGTAATCAGGTCTCGGTAAACAACGGGATTCAAGTGCTTTCGGTGCCGAAATGGATCGGAGCGAATCGCGGTTCCGGAGATTGGAACCCGTTTGCGGGCCTCGTCGATCCGGCAGTCGATCGCGCCCAGGGCCCGGCTGACGTGATCACCGTAAAATTCGCTGCTGTAAAAACGCGTGATGTTGCGCCCCTGCAGAAGTCGCTTCAAATAGCGATCGTGCAGTTGTGTGATTTCGGGGGTCTTGCCGACGACTGTTGGACCGTCTTTCGCAAGGATGACTTCAACATGGGGGTACAGGGTCTGAATCCAGCCGGCTCGCGTTTCGAGGGCGATCGGCGTGACTTCAGGAGCGTCGTAGACAACCACAATCACGTGATCGTTCTCTGCGATTGCCTGCTCGATGACGGACTGGTGGCCCTGGTGGAGCGGAGCGAACTTGCCGAGCGTTAGGCCGACGGTATTCATTCGTGCTCTCCGCCCCGCTGCAGTGCCAAGCGTTGGTTCCAGATCACCAATCCGATGCAGGCCAGCACCAGAAACGTGAGATAGAGAATCGCCGTCGCATTCAGGCCTTTGGTGAAATACACCCAGATCGCGACCACGTCGACGCAGATCCAGAATCCCCAATTCTGGACGTAGCGTCGGGCGAGCAAGAATTGCGCAAGCAGGCTGGCCACCGTCGTGAACGCGTCCGGATAAGGCAGTGAGGCATCAGTCCACCGCGACATCGACCAGCCCAACCCGAGTGTCCCCGCGGCCGTCACGAGGATCCAAGCTCCCAGCGCGCCGAACGTCAGCGTTTGGACGACCAGGGATTCACGGTTCGCCTCGGGCCGCGTCCATTGGTACCATCCATAAAACTGCAGGAACACATACACGACGTGCAGCAGCAGGTCGGAATAGAGCTTTGCGTCGTAGAAGACGACGATGAACAGCAAAACCTGAACCAGCCCCGTTGGCCAGCACCAGACACTGCGACGGATTGTCAGAACCACGCACAAGAAACCAAACACCGTCGCGGCAATTTCAATCCACGTCATCACGGTGCGCTATCGACAACCTTTCGGCTTGACTAAAAAGTGGCATCGCTGGCACCCGTCGTCCATCGACGATCAGGCGGAGTTGCGACCAGGGGTAATGGCACGGATTGTAAAAGATAAACGCCCGTGACGGAATTGACCGCGCACGGGCGTTTGTCCACGCTGCTGTGTGTCCGCCCCGCCGGTTGGCCCATGTTTCAACGGCATCGGCGGCGCGGATAGAGCCATTCCTATCGAAGCCGTTGGGGGCGAACCCTGGAGAGCTGCCAGAGAGCGCTTCAGGCGAATTCGCTGACAGCCTTCCTTTCGGTTGCCCAGGGCCAACCAGCCCCATTAGATCGCGAACGGTTCGGCTCGCGTCCATTCCTGGCTCTTGACGAAGGCACTGGTTGCCGGGAGTGATGCGTACACGATCTTTTCGCCTTCGCGGATCACTTGGCCGGTGAAGTGCTCCGAGGTTGCCGTGTCGATCGACACGTCAGCCACGGTTTCTTCGTGCTGCAGGTCCAACGGTTCGTCGAGTAGCTCGCGGACCGTGGATCGCGCTCGTTCATCTTCTTGCGAAGCGATCTCGGCAATCAACGATTCCAATTCCTCCAGCGATGCGATTTCAACCGGCAACGACAGACGTGGCGATCGTTCGGGTGGACGATCTCCGTTGGCCTTTGCGGCCTCAATCGCCAGCGATCCGTAGCACTCACGAATCAGGCTCGGCCAGATGCTCTGCCAATACGCGTGCGACGGAGCCCGCTCGATGCCCACGACACGGTCGTCGATCAGGACGATCGCACCAATCTGCCGCGGAACACACTCGAACTCAGCGACGAACTCATCCAGCTCCTTCTTGAATGCCTGCAAGAAGTACTCGAGGTGACCTTGGCTGGTCACGCCGAAACGCTGGTTGAACACCGAAATGTCTTCCCACAGTTTCTGGTAGTTCTTCTCGCCTCGCTTTCGCAGGGCATGCTCGCGCAACGCGTGCGGCAGAATCAACATTCGGTACGAACCCTTCTTGATGAATCCGCCTTGCGATGCCTGGATGCAGGCCGCCGTGTTGTATCGACGATCGCCCGCAGCGGCGACCACGCCGGCGTGGGCCATCGCGTGGTCCTGTGCGTGCTGCTTCACGACGTAGCCCGCGTGGCACGGAACGATCATCACCGAATCGCTCGGGTTACGGAATCCGAGCGTCCCGTAGCGGGTCGTGTACACGTCCGCGTCGCACTGGACCGGTGACACAAACCGATCGTCGTTCAAATCGCTGACCAGCGGAATGACCTGCATGTAGCCGACACTTTGCAGCCGACCGGCCTCGCAGCCGCGCAGGACCTCGCGCACTTCGATGCGCAGACTCGTGTTCTTCTTTCTCTTGCGGAACATTCTCAAAGTTCTCCTGACGATTCACCGAACTGCCCGGCGTCCGATGGTCAATCGGACGCCGGGACACTCGATGGACTTATGCCGCCGGCAAGTAGCCTGCGACCTTGGTCATTCCAAACAGAGCCGCGACGCCACGGTCGACGTCGGACTCAATCAATGCCTTCAGCAATCCAAATCCGATCGCCTCCGGCTTGCTGACCGGCATCGCAATCACCGAATCGCTCAACGTGCGAACGCCCTGCGACTCGGCTGCGAAGACCGGCGTGAACTGGTGAATCGGCGTTTGGATGCCGATTCGACGGACGGCCGCGACCGTTTCACCGAATCGCCCGGACGGCGCGTTTTCATATCCGTCCGAAAGAACGAACACGACGTCCGGTTCCGCCTTCAACAATTGAACCAGTCCCGCCGCCAGCGACGTGTCGCCCGACGGCTCGACCAATTCGTAGCTTTCCGTGGCTCGGCCATCCGCTGTGATTGCCACCGCGTGATCAGCGGTCGTTGACAACAAGTCGCGCAGCGCAAGCGCCGTGGCGATCGGGCGAAGAGCCTGTGTGTCGTGACCCATCATCGATTGCGATGCGTCGATCAAAACACCGACTCGCTCGAACCGTACCGGCAGGCGCGCGGCAGCCGCTTCCGCCTTGTCCCGAAGCGTTTGACGGATGGCATCCGTCATCCCCATCTCGAAAGCGTAAACGTACAGTCGCACCGCGTCGTACCGCGCCGGATCAAACTTGACCTCAACACCTGACTGCTCGGCCTTGCGCTGAACGGCGATTCTTTGGCCAGTCGTCAGCTGAGACTTCGTCAGTTCCAGGACTTCGCCGCTTGTTCGATCCTTGTGGAATCGGCTGCGCAGGCCTTCCATCGTTTCCGGTGGCAGGACGGCTCCGCGGTCAAAGTCCGACTTCGCATCTCGGTACGCAGCCAAACGATCCAGCGTGACGTCGTTTTCCTCACCAAGGACGAACCGGACGCATTGCTCGACGCGATCGACCGCATGATCTCGAACGAATCGATTCACGTTCTGACGAACGATCTTTGATTCCTTCTCCGTCCGATCACCTGGCGACTTCGCCAACACGTTGCGCAGGATGCTTGCCATTCGGCGACCCCACGCGTGCGTCAACGCGACGCGCAGCTTTTCCCGGTACTTGACTGCCCAGAACTCTAGGCCGTCGGCACCCAGTATTTCGCTCAGGATCAATCGTCGCGTTCGCGCGTTGTTGACGCGGTCGCGACGAAGCATTCCAAACAACTTCAACATCCGCTGCGTTGGCAGTCCGCGAACCAGACACGTGATCGCCACTGCCTCGAACTCCGCGGGCAGGATGCCGCCATCGCGAGTCGCCTGCAACAATCGACGCACACCGATTTGTCGGCTGTAGTCCGTCACGCCCGGCAGCATCAGGGCTGCGGTGTAGACGTCCCGATCGATGTCGAACAGGTCTCGATGTGCCGCTTCGACCGCCGCGGCTTGTTCTTCGCGCGAGTTGTAGAACGTTCCGCGGCCGGTCGCCGTGGCAACCGAGTCGAGGAAGGACCCAAACGCAAGCGGCAGCAATTCACGCTGCGTTTCGGTCAGGACGAACGCTTGCTTGCGATCGTCGACTTGCGTTGCGATCAGATTCTGCATGGTCTCCTCGAAGTTCGAAGTGAAATGGGTGAAGTGTGAAAGTCGGAAGATTGCTTCCAACCTTGAACGGTTTGATGAAGAATTGCGGGGCAGGATCCTCGCTGGATCGCGGTACTTTCAAACAAAAAGGCCGTGATTCTCAGTGCAATGAGCGGCAAGGCGCTAGCCGCCGGTCGATACGAGGCAACCCGCGGCTAGCGCCACGCGGCTCACGCAATAGGGCGCTGTCCAGCTGGTCAAAATCTTTCAAAAGGCTTCAAGCCTTTCGCGTTGGCAACACGCACTGAATTGACGAGAAAGTTCCGGGCAACGTGGTTCCGAGGAACCATGAATGAGATTCGAGGTAGGTGGCCAGTCATGTTTCAAGCACGGGACTCGAACCCGTTACACTCAGATCCATAATCTGATGCTCTAACCAAATGAGCTAGCTGTAATGACGTGCTAGTCCTCGAATCAGAAACGCCGGTGGGAATCGAACCCACTTCGACCGGGTTGCAACCGGTTGCCTGGCCATCTGGCTCCAGCGTTAAGATCGTTGCGAGTCTTTCCCGATCAGCCCTTGAGCAGGAGGTGACTCGTGCGGTTCTGGGGTAGTAGACGCCAATCACTTACGAAGGTTCGCGAACATTTTTTAGGGATTAAGTTGATGCGTGGGTCGGCGGCATCGTTCCGTCTTCCACGAGCAAGCTTTCCACGATCCGATAGGTTTGTCCGAGTGACCGACTGGACAGCGCCACTTTCGATCGAAAACACCGTGATTTGCCGTGCAATGAGCGGTAAGGCGCTAGCCGCCGGTCGAGGCGGGAAAACCCGCGGCTAGCGCGACGCGGCTGACTGAATGTTGCGCTGTCTAGCGAGACTCTTAGAAGCTATGCTTACTAAGCCGTGACCCGCGAAAGGCGGTCGATCCGAAACTTGAATCCCGCCTTGAGTTTCGATGGCACTCCTCGCTCCGGTGCAGTTCTGTTCGATTGCAATCGTCCACGGCAATCGCGGTTTCTCGAAATTCTCCGCCATGTTCAACTTTCCGAGGCGATCGCCGGAGAAAAGCTACTCATGAGTCAATCATCGGTCTGGTTGGAGCTGCAGCAAGTCGAAGCTCGCCTCTGCACAGTGGCCGCGGAGCAGCTTGGGGTCTCTGCCGATGAGGTCAAGCCGGAAAGCCGGTTCATCGAAGACCTCAACTGTGACAGCCTGGACCTGATCGAACTGATCATGGAAACGGAAGATGAGTTCGGCATCACGATTCCAGAAACACCCAGCACTCCGGTCGGAAAGCTGATCTTCACACGTCAGCCGTTCAGGATCCGCGATCTGGCCGAATTTGCCTTTCTCAATCAGGGGACCGGTTCGCCGGTTCGGGGTGGTTGGCGAAAAAAGCCGATCGAGTTGCCGCCCGCCACCGAGTCCGGGTTCACGCAACTCGGCGGCAAGGTCGATGCCAGCGTGTTGAGGCAAGCCGGGTTGCACGAGCGTCTTGATGGATGCGGGGAGTTCCCGTGCTATCGCCGCACAACCGACGGAATGGTCTGTGTCCAGGTTCCGGCGAGCAGTGTCGAAATTGGGTGCGACGACTCGCTGGCAAATGAAGACGAAAAGCCGAGACATCAAACAACTTTGTCTTCGTTTCTCATGGACGTCGAACCCGTTTCAGTAACGGCGTTCTGTCGGTTTCTCAATTCAATTGAGATCGGACCGGATGAACTTCGGAACTCGATTGCGCTCCCGGCGAACGATGACCGACAGGCGGATCGACAATTTGAAACCTGCGGTGGAACCTGGCAGCCGCGCCCGGGCGCGGCAATGCAGCCGGTGATCCTGGTTTCGTGGAACGCGGCCGACGCCTATTCCCGCTGGGCAAACGGAGTCGATTGGCGTGAACGGGACCAGAGCTTTCTGCCCACCGAGGCCCAGTGGGAATGTGCCGCCGACGGTGCCTTCGATGAGAAGGAGTTGGTGTACGCCGGAATCCACCAGCGCGGCCAAGCGTACCAGTCAGAAGGTTTGCCGATGCCGCGCGTTCAGCAACCCTATGGTCAGTCACGATTTGGGCTCCGGCACATGAGCGGAACGATTTGGCATTGGTGTCGCGATTGGTACTCGCCCGACTTCTATCGCAGCGCGGACGCTACCCAGCTGGATCCGATTGCCAACATCCCAACCGGTCTTCGCAGCGAACGGGGCGGCAGCTGGGTCGGACCGATTGAGCTTTGTCGCCCCAGTTACCGCCGAGGACGCAATCCGGAGGCTTGCGGACGATGCCTTGGTTTTCGTTGCGTTGGATCACCGCCAGCCCGATAGCCCTCGCTATTCAACCCGATCACGACGGAGTTGGCTGCTGAATCGTCGCGGCATGTCTTCGACTCACGAGATCCGCACCCAGTCGGCGTCTGCATTCAGGTCTGCGAATTCAAAAGCGTACTCAGGGTCTCGGAACTCATAATCGACGCTGTTCTTGTACGCGGTGATGTCGATGGCCGGCGGGAAGACGATCTCCCAAAAGATGTACGGCGTCAGGCAAATGAGAATCAGACCCAACGCGACCCATTTCCGCAGGGCATGAGCAACAAAGTCATCCACATGAGGCCACACAAAAGTCATGAACATTCCCGCGACCAGCAGCGTCAGCAGTAAGCCGCCGACGCGTTGGGCACGGATCAGCCGCGCGCACTTTTTGCAGGCCGGGGCGCGAGTCGTGAAGCCCCAGCCAAAAATCCAAAAGACCGCGGTCCACCATCCGATGGTATGCGTCCAAAGTCGCATCTTCCTGCCCTGGTGGTCGCCGCCGCAACGGACGCAGCGCGCCGGGTAACGGGCGTGATGTCGCCGTGGAAGATTGATATCGGTGCTAAATGCCATGGCATCTCGAGTCGAACGATAGGAATCTTAGGAATCAGCGGGGTCGCGGGGACGGAGAGAACGCGAACGCGGCTAGGGCAATCGCCTGCCGCCCCACGCAAGTTCATCACGGCGTCAAAAACTTGACCCCACTTCTCCCACCGTGGAGAATACACGTTGCCTCAGTTTAATCGTACAGCAGGAGGCCTGTGGCCACCGTCGCGTCAAGGTAGGGTCGCGTATTGTACCAACGGTGTTCCGCCGGACCCAACCGTCTCCGGCTCACAAATCCTTCGTCGGGCTTAACGCGCAGCGGTTCATCCATAATCCGTCCTTTTGAATATGGCTGGACCCGTTCGAAATTCGCAGTCCCCATCGAGTCGCCGCCGCTGGCCGCGATTCGGTTTGCGGTTCTTGCTCTTGGCTTTCACGGTCATCGGCATTTGGTTTGCCTACGTTTCGAGTCGGGCGCGCTCGCAAAAGGCAGCGATTGACGAAGTCACGCGACTTGGTGGTTTCCTTGGATTTGACTACCACTTCGATGCAAGCATGCGATGGAGGAATGACCCAAAACTTCCAGCGCCCGTGTGGCTGATTGATCTGCTCGGCGAAGATTGCGCAAGATCCGTTTGGATTGTGAATTTTGACGAGGGGTCTGATCCAACGAACGATGATTTGAAGGTCGTTGAACGATTCACCAGACTGAAGCAATTGACGCTGATGAATCGCAAGAAGATCAGCGATGAAGGGCTACGTCATGTTGCCGGACTGACCGAGCTTGAAGTGCTTGCGATCAGCGGTACGAACGTGACTGGAGAAGGTCTGTCGAACCTCCGAAACTGCACGAAACTGAAGGGGTTGCCCATGAATGGGACACCCCTGAACAATCTCGGGCTTTCGCATGTTTCGCATCTGAAAAACCTTGAGTGGTTGCAACTCAGTGGGACCCAGATCACAGATGAGGGCTTGCGTCACCTATCGGGACTTTCCAACTTGGAGAGCCTTGAGCTGGCTGATACGGCCGTGACCGATCAAGGGCTCAGGCATCTATCCAAGTTGACATCTCTAAAGAAATTGCTGTTGCGGGGCACGCAGACGACCGACGAAGGCCGTGCCTGGCTGCAAGCAGAGCTTCCGAACTGCAGCATAGCTGATTGAAGCCAGTGACCGATTCAAGGAGGCCAAGCCACGCCTGACGACCGATCTATTCCATCCAGCTCTGTCAGTATTCGTATCTCGGAAAACTAATTCACCCTCCCGCTCGCGGGAGGGTCGCGGAGGAGCATGCGACGACGCGGGGAGGGTTTTCACCACGTCAGGGAATACTCCTGCCGTCGGCACAAGCCGACGGAAACGGATGCCCAAGTCACCACCAATGGCGAAGCGGCGACAGCAGCACCGCATCGAAAAGTGAGGTAATCCTCCGCTCGCTGGCGCTTGGATGTCCAGCCAGTCGTTCAGGCAATATGATCGGTAGAAGATAATCGAAGAACCTGTGCACGGAGTCCGGCAAGATGGACAAGTTCGAGTTTCATATCAAGATTCCCATCCATCCGAGAGCAAAGTTTGGTTTGAAAGCACTGCTGCTTGGGACCCTGCTCGTCGGAATCGGATTCGGTGCGTACAAGTATGGAAAAGAACGCGGCCGTCGCGCTGGCTATTCGCAAGGATATGAGAGTGGTTGGTCGGACTCGCAGAGGTCGAAGCTGACCAAGCGACAGTATCCCGTATCCGATTTGGTCATCGCGGGACCGGGAACCCCTGCAGATTTTGGGTCGCTGATCAGCGACATACAGAATGCCGTTGATCAAACCTCCTGGGGTGCCAAGGGCGGCCCCGCCGAAATCTCGCCTTACCCGCAGAGCCTGTCGATTGTCGTCCATCAGACTCAACGAGGTCACGAAGCACTGGAGCTGTTCCTTGCTAAACGTCGCGCAGCGAAGGTGTTGGAAGCTCCGTGATGCCAAATCGAACGATGCCATGCCCACGAAAAACGATCAGCGTGTTGATTACCAATCGTCGCCTTTCACTCCGTGAAAGTTGCGTGCATTCCCGCTGTTGTTTCGGACCTTCCGCTGTTGCGGGGCAGGGGAGTAATTGCAGAACGCTCGGCCGGAAAGCCGACGGGTTGCTAGACTATGCTTTGCCTGAAAGGCCTGTCGTCGGCTCGATGGCGTTTGGCGTCTGATCAGCATCAACCAACACTCGCGAATTGGATCATTGCAAGCTCCCTTTCGCATTCTCCCGAGAGCGACTTTGGGCAACGCGAGAGAACCTGGGAAAAGGCACCGCGTGCGATTCTCCATCCGGCTGATGCTGCTCCTCACTGGCTTTTGTGCCGTGGGACTTGCCGTCTGGATCCGTCAGTCGCGGGTGCGAGCCGTGGTGAATCGGTTACAGCAGCAGGGCGCCCAGATCAAGTTCAAAATGGGCGGTCCCGACTGGTTTCATCAGTCCACGCACCACTTCTTTGACACCGTGGTCATGGTCGATGCCAGTCGATGTGACCTGGCTCCGGGAGACCTCGAAGACATCGAAAAACTTCATGGTTTGAAGCGTCTCTACCTGACTCGAACGGACATCAGTGACGATGACGTCGTGTCGCTCTCTGGTTGCGAACACTTGCAGCGGCTTTCGCTGTACGGGTGCCGCAATTTGTCAAAACGATGCATTGAACCTCTTGCCCAGTTAACGCACCTGCAAGTTCTGGATCTGCATGACACGCGAATCCCCCCAGCCGCTCTGGCTGGGCTCGGGAAGTTGCCCAACCTGACGCAACTCGTTTTCTCGCCCCGCTTCTACCAGCCGCCGGAAGATGCGTTTCATCAAGACGCGTTCGCTCCACTCGAGTCGGTTCCCGATTTGCAGCCAGTGGGCAAGTGCTTTCTGTATGGCTTCAGTGCCGATCAAGTTGACCGTTTCCTCGGCGGCGACCTGTCCCGCGTTGCTGAGTTGATTTTTCGGGAATGCGACTACTCTGATCAATCGCTCGCTCGTTTGGGATCGGAACACTTGTCTTCGATCGATTTGCAACTGGAAGACATCGACTCGCGGCAGCTGGAATTGATTGATGGACGAAACATCCAGCAAGCAGACATCAGCGGGGCGAAGGACAGCGTCAGCTTGGAGCAGTTCGCGAGTTGGCTTCCCGAGGGTGTCCAGGTTGCATTTTTGGGCGAAGACAATGCAAGTTTTCACTATGGCAGCACAGGCCGATGGCGATTTCGCCTCCATGACGAGGACCCCGCGTTGACCGAACACGCGCTCAACGCGCTTGTCGAAAAGGGGTTGGTAAGATTGGTTTTGGGGGGCAGCGACCACGTCCAGGCGAATCTGGAAAGTGTCATCCGCGTCAATCCGGCGATTCGAGTCAGGCTGCACGCCGAAGGCATCCGGTGGCCGCAATTGGCCAGAGCGACGCGGTTGCGCTGGCTGGACATCCTGAGTTGCGAGGATGCGGGGTTGCAGTTCGATCGAATGATGGAATTGGAAGGCCTGACGATTCGATTTGCGCGTTCCGTCCAGACAACACGTGAGACCTATGCCCAGATTGCGAAGCTGGAGCACCTGCGAAGTCTCCACGTTCAGACCGCCAACCCAGTGGGGTTGCAGGAAGTGCAACCGCTGGCCGAACTGTCAAAACTGAACAAGCTTCGCATTGAAAACGCCGACGCGGAAGCTCGCGCCTTCTTGGATTCGATCGTCAATCGGAATCAATAAAGAATCTGCAGCACGACCTGGATCCGCCTTGAATGGTCGAGAACGCGGCGCCCACGCCACCCGGCCTCAGGCACGCAGCGGCCAGGAGAAGCCGTGAGCCAAAAGCGGCAGACCGGAAACGCGAAGCAAGAATAAAAATGGCGCCCGGCCAAGCTTCAAATCGACCGACCGAAGCAATCGATCAAGCGGACGGTTTGAATCAGGATCAATCCGTTGACAACGACTCCAAGAATGCCAAACTTCACGCCAGGATCCGTAATGCCTATGATACGAAGGGCAATATCGAGCCCGCGTGGCAGTAGAGCGGCACGCAACGAAGGATCCCACTCTCGGCTAGCTCACACGCTCGGCTAGCTCAAGCGGGTACCCGAATCAGCAGGGCTTCATGTTGGGGCGGAAGGCAGAACCAGGTCTGGCGTTGAGCCGGACGTCGAGGACGTCCAGGAATCGGCTTTGCTTGGCGCTGCCTATGCGAATCGAACCGGGGGCGAGTTGATTGAGTTGCGCGTCGTCCGCCTTGCCTGACTGTGGAGGCCTCTGGTGATTGGCAAAACGTTTCATGAAATCTCTCAACCGAATTCGACCGAGCGGAAGCAAGGTAAATCATGAGTACGGCGATTGAACGGTTTTTAAGCTATGCGGTTCAGCCTGGTGCCCAATGGCAAGGCGGGGTATTTGATTTCGCTGAGATCGTCGGCGGGCCACTTGCTGACACTCCGATGGCAGAGGCGAAAGTCGCTCTTTGGGTTTCGTGTGAACTCGAAATCGTCCAAGGAAAACCCTCGATCGAGGGGACGTCGTTTGAATTGTTGATCAGCGAATTGCTCGAGCTTCTGGAAACGAACCATTTGGGATATCGCCCCGCCTTGATCTCCGTGACGAACAAGGACTTGGCGATGCAGTTGAAAGAACGGTTGTCCGGTTCTGGCACGGAGGTGACGTGGGACGCTGAACCAGAATTCTGGTGTGAGGTCAGGGATGACATGGCGAACCATTTTTCGGAATTTGCCGCGGCTTCGTTGGCCCCTTCATTGGCAAGCTCTGGTTGCAGCGGATCACAGATTCGGGCTTTCTCTGAAGCGGCTGCAGCCTTCTATCAGGCTCGGCCTTGGCGATTTCTCGATGACACCGATTTGCTCAAAATCCAGACGCCCAAACCACCGAAATACCTCAAGCACGCAACGGTGCTAGGTGCCGGCGGGCGTGAATTCGGGCTCGGGTTTTATGATTCCGCCGAGACGCATTGGGGCATGCGAGCGCAACGCTTGGATATGGGATCGTTGGCGGTGTTCAGTCTGACGTTCAGTCCGATCAGCGAAGCAATCGAAGAAGATGTCGCGTACTGGAACGATCACAATCTTCCGCTCGCAACCGGCGACGCGTTCCCCCAGTTCCTGTTTTACTCTCGGGAAGAGACTCGGGCTCCAAAGCCGAAGGAACTCGAATTCCTGACCATTGTTTTGGCTGCCTTAGCCGAGACGTCTGAAGAAGAAATGGACTCAGGCGAATGGTCCAAGCAGGTCGCTATTCAGGGCAAAAACCGGCGTTGCAAGATTTCGATCCCGGATCTGCTCGAGCCGCCCGCCCGAACGGAATGGATCGATCGGGGGTTGATGCCAGACCAGAGGGGCAACGAAAGGCATTTCCGGTTGATCCAATCTGTCATGGCTCAGAACAAGGGAATGGATGTGGACCAGCTCAATGAGCTGCTCAATACTCAATACACCGGTTCGATCGATGATTTCGACTACCCATCGGCAACTCCGTTCGATCGCGCCGAGAATCTTTATTATGCCGCGATCGATACGTACGGACGACGCAGGATTCAACTTGCCCGTCAGGCATTGCAGGAAGACCCCTCGCACATCGAGGCGAACGTGTTGCTGGCCGATTCCACTCACGACGCAGCCCAGCGAATCGATCGGTTCACGTCCGCGGTGGAGCTTGCAGAATCCGATTGCGACGATCTGCTGAAATCCGAAGTCGGTCGTTTCTGGGAGATCAGTAAAACACGACCTCTGATCCGAGCCAAGCATGGCCTTGCCATTTCGCTGGCTTCAGACGGTCAAGCAAACGAAGCGATTTCGGAGATGCTTGACATTCTGCGTCTGAACCAGAACGACAACCTGGGGGTCCGATACGAGGTGATCCCCTTGCTGCTGCGTCAAAACCGAGAACAGGAGGCAAGCGACGTTCTGAATCAGTATCCCGAGGAATCGGGTCCTTGGCTCTACTTGAAGGCACAAGTCGAATATCGGGCCAAAGGTCCAAACAGTCCTAACGCGCAAAGAGCGATGGCCAACGCCTTCAAGTTCAACCCGCATGTCGTCGAACTCTTGATGGACGAAACACCTCCGATGGCGGCAGAACAATACACGCTGGGGAGCCCAGAAGAAGCCGCCATGGTGATCGAGGACCAGCAGGAGTCTTGGATGGAAACAGATGGCTTTGTCGAATGGATGTTCGCCCGATTCGCGGTTTGGCAACGAGAATTGTTGCAGCGAAAACGCCGTGCGAGCAATGCGAAACGAAAGAAACGCACAAAGTAGTTCTCCAGGAATTGGCTACGGCCTTCGACGGCTCCGTCGGTTGCAGCGGAGCATCGCGCAAACGCGACGGACGCGTCGAGCGATCATTGACTCAAAATCAGGTCAACTCTTATCAAAGAGCCGGTTGAAGCAAAACGACATGACGACCAGTCGCAAAGCGACGACAGCCCCCTGCCGTCGGCGCAAGCCGACGGAAATGGCTTCCCCCATGAACCACCAGCCGCAAAGCGGCGACAGAAACACCGCATCACCGAGAAAACGGGCAATCGCGCACCGGTGGAGGCAAGGAATGACAAAACAAGCAATCGATCAAAAGGCGGCAATCATGATTGTCATCGAGCATTTCGGCGACATTCCGCCCGGCACCCGATGTTCCGCCGTGTTATTCGACGCGGAGAAAATTCGCCGCGAGAAAGAATTCCATGCGAAGTTGTACAGCAAGAACGGCATCCAGGATCCGGAGACCATTCGAGCGATGGTGGCCGAGAACGTGCCTGACGAACCCTATTGGTTGGTCTCACTCGAGTTTGGGGACGCTGCTTCGGGAGAGACCACGCGCCTGCACCGAGTGGACGACCGAACCGGAAAGGTCGTCGCCGAACCGGCGTAGACGCTGGAAAGACCGGCGATCAGCGGTGGTGGGCTTCAAGGGGAGCGTTTCTGAGGTGAGAGAGACTTGATGGATTCCGCTTTGATTGATTTGACGGACCGAGGGGCTCGGTTCACGTTCCTCGGCGAGCCTTTTCGAAGCCGTCAAAGGATTCCGAACGAGGACATTGTGGAGATCGACTTCAGCCAAATCGAGATCACCGACGCGGACGTCGAGGCACTACTGCCACTGACGAATCTTGAAGGGATCAGTTTTTGGAACACGGGGATTTCCGATCACGCGATGGAACGAATCAGCCAACTTCGTCAACTCACTCGACTCAACCTGTGCGGAACGCAAGTGACCGACGCGTCGGTCTCCATTCTCGTCGGAATGGCTCTGGACTACATCGACGTGGCGAACACCAAGTTGACGACGGGCGGAGTCGAAGCACTTCGGGAAGGCCTGCCCCACGCCGAGATTCTCGCCTAGCAGCGATCGTCGCCTTTCACTCCGTGAAAGTTGCGTTCACCCGCACAACTTTTGCGGAGCAGAACGCGACGCTGTTCAACGCGACCGAGTATAGAACAGCCACATGGATTGTTGATCACGCCAACTGGGCAGCGCACTTTCAATCAAAAGTACCGTGATTTGCAGTGCAATGAGCGGCAAGGCGCTAGCCGCCGGTGGATGCGAAAGTGCCCGCGGCTACCGTCAAGCGGCTCACGCATAGTAACGCTATTCAGCTAATCAGGGCGGACGTGCAGTCAGCCATCGTCTCGTCGAGAATCGCGTGGACGTTGATGGCCGCGGTCATCGCGGTCGCTTTGATTCAGTTGCCGGCAGGAATCCCCAAGCACGATGGTGGTTCCAAGCATCAATCGTTGTTACTTTTTCGCCTGTTGAGGGTGTTCCAGGAGGTAGCCGAATGTCCGAGTATCAGTGGATTGAGTTTCGTGCGGTCGACGCGCCGCTTGATGATGCGGCGTTGGACTTCATGCACGAGCAATCGACGCGAGCCCAAATTGATCGATGGAAATTCACCAACGAATACCATTTTGGCGAATTTCGCGGCGATGCCAATGAGATGATGCGTCGAGGTTATGATGTCCACGTCCATTACGCCAACTACGGTGTTCGCCGAATGATTGCGTCGGGATCGACCTGGGATCGATCCCGACGGTTCAGGCGGCGACCCGCCGGCGGAGTGAAGATTGCAGACAACAAAATGAACCGATGGATTGCAAATTGCAAGATGAACATTGCAAATTGGCTATTGATCAGCGCGACTGCGAGGTCGGACAGCGAGTGTTGCTTTGCCGGTATGCGAATCGGCGAGTTTCTAGATTCGCTGAAATCAGACTCGGAATGGTTGGTCGCTATTGCGGAACCGTAGAAGAGCAGCAGGCGTTTTCAACGCAACCGCTAGGTATCTGCGACCGGGAAACTAGCAGAGGCCGTATTTGTCGCCCGATTTCGTAAACAGCTTTCGAGGCGATGCGGCCTTTGACTGATTCTCGACGCAATGCTTGTTCAGTTGCGCACGCAAAATGGCGAAGGGGTCTTTGGCTTTGAACTCGTAAAGCTGCTTGGAATTGATCGAATCGTAGATTTCCTTCGCCGTCATAGGAGCTTTATTCGCTTCGAGCACCGTCACCACTACGTCTGCAATCGATTCTCGCGCCATCAGGATTTTGCCTCACAGGTTAATGCGACGAGGTCGCCAATATTCTTAATCTTGTTTGGAGTCGCCAAGTAACTGATACCGCGGTGAAGGTGCAAGCGAAACTGCCCTGCAGCAACCTCGTCGTCAGGATCCAGTCCATCTTGCACGCAGCGTTCTCGCACCAAAGCCGCGTACAACTCGTAGTTGTCGCCACCGAACGTCTCCCAGGTCATCTCGACGTTGCTGTCGGCCGGAATCTCGACGGGGGTTGGAGGCGTTGGCTCTTTCAGTGAGACACACAAGGCCCAGCGACAAAGGACGTTCCAGTTCTGAATGCCAGTTCGAGTCTTCAGCCTGATCAGCTGGTCGCGTGCCTGAGAAGAAAGTCGTATCTGTTTTAAAAACATCGATTAATTGCTCCCCGCGCCGACTGCTTCTGCTTCCCAAAAGTACCCTTCGGTAGCTTCGGTAAACTGCTTCTTCTCGTCGTAGTCGAGATGGTAGGCGTGCGAGAGGTGGGGTGAGAGCGATTCGTAGTATTCTTGGTCTACTTCTGTGTCCGTCGACAAGATGATGACTTGGTGGCTGGCATTCGGGAAGTACCGCTCCACAAGGTGATTGCGGTGTGTCGCGTCGAGTCGAGCCATCGGCGTGTCGATGATGGATGGAAGCGGGCGAGCGGATGCTCGTGCCAATCCCCAGAGCACAGAGACAGCGAAGATTTGTTTCTCGCCCTCGGACAATCGTTCTTTGGGAATCGAAGTCCCATCCGCCGCGAGCAGTGAAATCGAAAACGTCTCCGGATCAATTTGAACCGACTCGACCAGAGTTTTCTTGCGAAGCAGGAACCGAAACGACACCGAAACGTACGAGGAGAGTCGATCGATCTTTGCCGCCGAGGCCCGCGAGAGAAATTGTTTCATGATCTCCTGCGTCTTGCTAGCAAGCTCGGCCATACGTGCCGATTCCTCAACCTTGAAAACCTCGTCTTTGAGCAGGCGACTTCGCATGGAATCAAGTGACTTTTGCGCGGACTCCATTTCCGCCTTTGCACGATCTAGTTCCTTCTGTAACTTCCAAACTTGATCCTCGAGAGCCCCCGCTTCCTTCGCCTTCTCGGTCAGAGTCTCGGCAACTCCTTTGATTGCATCTTCTTCTGGCGTCGCGGCTATGGATCTAGACACAGCCTCCGCATCATGGATGGTTGCGTACTCTTCGCGTCGGCTTCTACGAAACAGCTGATAGAGCGAATCCTCCGTTGCTGGACAGGAAGGAACTCATGATTGATGCGGACGACGATCGCCGCGGAAAGTTTGAGCGGTTGACGCGTCAAGAAGTGAAGCATGGTCTTCTTCACGAGGGTGAAGATTTTCTGACTCGAGAAGTGTGGAAGGCCAATCTTCAGATTCTCGGCTTTGAACATCGTGGGCACCGCTTAGTTCGGCACGCCCCCAAGAAAACTCCAATACCAGTTCTGCCGCGACGGTGCCCAAAGCACGGTGTCGGAAAAAGAATCGGTAGGGCGATGTACGTTCATCGAAACTTCGAGCACGTACTGGGAGATTCAATGATCGAAGCAAGAGTTTTACTGCCGCGAGGATTCGAGTACACGGTGGTTAAGCACAATGAAACGAACGGAAACTATAGTTTCATTCACTGCCCAGACTTTGACATATCGCCTGAGCCCGCGACTGGTAACTATGCCGTAGTGAAAACCGATGGGATTGTACAGCTTCGACCTACTTTGGCTGATCCGTTTATTTACCACCATAAGTGGCTCTTCGTTGACGATGCATATCAAGGATTCGACGTCGAAGAGAGCATGGCGCGATCGTCCGAATGGATGGCTTTGCCTGACGTGGACAAATCACTCATCGGTCGAGCAAGCTATTGGAATAAAGAAGTGGTCCCACGACTCAATCAAATAACCGCTGAAAGCTGGCTTCGCAGTGAGGAGGTCCGCAAACGTTTTGGATGGACGACTTGCGAGCTTGCTCATCAACGAGACGCAGGGAACATTCCCTTCAAAAAAGTCGGCAACGCGTTCCTCTATCGCATCGATGACGAGAATGCCTCCAAATGAAGATTTGGTATATCTCGGATACGCACAACGAACATTCTGAGCTGCAAGTACACGATGTCGACTTGGTCATCCATTGCGGAGACGAAGCGACGCATGGCAATGCATGGATGAATGAACCCGAATCCAGGCGGTTTTTCGATTGGACTCTATGCTTGACATCCCTAGCAGAGTCTTTGTTCCAGGCAATCATTCAACCGCGATTGAGCAGGGGCTGATCCGAGCGGAAGACTACCCAGCGGTTCACTTTCTGATCCATGAACAGATGGAGTGGAATGGATTGAAGATCTTCCGGTAACCTTACACGCCACGGTTTCGTGATTGGGTTTACATGAAGAAGCGTGGCAAGCTGGATATGGTTTGGCTGCCCATTCCCGACGACATCGACATTCTAATCACGCATGGTCCGCCGAAGGGTGTCCTCGACCTGACGCACGACATCGAGTCACACGCGATTGTTCAAGTCGGCTGTGCCGCCCTTCGCCGGCATGTCGACGAACGAATCCAGCCACGAATTCACGCGTTCGGCCATCTGCATGACGAGAAAGGAATCAGCAACTACGGAATGTTCACCCGTGGTACGACACAGTTCATCAACTGCGCATGTTGCGATCCTGCCGGCAAGCTCAAGAACAACGGTTTTGTCGTTGAGGTTTAACCAGATGATCGGTGTTCGATGGCTGAGTCAGCGCGAGAATAATCTAATGATCTCCCCAACCTTCGCGAATCTGTCCGCCGGTGACGAAGCCAACGATCGACGCATGATTGTTTGAAGGTTTGTGCTGTTTTGGGATTTGGTATCGGTGCTGAAATGCCGGCGACCGATTGTTTCTATCAGGATTTCGGCCGCACCGTTGCCAGCGTTAGGTGGTGTACCATAGAGGTACCAGTGGATAAGTCCGCCGATGGCGTAGATGTCGGTTTTGGGGCTGATGTTGCCGAAGGCGGGGTCGATCTGCTCGGGGGCGGCGTAGCCGAGGGTTCCGCCGAGAATTGGTGAGGTCGCTCCGACGGATGCTTGGGAGAAACCGAAGTCCGTAATCGTGACTCGGTCGTGATTGTCCATGAGAATGTTTGCGGGCGTGAGGTCGCCGTGAATCACTCCCGCATTGTGGACCGCCTGCAGGGCTTCGCAGATTTGCAGTAGCCACTGCGTGAATCGCTTCTTGCTGACTCGTTCGCTGGGACGGTCGATCGTGTGCATTGGTCGGCCGTCGATCCATTCGCTCAGAACGTATGGGCCGCCATGCGGTGACTCGCCGTATCCGAGGTAGCGGATGACACCAGGGTGATTGATGCAGGATGCCGCGTTGATTTCCCGAATGAACGACTCGCGAGCCTCATCGTTTTGCCAGAATGCTTTTCGGAGGAATTTTACTGCGATGGTGCGTCCATCGGATTGCATGCTCGCGCGATAAACTTTGCCGAAGCCTCCGCTGCCGATCAGTTTTCCAAGCACGAATTGGTTGTAGTTGACTCGCGACAACGTAGTGGACGAGGCGACGAGTCGCTGCTTATCCGGATTGCCAGAGAGAGGATTCTTCACCTCATCCACCGCGGGTGAAAGCAACTTGCGGACCCGTGAGATTCGCCTTCTTACGGTTCGCTCGTCGATCCCCATCGATTTGGCAATCTCCTGTTGCGTCAGGCCGGCGAGCAAGGCTTCGACGACTGAGAAATGATCGGCCGGAAGTTCTGTTTTTAGTTGGTCCAATAACTCGTCCGCGTCGGAGTCGTCCGCCGGAAGAGTCTTGGCTTGGTCTACTGCCTGATCGAGAGGAACTCGAGTTTGGTCGCCACCTCGCTTTGACGCTGAATGACGCTCAATTGATCGCGCAAGCTTTCGACGGGCGAACGTTGCCAGCAAACGCCAGAGCGAAACGCTATGGCTGACCTGGATGCGACTGTGCCGGGCAGCGTCGAAGAAGCTTCCCATTGCGGATTGCATGACTGCGTCGGGGTCGACTTGCGAGCGATACCGGCTGCTCAGGCGGCTTGCAACCAGAGTCACGAGCCGGAATGCGTACCGGTCAAAAAGGACTTCGGCTGCCTGCTCGTTTCCGCTTTTCCACTGGCGCAGCAGCCAACCGTCCGGCCGATCCGTGATCGATTCGGATTCTTGGAAATCTTTTTCGTTGTCGCTGTCCGGTTCCAAACGCCGTTTCTCACTTCCTCGGTAGTGGATCTTGTCAAAGATCCCTTTCGGATGAGGGATTCGTCGCCTCGTTTACAGCCTAAAGCCTAACCCCTAAGGACTTCTACATGACAATGGTGGTTACTCAACCCTGCATCGGTTGCAAAGACAAGGCCTGCTTGGTGGTTTGCCCGGTCGAATGCTTTCACGAAGACGAGACGATGGTCTACATCGACCCCGATGAATGCATCGATTGTGGTGCTTGCGTTCCAGAATGCCCAACCGAAGCGATTTTCCACAAAGACGACGTTCCCGAGCAATGGCGTCGTCGGTTCATTGAACTGAACGCGAGGAAGGTCAAGGTATGCCCGCCAGCGGAGTGAGGATTGCAAATTGCAAAATGGACATTGCAAATTGGTTATTGGGCGAGAGGGCCAGCTCGGCATCGCGCGATCGGCGCTATTGTTCCATGTCGCTGAGCTGCAGATTCAATGCGCCTACCGACATTCGGATTTCGACCAATGAGATGGCCAGGGATCCGACCATCAGGACGAGACTGAAAGCAAAGATGATCTTGCCGAGCAAAATCAGCCCCGCAAACAACGCCCCCATGCAGACGGTGCAGGAGAGCAGGCTGGCGACTCCCAAGGTTTGCATGTCTCGAATCAGGTTGACCCGCCGACGTAAGTTGGCAATCTGAGCGGCTGCCACGGGGTCCGGTGACTTTTGATACGCTCCGTGCAAGGTGCGGATGACGGTCGCCAGCGCAAGAAATCGGTTGGTGTACGCAAGCAAAAGCAGAGAGATGGTCGAAAAAAGCAACGCAGGAGTCGTCAGATCAATGTTCATCGCGGTGGGCAACCGTTTCTGGTCTGGTGTATTCAAGATTCAGTGAAATGAACCGGTGAATTGCAAATTGCAAAATGAACATTGCAAATTGGTTATTGATGAAGGCACACCACCGAGTCGCTTGGTGGTGATCGTTGCATTGCGACGGTGCCTGTTTCGATGTTGAATCTGGCCTTTGGTGTCATCCACCGCCAATTTGCAATTTGCAATCACGCCCCCCCTTATCCGAGCAGTTTGCGCATCGCGGATGCGACGCCGAGGGTGACTTCGGTCATCCTGGGATAGTCGAGCGTGTCTGGTGTGTCGGTGACTTGGTGGTAGTTCGGGTTTCGCAAGAAGCTGGTGTCGGTGAGCATCAGGGCGGGATAGCCCTGGTCCCAAAACGAGCTGTTGTCGCTCAGGCGGATCTCGTGGATCTTCTCGGGTAGGCAGATGGAGAACAGGGGCATCCGTCGCGTGCCGCGTTTGAATCCTCGCCGAAATCTCCAGCACAACTTCCAGGATGGAATATTGCCCACGGCTGCCAGAAAGTTGCCTCGTTGTGGGAAGAATCGGTGCATCCATTTGGGGATGCCTGGTGGAACGGTCTGCGAGCCTTTCGTGAGACTGTAGTAACCGACCATCTCCAGGCACAGCATTCCGACGATGTTGTCGCCGCACTGTCGTGAAAGGCGGGCGTGGTGCTGACTGCCCATCGAATCCATGTTGAAGTACGGCGGCTCCTCGCAAGCGAATGCGACGAACCGGGCGGTTCGCTTTCCGCTGTGCTCGCGCAGCAAGCGGCTGACTTCGATCAGCACCGCAACGGCCGACGCGTTGTCATCGGCACCGGGGGTGCTGAAGACAGTGTCGTAGTGGGCGCCAAGCAAAACGATTTCATCAGGGCGTTTGGTGCCGGGGCACTCGACAATCAGATTGGTCGCCTCATCGCCCATGGCGTCGTAGCATTCCCGCGAATGACGGTATCCCATCTCGGACCACTGGCCTTCGATGTAGCCGATCGTGGCCTGAATCGTTTTCGGCTTGCTCAAGGTGCGCGGACCGATCAGTCCCGCAAGCCGATCGACATGCAGTCGTAGATTCTTCTCGATCGTGTCGCGGTCGATTGGCATCGTTCGAA
>NZ_VWOX01000032.1 GCF_008629675.1 Roseiconus nitratireducens | reverse complement strand
TAGCGCCACGCGGCTCACCCAAAACGGCGCCGTAAGTCCCGCTGGACAACGCAGCTTTCAACCAGAAACACCGTGATTTGCGGTGCAATGAACGGCAAGGCGTCAGCCGCCGGTTGATGCGAGAGCACCCGCAGCTCACCTAAAGTGACGCTGTCCAGCGAGCCGCCGGTTGATGCAGAAAAGCCCGCGGCTCAAGCAACATAGCACGATTCGCTGAGATTCTGACAAATCTTTGGTCCCGGTGGCGGGCGGCAGGGGTGGTTTTCGGGCAGGGGGTGCAGGACCTGCTGCGACGCATTGTAGGCGTCGCCGGGCGGCTTGCCGCGTGACCGGTTCGGTCACGTGAACCTTCCCCAACGCACGCGAATCAACCAAAGCCGGATCATGAGTTACCGTCGACGAATCACCCAGCGGACCCGTCAATCTTCCAAATTGCCGAAACGCGACCGACGATTGCGAATGGAGTCACTGGAAGGACGCCGGCTGCTTGCCGTGACGGCAAACTTCTCCGCCGATACCGGAACGTTGTCAGTCTACGGTGACGCCCAGGACAACATCATTTCGATTTCAAGGTCCGACGACGGCCAGATTCTGGTCAACGATGGTGACGTCGTCGTCAAGGGCGGAACCCCGACGATCCAAAACGCCGATCGCGTGGTCGTGTTCGGAAAGGAGGGTGATGATCAGATCTCGCTCAATGAATTCAATGGTGCTCTGCCCCAGGCCTATCTGTATGGGGGCAGTGGAAACGATGTGCTGATCGGCGGCTCGGGACAAGACTTTCTGTCTGGTGGCAGCGGAAACGACACTGCCAGTGGAGGCGACGGAGTCGACGTGCTCCGTGGCGGTGCCGGAAACGATACCCTGATCGGAGGCCGCGGCAACGATATTGTGCTCGGCCAAGACGGCAGTGACCTGTTGATCGTCAACGACGGCGATGGCAGCGACTTCCTGGAAGGCGGAGAGGGATTTGATTTCGTTCAGGTCAACGGATCCAACACCGCCGGTGACGACTTCTCAATCGATCCCAACGGCGAACGGGTTCGGTTCCAACGAAATAATCTGGGGCTGTTCACGCTTGACATCGGTACCACGGAGAACTTGGACGTCAACGGTCAGGGCGGCAGTGATGTGATCATCGGCTCGACCGGACTGGTCGGGCTGATCGGATTGGATCTGGACGGCGGTGAAGGCAACGACCTGCTGATTGGTGGCGACGGCGTGGACGTGCTCCGGGGCGGTGCCGGAAACGACACTCTGATCGGAGGTCGTGGCAACGACGTGGTGCTCGGCCAAGACGGAAGCGACCTGTTGATCGTCAACGACGGCGATGGCAGCGACTTCTTGGAAGGCGGGGAAGGTTTTGACTTCGTTCAGGTCAACGGATCCAACACCGCCGGGGATCAGTTCTTGATCGAACCAAACGGCGAACGGGTTCGGTTCCGCCGCACCAACCTGAGTCTGTTCACGCTTGACATCGGTACCACGGAGAACCTGGACGTCAACGGTCAGGGCGGCAGTGATGTGATCATCGGCTCGACCGGTCTGGTCGGGCTGATCGGATTGGATTTGGACGGCGGTGAAGGCAACGACCTGCTGATTGGTGGCGACGGCGTGGACGTGCTCCGGGGCGGTGCGGGTAACGACACCCTGATCGGTGGTCGAGGCAATGATGTGGTGCTCGGACAAGACGGCAGCGATTTGCTGATCGTCAACGACGGCGACGGATCCGACTTTCTGGACGGAGGCGAGGGCGATGACACCGTTCAGATCAACGGCGTCCGCTCCACCGAGGACGATGCAAGCCAACTCGAAGGCCTGGGGCGAACGTCAGAATCAGAGAAAAGCGTCGATCAGGTGTTCTTCATGCTCGGATCGGTTGGGATCTGAGGCTGGCGATCCGGTCGGACCGAGGGTTCGCATTCTCGCTCAACCGTCATTGGCCGGTGTCAGCGGGTTCGCTCGCGAATCCGCCGGAGCTTTCACGAACACACCCTGGTCGAATTGCTTTCGCGGTAGGCCCTCCGGCCAATCCTTGACGAACTCTTCAATGCCTCGAGGGCTGTCGGTGGACCAAAAGTTGTTGATCTGCCAACCGTTTTCCGGCGACCTCTGCAAGATCCAGGCGAAACCTCCTGATTGGCAAACGGCCGTCGCCCGGTCGCCGTCCACGAACAGCAAGTGTGGCGATTGGTAGTACGCTCCGTCGTCCTTGACCAAAGCCTGGACGACGGCGGCTGCTACGGACGCCTTCGATTGATCGTTCGGAATCGCCGTCGCGATCAGATCGGCGAACACGTCCGCTGAACCGGCATCGTCTTGTTCGTTTGCCAAAGCCTGTTCGCGGCGGCGCAGGACAAAGCGTTCGAACCAGCCCCAATCGAAATCGGGACCGGCAATGCGTCGCAGCAACGGGTCCTGCAATAAGTCGGGCCCCGGCTCTGCAAACCCGCTTCCCAGAGGTCGCGGCCTTTCATCGCGTGTCAGCAATTGTTCGATGTACTCGTTCAACCCTTGCGTCAGCGACCACTGGGTGAGTTGCTCGTCGAACGTCCCAAGGATCGCCCCGGTATCGCGTTGACGGACGGAGACGGTAAGAAAACGGGCAAGATCCATCGCCGAATCGAAGCGATCCGACGGAGATGCCGTGGACGGCTTCTCGCCAAATTCCGTTGCGTCGACGCTTGCGGAGACACCGGGCAAATGGGGCTCAGGACCATACTCATACTCGAAAAGTTGCAATTGAACGGCGTTCAGCTCCGGCGTTGCTTTGAACGCTTCGACGACGGCTTTGACTTGCTCGAGCGGAACGTCAACGTGGGCTTCGATACCAATCCTTCCACCGTCGTCCATCAGTTTCTCGATCGGCAACTTGGACGCCAGTTCATCAAGCTGGATCGGCCGCGCTTGAAAGCCGTAGGTGCCGTCAGGGTGAATAGAAAACCGAAACCTCGGCCAGGGTGCAGACCCATCTGCTGTTTCGAACGAATCAAAGGGCGCCCGGCGTGCAAGCTGCTGGATCGTCGGGAACGGACGGCCGGTCTTCAGCACCTGATCAGCGTCCGTCGCGGGAGCCGAGGCATCGGCAGGCGGATCCGCATCGGGCTTGATGCCGTACCGATCCAGCACCTCTTGCCAGGGGCGGACGGGGTGGTTGGACGCGAGGCGATCAAGAAGTCGACCTGCCCGCGCGTCGAAGACGTCCACGTGCGTGTCCAGGAATTTTTGAACGCCAATGAATTCGCTGTTCTGCGAAAAGCGAACTTCCGCGGCTGTGCCCGCTTGCTCGGCTTCTTTCAACAGCTTGCCTGTCCGCGAATTCCAAATCAGCACCTGGTAGGCGGAATCATCGGCACGGTTCTTCACCGTCACCGCCAGCTCCCGCGCTGGGGAGACGTCGACGAAGGATTGTAGAATCGATTGATCCTTCGCTTTCCGCACGCGATCGGAAAGCGTCTCAGGAAACGCCGTCACAAAGGCTTCTCGAGCCTCCTCCATCGATTTGCCTGGCGGATTCGACGAACTCGCTGATTCGTCAGCGGACGGTGGAGTTCGACCGAACGCGCCAGGCATGAACTTTCTCGGAAAGTTGCCGCCGGGTTGCAGCGAGAACTGCTGGCCTGTCCCACGATGCCGACTGACGGGCGTGATCGTCACGGTCCAAGTGTCGCCGCGGCGCAACGTGAATCGGTTGTTTCGGATTTGGAGGTGGCTGTCGACGTCGTCGACTTCGATGACGTAGGTTCCGGCCCTCAACCGTGTCGTTGCTCCATCCTTGCTGACGGTGATTTGGTCGACGGTGTCTTCGCCGTTGACAATTCGAATCGGCACATCAATGTCGCTGTTCGACTCGATTCGCAGCGTTCCATTGTTTGTCTGCAGGTAGAAAACGGTTGCCCCCAAAGCAAGAAAGGCAAACGCGGCAGCCAGAAATCGGACGAGAAAGCGGCGGGGTGGCTTCGTCGACGCGGATGGCGGAGCGATGGCGGGTCGCCGCTCGTGGTGCTCTTTGTGAGCGGCGTGGGGATGGTTCATCGCCATCAGGGATTCACGCAGCAACTCTGCGAGTTCCTCGGACGATTGGAACCGTTCATCCGGCGACTTTTCCAGCAACCGCGTGACGATGCGGTCCAGCCACGGCGGCACTTCGGAATTGACGCTTCGAAGTGATCGCGGCTGGTCGTGACAGATTCGATTGAGCACGCCCATCGACGTCTCCGCTCGGAACGGCGACCGCCCGGTCAACATGAAATAGATCACGCTGCCCAGCGAAAACAGGTCGCTGCGATGGTCGATGGTGTCGCCATGTGCCTGCTCCGGCGACATGTATTGAGGCGTTCCGGCGATCACGCCACTTCGTGTCATGCTGGCGTCATCGACGGCGCGGGCCAACCCGAAGTCCGTGATCTGGACTCGCTCGACATCGTTTTCCAGCAGCACGTTCGCCGGCTTGATGTCGCGATGAACCAGCCCCTGGGAATGCGCCGCTGACAAACCGTCGGCAACTTGGGCCGCAATCCGAACCGCTTCGATCACTTGCAGTGGACCATCTTGTTCCACCCGCTGTTGCAGCGAGCGGCCTTCCACAACCGGCATCACCAGGTACGGCACGCCATCCTGCTCGTCGACCGTTTGAATCGGGACGACGTGGGGATGAACGACCGCCGCGGCGCTCCGGGCCTCGCGGGAAAACCGCTTCCGCGCCGCACCACTCCCGACGAATTCAGGGGCGAGCACCTTGATGGCACAGTGACGATCCAATGCGGAGTCGATGCCCCGCATCACGATCCCCATGCCCCCGCGGCCAAGCGTTTCCAGAATCTCGTACCGTCCGAACCGACCGAGTGTCCCGGGGCGATCCGATGGTTGTAAAAAGGTCAGGGCGACCGAATCGTCCGGATCGTCGGAGTGACCTTTGGCTGTCGTGGCGTCGTCCAGGCCGGATCCCAGCAGTTTCGGTAACTCATCCCAGGACAGTTCTGTCCGCGAGACAGCTTCCAGGTTGATCTGGCAGGTTTCGCATTGCTCAATGTGCGTCGCGACGGCAGCTTCGTCACCGCGCAGGCGGTCTCGCAAGAAGCGTTCCAGGACATCCTGGTCGTAGTGAAAGCGTGCGACCATTTCGAAACTCCAATCGGGTGACCTTGTTCTATCGGCGGAGGAGGATCTCGCTGTCGTCGTCGATTGCAACTTCATCGCGAAGTTTTGCGATCACGCGACAGCGTGCCACTCGGACGGCTCCCGGCGTCTTGCCAAGCTTCCTGGCGACGTGATCGACCGGTTGTTCTTCGATCGCCGTCAACCAGAATGCTTGCCACGTCGTCAGCGCGAATTGCGATTTGACATTGGCTGCCGCTTGCTTGAAGCGAGCCCGTCGATACTCCAGCAGGAACAACGTCGCTGTCGGATCATCGTCGGCGGGTTGTTGCGACAACGCCTTTTGGACCTTGCTGTCACCCGACCCGGTCGGCCCCGAGGTCCGCGTCAATCGGTTGACCACAAGATTGCGTGTGACCCGAAACAACCAACTTCGAAACGATCCATCGCCGCGGTGTTCGAAGGATTCGATCGTTCGCCGAACCGTCATCAGCACCTCCTGTGCGAGATCTTCGGCATCGGCGTGTTGCAGCCCTTTCGCTTGAGCCACTCGGATCACGAGCGGTCGATAGAGGGCATCGAAATCGGTCCAGGCCTCGTCCGCGTGCGGATTCTTCAGGCTCGCCAGGAGCGACAGTCGTGTTTCCGGCGTCTGCAACATCTTTCCTCCTGCCCATAAAACACAATCACTCCCGATTTGTTACAGCAGAACCTGGAATCTTTGAATTTGCTCGGCTGCAGGCTGCGAATCGCCGCGTGAATCGGAATCTCGCTGCAGGATTCTGACGATCGAAGACCTGCTTTTCCAGGGTTGCCGGATTTCCCAGCATCACCGAAGCGGCGACGCTTCCGGTTTTGGCGTTGCTTGTCCCATCGGACGGAAGATCCACAGCCCAAGGTCCGTGCTGACCGAAAACTCCGTCGGTCGTTCGCCCGGCGTCGCGGGCAGACAAAACCGGAACCCACCCTGATGCTCTTCGACGATCGCGTGAAAAACCGGATTGACCAGGTCTTGTGGCGGCGCCCCAATTTCCCCACTTGAAAACAGTTGCTGCCGTTCGTCAGCGGTAAGCATCGGACGGAGGTCGATCTGTTTCGGCGGCCCATCGGAAACGTACGCGAAGGCGAAACTGACCGGGATGCCGTCGTCACCGGTGAAGGTGATCCGATTCCCCATGACACGTCCGTGTGCCTTGCTCGACTGCAGCTTTTCGTCATCGTACGCTTGCATTTCTACTTGCCACTGCCCCTGCAGTTTGGACAGAAAGGTGCGATCGTATCCGTCGGCATTCTGTGAATCGTCCGTCGAAGGTCGATCCGTTGCGTCGCGCGGTGGAGCACTGGCATTTCCGGTCACCAACTCCATTCCACAGATGGGACACCGGCCGGGTCCCAAATGATCGATTTGGGAATGCATCGGACACGTGTGACTTTGTTCGCTTTCAAGCCGGGCCTCCGCGGCGATTCGGTCGGCCTTGGTGGACAGGACCTGTTCCGAAGTGATCAAGCCCGCTACGTGCTTTTGGATCAACGCCTGCTCGAAGTCCCTGAGCACGCTTGCCTGTTGCTGCAGGTTCCTGAGTCGTTCCTCAGCCGTCTTCGCGAGTTGAAGTTCGGCGTTCAACAGTTCGATCATGGCGGGGAAGCGTTGGTCGAAACCGACCTCACCAGCCTTGTACCTTGCTTCAAGAACTTTGACTTGCTGCTTCAGGACGTCCAGCCGCTTCCTCGCGATTTCTTTCTCCACGGCAGTTGAATGTTGCGAATCGAAGCTTTGGGCGTACTCGCCGGAGTAGTCGACGGTGTGCGAGCCAGGCTGTTTGGAGTCGGGTCGGGGTAGGATGTAGGATCCGCCGGGGACATCCGACACATTTGCCGACGGCACTGCCTGGTCCGTTTCCTTGTCGATCCAAAAGTAGTGTTCCAACTCCGGCGGCAATCGTGATCCGACGCCGGTCACGCCATGTTTTCCGGGACGGATCCACCAATGAACTTTGCCTTGGTGATAGGTGATCTGCAGCTTGACCGGATAGTTTTGGGCGGCCCATCCAAGAATGGACGGATACGCATCGGCGGCGTCCGGCCAGGTGTCGTCCGGTTCTTTGAGGTGTCGGTTCAGTGCTACCGAATAGATCGATTCCGCAACGCTCTCGCGGAGCAAGGACCGCAGTTGGGACCGCAGGCGGCTGCGAACTTTTGCCAACTCCTCACCCGGCTGCTGGATCTCCACGAAGATCCCGCCCGTCTCCATGCGTGAGAAATGCGTCGCGTTGCGTTCCAGAGCGATGTACGACTGCCATGCCTCCCGAAGCAGTTTGTCAACGGCCTCCTGCTGGTCGCGATCCAGTCCGAGCGATTCGGCGTACCACCTGCTGATGGTGACGTTTCCTTCGCCGTCCCACTGGAAGTACCGCCAACCCTCTTCGGCCTCCGATTTGTCGTGCGTCTGTCCAGCAGCCTTGTCCATCAGCCGTCCGCCACCACCGGCGGGTGCGGGGCTGCCGGGCGATTCCATCGGCGATCCCGATTCCATCGACGATCCCTCAAGCTTCGAACCGGACCCGAGGGACTCTTTCGCTGGCGTGATTGCAACGATCCAGGTGTCGCCGCGACGGAGGGTGAATCGATCGCCTTGCAGTTCGACATGGCTGTCGTCGTCATCGACTTCGATGACGTATTGACCGGCATTCAGTCGTGTCGTCGCGCCTTGCTTGCTGACGGTCAATTGCTCAACCGTCTTTTCGCCGTTCATGATTCTGATGGGGACATCGACGTCGCTGTTTGATTCGATCCGCAGCGTGCCCTGATTGGTTTGAAGGTAGATCAGGATTCCGGCCAAAGCGACGAACGCGAATCCGGCCGCAAGCAAGAAGCGGCGGAGGCGATTTGGTGGATTGGCAAATGCTGAATGGGGCGGGTCGCTTTGGGGCTCCGCACCAGCAGGCGCGGTCAGGCTCCCTGAATCCGGATTGTTCATTTCCGTCAGACGTTTGGCCAGCAGGTTCGCGACCTCTTCGGCCGTCTGGAAGCGATCATCTGGCGACTTTTCAAGTAACCGCACAACGATTCTCTCCAGCCACTGCGGCACTTCGGCATTGATGCGTCGCAGCGAGCGGGGCTGGTCATGACAGATGCGATTGAGTACGCCCATCGAAGTCTCGGCGCGAAACGGCGATCGGCCAGTCAACATGAAAAACATCACACTGCCCAGTGAAAACAGATCGCTGCGATGATCGATGGTGTCGCCGTGCGCCTGCTCCGGCGACATGTACTGAGGCGTACCGGCGATCACGCCGCTGCGCGTCATGCTGGCGTCATCGACCGCTCGAGCGAGACCAAAATCGGTGATTTGAACTCGCTCGACATCATTCTCCAGCAAGACATTCGCAGGCTTGATGTCGCGATGGACCAAACCTTGGGAATGGGCCGCCGACAAGCCATCGGCAATTTGCCCCGCGATCCGTAACACCTCGATCACGTCCAGCGGGCCGTTGCGGTCGACACGCTGTTGCAGGGACTGGCCTTCGACGACGGGCATCACCAGGTAGGGCAGTCCGTCGTGCTCGTCAACGGTCTGAATCGGCACGACGTGGGGATGCACAACCGCCGCGGCACTGCGCGCTTCGCGAAAAAACCTCTTACGGGCGGCCGCGCTGCTGGCGAGTTCCGGTGCGAGGACCTTGATCGCGCAAGGGCGGTCCAAGGCGGAGTCGATGCCACGCAGGACGATCCCCATGCCACCGCGGCCGAGAATCTCCAGGATGTCGTAGCGTCCGAATCTTCCCAGGGCGTTCGGGACTTCCGACGTTTCGAGGAACCTCACGCGTGGTTTCGGTTGTGACTGCGTCTCCATCCGAATGGAATCGGGAAGGTCGTCCTGCCGCATCAATTCGCAAATCTCGTCCCAGGTCATGTCGCCGGCCGACAAAGCATCGAGTTGATCCTGGCAAAGTTCACAAGTCTCGACGTGCGTCCGAACTTCCCTGTCCAGGTTGCCCGGTTCGTCGTGAAGCAGGCGCTTGAGCGTTTGCGCGTCGTAATGAAAACGGGCGATCATTGCTCATCCTCCAGCGGATTCGTTGCGATCTCTTCGCGGATCTTTGCCAGCACGCGGCATCGTGCAACGCGCACGGCCCCGGCGGTACTGCCGAGTTGCTCGGCAACCTTTTTCACCGGTTGGTTCTCGCCGGTGGTGCGCCAAAAACATTGCCAAGTCGTTTCGCTCACCCGCTCCCGAACCTTCTCGGCTGCGTGACCAAAACGCATTCGGCGGAACTCCAGTTGGAACAGCGTTTCGGTCTCTTCAATGTCCGCCGGAAGTTGTGCCAGATGCTTTGCCAGCTGGCTGTCGCCCGACGCGACCGGCCCGCGGTGGCCTGAAAAGGGTCCGCGGGTCAGTTCCGTGACCACCATGTTTCGCGTCAAAGTGGACAGCCAGCGTCGGAACGAACCGGGGCCCCTGCTTTCAAAGGAAGCGATCGCCCGCTGCACGCGGCCCAGCACCGCCTGCGTCCCGCATCCTGAAGCCCCCGAGCACGGGCCACGCGGTAAATCATCGGCCGATACAGACGGACAAACTCCGTCCAGATCTCGTCCGATTCCAGATCGGTCAAGCCGGCGATCAACGATGCTCGTGTCTCGGGTTCCTGCAAAATGCTTCCTCCTACCTACTAAACTCAGGTTTCGGCAAAACGTTACACCGGCTCGGTGCATTCTGAGTCACAGTGTCGGCGAACGGTCGCGCGGATTGCTCGTCCAAGTGAGCACTTCTCCCCAGTGATTCGTTTCTCCCCAGTAATTCATTGTGCGCGGGTCCGATGGAACGGCGGTCGTCGAAGAGATTCACTGCCGTGTTTGAAATCAATGTAGCGACCGTCGCCGCAAAGGGACGGCCGCACGTTCCGCTCTTTGCCGGGCAGGCCGGTGAGCTCGGTGAATCCAGGTGGGCCAACCCGTTGAAGTGTCGTCAATTCGAACTCTTTGCCCATGGAGCCTTCGGCGGATCGACCCCGTGTTTCCCGGGCCTACAGTTTTCACGGGCCTACAGTGCTTCCGCGCATCCGTCCGGTTGCAAGGCTCAGTCCGCAACGCGTTGACTTAGCGAAAGGTTTCGCTAGTATGGCGAAAGCATTCGCTTATTGCAGGAGGACTGATCGATGAGCATTTCTGAGCCGACGGACGTCGAATTAAAGATTCTGCGTGTCCTGTGGCAGCAGCCGGGGGCGACCGCCCGGCAAATCCACAACGCCGTGCATGCCAATCAGGACAAAAACTATTCGACCACCGTCAAGATGCTTTCGGTCATGCTGGACAAGGGGCTCGTGCACCGCAACGACAGCGTCCGGCCGCAGACATTTACTGCAGCGGTGACTCGGCGAAAGACACAAAAGAGCTTGGTGTCGAAACTGGTGGAACGAGCGTTCGATGGTTCGGCGTCTTCGCTGGTGATGCAGGCCCTGTCGAGCGGAAAGCCGTCGAAAGAAGACCTGCAGGAGATTCGCGACCTGATCGAGAAATTGGAGCAGCGAGAATGAGTCTGTTCACAAATACGATGGTCGAGCGAATCGGATGGATGCTGGTCCACTCCCTCTGGATGCTCGCGATCCCGGCGGTTTTGTTCGCGGCACTGCTTTGGTTGATCCCTCCGGCCTGTTCCCGGCTGCGATACACAGCAGGCGTCGTCACCTTGGCGATGATGGCGATCCTGCCGCTTGCTACGGCTCCCTTCATCGCGGTGACGGTGGTGACCGGGGCGATCGCCGATGACGGCAAAGCCTTCGAGACGTCCGCGTCGCTCCAACCGAGTCGCGTCGAAGTTGATGGACCCAATTCGGTTCCGCTGACCGAGCCGAACGTCGCGGTCGATGACGTGTCGGAGAAAGATCCCGCCGCTGATCCCGCTCGTGCTCCCGTGGCAACCGCCGCCGCGGCAGGGCAGCCCGCACTCGCCCGGCCGACTGGGCGGGACGCAGGTGATGAAGCGAGTTCCTCGCCGGATCAAGCGAGCACCGCTGCCCGATCAGATTCGTTGGCCCGCGTGGTCCGTCATGTCCAGCCTTGCTTGCCGTGGGCCGTGGCGGCTTGGATGCTCGGTGTTCTCGCAATGTCGTTTCGACTGCTGTCGGGTTGGAGATCCACACGGAGGCTGAAGCGGGAAGGAACGCAACCGATCCCCGAGGCGATCGAATCTCTTTTTGCAGACGTGAAGCAGCGGGTCGGCGGTTGCAAGGCGGCTCGTCTTGTTCAATCGACGCTGGTGGCTGTCCCTTCGGTCGTCGGGCACTTTCGTCCGCTGGTTTTGCTGCCTGTCTCCGCGTTGACCGGACTGAGCGAAGAACAACTCCGAGCGATCTTGGCCCACGAACTGGCTCACGTGAAGCGACAGGACTATCTGGTCAACATCTGCCAGAGCGTTGTGGAGACGTTGCTGTTTTATCATCCTGCGGTGTGGTGGGTTTCGCGTCGCGTGCGGGAAGATCGCGAGCATTGCTGTGATGATGTTGCGGTCCGGCTTGGCTGCAAAGCATCGGATCTGGCTCGAGCTTTGGTCGCGGTCGACGCGATTCGACCGGCACCGGGCCGGCGGGCAATCGATGCCGCATTGATCCCAGCGGCGGACGGCGGCAGCCTTTTGCGTCGGGTCCGCCGTTTGGCCGCCGGCCCACCGAGCAATCACGTTTCCGGGCGATCCTGGATTGCGGGAAGCGTGGTGCTCAGTCTGCTCTTGGTCGTCACGGCCGCGAGTGTCGCGAGCCGGGACAGCGTTGCTCAGGAGCGGCAATCCTCCATTCCTGACAGCGGCGAAGTTGAGGCGGATGCCGGGGCGGAGGTGACCAAGGATGCACGCATTTCCGACGGTGGACGCATCGACTTTGAGGGCGGCTACTACGTTCAGTTGGCGGCGATCGAGGAACTGGCACTGAACGAACCGGGAGCGGTTTCAAAAGCGATTTGGAATTCTTCGGGAAGTGTCGTTTCAGATCCGCCCTTCCAGGGAGCGCAGGTGGAATCCGGCTTGGCCATCGCCGAAAAGGAGGTGGCCAAACGGTTTTACGTTCGGGCCCGAATGCCCCGCCACACGGAAATTGATCTTGATGTGATCGGCAGAACGGTCAAAGGATTGGCTAGCCAGTCTGTTTCCGAAGCGACGGATGGCGACCTGCAGGCCAACGCAACGGCGGTGCTGCCGGAGGATCAGAAAACAATTGACTTGGAAGTAAGCTTGAAGCTCCCGGCCTGGCGAACCGTTGCTTCTTTTGACTTTGCCGGCGGTGTCAAGAATGGCGTCATCATGGATTGGGAGCGAAAGGTCAGCGATTTCAGCCGGTACACCGCAACGGGAGATTTCGGGCCGGGGGCGACCAAGGAAAACATCCGAATCATCGCGTTCGATCAACGGCATCGGCAACTGGAAGCCCAGGAAACGGACAGCGAAGTGAATGCACAGGGGCTGACGCGAATGAAGGTTGCTTTCAAGAATACCGAGGGCCGGCCCTGGCACATTGTGGTTCAGCGTCGGACCGCGACCTTTCCGATCGTGTTTCGCGGTGTACCACTATCACCGGGCAAACACCCGGGCGTGGGAGTGACCGTTCGGGGGACTCTGCTCAGCGGGACCGTTCTAGATTCACAGGATTGGTTCACGACGGTGATCGATCCGCAGCAAGCGACGGAGGATCCGCCGCCCGAAGTCGGCCAAATTGCGAAAGAGGCATCGGATCTCACCGTCTCGATCGCAAGCAAGCCCTATTCGCTGAGCACGTTGCTGGCTGATCCGGTTGAACCGCTCACGGTCGAGATACCGGGCGCTGGCAGGATGACGCTTTTCGGCGTTCGAGAGACGAACCACGATGGGCCCGGCTGGTATGCCGACGGTTCCCCGAGGTTGGTTCCCTATGACGACGAAGGGTTGCCACTGGTGCGACCGTCGGCTGACGATGATTATCGCAAGTTGGAGGCGTTGTTTCAGTTCAATGCTTCTTCGCCGGAAGTCCGCGTCGGTTCGTTTCGAATCCGCCCCGAAGATGGATCCGGGTCAACGACCACGAAGCCGTTCAAGGACGAAGCCAGTGGCGCTCGCGGAGTGCAGTTCCGGCAAGCGCTAAACATTCTTGACGATCGGGAGACCGAAGATTTCGAAGTCGACTTCCACGCGGGTTCGCTCAGCACCTTGGCCGTCCTTCCGATCGTTGATCCGCCAGAAGATTACGAGAGCGGTCGGTCGTTCGGGTACCAGCCCGGCCCGGACGTGAACGATGTTGCGTTCTTGATCAAAGATCCTGCCAAAACAAGCATCGGTTGGAGACATCTGGTGATGTTCGTTTTGTCGGACGAGGCGCCCAGCGGTGCGGTGATCTCCGGCATCACGACAGAAGGCGATCGTGTGGATGGCTTTGCCAATTGGAACCGTGGCCGAGTGCTTGTCGGCACCTTCGACGTGCCTTCGGAAGCGAAATTGCGGTCGGTCGAAATCGCCACGCAGCCGCGTCATTCCCTGGTTTTTCGAAATGTGAGCGTCTGGTCGGGGTTGGGTTCGTCGGCTTTTGTGGAGCAGTTGGGACGTGCCCCGGTTGCGTTCGATTCCGTCGCCCCTGCGCGAGTCTTCCTCCGTCCGACCGGTCAGCGAATCGCAGAGCAGGTCGAAGGCGGATTGGGTGTCCCTCTCGCCATCGCCGCATTGGATGAAATCGAACGTCGTGGAGGATTGTTGCGGTTTGACGAAACCGCGGAGGCTCCGACGGGCGAGACGCTGCCGTACCTGACAGAGATTCGTTGGCGGGACTTTCGTGCGGACGAACTGCGATGGGTTCGGCCGCTCGCTGGTCTCACGCGTTTGGAGCTCTCGTCGGAGTACGTCACCGATGACAGTTTGAAAACGATCGAGCATCTCACCACGCTCACGGAACTGGAAATCAGCCGTTCAAGGCACCTGACCACGGCCTGTCTGGAATCGATTGGCAAATTGACGGAACTGCGTGAGCTGCAGGTGGTCAGTCCGCTTCGGTGGGATGACGAGGACTACCATGGCGAAGACTTCCAGCATCTCAGGGGGCTCAAAAAGATTGTCGAATGGGAGCCGTACGACTGGCGAATCGACGACGCCGGCATCGCGTGGTTGGAAGACGCCAAGGATCTTGCGATGGTTTTTGGTTGGGGACCCGAGGTAACCGACCGAGGCTTCGCCGCTCTCGCGGACAAGTTCGATCTGGGGGTGATCCGGTTGGGGACAACCAAGATCACCGATGCGTCGTTCAAGCTGCTCGAGAATCATCCCGAACTGTACTGGTTGCAGTGCAGCAGTCCGAATTTGACGGATGCGGCCATCGATTCGGCGGTGACCATTGGCAACCTGCGCGACCTGCATTTGGAAGGTTCGCAGGTGACCGATGCCGGCGTGGAAACGTTGATCGAATCGCTGCCGAATTTGCCACGCTTGCGAACGGTCAACCTGGAGCAGACGCAAGTTTCCGCGGAGGTCGTGCGTCGGCTTCGGGAGGCACGGGACGGGTTGAGGGTCTTGGCCAGCCAACCCTCCGTCACCGAGTAGCCGGACAGCGTCGCTTTCAAGCAAAAACACCGCGAGTTGCAGTGCAATGAGCGGCAAGGCGCTCGCCGCCGGTTGAGGCGAATAAGCCCGCGGCCAGCGCCACGCGGATCACGCAAAGTGGCGCTGTCCCGGTAGCCTCTGTTGGAAAAATAGGTTCCGGAAACCGTTAGCCGAAGCCGCTGGCCTGGGGGTGCGATCGGGAGAAGGGTCGACGAATGAACGGACAGAACTTGCCGCCCGAATTCACTGCGAGAACTGGTGGTGCGTGTCCGAGAAACCTGTAGAATCTCACGCTTAGGCGACTAGCGGTGCCTCTGCCCGGCCGGTCGCAAGAATCGCTTCCAAGCGAAGCATTCGCGTTTACAAGCGCCCGTGGCACAATTGGATAGCGCGTCGGCCTCCGGAGCCGAAGGTTACAGGTTCGAATCCTGTCGGGCGTACTCTTTGCCGGTCCGGATTGATTTGCACCGATCCAGGTCAAGGGTTCTTTGCACCCGTGAGCAAAGTCGTCTCTCGCTCTCGATCTTGGCAAGCTGTTGGGTGGGCGGCAAGTCCTCACAGATTTGACCCGATGGATCCCATCAGCGAAAATGCCGCTGTCGCGAACCGGCCATTAGGTAATGGATCGCCCGCTCAGTCAGCGATGAGCGATTGGGCGACCCACTGTACCGAAGGTGCAACGAAGCACGATCGGAGTTCCCTCGGTGAATGCCTTTGAATTCGCAGTGCAATTTCTGCACGGAACGTCATGCAAGCTTCACTTTCTACTTTGAAGATCCGAACGATCGGCGGCGTTGTGAAGTCGGATGGTTGGACGATCATTGGGTTGCACGCGTGGATTGAGCGGAGACGATGAGTTTTACCTTGTTGTCACTGTGACGGACCCCAGCGCCGACGCCAGAGGCGAATGATGGGGTAACCAAGCGATGGACACGGAGTCGCAGAGCTCAGGTTTTTGAAGTGGGCGATCGTTCGCCGAGGCCCGGTCATCGTAATCGTTATGCATCGCAAAGGCGAGCGAGTTTACTTATGGCTTTGACTCTTAATTCGTGTGTCGGTTTCCGGGTGTACGTGCGGCGAAGACCATTGCCCTCCGACGACGAGTTGTTACGTGCACTCGAGTTGACCGACTACGAATCGAAGGAGCTTGAATTCTGGGGACGAGAGCACCATGTTGTCATCGGTGACTGTGGATCCTGGAAAATGATTGCAGATGGTCCGTGTTTCTCGATCTGCAATAAGCAGGCAACGCGCCCTTGCCTTCGTGAACTCGCGAGAAGTTGCGACATCTTCATGATGAACGCGGATGACTATGACTATGAAATAGCGTACTTTGTCGATAGCCGTCCCGTGCGATTGCATCGAACGCAGAGCTGTTTCGGGCTTGCGCAACGTGGTAGTGGGTCAGGAGTGCAGCTTGTTGGAGAAGCTGAGCTTCAATCCCAAGACACTGTTTACTTGACGTCCCTGCTCAGAATTGCTGGGGAGGCTGGTGTGGAGACAGCGTTTGCAAACCCTCGCGTGTATGGTCCACGACGCGATGAGAATGCATGACAAGCCGATGCTGCCGAGTCCGTCATTCGGGGCGTTTCGAGAATCGTCGATCAACCGTCGCCGCCGGCTGATCAAAAATGTTCTGTCGACGAGCCAGTCTCGAACTCGTGCTCAGTCGCGCAGCAACGGGGTTCTTACTCTTCATCGGAACCAGCCCTGATGACCGCGCAATCCTTCGACCACGCGTGTCTTGACGTTTGACGGTTGTCGATCGAATCTGTCGCCGTGTCACTTGACGCCTCGCAATCGCTCACCGGTCGGCATCGCCATGCTCGCGATCAGTGGCTTCGGGCCGCTCAATCCATCCCGCTAAGTATCGCTGAGGGCAACGGGAAGGTGGCCACCAAGGGCATCAAAGTTCATGATGATCACGATCACGATCACGATCACGAGGAAGAGCACCGCTTGGCTGAGGGCGAGATGGGGACTCAAGCAGCGCCAGAGCCATGGGGCGTAGCGGAGCGGCGGAGTCATGTCACCTAGTAAGGTCAAGATCGTGCGCCGCCGCCCGCTGATTCCGTACCGTGATGCGGTGGTAGCATCTGGAGTATCATGACATCCATCACGATTGCAGCTATCACCGGAGCAGGAGTTGTTACTGGACTGCTATTCGCATTCTCTAACTTTGTGATGCAGGCTTTGGCGATGCTTCCCAAAGAGCAAGGCATGTTCGCCATGCAGCAGATCAACGAGAAAATCATCAATCCGATTTTTCTCGCGTTTTTTCTCGGTACACCGATACTCTGCGCCATCGTCGCGGTGAATGCTTTCATCGCACTTGGATCACCTGGCAATGTTTTCTTACTCGTTGGGTCGATTTCGTATTTGGTTGGACCGTTTGGCATTACCATGCTTTTCAACGTACCACTGAACAACAGACTGGCGGCAGCAGAGATCCGTGATGCTGATGGGATCTGGTCCGACTATCAGGTTCGATGGCAGCGGTGGAACCACGTGCGAACTTGCATTGGTATCGTGTCAATTGTTCTGCTGGCTGCTGGTTTGGCGGAAGGGGTCGCTGGACGCATGTGACGCGAAGACGCGTAGTCAAGCGATGGTGGCGGAGTCGCCGTCACCGTGTTTTTGAAATGGATGATCGTTCGCGGCGGCCAGGCGACCGCCAACTTTCTGGCAATGAGCCAGTGTCGTGCTCGTGCTCAGTCGCCCAGCGACGGTGCTCGTACTCGTCATCGGAACCAGCCCGGATGGCCGCACAATCCTTCGAAAACGTGTCTTGACGTTTGACGGTTGTCGATCGAATCTGTCGCCGCGTCATTTGACGCCTCGCAATCGCTCACCGGTCGGCATCGCCAGGCTCGCGATCAGTGGCTTCGGACCGCTCAATTGATCTCGCTAAACATCGCCGAGGGCACCGGGAAGGTGGCCACCAAGAGCATCAAAGTTCATGATGATGTTGGAATGAAGGCAAGGCTGCATCGAATTGTCACGATGTTGACTCGGATGGCGATAAAATTCGACGGTGTCGCCGAGTCCGGCGTGGGGAACGATGCTGATTTCGACGACGAGCACGAGCACGAGGTGGGGACTCAAGTAATGCTAGAACCATGGGCTGCAACGAAGCGGCGGAGTCATGTCTCTTAGTGAGGTCAAGATCGTTCGCCGCCGCCCGCTGATGCCGACCATTTTGCAAAGAATCCTTTTACGAGAACGGAGAACCAAATGAAACGACTGACCTACATCTTGTTGGCTTTCGCAACCCTTCTGTCTGTCTTGCTTACAGCGTCGACTGCAACCGCAGACGAGGGAACGAATGCGTCCAACACCGAGCTCGAAAAAATGCTCATCGGAGCGTGGCAACTCAAGACCGCAGAGAATCCAGGCTCCCCATCAGGAATCGGTACTCGCCTAAAATTGTTCACGGGCACTCACTGGTGCGTCATTCAACCAGATCCCACGTCGGGAATGATCGTCTTCCAACATGGTGGCCATTACTCATTTGACGGAATGGTTTTGAGCGAAACGATTGATTTTGCGGGTGATTCGACGTCGTCGCTGATTGGAAAGACATTCAAGCACAAACTTGAAATTACGAAGGATAGCCTTAAACAGATGGACACCGAGGGTGTTTTCAACGAAACATGGGAGCGGGCTAAAGCTGCAAGCAGGAAATAAGATGCCGATTCGCTTGGAACCAAAGCAGAACACTGCGATGCGCAACGAGCGGCGAAGCCATGTTGCTTAGATTGGTAGATCTCTCGTGGCCGCCGCGTGATCGCTACTCGTGATGCGGCGGCCAAGCTGTCGCTCATGATCGGTATCCTTCACTGTTGACTCGAATCGGTGCGTACGGCTCATCAAAGTCATGTTGTTACGGGATGTTGCGTTACGCAGATCGAAAACATGGAGAATGACGATGTCCGACAGTCGCCAACGATTTGGTGAACGACTTTATTCAGAATTGCGACAGCTAAGTGGTTACGACCTCATCACGGGGATCATGAACTACAACACCATCCAGCAACTAAAGATGTCGGACCGCGAAGGGACTTTGAAGCTATTCCGTGGAAGCAGTTACGAAGTGATTCAGTTGCTGAAAACTGGTGAACCGGAAGAGGTGGCTCGGTATCTTGTGACTAAAGCTGGGGAGGCAAAAAAGAACTACGACCCGGATTTCGGAACGGCGATTTTGATTGCGATTAGTTCGCTTTGATTGTGCAATGCTTCGAATAGCCGTTTGCTGAAGTATCCCTAGATACCGCAAGAAACACGCAACGCACCCTCGTCGCGAAGTCCAACGTGTTCGACAATGGAGGATTTCTCGTCGCGACCGGGTGATTGCATCGCAATCGTTATCCGGCTGAACGAACTCGCGTTGCTAAACTCCTTCGCTGATTTCGTCTGAATGACATCCGATCCCGAACGACCGCCTCGGCTAAGTATTCGCACGCTGCTGATCGCAACATCCGCCATCGCGATCGGGTTTTGTGCTGCAACGGTTGGTCCTGTCCCGCTTTCCGTACGACTACTTGGGCTCGCGGCTGGTTTCTACGGTTTCGCTGTCTGCGTGTTCGGCTTTAGCGTTTCGCTTGATTCGCCGTGGCGCGAGGCTGCCTTCTTTGTCGGTTTACCGGCGTACCTGTGTTGCGTCATTTGCGCGTCTTTTGGGAGCTTCCTTCTGCTTGCCACGTTCTTTGGCCTTTTCGTTCCCCTGCTGAACGGATAAGGGGCGTGAGTACGCGGAGTCCCGTTGATCAGTTTCGCGAATGCATGCTCAATTCACGGGCCCCGGTGAGGCGAGGCGTTATCTGAAACGCGGCCTTCATTGAGATACTCCACGCGGACACTGCTAGTTAAAGTGCTTGCGATCGCATTGCTCATCACGGGCGTTCGTTGGATGCAATGGCGAAACCGCTGGATGCCGCGAGTTGGGTCAATCGGTTGGATTGGAGTCGTTCTCGCGGCCCGCTGAACCCTGCCGTAATCGGGTACGATCATGCCACAACAAGAATCTGATATCTGGCTCTCGACGATACGCGACATGGTGTCTGGATACCGCAGGATGCTAGACGCAACGGTTGAGCAGCTCTCTGACAATGAGCTATTTGCACGCCCCGAGCCCAACATCAATTCGGTAGCGGTGATCTTGCGGCACCTCGGTGGCAATCTTCGCAGTCGCTGGACGGACTTTCTGACTACTGACGGCGAGAAGCCGGACCGGGATCGTGACGCGGAGTTCACCGATTGGGTTGGTGACCGAGAATCACTTTTGGATGATTTCAACGCGGGCTGGACAGCGCTCGAGTCTGCGCTCGCGATAATTGACGACGAGACAATCTTTCAAACGATCTACATTCGTGGCGAGTCCCATTCGGTGGCCCAGGCCCTGCTGAGATCGGTGACACATTTGACGTACCACGTCGGCCAGGTCGCGATCATCGCACGAATGGTCCACGACGGTGACTGGAACTGGCTGACTGTCGCTCCGGGAGAGTCGGCATTGCACAATCAGCGTACGTGGGGAGCAGCTGCCAGTCGTAGCGTCTTCTCAGATAACAAGAAATCCGGATAGCCATGCGATGATACGGAGCGGCGGAGTCGCGGTTTCGTCGTGGAGGATCGTTCGCCGCCGCCCGTGATTCGCAAGCGTTCCCCCCTAGGATGATCCTGGATGCGATACCCTCGGTTTGGAATTCGAACGTTGCTTGTTGTTGCTGCGATCTCAGCAGTGGCCATCTCGGTATCGTTGCCGTTCGTTCCTGAAATTGAAGTTTCGTCGTTTGAACTCGTACCGCAGAAGGAATCACTCGCTGGGCTTCCGGGACAGCAATTTCGTCTCGAACTACGAAACGCAAGCAGTTCCAACTGTTGGGTGCCTGAAAACGCATTGCCGATCGTCGTTTCTTCTGGTGGGCCCATTTCAAGCGATCCCATCATGCTCCACCTTGGTTTTTTCCGGGAAGAATGTACTCAACTCGCACCAGGCGAAAGAGTGCGCTACGACGTGGTGTTTCCCGACGGTTGTGATCAAGTTCGCCTGGGCGTATTCGTTCGGGATTGGCGTGGGCGCACTGGATCTCAGCATTTCGGCTCTGTTTTGCTACCCCGTGGAGAATGACGGGGAATCAACGGATGCATCCGACTCGATCGATGCGAACGCAATTTGGTATCGCTCACTGCCTGTGGTTAACGGTCGTTGTAGCAGTCGTTTGCGCAACCTTGCAGTTTCCTCGTGCCGCTGCACAGACCACCATCCTTGTTGAAGGCTGGATCGGTTTTCACATCATGATTGCGTTGCGTCAGAAGTGCTACACTGGCATCTTCGCGGGCGTCGTCGCAGGTTTCACTGCGGGGCTGTTTTTTTGCCACACAGGTCCGGAACGTGGATCCCCGGGCATTCGTGGCTCGATATGCTGACACCCTCACAGTTATTTCCCTGGTTCATGATGCTAGCCGTCGGTGGTTTCGCGCAAACAACGTTTGCACGTGCTTACTTGAAAGAACTTGATCAGAAGGCACGCAGCAAGAAGCGGCGAGCGGACCGGTATCGGTTTCGTGACCTTCATCTGTGACAAGCAATGATGGCAGAACCACGTCATGAACCGCAGTGGTGGTAGTGCGGGTTTTGAAATGTGGTCGAGCACGTTTCGTCGCTGGCCAATGCCAAGAATGGAGGGTTTGCAGACGACGTCCGGCAAATTCACGGCATGCACCGAAGCACGGGAATCAGTGTTCTACGAAGTGGGGCGTTCACCGCGTGTGCTCGGTGATGTCCGACATGACCACGCCGATGTCGAAATGAGATGAGGGCCCACGTTCTGCCTGAACTGCAAACCAATCCGTATCAGCCCCCGTCCTCTGTTGAGGATTCCCAGGTCCGCCCGGGGGTTTGGAACGCCATCGGACGTGTTTGCGTCTTGATTTACGGAGTGTTATTCGCATCGGATTGTATTGCCGGAACAATCGACGGTGTCGTGAGTCGCGAACCGATGATCAAGACCGTTTACTGGATTGTGATGAGTGTTTTGACGACGTACGGAATCCTGGCACTGGCAATTCGACGGATTCGCATACCTCAACTCTTCACGTTCTGGAAGTACTTCGCGGTTGCGTTGCCGTTTCTAACTTGCCTTGCCGCTGCTTGGAAGATCTACCAGGATCCACCGTTGTCTGGGACAGAACTGTTCACTGTTTGTGTCATTTTTGCTGTAATGACGACGCCGGCCTTCGTATTTAACTGGATGGTCAGGCATCGGCTGAAAGAACCGAATCACAGATTGCGATAACCATGCGATGATGCGCCCTCGCCGAGGGTGTTTCCTGAGGACATCAAGTCCAATGCGGCGACCACGCATCGCCGGACGTTCGCCGACACCGGAGATTTGATAATTGTCCATCCTTCGTCTTCTTGCTCTCACATCAGTCACCGCCGTTGCGTTTGCCGCGATGAGTGTCGCACCATTCGTGGGTTTTTTTCTCGCCGCGTGTCTTCCGTTTGCCTTTGCTCTTGCCTACACGAAGAAACCTCGAACGGTTAGCGCCTACGCCATTCTTCTGCTATGCGCTGTCCCTATCTACATTGCATCGACGGGGCCCGCAGTCGCATTGGCATATCTGATCCACAGCAAATCTCCCTCGAAGCCAATGTGGCCGTACTCGGCCGTCTCGCATTGCTTTCCTTTGTCAACTCATTTAGACGATTCCACGACTGTTGGGAAAATGATGATCGAATACAGTGATCAATGGGGTGAGGCTGCGGGTTGCACCCGGTACGCATCGGTATTCGACGGACAGGACCTCGGCCCTTGGTTTTGGTGGGTGCAGCAAAGTACTCCCAATGATTGAAGCCGCAACCCGGTTATCGCTTTCGTTCGGTCAATAGAATTCTACCGATGAACAGACTCGTTTTTTTTGTCGTACTTGCTTCGATGCCGGCAGCTTCAAACGCCGATGATTGGAAGCTGTTATTCAATGGCAAGGACTTGGCTGGTTGGAGGGCCAACCTCGATCCGGCTGCATTCACCGTCGTGAACGGAATGCTCCGGATCAATGCGTCGAGTCAGACGAGGGCGCACCTTTTTTACGTCGGCGATCGCCAGGATGGACTCGAGTCGTTCAAAAACTTTGAGCTTGAGGCAACCGTCAGGGCTGAGCCGAATTCCAATGGTGGTATCTTCGTTCACACCGACATGTCAACGCGGGATAACCGCAAGCACCTGGCCCGGGGCTACGAGGTCCAACTGAATTCAGCTGCTCAAGAGAAAAGGAAGACTGGGAGTCTGTACGCGGTGGTGGATTTGCAGGAATCGCCTGTCGACGAGTCAGAATGGTTCACAGTCCGTGTCGTCGTCAGCGGCAAGCGGATCACGGTATCGCTCAACGGAGAAGAGGTTGTGGATTACACGGAACCGCCGGACGTTGTGCGACCGCAGAACAGATCCGGACGCGTTTTTGCCGAAAACGGTGGGGCGATCGCGCTGCAGGCTCACGACCCCAGCAGTGTGTGGTACTTTCGGGACATCCGAGTCAAACGCCTTCCCTGAGTGGCCGAGCCATCCATTCGCCGGACTCGCCGAGTCGAGCGTCATGGCAATGGAGGATTTCTCGCAGCGACCGGGGGGATGGGTGACGTTCTGACTCAAACAGACACGGTGTCAACTCTTGACTCTTTGGAGGGATTCGTCATGTATCGATTGGTTGCGTGTTCAATCGTTTGCCTATTTGCAGTTTCGTCGAGCGCCGGTGAACCACCGAGTCGCCAGCAACACGAGCTTTCCGAGATCAAGCGAATGTTGTCCGATCTCACTCGGCGTGTGGGCAAGCTGGAGATTGCGATGAAGGGTCAATGGCCGGCAGGCGGTGTTGCGATTGACTTTGACCAGCTTCGGATTCCGTACGATTCTGATGACGAACGCGAGCGAGTACGCGCCCAGGTTGCGAGCAAGGGGCGTGAAGCTTTTTGGACGGGTCAATTCCTGACTGATGCTGGCTGGCGTCGCGTAACGGTTGGCAATTCTGGCAACATCGAGTCCGGTGTGATTCGATCGTCCGCTAGCTCTCTCGAGACCGGATTGATGAGCGGGATTCTTGACGACGGCAAGGCGTTGTACATCCTTCATGTGACCAAACGGACGCAATAGACACCGGTCAAAACCATCGGATGAACGTGAGTCGCCGAGTTGAGATTGTCGACGTGGTCGATCGGTCGCGGCGACCACGTGATCCGTAGCGTTCTGTCGCAAGGAGGATGATGCAAGGTGAAGCCAAGAGTCTCCCGCCGAGCGTTACTTGTTCTGTTTCTCGCGTGGCTGAGTTTTACCACGGTGCTCACGGCGCGAAGCTATACGCACTGCGACGAAGCGACGTACAGCGACGTGCAGGTGGCGGTCGACGAGGGGCTTGTTTTTCTTCAAATTCCACTCGTACGTCTCGCTCCTGGGCATGACTCGCAAACGGGCTGGACGACGTATTCACGAGTCGGGGAAGGCGGGAAGAATGATCGGTGGCTTTCTGTTTCAACACAAGCGTCGCGATTCAGAATCCGCGACTATCTGGGTATGCTCGAAAGCAGTAGTGGCCATGCGGAAACGATGAGTCTCGGACGGTTTTGGGCGTTTTCCTATGTATGGTTCGATGCATCATGGGCCGCTGCTTCTCGGCCAGGTCCTTTGCTTTGGCTTTTAGTTCCTGTTTGGGCCGCTTCCGCGGTTCCCTCAGCGGTTGTTGGCATTCTCTTGTGGGGCCGATTTACTTTCTCTTTGCGATCGCTGTTAGCCATCACCGTGATCGTTGCAATTGCATTGGTGCTTCCAACACTACACGCTTGAACGAGGACAGGGCAACGCGATGAGCGGACGCCGCAGAGTTGAATGGTTCGAATACTTCCGGTCCAACACGGCGGACCCGTGATCGCCACCGCTATTTCAATTGAATCCCTTCCTTCGCTTTCGTTGGCTCCATTTGATGTGCACCCTCACCAGGCTTCGACTCGCAGCGACGGTTGTCGGCACCCTCTGTGCCCTGAGTGGCAACGCGATCGCGGAAGATTCCCCAAACGAAATAGCCACATTTGGCGGCGGATGCTACTGGTGCGTCGAGGCCGTGTTTCAACGCATCGAAGGAGTCGAGAGCGTCGCGCCAGGTTTTATGGGCGGCAGGACGAGCAACCCGACGTATCAGCAAGTGATGACTGGTCGGACGGGGCATGTCGAAGTGGTCAAGATCGAGTTCGATCCCAGCGTCGTGTCTTACGAGACATTGCTGCAGGTGTTCTTCCGCACCCACGATCCAACAACCAGGAATCGCCAGGGACCGGACGTTGGGACCCGGTACCGGAGCGTGATCTTTTGTCACACAGACGAGCAGAAATCAACTGCGAACGAGTACAAACGACTGTTGATGCGTCAAAAAACGTTTCGGTCGCCCATTGTGACCTCGATTGAGGATGCGGAAACGTTTTACCCGACGGATGCGGATCATTCGAACTTCTTCAACCGGAATAAGCAAAGTCCCTATTGTGTCGCGAATATCGTTCCAAAGCTCGAAAAGCTGCAAAAGGAGTTTGGCGATCAACTCAAGTCGGAAGAGAACCAATAGCAACGGATGCACGACGAGTGGCGACGCCCAGTTGTTTGAAGTAGTTCGTCAGCCGTCGCCGCTGAGTGATCCGTTCGGTTCGGTGCCATTGGCCGAGTTCGTATGTCACTCAAAGTCCATCTGCGTCTAAACTGCGTGCTCCAACGGAACACTGTCAAGGACTGCTCATGATCAATCGACTCGCACTGTCGCTTTTGCTCCTTACCTTCCATTCGCCCAGTTCCACGGCGGACGACCGGATCAACGATCGAGAAACCGCACGCGAAATTGTCACCAATCTGAATGCGCTGATCGAAGACGGAAAACTTGAGCGACGAAACCTGACAATTTCGGTCAACAAAGGCAACGTCACGGTTACGGGGCGAATCGAAGACGCTCAAGAATCACGGTTGATACTCGAGTCAGTCATCACCGCACGCGAGATTAACGGCATTGACTTGATTCTTGGCATTGGCCGCGAGCCAGCATCGGCAGGGCAGCCGATGCCGGAATCTGAACGCGGAAGACGATTGTTTCGTTGGGACGATGGCTTTTGGCAACTAGATTTCGAAGCAGAGCCGATTCGCCACAGAACAAAGTGATGAACGCGAAGTGGCCGACAACGCATTTTGAAGTGGCATAAACCGCGGCCAATCTTTTGTCCCAGTCGTTATCCGGCTAACCCAAACGCTTTGGGGCTGAACCATTAGAACGTCAATTCGCTCTTTGCTTTTGTTGATTTGTTTTGTCGCAATCGGTCTCGCCTGTTACCGCCTTGGCGTCGACCAAGCTAGAGAGCAGCAATTCAACCAATTGACTAGCGGCACGCTCGCCTCAAATGGGGTGCGTGCACGAATTCGGGTCATCGCTTCTGATACGCTTGAGCCTGTCGTTGGAGCATCCTTTCAGACGATTCTGATAGGCCCAGACGGCGGCGATGGCGGCTTCCATGAGTACACGACTGACGAGAACGGTGGCCTGCTGACGACAAAGTATCTGTTCCCCGGACGATATCAGATCTACATCAAGCCACCGATCGGATCCCGATACGCGGTAACGCAGTTTCACGAACCCGAGACCTACCTGGTCGTTCGTGGTGATGGGACGTACTCTCCCAAAGAATTCAAAATGGCCGTCACGGGAAGTCAGTAGAACGATACTACGAGAGGGACAACCGTCCGATGGACCCGATCGCGAAGTCGTTCGTTTTGACAACGAAGAATCTCTCGTCTCGACCGGGTGATTGGTCACGTGAGCCCTTCCTAATTCATGAGCGTTGATAAGCAGCATCCGCAAAAGCGGCGCGGTGTTTACTCGGCCCCACGTAAGTTTGATCTGGCGACTGTGCTTGTGGTAACGACTGCCTTCGCGATGCTTTTCGCCTTCCTAAATGCTCTTGGGGCATCGTCCCTGGTAACGTCGCTGATTGCCATCCTCTTGGTACTGGTGGCCCTCGGGCAAGCCGTATTGTTTGGAGGTCGTCACCCTCGACAGGCTTCATTGGCTGTGGGATCTGTTTTTTCGGTCGTGGTCGTTGCTTTGCTCGGGAAGATTAACCTATCTAGTGGACCGGACTCGATTATCTTTTCGGTGTTGGGCAATCTTGCCGTTGGTGCTCTCTATGGATACTTTGCCGGCGTACTGGTTGGTTCGGTTTTCATGGTTTCGGAGCTTCTTCGAAAACTCATGGGGCAAACGTAGGTCGATGCAATTGGCCCTGAAGGGATAAACTCCGAATGTACGGCGAGCGGCGAGGTCGGCTGTCTGACGTCTCGTCGCCGCCGCGTGATCCGACCCGTTACTCGACAAACCACTGCAGATGACCGACATCCAATTTCCCGCGGTTCTCGATGCCGATCTTGTCGGCTACTTCGATGCTGAAGTTGGTGCTGGTGGCGGATACGTCTGGGATGCTGTACTCGAGTACCGGGTTTGGCTTTATCCCGATGAGGGTGCTGCCGACGAATGCGATGGAAGTGACTATTACCGACCCTTCGCTTCCTATGGCGACGCATTTGAGTTCTACAAATCAACCGACGGTGCTCAGGAGCCAATCGCACTGGTCCTTCAGCGAGAGTATATTGACGAAAATGAAGAAGGTGAATTTGAACATGTCGCGGAACCACGTCTGACCGAGTGGCCCGTCGAATTCTTGTCGCGTCCCAAACGGACTCCGAACACGATACCTGACTTCTTCTCACCCAATGCACCGGCTAATCGGCTTGACATTTTGCGGGGCAAGGCAGCGTCGTGATCGCCAGACACCCGCGGCTAAACATCGTGATGCGCACCGTTCGCTGCATAGAACACCCGGAAACCGTACTGATGCGCCCATTGCTATCCATTTTATTGATTCTGCTTGCTTCGTTCTCATGGGCGGGATCGCCCGTGCGAGTTGACGGAACGTCGCACATGGCAGACGTTAGCAGGGCATTGGTCACCGCGGCCGAAGACACAAACTATTTGCTCACGGTGAAGAACGAAGAGTCCGGAAGTGGAGCCGGTTTCAAACGCTTTTCGTTGGGACTTTCGGACATCAACAAATCAGCTCGCCCCATCAAGGACAGAGAGCGGAAACAGTGTAACGACCGCGGGATCAATCTCGTGGAAATCGTGGTCGCACACAGCCAAGATCAAAGCGAGACATTGCGATTGTTTGTGGGTTCAGAATCGCTACGACACGAATCTGTCTGCAACTTCCTGGGCTATTGCCTTTCTGACAATGCTCAAGTGGTGGTTGAATCGCACGGAAAGCGGCTGTCGGCTGAGGAGTTGAAAACGTCGAGAGAAACGCTACGCATTGCGATCGCCGCCGCAAGACGGACGCTGGAGGCGAGCGAACCATCCGATGCTCCGAAGGACCGGGCGTCGCGTTCCGAGAACGGAGAATCTACCGCTGGTCCTCAGTGATCGGTACCGTTAGCGCGTCACATGGGAAATTGAAATGATTCGCATCATCACGTTTGGACTCCTGGCTTCCATCGCTGTCGCTACACGTGCAAACGAGACTGCACCAGCGAATTCGACGGGGCGTGACGTGTTGTCCCTGGCTGTCGGCACTTGGGATGTTCAGTTTGACCGCGACGATCCGATTTCACGAGGGACGCGCACCGGGGAATGGGTGTTGGGTGGTGCTTTTTTCGAGGAGACCGGCGCATTCAACGCTAGGTTCGTACCAAACGACGTCACCTTCAAAACGTTGACCAAATATGACGAGAAGGCAAAACAATACAAACGTTGGTCGTTCCTTTCGAACGGTCGCGAACTGGTGTCCATCGGGACGTGGGACGCAAAAACAAGCACAATGACGTGGGTTTCGGAGCATTCCGAATCTCTTTCAAGGCGAACAATCCGAACGAAGTCGACGGAAGAGTATCACGCTGATGGAACTGTCATGGTTTCCAAAGTATCGAAAGACGCAGATCGTGAGGTTGGCCGATCATCCGAGCTAAGAACGCGTCAGAATTGACGAAGAAGCCAGAACAAGGAAATGCACCCGAGTCCTCGAGGATCTGATGGGCGGTGGTTTGCTCAGTTCCTCGGATCGGATGATCTCGGACGGTTTGCGTGTAGAGGAGACCAACATGCGTTTCAGATGGAATCCCTTTTCACAGCCGGCGATTGGGAACGTCCGCTGAACCTTGGAGACACAATGCGAATTCATCTCATCGCGTTGGCCGCACTAATCCTCGGATGCAATCCGACGTCCGAATCGATTGACCAATCGGATTCATCGCCGCGTAACGCCCTCCCGGTCGAGGCTTCGACCGCGTTACGCGACGGAGATTCTTTTGAATTGCTTTCGCTGGATCCTACGCATGGGGCCGATGAATCGGACGGCGAAGAGTTTCATCACTGGCGGGTTCTTGGTGTCGCAAGAATCGAAAAAGCGGCGGTGCGGACTGACCTGTTGAATGCGTTTGGCGCCGGTGTCGCGGCGAATGACGGGACTGTGGCTGCGTGCTTCAATCCTCGCCACGGCATCCGCGTCATCCATGAAGGCAATCTTTACGAATTCGTGATCTGCTTCGAGTGCTATTCGGCAAAGTGGTTCAAGAACGGTGTGCGAAACCACGGGTTTCTAACGACGGGATTGCCTCAACCGAAATTCGATCGCGCCCTTCGCGGTGCCGGTATCAAACTGCCCGAGCCAGCCCGATAGTGGAAGATCGCTCGCCGCGGTTGGGCCGCCAATGACGCGGGTTCTGAAAACAACATTCTTAGGCTGCGCCCCTGGCCGCCGCCGTTATCCGAATGCTATGCAAAAATTTACGCTGCGATCCATTGCGATCTTCCTCCCACTGTGTGTTGCCGCAATATGCGCCGTATGGACGGCACATCTTCGGTCCAAACGCACCGCGGCTCGTGAGGCTTTCAGTCACGCCGTCGAATCAGAATCGTTGCTTCCCATCGGCCAGGCTGAAGCTCGATTGGCGGATTCCGAAGTGAAGCAAATGCTGATAAAGGCAGCTGTCTCGGACTTGATCGTGTTCGATGGGGAATCCAGGGTGGCTCAGATTCAACCAAACATGCTCAAGTTTGGGGAGCGTTCGCTCGACGGACTGTCCTTGCACACCATCGGTGACGGGACTGGATCAATGACTTATCAGTTGCCGATTGGCACCCGGATTCGGTCTGTATCCTTCGAAGGCGATGCTTTGGCGGTTACCGTCTATGGAGACCTCGAGATCCGCGGCAAGATACTCTCCATCTCGGAGCAAAATGCCGAGGTCCACAAAATCAAGTGGAAAAGAGGGGATAAACCTCCGGTGAATATGTTGGATTCATCGATAGCCAATCGATCGCGGAAGAACTAGAGCCGGGATAATAGATGATCCTTAGGATCTCTTGGTAGATTTGCTGGGGCGCTCGAAGCATGGCCAAGACGCTGACTCGTTGATCGTCATTCACGTTGAGGACAAACGAAAAGCCGGATAACCTGGCGGTGTACGGGAGCCGCCGGTGACGCGTTTTTTGAAATCATCGGCGTTTGGCGGCGGCCCCGTTGCCGCTGCCCTTGTCCGACCGAAATCATGCCCCTTGTTCCATCTGGGATTTCGACAATGAACAAACTTTTGTTTTGCATTGCCTTCGTGTGCTGCACCACGGTATCCGCTAACGTCAACGGCGAGGATGCGTTGAACGGCGATGCGACATTCAACGCCAAAGCGGAAGGCGGCATCTTCTCTGGCATGTTCGGTGGGATGGCCGATGTGACAATTCAAATCTCTGACAAGTATCTTGACTACCTTGCAAAACCCGAGACGGCTAAGAAGCTGGCGACATTTCAGAAGAACTACTACGACAGCCTGATCGAATTGGGATTCGACGAGCAGCAAGCGTTTACGCTGCTGCGCGATCTCGGTAATCCGATGATTGGGCATGGTCAAAACAGAAACGCTGATTGAGCTCATGGCGGCGGATAACCGTCGCGTGCGTCGTTGGTGATGTCAGCCGTTCGTCGACGAAGACTAGGAGACTGAAATGAGGGTCCACGCCGTTCTGTCAATCGCATTCGCATGCGTGTTGGCTGCACCGACTTTGATTGCAGGGGATCGCCGACCGTCCGATTGGGGCGGCGGACCGAATGGGTACGACGTCTCGCTGGATTCAGAGACCAAGCTTAGCGGGAACTCGAGCGTCCGTTTGTCGAGGACCGACGCAGCAACCGAACACAGATTTGGAACCATCGTTCAGGCCATCGACGCGACTGAGTTTGCTGGGAAGCGATTGCGTTTCTTTGGCTATATTAAGACCGACGATGTGACTGAATATGCTGGGCTTTGGCTTCGCGTCGACTCGAAAGAACGCGGTACCGTTGCGTTCGACAACATGCGTCAACGCCCGATTACTGGCACAAACGATTGGTACAGGTACGAGATCGTTTTGGACGTACCCGAGGACGGTGCGATGATCCACTTTGGGGCATTGTTGGCTGGCGGTGGTACGATTTGGATCGATGATCTGTCGTTAT
>NZ_VWOX01000031.1 GCF_008629675.1 Roseiconus nitratireducens | reverse complement strand
TTATTTATCACCGGACGCGGCGGGTGATTGGGGCCGGGGTGGGTGTTCTCGCTGAAATCACCTTCGGTACCCTGGGAAGCCGTCGGCTGTTCTTGCCGGTCAACGCCCCTGTTCTCGCCGATCCTTGTTTCTTGTGCCTGCTATTCTCGCTGGTTGCTCTGGCCAGGTCAACATTTGCCATCATTCGACACCATCTTGGCCTTTCCTCGCGTTCAATCTGACGGACATTCGATCGACACTGATGTGGAGTCGGTCCGTCTTCTGATCTCGACGCTGAGAATACTGAAGTGTTTGCCACAGAGAACGCCGAGGGCACGGAGTTTGGCCCTGCCTTCGATTCGCACCGGCAGAGATTTCGTTTCGGCCTGCGCTGCAGCAAGCAACATCCCTGCGGTGTCAGGGAAGTGATATGAGACTGAGAATCGCTTCGGCTTGTCGATGGCGGAACCGAAGGAGGCCGACAGCTCGTCGGCGGCATCGATAGATCACGAGCGGCGATAAGACAACGATGAGGAATGATGGTTTGGCTAACAACGTGACGCTGTGCTCGCTCAAGCGCTTGCCCGAGCATTGATTCCCGCCGTCTGGCGACGGCAGCTACGAAATCCAAACGTCATCCGAAGTTCCTGTTCACCAACGGGTTGTCGCTTGGCTTACCATCGCTCTGTGACTGGTTGCGTTCAAACGTTCGGACATGATGGCTGGATTGGTTCCGTGGCGCAACAGCATGCGTTGCCACGATGAACGGAATTAAAATGCCGATGCAACTTTGAAAATATTATGGCTTTTTTTCTGCCGGGGGGTGGACATCGCCTTCGCCAGGCGTCACTTTCTTTTCTGTGGACGGTTTGACCGTCCGCCGCCGCCAGGGAGGCGGTCCGGATAAGCGAACGGGTACGCTTTGTTGTGACAACAAAGGATGGGAGCTGCATTTCAGGATGCGATCCCGCGTTTGTTTCGTCTGGTACCGTCGACTTTTCGGGAGGGGCACACGATGGCATTTTTTCAACGCGCTGGCAAACACGAGCGCGACTTGAAATGGGCGCGTATCTGGTTCAAACAGCTCGCGACGTTCCACCATCGACGCCAAGACGTGGACTGGAGATTCTCGGCTGGTGACGTGATCGCGTTTTCTAAAGATCAACGCGACCGCGGCGTGCCCGCATGGAAACGCCAAAGCATGGTTCAGGGGCTGATCGTGTTTCGACAATCGGTGCAAAATCTATCCAGCACAGATTTGATTCCGATTCATCAGAAGTTGGGCGAGATTGCCGCCTGGGAACGCGCCCAGGACGAGGGTGCCGAAACGATCGAGGACATCGTCGGCAAAATCAATCCTCGAGAAGCTGACGTGATCCAACAATTGCGTCGCAAGCTTCGATTCCACGGAAAGAAGTACTCGACCGAAAAAGCTTACGTCGGCAAGGTCAAGGCTTTCATGCGCGCCCGAGGCCTGAAGTGCTCGGCGGATTTCGCCAACGTCGGCGGCCCCGACGTCGAATCTTACCTGACGGACCTGGCGGTCGATGGCAATGTCGCACCGTCGACTCAGAACCAGGCCTTCCACGCGTTGCTGTTTTTGTTTGAGCACGTTTTCAAGCGCGATATCGGTCGCATTCAGGCGCTGCGGGCATCCAAGGGGAAACAGATCCCGACGGTCATGTCTGCCGACGAAATCCGGCGGGTCTTTCTGCACCTGGACGGGACGGCACTGATCATTGCCAAGCTGCTGTACGGGTGCGGGCTGAGAATCAGCGAAGCGTTGCGTTTGCGAGTCAAAGACATCGACTTTGACAACCAGCTGATTGAGATCCATCAATCCAAGGGGAGTAAGAGTCGAATTGTGCCGCTGCCCGAAGACTTGGTCGAGCCACTGAAGCGAACGTTGAACTCACGTCGCGCTTTACACGAACAGGATGTGGCCGACGGAGTGGCGTCGGTTTGGTTGCCATATTCGCTTGCCAAGAAGTACCCAAACGCACCGAGCGAGTGGCGATGGCAATTCGTCTTCGCGTCGCATCGCCTTTCAAAGGACCCTCGAACTCACGAGATGCATCGCCATCACCTGCATCGTGATACATTTCCCAACCATCTGCGACGCGCTGTCGAAAGGGCCAAAGTTCCCAAGGCGGTCACATCGCACACGTTCCGTCATTCTTTCGCCACCCACCTGCTGCACGAGGGGACGGACATCCGAATGATCCAAGAATTGTTGGGCCACAAGGACGTTGCCACCACGATGATTTACACGCACGTGGTCAACCGCGACGACGTCGCGGTGGTCAGCCCGTTGGATCGAATGGCGAGTGCAATGAAACCGAAGCCGACGGCGCCCGGATCGAATGAGCAACTGGACTCGGGGCCGTCCGCGCCGGAATCCGAGTTGCAATCTGCCGGCGACAATGGTGTTGGACATCCACTGCTTGAATCCGCCGACGGGGCACGGCCACGGTGGTGGCAGAAATGGTTTGCGGTGCCGTACCGGAATACGGGGTAGGGAGTGTGGACTCCAGGGCGCAGCGGCCGACCAGGGGGGCAATGGTCGGCACTGCGGCCCCGTTCCGGAAGCTCGGTGCGGGAACGTGCGGTTTTGCCAGGTGCAGGATCGCGGTTTCGGGGCAACGCACCGGAGACGGGGGAGGGGAGCGAATCCCAAGTCGCAGACGCCGACCAGCGGGGCAATGGTCGGCTCTGCGGCCCCGTCGCATCGCATGACCGCGATCGAAATGGTGTTGAAAGGAGATCGCCATTTCCGTCGGCTTACACCGACGGCCGGGGGCTGTCGTCGCGTCGCGGCTGGAGGTCGTGCAGTTTTAGTTCATCCTTCTTTCCAAGGAAGGTGAGCGCAGCGAGGGCAAGAGCGTCGCTCGCCGTTTCCGTCGGCTTGCACCGACGGCAGGGGGCTGTCATCAGTTCGCGACTGGATTTGGTGCGTGCACCAGAGTCGAAAGGCGCGGGTGACGCGTGGGAGTGGGCGCGAGCTACAATGCTCGTTATTCCCCTTCCCGCCTCAGAACCTGATCCTGTGATGCCGAATTCTCCGCGGTGCGTCCGTTCTGTCTTCCTTGCTGCGTCCTTGTTGTTGTTGACCGGGACGTTCCGCGCCGGCACGCTGCTCGCAACCGACGATGTGTTGCGACGCGAAAACCTGGTGGCCTGGTGCATCGTTCCGTTCGATGCGGCCAAACGCACTCCGCAAGCGCGGGCCCAGATGCTCAGTGATCTGGGTATCCGTCGTTGCGCTTACGACTGGCGGGCCGAACATGTTCCGACATTTGAGCAGGAGATTCTGGCCTATCAAAAGCACGGCATCGAATTCTTTGCGTTTTGGGGCACCCACGACAAGGCGTTCGAGCTTTTCAAGAAATACGACCTGCACCCACAGATCTGGCAGACTTGTCCTTCGCCGGGAAAAGCCAACGATCCGGACAACGTTGCCGCAGCCGCCGAGCAATTGAAACCGGTGGCACGGAGAGCAGGCGAGGTCGGTTGTAAACTGGGTTTGTACAACCACGGAGGTTGGGGAGGCGAACCGAAGAACCTGGTGGCGGTCTGCGAGCGACTGCGTGCCGACGGATTCGATCATGTCGGAATCGTTTACAACTTTCACCACGGACACGATCACATCCAGGATTGGGAAGCTTCGTTTGAACGGATGAAGCCGTACCTGCTGTGTTTGAATCTGAACGGAATGAATCCGGGAGCGCAACCCAAGATTTTGGGGATCGGCAAGGGTTCAGAAGAGTTGGAGATGATCCGTGTCGTGCTGGAAAGCGATTACCGCGGCCCAATCGGCATTCTGGATCATCGCGACGAGCTGGATGCCCGCGATTCACTGCTGGAGAACCGCGACGGGCTGCGATGGGTCCGCAAAGAACTTTCAGAGAAGGGGAGTGGCGGACCGAAACCCGACACGCCGCAACCTTTGCCAAAGGCGGATCGCCCCAGCCCGTCGGATGGGGCCAACCAGGGTGCCGATCCAGGTCGCCTGCTTCCCGGCCGCGTGGCGTATCGCAAGCCGCCGCTGACCGCACAATGCCGAGCAACTCTGGCGCGGAAAGACGAATACAACATCCTGATCGCCTGCGACAGCAAACGTTCCGGTGAGCATTGGGAGTTATTCACCGAACGAGGCAACGGCAATTTGACCGTTTATCTTCCGGGCTATTCGCCGGATCATGTTCGGAGCCGGGCCATGGTTTGCGACGGGCAACCGCATACGCTGGCGATGCAACTGCTTCCCGACCGAGTCCGGCTGTACGTCGATGGTGAAACGGTCGCCGATCAAACAGTCGAACGGAATGGCAATCGCCCGGCGGTTCCCGGTGGATTGGGCCTGGGCCGACTTGTCGAGGGGACGTTGCGACATCAAGGGCTGCTATTGTGGGTCCACCTCGCGGCCGGTGAGCAATCGCCGGTTGCATCGACGGAAGCGCCCCCACGAGACGATGCGACGCTGGGGTTCTGGGATTTGGCTGACGACCAACGCTCGGCAGCCGATGAACCGGCAAAGAACAGAAATCCCACGCCGGCCGAGGATGGAGCTTCAGCAACGCTCGACGCGCCGCCTGCGTTTGACGCCGACAGAGTGCGAGGGCTGTCCGAGGAAGCCCGTCGTGAGGGCGACGCCATGCGTGGAGCGGCCGTCTTTGCCGACGCAAGGCTGGGGTGCTTGTCCTGTCACCGAGTGGGGCCCCACGGCGGAACCGTCGGACCAGAATTGTCACAAGTGGCCAAGCAACGCACGCCCGAGCAGATCGTGGAGTCCGTTTTATGGCCGGGCCGCGAGGTGAAACCGGAGTACACGTCTTGGCAGGTGCTGTTGGACGACGGCAGGGTGCTGACCGGATACAAGGAGCCTCTCGACTCGGAACGTGTTCGGATTCGCGATCATTCAAGCGGACGGGTCGTGGAATTGGAGCAAGATCAAATCGAGGCAGAAGTCCAAAGCGGTACCGTGATGCCGACCGGTTTGATGCAATCGATCACGCATCAACAACAATTGGATTTGTTCTGTTTCCTAAACGACCTTGGGCGAGACGGGCAGCCGCTTCCAGAATCCATCGTGGCCGCTTTGGAGCAGGGCCAGCATCATCACCCGGCGACGTTTCCGATTCTTGCCGAACCGATCCGCCCCGAACTTTGGCCCTCAAGCCGCCACCGAGTGAACCGTGACCGGTTGTACGATTTTTACGCCCGGCAAGCGGAACACTTTCTCGGTCAGTCACCGATGCCGATGCTGATCGCGGCGTACCCCGGGCTTGACGGTGGAGAATTGGGGCACTGGGGAAACCAGGGCGAAGACCAGTGGCAAGACGGCCGTTGGAATGAGACCGAGCTGGGATCCATGCAAGCGGGAGTGTTCCGGGGAAATGGTGTGACGGTCCCGCGGGCGGTCTGTGTCCAGCTGGGTGAAGCGGGTCAGCTGTCGATCTGTTTCAATGTCGATCGGCTGACGATTGACGCTGTCTGGACGGGTGACTTCTTGGAGTTTTCATCTGTTCGCTACGGGTTCCTTGGCGGGTTGTCAGCCGCGGGAACGATGATCCCTTCCAAAACCGGATCACCGCCGCCGGGCGAACAACGTTACCAGGGCATTTACCGAAGCGGAAAACGTGTCGTGTTTGCCTACCAGATCGATGGCGTCGATTACCTGGATTCGCCCTGGGTGGAACGCGACCCGAGTTCCGAATCGGGATACAAATTGGTTCGCGAAATCGCACCGGTATCGGAGCATTCCCTGCGTTCGATCGTCAAAGGGAGCCCGAGTCAGTGGCCGCAGGTTTTGGCGACTCGGATCGTTCCAGGTCAAAATCGTCCGTACGCAATTGACACGATCGAGTTGCCTGAGCGGAATCCATGGAGCACGTTGCTGTTTTGCAGCGGTCACGATTTCCTAAGCGATGGCAGCGCGATGGTTTGCACCATGCAAGGAGACGTCTGGCACGTCACGGGGCTGGACAGCGGCGTCGAGCAAATCGGCGAGGCCCGTTGGAGACGCTACGCGTCGGGGCTGCATCACCCGCAAGGTCTGGTGGTTGTCGACGACAAGGTCTTTGTGCAATGTCGCGATCAGTTGGTGTGTTTATCCGACCGGAACGATGATGGCGAAGCGGATTTCTACGAATGCTTCAGCAAAGCAATGGAGACGTCGGCCGCTGGGCACGACTTCATTTGCGGATTGCAACGTGATTCTCAAGGCCGCTTTTACACCGCTTCCGGAAACCAAGGGCTGGTGCGGATCTCCGCCGACGGACAGCATGCGGAAGTGATCGCGACGGGTTTCCGAAATCCCGACGGCTTGGGGCTGATGCCAGACGGAACGGTGACCGTCCCGTGCTCGGAAGGGACTTGGACCCCCGCTTCGATGATCTGCGCCGTTCCAGAGACCGGTTCCGATTTGACATCCCGTTCTGGGCGTGACGCGGGATCGTCCAGGCCCCTCCGCCACTACGGTTACCGCGGTCCGGTCGATCATCAAACGCCGTCGCTGCCCTTGGCATATCTGCCGCGTGGGTTGGACAATTCCAGCGGCGGCCAGGTTTGGGCCGATGATCCTCGTTGGGGTCCGCTGGCGAACAATCTGGTGCACTTGTCGTTCGGTATGGGCACCGTGTTCTCGGTGCTTCAGGATCGTGTGGACGGCCAACTGCAAGGTGCGGTGGTGCCGCTGGCTGGCGAATTCAGTTCGGGTGCGCACCGCGGTCGATTCCGCCCGCGTGACGGACAACTGTACGTGTCCGGCATGAAGGGCTGGGGAACCTACACGCCAGACGATGGTTGTTTCCAACGAATGCGATACACGGGACAGCGATGTCAAACGCCGATCGGATTCCATGTCCACCAAAACGGAATCCGCATCGATTTCGCCGAACCGCTGGACGCGGACGTCGCGTCCGACGTGGCAAATCATTTTGCGCAATGTTGGAACTACCGGTACAGCGGCGCGTACGGTTCACCAGAGTTGTCAACGACGCACCCCGGCGTCGCGGGACACGACCCGCTACGTCTTGCGTCCGCTCACGTCCTGGGCGGCGGGAAGTCACTATTCCTGGAAATCCCGGAGATCCAACCGGTCAACCAACTTCATTTGCACCTGCGTGTGAACGAACCCGGATCGATTGCGACGACGCAGCGGACCGTTGACGGACACGACTTGATCATCACCGTGCACCGAATGGATGCGCCGATGACGGAGTTTCCCGGTTACACGTCACGCGAAAAGACAATTGCCGCGCACCCGATCGAGGTCGACATGGCAACCAACGCGTTGCAGATCGACAATCCCTGGTTGGCGGAGATCAAGGGCGCGCGACCGATCGAGATCGCGACGGGAAAGAATCTCACCTACGCGACGCAAATGTTCAGGGCCAAATCTGGAGAAGCGATTGCCCTGACGCTTTCCAATCCGGACGTCGTCCCACACAATTGGGTGCTGGCGGCACCGGAGTCGCTTCGTTCGGTCGGCGAGTTGGCGAATCAGCTGATTGCCCGCCCGGATGCTTTCGCCCGACACTATGTTCCCGAAACGGATCGCGTGATTGTGCACACCGACATCGTCGGTCCCGGCAAAGAGCAAACCATTTACTTTCGAGCCCCCAACCGTCCCGGCCGGTACCCTTACCTGTGCACGTTCCCCGGGCACTGGATGGTCATGAACGGAGTGATGGTGGTGGAGTGACCTGGTACGCGACGGTTTTCCGGATTTGCTTCCGGTCGATTTCACCGGCGGAGAATGTGGTACACCCGTCCGGTCGACGGCGGCGGCAGATTCGGGACGCGCGGATTGCGAACTCCGCCGTCTGGCGACGGCAGCTACGGGAACGTTGGCCAACGAATGAACGATGGTTGCATCCGCCGTCTGGCGACGGCAGCTACGGTGATGTCGGTCAAAGATAGATGAAGTGCATCCGCCGTCTGGCGACGGCGGCTACTATTTCCGCCGTCTGGCGACGGCAGCTACGGAGACTGGCTTTTTGATTCCCCGATGATCTCGATGACAATGCCTAACTTGAAACAATCGACTGCGTCGCTTTGGACCTCCGCTTTCGTGGTCGCCATTCTGGCGTCGAGTCCTTGTCGCGGTGCGGAGGGGTCCAATCCCGACGGTGACTTCCGACCGCCGGCCGTTCCGCTGGTCGCCTGCGATCCTTACTTCAGTATCTGGTCACAGGCGGACACGCTGCAGGAAGTGGAGACAACGCACTGGACGGGCAAGCCGCACCGGATGTCCAGTCTGGTTCGGATCGACGGCCAGACCCATCGCTTGATGGGCGGCACACCGGATGATGTGCCCGCAATGCAACAGACCTCCGTTGAGGTGCTTCCCACGCGAACGATCTATCAGTTTTCTGGAAGCGGCGTCGCGATCACGTTGACATTCATGACGCCCGCGCTGCCGGCCGATTTGATGATGCTCAGTCGACCGGTCACTTACTTGACCTACGACGTCAAGGCAACGGACGATCAAACCCACCAAGTTGAGATCTACTTTGATGCCCGCGGCGAACTGGCTTCGGACCTTCCCATGCAACCGGTGGAAGGAGAAGTCGTCGCAAGCGAACAAAGCAAGTCGCTGAAGATCGGCACGGTATCACAGCAAGTGCTGGGCAAGCGGGGCGACGATTTACGAATCGACTGGGGGTATTTGTACATTGCCGCAAACAAATCCAGTGATGCCGGATTGCGATTTGGTTCTCCAAAAGCCGTCCGCGATCAGTTCATCGAATCGGGTGAGTTGAACGACGATCCAGTGGATTGGCCTCAGCAGGCGGGCGATGTCGTCGGCGCCGTGACACTGGACCTGGGAAAGGTTGATCAAGACGGCGCATCCGAGTACCTGGTGTTGGCGTATGACGATTTGTATTCGATCGAATACATGCAACACAAACTTCGGCCGTACTGGCGGAAGGATGGCTGGGATGCCGCGGACCTGATTGATCGCTCGGTTGAAGACTACGCATCGATTCGAACCGATTGCCAGCGATTCGATGACCAGCTGATGAATGACTTAAAAGCGGCGGGAGGCCAGGAGTACGCGGAGATCGCGGCGTTGGCTTATCGGCAATGCTTTGCGGCTGGGAAGTTCGTTGCCGACGCGAACGGTCAACCGCTGCAGTTTTGCAAAGAAAACCACTCGAACGGCTGCATCGCCACGTCCGACGTGTTTTACCCGATGGCGCCGCAATTCCTGCTGTTCGGCCCGACGTTGACCAAATCGGTGTTGGTTCCGTTCATGGAGTACGCGGCTTCAGATCGCTGGACGTTTCCGTTTGCTCCGCATGACTTGGGCACGTACCCCAAGGCGAATGGACAGGTCTACGGCGGCGGTGAACGCAGTGCCGAAAACCAGATGCCGGTCGAGGAAAGCGGCAACATGCTGATCCTGTTCGGTGCCCTGGCGAAAATGGAGGGCAACGCGGATTTCGCGGCCAAATACTGGGATCAATTGAGCCAGTGGGCCGACTATCTGCGCCAAAAAGGTTTTGACCCGGAGAACCAGCTGTGCACCGACGACTTTGCCGGTCACATGGCACACAACGTCAATCTGAGTGCGAAAGCGATCTGCGGTTTGGGATCGTACGCGATGCTGTGTGAGATGCGAGGCATGAACGACCAGGCGGACCGATACCGCCGCGTCGCCGCAGAGTATGCCGACAAGTGGATGTCCGCCGCCAAGGACGGGGATCACTACCGATTGGCCTTCGACCGCCCCGGGACCTGGAGCCAAAAGTACAACCTGGTGTGGGATCGGCTGCTGAACCTGAACCTGTTCGACGAATCGGTCTACCAGACCGAGATGGCGTACTACCGCAAGGTGCAAAACCGATTCGGTCTGCCCCTGGATAACCGTTCGGACTACACGAAGCTGGACTGGGTGTTGTGGACGGCAACCTTGACCGAAGACCAAGAGGATTTTTCAGCCCTCGTCCATCCGGTTCATCGCTTCTTGAACCAGACGCCGGATCGGTCGCCGATGACCGATTGGTACTTTACCTCGACCGCCAAGAAACGTGGATTCACCGCCAGACCGGTGGTGGGCGGCGTCTTCTTGAAAATGCTCTACGACGACTCCGTTTGGACCTCGTACGCGAATGCTGATCGGACCGAAGCATCCGGATGGGCACCGATGCCGATTCCGCCCAAAGTTGAGACGTTGGTGCCGACGAGCGCGGACGCGAACATTGCGTGGAGCTACACGACGGAGTTGCCGGCTGGCAATTGGTATGCGACAGACTACGACGCCGGCGAATGGAAGTCGGGCAGCGGCGGTTTCGGAACACCGAACACACCCGGCGCCGTCGTTGGAACCCGCTGGGACGGCCGCGATATTTGGATCCGGCGAACGTTCTCTTTGCAGTCGCTGCCGCAACAACGGGTCGGGCTGCGTCTTCATCACGATGAAGCCGCGGAAGTTTATTTGAACGGCCAGCGTGTTGCCCAACTGTTTGGTTGGTCGACCGAATACGAGTTGGTTGAGATTCCCGCGGAAGTACTTCGCGAGGGCGAAAACGTGCTGGCCATCCATTGCCACCAAACGGGTGGAGGCCAGTACATCGATTGTGGCTTGGACACCATCGTCCCCGTCGACGCGGGCAGCGGTGAATCCGAATGAAGCACGCGTCCGATCGATGAACGCTGCTGGTCCAGTTGAACTCATTTCACCAAAGGAATTCCGATGTGGAACATCACGCCGTGGGCTTTTTCTGCCGGAATCGTCCTCGCCACGTTGTGCGGCAATGGCAACGCCGTCGGACAAACCCTCGCTCCGACGCATCGTGACGTTGCGTATGACGATCAAGATCCGTCGCAGAAGTTGGACCTCTACCTGGCAAAGTCCGAGACACCAACACCCGCCATGATGTTCTTTCACGGCGGCGGCTGGCGTGCGGGCAGCAAGGATCATGTGCCCAACTGGTTGCTGCGAGCGGTGCAACAGGGTCAGATGTCGGTCATCGCGGTGGAATATCGCTTCACCGACGTTGCCGTCCATCCGGCCCAGGTGAACGACTGCATCCGTGCCGTGCAGTACGTGCGTGAAAACGCCGAGCAGTGGAACATCGATCCCGAACGGATCGGCGCGACGGGCGGATCCGCCGGCGGGCATCTGTCGCTGTGGGTCGCCTTGCACGACGACCAGGCGGATCCTTCATCGGACGATCCGGTCAAACGGCAATCGTCTCGCGTGGCCTGTGCCGTCGGGTTTGCGGGGCCCACGGATTGGTCCTTGCTGAATGAACTGCCGCATGACCATCCTGCCTACCGACAACTGTTGGGTTATGAACCGGGCACGCCCGCTGAAAAGATGGATCCGGAACGAAAACGGAGCGTTTCGCCGATCAGCTACGTGAGTGCGGACGATCCGCCGGTGCTGATGGTGCACGGCGACAGCGATGTCATTGTTCCGATTGAACATTCCAAGCGGTTGCTGGAACGATTGAAAGCCGTCGGCGTACCGGCAGAATTGGCGGTGATCGAAGGCGGCAACCATGGCGTTGCGGGCGCCTCCGATTCCGTCAGCGTGCGAGCGTCCGAGTTTGTTCGGGAACACCTGGCGGAACCGGCGGTGACCCGCTGAGGTCGACGTGGCGACGCGGTTGGTGGAACCGCCGAAGAATGAAGAAGTCTGGACGGCGTCCCTCTGCGATATCGACGCTCGTAAGAGTTTTTGCGTTGTGGACAGCCACCGTCTGGCGACGGTAGCTACGTTGACTTGATGAATGCCGCCAACTGCCTTGCAACGCGAACGATCAAATCAGCGAGCGCTGAGCTCTTTGACCGCTTCGACCAGGGCGATCGCATTCTCCACAGGGGTCTCCTTCAAGACGCCGTGCCCCAGGTTGAAGATGTGCCCGTTGCGACCGGCAACACTGTCAAGCAGGTCACCGGCGTGCGAACGGATCACGTCGGGAGAGGACAACAGTACCGCAGGATCCAGGTTTCCCTGGACGCTGCGATCGGATCCGATGCGGTCCCATGCGGTGGCCAACGGAATCCGCCAATCGACGCCGACCACGGTCCGGCTGTCGCCGCGAAGCAGGGGCAGCAGTTCCGGGTTGCCGGTCGCGAAATTGATGACGGGAACCTCCGGAACGATCCCCGCGATGATCTGTTTCATCCAGGGAAGGACGAATTGGCGATACTCCTGGGGCGACAGGCAACCGGCCCAACTATCGAACAGTTGCACGCACTGGGCACCGGCGGCGATCTGGTGATTGAGGTACACGGTAATGGCCTCGCTTAGCGTCGCCATCAATTCGTTCCAGGCACCGGCGTCGGAAAACATCAGACGTTTGGTGTGGGTGTAAACCCTGCTGCCGCCACCTTCGATCGCGTAGCTGGCCAAGGTGAAGGGCGATCCGGCAAATCCGATCAGCGGGAGGTGTTCGGGCAAGTCGGCACGCGTTTGCCGAACCGTTTCGTAGACAAAGTCCAGAGCCATCGGGTCGTCCAGGCGACGCAGTCGCTTCAAATCTTCCGGCTGGCGAATCGGATTGTGAATGACCGGGCCGTCACCGGCGACGAATTCCAAATTGAATCCGAGCGGCTGCAGCAGAGGCAACAAGTCCGAAAAGATGATGGCCGCATCGACGCCCAACCGATCCACCGCCGTACACATCACCTCGCTGCACAGCGCAGGATTGTTGCAAAGTTCCAGGAATGATTGTTTGGCGCGCACCTCACGGTATTCGGCCATGTAGCGACCGGCCTGTCGCATCAACCAGATGGGTGTGCGATCGGTCGCTTCGCCGCGGCAGGCTTTCAGGAACAGGCTGTCATGGGAAGGATGTTTCATCGCCGGGTCTTGTGTTGCGGCAGCATGGGAAAGGGACTGTCGGATCGATTCGGCAGATTGTTTCAAACGTTTTTTGGCCGTGACGATTTCACCGGCTCGCTTGGCCGCTTCGATGACGAGGTGCCCCATCTTCGGATGCGCCGGTTCCAGGTCGGCGTGCAGATCGCATTCGGACAACATCTGGGTGGTCGTCGGCCCGATCGAGGCGATCGCGGTGGTTCGCAGTCCGTCCCGCAGCCGATCGGTGATGCCCATCTGTTCGGCGATCCGCATCATGTTGACGATCTGGTGGGCGCTGGTCAGCAGCAGCATGTCCCGTTCGCCGTCGGCCAATTTGGTGACATTCTCACGCAGCGCCTCGGTGTCGGTGGGCAGGTCCCAGCCGTAAACCCGAACGGGAGCGACCGAGGCCCCGCGAGCCTCCAGCCCGGCCACCAACGAGGCGTTCGAGATGCCGTACTCCTGCAGTCCGACGACCTGATTGGCGATCGGAACCTGATGCGAATCGATGTACTGCAGGATTTCCCGCCAAGTGTTTGGTTCTCCCACCTTGTGGGTCGGCTGGATCCCGAACTCCCGCATCGCGGCCACCGGTTTGGGTCCGCGGCACAGGGTCGTGATGTCCGACAGGGCGTCCAGAAAACGGCGGGTGTCGACGTGCTTTTCGACCGCACGCATCAGAAATCGAAATCCGACCCCAGTCATGAAGATCACGGTGTTGATTTCCCCCGTCATCACGCGGTAGGCGAAATTGATCGCCTCGCGATTCGGCTCGATGGGCACTTCACGCATCGAAGGGCTGACATGGCTGACCCCGCCGTGACGCTCGATCAGACGCGCCATGTCGTCGGCCCGCCGACTTTCCAGCGAGGCGATGTGGAGTCCGGAAAAATCTGCGGCATCGGTCATGGTCGGGGACGAATCACGAATAAGGGGGAAACGTGGGGCGGAGCCGGTCGGCGGCATTGTAGGCCTTTATCGCAGCGTTACGATTACCGGACAAGCCGACGCCGCGGTAATCGCCCCTGTCGATTGAATCGCCTGCCACCCTCCCACACAGTTTCCTTTTCCGACCTTCCCCTCACCGATGCCCCGTAGCCCGATTCGCGCCCCCAAACGTTCGCTGGACTTGTCACAGCATCTGCTTGTCTTTCGGTCGGCCCCCGGGACCGACCAGGCGGATGCGAGGGGTCCGAGTCAACCGGCACCGGCTGAGATTGTGGCGGACGTGCCCGCCACCCTGACCAGTCAGACGCTGTTCGGAAACGATCGGCCATTGGAGGTGGAAGTGGGCAGCGGGAAGGGGCTGTTCCTGACCCGGGAAGCGAAGCGAAACGGGGAGCACAATTTCTTGGGTGTGGAGATCATTCACAAATACGCCAAGCACTCGGCGGCCCGGTTGGCCAAGGCCCAACTGGAAAACGCGAAGATGATTTCCGGCAACGCGGAGCCGTTGTTCTCCGATCGGATTCCGGCCGGTTCGCTGGAGGCGGTGCATGTCTATTTTCCCGACCCCTGGTGGAAAAAACGGCATCGCAAGCGGCGCGTCGTCAATGAACGGAGCGTGCTGAATTTCTTGCGTGCCCTGCGCGAAGGCGGACGGCTCCACTTCTGGACCGACGTGCTGGACTACTTTGAGTCGACGATTGAGATGATTGCCGAAATCGCGCCCCAGTTCGGGGTACCGATTCCGGAAGAAATGTCGCAGGCGACCCACGACTTGGATTATCGCACCCACTTCGAGCGTCGCAGTCGCAAGAACCAGATTCCGGTCTACCGCGTCCGCTACGAAAAACGGGGTTGAGCCGGGTCAATCAGCGACCGAGACGGAGCCGGGAAGGGGCCGGCCTGCCGTCCGGTTGCCCTGCCGCCCGGGCGCTTCAACGGGGTGGGTGCGACCCTTCGGCCCCCCGACTCGCGGGTGGCTATCGATCCGCGCCCAAAACCGGTTACGCTGACGGCTGAATCATCCTGCTCGCACCACGAGACCCACAAGGAAGACTCGCGCGACATGTCGGAAACACTTCCAGGCGAAACCAACGCCCAAAATCCCGGCGGCTTTGTCCACCTGCACTGTCACAGCCACTACAGCTTGCTGGACGGGGCGGGCGATATCAAACGATTGGTGGGACGCGCCGTCGATCATGGCATGAACGCCTTGGCGCTGACGGATCACGGCAACTTGCACGGCGCGCTGGAGTTCTACCGGTCCGCGAAAGATGCCGGCATCAATCCGATCATCGGGTACGAAGCTTACATCGCACCGGGAAGCCGGTTCGACAAGGGCGGTGCCGGACGCAGCAAAGACGCCAGTTACCACCTGACGTTGCTGGCGAAGAACCGCACCGGGTTCAAAAACCTGATCAAGCTGGCCAGTGCCGCTTCGCTGGAAGGATTCTATTTCAAGCCGCGGATCGACAAGGAGATCCTGCAGACGTTCAACGAAGGCATCGTGTGCTTGTCCGGTTGCGTCAGCAGTGAGTTCAGCCGAACGATTCTGAAGGGCGGCGAGACGGAGAGCCAGGAGAAGGAGGCGATGGAAATTGCCGGCTGGTTCCGGAACGTCTTCGGTGATCGCTACTTCATCGAAGTGATGAACAACGATCTGGAAATCCAGCGGATGCAATTGCAGGGTGCCGTGGACATTGCCAACAAGATGGGCATTCCCGTCGTTGCCACCAGCGACTGCCACTACGTGGATCCGGAAGACGCCGAAGCCCAAGACATCATGTTGTGCATCAACACCGGGCGTTTCCGAACGGACACGTCGCGGATGAAGATGGAGAACGATCAGTTCTTCCTGCGCAGCCCGCAACAGATGTACGAAAAGTTTCCCGGGCTGGAAGACGCGGTTGCGCGCAGCCAGGAAATCGCCGACGGTGTCGACATTGATCTGGAATTGGGCAAGTACTACTTCCCAAAGTTTGAGTGCCCCGACCAGAAGCAGCCGATCGACTACCTGCGGGAACTTTGCATCGAAGGTTTGCTGGAACGTTACGAAGACGATCCGGATCGAATCATCGACGGGAAGCTTTCCGATGAGGTCATGACCCGGCTGAATCGTGAGCTGTCGGTCATCGAGAAGCTGAACTATCCGACGTACTTCTTGATCGTCTGGGACTTCGTCATCCACGCCCGCCGCAATGGGATTTCCGCGACCGCGCGGGGCAGCGGTGTCGGGGCACTGGTCTGTTACGCGCTGTACCTTTCGCACGTTTGCCCGCTGCGATACGACCTGCTGTTTGAACGATTTCTGGATGAGAGTCGTACCGAGCCGCCCGATATCGATATCGACTTTGAGAAGGAGCGTCGGATCGAGGTGATCGAGTACGTCAAACAGCGTTATGGCAACGACAACGTGTGCCAGATCGGGACGTTCGGAACCTTGGCCGCTCGGGCTGCCATCAAAGACACCGGCCGGGCCCTGGGGATCCCGTTGGCACGGGTCAACCAGGTGACCGAAATGGTCCCCGACGAGTTAAAGATCACGATCAAGAAGGCTCTGGAAAAAAGTGCCGATCTGAAACAGACCTACGACGGTGATCCGGAGATCCGTGAACTGTTGAACCTGGCGATGAAAATCGAAGGCCTGGCACGGAACGTCGGAACCCACGCGGCCGCCGTGGTGATTGCCGACAAACCGTTATCGGAATATGTGCCACTGACGCGTGTCCCCGGCAAACAGGATGTCATCACGCAGTGGTCGATGAACGACGTCGAAGCCAGCGGTCTGCTGAAGATGGACTTCCTGGGGCTGCGCAACCTGACAATGCTCAGCCGATCGGTCCAGTTGATCGAGCAGACGACCGGAAAGAAGGTCGATCCGCTGAAGTTTCCGCTGGAAGACAAGAAAACGTACGCGCTGTTGCAGCGTGGCGAAACGAAGGGCGTGTTCCAGTTGGAATCCGGCGGCATTCGCGATCTGCTGACCCGGATGAAACCGGATACTTTTCACGACATCATCGCAACCGCGGCGTTGTACCGGCCGGGCCCGTTGGAAGGCGGGATGGTTGACGATTACGTCAACATCAAACACGGCCGCCAAAGTCCGGAATACAAGCACCCGGTGTTGAAAGAGATCCTGGAAGAGACCAACAGTGTGATGGTCTACCAGGAACAGGTGATGCGGATTCTGAACCGCTTGGGCGGCGTCCCGCTTGCCAAAGCGTACACGTGCATTAAGGCGATCAGCAAAAAGAAGGAGGCGCTGATCAACCAGAACCAGGAAATCTTCCTGAAGGGGGCCGTGGAAAACGGTCTAGCGCAGAAAGACGCCGAAGACATTTGGAATCTGATCGTCAAGTTTGCCGGTTACGGTTTCAACAAGTCTCACTCAACCGCCTACGCGTTGGTGGCCTTCCAGACGGCGTACCTGAAAGCCCACTACCCCGTCGAATTCATGGCGTCGCTGCTCTCGAGCGACATCTCCGGACGGAACTTCAAACGCAAAGACTCCCTGGTCGAGCACATGGAGGATTGCGATCGGATGGGGATCGAAGTCGTTCCGCCGTGCGTGAACGCATCGGAAGCAGATTTCAGCGTTGCCGACGGGCGGATCCACTTTGCCCTTTCGGCCATCAAGGGCTGTGGTGGTTCGACAGCCGTTTCGATCGAATCGGAGCGGAAAAAGAACGGACCGTACAAGGACATCTTTGACTTTTGTGAACGCGTCGACCAACAGGCCTGCAACAAGTCGGCGGTAGAGACCTTGGTGAAGGCCGGTGCGATGGATTGCTTCGACGCAAAACGCAGCCAACTGGTTGCCGTCATCGAAAAAGCGATGCAGGCCGGGGCGGCAGTGCAGGCCGACAAGAAGTGCGGCCAGGCCAGTCTGTTCGGGGCTTTCGAAGAAGCCACCGAATCCAGCAGCGGCCCGGCGGTCGTGCTTCCGGACATGGAAGAATGGCCGGAACGTGAGAAGTTGGGCTACGAGAAAGAAGTTCTCGGATACTACCTGCACTCGCACCCGCTGGCCGAATACGAATCCAAGCTGGCAACGTTCCGGACTCACACCACCGATTCACTGGCCGATGTCAAGGATCGCGGCGAGGTGATCCTGGGCGGAATGATCAGCTCCATCAAGATCGCACACACGAAGAATCCCAAACCCGGCCAGCCGTCCAAGTACGCCAACTTTGACTTGGAAGACATGCAGGGTGCCATTCGCTGCATCCTGTGGCCGCGAGGATTTGCCGATCACGGTGAAAAGGTGCAACCCGATGCGGTCGTGTTGGCCAAAGGAAAAGTCGATCGCCGCGGCGGTGGGGACGAGGCCAACCTGATCATCGACGAACTGATCCCGCTGAATGACCTGGACAACCGTTACACCCACGGGATGCGGATCCGATTGAACGAAGCGGACCACGACCACCAGACGATTATTCGGCTGAAGGAGATCCTGCGCGGCTACCCGGGCAGCCAGGAATTGTTGTTTAGCATGCAGCTGAATGACGGCGAATTGGTTCACCTGAAGGCGGACAAGTTCAAAGTCCAGGTCAACCCGGAAATGCGGACACGGATCGATGACCTGCTGGGCAGCGGTAACTATCGATTGATGATGAGCAAGCCTCGCTAGCGTCGCCGATGACGCTGGAACTTTTTTCCTTGAGATGTAGCGTAAACAATGACGCGTCTTGTTAACGTCCGGTGCATCGGACCGTTGCTGTGGACCACGTGCCTTTTGGTTGTCCCGGCGGTATCCCAGTCGGAAGCGGTTCAGCTTTCACCCGCCGACGTTTCCAATTACAACCTGCTGAAAGAGTTTGCCAAGCAGCAGGCCGGTGAACCGTTCACACCACGTCAACCGCTCCCGAAAGCGTTGGCCGATTTGAGCTACGAACAGTTCCGCGAAATCCAGTTCAATCACGAGCGGGCGCCCTGGCAGGACAAGGTCCCGTTTTGGTTTGAAACTTTCCACCGTGGCTACGTCCAACAAGACCGTGTGGACTTGTTCGGTGTCGAAGGAGAGGAGGTCGAGCGATTTGAGTTCAGCAAAGACGACTTTGACTACGGCGAAGCGATCGACCGCGATACCATTCCGGATGATCTGGGGCATGCCGGAGTGCGCATCGTTGGAAAGTTTCCGGGCCGCGACGACGTTCAGGAAATGTTGACGTTCGTCGGTTCCAGCTACTTCCGCGCACGGTCCGGCGAAACGGTCTACGGCGCCTCGGCGCGGGGATTGGCCGTCAATGTCGCCATGAACCAGGACGAAGAGTTCCCGTTCTTTCGACGGTTCTGGATCCTCAAGCCTTCGCGCTGCGATGAAACCGTCACCGTCTTGGCGCAGCTGGATAGCCCCTCGTTGACCGGTGCGTACCAGTTTTATTTTCGCCCCGGCACCATCGAATCGACGTTGAGGGTTCAGGCGACTTTGTACGCGCGGGAACAGCCACCCGAGGATGCGGTGGGGGTGGAGAAGTTGGGCGTGGCTCCGCTGACTTCCATGTGGATTTGGGGCGACGGTTTGGATGGTCCGCCCAAAGACAATCGGCCCGGCGTGCACGACAGTGACGGCCTGTTGATCGAAAGCGGTGAAGCCGGCTGGGTATGGCGTCCGTTCACGCGCCAGCCTTACCCGTCGACGTCGTTTCGCTCCGTGCGGGCATTGCTGGGGTTCGGCATCTTGCAACGCAATCGAGCGTTCTTTCACTACGAAGACTACAACGCCAAGTACCATCTTCGGCCGAGCATCTGGATCACGCCCGATCAACCGTGGCTGGATGGCCGCGTGGAACTGTTGGAGATCCCAGGGGCGCACGAGGGGATCGACAACATTGCGGCGTATTGGGTTCCATCCAAATTGCCTGAGCCGGGCGAGCCGCTGGAGCTTGGATACTCCGTGAAATTCTTTCCCGGAGACGTCAGCGCGGAAAACTACGTCGGCCGGGCCACAAACTTTCACATCGATCGAGAGTTGCCGGACGATCAGATCGGGCTGCAGATTCGATTCGCCGGGTTGGCGTTACAGCAGCAGCCGTCCGATCGAGCCGTCGACATTTCCGCCGAAATCCGCGACGGAACCCTGATCGAACAGCAAGTGCAGCGGACCGAAACCGGCGACTATTTGCTGGACGTGACGTTCAAGCCCAGCGGAGACGGTCCGGTCGATCTTTCACTGCGGTTGGTCGACGGCAGTCGCCCGCTGACCGAATTGTTTTCGTATCTCTGCCCGCGAGATCAGCCCGAATTTGTGTACCCCAGCGTGTACACCCGACAGGAGTAAGACGCGGAAGGCTCGCGTCTCGCCTTTGACCCTCCGGGCATTGGTATCGACACAATTCACTCCACCCTCCCGTGAGGAGGTCGCGCAATTGTACTTCACCCTCCCTCCGGGAGGGTCGCGGAGGAGCTAGCGACGACGCGGGGAGGGCAACGTCTGACGCGATTGATTTCAGCGGGTTCTTGAAGACGCCCTCCCCAAAGACTCGTACCTCGCCTTTGACCCTCCCGGAGGGAGGGTGAATTTTAGAAAAGTCATTCCGTCATGCACAGCCTGACCTACGAAATCGGCATGAGGTCACGACGGCTATGACGGCTGGCCTTGCGAATTTCTCAGGCTTGCTCGGCCTGACGCAGGGCTTCGACCAGCGTTTGAATTTCTTGGACCGAAAGCTCCTCGGCGCGCGTGGTCTCCCCGTGCCCCAGCGAACTCAACACCGCATCGACTTGCGATTTATCCAGTCGGTTCTTCATCGCGCTGATCACGTTGCTGCGCAGGTACTTGCGACGATGGAAAAACAGGGCCCGAACGGTTTGGTGGAAGTAATCCAGATCGGCAATGGCTGCCCGCCGTTCCGGATCAAGATCCAATCGAATCACCGCGGAATCCACCTTCGGTCGCGGCCAAAAAACTTTCGGGCCCAGCACGCGAACAATCTCGGCGCGGCACATCGATTGGATCCAGATGCTGAGGGCTCCGTAGTCCTTCGAACCCGGGCCGGCGACGATTCGGTCCGCCAATTCTTTTTGGATGGTCACCACCATGGCATCGGGCGGTGGTTGCTGATGAAGCAAATTGGAAATGATCGGTGTCGCGACGTTGTACGGCAGGTTCGCGACCAGCAGGAATCGCGCATGCTCACCGAGCCGGCCGAGTGCTTCACGGATGTCATCCATCAGGTCGTCGCGGAGCGAGTTCTTGTTCCGCAGCGCATCGCCCTGGATCAATTTGACGTTCGCGCGCCCCTGCAACTCTTCGGAAGCCAACTGGTGCAAATTCCGATCGATCTCCACCGACAGCACCGCGCCGGCGGCGTCGGACAACCGCGACGTCAGCGAACCGACACCGGTGCCGATCTCCAACACGACATCGGTCGATCGCAGTTCGGCTGACTTGGCAATCAGATCGACCAGGTTCAAATCAATCAGAAAATTCTGGCCGTACTTGGAGACCGGGCGCAGACCGGCCTGGGCCAAGCGTTTGGAAAGGTAGCTGGCGGTTTGACGCGGCTGGTTCAAGGGTCGGATTCACCGGAGTGGGGAAGGGCGGAAGGGGAAAGCAAACCGAGGGAGCGTTGGACGTATTTGGCCAGGAGATCCGTTTCCAAGTTGACGGCGTCGCCGATCTTTCGGCATCCAAGTGTGGTCACTTGCAGCGTGTGCGGAATCAATGCGACGGTGAACGAGTCGTCGTCCACGTCGACGACCGTCAAACTGATCCCGTCGATGGCGATGCTGCCCTTGGAGGCGACTTGCGAAGCCAATTGCCGGGGCATGCGGAATCGCAGATTTGCCCAGGGCGGGCTTTCGGTACGTTCGATCAGTTCGCCAAGAGCGTCAACATGCCCGCTGACGTAGTGACCTCCCAACCGGTCGCCGACCGCCAGCGAACGCTCCAGATTGACCGAGTCCCCCGCGACAAGTTGTCCCAGATTGGTTCGCGAAAGCGTTTCCTGGCCGGCTTCAAAGTCCAGCACCGGGCCGTCGATTGCGACCACGGTCAGACAGCAGCCGTTGATGCAGATGCTGTCTCCCATTCCGGCGTCTTGGGCGACCAGTTGGGATCGAATGCGGAGTCGTTTGCCGGGCGGGTCATCGATCAACTCGACGACCTGGCCCATAGTTTCGACCAGTCCAGTGAACATTGCGAATGTCGGAAAGGCGGATATTGCGTCAAAAGAGGTGCGGCGGGTAGTCACCCTCGCCCGCATTGGACAGAATGCCGCCCGAATCGACAAGCGACGGCGACATCCCGTCGGGCTTCCCGCCCACTCGAGGGAGTGCCGGTTTCCGGCCGCTCGCGGGCGTGATCCGGAAATCTGAATTCAAACCAAAACAAGTCCCTATTCACCCACCCTTTCAATCTCAACCTCGAGGTCTGCGATGACGTTGATCGAAGCGATCCACGCCCGACAAATTTTGGACAGCCGTGGCAACCCGACCATTGAATGCGAAGTCCTGTTGGACGACGGAGCGCACGGTCGCGCGGCGGTCCCCAGCGGCGCCAGCACGGGAGCCCACGAAGCATGGGAATTGCGCGACGGCGACAAGTCCGTGTTCATGGGCAAGGGCGTTCAAAAGGCGGTCGCCAATGTGAACGAAAAAATTGCCCAAGTCCTGCAGGGAATGGACGCCCTCGATCAGGCCGAGATCGACAACGCGATGTTGGAATTGGATGGGACGGAGAACAAAAAGACGCTGGGCGCCAACGCAATTCTGGGTGTTTCGCTGGCCACCGCGCACGCGGCTGCCGCATCGACCGGTCAACCGCTGTTCCGCTATCTCGGTGGTGTCGGGGCCCGTTTGTTGCCGGCACCGATGATGAACATCATCAACGGTGGCGAACACGCGGACAACTCGGTCGACATCCAGGAGTTCATGGTGATGCCGCTGGGGTTCGAGCGCTTCAGTGACGCGCTGCGATGTGGAACCGAGATCTTCCACAACCTGAAAAAGGTGCTCAGCGGAAAGGGCTACAACACCGCCGTTGGAGATGAAGGCGGTTTTGCTCCGGACCTGAAAAGCAATCAAGAAGCTCTGGACGTGATCATGCAGGCGATCGACCAGGCGGGCTACAAGGCCGGGGAACAGGTTTGGATCGCGCTCGATGCCGCTTCGACCGAATTCTATGACCGTGACTCCAAGAAGTATTCGATCGACGGCAAGCAATTGTCCGGCGACGAAATGGTCGACTTCCTGGCCGATTGGTGCGACAAGTACCCGATCTGCAGCATCGAAGATGGATGCGACGAAGACGACTGGGAAACTTGGAAGAAGCTGACCGAACGCGTCGGTGACCGAGTCCAGCTGGTCGGCGACGACCTGTTTGTCACCAACGTCACCCGCCTGCAAAAGGGAATCGACGAAGGAATCGCCAACAGCATCCTGATCAAAGTCAATCAGATCGGTTCGCTGACGGAAACGATCGACGCCATCCAGCTGGCTGGCCGGAACGGCTACACGGCTGTGACCAGCCACCGCAGCGGCGAAACCGAGGACAGCACGATCGCTGACTTGGCCGTCGCCCTGTGCACCGGCCAGATCAAGACCGGTTCGGCCAGCCGGAGTGACCGGATGGCTAAGTACAACCAACTGCTTCGCATTGAAGAGATGTTGGGCGACGCAGCCTTGTACGGCGGCCCGTATTTCGCGGACAAGCTGAAATAACGCCTGCCTGAGAGGCCGCCTCAGCTTTCCGCTCGGAGGTGGTGCCGATTTTGCTTCACCCTTCTTTCCAAGGAGGGTTGAGCGGCAGTGAGGGGAGGATTGTCCGTCTCTTCGCCGACGCGGTTTCCGTCGGCTGACGCCGACGGCAGGGAGCTGGCGTCGCCTCGCGACTGGGAGCCAGACGGTTGTCGTTCCTCCTCCCTTGAGGAGGAACGCGTGCATTACGGCGACACGACGGTTCGAATCACCGCTCGGGCGCCCAAGGGCTTTCCGCGACTGACCGCTTCGACTTGCAGGTCGAAGGTCTGGGGTTGGTTGCTGACCAACACGATCTCATAGGTGATCGTTTCGCCCGGTCGCATCGATCGGATGTCGGCAAGGTAGACCTGGCCGGCATTCACCTCGAAGGAACCCAGCTCCGGACTGCGCTGCTGCGTGATTCGTTGGATTTGCACGCCGGAAGGCAGATTGAACCGAATGCTAACGACGCTGTCGGGTGTTTGGGACGGGTTGGTCACGGCCAACCGATATCGAATCGGCTGGTTGGCCGAAACCGGTGCGGTCGGACCGGTGAGGTTCAAGTCCAACGCCTGAGGTTCCGGTTCGGGCGCCGCGGGCGGCGGAGTTGCCGGCTGCTCGGGAGTCGGGATGGGAGCCGGTCCCGACGGGATCCTTGGCGGCGGCATGGCCGGGGGCAGAGCGTCCGGCTGGGACGGCGGTGGTTGGACTGCCGCGCCGGGCAGGATTTCGAATTCCAATCGCTGGCTGGCCCGGGCGCCTTCATCGGACTCCACCGTCATCACGACCGTGCTTCGGGGGCTGGTCCCGATCGCTTCGAATTGTGCTTCCAAAACCTGACTGTTTCCCGGGTCCAATCTTGGGATCGTCCACTGGACCAGGTAGCGTCCCGGTTCGACATTTCCCAAGAAATCTTCGGTGGCTCCCAAGGGTTTCAGTTGGGCGTCGTAGACCATCACCACCTTGACGTTTTGCAACGGGACCTGACCGGTATTGCCGACCACACCGCGGAATAGCGGCGTCGCACCGACGGAGGTCTGAGCGCGACCGTTCAGTGTGGCGGTCACCGCGGGCGTCGGGACGGGCCGATTGATCACGGTGACACAAGACTCGCTGGTCGCACGCTGGCCGGCATCGGCGGTGGCTTCCACGTCGATGCAGCGGCGGCCGGGGTCGGTGGCAATGAACGTGACGGCAACGGGCCACACCGCTCCGGGTTGCAGCGGACCATCGGTCTTTGGCTTGCGAACGGTCCGTTCATTGCTCTCATGCAACATGCCGGAGTCGCCGGTCGCGACCAGTTGCACATTCTCCAACGGCCGATCCCCGGTGTTGCGGACGTCGATGTTGTAGGTGACGGCGTCACCGACTTCGTAACGCTCCTGCTCCGGAGAGACGCTGAGCACCAAGGACGGACGGTAGACGTCAATGGCCACCGTGTCGGTCGCAAACAGCTCGCCTTCGCCACGCGCCTCGAACGTCAGCCGCATGGGTGATTCGGTGGTGACGTTCGCAAACAGGTCCAACTGCGTTTGCGGCGGGATGGTCCCGATTTCCCACACGATCGCACCGGGCGTGTTGGTGGCAAACGAGTCCGGGCTGGAGGCCTGGACGCGGCTGGGAATCTGCATCGTCACCCGAACATTGTTGGCCGGCTGATCACCCGGATTGGAAACGTTGGCGACGACCTGCACCGGGGAGCCATAGGTGGCGACGGCGGGGGCGCCGGCCCGCAGAGCCAACTGGGGCGAACTCCAGCGGACAAATGTTTGCCCCTGGCTGAGCGTCAACGTTGGAATGTTATCGGTCTCGCCGCCGGGTCGAATGATTTGCATGTTGATCGTCGCGGTTCCCGCCGTCCCGGGCGTGGGGACCAATTGCACCGTGGCGTTGCCGCCGTCATCGACGGTGGCTTCGACGTACGAGGAACCACCGGTGCCCGCGAAGGTTGCCAAGTCGGGTTGCATGATCTCGTAACGCACCTTCCAACCCCGTGCCGGCAGTGTTCCTTCGGCACGTGTCACGCGCGTGTTCAACTCGACCGGGGTGCCGGCGGGAACGATCTGCGTTCCCGGATACTGCCAACGCGCGTCGACCCAGTAGATCGTCGCCGTCGCTTTGCGTTGATCCCAGCATTCGCTTTCCGGTGCCAGTACGGTGACCCGACTGGTGCCTTCGCTGGGGCTGCTGATCGTCAACCAGGTCTGTCCTTTTTCCAGTTGGACGTCGTCGCCGGGATTCATGTTCCCGCGTGTGATTTTCGCGCGTTTGGTGCTGGTGACCCCAAACGCATACGACGGGTCCTGTTTGGATGCTTTCTTGACGCGGGCAAGCTTGTGCAGCAATCCGGGATCGTCATTGCCCACTTCGATGAATGTTCCGACGCTGTCGGGCGTCAGCATCCATTCCAACGGTTCCCCCATCTGCAGGTAGCCGTCGGTGCCGCAAATTCCCGACAGCAAAACCACTTCGCCGCCAACAGGCGCGACGATTTTCTGAGGTGACAGCAAGATGCAACCTCGCTTTCCCCGTTCGGGAAGATGGCACAGGTCCTTCATGTGGCATTCATTGCCCAGCAACACCGCGGGCGGACCGTCCTTACAGTCGCCCGGGCAAGGCGCACTGGGGACGCAGGGTTCGGTCGACGCACCGCCGACCGACGTTTGCGGAGGCACGGAGGTCGCGGGGAGCGGCGTCAGGCATTCCGGCGGGGCAGCCGGTTCGACGAACGCGGGCTCCGGGATCGAGAACGGATTCAGGTTCAGCGGATCGCCGAACTTGTGAAAGAGTTTGTGCTTGTGGCCGGCATGCCCAAAGTCCGGAAGTGCCAGACCGGTTGTCGTCGGCAACGGCGAGAAGATTTTCTGACCGGTCGGATCGACGGCCGGCAGACGCAGCCGAGAGCAACCCCCCAGAGGAATCAGGATGACCAACAGCAAAACCCAAATCTTAAGCCCACGACAGCCGTCACGCCTTGACGCCGACGGGGATGCCGAAGCATGGATCCCGAATTGCGGTGAGGGTGATGGATGGTCGGACATGGATTCGCTAGGGGCCGCGTTGGAAGGCATCCGTGGAAGGACGAAGATTGCGGAACGGAGGTGCCGCGGCGGAAGCGCGCATGCAGACCCCGTCCATCGAACCCTAGCACGCGGATTGGGGGGATGATGCGAAAACGCAACATCGAATGATGCCCAAAGACAACGAAAGTGTGCGGTCTGGAGGGCTTGGCGCGATTAGCGAGATTGCCAGATCAGAAGATCCGGTTGCTCCAGCATGGCCGGCGTCGGACCGCTGCCGGAGGGACGCAAGAAATTGCCGACGGCAAAGTCCAGTTTGCCGTCGCCGTTGAAGTCACCCTTCGCCACGGAGATGTGATTGTGAGCTCGGCCTTCGATTTTGGTCGGCTGGAAATTTCCTTGATCGTCCTGCACCAGCATGACGATCGACGACGTGTCCAGCTTCAACCAAGATTCGGTACCGCTGGGCGCCAGCAACGACACGGCGATCACATCCTTGTCACCGTCCCCATCAAAATCTCCGGCCGTGGCATTCAGCGCACCCGGCATGTGGCACAGCTCGTGTCGCGTCATCGGCAATGTTCCGGTGTTCTCCAACCATTGAACGCTGTGGTGCGGCTTGGCACCGCGGTCGAACGAGTCACCGTTGGTGTACAAGACGTCCATATCGCCGTCATCGTCCAGATCCACCAGTTCAATTCCGCTGCTGCCATAGGCGGGGTCGGGAGCCTTCCAAATCACCTCCGGATTGAACTGGCCGCTGCCATCGTTGCGAAACAGTTCGACCCGTTCGTGTTCTTGGCTGATCAACGCGATGAAGTCCAGGTCGCCATCACCGTCGAAGTCGACCGGCGGCACATGCACCGGACCATGGCGATCGTCGATCACCCGCGACTGGAATTCAGGCAGCCCTTCATCGGACGGACCGGTATTCTCCAACAGCAACGTGGCTCCCGTGGTCCGCCAACCGAAGGCAGCAATCAACACATCGGTATCGCCATCACCATCGAAGTCCCCCGTGCGAGCGTCGGCCACGCGCCCGAGCCCTTCGGCCAGAACGTGCTTGCTGTATTTCTCCGTCTCGGGGTCGCGACGCAGCCAAACCACGCGGCCCAGATCGCTATCGTCCGCGTCGAATTCGCCGATGTCGGCAACCAACAAGTCCGGCACTTCGTCCTGGTCCAAATCGGTCGGTTGAACATGAACCGGCTGCAACACCGTCCCCAGACGGTGAACCCCACGCTCGGGCTCGTTGGGCCAGTAAGCGTTGATCGTCCCCGTCCCGATGTCGCAAAAAACCAGCGAGGGTCCTGGCAGCGAATCCAATTTCAAGTCCGTCCACTGCACGTTGGTCACCGCCGGCGGGCGGGCCCGTGGTCGGTCCGACGGAACATTCGATGCCGACGTGACCGAGTGATGGATCGGTGCCTTGGGGTAGCCGGTCGCCCCTTCGAACAACGTCAATTTGCTGGGCGCCTGCGATTTGAAGTACCGCAGGACGTCATCGTAATGGGGAATGATCAGATCATCTCGGCCCGATTGACCGTACAGCATGAATCCCTGTTCGATTTCCATCTGCCATTCGCCCGCCGGCGAGCTGGCCGGTCGCGGAACCGCGTGACAGTCCCCGCAGAAGGCCCGGATCGACGGTTCAATTTTCGCAATGAACGCTTTGTCTTCGGCCGACAAGCTGACTTCCGTCGCCTGGTCAGCGCTCACCGGTTCGGTCGGGCGATCGGATTCAGAGCTGCAGCCTGGCAAAAAAAGGACCAGAGCCGCGACGATCAACCCGAAATGGCGGAACTGGTCGAGCGGGTGATGGAACATGCGATGGATTGTCAAAGATTTGGTTTCAAACGGATTCGCCGGTCGATTGAAGGGGGGCGGCCCCCCTGCCGGATCGGAGAGAATAAAACTGCGATACCGCGCTGTACGCGAAGGCGGTAGGCGTCAAACTTTCCAGGACCTGCTTTTGTCCACTTGGAAGATCCCGTCCTACAGTCGAAATCGCAATTCGCGATCTGTAAACCGCGAATTGCCAGTCCCAACACCGACCTGAAGTCCGTACGTGTCGTTATAGCAAACGGCCCAATTCCCGAACACGATTTGTCCGCCCACCCGAAGGCGGTTCGATTGCCAATTGTTGCTACCATGAACCTCCACGGGCGTCTGCGTTGCCCGCCACGACCGGCCTGATGATCCCACCGATGAAACCCGCGTTGTTCCCAACTGTTCCGATCGCCGCAACATTCCCCGACGCCGTCACGGCGGAGGCCGATCCGTCGGTTCCAGCCCCCGTCGTCTTTGACGACGCGAAGCCGGGTCGCTGTGATGCTGCCCCCGGCACCCGAGGGAGCCGGCCGATGACTGCCGCGTTTGGCAAATCCATCGCAGCCGTGTTTTTGGCCGCGGTGGCGTTCGCACTGCCTGGGTGCCGTCAAAACGATTCCGATTCGGGAGGTGACGTCCGCGGGGGCGCGGCCTCCGTGCCGGGGCTGTCGGAAACGGACCTCATCAATCCGGTCGGCACACTGAAGCTGGCCATCCGTGAACGACGCTGGGAAAAGGCTTGGACGGTCACCGGGTATCTGTTGCGGGAAGATTCTGGCGCGGCGTCCGAAGAAAACGGCCCATCGCCAAGCTTCGAAGCTGACACGTGGGCTTTGATGGGGCGGGCGGCACACGAAACCGGCCACCTGCAGGAAGCCGCGGAATATCTGTGCCGTGCCTGCGAAGTCGAATCGTTCGCGACTCCGATGCGAGTCCGCCAGGCGGTGATCGCGTTGGTCGGCGTCGGTCGCTTCTACGACGGCTTGGCGTTTCTGGAGCGGGCAATCGCTGCCCAGCCAGATCAAACGGAAAACCGACGGTGGCTTTTCGATTTGTACGCCGGCGCCGACGATCGGATCTCCGCCATCCCTCACGGCAAACAATTGATTCGATCCCGGCTGTTCGACGTCGAACTGTTGGTGACGCTGAGCAATACGGAAATGCGGCGGCTGGAAGCGGATCCGCTGGAGGAGATGGTGCAGCGCAACCCGGACGACCTGCGTCCCCGGCTGGGCACGGCAAAGTCGGAGTTCGATGACGGCGATTACGACGAAGCCATCAAGATCCTGAGAGAAATCACCTCCAAGCATCCGGACTATCACCCCGCTCAGGCGATCCTGGGGCAAGCCCTGGCCGCCGACGGTCGATCCGGCGAAGTGGAACAGTGGGCGGCCGAACAGACCGCGGGAATTGAAGACTACCCGGGTTACTGGATTGCCATCGGCGACTGGGCGCGCGGGCGCGGAGACCTCGAATCGGCATTGCGGGCCTTCGGCCAGGCGACACAATGTCCCGATCCTGACGTCGTCCAGGTCTGGACGCGGCTGGCCACGCTGCTGCCGCAAATCAATGGTTCCAAGCAGCAGATCCCGGAAGCCACCGTCCAGGCCGTGAACGAGCGGGCCAAACAGTTGAGTCGGTTTCGACAGTTGAAGGATCGCTTCGAGCGAACGGGAAAGATCTCGCGTGCGATCGCTTTGGACATCGCCCAAACCCTCCAGCAGTTGGGCCGGCTTTGGGAGTCGGAGGCCTGGGCGTCGATCGCCATGACCTTGGCCGAAGACGATGCCGTCGATGTGGCGGGGTTCCGAAAGGAGTTACTGTCCGAACTGTCGGCCGAGACGCCTTGGCAAGTTCGTCAGGGACACCCCGAATTCGCCCCCTTCTATGTCAAATTTCCAATGCCGGAAATTGAAAAGGTCGTTTCGAGTTCCCGGCCCGAACGCAACGCTCCGGTTGATGCGTCCGATAGTCCACGGATGACCGCGGGAGAAGTGATGCCGTCATGGAAAATGTCCGATCAAGCGGAAGCCCGTCACCTGCGATACTTTGGACGAACCAGCGACACGCTGGATCAGCCCGGCATCATGCTTTACGAAACGCTCGGTTGCGGCGGCGGAACGATCGATTTCGACCGCGACGGGTGGGAGGACTTGTACCTGGTGGCGGCCGGTGGAACACCGCCGGCAGCGGATTCCGAGCCCAACGAATTGTTCCGCAATGTGGATGGGGACTTCCAGCCGGTCGCGGCGTCAGCGGGCATCGATGACAGAGGGTTCGGCCAGGGCGTCGCGGTTGGCGACGCGAATGAAGACGGATTCCCCGATCTGTTGGTGCTCAATTACGGTCCCAATCGCTTGTACATCAACAACGGCGACGGAACGTTTCGCGATGCAAGTGGCTTGATGGCGTCGGGACCGGCCGACGAGTGGTCCTCCAGTGGTGCGATTGCCGATGTCGATGGCGACGGACTTTCGGATCTGGTCATTGTCAACTATTGCGAAGGGCTTGAGCCGGTCACCCGCACCTGCCCGATGAAGGGGACGGATCAACTTCGCTCCTGCACCCCCGTCTTGTTCGCGGGAGCTGCCGATCGATTTCTGGCCAATGACGGGTCGGGCGGCTATCCCGATGCCACGACCCGCTGGAACGCCAAGCCCGATCGGAACGGCCGCGGATTGGGAATCGTCATCGGAAACATGGACGGCAACCAGGGCAACGAAATCTTCATCGCCAACGACATGACCAACAACCACTACTACAGTCGGGTCCCGACAGAATCGTTCGCGCTAGCCGAATCGGCGATGGTGCGTGGGATCGGCGCCGATGACCGCGGAATCGCTCAAGGATCAATGGGCATTGCCACCGGCGATCTGGATCGCGACGGGGATTTCGATCTGTACGTGACCAATTTCAATGGCGAATACAACACGTTGCACCTGCAGGCGTCTTCCGGCATCTGGCGCGACCGGACGGCCGCGGAGAATTTGACTCGCCCAACAATTCCCCTGGTCGGATTCGGGACCGAAGCCATCGACATGGACAACGACGGAGATTTGGAGCTGGTGATCACCAACGGGCATGTCGATCTGTTCTCACGCGGCGACGAGATCGCGATGTACGACCAACCGTTGCAGCTGTTTCGACGCGCGGGAAGCCAGGGGTATCAATCCGTCGACGTCGATTCGCTAGGCGATTATTTTGCCAAACGCCATGTCGGCCGATCGCTATGGACGATCGACGCCAATCGAGACGGCCAGGTGGATCTTGCGGTGACGCACCAAACAGAACCCGTAGCGCTATTGATCAACGAAACCGAATCGAATGCCAACTGGATCCGGTTGGAACTGCACGGTCGACGCAGTTCTCGCGACGCGATCGGCAGTGTCGTCAGCGTCCAAACGACCGACGGTCCGCATTTGGCGTTTCGCGTTTCCGGCGATGGTTACCAATGCAGCAACGAATCGATCCTGCAACTGGGGTTGGGCGATGCTGCCGATGAACGAGTCGACATTTCGGTGACCTGGCCCGACGGAATCACTGAAAACTTTAGCGAGATCCCGACACGGACCCAGACGTCGCTGGTGCAGCAGGCGCGGTAGTGACCGCCGAGAATGTCCAGCAGTTCCCCCTCACGCTGAGTCCAGTCGCGAAGCGACGCAAGCTCCCTGCCGTCGGCGCGAGCCGACGGAAACAGCTACCCAAACACCACCAGCCGCGAAGCGGCGACAGCCACACCGCCGCAGCAAAGACAGGGGCAATTCTCCCGTCGCTCCGCTTGACACTCTTTGGAGATGTCGTGCAGCCGAGCCGGCAAAAGACTTGCCTTTCTGAAATGCACCCTCCCGCC
>NZ_VWOX01000030.1 GCF_008629675.1 Roseiconus nitratireducens | reverse complement strand
GGGGTCAATAGCCGGAACGGCCCTTCGGGTGCTTCGCACTATTGACCCCCGTCCCCTTTTCCGGCCTAGAATCCGCGTTGCAGGCCGGACGTGATATCCAAGTCCAGCCCGGCGTATTCGTCGCGTTTCATTTTCTCCAACGCGATCGCCCCCATCACCGCGTTGTCGGTGCACAGCTTCATCGGCGCGATCACCAGTTGGAATCCGTCTTCATCGGCGGCTACCTGCAGAGCCTGTCGCAAGGCCGGATTGGCGGCAACGCCGCCGCCGACGATCAGGTACTTGGCGTCGTACTGGTCGACCGCGCGTCGGCTTTTGGCGACCAGAACATCGACGACGGCGGCCTGGAACGAAGCGCAGATATCGGCTTTGGCTTGTTCGGAAAGATCAATGTCCGAAAAGTCACGGACTCCCGGTTCGGCGATGCTGTAGCGTACCGCTGTCTTCAGTCCGCTAAAACTGAATCGATAGCCCGGTTCCCGAATCATTGAACGTGGGTAGTCGTATGCCTTGGGGTCACCTTGGACCGCCAATCGCGAAACGGCGGGCCCGCCCGGGAACCCCAGTTGCAGCATGGCCCCGACCTTATCGAACGCTTCGCCGGCGGCGTCGTCGATCGTGCCGCCCAGGTATTCCAGGTCCAGCGGAGACTGGCAGCGATACAGGCTGGTGTGGCCGCCGCTGACGACCAGCCCGATACAGGGATAGACGGGAAAGTCCACCGACAACTGACAGGCATAGAGGTGGGCATGCAGGTGGTTCACCGCGACCAGCGGTTTGTGCCACGCAACGGCCAAGGTCTTGGCAGCAACGACGCCGACCAGAAGCGAACCGGCCAGCCCGGGACGATCGGCGACAGCAACGGCGTCCAATTGATCGCCGGTCAGGCCGGCTTGCGTCAGAGCGGTGTCGATGACCGGCAAGATCCGCTCGACATGGGCTCGGGCGGCAACCTCCGGCACCACGCCGCCAAAGCGTTCGTGCAACGCTTCCTGGGTCGCCACGCATTCCCCCAGCACCTCACCGGAATCGGAGATCACGGCGGCCGCGGTTTCGTCGCAGGTCGATTCGATGGTCAGGATGGGCATGGGGCGTAAGGTACGAACTTGGGCGGCGGAGGTCGAGAAGGCCGGCTTGATCGGTGAAACGGGGCCTGGAGGCCGTTTCGCCCTGCGTTCGGGCATCGGTTTCCGCACCAGAAGCAACTGTTCTCGCCGCGTCCCTGCCGGCGGCGTCGCAAGTTCCTCCGCGAACCTCCCGGAGCCCGGAGGGAACGGGAAGTGATGGGTGAGACGCGGTCGCGTTGAGCCGGCCGGCCGACCCCGCCGGTCGGTCGTGGCCGTCGACGGCGCCGGCCCGGCAAGGTTTCCGCTCCGAATCCTCATCAGCCCTTGACACCAATGGACGCGGCCCGATACTGGCACGCTTCCCCGAAAGGCAATTTACGGAAAAATAGCGAACCAAAACACTCCATGCCAACCATCAACCAACTCGTCCGCAAGCGACGCAAGCTGAAGAAAAGTCAAAGTAAGTCGCCCGTTCTGGAGAAATGTCCCCAGAAACAGGGTGTTTGCTTGCAGGTTCGTACCATGACCCCCAAGAAGCCCAACTCGGCGCTTCGGAAGATCTCGCGGGTCAAGTTGAGCAATGGCAAGGAAGTGACGGTTTACATCCCCGGCGAAGGGCACAACTTGCAAGAACACTCGATCGTGCTGGTTCGCGGCGGTCGTGTGCGTGACTTGCCAGGTGTTCGTTACCAAGTCGTTCGCGGAAGCCGCGACGCATTGGGTGTCGACGGACGCAAGCGATCCCGCAGCCGCTACGGGGCCAAGAAGTAGTATTTGTCGCCCCGCCGTCGGGTCGCGCGTCCATCGGGTCGCGCCGGCTTTCGGTTGCCTGGGCATTGCTTGGCATCACTTCCACCTGAAGACACCTTAAAGTTCAATTTCGAAATGGGACGGATCACCTCCAGCAAAAAGCAACTCAAGGGCGACCCACGCCACAATTCGTTGCTTGCCAGTAAGTTCATCAACTGCTTGATGCTCGACGGAAAGAAGACCGTCGCACAGAAAGTTTTCTACGACGCGTTGGAAGAGATCTCACGACGCGGCGAGTCGGAAGATTTGGCTCCGATCGAGGTTTTCGAGCAAGCCGTCGAGAACATCAAGCCTTACATCGAAGTCCGCAGTAAGCGGGTCGGTGGTGCCAGCTACCAGGTTCCGATGCAGGTCAATCGGGCTCGGCAGCAAAGCTTGGCGATTCGCTGGTTGTTGGACGCTGTCCGCGACAAGAAAGGACGCCCGATGCACTTGAAGCTGGCCGACGAAATTTTGGCCGGGTACAAGAAAGAAGGTGTCGCCTACACCAAACGCGAAAACACCCACCGTATGGCGGATGCCAACAAGGCGTTTGCCCACTTCGCGTGGTGATCGGTTCGGGCTTCCAAAAGCCCGCCGATCGGTGATCCTGCTGAAACACAAAACCGCGAGACGGCTGCTAGCCGTGTCGCGGTTTTTTATTCGCTCCGGTACAACATTCGGCTCCGGTTCCGCGGTCGGCCTTGGCCAGCGCGACGTTCACCCATTCCCCTCTCCTTTGACTGAACATGTCCGCTGACATCTCACTGCTACGCAACATCGGAATCATTGCGCACATCGATGCGGGCAAGACGACGGTGACCGAACGAATGCTGTTCCTGAGCGGTGCCAAGCACCGCGTGGGCCGGGTCGACCACGGAACGACCGACACCGACGACGATCCCGAAGAGCAGGAGCGGGGGATCACGATCTTCAGCGCCTGTGTGAAATTCAACTGGGGCAAGTACGCGATCAACTTGCTGGACACGCCCGGCCACGTCGATTTCACTGCCGAAGTGGAGCGGTGCCTGAGAGTTTTGGATGGAGCGGTCGTCGTGTTCTCGGCGCGCGAAGGGGTCGAGGCGCAAAGCGAAACCGTGTGGCGACAGGCCGACCGCTACAATGTGCCCCGCATCGTGTTCGTGAACAAAATGGATCGTGAGGGCGCCGATTTTGAATCAGTGTTCAACGACATCGGACCGCGGCTGAACGGGCGTCCGGTGGCCGTCGAATTGCCCGTCGGTCAGGGGCCGACGCACGTCAATGATCCCTTTCGCGGCGTGATCGATCTGGTCGAGATGAAGTTTCTGGAGTTCGATCCGGAGACCGAAGGCAAGACGGTTCGTGAAACCGACATCCCCGCGGAGTTGATGGACGACGCCCTGCTGTGGCGTGAGCAGTTGCTCGAAGCCGTGTGCGAAATCAGCGAGGACGCGATGGCCCTGGTGATGGAGGACAAGGAAGTTCCCCAGGATCTGATTCTCTCCGCCCTCCGCAAGGGCTGCATCGATCAGACGATCCAGCCGGTTTTGTGCGGATCCGCGTTGCACGGGATCGGGGTCCAGCCGTTGATGACGGCCGTGGGGAACTTTCTGCCCAGCCCGCTGGATCGTCCGCCGGTCGAGGGATTCAACCCGAAGAAAACCGACCAGACGTTGACCCGGGCGCCTGATCCTAAAGAGCCGTTCAGTGCCCTGGTGTTCAAGATTTTGCCGGCGAAGACCGGCGACAACTATTGGATTCGGATCTATAGCGGTCAGCTAAAACAGAACACGCGAGTTTACTGTCCCAATCGCGACAAGAAAGAAAACGTCGCTCAACTGTGGCAGATCCACGCCTCGAAAAAGAACCGCGACGGTCAGACTGAATCCCTGGCCGCCGGCGATATCTGCTGCGTGATCGGACCTCGCTTCGCCATCACCGGTGACACCCTGTGCGACAGCAAGGAACTGATTCAGTTGCCCAGCATCAGCTTTGCTGAAACCGTGCTGTCGATGGCGATCGAGCCGGAGAACACGTCCGATCGCAAGAAGCTGGAAGAAACGCTGGAGATGCTGCGGCGTCAGGACCCGACCTTCCGGGCCGTGGAGAATGAGGAACTGGGGCAGACCCTGATCAGCGGGATGGGCGAATTGCACCTGGAGGTGATCCAACACCGGCTGACTCGGGACTTCGGGTTGAACGTCAAATTCTACAAGCCGCGCGTCAATTACCGTGAAACCATCGACGGAACGGCCGACGTCGTCGGCGTGTGCAACCGCCAGATGGGCGGCGAACAAATGTTCGCGCGGCTGAGCGTCCGGGTCTCGCCGCTGGAGGACAAGACGTTGCCGCCTCAGGTGTTTGACCGCTTGCCGCCGGATGTGCCGCTTAGCAACGAAGTCAGGCAAGCCGCCATTCAGGAGTTACGCGACCGCGCCGAGGGCGGCGGAACGCTGGCCGGTTTCCCCCTATCGGCAGTCAAGATCGAAGCCTATGACGCGGAAATCAGTGAGGAGGGCAGCGACGAGGTGGCTTTTCGGATCGCCGCCGGTGACGCATTCGATAAGGCGCTCGAGCAAGCCGGGCCGGTTCTGCTGGAACCGGTGATGAAGGTCGAAGTCACCACGCCGGAGGAATACATGGGCGAACTGGTCGGCGACCTTCAACAGCGTCGCGCCGTGATTGCCGCCACCGAGACTCGGGGCGAAATGACCGTCATCACGGCTCACGCGCCGCTGAAAGAACTGTTCGGCTACAGCAGTGCCGTCCGAAGTCTCAGCCAGGGGCGGGCCGGAAGCAGCATGGAACCGTTGGGCTATCAGCCGGCGCCCAAGGGAGACGCCGACGCGTTTCACTTTGGCTGAGCGGGCCACGGTCGAGATAGCCGCTCCAGCGGTCTTGTCCGCCCCAGCCAGTCGCGGTCAACCGACCAGGAACAGCATCAGAGCTTGCCATTCGACCCACTGCGAATCGATGCAGGCGTCGACCTCCGCCCCGGAGGCTTGCTGGCATTGGTCGACGAAATCGAACGGATCGGAATAGTGACCGTCGGTTTCCGATCGGATCTGCTCAAACACCGGGTGTGATCCCACACGACGAAACCAGTACTTGGAGTTGCCGAAATCGTGTTCGCGCCGGTGCATGATGCCGTGCAGAAAACTTCCTTCCTTGCTGGGCAAGTCTTGGCTGATCGAGTGACTTTGGTGGATGTCACCGGCCACCAACCACATGCCGCTCAGGATTTCCATCTGCCGCGCTGGTCGGACATCGGTCAAGTGATCACCAATCCCGCCGGTCAACAGCGGCATCAGCGGCGGGTGCCGGGTTCCTTCGTCCAGCGGGGGCAACGGAGCCGACTCGATTGCGGATCGCAACTCGCTCGAAAGGACGTCGGCTAGCGATTGGGCGAATTCGGAAAATGCGGGCATCGGTCGGACCTGGGTTTCGGAATCGGGCAAACCAGATTCGAAGACTACCGACAATGTTTTCGGGGTGCTAGACTGCAAGGCCATTCGCATCGGCGGCGGGTTGTCGAAGAACCACCACGCGCGTCATGCTTCGTCTATTTGCAGACGTCCCCACGTCGCAATTCGCCCCTCTCCATTCTTGATCACATCGAACGCTTCGATGAGCAGCGAACCACAGCCCGCGAACACCGCTCCGGAACCCGCTTCGACGACTCCGTCCGAGGACGCGACGGCCAAGCTCACGCCCGAGGAGCAGCGTCAACAATCCGATGCGGCGGCCAGCGAAACGGATGCCGCTCCGGCGCCAGCCGGTGTCAACCCGCCCGCAACGACCGACGCACCGCCCGCAACGACCGAGACAATGGCTGCGGCTTCCGGTGAATCCAACCCCACGCCGCCAGAAAGTGCCAAACCTGCTGGCGGTCGCGGCGCCGGACCGCTGGCCGCTCGAGGCCTGGGAGTCGCCAAACCGGCTTCGCCGAGTGTTTCCACCGAACAACTCAGCAAGGTTCAGGAGGCCGGCGGCAAGGGATCGGGAAGCAAGCCGAAAAAGAAAAAGTCCGCTCCTCGCCCGCGACTGAAAGGAGAATCCGACCAAGAGGCAACCAGCAAGCCGACCGCACCGCGACGGGACGCCGCCAGGAAGGTCGCGGTTCCCTCGGTGCGTGGCGGGCTGAGTGACGACTTGCAAGCTGAATTGGACGCGGAGTTGGCTGCGGCGGACGTCGAATCGATGTTGGGCGGATCGGCCGGAATGTCAGACCGCAAAGAGCCGATCAGCGAAGGAACGCGGATCAGCGGACGCGTTTTGAAAATCCACCAGGACAGTGTTTATCTGGCCCTCGGTGGACCCGACGAAGCCGTCGTTCCGTTGGAGCAGTTTACCGAGGCCGAGCCGACGGTCGGCCAGTCGGTCGAGGTGATCGTGCGGGGCATGAGCCGCGAAGACGGACTGTACCTGTGCACGTTGCCGGGATCGACCATCGACGTGGCCGACTGGAGCGATCTGGAAGAAGGCAGCGTTGTCGAGGCCGTGGTCACGGGGCACAACAGCGGCGGATTGGAGTGCAAGGTTGGCGGTGTTCGCGGATTCATGCCGATCAGCCAGATCGCCGAATATCGCGTGGAAGACGCCAGCGAATTTGTTGATCAAAAGTTCGTCTGCCTGGTCACCGAGGCCAACGAGCGTCGCGGCAATCTGGTGCTCAGTCGCCGAGCCATTTTGGAACGTGAACGCGAAGAAAAACGCAAGGAGCAATTGGAGACCATTGAGCCGGGTGACGTGCTGGAAGGCGTCGTCCGCCTGGTCAAAGATTTCGGCGCCTTTGTCGATCTCGGAGCGCTCGACGGGCTGATTCATGTCAGCAAGCTCAGCTGGGAACGGATCAAGCATCCCAGTGAAGTCGTCGGAGCCGGTCAGAAGTTGAAGGTCCGGATCGACAGCGTCGACAAGGACACCGGCAAGATCAGCTTGTCCTATCGTGACCTGCTGGAGAATCCCTGGGACACCGCCGAAGCCGAGTTTGCGGTCGGTTCGATTCACCGAGGCACGATCACTCGCATCGCTCCGTTTGGATGCTTCGTGCGTCTGGCTCCGGGAGTCGAGGGGCTGGTTCACGTCAGCGAACTGGCCCACCACCGGGTTTCAAAAGTCGACGCCTTCGTCAGCGAAGGACAGGAGGTGGACGTCAAGGTGTTGTCATTTGACCGCGACAGTCAGAAGATCGGGTTGTCGATTAAAGCGGCCAAGCAGATCGCCGAAGACGACGCAAAGACGGCGGAACCCGAAATCGAAGAGCCGCAGCGTGAGGTGGCCGTCAAGCCGTCCCACGCCGGCCCACTCAAAGGCGGCAACAATCGAGACTCCGGCGGGGAACGCTTCGGACTCCGCTGGTGATATCGACGCGGTGACGGGCTTCGTGCCTTTCAAGGACGTGCCGTTCTGAAATTCGCCTACTCGGAGCGAGGGTCGAAGGCGAGGTACGAGCCTTTGGGGAGGGTGTCTTCAAGAACCCGCTGAAATCAATCGCGCCACACTTGCCCTCCCCGCGTCGTCGCAAGCTCCTCCGCGACCCTCCCGCGAGCGGGAGGGTGAAGTGCATTGTGTCGATACCAATCCTCTGGTGGCGGGTGAACGAGAATCTCTACTGATCCGCCGCCGCGGACGTCAGTTCCGCTCCTCAGGGGCTATCATGAAAGGGGCTCTTGTGCCCTGATTTCGTGATCATTTCTCTTCCTTGCGGAACCTGCATCGATGGATGCCGCGGCCTCCAAGCATTCGCGCCGTTCGGCATCCCGCGGCCGATTGGTCTCTCGATTGATGGGGATGGAGACCGAATACGCGACGATGGTGCTGAACCGTCCTGGCATTGCGACGGCTGACTTGCCCGCGGCGGCCAAGATCTACGCCGCCATCTGCGCCGCGATTCGGCGAGACCAGCCGGCCGTTTGCGGCGTATTCGATTCGGACCAGTTGTTTCTTGCCAGCGGCGGTGCGGTGACGTTGGAGTCGCACCCTTCGCTGCACTCTCTTCCGGGCGGTCTGGTGGAAGTGGCGACCCCTGAAGTCACCAGCCCCGACGAGTTGCTGGCCTGCCAAAGATCGATTGACGAAATGGTCAGCGATGCGGCGGCCGACGTTAGTCGTCGTTTGGATTTGCGCGTGCTGAAAAACAGCACGGATGCGTTGGGACATGTTTATGGCTGTCAGGAAAACTACGAAACGGTCGTCGCAAGTGGCGCTTGGTTGTTGATTTATCGCGGGTTTGTCTTGTTGTTATGGGCGATGCAGATTGCCAGTCTGTTGCTGTCCTTGCCCGTCCTGGCATTGACGTTCACCTTGATCGCGTTGTTCGGCAAACGCCCTCATCGGACGGAATCGGGGGACGAAGCGGAATCTGGCAATCAAGATGCGGACTCGCGTTCGCCCTCGGAATTGTTTGAATCCCTTCCCGGCTGGGTGCGCCAGTTCTTGATGGGCATGCTGCGACTGGTTTACTTGCCGACGGTCGTCGTGTTGCGTTTTGTGGGTCGTCACGTCGCGTTTCGAAAGCAACGAAAGTACTTGACCGCGATGCTGGTGTCCCGCGTTGCGTTGTGCGGTGCCGGCGATTTGGATCACGATGGTCGGTTCCGTCTGAGTCCCAAGGCGATGGCGATCGATGTCCTTGCCGACATGGGCGGTTACCACGGCGAAAAGCCGATCTACGTTTACGGACACTGGCTGGGGCAGTTCTGCGCCAAGTCGTTTCTTTCGCTGGCATCCACCAGGACCATGTGGTCGCGGCGTCAACGGTTGCAAATCGGTTTGTCCGACTCCAACCTTGCCGAGCTGGCCGAGTACGTCAAATTGGGGTCGGTGTCGCTGGTCCTGGATATGATCGAGGCCGGTGTGACGAAGGACTTTGTGATCTTGAAACGTCCCGTGCAGGCAACCCACGCGATCGCGGCCGACTGGCATCTGGTTCGAAGGGTGCCGACCAACTTTGGCAACTTGAATGCGTTGGAGATTCAGCAGCGGTACTTGAAAGCGGCGCGGTCATTTGTCGCCGCCGTGCGGCCGGAGAATCGTGGCGAAGCGTCTCTGGTGCTTGACCGCTGGACGCAGTTGCACGACGTGGTGACCGCATTTCGTCGCGATGCCAAGCAAACGCGACCTTCGCTTGGCCGTGTCGACTGGCTGACCAAGCGGTGGATGATCGATCAATTGGATGAAAACGCGGGCTGGGCGGTGCGCAAAAAGACGGACCTTCGCTATCACGAGTTGTCGCCCGACGGGTACTATCGCAAGCTTGCCGCGGCGGACCCGTCGCTGGCGCTGATCAGTCGGGATCGCATTGAGAAGCGACGGCGGACCCCGCCAGCGGATTCGCCGGCGACCAAGCGAGGCTGGCTGATCCGAGAGTTCGCCGGTGGAGAAACCAATGTGACGGCGGAGTGGCGCTACGCCGTTCTGGGCGAAGGCAAGCAAAAGAAGCGGATCGAATTCGATTGAATGTGGTGCGGCTGGCAACCTTGATCATTGACCAGCCGGGCGAAATGCAACCAGACGTTTCGGATCGGTTTCCAACCTGGGACCGTCCATCAGGTCGATGCAGTAAGGAATCGCGGGAAAGACCGCGTCCAAGCATTCGGCGATGGCCTTGGGTTTTCCCGGCAGATTGACAATCAAGGATCGACCCAACAGTCCGGCGGTTTGCCTTGACAGGATCGCGGTGGGAACTTTCTGGAGAGATACCTGACGCATCAGTTCGCCGAATCCGGGCATCATCCGGTCGCAGACCGCTTCGGTGGCTTCGGGGGTGACGTCGCGAATCGAAGGTCCGGTTCCGCCGGTGGTGACTACCAGGGAGCATTCATATTCGGTGCACAATTCGATCAGCGTCGCTTCGATTCGGTGTTGTTCGTCAGGAAGGACTCTGCGTACCGGTTTCCAGGGCGATCGTAGCACCTCATTGAGATAGGCTTCGATGGCCGGGCCGCCCCGGTCCTCATATTCACCACGGCTGGCGCGGTCGGACACGGTGACGACCCCAATCGCCGCCGCGTTGGTTTGGTCGGTCATGTCCAATTCAATCCTTCGTGCAGTCGATTCAAGTTCTGTGCTTGGCCGTCCCGGACGACCAGCATGTCTTCGATCCGGACACCGCCGTCATGTCGGCCGTAAAGTCCCGGTTCGACGGTGAAGACTTCTCGTTCCAGCAGCGCGCCGCCGCCTTCATCCAGCAGGATCGGTTCATGGACCTCCAAGCCGATTCCGTGTCCGGTGCCGTGTTGGATGCTCGGCTGGTCGGTCAACTGTCCTCGCGAGCTTTTGTAGCCGGCATCGATCAACACCGATTCGGACGCCCGGTGTACGTCTTGGCCAGTAAATCCGACGCGCAGTTTCTCGATCGCCGCACGCTTGGCAGCAACCACCGCCGAATGCATCTGGATGACCGTGTCGGAGGGCTGCCCATGAACCACGGTGCGAGTGCAATCACCACAGTAGTGTGTCACGTTGTTGGTGGGAAACAGATCCACAACGATGGGTACCCCGGTTCTCAAGGGGCCACTACCGCTGTGATGACAGTCGGCGACCTGCGGGGCCGAGGCCACGATTGCTCCGTGGGCCATTGAGTAGTTCCGGAACAGAAACTGTTCTGCTGCGATCGCCCGCACCCTCTCGCTGGTCAAGTCCGTCGCATCGATTTTCAACGTGCCGTCGGCGCCGACACCGGCCATGGCAATCTTTTCGCAGACGAGTTGCATGACCGATTCGGTGACGGCTTGCGCCTCGGCCAGGGCATCGATTTCCTCTTCTGATTTCTGACGACGATCAAAGACACCCATCTCAGGGTCGTACTGAACCTCGATGTCGGCATCCCGAAGGTGCCAGGCGAAGATGTAGGGAAGCGTTCGGTCGACCGAAACCGAGCGCACCTGCTGGCGTCGAAAGAACTCGGCAACGGCTTGGGCGGTGGCCGTTTCACGGTCCGGATCCAGCCCTCCATCGGGAACACAATCCGCCGGGCACAACACTTGATCGGCGTGACTCAAGGAGCGAACGCGGTCCATTTCCAGGTCCCGCACCAGAGCCGTGGCCTTCCCGTCGATCTCAATCCAAGCGGCGGGATCACCAAGCGTGACGCGGACGCGCCGGAATAAGGACGGGTTTTTGGCGGCGATACCTGCGAACAGTTTCGCCGGTGGGGAGGCATTCATTGCTACTGGCTCCTGGTGAGATTCGCGGGAGCCGAAATCCCACATCAGGGTTTTCGGCCAGATTTCATCATATCGCCTACGAAGGCATCGGATCATAGGGACGAAGCGCGAAATCGTCACGACAGGCAGGTTCAGATGCCGAAGGGGTTTGCTGAATGGACAGACGGACACACCGCGGACAAAACGCGACGTTCGTTTCGGTTTCACGCCAGTGTTTCACGGCGGCCCGTCCGCTGAGATTACTCAACGGAAAGCTGAGATCACTCAACGGAAAAGCGACGCGACACCTGCCGATCTGCGATCCAAGTTATCCGAGCGCTAAAAACTCACATCATGTCACCGAATCACTCGAGAAACGCACGTACCGGTCGATGCGCGACATCGTTCGCGGTCGAACGTCTCTGCGGCGGGGTGGCCCGAGCCGGCCTGCTGATGGGGTGCTGGCTGGTTCTGGGGTTGTCGACCGGATGTCATTTGACCGGCAAGCAGTACGACGGGTGCTGCGATGCCGCACCGGGATTGGAAAGCCGTGCGTCGCTTTCATGTGATGGCACGACTTGCGATGACATCACGTCGTGCGACGCGTGGTTGGGCGATGCAGACGTCGATTCGTGTGACGGCTGGACGGGCGGCCCATCACCCCGGTTGGTGCGCGGGCGCCGCATCAAGCTTCTCGATGAGACGGCTTCCACGTTGGGTTTCATCAATAAGATTGCGTTGTGGGACAAGCGCGCCGACAACCATCGGATCAGCCCCCAGACCGAGCGACAGGTCCTTTCCTACTTGCGCAACCACCAGTTGGATTCTGTGCTGGTGCGGTCCAATCAATACGACCCCTTGGGCGAATGGCGGCGGCTGGTCGCCAACAAGCGGATGGCTGCTCCCTGGAAGTACACCATCGGGACGTACGATTGGCTGAAATACACGCTGGTTCCCGGGCGATTGGTCGGCGGTGATTGGTACAGTCCCTTTACGGACTCCCTGCACTTGTACTCCGACATTCCCTCACTGGGCTTGGTCAAGGCGGCGTACGCGAAGGATGTGCACCGACGGACCTATCAAGGCACCTACGTGTCGTTTCAGAATGCACCCGTGATCGGATTGTGGCACGAAACGCTGGCCAACCGGGAAGTGTTGCGGTACCTGAAACAAAGCGGCGACCCGGCTGCATTGGCGGAAGCCAAGCGGATCCTGTACCCAGACTTTGCGGGCACTTTGGGAGCTCAGGCGCTGGGGTTTGTCCCCGGGGGGAGCGTCTACGGGCGAGCCGCCGGAGCGTTGGCCGGCCACGCCTTCCGCCGGATGGCCAACGTGTCACCGAATGAATCTGCCGACGATCCGCATCGGTCGACCCACCGATAACGGAACGGCGGACGCAAGTTCATCGTGAGACCGATTCCGATCGTGAGATGGCGATCCAGGAAGTGGACAGCCCGGATTGTGCCTGAGGCCGGTGAAGCGTGCGTTTCGCACCGAGTGTGTGCCCGCGGAGGTCGGCGTCGGTTGGCATCAAGAGCCGAGGCCGGGTGGTCAGGATCCGTCTTCGGAACGCATCCTTGCTTCCTGCTCTCGCCGTCGCCGAAGGTTCTCGCTGACGCGTTTTAGCAACGCCCGATCTTCGGCATTTAATCCGTCAGTTCCCTGTTCGCTAACGATCTTCAGCACCTGATCCAAGCGAAATGCGTCACGGGCCTCGGCGCGTTCGCGGTCCAGGGCGGCGCGAGCTCTTCGCCGCCGGTGCCGCAACCGCACGGAGTCGGCCAGTCCCGTCATCCAACCGCGCCGGGTCGTGCGAGGAAGCGTCAAGGGTTCCGCCGCGGCCTCGGATGCCGCAGCGTCGGTTGTCGGTTTGAAAGGATGATCGCTTCGACCGGCTTGGGCGACCCGAATGGACGCCACCCAGTCTCCCAGGTCACGGTTGGCCGAAGAGATCCACAGCAGCAATGACAGGACGACCAGAATCGGCCAGCGAGGCAGAAAGACGTCCGCGTCGGCGATCATCGTTGCCATCGCGATCACCATTGTCGCGATTGAAATCAGGCGAATCGTGCGGCGTAGCAGTCGCAACTGTAAGACACCATCGGCGTGGGGCGACAACAACGTGATCACCGAAGCGGTGGCACCGCGTCCCAGGTTGTGTGGAAGCGGAAACGCCTGGCAGGCGGCTTGGATCCAGAACAGCCACGCCGCCGTCAGGTAGCCGTTGGTGACCGAGGCCAGCCCAAAGCTCGGGTCGGACAATTCGCCAGCCCAAGTCGACCACTGCCATGGATCCGCAAATTGGTGAACCATGTGAAGGCACAGGCAACCGAGCCCAAACAGAAACAATGCGGCCAGTGTCAGGACGGCTGACGCCAGGACGGCGATCGCCGACCAGGTCTGGCGCCGATACAGCGGGTTGGCCAGTTCGATCCCCAGCAGCCCGATGGTGATCGATTCGCTTTTGGCCGAGGTGCCCAGGTGCAAGGTCAACTGGACGATCAGCTGTACCATCCAGCCCGTCATCCAAATGGCGACTGCCAGCAGGGTCACCGCGGGCAGGTCCCCGTTACCCGGGCGATTCTGGACCATTGCGACCAGACCACCCAGCACGGCCAGGGCGACGAAGACGGCGTAAGAGATAAAAAAGCGGATGCCGCCGAGGCTGCCCAGCGGCATCGACCAACCCTCGGAGGGGTCGGGATCGAAGGAGCCGCCGGGGCGCTGCGAATCGATGTCAAAGGCGGGCATGGTGTGGATGAACGTGGGGGGAGATCTCCGCGGACTGCCGCCGGCACCGCCCGTCTCCCCGAGGGGGCTGGCATGCCCACATCGTGACGTCGGCAAACTCGCCAAGATGGATTGCCGGATTGCCGAGATGGATCGCCGGTGCAGTTCCGCCAAGCCGCGAATCGACGATCCTTCGCCGTGGCGGCAGATTATAGATGGCGAACGGATCCCGCCAATCAAAAAACTTTTCGGCTTTGGGCCGATCCCGGTCTGGATCGGATTTTTGTCGCTCAATGGCGTGTCGCGTTGCCGAGACGCGTCGCCGCCAGCACGCGACACTGCCGCCCAATGATTCAGCCGTTGGCGGCCGATTTTCAGCTGGAAAGCAGTGCCGGACCACATTGCATCCGGGCCACCGGGCGGTCGGCCCGACTTGGCAAAATTCAGCTGCGACCAGAGACGGTCGTGAAACTGATCTTGACGCGAAATCGTCGTGTCGTGAAACTCCTCCCCGCTCGTGGCGAAACAAAGGCGGCTCGCTCTGTCGGGGACGCAAAATTTGTTACGCTGCAACGGAGTGCGTGTGATCGAAATTTGCTCGAATGGTTTTCTGGAGAAAGCCTTTGCCACGGCCTGACTTGTTCGGGACCCTGGCACGAGTCGACCGATCCGGATGGTTTCGCCAATGCCGCGCGGATTCCCGTGGAATCTGCATGGACTTTCCAAGCGAGTCGCTTTGTCCGTTATGTTGGACTTCGACCTGAAAGAACGAGTGCGCACTGCGGTCGACCTGGTCGACGTGATCGGTGCGTCGTTGACGGTCGTGCCCAAAGGAAGGTTGCTCGCGGCACGCTGCCCCTGGCACGACGATCGGTCACCCTCTCTGACCATCAATCGTGAACGTCAAACCTGGAAGTGTTGGGTTTGCGATATCGGTGGCGACGTGTTCAGTTTTGTGATGCGGCGCGACGGGGTGGACTTCCCCACGGCGCTCCGAATGTTGGCCGAGCAAGCGGGCATTGAATACAAAGTCGGGCCGAAGGCCGAAGCGGGGTCCAAGGACGACAAGGCAACCCTGCTGGCCGCCGTCAAGTTGGTGTGCGACGCCTACTTTGAACAATTGGACGCGCCCCGCACTGATGATGCGAGAATCGCGCGTGACTACCTGGCGGAACGCGGCATCGACGACGAGCATCGACAGTTGTTCCGGATCGGGTTTGCTCCCGATCAGTGGGATTTCGCTACCGGATTGCTGCAACGCAACCGGTTCCAGCCTGACATCGCTGTCGCCTGCGGCGTCGCGCTGCAGCGCCAGTCCGGAAAAGGGTCCTACGATCTGTTTCGTGGTCGATTGATGTTTCCGATTCACGACATGCAGAATCGTCCCATTTCGATGGGCGGCCGCTTGATCCCCGCCATCGCCGAGCGACACGGCGATCACGCCGGTGGCAAGTACATCAACGGTCCGGAAACCAAGCTGTTCCGCAAATCGCAGCAGCTGTATGGCTTGCAGCTGGCACGCGAGGCGATTCGCAAAGGCGGCCAAGCGTTGGTCATGGAGGGGTACACCGACGTGATCGCGGCGCGGCAATCGGGAATCGATCCGGTCGTCGCCGTGCTAGGTACCGCGTTGGGCGAAGCGCACGTCAAACTATTGAAACGGTTGGCAAGCCGCGTGGTCCTGGTGCTCGACGGGGACCAGGCCGGACAGCGGCGGGCCGATGAGGTGTTGGAATTATTTGTCAAAGCGGAAGCCGATCTCCGCATTTTGACACTTCCCGACGGAATGGATCCGGCCGACTATCTGCAAGAACATGGCGCCGAAGCGATGCAACGGCTCGTTGATCACGCACCGGACGCCCTGGAGCACAAGCTGAGTTCTTTGACCGCAGGAATCGACGTGACGCACGACACCCACGCGGTGATGCGGGCGATCGATACGATGACCGAGATCTTGGCCAAGGCTCCCAGAATGGACCCGCTGAAACAGGATCAAATTCTGTTGCGGCTGTCGCGAACCTTTGGGATTGGAACCGATCGTTTGGAACAGCGGTTGGTGGAAAAACGGTCCGACGAATCAGCGCGTCGGCAGAAAGCCGCCCGGTTCCGCAATCCGCCCAGCCGGAACACACCGGGGCCCGGACCTGCTTCCGCAAACAACTCGAAGGTGGGGCCGCCCAACCGCCGCGACGCCGAGCCGATCGATCCGAATCGTTTGCTGGCCGAATGCGATCCAGATGCGGAATTGCCCGGCTCGTTTGATTCGTTTGCCGCGGATCCATTTGCTTCGGGCCAAGCCGGTTCTGAGCCCGGTTCGCGGCGCGATGCCGGTCGCGGAAATGTCGCATCTCGAAAGGATCGTGAAGAACCGCTCAGCGGCATCGACCGAGAACTGTTTGAAACGATGATCGAATCGACGGAAGTCGCCGCCCGCGCCGTGGAAGCGATTGATCCGGAGTGGTTCGATTCCCTCACCGCGAAGATGTTGCTGTCCGGGTACCAGGACCTGGATCTGGCCGGGCACGATTTGGGTGTGGAGAATTTGCTGCTGCTGTTGGAAAACGACTTCTTGAAGAACGAGGTCGTCACGTTGCAGTTCCGCGTCGCCCAGCGGGAAGGCAAGGTCACCGTGTCGCCGGAGGACAGGTTCCAAGCGATATTGGAGCAGTATCACCGCCGCCAGAACATCGCCGAAAAACAACGCCAGATCGCGATCATCGAATCGGCGGGCTTGGATGAGTCCGAAGAACTGGCCCTTTTGAAACAGCTCTTTGACGGCGAACGCCACCGTCAGCAATTCAACCGTTAAGGAGGAACTGTCACAGACCGGGCCCGCGGTGTTCCGCAGCGCCAACGACCCGTACCGGAGGATGCCGGCGAGAAATGGATTTCACAGCCGCGGCGATTGCCAGCCGCGACGACCAGACCCAACCCCCACGCCCACGATGGGCGGACTCAAACACGAGGTTTTGAATCATGCTTTTGATGGATCGAGAATTGGCCGAATTGGTCGCCCGTAGTCACGAACAAGGATGTCTGACCTACGACGAAATCAACGCGTATCTGCCTGATGAAGACGGCAGCCCGCAAAAACTCAATCGGCTGATCGAAGCCATCGAACGTTTCAGGATTCAATTGGTCGACAACCCGGCGGCCGCCGCCGGTCGTCCCCGCAAGCCGCAACCGAAGGTCCGCAGCCTGCGCGAGATCGCCACCGCCGAACCGTGCGAGGACGATCCGGTTGAAGTTCCCCTGCCCGATGACGATCTGCCCGGTGCCGCCACCGCCGACGAACTGGCTAGCGTGGACATGCCCAAGGCCAGCGACGATCCGATCCGGATGTACCTCAGCCAAATGGCCGAGATTCCGCTGCTCAGCCGCGAAGAAGAAATCTCATTGGCGAAGAAGATCGAAGTCACGCGGCGCCAATTCCGCCGTTCCTTGCTGGAGTCCGACTACGCGTTGCGGCACACCGTTGAGGTGTTGCATCGCGTGCACGAAGGCGAGCTGCCTTTTGATCGCACCATCAAAGTTTCGCTCACCGAACACCTGACCAAGGAACAGGTGTCGGCACGCATGCCGCATAACCTGCGGACCCTGGACACCCTGATTGCACAGAATCGTGAAGACTTCGAACTGCTGGTTCGTAAAAGTACACCGCCGCGTCTGAAAGCCGAGGTCCGACGGCGGTTCATCGCCCGGCGACGAAAATGTCTGGAGCTAGTTGAAGAACTCAGCCTTCGCAGCCGGCGGGTGACGCCCATGTTGGACCGATTGGAAGAGTTTTCCAAGCGAATGAATTTCATCCGTTCGCGCCTTGCCGAGTTGGGCAACGACGCCGTGAGCCGTGACGAAGCGGCCGATCTGCGGCAAGAGCTTCGCGAGTTGATGATGCTGACCCAGGAGACTCCGGAAAGTCTGCACAAGCGGGTCACGCGCGCTCGCGCCCACTTCGAACGCTTCGAAGCCACCAAACGAGAACTCAGCAGCGGAAATCTTCGCCTGGTGGTTTCGATCGCGAAGAAATACCGCAACCGAGGATTGTCATTTCTGGACCTGATCCAGGAAGGCAACACGGGTCTGATGCGGGCGGTGGACAAATACGAATATCGACGCGGATTCAAATTCAGCACCTACGCAACCTGGTGGATTCGCCAGGCCATCACACGTGCGATCGCCGATCAGGCTCGCACGATCCGGATCCCGGTCCACATGATCGACGTGCTCAGCAAACTCCGCCAGGCCCAGAAGAAACTCACCCAGCAGCTGCGCCGCGAACCGACGTACGAAGAGATTTCGCTAGCGACCGAAGTGCCCCTGGACGAAGTCCAACGCGTGATGGACATCGGACGGCACCCGGTCAGCCTGGACCGTCCCGTCGGTGAAGGGGAAGACAGCAGCTTTGGCGAGTTTGTTGAGGACAACGACAGCCTGAATCCGGTCCGCATGGCCGCCGGTGGTGTGCTGCGGCAAAAGATCGACGAGTTGCTCAAGACGCTGACGTACCGCGAACGCGAAATCATCCGCTTGCGATACGGTTTGGTGGACGGCTACAGCTACACGCTGGAAGAATGTGGCCGCATCTTCAAAGTCACACGCGAACGTGTGCGTCAGATCGAAGCCAAGGCAGTGGCGAAGCTGCAAAGCCCCAGCCGGGCAGATCGGTTGGCGTCATTCATCGAAGTGGCTGCCTGACGGACCAGCGTCCATTGCGAAGCGGGAATCTCGCAACAAGTCCACGCCGTCTGCAAACCGTCGGGGTGACGTGTTCACCGTCTCCGAATGGTCGGGGGACGTAGCCACCGTCGCCAGACGGTGGCTGATGTGGGGTTTCCGCTCGGCCAGCTGCCGAACAGCGGACCGGCACCCGGGGTGCTCGGTTGGGGTTCCCGGCGATCTATGCTAAGTCGCACCGATCGCTTCCCCGCTTGGAAAGACGAATGACTCGCTTCAGCCAACCCGTCGCCGCCGCTGTCCTGCTGTTGTGCCTGACGCTTTCCGCGACCGCCGTCGAGCCGTCGCGCTGGAACCAGTGGCGTGGCCCCCATCGCGACGGAACGCCCGACGGTGAAGCGTTGCCAAAGACGCTGAGCGACCTGGAGTTGGTCTGGGAAAGGGATCATGCTCCCAGCTACAGCGGCCCGATCATCCACGACGGCCTGGTCTACACCACGGAAACGGTGGACCGTTCGTTGGAACGGGTGACCGCGTACCGAATCGCCGATGGCACGGTCCAATGGACGACGCAGTGGCCCGGGTCGATGGCGGTTCCTTTTTTCGCCGCCGCCAACGGCGACTGGATTCGTTCCACCCCCGCCTGCAGCGACGACGCCCTGGTGGTGGTGGGCATGCGGGACGTGATGGTGTGCCTGGATCCCCAGACCGGTGAGGAAAAGTGGCGAGTCGACTTTGTCCAGGCGATGGAGAGCCCGTTGCCGATGTTCGGGGCGTCTTGTTCTCCGCTGATCGACGGCGATCGGGTTTACATGCAAACCGGTGGGGCCACCGTCTGTCTGTCCCTCTCCGATGGATCGCTCCGCTGGAAGACGCTGGAGAACGCCGGGGCCGACACCTCCTCTCGTGGCGCGTTCTCCAGTCCCGTGATCGCGACGCTGTGCGGGGTCCGTCAACTGCTGGTGCAAACTCGCGAGGAACTTTGCGGGGTCAACTTGGAATCCGGGGATGTGCTGTGGCGGGAACCGATCGAAGCGTACCGCGGGATGAACATTCTGACGCCACTGCCGATCGGCGATCGTGTCTTCACGTCGGCGCACAGCGGGAAGTCTCAGCTGTTTGAGATTACCCGGGACGCTGACGCGTGGCGCGTCTCACTGGTCTGGGAACAGAAGCAGCAGGCCTACATGAGTTCACCGGTGTTGGCCGCCGACAGAATCTTCATGCACCTGAAGAACGAGCGGATGACGGCACTGGAGGTCGCCACTGGACGGGAGGTGTTCACCTCGCGTCCGGTCGGAAAGTACGCGAGCCTGATCGCCGACCCGACCACCGTGCTGGCGCTCACTGAGACTGGCACGCTGATGTCGATCGATGCCACCTCGGAAGAATTCCGTGTTCGAGACGAGGTCAAGGTTGGCGAGAACACCTGGGCGCATTTGGGAATCGCCGGGGAGCATTTGGTGGTCCGCGATCTGGAAAAACTGAAGGTCTTCCGGATCCGGTAACCGAGGATGCCAGACCTGGACACGCGGCGAATCGACGTGAATTGCGGCAAAAGACGCATTTCCTGGCGGATTCTGACGGCTTCGGTTCGCTTCCAAGACACTGTTTCCAGAAGCACTCAGTCCTGGGCAGGCAGGTTTTCTGGGGTTTTCGACGATTGACAAACCTCAGGCAGGTTGGCATCCTATTGAGATTGATTCTCATTTCCGCCACGCACCGCGTGCGGACCCTCCTGCTTTCTCTCCCACCTTGCTGCGACGGGCGAACTTGATGGCGACGCTTTCCATGCCTGCGGTTTCCACGGCACCGGTAGCAACCTCCTCGTTGACTTTGGCTGAAATTGGTCCCGGCTGGGTGCGTTGCCAAGAGGTGACGGCGGTCGGAATCGATTCGATTCGGCTGCGGCGTCTGGGGATCTGCCCGGGGCGACTGGTTGAACTGGTTGGACGCGGTGACCCGATGATTCTGAATGTCAGCGGGACGCGGATCGGCTTGTCACGCCAGTTGGCATCCTTTGTTCAGGTGGAGCCTGTTGCTGGCTCTGCGCCGGCCTCCCCGAGGTAATCGGTGGTCCTTTGAACCAACCCTCCGCTTTCGCCGAACGGACCGCGGCCTCCCCACCGCCTCCGTCGACCGTCTTACTGGTTGGCAACCCGAACGTCGGTAAGACGTCGTTGTTCAATGCGCTGGCCGGGTTGCGAGCCAAGACGGCCAATTACCCGGGCATCACCGTGGATCTTCGCGAGGCGGTGCTGCCGGTGGCGGCGGTCGATGATGACTCGCGTTGCCAGGCGACCTCGGACATTTGTCTGATCGATTTGCCGGGGCTCTACAGCCTGGATCCGGCCAGCCCGGAAGAGGAGATTGCCGCCCGTCGCATCAGCGGTCAGCTTGGCGGGATCGCCGATTGCGTGGTCGTGGTGGTCGACGCGACGAACATGGCTCGCACGTTGGTGCTGGCCAGCGAGATCCTGGAATTGAATCTGCCGACGGTGGTTGCGGTCAATTTGATTGACGCCGCTGAATCGCGTGGCATCCAGGTCCAAACCGATCGGCTGTCGGAACGTTTGGGTTGTCCGGTGGTTGCGGTCAGCGCCCGAACCGGGCGGGGACTCGCGGAACTTCGTGAGTCGATTTATCAGGTGGTCAAGCCGACCAAGCCGGTGTTGCCGATTGCCCGCGCGTCCTGCGTCGCCGGATGCACCGGATGCCCCTATGCGGCTCGCTTTGATTGGGCCGATGGGGTTGCGGGGGCATCCACGCAGCAAGGGGAAAGCCACGGTGTGCAGCTGGAATGGCTGGACCGTTGGTTGACGTCGCGGTGGGTCGGTTTGGTCGCATTGCTGGCGGTAATGTTTTCCGTCTTCTTTCTGATCTTTTCGCTCGCTGACATTCCGATGTCCGTGATCGAAACGTGCTTCGGGTGGGCGGGCGACCGGATTGGCGACCTGCTGCCGCATCAGCCGCTCAATCGTCTGCTGTGGTTCCCGATTGCCGCCGCCAGTTCCTTGGCAGTCGCTGCCGGGGCTTTCAAGTTGAATGAGACGCGGTGGACACCGGTAAGCGGAACGTTGGTTGTGCTCGTTTCGGTGCTGATCGGTCTGATGCCGCTGGAGGATTTTCGCAGTTTGGTGATCGAGGGCGTGATCGGAGGGATTGCTGGAGTCGTGGTGTTCTTGCCGCAAATCTGCATCCTGTTTTTCTTCATCACCTTGCTGGAAGATTCCGGCTACATGGCGCGGGGTGCGTTCGTGATGGAACGGATCATGCGACGGGTCGGATTGCCTGGAAAGGCATTCGTGCCGATGTTGTCGGCCCACGCGTGTGCGATCCCCGGGATCATGGCGGCCCGAACGATTGAAACGTGGCGCGACCGCTTGGTCACGATCCTGGTGCTGCCGCTGTTGACTTGCTCGGCTCGCTTGCCGGTGTACGTGATGGTCGCAGCGTTGTTATTTGGTGACAGCCCCGCCAAAGCCGCACTGATGTTCGCCGGTGCCTACCTGCTGGGTCTGATTGCGGCATTGTCGACGGCGTTCGTGCTGAAGAAAACGGTGGTGCGCGGCGAGGCCTCGCCGATGATCTTGGAGCTGCCCCGCTATCGGTTACCCAGTCTGCGAAACGCTTGGTTCACGATGCTGGATCGGGCTTTTGTTTTTCTCCGTCAGGCCGGATCCACAATCCTTTTGATCTCAGTGGTTCTGTGGGCGCTGGCGACGTATCCCAAGCTGCCGGAGTCGCAGGACTATTCGAGTGATTTGACTCGGGCCCAGGCGTCGCTGGAGTACTCCTATGCCGGTCGTGCCGGCCGGTTGGTCGAGCCTGTGTTCGCGCCGTTGGGATTCGACTGGAAAATCGATGTCGGGATCATCAGCTCGTTTGCCGCCCGCGAAGTGCTCGTTTCCACCCTCTCAATCGTGTACGGATTGGGCGAGGAAGGGGCCGATGACGCACGGGGGTTGGTGGAGACATTGAGGGATCAAACCGCCGCTGACGGTTCGCCGGTGTTTTCGACCGCAACCTGTTTCAGTCTGCTGGTCTTTTTCGTTTTGGCGATGCAGTGCCTGCCCACCCAGGTCGTGACCAAACGAGAAACGGGAAGCTGGAAGTGGGCGATCTTGCAGTTCGTCTACATGACCATGCTGGCCTACGTGGCAGCTCTGGTCGTTTATCAGACCTTGGCAGCTGCCGGGTACGATCAGATCACTTGACTGCGGCAGTGGCCACGGATGCAGTCTCGGCCGACGGTCGAGCCAACCGCTTGCCTTGATCGTTCAGCAATTCCCATCGTGGCAACGCATTTGACACCATGATCGGTAGCCGCCGCTCAGGTTCACCGCCTCAAAGCCGTCCTGCAGCAACAGCCGCGTCGCCATATAGCCTCGCTGCCCCACTTGGCAATACGCGATGATCCGGCGGTCGCGTGGCAATTCGCTCAGTCGGTCCCGAAGCTCTTCGATCGGGATGTTCGTCGCACCCGCAAGGTGCCCTGCTTCGTGCTCTTGGCGGCTGCGGACGTCCAAGATGAAATCCTCGACCGCCGTCGAAGGATCGATTGATTCCGCATGAATCACGGGTTGGTCACCACGAATCACACCGGCCGCGACGAACCCGGCCATGTTGACGGGGTCTTTGGCGTGTCCGTATTGGGGCGCGTAACACAGTTCCGCTTCCTCCAGGTCGAACACTGACAAGTTTGCCTGAATGGCCATCGCGATGACGTCGATCCGCTTATCGACCCCCGATGTCCCGACCGCTTGAGCGCCCAAAATGTGTCCGCTGTCGGGATCGAACAGCAGTTTCAAAGTGAACTGTTCGGCACCCGGGTAGTAACCGGCATGGTCCGTCGGATGGATGTAGATCTTTTCGAAACGGGTTTGCTGACGTCGCAGCATCTTCTCGTTTTGGCCGGTCATCGCCGCTGTCTGTCCGAAGAATCCGACGACCGACGTGCCTTGCGTTCCGCGGTACCGAGCGTCCCGGCCCAGCAGGTGGTCCGCCGCGATCCGCCCCTGGCGATTGGCCGGACCGGCCAGCGGCACCTGGGTCGGTTTGCCGGTCACAAAATCGGTGACTTCCACCACGTCGCCGACGGCATAGATGTCGGGATCGCTGGTCTGTTGGTGGGCGTTGGTGACGATGCCGCCACGGGAGCCGCATTCCAGCCCGGCGTCCACCGCCAGCTGGCTTTCCGGGCGAACTCCGATGCAGACGACAGCAAAATCTGCGTCGACCGAGCGTCCTGATTGCAGCTGGATGCGCATGCCAGGCCGCTCCCCGCGATCCGTGAACGCCTCCGCAGACTCTTCCAGCAACAATTTGATCCCGTGGGCGAGCAGCTGCTGTTGCAGCGGCCGGACCATTTCCGGATCCCAGGGGGTAAGAATCTGGTCGGCCAATTCGATGACGGTGACCTCGATTCCTCGGCGGACCAGATTTTCAGCGACCTCAATCCCGATGAAGCCGCCGCCGATGATCGCGGCCGACTTGGCCTGCGAAGTGGCCTGGGCGTGGAGGATGTCGGCGTCGTCCAGTCCGCGCAGTTCGAACACTTCCTCTCGATCGATGCCGGGAATCGGCGGCCGAAAGGGAGCGGCACCGGTGGCAAGGATCAGTTTGTCGTAGGTTTCTTCGTAGACCTCGTCGGTTGCCAGGTTGGCGACCGTCACGGTTTTGTTGGCCCGGTCGATCGAGCGCACTTCGCTGCGTACTCGGACATCCAGCCGGTAACGTTGCCGCAGGCGTTCAACGGGCGCAACCAGCAGTCGATCGCGGGATTCGATTTCACCTCCGACGTAGTACGGCAAGCCGCAATTCGCGAAGGAAGGCTCGACGCCGCGTTCGATCAAGATGATTTCGCAGGACTCGCAGAGCCGCCGCAGTCGGGCAGCGGCCGACGCGCCACCGGCGACACCACCGACGATGACAATTTTCATGATCGCTAACCCAAGTGCGTGTGAAACGTCGCATCCAGACTCAAGCCGCCTGGGATCCGGCCGCCGGCAGAATTCAGCGTTAGCTCGCGATGTTACGACAATTCGCCGGCCGTTGCTAGACGCACCTGGAGAGCCGGCCACGGTTGACGACCGCCTGCCGGCGCCTGTGGTTTGGGAACGCCTGGCAATAGCCTGCAACCTGCCGACGCCACCCCAAGCCAGCGACGCTTACGCGTGAAGAATGCGGCTTGGCCGACGTCCCGCGACGTTCGCCAGTTGGAATGGAGCTCTCAGGGTCGCGCCGTTTCCGAACAACGCTGGCATGCTAGAACGCATCGGAGAGGCGCATGACGATCCGCGCGACTTCATCGATGCGCGACAGGAAAGCTTCCAACACGCGAGGATCGAAATGCGTGCCGCTGTATTGAAGCATCGTCTCCAAACAGTCGTCCAGCGGCTGGGGGTTTTTATAGCAGCGGCGACTGCTCAGCGCGTCAAACACATCCGCAACCGCGGTGATGCGACCTTCGATGGGAATCTCTTCGCCAGAGAGTCCGCGGGGGTAGCCGGTTCCGTCCCAACGCTCGTGGTGGGTCATCGCGATCACCGCGGCGGTGGCAAGGATGGGGGAACGAGTTTTGGGCCGTTGGGAAAACTGTTGAAATGGTTGACCGTCGTAGTTGGGTTGGGCGCTCAGAATCCGCTGTCCGTACTCGCAGTGCCGTTTCATGATGGCGAATTCTTCCGGCGTCAACTTTCCCGGCTTCAAAAGGATTGAATCCGCGATCCCGATTTTTCCGGCGTCGTGCAAAATTGCTGCTTGTTCGATCAGTTCGGCCCGGTCGGACGGCAAGCCCAGTTGACGCGCAATGATTCCGGCGAATCTGCCGACGCGGATGACATGGTTGCCCGTCTCATGATCCCGGTATTCCGCCGCGCAGGCCAGGACATGAATGACCTCTTCCCTGGACTGTTTCAGGTCCATCGTCCGCTGCGCGACCTCGATTTCCAGCCGTTTGGAATAGGCCGCCATTTGGTCGTGGTGAGCCTTCAGCACCAACGCGTTGCGAACTCGCGGAAGCAATTCGGTCGGTTTGACCGGTTTGTTCAGGAAGTCGGTCGCGCCCAGTTCCAACGCTTCGATCTTGGTTTGTTCGTCGGTCGATGCCGTGATGATCAGAACCGGTAGGGCAGCCAATTCATCGTCCGAACGAATCACCTCCAAGATCTCCAGCCCGGTGACGTAGGGCATCAGCACGTCAAGGATGATGATGTCGGGCTGTTCGGCGCGAACCATCTCGACGGTCTTGCGGGCATCGCTGGTGATGACGAAATCCGTGTAGCCGGCTTCACGGAGATACTTTTGGATCAGTTTGATGTTGATCGGTTCGTCGTCGACGATCATGACGCGGCCCGGCTTCGATTCGCTTTTGCGAAGGGTCACCAGCAGGCGACCGGGCGCTGTCCCGGGGACCGGGTCTGAATTTACAAGGTTTGTCCCACTCATCCGTCGTTCAACATTCGGCAAGGGAAATCGTCGGTTCTGGTGCCGCGGGTGCTCTCCTGGCTGTTACGACTACTTGTGATACAAGTTTCCATCCAACCGTATCTTGGCACTAATCGCGTGCGCGCAATTGGCAGCTTGCGGTGGACGCGTATTCCTCTGATTTGCAAAGACGATTGTCACATCCGGAACAACGCTCACAAACCGAGTGAGATTCCCCTGGCGAGATCCCACAGGTGTTGGCCAATGGATCGATCGAAAGCGTGGCGGTAAACCGACACGCGTTGTCCGCTGGACAACCGCAAAGATTGATCGGACGTCAGAGGGACGATTGCCCGGAAATGGGGCGTCAGCAGTTCGGACTTGTCTCCGCCGGCGTGATTGGCGGTGGACACGGGTTTGACAGCCAGCGGCCCCCCGTTGGACGCGCTCAGCGCAGGATGGGGGACTTGGCGACTGGCGCGGGGAACCACGCGTTCGATCCTGGCGACCTGCGGATCGAGGCCTTCGATGGCGTAGCGAATGGGTGCTCCCGAGCGAGCCCGAAACCGATCGATCGCCTCTTGTTCGATCGCGATGCGAAGTTCCTTCCGCGATTCGGTCCCCACGGCGCACAGTTCATCGCCCTGGTCGACGTACTGCCCCTGTAGATCGCGCAGACCGCGTCGAACAATCACTCCCGAGCGCGGGGCGCGGATGGAAAGCTGATCCAATTGCCGCGTCAGCTCATTGAATTGCTCGATCAACGCATTTTCCGCCGCGAGTTCCGCCTGAGCTTCTGCGTGCCGACCCTTTTGAGTGTGTTGTCGGCGGCGTACTCGACTCTGTTCAATTTGCAGCTCCAGGTCCAAGGCGTCACACCGCAACTTGTCGTTTCGAAGCGTGATCAACAATTGTCCGATCTGGACATGGCTGCCGGCGGTGACGTGAAGCTGCTCGATAAATCCCGCGGCGGGAGCACGGATCGACGTATGGGGAGAGTATTCGACGATCGCTGGATAACTTCCAAACTGCGGCCAAGGAAGAGCGAACAGCAAGACCCCCGCGCCGGCGAGCAGCGCGGACGCACGTCTCAAGAGTCGTCGTCGGAGAACCGAATCAAGGCTGCGAACCAAGGTGAAAATCCGACCCATCGGTCCCGCGAACCAAACACTCACGGTGATTGCCGACAGCACCAGACCCACCCCGCGATAGAAGCTGACAGCGACGATGATCAGACCGACGCAGACAATCCACCGCCAAACGAATGCTGCGATGCCGTAGACCAACGCATATCGGCGATAGCCCAGCGATCCGCCAAGCATTGTGCCCCCGGTCCCAAGCAGCACCTGTTTTGCCGATCGAGCCAGTGCGCGCTGCGAATCCGCGTACAGGTTGGGCGTACCGGCCAAATCCGTCAGCATGAAGTAGCCATCAAATTTCATCAACGGATTGACGTTGAATACGATCGAGGAAACGCCGCAAGAAAGCATCACGTTGACACAGAAACGTTGCAGTTCCGCAGAATCAAGTGTCGGCCAAAGCAATGCGGCGACCGCAGCGATCAGCAATTCCACGTAGATCCCGGCGGCGGCGACATGCACCCGTTTCCAGCGCGACGCAAAGCGCCAGACGGAGGTGACATCGACGTACGCCAACGGAGCGAACAGAATCAACAAGACACCCATCTCACCCACATCGCCCCCGTACCGTTTGCAGACGATCGCGTGCGAGAATTCGTGGATGACTTTTAGAACCACCGTCGCCAGCGTCAGCCAGATCAGGTTTCCGGGGGCGAACAAAACCGAGCGCGAGGCAGCCAAGTCCGTCCAGTTCGTGACTACCGAACTCAATCCGAACAGGATCAACAGGATTCCAAGGCACGTCGCCGGCCAACCAAACAGCCAGCCGACCAACGGCTCGATTCGCCCGACCCAGCGGTCCGGTTGCAGCAGAGGAATACGAATCGCGATCGGATTCAGGCGTTGTTTAATCCGCCCGCGTTGGGACCGATCGGAAGCGTCCTTGATGCGTTCGGCTGAACGGGAAGACTCGGTTTGCGCCAGTTCCACGGCGATCAGCCAGCGACACAGCTCCGCGGCATCATTCTCCGTCAACGCGAGATCAACTTCTCGCTGACAAAGCTCGGCATACGCCTCCGCGATGGAGCGTCGACCATCCAGCAATTGCGAGAATCTGAATTCGATCGGCCCCAGGCGGTAGTAGTTGCCGCTGACCGGGTCTTCCACCACGAAGTGGAGTCCATCGCCGGAGTGGATTTGCAGGTCCCGGCGGAACGCTGGTCGGAGCGTGGAAAGATCGCTCGCCAAGTGGTCATGGCTGGTTTCCATGGCAGGTCACCACCAGAACCATCGAGACAAGCTGGACCAAGGACGATGAAACAAGATCCATCCTAGCCGCCGCTTTCCGACGTCCACTTTCACTTGTCCCTTCATCCCCGGACGAAACGAGGATTGATCGTTCGCGAGAAGTGATTCAGCGATGAACACATTTTGGTCGTCACGGATTTCGCTGCGCGGATTGATTGAGTCGATCGTGGTTTGCCATTGCCGATCCGGGTACGCGTCCAAGCGAAGCCGGATCAGCTGACCGGATCGCAGGAAGGCTAACTTTTCATCGGGGATTTCCGTTTCAATCGTCATCTCATCCAGCGGCGCAATCTCGAACAGGTTTTCGCCCGTCGACAAGGGTGCGCCCTGAACTCGTTGCAGATCGCCGGCAACCACGATTCCGTCCATCGGGCTGCGAATCTCGATTTGGCCGATTCTCCGGTCCAACAAGTCCAGTTGCAGCTGCAACCGTTCGATTTCCAGTTGAGCAATCCGCTGTCCGGCGTAGTCACGCGACGCCTGCGCCGAATCACGCTTCTTGGTGGCTTTGTCAAAGTCGGCTTGCACGGATGCTCGTTCCCAACGCAACTCTCGGCCGTCCAGGCTGGCGAGCAGATCCCCCTGTGCGACAAGATCCCCCGGTGCCACGTGGCATTCTTCCAGGGTTGCGTCAAAGGGCGCGGCGACCAGACGTCTTACCCGGGGTTCGATTTGTGCCTGGCATTCGACCCGGTAGGGAACGGGGGTCGCCATGGCGATCATCAGGCAGGCAACCGTCAACGCCACGAAGATGGTTGCTTTGGATCGGACGCCTTCGCGCACCGCACGCATTCGATGGGCACCGGATCCCCGGTGAATACAACCGATGGCCGCGGACAAAGCGGGTTGTGCCGAAGCCAGGAAACGATACGACGGCTCAGACGATTGATCGGGGTCCATGACGGCAATCAACGCTCCGCTGGATTCGAGCGGCATTGCCAGAATGGTGGCCGATTCCATCTCGGCCAATTGAGAGAGGAATTGTCGGTCGGCGCCGGACTCGCGTCCGGGGGTTTGGCAAACCAATTCGCCCCCGCGGATGGTTTCTTCCATCGCTGCGACGACGGCGCGAGTCAACGGTGTTTCGCTTTGAATCTGACTGGTATCTGAGAAGGCCGCGATCCGCGGACGAGCACCCGGCGTGGCAGTCAGGGCCACGATCACGCGTCGCAAAGCCAAATGATCGGCCAGTCTCGCGGCCAAGCTTTGGCAGGCACGCGGCGTACTGTCCGACTCAAGCATTTCCTGCAGCAGTTCCACCGTTGCCGCTGAATGTTTGGCGACGACTTCGGAACGGGAAACCGCTTCACGAAGTTTCCGCCTCGCGTAGGCGATCACGGAATCCCGAAGTCCGGCGATGGTCGCGGTTTCATCGTCGGGTTGCTCGATCAGCAGGCCGATTGCGGTCGGACCTTCGGGGGAGCATTCGGAAGGGATCGCAAGCAGCAATCGCTGAGGCGAAAGCAGTCGCCGCACTTGTTCCCTGCCGGTGTCCACCGCCAGCACGCAGGCGGACGTCAACGGATCGGCCTCACGGATTGCCGGCGTATCGCCAATGTCGCGGTACAAGGAGGCGACGTTGGTACGCGCACCGTCACCGTCACGATCCAACCGGATCACGCATCGAACTTTTGCCAGCGTGAACAACTGGCGCAGAAGCTCGGATTCCGCGTCGGGTTGCGTGCTCGCCGGTATGCCCGATGCTGTCGCGGTGGTCGGCGATGTGGGCGAACGCTGCGCAGCGTGACCCGACGTGACCGAAAAGGGCACGTTGGCGGACGCCATTGAAGAACCCGCGGCGGTTTTCAATTCTGGCTAATCCTCCAGGCGGATTCGACACCGTTGACCGCTTCGATACCGCCGGTCGGTGTTGTCCAATCGGATCTGCACGAGCACCGATCCGCTTTCGGCATCGGTGACCGGAGAAACGAAGCTGACGGTTCCCTGTGAGGCCTGGCGGGTTTCAATAAACCGGACCGTGATGGTTTGCCCTTCTTTCAACGTGGCGGCCTGGAATGGCATGACGGTGAAGTTCGCCAACAGCGAATCCAATTGGACCAACGTCAACACTTCGGGGCGGTTGGGAGCCACGAATTCGCCGGCCTCTTTGTGCAGTTCGGTGACGACTCCGGCGACCGGGGCGTGAATGGATCGACGTTTCAGCTGCGTTGCGATGCGTTCGTACTCCAGCCGCCGAGTTTCCAAGTCTTCCGTTGCGGTCCGCACATTCGCTTCGGCAACTTTCAATTCCTTTTCGGCGCGAGAGAGTTCCGATTGTCTCGCGTGTCCCGTCGTGTGAAGTGACTGAAGCCGATGCCAACGCTCCCGAGCCAATTCCAATTCGGCCTTCGCCGCATCAAGGTATCCCGACGAAGACATTTGTTGTTTTGCGATCGCTAGCTGGGCCTCGTGAACCTGGCTATCCAACCGGATCAGGGGCTGGCCGGGTTCGACGGCATCGCCGGGTTTGACCAAAACCTCCGCGACCGTCCCGGATTCGTCTGATGCGACTTCGATGGTTCGCAAGGGCTCGGTGTAGCCTTCCAGTTCGGTCGCGTTTACTCCCGTCTGTAGATTGGCCAGCACCAGGCAAGTCGCCAAATGCCAGGACCTGACCAATCGCGTGGTAGCTGCGGGGCTGCCTATCATGTGGGGCACTCAAATACGCAAAGATGTCGGAACTGCGGGGCGCACCGCGCGCCGGTACCGCACCGTCGACGCAAGCGTAGGTTACAGATAGGCCGGTCAACCGGAAAAATCGGATCGGCGGCCAAGCGTCCAGCCGAGTGGGAATGCCGTCGAGCGTTTGAATCGGGACAATTGGATCGCGATCCGGCCGCCGAATCCCGCTTCGTCTGTCCGACGATTTAACGCGTCAGCGGTTGGATTTGAAGCAGCGATCCCGTCGCTCGTTTGAGCCGGATGGTGCTGAGGGTGTATTCCACCCGAGAACGTGCGAATTCGGTTTGCTCGTTTAGCAATCGGTCCTGGGCGTCCAGCAGGTCTTCCAGGATTGAATTCGCGGTGTAACCTTCGCCGGGAAGTTCTTTCCACCGACGTTCCAGCAGTCGGACGTACTCGGCCGCCGAGTTCATGGAAGCGTACTTGGCACCCATTTCACGGTACGAGGTCTGGACCTCACGTGCGGCAGCGGCGACGTCCGAATGAATTTGCTGGATGGTTTCTTCCAACTGGTTCGTCAGTTGCCGAAGCTCCGCTCGCCTCCTTTGAACATTCGCTTTCGCGGCGCGGCGCCACAGCGGGACCTCGAAAATCAGTCCCGCCGTGTAGCTCGGTTCCCCGACGCTGAACTGATCGACCCATGATTGCCCGATGTTGTTGCTCCCGCGGAGTCCGCTGACGTAGGATTCCAGCACCAGATCCAATGCCGGCAGCATTTCGTTGCGGGCAACATTCAGCCGGACACGCGTCGATTCGATTTCTCCTGCGACCTCATTGATTTCACTGCGTTGCTGCAACGCCGTGACGATAGCGTCGTCGAAGGACACCGGCAGCAATTGAGTGACGGGGGCTTCGGCCGGGACCAGTTCGACATCTCGATCTTGCAGCAATTCGGGCGAATTGACGATGGCGCGCAGTCGGTCTTCCAGGTTTTTGATCGAGGTCACGGCGCGAACCAGTTCGGAGCGACGTTGAGTAACCGCGGCGCGGGCCCGCAGGACCTGGCTTTCCAGCGAATCAAGATCACGACGATTCTCCAACCAGTCGCCGATCGCGGTCGCCTTCTCAAGATGCCGCAGTCGAAGCATCAGTACGGCGCGCTGAAAGAACAGCTCCCACATCACTTCGGTGACCGACAGCAGGTGATTCTGGATTCCCGTCGTGGTCTTTTGTTGAGCGATTTGCGTGTCAAGTTGCGCTAGAACAATCAAGCTGCGATTGACGGCCGTCCCGGCGCCTGCCAGCAGCGGTTGATTGAAGCTGAGTGACAGGCGTGAGTTTCCCTGGTTGCCTGGTGTGAAGAAGACCGAATTGCTGTTGCGCAATCCGATCTGCTGTCCCAATTCGAATCGCCCACCCGCTTCGGTTTTGCGCCGCATTCCGGCGGAGGCCGTGAAGTCCTCCTCGCGAAGGCGATTGACGTTGGCCCCGGCATCCAAAGAGCTACCCGTTGGAACGCTCGTGCGCACGAAGCGGGATTCCGTAAATGCCTTTGGGTCAAATTCGGCCGCCGCTCGGACGATCCCGGTTTGGGCGATCGTGATGTTTTCGTTCAAGGCTGCGATGCGATTGCTGTATTGCAGGGCATCAAGCACCAATGAATCCGTCGTCACCGGAATCGAACGCGGAGACAGATCCAAGGGAGCGAGGACGGCCGGTTCCCACCACGGGCGGTAGCCGATCGGGACGGACGATGCCTGATTGGAAGATTCGCCGTATTGGCGTAGTTCTTCTGACAATCTCCCGGCAATCGAGCCGGGTGCGGGAAGTGATGCTTCAGCCGTCTCGCCCGGTGGAATCGTTTCGAAACCATCGATCGCCTGGATTGCATCCGGCGGCGGTACCACCACGGTTTCGATCAGCTCGCCCGTGAGCCATTCGTCGGACGGGTTGTCATACGACTGGGCGCATGCTTGACCGGCGACGAGGGCTGCCGCAGCGAAAAGAATGTTGGTGCCGGCTGATCGCCAATTCATGTCCCGTTTCCGGTCGCGGGATCCGAAGCGTCCCTGATATCAGATTTCATCGACCGAAAGACGGCACGGGGGCAGTTAGACCTGGGACATCACGACACAGGCGCGGGTACGCCCGCCACATCAACGCCTCAACCCGCACAACCGTCACAAGCTGACTTTCGCTCACCACTCTCCGGAGCCGTTTCACCGGTTCGTTTGTCGGGTGAAATTGGGTCCGCGGAATGGTTCCTGACCTAGATTGAAGTGGACTTCTTGTTCTCACCACTCCGACCAACCGCGACTAGTACGCATGCAGTGGCCCTTTCGACGATCGAAGCAACCCGTCGCATCTCTTCAGAATCAGCCTCGGCCGTTGGATGTCTCAACTTTGGAACGTCGGTTGCTGTTCAGCGCTTCGCCGGTGGTGTCGCCGGAGGTGGCTGAATCCGTTGATCTGGGGGGGCAAGATAGCGCACTCGTGACGGACCCTGACGTGCTGGTGCAGGAATCCGCAACGGCCAACGGAGAGGCGATTGATGCCGGAAGTGAATCGGATAGTAGTCAGGATCGACAGCGATTGGAGTTGGTTTTCGTTGACGCCTCGGTCGACGATCACGAACAACTGATCAGCGACCTGAAGGTGGCTTTGGATCAAGACGAGCTCGAAATCTATTTGCTCGATTCGTCACGTGATGGTGTCGAGCAAATCGGTGAAATCCTGTCAGGTTACAGCGACGTCGATGCCGTTCACATTCTTTCCCACGGAAGCGACGGAAAGATCCGCCTGGGCAGTAGTCTGATCGAAAGCCGCAACTTGGAAGCATTTGCCGGTGACTTGGCCGGCTGGGCATCGTCGCTAAGTACCGATGCGGATTTGGCTTTCTATGGATGCCGTCTCGCGGAGTCGGAATCCGGCCGGATGCTGCTGGAAGCGGTGTCAGCATTGACCGGTGCTGATGTGGCGGCATCGGATGACGATACCGGGCATGCGTCCCTGGGGGGCGATTGGGATCTGGAGGCGACGTTCGGCCAAGTTGAAACGTTGTCCCTGTTGGACGCGGCGTCCAACGTCGGCTGGACTGGCTTGCTGGCGACGCCGCAGTTGACACCCACCGGCGAAACGCTTGTCAACACCACCGTATCCGGTTCGCAGTATTCCGACGGCGGGCACAACACGCTCGCCGTCGACGATTCCGGAAACACCGTCGTTGTCTGGGTGGACGACAGCGGCGCCGACGGCGACAACACTGGAATCTTTGCTCAGCGATTCGATGCTCAGGGAAATCGGATCGGAGGTGAGTTTCAAATCAATGCCAATTCGTCTGGTTCTCAGTCCTGGCCGGTTGTTGCCTCCACACCGTCCGGTGAGTTCATCGTCGGTTGGGTGTCAAGCGATGGTGACGGGGATGGGATTTACGTCCGGCGTTTTGACGCGAACGGAGACGCGATCGACTCGGTCGATCTGCTTGTCAATGCGGGGCAGACGGCTGGAGACCAATCCAACATCACGTTGGCGACCAACGCGAATGGTGAGATTGTCATCGCCTGGGAAAGTGATGGCATCAACGAAGGAATCTTTGCGCGCACGTTTGATATCAGTGCCGTTGTCAGTGGAGGCGAACTGACCAGTCCACTGATTCAAGTCGACACGTCCACCAATGCGACGGAGGCGGCGGTCGATCTCAACGAAGCAGGCCGCTATGTGGTGGTTTGGAATGACAGCGGTCAGCTGTATGGCCGACGGTACGACTACGGAACGACGACGGCGCTGGCGGGGAAGGACAATCTGAGTCAAACCATCGTTGGAGATTCCGACGTGGTCGTCACGGTGTCACCCGACAATACCTTCGCCGTCGCATACTACTCCGGATTTTCTGGGTTCAAAGGTGTTTGGCACCGAGTGTTTTCGGTAACCGGTGTGGGACAGACATCGACCAAGATCAGCAGCGGCGAAGTCGCTTCGGCACCGACCGTGTCGATGGATCTGTCAGGAAACTACGTCATCGCATTTCAGGAAGTGAACTCCGGGAGCACCGGTTCGGACGTCTTCTTTCAGGTCTTCGATGCGAATCATGATCTGTACGGAAGTCTGGTCCAGGCCAACGAGACAACTGATAATGATCAGGTTTCTCCATCGGCAGCGTTGCACGACTTGGACAACGTGGTCATTGCTTGGAGCGGACGCGGTGATCAAACGGGGCAGGTCGACGACGACGGTGTGTTTATCCGCCAGTTCGGGCCTGAGTTGACCAACACACCGCCAACAGCGTCAGGGCTGAATCAGTCGATCAATTATGTTGAAGATGGTGGAACCGTGCTGCTCGGTGACATCGTCGTCAGCGATGCGGATGCGGGCGAGACAATCACGGCGACATTGACGCTTGTCGATCCGAATGCGGGCAGCCTTTCCACCGGATCCTTTGGCGCGGCAACGAGTACCTATGACGGAGTCACAGGGATTTGGTCCGTATCGGGAAGCGTGGATGACGTGAACTCGGCCCTGGCCAGTGTCTCCTTCTCACCAGCGAGTGACTATGACCTGGACGTCAATGTTCTCACTCATGTGGAAGATGCGGCAGGCACAGGACCCACCGACGGTGTCATCGGGTTGCATGCGATGGCCGTCAACGACCCCGCCGTCATCGATCTCGATGCGGATGATTCTGGTGGGGTTTCAGGGGTCAATTTCGACGCGACCTTCATTGAAGGAGCGGGCGCTGTTCTGGTGGTCGATGCGGGTGACGCAACCATCACGGATGTCGACAACACGTCGCTTGTCTCGCTTCAAGTGACGATCACCAATCCGTTCGACATTGGCAACGAGCAATTGTCAGCCGATACCTCCGGCACGCTGATCGATGCGACATTTGTCGGAGCTACGCTCACCCTCAGCGGCGCCGATACGATCGCGAACTATCAGCAAGTCTTGCGAACGATCCGCTACCAAAATGTATCGGCCAATCCGACTCTGGTCGATCGGACGCTCGCTTTCACGGTGAATGATGGGGCGATCGATAGCAATACCGCGACGGCCACGGTCTCGATCTCGGCGAGCAACGATGCCCCGGTGATCGATTTGGACGCGGATGATTCCAGCGGCACCACCGGCGCTGATTTTACAGCGAACTTTGTGGAGGGTGGCGGCGCTGTTGTGATTGCCGATAGTGCCGATGCGGCGTTAGCTGATGCCGATAGTTCCAACCTTGCCTCCTTGACCGTCACGATCACCAACCTTCTCGATGGTGCGGCGGAATCGCTGACGGCAGATACGACGGGCACGTCGATCATGGCCAATTACTCCGGCGGCGTGTTGACGCTTTCCGGCTCGGACACCGTTGCCAACTACCAGCAAGTTCTGAGGACCGTCCGCTACGACAATGCTTCTGCGAACCCTGATTCCACCGACCGGATCGTTGAGTTCGCGGCGAATGACGGGGCCGC